>OW818689.1:4800000-7235318 GCA_942493325.1 uncultured Bacteroidales bacterium | reverse complement strand
ACAAATATTTTAAAGTCATTAGTTCTGACTCGTTGCTAAAATATGATAGACTGGAATTTGATGCAGAATTTTCAGTTCATAATGGAATGGATTTGCTTCAAGTGCCAATTCTTTATTTCATTGAGAAAAATTATAATAAGACGGGTATTTGCTATTTTTATAAACCGATCTTTTCAAAAGAAAGGACATACGCAATTGCAGAGTATTGGGTTCATTGTGGCTCTTTATGTGGCTGGGGACAAGTCATTTTAATGAAAAGAATAAACCGCAAATGGATTATAATTGAGACACTAGTGTATCGTGAGAGCAAAAAAAAGGTAGTCCTTAACAACAAAATACCCATATGGAACGAATTTTAAGATTGATCATATTCAACATAAAAAGTATAACTTCAACATTACTTTTTTCATTTTTAATTATATCCTGTTTTCAACAATCAGAAGAAAAAAAGATTTCGAAAATGTTGATTGGCAATTGGACTATTGACGATTTGACTTTTTATGAGTCTGACTTGTTCAAACCTATGTCAAATATTTTAAGTTTTGACGAGGAAAATGTATTTATTGTATTCGGAGTTGAGAACGGATTGTGGGTTATAGAGCAAATTGAACAAAGAAAATTTAGAATTATTATAACATCTCAAAGTCCTATGTTTTCGGATACACTTAAAATGAATTTTTATAGTGACAAAATAAACAATCTGTTGAAAATCAAATTGTATTCCCGAAATATGAAAATGACTTGTTCCAAACTTTTGGTTAACTATGATTTGCAAAAGCCAAGAATTGAAGAAATTATTGCATTGACAAATAAATGAATTACGGCGCACACTCGAGTTGACCGTCCCATGGAGTAAACACATCAGGGAGAGCCTCTCACACCAACATATCTTGAAATTGAAGAATATAAAAACATAATTGGTATGAATATTAAAACTTCATTCGAATCGAAGATCAAAGAAGTTAAATCCATCCACTTCCGCGAATGCCCGATGAATGATTTAATCACAAACTGGAACAAACCCTTACAGAATCCGCTGACAAATTCTAACCTGCTCTATCCGGATAAGTCATAGCCTTATCACCATTATGCAGCCATTTTACGGTATTCATCCGCACACTTTCTGCAAGCTTCTGCACATCTTTTTGCAACGAGTTTAATATTCAGGAAGATAGTAAAAAGAAAACTGTGGCAAAAAGTGTAGTCAGGACGGGATTCCTGGATTATTGGGCAGAAATGATTTGTTGTACCATAACCTTTTGTAAGTGTTCCCGGACAATGTTTTATTTCTGGGAAACTCATTACTCCTGTTCAATTTTAATAACCCTGACT
This sequence comes from uncultured Bacteroidales bacterium, assembly GCA_942493325.1. Classification (GTDB taxonomy): domain Bacteria; phylum Bacteroidota; class Bacteroidia; order Bacteroidales; family Prolixibacteraceae; genus JAAFHB01. Next base: position 7,233,986 of record OW818689.1, on the reverse strand, counting down.
GCGCCGATCGTGTCATTTTGGGCGGTTGTAAAAGATGTTGCAGCCCCAAAAGGAATGTCTTTCGAGTTCACGAATAAGACTCACTTCAACCCCACTAAATTACATGGGGTATTGCAAGTTGTTTATTATTCATTTATTAATTCTTCCCATCTCCCTCCAATACTTTTTTTGCTTTTTCAATATATTCATCTCTGCCTTCTTTGATTGCCTCAATTGTTCTTTTGACAGGAAAATCTGGTCTGAATCCTATTAAATGATGTTGTGATCCATCATGTTTTAAAGTCTTCATTCCTGTCCACATTATCGTGTAGCCACCCATCAAACTGATAAAGTTAGCATTTCCATTTGTAGCTGCAGTTGTATCACCCACAAACTTTCCAAGTTTATAATAATCCACAATTCCTAAAAAAGTTTCACCAGAACTAACATTATAAGGGTTTGTAAGAAAAATTAATTTAGCCTTGATATAAGGTTCCTTTGGTTCAATTTTCCAACGCTTAGGGGTGTCAAAAATGGTATTCATTCTATCAGGATAAATATTTATCGGAATATTCCATCTTGCGCACCAAACGGGTTCTTTAATGATATGAGGAATAAATTCGAATATATTATATAAATCACCAATTATAACTCCTTTCGCATTTACTAATTTTGCCATTACTTCTTTGTATGGATAATTGTTCAAATAATAGATACTATCACCTAAATCCATAAAATCTGATGAGCGTCCCCTAAACAAAGGATTAAAAAATAAATTACATCTTGTTCGACGAGTTACCTCTATTTTTACTTTTTTATTATTTCTTATTACGATAACATTAGCTTCGCTTTGCAGAAAGTCTGAACCAAACATATTTAATGCCCGATACCGTTTCAATTGTGTTGATCCGGAAATTAAATTTTCTTGCTCTTGCAATTCTTCCAGAGCACTCCTTCCATCAATACTTTTTACAATATCGCCTATTTGAAATTGATTCTTATCCGAAGATGCCAAAACAACTACATTGTTCTGAATCCAACCAACCATTATCGGAAGCCCCCATTGCTGAATTTTATTAGCGTAAACCACACCATGTCCATCCTTCAATTTTGCGACCATTTTACTTAGAGTCTGTCTGTAAAGTCACCTTATTTTGATTTTTTGGTCCTACGCATTTTATTTTCCCGACGATTTGATGATGATTTGCGTTCTAACTTTTGCTTTTCGTGTTTTTCTTTGAAAAAATATGCTCCAGTATTTTCAACCAATCAATCTAACTAACATAATAACAAGCTTAAGGGCGTTCAAACTAAAGTGTTGTGATAAAAATTGCTAATCTCTCAATTAATCTTTTCAGGCAAGTCCCGCTATTCGGGACAATGTCATGTTAGTGAGTACCCTGAAGTTATAACCCAGGACACTCCACATCACCTTTGCTTTGAAATGTTTAAATCCTTTCCAGTTACAAATCCTCAAGTCGAAGCCCCGTTTGAGGTTTGAAATAGCGGCTTCAATACCGCTTCGCCATTTCTTCAAACGTGTTTCCATATTGAGGCTGGTGGCAACATTTTTAAGGCTTTTTGTTACTTTATTGAATACAATATTTACTATACCTTTTGATTTGCAATGATCTAAGCTTCCCTGACTGGCATATCCGCCATCAGCAGATGAATCTCTGGGAGTTATCCCGTAGTTATCTATCACCCTGTCAATGGTAGGGTTGAATAAAGTAATATCAGCTGGATTCCCCGCAGGTATAACACAATCAATGATCAGGTTGCTTTTTCCTGTGGCCAGATTTACCTTGTGACCGAATTGTACTTCGCGTCCACCCTTGACAATAATGTCAGCGTGTAGTTCGTATATCGAGAACAATTTTTGGTCGTTCGGTACTGACTCGTCCTGAATCTGTTTCCGATAAGTCATGCTGTAAACCTTTTCCATCAATGGCAGCAGTTCTTCAAGTTCTGTGATAAAAATGTATGCTTTAAGGCCGAGGCTGTCGAACTTTTTTTTATAATATTGGAAACCTGATTGATCGCCTTTGTGAATGTAACTAACTGTTTATTAAAGAGATCGGCTTGCTTATCTTTTGACTTGGTGACGTTTATCTTGAAATAGGTGGTTTTGGCAGATTTGGTATAATCGATAAACGAAAGTACACCGACCTCTTCTTTGAGGTGGCTCAGCAGACGGTGGCTTTCATGAATACAGTCCCAAACGAGTGAATTATTGGTCGGGTAATGAATATTGCTTTTGACAACTGTGCTGTCCTGTCTGATTTTGCTTATATCTTCATAGCCTTCGTCAATGGCAATTTTAATCAGCTCAACCAATACTTTGTGAAGGGTATCTTCACTTATTCTGGAAATGAACTTCTGGAATGTCTGAAAACAAAATGGTTTGCGCTCATCAAGCTTAATAAATGTAGCACAAATCCGTGAATCGCTTTGTGCATATTCAAGTTCCCGATAGTCATAACCTTTTAACTCTTTATAAATCGCAGCCCTGACAATCTGTTCAACAGTGGGTGTATCACCACGTCCAAAATTGTTAACCTCTTCATTGCCAGCTATATCGAATTTGAAAATGCCGTAAATTTCAGGATGAAGTTCAAGAATAGTGTCGATCACACCAAACTCGGGATTCTTGGCCCAATCAGATTTTTCAAATTTCAACACCAGGTCGTTAAATATTTTCATTATAAAAGCTATCTTTAATTCGATAACAAGATACAAAGAAGATTTGGATAAACCTAAGATATGTGCCTGATATTCATATATTTTATCTATTACAGACAGACTCTATTTAGAGTCTGTCTGTAAAGTCACCTTATTTTGATTTTTTGGTCCTACGCATTTTATTTTCCCGACGATTTGATGATGATTTGCGTTCAAACTTTTGCTTTTCGTGTTTTTCTTTGAAAAATATGCTCCAGTATTTTCAACCAATCAATCTAACTAACATAATAACAAGCTTAAGGGCGTTCAAACTAAAGTGTTGTGATAAAAATTGCTAATCTCTCAATTAATCTTTTCAGGCAAGTCCCGCTATTCGGGACAATGTCATGTTAGTGAGTACCCTGAAGTTATAACCCAGGACACTCCACATCACCTTTGCTTTGAAATGTTTAAATCCTTTCCAGTTACAAATCCTCAAGTCGAAGCCCCGTTTGAGGTTTGAAATAGCGGCTTCAATACCGCTTCGCCATTTCTTCAAACGTGTTTCCATATTGAGGCTGGTGGCAACATTTTTAAGGCTTTTTGTTACTTTATTGAATACAATATTTACTATACCTTTTGATTTGCAATGATCTAAGCTTCCCTGACTGGCATATCCGCCATCAGCAGATGAATCTCTGGGCGTTATCCCGTAGTTATCTATCACCCTGTCAATGGTAGGGTTGAATAAAGTAATATCAGCTGGATTCCCCGCAGGTATAACACAATCAATGATCAGGTTGCTTTTTCCTGTGGCCAGATTTACCTTGTGACCGAATTGTACTTCGCGTCCACCCTTGACAATAATGTCAGCGTGTAGTTCGTATATCGAGAACAATTTTTGGTCGTTCGGTACTGACTCGTCCTGAATCTGTTTCCGATAAGTCATGCTGTAAACCTTTTCCATCAATGGCAGCAGTTCTTCAAGTTCTGTGATAAAAATGTATGCTTTAAGGCCGAGGCTGTCGAACTTTTTTTTATAATATTGGAAACCTGATTTATCGCCTTTGTGAATGTAACTAACTGTTTATTAAAGAGATCGGCTTGCTTATCTTTTGACTTGGTGACGTTTATCTTGAAATAGGTGGTTTTGGCAGATTTGGTATAATCGATAAACGAAAGTACACCGACCTCTTCTTTGAGGTGGCTCAGCAGACGGTGGCTTTCATGAATACAGTCCCAAACGAGTGAATTATTGGTCGGGTAATGAATATTGCTTTTGACAACTGTGCTGTCCTGTCTGATTTTGCTTATATCTTCATAGCCTTCGTCAATGGCAATTTTAATCAGCTCAACCAATACTTTGTGAAGGGTATCTTCACTTATTCTGGAAATGAACTTCTGGAATGTCTGAAAACAAAATGGTTTGCGCTCATCAAGCTTAATAAATGTAGCACAAATCCGTGAATCGCTTTGTGCATATTCAAGTTCCCGATAGTCATAACCTTTTAACTCTTTATAAATCGCAGCCCTGACAATCTGTTCAACAGTGGGTGTATCACCACGTCCAAAATTGTTAACCTCTTCATTGCCAGCTATATCGAATTTGAAAATGCCGTAAATTTCAGGATGAAGTTCAAGAATAGTGTCGATCACACCAAACTCGGGATTCTTGGCCCAATCAGATTTTTCAAATTTCAACACCAGGTCGTTAAATATTTTCATTATAAAAGCTATCTTTAATTCGATAACAAGATACAAAGAAGATTTGGATAAACCTAAGATATGTGCCTGATATTCATATATTTTATCTATTACAGACAGACTCTACTTAATGTCTTAAAATAATCAGGTTCGGTTTTTTCTGCATAAACATTGTGTAATGTTTTGGATAATTCCTCCTCCCAATCAACACCTACCACATCAAAGTAAGGGTAGAAATGCTGAAAAACATTCCATGCAATAACCACATTTGCTAATTTAGTGGCATTGTCGGTTTCACCTGGTATTTGGCCTAAATATAAACGTAATTGTTTTAAGGTTAGAGTATCTGAAACCGGAAAAGTATGTTCATTACTGCCATATAAAACTAAAGGCATAATTATAACAAGATTATCACCAATATCCTTTTTAATAAATTCACCTATCTTTAATAAACGAGTATCAAAACCTGTTACAGTATCTCTATTTTGCCTTAAACTCTTATAAGCATTGCTGTATCCTCCAAAGTACACCCCATAATGCACCCATGAAATTTTATTTAAACCGCTGGTATCCTTTGGAGTAATTGATTTTAATTCGAAGTTGGCATCTTGTTTTTTATCTGTAATCTGAATAGCAGGAGCTATTGGCTTAAACACTTCGATAAGAATTTGTTTGAGTTCAGTTTCATTACCCGCCTTTTCAACTCTCTTTACTCCATAAACGGCAAATTTTTTCCAGTCAATTTTTGCAGCTTCGTCACCAGGATAAAACCAACGAACATAACCATAAACTTTAGCAAAGGCATGAATGTTATCAACTTTTCTATCTGTATTCTTACAACTTATAAATAAGATTGAAAGTCCAAATACCATTAGTTTAATCTGCATACAATCCTATTTTTTTCAAATGTAAATATCCTTGCTTCCTGAAATTATATTTCAAAACACTATTTTACATTACAAACATAGTGATAATAATTTTATTGTAGATAAAGGACTTAATATTTTTCGTGTCTGAAATTTTCCTTGGATTTGAATTTTAAATTTTAACCGCCTACTACGAGTTTTATACAACTGCTAATCCTGGCAAGCCCTTTTAATACCTTAACTCCTTCATTAACCACTTTTGGTTCTTTCTCCCCATTTCCCCTCCCCTTATTTTCCGCGCATTCAACTTATGAAAAGAGAAGATTGTTTCTCCAGGTACTTCAATTCCGGTTGTATTAATTCACGGTGGGCCAGGCATGTCAAGCTTTTATCTAAAACCTTTTGAAGAACTTGGAAACGAAAGGCAAGTTATCCGTTACGACCAGTTAGGTGGTGGAAAGTCGGATAAAGTTACTGACACAACATTATTTACAATAGACCATTTTGTAAAGGAGCTGGATCTGCTTCGTACTCATCTGGGACTTAAAAAGTGGAACGTGTTTGGCCATTCATGGGGAACAGTAATAGCTTTAGAATAGATTACAATCCTATTTCATTATTACCAAATATAAAGGTTCCGACATTATTCACAGTAGGGGAATTTGATGAAATTGATTCTACGATTGTTAAAGAATTAGCGGATAAAGTACCAGGATCAGAATATTTTATGTTTGCTGGCTCAAGCCATATGACTCCATGGGAGGCTCGGAATGAAAATATAAAAGTTGTAAGAGATTTTCTAAACTCAATTGATAAAAAGTAACCATAGCTGACTTATAATAAACAAATACCTTCTTCCTGGGCTTAGTTGACCGAATTTCAGTTTATAGCCATTTCGCGAACCATCAATGGAGCTGAACCCTACTTTCGCTTAATCTCCATGCTTTCCGGAATAAGCCTGGACCTTTTGAAGAGACTCTCCCCTTTCGACCTTTTAAAGCTTACATAAGGAATTGATTTTGTCACTCAGGCCGGAAATTCGCATTCTGTTTTTATCCTCGGGAAAATACCGGGAACTGATTTCGTTTCTCCGAAACCAAAAGTTGCCGGGATGACTTTCGGCCAGTTTATTTTTACCAAATCTTATTACAACGATTGGATGGCGGGATGTAGAGCGCAGTCGAAGCAGGATGAAAAGGCGCTGAATATCTTTGTCGCTTCACATTATCTTTCGTCCAACGAAACATTCACTAAATGAATCGATTCCGACTGGCATTATTCCCACCATTCTTTTGATTTTCTTTTTTCTTTATTTCGTTTAATTGCGTGATTTGGAACTTGATTTTTCAAGGCTATATCCAACCATCCTTTATTCCAATATTTCTCGGACACATCAAATTCACCGACTCCAATATCAAAATCTTTATTTGAATTAGGAACTCTATAATCAGCCCAATTACAAACCTTTTCATTACTATTTTCTGTTTTAAGCCAAATATTGGAAAAGTCTGATTGAACGTATTTGTCTAATACATTTTCTGTCACTAATTCATTATCAAACATAAAGTTAATCACAAACTTTTCGTTTATCTGAACAAACGAAATATTAGATAAAAATAGTAATATGATAATTATTCGTTTCATTTTTAAGCTCGTTGCAAATATTTTATACGCCGTCCCAAGGAGTAAACACATCAGGGAGAACCTCTCACACCAACATATCCCGAAATTGAAGAATATAAAAACATAATAGATATGAATATTAAAACTTCATTCGAATCGAAGATCAAAGAGGTTAAATCCATCCACTTCCGCGAATGCCCGATGAATGATTTAATCACAAACTGGATCAAACCCTTACAGAATTCGCTGACAAATTCTAACCTGCTCTTTCCGGATAAGTAATAGCCTTATCACCATTAAGCAGCCATTTTACGGCATTCATCCGCACACTTTCTGCAAGCTTCTGCACATCTTTTGCAATGCTCCATATGAGAATGCTTTTCACATTCAGTGCCACAGGCATTACAAAAGTCGGCACAAGTGCCATAAAACTTTTGAACCAAACTAAGTGTATTTTCATCCGCTCTTGCCATAAAGGCAGCAGCCATACGGCAGGCATCGGCACAATAGCGATCAAACTCTATACAAACTGCCATCATTTTAACATCTTCTTCATGAAGGCATGCCGTCGAGCAGTGCTCGCATTCAGTTGCGCAGTCATTACATGCCTGGATGCAACTCTGATACTTTTCATGACTCATAATATTTCTTTTTTTGCTTCTTATTACCTTATTTATTAAAAATTAGATCTTTATACGAACTAAATACATCAATGTTACACCCATGAGAAAAGAAACTCAACATAGGCCTTCCTGAGTTTGATAATCATACTTATGGCCATTATCGCGAGTTTAATATTCAGGAAGATAGATGTCGGTAATAATCACTCCCGGGACAACATCGCCTGAAGGAATAGATGTTGAAACAGTGTATAATGAAAATACCGAATGGACAACCTCCGAAACCCACGATCCCAATGTTTATGTCACGTTCGACCGGGGATCATCACCGCAGTCTGGCAGTAAATGTATAAAGGTTGCCATCGCGATCCCGGACACAATGGTAAGTCCTCCGTTGCATTATATTGGCGAAGAATGTTACGGAGGAGTTATATTTCAGCTTGACCCGCCGGGAAAAAAGGATTGGTAGCAGCAAAGACTTCAATACTTGGTCCATCTGGTGCCACAGTCACCCACATATGGGCATGATGCATAGCACCCAGCAGGTTTGATCCCGTGCGTGCCAGGATAATAATATGGCGCACTGTTAGGGCAACATTTATTACTGGAATAATTGTAAGTATTACCAGCATTACAATATGTACTGCCGCCACCTCCACCACCGGTACAACAGTATACTCCTCCTGCACTGGCAGCACTACAATTTCCAACTGGTGTATACGTTGCGGTGCTTCCACTTCCACATGGGCCGTAACATTTTCCGTCGTTTCCCAGTAGTGCCCCCTCCTCGCATTTTTTTCCAAGTTGATCGCATCCAACCAGTGTTGTCGATAATATTCCAAATATTGTAATCATCAACAATACCAAGCCCATTCCTATGGGTAAAGCAAATTTGAATAATTGTGATTTCATAACAATTACGGATTTAAGTTAAACTTTTATTAGAAATTAAAGTTAATTGTACATTTTCCTAAATATAAATGGCGAAGGCAATTCTGATTGTATGATAACTTTTACGGTGTCATGTTCCACATAAAAAGCAGTCGGGTAAGCCGTTGTAAGCTTTTCCATTGCCTGACCAGACAAATCTTTAATAGCAAAATCGGGATGGAAATTCTGTTCGAAAATAAGCTTGTCTTTCGGTTGTCCAATTGCAAGAACTATAATTCGGTCAACCGTTTTAGTCTTTTGATATTGACGCATATTTTCAATCGAATTCAAACAGTATGGACATGTATAAGAAAAACAAAATATTAAATAGGTACTATCCGACGAAGTTTTAATATAATTCGATAGTTCTGTATTTTGAATGTTTTGATTTTGAAATTTATTAATTTCCGGTTTGCTCCATAGGAAGAAAGGGGTCTTAAAAGTAAATCCTGCAATAAATATTGAAATACACATGACTGTCATAATAAAACTCTTTTTCCATTTGACTGTTATTATGTCTTCTCTGGGATACTTCATCCATAAAATAACCGACATCGCTATTAATATGAAATTACGTATAAACGAGAAAATCGGAGGGAGACTGGTATGTTGAACCGAGCCAAAACAGCCGCAATCAACCACCCCATTTTTAAAATAAGCATATGCAAAAGAAATCGTAAATATTATCAGCAAAACTGAAGAAATCATAGAATACCGTTTTGGATTAATTAGTAGCACTAAAAAAAGTCCTAACAATATCTCGAACAAAACAATTAATGGCGATAATATCATTAAATATCCAAGACCGTATTGATAAATCAGGATACTAAACCCTTCCGTATCAATAACCTTTCCAATTCCTGAAATAATGAATAATGTGCCTATTATAACAGAAAAAATATTTAAAACCTGTTTGTCAAACATACTTTTAAGATTGGATTTTCCCGAAATTATTGTACCCTGATATTATCAATATTAAACGTTATACCTCCTACTCCACCTTCAGCATAAGTTTTTATAGTGAGTTTTCCTTTATCAGGCAAGGAGGGCAACGTTACCGTTTCGTTTAACTTTTCTACAGCCACTATTGCAGAGTTTGAAAAGGACTTGTGCCATAAAGTAATTGTTCCGTTTACAGTAAAAAGAATATCAACCGTAGCCAAAACAGTTGTATTACCACTTACTGGCCCTATCGCATAATCAAAAATCAAAGTGTTGGAAAGACTTAAATCAACATTTTCCTGATATATTGAGCAAGCGCTTTGATACCAGTTATTTGACGGTATCGAACTCATATTCATATACCAACTTCCTTTTGTCGGCATAAATCCTGTTCCATTGCTTCTGTTACCAGAACCACTACCGCCATAACCATTGCCGCTACCCTGTAGCCAACCACCCGTTTCTTCAAAGCCGGGAAATGTTGGACCCTGAAAAGGTTTATAGGTGCAGGTACCATCATCTTCTGTAGCCTCTGCATTAAAATTTGTAGCTGTAGCATCCTTACATCCGCTAATTTTCTTCGCACAATTGCTTAGTGTAAAAAAACATGTCAGCAAAACCATACTAATAATAAATTTTTTCATTTGTGATTGATTTTTAAGTTAATAGTTATTTATTTGGCTAATTATTCCAGTTTTTTTATCCTCATGGTAAAAACTATGTTATTCATCTAATAATGTGTCAGTATAGTAAGCTTTGTTTATCTCAATAATAGAGATACTTCTCTTTTGTCAAGTAAATGCAAATATAATTTAGATATTTTTTTTCATGACAAAATTATAACAAATTTTTGTTTATTTCCTGCAAAATACTTTTTTTGTGTAGTTAAAACTTAACTATTGCCTTTGAATTATTCGTGGGAATAAATTTAACAAATGCGTTTTCATGTCTTTTGGCAGATAAATAGGTTGAAATTAATGCTGATGCGGTGCTGAATGCGACACGGATGATGATCAGGTAAAAAATGAAAAGGATGAAACCGGGCGGCTCCATCCTTTTACTAAAACTAACTAAACTAACTAACCGAGACAAACATAGTGCAATTGAATCTTTTGACGAAATTTTTCAGGTTAACAAATTGTAAAAGAATTGAAAAGATGTGTAAAGACATTTCCTTTGACTCTATTTTCAAATTTTTATATAGCCAACAAATTTTAATTTCATTCCCTCATGAATAATGAAATCGTATTTAAAGACTTTAATAGAATAATTACTAAATTTTGGTCGCGATTTTCAAACCTATCTTGAAGGTGGAACCCTTATTTTTACCGGCCGATTCTGCATAAATCTCTCCTCCAATCTGTTTTACCAACTTCCTGGCTACAGCAAGACCTAGCCCGGTAGAGTCTTCCCCCGCTGTAGGTCTGGCACTTAGTTTGCGAAATTCCACAAACATGTGAGACAAGTCTTCAACTGTCATCCCCAGGCCTTCGTCCTTCACAACAAGATCGAGCCGGTTGGTAAGCAACTCGGTATAAATTCTAATCTGGGTGTTCGGTTCTGAATATTTGATGGCGTTACTGATAAGGTTGGAGATCACTTTGTCAAGAATATCCTTGTCATACTGAACTTCAGGCAAATTCTTGTCGATAAGCCGTAGAATCGAGATGCTCTTTTTAATGGCCAGTACAAGGTGTTTGTCTATGGTCGAATTGATGGTATAATACGGATTCCCCATTTCCAAATTATCTGGTCCGATTCCTTTTTCCATTTTAGTGTTATCAAGGATCAGTGCAATATTTTCCAGAATGGACGTAGCTGAAGTATTGATCATTCCCAGGTACTCTTCTTGCTGTGGATCAAGCTTTTCCTTCTCTTCCAAAATTATCTCGGTTAGACTTACGATTGCTGCGACTGGAGAACGCAGATCATGAACAATGGTTCCCAAAAAAGAATGTATTTGCATATTTTTTTTCAACACGATCTCCTTTTCATCTTCGTATTTCTTTTGCAAAACCTGTACGCGTGTGATTAAAAAACCAAAAATACCTCCCACCAGAAAAGGAATCAGATAATTGGTAAGCCGAAATTCAACTCCCTGTATAATCTGATATTGTACAACAGCAAATATTACAACCAGGATAATGCACAAACCCATATTTATTAGGTAATAGTGCAGAGAAGTCAATGTCTTTTTCATTGTAAAATCTTTTAATAAGACAAATATAACATAATTGAATCATGTCTCAATTTCAAAGATTTAAAAGGAAGAGGCAACGAACATGTGAATTATGCAATATTTTCTAAAAATTTTGTAACGCTAACAGGGTGATTAATGATCAACTTTGTTATTTCAGAGTATAGTAATAAATTGAAATTAGAAAATTATTCCAATGCAATGCAAAAACATCCCATAAATCATCCACAAAATGAAAAATCATTCGAAAGAAAATTCAGTACTCAATCAGGAAGCCGACAAATTCCCATTTGGGAAACAGCCGGATCTTAAAGGTCAAAATCAGCAAAAGGGATATAGTGACAAGGATGTTGAGGCGGATTTGAATTTAAAGATCCTCAAAATTACATTGTCGATAAATGAGCAATATCCTGAACTTTCCAAATATATCGAAGAAATGCCGGTGACAATTCCCAATGATGAAAATCCGAATATTACACTGGAAAATTTAAAAAGTTATTACGAATCGCTGAGTTTGATGTTACATAAATACAAGCTGGAACACCCGGCAATGGAGAATTGAGAAAAAGAGGCGATGGCTTAACCTCAATTCCAAAGAGGTTACAAATGCAATTGCGAATCATCGTTTCCGGGTAACGGGCTTGCTCAATAAAATTATTTAATCTTGACTCAAAATTTACAAATCAACTAAAAATGAAGAAATTAGATTCAAAGGATGCAAAAGAGATCGGTGAAGCTATCGGTATCGATTGGAAAAAGGTAAATTTAGATGAATTCACTGCAGGAGTAAATATTGAGTTCGAACATGGGACAAAATTTCCGGAAACGAATGTTACAAATGATGACAAAAATATGACAGGAAAAATTGCCTGGGCACATTTAAAAGAGTTTCCGGATTATTATACAAGATTAGAAAAATTAGAAAAGACAGCCAGGGAATTTTGGAAAGGCAAGGGAGGAAATGATTGATTAGATCAAGATAAAGTACAATATAAAACTGCTTGAAATTTTCCAAATTTCCGATAAGTGTCTCAGATTCTGTATTTGTTAAACGAAAAATGGAGGATTAAAAAATGAATTACTTAATGAAAAAGCTAATTTGTTTCTGCATTTTGTTATTTGCAGTAATCAATGTCTCTTTCGCTCAACAAGCGAAAGTCGTTTCTTCCTATGGTCCAATCAACCAGAATGTTGGGTTTGATCAGATAAAAGCCGACCGTATGAAGGTAAAGCCGGAGCGCGCTAAAGAACACATGGATTTACTAAATGTACGGTACGATCTCTCGAAAAAAACATCTCCGGATGTTTTAATGTCGGGTGGAAAGCCCATCCCCGTGGGTCCAACAGCTAAACTTCAAGGTACTAATTGGGCCGATCTGAATAAGTTAACACCCGAACAGATAAAAGTGAAGGGCATTTTCCCTTACAAACCACTGCCTTTTGCCGATCATGCCGAGGGTGGTATGCTTTTCCCTAAGATGATTACCGATACGCTTGCAAGGCTTGTTCGCTTCGACCTGGATTTTGATCTTCCGGAGCATATTCTCCCTGATCCAGCTCCTCCCATTTATTTGACCACCCGTCCCGATTTGGGAGATGTCTCGAAAGGCCGGCTAATTACAATTGATAATTACTACGAAATTTTCAATGGCCTTTTAAACCCCAAACAGCTCGAAGGATTACGCTTATTGGTCACCCAGTTTCCACAACAACAGTTTAATGCCACAGAAGACCGGCGAACTGATCGGCCCAGCCTTGGTGTTACCTGTTTTGATTGTCATGCAAACGGACACACCAACGGGGCCAACCATCTTGTGGGGGACATACGACCACAGGAGTTCAGGCACCGGATCGAAACACCATCCTTACGTGGAGTGAATATTCAACGGCTCTTTGGTTCCCAGCGGGCACTAAAAACTGTCGAAGATTTCACCGAATTCGAACAACGTGCGGCCTATTTTGACGGGGATCATGCCATGGCAGCAAAAAAGGGAGTTAACGTTCTCGAACGAGGCACGCAAGTACACTTTATGGCCGAATTTATGGCAATTTTAGATTTTCCGCCTGCCCCAAAGTTAAATATATATGGTGAGCTGGATAAAACCAAAGCCTCCCCGGCCGAGCTGCAGGGGGAAGCAATTTTCAATGGTAAAGGACGTTGTGCCTCGTGTCACCCGGCTCCTTACTATACCGACAATAGCATGCATGATTTAAAGGCAGAACGATTTTATAAACAGGAAATGGTTAATGGCATGATGATGGCGCATGATGGAATGATTAAAACGTTCCCCTTAAGAGGTATTAAAGACTCACCTCCTTATCTGCATGACGGAAGGTGTTTTACTTTGGAAGATGTTGTGGAGTACTTCAACCTCGTTCAGGAATTGCATCTGACAGCCCAGGAAAAGGCAAGTCTGGTTGCATTTATGCGCGTATTGTAGAAAATGGTTTATCATCAATCGGGAACATTGTAAGCTGGGATCAGGCAGCCACAGGATACGAAAATGCTTTAAAGGCGTTTGGCATGAAATAAGGAGTGGCAGGCATATACAATTATTTTAAAACAAATTATTTACAGATGAAAGCAAAAATCACAACTATTTATTTATTAGTAACATTTTCAATCTTTCTTTTTACCGGATGTAGCAAGGATGCAATAGAAGGACCAGCTGGACAAGATGCTACTGTATTTTATTCCGAATGGTTTACGCCATCGGCCTGGTCGGGTGAATCGGGTGACTGGTATTTTGATGCCAATGCTCCCGATTTAACTGAGGATATTGTAGAGAATGGAGTAGTTATGGCCTACGTTTGGCTGGCTGGCGATTTATATAATGCAAATACAGTAAGGCCTTTACCGGCTTATGCCGTTGGGGCAAACTGGAGTTTTTTAATTTATGAATATGGTTCTATTGAGTTTACCTGTGATATGAATTCACAACCGCTTACAACAGGTAATAAATTTCGGTTCATCGCTATTCCCGGTACCATCTTAACATTAAAATCAGCAATGCTTAAAAATAAAAGTGAGCAGGAACTGAGAAGTATGCCGTACAAGGAGGTTTGCAAATTATTTAACATCCCGGAATAAGGATAAAAATTAAAAATTATGAAAGTACTTATCGTCCTGACATCGCACAGCGATTTGGGCAACACCGGTGAAAAAACCGGTTTCTGGGTTGAGGAATTCGCTGCGCCATATTATGTGCTGGCTGATGCTGGTGCCGAATTAACCATAGCATCGCCCAAAGGAGGCCAGCCACCTGTTGACCCCAAAAGTGAAGCGCCTGATGCGCAAACCATTGCCACCAAAAGATTTTATGGTGATTATGACGTAATTGATAAAGTAGCTCATTCCGTAAAACTAAGTGACGTAAATGAGGCGGATTATGATGCGGTTTTTTATCCGGGAGGCCATGGTCCATTATGGGATTTAGCGACTGATACGCAATCCATTACACTAATCGAAAACTTCTATAAACACAATAAACCGGTGGTATTTGTATGTCATGCTCCGGCAGCCTTGCTGAATGTTAAAGCGCCAAATGGTGAGCCATTGGTAAAAGGTAAAGAAGTTACAGGATTTTCTAATTCGGAAGAGGAAGCCGTAAAATTAACAGAGGTTGTTCCTTTTTTACTGCAAGACGAAATGAAAAAGTTGGGTGGTCATTATAGCAGTGGTCCTGACTGGGGGGTTTATGTGAAAAAAGACGGCTTGCTGATTACAGGTCAGAATCCTGCATCGTCAGAAGCCGCTGCTAAAGCTTTATTGGAAGAATTAAAGAATTAATTATTTCGGAAAAGAGCATAATGTCGCTTTGAATTTCTGATAGAAGTGGTGTAATCTTGACTTATAAGCCTAAAAAAACCCGTCAGAGGTTGAAGCACTGACGGGTTTTTATGATAAAAAATAAGGTGTTCTCAATCAACTTTCACTTCCACAAGGACAGGAAGATGATCGGAGGGGTAAAACAGTCCAAATGAGTCTGATAACACGCCATGACGAAGAACGCCAACTTTATCATTGACGAAGATAAAATCAATTGTGTTGGGCATAACTTTCACCTCAAATCCGCCACTGGTGCCATCGGGTCCATAAGGTAAAGTTTGTGATTTATCCTTTGCATCATGTAATTCTTTCAAAATCGACTGAATGGGGATTGTTTTTTTTGTCAGGTTAAAATCGCCTGTCAGAATCAAAGGTAAGTTTTCCTTATTGATCTCCTTAATTGATTTCAGAATCAGTTTGGCCGATTCTTCGCGTGCCTTATTGCCCCGGTGATCAAAATGAGTATCGAATACATAAAAGGTTTTCCGTGTCAACTTATCTTTTAATTTGATCCAGGTGACTGTTCTGTTGCAAAGCGCGTCCCAGCCTAATCCGGGTTTGGTTGTGCTCTCGTTCAGCCAGAACATGCCGTCATCGAGTTTTTCGAACCGTTCTTTTTTGTAAAAGACAGACATAAACTCCCCTGCCCTCTTTCCATCATCGCGTCCTACACCCACGTAATCGAAATCAGGAAAACTGGTTACAAGATCGTCAATCTGTTCGGGGAGTGCCTCCTGAACATTAAAAATGTCGGCCTTATGAAATTTCAGTAATCCTGTCACCTTCTCTTTTCGCAAGGGCCAGGCATTTACACCATCGCCCGCAGTATTCATCCGAATATTATAGGTAATCAAATTAAATGGTACATTTTTTTTCGCCTGTACCAATAATGTGCTGCTTAGCATAAAACACACGATTAAGACAGGAGCCAGCAAAGTAAAAACTTTTGACATTTTCATAATAGTTAAAGAGATTAATGATTTATCGACTATTGAAAAAGCACTCCCACTGAAATGTTTTCAACAGGAATGCTTTTGATATTGATATGGGGTAAAGTTAAAAAATTAACTTTATTCCGATGTAGGTTACCAGCCTTCGTTTTGCCCCAGATTTGGATTGGTTAACCGGTCAGATTCCGGAATCGGATAATAATACATCTTATCTTCCCATTTCCGTTTAATATTGTTCATCCAGGTCAGTTCACCCGATGTGCCATTCTTCAGAAGCTGCGAATTTGTCTTACCACTCACAACGGCTGATACATTGACATAAGTAATTCCCGGAGCAGTTGGTTTGGTGCCCTGGTAGAAGTTGACATCCATAATTCCATCTTCATTTAAATCCATTGGTGTATTAATCGCCGGCACATAAAAGCCATCCCATTCCTGGTTCATCAGCGGACCTCTTTTCCACCTTAGGATATCGGCGAAACGTAAACCTTCAAGACACAATTCAACACCTCTCTCGCGTCTGATTTCCAGAATAACCGGGTCCGAAATATCAGGAAAATAATTCGCAACAAGATAGGGATCGGCAACAGTCGGTTTTGTCGTCAGCCCCGAGGTTATACCCCCTCTAGCACGAAGAACCCCAATTGTAGATGCCCATTCAGCATTCGAGAGAGTTCCAAGTTCGGCTTTGGCTTCGGCGTAAATCAATAAAATCTCAGCATAACGGAACATTGAAATGGAATTGATATTGAGGTCACGCGTGTCATAATACATATCATCGAGCGTCCATTTAATAGGCTGGTAACCTGTGAATGTATAGGAGAAGAGCGGCGGTGCGGGAACCAGTGCTCCACCGCTGATTCGTTTATAATCACCTAAACGGATGGTTTGTTTCAGCCTTAAATCCCTGCTTTTGACTTCATCCTTAAATAACATGGTTGGATATGCAGAATTATTTGTAAACGGTGTACCATCAAGATTCAGGTAGGTATTTATAAAAGTCCTGGTAAAACTGGCTTTATCGCCATAAGTACCACTGGTCCAATACCAGTTCGCATCATTCAGTGTTTTTAGCGTAAGATCACATATTGAAGAGAGCATTACTTCGTTGGCTACCGGTAAAGGATTTGTAAAAACAAGACGGTAAGAACTTCCCGGACCACCGACTGTATTAATTGAGAATCCACCTTTATCCATCACCTCTTTGGCAGCTGTTGCCGCATTATTTAACCATGCTGTTGCAGTATTCTGCAGGTTCAGTTCTGTATGATATTTCCTGAAAGTTCCCTCGAAAAGACAAAATCTTGCCTTATACGCATAAGCGATGTATTTGGTAATTACACTTCGTGAAGCATCATTTGTTGTCTTAATGTTTGCACAGGCATAATCGATGTCGGCAATAACTGAATCCATAATCAGGGTGCGGGGATCACGTGATCCGTACAAAACAGGATCTGTCACTTTCAGTGCCTTATCTATCCATGGGACATTACCAAACCGTTTAACTTTTTCAAAATAAAAGTATGCCCTGAAGAATTTTGCAATACCAAGGTAGTGTTTCCTGACATCGATTGGAATGTCCGGATTGTTACAATTCTCGATAAAATAGTTGATGTTTCTCAAATCGCCCCAGCTCCATCCGGAACTTAACGTTGCGGCGTAAGCACCCTCCTGAACAAATGTGTTGACCGATTTTATGGCCATGTAATCGGACATAGCATCAAGACTGGTTGATCGTCCGGGCAACATTGAATAAAAAGAATAGGCATATAACTGCAATCCCTGTTCACTACTGAAAACTTCAGACTTAGTGGCCGTAGAAACCGGGAGCTGTTCCAAATCACAGCGGATAAAAAGGAGGCCTATAAGAAGAATCCATAAATATTGTTTTTTCATAACCGAAATTTTATAAGTAAAAGTTAAAATGCAATGCTTAAACCAAAGGATAAACTTTTGAGCATAGGATAGTTATATCCATCCCCGGCATTACCCGAAGTAAACAGCTGATCAGATTTAACGGCATTCTCGACATCCATTTGTCGGGTAAGTTTATAAAGCGGAGAATATGACCAGAGATTTTCACCCGAAAAGAAGACTTTGATATCACTTGCGCCAATTTTTGAAATAAGATTTTTGGGCAGATTATATCCAATCTGAATGTTCTTTAGCCTGATGTAGGCGATATTCTGCAGGTATTTTGTCTGAGCAACACCCAGCTCACGTGTGGTAGCATTGGAAGCGGCACGCGACATCGTTCTCGGGAAATAAGCATCCGTATTTTCTGGGGTCCACATATTCCCCAGGTGGAACTTAGGAATATTGTTATATGGCCTGTTGTACTGTCCCCAGAAAGATTCTGCTTCAGTGCTGGGATACCAATCCTGTTGTGCAACTCCCTGGAAAAATGTTGAGAAAAAGAAATTATTCCAGTCGGCACCAAAATTTACTCCGTAAGTAAATCGCGGAGAACTATTGCCGATAATCGATCTGTCACCCGGATCTGATACCCTGTTGGTTCCGACATTGATAAATTTATCATCATTCAAATCCTTGAGCTTGATATCACCCGGGAACCAGATATTGGTTGGTGAGGCTCTCATTTGAGGACTCTGTTTTGCATGCGCATCAATATCAGCCTGGTCGATAAAAAATCCTTCGGTGGTATAACCCCAAATCTCACCAATCACCTGTCCTTCATAATAATCAGACAACATTTTATCAGGATTATTGTATTTCAGCACGACGGCCCTGTTATCAGCGAGGGTAAATCTCAGATTGTAACTAAGTGATTTTGCCATAACTTTGAATTGATCCCTCCAGGATAAGGAAAGTTCCCAGCCTTTTGTCTCCAGATCGGCATAGTTTCCTTTTGGTGGTGTAGTACCAAATACAGCAGGAAGGGTTAAACCAATAGTGTACATATCGGTTGTTTTACGAATGTAACCATCACCAACAAATCTCAACCGGTCAGAAAACATCGCAAAGTCGAGGCCAACATTTATAGTCGTGGATTTCTCCCATGTAAGACCATCAGGCAAAACACTTGGACGACTGGTATACTGAGGTCTGATTCCGTTAAGAATATAGGAAGATTGAGAAATAGAAAATTGCTCAAGATACCCATAGGGAGCGATGTTTCCATTTCCCAGCGACCCGTAAGAACCACGTAATTTCACATCTGTAAAAAGTTCAGGTGCAACATGCCAGAATGATTCTTTGGACAGACGCCATCCTGCTGATACTGATGGGAAAAAAGCATATCTCTGGGTTTCAGGAAATTTTGAAGATCCGTCATAACGACCATTGGCTTCGAACAGGTACCTGTCTTTATACGAATAGTTTAACCGCGAAAAACCTCCAAGAATATTCCACTTTCTCCAGCCACCTTCGGTTTCAATTGACTGGCCCAATGCTAAATTTATGTCGGCAGCATCTTCAAAGATCAGACCATCCCTTTGAGTATTAAGTGATTTCGAGGTTGATTCTTCATAATTATAACCAGCCATAAACTTGAAATAATGAGTCTCTTTAATTGTATTTTCATATTCACCATAGAGGTTGGTAGCCATATACTGAGCCTCATCCCTTTCAAAACGCAGATCATTTGTCTTTGTCCCGACATAAGCAATGACTCCGGGTTTTGCGCTGTATGGAACAGGCACACGTCTGCGGTTTGTATTGGCATCTGTGTTCCGGAAAGTAAAATCACCTTTAATTCTCAACTTATTGTTGTAAAATTGTGCAGTAAAGCCGCTTGTGTTCTTAAAAATTCGTCTTTTGGTATCAATCCCGTTTTTTCCGTACCAGTAATCTCCCACTGTATAAACAGCGACCATCGTCAGGGTTCCGTCAGGATTGAACATAACACCACTTGGGTGACCCTCGTCACCTATATTTCTCCAGATTCCGCTCCCTTCACCAACATTCATTGGGGTGTGATAATCCATCTCGGAATACTCCGAATTATTTTCGATTTCCAACCAGGGAAGTACCTGAACTGAACCTCTTGCACGAAAATTTTTGGTAGAATAGTCATCAGTATTATAGCGAAATAAACCATTCTGAGTTAATGAACGGCCCGATATCAGGTAGGAGGCTTTATCGCTGCTGCCTGTAACAGAAATGTTATGTTCCTGGGCAGCGGTATTTTTCTTATACAGTTCGCCGTACCAGTCTGTACTGCCGTAGTAAACGTATTCTCCGGTAGCAGGATCGATCTCTACAGTGTTATAAGGTTCACCGGATTCCGATCTTCTCTTAAACTCATCGAGATAGGACTGAGAGAATTTCAATGTCTTATTGACATTCTGCGGGAAAGAACCATCGCCGTTAACAAACGCTTCAGCAAACATTTTTGAATAGATGTAACCGTCGGTTACAAAATCGGGCATTTCGATTGGAGATTTAATCGAATAACTAGTCGAGTAGGATACATTGGTTTTTCCCTTTTCAGGTCTTTTGGTAGTAATCAGTACCACACCAAACACTCCCCTTGCACCATAAATGGATGAAGAAGCTGCATCCTTCAGGATAGAGACACTTGCCACATCGTTCGGATTTAGCAGACTGGGATCTCCTTCTACACCATCAATAAGTATCAACGCGCTACCTCCCTGTCCGATCGAAGTGGTTCCCCTTATATTATAACTGGGAGCCTGATTTGGCCTCCCATCTAAAAGTTTAATATTTAAGTTAGGCATCACTCCCTGTAAACCCTGTGTAAGATTGGGTAGCGACCTGTTTTCAAGAACTTCATTTGAAACCTGGTCCACAGCGGCCGTCAGGTTGAGTTTCTTCTGTACACCATATCCGACAACGATAACTTCATCGAGACCAACCGTTTCTTCATTCAGTGCTATGACGAAATTAGTTTTATTCCCGACCGTGATTTCCTGTGACCGCATCCCTACAAAAGAAATAACCAAAACACTGTTATCAGGTACATTCACGAGGGTGAATACCCCATTATTATCAGTCACTGTGCCGATTGTTGTTCCTTTCACAATAACAGAAGCACCCGGGATCAGCATTCCGGTTTGATCAGAGACTTTACCGGTTAATGTCTTTTGTTGGGCAAAAGCCATTGCCACGGTAGCCACAATAAGAAGAACCAGCGAAAATAACATCCTGGTCCACTTTCCTTTCGGAAGAAAAATCAGATTTTTTTTCATAAGTACACATTCTTTTAAAATTGGAAAATAAACACATAACAAAATTTAAATTACAACCTTTAAATTTATATCATTGAAAGTCAGCAAGTAAAGTCGGCATGTAAAGTCAGAAAAGCAAAGTACACCTTATAATTCAGTTAAGGCAGAAGCACTTTGAATAAATAAAAGCACCAGATAATGGTTCAGTGCAACGGTGAGTTGCAAAAAATATGGTTTAGGTTTATCAGGTAAAATTAAAAAAATATTAACGAAGTATATGATTCGTTAAATAATAATTTAAAGCTTCAAAAAAAACGTGAAACTCTAAATTATCAGCCATTGAAAAAGCACTCCTGCTGAATTGTTTTCAACAGGAGTGCTTTTGATATTGATATGCGGTAAAGTTAAAAAATTAACTATACCCCGATGGATATTACCAGCCTTCGTTTTGCCCCAGATTTGGATTGGCCAGCCGGTCATTTTCAGGAATCGGATAAAAATACATCTTATTTTCCCACTTTCGTTTAATATTGTTCATCCAGGTCAGTTCACCCGATGTGCCATTCTTCAGAAGCTGCGAATTTGGCTTACCGCTCACCTGGGCTATTACATTCACATAAGTAACCCCGGGAGGAGTTGGTTTGGTGCCCTGGTAGAAGTTAACATCCAGTATACCGTCTTCATTTAAATCCATTGGTGTATTAACGGCAGGCACATAAAAACCATTCCATTCCAGATTCATTAATTCACCTCTTTTCCATCTTAGGATATCTGCAAAACGTAAACCCTCAAGGCACAATTCAATTCCTCTTTCCCTGCGTACTTCCAGTATGACAGGATCTGTAATTCCGGGAAAATAGTTTGCAACAAGATAAGGGTCAACAATTGTAGGTTTTGAAGATAATCCGCTTGTTATTCCTCCTCTGGTACGAAGAACACCAACAGTCTTTGCCCAATCGGCATCGGTTAATGTTCCGAGTTCAGCTTTTGCTTCGGCATAATTCAACAGGACTTCTGCATACCTGAAAATTGAAATGGAATTGATGTTGAGCCTTTCCGAATCATAATACATATCGTCAAGCGTCCATTTAATCGGCTGGTAACCCGTGAATGTATACGAAAATACCGGCGGGGCAGGAACAGGTGTACCTCCGATAATTCGTTTATAGTCTCCCAGCCGAATCGTCTGTTTAAGCCTTAAATCCCTGTTCTTTACTTCATCCTTGAATAACATGGTAGGATAACCGGCATTATTTGTAAATGGAGTACCGTCAAGATTCAGGTAGGTGTTGATAAAGGTCCTTATAAAACTTGCCTTATCACCATAGGTTCCGCTTGTCCAGTACCAGTTTGCATCGTTAAGAATTTTTAACGTAATATCAGAAACAGCCGATAACATAACTTCGCTGGTTATTGGCGCAGGATTAGTAAAAACTGTACGGTATGATCTGCCTGGCCCACCTGTCGTAAAAATGGAATATTTCCCCGCATCCATAACAGTTTGTGCAGCGGTTGCTGCATGATTCAACCATACAGACGCAGTATTTTGAAGATTCAGTTCAGTATGGTATTTTCTGAATGTTCCTTCAAAAAGGCAGATTCTTGACTTTAACGCGTATGCAACCTGTTTGGTAATCAATGTACTCGTGCCTTCAGTTACGGTTGTAATATTGGCACAGGCATAGTCAATGTCGGCTAAAACCGAATCCATAACCAAAGTCCTGGGATCGCGTGCACCGTACAAGACAGGATCATTTACATCGAGCGGTTTTCCTACCCATGGAACATTTCCAAAACGTTTCACTTTTTCGAAATAAAAATAGGCCCTGAAAAATTTGGCAATTCCCAGGTAGTTCTTTCTCACAGCTTCAGGAACCTTTGGATCATTGTTGTTGACTATGAAATAATTAATATTTCTTAAATCGTTCCATGACCACCCTGAACTCAAAGTAGGCGCAAATGCATTCTCCTGAATAAAGGTAGGAACAGCTTTTATGGCCAGATAATCTGACATTGCATCAAGGTTTGTCGTGCGGCCAGGTAATATGGTATAAAAGGAAAAAGCATACAGATCTAACCCTTGCTGGCTTCCAAATACTGTGGATTTTGATGCTGTAGCCCTGGGAAGTTGTTCCAACTCCTTTTCACATCCTAAAAATAATAAGATGATAATGATCAACCACAAATATTGTTTTTTCATAACTAAATTTTTCAAAATAATACGATTAAAATACAACGGATAAGCCAAATGTGAGGCTTTTCATCATTGGATAATTATTCCCGTCAGCACCGCTGCCAGGCCGGAGCATCTGATCTCTCGGGCCGGTGTTTTCGACATCAATAATATCTTTGCCAACAACATCATACAATGGGGAATAGGTCCAAAGGTTTTCTCCTGAGAAGTAAACCTTGACATTATCAGCACCAATTTTGGAACTGCATTTTTTGGGCAGATTGTATCCGATTTGCACGTTCTTCATTCTCAGGTAAGCGACATTTTGCAAATATCTTGTCTGAACGACTCCCAATTCCCTGGCAGTACTGCTTGAAGCTGCACGAGACATTGTTCGTGGAAGGTAAGCATCGGTATTTTCAGGTGTCCACATATTACCCAGATGCCATTTAGGAATATTGTTATAAGGTCTGTTATACTGACCCCAGAAGTATTCTGATTCAGTACTGGGATACCAGTCCTGTTTGCCCACTCCCTGAAAAAAGGAAGAAACGAAGAAATTTCCCCACTCCGCGCTTAGGTTTATCCCGTAGGTATATCGCGGTGAATTATTACCAATGATCTTCCTGTCGCCCGGATCTGAGACCCTGTTGGTTCCGGTGTTAATAAATGCATCATCATTCAGATTTTTTAATTTGATATCCCCCGGAAACCAAATACTGGAGGGAGCTGCTCTCATCTGTGGACTTTGTTTGGCGTGCGCATCAATATCGGCCTGATCAATAAAAAATCCTTCCGTGACATAGCCCCAAATTTCACCAACTACCTGTCCTTCATAATAATCTCCGAGCAATTTATTCGGATTATTGTATCGTGTAATTTTCGACTTATTGTCAGCCAGTGTCAGCCTTATGTTATAATTCAATGGCTTAGTCGCAACATTGAATTTATCCCGCCATATCACTGAAGCTTCCCAACCTCTGGTCTCCATGTCAGCATAATTACCCTTTGGAGCTGTTGCACCAAATAAGGATGGTACGGTCATACCAATTGTAAACATATCGGTTGTATTCCGAAGATACATGTCACCAATAAAGTTCAGGCGGTCAGAGAGCGTATTAAAGTCGACTCCAACGTTTGTGGTGGTCGATGTTTCCCAGGTTAGACTCTGCGGCAGTACAGTCGGATTTCTTGTATACTGGGGTAGTTGCCCGTTAAGAATAAGCCCTGACTGAGCTATATTAAATTGTTCCTGAAATGAATAGGATGCCACATTTCCATTTCCTAAAGAACCGTATGAAGCTCTGACCTTCAGATTGGAAATGATCTCAGGTGATATATGCCAGAAGCTTTCATTTGATATACGCCATCCGGCTGATACGGAAGGGAAAAAGGCAAATCGCTGATTGGATGGAAATTTTGCAGATCCATCGTAGCGTGAATTGACCTCAAGTAGGTATTTGTCTTTGAATGAATAATTCAATCTTGAAAAACCTCCGAGTATGGTCCATCTGTCCCATCCTCCTCCGGTTGCAATAGCCTGTCCCAGTGCCAGGTTAATATCGGTAGCGTCTTCAAAAATTAAACCATTCCTCGTAACTGATAATCTGGTATAAGTCGATTGTTCGTAGTTATAACCAGCCATCACTTTAAAATAGTGGTTTAAGAGTGTATTTTCATATTCACCATAAACGTTTGCTGACAGGTATTTTGTATCGCGCCAATCCTTTTGCAGATCATTGGTTGCTGTTCCTACATACAAAATCACACCTGGTTTGCTGCTATAGGGTACCGGAACCCGTCTGGTCATTGAATTATTGTCGCTGTTTCGCAGGGTTAAGTCACCTTTTATCCGCAACTTATCCTTCAAAAAATTCGCTGTAAATCCCGTTGTTGTTTTAAATACCGCCTTTTTGACATCTATTCCGTTTTTTCCATACCACAGATCACCCACACTATATACAGCCCCCGTTGTCAAAGTACCGTCAGGGTTAAACATTGGGGAAGTGGGATGCGTATCGACACCGATCAGATTCCATATATCCACCGCACCTTCTCCGACTGCAATCGGATTATGATATTCCATCTCTGAATAATCGGTATTGTTTTCAATTTCAAGCCAGGGGAACACCCGAATGCTTCCCTTGGCACGGAAATTAAACATAGAATAATCATCTGTATTATAACGAAAAATTCCATCCTGGGTCAGCATCCTGCCTGAAATCATGTACGCGGCCTTATCGCTGCTGCCTGAAATGGAGATATTGTTGTCAAGTGCAGTCGTTGCCTTTTTATACAATTCCTGGTACCAGTCTGTACTTCCATAGTAAACATATTCGCCTGTCGCAGGATCGACTTCTGTTTCGTTGTAAGGCTCGCCCGACTCAACCCTTCGCTTAAATTCATCGAGGTAAGCCTGGGAAAATTTCATCTCCTTATTGATATTCTGGGGAAAAGAACCGTCGCCATTTACAAACGATTCAGCAAACATCCTGGAAAAAGTATAGCCATCGGTCACAAAATCGGGTACGGTAATGGGTGATTTGATTGAATAATTTGATGAAAAACGGATATTAGTTTTCCCTTTTTCAGGATTCCTGGTGGTTATCAACACAACGCCAAATACTCCCCTGGCACCATAGATCGAAGCAGAAGCTGCATCTTTCAGGATCGATACCGTTGCAATGTCGTTGGGATTTAATAAACTTGGATCGCCTTCAACGCCGTCGATAAGAATTAATGCACTGCCACCATTTCCAATAGAAGTTGTACCCCTGATATTATAACTCGGTGACTGGATCGGTTTCCCGTCCATGAGCCGGATGTTCAGGTTAGGCATAACCCCCTGCAGACCCTGTGTCACGTTTGTCATGGTGCGATTTTCGAATACATCACTGCTTACCTGATCCACTGCCCCGGTTAGATTCGCCTTCTTTGTAACACCGTACCCAACCACAACAACCTCATCGAGTCCAACTGTTTCTTCAACCAGGACAATCGCAAAATCAGACTTATTTCCAACTGCAATTTCCTGTGAACGCATCCCAACGAATGAAATAACCAGGGTGCCATTCTCCGGAACATTTGACAGCGAAAAATGTCCGTTAAGATCAGTTACCGTCCCTATTGCGGTCCCTTTTACAACAACCGAGGCTCCGGGAATAAATGATCCTGTCTGATCAGAAACTTTTCCGGTGATTGACTTAGTTTGTGCAAAAACAATCTCAGTCATCAGTACCATGAACAGAATAAAGGAAAGCAACTTCCTAATCCATATTCTTTTTGTCAGAAAAAAAAGATTTTTTTGTTTCATTAGTGAGTAAAATTTAGAATTGATAAATAAACTGAAAGTGAATATACTTTAGGTTTGAATGTTGACTGAATCACATACAATTCCGGAAAGTTGAGTTAAACATGAGTGCAGATATTAAAATACGCAGGCGATCTATGATATAGTTTAACCATAAATTGGGGTTATAATCAGGTTGGCATACCAGATGATAGTTTAGTTTTAAATACAGGTTAAAATTATGTAGTAAACAACAGGTGATAATACGGTTAAGTGAAGACAAGGTTTCAGGTATAGTTAAAATTCGGTATTGAGAAATCAACCTTTTATTTTTATTTAAAATCCCGACTTACACAATAAACATTTTCAGTATCTTATTTGTTAACAATTTCAAAAGTCTTAAGTATCTGATTCTTAAACCATCCTTGAAAAATTTACTATTATGAAAAAATTAATCTACGTTTCCTTTGCAGTTCTGCTGTCACTGTTGTTTGTCCTGAGCTGTACGCGTGTGAAAAAAACTGAAAATGTGCCCCTGACCCAGGAGCAAACCATTAAAAGAGGAGAATACCTGATTACCGTAATGGGATGTAACGATTGTCATACTCCAAAAACAATGGGATCAGCGGGTCCTGAGCTGATCCAGGCAAAATTACTTTCGGGCTATCCTGCCGAACAGCCTGTGCCATTTACAACTACTGAAGCGAGTATTGTTAACAAAGGATTGGCTATATTTATTCCCGATTTAACGGCCGCCTATGGTCCATGGGGAGTTTCATTTGCAGCAAATCTTACGCCTGACCCCACCGGGATTGGTAACTGGACGATCGACAACTTCAGAACAGCACTGGTAAAAGGAAAATACAAAGGTTTTGAAGCGAGCCGGACGCTTTTGCCCCCCATGCCATGGCAAAATTTTGCAATTATCAGTGAAGAAGATCTTGGTTCAATGTTTGCCTATTTAAAAAGTATCCCTGCAATAAGCAACACTGTTCCCGCACCGATCCTGCCAGAAGAGATCAAATAAATGATTACACGGATTGAATCGGATCATATTGATTCGTCGGATTGAAAGGTGCTGCTCCCGGATAAAAATGTCAACAAAGTTTATAATACAACTTGCCATTGTATAGAGCCGAGGATGTCCAAAAAGTAAAATAACAACACTTTTTTTCTCTGTGAAACTCTGTGCCTACTCTGTGATACAATTAATTACACAGAGTTACACTGAGGATACACAGAGGCACACAGAGTTTTCAGACAGCCTCGGCTTTCTTACTCAGGACTGTCTTGCAGTGTATGGTAGTCGCTCCGCATTTTGCTGCGTCATTTCATTCCGGATAGGCTCTATTCCATGTAAAAAACTTCTTCAAGCGGAATCGTTACGGGCGAATGATCAGGATTTGTCTCCATGATATCGGCCATGTATGCCCACCATCTTTGAACGACCGGGTCGTTCCCAAGATTCTGTGAAGATCCTTCACCACCTTGTTTCTGAACCGCAAAAAGCGTGTTGGTGTACTCATCCAGGAATATTGAATAATCACATACACCCGTGGAACGAATGATTTCCACAAGTTCTGGCCAGATTTCATCATGCCGTCTCCGGTACTCATCCTTGTATCCGGGCTTAAGTAGCATCTTAAAAGCGAATCTCTTCATGTGTATGTTTATTAGTTAAGTTAAAAGAATGTCGTATTCTTTTCTTGATTTACCCCTAAATCCCTAAAGGGGACTTTCGCTCCTCACAAGCACTGACGTTACCAGAAGCATGAGTCCCCTTCAGGGGTTGGGGGTTAAAAAAAACGACATCCAAACAGATGCGAATTTTTTAAAGTGAATTTCCAATACCAACAATCACAACAGACAACAGTATCACGCTGATACCGATCACAAAGGTCCGGAATGTTTTTGAAGATGTGCCCTTCCATTCACGATTGTATAAACCCCACATGTTTGCCGTCAAAATGATAGTAGACATGTGTAATATCCATGAGCTGGCACCATTCCCTAATTTACTTTCGCCCATCCCGTAAAAAAAGAATTGCATAAACCAGGTTGTGCCTGCCAGGGCAGCGAAGAAATAATTATTCACGAGCGGGGTTTTCTTATCCGTGTAATTACCAAAAGTCCGGTTGCGGAAATTAAGAATCATACACCAGATAAAATTGGTGGTAAGTCCACCCCACATTATGACAACAAATGTGACATTGTTTTGAAACAGTGGATTAAATCCGGCCTGAACAGCCGCTTCAGCCAGTGGTTTACCCAACTCGATTCCAAAATTAAAAAACGAACTCAGGATTCCGGAGATCACGGCAATGATTAATCCTTTAACAAGGCTAAACTCCTCTACACTTTGTTTACTGAGCTCAGGAGAAATCTCCTTCTCCTTCATCATGCCCGCTTTACCGGAAATTGCAATCCCGGTCAGACAAACAACTACTCCCAGAAGAACCAACTGACCTCCCGGGGTCGATATCATATCATGATAAGATACTTTTCCCACAGAAGGAATGATACTGTAGTAAATAGGCGGAACCAGCGCGCCAAATGCGGAGCAAAATCCAAGAATAACCGAATTGCCAAGCGACATACCCAGGTAACGAACTCCCAAACCATAGGTTAATCCTCCTATCCCCCAGATTAATCCCATTAAATAGGTAATGGTAAGGATATTGACCGATGCGGCACTGATAATTTCCGCGAAACCCGGAACGGTTAACCATGCTGCCACAGGTGGGACAATCAACCACGAAAATAAACCCCCGACTATCCAGTAACTTTCCCATGCCCACTTTTTCACTTTTTTAAAGGGCATGTAAAAACTTCCGGACGCAAAGCCACCAATTGAATGAAAAATAATTCCTAATAATACTTGCATAAACTTAGTTAATTTGGATTTGAATAATTTATTTCTTTTCTGCCCCGCTTATTCAGCCGCGAAAGATTTATCGCTTACTTGTTACTTCTTTTTCGTATTGCTGAATGTCAGCGATATAAGCTTCGCCGGCAATTACACCTTTCGTCATGCAATAATAATCAAATACTGCAGCCCACGGCAATGATTTTGCTTCTTCGAGCAATGCCAGGCGTTCAAAATTCTGACCATTGGCTTCAAAGGCCCGCAACTGTTCAATCGGTTCAAGCAATGCCTGCAAAAATGCCTTCTGTGTAGCTCGGACTCCTATCACATAAGCACCAATACGGTTGATGGAGGCATCAAAATAGTCGAGACCAACATGAACCCGGTCGAGGGCATTGGCACGGATGATTTCCTGCGACAGCGCCTGCAATTCGTCATTCAGAATTACAACATGATCACTGTCCCAGCGCACTCCACGGCTTACATGAAGCATAATTTCAGGGGCAAAAAGCAGCAACGAAGATATCTTATCCGAAATAACCTCAGTCGGATGGAAATGACCTGAGTCAAGGGTAATCATCGTATTGTTTGCAACACCATAACCCATATAAAATTCGTGTGATCCAACTACATAACTCTCACTTCCGATACCAAACAACTTACACTCAATGCTATCGCGCATAAATGCATCGTTGGTTTTTGTTTCAAAAATCTTATCGAGCGATTCCTTAAGATTTTTACGGTATAAAAAGCGATCAATGGTAATATCTTTTGAACCATCCGGGATCCATATATTGTGAATGCAGGGAGAGTTCAACTGACGACCCATCTCCTCAGCAATTTTACGGCTGCGAATAACGTGTTCAATCCAAAATTCGCGGATAGCAGGATCGCGGTGAGACAAAGTGAATCCGTCAGCCGACTTATCGTGCGAAAAACAGGTGCAATTGAAATCAAGTTTGTACCCTTTTTCTTTCGCCCAGTTAATCCAGCTTTGGAAGTGTTTAGGCTCGATTTCGTTGCGATCGACTTTTTCACCGCCAAAATCGCCATAGAAAGCATGGATATTGACACGATGTTCGCCTGGAATCAAAGTCATTGCCTTATCAATATCGGCACGAAGTTCAGCTATTGTCCTTGCTTTGCCCGGATAGTTTCCTGTGGCCTGGATACCACCGGTAAGAACACCATCCCCACTTTCGAAACCGGTGACATCATCTGCCTGCCAGCAATGCAGCGAAATGGAGAGTTTATCCAATTGATTCACGGCTTTTTCAACATCAATGCCCAGTTCAGCATAACGCACTTTTGCATATTCAAATGCCTGATTGATTTGTGAGTTGTTCATTTGAAATGATTGTGTTAATTTATATAATATTAATATTTCACAGCACTAAAAAAATCAGATTGATATTTTTACGAATTTTTCGTAGGCTACCTCCCACTCATTGATATTATCAGGTACGAATTCTTCAAGTTGAACCGAGTCACGGATAATGCGGCGCATCTCCTGTAAAGAATCAACTTCTCCCGCTGCCATGGCCTGGATCATAATATTTCCGATCGCTGTAGCTTCCGAAGGCCCTGCAATTACGGGTAGTCCAAGTGCATTGGCAGTCCATTGGTTAAGCAGCGGATTTTTGGAACCACCCCCAATGACATGCAGTTTCTCAATGGGGAATGGGGCCAGTTGTTTAAACTTACTCAAAACAGCTTTGTATTTTAGCGAAAGGCTTTCAAATATACAGCGTACAAATTCCGCGTGTTCTGAAGGAGCCGATTGTCCGGTTGCCAGACAATATTCGGTGATGGCCCTGGTCATGCTGGCAGGATTAGCAAATGAGGCGTGGTCGGGATCAATCAATGATTCGAAGGCAGGTGCCGATTCGGCCATTTTCACCAGTTTTTCGTACTCATAAATGATCCCTTCTTTTTTCCACTCTTTAAGACATTGTTCGAGTAACCACATTCCGGTGATATTCCTAAGAAAACGTGTTGTTCCTTCGATGCCACCCTCATTGGTATAATTAAGTTCGTAAGTCTCATCGTTAATAATGGGATCTTTAACTTCAATGCCCATCAGCGACCAGGTGCCGGAACTCAAAAACGCGAAACGTTCATTCTCTGCCGGTACCGCGGCTACAGCCGAGGCAGTATCATGTCCGGCAACTGCAATGACAGGCACTTTACCCAATTCACTTTCATCAGCCAGCGCATCGGTTAGTGTACCGATTACATGTCCGGGCTTTACAATATGGCCTAAGATAGAAGGAGATACGCCGGCAGCTTCAAGCAGCGACGCTTCAAATTGTTTGGTCCGGGGATTTAATATTTGTGATGTTGATGCGATCGTATATTCCACCACTTTATTACCCGTAAGCAAATAAGCGAGTGCATCGGGCATAAAAAGCATTTCGGTGGCAGCTTCAAGCAATGAACTACCTGCTTGTTTTAAAGCAAACAGCTGGTATAAACTGTTGAAATTCATTACCTGAATACCGGTAAGGGCATAGACTGTCCGGCGGGGAACAATGTCAAAAAACTTTTCAGGCATTCCACTCGTATGCGGATCGCGATAAGCATAAGGGGCTCCAAGCACCGAACCATCTTTGGCCAACAGTGCGAAATCAACTCCCCAGGTATCAATACCAATTGACGAAACAGTAACGCCCTCTTTTTTTGCAGCTGTCAAACCTGCCTTTAAATGTTCGAACAGGGCATAAATATTCCAGTGAAAATGATTGCCAATCTGGAGCATCTGGTTCGGGAAACGGGTTAATTCCTTTATATGAACCCGCCCGTTATCAAGTGTTCCAAGTATTGAACGACCGCTTGTGGCACCAAGATCGAATGCCAGGAATCTTTTACTTTTCACAATATTTTATTTTATAGTTTTAGTATCAAACTGAATCACACACCTCAACAAAGATAGCGGGTAAACCTGAACCATCAATATACAAAATGATACATGATTTACACAAATTGCCTCAGCTAAAACCGGGTGATTTGATGACGGTTCTGATTGCTCGGGGGAGTCGTAAATTAATGGCTTAACACGATAAATGAAGGGATGACAACCCTTAAAATGGTTATCTTTGCAAACGATATTTTTGAATTGAATCTTAAGTTTTAATCAGCTAATACAATTTGTTATGAAAACGATGGCGCTTACCGGAATAAGGCAGATGGAAATGCAGGAAACTGCCATGCCGCAAATCTTAAATGACACCGATGTTTTGATTAAAATGAAGGTCGTGGGTGTATGCGGATCGGATGTTCATTACTATACCCAGGGAAAAATAGGTAGCCAGGTTGTGAACTATCCGTTTCCTGTAGGACATGAAGGAGCAGGCGAAGTGGTTGAAGTAGGCCCGGGTGTTACCAGGATTAAGCCCGGCGACAGGATCGCGATTGAACCTGCGATGCCGTGCGGAGAGTGTGATCAGTGCCTCGCTGATCGTCCCCATACCTGTCGCAAACTCCGTTTTCTGGGCTGTCCGGGTCAGGCTGATGGTTGTCTGAGTGAATACATCGTGATGCCTGAAAACAGTTGTTTTGTGATTGAAGACAATATGTCGTTTACCGAAGCCGCCATCAGCGAACCACTTGCCATAGGAGTATATGCGGTAAATCAGTCCATTCCAGTGAAAGGTGCTAGTATCGGAATTTTAGGATTTGGTCCGATAGGAATGAGTGTACTCCTGCCCGCGATAGCAAAAGGGGCTCATAAAATATATGTAACCGATCTGATTGATGAAAGGCTTCAGATCGCAAAAGATTGTGGCGCAACCTGGACCGGAAACCCGGGAAAAGAGGATATCACCCCTCAGATTAAAAATCTGGAGCCCTTACTGCTAGATGTTGTTTTCGAGTGTTGCGGGAAACAGGAGGCAATGGACCAGGCAATTGAAATACTTAAACCCGGAGGAAAACTGATGGTCATTGGCATTCCTGAGTTCGATCGGTGGAGCTTTCCTGTAGATAAAATACGCCACAAGGAGATCTGCATTCAGAGCGTACGCAGGCAAAATCATTCCGTTGAAGAAGCGCTCGATTTAATGGCAACGAAACAGGTCGATGTCGGCAAAATGCCCACACATCGTTTTAGCTTTGACCGGACAAAGGAAGCATTTGATCTTGTGACCGGGTACAAAGATGGTGTGATGAAGGCAATGATCGACTTCGGATAATTTACCTTCATCACACTAAATTTATCAGCTCTACTGAACTTCCAGTTCGTCCTTTGA
This sequence comes from uncultured Bacteroidales bacterium, assembly GCA_942493325.1. Taxonomy (GTDB): domain Bacteria; phylum Bacteroidota; class Bacteroidia; order Bacteroidales; family Prolixibacteraceae; genus JAAFHB01. The sequence continues at coordinate 7,199,960 of OW818689.1, read as the reverse complement.
CAGCATTTTGGAATACGACTGATGTGGTTCTGTCTGGTACCAGAAGGCGACCGATGCAATATCGTCCTGTAAAGGAAGGTAACGGCCTCCGCTTCTCCATCCCAATGCCTGGATAGTTACTTTGAGATCCTTTTCGAAACGGATCGGATCGGTAATATGCCAGCGGTAAAGTCCGAATCGCTGATTCGCCTTGTAGGTTCCGTCAGGCCGGATAACCTGGTGTAAACCGGCATAGGGCGTACAAAACTCAGTATATTGTCCTTTCCGGTCGAAATTATACGATCCGCAAAAATAATCTTCGGTACCCGTTCCGCATATTGTAGGGAATTCCTTATCTCCGTCCATGAAGAACTTAATTTCACCTTCACCCCACCAACCGTTATTATTGACCTGCCAGGCCAGATAGGTTCCCACATATTGCCCCTTACCTTTTATCTGGTCAACAATTGTATATACATCCTTATATTTTACCGGATTACTGCGATGGAACTGTGCGTGAAAATAGGAAGCGTTCTGAGGTACTTCTGTCAGGCAATAATCGACCTGGTAGTAAAGGGTCATCTCCTTATCATCGATATTCTCCATCGTAATTTTGCATTTTTTACGGAAAGGCATCTGCCAGTAGCAATTGAAAGCACTTCCGGGATTGACGCATACAGCCAGCGACTGAAGCGGAGCATATTCGCCCCAGCCCATCCCAAAGAAATCACCTACGGGACATTCGACAGACGGATCTTTCTCATCGTCCCAGTAAATCCGGAAGATGGAATTTCGCCAGTTACCTGTTGGTGTCATCCAGATGTGGTTAATGGATCCTGATCCATCAATTTCGGCCATTGTAAAGGTTTGTCCCTTGGCGATCTTTACATATGGATTTACTTTCCAGCCTTGTCCCAGGTCACGTGCAGCATTCGTAGCCGAACCTTCGCCAATTTTAGCCATCCCGCCTTTCCCTTTTTCTCCGGTGAAATTTTCGGGACTGATCGAGCGGCTCTTTGCATCAGAGAGCAGGAATAGATTTCCAAGATTATTCTGAATGCCGTTGAACGGAACAGGCTGGCTCAACAATGTGCAGGAAAACATCGTTGAAATAATCAGGAGTAAAAATAATTTTTTCATAGAAGAAGATATTTTGGTTATATGGGGCATAATTCTGTTTTTAATTAAATTTACAATACCTTAACCCAAACGCATACCCCTTTATCCCCAAAAGCACATTCTGTGTAGTACTTTTTATCCAGGTTCCTGAAGGCATCAACCAATTCATCATCGGAATATTTTGAATCAAGTTTCTCTTTTAACAATTCCATCGTGAATTCGTCATTATTTATCTGGGCATCTCTGTTAAGATTCAGAAGGAAGTTATAAACATCCAGTTCCAGCGGTGACAGTATCTCCTTGTTTGGGATATTTGCGGTTACTTTAATCCTTGTGGCGCTTTTAAATAAATGAAATAAATCATGTTCACCGGAATGAATTAACTCATCGCCACATGGTTTTGAATTTTCATTTTTCATTTTACTGCATTTTAATTAGTAATATAAATGTACGAACTTTCGCGACAAGTAAATCATTACTTTCGAATATGTTCCTGATATTAATCATTATTAGTGTTGTTTGAATAAAAAGAATTAAATTTGCAATCGTTATGAAAATAACCACGGGGTGTAGCGCAGCTTGGTAGCGCGCGTCGTTCGGGACGACGAGGCCGTCGGTTCAAATCCGGCCACCCCGACATCATAAAGTAACAGAATATCAAACATTTACAAGGCTTTCCCAAACAACGGAAAGCCTTTTTTTTCACAAAAAAACATGCTTTTTAAGTCGGTTTATGCATAAATGTGCTATAATTGTGTCATAAAAAATTTATATTTGTGGATACAAAAACCAATGGTCATGTCAACATTTGCAATCCATATTCAAACCTATCAGAAAAACAGGGAGGGAAAATCTGCTATTGTGATCCGATTAACGCATAAGAGAGAGAGAGCATACCTCAAGACCGAATATTACGTTACCGATCGACAACTGGACAAAGATTTAAAATTGAAAGATAAATTCCTGATCCGGCAACTTAACGACAAAATAAGAGTGTATGAAGACACTGTTATAAAATTGGGCACAAAGGTCGATCGTTATAATGCAACTGAATTAAAAGAATACCTGATTAAGACTACCCGGGAAGGAACAGATACATCAATTGACTTCGTGGCATTCTCACTTTCCCACATCGAAAAAATAAAAGAAAAGCAGAAATCAAGATCTGCGGTTCTACATCGCACCCTAAATTCATTTGTCGACTTTTGGGGAAGGGACCGGATATCGATATCTGAGATCACCTCAAAGAAATTAAAAGAATTCGAAGATTACTTATACGAACCACGAACCATCACCCGGAAAAATCAGTATGGCAAAGATGTAACCTATAAAAAGGAAGCATGTATTCCGTCAGGAGTGCATGACTACCTTGGAAATATTCGGACATTATTTAATGCAGCAAAAGAGAAATACAACGATGAGGACAAAGGAGAAATACTCATTGAGCATAATCCATTTTCAAAATACAAAATACCAAAAAAGAAAAAAACAGCGCATCGCAACCTGGATATCGAAACGATCCGCAAGATCATAAATTGTCCTGATTTAAAAACCAACGGGTCACATGGTGTGAATCGCGCAAACTTCGCACGTGATGTTTTTGCACTAAGTTTTTACCTTGTAGGAATTAATTCCGTGGATCTGTTCCGGGTCGACACATTTAAGGATGGCCGGATTACATACAAGAGATCAAAAACGAAAGACAGCAGAGAGGACGAAGCAGAGATATCCATTAAAGTTGAACCAGAGGCGTTGCCATTAATGGAGAAATATAAAGACGAGACTGGTAATCGGGTGTTTTGCTTTTACCAAATGTATACCAATATCGAAGGGTTCAATTTAGCAATTAATAAAGGGTTAAAACAAATCGCCGAATCCCTGGACATAAATATTCCACTTTCCACTTACTATGCAAGGCATTCCTGGGCTACAATTGCCCGCAACGATTGTGATATTTCAAAAGATGATGTTCATTTGGCGCTAAATCACGTTGAAAAGGACATGAAAATAACAGATATATATATTGCCAAGTCATGGCTTAAAATAGACATGGCAAACCGCAAGGTAATTGATCATTATTTAAACAAAAAAAAATCCCCTGCTAAACGGCAGGCCAAAATTTCAAGGACTCGGAATGAAAAGCCTGCGTAACCCGTTCAATACCAGTTTGACTGGAGTAATTTTAATTAATTGATAAAATAGAAAAACCCTGCGAATTTGCAGGGTTTTTCATTTACACACAAATAACCAATAATCTAACTTATCCAAAGACTACATCACTAGAGTTTATCACGGATCTGGAGTGTACCGCCATTTTTTGATTTATCCGGAATAAAATAATTTAATAGCTTATATAGAACTCCAAATAGACTGAGTGTTTTTGATGTGGGTATTTTCCTGGCTAAAAATTCATAGATCAATCCCAGCACACTACTAACGGTTAAAAGAAAGTCACCATCAAGCCAATTAACCGGTTGCACAGGAGTGTCAGGAACAAGTAAATCCGATTCATCAACCGCGAAATCCGTCTGCACGCTTTGATCAACGGCATGAACAGCCATTATTGTAGAACTCGGTTGTTTGACACCAACACCATTGGGTGTGTTGCATGCATAGCAAAAGAGCCCGATCAGAAAAATTAAAATAAGATTTTTCATAATACTTAATCTTTTGGGTTTTAAATAATTTCAAATCAAAACTCGTGTTTTACAGGCGAAACCCGAAGGACAATTATTCGCGAGAGGAAAGACCTATCCGCTTTCACTTTTGGCCTTTCGTTCGCGCTTTCTCTCCATGCGGCCCAACTTGCGTATTTCGCGTCTCGATGGGCAATTAATTGGATCCTGATCAATAGCTATGTCAGCATTGTTGCCTTCGCCACGTTGTTTCATTTTTCCAATACACGTATTGTCATTAATTACCTGATCGGGATCCTTTAGTCTTAAAAATATCAGCAGGCCAGCAACCACCCCGGTCAATATTGTTGCGATGTAACTCCAGAACTTTGCCATATGATTCAAAAATTAAATTTAAGTTCACCCCGTTCAAACAGCCATGCTTCGGCTTTTCTCCGTCTGATCAATCCCGGTAATTCTGTTTTTACGCCATTAAAATTTGCGAATCGGTACATATACATTGCTTTGGCAATTGGCATCCCGTTTTTATAGGAAGTAAGCATGTTTCGTAGTGCCCCAGTTCCCAGATTGTAGGAGAACGACACCAACGCACTAAACCGATCATCGCTAAATTTGAGATTAAGCGAATCGCATACCTTGACCGATTGTTGAGAATATTTAGCCAGGTTTAACGCAAGCTGCCGGGCTGCAGTGGGTTCGTCGTAAATGTCAGACAGCAGATAAGCGCGATATATATTTTCTTCACCTCGAAGGAATTTCCCGGTTAAAGGGTCGGTTATGGCATTCCCGTAGCCTTCGGTCCAAATTCCTGCTGGGCACATTTTGGGTTGCAGTCCAATTAGTTTAAGATCGCCGTCATGTAAACTCTCAAAATGCTTAGTAAGCGCGGTACATTTATCATTAACTGCGTTCATTATATACTCTCCCGATTAGGGTTGTTTTTATTAAAAATTTTCAATTGTTCAAGTAATATTTTATTTTCCCGCTCCAAACCGATCATTTGCTTTTTCAAGGTTCGGTTTTCCTGCATCACCTGGTTAATTTTGTTCTGTAATGCTTCATTTTCAGTTTTTAATGAATCAATTTCCCTGCTAAAACGTTGTTCCATTTCCCCGCTCAAATTGCGCCATATTCGGGCCATCTTTTCTACGTTATCGAGTTCAAGGCTTTCCGCTTCTGCATTTGTTTTCCGACGTTTAAGAACCCATGTGACAGTTACTGCAAGAATAGGCCCGAGTACTAAAAAAATGTCTTTCATTTCGCGTTTTTCTTTCAAAAATAAGTCAGGATTAAACGAGCGGAAAGGACAAAAAAATCCCGGACCATTAACTTGTGGACCAGGATTTTTGATGAATTGCGTAATCAGGAGGTGATTATTTCGTTACAGACATTACCTGTTTTTGGCTTTTTGATTCCCTGATCTTCAGTGCCAGATCAACATTGGTTGCATTGATTTTCCTGTCTTTATCCATTTGCAGGAAATTCGAATATAACAATTCATACTCCTCGTTTGAGAGCTCGATCTCTTTTTCGAAATCGGTTTCCGGATTGATTTTTCCCTGGTATAACGGGTGAAACTGCAGATCCTTCATATCCTCTTTCGAAACAAAAGTCTTGTCCAGGACTGATTTTCCGATTAACTGTTCTGAAAGACTACCTTCCTTGGGTAAGAACTGGGCAACGCTCAATCGCTGCTCGATGGTTAGCGTAAATTTCATAAATGACATGATTTTATTGTGAATAATTAAACTGTTGGTGCATTTAATATCGCTGAAATTTCAGCTTCAATACCGGTTATAATGGCAAACACTTCCTCTGACGAAGCGCCTCCGTTCACCTGGATGTTTTTGTGCCCTGCATTATTTACATTCACAGTAATGTTCGTATTTCGCATAGGGTCCGTGGCATCCGGTATATTACATACCCCGTTTACAATGACGGGTGATTCACCAGCTTTATTCTCGTAGACAATTGTTACTTTCCGGCCTTCAATCGAACCGGTACGATCGGTTTTAATCAACTGATTTGTTACTTGATTTTCCATTTTTTTTGATTTTTAAATGCATATGTATAAAAAATATTAAATAAATTCATCATGAATTAATATGATGTTTGCGAAATGCCTATTTCCCCAATTATTTCACCGCTACTTCTTATGGTTACATAAACTTCGCGAGTATATCCCTGATAATTACTTTCAAGAATAACAACCATTAATCCTCCGGATATTGTGTCCACCTGGCACCACGATTGATCGCAATCCGCCGAAACGGGATCATAACTGGTGATATAGTTAAATATAAGATACTGATTGGAAGGGGGTGCCGCTTCAACAAAAGCGGGCGCAACATCAAAATACGGATCAGATACTGCTTGGGTAACCGGCAGTTCATAGACTGTGCTCTCGTTGACCAGTATTACAATTACACAATCTCTCGACGACCAATCTGTATTTCTGGTGAATGATACCGTGATGTATCCGGTTCCATTTATCAGGTAACTGCCGGTAACTGTACACCAATGGGCATTACTTACAAAGCTGAAGGTGCCGGTATAATCTGACGTAATATCCACCAGAAAATCTCCCGGGCTTCCGGAGGGAAGTACCGGATCAGGATCAACTATGATGAATGTGTTATTTATCGGACAAGAAGTGGTATCATATACCGGAGCGATATAATCTGCATCTTCTTCGCTGTTTAGTTTTGTTACCCCTGTTGCAGAATTATCGTCCGTGTAATATTCTTCCAGGAATGTCCATCCCTTATATCCTGTATTTGCCATGTTAAGGTATTAAATAAGGTATTTTCTCAACTAATATTCCATCCACTATATGAAAGATACCATCATAACCATAGGCCACATTGTCGAAAATGTAATAACCGTCAGGTACATAGTTAAGCGATTTGTATGTGGGCTGCCAACCATTGTAGATATAACTGCCAACTTCAAAATCAATAGATTCGCATCCATTTGTGTAAAGGGTGTACCCCAGTTGTATATGTTCATTCAAAGCAGTTGTAGCCTGTGAAAGCGTGTCTGAAAAAGGTTGATACCAACCGTTACGATAAATTGATGCGTAAAATGCCCGTTGAAGTAAGTTGAGCGGTCTGTTTCCTTGCTGAATACAATAGGGGTAAATTCCTCTCCAGGCTTTAATCCTCCCCGATGCAAGTAGCTCCTTTCGGACCCATTGATTAAGAGTTAATCCATTAAGATTTGCAGTTTGAATATTAAGATATTGTATAACCTCTACTTTTGTCATAAACTTGAACAAATTGTTGGTTGGAATCGTCTGCAATTTTGTGAACGGACTATCTATCGCATCCTGAAATGTTATAAACTGATTACTTGCAAGTGTACTCCAGGCCATTAGTTCAACCTCCTTTCCAGTTCTTTTATCATTGATTTCAACCGCTCAATTTCGTTCCTGGTTTCCTGATGTGCTTTGAAGCTCAGTCCATGCAGGGTATAGGTATTCACCGAATCGCGTTCTTGACCGGAAAGAGCGTACTGAGCAACATCTGCCGGAACTTCATCGACAATAAATCCCAAAGTGCGGTTATGATCAAGACAGGTGTTATAATTAAAATCACGCACTTTAAAACGAGATATAACATCCAATGCTTTACCTTCCCAATCCGCATGAAGAGTTTTAAGTTCTCTGCGCGAATTAAAACCGCCTCCTTGAAATGTGCCCGATCCTGTTGCCGTAATATTGCCAGAAACGGATACAATTCCGGGTGCTAATATTAGCGGATAATAACGATTCCCAGCTACAGTTTCTATCGTGAATTCTATGTTTTCGCCCTCTGTGAAGCGCATCATTTGACTCGTATGATTCGAGTTTACGCGCGAGAAGCTGGTAGTATTATACATATTCCGGGCAATGGCAGCGCCGGTCCATGTCATCCCTGGTTCGCTGATCCAGGTGTATAAACTTATCGCGCCATTTCCCAGCCCGTTTTCAGCTGCTGATAATTCCAGCCTGTGATTTTCACCGTGGGTTATCTGTTGTGTATAATTACCTCCAACAGTCAGCGTCCCCGCAAAATACCCGGCTCCGTTAACTGCAAACCTGCTTGCAGATGGATCTGTTGTGTAGCCAATTCCTACAAATGTTCCGCTGACGGTCATTACTTCCGGCGAACTAAACGAACCCAGGGCTCCGCCCTGATAGAATCTTATCGGTGCCGGTCCTGTCCGCAGACCGAGACCGCCGGTCTGAGCTGCAAATACAGTAAGTTGATTGGGCAGAATTGTGCCAAATGTCCAGGAGGCTGCTGATGCAAAAAACGAACCGATAATATTATTCGTTGTTCCGTTCCAGCCGTATAAATACAAATTGCTGCTGCATGTCGCTCCGCTCTGGTTAGCATTGTCTATCCTCAATGCGCTTGACCCGTATGTGTCAGTATAGGTCATGTCGGTATTTACGAAAGTGGATCCATTCCATCTTGGAACCCTGTCTGATATGAGACCTGTCGGGGTGCTTAATTTCGATGCCGGATCAAAATTTCCGTCGTGCCACAATGATTTCCATCCGGTCCAGGAATTTCCTGAATCAACTTCGTAATTCCCAAACCTTACTTTCAGTGTGTTCCCTCCAAAGGATGGTCCGTACGGAGTGAAAATTTGGAGTGAACCTCCACCTCCGGAATACGTCCTCAAGTTCATTACTGAGCCATAGTGCGGCCATCCTGTTTCCGGTTGCACAAATGAAGTTTGTATTCCCATGGCATAATCATTGGGCTTATAACCCGGTAGCCAGACGTAATTATCCAGTGATGTTAGAAGCGTATGGATATGGTTCGCAGCAACATGTGCTGATTGAGAATGAGCAAAAGCAGTATTCCAATTTACATGATTATCTATGAAATTACCGTCGTGCCATAATTTTCTCCAGGTATTTGCTGTTCCTTCGGAAATACTTCTGAAATAAGATTCTGTACCCAGGAGGTTAAAAACTAATTGTCCGCAGTAATTATAAGCAGGACCATTACTTCTGTGGGATGTTGTAATGCCCCAGTACCAGTCCGGCGTAGGCAGCCAGGGTGCTCCGTTTACATCCCAAAACCCCGATTTCCACTGTGAATCTGCTGTTGAACTCCATACGGCGGAATCTGCATTTCTTTGCCCGGACTGATTTTCCCCAAATACAAATTTTTCATACGTAACGTTTCCCAATGCATTGGCATTGGCTGCAGTTGTGGGGTAAGCCGGTAAGTTACCTGCATGATAGTAGGTTGTATTGTCATAGGAAACTGAGGTGCCGTTCATCCGGACCAGTCCTGTTCCATTTAATTTCGCCTGGTACAGGGTGGACAAGTAGGTTGTATCAATCGCAAGACCAACATCGCCGGTACCAGTGTCCGCACCGGTAAACGAGGATATCCTGATCCCCGAATTGGCAACTTCGAGAACCTTTGTAATTACTGCTTGTCCGGAAGTGGCAACATTGAGGTCGGGCCTTCCAACAGACCCGTCCCCGATATTGCGTCCTTTTACTTGCGTTTCAGGCATAACACTATACTGAATAGTTAACTAAAATAATGTCGGCAAACGGTGTTCCGGATGGCGCTGTCAGAAAGGTGATTGTTGTAGTTGCACCGTAGGCAATAGTATAATCATTACCCGCGCCGGCATTCATCAACAGGCCGTTTTTAAATACTTCTTCTGTTCCTGGCAGGACATTGGCAGCAATTGTGAACTGTGTATTCGAGCCGTTCACGAGTCCTGCCGGTGTTGCCCGGTAAAAACGTGAAGACTGGTTGTTTGCGTTCAAACCAAGCAGTGTTTTTACTGTGGCAACCGATAAAACTTCGGGAGTTCCTGTGCCTGCTGTATCGCGACCAAGGAAGGAATCGGTTGCCATATCTGCCATCTTAGCGAGTGTTACCGCTTTTGCCGCGATGGTTTGAACGCCGTCACCCACAGAAGTGACATCACCGGAATGGTTGGGATGGCTGTAGTTGTTCGCACCATCCTGCACATTAATCAATGCTCTAACCTGTGCTGCCGTCAAATCTGCCTGGTTGGCTACTGCTCCGGTATTGTTACCCTTGATGGTATTGGCCGGCATCTGCGCCGCTTTGGCATTTGTAACCGCATTTGCGGCAATTGTTTGCGCCCCGCCACCAACCGAGGTGACATCACCGGTATGGTTGGGATGCACGTAGTTGTTATACAGCGTATCGAAATACGTTCTCAGGAAAGACTTCAGTGTTGTGAAGGTGAATTTCCCCAAAGCACCACCCGAAACAAGGGGTACGAAATCAGCATCCGCCAATGTTGTATCATCCGCGGTACCCGAAATTGCACCCGCAACGTTGGTCGCGTTGGTGGGGGTGGCACCTTCAGTAACATTGATAATCCCCAGTACCTGCGCTTTGGTTAAATCCTCCGGATCGCCCGTGGATGCAGTTGCCCGTCCCTTTATGGTGCCGGTAGCCATGTCGGCTAGTTTCGTATTTGTAACCGCGTTGGCTGAGATCGTTGTGGCTCCGTCAGCAACAGAAGTAACGTCTCCCGAGTGATTCGGGTGAACATACTTGTTGTACAGCGTGTCAAAATACGATTTCAAGAACGCTTTAACTACCGTAAAAGTGGTTTTTGAAAGAACTGAACCAGTAACCACGGCTAAACTATCCGTGTCGGCCAGGGCTCCGTTTGCGGTCGATCCTCCGATTGCTGCCCCAACATTTGTGGCATCAGTTACATCGGCCCCGGATTCAATACCTGTTAATTTATTGCGTTCTGCCAATGACAAGTGATACTCTCCATTGCCCAGGATATTATCGAGCAAAGAGTGATCTGTTAAAATGCTACTCATTTTGATCCACCGCCCTGCGGCTGCATCAGTGGCCACATCGGTAGGTCTGATTACTGTTGTGTCATTGGATACTGCAAGGCTATCCGCATCGTAATGATACAAGCCTAACGACTCAATGAGCATTAACATTTTATCGGTTTTCCCGGCAGACGTTACCACGCCATCAACCAACACATCCGTATTTCCGACAGCTTTGGCTGCCGCAAGGTCGGCTACCGGCTCATGAATTGAATTTCCCGCACCGGCTACGGCATTATTGATGGCGGCCTGCATCTGTGCAAACTCCACGGCTTCACCTGCGGCCGTAGCAGGTGAAAGGCCTACACCTTTTTTGGAATTAAACTGTAAATTTTCGTCAATGTAAAGTTGTTGACTCGAACGAATTTTTGTACTCATTGGATTTAAGAATTAAGATTGTTTTTTAATGTATGTTGCTTCAATTAAATCGGTAAAGCCAATATTTTTAGGTGCAATGGAAAGCTCTATCTGCCGTTCGGAAATCTCAGTAAAACTTCGCTCCTTAAAACCGTTTATAAACACAGCAATTGTCCCTGGCTCGTATGGGACCGATGTATTATAAATCCTGTTTATACCATTAACTGCTCCCATCAATTGTTCATCAACCGGCATCGTGTCAACTTCAACGATATTTGTTACCACGCCTTGTGCATTAACCGTAACCACGGCTGATTTTTTTGAGGATCCATAGGTCCCGGGAGCAACCACCACCCCGGCAGAGGCAATTTCGGTATGCTGAAACCGGATATCGTCAATACCCAATTCGATATTATTTGGCCAGCTACCAATAAGGCTAATTTTAAATGCATCTATTGTATCGCGGTTAGGCGAAAATTTTGTCATGGGGAGCGCCACAAGCTGCCACTCGTCATTTGCTGTCTGGTAGCCCATTGTGCTTGTCGATGGTGACAATGACACCATACCAGTTTTAGTACCTCCCAGGAATGATTCGATTAATAACATGGAGTTGTAACGCCAGGGAAGTGAGCTTTTCAGGTACAGCGAGAGGATCCCGTCTTTTGCAGAAACGGTAACAGGTGAGGCGAATGTCATTCGTGTACTGACAGGCGTAAAGAATGAAACGGGACTGCCGGGAGGGATCGCGACATCATCAAACGCCCTTATTGCACGTACGCAAAAATTGTTATTCTTATCCCTTGTATATGCTACGCCGTTACCAAAGTTGATGCAGCGTGCTTTTTTCCAGTCATAATTGCCGGTTACTTCTGTTGACGACCAGTAAGTTTTATTCCCGAAATTCCCAATTTTATAGCGGTGGAAATACATGGCATCCAGTTCCTTCTCCGAAGGCAGAAACCAATCATCAAAGCTGTCGATTATAAGTTCATCACAGTATTTAACAGCCTGGTCTTTGGCTGCATCCCTGGCCAGCATCAGCAAAGTGTTGGCCTGACCAGTCCCGATTTCAATTCCGGAAGCCCCGGTTGTATAGGTCGGATAACCCGATAACCGGGACCAGAACACATCTGTCGCCGTGTCCGTCTTTGCTGCTACCAAACCTTTTTTTCCGGTTGGGTCAAGATGAATTATAACTCCTCCATAACATTCTTCGCCAATATAATGCAGCGGAGGACTTACAACCGTGTCCGGGATCGCGATGGTAACCTTAATGCATTTGCTGCCTGTCAGTGGTAAAAGTCCCGACTCGAACGTGACATCTATATTGGGATCATGGGTTTCCGTTGTTGCCCATTCGGTATTTTCGTCATATATTGTTTCAACATCCATTCCTTCTGGGGATGTTGCACCAGGAGTGATGATTACCGACATTATTTCGAGCTGTGTGGAATCCAGAACCGGACTTACCGGATTTAATGCCGGTGTTCCTTTTGCGACCAGGAGATTTCCAAAACTATCGCTGTAAAACAAATCAATTCGCGAAAAGTCAGGATCTGCATTGTCCAGGGTAATTTCCTGATCGAGCGCCCTGTAAGTTACGCCCAAAATCTTGTAACTAATATTCCGGGCTGAATAGGTCAAGCCCGATTTCCATAATATCGCGCCACTTAAAAGCTCTGTACGGCTGTCTGGAATAACATTGTTCACCGTGAGATTGTCGATGTAGATCTTCAACTCCTCCCATGTTACAGTCCCAACCGTTCCACCCGCGGCGTCACCAGAATCCGCTAAAACTTTAAGTTTTCCGTCAATAACGGTGATCGTGGTGCCGTCAACCAATGTCGGAAGTGCTCCACCCCACAGTTGCGACATTGATAATTTTTGCCATCCCTCGACAAACGGACTTTGAACACCCAGCAAGAGGTCGTTCGTATATAAGGCTGATGTCAGTCCTGACAGCAGCTTAGCTAAAAAAAAACCATCCAGCCCCTCCGGTGCTGGAAGCGGTCCCATGGTCCGTTCGAGATTTAACAGTTGAGTGTCGGCCCCTAATTTGTAGTTAAATTCGTACTCGAATTCATCATTGGCGCTACTGCGCACAATCTTGGAAGACACCAGTGCGATTTGCTTTAAAGATCCATCCGCTCTGAGCACATATTTTTTCCGCGAATAAAAGAAATCATCCGTCCACCTGCTTTCTTCTGCACTTAAAAAACCGGTGCTTTGCCTTATCTCTCTGTTTTTTTCAACATCGTATTCTTCAATGGTTTCGTCAACAAAAACAGCATTCAAGTGTTCGAGTTTCAAATCATCTTCAGCGCATCCGGTAAACGAAATTGAATCTATTCCACCAACAGAGTTGGCCCAAACAAAAACATGCTCCTCGTCTCCTTCGTTTCGTAACCGGTAACGTTGTACTGGTGTCTTTTGGATACCTCCGGCCTCAAACCAAACATCCCATGCAACCACCTGCCCGCTTTGCGATGCTGCAATTAACCATGACGATACTGCGCTCCAGCTGGTATTTATGCTGTATAATTTACTTGCGACTAAATTTACATAGGTCGAATGGAACGAAGTGTTATTTGCGTAATAGGCTTTTAACCCGATGCTACCGGAAACGATAGGAAACAGGCTGATCCATTCGGGTGATGTTTGCAGGATCTCTTTATCCTGCGGCTGCCAGGTCATGAAGTGCGACGCCAACCATTGTTCGGTAGTTTCCTGCAGCTCCGCTACACCTCCCCTTATAATTCTTAAGGGAATTGCTTCTTCTCCAATATGCGCAATAAAATCACCAACTGCAGATTTTTGTTCGTTGCATATATCCTGGTTTGGGGGAATCTGAACTTCGAGAATGCGATCGATTACCGGCTTTATGTCAATGGAAAGTAATCCATCGGCATCAGGATAATACTTTTCGCTAACAATCAGCTTATCACCTGCCTGGGTAACTTGTTTAAATACGAAAACAACTTCGGCTGTCGAAGTTATTTCGAATCTTTTCAGGTTCCCGGAAAATGATAAAGAATCAGGCTGGTCAATGATTGTCATTCCCTTGTTTTTTCTTCAAAAATATTAGCCGGAAATGCCATTCTAAAGGACACAATTAGCCAGTGAAACCTTCGATTTTCACCTTCCCATCATAGGGCAAATCGAAATGGATTTTATCTAAAATAACCCTTACTCCATTAATCAGGTAACGCTTGCCCCATTGCAGGGATATTAACTCGGGCAGTGTTAAACTTATGTATTTGGTAAATGGTCTGGCTTGGTAGGATTGCCAGATAAGAAATTCAGAATACACCTGTGAATACAGATAGGCAGGTTTTAACGACATGCCCACATCAATTGTCCCACCAAGTGAATAACGGTCAAATGAAGCATATGGATAGCTGACCTGCCCGAACATTTTCCGGCCATGATAAAGTGTCATTATCAATATAGATATCCCTGTAAGATAGTTACTGCCGTTTTTTGACACACTCATGATTGATGGACACTCCAGCGTTGTATTGTTATAAGTGTATTTTTTTTGAGCCGGGACATTCACTTCCAATTCAACCGTGTTTTCTCCTTCTCCATCCCGGTATTCCTTAAGGCGCCCGATCTCATGCCACTCGAGCACATCATCGCTGTTTTTTTCGGTTATGTATTCGCGATCAAAATCTGTAACCCGGTACACCTGGCCTTCTTTTTTAGCGGCAGGCAATTGTCGCGCAACTGATTCTGTTAACTTATAGTCGTAATCAGTGTCTTTGTCATTATCCTGCGAATTATACCTGAGTGCGAATCCTTTCCGGGCTCTTTCTTCTTTATGTGTCCATCCTGTCAATTCTGGAATTTTCATGCCATCAAGATTTTCCGGAAGGAAAATGTCTTTCTTAAATTTAATCCGGACTTCTTTTTTTAGCTCATTAATCTCATACATCATGCAGAACATATTCTTAACCGTGTCTAAAAAATCGAGCACTTTGACATCTGGCATTAAGGTTGAATATTCAAGTGATGCCAGCGCTGGCCTCAAAATTGCATGGCCGCCACTTAACCCTTGCAGACTTACCGACATGATATTTGTGTAGATTATGGCCTTGTTAAATTCTGATTCTGTAAAGGCATTTTCCACAATCGTAAAACCTGCACTTTCGAAGATCTTTGGCAGCAAATACGATATACGAAACTGCAGGCAAAATTCAGCATAGGTAAAACTTGTCACCCCGGAATTGTAATAAATATTCAGGCTTGATGGACCTGCAACATCCCACAACTGCTCGTTGACAAGGATCAGATCTGAACTTGAATAAGGACTGATCCAAAATGGTGTTGCAACATATTTGCCATTACTGGTAGTGTTGGCGATGTTCCACTCCTCCAGCTTGTCAAAAAATCTGGGTCTTGTTTCATAATATTCGTCCGATATGGGCCACCATTCGCTACCGAAATCGATATCGCCCAACATCTTATCTTCCATTTTTGCCCGAAACTCAGAATACCCGCTTTTGAGAATTAATCCAATCTCTTTGGCTGTAACATCTTCAAAATCTACCTCCCCGCGAAAAACCTGCATTCCTCCATCTTCTAAAACAAAACTTTGATCCGGAATATCTCCGGTCCTCTCCAATTTCCCGGGCCATCCAAGCGCCTGATGATTCGGCAACATGGGAACCGGGAAAGGAAAGGAAAAAGAACCTGTATCGTCGTTCAAGAGTGGGGTCGATCGTTCAATACTGATTTTGGCTTTTTCGGGTAACGCTATTGGCTTACTGTTTACTGTTAGCTTCATTTCTTGTAAACTTTAGCTTTGAATTTATTGATTTCATTGATGGATTCAGCAAGGCCGTTTGTGCCATACTTGTTTATTTTTGCTTCAATTCCATTTTCAAGATTTTGATTCAACCGGTCAATTGCTGCTCTTAACCGGGTATTATCGCCATCGCTCAATTTCGCAATTTCACTCTCAGACATTGGCCGGGATGCGGATTCGGTTGGATAAGATCCATTCGCACGCTGTTTTGTCATTACAGGCTCCCTTCCCGCGTATTTGTATATGTCGCGTAACAATCCCGGTGCGTTTATCTGGATTCGTCTGAAAGTGTTCCCATCAACAACCAGTTCCGGCGCCCGTTCCCCCACCAGGCTCCGGCCATCGGCCATATCGAGTAAGGTAGGTCCACTATATACGCCAGTTTTTGGACTTCCTCCATATGAGGCGTGATATAATATACCGTCGTCGGCACCTACTACCGGGTAACTCCCGGCAGCTTTTTGTTTCGTTTTTTTACTGGTATTGATCATCCCAACCAGCCCTTTCGCCAAACCAAAAGCAGCCTCAATTAACATCA
Source organism: uncultured Bacteroidales bacterium (assembly GCA_942493325.1). Classification (GTDB taxonomy): domain Bacteria; phylum Bacteroidota; class Bacteroidia; order Bacteroidales; family Prolixibacteraceae; genus JAAFHB01. The sequence goes on along the minus strand of OW818689.1, from coordinate 7,183,674 downwards.
CTTCACCGCCAGTTTTGGCGACACCAGCTGGACCATATAATGCTATGTTCTTTGCAAGCATCTTTACATATTGTAATCTCACGTAAGCCTGGACCTCCTGTATTGCGATATTTAACATCCCTTTTGCAAATACAGCCATGGCATCCTGACTCTTTTCGAACATTGCAGCAAAAGTTTCACCCATTCCATCGCCAACCCGTTGCCATATATCCAACATCTGCTCCCCTTTTTGGAAGGCAATATGTTGAAGTTCGTTAAATTGCTCCTTGATGTCGTTTATTTCATCATCCAGATTTTTCTTTAATTTCTGTGCCCGCTTACGACTATACTTTAACTCAACCTGGTCGATGGCTTTCTGTTTTTCTTCCTCGGTTAATCGCGCCCAATAAACACTTTTGCGTAATTCTGCAACTTCAAGATCAACAAGTTGATCGGTGGATAGAATTTCGTATTGTTTTTTAAATTCGAGCAGCGATTCAGCCTCGTCCTTTTCCAGCTTGGCCTTTGAAGTCCAGTACTGTTCCTCCGAAATCAATTCCTTATTTCTGAATTCCTCCAGCATTAGTCGCTTCATAGTTTCGTTTACAGCTGTATCGGCTAGTTGCTTATCGAGATATTTCAAGTTGATATCGGTAATGTTTTGCTGGTGCACAGCATCTTCATAAGCAAGCGCCGTTTTATTTTCTTTAAACTTTTCCTTCGATTGCCGGTGTCTTTCATTCTCCTCTGCGATGAATTTTTCGCGCTCATTTTTAATTGTTTCAATCCTGAGTTTTTCAATATCTATCATGTCCTGAGCCAATTCAGCAGCATCTTTTTTAGCAGTTTTCCCGCCCTCTTTATCATTTTTTCTTGCCTCCGTTTGTTGTGCTAATAACTCGTCGGCAAGCTCGGTTTGTGCATTCATGTAATCTTCGGCATATTCATCCTCGGTCCGATACTTATCCCTCATGTCCTGCAACTGCAACCGGAGATAGTGAATCTTAGCTGCCCTTAGCTGTTCGTTTACTTTTTCATCATTGAGTTTTTGCTTGATAGCATTTTGCTTGATCATCAGGTTTTTTAAAAGAAAATCGGCCTTTAACGCCTCCTGGCTTTCCTTGAAAGTTTCCTCTGTTGGAAAATCAACCAACACCCCTTTAATTTCTTTTTTTTGCAGAGCTGGAGCAAATGCTTGCATGGTGCTTTGCAATTGGGTGTACTCTACAGTTAGGTCCGATCCAGCTTTGCGCAAATTCTTTAATGATTCCTCCATCAGGCGAAGATTATTGAGGACTGCTACATTCGCCGCACGCGGATCGGCTGATATAGCCAATTGGGCTTTGTGTAATTCGCGGTATGATTCCAGCTCCTTTTCCTTTGCTTTGATTGCAGCGGAATTCTCGTCGAACTTTATCCGGTTTGCGGCACCCGCTTCAACCGATTTTTCATACGTGATTTTACGTGCAAGGGCTTCAACTACTTGGTCGTATGACTTCGCCAAATCCTCTACAGTTGCCGACTCGCTTAATAGTTTCGGAAGATATGCGCCGTATTCACTGTTTATTTTTCGTATCAGGGCTACGCGTTCCTGCTGGGTTATATTCACATTTTTAAGCCGGTCCAGCATCACGGTAATATTTGCCTTTTCGGAAAAAAAGTCTTTCTGAATAGCGCTTTGTAATTCTCGATGCCTTTTTTCGATTTCGGTCAATTCTCTTTTTTTCAATACCAGTAAATATACCGCGGCACCCACTGCAGCAATAGCGGCAGCGGCAGCCATATATGGGAACATCATTGCGGCGCCTGCCGTCCTAAGAGCTTGAATTTCGATTAACGCCGCGCGAAACCCATGGTTAAGCGCCACCCAAGCTATCCGTAACGTGTTCGAACTGGCCACCATTCGCAATTGCTCCACGGTTAGGGTCCTGGTCCATAAAACCGATGCCTTCATCCAGAATACCTTCAACGCCTCGGCTGCATAAGTTTTGCGAAGCCAAAGATCTTCCAATATCAGGTTGCTGACTCGCCAAATTGCCGGTGCTTTCAGCAATATATAAGCAGCTATTAACGATTTGATTGATGCCCAGTTTCTGCCAATCCATTCGGTAGCCGACTGAATTCCCACCACGAAATTCGCCCAGACCGTCACCAATTTCAGCACTGCAGGTTCTGCATCTTTATTCATCTGGTCAGTCGCGGCACGTATGGCGCGTTGCTGCTTTAGAACATTTGCCGTGAAATTGTTATTCATTATGTCATATTCTTCAAGAACTGAGGTGCCTGTGTCCCAAGCCTTCGATGCAATTTCCTGCTGTTCCGCCACAACATCAAGGTTCTGAGCCAGGGTGCCAATAACAGCTGTCATATATTGTCCCTTTGCGCCAAAATCTTTTAACCCACCTGTTAATTCAACCAGTCCGTTTTTTGTCGAAACAAACTTCCTGAGCAGGTCCATCATTACCTGATTAGGACTTTCTTTTAAGAGGATCTTATATTCGTCACTGGTTTTCCCAAGTGCAGCAGCAAAATCATCAATCTTCTTCGGATTAGCCAACGCAAGCATGATTTTCTGGACGGCAGTAGCTCCACGTTCCGACGGGACATTCATCGCATCGAGCGCCGATCCGATACCACCAATCTGGTCAATGGTAAACCCTGCCAATTCACCAACAGAACTAAGTCGCGTCATATAGTTCAGGATGGTTCCTGCTGAAGCTGCACTACTCTTGGCCAATTCATTGAGAACGCTACCGGTTTTGAGCATCGCCTTGTCGATGGTGTAAAACTCTCCGGTATCCTTATCAACCTGCTTAATAACGCGAAAGGCATTCATCAGTTTTCCAATACTATTCACTGTATCTTCAACAGATCCATCAAGGTCGTCACCAAGTGCAGTCTGGATCATATTTGCACTATCGACAAACTTCATAATATCTTCCTTGCCTTTTATTCCCAGCTTACCCGCTACGGTAGCCAGCTTCAACAGATCATCGGTTTTGGTTCGGGTGTCCCACTTGTCAAACGCTTCTTTCATTTCCCACACTTCGCCAACAGTGAGATTCGTGTTTTTTCGCACCACTCCAATTGTGTCTTCCAGTTCTTTCATTCGGGTTATCACACTGCCAACAAGCCTGGTCAAACCAAAAATAACCAGCGCTGCCCATCCGAAAAGAGTTCCAGCTTTATTGGCGGCCCGTTCCATGCGCTCCCATGCCTGGGCTAAACGGGACGCTCCTGTAGTGAGGGTTCGTATTCGTACTTCTGTATGGTGAAGTTCAGTAAGCAAACGTTGACGTAATGCCGGATTGCCGGTCATATTATTTAACTGAATCTGAAGTGCTTTTGCGTGGTTTTTTAATTGATTTACAGTCATACCCATTAACCCCACTTTACGCCTCATATCTTCGAGTGCAAGAGTCGTAGCTTTTATCTGCCTTTCGGTGGCCAGATATTCATTTCGCAAAGGCCGTAGCTTTTTCGCATAATCAGGATCAGTTCTCGACAGCGAATTCATGGCCAGAGCTAACCTTTTAGACTTTTGTTCAAGGTCAATAAGTTCACGTTCGAGCTTTCCTAACTCTGCAACCATTTTGGAGCTGCCTTTGTTAAGCCCATCGCCATTGAGAATGAGATTTAACCGTAAATCTTCGTCGTAAATTTTCCGTCCCATACCTTAATCATTATTTAAGCGCGACATACCGCGATCATGAACTAAAGTCTAATAATCAATTTTCTTTCAGCTAACTTGCTATTTTTCATGAATTTGATTACCTCTCCGCGCAAATCGTTCATACACCTGAAGGCAATCGTATTCATCCGTCCCCAAATGATGCGGTTATGAATTTTTTTACTTCCCCCCTTGGTGATTTTTGCGGTATGCAACCTCGAATTGGTTCGACCGCGTTTGAGTTTTTTGATATCCTGGTATCTTTCGTAATCAGGATGCAGAAGGCTTGCAACAATTTCTGTTTTTCGGGTAGTGATGGAATAATTTCGGCCGGCACCACCAGCGTGTAAATGCCCGGTTTGCACCCTCAATCGTTGTGCAATGGCGATATCCTGAGCTTTTTTAAACTTTCGCCATTCTTCGTATGCAATTCTTCTGCAAAACGTTATATCTATTGGATTTATGCTTGCCATAATACAAGATTACTAAGGCAAAAGGCAATTCTAAAGGACAAAAAAAGCCACTGCGCTAACAGTGGGCTTTTTATTCGACGATTTCAATATCCATCTTTAGCAAAGAGGATTTTAAGAATCTAGTTAACTACATTGATATGATCCTGCAAAACCACTTGCAAGAACAGCAAGCAATAAAAAACCCCGGTGAATGACCGGGGTTTTTATTAAAATATTTGCAACTTATAGATCTTTAATAATTTTCTCTTCTTTCTTTTTTTGCGCTTCGTAATCCATTAATGATTTTCTATATCGCATCTCGTAGTCAAAATATCGTACATACACAGCTGTTGTTATTGCAGGATATTCAATATTGATTTGTTGATTACCAAGCACAAAAACATAATCAAACTTTTCTTTATCAAACATTGTAGGTACTTTCACTTTATTATTGGAAGAATATTTTTGGGAGTATAAGGATACGACTGATGAATGTATAAACTCCGCCTCCGCCTGCGTCCCATCCTTCCCTTGTATGATTAAAGCAAAAGAGTAAAGACTGTCATTTAAATATTGGGGGTTAAATGTTGTTTTAATTTTCACTGGCCAATCAATTTGTAGATCATAACCAAGTGTGTGATCAGAATTAGTTATAATTTTATTTTCTGAAAGCAGTTCCATTAATTTTTCATCAACCTGATTTTCAGACATTCCGAAAGTTAAACCAAGAAATATTGTATCTTTTCTAATACCCTTTTTCGTTTCTGAATCTATTAGTGATTGAACTTTATCCAAGCTTTTTTTGGGTGGAGAACACATAAAGCAAGTAAATAGAATAATGCACAGTAAAAGTTTTTTCATTTGTTTTTAATTGGTATGAGCTCACAAAAATAGATTTTATTGATTGTTTTTCCATTAAACAGCATTTAATCTTTCGTAACCTGTAAGAAATCGCCTGTAAAACCAAATTAAATCAAGCCAAAACCCCGCCTTTGGACGTTTCAAAAACCAAAAACACAACAGGATATGACCTATCGAAGTGCAAACCGTCAGCAACAAGTATGGGATAATTGTTAATGATATCAGAATAATTTTTGCTGTAATTCGTTTCATAACTTTTAGAGTTAATCCAAATGTTCCATATCAAATCGAATACTCCATCCCATTAATCCCCACATATCAAATTCCGGATCAATATGGACCGAATCGGGTTGTACGTAGTAAAACTCACGCCAAAGCAGGTTATCGCGGTTTTCTTTTAGGGTATTTTCTAATTCCTTCACGCCAGTAAGTGTGGTTTCCCAGGCTTCGTCGTTCTCTTCTTCGCTGCAATTAGCTCCAGCAGGAACCATCACATAATAGAAAAGTGGCGATTCGTGCCCCATGCCATCCATATTATTCCCTATTCCCGCAATCGAAGGAAGGATTCCAACCAGGCATGGGAATTGATCGGGTCTCAATTCGTCAACTTTTGCCCTGATATCTTCGTCAGTTGCCCCGTAAATAAAACTTTTGATTTCCGGACGTGCTGCAAAAAACTTACCAATATCTTTCCAACGCTTAAAACTTATCATCCTTTACTTTTTTTTATTTGGTGGTGAATCTGATATAATCTCAAAAAAACATCCCACATACTTACCTTGCTTGTTTGTTCCATGTTCCCAAATACCCCCGATTCAGCCATTTGGAACAATATACCCGCCATACCAGTATTGTCTCCCTGGTTATCGTGCCCTGATGATTTGTCGGCGTCTTTGGGAAACAGGCATTCAAAGCAAATTTCCCGTCCATCAATCTCAATCGACTCGTCTCTCAACCAGTTCATGCACCCTATAAAAAACAAGTAAATCACAAACTTAACACCAATAGGTACATGAAGTGCTGCATTTAATGAATGCTTAAAATCCCGCGCTCCTGTTTTGCCGGTCTCAAATGAAGTTCTGGATAAATTTTCCTTTTTGCTCCAGAAATATCCCGCCCGATGATACAAAACCGCAAATAATTCGTCCAAGTATTGATCATCCCGGGTTTCCGCATATTTTCCAACCCTCCAGCTTGCCTCCTTAAATTCGTAAATCGTTAGATCAGAAAGCAAATCTGTGGGTCCCATATACCAATGAAAGCCAACTCTCACAAATGGTAACAACTGAGCGCAAAATTTTGGATTGATTGTTACGTGCTTCGCACCATCCTTTCCCTCGACGTGCTCGAACAAGAAATCAACTGAATCAGCCAGAACACTTTCGTTTGCCCAATACGTAATTGAACTGTCATTAAATTCTGGTTTGTCTTTTTCGTTTACGCGATTAAGAAACACATCAACCGCCATTTTACGCGCCAAATCATAGTCAATCTTTCCCATAAAGCACAAGTGCATGATTTCGCCTATTTGTCCTGCGCTTTTAAAGTCAATTTCTTCCCACAAGGATGGATAACTTACCTCAATTTTCTTTTCCGGTATTATGAGATGGTTCATATCGAAAAATATTTGTTCGCACTTACATTCCGATCTCCCACCATTTTTATCGGAACAACTTCAGTTTCTGTTTTTTCTGCCGCAATAATCTTAACCTGGTTCTCGAGCATAGCCGTTGCTTCCGATGCATCTCTGGTCAGGGAAGCAATTATCAGATCCTTCTCTTTTCCTGCCATTGGGAAAGATGAATTTCGCGATTGTACCGAGCTTTTGAATTGTTGCACCAATCCTTCCGGCAGTAATTTGACCGACAGTCTTTTTATTCCGGTTGCCATGGTCCACAAGGCAAGGGCCGGACCTGCATATTCGACCAGCCTTAGCTTTTCTTCGTCCTCTCCCACTCCACTGGAGTCTGAATTTACAGCGATCATTGCATCCAATAACTGTTTCCCCAAAATAGGCGCAATGTATTTGCGTTGCATTTCCATCTGAAAAGGGAGGAGTTGATTAAATAATGCCAGCGAGTTGTCGATGGGGTAATACTTGCTAAATATTTCAAGGTCAGATAATAATACACGATGTTTGGTCTTGTAAGTAGTTGAGTTAATCCATTCCTGTATCTTCTCCCTTTCCAGGTAATCGATTAGTCGGTTTAAGGCTTTCTGAATTTTAAAATTCAATGCTTCGTTATCGCGTTCGATAAAAAATTCCCATGCTTGTTTTTCATTGGCAGGGTTAATTGCTGCCTTACGACCGGTTGTAGAATGGCGCAAATCGTTATTTACCGTATAATCGCGAAATGCAATATTGGCTATAGCCGACTGCACACGCTTGATCAACTCGTTTGTTTGACCCTCCAGATATTCTTTTTCAGCCTTCTCGTAAACTTCAGAACTAACGATTTTCCTGATTTCGTATTCTGCGTTCTCAATATCCGGGCCTAACAGTTCAAAATCTGTTTTTTTGTCCAGGATGGTTACATGTACCCTGAATTCGTCAATTGCTATTGCCGAATTATTCCCTTTGTTGAATATCATCGTGTTATAGGTATTGATAATTATACTTCGCCATTTACCATCCGGTTAGATGGCGTTACATTCTGTTCCTTCATTACAGCCTCAGAATAGAATCCAAGCTGAATCTCCTTATCGGGCCAATTGTATCTGATTACATCATTTATGATCCCGAAAACCGCATATTCAATCTTATAAACAGATGATGTCCTGAATAACTTGTACGAATAAAGTGATTCACTCCCGGATCCCTGCCTTCCATCAGCAACAATGTTCGATAGGGACGGCGCGAGACCAATTCCACTGGCAATTGCAACGTCTGCACGTTTGGAAATTTCAATTTGTGATGCAATAAACTTATCCATTTTCATGTCGAGCGCGTTAAATTCCCATTTGTCTAATTCGCTTTTACCAAGGTCAAGCTCAATTCGTTTCGATTGTGTATGGATAAACTTACCGACATTCTTTTTACCTGCCAGCACTGAGGCCAGGGATTGTAAAAACGATTCTTTGTAATCCTCCAGATAATCGCTTTTCCAGGCTTTGCCTTCCGCTTCCACTTTTTCTTTGAGTTTTTCTTCAACAGCATCCCAATAACTTGATGGTGAAATAATATGCCATTTAACTCCCAAAGTATTTTCGCTTAGGTTATTTAGTATATCCGGAACATCCGTACTTCTGCCCATCCAACTCCGCACTCCCCAATAGCTCGGCAGAACCGGTTGTTTCTCTCCACGCCCGAATCGGTATAGCGATCTGTAGGCCATCATGGTTGGTCGCAGATTAGTTGTCAGCTTATTCCAAACCGGGTAAAATTCCTTTTCGGTACTTGTATCGGTCCAGTCTCCCACAAATATGCGATTAATAGCCCCCTTATTGTCAGGCCATTCTCTCCGGCAATCGGGAGCACATACATGTTGAATCTCGTTAATCCTGGCTTTACTGCCGGTACCCGCTCTCCCGCCAACATTACGTAATAATTTCGAATACAAAATACCACCCTTTACAAGATCCTCCAATGAATTTATAATATAGGTGTTACAATCCCACGTATTAAGCCACTCCGAAATTTCCTTGTCTTTTACCCACTGTCTTCCAATTAGATTGTCTTTTATGACATCCAAGTACTGACCAATCCCCTGAGCAAGTATCAGACCAGTCATTTTATCCAGAACGCTACCCCCAAGATGATTATCATCGAGAAGATCTCGCAGGTAAGTAGGGATATTGTTATTGACACCTTCCGGAATAACTTTATAATCGCCAACGCTTACCGGGTCCGGTTTAGTAGCTGACAAAAGTGAAGATGACGAGGCTGTTTGATCTAACGAACTTCCACCATATTCATCTTTAACTTCGAAATAAAATGCCTGGTTTGCTTCCTCGACCAGCGTTCCTCCTGGTAGCCTAAATTGTTTCATTGTTATAGTTCTACTTTCATTCCGTTATAGTACATCAATAGTATTTGGTAAAATCTTCCGGGAATATTTGTTTCAACATTTAGATAATTAATAACATGTCCGCTATTCCTGAAAGCATCATCTGCAGCTCCGCTTCTTAACTTCACCTTTGTCAATTCAACCATCCCGGAGCTTTTTTCTCTACTTGTATCGCATGACATAAAGGCAAGAGAGAAGGTTTCCCCTTTTTCTGTCAACTTCCTCATTTGAGAAATCGCATCATAGATTTTTATTCTTCGAGTTTCCATGCTTCAATATTACGAAGGAGATATCTACTACTAAAGGACATATTTTAAATGGCAGGATCAGGCAGATTTGGGAGATGCCTGTAATTTTGAAACAATTCCAGTGAGGGAAATTAAAAAATGCGTTTGGCAAGTAACACATTTTCAAATTATAAAAGTAAATATCTCAAAAAAGAAAATTTTCGATCATACTCAGAAGGCCGAGCCGCCCTGCTGGGGTCTTTTCATTACATTGTTATTTTATGATAAGGATATATGACCTGTTTGCTTTATATTCAGATTAATGTAATTAATTGAAATACAGATTTATATATGTGAGCTAGGGACGAATTACATAACAAGTTATTTGGCTATTCATACACGGTATTGATCAGGTTTATTCAGGTTTATTTCATATTCTGTATTGATCAGGTTTATTCAGTTTATTAATACACTGTATTGATCAGGTTTGTTCATACGCTGTATTGATCAGGTTTGTTCATACACTGTATTGATCAGGTTTGTTCATACACTGTATTGATCAGGTTTGTTCATACGCTGTATTGATCAGATTTGTTCATAAACTGTATTGATCAGGTTTGTTCATACACTGTATTGATCAGGTTTGTTCATACACTGTATTGATCAGATTTGTTCGTACACTGTATTGATCAGGTTTGTTCATACGCTGTATTGATCAGGTTTATTTCAGGCAGGCGACGAAATATATAGAATTTTGTTAAATAATTTAACTTATTTATATACAGCCGAATAAATAAATATAATAAACATAACATATTATGCTTTTTTGAACGGATATTTAACTATATATATTAGGATATTGTTAAGTATATTAAACTAATTATGGTTAAATACAAAATATTTTTAATTTGACAAATTTTTTAACTATTTGATATTCAAATAGTTAAATGTTAATATAAGTTAACAAAAGTTAATAATATTATGTTGCTTGTTTTCGGCTACTTTCATGCTTTATCTTTGCAGCACAAAACCGAAAGAACTCGGATACGGTCTAAACAGATTTTACAAATTTAAAACTTTACAACATGAAAGCAACTACAAAGAAAAACGAAACAAGCGTAAATGATCTAATCAAATTAATTAACGCCGAATGGAAAAAAGAGCGTGGTCTATTCGCTATTATCCGTTATATCCAAAAAGATAAAACCACTGAAATGAAACAATTTTTCGAAGTTACCAAAATTGACAAAAGAACATTAACTCCCGATATTCTATTAGCAAAAATGACTGATCGTGAAAAAAACCGTGTTAACAAGTTAGGCGAAATTATTGAACCGAAAAGTCAATACACCATTTACACTATACTACGCGCTTTAGCCCGAAAAGAAAAGTAAATTTTTGACGGGACCGGATTAATCCGGTTTAAAATCGATAAAAAACAACGGTTTTTTATGTGGTCCGAACGCCACAAAATAAATGATTTACGGCGGATGTCCCTCCGGAACCATGCTGGGACAACTATGTGCGAAAATTTGCATTTCAGCCTGATTGGGCAATTATACGAATGTATTTTTTTCGGGTGCGATTGTGCCTTTATACATAGTTAGCGGTTATTTGACATGTTGAAAACTTTAGCCTTGGCGCTTGGCGGTGGTGTGCGGTGACTCCTGTGGTTAATTGTAAGTTTCAAATCTTAGAAAAGTTAGAATTTACAACAGGATAGCGTGCGATTGTCGATAGCTCGGAACGGAGATGCCTACGGGTAGAATACGTTCAAACGGAATGAGTGTGCGCTTTGAGGACAAGTGATCGGGAGAGGATTTTTAGTCAGATCGGGGCTGGAAATACCGAAAGGCTCGCAAGCTGTAAATAGGTTTGCAATGTAAAGTCGGGATCCGGAACAAGTACGGTTTAAGAGTTATCCGTACATGAATAAGGTTGGCACCTACCAACAGACTTCAATGGCAATTATGCTATAGCATTAGAATACAATATAGAAAATCAAAATATCAAAATAAAAATAAATAGCCATTCAATGCACATGTAACGAATGGCTATTTATTATACCTGATGGCTGGCATGCCAAACCCAATACGTTCGAATCGTAACTCAGGTCAAACGCAACACAATTACGCGTATAAACAATGTTAAACCAAAAAAACAAATTTATTATGGAAGGATTTTACATCACCGCGAATTCAATTTCACCAATGGCATTAATGGCTTTCACTGCCGGATTTTTTGCAATCTGCTACATTGCAGCTACCATTAAAGAGTTTATTAACAGGTAATTCCAATCCTATGAAAAACTTTTATAATGAACTAATGGATACTGGCACAGTCCTGATTAGTATCGCAATGGTGTTAGTAGTAATTGTATGTTTTACAGCAGAATTTTTTAATTAATTAAAACCCTTTCCGTCGCGGGTACAATGCGCCGTAACCAGAATCAAAATTTATTATTATGAGCCGAAAAAGAATCACCACCAAACCAATGTTGGTATTTAGTGTAAAAGTAAACGACCTTAAAGACAAGGTACAAGAAACAGTCAATGTGCCCAAAAGTAAAAGGATAAAAGAAAAATTAGAGGCAATGTTCGCCTCAGTGATTTAAACATGAATAACCAATGTGTAGTGAATTTTTGCGCCGCAATGCTGAACGACGTATTGCGGAAGTAAACAAGAGGTATCAAAAACGGTTTGTTAACCCGTCAAATGGTATCTTTTTTTATTCGTCGAAATACCAAAAATTGGCGAATGGGAATTATAAAATCTTTGACAATCCCCGCATGGGATTAGGCAAACCAGTCAATTAATTACTAAGCACACAAACATTTTCATTTTTTCCCGCACCATCCGGACAATGATGGTCCATAAACCATGAGTACTTTGAAAGAACAAATCGTCGCATTGAATGGCACTGCAGCTGTCCCACTGACTCACAAACAAGGTGGATTACTGTATAAATTAACTAAGCTGATCTGGTGGAAAACCGAAACCCTGCCATGCCCAACTGTCCCACAGGCAAGTCTATTGATAGCGGCTTGTTTGGCATTCATCCAGACCAAAGAGGGAGCCAACGAATTAGTCGAAGCAATTCAAATATGGTTTCCTGACTTTGACGATGTCAGCGAGATCCATGCCCGGTATTTCCCAAAAGCTAAAGATGACCAACAGGAACCCAAAGCTGAACCAGCACCGGCACCAGCCCCCAAAAAAACAGGCTGGAGACGTGGTTTTGGAAGCAAACGCAAATCAGAACCAAAAGCGACCCCAATGCCTGATCAACAGCCGGAACCAAAACCCCAGCCGGAACCCCAACCAAGATCCGAACCAAAGCAAGAACCGCAACCGGCACCAAAGCCAAAGGCTAAAAAGGATGAAAAACCAGCCAAAGGGGTTGAATCAATTAGTGCCCTTATCGCTGCTGGGATACGTAATATTTGGTTAGTGGGTCCTGCAGGATGCGGGAAAACAACAATTTGCGTTGAAGCTGGCAAATTATCCGATGTACCCGTTACCGTTATTGCTTGCGGAGCCGGAACCAGTGCCACAACATTCCTTGGATACAAATATCCGGAAAGAGAGGGAACACCATTTGTACATGCGTTTGCCCAGGAAGGGATTATAGTTCTCGACGAATTTACTGCGCTCGAAGCCCAGGTAGCACAAATTATCAATGGCGCACTTGCCAATGGTGAACTAACCAGCACGATCGGAACGTTTCAACGCCACCCCGATTGCGTAATTATTGCCACATCAAATACATTCGGCGCTGGTGCTGATAGAATGTATGTAAGCAACAATCAGCTTGATGCCAGCACAAACGACCGTTTTGTTGGTGGAATATTGGAAATTGATTATTCAAACGAATACGAACAACAGTACGACTCCGAAGTTGTGAAATATGTTTGGAACATGCGAAAGGTGATTAAAGATAATGGCATCCGTAAAGTAGCCAGCACCCGAAGTATTATCGCTGGTTGTCAACTTAAAAAAGCTGGTTTGGATTGGAAAAATTCCTTAATAGTAACATGGACAAAAGATGAAAAAGCATTGTTATAATTCTCTCAATCATTTTTACGAAAATGTAAAAAATGTAGTCGGATCTCCCGACTATGATGGCTACTCTAATCATGACGACCGCAGGTGGATGGGGCTGTCGTTGGCTGATATTAGAAAGAATAAATACTCTTACCCAATGGGTGTGGAAAAATTGATGCAATTCAAGGATTTTGAACTGCAAAAGGATGTAAACGTAAAATATTGGAATCAGTTCGATGGCTACGACATTGACGTCGATAGAATGATAGAAAATCTCGACTTTTTGATTGACAATCGTAAAGTACGCAAGTTGCCAAAAGCGGTTGAAATCTACGTGCAGATTGGCGAAGGTGCAAATGTTGGCTATGATGCAATGCTTTGCAAAACGTATGCAGCAGTAAAGATTATAGATAAACTCGAATCTCTTGGCGTTCGATGTGCAGTCTATGCTTGCAACGCTTTCAAAACACTTGTAAAAACAGGCAAAAGCGAATCGGGATATCTCGAAGTTTGTGTAAAAAACCATGCCGATACGGTGAATCTTGGTGCGCTTTGCACAGCAATTTCTCCATGGATATTCCGGTATTATTTCATCCTGCACATGATTGGACACTTCAACAATGTTAATGTTGATGGAGGAGGTGCCTACACAATGGCAATGCCCGACGATTTAGCCGGTATCATCATAAAGGCTGGCCAATGCCATGAGTTAAAGTCTGCCAATCAATTTATTGAATCAATTAATAAAACTGAATATCTAAAAGTTTCTTAGTTATGGAGGATAAATTCATTCATGTTTACTCACGCAAAGAGGCATTAGCGAATGGCGAACAAATCTTAGTAGATCCAAAAATTGTAAAGGAAGCCGGGTTTAAAGTCCCGGTTTACATGACCATTTCTGTATGGGAAAAGTATGTCGAAGTACCTGAAGGACTGGAAGGCTGTCAGGATCGCGATGGCCGGTTGTGGGATATTCTGACCATGCTCTTTTATTATGCAAAAAAATGCCCATCCAGTTACTGCGAAATTAAGGTTAGTGTAACCTTGCCGGATAAAGGCGATTGGACCGAAAACGAAAGAATGGTCGGAAGCCGCACACAGCGACTTGTCACTTTGGCCTCTCAAATGGGAGCAATTGATTTCGACAATCCTTTACCCTGTATTTGTATAATGCTTCCGAATGAAGATTAATAAATACGGGCAGTCCCTTTGGGCTGCCCTTAATGATTAAAAACAATGGCAAAATTACAAGGACTTAGCAAGTTAGCGAAAGCACTCGACAACCTCAAAATGGTTGCAGAACAAATCCGCGAAAACCTCGACGAAAAACGTGAATGGTGGTACGAGAAATCAGATACCTGGCAGGAAAGCGACAAGGGGCAAGAGTGGGACGAACACCTTTGCGATATTGAAAATCTTTTGGACGAAATAGGTGCAATCGAAATCCCTGATTATGAATAATACGATACGACTAAAAGCACTCAAAATACAATGGGTTTAAACTTATATATCAAATACAATGATCAGGAAAAACGGTACAGTACATGTTTCGCAAATATTTAAAGTAGTAGCATTTATCAGCGAACACAAAAAAAAGGGGGCACTATTAGAGCGAACATATCACTACGAGGAAGTTATTATTGGCAATTCAGAACATGCGCATAAAGTCTATGCATGTGAATTAAGCAAAATGAAGCCAAGTCTGCTTTATGCCCACGATTCCAAAAAAGCTATGTGTTCACTTTTTGTTCCCCATATCCACCACGATGGGACACTGGCATACTGGCCAGCGAATGGGAAATACATCGAGCAATTCAAACACAATAACGATTAATTAAATTTTTAACAAATTATTCCGCTGCTATCCGGCCAATGATGGCACAATAAATCATGAACGCAAATTTTAAAACATTTCAAGCCTGGGCAAATCGCAACACAAACACCCTTCCAATTCTCGACTATGTAAAGGTTGAAAGTGGCATAGCCACAATTTCCGATCTCGAAACTACTGTCCAATTTACAGCCGATCTAAAAGATGGTTACTACGCTATCCGGATGAATGAACCTTTCTTTATCAAAGAACTTGACGACCATTATCCTGCTGGTCCGATTATGGTGAAAACCCTTGCGTCTGCTGAAATTTCAGCTTCGGTAATCCTCCAGTATAATTCACTACGGGCCGACGATGCACTTCGTCCGGTCATGAATGGCATTTACATTAGCTCCGAAGGCATTTGTGCTTCTGATGCGCATGTATTGCGATATGCTACCAATTTCGCCTATAAAATCGATGACAATTTCGATGCCATTCTCCCAGCCGTCACCCCGTTGTTGGCAAGGTGTAAAGTATCCCCCACCGAGTTAATTACCCTTAATACATTTGAATGCGAGAAAGGATACAAACACCTTCGTTGTTATTTCTCAGATTGTATTCTCACTACCCGCGCAATTGAAGGAAAATATCCGAATTACATTTCAGTCGTTCCAACCAGTATGACTGATCGAAAATTCATTTCACTTTCGGTTGCAACCATTCAGGAAATGACCAAAACGGCAAAAGCGTTTAAAATCGAATTGGCGAAGGTATCCGATGCCGGAATGACAATTGAAAATATCGACTTCAATCTCAAAAAGAAATGGGTTGCACCCACCAGAATTGAATGTCCAAAGCGCAAACCCGATGGTGTGATTATGCCAATGATGGTAGGCGAAGATTTCGTTGCCGATTCATCCGATAATTATTTAATCGGGCTTAACCCTGTCAGATTATCCCAATTTATCACACTGTTTAAAGGGAACGTTATTCTTGGATTTGAAGAGCCTTCACGTCCAATATGTGTATGGCTCGAATCATCCGAACGACCCGCAGCTGCAAAGCAAAAAGCAACACCGAAACCAAAGGCATATCAACCCGATCCGGCTCCCCGGAATCCGAAAGCGCTTGCGCCGATACCTGATCCAACACCCGCTCCTGTTCCTGAACCAACACCGATTCCGGAGCCAAAGCGGCAACCAAAGTGGGCAAATGCACCGACAGAATTTGTACTTGTAGACTACTCACCAAAAGCGGTTGCACTTTTTGGACCTACTAAGGCAATTAAGAATAAGCTCATGGAACTTCATGGTGCCTTTTCACCATATCTAAGGCTAAACAAGGAACCAACACCTGGATGGGTATTCTCCAAAAAACGCGAAAGCGCAGTCCGCGAACTTATCGCATCCTAGTCTGTTTGGGCAGTCCCTTGTGGGCTGCCCTTTTAATAATTCCTAAATTCTCATTTATGACACTTTTTATACCACTAAAACTATGAACTATTTACAAAAGATTTTAACACTCAATTGGCCATACGTCGCCGACAATTCAGATAATTTGCAATTGATCGATTTTCTCGATGTGACTAAAGGTCTCCGGTATGCTCTATTCCTTCGTGAACGACTATCCGGCCAGCAACCTTTAGCACTGGTCGAAAAGGATTTGATCGAAGGCAAGATCATCGAAATCAACGACCAGTATATTTTAACCGAGAATAATTCCGAGTTGTACATAGGCTTGCGGGATGACGAGCTTTACGAAGTTGCAACAATCGCTGCAATAATGGGCGATCACGTTACAGACGATCTTTACAAACTTGTGCAGGAACGTAATTCCGGTTACATATCTACGGTTGAAATGATTGGACATTGGGCAGTCGAATTTTATAAGAAATTCGAATCCGTCACCGAATGGGCCGATGAAGTGATTAATAATCCGGAACATTGGGACCTTTCCGAAAATGTATGTTGCTGGGACGACTGCGTTATCGAATTTGCCATGGCGAAATGTGAAGATTACCGTCTGTCATAGTTCAAACAATACATACAACGCTTTTAATTCAATAAAATGAAATATTAATGTAATCTTTTCAGCCATGTTTAATCCCGATTTCTATCCTACTCCAGACACGATTATAGCTCAGATGGTCGCCGGTGTCAATCTCGAAGGCCGGATCATTCTCGAACCCTCTGCCGGTAAAGGCAACATTGTCGATTATCTTCAACTTTATGGTGCAAATGTTCTGGCTTGCGAAAAAGACCCGAATCTTGCTTCCATTGTTGCCAACAAATGCCGTTTACTCAAAGACGATTTCCTGGAAGTGACACCCGAAGAAGTCACCCACATCGATTGTATCGTAATGAACCCTCCATTCAGCGCCGACGAAAAACACATCCTTCATGCCTGGACCATTGCACCCGAAGGTTGCGAAATCATAGCACTTTGCAATTACGAAACGATCCGAAACCATTACAGCAGCTCGCGCGAAAAATTGTATAAAATTGTCGATCAGTTTGGCAACAGTCAGAATCTTGGCGAAGTATTTTCCACAGCCGAGCGCAAAACAAACGTCTCCATTGGACTCATTCGTCTTTTTAAACCCCGTGTTTCTGCTGAAACCGAATTCGACGGGTATTTCGATATGATCGAAGAGTACGAACAGCAGTACGAGGGGCTTATGCCATTTAACGATGTTCGCAATATTGTTAACCGTTATGTGGGAGCGGTAAAGATGTTCAACGAGGTGATTGACGCTTCCTCCAAAATGAACAGCCTTATTTCTCCTATTAGTGGCAGCCTTGATATTTCGTTCGGCGCTTATCGCACCCGGGGCAGCAATTACGCTGCAATCGACCGCGATACTTTCAAGAAAGAACTCCAGAAATCAGCCTGGCAATCTGTATTCAGCAAAATGAATATGCGTAAGTATGTCACCAAGTCCGTTATTGGCGAATTGAATTCATTTGTCGAAAAGCAATCGAACGTACCATTTACGATCGGGAATGTATATAAGATGATCGAAATGATTATCGGTACACACAAAGAGCGGATGGAAAGGGTCCTGGTAGAAGCATTCGAAAAAATATGCGGTTATTCCGACCAGAACAGCACGGCTAAAGAGCGGTGGAAAACCAATAGTGACTATAAAATAAATCGCAGGTTTATTCATCCCTACATTTGTAAGTACGACACACGCTGGCCTTCCTCAAAGGTTGATATCAACTATAGCTCAGGAGAAACGCTTGACGATGTCGTGAAAGCGCTTTGCGCCATAACGGGTAAGAACTTCGACGAGCAAATACCATTATACAATTTCTTTTCATCCTCCGGTAAGTACAAATTAACCCGAAATGGCGAATACCTTAAAGGATACGAAAACCATTTTTCAAAGCCCGATGAAGCAATCCGAAAGAAAGCGGAATATGCTGCCAAAGGAATCTTTGTCGAAATCGAATTAACCGACGGAGAATGGGGTCAGTGGTACGACTGGGGGTTCTTCCGGATCCGTGGATACAAGAAAGGAACAATGCACTTCGAGTTCCGCGACGAAAAGGTATGGGAGCTTTTCAACCGTCGCGTTGCCGAAATAAAGGGATGGGCTCTTCCGCGCAAAACCAACAGCAAACATAAAGGCACCGAGCATGTAAAAGAAACCGGGTTAGTATTATTTTAGTAGCAATACGCTATTTATAAACAAGCATTATATTTGTAATCGTTAAACCAATAAACACTATTACAATGCAACAGGTCAACATCAGAGCCGAAAGAGATTCTGTCGAAATGCTTAAGGAACTTCACCCCAAAGTTGGAACTGCCGGTTCAACAGTTATTTCAATCTTCACATATTTGCGACGGGCTACTATTACTGAGCTTCGTGGACGGTTCAATCCGGCGGAAATACGTGCTTTGGGAGAAGTCTATAAATGGATGAAACCATCATGGCAAATGATGGCCACTTCCGATGCAATTATTTTCAACATCACGAATGCAGAAAACCAAAAGTCGGTAATATCCGGGCAGGGTGCCACGCTTGAAGCACTTATTAAGAAGATCGAACCACTCACATCGGCCCAGGCGTTAATCCTGCAGCTCGAACTTATATCATTCTTCGAACATGAAATGCCAGACGTGAAGCAGCTCGTTAAGGCACTTTCCTGATCTTCTATTGATTCTATTAACCAGGCGATCCATATGTGATCGCCTGGTTATATTATTCATTAAATCTTTTTAATATGCTTTATCTATCCTGGCTTTTAAAGCCACTACAAAAATTCCATCCCGAAATTGTGTCAGAATTTATGGTTGATTATTGCCAGTTAGCCGATCAGCCAGGCGACACAACCTACCATTACGGACACAATTCACTTAAATGGGCCCTGTGCTTCATTGCCGAAAAAGACGAACGTAATGTCGGATTGATTTTTTTCAATATCCTTTGCGAAGGCACCGCAAAGAAATTCGAGCCATTTCGGTACCAACACAAAATCCTAAACTTTCGATCAATAACTCGCTACCGAATGGAACTCAACTCAATCGATCCAATCGATGTAACAAAACTGCCATCCATCATTTTAGGTAACACAAAAATAGTAATCAATACCACCGGCCGACAATTAACTTCAATGATCTTTAGGCACGTTTCCGATGCTGATATGGTATTATCAGTAGGCGACAAATCCTTCCCATCCATTAAAGCAAGGAGCCTGCAATACGTCAATCAGATGCTCGATAGATTGGGATCTGTCGATGGAGGCTGGGAAATTTTAACCAATCCATCCGGAGCCACTATCATCAACCATTCATCTGTCGAAACTTCCGTTGAGAAGATTATTGAAATTATAACTCCGGTATTAATAACTAAGTAATGAGCACGATACTATTCGAACCATCTGTTGAATTTTAAAATCATCACCTATGAAAACACGGAACTCCGAACTCCGCGACACCATTATAGACATTCACCAGGCAACAGTCGCCGGAATAGGAGGAAAAGTTGCAACTAACGGAAGGGTATCACCAATAATTTTTATTGATCCGGTTATTATCAATAACGAGACAATCAGTAAGATTCCGGTTACAGCAAACGACCTCGATAATGGAATTACGGTAGGTCAGACTGTAAACATTAATCGCGTAGATTCAAAAGTAGTAAAGTTAATTCTGTCTGGTTCCGCTCCACCATTGGACCATCATTGCCCACAATGTACATCGTTATTAATCCGGCGCAAGAGCTTGTTATTTTGTTCGGCCAATTGTCAGAATTCGAGCACCCCACCAGCAGGTGAAACCTACAATTTCAGTTTGGTTGTTGAAACTCACGATTCGTCCATCCACCAGGCAATGTATCAGTACATAGCCCTGAAACACTTTTGCCGTTTCATTCCTGTTGCTCCCCGGTCTACTCAATACAACCTGTATTACAACGACCTTAACCAACTAGCCGACATTGGCTTTGCAATTGGAGCATACATTAAAAAATTGTAGTCAACCCAAATCCTATTTCATATATGAACAATTCAAATAACACTAAAAAATATTTTAGGTTCAACCCTTCGACTTACAATACGTCGTCACGTATCGTTAAAAATGTGCACTATGGTAATACAATTTTCATGGCCAACGGCGATGTGCAAATTGAATACACCACCGAATCCGAGATCCTGTTATTTTTTACCAGGCTTCAGATTCATACACCAACACCCGACGATATTGAACCACCAATTGATGCTAAAGAAGTTTGCAATCGCAAGCGAACTGACCAAACCCGCCTTTTGATCTTCATAATACAGGTATTGGCAATAATTGGTATAGCAGTTTATTTACTAATTTTTTAAATATGAATTTGACTTTCTGTATAATTTAAAACAACCTTTTAATAGTGCAATAATTTAGTTTTGTATTTCATATGCCTGTTCCATATTTCAACTTTTATTGTATGATTCTTCTATAAGATATTTGGCAGCTTCAATATCTTGAAACGATTTAATAACAACTTCGGTATCACCAGTACCAAAGTGTCCAATATGCGATACATCTCTGAAATTGTGAGTTGGATTTTCGATTGTATCATATGCAACTTTAAGATAAATAAATATCTCTTTCTTTTGAGTTCGGACTTCGACACATGCAAAATTTTGAATACGAGTAAAGGCATGGTAAAACTTTAGTTCTTTTTTCTGAACATCGTCACCCATAGCAAGAATAGCTTGTTCCAACTGTTTGTATAATTCCAATAAATCTGGACTTGCTACTTTCAATGCATCATCAATACTTCTATATTTGTTAACAGTAGGAACTGTTGGTGAATCTGAATTTAATTGTGAAGAGTATTTCTGACCTTGCACCGCACTCGCTAATTCAAAAATAATATAGTTACCTTCAAAAAACCGGTACCGAATAAGTTCTATATTCCTATTTATTTGTGCAATTGCATAATCATCATATCGAGTAAAATCCTTAGCTATACATAATAGACGCGGACTTGTCCAATCAATTTCTAATACCTTCCCAAGCTTTTTAATACAAAGCAATTCGAAGTCGGCTGTATGATCCATCAACCAATCAAGATAAAATAAACCCTGATTAATGACGTTCTCTTTGCTATCTCTTTTATATTCAATAATTACAGGACATTTATTTTCATCAATTCCTAAGCTGTCTATTCTCCCCTTATGATTTTTTCCGGTACTATATTCTGTAGCCAGAAATTTTATCCCGAAAAATACTTCAAGATTATTCTCACATAGGCTCTGAATTTCTTTCTCCAGTTTCAGAACAACAGGCACTTTAATTTGCGCTTTACCATTAGTAATACTATATAGTTTGATATCTGCCATTTTTATATTTATTTAATATACTTTCAACCATATATTTCGGAATAATTGTTTACCAATTTTAATTGAACACCTAGATTCTGCATGAGATTCTTAACACCTGGTTCAGGGTCTTCTTTCGTTAAATACCAAACATTCATTGGCTCATAGAATAAATTCAAATAGCGTTTTCTCTCAATCAAAAGCCATCTCAAAAAAACTTCATCTATACCATATTTTAAACCAAAAATTACAATTGGCAGATTGAACCATATATGTAACCATGTTTGTCGGCCTTGCCAATATTCTTGTCGTTTTCCCTTGAATAACCTATCTTCTCCCTGATGAATTAACTTTCTTGCTTTTTCTGCACTTCCCATGTAATCAGTTAAGCCTAGTCTAATGCTATCCTTATATCTTACATCTCCGTGTACTTTCCAAATTCCAAAACCATCCGTAGGAAGAGTTAATTGATTGAGACCGTAATATGTCTTCCATGGATAAAAGCGTGAAAATCCATTTGATTCTATATGAAAAAGTTCTGCATTTACTGATTTTTCAAATGCTTCATCAAAATTTGTTGTCAATACAGGGGAGTTATTCCTTAAGGCAAACTCCATTAGTCTCCTATGAATTCCTATATTAGCTGTAGGTCTTAATGCTAGTTTATTCTTAATTCGTTCTTTCAGACCATCTTGATCTTTAGAACTAAGCTCAACCAAATCATAAACTTCGGTGTTTGATAGTCCATATGTTTCAAAATCGATTGGACAGTCGGCCGCAGATTTAAGCAATTCCTTCCAGGTAGGCATTATGTTGGCCGCCAAATTTGGACCGTTACCAATCAAAAAAGCAGTTTTATCATAATTGGACAATATTTCCTCTAATACTCTCATATTTTATTCCCCCCAAACCATTGCACTCTGGTCATTTAATATTTGCTCAAAGATTTCGATAAGTGATGATTTACTTTTTTTAAGTTATCATTTGCATTATAACCAAATATGGGCTCCTTTTAAAGATAGTTCATTTTCATGTTCCATACATTCTTTTTCTTTGGTTTTAATTAATTCTTCAATAATGATTTGTGATGCAACAAAGTCAATCTGAACATTAATATTAGGCAATGGAATTTCCAAATCATATAAATCATCTATATCCAATGAAATGTTAGAAGTTCCTGTCATTAATGATGCTAATATTTCATCTTTCATGGCAGAAAGAATGTAAAACAGAAATTTTGGGAGTAATATAGATTCATCTATTACTTGTATACCACACATGATATTCGCTAATGCAAATTTACCTTCGGCAAAATGAATACGGTGAACACTAGCATGTCCATGACCTGTTGAAGAAACTATCGGTATGCAAACAGCTTCACATTCAAAATCATAATTTAGAGCAGTTTTAAATTTCTTAGATGTAACTACAAAGGGATAACTTCCTGAATCAGTGCCAAGTGCGCTTGATTTACCTTTAAATACCTTAATTAATGTTCTGTCAAGTTTTCTAATGGGGAATTTAGATTTTTCCGCAAAATGAACAGCCTTATATCTTCGTCCTACTAAACTAAGGCATTTATCTTGTAAAATTTCTGATTTTGTAACTAAATTATATTTAATATTTTCTGATACAATTTCTTTGTTTTCTTTGAACTGATTTAGCAAAACCAATGCGCTTGGCAAATCATTTTCATTAATTATCTTTCTTGAGCCAGTCTGTGTAAAACCGTCATTATCAATCTGAACAAAGAGAATTTCACGTTTTGATTTAGAAATTGCTTTATCGATGAACAAAATATGTGTTTTTACGCTCGCATATGGTTTAAATACACCATGCGGCAATTCTACAACCGCCCAAAGTAAATTCTCCGTGATTAATTTTTCGCGTAGGGATTTGTAAGCTGAAAAATTATTATGAAGGACCCCTTCTGGAATAATTATACCAGCTTTAGATGAGCCAGACAAATGTTCCATTATATAATCGAGAAATAAAATTTCTGATTTGTTCGCTTGAATACTAAATTTTTTGTGAGGCCTGATTCCGCCTTTAGGACTCATAAAAGGCGGATTTGCCAGGATTACATCAAAATTTTCGTCCCAGCGTTCTTCGCTGCTCAATGTATCATATTCGATAATATGTGGATCAGAAAAACCATGTAAATAAAGGTTTACTAGACTTAACCGCACCATATCAGGCGAAATATCATAACCTACAAAGTTCTGGATTAACTTTTTGCGTTCATTTGGTGTTAGCTCGTTAACGTTTTTTCCATTAATATGCTTAAAAGCAGAAATTAAAAAACCTGCTGTACCACAGGCAGGGTCCAGGATCGTATCTGTTTTTTTTGGATCAACTATAGTAACCAAAAAATCGATAATGTGCCGTGGCGTACGAAATTGCCCCGCATCACCTTGCGAACCCATCACCGAAAGCAGATATTCGAAAGCATCACCCAACATTTCGCTGTGGGTATATTCAAACTCTCCAATGGTTTTCAAAAACATTTTTAATGTTTCTGGATCGCGGTAGGGCAAATATGCATTTTTAAAAATATCACGAAACAACTGTGGTATGTTTGGATTTTTATCCATGCTTACAATGGCTTCGGAATATAGGCTAAGCATTTCAGTTGCTGTGACCTTCTTATTGAAAATGTTATCCCAACTATATTTTTCGAATTCGACTAATATTTCTATTTCGGGGTCATTTGGGTCGGGAAGGGTATAATTCGAAAAGAATTTTGCTTTACCACCCAATTCTATGGCTTCCTTATCCATGTCGTCCATGAATTTGTAAATGAGGCCAATGGTAATTTGTTCAATTTGTGCTTTTGGATCAGGTAATTTACCTACCAATATATCGCGGCAATCGTCTATTCGCTTTTTTGTTAATGTGTCTAACATGAATTTTTTAATTAAGCGGCAAACCGCTCTAAATTTATATAATCTTTAACATACTCAGGTATAACTGCCCTGTATTTGACAGCCACCTCTTTGAATTGTGATATGGTAAGGGTCGGATGTGTCTGTAATGCTTGAAAATCTTTTACTTCAATGATTTTACGAATTCCAGTGTCGACAATGTAAGCCTTGAAGAAATATTTCAAAGCCCTTATGTTGACATCTTCTTCGGGAGGATAAATCGAAATGAATTTGTCGAACTCCTCATCCAGCAATTCGTCTTTCGATTTGAAGTTTGGGATAATACCAAAAATCTTTTCGACTACTTCCCTGATAGACACTTTTCGGTCGATCTTTGCAGCTTTCCGTAATTTCTCGAGATTGAAATATTCTTCGGGTTTATCAAAGATCTCGCTTTGAATATGTGAAACCACCTGCTCCCAGTTCCCCAGTTCCACATTCTTTTTGATGATGTCGTCCATCACGATACGCTTTTCAAACTTTTTGAACAGCATCCGGTCAATTTTCATTCCGTCCAGTCCAATCTGTTGCTCTTTTAACACCAGCAACGGATCGGGGATAAAACTTGTATATTTATCAATGTCAACGCCACCTCCACCGCCTTCAGCCGGACCATCTTTTGGCTTTGGAAGTTTTAGTTTTTCGTCATAATCAAACTTTTTCTCAAAATATTCGCAATTCGCAAAGAAATCAAAGAGTTTGAAACACTCTTTTTCATGTTGCACGATTTCTTCTTCGCCTAATTCGTTTTTGTGTTTGAAAATGAATGTGTTTTTACGTGTTCCACGTCCCTTTATCTGCACAAAATCGGAAGGGCTGAATATGGGACGCATCATACATAGATTGAGTAAATCCGGACAATCGTAACCAGTAGTCATCATTCCAACAGTAACACAAATTCTTGTCTTGCACGATTTGTAACCTTCCAGCCAGGTGGTTTTCCCGTTTAGATTGTTATTAGTGAAATTGATGGTCATTTGTTGTGCGTCACCAACCTGCGAAGTAACTTGAATGGCAAAATCGGAATTGTACTTACCAGGGTATAACTTTTCTGCAAATTCATTCAGAATTTCGGTTAATTTCCGGGCATGATTCTGACTTACTGCAAATATGATCGTTTTGCCAATTTCGTTGGTTATGGGGTCGTGCAATGCATTTTCCAAAAAAGTTGTACAAAAAACACGGTTGGTTTTATCGGAGAAAAATTTCTTTTCAAAATCCTTTGATACGAAAACTTCTGTTTCTTCACCATCTTCGGACGGTATTGCTACTGCATAACCAAGATCAGAAAGTAATTGAGTGGTTATTTCAGTTCGGGCGTCCAGCACTTTGGGATTAAGCAGATAGCCATCCTTGACTCCATCAACCAGGGAATAACTGAAAGTAGGATCTCCACCTTCGCAACCAAAAGTAGCATAAGTGTCACGTAACATACGGCGTTCAATTTCTCTGGGGTCATTTGCGTTTATTCTGTCAAGATCCACTCCTTTTAAATAATCTTTAGGGGTGGCAGTTAAACCTAATTTATAACCCTGAAAGTATTCAAAAACGGCACGTGCGTTACCCGATATTGAGCGATGCGATTCGTCCGAAATTACTAAATCAAAGTCAGTCGGAGAAAAAAGTGTGCGGTATTTATTGTCGAACATCAGCGATTGAATGGTAGTCACCATTACATCGGCTTTACGCCAATCACTACGGTGTTCTTTGTAAATGTAGGTTGTATAATCAGGTTTCAGATAATTCGTAAAAGCTTTCCATGCCTGATCCTCCAACTCCAGCCGATCTACCAGGAACAACACACTACGTGCGTTTTCAGTTCTTAAAAATAACCGGATTACCGCAGCTGCTGTTAATGTTTTACCTGTGCCGGTGGCCATTTCAAACAAGAATCGGTCTTTTCCCTCTTTCACTGCCTTTTGTAAATGCTTAATAGCACTTAACTGGTAATGCCGTAAAAACCGGAGGCCATTATTCCAGATAAAATCTTTGCTCTTTTCGATGCTGCCGTTCCAACCTGGTCTTTTTGCATAATCGGGCATTTGAACGGCTACAATATAATCATCTGCCACGGGTTCATTAGCCAGTGAAAACCGGTCAGGATTCCATTCTTTTATTGCTCCAATTTCCAAAGGAGAAGGGAATTTATAAATCGGTATTGGATTACCTTTTTTTAAGTTCCACAAATAATGGACTATTCCATTTGAAAGAATGATAAACTGGGCTCCAACGGTATTTGCATATTTACGTGCCTGTTCTTTGGCTACCAAAGGATGCAGACTTTCCTTTTTAGCTTCAAGTACGCAAATTGGTTTATTATTACTGTCAATAAGCAGAAAGTCGAGAGCGCCTGACTTTGTCTTTTCAAAATCGTTTCCCCATGCATCAATCTCTTTTTGAGTGATTTTCACATGATTCTCCAGAAGAATATTCGCCTTTGATTCGTGGTTGTCGAAGAATCGCCACCCCGCTTCCTCAAGCAGTTTGTTTATTCCGATTCTTGCACGTGCTTCATTTGACATTTAGGTAATAGATTATTTTTCAAATTTAAGTGGCTAAAGGTAACCTAAAAAATTCAACACCTTTTCATTTTGGGTTTGATTTGATTTCCTGATCTTACTTTACTCATCCTATAAAACATCACCAAATGAAGGTTATATAAGGTCATTGATTAATTCTTATTTTTTGATGACATCATCAAGATCATGTCTACTGCATTGTAATCTGCAGTTCTTCCATATGAATAAATACTTTTTCATCTATTTTGTTGATATATAATGAATTTGGTCTAATAAATTTATTCTCCCGCAATCACAGCGAATATAGTTGGTATTACTGATACTCTTGTATTGAATAAACGATTTACAATCAACACAAAATATTATTTGTTCAATTTCAATCCACTTTTTGAAAATGGCATCTATTTCTTCTGTTGAATACGGATTTGCTTCGTTCTTCCAATGGACACAGTAGTTTCTGAAAATTGTTCCTGTTTCAAATTCATCAAGTAGTCCAAAAAGTTTGTGTTGTGTGTTTGGAAGTTTAAGTTTATCTCTTAACCTTTTAGCCAGTGGATTGTAGTAATCAGGAAGTGTGTAAACATTTTCAACTCTGTAAGTAATTGGTGTTTCCATATTCTCACAAAGAATTCCAAAAATCCATTCCAAGTACTTTCCAAAAGTTTGTCCAGCCGTTATAGGGTTGTCATCATCAATGTATGATTGAATTTCCTCTAAATAATTTTTTGATGGTTTGCATTTTGGTCCTGTTTTATAATCCCAGGCTGTAAACTTATATCGTTGCCATTCAGGAAAATTTCTTTGCATAGTGTCAAAGAAAATTTGGTCGTGAGTAATCATTAGCACTTGAAAGTCGCCGAACTTTGAAGCAATCAGCTTTGCCACTCTGGGTCTTTTAAAACTGTCAAAACTATTTACAACATCATCTAAAATAAAAAACTTAAAATCATTGTTGAAATGTTTAACTGAAGCAAGGAAAATAGCAAGTCCAAAACTATTCACTTGGCTTTCACTTAAAAACTTGAATGCCGGAGTGATTTTTTCTGTAATAAATTCAATTTCTAATTCAACTGCCTTGTCTTTTCCAATAAGAAGTTTTAACGCAGGATTTTTTATATCAGGATTAGCATTCTCCAAAACATTAAAGTAATCTACTACATCCGCAGATATAGTAGTGAAAGTGTTTTGAATTTCAGTTTGAATATAAGCAGTAAGATTATTGAAGAACACCTGAAGATTGTCACTGATGCTTTTCAAATAAGCAACTTTTTCTTTATTAATTGAATGGCTTTTGAAATTATCAATTACATTAGAAATGTTGGTGTAATCTTGTGCTAAATTTTTTGTTGTTTCGTCTTTTGACAATACTTCAATTTTATCCGAAACAAATTTCTTGTTTGTCGCTTCATTGGTAATAATGGTGTCAATTTTCCCAATGGCTGTATTATCGCTGATTGAAAGTTCTGTCAAATCTTTAAGTTGCTTTTTCAACTTTGCAATTAAAGAGGGTAAGGTTGAGTTTATTGCACTCAAATCATCAAAGAAAGTCTGAAAAGCAGCTAACACGACTGAACTGCTCTCTGCTTCAATAGCAGCTATTTTTCTTGATAGTTCATCAAGCTGTTTTTCTATTAAAGATTTTTTTGTATCAAACTCCGTTTTCTTTTTGTTTAGTTCTGATAAGGAATCATGCTTGGTTGTAATATGCATTAACAAATCACCATTAAACGTTTCGTCACAGACTGGACATTTTGACTGGTTCTCTAGTTTGGGAATTATTTCAATACTTAATTCGTAAAGAGAAGAAAGAATGAGTTGCTTGATGTTCTCTTCATTTTGCTTTAGATCGGTAAAAAGTTTTTCCAGTGCTTTACAGTTTGATTTGGCCGTTGTAATTGGATAAAACGAATTTTGTCTAAGCTGAAATGCTTTCCACTCTGTAAGTTCTTTAGTAATTGGATTCTTCTGAACGATTTTTTGCAAAGCCGTCTTTATAATTCCAGCCTCTTTAAATGTTGTGATTGCAGATAATTTATGTTTTACGGCAATTGTGTTGATGAATTTTACAACCGTTGCCTCATCAACTGTTATTAGTCCAGTTATTGCATGAATTGCTTTACTGCTTGCTTCATAAATGGATTGAAGATATTGTAAGTTAATTGCCTGCTTATTGATTGTGGTTTGCATAGTATCTTGCAACAACGAAAATTTTTCAAGTCCAAAATACTTTGCAATATATTTATATCTCTCAGCTGGTCGTTTTTTACAAACAAATTCATTCAAATCTAAGTATCGCAAAAAATTTGGATAGTTGCTAAGCGTTTTAAACTCATCAAATTCCCCTGCTCTTATGGGAACAGAGATTTTCTTTGGGTTAAATTGTGCACTTACAGTGTTAATAGAAACATGGCTAAATTCCGCTTTGATGTAACTATTGTTTCCTCCTGATGCTTTATGTGGCAAGTCAGCTAACGAGATACCTTCACGTTCAAGGTTTTCAATCGAAGTGTTTAGTAACCACTCCCAAGCATCAACAATCGAACTTTTGCCTGTTCCATTTCTTCCATAAATCAAAGCTGAAGTTGGCTTGTTTCCTTTTACAAAGTCAACAGAAATTGGCAGCCGAAGTCCTCTGAAATTTTCAATGGTAATCTTCTTAATCTTTAGCATCGGATACAAAATAATTCGTTACTTCTTCCTCTTTATTTCGTAAACCTTTTTCAACTGCTTTCTCGAACTTAGCGGAATTAAAACCTGTGTCAGATATAAATCCTTCTAGTTTTTTCACAAAGTCGTTCAGCTCTGGCTTTTCAGTCTTTAGTCCAGTAATCCAGTCTTTAAGTTCTGTCATATTCTTTGTTTATTTATTTAGTTTTCATTTAAGTTGAGTTTTCGTTATAGCGTGTTGTGCTAATTCTAATTTTTCAATTTAATAGTTGCAATCCATTTGACTAAAAAGAAATTCCAAATTATCGTTCCAAATAATCAGAATACTTAAAAACGCTAATCTAAGTATAATTTTTTCAATTAAATTAAGAGATTTCCAAAATTTCAATCCAATCACAATAGTTGCAGCCCAGTAACCACATGCAATCATTGAAGGAGATGCTATAGGCACATCTAATTTATTATTCTGGTTAAAGATCATAAAAAATAAACCGCCGACTATACTTGAAATCAATATTAATCCAAATATGTCATTCCTTTTTATTCTATTTTCAATTACATAGCCATAACATAACAGCGCTAGCGAATTTAAAAACCAGATGAATAATCCTCCAACATATAGAGGATAAGTAATAATTTTATACCAATTACAGGGTTCTCCAAGATTGGAAGGATATAACATTACTAATCTCCGGATTTGAGCAAATATCAATGTAATAAAATTTGACACAAATAAAATCAAAATCAAATAAATGGTAATTCTCGGTCGTTCTGTAATCAAATATTCTTTCATAAGAATCTGTCAATTTTTTTAATAGCTGATAAAACCGTGCCTATGGGCTAAATGTTGCCTAACTATTTAAATCCATATATTTTATGAGCCATATGCAACTGGCACTTATTTTTCTTTTAAATCATTCGATGGATAAATATTCCCCTTAATTGAAATTTGATTTATTGCATGTTCTAATAACTCCTGAAATGAATACATCCCAAAAATAACATTTGACAAATGGAATCCATTTAAAAGGATTATCTTTAATTCCTTGCCTTTAGGCAAGGACTGAAGTACTTCATCAGAATAACCTTCCATTGCAATAAAAACCCCTCTTGCCTCCATTTTTCCATCAGCTTTCAAATACAAACTTGCAATTTCTGCCTGATTAGTCTTTTTCTTTCTCCATTTTAATTCAATCAAATAATAATGACTGTCGTATTTAATAGCTCCATCAATTTGTTCTCCAACAATCTTAAATGGTTCTTCAACGGGAATTCCACTTATCCTCATTAAATCAACAAATAGTTTTTCCAACTGATATCCTCTATCATGTTCTTCAGCTTTTTGAAGCTCGACAAATTGGTCTCTAATATTTAATAATTCTGAATGATAGTCGCTTTTCTGCGCCTGAGTAGCCCTCTCTTTAATTTTGCTTTTATATTCAGCATCTTTTTTTTGAGTTTGAATTAGCTCCTTCAACTTTAATGCGACTCTTTCAGCTTTATCAATTCGATGCCCATCAGCTTGAGGAACAAATCCCTTATGCTCAATTAATATCCTTACAAAATTTCTTGATATTTCTAATCTGTGATTATAATCACTTATTCTTAGCTCACTATAAAGTTCATCCATAAGTTTTCGTTTGGTCAATTTATGACCATTTTCATCTTTCTTGCTGAACAATCTTTTCGTCAATCCCAAATCAACACCTGCTCTTATCCATGATTTCTCTAAATCACCAAGAAACCAATACAAATTAGTAATTCCATCTTTTAATAATACTTCTATCTCCTCATTAAATACGTCTATCATTGTGCATTCGTATTAAATATATTTATCATGGCATGATGTCTTATATGCTTGCATCCAACTCGTTATCGACGTATTACGCATAATTCGATAATATATACACAATTGTACTGCTAATGTACATTTTTATCAAAAAATGGTTGCATCATAACTCTAATATTTGTAATTCACCAACGATTTTTTCAGCGTATGATTACCATTCCATGCAAAGTAGTCGAAATGTATCACGGATGGTTTTTCTTCAACGTGACTGTATAATTTAAAAATTGCATCTTGAAGAATATTGTAAAGTTCTTTAGAATTCACAAATGACATTGAAGCACTTGTAGGAATATTTATTTGGTAATTCGTTGTGATTAATTCATTTATAATATTTTTTAACGGTCGCAAGGTGTATGAGTCCCAAGGAACGTGCTGATATGGAATTATGGAGTTGATTCGAAATTCAGAGGATTCCTGAATGGTCTTAATCAAAAGATTTACCATTTTACTGGCAGGTCCATAAATGAGTTTTCCTTTTGTTGCTTTTGTCCATTCAACTAATAGACTATCTGTAAACGAATTGATTATATGATCGAAATCGATTTGATTTTGGCACTCAGATAATTGTCGATGCAATGATTCAAAATTTATTGTCGCCCAACTTCTATAAACCTCTGATGGCTTATGACCATCAATTCCTAATGCTCTGAAAATGTTTTGTCCTACTGAGAAATTTACAACATCCCGTTGTGACCCTAATTCTTTTCTTAATGGTAACTGAAAACCTTTTGAATGATGTGAAAGTCTTATCAAAGCATCATCTATGTTGTCAAAGATATGCATGTGAGATGCGTTAGTTTTGTCCATTTTATTTTATTTTTGGTTTAGGCGCTTGGTTATATTTTACAATATACGCAAAGCATAACAAATGTACATTTTTATTTATCACAAACAATTTTATTTTTTTTTAAAAATGTTTTTGTGATTTTCTCTGGGGAGTCCACTAGATTATGCAAAGGGCATTTTTCTTTGAATTTGAGTTCAAAATAATGCCTGAGGTTTCAAAAGCATAATCTTCTGTTTCATAATATTTTCTATCTGCTCCTTTTGTAATTCATCTTTTTTGAGCAATTCTTCTGCTATGCAATTTATGTAACCCCAATTATTAATAACGATTCTTTCCGTTAGAGTCCACAGGTTTATTTTTAAACTACAATTATTATTTATTCTTTTCACAATATCAGCTTGCCTCAGGTCATCTTGAGAAGTTTCCCAATTGTAAATTCCACAAAAAAATGCTTCACTAATGACTCCAGCGTAATATTGCATCATGATTATTGAAAAAGTCTTCGTAGCTCGCCAAATTTTAAATGCTTCACTTGTATATAACATATCGGGCGTTTCAACGAATCCGGAAAAGTTCTCATCATTGGTTGGTTGAATTACAACTTTTTCAAAATTCAAACGAAATTTTGAGCAAATTAAAGTATGGCCAGATTCATGAAAAGCTGCCATTTCTTTTTGTGATACTCTTTGAGGTTTTAATCTGCGTTCTGGATATATGAACATTTTGTCAAATTTTTTAGGTTAAGAATGTTTAGCGATTTAAATCGCTTTTTGCATATCGTAGGAAGCTCGATGTAGATGCGGATTACGGGTGATCTCCTGTCAATCCGAAAAACTGCACGAGCTGAAAGATACACACCGAAAACCACCGCTGCCGCACTTGGCGGGTAGCTGATGTAAGCGGCTGCTCTTATTTCATGTTTATTGGGATTCATTTATGTTGATGGCAAACCTAATTTATCGAAAAATGCTTTATTTCTTTCTGCTGCCATATTTAGCAATCGGTCAAATGATATTACTTCTATGTATGCATTGTAGTTGTCATTATATCCAAAGTAACCAAGTTTATCCGCAGTAACCTTTAAATTAAATAAGTCGCATCTATCTTTTATAGAAGAAGTCATATCACATATCACATAACAGAATCCTGGGATATGCTCTGAATTGGGAATTGGTCTCCCTGCATCTGTCGTTACTCGTCCATTGCGAACTCTTTTTAAATAACCTAATGCTTGTTCGATAGGGTCTTTTTCTTCTCCAGCTTTTGCGTCATTCCGCATTGGTCTTTTTATTTCGACAACAGTGATTGAAGCAAGTGGCAAATTATCTCCGTCATTTACAAGTAGTGGATTATCATAAACATTCAAGCCTAGTAAGTCGGGCTCTTTGGTTGAATCGGAATTTGTAATAGGAAATGAAGTCAGTGTTTTATCTGATGCCAAAAAGTTGTGAAAAGCCAATCGTTCATCAACGAGCCATAGATTGCTGTCCTCAAATTTAATTTCATTACTTACAGTCTGCATAGGCATAATCAGCTTATGCAAAACATCTTCTTTAGAATACTTCTTGTCTGCCCCCTTTTTTATTGCCTTACGAAGCAAATCGAGAATTACTTTTCTATGTGCAACATAGTTAGCCAAATCAGAACGTTTCAAATCACTTGCTTTTGACAAGTATTCATCAATACGTTTTGAGTAATCTTCTTTGTTTTCAATTCCATTTGGACACATTAAATCATGCCCTTCAGCAAGCAGTTGAGATTCAAAAGCCATCAAATGAGAATGAAGTTTTATATCCAAATCTTTATCGGAAATATTTGGGTCAACAATCTTATCTCTCTCATTTAATCTTCCCAAAATTGGTCTGTATCTCGGTGCTTTTGTATCTACGAAGTCCGACAATCTTTTTATTCCAATTTGTTTGTTCTCCGTTAAATACTGGTCTAAATATACTGTAATATTTTTTAGAGCGTTATCTCTTATTTCGCTAAATGAAATTTCATCATCCGCAAACAAACCTTCAACTGTTTCAGAAATATTGAACGCAACTCTTTCAGGTGTAACCTTTTCCGTCAAATAATCTGAGGTCAGAAAACACATGTAAGCAAAGTTCTCAGTACCGTCATTTAAGAAACCAAACAGCCCAGGTATTTTACCTTGAAGAGATTCTTCTTTTACAACTCTATCAGCAGCACTATATATAATACTGTGTTTGTTTTGTAACGAAGATTTCAATTTGACGTGAGTAATTTCAAAAGTCCTTGACTTGATATTAAATAAGCTACTGTCAGAAGCATTTATCATTAAATCATCATACTCTTTAGAAAGTGAAATTTTTTCGTCTGAGTCGTCAATATAAATTTCAGGGGCACCACCATTGCGAATGAAATACCACAAACAATGCTCAAGTAAATCCCGTGAGATTGTTGATGCAGTTTTTCGCAAATATTTCAAATATTCTTTTCGAATATTAAGCAATTTTATGGAAGTTTCAATTTTTGCATTAGGAGTTGGTTTTGCATCATCATTATGAATATCGTTTATAGCATCGAAATCAAAAGTTCGAGTAAATGTTTCACCGTTTTCTTCGTAAACACTTTTTATACTTACTTTATTAAAAGCTTTAAGCCAAAGCAATCTCCCTACACCACGACACCCCAAATCAATTTTATATTCGGAATCTAATGTTTGAAACGAAATGTAGTTGTCAGTATTGAAACCAACACCATTATCAGTAACTTCAAATCCAATAATGTCTGGCTTCACATCTGCATATGTTGTTGCTTGGGATGACCGAAATATTTTAATTGTAATAATGCCATCCATTAATGAAAACATTTTCCCCTGCTTAAATGCAGAATCTATGGAGTGGATAGAATTTACAACTGCCTCAAATAATGGGTACAGAACATTTGTGAGTGGCAAATTGGTGTTTCTTAATCGACCTTTTAAACTGGTATTTAAACTCATGTTATTATGAATGTTTGATTTACAATTTCTATAAATATAGCATTTAGTTTCTTAGTTGCAAGGTCCCAATAGAGTAGCCGCTAACGAATGGCGGTACGTAGGGGATTTTCAGAGCTATTTAACTATCAAGATAGAATGAACTTTGATGCGAGAACCGAGGCTCGAATAACCACTTGCCCCCAATGTTTTATGACCGCGTGTTGCCTACTATATTTCTTTATATTTCTTTAAACTCGTTTGTTTCAATATTAAATTCATCACCAATGCGTTTCCAAATGGTTCCAATTTCTGGATTTGATTTTTCCTTGTCATTCATAAAAATGCCTACATATTTGTAGTTTGTCAGTCCTAAAATGTCTGTGTAATGATAAAAAACAATTCTGATGTGTATTTCTTTTGCGTGATAATAATAATGTTCTGACTTCTTTTTCGGGTCTGAGTGAGTTTCTGTTATTGTTCCGTCAATTTCATCAAAATTATTTAGCCAACCACTTCTTGGACGTTCAGAAGGCCACCAAATAATTTGATTGGCATTCTTTGGATTTGAGATACCACCTTTTCTTAAAAATCCTCTTTTAGTTTTTTGATAATCTGCTTCAAAAAGCAAACAAATATCTTCAATTGTATTCAACAAAACCTCGTCTGTAATACTGATAATACCTTTACTTTTCCAATATCTTGGGTTATGCTCATTTTCAGGTCTCCAAGGTTTGAATGTCCCTTTTGTTATTAGTTGATTTACGTCCGAATTAATTTTCATTACAAGTTCTTTGACTTGCGAATGAATACCAATAATGTCTTGACGACAGTCAATTACAATAACCTGATGTCCTGTATTAATTTCGACTTCTTGTTGTCGTTTTAAATCTCTTATTACTCTTTCTTCACTTTTATAATGAGCAGGTTCATTAACTTCAAGGTGTAATCCGATCTGCGGAAAATACACATCAGTCAGTGCATACTGAGAAATCTCTCTTGATACATATTGTTGTGGTGTCATTTTTATATCGTAATTGTCAAGCAAATGCCAAATACGTGAAATCACATAATGTTCAATCCTTTTACTGCTTGTTCGTTGTAATAGTCTTGAAATATAATCAAGTTTGTAGCTCATTTAATTTACTGGTATTAATTATACTATAAACGACTGACCAACATGATAAAAAGCGTTAACCCTTTTTTAATTCAAAGTTCCCGGCACTTTTATAAGACTGTGCTTGTTTATTGAAGCCAAGTTTAATAATTTCTTTTTCAATATCACGAGCGTTTGGAGTAGGGATTGTAGCTGAGGCTACTTGAAACTCATAGCCTTTGGGCATATCACCATAGTTTCCTTTTGCTTTTAGTTTGTAAACTGCCATAAATTTAGTTTTTATTTTTACTGCGAATGTACATTTTTATTTAACACAAACATTTTTTATTTTCTCAAAGCCAATCTAGAAAATTTGTGATTTTATTCCTAAATATATCATTTACAGTAAAAATAAAATTAAAAGTCGTAGTTTTTGAGCATTTTTTATTTTAAATTTATTGAATATTCTCTCTATATATTTTCCGGTAAGAATAGGATGGAATTTTAAGGATTCTGTCCTTTTCCCTACTTTGGGTGGATAAAACGGTCGAAGTTGTGCCACCCATATCGCTTCAAGTTGTGCCATGCGTTTCGGTCGAAGCTGTGCCATTTGAGAGCAAACCAAAAACATATTTGCTCCAATTATCCTCTTTTCCAAAGCCGGCTAAAAGGGAAAACCATCGTTAAGTGTATACTGCCAGAATCCGGGATGTTCCCGAAAAAACGGGATAAACAGTTCAACCGGTACTTCAAGTTGGGTCTTGCAGACCACATGAAATCCTATGTATTAGTGGCAGGTTTTTATTTTTTCAAATATTTTTTTCTTGTGTGGTAAAAATTTCACCCAATAAGTCAGGATGGCATCATAACCACCAGATTCTATTTTTTCTTCTCTTGTCAAAACGACTAAATCTGTTGCAATTTTTGAATTTCTTAAATTCCATTCTTTGATGTCTGAAAAGTATTCTTTCTTTTCTCCAATTGTCCTTGCACTACTTCCAGTCACAAATATTATTTGTTTGCCCGTTAAATCAAAAGTGTCACGTTTATTCTTTAAATATTCATTTAGATACTTTGATTCAAAAATGGTCAGTTCGGAATTGTTGTCAACACCACAACTGTCTAAATTCTGTCCAAAGGAATAAATTACTAAAAAGTAAAAAACTGTGGTAAGAAAATATTTCATATGGTTGGTTTTAAAATTGCCACTAAAGGGAAAAAGCTACACGCAGGGGCGGATTGCGGGCGATTTCAGGAACGAACTTACAGAGATGATCCGCCAGGGTTATTACATATGTTTTCCTATTTCAATTACTAATTCTTCTTCGGACATATAATTATCGTCATAATCGTCCATACTTTGTCCAACTTTTGATTCTATATACGATAACCATTTTCCTAAACAATAATGATAGGCACTATCTAAATCAGACAATGTAGAATATCGTCCCACATAAACATTTCGAGAACACCACGTTCCAGACACAACAGGATAAAACTTTGTAAGAGTTTGGTCTTGAATTATAAGTGCGAAACCATCTTCATCAATGACTAAAGTATTATTTAATCTGTCGTCTGCATCTCGCATTAATTTTTCAATCTCACTTTTTGTGAATAAATGAGATGGTCTGCCGCTTTTTTCAATCTTTACACTAAAATATGGCATCCCAAATATATGACAATGTTCTTTACATAGATTATCAAGATGTATTTCAATTTCTTTAAAAACATAAATTGCAGTTTCTTTATTTGATGCCACATATACATCTGAAGAATTAATATCTTTTATTTCAATCTT
Source organism: uncultured Bacteroidales bacterium (assembly GCA_942493325.1). GTDB lineage: Bacteria > Bacteroidota > Bacteroidia > Bacteroidales > Prolixibacteraceae > JAAFHB01. The sequence continues at coordinate 7,145,222 of OW818689.1, read as the reverse complement.
TCCATTTACACTTAAATAACTTTTTTCCCTATCAAATAGAGAGCTAAAATCAAAAGAACTACTCTCATTAAATTTATATCTGTATTTTGCACTTGACTGGTGATTATTATTGTATTTTTTGAGTATGTGGCTGAAATCAAAACTTATAAAATTATTTTTAACAAAATTGCTATCAACTACCTTATTTAATTTATCATCATCGGTGGTGTCTAATTCAGTATATTGTTTTTTAAATGTGCATTCTTGTACAACTAAATCTTTGATAGCAGACCATTTTTCTTTATCCAAAAAATTACGCATTTCATATACTTTTTCTAACGTCTCTATATATTCTCTAAATTCAATATTTGAACAATTTCCGTGACGACCGTCATACGTTTCGGCTATATGATTGTATGGGCCTGATTTTAAAACAATCAGAAATTTACCATCAAGGTATCTATATATTATTTTAGCATTTTGTGGCAACGTTCCCCCTTTTTCATAATCATAAACTCCATAACAAGCATCTACGGCTGAAACATAATGATTTGGCAGATCTTCAACAACACGTTCTTCAAATTCTGAAACATTTGTACCAACAACGACTTCTTGTTTATTCAATTCAAGTAGAAAATAATTCCAAAAGGAATGTTTAAAACTCTCAAACACTAATTGTTTGGGTTTGATACGGTTTCTAAAAGTATCGGTAATAATATCCAAGCATTCAGTATCCACCAATTCTGTTTTCTGATAATCTAACCCACCTCCATTGGAAAATAAAAGATGACTATATGCAGGGATACGCCCAATAATATTTAGCACATATTTAATGTCTTTTATATTATCCCAAATAGAAGTTCTTGGGGTAGTTTTAGCAAATAGCAATTTGTTTAAAAAGCTCCAATTGTTAGCTTGTTTGCGATGTTCGGAAGAATAAGAAACTAACCAATCATTCAATTTATTCTTAAATGAAGTAATTATTGGTCGGTCATCTGGAGCATTTTTGGTCGCATCTTTTAATAGTTCGTGAATTTCAACTAGATATTCATTTCTCAATAATTCAAAATTCGTTAAGCTATGTTTTTCATCTAAAAAATCATATCGTCCTTCAAACCCAAATTCATCTTTTGTCAATAGCATCCATAAAGTCTTTGCTAACGAATATACATCTGCCTTTTTCCCATCTGCGATATCAGGTAGTCGTTCCATTTCAGGTGCCCTTGTAAATTTTGCACCAATTTGATAACTTCCTTCTGTAAAATTTGTCGTTTTATCTGGGTAATCGACTAATCCAAAATCACCAAACGTATAACGTTCTTTAAAAAAGTAAATATTGTCAGGTTTTATATCTCTATGAGACACCTCTTTTGAGTGAAGAAATTCCAACGTTTCACATAACTGAATACAACCATTTACGATGTCTTCGATCTTTACGTTTGTATTTTTTATGTGTTGCATAATGGGGGTTGCAATAGGCATTGCATACCACCAATGAGGGTCTAAACAATAATTGAGAACTGGAAGTATGCCATCTCTCTGATGACAATTATCTTGCATTATTAGAATTTCATCTTTAAAGCGTGATGTCTTTTCTGGGTTTGTTCGCTTACTCTTAAACAAAATTTTTATAGCAACAATTTCGTCTGTTTTTTTATCCTTACACTCCTTTACAGATGCATTTCCACCTTCACCCAATTTATCATTTAGGCAATCATACAATTCCGAGTAATGCGTGTTAAATTGCATAAGGTTAATTGTTTTCAATTTGAATCTTTCTACTGTATACTTTTTATTTTACTTCTTTAAAGTTTGCTATCATTGTTTACAGCCCTGTTTCACGCTGACGCACAACGTTTTGCAGCTACCCGAAGGTGGCGACTTCGAAGCACTTCACTGTCAACCAAGCAGTAACTTTGATAGAAGCACAAAGCTTGTTTTAACCACTGAACCACCACTTTTGGGTAGGTGCTGTTATGGGCCGCCCTTTTTTTCATCGAGTTAAAATTTGTTTTTATTTTTCCTTACAAATTCAATATTCATCGTGTTCAAGTCGTCTTCATAACTAAAAAACTTTTGGTCAAGTTCTTCCCAAACTAGGTCTGCCGTTTCTTGTATTTTCTCTAAAATTTCTTGTCGTTCTCTTCTGTCTTCTGGAACACTACCATTTGGAAATTGGTCAATTGCTTTTTGCAAAATGTCAGTCGTTTTGTTTGCACCTATTGTCTTCAATGACTGAACTGTCTTATGAGCAAAGTCGCCACTTGAGTTGAAAAAATATTGGTTAAACCCACCATTGTTTATTTCTCTCTCCAAGCATTGGTTATAGTAAAATAATTTCTGTTCTTCTGTCAGCATGTCCATTTCATCTCCGTAATTACAAAGTTCACCTATGTAATTGTCTAATTCGATTATGCTACCATTTATGTCGTCAGATAAAAGCAGTTTTTCAAGGTCTATTTTTTTGTCACCGGAGTTGTTGGTCGATTTGTCAGTACCACCAAATATTTTTTTAAATATGCTCATTGTCTGTTGTGTTTTTTAGGGTTGCCCATAACTTGGATATTGTCGCATTTGCGCCTATTTCTTCAATATATACTCAATACTCCTGCGAATGTACATTTTTATTTAACACAAACATTTTTATTTTTTCAAAGCCAATCTAAAAAATTTATGATTTCATTCCTAAATCCATCATTTACAGTAAAAAATAAAATAAAGAGCAGGAGTTTTTATGTTTTTTACGTATATTTAAATCTCAATTTTAATTTTTCTAATGTTTTCAGAAAAGGATGGAATTTTAAGGGTTCTGTCCTTTTCGCATTTAAGAACTCTAACCGAAAACTTTCGCTTCATACGACGAATTATTTTCGCTTTTTACCCCTTTTGCCACTGCAAGCCATTCCCTACGGCAAAGCAGGTACTTCACCGCGTCGCTCATATTTGTGCTTTCCATCGGTAACCGTGTCATTGATAATTTTTCCGACGATTTTTTCTTTTTTAACTTCCCTGTAATATAAGTCGCTTGCGCCAATTCCATCGAACTTTTGGCTTCCCGGCAATTAAACTGATCAATCAGTAACCGTGGCAGCTTTGGATTGTTTCCACCCAGCAAATGGATCATGAAGTCATACTCAGTGGCATGTTCAATATTTCCCTGGCCAACATTCATCAATTCAACCTTCCAACCGGTTTTGCTCCCCCCCTTTTCAAATTCGATTGCCTTTTTTAGTGCCGAAGCCTGGTCCTTCTTTACTTTGGCATACTGATTTGTTGCCCGGTCGTGGTACAAATGCAACTGCTTCTTTTTGTGCGGTGCGAAATAATCCACAAATTTGGCCCCGAGTTCTTCAATGTGTTCCGGAGGCAGGGTGTAGATATTTTTCAATATCCGGTAATCTCTACCTTTCTGTTGACCAACTACAAACGAACACATGTTCCCCGCATCGAATCCCGCGTCTATCGCTTCGTTGTGATCAATATGCCGCAACAATTTACTGGTATTCTTTACATCAAGCATCCCGTATTTATCAACTTCCTCAAAGTCGGTCCCATCAGCATAATAATGCCTGTCTTTTAGTGAAGGATAAAACAATTTCCCGCGTTCCATAAACGTTGGAATACCCAACACTGCGGTGTTAAACTCCTCCCTTGTCAATGTTTCAGCCAGGTTAATAAAATATTCCATGGTCAAAATATCCACGTTGCAAAACGAACTGGCAGAATAATAAAAGGTCGATCCATTCCTGATTTTTGAATGTCGATCTTTCCATCGCTTTAACTTATTTTGGATATTCTCAATCTCCCGTTGGTTTTTTGTCGCCTGGGCGTCTATCAGTTCGGTGATAATCTCATTCACAACAATACCAGCCTGTAAAGCGGCAATCATTTGTGCCTTATCCATATTATCGGCCATTTCCGTCATCCACGGATCTTCTCCAATTGTGGGGTTTGCCATATCCGATGTAAATGTTTTCCCTAAAAAATAGGGTGAATGCCCAAACACCTTCGGATCTCCCCTAAGTGTCGGGAAAAGTTTGTTTAACTTCGATATTTTTAGATATTTTGCTTCATCGCCAAATACATGTACCACCGACAACCCGGCGTTTGAACTGGGTCGGTCAAGCGAGGTCAGATAAAAGAAACAGCCATTGTGAGTACTGATTGTATGTTTGTAGTCAAATACACGCGGATAAAACGGGGGCTCCCAACCTTTCTTCCCGGGCTGATCAACGACAAAATGACTATCTTCATAAAACCCATACCGATCTGCCAAACCTTTCACAATTCCCGGAACAATATTGGTCATTAAATCCATGTAGGTATTTGATGTAAGGACCATTGGCGCCCTGGGCATTTCGTAGATGCAATCATAAAACCGGCTGGCCATTATATCGGTAGTTTTGCTAATCCCACGGCCACCATAAAAGAACAGGTCCTTGGGCTTCATCAGGTCAATAGCTGCCTTTATCCAGCTTGCTTTCTCTACTTTATGAATACTATCATCAATCTTCATGCGTGAATTATTTCATCCGGGTTTTCAGTTTTCTGCCTCTACATCTTCAACTTCGGCAACCTGCTCGAAAAGTTTTCGCGGCAAACTCCCGGCTTCGCGTTTTACTTTTGTTTTTTGTGCCTCTTTTATATCATAGGTATCAATTATCCTTGCCAATTCGTGCCGGTCAACCTCTGGCACCCCTAATTCCTTTCCCGAAACAACGTAAACAAAAGCCCTCCGATCGAGCAGTTTCGGATCAACTCCTTCTTCGTCCTTTTCATTCAGGCGCATAACCCTTTCCACCGCTTCAAGGCTCTTTCTCTGCCCGTCATAATCACCCTTCGCGAAACAGAGTTGCGCGATCATCATGTATTTTTCGGCCAGCATATTTCTCCAGCTCTCTTTTCTGATAGTGCGATCAGCGTAATAGTAGTTGATTGCATTATCGAAAATCTGACGGGCAATATAATCGCTTAGTTCTTCGCCATATTTCGAATAGTATTCCAGTTTAAGATGTTTCACAACATATAAACGGCTTTTCATTTGGTAATGCCAATCCCTGGCCTTTTCCATTAGGGAGATATATTCAATCATTTCTGTTGGCAACGACTTGCAATCCATTGTTGTGGCCAACTCCTTTATCTGCTCCACGGAAATATTCATTATTTCCATCTTATTTCGCGCCATCAAATATTTTTTTAGGCATCCCCGTTCAGTAAATCTTCTTTAAACTCCTCAATCCTGATTTTATTTTCCAAATCCCCGATGGTGTCTAATAGATTAATCGCATCAGAGTTTTCCAACGTACCGGGTTCTTCCGATTTACCGGCATTTTGGTCTGAGCAACCAGAATAAAGATCATTTGCTTTTTTCAATAGTGCCCTGAGATCCTGCAAACATTTGTTTTCTAATCGATCCATAATTTTCACGTTTAAGCATTAACCCAATGTGTTAAAATGCCGCTTCAACACATTGGGAAATAATTACTCCTTCATCAGCCATCACAAAAGCAATCTTCATGAGTATGCCTCTCCCCTGTTTAGTAGTATTTTGTTGATGATATTCAACTTATCCTCCTCCTCGGCCATCCGCTCCCGAATCTCCTCCTTATTCTTCGTTTTGTTGTCGCTTAGTTTCTTCTTATTGTACGACATATTGCGCCGGATATTATTTGTAGCAATTTGTACCAGTCGGGCAGTTGATAAGGCGTTATATTCGTCTCTCAATCGCCTTAATTTAAACTCAGGAAGATTTCCCAAGATCTTGCCATGTACTTTGTAATAATTCAACTCTTGCCAGATGTTGCGGTTTAAAATATAGGCATCGAGTACTAATTTTGCAGCCTGGTAACACTGTTCATGGTCATTATTATTAACGTCAAAAAGCTTTTCCCGATCTCTGCGATAATCGTCATAAGCGGTAATCATCTTATTGACCAATATTGCGAACTCTTCCGGGCAATCTTTATCCCCAAGAAAGGGGAACTCCTCCCTTAGCCGCATTGTCGTTTTATGGGCTTCTTCTTTTTTAAGATTTTCTGTTTCAATGTTTAGCCTCTCCTGTGCTTTTGGATCATTTCCTTTCTGGTTAATGTATTCAGGATCTTCACTGGTAGTGCCAGAAATCAGTTTATAAAGTTCGGCGGTTGGAATTTTTGTTTTGTTCGCAAACTCCGTCACAAGGGTTTTCATACCACGTACAGCGCCCTTTATCTCTATATTCCTCGTGTAATAAACATTTCTGTTCCAGGTCAGGAATAACATTAATCCTGCTCTAAATTCCCCACCTGCTTTTGCCCATTCGTACACCTTATCTTTAATTCCATTTTCCATATATCAAAGGTGTAATTACAAAATACATCCTTAAAGGACACTGATATGTAGAAAGCATCTGTCGCCTATTCATTTTGAGTGAGTAGAGCAATTCTTACCATTTACCCGCACTAACCTATTATAGTTTTGTCAACAAAAAAGGCACAATGCTCGCATTGTGCCTTCGCAGATAATCCTTGCGCTCAATCAAACGTCTTGTACATTGCCAGCTTCACTACCCAAATCAGTAGCAGGGAAAGGTCCGGTAAAGTGAAGGATCTTATCACCGGCAAAAAGACTTTCAAGTTTGATTACATTCGAATCTTCCTTATCATCATCTTTCTGCTCATGATTTAACTGCAGCGGATTTCCGGGCCAGCCTAACAACTTATCAGTTGGCAGGTCCGGGTAAACGACAATTGCCAGCAAATTCTCATTCACATTGTCGTTGACAAATTGTGAATACTCAACACTCGATCCCGGATGTTCGAATTCGAGAGTATGGATAAATCCTTTTTTATCGGGATCTCCGCTGGTCTTGTCACCAACTTTAATAGTTGATGGAATCGCGTAAATTTCCATTGCCTTTTTACCTTCCTTTAAAGTCAGGGCAGTGACAGTTACACCGTCAACACCCTTTGTGGGTTTGCCATCCAGATCGTCAGTCTTCACCAGGATAATAAACGGGCTTTTGGGATTGGGACGACCAGGGTTGTTGTTTTTCAACGCCGATTTCTTTACTGTTGTAAACATGCCATATTTTTTAAAAGTAAATTACTAACGGCGCCAGAATAGTGGCGCCGTCTATTTTCTAATTACCGCTTGCCTCGACAGGAACAGCTGCAAAAACCCATTCAGCGACAGCGAAGCCAACGGCCAGCCAAAACTCGCCGAATACTCTTACTTCGTAGTTTTGAAGTTGCAGGAACAGGTTGGTAGCTCCTGATGCTTCATTAATGTGATGAAGCTCGATGAAATTCTGTTTTGGAGTACTGAACATGATGCCAGTTCCGCGCATGTTTTCAAGTGGAACAATGGTAAGATTGCTGAAATCAATTTTAACTTTATTCATGTCACTTTCCTTTGTTAATGGGAACATTTCGCGGTATTTCTTCCTGCGAATTTCATCCATATCAGGATCGACAAAAACATTCATACCAACCTTTGCAAGAGTTGGATTTTTTGTTTTGATCCACCTGGCATATTCTTCGAAATACTCTACCGAATTATCTTCATTGAAAACAACGGTTGGTGTCCAGAAATTCATCTTCGATTCTAAGATTGAATGCTGTTCAGTAAGAATGGTAATAAATCCGTCCATCGATTTCTCAGGTGCCTGGCCTTCGGATCCTTCGGTAACGTCGCCAAGTTCTTCATATTTCCCGGTAGCGATCATCTTGTACTCGATGTCGTCAGCAATTCGCGGGCGAAGTAACTGGTCAATGATGTACTTTGTTACGGGCATCTGGTCTGGAGTCAATGACTCATTGTACAAGTAGGTCAGGTAACCTCCAGTAATATCATCCGGCACGATAGGTAAGTTGATCTTATGGCGGCGATTCACAATTTTCAATGGGGTAAACTTGACCTTGCCAAGTGGTGTCCATTTACTGATGAACTGCTGAACAACAGAATCGATACGAGCACTAACATCACGCCATTCAGTAATAGCCAAAACTTTGGTCATATACTCACGACTTTCGGTTGGACGTAACAACTCTTTGTAAATAGTCATTCTCCTGGCCTGGTCGCTCAGGTAGGTTCCAAACTCTGTGTTAATCTCCGATACATCAATCGAGTTGGCAGCACCACCACCCATCGACTTATTGCTGAACGAACTGTTTGTAGCAGCAATAATCGCCGCACTTGTGTCCCCGGCCAAAAAGTCAAAGGCCATTTTGTTGTGAAATAATTTCCGATCGGCTTTAAATACAGATGGAGTTTTTACACCCATAATAGCGCCCACTGCACCTTCCGGTGAATTGTCCTCAGTTTTTGCCGACAGGATCCCATTAGCTTTTTCGAGATCGGCTTTCGCGGACTCTAATGCTGCAACTTTTTGTTCGACAGCAGATTTTTCCTGTATAAGGGACTGAACCTTCTGGTTAAGGCTTTCTTCAATGGAGCTTTTATTTGCGCTCACTTCTGCAATAACTTCCTTACGGATAGTTTCGATAAAAGCCTTTACTACAAGTTCGCTCTGTGCTACGTTCCCACCTTTACTGGCATCAGCCTCGGAGTCAAACGACTGCTTGAACAATTCGGCAAAATTACCACCAGCAAACTTGAATTGCGCGTTCAGTTTTTCAGACTCTTCGGCTGCTAAAACCAAGTGGCCACCACTATCTGTGCTGAATTCTTTTTTCCCCAGGACCGACAGCACAATCGCACCTACAGTTTTAAATAAATCCATTTCAAAAAAATTATTAATTTATAATTAGTATTTCGCTAAAAACCACTTCGTTTAAGCATTGCCATACTTGCGGCAACTTCACATGCATCATACAAGGTTCCAAATCCATCAGCCAAACCCTCCTCAATAATTGCCATACCTTCGAATAATTTCCCCTTATAGGCATCCGAATCTTCTTTGATTTTGCCTTTTCGGTTTTGCTTCACGGTAGCAATAAACCGATCAGCCGATGGTACCAGAATATTGTCAATCAGAGGCTGCTCATTATCGCTGTCAACGAGCTCACGTTGTTCGTGATTTTTAAGGGTTGATTGAGGTGCGTAAAAAGTCCGCAACTTAATTCCCTCTTTCTCGAACTTATCTTTGTAATCGACATATGATACATACACGCCAATACTTCCAAAAGCCGAACTAATAACATTATCTGCCATAAGGTAATCGCAGTATGATCCCACATAGTATGCTGCACTTGCAACAATATCACCATGCAGTACTACCGGTTTGCCTTTTGCCTGGGCATACCGTATAGCTTCGATAAAAGGGGGGACGGCATTTTCAGCCCCGCCGCCCGAATCTACATCCATTACTAAAGCCGATATATTTTTCATGTCAGCAGCCATGTAAATTGCTGCAGTAACTTCATCAGCCCCATACGAGCATTCGGTCGAGCGTTTAAGAAATTCACCCATCACAGGGATGATAGCAACTGATCCGGCCCGGGCTACCTGCATAGCTTCCATGGCCGACCGGCTGCCCATAGAAAAAGCCAGGGGCACAAAATCTTTTTTTTCCCGAAGCATTGTTCCTGGATGCAAGGTGCCATTCATAACAGAGAGCATCCAGGGTAGATATACTTCTTCGGCTACCTTCCGGTCTACCATCATGCGACCCCGCATAATATCCAGTAAAATGTTTGCCATGTAGATTTTATATCATTAATACCATACAATTTTAATCACTTCATTTTTTACCCTAAAGGACTAAATCAATTGATATACTACACGTTTACACCAATTTATATGGCTTGACAGCCTTTCTGTACGCCTGTCATGTTTTTGGAAAAAAAAAGCCCGGAAATACATATCATTTCGATCTGTATCCCCGGACTATTCTCAAAGTATATAATCAATGTTTTACACCACGAATTTACTTAACGCGTTTGTCGTGCATTTCGCACAAGTCGCGCAATTCGTAAGTATCAAAATTAAGCTACCTATACTGATTTAATTTTAACATTTATTAACAATTAATTTTGTTTTCTTCTTATCTAACCGGTACCGTTTATCCAATTCACTTTTGCGGTTTCTGGTAAACAGTTTATACAAACGCTCGAATGAATCGTTATTACACGAATCAAATCCATATTCGTCGATCAGAATCATGGTGCATTGTTGCCGGTTAAGTGTTAATGCTGTTGCTCCCGGCTCTTTCTTGCTTGTATTTCTCATTAATTCTCTGATCCGTTCCTGAATAATCCAGTCGTAAAACTCTTTTATCTTAGCCTTAAATATGGCTTCCTTCGCGTTGGTTAAATACCTGAAATGTGCCGCGTTTTTATATTCAAAATAAGGGATGGCAATTTTGAATAGCCATTCGTTGGGCTCATGATCAATATTGCCATATGGGCGTGTAGTCACGAAATGTTCCAGCATGGTATTAAACTGATGTCGTTGGGGAAATTCAAAGATCTCCGATTCGCATTTGAAATGACTCCTCAAAAATCGTTGGTAATGAGGTTCAAGTTTTATTGAAACAAAGTAGGGTGATGCCATATATTCCTGTATTAATCTAACCAGTTAAAACTTTTCTTGCTCTGGTACGAAAAACCAACAACCTGTCCTGAAGAAACACCAATAGTGCCACTTGCCGTAAGCCTCAATTTACGATTTCTTCCACCGCAAACCAAGGTCGCACCACTTTCCAGGGTTAATTTCAAAACGATTGACCGTCCACAAATACGGTTAAGTTCAGCTTTCATATCAGCCGAATCACCAGGGATCTTCATGTCAAATTTGCTTTCAAATAATCTACCACCGAAAGGCATACTCTCCTGCTCTATCAACAGGGCACTTCCCGGTGTAAAATAGATTGGCTTCCAAACCTTTCCGGAACCAAGGTTAATCGATACTTTATTTTCGCTGATTCTTGTCTCCGAAGCTATTTCTCCAGGAAACACGTATTCACAACTTACGATCGGATCGTTGGGGCGATTTTTTGCAATTGTCATAGGAAAAAGGATTTTTAGATGTTGTTAAATAAAACATCAAAAACCCCAATGGCGGCGGGAGCATTCAAATATAAATTATTTTCTTTTAATAAGGAAAAGAAAAACACGGTAATTACTCCATATCCCTGCTTTCTTTCCTTTAAAAAGGAGGTTGTTTTATTCATTTGATCTTTTGTATTAATTTTTAATGTTATTGTCTTTCCATTTGAAAAAAAGTTTTTTTGTCAAGTTTGTACCTATTTTGCTTACTTCGCTTACTTCGGTTACTTCGCAAATTGCAACCTATTGAATTTATGCACTATAAATGAAAAAATCAGCGAAGTAAGCGACCAATTTTTCATCAAAAATCGAAGTAAGCGAAGTAAGCGAAGTAAGCCGAAGTAAGCCGAAGTAAGTGTTACTTCGCTAATTTCATTTTTTATTTTATTGTATATCATTTATTTAAAGGTTATTTACTTATTAAAAAAGCAGCGAAGTAAGCGAAGTAAGTAAATTTGGTTTTCCATGAAAATTGATACGTTTTTCTCAATCCTAAAATTTTCTTCTTATCTGGTTTTTTTATAGGGGGGGTGCGGGGGGATCGCCAGATTCAGAATGGCATATCAGGCTCTACCACCTTAGAAGGAAATTCGATTTTGTTCTGTACAGATTTGTCGTCTGCTTTATTCTTTGAAGATTTGTCACCTTCTTTATGGTCACCTTCAGTATTCTCTTTCTCGTTATCATTTATCATCAATCCTGTTTTGGCAAGATTGAATACCAAGGCAGTTGTACTGGTTCTTTTTTTTGCTCCACTTTCATCGGTTTCCTGTATTCCTAATTTGGGATCGATTTTCTTGAATGATTCTTTTTTCGTTTCTGTAATAAAGGCCGCAGAATTCTTTAAGTAATATTCAACAGTCGATTCCGGCAGAGGTTTGTCGCCTTCTTTCAAACATTGCGATTTGTAAAGTGAAAATACCCTGTTCGTGGTCAGGTACAGCAATTCCTGCGCTTTGCTAAGTTTGATGATCTCTGTTTTCCAAACCCCATTTTCGGAATACCGTCTGTTGATACTTGCGCCGTAGATTACTTTGTAATCACCATCATCAAACAGCATATTCGAGCTAATCAGGAATTGAACAACTTTCCAGAAATTGCCTAAATCGTCGTTTTTCTTGGTTTCTTTATTCTGCCTGATCATTAAGGTAACGGCCAAAAGTATTGTCGCATCAATGTCCCAGGGTAACTCCAAATGATCATTCAAAGTAGTATAAGCTGCCATCGGTATCAGCCAATTGTTGAAGATCCTGTCCTCCACAGTTTCACTGCCGAGTAATTTCCGCATCTTTTCGTTAAGTTCGGTAACTTTCTCACCAAAATTATCCTGGAATACACCTCTTAATCTTAACAATTGATGGGTAATGTGAGTTAAACCACGTTTCTCAATCTCTTTTAGCGATACGAATTCAGCGCGTTCCTCGTCAGTATATTCTGTTTGTGTAAATGCAAGAAATACAAACCGCGAAAACAGGGCAATATCAGCAGTTGCCATCTGTTGTCCGGTCAGGATTATGGCCTGGTCTACCGATGTCGTCTCCTTTTTTTTATCCCGGTCCATATTCATCCTGGTCCGGCCAACTCCGTCCCACATGCCTTTAAGGAATTCCCTTTTTTCCATCTCGATATCGTTACGATACTCATCGATATGAGCAATCGCGTTACAGCTTGTTGCAACATGATCACCCAATGCAGCCTTACTTGTATTATGGACATTGGGAGCTTTGCCCAGCCTTCCAAAGAACTGCACCAGACTTTCTGCAGCCGCAGTTTTTCCTGCCCCCTTCGGACCAAACATGTTCAAAATTGGGAAAACCCCGAATCTACGAACAATGATATCCCTGTAAACAGAGGCGAAATAAAAGCACAGTGCAATCTTGCCATTGTCGCCAAACACCTTAATATACTTTTGTGAATACTCGCGTAGCGTTACATTACTTTCCATATGAATAAATTTTCTTTCGAATTGATATAAATTCTCCTCCTTGTCATAAATGCTTGAAAATGCAGGGATATAATAGTTTTTCTTGCCGTGCTTAACGATTCCAAAACTATCAACCGGCACAAAATCAGTATTGAAAATGCCATTTCCCCAACACCAGAAGCCTTCCTTTTGCCATCCCAATTGTGTTATTTCCTTGCAGCTCTCAGTTTTGGCATACAGCCACCTCTTTAACCGGTTCAAATCTGCCTGGCTGCCATCAAACCAAAAATTTCCCAGGCTCTCCACGTGCACCTGAAATGCGCTCAGGCTAACCAGGTCTTTTTGCGGAATTTCTATTACACGAGTTAATCCTATTGCATTTTTCACCTGATAAAGTCGCTTGGCATTGATTGTCGATTCAATATGGAAAAGAGGTGACAACACGAAATTACTGCGCTGGTGAGGCTCGCCTTTGCTGTCGTTGAAATGGTAACAGTTTTTCTCCTCGAAGAATCCGCGCTCCCTGAGTTCATCTGCCGAAATCCCTACCGGTATGTAGTATTTTTTTTCGACAGGCGCTTTTTCTGAAACCAATGATTTTACCTGGTCCTGAAGGGCTTTTTTGGGTTTTATATACTGGGCCACGGCCTCCATGTACACTTCATGCAAACTCGAATCATCATAGCTGGTAATCAGCGCCGCAATTTCCTTGATGAACTCCGATTTGAAAGCCGGGTTTTTGCATTTATCCACCCCTCTTTTCGCCACATAATAGATGTAATCAGTTTGTGCTTCTTCTTTGAATTCATCAAACTTATTAATTGAAACAAACAGCGAATCAGGATCTTCCTTATCTGGAATTTCCATCACCATTACGTTGCATTGTTCTTTTACCAGAAGCTCGCCATTGGTTAATATCGCTTTATGCCCTGCTGTGTCACCATCGTAGATAAGGGTTACATTCTTTGTGTACTTTTTTAAAAGTCTGATCTGGTCGATGGTCAGCGCTGTACCGCAGGGAGCAATTGTATTGGTTACACCAATGGAGTGAAGCCTTCTTATATCGAAGTTTCCCTCTACCATGTATGCCCTGTTCTCTTTCCTGATCGCCGATTTTGCGACATTGAGTCCGTATAACTCTTTACCTTTGCAGTAAATAACCGTGTCCGGTGAGTTTTTGTATTTCGAAATGCCTTCTTTTTTCTCAAGTAATCTCCCTGTAAAACCAATTACCTTCCCGTTTTTTTCGCTGATCGGGAAGATGATTCTGTTTTTGAAAAAGTCACCTTCTTTCCCGTTCTCATATACTGCAATTAGGCCAGCCGCTTTCATTTGATCACTACTAACCTGGTTCTTTTCTGCCCATTTTATCAGGACGTCCCCCGGTGGAGCATAACCCAGCATAAATGGGTCATTCTCTATTAGTTCGAATTTGCGTTCCTTAACGTATTCCTGTGCTTTTTTATTTTCCCGCAGACATTGTTCATAAAATTCAGCAACCCGCCCACACAATAGCCTGAGAGATTCTTTTCGCATATATTCCTCCGTATCGAAGTTTTTACGATCAGCCGTCCAATCAACCTGCAGATTCAATTTTTCTGCACCAATTTTCACTGCATCGATAAATTCTACCGAATCGTATTTCTGTATGAAGAAAATGGCATCGCCACCAACACCGCAACCGAAACATTTGAACATCCCTTTCTCCTCTGAAATTCTCAGCGAGGGGGTATCTTCGTTGTGAAACGGGCAACATGCAGTGTGCCACCTGCCGCGTGACTTAATATCTATAAAGTGACTGATTACTTCGACAATATTGTCGTTAATCGCATCTTTTGCTTCTTCGATTTTCATTTCAGTTGGTCTCTTTTATTAAAACAATTGTTGCCCATTCTTTTGCAAAACCCGGATCATGGCTCATTAGTGCTGACCTAAGTGCTTCCAATTCCATTCCGTAAATACCAAGCAGGAAGCCTTCCGGCGGATCATTCCAGTCAATTGTCCAGTAATGTTTAGTAACTATGCCCTTTGTTACTTGTTTTGTCTTTGGATGAACACACCTTACCGGTTGCCCGACCTTAAGCGGAATCCCCAGTGTCGGTTTAATGATATGGAAATGCGATGATCTGCTACGTCCCTGGTTGATCGTGACAACTTCCAATTCTGTTGATTCAGTATTGCTAATTATTTGATTTTCCATACGTTCATTCGAATAATGGATTAATGAATTGGACGCCGTAATTATACTTGCATTGAAGCTCATTTACATACTTGTTCTTCTTTACCAGTTCAGCCTGTTCTGATGTGATTTCAATGGTTTTTTCGCACTTTCCGAGCTTCACTTTTAAATCCAAATCCTTCGTTTTTTTATGCAAATAGTATTTCCTGTTGTATGAGTTGGTCATATAAATCAATTGCCCATGAAAAGGTAGTCCATAGGTCTTTCTGAACCACTCTACCATTCTCCGGCTCGAAAAGAATCCGTTGCGCTTTGCAATCTTGTATTCTTCATCACCTTTGAGAAATATGCCATTAATAATGAGGGAGTAATCGTTTAGTTCGTCTCCTTTAATTTCGATAGAATCGTTTTTCGCACAGATCACGGTTCCTAATCGTTTTACATGTTTACTTCTGAGTCCGGCGTAAAGAAAAAGAGTGTCGCCTTTTTTAATGAGGTTTTTACGCATAGGACGTATGGTAGTAGTAATGGGTGCAATTTTATTTAACCTGGAATATTCATTATCCAGCATTGCCAATACTCCAGGCACAAATTCCTTTTTGAAGTTTAATGATGGCATGTTTTTAATGTATTTCAAAATGATAAATTCTTCTTTGAATAATTCGGCTTATTCGATTTTTGATATTTTCATCACGTTCAGCTGAAGCGAATAGTAAATGCTACTATCATTCTTGTCCCTTCCGGTCGTTCCTTGAAGAATTAATGTGGCATTCACTTTATCACCGATTTTTAATGCAGGCAATTCGGTGATTTTTTTACTCCAGGCTTTCGTGAGAAAGACATCATCTTTACATATTGGCTCGCCAAAATCATCTTTTCGGGCAGGTTTGGTCAGGACTACTTCCACAAATTCATATTTACCGTCTTTGGTTTTTTGCTTTGCTGACACGCTTGTTACAATTGCTTTAAATTCTTGTAGATACATAATGAAACTAAGTTTTATAGTTGATAATAATTGAGAGTTAATTTTTTCAGATTCAATCCAAACTAGCCCTGCTGGTTCCGATTAAAACAGGGACGTAAATTTCTGGCCAACTAAAAATTGGCAATGCTGATTCTTCATATTTAATGGGGTTTTATTTGTTGATTACCAGCTGCATGTTGAAAGCTGGATGTTTCATTTCATGGCAGTTCTGATGCTTTATTAAGGAAATTCAAAAGCAGAAGTATCTGTCCATTGTGCAGCCGTTGGAGCATTCCGCAGGGTGGCTAACATCGTAAGATCCGATTGATCGTATATTCTGTAACCGGCATGACGTGCAAATTTGTGCTCCTCCATCGATCCGGTGCTGGTAACCCAATCATCCAATAGAAAAATTGAATTTGCTTTTCGCTTCAATACGTCCAGGCAGATTTCTTTTGCCTGTTCCCATGTCCACGAAATTGGGATACCCATATTAAGCGGATTTATGACCGTGTGAATACCAATTCGCTTTAAGTTCTTTTCCATTGCGGCAAATTTTTCCCTGCATGAATCAGGATCTTCGCCGGTTACTTTTCCAACTATATAGATTTTTAAATCCATTTGAGAATGCTCATTAATAGTAAAATCATTCCAACCAGTATCAATGTGGCTGTGGTGTCTGAATTATTTCTGTCCCTGTCTGGTCTTTGCATGTCGTGCCAGGTGCTTCGTTTTCCATCAATACTACATTCACCATATTCGTTCCATACTGCACGTTTTCTTCCAAAATTTGTCCTGACTGCTCCAAGTGCCCGGATCGGCAATCGAGGTTGTAAATCATCATAGATTATCGAAGTAATCTCAAATTTTTCATTGCCTTTTAGTACACTGCTTTCCATTTCATGAGTGCTAAAACGTGGATAAAGGAACGACAAGCAGATTTGCTTAATTTTCATAATGTTATAAGCTACGGTTTAAGAATTTTTGGCATTTAATTGCTTCCGACAATAATTGTCCTGCGTCATGTCTATCTGAGAAACTATTTTCAGGTAAAGTTCCCTTTCTGTGTCAAAAACTTCCGAGAGGTTGATCAGTGCCATTTTAAGCCTGTGGAAGTGTTTCATACTTCCTTTAGTAATCTTAATTGTAAAAGTCGATTCGTTAATTGTCATTTGCAAAGTCCTATAATTATTGATTAGTGATTTCGTAAGTCGGAAGATTTTCACTCCCGACTTATTTGTTGCTCCCCCCGCTGCATGGGGAATTGATGAAAAGAACGACGGCCTTTATTTCCCCGCCGTGGGGATTATGATTTTAGATTTGTGATTTATGAGTTGCCAGTTTCGCTTTTCAATCATCGAGTTGAACGGAAACAGAATCGATATCGAAATTTTTACCCTTTGATTTTAGGATGTTTTTTTCGAATTCATCAAGTGCCAATGCGGGAGTTCTTTCGCCTGAGAAAAACCTGTATTCTCTATTGTCAGAATACCTTATAGTACAATTTAAATGTCTGGATTCTCCGGGTTTTCGACCTTCATTAATATCAAACGAAACGTGTAGTAGGTATTGATCATCAGCGACATTGTGCTTTTCAAGTAATGCCTTAGCTTCGTAATAGAAGCGGTTTAACGTGTAGTTACTTTTCATCTTGTTGCCTTCAGCTGCTTAATTGGTTTTGGTTTAGTATATCCTCTGTTGCTGGCGCATGCTACTTTTGCAAGCTGAATTCTATCGATTCGTATTTTTGAAGTACCTTCCCCATCCTTTAATTCCTTAATCAATCCCTGCTCAATCCAACCTTGCACGGTCGTTCTACCATAGGTTCTGAATGCCTCGTTTTTCGAAACATAAGGACTGGAAGAAACTTTAAGCATCGAACCTTTTAATATCCCTATTTCTATAGCTGAGATTATGATGTTTTTCAATTGCGATTCTTCAATGTTCATGTCTGTTAGATAATATATTTTCTTTGACCTTAACTTATAGATGATTAGCTCTTTCTTCCTGGGCTTTCGCTTCTTTCTGCCGTTCCTCTATAATCGAAAGTGCGGCATTTACCAATTTTGTTTGTTTTATATAGGTTGGCATGTATTTACACGAAAAAAAACGACTTACCGTTGCATTCGAAATACCAGTTCGTTTCACTATTTCAATTCGGTCACCAAAATCTAAGGCGTTGTTGATTTTTCTTATAGTCTCTTTAGTTGTCATATTAATAAATTGCTATATTTACGGCATGTAATTCTGATATAAATGATTTATCAGAGTTTGAAAAACGGTGCAATATTAAACGATTTATCGTTTGGCAAAAAACTCTTAATCGCTTTTTTTAACTATTAATCGTTGTTTTAAGTAAATCTTAATAAATTAAAGTCGTGAATGCCATTAGTGAAAGGCTGCAATATCTTGTAGACCATTATTTTAACGGGAACGTAAGCTCCTTTGCCCGTAATATCGGATTACGACAATCAACAGTTAGTGGATGGATTGGAACAGATGGTTTTAGTCCATCAGCAAAAGCAATCGACAAAATAATTAACGGGAATTCGTTAAATATAAATCCCGACTGGCTATTAAATGGCAGAGAACCAATCACCAACAAAAAATTAGTTATAGCCGATTCTAAACGATTACCAGTAACTAAGTCCGAATACTCCGATACTGATACAATACCCTATTACCCCGACAAGAATGTGAGTGCCGGATTAGATTTTTTAACGGACAATGGGAATAACAAGAGCGCAACAATAAGAATCCCAAATGTCGATGCGGAGGCATTTGTTAATGTATTTGGAGACTCAATGTATCCGGAGTATTGTAACGGTGAAATAATAGGCATTAAAAAAATTAAAAAGGAAAGGGTTATGTTTGGCTATGCTTACGTAGTAGACATGATCAACGGCGATGCCTGTATAAAGTACATAGATCCCGGGAAGGATGGTGACCATTGGATTTTAAGGAGCGCGAATCCCAGGTATAAAGAAAAACAACTTCACCTGTCAAAGATTCGGAACATATATTTTATTAAAGTCGTAATCTCAAAGACGTCGATTAAGTAAACAACGTCGACCCATTTTACAGTGATTTTGTGCTATAAATGTTCCATACATTCAGTTACATGTTTTGTAAAAATCTAAATATCAATTAAATAATTGACGTTAAGAATGTCGTTCGGGACGACGAGGTCGTCGGTTCAAATCCGGCTACCCCGACAAAGTTAAAAACACTGATTATCAACTCACTAAAGAGCCTTTCATGAACTGAAAGGCTCTTTTTTTTGCGAAAAATTTGCAAAATAACACCCTTTTTAAGTATATTTGTGATGAAATGTTTCACGAATGTTTCACGAAAATCAAAATGTTTCACGAATGTTTCACGAAAATCAAAATGTTTCACGATTGTTTCACGAAAAAAATAGGTACTATGGCTGCTTTTTCAATTTCAATACAGAAGCATCAGAAAAGGATGGATGGAAAATATCCGGTATCGATCCGGCTAATATTCAAAAGAAAGAATGTTTATTTAAAAACGGAATTCTATGTTGGAGAAAAACAGATCGATAAAGATTATAATTTGAAGGATCGTTTTTTGATCAGACTGGTAAATAAAAAAATTGAACTATATGAGGACATAATAATTAAAAAGCTGGGGAATAACGTAGATAAGTATACTGCGGCAGAACTAAAAGAGTTTTTAATCAAGTCAACAAAACCGGGATCGGACGATTCAATAGATTTTATCTCATTTTCACGCACTCATATTGAAAGGATAAAACCAAAACAGAAATCAAGAGCAAGCGTGCTCCAGCGAACACTAAATTCTTTTATTGATTATTTTGGACGTGACAAAATTGCAATATCAGAAATCACATCAAAAATATTGCAGGAATACCAGGTTTATCTTTTAAATCCACGTACGATTGTAAGGCTAAATCAATACGGCAAGAAAGTTACATACAATAAACCCGCTTGTATTTCTGCCGGTGTGCACGACTATATGGGTAATATTCGTACACTTTTCAATGCCGCAAAAAAAGAATTTAATGATGATGACAAAGGTGAAATGAGAATTATTCATAACCCATTCACCAATTATGAAATTCCACCAAAGAAAAACACTAAACACCGCAATCTGGATATAAAAAATGTGAGAGCAATAATTCAAAGTCCGGATATCAAAGTTTCCGGCTCTCACGGAACAAATAGAGGCAATCTTGCGCGGGATGTATTTGCTTTAAGCTTTTTCCTGGTTGGAATGAATACGGTTGACTTATACAAAGCCAATGAATACAAGAATGGTCGGATAAATTATAACCGGTCAAAAACTGAAAATCGCAGGGATGATGGAGCCCTGATATCAATTAAAGTAGAGCCTGAGACAGTCCCATTAATTAATAAATACCTTGATAAAACAGGACAAAGGGTATTTTGCTTCTATCAGATGTACTCTACAATTGAAAATTTTAATCTTGCCATCAATAAAGGATTAAAGCAAATTGCAAATGAATTGAAATTAACAGACCAGTTAAGCTCATACTATTCCCGCCATAGCTGGGCCACTATTGCACGGAATGACTGTGGTATTAGCAAGGATGATGTTCATATGGCTCTCAACCATGTTGATGATGACATGAAGGTCACAGATATTTACATTGCAAAAGACTGGAGTATTATCGATAAAGCAAACAGAAAGGTAATCGATTATGTATTCACGACTCCAAAGGAAACCAGTCTTGAAATTGTCTCTTAGCTAGATTGGTGCCAAAAAGAAGAAATTCATCGTTTTGTAACGGTGAATTTCTTTTTATTAACGTCTGGTACTCCGGTCAACAATTTTAATCAGGCTATATAATTCAATAAGAGTATCAAGTTGAAATTCAGTATCTTCATACAGGGAATTTAAGGAGTAACATTTAAGAATACCAGTTGTGGCATCCAGCTCCTTAAGGCGTTTTATTGTAATGTTATCATTGCAAACGATGATTATATCCCAGTCTGTAAATGAAAGTTTGTTGCTCCAGAGCTGCTTTTTTATTTCCCGGCCAAGGACTATATCTCTGTCACAAATTGACTTTCGGCTGCCATCGTCCATACTATCCCCGTCTACCTCAAAGCATCGGAATTTTCCTTTGAATGAACGATCCACGACCATGGGAATCGCGTCCAGGGATTCAATATACTCTGCATCATTATACCATTTTAGGTAACCCCCTTTTCCCCGGACAGACACAAGGGGAACCCTCACAAAATTCTCAGCTCCGTGCATTTTCTCTTCAGACATTAAGCCCTGCACTGAGTTCAGCATATACCCGTTACCTGAAACGATCCATGCTTTGTTAAGCTGCTTGTCGACAGCAAAAAGTTTCTCAATGAATTTATGAGACAAAGGGACTTTTCCATTGATTATTTGAGAAAATGAAGACTTCGTATACCCAAGTTTTTCGGCTATTTCCTTTTCATTTGACCCGTAATCTCTGAAGATCAGCCAATTTATCACCTTCCTGACCCGTTGAATTTCTGACAATTCAAAATTCATGTAATTTAGTTTCAATCTATATTTATTAATTCAAAAGTTCGTTTATATTCGCAACGCAATCATCAAAAAATATCAATAACATAAGAATGTAGCGATGCAGCACTTAAAAATGTTTCAGACCTTCCTTCCTCAATGGCGATCAATGGTTCAAACCGGGCATTCTCCACCCATGCCTATATCCCAAAATCAAATTCTCCCCTCTAGATTACACATCATTCAGATGGGTGATAAATAAAAAATAAATATATTGCTTTGTATATCAAACGCTTAATTAAGCTACATTCTGAAGTTTCAATAGCTTTTAGCTGTTTCAAATGTAAACAAGTATACAATAAAATACAATACCAATCATGATAAAAAAAGAAAATTTTAATAGAGCTTTCGGGAAACTTAAAGTAGCAGAAGCCCCTATCGTTAAAGAAACAATTATGAAAAGATGCCGGTGGTCACAACAAACTTTCAGTCATAAAAAAAGTGGGAAACGTGGGTTTGAAGTGGAAGAAGCTGAGATAGTTGAAATGACTTTTCGCGCCTTCGGGATTGATGCATGGAGTGGTGAGGAATTGATAACAAGTTATAATCACAACTATGTTTCTAATTAACTTCAAAAAAAATGCAATTTAAATATTACCAATTATGACATACAATCTCGAAGAAAAACACCTTAAAGATTTACTGTCCGATGCTGTCGAGATCGGATTTAAAAAAGGACTAATGACCGGTACAATATCTGAAACAATACTTAAACCTTTCATCTCGAAAAGAGAAGCATACAGGCTCTATGGCCGGGCAATTGTAGAACGATGGATTAAAGAAAGGTTAGTAAAAGAAATTAAGGATGGTGACAACAGCTCTACCGTCAGAATTGACCGGATACAAATTGAGATCATTGCCAAATCAAGCAACCGTAGTTCCTTCATTTCAACTGAAGAAAGGAAAAAACAACCCAAATAAAGGTAAGAGTAATGAAGAAAAGCTACACCTTAAATCGTTTTTACAACGAAGCTAAAGCATTGATCGAAAAACATAAATGTAAAGATGATGATTACATTATAAGAGTACAGTTTGAAATAACTGAGGATAAAGAAAAGAACGGATCCCCAAAACTGAACTGCAGGATATGTTACGAAAACGACTATAACTACGCCTTTTTTGCGTCAAAAAGATCGCCTGAATTGTCACTTCAGGAATTGGAAGAAAAAATACTTGAATCAAAGGATAATTGGCCAACCCCGCAAAAAGTATCCATTGATCTGATCGGGGAACCCAACATTGGACACTACATTTACGAAAGTGATTAATTACTTCTTTCATCCCTTACGGCGGGGTAATGCCGGCGTTCTTTATATTCAAATCCCACGGCGGTGGCTAAGCCTAATGGGCGGGAGAGAATAATCTTTCGCCCTGGCATAGCTCAATTTGAAATCACTTAAGACGACAAAATTCTATGAATAAGAATAATAATGAAGCAAAAGAAATTTTCCACCTCACAACCCAGGATTTTGAAAACAGCAAAACCCGTTGCGGGTTTGATGTCACAATCAAAACAATCCTTTTCGGCCTTCATAAACCATTTTATCCCACGAAGATTCATGGCTATGTTTCAGACCAGGGACGGACAATAAGCGCAACCTGGAATCATCTGGGAGAATGCACCTTTCGTGGCTCAAGAAAAACATCCTACGACCTGCTTACACCAACCAAGGTGACGGAGATAGAAAAGGGATAATATTCAACACACTAAATCATACCTATGAAAATTGCAGTAATTGGTGATTACGAATCAAGGGCATATAAAGATTTACTCCAGCGTGTGAAAATTATTAAACCGGAAGAGGATGTAATTGATCTTTCGAGACATCAAAACGGCAGCTGGAGCAAAATGATGGAATCCCGGTTCGGGGATATCAGAAGTGCGCTCCTGGTAGTAATAAGTGATGACTGGCACAATCATTTAGATGCTAAAAGGGATATAACCTATGCTCAATCACTAAACAAGGAATGTTTCATCAACCATCATGGTCAGTTTTTGCCATTCCCGGAATTCGCCCAAAAGCTATGAAAAATCAACGCATTATATTTTTAACAGGATTTGCCCAGGTATTTTTGGTTTCGGCCAATACCTACTTCATCAGCAGTACCACCTGGCTGGGAATAGCAGTTTGCGGGTTTGGCATTTCCTACTTATGTACCTTTAATGTTCGAAGAGTGACAATCGGAACCATGGTGGAGCAATTTGTCTACTCAACAGGTGCCATGCTGGGAGGATTGACCGGCGTGATGATGGCACTAATGATCAAACACTAAGAAACGCCCGGATATCCTTCCGGAAAATTTAAAGCCAATACAAAGATCAGCAATGAGATACGATCGCAAATACTATCTCCACCGCCGTGTGCGCTGTGCGGGATTCGGTCTGACAACCAGCAAAGAAAGCAAAACCATCAGTGTAAAACCTGACCAGGTAAACCAGGCTCATGAAAACAAATATGTGAAAGAGCTCAGAGACAATCACAGTTATGCAGTACAATACATTAACCCAATAATGACGCTATGATTACCCACTGGAACGAGATATGTGAGCAAATTGTGGAATCAGAAAATAAACTTTCGGAATTCATTGACAGCGCCGGACTGTCGGCCTCACAACTAAAAAAACTACAGAAATACATCTGTGAATGGAATAAATCCAAAAAACTGGCAGAGGCTTTCGACCAGTTTATCACTCCATTCGATCCCATTAAAGTCAAATCACCTTTTAACCAGGATGATTTTCGTTACATCTGGAAGACCTGGAAAGAGTACATGCAGGAACAACACGGAAAGATGATGCGAAGTCGAATGGAGCAGATGTCACTCGATTATCTTGCCGAGATTTCTGAAAGCAATCCGGATCTGGCGATCAGTTACCTTAGGTATGCGATGGCAAACGGTTACAGATCATTCTTTAAAGTTGATACAAAAGACAAGGCCAATCCTCCCAAATCAGATAAATATGGAAGCGATTTCTAACATCATCAGGAATAACCCGGTATTTACCGGCAGCATCGCAAAACTCAAGGATCAGATTCATGACCGGGAAAGCAATATGCGATCTTTTAAGTCAAATTTGCCGATGAGTTATAATGAATTCAAACAACTTCTTTCGGCACATGCTTACGAAATAATGCTCCAGAGATCGGTCCGGCGTGAATTTATTATTGACCATTACAATGAACCAGTTTTACGACAGCTATACCTGTATTTTACTAATTCTCCGGATTGTCAGTGGAACCTTAATGCAGGACTGATATTTGGCGGTAAGCTTGGTTGCGGGAAATCTTTGATGATGATGGCCTACCTGCGAATATCAGACGAATACAGCCGAAAACTTACTACCATGGTACACTCGAAAACACTTTCAGGTTTGATCAAACAGCATGGAATTGAAGCATATTCCAGGCGTCCGCTTTTTATCGATGAGCTGGGACGTGAAGAATCAGAGGTCAGAGATTACGGAAATATTGTCAAGCCGGTTATCGACTTGTTTGGCCTGCGTTATGAAGAGGGTGCCCGTACCTATGCCACAACAAATTTCAATTATAACAGCCTTCAAAATTTTTATTCTGAGTTTATTCGAACCCGGATGGAAGAGATGATGACTTACATAAATTTCCCGGGTGAAAGCAGGAGATTAAAGAATGAACCCAAAAGGTAAAACAGGAAGAGAGAAAATTATCTGAAAACACTCTCCATCATTCGATGGGAGGTATAAATTATTTAGGGATCTGTTATGACCAAGAAATTTATTGAAACGAAAATTCCAAAGAACGGATCAAACCGTGTTATACTGGTAAAAGAGTTCCTTGATCAGCACTACGGTATCAAAATAAATATCTTCGATCATTCAAAAGTGGTGATCGCATCAAAAATAAAAGAGTACACCCATGAGATCAGCATTGAAGATCTGACACTGCATATGCTTGAGGATGGTATCACCGGGTGTGATTCCATCCTTAAAAAAATCATTACCTCCCCAAATCAGACTACACCCTATAATCCCATCAAGGAATATTTTGAAAATCTTACCGGAAAATACGCCGGAGAATCACATATTGAAAAACTGTGCAGCTTCCTGAAGATCCGCGATTATGGTGACAAACCGGCGGGTTATTATCAAAAACGGCTAATCTACACCCTACGCAAGTGGATCGTGGCAACAGTTGCCTGTGCAATGGGTATTAAAGAAAACGATGCCATGTTTGTGGTGGTTAATATTGAAGAAGGGATCGGCAAATCAACCTTGCTGGAGTTTATCGTGCCTGAAATACTCAAAGGATATTACTCTAAATCATCAAAAGAGATGAGTTTTCCCGAAATGTTTACTTCCAATTTGCTGATCAATTTTGACGAGATGCTTGGCCTTACAAAAGCCACAGCAGAGGAATTTAAGAATATAATGTCGTCGCGATGGATCAATGTTTCAAAACGATTTACCACAACCCGGCAACGGTACGCTTCGGCATGCGGGACCTCGAACAAGGATGCGGAACGGGGCGGCTTCCTGACTACAGACATGGGCACACGCCGGTTTGCGATCAATCATATCGATGCCATCGACTGGGATTACATGAAGCAAATCAATGTTGATCAAATATGGGCTGAAGCGGTTATGCTCCTGAACCAGGATTATGAATACATCTGGAATCCGGAGGATTTCAAAGAATTCGGAGAGTACAACTCGAGATTTATTGTCCAGACCACCTCATATAAACTCATAAAAGAGTTCTACCGGTTGCCTGAGCCAGGAGAACAAAAAACTGTAGTTTTTAAAACTCCGGTGGAGATTCTTCGGGATCTCCGTGCAGCCAAAAAGATAAACGCATCGATGACCTCCATATCCGAAATCAATATAGGTATTGCTCTCCGGCAGCTGGGATATGCACGTTATGACAAAAAAATCAATGGTTATGCCCGCCATGGTTATAATGTCGTCCCGCTTTTCTGATTTTACACGTATGCATCTATAAATCAATTAATAGAAAAAATTATTTAAAAATATAAAAACACTAAAAGTAAAAGAAAAAGACTTTTCCGGTTGCGACCTTGCGACCACCCCAATATCTTCCTGATTAACAGGGCCTGTGAGGTCGCACCCTGTACTAAAAAAGGTGGGTGCGACCCGCTTGCGAAAGGGTGCGACCGGAAAAAGGGTGCGACCTGAATTAACGCTGTAAATATTTGATTATTAATAATATATTATCGGGTCGCAGGTCGCACGCGGTATTGCATTTTTTTATCACATAAATTGAGATAAAAATAAAAGCTGACCATTTTCCTGATGCCGGGAATATGGTTCGCAGACAAAAAATCCCCATCCGATAATATTCGAATGAGGATTTTCTGTCAATTAAAAACGCCGGATTTGTAAAAGGAAATTAAACGCTATGTAAGATTTAATTGCTGCTATTTGTATTCAAATTCCACCCCTTGCAACTCAATTGGTATTTGTTTACCTGTTTCAGTATAAGAGGCGAACACCTCTTTTATTGAGTTTTCAAAATCCGACTTGGCATCAGCAACAGTTTTGCCTTCGCCTATAATGGTATGTTGCAAATCAGGGGTATAAACACAAAACGTTCCGTCTTTCCCCTTTTCAATTAATGCAGTAGTTTTCATACACTGTTATAGTTCCACAATCAATAGTTCTCTTCCAATGGAATGCAATGCGTCGGATATTTTTTTAACTTGTGCCTCACGTGGTTTACTTTCACCTGAAGCATAACGCTGTAACTGACGTTGATTGATCCCTGTGATCCGCTGCAATGCAGCATTAGTGAAGATACCTCTGTAATGTTGCAATAAGCTCGCGGCATCAAATTTATAAACCAATTCAAAATCAGTATCAAAAACCGATGAAATTTCGTCGCCATATTCGCGGCTTATTTCTAAATGCATTTCTACTGATTTTTCCATATTTTTTTTCAGTTCATCAAATGTTTTTCCAGTCGACACACATCCGGGAAGAGCATCAATATATGCAGCGTAATTATTATTGGTCATTTCGACTGTTACAAGTACTTTTTCCATTTTGGAATAATTAAAGATTTTTTTAAAGGCATTATTTCAACCCTGCTTGTTTCAAAATACTGTTTGCCGTACCAGGAGGAACATCCTCATTTCCCGAATAGGGAATTGTTACCGTTCCACTTTTAGTAGGATGTCTGAACTGCTTATGACTTCCTTTTTGCCGCAATAGGTACCAACCATCTGACTCAATAAAGTTGATTATTTCTTTTGCTTTCCAAATTTTCATTAACCTATTGTTGGTTTTTCAATTCACAAATATAGTTGTATAAATACAACTATCAAAGCATTCGTATAAATATTCTTTTAAAATTTGAATGATTTCAGAATTACTGATTTTATTGTTATGCAAGCAAAAAGATATACATTTGTTTCCTGCCGCCCAAGGGATTTCATAACTCATGAAACCCTAATTTCACATGAAATTCAATCTTACTGTTCCCGTAAAACTTTACGTTAAACGCTTCCTTGAGAATAATTACGGTAATCCGGTCGATTTCCGCCATCATCCCCGGGAAAATGAAATGTTTAAGCGTATGCTTAAGAAACCAATCTACGATAACGACCACAAGTATAAACTTGAACTCAATAAACAATCCCATGCTGTTGAAATCGCCATTTCCGACCGTGATTTTTACCGCCACGGCTGGGAGCTTTCGAAATCCGATATCGTTAGCTTCGGACGGCATTTTGAGCGAAACGCAAAATGGCTGATGCGATCGGCTGTCAGTACCTACATCAGTTTTGGCATTCCAATGAATATCGCAATTATAAAATTCCAGACCAGTTTTCAGCTGGAAGAAGAGTTCTGGCCGTTTGACAGTATTAAGAAGGACTTTTTCAGGTTCAAAGTCAACAATGAAATTGACTTTAACCAATTTGCTTATCAACATCTCGAAAAACTGATCCTCGTTAATATTTCGGAGGCCGGGGCATTTCCCAGCAACGCAGTAAGGAATTATGAAAAAATAATCGTGCAATCACAATAAATTTCATCTAAAAATGTGCGGAAGTTGTCCCTTGCAGGGGACAACTTCCGGTAACCTGAAAAATATGAAAACAATCAACAAGCAAGCCGAGAATATGGGAGGTGTACTCCGGATTTGGGCAATACCCCAGCCGGATATTTCAATCTCCGGGAACCAGGTATCCATTCTGTCGGATTCAAACCTGGTGAACATTTACTTCCAGGAAGATTCGGCCAGCTTTTCGGAGGAAATGGTCAGTTCATTCGCCGGGACCGTCTATAAGGTGGAATTATCAGCCATTATTCCCTGTGATACTTCGCAAACACTGCAACAAATAGCAGATATGGAACGGCGTACAAAATACCTGGTGATTTATATTGATGGTAATGGCAATTACAAACTTGCCGGCACAAAATCGGTACCGCTTCGTTTTTCTGCCAAGGCAACAACCGGTTCAGGAACATCCGGATTGAATCATTACAGTTTCTCCTTCACCGGATCACAACGCAAGAGGGCAATCTTTATTGATAATCCGTTTTCGTAAAGACGGGTTTTAAACCCGTCTCCATACCCGTCTTCACCTGTATTTTCTGCCTGAATTAGCGGCCTCTGTCCTTTAGGATGCTCTTTTTATGCCTTAATCTTGCTGAAAACAAAGCAGGTTATGTCGGCAAAAATAATTGTTATCGACGGGTATATCGGCCCATTTGGTTATTCAAAACAGTTCATCCGGAATGAACTGTCTGGCCAGTCAAAAAATCCCGTGACAATAAAAATATCGAGCCTGGGTGGGTCGGTTGATGATGCACTGAATATTTACGACCAGTTTGTGGAGCATGGCAATGTTACGGCAGAACTATCCGCATTCGTGGCCAGTTCCGCGACACTTGTTTCCCTGGGAGCGAAATCGGTCAGAATGAATGAAAACTCCTTTTACTTGATTCATAAAGCCATGAACTGGGTAGATGAATGGGGGACCATGAATGAAGATGAAATCGAATCCCTGATTGCAAAACTCGAAGCTCAGAAACAACAACTGGCCAAAATCACGCTTCAGCTGGCCAAAATGTACGTGAAGAAAACCGGCAAAACCCTGGACGAAATCATTAACCTGATGAAGCAGGAAACCTGGCTTACGGCTGAAGAAGCAAAGACCTGGGGTTTTGTTGACGAAGTATTCTCGCCGGATGTTGCTGTGAACTATCTCGACAACCTGCAAATGGTTGCAATGATCACCTCAAACGGTTTTCCTGAACCACCCCGAAAATCAACAAAGAAGGTTGCTGAGCTTGTCGAAGCCGGACTTGCAGAAGCCTTTTTCGAGCGGATCTGGAACCGGATACTCAATAAGCAAAAAGATGTCACACCAAAAAATAAGAAGGTCGAAATGAAAAAACAATTCATCCATTTAAATAGTGCGCTTAGCGTTGAAGCACTGGAAGGAACTGAAGAAGGAGTTTTTCTGAATGAACAGCAGCTCAGGCTAATTGAAGAAAAGCTTGAGGCAAATCAGCAAATTGTATCAGAGCGTGACAGCGCAATTATGGAACGCGATACTGCAACGGCAAGTCTCGGGACTGCCCTGGCAAATCTCGCAACTGCTTTTGATCCGTTCAACGCGATTGATCCGACCATTGCCACAGCCTTAACTCCGGAAGCAAAAGTAGCAGCTGTTCGCGCTTTGCTTGCAGCACGTCCGGCAGCGACACCGGTACTGGCGCTTGAGCAGAGAGACGAAATTGCAACTGATGAAGTTGACTGGGAAGCGATCAACAATCTTGAGCACAACAAACAAGTAGATAAGAACTCTTAAATATTTTTAGCCATGTCAATTACTACTACCTCGATCGTTCAGGAGTATGGTGCGTATTACATCGACGCAGGACAGAACAAGAAAAGAATCCTGACCATGCTCTCCCAGGGACGTGAAATCACCGATTTTGCCACCCCCATCAAAACAGATGATACCATCTTCCGCCTGGCAAATGCCACTTTCCGCACTTTGGTGCAACCGTTTCAGAAGACATTCACCCAAAAGGGAGGTGTTGAAATCGTTCCGAATGAGATCCGTCAATACCGTTTTAAAATTGACGATGAATTTATGCCCGATGAACTTTATGCAACCTGGCTGGGCTTTTTAACCCAGAAAAGCGTGGACCGCAAAGACTGGCCTTTTGTGAAATGGCTCATCGAAGTCTACTATGCCCGGCAGATTGATCAGGACATGGAACTGAACGAGTACTATAAAGGCGTATATGCAGCGCCTGTTGCCGGTACTGCCGGCGCTGACGGAACCGGTATGAACGGATTGAAGAAACAGATCCAGGCTGGTGTTGATGCGCTTAAGATCAATTCGGTCAATCTGGGTGCATTGGATACGACAACTATTTTTGATCAGGTAGAATCGTTTACCGATTCAATTGCGGAAGTCTACCAGGGAATTAAGATGAACGTGTTTATGAGCCGTTACTGGTATAAAAAATACATGCAGGACAAACGTGCCCAGGGCTTTTACCAGCGGACTTCGGACAAAGACATTGACGGAAAAATTGATTTCACTCCGCTTGATGTAAAGCCTCTCGCGTGTATGGTTGGTACTGACGATATTTTCTGCACACCAGTAGAAAATTTCATCCATATCTCTCCTGCAACGCTGACCAAAAACCAGTTTAAACTCGAAGAGGCTAAACGTTCCGTAGCCGTTATGGCCGACTGGAGCGAAGGTCTGGGCTTTGGGATCAACGAAGCTGTCTGGACGAATATCCAGCCGACTGTTTAATACTAAAACTCTCCTGGACACTGAGCGAAGTCGAAGTGACCAGGAGAATTTTTACAATCCTAAATAAAAAAACTGTCATGATAGATTTTACAGATATTGACAAGAATCTCCCGAACGGGGAGAATATGGGTGGTATTGCCCAGAAAGTTTATTTTGGGTACCATGCTGATGTGGCAACATTCCCCACCAAACCGGTTGCACCATTAACACTCGAAACTTCTTCGACCTTAACCGGGGAACTTACGATGAAAGCCGGGAAACGGATGTTCGAAATGTACTTAACCGATGATACCGGGGAATTCAAGATTGAGCCGGTTGGGGAGGTTGACGGAAAATCATTTGTCACACACCTTACGCTGTTCCATCCGGGACTTCAAAGTAAAATCCGTGGCTTCATCAACGCTGCCAAGAATCAAAACCTTGTATTTGTAGTTATTGATAACGACGGGCAGAAATACATCATGGGTGATGAGCTACGTCCCGCTGTTTATGCGGGATCGCCCGACGGTTTAGGTACCGGTAAAGATGTTGCTGCCCGCAAAGGAATGTCGTTTGAGTTTACCTATAAGACTTCCAATATTTATGCCTACACGGGTAATATTCCATTGACTGAAGCGATCTGATTTTAAATGTAATGTGGAAGCAATATTTTAAATTCGTAAAGCTTAAGCCTGGCAAAGTCGTAACCCCCGAGTTTGGTGTAATTGATTTCAGTGCCGATACGATCGGCATTGAAATCATTAAGGCGCTTTATGAAAATAGTTTTCCATATCTGGAAATCACGGAAAAAGGAAAGACTGAAATTTACGGAATTGAACCTGTTTGGAATACAGAATCCAAATTAGATAAACCCATCCTTACAAAAAAAACAAAAGTAATTTCTAATACGGCTTAACGTCCGAAACTATAAGCAGTTGCCGACTGCGGAGAGGTTTCCTGTCGAACAGCACCTAGGTTGATGCTGGCTATAAACTTCCAATTCTGCACGGAAACGGCAATTGACATATAGTTTTTGTTAGGCAATGTTTTTTATTGTTTTAATTTAAGTTTCACTCCGTTGAATTCGTCTCCGCTATTCAATACTACTTCTTTGTCTTTATAGTAATAAGGTTCCCATTTCTCAATGACTAATTCATTGTTGGTTGTCCATTCGATTGCTTTATATCCATCTGGTAGGATTCCTTTTTCAATTCCTCTTTCTTTAGGATTGTTTTTTATTACTGACCAAAAAACTCTTGAATTCCCAAATCCTCCATTATTAAATTGGTACTCAAATAATTTATATTCTTCATTTGGCGATTTTTCTTCTTTCAATAAGATAAAACTTGAGTCGTCCAGATTATGCTCTGAATGAAAAGCTTCTACCAATTTATTCAAGTCGGAATTAATTTTATATCCGACAATGAATATTCCGATTAGTACAAGTCCTCCAATTATTAAGAGTATTCGTTTCATTTTAAATATTGCCTAACTATTATATCTGTCCGGATTATCCGTATATTATTTCAATTATTGGCTGCCTTTGTACGGTCATCACCGTTTTTCATTTTCAAATGTAAAAATCCTTGCTTCCTGAAATTATGCTTCAAAAGACTTGTTTACATTGCAAACATAGTGATAATAATTTTATTGAAGATAAAGGACTTAATGTTTTTCGTGACTGAAATTTACCTTGGATGGAATTTCAAATTTTAACCTCCTAATGTGTGTTTTTAAACAACTGCTAATTCTGACAAGCCCTTATCATTCCTTAAAATCTTCATTAAAATTTTTCTGTCCTTTCTCCCCCTTTTCCCTACCCTTACTTTCGGTCCTGAATAAATTATTACCCCTTTTATGCAAGACAATCAACTCAAAGCAATCAACTGGATCAAAACCGGAATGGAATATACTTCAGGAGTGGATCTTTTGGTGGAACTTACCCGCAAACAGACATTTTACAACCTGTTTAATGGTAAGGATAAATCACTTCGTGATAAACTTGCCTATGAAATCTGCAAAGCGGCAATGCTGGCATATCACTTAACCTGGAAGGACTTCATCCGAAAAGTAAAAATGGGAAATGCAACAGAAATCAGTGCTAAAACAGAGGGTGAGGAAAACAAACCAATGGTTTTCGATCCCGAAATCGCTAGGACTGAAAAGAATTCTTACCTGGCAGACTCGGAAACACTTGAATCAAAACCCCTGACTCAGTACCCATCAATTATCCGCAGAATCATCCACGAATATGCTGCACTCTTCCAGGAGCGAAGCAAACTGCATTCGGTTATGACAGATATGCCGGAATCAAATGCAGTATCGGTATGTGCCAAACGGGCAGAAATTTTTGATCTGATTAAATCAATATCTGCAAGACTGGAAATTCTGTACGAAGTCAAAAAGGTTTTTGATGAAAAAGGGATTATACCTGAAGAAAGTTCAGTATTTCCGCCTGTTGGAAAAGAGGAAGCAGAACCGGGTATCATTTCGCTTGATGAAGCAACTCTTAAAAAGCAGAAAAAAAACCTGCAGAGCAGCAACTCAAAAGACCAGACAATTTTGGATTATCAATCTAAAGAGCGTACAGAGGTGAAAGCCCCGATGCCCAATGGACCGAAAAGGGCGAAGATTGAAATGCGGATCCGGGAGAGGAACAAGCAAATCGAAGAGATCGAAACCTTGCTAATGAAATATGCTGGTAAAGAGTAAGGATATCGTGCCCATGGTGCAATCCGAACGCGAGGTGGAAGACATCGGATTAAAAAAGGGGCAAGCTCAACCCTTTTTTATAGCCGATGCAGAAAAATCACTGACCCGGGCGATCGGACAACTTGAGAATGGCAAGGAGCATCACTATTACAGCTGGGGCAATTTTAACCTCGTCCGGCTGATCAGCTACCTGATCAAACAAACAGGTCCCTGTCATGTTTTTATGACTTCCTATTCATTCAGTCAAAAGAGCATCGAACAGCTTCAAAATAAAATCAGGAAAGGAGACATCCTTTCTTTCAAAATAATCCTGGATAACCGGGTCCGGGTGATGAGCCCGAAACCATTTCAGATGATTGCCTCGAGTTTCGATTACCGATGCATATCTGTTCATGCCAAGGTTGCCCTGCTCTGGAACGATGCCTGGAAAATAAGCATCGTGACCAGTCAGAACGCCACTGACAACCCCAAACTCGAAAGAGGCACCATTTTCACGGATGAACAGGTCTTTAACTTTGATTTAAACGTACTTGAAAATGAATTTAAACGAGGATCAGCTTAGCGAAATAGAAGAAATGGCAGGACTGTTTTTCTCCCCTGAAGATATTGCTGTCAACCTGGAGCTGGATGAGGAGGATACAGAGATTTTTGTTGCTGCGGTTGCCTGCAGGAATACCAAAAATTACCAGGCGGGAGCTTATCTCAAGGGTTGGCTTTCGGCTGAAATAACCCTACGTAAAGCGATTCAGCAATCTGCCTTAAACGGGAGCAGTCCATCACAGCAAATGATGCTGAACTATCAGAAAGAATCACGATTATGAGCCGTCCTGCCCTTGAAGAAGCCAACTTTGAGATGATCAAAGCCCATGTGCTTGATCCGGATAATTCACCTCTTCCCAGGGAAAAGCGTGAATTGCTTGAGCGTGTTATCTCAGCATCAAAAGTGCTCGATAAAAACCCGATCCAAAAACAGGCGGTGGCCATCCATCAGCAAAAGTATCCCGGTGTCAGCCGGACGCAAGCCTATGAAGATCTCCGGTTTGCTGTTCGGCTTTTTAATACCCTTCACACCTTCGATTACGATTTATGGCGTACCTGGCTCCTGAATGATATTGTGCAGAATATCCTGATTTGTCGTAATACCAAATCAGAAAAAGACCGTCGTATCATTGCCATGGAACATGCCAACCTGATCAAAGTAATCGGTGAAAAGCCCGAAGAATTGCCCGATCCGAAACGTACAGAGAAACACCAGTTTTATATCCTGATACAGAATAATAACCAACAGATCAAAGTTGACCTCAATAACCTCAAGGACTTACCTGCTGCCGCGCTTCATGAACTAAGCCGGGCCATTTACGGGGGCAACGAAATCACGGAACCCGATGCCGAAGAAATCATGAAATCATGATCACGGAGCTTATTGATTTAAACGGCCCGCAACAACTTTCTGTGATCAGTGATGCGGAAAGCGAAGTCGATATTCATGGTCGCGGTACCGGAAAATCGTACGTGATCGGCTGGGAAATGAACCAGATCGTGCGCAAGATGCCCCGGTCAATTACCTCAATCACGGGCCGCACCTTCGGGCAGATTTACACGCGAACGCTTCCTTCGACACTCAAATTTCTTGAAAAACTGGGAAGCGAAAAGGATAAAGATTTTGTCATCGGTCATAAACCGTCCAAAAAACTGGGTTTTAAAGAACCTTACGAGAAAGTCACCAAGTACGATAACTTTATCTCCTTCTCAAACGGTACCGGTTTTCTGATGCTGTCGCAGGAAAGGCAGGGCTCCGCGCGTGGTCCCAATCTTGACCGTGAAATCGTTGATGAAGCGCTTACCCTGAACAAGCAGCGGTATGATGAAGAGGTATCGCCCGCCAACCGTGGCAATGAAGAATACTTTGGTTTCAAATCCCCTAAACGGATCAAACAGCATCATGGGTTCCGGTATGTTTCTTCGATGCCTTACACCCGTGAGCAAACCTGGCTGCTCAAATATGGCGATTACTATATGGAGGAAGCCGGCATTCCGATTTTCGATACCTGGAACCGGATCGTAAAGCTTCAGCTGCAACTGATCGAAGCGCACAAAGCAGGTGACAAGCGACTGTTCAAAGACATCTGGAATGAAACGGTCCGGCTGAAAAAGAAAATAGCACCTTTCGTTTCAAAGGAAGGCATCCTTTTTACGCTTGCCAACGCGTTCGACAATATTCAGAACCTGGGCATGTCTTACATCACCCGGGAATACGACAAGCAAAACCTGCTCACCTTTATGGTTGAAATCCTGAACTGGATCATTGACCAGATTGAGGACTGCTATTACCACCTCGACAGCCAGGTGCATATTTATTACGATGCATACAATGATGATTACATCCGGGGAGTTGCAGAAAACAGCAACTGGGACATTGCCAGGCTCGAGAATGAAAATTGCCTGTTTGACCTGGATTGTGATCCGAACAGGGCGCTTGAGATTGTTCCTGACTGGGGTTCCAAAATTGCACTCTTCTCGGTCGCCCAGGAACGGAATTACAATTTTGTGACAAAGATCGTGGAACCGGTCGATTGTACGATCAATGAAGTATTTGTAAAAGCAAATACACCGGGCGTGATGATCGATGACCTGGTCGATAAGACCTGCAATTATTACGGTCCTCATCCTACCAAACGAATCTGCTATTATCGTGACCGTTACGGTGATTCAAAGCAGCCCAATGCAAAGAACTCCAAGACGTACAATGAACAGGCAATTGACCGGTTTACCAAGAATGGTTGGACGGTGGAAACAAGGGTTCATAAAGGGCAGGAACCGCCGCAACACGACAAGTACCTGTTATGGATGAACATTCTCAAAGGGAAAGATACGCGGTACCCGAAGTTCATCATCAATGGTCGCAAGTGCAAGTACACGCTGATATCAATGAATAACACAAAGGTCATTGATAAGGATGGTAAGTTCGAGAAAGATAAAAGCTCCGAGCGCAAAAACTCCATTCTGCCCGAAGAGGCGACTCATTTCGGCGATGCAGTCGATAAAAGAATGTGGACCAAGTATGGCCACCTGATCAATCTTAATCAGAGTACCTTCGTTTCACCACGCTGGTAGATTTTCTTCTGTGTCTGACTCTCCAGACTTAAAATACTACACCTTATATTATATGTTATACTTTTCGATTGAAACGAAGTATCTCATTTGTGATTATCAATTCTGCCCGTAACCCCGTATAAGCAGAATTGAATGAATCGGTATCAACACATTCCGCTCACAACCGGAAAGAGTTGATGTCTCAGGACTGATTTGAACAACGCTACAAATCCGATCTAAACCACAGCGGAATCACTGATCACAATAATTTCTGCCTGTTAGCTGCTTTCTTCTGCTCTTTCTTCTGCTCATTTTTCTGTCTTCTATTATTGTGATCCGTGATGATGTCAGGACTGCTTTTGAATCGTTTTACCATGCATTGCGCAACCGCGCATTATGTTAAATTATGCATATTTCCTGCGAAATTCTGCCTTTTTTTCTGCCTTTTGGATAGGGCGAGTTCGGCATCAACCACACAAACAATGAAAATAATTGAATTTTCATTGTTTAGTGTGTTGGTGTTTAAAGATTTACGCAATAATAAACCGGATAAGCTTTTTTGGAAGCCCCCTCAGCTTTTTCTTGGAAGAAAAAGCTGGCAAAAAGAACCCTCACGCCCCGCTGTCGCTGCTGTTTTTCAGGGACCCCTGCGGCCTAAAAAACAGGCGTGGTTCTTTTTTCTTGAGTTAAGCCGGGTCAAGAAAAAAGAACCAAAAAAGAAACCCCTGAGAAAAAAGGCTGAATAAAACCGGGCAGAAAATCCCGGGCAGAAAAGAATACGCTGGTTACTCATTTATTGGACAAAGGTATTGATCGCCGGTACGGAAACGTCAAGGGCCTGCCGGTTGCTGCAGATTGAAATACCTGGTGCAGCAACCTTGGTCACTTCGTGTTTGGTCAGCTTTTGCCTTATATTATCCGGTGCCTGAGCTTGTCGAAGGCAAAACCGGACATGCACCCCTGACGGAATCCGCCCGGCTCAACTGTGGTACGCCCAATAAAAATTAACCGGCGTGCCTGACAAAGTCCGTCCACTGCGGATGCCAAAATAAGTCTGCAAGGCAGCAGCAAAAACAGATGAATAAGTTTTTCGAAAACATTAGAACTCTGGATGAACTACGCAAAGAGTACCGCAGACTTGCAATGCTTCACCATCCCGACAAGGGAGGCGATACCCGCATGATGCAAATCATTAACGAACAATACGAAAAGCTTTCAAAGAAGTTGATTAATGGCAATACTGATTTTTCCCAGGGCCGTAAAGATTATGAGCATCAGGTCTCGGAAGAAATCATTCAGCGGCTTGACAAAATTATATTTCTGCAAGGCATCGACATTGAATTGATTGGCTCCTGGATATGGGTTACCGGAAACACTTTTGCAGTACGTGAAACACTTAAAACGGAAGGCTTTAAATTCTCTCACCCCAAAGCCGCCTGGTATTGGCATAAAGGAGAGTATTTCAAGAAATCAGGTAAGATCATGACAATGGATCAAATGCGCTACACATGGGGTTCCGAATCCATTGAATCCAAAGATTCGAAGCAGCATAATTTTATTCAGTAAAAAGAAAGGGGACACTCCCTTTTTTTGTTCGTGCTCTGAATCAGAACAGTTTCACTCCCCATTGTTTAAGCCCCACGAAAGCGTTTTCTGGGATTGCAGCAGTATCCAGCTCCGATAATGACAGGTGGCAAAGCATTGTCTTCCTTCATCCCATGCAGGCAGCATCTTCGGTTTTAAAAACTGCCATCGAGATTAGGTTTTCGGTGTTATTTCTGCGGATGTTTAGCCGTGTTCATGATAAAATTCCGTTAAAATTCTATGCTAAGTTAGCTCTGATCCCCGCGCGAACGTTTCACTCAAGAAAGGATTTTCCCGGCATATCCTCCCTCTCTGCTTTTAGTCCGGTATTCCAGTTCCTCCTTGCCTGCCTCTAATTATCAAGCTGTTCACTTGCATATAATTTTTAAACTTAAATTTTTGTATCATGAAAACAGCTTCAAAAACCTCCGCAAATCACAGTGTTGAAAACCAAAATTCTCAATTCCATTTTATTTTGAATCCCACCTCCGATTCAGACAGCCTCAAAGCATGGGAGGAAGAAAATGCAGAATATGCCACCTGGAACCTAATCGATGATGAGCAGGATACCGCCTCTTGCTGATCAGAAAAAGCTTCGAAAGGGGCTTTTTTTGTGGTCGTTCAAATATGAACTACATTAATACTTATATTTACCAGAATTAAATATACCTGTTCGGAGCGACGGTTACCTGATACATATTGCCAACTCTGACTTAAATAATTCTTGACTCTATGGCCTTTAACGAAAATACAAGGGTGAAGATCCCGGCAATCTTGCATTTGTGTAAATTGGGTTACAACTATGTATCTCTGAACAAGGCAAAACGTGATGAAAGCACCAATATTTTTACCGACCTGTTTTCGGAAAGCCTTATCAGGTTCAATAAAGATTTGGAAAAGAGTGACATTAAAAGAGTTCTTGAAAATATATCGCTTGCACTCGATAATGAAGATTTGGGACTGGCATTTTTCGAAATGCTGACAGCAACCTCAGGAATAAAATTGATCGATTTTAGTACACCGGAAAATTTCGCGAAGAACAACTCCTTTCATGTTGTTACCGAATTGACCTATAAAAACGGGGACGATGAATTCCGGCCAGATATTACGATTCTTATAAACGGTATGCCACTGGCATTTATTGAGGTGAAAAAGCCTAACAACCAGGAAGGGGTTCTTGCCGAACGAAGCAGAATCAATGCTAGGTTTAAAAATAAGAAGTTCCGGAAATTCATCAACATAACACAAGCGATAGTCTTCTCCAACAATATGGAGTATGATATTGAATCCATTGAACCTATTCAAGGAGCCTTCTATTCCTCCACCTCCTATTCTTCTGCAAACTTTAATTGCTTCAGGGAAGAAGAGGTATTTGATTTAGCATGTTTGCTCAAACCGGAGAATGATATACTTGAAAATTTTGTTTTGAAAGACAACAACCTTTCATCCATTAAGTTTTCTCCGGAATTCATTACGAATAAAGAACCAAATTCACCAACCAACCGGATATTGACATCGCTGTTTTCTCAGGATCGCTTTGCAATGCTTCTAAAGTATTGTTTTGCTTATGTGAATACGGAAACTGGTCTGGAGAAGCACATTATGCGCTACCCTCAATTGTTTGCTACCAAAGCGATTGAAAAGACGCTTGAAAAGGGGATTAAAAAAGGTATTATCTGGCATACACAGGGAAGCGGAAAAACAGCACTTGCATTTTTCAATGTTCATTATTTAACTGATTATTACCAGAAGACGTCTGTAATTCCTAAGTTCTATTTTATT
Source organism: uncultured Bacteroidales bacterium (assembly GCA_942493325.1). Lineage (GTDB taxonomy): Bacteria > Bacteroidota > Bacteroidia > Bacteroidales > Prolixibacteraceae > JAAFHB01. Next base: position 7,104,687 of record OW818689.1, on the reverse strand, counting down.
GTTGATCGTATCGACCTGATGAACCAGGCAAAAACGGAGTTTTCCAGTCGGGGTTTGATTGTCCATACGGTAAATTCGAAAGATGAATTACTCAAAAACTTTAAGCTCAACCAAGCCATTCATAACCTAAATGGCAAGCGGGAAATTACAGTCGTTAATATTCAAAAGTTTAAGGACGATACCGATGTATTGAGGGCCAATGATTACGACATTAACTCGCAACGTGTTTATTTTTTAGATGAAGTTCACCGGAGTTACAATCCAACTGGTAGTTTCCTGGCGAATCTCTTCAGTTCAGACAGAAATGCAATTCTCATAGGCTTAACCGGAACTCCGCTCATCGGAAAAGACAGAACTTCCCGGGCTACATTCGGAGATTATATCCACAAGTATTATTACAATGCCTCTATTGCAGATGGTTACACTCTAAAGTTAATTCGTGAAGGCATTGAAACAAATTATAAAATCCAGTTAGCCCAGGCTTTAAAAGATGTGGAAATTCTCAAGGGCGCGGCTGATAAACGGTTTATATATGCGCATGAAAAATTCGTTGAGCCCATGCTCGACTACATTGTTCAGGATTTCCTGAAAAGCAGGATTCGCTTTGGTGATCATTCCATTGGTGGTATGATAGTATGCGACAGTTCAGAACAGGCTCGGAAGTTATTTGAAGTATTTGTCAGTAAATATAACCCCAACCAAACAGTATTTGAAAAGGTTGAACCTTACAAGATAGCTGCTGAACCATCTTTAGAATTCGAAAATTACCGGTTTCTCCATAAAAAGAATATGACTGCCGCTTTGATCTTGCATGATGTTGGTACTAAAGACGACCGTAAAAATGAAGTGACAGATTTTAAAGCTGGCAAAATTGACCTTCTTTTTGTGTTCAACATGCTACTCACTGGTTTTGATGCTCGCCGACTTAAAAAATTATACATAGGTAGGATCGTTAAAGACCATAATTTGCTCCAAACCTTAACCCGTGTAAACCGACCATATAAAAAATTCAAGTATGGTTATGTGGTTGACTTTGCCGATATCCGTAACGAATTTGACAAAACAAACAGGGAATATTTTAATGAGTTACAAGGCGAATTGGGTGACGAAATGCAGACATATTCCAATCTTTTTAAATCGAAAGATGAGATTGAAGCTGAAATAAAGGACATCAAGGAAACGCTCTGGCATTACGATTTAATCAATGCCGAATTGTTCTCCAAGCAAATCACCCAGATAGAAGACCGCAATAAAGTCCTGGAAATTAAAAAGGCGCTTGAGAGTGCGAAAAACCTGTACAATATGATCAGGGTTTTAGGTCATTATGAATTGCTTGAGAAAGTCGATTTTAAAAAGTTGAACGAACTGTACAACGAAACATCGCGGCATCTCGATATGCTGAACCTCAAAGAATCGCTGCAAAACAATGTCGACTCTACCAATTTATTGAATGTAGCGCTCGAAAACATCATGTTCATGTTCCGGAAAATATCGGAAGATGAAATGATCATTGCCGATCAGTTGAAAGACATGCTTCGAAAAACCCGTGAAGCTTTGGGAGGAAATTTCGATCAGAATGATCCGGAATTCGTTTCTTTGTACGAGGAATTAAAACGCTTGTTCGACAAGAAAAACCTCGATGAAATATCGCAGGACGATATGAAAAATAATATTGGGTCGTTGCAGCAAATATTTGATAAGGTTAAAGAGTTGAACCGAAAGAACAACCTGTTGAAAGCCAAATATGAATATGATGCCAAGTATGCAATTTTGCACAAGCGCATTCTTGAAAGAGGTAATATTTCAAAACGTGAAAGCGAAATAGGTGAAGCGCTTTTGGACATTAAGAAACAAGCCGACGAGAAAGTGTTGATCAATACTAAATTGTTGGAAAACGAAAGCTTTTTTAAAGGTATGATGCAGCAGATGGTGATCAAAAATTTCAGTAAAAATAAAATTTTGCTTGAGCCCGAATCGGCCCGCTACATTAACAATTGTTTGGTAAAAGAATATATGAACGAATATCAGGGTACACAAAAATGGTAATACAAGATTTTACGGCGCAGACAAAAGAGCTGATTGATAACCTGAAAGGCGTTTGCACCTCGTATGGTTTGGGAAACGATGGAAATGAATTCAAAATCATTACCCAGGTGTTTCTTTATAAATTTATGAACGACAAGTTTGGGTACGAAGTAAAGATGATCAAACCGAAACTGAAAAACGCTGAAAGCTGGGAGCATGAAATTGCCAAATACACTGATTCGCAATACGACATGCTGCTCATGCTCATGAATCCAGAGAGTGCCAAACTGAAGCGGGAACATTTTTTGTCGAACCTCCACAACAAACAGAACAACGAAGAATTTGCCAAGTTCTTTGACGATACCTTGCGCGACATTGCTATTTTCAACAACGATATTTTCTCTGTAAAAACCGGTACCGGATCTAAAATAACCTTGTTCGACGAACTGAGTAATTACATCACCGACAGCTCGCAACGTGACAATTTTTGCCGTGCCCTGATTAATCAACTGGTAAATTTTAGTTTTGAGAAAATATTCGAGCAAAAGTTTGATTTTTTCTCCACCATTTTCGAATACCTGATTAAAGATTACAACAAAGACGGTGGTGGTAAATACGCTGAATACTATACGCCCCATGCCGTAGCAAAAATTATGGCTTCCATTTTGGTCGATCAACCTGTGAGCAATGTAACCTGTTGTGATCCGGCAGCCGGTTCGGGAACCTTATTGATGAATCTGGCACATGCCATTGGCGAAGACCGGTGTACGATATATTCGCAAGATATTTCGCAGAAATCGAGCAGTATGTTGCGGCTAAATTTGATTTTAAACAACCTGGTGCACTCCATTCAAAATATTATACAAGGCAATACCATTCTTTTACCTTACCACAAGGTCGGCGATAAGCTGATGACCTTCGATTACATCGTTTCCAATCCTCCATTTAAATTGGATTTTAGCGATTTTGTTGCTGACCTTGACAATAAAAAAAATAAAGAACGTTTTTTTGCAGGCATACCAAATGTGCCGAAAACAGATAAAGACAAAATGTCCATCTATCTGCTTTTTATTCAGCATATCATGTTCTCCCTGTCTGCTAAAGGCAAAGCTGCTATTGTAGTACCAACAGGATTTATTACTGCACAAAGTGGAATTGAACGAAAAATCCGCGAAAAGTTGGTAGAAGAAAAAATGCTTCGGGGAGTGGTATCGATGCCAAGCAATATTTTTGCCACCACAGGTACCAATGTTTCCATATTGTTTTTGGATAAAGCCAATACTAAAGGCGACATTGTATTGATGGATGCCTCGAAGTTGGGGACAAAAGTTAAAGAAGGAAAGAATCAGAAAACCCTGCTTTCGGACGACGAAGAGCAATTGATTATCAATACCTTTAATAAACACAAAGCCGTTGAAGATTTTACGGTTGTGGTTTCATACGAGCAAATCAAAAAGAAAAACTACTCATTAAGCGCCGGGCAATATTTTGATTTGAAGATTGAATATATCGATATTACTCCAGAAGAATTTGCCGATAAGATAAACGGATACAAATCAAATCTGAAAAACCTGTTCGTTGAATCGAAAAAGCTGGAAAATGAGATTCAGAGGCAGTTGGAGGGCTTGAAGTATGAATAATTACAAGCTCGGTGAAATATTAGAAATCACATCAAGCAAAAGAATTCATGCTGAAGATTATGTTGAGTTTGGTGTTCCATTTTACCGAAGTAAAGAAGTAATTCAGTTAGGTCGAGGTGAGAAAATTACTGAAGTATTGCATATTTCACAGGAACAATATTTGGAAATCAAATCGAAATTTCCTGTTCCAATTATAGGTGATTTACTTTTAACTTCTGTTGGTACTATTGGTATACCATATTTCGTAACTAATCCTAACTTTTATTTTAAAGATGGTAATTTGACTTGGTTCCGAAAGTTTTCAGATTGTATAAATAGTAAATATCTATTATTCTGGATGCAATCAAATTATTTCAAAAATCAAATAAATAACAATAATATTGGGGCCGTTCAAAAAGCATTAACAATTGACTTTCTTAAGAAATTTGAAATCAACCTACCAACAATTTATACTCAATTAAAGATTGTAGATGTCTTATCCTCCATAGACTCCAAAATTGAACTCAACAACCACATCAATGCCGAGTTGGAAGCCATGTCCATAACGCTTTACGACTATTGGTTTGTGCAGTTTGATTTTCCCTTCGACTTCGATCTGGGCAAGCAAGATCCCAAAGACAAACCTTATAAATCGAGTGGTGGCAAAATGGTTTGGAATGAGGAGTTGAAAAGGGAGATTCCTGAGGGATGGGAAGTTGAATCAATAAACTATTATGCCGAAGTTATAGATCCACATCCAAGCCATAGAGCTCCATTGGAAGTTATAAGTGGATTCCCATTTGCCGGAATTGGTGACATTGATGAATCCGGGAATATTGATATAAATAAGGCAAGAGTAATAGATGAGGAATTTGTACTTAAGCAAGAACGGGACTATACGATTAATGAATATTCTATTGGTTATGGAAGAGTTGGCACAGTTGGGAAGGTGGTAAAATTACGAAAACAACCTTTTAGATTTGCGATTTCGCCTACCATGGCTATTATTAATCCTAAAAATGACAAATTAGCAACATTTGTGTATTATACAGTGAAAAGCCCTATTTTCTTTCAATGGGTCAATAAATATACCTCAGGCAGTACAAGACCTGCTATTGGAATACAACATTTAAGAACAATTCCGGTTATTAAACCTAAGGCATATAAAAATAATAACTTGCTCGATAAATTTGAGGCACTTGCCAAAGGATCTCTTATTCAATCTGATGTACTTAACAAACAAAACCAACAACTCTCCGAACTTCGCGACTGGCTTTTGCCCATGCTGATGAACGGACAGGTAACAGTAGTAGCAAAAGAGAAGGCAAGCTATAAAATAGAAGAGGAAATGGAGTTGGCGGCGGAGCCGGAAGGAAAGCATCAATAATCTCCAAAATCTAAATGAAAATGAATATGCATTTTATTGTTAAGTTTCATCCAGTTGGATTTGGTTTGTTTACTTCTGGGGAAATAGGAAACTTCAAGTTTGTATATGATTGTGGCTCAACGTCAACAGCCAAAGTAAATAATTGTATTGATAAGGAATTTGCTGAATGTAAACATTTGGATTTAATAGTAATATCTCATTTCCATAGAGATCATATTAATGGATTAAAAAGATTATTTGAGAAAGTAGAGCATATAGATACCATCATCCTGCCTTATTTAACTCCGAGAGAAAGGTTGAACTATATGCTTACTTTGGATTTGGATTATCTTGATGATTGGATTCCATCTTTTATTATTGATCCTGCCAAAACTCTTCTTGAATTTGGGCGGGGGAAATCAAATATTGTATTCATATCAGGGGGACCGGATAAATATTTTGATGAAAATAAAAATGATGACATTGAAGGTGTTGATTTAGAAATTGAGGATTTTGATTTTAATATAAATAATTTGGAACCTGCCGATGATGAAGAAAATATAAAATTTATTGAAGATATAAGTGATCCCCGAGTTTTAATAAAGAAACACGGGTGTATTCCATTAACCTCAAGAAAAATCAAAATCTGGCAATTCATATTTTATTATAGTACTCAATCAGAAAAGATTAATAAGTATTTTAAAGAAATTTCTGATTGCTCTAATCTCAAATCAGATGTAATAACGAAAAAAGACTTAGAATCTATTATTAATGATGCAAGGTTTTCAAAGATTGCAAAAAGTCATGGTGTTAGTAATTCTGATATAAACAATACATCACTATTGCTCTACCATTCTTGTAAATACTATAATCAAGGAGGTGTTATTAGACGTTGGCGTGAAGTTTATTTAAAACAGGATACTCAAAAATGTAATCATTATTTTGGGTGCCATAATCATGAAAATAGCTGTAATTGTGGTGATTTTTATTGTGGCGATGTAAATCTAAAACTAAAATATTCTGAGATAATGAATTATTATGGTACATTAATTCAAGATGTTGCTGTATTACAAGTTCCTCATCATGGATCCATTGAGAATTGGCATGATTTACTTTCAATGGACAATCCTGGAATGCTTCATATAATATCTTCAAAATTTGATAATCCCAAAGGTTTACATCCTAATAATGCGGTTTTATACCAAATCACAAAATATCAAGGAATTATTGTCTGGTGTAATGATAAAAATGAAGCAATAATACATGGTAATATTTGGCTTAAATAAATGACAAAAAATCCTTAACTCTGCAATTGGCTATTGCACATGCTGATGAACGGGCAGGTAACGGTTGGCGACATTACGGAGTCCAAAGCCAGCTTTGAAATAGAAGAGGAAATAAGATTGGCAGCGGAGCCGGAGTGAGAGAGATAAATATCTAAAATTTTGTAAATGAAAAACTTGAGGTGAAATATTCCAAAGGTCATCTGGTGGTTTTAAAACAGATCGAGTATTTATAAATTCAAAGTAAAAACAAAGTTTAATAGATTTCAAAAATAAAGCTAAAAAAATAGTTCACTTAAAAGTAAATTAATATATATTTGCAAATTCTTTTTCGAATGAGATATAAATTAGTAAAAATAGCTAAGCTTAGTGGGTATGAGGCCTCTTTATATTCAATATATCTGGAAGACGAGCAAAGAACCTTGTTTGATAGATTCCTCGAAGAAAATAAAAATTCGTTTAAAAGTGAACTAAAAGACATCTATGTACGTTTAAATACTATCGGGCACCAGACAGGTGCCATTGAGGATTTCTTCAAGCTGAGAGAAGGAAAACCGGGCGATGGGGTTAGTGCATTATTCGATATCCCCAAATCCAATTTACGGTTGTATTGTATTCGATACGGCTCATTAATTGTGATTTTGGGAGGAGGAGGTTTCAAGCCCAAAAGCATAAGAGCACTACAAGAAGATAAAAAGCTTGAAGATGAGAATTTTTTAATGCGTCAGATCTCCCAGGATATTCAAAAAAGAATGAATGATAAGGAGATATACTTTACTGATGATTATAAGGACTTTGAAGGTGATTTAAATTTTAATGATGAAGACGATGAGTAAAGCAGAAACATACAACAGCAAAATAATAGACGAAATATTCGATTCGATTACACCCGACGAAGAGTGCAAAATCAGAAAACGAATGCTGCTTGCTGCCAGAATTAACAATGGAATTAAGGCAAAAGGCTGGAAAAAGAAAGATCTTGCCGAAGCATTAAATAAGCAACGCTCCGAGATAACCAAATGGTTATCCGGCACCCACAATTTTAATAGCGATACGTTATTTGATATTGAAAAGGTTTTAAATATTGGTTTGGTTACGCTTAAGGATGTGCCGAAAGAGCAGGTGATTAAGTTCCATTTGGTGGTTAGCGAAAAAGTTGCATCTGCAAATCCTACTTCTTATGCTGACACACTGAATGATAAATCATTAATTGATTTATATTATGGAAAAAAATCGAAGTCTTTTGCAGTGAGTAGTAATTGTTAAATTGATAATATAAAGTATGAAATGAGCCCTGATTTATTGGGACGGATTCCATCTTACCTTAAAACAAATTACATATAGATGAAAGATACAATAAAGGAGCAAAAACTTTCCTTTCAAATAAAAGGTGTTGAATTATTGGATGTTAAACTTAACAACCCCAAACAACCTTTGCCTGCTCAAACTACATTCCATTTTAATATTGGTCTTGAGCACAAAATAAGTCATGAAAGCAAATTGGTTTTTGTTATTACAACTGTCGACATTATTCACGAAGATAATGAAACGAGACTTGGATCTTTACAGGCAAGTTGCATTTTTGAAATAGCGAATTTCGACGATTTTTTAATTGAAGGTTCTCAAAATGTTTCAATCACGGATACTATTTTAGTAACATTAAACTCAGTTTCTATTTCAACAGTAAGGGGTATCATGTTTTCTCAATTTAAAGGCACCTTTTTACACTCTGCAATTCTACCGGTTGTTGACCCAAAAGCATTTGTCAAAAATAGCGCAGAATAAATCTTCAACTTTTTTCAAAATCCATTTTAAAATTACTACCCCGCCCCTCCAGGCGGGGTTTCTTTTTTAACCCCCTTCTGAGTTCTGAGAAAGTTTGCTGTTACACTCAAATTACGGGGCAAAGTTATTGATCGCCGGCCGGAAACGTCAAGGGGCCTTGGTCGCTGCAAATAATTGTTCCCTGTGCAGCAACCAAAGCCACTTCGTGTTCGGTCACTTTCCCATATAAATCAATTCGGTTCTGGATGAAACTGACATTCACCCATTGACAAGAATCCGCCCGGCTCAATCTGGTCTGCCCGAAATTTAACTGTAACGGCGGGCCAGATGCCAAAATAAATCCACAAGGCAGTGGTGAAAAACAATGATTCCGGAAATTCTTGCAGAAGTACAAATCTCTTATTCTTCGCACGTGAAGGCAAAAGACCGAATGAAAGTTACCGGCTCCATGGATGCTGCAAATGCATTCAGAGCAATCTGGCCGGCTTACGATCACATTGAATTCAGTTATATGCTGATGATGAACCGACAGAACCAGATCCTCGGATATCACCAGCTTTCCAAAGGAGGAATGACCGGTGCCGTGGTCGATGTGCGGGTGATTTTCCAGGTTGCATTAAAAGCTTGCGCCACCTCACTGATATTGGCACATAACCATCCGTCGGGAAACCTCGATACAAGTGATGCGGACCGGAAGATCACCCGACAAATAAAGGAAGCCGGTCTGATTCTCGACATTCCACTCCTGGATCACCTGATTATGACTACTGACTCGTATTTCTCAATGGCTGACGAAGGCCTTCTCTAAAAAATAAATCTCACAAAATATACCACGGCGTGCCAGATGCCATAATAAGTCCCCAGGGCAGGGGCAATAAAACAATGGAACTAAACGATTGGAAAATTATTGCAAGTTACACCCGTGCCGAAGCGATTGAAGATGGGTACCAGGTGCCAATTCTACCGGAGATTGCAAAAGAAGCAGGAATCATCTTTCCGGTATTCTTTACCCGGGGAGTTTACGACAAGTATGTACCGGTTCCGGAGAAGATGCCGGAGCAGAGTGAGGAAGGTCGCCTGTGGGATATCCTGTATATGTTCTCACTGGAAGCCCGCGGATGCAAAAGTAGTGAACTGAAGTTCGAATTCTGCTGTCTGCTTCCGGATAAAGGCGACTGGAACAAATACGAAAAAGTCTGCGAGGGAAACCGGTTGGTCAGGGAAGTTACACTCAAAGCTGTAATTGGCCCGCTCGACCTGAATGATCCCTCCCCTGCTATCACGATTCAGTTTCCCGACGAAGATTAAATTAACCGGCGTGCCAGATGCCGCAAAAAGTCTCAAGGGCATGAGCACCTACAATGAATTTAAAACTTCTCAATCTTACAAAACAACAGGAATCGACTATTAAACTGATTCTCTCAAATCAACTCGATCCGAAAGAATTCTCAGGTGTGCAATTCTGGAACAGTCAGTGTTATAATCTCCCAACACTTAACGAGCAGAAAATGTGCGCTTTTAATCAGATACTCTACGGATTCGGAGTTGAATCTATTGAAGGCGAATGGCAAAACGGCTATTGGTGCAATATTCTTCTTACCTACGTCAACATGGGATTCTCTGACCTGCCGACAATAATCCATCACAGGGATAAAGGCTTTATAGTCGATTCAGTTGAAAATATTATTTCAAAATCCAACCGGCGTGCCAGACGAAGTCCGTCCACTGACGGAAGCCATAATAAGTCCCCAAGGCAGGGGCAACTAAAATGACGCGATACTCAAATGATCCACGGCAGATCAGTGCCAAATTCTCATCCAGTTGCTCCAAATGCAAAACTAAAATTAAGAAGGGAGCGACAATTTATTACTGGCCATCATCACACGAAGTGTTTTGCACAAGTTGTGGCGACGCACCTTACCGTCAGTTTCTCTCTTCGGTTGCTGATGAAGATGTCTATTCCGGCAACGGTAATCCGTATGCCTGGTAAATTAAAAGAAAGGGGTCTCCCCTTTTTTGATCGTGGAGAAAAAATGAACTCCCCGTTTTGTTATGCCCTGATCAACGGCAATTTCTCCTGAATGGAAATCCAATCACCATGGCAGGTCATTTTGATTTTCCGGTTTTGGTCCGGAAATGATCCTTCCCTGTTTGGTGGCTTTCAACTCCTGGCTTACCGGGTTTGTGTGCATCCGATGATCCGGTTGTATTCAGCGATCATGTTATACCACTGCCCTCTCCTGCTTCGGCATTATGAACTTCGCCTTTACGTTACTTCTGCATGTGCATCCGGCATATTTCCTTTTACCAAACTTTTCCGGTTGGTCCTCCTGACAGAATTTGTTTGAAATTCCATGCTAAGCTAGTGTAGCTCTCCAGGTAACGGTCCCCTCATTCAAGGATTTTCCCGGCATATCCTCGCTTCGTTCCGGTATTCCAGTTCCTCCTTGACTGCCCCTCCATGCTTCACTGATCACTTGCATATAATTTTTAAACTTAAATTTTACTGTCATGAAAACTTTTGTAAAAAACTACATTGGAAAAGGAAAACAAGTTGCCGGATTGAGCATTGCCAAGGTCACCTGTAAACTCGAAGATCTTGTAAAATATGCCTACGAATACGATGGCACCGAGTATGTCACCTTCGAAGTCGCTAAAATGAAAACTCCCGATAATTTCGGACGCGACTACACCGTTTATGTAAGCCAGAAAGAGGAAGTTGAAGAGCCTCAATCCAAAAAGAAGGATGCAGCTTCATCACGGAAACCGGCCAAGAAATCAAAAATCGTTCCTGCCAAGGGTGACAAGGAAAAATTCCCATTTTAAGGAGAAAAGAGCCCTGTTGATCAGGGCTTTTTTGTGGTCGCTGGATAAGTCACCGGGTGACTTAACCGGAAAATGAATGAAATATTCTGATTGAGAATTAACCCGGTGACTAATAGAAATACCTTGTTACACTCAAATTCCGGAGCAAAGGTATTGATCGCCGAGGCGAAAAAGTCAAGGGGCTTTGGTCGCCGCAATTAATTGTTCCAGGAGCAGCAACCAAAGCCACTTCGTGTTCGGTCAAATTTCCCGCACCCGTTCATTGAGCGTAGTCGAAATGAGGGTGCGGAAAATTTGACATTCACCCATTGACAAGAATCCGCCCGGCTCAATGTTGATTGCCCGAAATTTAATTTTAACGGCGAGCCAGATGCCAATATAAGTCCGCAGGGCAGCGGCGTAAAAATTATGGGTAAATCAAATGTTGCAGAAAGTACAGCCAATGTTGCTGCTGAAGTTGCTGAAGTAAAATCTGTTGAAGCTGTTGCAGCTCCGGTAATGACTGTTGTGAAAAACGAGATCGAAGAACCACGCCGACTCACCCTCGATGAGAAAATCCAAAGGGTGGAAGATCTGACCATGCTTATCGATCGTTGGAGAACGCTGAACGAATCACGCCGCAAATTGCAAACCTTCCACATCGGAGCGGATTCAATGAGTTCGACGATTCTATTAAGAGATTCTGCCGGCAATGAATTCAAAACTTCCAATTCATCAGTGATCACCTCCGTTATCGACGAGATGAAACGCACCCTGGATGGGAAAGTCAAAGAGGTTGAAGAACAGATTAGCCTTTAAGAAAAGGGAGCGTTGCTCCCTTTTTTAGTCGTGGGGAAGAAAAATAGGTGGTATTAAAATGAAGGAACATGAACACTGAAATTGTATTTTCATTTTACACTTATTCACATAATCACGACACTTGTTTAATTATTAGGCACACCTGCCAAGTTTCCATCAAATTTTTGCAAATAGATTATTATGTTTTATTTATTTTACTGATATTTGAATTGTTATAAATGAAAATTCGAATTATATAGATTCAATGGTTGAACAATATTTTGAACCAGGTAAAATACTCGTAAAATATTCATTTATCTGGATATTTAAATCAATTGCCAGTTTCATTGAAGACTTAAATAGGCTTCATTTATTGTTCGGATTTTGGATATACACGTAACCAATTGCATTTTTGAAATATTATGTGTTTGCTAAAGGAGTCAGTGGGTAATAATACGAAGTATAACTTATTTAATATTTCTTGTTTCCTCAAAAAAAATTGAAAAATATAACACAAATTTTAACATGAAAAACTATTTGATTGGAATTGGTATAGATATTTACGAATCGGCGAATGTGCACAATCTGTCTAATGCTGTTCGGGACACGAAGACAATCTGCAATATTTTATCTTCAAAATATGGATTTGAGGAAACAAAATTCCTAATAAATAGTGAGGCAACAAATGAAAATATGAACTTAGCATTTAAAGAAATCCATTCAAAAGTAACAGAACATGATAATGTTTTAATTTACTTTGCAGGTCATGGATTTTTTGATGATTGTATTGACATAGGTTATTGGATTCCTTATGATGCCCAAATAGGTAAAACAACAACTTACTTTCAAAATAGCATATTAATTGAATATATTAAAAAGGCTAATGCAAAGCATATAACAATAATATCAGATTCTTGTTTCTCTCGTTCAATATTGCTTGATGCAGATAAAGCGTCATATCGAAGTATTTATGATTATGAAAAACAAAAATCAAGATGGGCAATAACATCTGGAAGAAAGTCAGTGCCTGATGGAGTAAAAGGTAGCCATAGTCCTTTTGCCGAATCGATTGTGAAATTTTTAACTGAGCAGCAACAAGATTTTCTTGTTTCTGATTTAAGTCAACAATTAAAAAAAATATCCTATAATTCAGACCAAAATCCACAGGGTTACCCATTGTCTGGTGCAGGGCATGATGGAGGTGAATATATTTTTAAACCTAACTCAACAAAAAGAATAATTAGAAAGGAAGGCGAATTGAGAGGATATAGTGATGTTTCAAAAATTTTACAACTCTATGAGCCAAAAGCATATTTTGAAGAATATAAATCATTAGAAGATAAAATCAAGAAAATTGGTTATACTTTATTTCGGAGAGAGAACAAACCATTGAAACAAATAGAATATTATCTTTATTTATTTAAAGGAATTAATCAAACAGCAACCCTAACTTCACTTAAAAGCAATTGTCCGGAAATATTTAAGAAAAATTTAATTATTTTACTGCCAAGAGAAGAAGAACAGAAAAATCAAGAAATTCGGAAGAAGAACATCCAAGAGAAATTCAAACCAACATCCATTTATTATATAGAAGAATTTATTTGGGATTTATGCACTCCGAAAAGTTTTACTGAAATAACACATGATTCTAAATTTTTGGATATTAACAATTTTGTAACCCCAAGAGTAGAAGATGAAGATAAAAAAGAGACAAAATTCAATGCGTTAATAGAATGGTTATCATCACAGAACGAACAAGTTCTTGTGTTAAGAGGAGGTGGCGGCATTGGAAAAACAACTATTGCCAAGTATATTGCAGATTTTTACCAAGATAGTAACAAACAGAAAAAATCAATATTAATAGAATCATCTGAAATAGTTGATGAATTAAAACACACAAAAAGAACTGAGCAAGAAATTAATATATATAGTTTTTACGAAGCAGACCATTCAAAAAATGGTTATACCCAAGATAAACTCAATAGCGATTTATTTAAAGTAAATTTAGATAATGGAAATTTACTAATAGTCATAGACGGATTAGATGAAATAATTTCAAAGGTATCAGATTTTGATGTGAATATGTTCCTGCGCTCAATCTTCGAATTGTATAGTGAAATTGGTAATGCAAAAGTTATAATTACTTGCAGAACTCATTTCTGGGACGACAATAAAGTTGATGATTATTCTTTAAAAGTTTTTGATTTATTGCCATTTAATGAAATTCAAGCAAAAAATTTCTTTGATAAAAGTTTTAAATTAGATAAGAAAACTAATAAATGTATCACTATTGCAAAAGAGTTTGTGTCACAATCAAAAGAGAAGGAACCTTTTGAATTTCAACCCTATGTTTTAGACATAATCAGAAATATAGTTGATTCAGATTATGAACTCTTGAATGACAACTATTCTTTTGAATCAAAATATATGATTCAAAAAATCAAGAGTGATTATATCATCTACAATGTGTGTCATAGAGAGATAAAAAGGATAAATCAAATTTCAGTAGATGAACAAATAAAATTTTTTATGACTTTGTCTGCATTTCATGATGGAATAATTGCAGAATCGAAGTTTTCGGAATTATTTAGCAATATTGATTCTTCAAAAATTGAAGCTTTGAAATCACATCCATTTATTTCTACTAACAAATCAGTTAAGAAAAATGTGTTTATAAAGTATGATTTTTTGATTGATGTTTTTAAGGGAATGTATCTTAGGTCTTTGCTTGATATTACTAATAATGAGATAATTTCTAAAAGCATCATAGATTTTATTGCTTCTAATTGCGGATTAAATTCCAATTTGACAAGAGAAGTAGTTGGTAGAAGTCAAAAATTATCGGACGAAGAAATATTTAGAATAGTCGATATTTTATTTGGAATTCAAGAATTTGATATCAATAGTTTTATGAAAAATAAGGCAATATCTGGATTATTCTCATTAGCACTTAGAATAAATCATCAATATATGGGAGGTTCTAATATCGAAAGCAACACTAAATTGATGGAAGATTTATTTGGTAGTAACAATTTAATTCAAAATATGGTTATTTTGAATTTTTCATCTTATGATTATCCCATTCGTTTTGATTTTTCAGATAAAAAACTTAAAAAATGTAATATTGATAATTTTTCGGACTTTTGGTCATGCAAATTTAATGAGAATACTCTTTTCTCGGATTGTACATTATATAATTTACATCTTGATTCGGAAATTCAACTTGAAATTAATGAAAATCAATTTCAAAATTGTACAACAGATGCGACTATTAGTGACGTTTTTAAAAATTTAGAGTTAAAGGACAAAAATATCGGAATAAAAATATCAAAGTTTGTAGATTCTTTCTTTAATCTTTTTATGTCAAAAGGAAAACTTGAAAAGCAAAGTTTTGATGCCGATATAAAACATAATATAAAAGTAAGATATGCTGGTATTAGACCTCAACTATTCAAATTAGAGAAACTAGTTAAATTACTGGATAATAATGGAATAGTATTAGATTTTATAGATGAAATTCATAAGGACAGGAAATTGAAAATATCTGATAACTTTAAAATGGATATTACAAAATTCTGCAAAGAAGGTACTCATTCTGTTCGAATACAACAAATCATTAATTTATTGGCAGAAAATCTGTATTAAGAATGAATACAGATGAATAATGATAGCTGAACGCCCAATCGAGTATACAGCCTCGCCGTAATGGTGCGCCTCTCACACCACTGTAGTGCAGGGTTCTTGTATATAGTGGTTCATTACTATATGTTGCAATGTTCACGAAGTACTTAAGTATAGCTTATTACCCTCTTTTGATCAGGCGTTCTATGGTGATCATTGTAACAAGAATAGGACTTTAGGCGAGACCACCCAGCCTTCAATCTTTGTTCTACTCCATGGATAGTAATGCACCGGATTTGAAAATAGACTTCGATTCATCGTAAGTATGCGGCCTGGTACGGGGTCGATTTCGTTCCTTTTGGGGATATGATGGATATTGGATTCGACAGGATTCTATTCGATCGGTTTCCAGTTTGCGGGGAGCAGTTCACTTAATCGGAGAACGGAGTGATCAGGCAGCCGGTTCAACACATCGGTGAGCCATAGTGTTGGATTGACTCCTGCTACCTTGCAAGTACCCAACAAGGAATAGATAATGGCTGTTCGTTCGGCTGCTTCGTTGTTTCCACAGAACATATAATTTTTCCGACCTAATGCCAGGGGGCGAACCCCATTTTCAGCGTAAGCATTCGGCCTAGTACATATTGTTTAATATTTTTTAGCCCTCTACCTTTGTTGAAAATATCCAACGATGAAACAGAGAAGAACAATGGCAGAAGCTACCACCATGATGGAGAACCGGCTGACAAGCGGACTGAGCGTACAGGCATTTTGTGTAGCAGAGAATATTAATCCGGCAACTTACTACTATTGGCGTAAGCGTCAAAAATTAAATGAGCATCCGGAATCCTCCCGGTTGATTCCAGTCTGTATTGAAAAACCAAAACACCAATCCGGCACGAACAGGAGAATCTTGAACTCACCTATCCCAACGGTGTATGTCTTTCGGTTCCCATAGGATGTGAGCTGAACCTGATCCGTGAACTGGTTCTGATCATGTAAGGCATGTTATCATTATCGGATAATTTACAGTATTATTTGTGCACCGGCGCCACAGATATGCGCAAGGGCTTTAATACGCTTTGCGGAGTGGTGCGTTCCCAGATGGGCCGTGATCCCTTGAGCGGGGAGGTTTTCATTTTCATTAATCGTCCGCGCAGTACAATCAAACTGCTTCACTGGGAAAGCGGTGGCCTGGTTCTATATCACAAACGCCTGGAATCAGGAGGATTTGAACGTCCCGCTTACGATGAAAAACAAAACTCTTTCCAAATGAAATGGACGGAGCTTGTAATGATGATCGAAGGGTTGTCGATGAAAAATATCGTACAACGTAAACGTTTTGTTTCGACGTTTGCGACGGGAAAAGAAGATAAAAATAGATACACGAAACAGCACACTTTTTAACCGGTAAATAGTTTGTTTTTTAGCAAAAAAAGATTGAAAATAATCTATTTTATTTGCATAAAATAGTTGCCTAATTCATTGGTTTTATGTATCTTCATGCCATGAAAACAAGGGATTTAGCACCGAAAAACGAGACCTCTGAGCAGAAAATTGAGCGCCTGGAAAAAGGGATCATCGAGCGCGATTCTAAAATTGAGAAGCTGACCTCCGAGCGTGATGTAACAATTCAGAAACTGCTCGCTGAGCGTGACGCGACAATCCAAAAGTTAATTAACGAGCTGATTGCCCTACGGCGCAGGATGTTTGGCCGCAGCAGCGAACGTTTTGTTCCGGAAGATCCCAGCCAACTGTCTTTAGCCTTTGACGGACAGGAAAGCCTCCCCGAAGAACTGGCGGTTGAGCCCGAAAAAACAGGAGTCACCTATACCCGTAATAAAGAGAATAAGGCAAAAGCAGTACGCTGTGCTATCCCCGATTCGATTCGTCGTGAAGAAGTTGTCATTGAACCGGAAAACATCCCTGAAGGCGCCGTGCGAATCGGGGAAGAGATTACCGAGAAACTTGCATATATCCCGGGAGAAGTATACGTACTGCGCACTGTTCGACCAAAATATGCCCTTCCACAGGGAGGAGGCATCAGGATCGCTGATCTTCCCACACAGGTATTACCAAGATCAAACGCAAGCGCATCGCTTCTGGCATACCTGTTAATTTGTAAATTTTTGGATCACATCCCCTTTTACCGGCTGCTGGAGATCTTCAAGCGACAAAAGATCTTCATTGCGGCATCGACCGTAAACGGATGGTTCTCCGATACGGTCGATCTGCTAAAACCCTTATATGAAACACTGAAAAAGGATGTGCTATCATGCGATTACATTCAAATTGATGAAAGCACTATCCCGGTTATGGATTAAGTTCACCCGGGGAGCACAAGAAAGGGATACCATTGGATTGTTCGAAGTCCGATGCAAAATCAGTTGTTTTTTCATTACCAAGATGGTAGCCGCGCCCAAAAGGTCGTTGTAGAACTATTGCGATCATTCCAGGGAGCAGTCAGAGTGATGCCTATGGCGCTTATGATATCTACGAAAATAAAAAAGGCGTTTTACTTCTCGGCTGCATGGCCCATGCCCGGCGTAAGTTTGAACAAGCCTTAAAGGACGATCCGCAGAGAGCCGGATATGCATTAAAAATAATCCGTGATTTATACGCCATCGAGCGGGAGGCTCAGGAAATGGAGCTATCATATGATAAGATCAGGCAAATACGGGAAGAGAAATCATACCCGATAATCAAAGAGTTTGAGAAATGGCTGATCGAAAACTGCACAAAAGTTTTACCCAAAAGCCTTATCGGAAAAGCTATCGCATACACTTATAATATTTATCCCCGCCTTGCACGTTATGTACTCGACGGAAGATACAATATCGATAATAACGGGGCTGAAAATGGGGTTCGCCCCCTGGCATTAGGTCGGAAAAATTATATGTTCTGTGGAAACAACGAAGCAACCGAACGAACAGCCATTATCTATTCCTTGTTGGGTACTTGCAAGGTAGCAGGAGTCAATCCAACACTATGGCTCACCGATGTGTTGAACCGGCTGCCTGATCACTCCGTTCTCCGATTAAGTGAACTGCTCCCCGCAAACTGGAAACCGATCGAATAGAATCCTGTCGAATCCAATATCCATCATATCCCCAAAAGGAACGAAATCGACCCCGTACCAGGCCGCATACTTACTTTTCAGCCCCGTTATTATCGATATTGTATCTTCCGTCGAGTACATAACGTGCAAGGCGGGGATAAATATTATAAGTGTATGCGATAGCTTTTCCGATAAGGCTTTTGGGTAAAACTTTTGTGCAGTTTTCGATCAGCCATTTCTCAAACTCTTTGATTATCGGGTATGATTTCTCTTCCCGTATTTGCCTGATCTTATCATATGATAGCTCCATTTCCTGAGCCTCCCGCTCGATGGCGTATAAATCACGGATTATTTTTAATGCATATCCGGCTCTCTGCGGATCGTCCTTTAAGGCTTGTTCAAACTTACGCCGGGCATGGGCCATGCAGCCGAGAAGTAAAACGCCTTTTTTATTTTCGTAGATATCATAAGCGCCATAGGCATCACTCTGGACTGCTCCCTGGAATGATCGCAATAGTTCTACAACGACCTTTTGGGCGCGGCTACCATCTTGGTAATGAAAAAACAACTGATTTTGCATCGGACTTCGAACAATCCAATGGTATCCCTTTCTTGTGCTCCCGGGTGATCTTTATCCATAACCGGGATAGTGCTTTCATCAATTTGAATGTAATCGCATGATAGCACATCCTTTTTCAGTGTTTCATATAAGGGTTTTAGCAGATCGACCGTATCGGAGAACCATCCGTTTACGGTCGATGCCGCAATGAAGATCTTTTGTCGCTTGAAGATCTCCAGCAGCCGGTAAAAGGGGATGTGATCCAAAAATTTACAAATTAACAGGTATGCCAGAAGCGATGCGCTTGCGTTTGATCTTGGTAATACCTGTGTGGGAAGATCAGCGATCCAGATGCGTCCTCCCTGTGGAAGTGCATATTTTCGTCGAACAGTGCGCAGTACGTATACTTCTCCCGGGATATATGCAAGTTTCTCGGTAATCTCTTCCCCGATTCGCACGGCGCCTTCAGGGATGTTTTCCGGTTCAATGACAACTTCTTCACGACGAATCGAATCGGGGATAGCACAGCGTACTGCTTTTGCCTTATTCTCTTTATTACGGGTATAGGTGACTCCTGTTTTTTCGGGCTCAACCGCCAGTTCTTCGGGGAGGCTTTCCTGTCCGTCAAAGGCTAAAGACAGTTGGCTGGGATCTTCCGGAACAAAACGTTCGCTGCTGCGGCCAAACATCCTGCGCCGTAGGGCAATCAGCTCGTTAATTAACTTTTGGATTGTCGCGTCACGCTCAGCGAGCAGTTTCTGAATTGTTACATCACGCTCGGAGGTCAGCTTCTCAATTTTAGAATCGCGCTCGATGATCCCTTTTTCCAGGCGCTCAATTTTCTGCTCAGAGGTCTCGTTTTTCGGTGCTAAATCCCTTGTTTTCATGGCATGAAGATACATAAAACCAATGAATTAGGCAACTATTTTATGCAAATAAAATAGATTATTTTCAATCTTTTTTTGCTAAAAAACAAACTATTTACCGGTTAAAAAGTGTGCTGTTTCGTGTATCTATTTTTATCTTCTTTTCCCGTCGCAAACGTCGAAACAAAACGTTTACGTTGTACGATATTTTTCATCGACAACCCTTCGATCATCATTACAAGCTCCGTCCATTTCATTTGGAAAGAGTTTTGTTTTTCATCGTAAGCGGGACGTTCAAATCCTCCTGATTCCAGGCGTTTGTGATATAGAACCAGGCCACCGCTTTCCCAGTGAAACAGTTTGATTGTACTGCGCGGACGATTAATGAAAATGAAAACCTCCCCGCTCAAGGGATCACGGCCCATCTGGGAACGCACCACTCCGCAAAGCGTATTAAAGCCCTTGCGCATATCTGTGGCGCCGGTGCACAAATAATACTGTAAATTATCCGATAATGATAACATGCCTTACATGATCAGAACCAGTTCACGGATCAGGTTCAGCTCACATCCTATGGGAACCGAAAGACATACACCGTTGGGATAGGTGAGTTCAAGATTCTCCCTGTTCGTGCCGGATTGGTGTTTTGGTTTTTCAATACAGACTGGAATCAACCGGGAGGATTCCGGATGCTCATTTAATTTTTGACGCTTACGCCAATAGTAGTAAGTTGCCGGATTAATATTCTCTGCTACACAAAATGCCTGTACGCTCAGTCCGCTTGTCAGCCGGTTCTCCATCATGGTGGTAGCTTCTGCCATTGTTCTTCTCTGTTTCATCGTTGGATATTTTCAACAAAGGTAGAGGGCTAAAAAATATTAAACAATATGTACTAGGCCGAATGCTTACGATTCATCATACTTTTGACAAAAAAGCCATGCAAACTGCATGGCTTTTTTGTCCTTTCCCTCTCCACCCCAGCCATCTATCTTTACTCAAAAACAAGATTATGGAAGATATTCAAACCATCCGGCGAAATCTGGCGCTTAAAGAGTATGAAATAAAAGAGACTCCTGAAGGCAAACAAGTTACTTTCTCAATCAGGTTCGTTAAGAAAAACGGAGAATTGGTCTTTATCCCTCGCGCTGTGGCAGCCGGACTCCAGTTCAACGGGAAAGACAACCGTATGCGCGGAGTTCTTCCAGTTGACAACGATAATAATGCTTCGGGGCACGTAACTCCGGTACATATCGACGGAATTATTGAGTGGAATGGAAAGAAAATCAAACTATAATGGCAGATATCCTATTCAACAGATCGGGGGTTCCGTTGATCGCTTACGGGAAAAGTTACCAGGCAACGACAACGGGCACACCAGCCGAAAAGCCAAAAAACACCTCACAACCTAAAAATCCGGATGAGGATACACTGTCTATCGGTAATATCCAGATCTCAGCATGGGGTCCGGCAAACGATTTTCCGAAAAAGGCAGATGAGATAATTAACAGTGTTGGTGTACTCAATACAGGACTAAAATTTACGCGAAACTTTACGATGGGTCAGGGTATATTTGCATGTAAGGTATCTGATTACGATGAACAGGGCAATGAGATACGTAAGCATTCGGCCTAGTACATATTGTTTAATATTTTTTAGCCCTCTACCTTTGTTGAAAATATCCAACGATGAAACAGAGAAGAACAATGGCAGAAGCTACCACCATGATGGAGAACCGGCTGACAAGCGGACTGAGCGTACAGGCATTTTGTGTAGCAGAGAATATTAATCCGGCAACTTACTACTATTGGCGTAAGCGTCAAAAATTAAATGAGCATCCGGAATCCTCCCGGTTGATTCCAGTCTGTATTGAAAAACCAAAACACCAATCCGGCACGAACAGGGAGAATCTTGAACTCACCTATCCCAACGGTGTATGTCTTTCGGTTCCCATAGGATGTGAGCTGAACCTGATCCGTGAACTGGTTCTGATCATGTAAGGCATGTTATCATTATCGGATAATTTACAGTATTATTTGTGCACCGGCGCCACAGATATGCGCAAGGGCTTTAATACGCTTTGCGGAGTGGTGCGTTCCCAGATGGGCCGTGATCCCTTGAGCGGGGAGGTTTTCATTTTCATTAATCGTCCGCGCAGTACAATCAAACTGCTTCACTGGGAAAGCGGTGGCCTGGTTCTATATCACAAACGCCTGGAATCAGGAGGATTTGAACGTCCCGCTTACGATGAAAAACAAAACTCTTTCCAAATGAAATGGACGGAGCTTGTAATGATGATCGAAGGGTTGTCGATGAAAAATATCGTACAACGTAAACGTTTTGTTTCGACGTTTGCGACGGAAAAGAAGATAAAAATAGATACACGAAACAGCACACTTTTTAACCGGTAAATAGTTTGTTTTTTAGCAAAAAAAGATTGAAAATAATCTATTTTATTTGCATAAAATAGTTGCCTAATTCATTGGTTTTATGTATCTTCATGCCATGAAAACAAGGGATTTAGCACCGAAAAACGAGACCTCTGAGCAGAAAATTGAGCGCCTGGAAAAAGGGATCATCGAGCGCGATTCTAAAATTGAGAAGCTGACCTCCGAGCGTGATGTAACAATTCAGAAACTGCTCGCTGAGCGTGACGCGACAATCCAAAAGTTAATTAACGAGCTGATTGCCCTACGGCGCAGGATGTTTGGCCGCAGCAGCGAACGTTTTGTTCCGGAAGATCCCAGCCAACTGTCTTTAGCCTTTGACGGACAGGAAAGCCTCCCCGAAGAACTGGCGGTTGAGCCCGAAAAAACAGGAGTCACCTATACCCGTAATAAAGAGAATAAGGCAAAAGCAGTACGCTGTGCTATCCCCGATTCGATTCGTCGTGAAGAAGTTGTCATTGAACCGGAAAACATCCCTGAAGGCGCCGTGCGAATCGGGGAAGAGATTACCGAGAAACTTGCATATATCCCGGGAGAAGTATACGTACTGCGCACTGTTCGACCAAAATATGCCCTTCCACAGGGAGGAGGCATCAGGATCGCTGATCTTCCCACACAGGTATTACCAAGATCAAACGCAAGCGCATCGCTTCTGGCATACCTGTTAATTTGTAAATTTTTGGATCACATCCCCTTTTACCGGCTGCTGGAGATCTTCAAGCGACAAAAGATCTTCATTGCGGCATCGACCGTAAACGGATGGTTCTCCGATACGGTCGATCTGCTAAAACCCTTATATGAAACACTGAAAAAGGATGTGCTATCATGCGATTACATTCAAATTGATGAAAGCACTATCCCGGTTATGGATAAAGATCACCCGGGGAGCACAAGAAAGGGATACCATTGGATTGTTCGAAGTCCGATGCAAAATCAGTTGTTTTTTCATTACCAAGATGGTAGCCGCGCCCAAAAGGTCGTTGTAGAACTATTGCGATCATTCCAGGGAGCAGTCCAGAGTGATGCCTATGGCGCTTATGATATCTACGAAAATAAAAAAGGCGTTTTACTTCTCGGCTGCATGGCCCATGCCCGGCGTAAGTTTGAACAAGCCTTAAAGGACGATCCGCAGAGAGCCGGATATGCATTAAAAATAATCCGTGATTTATACGCCATCGAGCGGGAGGCTCAGGAAATGGAGC
Organism: uncultured Bacteroidales bacterium; assembly: GCA_942493325.1. Classification (GTDB taxonomy): domain Bacteria; phylum Bacteroidota; class Bacteroidia; order Bacteroidales; family Prolixibacteraceae; genus JAAFHB01. The sequence continues at coordinate 7,081,256 of OW818689.1, read as the reverse complement.
TATCATATGATAAGATCAGGCAAATACGGGAAGAGAAATCATACCCGATAATCAAAGAGTTTGAGAAATGGCTGATCGAAAACTGCACAAAAGTTTTACCCAAAAGCCTTATCGGAAAAGCTATCGCATACACTTATAATATTTATCCCCGCCTTGCACGTTATGTACTCGACGGAAGATACAATATCGATAATAACGGGGCTGAAAATGGGGTTCGCCCCCTGGCATTAGGTCGGAAAAATTATATGTTCTGTGGAAACAACGAAGCAGCCGAACGAACAGCCATTATCTATTCCTTGTTGGGTACTTGCAAGGTAGCAGGAGTCAATCCAACACTATGGCTCACCGATGTGTTGAACCGGCTGCCTGATCACTCCGTTCTCCGATTAAGTGAACTGCTCCCCGCAAACTGGAAACCGATCGAATAGAATCCTGTCGAATCCAATATCCATCATATCCCCAAAAGGAACGAAATCGACCCCGTACCAGGCCGCATACTTACTGAGATACTTGAACGTGTGAAGGATAAATCGATGATCACACTTGCCAACTCACGCCTTATCCGTAGATTTATGTCCAAGGCTTTACGTGATTACTTGAAGTTTGGATGCGCCTTTGTACAGATACTCATGAATGCCGATGGGAGTCAGATTGTGGGGATCAATACCATCAATGCAAAATATTGCCGTTTAAGCATGGCCGATCAGAACGGGGTGATCACTAAATGTGTCGTTTCCGGGAAATGGCCCGATACACCCACCGAAGGATTTTACCAGGTCTATGATGTGCTTGATGAATATGATCCGTTTGCAGATATTCAGCGCCGCCGTTACGGAAATAAAGTGGCCGGAAAGTCGTTTATCTACGTAATACGCGACTCCTGGGGCAATGGTGAGTATTACAGTTCTGCCATCTGGTGGGCTGCGTACCTTGCGGGATGGATCGATATCGCCAAAAAGGTCCCATCCTTTCTGAAAAAAGCCTACGAAAATCAGATTACCTGGAAATGGCATATCCAGATACCGTATGCTTTCTGGGATAAACAATTTCCAAAAACCGAGTTTCCGGATACCGAATCCCGTAAGCAGTCTATTGAAAACTATATGGACAGTATTGAAGCCAACCTTTGTGGCACAGACAATGCCGATAAACCGATCTTCACCTTCTTTGAGATCAATCCGCAGAACGGACGTGCAGAAGAACAATGGATCATCAAGCCTCTCGAAAACAAACTGAGTAACGAACAGAACCTGGTTACTTCTGCAGCAGCCAATTCCGAAATCATGTTTTCGATCATGGTAAATCCCAATGTCCTGGGAGCAGGAATGCCAGGGGGAACCTATGCCGGTAATCAGGGAGGAAGCAATATCCGCGAAGCCTACCTGGTCAATATTGCAAACTGCTGGCTCGATCGTCAGGACCTGCTCGATCCGCTGGAGCTTTTTATCCGCTACAACGGTGCCGAAGAAGATATCGAATGGCGTTTTCGCAACACAGTTCTCACTACGCTCGACACCGGCTCGGGAACTACCAAGACCCTTTCTTAAATCCGTGAAATTCGTATTAATCCGTGTAATTTTTTAATCATGTTATTCCGCAAATCCAAAAACCAAAAAATGGAGGAGATCCGCGAATTTCTCCCCGTCAGCTCTTCCTCCGATTTCGACAGCGTTGCTCCTCATATTCTCAATGCAGAGCGTGATTACCTGATCCCGGTAATCGGGAACGCGATGTATGACGAGCTTGATGAATTTTACGAAGCAGAAACGCCGGCTACCCCAACTGAAGTACAGCAGAAAACAACTGAATTACTTCGCTTGGTTCAGTCGGCAGTAATCCATATTGCCTACTGGATCGGGTTCGACCTGCTGAATGCCCACATCTCCGATGGCGGGTTCAAACGAACTGAATCAACCAATGTAAAAGGGCTGTTTAAATACCAGGAAGAAAATCTCAAAAGCTATTTTCGCACGAACGGCTTCAATAGCCTCGATGTTGTGCTTCAATACCTGGAAACAAATTTTTTCGATTTCGGTGAATTCTCCGCATCACCAGCCTGCACAAGACTTAAATCGGCCTTTATTCCGACAACGGATATTTTCAACGAGATCGTTTTTATTAACAAAAGCCGGCTGACATTCCTGCGGATGAAGCCACACATGCAACTGATAGAAGATACCGAGATTGCTACCATTCTCGGACCAGTTGCATTTGCATTCATAAAATCTGAAATTGTAAAACCGGATCCGGAAACAAAAGTGAAAGCAATACTTCCGTATATCCGGAAGCCGATAGCTTTTCTGGCTTCTGCCTTATTGATGGAAGAGAGCGGCGCAGACCTGACGGATAACGGTCTTTTCTTTACATCTACCGCAGCAGGTTACAATAACGACACCGAGCGAAAACCGTCAACTTCTGACCGGATTGCCATCCTGGTGAACCGTAACCGCAATATTGGGAAAGCCTATCTTGATCAGCTCCGATCCTATCTGACCGCGAATGCATCAGAATGGAGCGATGTAACACCATCAACAGGAAAGGTTTTCAGGCGTGATAATACCAACAAAAAAACCTTTTTCGCATAAGACAAACCCTCAAGGTTTTGGGAACCTTGAGGGTTTTAAATGTATTACAACTAAAGTATGATAACAATCGCCATAGAATACCCGTACCTGTTTTTCAAAAGAAAAGCAACAGGAAAGGCACCTTCTTCCTGGGCAGAGTTGACCGAACGACAATTTGTTGCCATTTCGCGCACGATCAACGGAACCAAACCAGACTTCCTTTTCCTCTCTGTGCTTACCGGAATCAGCCAAAACCTTTTGAAGAGACTCTCCCCTTTCGACCTTTTTAAGCTCTCTGATGGGATTGATTTTGTCAGTCAGGCCGAAAATTCGCATTCTGCTTTTATCATCGGGAAAATACCGGGAACTGATTTCGTTTCTCCGAAACCAAAACTTGCCGGGATGACTTTCGGCCAGTTTATTTTTGCTGAATCGTATTACCACGATTGGATGGCAAGTTGCAGTGCGGAGCCGAAGCAAGATGAAAAAGTGCTGAATAACTTTATCGCTTCGCTCTATCTTCCAACCAATGAAAAATTCACTAATGAATCGATTCAGGTCAGCGTTGGAAAAATTGCAAATACAACCTTAGATATCCGCAAAGCCATCGCTTTTAATTATTCCCTGGTGATGATCTGGTTACAACAAGCTTACCCCTTAATATTTCAACCAAACGACGATTCTGTAGAGACGCATGGCCGTGCGTCAAACATTTCAAAATCAAAACAATCCGGCTGGCTGAATCTATTTGAATCATTGGTTGGTGATGACCTCATTAACCGGGATCGATATGCAGATCTTCCGGTACATACGGTACTAAGGTACCTGACCAATAAATACAAAGAAAGTGCACGAAAATCCGTGTAATCCAATCCGTGTAATCCGTTAAAATCCGTGTAATCCGATTTCCCATGAATACTAAATTCTCCGACCTGATCCAATATTTCCGAACCCTCGCTTCCCAGCATATTGCTATCGGCCATTCCAATGCAGAAAAACACTTCTACCGTTTCGAACTCGATGAAGTGCTTACGGGACTCAAAAAAGTGAATTATCCCGCATTGATTCTGGAAGGTTATCGCTATTCACTAACCGATAAGCAGAGTGACAATGTGATGAAAGAACGGTCCGGAGCTTTTATGCTGCTTGGTCATCTGAACGATATTGGCGATTACGATGCAATGCACGAGCTTTGGGACCATCTCGAAACTATTTGCGACGATATTATCGTCCGCATTAAATCCGACAAGCGTAATCCGGATACCAAAGCCATTCGTGATTTCGACCTAGCCAGTGTAAATGTGGCGCTTATCGCGAATGAGAACGATAAAAACTATGGTATCCGGTGCACTTTTACAATCACCTCGCCACTTTCAACTGATGTAAATCCTCATAAGTGGAATCTTAACAGCTCCTTATAAATATCCGATTCAATGGCAATAACTCAAAGCGGAATGCCGGCGGTGTCCGGTAATGGTTTCGATTCCCGGGAACAGAATGAAGCGGTTTCAAAATGGGCCTCCATGGTCCAGCGCCGGTTGCGGGACCGTACATCCTGGTTAATGTACGGCAAAAAAGCTTCCACAAGCCGCCCAGGGCGTATTGAAAAAAAACTCGAAGACAGCATAAAATCGATTACAAAAAAGTCTTATGGGGTTATTGACCGTGTGACCTACACCTTTGAACGACATGGCGTCTTTGTTCATAAAGGGGTGAGTCGGGGATACGAAATGCAAGGTGGCATGGTAGTTCGCACTGCAAAATGCGAAGATCCTGCCACCCGTCAGCCCACCTGGTGGGGAGACCTTCCGCGTCAGAGACTGCCCAATGAATGGTTTAACCCGTTGCTGGAACAAACCCTTCCGGAACTGGCAGATAAACTGGCTGAAATTAATGCTGATGCCGTGCTGAATGCAACACGGATGATGATCAGGTAAGGTAAGAAGCCTTATGCAGTTGGGGACTGGGAGTTGCAATCTTGTCGAACCCCGATGACGTTTTCACGGGCTGCGACCTTTGTTGTCCGCACCGAGACACCAATTGACATTTAGTTTTTGTTATGGCAATTATATTAATCGTACAGACCATTTAAACTCTTCAAATTCTCTGTCCGCATATTGTCTTTGTGCTTTAGATTGGTGGCAATTAAAGTCATAATAAAAACCATTGTGTTCTGCTTTAAAAACTTTGAGTTCCACTTTTAGTGGTTCATCTAATTCAATGTGTTCAAACATATATTCTGCGTCATACTCGTAAAACTTGCATTCACAGATTTGATATGGTTCATACTTTTTTGTCACTCGAAACTCCTTTAGAAGATTTGAAACACCATCTGCAGACATTTCCATTAATTCTTCAAAAGTCTCATAACCTAAATCTTCAAGTTCTTCTTTTGGGGTAACGTTAAGTGTAATTGTTGGTGAAAAAAGTCCTTTATATTCTTGTTTATCAGCATAGTATTTTGTTGCAATACAAATTGGGTCACCTAATTCGTCTAGTATTTCGTCATTGGTTAAATCAAGTCCTTCTCCAAATAATTGTCCACTTTTTATTTTGCCAAAGTCTTTGATTGCCACAAATCCCCAGTCTTGAGGTTTATGGAATAAAATCCCCAGTTTCTTGTTTACATATACGTTGTTATTAACCGCCACAGCATTTAGTGGGTCATTTGCAAGTCCTGCTAATGCAATACTTGTCAACCTTAAAAACTCTCGTCTGCCTATACCCATTGTTTTGTTGTTAATAATTGCCCATAACGTTTTAGCGCTTGGCGAAGAAGCGGATTTCGAAGCACTTAACTGTACACCAGAACTGAACTTGATACGAAGTATAAAGTTTCATTTAACCACTGAACCGCCAATTTTTTGTAGGTGCTCATATGAATGGTTTTTTCTGTCAGATAGTCCATTGTCATCCGTTGTCTTTTGAAATATAGCTGTCGTAAAATGCACCTGTCCCTTTAGCATCAAGTCGCCCAACAATTACTTCAACTGAACTATTTCCTAAGTCAAACTTTGGTCGCAAATGAATATGCTCTCTTGCACCAATTGGAAGTCCGTCAACGCTGTCTTGGTTAAGGTCGGCTAACTTTATTAAAAGTTTTCCAAGTGATTTCAGTCCGTCTGTGTCTCCGTGAATTAAAACCTCTTTCCATTGCATTTTGTCACCGTCCAGTTCGTCCTCATTTTCTCTAACAATGATGTCTAAATGTCCAATTATTTCTGATTTGAATTTTTTCATAGTCATTTGTTATGCGTCATTTATGCTATACTCAATAAGTCGTTGAGCAATGTCAAAGTCTGTTTTAAAATTTGAAAAGTCAATTGTGATTAGTTCGTATGCAAGTGAATACGGTAAAAGTTGAACAAACTTTTTACCATATAAAGTAATTTCCAAATTATCTGCAGTCTTTTCTACTTCTATTAAAAGAATGTCGCTGTCAATGTCCAACTTGTCAACAGCATAGATTAAAACCTCTTCGCAATTAGTGTCTATGCGAAGGTCGGCAAGTAAGTCGTCCCACTTGTCTGCGTGCTTCAAATATGGAATTAAGTCAGTCAGTTTCATTGTCGGTATAGTCGTTTTTAAAATCACGCATAACGGTTGGCGGTATGAGGTCGTGGCGGATTACGGAGCGAATACTTATCAGTTTACACCAAATTTAAAGGCGTGTGACAACCACCAGCACCCGGAAACCCCCGACATGCCTTATACCGTTTGTTGTGTAGCGGTTTTTATTAAAATTGTTTCCATACCTTTTATTAAATCTCGAATCGTATCATATCCACCAATAATTTCTTTTTCTGGTTCATATTGTCTACCAATCGCAATTATTATTATACCAAATCCAATAAATAGTAACAATATCCAGTGAAACTGCCAAATCAATGAAATCAAAATCAAACCTAAAATTGATATCCCCATAATTGACCAACCCATTCTGACAATTTTATTATCACGATACTCAAATTTTGTCAATGCACCAGGTGCGAGTTTATTAACCTCTTCCATAAAAGCATCAGTATGCTTATCAAACAGAGGAACAAATTTTGAACTTGGTCTAATATCTTTTGTGTCAATCCCTCGATTATTAAGTTCGCTAATTAATGACTTATAAATCGATGCGGTCAAACACTTTTGTCCAAGAGAAATAACTGGTTTAATTTCTGTTTTATCAGAATATTCAGCTACATAATTACAAAAATCACCAATTGTTTTAGAGTCCTCATCAAGTAAAAGTTGCTCCAAATCAGCAAGTGGTGTTTTAATTTTAAAGAAATCGTGATGACATTTTGCTAGTTTAATCGGCTCAATCAAATCGCAAATCATTCTCCAATCCGAAATCGTAGTATTAAAAGTCAAAATCTGACCACTATCAACTTCAGGGTCAAATGCAGCCTGAAAATTATAAAAATCAATCAATATTTGAAGAATCTCGTTTGGGCTATATTTTTTCATATCATTTCAGTTTTGCAGGATGTTTCTTAAACTGCTACACAACATTTTATACGCCTGATAAAATCAGACCTATTTACCATTTTTTGGAGAATAGGTCTGACAACCACCAGGTTTATTGTAAAAATAATTCTATTTATTTAAATAACATTGATTATCGTCTTTTTATTCATGAGGATGATTTTTACAAATTCTGTCCTTTCCCTTTCGTTTCCTCCCCCGTAATTTAGCCAAAAACTACGTAAATGGCCTCAAGTTACAACCGCAGGATCAATCTTTTCATTAACGGGCAACAGGTAAGCAATGATGTACGAAGCATCCGGGCCGAGATGCAACGGCTTGTGAATGAACAGGCCCGTATGACGCTCGGCAGCCAGCAATATATCACTCATGCACGCCGTATTCGTGATTTGAGAAGTATCCTGACCGAACATAACCAGCAAATAGCCGCTGTATCCAGATCATGGAGCCTGAGTAGAATGGGTGATGCATTCAACCGGTATTTTGCAATGATTACCGCTGCCGTCGCATCGATAACCGGTTTGATCATGGGTTTTAAAGCACTGGTCAAAACCTTCAACGACTTTGAAGAACGGGTGGACAACCTATCAGCACTCACCGGACTGGCCGGTTCGTCACTCGAATGGCTGTCACAAAAGGCAAAAGACCTGAGTACCGCTACACTCGAAGGGGGCATCCGGGTGACCCAGGGTGCCCAGGAGATTATTGATGCGTTCACAAAAACCGGATCCGCTCGGCCTGAGTTACTGAAAAACAAACAGGCCCTGGCTGAAGTAACCCAGGAAGCCATCATCCTGAGTAATGCCGCCAAGACAACACTTCAACCTGCGATTGAAGCGCTGACCATGGTCATGAACCAATACAATGTTCCGGCATCAGAGGCCCGCCGGATCATCAATGCCCTGGGTGCAGGATCAAAAGAAGGTGCCGGGGAAATACCCTACCTGACCACTGCTTTCGAAAAAGCTGGTACCGTCGCCGCTGATGCCGGTCTTAGTATTGAAACCATGGTTGCCACAATCCAAACGCTGGCTCCCCGAATTTCACAACCTGAGATTGCCGGTCGATCACTCAAAGGGGTCCTGCTCGATTTGCAGCAGGGTGCCGATGATACCAATCCCGCGATTGTGGGTATGGCAACTGCGCTGGAAAACCTGGGAAAGAAAAACCTGAGCATTACCGAACTTACCAAAATGTTTGGCAAGGAAAACATTACCACGGCGGCAATCCTGATCAATAATGTCGAAGAGCTGAACAACTATGAAAAAGCGGTAACCGGTACCAATGTTGCCATCGAACAGGCAGCTGTCAATACTGACAACAACAACGCGAAACTGGCACAGGCAAAAAACAGGATCAACATCGTATCCATCGAACTCGGAGAAAAACTCGCACCCGCATTGTCAGTCGTAACAGGTTGGTTTGGAAAGACCTTGAAATTTATTTCTGTTCTGGTCGATGTTTTCACCACCTACGGAAGAACAATAATCATAGCAACCGCGGCTATTGTTGGCTATACGCTCGCTGTAAAACTTCAGACGATGTGGATCAACCGGAGCAACCAGGCTACGCTTGGGCAGAGCATCGCCGGGATGGCCGGGCAAACTTCTGCGTTCCGGTGAGATGGCGGACCAGACCTTTATCCTGGAAGATTCAGACCTGGATACCCGGTCAGATTATATTCCGGAGCGGGATGTGAGTGCTCTGCCTTCTGCCACAATTGATGGTGAAATCGTTCATGTTGTTTCGCAGAATATTGATTACATCACGGTAATAACCAATGAAATAAAGGAGTGGAAGCAGATTGGCCGGCTAAAAGAGTACATTTCCGGTAACGGCAGTGAAAGTGTGGAACTGGACCTGAAAATTCCGCGTGCAGTCGTGCATCCTGACGGATACCAGGTACCCAAACTTGAACTGACTCCCTTAAACAGGTCGTATACTTTTGAAAACATGAAAGAAACAATCGTTTCAATTTATCATGGAAGAAAAAATATAAACTCTGTGGGTATCCCGGTGATTTCAGGTGACAGCTGGGCAATAGCCAACGGGTGGTCCATCGGTCTAACTCCTCACCTGGCTCCTGCCTGTATTTATGAACTGGTTTACACGGATTTTCTGAACTGGAAAGCCTTTAAAGCACGGGGTTTTGTAAAATTCATCGAACTGACCCTGGCACAGGTGCTGGCATTACGTTGGGATAAAAAATACACCATTGACGGGATTGAACTGATCCTGGATAAAATCAATTTCGAACTTCCACATTACGGAACAGTTAAGATAGAGGGGTTTACAGGGTAAAAAAACAGCATGAGACCGCAAAATTTTTATTTGGCTTCGGTTTTTCATTCATAAGAGTAATTGTAGCGGAAATGAAATATGCAAAATCGACATATAATCTTATCAAAATAAATTTCGGATTCATATTTGTGTAGTATGAAAAATTATGTAAATTTCGGAAAAATAATGTGCAACAATATTGCATGTAGCCAGACAAATTTGGAGGCAACAGGGCAGTTTTGTTGCGTATATAAACAAGCCAATTCTAAAATGACACTGATGGACAAAATATTCGGAAAATATAAAACGGACCCGTTTGACAAAGCACCATTTCTTTTACCGTGGTACTTAGACAAACACAAACCTATATTGACGGTTGAAAATACAAATTTGACTTTGAAGTACGTGGAAAAAATCAATGACGAATATCTAGGTATCGTAACTCTTAATGACGATAAAAATGTTCTCGGACTTTTTAACTCTTACGTTTACATTCAGCCTTCATCAACCGGTGACAGGTTTTGCGTTTGGACTCGTTCAAATAATGTAAATATTGGCTTTCCGACACTAACTCTAAATCTATATTTAGCAGAAGCCCTAAAACCATTTACAGACAGTAATAAATCAATCTTACAATTTCACGCTGACAAAAGGACTTCTTACTTATTAAATTGCCAACCAAAGGCGACAATTTCATTTCAATTAAATGCGGACAAGGAAGCTTTTAAGGTTGACTTCCCTGACGATTTCAAGACCTTTGACGAGTTTATAACTGTATCTGACATTCCTAATTTATATCTCGATGGGAAAGCTGAGTGGAACAACACAGCGTTAGTGGTTATTAAACCAAAAGACAATTGGATTTTCATTTATCCGCAAGACTGGTTTAATCAAGACGAAAAAATTGACTTCGGTTATCAATGGATTACAAGAGCTGTCAGAAACACAGTCAACAATAATATACTTGGACAGGGAATTAGAATTGATAAATTTGAATTAGATGAAACGAACCGACAAATTAATCACTGGCTATAACTTCAGCTACCCGTCAAGTGCGGCAGCGGTGGTTTTCGGTGTGTATCTTTCCGCTCAGGCAGTTTTTCGGCTTGACAGGAAATCGCCCGCAATCCGCCCCGTGAAGCTTCCTACGCTATGGCACATATTAAAAACCGCAACCAGACAATTACGAGATGACTAAAATACTTGTACAGACAAAAGACTATTTATTAAAAATCACTTGGGTTTTTTGGTTGATTATTTTCTTGGTAACCGTCAGTCTTTCTTATAGTTTAAGGACAGGACTTCTAGTTACGGGACTATTTGTTAATGGCATATTGATTGGGTATCTTATACCAATTGGTATTCTAGTAATTCAAAAAAGGTCAGATATTAAATCATTTCTGTTACCGTTCTTATTATTCATTACTATTACATTGACTTTCTATATTTTATTGGATAATAAAGCGATTTTACTTTATACAATTCCATTCTGTATTCCAAGTTTAGCAGCCGGTTTATTGAGTTTAAGAAAATAAAACATGGAGAAATTTAATCCTTATATTAGAAAGCAAAATCTATCATGGAGTATAATCCAAATTAAAGTTTTACTCAACCAGTTAGAGAGAGATGAAAGTTCAACTTTTTTAAGTTATGCTGCACTGGAATGTAGAATAATAATCGAGCGTTTAGAACTAGCTCCGTTAGTTATGGCTGCAAGTTCATTAGATGATAATTCTTGGCAAGGAGAACTTGAAAATTTTAAGGGAATCCAAAAACTCAATTCAAAACTCAAATCACTAAGTTATAGATGCCAATCATTTACATCTGCTTTTGCAGAAGCGATTATTGATAACTGTCCTTTAATTCCGTTTGATTATAAAAGAGCAGAAGATTTGCAAAGTAAACTTGCAAAGTATATTCATGTGTACAACAAAGCTGACAATGACTTTCTATTTGACAGCCAATATGTAAAAGAAGGAATTGAAATTATAAAAGAGGCTCTTCATTATTTGGAAAATTCATGTTCTAATCATGAAGGCTCATATCGACAGGGCATAATTGATTTTAATACTCTTAGCCCTGAAATAAGAAATGAATTTAACGATTGGGTTAACAGAAAAGACGAAGATATCAAAGCATTGACTGATAGACTCAATAAGATACGAGAAGAAAAGAAAATGCCAAAACTGAAAATAAAATGAATACATCTACCCGTCAAAAGTGGCAGCGGTGGTTTTCGGTGGGCATCTTTCCGCTCAGGTGTCTTTCGGATTGACAGGGAATCGCCCGCAATCCTCCCCTGCGTTTAGCTTCCTATGTTGGGTGCAAGGTTATAAAGATGCTTTGGGGAAATTTTATTACGACAAAGAGTTATTTTTTATTATACAGACAATCAAACAGGGTATTTATTCGTCTAAAAAACCTATAATATGAAACAGACAAGTATATTTATTATTTTATTGTTAATGATAAGTTGCACACCCAAAATTGATTATGTTACATACAACGACACATTTAAAGAATGGAATCAGCAGAAGAAGATAAATGAAGTCGATTCTTCAGCATCACTGACTATATATTTTAATACATACAAAGAATTATTTGAGGGTCGAGAATCGTTTTTATCCTTTAAAAAAAATCATTATAGAGTTGAATTTCTGAAAAGCGACACTTTTTATACAGTAAAAGATGTTAAAAGATTTTCAATATCCGGTTATTATCTAAAAGACACTTCCTTTATTCCTGAATTTTGTGAAGTGCGAATTAAACATATTAGTGCCAAGAGAATCATTGTAGAATGTGAAATAAATGACAAAGCAATTTATGACAAACTAAAAGGAAGGTTCAAATTGAAACTAGACACAGAATATCCTCAGTTTTATGATATTTGGAAATACTATAAATACTAAACGCAAACAAAACCCAGCACCCAATCGAGTAGCCCGACTCACCAGTGGATACTGGCATGGAGAGGCTCTCAACCCAATGTACGTAAGGTTCTCGTATACAGCGGTTTCCCGATGCATCGGGACGGAGCGATTTTCTCGTAATTCGTAAGCATAGACTCGTACCCTCTTTTACGCAGGCGTTCTAAGGTATCGTTGTAACCAGAACCGGCCTTTGGGCAACCACCTATTACTCATACCTGCCTTACTCCACGAAATGCCTACTCCTAAATTTCCCTTAATTTGTCCTTTCCCGAACCCTATTCCGGAAATAGTTTTGCGGAAAAAGAACGGATGAGTACGATTATCCAGCAGCCGGATTCATTATCATTTTCAGGAAACCTAAAAAAGTTCGTTATCACCACGGCCATCGAGATGGTTTTCGAATTATGGCAATTGACCAACAACGGCGATAAGCTGATCCTTAATGAAAAATATTATCCCAACCCGGATGGTCTGCTGACTGTTGACGTGAAAGCAATCGTTGACCGTTTGCTGTTCATTACAATACCAGGAAATGAGGATAAAGTAAATGATCAACCCATCGCTGTGGGTGATTTTCTCGTAAAGAGTAAAATCGGTAACTTTATCAAATGCTGCCAGGAATGAAAATCTTGTTTTTGTAGTTATTGATAACGACAGGCAGAAATACATCGTAAGCATTCGGCCTAGTACATATTGTTTAATATTTTTTAGCCCTCTACCTTTGTTGAAAATATCCAACGATGAAACAGAGAAGAACAATGGCAGAAGCTACCACCATGATGGAGAACCGGCTGACAAGCGGACTGAGCGTACAGGCATTTTGTGTAGCAGAGAATATTAATCCGGCAACTTACTACTATTGGCGTAAGCGTCAAAAATTAAATGAGCATCCGGAATCCTCCCGGTTGATTCCAGTCTGTATTGAAAAACCAAAACACCAATCCGGCACGAACAGGAGAATCTTGAACTCACCTATCCCAACGGTGTATGTCTTTCGGTTCCCATAGGATGTGAGCTGAACCTGATCCGTGAACTGGTTCTGATCATGTAAGGCATGTTATCATTATCGGATAATTTACAGTATTATTTGTGCACCGGCGCCACAGATATGCGCAAGGGCTTTAATACGCTTTGCGGAGTGGTGCGTTCCCAGATGGGCCGTGATCCCTTGAGCGGGGAGGTTTTCATTTTCATTAATCGTCCGCGCAGTACAATCAAACTGCTTCACTGGGAAAGCGGTGGCCTGGTTCTATATCACAAACGCCTGGAATCAGGAGGATTTGAACGTCCCGCTTACGATGAAAAACAAAACTCTTTCCAAATGAAATGGACGGAGCTTGTAATGATGATCGAAGGGTTGTCGATGAAAAATATCGTACAACGTAAACGTTTTGTTTCGACGTTTGCGACGGGAAAAGAAGATAAAAATAGATACACGAAACAGCACACTTTTTAACCGGTAAATAGTTTGTTTTTTAGCAAAAAAAGATTGAAAATAATCTATTTTATTTGCATAAAATAGTTGCCTAATTCATTGGTTTTATGTATCTTCATGCCATGAAAACAAGGGATTTAGCACCGAAAAACGAGACCTCTGAGCAGAAAATTGAGCGCCTGGAAAAAGGGATCATCGAGCGCGATTCTAAAATTGAGAAGCTGACCTCCGAGCGTGATGTAACAATTCAGAAACTGCTCGCTGAGCGTGACGCGACAATCCAAAAGTTAATTAACGAGCTGATTGCCCTACGGCGCAGGATGTTTGGCCGCAGCAGCGAACGTTTTGTTCCGGAAGATCCCAGCCAACTGTCTTTAGCCTTTGACGGACAGGAAAGCCTCCCCGAAGAACTGGCGGTTGAGCCCGAAAAAACAGGAGTCACCTATACCCGTAATAAAGAGAATAAGGCAAAAGCAGTACGCTGTGCTATCCCCGATTCGATTCGTCGTGAAGAAGTTGTCATTGAACCGGAAAACATCCCTGAAGGCGCCGTGCGAATCGGGGAAGAGATTACCGAGAAACTTGCATATATCCCGGGAGAAGTATACGTACTGCGCACTGTTCGACCAAAATATGCCCTTCCACAGGGAGGAGGCATCAGGATCGCTGATCTTCCCACACAGGTATTACCAAGATCAAACGCAAGCGCATCGCTTCTGGCATACCTGTTAATTTGTAAATTTTTGGATCACATCCCCTTTTACCGGCTGCTGGAGATCTTCAAGCGACAAAAGATCTTCATTGCGGCATCGACCGTAAACGGATGGTTCTCCGATACGGTCGATCTGCTAAAACCCTTATATGAAACACTGAAAAAGGATGTGCTATCATGCGATTACATTCAAATTGATGAAAGCACTATCCCGGTTATGGATAAAGATCACCCGGGGAGCACAAGAAAGGGATACCATTGGATTGTTCGAAGTCCGATGCAAAATCAGTTGTTTTTTCATTACCAAGATGGTAGCCGCGCCCAAAAGGTCGTTGTAGAACTATTGCGATCATTCCAGGGAGCAGTCCAGAGTGATGCCTATGGCGCTTATGATATCTACGAAAATAAAAAAGGCGTTTTACTTCTCGGCTGCATGGCCCATGCCCGGCGTAAGTTTGAACAAGCCTTAAAGGACGATCCGCAGAGAGCCGGATATGCATTAAAAATAATCCGTGATTTATACGCCATCGAGCGGGAGGCTCAGGAAATGGAGCTATCATATGATAAGATCAGGCAAATACGGGAAGAGAAATCATACCCGATAATCAAAGAGTTTGAGAAATGGCTGATCGAAAACTGCACAAAAGTTTTACCCAAAAGCCTTATCGGAAAAGCTATCGCATACACTTATAATATTTATCCCCGCCTTGCACGTTATGTACTCGACGGAAGATACAATATCGATAATAACGGGGCTGAAAATGGGGTTCGCCCCCTGGCATTAGGTCGGAAAAATTATATGTTCTGTGGAAACAACGAAGCAGCCGAACGAACAGCCATTATCTATTCCTTGTTGGGTACTTGCAAGGTAGCAGGAGTCAATCCAACACTATGGCTCACCGATGTGTTGAACCGGCTGCCTGATCACTCCGTTCTCCGATTAAGTGAACTGCTCCCCGCAAACTGGAAACCGATCGAATAGAATCCTGTCGAATCCAATATCCATCATATCCCCAAAAGGAACGAAATCGACCCCGTACCAGGCCGCATACTTACAATACATCATGGGTGATGAGCTCCGCCCTGCTGTTTATGCCAGGGTTCCATATGATTTAGGAACCGGCAAAGATGTTGCTGCCCGAAAAGGGATGTCCCTTTGCGAATGAAATCAAGAAATTATTGAGAAAAGTGCAATTAAAAAGATAATGTAAAACCCAGTGATGCATAATGAAACAGTGCAAAACTGTAAACCTCATCATTATCGGCTCCACCTTCAAGTAGGCGGTACCCTGCTCTAAATCCGAGGTTATCTGAAATCTTATATGTCAGGGCGACCAGGGCATCTTCAGCTCTGCCCTGCTTTGCTGCCAGTGCATCTCCTTCAACCAGGAGGCCATATCTGTCAGTGAATTGCCATAAAAATCTAAGATTAATTAAGGGCACAACCCCAAAATCAGATTTCTCAGCCGCTAATTCATCCGATTTTAGTGCAATCTTTGCATCCCTTATTTTTGCTGTAATACCCAGGCCAAATTCAGTTTTCTCAGTTTTTACTATTTCATACCGGTAGGTTAACCGGTACGAGTTAAACTTGTAACTGGCATTCAGATGAGTTAGTGAAGGGAAGGTTACTCCTTCAAAATTAATCTGCCTGGCTGTTGAACCTTCTGAATTAACAGTAAGCGGTGCATACAGGAGGGAAAGAGTATGCCGCGAATTTATTGTAAATCCCCCTCTTAACCTGTAAAAAACAGGTGTCTCTGCTTTCAATTCGTCACTAAGCGAAAATAATGTCCCATTGTCTCCCGGAATGCGAACATCATTATAACCGGTTTTAACAACACCTGACTCTACATCAATAACCACCTGGGCATTTACCAATGTAGTCTGGCAGAGAATTACATAAAAAATAAACGTAATGAGAGCCAAATTTCTTGTTTTCATTTTTATCAGGCTTTTAAGTTCAAAAATAGTTCCTTATACATAATTTAATTTAGGCAACAAACTATCTGTCAGTATTATAAAAGTTGAATATAGTGAACATCCATCATTTTTGCAAATTTCAGATTCGGTATTAATTGGGATTAAAGAAAAGGGCGCTTTGATCAATTTTTTGGTCGTGGAGAGAAAAAATCTGTTGTACAGCAGGAATATTTTGTAAAATATTAATATTACATTTACAAACGTATTGTAAACTTTAAGAACATCAAAAAGTGCATAATGAGGTGAATATTTAAACATTAGATGACATTTTTGAAAAGATGAAAACAATCAACAAGTATTTAGTGATTTGCATAGGCATATCAATGCTTTTTAGTTGTCAGAAAGAATCAAGGAAGGTTCAAAATATTGAAGCTTTTAGTAAACTTTATGGATATGCCCGCTGGTTTCACCCCAGCGACGAGGCACAAGAAATTGATTGGGACAAATTTGCAATACTTGGAGTTCAAAAGATTGAGAATTTAAATTCTGATAAAGAATTAAGGGATACACTATTTCATCTTTTTTCTCCAATTGTTCAAGGACTTCTAATTTCCGAAACAACATTTAAAGAACAAGTCGATTTGCATCCACTCATGCCCTCTGACACCTCAAACAACAAGGTAGTTACATGGCAACATCGAGGAGTTTATCTGGGTGAAAAAAGCAACATTTATAAAAGCTCCCGTACCCACAAAATGACAGATGATTTCTATTCCTTCTTCAGTAAATCGTTAAATAATGTCTCAGATTTTAAGGGAAAAGAAATAAAGCTAACAGGATATTTTAAAATAAAGTATTCAGATTCAAAAGGATCCGCCACGTTGTTTTTATGTCCTATTTCAAAGGATGAAATTCCAAAATCCCCGGCCAAACTGCTTGAAAAAAATAGTGTGAATATTAATTCAACCGAATGGAAGAAATATGAAATTACTTGTAGAATTGATAATAATACAGATTATACACTTTTTGGGGGAGCATTAAAAAATGATATTTCATTAATGGCTGATAATTTTACAATATCAGTTAAAAATGAACAAAAAAAATGGGAAAGGATAGATGATGTAAATATGGATTTTGAAAGTGGCAAAATTGACTCTAATATTAATAGCTGGCATTTTGATGAAAGCGGGCACAAAATAGCGTTTATTGAGAATGAGACTTACTCAGGAAAATTTGCACTAAAAGCTGAATATACGGGATATCAGACTGAAAACGCCCCCGGATTTGGAGAATATACCTACGATTCAATTGGCAACAATCTCATTTGTGCAGTTCCATTAGCGTTGTATAACGTAAACGGCCATACCTATCCAAAAACTGAGGATAAAATCTTAAGCGAATTAAAAAAGGAAATTAATAACGTAAATATTCAACAGGGGTATAATAGGCAGGTAAATTTGACAAGTGTTGTAATTGCCTGGAATGTATTTCAACATTTTTATCCGTATTTTGATGTAATTGAAACCAATTGGGAAAAGGTTCTTTCAGAAACTTTGCAAGAGGTATATTCAAACACCGATAAAGTGGATTTTACAAAAACCCTTAGCAAAATGGTTGCGAAACTGGAAGATGGACATGGTGTAGTCTATGGTGAACGCATGTATCACTTACCAATTAGAACAGAATTAATTGAACATGATATTGTAATCACTTCATCAAATGACCCTAAACTTAAAATCGGTGATATTATAAAAAAAGTAAATGGGGTTGCAGCAGAAAAAGTCCAAAAAGAAATGGAAAAACTTATTTCCGGTTCTCCTCAGTTAAGAAAACATCGGGCTTTAAATGTATTCGGAAGTACATTTCATTCAGAGCTTTTAAAGGTGCTGATTGAAAGAGATGGGAAAGAGTTGTCTCTTGATGTGTATAACAACTGTAGTAACAAAAATATATTCTTCAATCCCATTAACAATTTCCAATACAAAACAGTTGATATTAAAGAACTGGAACCAGGAATATTTTATGTAAACTTACTAAATTGCAGCTCTGCCAATTTCACAAACCAAATCGATAAATTAGCAAAGGCAAAAAGTGTAATCTATGACTATCGTTGGGGCGGAGCATTGAGCTTGATTGAATTAATTCCTCACTTGATTGATACCACAGCAAATTCTGCATGGTGGAATATTCCACAATTGGTTTATCCAAATCGTAAAGAAATAACATATCATAAAACCAATTGGTCTTTACAGCCAAAGTCACCCGGATTTACTTCCAAAAGCATAATCTTGACTGCACCAAGTGTGGTAAGTAGCGGTGAAACGAGTATGGGGATAATCGACCATTATAATTTGGCAACTACTGTTGGCGAGCCAACAGCCGGATGTAACGGAAATGCAAATTGGATTAAATTACCTTGTGGTTACACAGTTATGTGGACTGGAATGAAAGTTTTAAAACATGATGGCACTCAACATCACCTGATAGGATTCCAACCTGACTTCCCTGTTGAAAAAACAATGCAAGGAATAAAAAATAGAAAAGATGAAGTACTTGAAAAAGCGCTGGAAATTGCGATAAAAGAAACGCCCCCTAATAAAATGTAATGCAGGAGAAAACAACTAATATGAAAACAACAGAAAAACTAAAATCTTTTTTGACCGGGCAATATGTTTCGGAATTGCAATAGAATCGTTAAACTCAATACAACAATTCAAACCAGCTTACTATAACGGTAAACCAATAAAATCAAAACTTATAGCAAGAACTAAATTTGAAAAACCAAGAATGATAAGATAAAAAACAGTGAACGGAAAAGAAATCAAACGATAATGGCTGATATCCTATTCAACAGGGAAATTTGATTCCGAAACCCAACAAACAGCTAAGTTTTTCCAAACTTTTCACGGAAACCCCAATCGACATATCGTTTTTATTACCAGCAGTAATTTTATCTGTTAGTCCATACTAATCCTCCAAAGGTTGCTATCCATTTATTTCCATTTTTGTCGATTGCTATTGAACAAACATAATCGTGAGGAATAATAGAATTATAAGTATTGTAAATTTCCCAATTCTTTCCATCCAGTCTTGCTAGTCCACCATCGTTAAGCCCTAGCCATACCACATCGTCTTCAAGTTCAATATCCCAAATAGTATTGGAAGGAAGTTGCGAATTTTGTAGAGTAAAAACAGTCCATTTACCATCTTTGTCAATTTTAGCCAGACCTCCTTTACCTTTTACTTCATTTGTACCAATCCAAATATTACTAAATTTGTCTCCCTCTATACAAGCAACATTATTGCTTGGGAGTGACGAATTTGTAGTATTGTAAACTGTCCATTTTGATTGCTCGTATTTTGAAATACCAGAATCTGTTGCCACCCATAATACATTGTTGTTGTCTAAATAAACTTCTCTTACATTATCTGAAGGAATCCGGCAATTATCAGTATTATACTCCGTCCATGTGCTATTATCGTATTTAACTAAACCATTGAATGTTCCAAACCATACATCTCCATTTCGATCAACTGAGATATCCTGAACGGATTTTAATGGAGAATTTAAAGTGTCATATTTTATCCATTCTTTTCCATCATACATTATAATTTTGCTGAAGAATTTAACCCAAACTCTATTTTGCTTATCCACAGCTAGTCCAGTCGTATACGTATGAATCTTGCCCGGTTTATTTATTGGAAGAAGTGAGTTTTCAACTGTTAAAACCGTCCAATTATCTCCATCTATTTTATTAAAAAGATAAGTATTTTTCTCATTGTAGCTAAGTTTGTATTATTGCTGCTACTCATTTTTGCGCAACAATTCTTCCTTTTTCGCCTCCAAATAATCCTGGCTTTCCGAAATAATATTGCACATTGCTATTTCAGAAATTTACATAATTTCTCAATCAGAAATTATCAATCAGAAATTTTATTTAAATATTGGTACGTATCATTTACCAAATGTTTCATTTTCTTCCTAATTTATAATCATTAAATGCAGATTAATTTAACTTAGCCCAAAAACAATCCAGTGGCATCATGTTTAAATATTTCCACAACAATCACTGCACTCAAATTGTCATATTAGTCAGCATACAAATAATTAATACAACTATTCAGGAATGGAAAAAAGCAACTATATGAATCCTTACGTGGCAGGAATACTCCTTGGATTAGTGCTGTTGGCAGCCATGTTCCTGTCAGGGCGCGGACTTGGCGCCAGCGGAGGTATAAAATACGCGATGGTGGCCATTGTTGGCACGGTAGATAAAGATCATGCAAGGGAATCACCGTATTATTCCAAATATTTCGAAAATGGCGAAAGCCCGCTGAAAAACTGGCTGGCACTCGAAATTTTGGGGATGGTGCTTGGTGGTTTTATCTCGGGAGCAATCTCACACCGGTTAAAATTCAAAATTGAAAAATCACCAAAAATTACCAATAAGAAAAGATTGCTTTTTGCTTTCCTCGGAGGTCTGTTTTTTGTCTACGGAGCTCAGCTTGCCCGTGGTTGTACCAGTGGTGCTGCCCTTTCGGGAATGGCGGTTCTTTCGGTAGCGGGTTTTGTAACCATGCTGGCCATTTTTGGATCGGCTTATCTTTTCGCCTGGTTTTTTCGAAGTCTCTGGATTTAAAAGCCACTCATATATTTTCATCAATCATTCAATCCTTCAAACGATGGGTCCACTTTCAATAATTTCAGAATTTCCGGAATGGTTAAACCTTCTGATCGCCCTTTTTATAGGCATTGGATTTGGTTTTGCCCTCGAACAGGCGGGATTTTCTTCAAGCCGCCGGTTAGCCGGGATGTTTTATGGTTACGACACAACTGTGTTAAAAGTTTTTTTTACGGCCGCAATCGTAGCTTTGATCGGTTCGCAACTGCTCAGTTTCTTTGGTTTACTAAACCTGAAACTGGTTTTTGTAAATCCTTATTATATGAACGCAACCCTAATTGGCGGAGTCATCATGGGTGCCGGATTTATCATGGGAGGTTATTGTCCCGGGACGGGAATCAGCGCACTCTCAATAGGAAAAATCGACGCGATGATCTTTCTTTTAGGCGGATTAGCCGGAGCTTTTCTTTTTGCAGAATCCTTCCCCTATATCCAATCTGTTGCAATGGAAAATTACAAGGGGCCCATGCGGATCGATGAATGGATGGGCATTTCAACAGGCGTTTTCACATTCATTTTGATTGTAGCCGCCGTTATCTTATTCTGGCTGGCAGAACTTGCTGAAAAAAGATTCAGCCGTCCCGAAATTACCGCTGAAATTTAAAACGGACAAAAATGAATGCACGGATAAAATTTTCAATCCTGTTAACTGGACTTGGATTTATGATGGTCTTCTTACCTTCCGGTACATCCGGAACATTTCATCTTAAACCGGACGAATTACTTTCAAAATCAGTTTCCGACGACATTTATTTTTCGGTCGATCAGGTTGCCCGTTTTATAAATAAAGAAGACAGTACGTTTCAAATGATTGATTTGCGAAATCCGGAGCAATTCAAAGCGTGTAACATTCCCGGTTCAATTAATATTCCTTTTAATGATTTCTCCAATCCCAAATGGGAAATATATTTAAATCAGAAGGAGTTGAAAAATATCTATTACGGGAATGACGACCTGACTGCCACCTACGCCTGGACAATCAGCACCGGAATGGGTTATGGAAATAATTTCGTCATGAAAGGTGGCCTCAACGAGTGGTACAAAACAATCATGCTTAGCCGGTTCGAAGGTGAGAATATAACGCCCCGCGAAAATGCGCTGTTCGAAAACCGGCTCAATGCACGTAAAATATTCACTCAAATGAACAGTTTGCCGGACAGTCTAAAGGCGCAGTATTTTAATGCAAAAAAACTGAATGAAGCTAAACTGGACGGAGGCTGCGAATAAAACTGAAAATCTGAAAAATAATGAAACAATTAAAAAGTCTCCGGTATGTCTTCCTTTTTTTAATCATCGTCCTGGTTTTCGTTCTTATCCGAAGCTTCAGTCAAAACCTGTTTAAGCTGGATCCGGGAAACGCGGTGGAAGCCATACAGAACAATCGCAATGCTATTACTTTGACTCAATTGGAAGCGCTAAAAACGAATTACCTGGTCATTAATTTGGGAAGCGGGGCGAAGTTCGATTCTATCAATACTAAAAATTCAATCAATATTCCGGTTGAAAATATCCTGGATAAGTCAAACATGACGATTTTAAAAGAAGCAAATGACGAAATCATTTTATATTCGGCCGATGTAACATTAACCGCAAAAGCTTGGGTGATACTGAACCAGCTTGGTTTTAAGAAACTTCTGATTCTTACGCCTGAAGAGAATACCGAAGTCTTTAAATACAAATTCCAGCCTGACACCACTGCCAGGCTGGAAAATGATTCAATATAATGGTTCTATAACGAATTGTGCGGGTAAATTCTGCAAACCTATTAAAATGGCCTTTGCAAATAGCTGCTTGCCTTTAGCAACTTGCTGGATCGTGCTAATTGTTTGACACTAATTCCAAATTGATCTATTGACAAAGATTATATTAATTGTTTTGATTCTATAAATCCCCCTTGTATTCCCCCTTTTTCTAAGGGTGAGTCATTCAAAATCAGATCTTTATACAAATATATCAAGCGTAAATAGATAAATATTTCAGGACAATAATATTGCTATGAACGAACTCCCCCTTTTACGAAAGGGGGAACACAAGGGGGATTTGTAACTTTTGAATGCATTTATCATGATGAATTCCAATTCGTCAGTAGTAAGATGCACTAAGATTGATTCGCCATATTTAATATTTACTTTTAGAATTGTACATTAATGATTATTAATACATTGATATTTGATTCACTGAAATTAAATCGGTTTAGAAAATCGCTTATAGATCGGGACCAGTTGCTAATAGCCAGCAGCAATCATTAAAAACCCAATTACCCATACCAAACGACATAGAGCCAATTTATTAGTGACTAATTCTTCACATACGGAAGATTGTCAATTTCGGCTTCAGTGAAGGGAAGCCATGAAAGCTGTTCCTTTTTCTCCACCATCGTTTTGTGCATAAAGGCATTGTTTCCATACATTAACGTTTTAGCATTGTAGCCAAATAAGCGGAGATATGCAGTTACAAATCCGGAGTTATGGCCCGTTCCGCAGTATACTGCCACCTCTTTACCTGAAGGAATGGACTCCATTTCGGAAACAATTCCAAGTGTGCCATTGGGTTTGTAACGGACAGCTCCCGGAATATGTCCTGCATCATATTTATCTTTCCGCTCATAATTCATCGTATAGAAGTTTTTGGGTTGTTCAAAAACCTTTTCTGCAGAGGTGAATGCATCGGCATAACCGGCGGAAAAAACACTGTTAAAACGTGCGGCCATAATTTCTTCTCCGGTAGATTTGCCGGTATTCATTTGCGGAAAGTCGGTTGCAGCAGCTCTCTGGTTTTCAGTCAATTCCAACTGGTCTTCAAAACTGCCGGAAACAGCGGCCGACCATGCATCTTTGGCAAAATCTTTATTCCAGCCGCTCATTCCCCATCGCATCGCATAAACATTCCCGTATCCCATCAGTCGTAAGAGTGATGTGGCATAGCTCGCAATTTGCCCCGCATAACATACCATAACAATCCTGGTGTATCCGAAAGGTTTGATCACGTTTGTAAAATATCCGGGGATTTTACTGAATTCAACATTTACCGCACCCTTAATATGTCCTTTTGCAAAAGCTTTTGGGTCTCTTAAATCCAGCATGTGGATATTGGAACCAAGTTCGTTATACACTACCGAAGATTTAATTAAGGACGGAAAATTTCGGCCATTCACGTAATCTCCCGTTTCCTCCAAATATTTCAGCAACTTCTGTGATTCCTCGTTTACCTTAACAATGTTGTTACTGATTTGATCGGGAGAAGCTGGCACAGGTGTTTTTTTCTGGTTTCCTCCTCCTGAACAG
The DNA here is from genome assembly GCA_942493325.1 of uncultured Bacteroidales bacterium. Taxonomy (GTDB): domain Bacteria; phylum Bacteroidota; class Bacteroidia; order Bacteroidales; family Prolixibacteraceae; genus JAAFHB01. Next base: position 7,056,970 of record OW818689.1, on the reverse strand, counting down.
GATACCAGGAACAGCACCAATATTAACACAATTGCCTGAATGATTGGGCTATAGTTTTTCATAGTAACTATTTATGTATTAAAAGCTAACCTTTAGTTACTACTAAAACCTCCTCTTTATCGTATTTCAACGTTTCAATCCTGCGGCCTTCCTTATCGTATTTATATACCGTTGTGGCTACACCATTACCCGGATTATTGATCACCTTTTTCTCTTTATCCATCGAAACCTGTTTGATCACAGCGCCATGTTCGTCATACACAGATGCAGTAATCGGTACATTTTTGCCACCCAGGTATTCATTGTCCTGGTCGAACTGCGTAGATTCCACAACGTAACCATTTTGATCGACTACACTGGTTCGTTTTGCCCAACCCCAGTATAAATTAGAAAGTTGGCCGAATGTGTTATGAACCGAAAAGCTTAAAACATCGCCCTGTTCACTGTATTGCAACTGAAAATAGGAAACGCCAATATCGCCGCAGTTTTCAGCAGTACAATTGGTTAGGGTATCTGCCTTGTAATTGGCAACCTGGGTTACAAAACCATTTGCATCGTACGAAAAACGAAGTTCATAGAACGGGCAAAACTCATTCATGACCACTTCTTCACCAGCCAGGTTAAAGCGAAGTTCCTTGATCATCCCGTCCTCCAGTTTACTCCATTTGTAATTATGAATCTTGTTCCGGTTTTCAACAGGAGCGCCATTTTCATCCAAAAAACGCATGGCAGTCCGCATTCCTGATTCGTTGAGTGTATATTCAAACGCCGATGCGCCACCATTTTTCTTGGCTACATTCTTATCATCAAAAAAATGTTTGAGCTGTTTGTCCCCTTCATAGGTATACGTAATTTTTGCAGCTCCGAAGGAGGAATAATCGAGCAGCACATTGTTCCGGTTGAATTCAACGGAAACCAACTGACTCTTCTCATTAAAGGTAAACTTGTAATTGTTAATTGTTTTGGCCTCGTCCGGGGTAAGCGGGCGTGTACCTTCTTCCAGATCCCACGGAGTTTCACTGAATTGAATGCCCCGGTAATATTTCACATTACCATCAATTTGGTTTTTGGCAGGTTTCTGATTACATGCATTTAAGGTTAATGCAACGAAAGCAAATAAAATAAACTTGTTAAATTTCATATTTGAATGATTTGTAGTTATATATTTAAACTCTAATAAACACCGGGATGCATTTATTGTTTAAATACAAACGGATAAAAAATGAGGATGTCCAAAAAGTCAAATAACAACACTTTTTTTCTCCGTGAAACTCTGTGCCTACTCTCCCGAAGGATCGGGACAAGTTGTGAAACTCTGTGATACAATTAATTACACAGAGTCACACTGAGGATACACAGAGAGACACAGAGTTTTTGACAGCCTCTTTCAACTATTTCGCTCGCATTTACACCAGCCATATTAAGGCATTCGCTACTAAAAATGATATTAAAGCCCTGTCTTGTGGGTCACTTCAGTAAGTTAATGAACTGATCCTATTTATATTCTCTACTCTTTTTTGACTTTCGTGTGGCATAGTCATCGATATAGATGTTCCTGAATGACCAACTCTTATGATTGGAGGGGAGAACGGCGTCGGCTGAAGAATTCTCAATGATATCCACCATTTCTACAGATTTCCTGAGCGGAGGAAATAGCAATGTCGCTTCAAACATTTTGCCTCCGGAACCTTCGACTACGATTATTTTATCTAAAGGAAGGTTCCTTTCTAAACTGCGAACGAAATAGCGGTCTTTTGTTTTCTTGTCGATAATTGTAAAACCTTTATCAAAAAGGAACCAGCCAGAATCAGAATGCATCGGTATAGCAAGAGTTACTTTGGTCTCCTTTTTGCCTTTTTCAATACTCACAAGCTTTGTTTCGCTTTCGAAGGGAATATCGCAAAAACTGATTTGCCCCGGTTTCAAACGTAGAGCTTCATCCAGGAGTTTTTTGTCCCGCTCCTGTTGAAGGTTATTCTCGTTGCTCTTTCTTTGTACGATCGATGTAATTTGGGGATTAGCATTAATTAAGCCAGCGTTAATGTTCTTAAAATTTGTACTATTGATGAGTTTGGAAATATCCATTTGTGGCATCATAGTCTTCATCATCTCGGTAAGCGCATTTTTGATTAACTCATCCTGAACGATAGCCATCACCAAGGCCTGAACACCATTCATTTTGTCCTGACCGGATTTCTCCGTATTCAACTTCTCTATTTCTCTTTTTATTCCGGAAAAATTGGCAGAGGACTTTCTCAGGTTTTCGGGTGTGAGGAAAGATTTAAACTCATCACTAAATGAAGTCTGCCCAACATCGGCTCCATTCATATTGATTTGAAAAAGGGACAGAACGCTTTTTACCCCAGCCTCCCTCACGGCACTATTATTTTCAGCGGCCAGCTTATCCAGTTCTTTAATTGCTGAACTTAACATTTCCAACCCCTTATCAATCTCTTTCTGATTCATCGGCACACTCTTGTCTATCGACAGGCGTGTTTCCATGTTCGGACCTTTATTTATAACGTATGTTGTATTTGTCACAGAGGTTGCGGCGGGAGTTTTCAATACTGTTTTTACTGAATCCATAGCTTTGGATAAAGCAGGAGTTTGTTCAGCCTGTCGGGCATCAGCGCCCTGCATTACAAATTTCACTTCACTTTTGCCGGTGAAAAACGAAAGCAGGACAAAAATGCCTGCCGTTAAAGGCAGCATCAACGCACGGCGAAGCGTTGCAAAACGAATGCGATAACGGTTTTCCATTATAATAATTTTTTTTAGTTAAATAATTTACTGAATCCATTGGTTAATAAAGGTTGTACTTTTCATCAAAACTAATCATATTATTTACAAAAGTGTAAATCAGGCAATCCGAATACTATTAATCCGTATTTTACCATTTATTATATTTTTTATTTTTAACTTTACTAAGCAATTAGCTTCTAAAATTAAATAATTCAACCGGAATATCAAATATTTAATATTATGGCTAAAATAACGAAAGAAGACGCCCTTCGTTATCATACTGAAGGCCGTCCAGGGAAACTGGAAGTAGTCCCTACAAAACCACATACCACCCAACGTGATCTTTCACTCGCGTATACACCGGGGGTAGCGTATCCTTGCCTTGAAATCAATAAAAATTTTGAGGATATCTATAAGTATACATCAAAAGGTAACCTTGTCGCTGTAATATCAAATGGGACAGCCGTACTTGGATTGGGCGACATCGGCGCAGGTGCCGGCAAACCTGTGATGGAAGGGAAAGGCCTGCTTTTCAAAATATTTGCCGATATCGACGTTTTCGATATTGAAGTGGAAACCAAGGAGATCGATCAGTTTGTTGAAACGGTCAAAAATATTGCCGTTACCTTCGGCGGCATTAATCTTGAAGACATTAAAGCGCCCGAATGTTTTGAGATCGAAGAGAGGTTGAAAAATGAAATACAAATTCCCCTGATGCACGATGATCAGCATGGAACAGCCATTATTTGTTCGGCAGGAATCATCAATGCGCTTGAGCTGGCCGGGAAGAAACTTCATGAAGCAAAAATTGTCATTAATGGAGCAGGCGCAGCAGCCATTGCCTGCACAAAACTGATTATATCGCTTGGTATAAAGAGAGAAAACGTCGTTATGCTCGATTCAGTAGGGGTACTTCGAAAAGATCGCACGGACCTGAATAAATATAAAAATGAATTTGTTACTGATCGCGATGTCAATACTTTGGAAGAAGCGATGACCGGGGCCGATCTCTTCCTGGGCTTATCGAAAGCCAACCTGGTTAGCCAGGAGATGGTGCGTTCAATGGCAAAAAATCCCATTGTATTTGCGATGGCTAATCCTGATCCTGAAATACCGTACGATGAAGCCATGTCATCACGTGATGATCTGATTATGGCAACAGGACGTTCGGATTATCCTAACCAGGTAAACAATGTACTTGGATTCCCCTACATTTTCCGCGGTGCGCTTGATGTCCGGGCCACCTGTATTAATGAAGAGATGAAACTGGCTGCCGTCTATGCGCTTGCCGGTCTTGCCAGGGAAGCAGTTCCCGAAAGTGTCAGTAAGGCATATAATGTGACGAACTTAGTTTTCGGTAAAGAATATTTTATCCCAAAACCTTTGGATCCGAGGCTGATTACTTCAGTTGCACCTGCTGTTGCCAAAGCGGCCATGGAAAGCGGGGTAGCCCGTAAGCCAATCGAAGACTGGGATCAATATAAACTTGAACTTAGCCAGCGTCTGGGTTTAGATAACCAGTTGTTTCATGGTATTGTCATTAAAGCTAAACAGAACCCTAAGAAAATTGTATATGCTGAAGGCAATAACCTGAAGATACTCAGAGCCGCAAACGAAGTATTACACGAAGGCATTGCACTTCCTGTATTATTGGGAAATGTAGCGGAGATAAAACAGATAATAGCCGAAAACCATCTTGATCTGAACAATGCCACAATCATCGATCCGCATGCTAATGAAAGCGATGAAATGCGGAGGTCTTTTGCCGGTATAATCTGGGAGAAACGTCAGCGCAAGGGTGTTACCCTGGAGGAGGCTTTTGAACTGACTTTCAATCGCAATTATTTTGGTATCATGATGGTCGATACGGGATTGGCAGATGCCATGATATCGGGTGTAACAAGCCATTACGGTGATGTAATGAGCCCGGCTTTGAGATTAATCGGCCCTAAGCCAAACCTGAATCATATTTCAAGCATGTATATCGTTATGACAAAGAGAGGGCCACTCTTCTTTGCCGATACTACTGTTAACCTTGATCCGGATGTTCAAACACTCATCGAAACTACCTTGCTGACTGCTGATGAAGTGAAAAAATTCAATATTGAACCTGTTATTGCAATGGTATCATACTCAAACTTTGGTTCTGTTAAATTATCGGAACATACCAGGAACCTGGCGAGGGTAAGACAAACGGTAGAATTTCTTCACCAAAATCATCCTGATCTGATTGTAGACGGCGAAATCCAGATGAATTTTGCACTCAACAAAGAGATGCGAAGTCAGAAATTCCCATTTACCCGTTTAGAAAACCGCGATGTCAATACGATCATCTTCCCCAACCTTACTTCAGGCAATATTGCTTACAAAATGATGTACGAAATCGGCGGGGCCGAAATTGTCGGTCCAATTCTGATGGGGATGAAAAAACCTATCCATGTTGTACCCACAGAATGTTCAGTACGCGAAATCGTTAACATGTCAACCATCGCGGTGGTAGATGCTCAATAATAATTTGGGTTTATCAAACCATGCTCGTTTCATTGCCTGACTTTAGATAGGGTAATGTAAAATAAAAAGCTGAACCTTTTCCCAATTCAGAGGTCAACCAGATCTGACCGCCGTGCTTTTCAACGAATTCTTTGCAAAGAATTAAACCCAGACCCGTCCCGCGTTCATTATTCGTTCCAGGGCTGCTTATTTTATGCTCTATTTTAAATAATTTATCGATGATGTCCTTATGTATTCCAACACCATTGTCTTCAATGGCAATCTCGATATTGTCAGTCCTTAAGTTTCCTGAAACATTAATAACTCCGGCATTATTTGAATATTTTATCGCATTGGATATTAAATTCCGCATTACCGTATTCAACATATTGCTATCTGCCAAAACCGTTAGATCCTGGTCTATGTCTACATTTAATTTTATGTTTTTCAATTCATACTGATTCCTTAAAAGTTCAGTATTTTCCTTTACCAATAGATGAAGTTTTAATTTCCTGGGATTAAACTGAATATTTCCGGTTTGTGCACGGGACCAGGAGAGCAGATTCGCCAATAATTCGTAAACTTTTTGAGCCGAACTGTGCATTTTCTTCATGCTTTCTTCCAATTCATCTGCATCCATATATCTAAAGTTTTCCGATAATGTTTCGGACAGGGAAAGTATCACAGTAAACGGGTTTTTTAAATCATGTGCGATAATCGAAAACAGTTTGTCTTTTGTTGCATTTGATTCCTGTAATTCGAAATTTTGTTGCTTGATCAATCTGAACGTATCTGCATTTTCCAAAGCAATGGTAAGATAAATGGCAATGTTTCGCAGGATGCTGATATGATAATCGTTATATGCATTTTGGGTAAAACTTTGAACGGAAAGTACCCCTGTCGCATTCTCAGCTTTTAACAATGGGAGATAAACCAGCGATTCAGGCATTTCACCAATTTTTATTTCACCGGAAGTGTTTTGTAAGTATTCTGATTTACTGAGGTACACGATCTCTTTTTTATTTAAAAAGCATTGAATGGATGGCAGGTTAATTTCAGTAATTAAATCGTAATGAAAATCCAATATCTCCCCTTTTTCTATTGCACCATAAAAATCGAGTCTTTTATTTTCAGGATTATAAATGCCAATTGCCAGCACGCTTGCATCCATGAGCGTATTGAGGTTTTTATATACTGTATTGATAATGGTTTCTACAGTAAGATTTTCTGTTATTTTTTGCCCGATTTCCGATAATTGTTTGACGTTAATATAGGCCTTTTCGATTTTCTCCTTTTGCAAAGCAATTTGTTTCGTTCGTGAGGCCACCTTTTCTTCCAGTATTTTATGTTCACGCAACAATATTTTTTCGCGATTCCTGATATAGAGGAATATAAAAATGATTAGAAGAATCACATAGCTCATTATTGCCCATTTGCTCTTCCATATGGGTGGAATAATTTTAATATTCAGGCTTGTATCTTTTTCGTTCCATATTCCATCGCTGTTTGAACCTTTTACATGAAACACATAATCACCGGCAGGTAAATTCGAAAACGATATATTCCTCCGGTTGCCAAGTTCAATCCACTCATTGGCTACTCCTTCCATCCTGTAAGCAAACCTGTTTTTTAATGGATTCGTGTAATCCAGCGCTGCGAATTCGATTGTAAATGTATAATCCTGGTACGACAATTTCAGATTTTCATAACTTCCGGGTGAAAGTTTGTGTATGCCCCTGGAATTTAATTTCTCAATATTTGTAATGACTACCGGTGGAATATAATTATTGTCTTTTACCGAATCGGGATAAAAATAGTTGACCCCATGCATTCCCCCAAAAAACAGTTCTCCATCACCCGCTTCAAATGAGGCGGTATTGAATTCTCTTCCCTGCATCCCGTCTTCTATCTCAAATGGACGAAATACATTTTGCCTGCTGTAATAAACACATAAACCCTCGACAGTTGCAAACCACAGGTTTTTGTTTTTATCTTCCTGGATTTCGTAAATAATATTGCTTGGTAAACCATCGTTTTTTGAATAATAAACAAATACGGAATCGCTTGTCACCAATTTATTAAGACCACTGGTTGTTCCAATCCAGATGTTGTGTTCAAAATCTTCACAGAGCGATACAATAAAATTGCTGCAAAGTGTATTCGGTAAATTTTGATTCCGCTGATAATGAATAATAAGATTCTCTTTACGGACATATTTATCCAATCCCTGCGTAGTTGCAATCCAGATATTGTGAGCAGCATCTTCAATAATACGGTAAACTAAATTGCTGCTGATATTCAGTTTTCCCACTCCCTGGAGGAAGATTTCAAAGCTTTGATTTTCAAGATCTAATTTGTACAAGCCGTTTTGGGTGGCAATCCAGAAAAAACCAAGACTATCTTCCAGAATATCATTCACCCTTATGTTGTGAAAATCGGGCAATTTATTGCTGTTAAAATATTGGTTAATTGACAAAAATCGCTTGCCGGACTTGTCAAACAGATTGATTTTATCGCGTGTGCCGATCCAAATGCGGTTTTTGCTGTCTTCATATATCTCATGAACAAAGTTGTTTGACAGGTGGGAATTGCCTTTTGATTGTGAAGTATAATGCTCAACCTTATTGGTAGCCCGGTCGAGAATATTTAACCCGGCTCCCCAATTGCCAATCCATATGTTATTTTGCTTGTCTTTATAGACGGATGCTATTACATTATCAAGCAAATCAACTGAGTTAAAGTCATTGCTTTTGCGGTATAAATTAAATTTACTTTTCTTCAGATCAATTTTATCAATTCCGTTTAAGGTGCCAATCCAAAGCAAATTTGATTGATCAATAAACAATGACAAAACAATGTTATGGCTTAAATTACCGCTGTTTTGGTCGGTGGCTATAAAATTAATTTGTTCCGTAATTTTAAAATCGCTGTTTAAAGAAAGTTTGAATAAGCCACCCCCATTTGTTCCTATCCACAATTTTCTGTCCCGGTCCTCGCTGATCGACCTGATAAAATTTGTATTCGGGCTCTCCCTGCTTTTCGGATCCAAATAATAGCTTATAACAGCAAAGCTTTTAAAATTTAATCGGTTCAATCCATCCTGCGTCCCAATCCACAGGTTATCCTGCGAATCTTCGGTTAAAGCTGTGATGTTATGATTGCCTAACGAATTTGACTTAGTGAGCGTGTCAAAACGATGAAATTGCTTTTTATCCGGATCGAAATACCAAAGTCCCATCGTAGTCGCCATCCAGATTTTTCCATCACGCGTTTGCAGGATTGGTCTTCCTTCATCACTGATCTCGTTGCTGAATACAGGAGGATTGACGAACTTCTGAATCGCCAGGGTTTTAGGATTAATAATCGTTAATGCGGATGCTGCATTTGCCAGGATATTACCCTGTTTATCCTTCGAAAGTCCATAAATATAATTTTCCGAAGTACTGCTGGTGACACTTGAATTATAAAGATACTTTTTGAAATGTCCCGTTTTTTGATTGTATTTATTCAACCCGTTGCGTGTGCCGATCCAAATATCACCTTCATTATCTTCACAAATGGAATAAATCCAGTTATCAGAAATTGAATTAGTATCAGCCGGATCATTCATATAGTTATCGAACGAATAACCGTTGAATTTATTTAATCCCTGCTGTGTCCCGAACCATATATAACCTTTGCTGTCCTGGAAAATACATTTAATCACGCTTTGCGACAATCCATTATTGACGGAATAATGCGAAAAGGCATACTGTTGTGCAGTACTGATCTGATGCAAAACAAACAGAAGTAATATTGCCGGTATCCAATTTTTACAGGTCATAAGAATTCGATTTTCAGTTCGCACAAGGAGACAAATCAGGGCTGAATTAAGTTATTGGTTTTACTGCTATTTTATCTTTAACCTTGATTAATTTGAAGACCCTTAAAATACAAATAATTTACGGATTTCTTTTCAAATTTTAAATTTAGGTTTACTGATATACCTCTAAACTAAATTCAATCCCTGGTAAATCCTTATACAATATACTATGCCCCTGATATAATTAAAATTTCGTGATCTGATTATTGATTATACCCCTGACTACAAATTGATTTCCCCATATTTCCCTGCAAAATAATCTTTATAAGCTTCTGCAATCTCAAGTTTACTGTTCATTACAAATGGTCCCTCTGCAACGATTGGTTCGTTGTACCTTTCACCACCAAATAGTAAAACATCCGTCACTGCCATCGTAGGATTACTAATCTCAATTGTCCCGCCATTCCTGTCAAATTCAATGAATTCACCGGAGTTAAATTCGGCACCATTAATCGAGGCACTGTTTAGTGGCAAAAATGCACCATACTCCCATCCGTTTACGGTGAATAATTTGAATTGTTTTCCGGGTTCAATATGGATATGATATAAAAACTGTTCCGGGTAACCGGGGATTTTGGATTTTAAATTTTCGTATTCGCCTGCAATTACCTTAATCCAGCCCGCTTCGTTTTCCAGTATTCCGATTGGAACTTCACTGGCCTGGACAGCAATATATTCCGGTGGCTCTGCCTTATTCTTCGACGGGAGATTGATCCAGAACTGAAATCCATGCGTGAGCCTGTCATTTTTTGCAGGATCAACCGTTAGATTTTCCTCATGTATTATTCCATTGCCGGCTTTCATCCATTGTATGCCTCCGGAACTTACCGTGGCGTGATTCCCTTTGCTATCGAAATGTTCATCTATACCGTTCAATACATAGGTCAGCGTGGCGATTCCCCTGTGTGGGTGCGGACCCGTACCCTTTTTCCTTGAATTGTCATCGTCCGGATGAAGGGTTGGTGCAATATGGTCCAGGAAGACAAACGGACCGACAGCATCTGCATACCGGTTAGGCAGCATACGATAAATGATCATATCGCCAATATCCGCCCGTTGTCCGCTGGCTGTAAAACTTATTTTCTTTTCCATCATTTTTATCAATTACGTATTTTATCCAATAACCGGTTGAATTCCTGAATTTCTTCTGCGGTCAGGTTTTTCAGCAATTTGTCTGCCTGCATTTCGCAGTCTAACATGCTGTCGAGCAAGAGTAACCCTTTTGCGGTTATCTCAATATCTTTTTGTCTGCGATCAGCCGAATTTTCCTTTCGGCTGACCATCTCTTTTTCAAAAAGGCGTTCTACAATCCGGCTGACATCGGAGTCTTTATCGAGCATGCGTTCCTTGATAAACCCGATCGAAAGAGGGGCTTCGGCACGAAATCCACGTAATATTCTCAAAACATTGTATTGCTGTTCCGTGATTTCATGTTTTTTCAGGGACTGAATAAATTCATAACTTAACAGCCTCGCCGTGTAGGAGAGGTTTATCAATCCTTTGTGATAATCGTTTCTGAAATGCCCCTTTATTTCTTCCTCAAGTGTCATAATTTTACAATTTAATTTATGCAAATTAAACTACAGAGGTTATCTCATTATACGCCCTGCGGGGTCTGCGCGGATAAAGTTTTTTTGACGCATCAAAATAGCCAAGACAAATAATCATCACAACGGTCTCACTTTCCTTTAAACCAAAAGTTTTGTGAATACCGTCAAAATCAATGCCACTCATGGGATGAGAATCAACTCCGAATTCAGAGGCTGCCATCATTAAGGCCATTGAAAATAATCCGGCATTACTTTCAGCAAATTTAATTTTCCGTTCTTCACTCGATCCGTAAAGAAAGGCTGCTGCCTTTTTTGCCCCGTCTACAATTTTAAGGTTGCCTCCAACACTTTGAAGCATTTCCTGCCATACCGGATTGCTGTCGGAATATCCCTCTTTGTCAGCTACAATAATAAGGGTGACAGGTGCCTCCAGTACTTTGTCCTGGTTGTTGGCCAGTTCATACAGTTTTTGCTTGCTATCATCGGTTTCTACGGCAATTAGCCGCCAGGGTTGCAGGTTGAATCCGGAAGGAGCAAGTACAGCCAGATTAACAATTTCTTTTAAAAGGTTCTTATCAATTGACTGGTTCTTATCAAAATGATTGACCGATCGTCTTCCGTTGAACAGTATTTTCGTATCCATATTCTTATAAAGTATTTTTTAATTCGGTGCAAATATACGTTATACCATTATATGTTGCAACATTTAAATGATAAATTAATGTTAATAAATATAAACAACTGACTGTCAGCATTGTGAAATAGTTCCTTGTAAGACGGAGGTGAACGTGTGGCCGATGAGCACTTAAAAAGCTGTGTTTGGATGGCATTGGTGTTACCTGGCAGAAACCACTATAGATAAACTCATCCGGACAAAAAAAATAATTTCCAATTCCGGCTTAACGTTAAATAGTATGAATAGTGGCAGATTGATGGTCACTTGCCTGTCAAACCGCTACGAATTTTGAACGGGCTACACCCCTTGACATTTTACAATGAATCTGCCCTTACTCATACAATATTATTCGCGTTTCGGTTATTTGCTTGTCATAAAGTTAACCTCATAAGTTTTTAATCCCAGGCCCTCCGGTGTTTTGAAATCTTTGCCGGTTAGAACAAATTGATATTCCTGATTTGGCATCAACGAAACTTCCATTACAACTGATTTATTATCATTAGTGTAGTAGATTTTACCAAATTTCGGGAAAGCTGGTTTCCTTTTTACACCATAATTCACCGAATAGCCTTTCCCGGATAATGCTCTGTCGAAATTTATAGTTATGGTTTTAATTTGAGAACTTACACTGGTCGCGTTGTTTGTAAACCCGGTTATTGATTCAACTTTAGGCCTTTGTGCATCAAATTGACTAATTTTATCTTCAAATGTTTTATAAGCATTTGACAGGTTAGGTATATAGTTTTCAAGGGTTGGGTAATTGTCTCTTTGATTATCGTATTTTTTTAGTTCAGCAACAAGTCCTTTAATCCATAGAAAGCCGTTGCTTGATTCGATATTTTGCATCATCTGAATTCCGGATTCACTCGCACCATGATCTGTAAAGTATTTAATTACTGATGCCCGCACTAATGCTTCATTTAGCATAATCTCCCAATTCCCATAGGCTTGCTGACGACTCATCTCGTATTCCACTGCTTTATAAATTTTTATACCATATTCTTCAAAATAATCCCTGTGATTTGCCAAAAGTGGATTTACAAACGAATGATTAAACTCATGTATAATAGTTGGTAAGTATTCTTCCTGCTTGTAAAAGGGCATGCCTGATTCATCAATAATCCCAGATCCTATTATTGCAAATACTTCCTTCCTGGCATCAGGAATATTACACGAAATTCCGTAATTGCCCACAAAAGAAGGGCTAATGAAGATGGTGAAATGCTCGTCGCCCTTTTTTCCATAAAAAGATTGAAACCAATTCAAGTCTAACTTTTCATAAGCCGGACGGAATCTTGTAGCGACATCCTGGAATAATGCTTCATTATCTTTGAAGAATTCTTCACATTTAGCCTCTTTGTAAAATTCTTTAAGTAGCCTAACAAATTTATTGGCATCATCCAGACTCCATCTTTTTTCAGGAACTTGTGCAGAAAAATCAATTAAAGGATTAAGGTTATCATCAAGAATTACAGCCATATTCATAACTGCATCATACGATATTCCTTTTTTTTCTTTTAAACCCCTTGAGAACACAATTAATTCATGATCTTTATAGGCTCCAAAATGGTTCTCAATCTTATCAGTGTATTTTTTGAAGTAAGTTGCATTGTACTCCCTATTACCTGCCAACCGAAAAACAATACTTAAGAGTTCTACTCTTTTGTCAATTTTTGGAACTTTAGTAAGTTGTTTTTCCTGAGCATAACTTCTTAGACATAAAACAACTAAAACAAGTACTATTATCTTCTTCATTTTTTTTGTTTTGAAGGTTTTTTAAAATGATCGTTAATGGGAATTAATATACTACTAACTATTGATCTCAGTTATTTTTTATAAACTGAAAAGGGGTGAAATAAAATTTTTTCAAAACGCCTTTACTGATTAAAGCGCTTATTATTAAGGGATATACTATGTTTACCAAATATAACCCAACTATTACGAATAAAAACAGGTTTTTATTATTCCAATGGTTTATACTAAAGATAAACCATAACATAAAAATGAAGTAGAACAACAAAGACCATAAAATCTGGTAGTTCAGAACATTAATGCCTTGCACATTTAAATCTATGATTTTATTACGATTTGTCAGCCATAAAACCAATGGAAGAATGACATTCCCAAGTGGAAAGAACATGCATGTCAATACGGATAGATGAAAATATTTTAGAAACTTCAAATCGTCAGTTTTCCCATAATCAAGAAGATCTTCCATATTCACTTCTAAAACCTGACAAAGATTATTTAGAGTGTCACTACGTGGTTCAGACGTTCCTTTTTCTATTCGTTGTAAAGTTCTCAAATTAATCTTTGACAATTCTGAAAGTTTCTCCTGGGTTAATCCTTTCCGTTTTCTAATTTCAAAAATTTTTGCACCAATTGTTTCCATATTAAATCAGTCTTGATTTTACATTCAAAACTACAACATATTTTTTTAACTGTCTTGCGGTTTAAAGGTGACATTTTTACGGCATTTATGTCGCCTTTGAGGAAAAGTATGTCCCGGACAAAGAAATAAAAAGCTCCCGAAAAGTGCATACTGCTATGATCCGGGAAATTCGCTAAAAACGGGATTAGGTCAACCAGCGCTTCCAACTGGGTCTTTCAGATTACAGACACATAAAGACTTAATTATTGGCTTTGGTTGATAATTATCTGGAAATATTTAGTTTGTCAGGATTCAGTCTACAATCCCAAACTTTCAGGATAATTATGCGGTCTTTAAATATTTCATAAAATAGAATATAATCGTCAATGATCAGTCCTTTAATATGGTCTAGTTTTGTATTTATTCCTAATTCGGGATTTTTCGCGACTGTTTTAAGTTCGGTCGTAATCTTCTTATAAAGTTTTCCTGAGTAAAAAACGCTTTTGTTTCTTTTGGTGAAGTATTCAAGAATTTCTTGTAACTGAATTTCGGAAATTTTTGTCCAAATTATTTCGTGCTTAGCCATTCATTTACTTTATGATCCATTTCTGCTTGCGAAATCACATTTCCTTTTTTCCCTTCTTTACTTGCAAAAAGTAATTCTTTCTCCTGATCAGCCGTTAATTCAATAAAGTTCTCTCTCTTGTAGTCCAAAATGGTTTTAATGGCAATAAGAAAATCAATGTCTTCGATTCGTGAAATCCTATGAATTAGTTCTTGTTTCAATTGACTGGTATTCATGATTTTTGTCTTTAAATCCGGTATAAATTTACAAATTTTTTCATATCTGTCGCAATTTAGGTCTTTCAGACCTTATGAAATCCTAATTGTTTGCAGTAATACATTTGGCTTTAATAAATGAAGTCCACCTTTTCTTTTCTTTTTCGATATCTATTTGATTAATTATCACTGGTAAATATTCTTCAAGCGAAACTGAACTTTCATTATAATCCAACAGCTTTTCATAAAGGAAAGGCATAAATATTAACCCGGAACCGTATTGATTAGTTATTTTTTCCAATGTTTCTTCCCTGCTCCAGCCATAATATTTCTCCCGTAAGAGATAATCAATTGTTCTTACCATGGATTCACACAATAAGTCATCTATATAATTAAAAACAATAACCCGGCTTTCCTTTCCAATACTTGTTATCTGGTTATATTTGTGTAATAGTAATCTGTTTTTATCAACCATCGGATTGATAATATGGTGTAAGGCTTCGTGGTAAAATGCATCAGGTCCTGGTAAAGTCTTTCGTGGTGATACAATTATGTAAATGTCATCTTTAGATTTACAAGTAAATCCGGATTCATTTTGCATGAAGGGACAAACGTTGAAATGAAATTTAACGGAATCAAAACAGCTTTCATTAATCCTGCAAAATACTTTTATATCTTTAATGGCATTATCAAAATAAGGTGCATATTCGTAATTTTTCTTCTTTAATTCCGGATAATATTGACTCCATAAAGATGGAATACCGGCTTTAAAATAAAATTCATTCAACAGGGCAGCGAATTTTTCATGTTTACGATATACAGGAGTAGTTAAGGTAGCAGAGTCCGGGAGCCAGTTAAGGCCAGGTGGCAGCGAAAGATTGAAGGCCTTGCTTCCAACGGTTGCAAATATTGTTCGGTCGGTTGCTTTAAAAGTTCCGGCAATTTTTTCCTTATATTCTTTTGATAAAATGGAATCTAAATAATTTCTCATTTTCAACCGCTCACTGGACATAACCGTGTTTTCGTGGTCGTAACCTGAAATATTGGCAAATGCCATAGCCGTAAAGAGACGAATGTCTGGTTCTAAATCAAAGCGGGAGGTGTCAAATTTAATGCTATCGGGCAAGGATATTGTTGATTTCTGTTCCTTACCTTTTGTCTGAGATTGGTTACTGCATCCAATGAATAAAATTATAATACCACAAAATAATAAAGTCTCTCTCATCCGGAATTTTTCCCTGTCTTTCATACTTTGTAAATACTAAAATGAACTTTTTATCGTTTTTGTTGAACGGAAAATATAATTTGCAGGATTAATTCCTACTGCCGACATTACCATTTGTCCAAATGATTGGAACCAATCAAAAAAAATGGCGAAAAGAGTAATGGCTTTTCTCATGTTTATATTTTTCAATTGTAAAAGTTCGTACTTTCTGAAATTATATTTCAAAACACATCTTTTGCTGCTTTTCAATCCTTATTTATTGTCATCACTAAAGGCATATTTGCACCAGTAGGATCTGAAATCAAACATACTCTTCCGAATCCCGGAACATCGTGCGGTGGAACTAAAACTTTACCACCTAACTCAATCGCTCTTTGTGTAAACTCATCTACATCGTCCACTGAAATGTAGGTTTGCCATTGCGACTGCCTATTTGGTGATTCTTTTGTAGGATTCATCATACCTGCAATGTCTTGTCCGTCTTTTTGAAAAATAGTATAGATACCAAATTCTCCAGCGTCAATCTCCTTAAGTGTCCAACCAAATAATCCATTCATAAAGTTACCGCTCTTTTTTTGGTCGTTCGTGTCGAGTTCGTGCCATATGAATATATCATCTTTCATATTGTCGTTTTTGAAGTTAGTTTATGACAGTTTTCAGATCACAATTTGTAATTTTTTGCAGTTCCCGTTTTATGTGTATAACATACTATCCGGAGTATTAGTTTGAAATAGATCCTGGTTAACCAAAATCATTTACTTTGCCAATACGACACCAATCAAAAGTCCGGCAAAGAGAATGCCCACGCTGATCAGGATCCACCACCAGAGCTTACCCCATTTAGGAATCATAATTTCCCCGTCACCAGATGTAAGAATAGACCATGACCGGAAGCCTTTTTTTATGGTCCAGCGTTGAAAAAGGAAAATTAAAAATCCGCCCGGCAGAGCCCCCAGAACGACAATTGCCCACCAGGTCAGCACGGCTAAAGGAGACAGGGGGATTAAAAGAGACATATTGAGACTCTTGATCACCAATGGCATTGCGATGGGAAAGATTCCTCCCAATCCCGTGAAGGTGGTAACCAATATCATGGGGACGCATTGTAATAAAAACCGTCCAAAATTCCTATTGCTGACAGGAGCCAGGAACGCTAAATGGAACGCCAATCCCATAATTATGGGCAGACCAAACATCACTGCGACCTGTATGGGCATGGGAACATTCCCGGATAACATACTTAATATAAGAATTGTATTCACTATGATGTATGAGACCACAACTGGTATAAGGTTTCCCAGTGTTTCAATAATTGCATTCCGACAGAAAGTTGTTTTACATCTCTTTAATGCAAATAATCCTGCCAGCAACGCAACCGGACCAAGAAACATCACAGCGGTTATCCAAAACCGGAATCCTCTTTTAAAGAGACCCCTGTTGAGAAACAACAAAATCAAACTTACCAACTGGATAACAGGCCAGGTTATACCGGCAATCCAGTTTATCCGAAGGTTAGCCTGGGCCGCATGATATCGCCTGGCCGCTTCCTGTTGTACCTCCTCAGGAAAAAGTTTGCTGAGCGGCCCTGGTTCCCGGGGATTGGATAATTCGTTTTTGACATTTAACACAACAGGACGATCATATTGGAAGAAATAATATATATACACCACTCCATGAACCAAATCGGCGACCATTGTTTCAATCGTCCAACTGGAACCTTTCTCCATATGGACGGCGGCCATAATAGCTGTAGCATCACTGATAGTTAATGGATCTTTTGTTTTAAGCAGGGAACCCAGCAGTTCCTGAGCTTTGTCATAACGCCAGCAAGGATATCCATAACTATTGGAATGATTGGCAACATTGAAATTGGTGGAAACCAGGAATCCATCACCCGGTGGTTTTCGTGTGAACACCATTTCGCCATTTACACCGGCACTAATAATTACAGCCTCCCCTGTGGCATCGGCAAAGTGCAATTGATCATGCATATACGGATAGTGCTGATGGAGATTGACCCAACTGATGACTTCCTCAACCAAAGAGCATTCATGCATGATCTGCATGATATAATGATGGTAGTATTCTCCTTTAACCGGGATTCGCTCTTTGTGCGGATTGACTTCAACTCTTGGTAACCCGTTTGCATCGTATGCCAAACCTTTTTCGTTGACCCCTTGTTGGGGATTATCCGGTGTACCAATCCAGATTACGCCGTATTTGGATGAATCGCCTGGTTCCACCCAATAGTAGGAATCAGGATTGATATAGTCGTCATTACCTCCGAAAAAAACACTATCTCCCTTTGATATGGTAATAATCGAACATCCGGAGTTAAAAGTCCTGGTATCAGAAGGTTCATCTGAATAAATTTGTTGAGCACAGATTTCCAATACCGCAATTAGCATAAATAAATAAATTAGCAGAAGTTTCTTCATTTTGGGTTTCTCTTTTAATTATTTATTTTTACTGTAAATCATTCTCGCTGTCAGTTTTTTAATTAGGGGGCATAACTATTATATCTGACCGGATTATCCGTGCGATATCTCTATTATTGGCTCCTTTGTATTGTCATCACCGTTTTATATTTTTTAACTATAAAAATCCGTGCTTCCTGAAATTATGTTCCAGAACACTTGCTTACATTAACAAAGATAATGATAATAATTTAGTTGAATTCTTGCATTCAAACGGCTTTAGTCTATTGTCACTAATATCCAAATCTATAACCAATCCCCGACTCGGTGTTAAGCAGTTTTGGTTTTGAGGGTTCATCTTCGATCTTTTTTCGCAACTGAGCAATAAAAACCCGCAGATATTGGGTCTGTTCAATATAACCCATGCCCCAGACTTCCCTTAGAATATGTTGGTGAGTTAACACACGTCCTTCGTTTTTGGCCAATAGTGCCAACAATGAAAACTCGGTAGAGGTCAGTTTGATTAACTCGTTGTTTTTACGGGCCGTATGGTTGGATAAATCAATTGTTAAGGATCCGAATTCGAGGATCGGATTGTCCGGACTTCCGAGGCTCTGACGAATGGCAACACGGATACGCGCCAATAATTCGCCTGTACGAAATGGCTTCGCAAGGTAATCGTTTGCTCCGTAATCCAGGGCTTTGATGATGTCATCTTCCGAATTACGTACTGAAAGGATCAGGATTGGTTTGTCGTACCATTCACGTAATTTCTTAAGAATATCAAGACCATCGGCATCGGGCAAACCCAAATCAAGGATGATTAACGCAGGATGTCGGGTTGCAGCCAGTGTGAGCCCCTCCTTACCGGTTGTCGCCTCCGAAATCTTATATCCACTTGCCGAAAGCGTTATTTCGAGCAAGCGCCGGATCTGGACTTCGTCATCGATGATCAGAATTGTTTCGTGCATGAGTTTAAAATTATTGTTTACCACATGGTCACATCGTAACCCATAGTTTTTCAGTGAGACTTTCCGGATATTATTTTTTTCTTTGTTCTCTAGGTGACTAAATGGTTTATACTTTTTACCGGAATTTTAATTGTAAACAGTGCCCCTCCGTTCTGTCTGTTTTCGGCAATTACCTTGCCCTGATGCGCTTCGACAAACCCTTTTACGATTGACAATCCAAGGCCTGTTCCCCCGGTTTTTGTATCTTTTCCGCGATAAAACTTATTAAACACCAAATGTAATTCATCATTTGGAAATCCGGCACCCCGATCCATTACCTGAATGGTAAGAAACCCGTTATCGTGAAAAAATTTGATCCTGATTGATGATCCGGCCGGGGCATTTTGTGTGGCATTTAAAATAAGATTATGCAACACCTGTTCCATGAGTCCAAAATCGATTTGCACCAATGGCATGTTTGCCGGAATCACAATATGGAACCTGAAAGGACGCAATTCCGGTTGTAGGATATCCGCAACTTTATTTGCCAGATCATTGACATCACACCAATCGAGCCGTGGAGTTATACGACCCGATTCGAGACGAGACATATTTAAAAGATTCTCTATTAGTTGATTCAATCTTATTGCGGCTGTATTAATTTCGGAATACAATTTCACTTTTGTCTCTTCGGGATAGCTTTGAGATAAAAGAGTGTCGGATGCGCCAATCATTGTAGCCACAGGGATGCGCAACTCGTGTGAAATAGAATTAAAAAGAGTTTTGTAGAGTTTATCCGATTCACTCAGGATATATGCTTTTTTAGCTGCATTCCTCAAAAACTCACGTTCGTATTTACTGGATATTTGTGCGAGAAACGCTTCCCAAAATTGCTCTTCGCCTTGTGTAAATACATTAAAATGTTTAACTGCAATTACACCCATATTGTCCTTTGTTCCAGTCAGCGGATAAAATGTATAATCGGTGGAAGGTAACGTATCGGTATATTTTCCGGCTTTAACCGCATGTTTATAAACCCAGTTGGCAATGCTTAACTCGTTATCGGTGAGTTTAATTTTGGTTTCATGGTTTAACTGGCTGTCAAGTATATTTGAATCATTTTTAAGAATGATGGCACAATCTAACCTGAAATACTTTTGAATATACCGGATTGCAATGGTAGTAACTTCACCGATCCCGGGTGCCATTGTTAAATCGCGGGTAAGCTGGTAGAGCGCGTGGGTACGTTCTTCGCGTATCCTGATTTTTTTCTCCTGGTGGCGAACCCTTGAAGTCAGAATACCATTCAACAAGGCAATGATAAAGAACATGATCAGCATGAGAATATCTTCAGGCTTTTCGATATGCATTGTAAATTGCGGCGGGATGAAAAAATAATCCCAGATAAATGCACTCATTGTGGCCGCCAGCAAAATTGGTCCCGTACCGTAAAATAGTGCAAGAACAGATAATAAAATCAACAAGCTGAAAGAAACCACCTGATACCCGGCATAATCTTTTATAAGATAGCAAAGACTGGATAATAGCATAACAAAAACGGACACTAACAGGTATTGCCGGATATTTGAGGAGAACGACGGGACTGAAACTTTTTCCTTGTATTTATCTTTCGCCTCATCCTCGGACCCAAGAATGTAAACATCAATGTTTCCGCTATAACGAATAAGCCTGTTTACAAAGTTGCCCAGCCGTAACATTGATATAATATTGATAACACGGGGTTTGCCGACTATAATATGAGTTACATTTTCTTTTTGGGCAAAATCGACAATAGCCTTAACAACATCGTAGTTGGTAATGATTCTGAATTTAATGCCAAGCTGACCGGCCAGATTAATATTTTTATCCAATTGCTCACGCTCTTTGGGTGTAAGATCGTGCAAAGTCTCTACATAGACGGCCTGAATAGAGGCACCCATTGAATAGGAAAGGTTCTTTGCCCAACGGAGCAATTTTGTTGATTGCTCCGTATAACCGATTGCAACCAAAAGATGCAAACCCGATTTCCACGGACCCTTGATCCGTTTAAGTTGCATATATTCATGCAATTGTTTATCAACCCGATCAGCTACAATTCGCAAGGCCATTTCCCTTAATGCAGTGATATTCCCCTTGCGAAAAAAGTTTTCAATCGCCTGTTTTGAACGTTCAGGAGTATAGACTTTTCCTTCGGATAATCTTTGCAACAACTCATCCGGTGTAAGGTCAACCAATTCGACTTCATCTGCATTTTCAAATATCTCATCAGGTAACGTTTCACGTACAATAACCCCGGTTATTTGAGCAACCGTTTCAGAACGGCTTTCCAGATGCTGTACGTTTAATGTTGTGTAAACATTGATTCCATTTTCGAGAATTTCCTGAACATCCTGATACCTTTTTGTATGGCGGCTTCCGGGAGCATTGGTGTGAGCCAATTCATCGACAAGCACAATATAAGGTTTACGGGCAATTATAGCATCCAGATCCATTTCCTGAACAAGGGTAGATTTGTATTTGTAAGCTTTTCGGGGAATCAATTCAAAACCCTCAACAAGTTCTGCCGTCTCTGACCGGTTGTGTGTTTCGACATATCCAACGATAATTTCACTGCCTTTCAACTTTTCGGCCTGGGCAGTTTGCAGCATGGTGTATGTCTTGCCAACACCGGCGCACATTCCGAAAAATATTTTAAGTTTCCCCCGTTTGCTTTTTTCTTCTTCTTTTGCCAGAGAAGCTAAAAGTTCATCAGGATCAGGGCGGTTGTCGTCGAAATTGTTCATTCTTTATTATTTTACCACATAGTCACCTGGAAACACATAGCTTTTTCTATAACCACATAGCCACATAGAAACACATAGATTTTTCAATATGACATTATGCTTTCTTTCCTAATTGCCTATGTAGTTCATTTATTTCCATATTTCCTATGTGCCTATGTGGTTCATTTATCTCTATGTTTCCTATGTGCCTATGTGGTTCATTTATTTCTATGTTTACTATTTGACCATGTGGTTTATTCTTTCGGAAGTTTCGCATAAAACTCATTAACAAATGTTTTCTGGCCTTCATGAAAAAGATTTCTGCAATGAAAATTAAACAAAATCCCTTTTGGTTTTCCAAGGAGTTTCATATAGGTCAACAACACTGTTTCAAAAATTGGAAGCATCAACACTACCGCTTTTACTTCCAAAACGACCAGATCATTCACTAAAATATCAAACCGCAAATTGCATTCCATATCTATGCCTTTATATATCAAAGGTATAGACATTTGACTCTTAACATCGAAACCACATAGTCTTAATTCATGAATCAGGCATTTCTCATATATACTTTCGAGTAAGCCTGGTCCTAATTGTTTATGGACTTCGATGGCACAACCTATGATTTTGTATGTCAACTGGTCAATGTAGGTTTGAGTTATCATGATGATTCTTTTTTTTTTACCACATAGCCACATAGAAACACATAGTTTTTCTTTTTTTTCTTTCTATGTGCCCTATGTACCTATATGGTTCATTTATTCCTATGTTTACTATGTGACTATGTGGTTATTTTACTTCATCCAACTTCAAATTTAGCAATAATACGTTAATCCTTTCATCGCCAAAGCATAAAAGTTGAGGAGCTTCGGTAAGTTCACTTAAACTTTGCATCAATTTTTGCTTTTGAACAATCGTTAAATTTCGGGCCTTTGCGATCCGTTCGACTTGCAGCCTTGCCGCTCCGGGTGAAATATGCGGGTCGAGGCCGCTGGCCGATGCAAAAAGCATTTCGGAAGGAACTATAACAAGACTATCTAATTGATTAAAAGCTATAAAGTAATGTTTACGTTCATCAACAAGATTTTTCAGTTTCCGATTGGTCAGACCATAATTTGAGCCTCCCGACGGTAGTGTGTTGTATGAAACCGCTGACGGCCTGGAAGTAAAATAGATCGCACTCCCGAATTGCTGACCGATCAATTCACTTCCAACTGTTGTGTGATCCTTTACAATTAAACTTCCGTTTGCTTTTGTAGGGAATATAAGCTGTGCAATGCCCGTTACCAATAGCGGGTAAACGATTCCGGTTATAAAAGTAAAGAACAGAAAGATTTTCAAAGATATGATGAGCGTTTTCATAATTACATCTGGTTTGTAAGTGAGTGGTATTTAAGCATTTCTTTAAGATTTTCAATAATGTTGTCAAGTTCCATTATTTTGCCTGAAGTAATCAGGATCAAGTCCTTAATATCATATTGTTTATACGTTTCAATGTTCTTAATCTCCTGGTTTCTTTTACTGATTAAAAAAGTAATTAGGTTTTTTATTAAGTATTCCATAACCAATGAATTATAGATTTATAAGCAGATCAATCAGTTTAATTCCAATAAAAGGTGCGATAATTCCACCTAAACCGAAGATTAAAAGGTTACGGGTTAAAGCTGTATTGGCAGATACCGGCCGGTAACGAACACCTTTCAAAGCCAAGGGAATTAGCAGCACAATAATAATTGCATTGAAAATTACAGCACTTAAAATCGCGCTCTGCGAAGAACCAAGGTTCATAATATTAAGTGCAGACAAAGGTCCATTGCCGGTCTTATCCGAATAGAGCGAAATAGCAATAGCGGGTATGATTGCAAAATATTTAGCTACATCATTGGCAATGCTAAAAGTCGTTAGCGAACCACGGGTCATCAGCAATTGTTTGCCAACTTCAACAACTTCAATTAGTTTAGTGGGATTACTATCGAGATCAACCATATTTCCGGCTTCGCGGGCAGCCTGGGTACCTGTGTTCATAGCAATACCAATATCGGCTTGTGCAAGTGCCGGTGCATCGTTTGTACCATCCCCAATCATTCCAACCAGATGCCCCTTTGCCTGTTCCTGGCGTATGCGGCGTAATTTATCCTCAGGAGTGGCTTCGGCCATAAAATCGTCCACCCCGGCTTCCGCAGCTATTGCTGCTGCAGTCAGCGAATTGTCGCCGGTAATCATCACTGTACGGATTCCCATTTTACGAAGTTCTGCAAAACGCTGTTTGATACCTCCTTTTACAATATCTTTTAGATGGATAACTCCAAGTACCTTTTTATCTTCGGCTACAACTAATGGTGTCGCACCTTGCCGTGCACATTCTGAAACGATATCCTGTATTTTCTGAGTATAGAAGCCATTGTTATTTTGCACAAATGTGCGAATGGCTTCTGATGAACCCTTACGAATCCTATGAATTTTACCGTCTTCGGTTTTAAAATCAACACCGCTCATTCTCGATTGTGCCGTAAAGGGTATAAATATCGCATTTAGCTGGTGGACCTGACGGCCACGAATGTTGAATTGCTCTTTGGCAAGAACTACAATTGAACGCCCTTCAGGTGTTTCGTCTGATAAGGATGAAAGCTGGGCTGCATCAGCAAGTTCTTCTATGGTTATGCCCTCTGCCGGTAAAAATTTTGTAGCCATTCGGTTACCCAGGGTGATTGTCCCGGTTTTATCAAGCAACAGGACATCAACATCCCCGGCAGCTTCAATGGCACGACCACTTGTTGCAATCACATTGCGCTGCAATAACCTGTCCATCCCACTTATGCCAATGGCA
Organism: uncultured Bacteroidales bacterium; assembly: GCA_942493325.1. Classification (GTDB taxonomy): domain Bacteria; phylum Bacteroidota; class Bacteroidia; order Bacteroidales; family Prolixibacteraceae; genus JAAFHB01. Next base: position 7,032,315 of record OW818689.1, on the reverse strand, counting down.
CTAAGCAAACCGCCTATGGTAGTTGGTATTAAACAAACCAGTAACGCAATTAATACAGGGATCGTCAGATTCTGCGATGCCGGCAAACCTGATGCTGAAAGACTGTATCCAAAAAAAGCAGGAAGTGTAGCTACTGCCAGAAGAAAAATGATTGACAAACCTGAAAGCAGGATCGAAAGTGCAATTTCATTGGGTGTTTTATGTCGCTTCGCACCTTCAACCAGGGCTATCATACGGTCAATAAACGTATTACCCGGTTCGGATGTAATGCGGATCAGCACCCGGTCGCTGATAACTTTGGTTCCCCCCGTTACCGCCGATCGGTCACCTCCGCTTTCGCGGATAACAGGGGCCGATTCACCTGTGATAGCCGATTCATCAATACTGGCAATCCCTTCAATAACCTCGCCATCTGACGGGATAATATCTCCGGCTTCGCAAATAACAACATTACCCGTTTTTAATTCAGTGGCATTCACCAGGATTTCCTGTTTGCCATCAATTTTTCGGGCGACTGTTTGTGTGCGGTTTTTACGCAGACTCTCAGCCTGCGCTTTTCCCCTGCCTTCGGCAATAGCTTCAGAAAAATTGGCAAACAATACAGTAAACCAAAGCCAGATAGCTATCTGAAGATTAAATGAAGAAAAATTTCCCTGCACGATTCCGGTAAAGACAATGGTTGTGGTAAGTACCGCCCCTATTCCAACTATAAAAATAACAGGGTTTTTAATCATTGCGGCAGGATTCAATTTCACGAAACTGTCTTTTGCTGCCTTTAGCGCCAACTTGCTGTTAAAAATACTTATACTTTGTTTCGCACTCATGTCACCAGGAAATTAAAATGTAATACCATTGTTCATTAACAAATGCCCGATGATCGGGCCAAGCGATAAAGCCGGAAAAAATGTTAAGCCACCTACGATAATGATGACCGCAATTAATAATCCGATAAATAATCCATTGTCTGTTTTAAAAGTACCGGCCGAAGGTGGAGTAATCTTCTTCTTTGCCATATTCCCGGCAATTGCCAGAACAGGAATAATAATACCAAAACGTCCAATAAGCATTCCAAATCCCAGTGTGAGGTTGTAAAAAACCGAATTCGCGTTTAGTCCGGCAAAAGCACTTCCATTATTTCCGGCAGCAGAACTAAATGCATACAGGATTTCGGAGAACCCCTGAGGACCTGAATTGTTAAGCCCCGACAGTCCCGAATTACTTACCGATGCCCACGCCGTGAAAAGGAGGATTACAAGGCTTGGGGCGAGAACTGCAATAATGGCCATCTTGATTTCGAAAGCTTCAATCTTTTTTCCAAGATATTCAGGCGAGCGTCCCACCATTAATCCGGCAATAAATACAGTAAGAATGATGAATATTACCATCCCATATAATCCGGCCCCAACCCCGCCAAAAATGATTTCACCGAGCATTATATTGATCATGCCAACCATTCCAGACAAAGGCGACAAGCTGTCGTGCATAGCATTTACCGAACCGTTTGATGCTGCTGTGGTTGCTGTTGACCAAAGTACACTGTTTGTGATTCCGAAACGGGTTTCCTTCCCTTCCATCAAAGGCAGATTTCCAAAAATCGGATTGGTCGAATACTCTGAATATAAGGAAATTGTTAAACCGACGACAAGTAAAACCAACATCGTCGTAAAAACAGTCCACCCTTGTCGGGTGGAACCTACCATTTTGCCATAGGTATGGGTCAATGCAGCGGGGATAAGCAGTATAGCCAGCATTTCGAGGAAATCACTCACAGGAGTAGGATTCTCAAACGGGTGTGCACTATTGGCATTAAAAAAACCACCGCCATTTGTTCCAAGTTGCTTTATTGCAATTTGTGAAGCTGCCGGGCCCATCGGGATAAGCTGTTGATCACCTTGCAAAGTCTGTACTGTTTCATGACTTTTAAAGTTCTGCACCACTCCCTGACCAACCAGCACAACTGCAAAAAGTATTGAAAGCGGTAAAAGCACATACAGAATTGTACGGGTAATATCTGTCCGGAAGTTACCTAGCCTATCGGTGGTTTTACGCGATAGACCCCTGATAAGCGCCAGTAAAACAGCAATACCGGTTGCCGCACTTACAAAGTTCTGAACGGTAAGCCCAATCATTTGAACAAAATAACTGAGTGTTGTTTCTCCGGCGTATCCCTGCCAATTCGTATTTGTCACAAAACTGACAGCCGTATTAAATGCAGAATGCCACGTTACATTTGGAAGGTTTGTGGGATTCAAAGGCAGATATTCCTGAAGAAGTTGAACCAGGAACACAAATACTAATCCAATCAGATTAAACACGAGCAGATGAAATGTAAACCTCTTCCAGTTTGTTTCTTCGTCGGGGTTTATTCCGACTAATTTATAGGTCAGCTTTTCAAGCCAACCTAAAACCGGGAGCATGAAATGTTTTTGCCCCATAAATACCTTACTCAGGTAGTTGCCCAAAATCGGAGTAAACCCGATTAATAAGGCAAAAAACAACAATACCTGAATGAAATCGTGCGTTGTCATATTAAAAATTTTCAGGTTTGGCAAGGGAATAGAGTAAGTAAACCAGGATTAACAACGCGATTACAGCGCCGATTTCATAGCCGGTTGTTGTTGCAGTTTCGACCGATGTGGAAGTGATCAATAGAATCGTAGCATTCATAAATAGACTTTTTATTACGCTACAAAAATGCACCGGATTCTATATGGGTTTTGTAAGGATATTCCTTTGGAGTATAAAGATTTTATAAAGATGGGGAATTGTGGAAATCGAAATTTCGCATACAAATGGCATGGAGGGTCATTTTGTTCCCATTTAAATGAAGTAAACAGATACTTTCGTAATGCAAATCTGATAAATTCAATAAAATATAGGTTTAAAGACAGCCAGGTTGCAACATCCCAGGCCGCAACCTGATTTTTAAGTATTCTACAACGGATTGGTTAGATTGATTTCAGCACCGAAAGCACCGGCACTGAAATCAACAAAAAGCTATCTGAAAATGATTTCCCTAATTTTGAAATCACTGAAGTGGGCAAACTGAACTACTTAGAAAGTGACCGTTTTATCAGCCCAGACAACCATGTTCACACAGTCAACCATGGTTGAGATGGGACAAATTTCCATCGAATCTTCCAAATGACGTGATTTAATACAGGTACCACAGGCAAGAATTTCTCCCCCAAGGTTCACATAGTTTTTCAGTTGCTCATCGACATTGTATTTTTCGTGGGTCAACCCTTCACACTCGACAGCTTCACCCATAAGAAATACTTTTGTCTCGTGGCCCTGCTTTTTGGCGGTAACTGCAAACCGAAAAGCGTTCCATGCCTTTTCAAACTCTTTGGTTTCGATGATAATTCCAATTTTCATTTTCTTTATTTTTAATTATTAGATAGCGATTTTATTAATGTCTTTAATGTATTAAAAAGAGTTGTGGCCTCGTTATAAAGTGCCGTATTGGAATGCACAGCGTTAAGCATTATCTCCATGTTCATTGTTGAAATAACGGTATTCCCATTCTCTTCGTAAATAGCTAGTTTGCAAGGCATAAATATGGAAAAAACTGGAAAATCAGTAAGCATAGCTGCCGCTGTTTTTGCCTGACATATCTCATAGATGTAAACTTTTCGGGTGATCGGAAACCCCTTACTTTCAACTATTTCATGATAAACGTAAGTGTACAGCAACGCAAATTTGTTTTGCTCACAGGCTGCGGGTATTTTTTCTGCCAGTTGTTCGATCGGCTGATTAGTTATGATCTTATAAACAAACATTTCAATCATTTTTTCCGGGGACATCATTTCCTGTCTGATTTTTTGTAGCATATTCCGGTATGTTAAAATGTCAGTACGATTTTGTTTCTGCGAATCAACTCATACAAATCTTTGAGAGACGAAAATTTGCATACTTCCGGTTCATTTTTTTTCCGGCTTGTCAGGCAGGTTCCACAACCCAGAATTATTCCGCCGGTTCTCAAAAATTTGTCGGTTTGTTCCTTCATGGTGCTGTCGGTTTTTACAAGGTCATCGAGTTCGACACCTTTGCCCAAAAGAAATATACTTACCGTATCGCCCTGATTTTTGGAATAATTAGCCAGCCGCATTGCATTCCAAACAGTTTCGGTATCGTTCGAATAAATGACTATGCCAACAGAGGTGGGTGAAGCCCCGGCCGGGTTGGAATTAAGGGTATAGGCATCCACTACATTAACAAATGCCAGGAGCAGAAATAAAATAAAATTCTTCTTCATAAATTACTGATTTATTGCTTCGTGAGTTAATTGATTTATTATTTCGTGAGTTGATTTACTGTTTTCACAAGCACTTCGATGGCCCTGTCAATTTCATCAGCAGTTGTGTTTTTTCCTGTTGAAATACGAACCGTTGATGCGGCTGTGAGGTAATCCAGATTCATTGCTTTTAGCACCGAAGAAATTTCGGTTTCTCCGGAATGACAAGCTGACCCTGTGGAGATTAACAAATCGCTACCGATAATTGAAGCGAGCGCATGGGCATCAACTTTATCGAATGCGATACTCAGGGTGTTTGGGAGACTGTTTTCAAGGTTGACATTAACTTTTACGATATTGCCAGGTTTACCTCTGAGGCCATTTAATAATCTGTCCCGCATTGCTTTCATGTTCAAACGGTTTTTGTCAAAATCCCTTTTTGCAATTTCACAGGCTTTACCCAATCCAACAATACAGGTTACATTCTCGGTACCCGGCCTGATTCTCTTTTCCTGACCGGCACCATGCAGAATGTTAGCCAATTTGGTTCCCTGTTTGATGTACAAAGCCCCTATTCCTTTGGGTGCATATAGTTTATGTCCGGCAATGGTTAGTAAGTCAACCCCCAGCCTGGTCACATCAGTCTCAATTTTCCCGACAGACTGAGCAGCATCGGTGTGGAAAGCAATACTCCTCTGTTTTGCAATTGCTGCAATTTCCGCTATGGGCTGAATGGTCCCAACTTCATTATTGGCGTGCATAATTGTAATCAGGAGAGTATCGGGGCGAACAGCATTTTCAACATCATTGGGGTTCACCCTGCCGTTAGTGTCAACCGGAAGAATAGTTATATCGTAACCCAATGAAACCAAATGTCTGCATACTTCGGATACGGCAGGATGTTCAACCGATGAAGTTATAATGTGTCTGCCCTTTTCTTTATTGGCCAATACATAACCGATAATTGCAAGGTTGTTCGATTCGGTGGCACAACTTGTAAAAATGATTTCTTCGGGCTTCGCATTGATTAAACCCGCTACCTGTTCCCTTGCTCTTTCAACAGCATCCTTGTTATGCCTTCCCACCGAATAGGAACTGGAAGGATTTCCATAAAATGTATGGATGTATGGGATCATTGCATCTGCAACCTCAGGATCTATCGGGGTTGTCGCGTTATAATCAAGATAAATCGGGTGCTCCATATTTAAAATTATATTCCAACCGCGAGCTGCAGGGTAACAATGCTCTGGTTTTCGATGTCCGAATGGTTAATATTTGTGTAATCGAGGCTCATCTTTGCGTTATGACCTTTGATGTAATAATTGAGTCCACCACTCATAAAGCTTGTTTTACTCTTTTGCTCCACAGATACTGTCTCATAACGAAAATAAGGCTGGAGATTACCTTTGCTGATTGGAGTACCAAAGTAAAAACCGGCCTGCACGTAGAAAAGTTGCGCATTATCACCTGGAGCCAGCTTCGCGAAATTATTCGTTTGGGTGCTATTTTCAATATGGATATATGCAGACTCAACAGTTATGGCATCCTTTGCAAGCGGGTAATCAAAGAAACCGTCAACTGTCCGGATCAGATTGTCCTGTCCGTTGAAGTTGTTTAAAGTCAGGTTATTTTGTTTATCAATACCCGCACCAAAACTCAGTACTTTCTTCTGACCAAGGTAGGTGCCCTGGTTGAACCACTCCTTTTCCGGTTCAAGCAGATTGACCACTAACCGGCCGACAACGCGAAGGTTATCATTCGGATTATTGAGGTCTTCAATTCCTTCTGAAATCATCATCCGGTATTGAAGAAGGCCATCAAACGGATTTCCCCAAAGCGTAACGCCATCATCTCTGCCCACCTTGCTGGTATAGAAAATTCCTCCGCGAATTCCTCCCTGCATAAATGAAAGGTCGGTTGTTAATAATGCTTTTGTTGAAGTAGTGCCGTAGTTGCGTGTAAGTGGAACATACATTCGCCCGGCCTGGATTTTAAAACTCTCGTTCAACTTTAAAGTAATCCATAAATCGCGAAATGTCAAACCACTGCCCAGACCCTGTGATGGGTTGTCAAGGCCATCCTGCCCAAAACGGTCCACAGCAATATGCGTAAAAAAACTAAGGTAGTCAGTTGGCTGACCTTTAACCGACAAATAAGCCCGACGAACCATAAAGTCGTTAATTCCTTCGCCGTTCCTGCCATTTTCAACATACTGATACCAGGCCTGCGACCAAAAACCTATTTCCACTTTATTTTGAGCTGTAGTTTTACAGGGAACAGCAAAACCTAATACAGCGATAACAATAAAAAATAATGCAAATTGTTTTTTCATAAGGAATGTCATTATTAATTAATTGATTCTTAAAGCATTCGAATATTAATATAATCAGTTATTGGATAGTCTTGCCGGATTCCATTTGTTTCACTTTCCACTCCGGGTATCCTTCGTCAAGTCTTCGTACAGAATATCCTTTTTCGCTCAGGATTTTCACAGCTTCGTCGGCCAGGACACAGAAAGGTCCGCGGCAATAAGCTATAATTTTTATGTCTTTTGATAAGTCCTTAAGCTGAGACATCAGTTCCTTCATGGGGACTGAAATGGCACCGGTAATGTGTCCAAATTCGTATTCGATCGCAGGGCGTACATCCAGGAGCAAAACAGCTTCATTGCTGATCATACTCTCGAGTTCATCGAGCTGCACAGCATTGATCGATTTGTTGTCTTCGCGTTGGCGGTTCATGATTTTTTCCAGTTCTGCAATTTCGTGGACTGCATATTTTATCACATGCTGGTAAACCGATAAAAATTCATCGTTGATCAGTGAGTAATAAACGTATTGCTTTTCTTTTCGTGACTTTACTATGTTTGCATTCTTTAAAACCTGCAAATGCTGAGAGGCATTGGCAACGTTTAGGTTTGTTGTCTGTACTATTCCTTCCACACTTTTTTCACCTTGCGATAGCATTTCAATGATTTCAAGCCGAAAAGGATTCGACAAGGCTTTGAGCAGTTTAGAAAGCCCATCGTACATGGCATCTTTAAATTCCCGTCCTTTCATAAATAACCGCTATGATTTGTCGTGCAAACATAGTAATTTAATTCAAGTATTCAATATTGTTATTGAATACTTGAATTACGTTATAAATGTGAATCAGTTTTCGGAGGTAATTTACTGGGAAACAATATATTGGCTACTAAGGTTAAGTCTACAGATTTTTCTTTGCGGTCATTTGCGTGACACTTGGAAGAATTTTAAAAAGGAAATATCGTTTTGTTGGCAGGGAGCAATTGGCAAATTAACACATCTTCTCATTTTCTCATCTTCTCATTTCGTCCTTTCGCCTCTTCGCCCTTTCGCACGTTCGATTTTGGCATCTTGCGGCGCATGGATAGGATGATTTTCAATTAGGAAAGTAGTTGCGCCGCACGTTTTGTTTATCGTCCTACCCCGGGTGGCACGATTCCGAATAATGTTGGATCTATTAATAATTAAGAGAATCCGGAATCGCTTACCCGGGGTCATTAATATTTAATCCCTCCGGGATAACGCGGATTCATACTAAGTTTAGGTGTTGCTATTGATAAGAACACGTATAAATATCAGTATATCTGTATCTTTATCAATTTATAGAACTTTAAATATGGTAATAAGGTAAGGTTGCGGGGAAGATCATATTGGCTACTGAGGTTAAGGTTACCGATTTTTCTTTGCGGTTTTGGCGGTCTTTGCGTGACACTTAGAAGGATTTTAAAAAAAGAAATAAGGTTTTGTTGGTAAATGTCATATTAGCACATTGGCAAATTGGCAAATTATCTCATCTTCTCATTTCGCCTCTTTGCCGGTTCGCCCTTTCACCAGTTCGCCCATTCGCCCATTCGCCTCTTCCCCCGATCGATTTTGGCATCTTGCGGCGCATGTAACCGATGATTTTTAATTAAGGGTGTAGTTGCGCCACATTCTGCTGTAATTCTGAGTGCTACTGAGGTTATTTCTCTAAAAATAAGGTTTTTAAAACAGTTGATTGGGTTGAAAGGGCGAAGGTGAGGGCAATACAAAGGTTAACGTGCGCTGCACCGAAGGACTTTCATATACGATTATTACTATAAATATTTACGGTAAACCTTAGGGTGTTGTTACTGAAAATGGATAGAATATACATTTTGTTCGGCCGCAGGCTACCCGACAGTTGTTGGTCAGCTCTTTTGTAAAAAATCTAGGAAAAACAATTCAAAATATTTTTCCTTTCTATCAAATGGTCATATATGTATTGACACGCCTGATCTTCTGTTGAGAAATATCTTTCATTACTACGCTCTCCTCTTTCGCTAAAATAATATACTAACCATTTTTCGGATTCTCCGGAAAGAATTATTCGATCGGGCAACTCAACGCCATTCAGAGAACAATAATTTTTGGGAACCTCCAAAAGTTTAAAATGTTTTTTTAGTTCTCTCATATCCATAACACTGATTTTGCCGGTTTAATATAATCTCCATTTAATAAGCCCCTGTAACAGCACCACCAGCAAGACTATTGATATTTTTCAGGGGTCACAGAAATCAGCATCAAAAATAATCCTGCCTTGTCTTTATAGTAATAATTTATGGTCGTCTTAGAGTCACGCTGAAATTTCATCTGTGGATTTGTCTTAACATAGTTGGTTATAGTTGGCTCCAGGTATTCTCTCATTTCCAATGTGTCGGTCGATGCTTTTTCAATATTTACAAGCGTATAGTTATATTGAAAAACATTTTTCGGAAATGAAATTGCATTGTCAAGTCTGGTTTCGGAATCAACCATGAATGGGCAGGTTTTATTTATCTCATCGGCAACTCCCATCATTATTTTATCTAAGGGAGGTGCTTTAAAAAATAGTTGTTGAACTGCAAAATAGGAAAGTCCAAAAGTAATTGCCCAAACAATCACGACCAAAGCTTTCTTCCCGCTTTTCATTTTTACTCCTTTAGGTTGTTGAACAGAGTTGGAAATACTCACAGGGGCGATTTTTGGCAATTCATTGCTTCACAAATAAATAATCTCCCACAGTTAAATTTACTTTCCCGTCTGTTTCATCTAATCGCAAACCCAGTAAGTGTCCTGTAGTATAAATAACAACGTCACTTTTTAAACTAAATCCAAAAGCATTATTTCCAATTTTTTTCTCAGCTTTCCAAACCCATGTCCCATCCATTTTTTTTTCAATCGAATCTCCAAAAAAAACTGTAGCTGTCGAATCTGCTCTCAACTGAAAGCTGGTTATTACCTTATTTTCAGCTTTTTGGTTTTCTTTTTTAATTATTTTTGATGATTCTTTTGATAGTTTCCAGGAACCCAGAACATCCTGCATCTTTAAATTAAGATTGTCGGAGCTACTCGAAACTGAACATGATGTCAGAATCAAAACTGAAAAGGCAATTAAAAATAAGTGGATTAGTTTCATGGTCAGTTAGTTGGATAGGTTTATATTGACAAGCAGAATTACAGTTATATAAGTTGATATAATCTATATTTATTAATACCAAAGGAAATAATAATAACCATAATTACATGCATTTTTTATTCATTTTTTAGCAATACCTTTCTTTGAAAATATTTGTGAACACTCGTAAAGAACTCCTTCGCAAACCATTCCGGTTGCTCCTGTAAAAATCACCCTCAGGATATTCACGATCAGGCAATTGAATTGATTTATTAAAGTTAATTACTTCATCAGGCCTAAAAGTAATCTATCAAACATCCTGTCCGAAAGAATTTTCCGCAAAAGTAATATTAGTTTTGCCCCCCGACCTGTCACATATCGCGTTTTTGGATGATGCGTTATAGCAGCTTTTGCAATCGTTTTGGCCACAACTATAGGTTGTGAACCCCTTCGATCGGCATCAGCCAACATTTTGACATGTTTATGAGCCAGAATTTTATAATCAGTATTTCCCGACATTTTTAGCAGGTTCTCCCGGGCAATGGTGTTCCATTCGGTCAGGATTGCCCCCGGCTGAATAATGATCACCTCTATCCCGAACTGTTTCAGTTCCATGCGTAAGCTGTCGCTCAGACCTTCAAGTGCATATTTTGTCGAATGATACCAGCAACCGTGAGGTTCACCAAAACTACCACCCATCGATGATACATTGATAATTCTCCCTGAGTGCTGATGCCTCATTGTTGGCAATACCAGCTGCGTCAACCGGGCTAAACCAAAAATATTAACTTCAAACTGATACCTTGCTTCGGAAATGGGTACGTCTTCGAGTGCACCAAATGAACCATACCCGGCATTGTTTACCAACAGGTCTATTCTTTTTTCGTTTTTAAGGATTTCATTGACGCCATTTACCAACGAGTCGTCGCTGGTAACATCCATGGTCAGCAGTCTGATTCCTGCCTCGGTTAAATCCGCCATTCTTTCAATTCTGCGGGCCGCTGCATAAACCCTAAACCCGTGCTCTGCCAATAATCTTGCCGTTTCTTTTCCTATGCCCGACGAGGCACCTGTAATTAATGCTACTTTTTTCACTTTTTTGCTTGCTGTTTAAAGGACAATCGCTGAAAAGCAATTCCCAAAAGCAATTCAAATATATCATTTATAATGTGATTTTAATTTGTTTCGGTGAACTGATTCCTGATCATTATTGCATTATGCGATATTACAATATGCGATGTGAAAATTTAACTATTTTTGCGTTAAGAAAAATTGTAACAAAAATCAAAAATCATTCTAATATCGCTTGACCCGGGACCTGCTATCTTACTAAAAACAACATGAAGAACTTAATCATATTAATTTCCTGCCTTGTAGGCACGCTTACCAGTGTCTCCGGCAAAGTTTATAATGTGGCAAATCCAGAAGCATTCAAAAAGGCTGCTGAAGTGGTAACGGCGGGTGACGAAATCATAATCGCCAATGGCAATTACACGGGCTGGGAAGTAACTGTAAATACCAATGGAACAGACGTTAAACCAATAATTATTCGTGCTAATACCTCCGGGAAAGTTATATTTTCGGGTGATGTTAAAAAGCCTGTGTTCCTGTTAACAGGAAGTTTTACCGAAATCTCCGGCCTGGCTTTTTCAGGATGTTCCGTATATAAAGAAAAAGGTAGCAATGCTGTTTTAATTGAAATGAAGGATACCAAAAATTGTAGGATCACCGATTGTGCCTTTACTAAAAATACGGTTAAGGCCCAGTATATGCCTATTGTTGTAATATCGGGTAATGGAGAAAACAACCGCGTTGATCATTGCCGCTTTACAGGAAATACAGATAACCAGGAAATGCAGGTAAAAATCACCACAGATGCCGTGCCGCTTAATTCATTGATAGACCATAATGTATTCCAGGACAAAGATAAAGTAAGCTGGAAAGGGACTAATGGCGGAGAGTGTGTACAGGTAGGACAAGACCCTGTATTGCTGGGAACGCTAAATTCACGTTCCATTGTGCGCGATAACCGTTTTATCCGTTGTAATGGCGAAGGTGAAGTAATCAGCAATAAAAGTTCAGGCAACAGTTATATCAATAATTATTTTGAAGATTGTCACGGCGAACTGGTCATGCGTGGCGGGCATGATTGCCTGATAGACAGCAATACATTTAAAGGTGGTTCGGGTGGAATTCGGATTAACGGAACCCATCATACCGTTACGAATAATAAATTAAGTAACTTACCTACCGGAATCAGGTTGATGTACGGAATGGCAAAAGGTAAATCGGAGATTGGTTTTTATGTAGCCCCTAGTGATTGCCTGATCAAAAATAATCACATAAGCAATTGCAGCACGGGTATTTTAATTGGCGACAGCAAAAATGCCGACTGGACGGGAAAGTTTGATACTGTAAAATACCCGTCACGCACCATGCAGGACGTTGCACCTTTTAACAATACCATCGAAGACAATCAATTTTCCGACTGTGAATTCCAGGTCGTGCACAAGGAGTTTTAATCTGATCGATCTCAGGTCTTCAAATTAAAATTATCGGCTAAGCATTTCGTGGCTGATCGGAAAAGCAACCCCACTGATCTGTTCACACAGTTTAAGAAATTTCTCCTGAACCTGGGTGTCATTTGCCTGAGCCAAATAATGTTTTTCCTTCATATGATGAAAATAACGGCCGCTTACTTTGGCTTCGTCATTGTTGCTTACTGCAAGCCAAGCCTGTGTTTCAAAACCTTTCTGCAGGTTGTCAGGCGCATTGCGGCCACCCATCTTTGTCGGAACCCAGCCAGGGTCGACTGCATTGGAATAAACGTCCGGCCATTTACGGGCAACAGCCATCGACAGGATTAGGACATGTAGTTTGGAATCTGAATAATTAACGCGTTCGGTGTCATGCGATAAATTTCCAAGGTTCGGATCACCCTGTTTATGCATGCCGGAGCTAAGGTAAATCAGCCGTTTAGGCCGTTGAATCAAACAGGTCAGAATATACGGTGCGAGGCTGTTTACTGCAAAAATCAACCTGTTTGATACCTGGTAAACACCTGCATTATGAATGATTGCATCGAAGTGGCCCATAGCGTTAACTTCCGCAGCCAGCTTTTTGGTCTCTTCGATAACTGACAAGTCCCCGGTCAGAACTTTTACAGCACCCGGCACTTTCTCCAGCGCCTGCCGCCCCCGTTCTGCATTACGTGCATGCATGACAACCTCATGACCCTGACTGATCAGCAACTGTGCCGCCAGTTGTCCCAGCCCATCGGCTGAACCGGTGATGAAAATTCTGGACATTACGTTTAATTTAATCAGTTTGACTTATGAAAACTCATTCCCATGCAACCCAATCCAATCTCTGAGACTTCCAGATTACCGTTTCCCAATTTGCGTTTCTTCATTTTTGTATTATAAACTGTTTCCATCTTACTGATATTTTTAAATTGAAAGTGCTTCATTTAAACATTTCAGGACATTCAAAGTTTTGGCACCCAATCATGGGATAACAATCGGGTCACCAAACTCAGATGGTTGATTGCCTTCGCTGCAATTCTTAAATAAAACAAGGATTTACGAAATTCAAACAATTCAATTATTCCTGTGAATGGTTAATGATCAGTAGTTTATACCGCTTATTGGTGTATCGTTGTTATTCGCTTATCATTCGTTCATAATTTTTTCTACTATATAATCCAGGGCTTGCATGAGAACCATAATCCATTTCAAATCGAATAAACTTAATCAAATCATTTTCTGACAATGTAAAAACTGTCTCTGCCATAAAACAGTCTGCTCCAACTGTTCCCATTTGCTCTGTCAGGTATTCATCATCCAGAATCCGAATATTTATTGTATCTCCATTAAATTCAATATATTCAATCTTACATTTGGCTGGTCGCCTGTTTAAAATCTCAATTAATTCATTGGGCGATTTTGATATTGAATCAAGCATTTTACCTCTGATCAAATACTCATGATTTGATAGTGTGTCAAAGTCAGAATCCCAGTAATAGTCAGTGATCAATACAGAATCAAGGTTGTACAGACAGTCACATTCATTTAAATCATAATTCCATTTTCCACCTTTATCAAGGCAAGCATCAATCCGGAAAAATTGAATTGTCCACTTAACTCCAAACATTAAAATCAAAACAATCCCAAAAAATATAATTCCAATTTTAAAACTCGTTCTATTTGTCTTAAGCATTAATTGTCAAGTATAAAGAATGTACTCCGCATTGAAATTACTGAGCAACTTTGACGCACATTAAACGGCTTTGGTCGCGGATTAACAGTTTGCCATCTGCAAGAGCAATAGGCGCCCAGTTTTGAGTTGCCCCTCCGGCTCCTGAAACTGCACCTTCACTGCTTGTTCCGGCTTCTTTAAGCAATTCGGCGGATGCAATCGGTTTGAATGCAGTTAGCGACTGGCAATTGTTGTCTGCAAATAGTTTTCAGGTGTCATTATTCCAAGAGAACTATCATTTGTTAAAGATATTTTTCGGTAAGTCTTTTTGAAAGCTCTTTTTTGTAATCGATGCTTTTAGGAGCCTTAAACGTACCTTTTAATGATTTTACAATCGGGGTCAGGCCGATACTTTCAATATTATCCTCCTTTGTTATGGCTTTTAGGTAGTTTTCAACAATGTTGGATAAACTACGACCTTTACCATTGGCATATTTTTTTGCCTTTTCGATAATCGTTTGCTCAATCGTCAATGTCAATTTTGTATTCATGGCACTGGTTTTTTATCAAATAAATTATACGTGCAAATATAAAAATATAAACACGACACGTGCTAATAAGTCCCGCTAACGGTCGGAACTATATGCAGTTGGGGATTGCGGGTTGCTTTCTGTCGTCATACAAATTTCGCGTCCCTTGTTAATTTACTTTTGTCTAAACTCAAGTCGTTACTGAACCAATCAGTCAATACTTTCTCAATTTCCTTTTTATTAAATGTATTTGAGTTTCGTCTCGATTTCAAATAATTCTCATTTGTCATTTTCTCCGCAACTTGTCCTACAGTTTTTAAGTCAAGTTCATTGCCAATTTTGTTGGCAAACCAAAGTCCACCAATTGAAAAAGAAAGTCCAAATAATCCGATTTCAAAATAAAAAAATAGTCCAAAAAATGATGCAAGCAAAATAATTACAAAAGTTAATGTAATCCAAGGTGGAGGTCTCAATACGTTTAGTTTAAAACCTAAATAATTTTCCAAATTCTTTATCCCCGAACGCCTGCCTTGTCTAGGCAAAAGGTCTTTAAGCAAAAAATCAGGCGAAACAATTTTCTCGTCCAGATTAAGTGTCGATGAAAGAGCGTCACGTAGTTTATAAAATGCTTGTTGGCTTGTGCAGTCGTCAGCATTATCAAGTTGGATTTTATTTGCAATATGGTCGCAAAGTTGTCCAAAGGTCGTGATATGAACTAATTCGTAATCAACGAACTTGATGTCAAACGAAGTCTCAACTTTAACAAGTAAGTCTTCTATGCTTTCGGAGTCAATATTTTTAAGTTCAAAGTCTGTCATAGCTTTGCTTTTAACTCATTTATGGTACACTTCAATGAATTTATTTAGCAATTTTAACACACATTAAACGGCTTTGGTCGCGGATTAACAGTTTACCATCTGCAAGCGCAATCGGCGCCCAGTTTTGAGTTACCCCTCCGGCTCCTGAAGCTACACCTTCGCTGCTTGTTCCGGCTTCTTTAAGCAATTCGGCTGATGCAATTGGTTTGAATGCAGTTGGATCGGGCTCAATAAGATACAAGGTCTTTGCACCATCAGTTGCAAGGATCAAACCATCGGCCAGGATCATACTGCCTTTATTAAAATCAGGAGCGCGTTTTGTTTTCCACATGATCTGTCCATCCATTTTCATGCAAACCAGGCCGTCGCGTCGGTTATTGGTTCCGTACTGAGCATAGAAATAGCCGTTGTGTAATATTGGTGGCTTTGTTTGATCGCCAAATTCTACGGTTGTAAAAAGTTCTGTCGTTCCGTAACTGCCATCTCCCTTTTTTTCGACTTTTATCATAGTTGCGCCAAGTTCATATCCACCGACAATCAGCACTTTATTTTCACCCGCATCAACTGCGCTGGGCACCGGAATACGACAAGTCCAATTCGCATATTCCCATAAAATTTTCCCTGTGAGTGGATTTATCCCAACGACTTTACCTTTACTCCCCTCTCCTCTACCCGACGCTGATATCATAACAACATGGTCATCCCCGTCAATTTTTACAATTGACGGACTCACGTATCCAACTGGTCCGATAGGCGGAGTTTTCCACTTCAGGTTACCGGTGCGCTTTTCATAAGCAACAACACCCGCCTGGGGAGCCTGCGAAGCCACAATAAGTAAATCACCATAAATTAATGGACCCTGGGAAATTGCCCAGGTCGGAATTTCTTCACCTCCGAAATCCTTCCAGACATTTTTATTCCATACCGGTTTGTGCGTGTTAATATCAACACAATACAGGTCGCCATAGGGACCGCACGCATAAACATGAGTGCCGTCTACAATGGGAACACTTCTGGAACCGGGATACCTAACCGATCCTGCCGCTTCATAACCAAAATTCCAGAGTTCCCTGCCACCCGAAAGGTCGAAGCATCTCAGGTTATCTCCAACCTTGTCATCTCTGTCGAGTAAATAAACCTTCCCGTCTTTGACAACAGGTCCGCCATAACCAATACCTACATTCACCGTCCAGAGAACTTCCGGACCATTCTGAGGCCAGACACGTAAAATACCTTTCTGGTCTGAAATACTGTTTCTGTTGGGCCCAAGATACTGAGGCCAGTCTTGTGCATGGACATTTGCCATGCAAAAAAATAAGACAAACAGTGAAATGGATATTTTTCTTTTTTTCATCGGTCCAATAATTAAGGTTATTAACTGAAAAGGCTTTTTATTGCTTCCTGATATTTTGACTGATACAAAGTTATAATTTATAACTGAACATATGTAAGGGGGCAAACTCCATAAATTTACGAAAATCATACATTGTAACAAAATATAGTTTGATTACGTATGCTAAAAATCCAGGAGCAATTAATTGGTAATAAACGAAAAACTGAATCACCATGAACGCAAAACCTAAGTTGGCTTACCTGTCATTTTTGATGGGTATAGTATTGTTTTCATATCAGGCGGTTACTGCCCAAAATGAAACTGCGTCAGCATTTCCGGCCCCGGCAAATCCTGATGGTAAAATATATGCAGGAATGCAAAGTATAACATCGGTTACTACACTGAATTACGCTCTTCCGGTTTTAAACTCACCTTTGGGTGTGTATGCCGGTTTAAACCAGGAGTCCAAAGAATTTTATCTGAATAAATCAAAAAATCAAAAAACGACTGCCTGGGTTTTACTGGGTGCAGGATCAGCGTTGGCAATTGTGGGACTTATTGGTTTTGATGCAAATTTCGACATATGGTCAGGTAGTGACGCTCAAAGCAGAAGAGCCGATTTTTTTGGATTTATGGCATTAACGGGTATGGTTGCTGACGTGATCAGCATTCCATTTTTCATTAGCGCTCATCGTAATAAGAAAATAGCTTCAACAATATCAATAGGCAATCAAAATTCGTATGTGCCTCTGATTAATTCACATAGTCGGAATGTGAATCCAATATTGACGCTTAAAGTAAACTTTTAAAGTTTTCAAATTAATCTTTAACCTTATTTAGGGTTGAGTGTCCTTTGATAGAATTTGATAAATAAATAAATTAAGGTAATAAGTCCCTCATTATGTGGTATATGGCCCCAATTAGAATAGCTTTTAAAAAAGAAGTTACATAAGAGGTTTGGCCGAATTGGAACATTGTGGTGATTTCTGGCGGTCGGATCTGAGGAAATTCCTGTAAAAATGAAAAGGACAGAACCGGGCGGCTCCATCCTTTTACTAAAACTAACCAAACTAACTAACCGGCACAAACATACTACTATTGTATCTGCCTGCCAAATTTTCAAGGTTAAGGAATTGTAAAAGAATTGAAAAGATGTATTAACATTGCCGGATGTCCCCTTAACATTGTCCTTTCCACAGTATAAATCCTCATCGCAATACCGTTCGCTTTCATAATACTAAACTATAAATATTCTTTAGATGCCACACCCCTGTTTATAACCTTTTTAAGTATATTTGATCAGAAAATCCTTAAGCTCTTGATTTAGGGCATAAGAAGGCAGACAAACCTATAAATCACAATGAAACAGTTAGATAACATAAAGAGTGAATACTTTGTGATTTATATGATCCAATAAAAAATGGACTCCATAGCATTTATAGATACGGAAATAGAGCCGAATAGCCGGAAAATACTGGATATTGGAAGCATAAAGGACAATGGAAGTACTTTTCATTCGGGTTCGGTTGCTGAATTTACTGACTTTCTGAAAGGCGCTCAGTTCATCTGCGGACACAATATTTTCAACCACGACTTAAAATACATCCGTAAAGCTGTTGATGCGGCCGGAATAAAACCTTCAAACATTATCGATACGTTGTATCTCTCTCCCTTACTTTTCCCGGAAAAGCCTTACCATGCGCTGCTGAAAGACGATAAACTTCAGTCAGAGGATACAAACAATCCGCTTAACGATTCAAAAAAAGCCAAAGACCTTTTCTTTGATGAGGTGGCAGTTTTCAACCACACAGATGAAAATCTCCGGCAAATTTTCTACCTGCTTTTAAATGATAAGCCTGAATTTCAATCCTTTTTCCATTTCATCAATTATAAAAGCAGTGATAGAGAAATTGAAAAATTAATTTACCGGAAATTTTATGCTGAAATTTGCGAACATGCTGATCTGTCAAAAATAATCGCAGCATACCCGATTGAACTGGCGTATTGTTTAGCACTTATAAATTGTAGAGACCGCAATTCAATAACACCTCCCTGGGTCTTAAAGAACTATCCTAAAGTGGGATCAATCATGTCGTTACTGAGAAATAAGGCATGTATTACCGGTTGCGCCTATTGCGATCAGGCATTGGATATTCACAAAGGACTTAAAAAACATTTTGGTTTTGATGCTTACCGGACCTATGCCGGCGAACCGTTGCAGGAGAAAGCCGTTAAAGCAGCGGTTGACAATAAATCAATTCTGGCAGTTTTTCCCACAGGTGGCGGCAAATCGATTACTTTTCAGGTTCCTGCTTTAATGTGCGGAGAATCAACAAAAGGGTTGACCGTTGTAATTTCTCCGCTGCAATCGTTAATGAAAGATCAGGTTGACAACCTTGAAAAAGCCGGAATCACCGACGCAGTTACAATTAATGGTTTACTCGATCCTATTGAAAGGGGAAAATCATTCGAACGGGTAGAAGATGGCTCGGCATCACTGCTCTACCTTTCACCGGAATCGCTGCGTTCAAAAACAATAGAACGACTTTTACTGGGAAGAAAAATTGTCAGGTTTGTGATTGATGAGGCGCACTGCTTTTCATCGTGGGGTCAGGATTTTCGGGTTGATTATTTATACATCGGTGATTTTATCAAATCATTACAGGAGAAAAAAAATCTTGATGAACCTATTCCTGTTTCCTGTTTTACAGCTACAGCCAAAAGAAAAGTAATTGAAGATATTTGTGCTTACTTCAAAGATAAGCTTTCTGTTGACCTTGAAATTTTTAGTTCCCATGCCACAAGAACAAACTTACAATATAAAGTCCTGGAGAAAGAAAATGAGGAAGAAAAGTACAATTCGGCAAGAGATTTAATTGCGGAGAAAAATTGTCCGACAATCATCTATGTTTCCCGGACGCGCAAGGCTTTTTTGTTGGCTGAGCGATTGACGAAAGACGGATTCAATGCGAAACCGTATCACGGGAAAATGGAGGCAAAGGAGAAAACGGCCAATCAAAATGCTTTTATTGAAGGTGATGTTCAGATCATGGTGGCGACCTCTGCCTTCGGAATGGGAGTTGACAAGAAGGATGTTGGAATGGTCATTCATTATGAGATATCAGATTCACTCGAAAATTATATCCAGGAGGCAGGCAGAGCCGGGCGGGATGAACATATTACTGCAGACTGTTTCGTGCTTTTTAACGAAGAAGACCTAAGCAAGCATTTCATTCTGCTAAACCAGACAAAACTTTCAATAAAAGAAATCCAACAGGTTTGGAAAGCGATTAAAGAAATCACCCGATTCCGTTCCTCAGTTTCAAATTCTGCGTTGGAAATCGCGCGTAAAGCTGGTTGGGATGATAACGTTGTTGAGATAGAAACAAGAGTAATTACTGCCATTGCAGCTCTTGAGGATGCGGGTTACCTGAAAAGAGGCCAGAATATGCCAAGGATTTTTGCCAACAGTATTGTATCTGCAAATGCGCAGGAGGCCATCGAAAAGATAAATGCCTCACAACGGTTTGGGGAGAAACAGAAAGAAAAAGGAATACGGATTATTAAGAAACTTTTTTCAGGCAAAAGCAGAAAACAAGCAACCGATGAACCAGCCGAAACTAGAATCGATTATATCTCCGACCATCTGGGTATTGTAAAGGAAGAGGTGATCGACATTGTTAATCTGCTCCGGGAGGAAAAAATTCTGGCCGATGCAAAAGATCTGACTGCCTTCATAAAGAAAGGGGAAAATACCAATCGTTCATTCCAGATTGTCGATACTTTCGGTAAGATTGAAAACTTTCTTCTTCCACTGGTTCAGGAACAGAATAAAACATTTCATATTAAGGAACTTAATGAAGAAGCAGAGCTGGATGGATGCAAAGAAGTAACTCCGGGCAAGATTAAGACGATCATCAACTTCTGGGCAATTAAGAACTGGATTAAACGGCACAATGAACCGCATTCGAATAATCATTTTGTCATACGCTACATTCAACCGAAAGAAATAATTGGCGAAAAATTGGAGAAGAGACATGAATTGGCAAAATTCATCATTAATTTTCTCCATGAGAGAAGCAATAGTAAACTTTCGGTTGGTGAAGCAGAAAAGGAAGAAGTTTTGGCGGAATTTTCGGTTCATGAATTAAAGGAGGCCTATGATAAAAATTTTCAGCTCTTTAAAAAAGAGGTATCAATTGCCGATATTGAGGACACGCTGTTCTATCTTTCAAGAATTGATGCAATAAAAATTGAAGGTGGATTTTTAGTGGTTTATAACCGGCTGACCATCGATCGGGTTGAGCAGGACAATAAGATCAGGTATAAAAATGAAGATTATCAGAAACTAAATCAGTTTTACGAAAATAAGGTCCAGCAAATTCATATTGTTGGTGAATATGCCAATAAAATGATCGGTGATTACAAAGGAGCCCTTCAATTTGTTGATGATTATTTTCAGTTGAACTATACCTCATTTCTTAATAAATATTTTCCGGGCAGCAGGCAGAATGAAATTAAACGGAACTTAACTCCGGCGAAATTCCGGCAGTTGTTCGGATCGTTGTCTGCCACCCAATTGGAGATCATAAACGACAATAAAACAAAACACATTGTTGTAGCAGCAGGTCCCGGAAGCGGAAAGACAAGAGTATTGGTGCATAAACTGGCATCATTGCTTTTGATGGAAGATGTAAAACATGAGCAACTGTTAATGGTAACGTTTTCAAGAGCTGCAGCAACTGAATTTAAAAAGAGATTATTCGCCCTTATCGGAAATGCGGCTGCCTACATTCAGATACAAACTTTTCACTCCTATTGTTTTGACTTGCTCGGAAAGGTCGGTACCCTGGAGAAAGCGGATGTAATTCTGAAAAACACTGTTGAAAAAATCAAAAACGGAGACGTTGAAATAAGCCGGATTACAAAAACTGTTTTGGTTATTGATGAAGCTCAGGACATGAATGCTGATGAATTTGCGTTGATAAATGCGCTTATTGATCAAAACGAAGATATGCGGGTAATAGCTGTCGGAGATGACGATCAGAATATTTATGAATTCAGGGGAGCGAGTTCGAAGTACCTGGAACAATTCATTTCCGAAAGGAAGGCAGTAAAACATGAATTAATTGAAAACTACAGGAGCAAAAATAACCTTGTTGAATTCACCAACGGGTTTGTAAAAAAAATCTGTCACCGCCTCAAAGAGATCCCTATCGTTGCAAAACAAAAGGACAATGGTGAGATAAAGCTGGTCCATTATCAGTATGGAAATCTCGTCTCTCCCTTAGTGGATGATATACTTACAACAGAACTGATTGGAACTTCCTGCGTGTTAACTAAAACAAATGAAGAGGCATTACAGGTAACAGGCTTGCTTTTAAACAAGGGGATGAAAGCTAAGCTGATTCAGAGCAATGAAGCTTTTAATTTATACAACCTGGCAGAAGTTCGTTTCTTTTTAAATGAATTGAAATTGGGCACTGATGTTTTTATTATTTGTGATGAAATTTGGGATGCTGCCAAAAGAGAATTAAGAAATAAATGCCAAAGGAGTTCCCGGCTGGATATCTGTAACAATCTGATTAAAGATTTTGAAACAACCAATCCGAAAAAGAAGTACAAATCTGATTTAGAGGTTTTTATAAGAGAATCGAAACTCGAAGATTTCTACACGGCAAATGGCGAAACGATTTTTGTCTCTACAATTCACAAAGCAAAGGGAAAAGAGTTTGATAATGTTTTCATCCTGTTGGAGAACTTCAATGCTTCGACCGATGTCGCGAAGCGGCAATTGTATGTGGCAATGACAAGAGCCAAACAGAATTTAGTCCTTCACTTCAACGGCAATTATCTTGACAATATTTCGGCCGAAAACCAGCTATGGGTTGAAGACGGCAATGAATATTTGCCACCAAGCCAGTTGGCTATGCATTTAACCCATGAAGATATAAATCTTGGTTACTTTGAATATGTGCAGCACCGGTTAAATTCAATCATGAGTGGTGATGATCTGATAATCAGCGGAGATGGCTGCGTAAATTCAAATGGGAAATGGATTTTAAAATTTTCCAAAAAATTCATTGAAGTTTTACATAGCCAGCTGGTTAAGGGCTATCAACTTACAAACGCCAAAGTCAATTTTGTAGTTTACTGGAAGAAGCCTGATCAGGATCAGGAAATAAAAATTGTATTGCCTGAATTAATTTTCGAGAAGAAATAGTAGTTGAAATTGGTACGGCTTAATCGGTCAGTTTCAATTTTTACAGTTTCAATTTTTTCGATCGTGCATGCAGGAATTTTTTTTCATTCTCTTCAAAGCATTCAATCAAACTTTTCATTCCGATTAACAGAATGGCTTTGGTTTCAGCTTTTATTTGCACAAATGGGGGCTGAAATTCAAACATTTGGAAAAAACGGGCTAACAGTGCTTTTGATTTCAAAGTATTAAGATCAGCGGCAACAACCTCCTTTTTTGCCACTTCACCCAATTCGCCTTCAAAGTACTTGAGCATAAACAAATTTTTTCGTTCAATCTTCTCATATTGTTCTTTAGTGACCTTCACACGTTTTGTACTTTCGCGATCCTTGAAATACTCCCAAATCGTAAAAATGAGTAATGTTAACCCTGCAATTTCATCTTGTTTAAAGTCGAGACGAAACCCTAGCAACATTGAAATTAAGAACGGTTGCTGATTAAAAAGAACATCAGATTCTGAATTCGCATATTCCGCATCCACATTCTCTATTTTCTCAATGATCTTATCTATCCTGATCGTGTCCTGAATATCTTCTTTTGTAAATATCATCAAACTGAAACTTTAAAATTTTTTGCAAATCTATTCCGTTTTTTAGAATACAAAATCATCCTATTAATAATATTTTCCCCTCATTTCTCATTTTCTCATAATCGCCATCCGCCCCCCGGGTCCCGCGATTTTCAATCGCGGATAATTAAATGCGGTTAAAAACCACATGACCCAAAAAAACATTAAACACAAATTGCAGATATGACTATCCATCCGGGCCACCGCCTGTTCGCTTCTTCGCCACTGCTCCTATTCGCCCGATCGCCCCTGGAATCTTGCGGCGCATGGCAAGTTCGATTTTCAACTATTAGGGTAATTGCGCCGCATCTCTGTTGATCATTTTAACCCCCGTGTTGCGCGATTCCGAATAAGCTTGTTCTCAATGCATTAATTTTTGATCCGTAATCGCTTACCCAGGGATATTAATATTTAACCCTTTCAGAGTAATGGCATTAACAAATATTATGGCTTGAATAATCGTCAGATTGACTAATTATTTCATCCTCTTAACTTTTTACCACGAAGTGGTTAAATTTGAATAACCCCCGGTGTAGCTTGCGGAACCGGGGGATAAAGGGAAAAACACAACTCCAACCCCGAAGTGGGTTGAACATATTTTAAGATATTGATGCAGAATCATTTCAGGATAAATGCAATACTAAATCTTTTGAATTGACTAATCTTCAAATTGGCAAATTTTCTCATCTTCTCAACTTCTCATCTTCGTCCTTTCGAATCTTGCGGCGCATGGCAGATTCAATTTTCAATTAAGGGAGTAGTTGCGCCGCATTTTTGTTGATCTCATTACCCCGGGTGGCACGATTACGAATAAGCTTGTTCTCAATGAATTAATTTTTGATCCGTAATCGCTTACCCGGGGCTACAAAGATTTAATCCCTCCGGGATTGCAAAAGAGCGTTGTACGTTTAAGGCAATCGATTTTTCTTTGCGACCTTTGCGGTCTTTGCGTGACACTTAGAAGGATTTTAAAAAAGGGAATAAGGTTTTTCTGGCAGGGAGCAAGCTAGTCTTAGTGGTTCTGAATTTTTAACACATTTTGATGGAAATTAAATCGTTACAATTAATTAAAATTTATTTTTAAAAATAAGAGCTAAAAAAAGGTAACAATTTAAATGCAATTCACACTAATAGAAAAGAATGAAACTTTTTCCAGGTTTTGACTTTGGTAAAAGTGTTCTGTTATATAAAATCAATAGTCAGACATTGATTTGTGTTACAGTAAGTTTTTTGTTTGTTTAGTTAGTAATGAGTTTGGTTTTTGTTTTGAGGAAATCCCCTGCTTATATATGTCGGGGATTTCCTTTTTTTTTTTGATCAGTTGATCACATCGACACATTTGTAAAAACGCCGCGTATACATATCTGATCCCAATTCGCTGATGGTAACTCCGTATGCCTTACCCGAAGAGGAGTGAATAAATCTGGACTTCATACCTGCCGCCTCACAAATAATTCCAACATGCCCGATGCGGGTTTTTTCCTGGAATCCATAAAAAACCAGGACATCACCCACTCTAAATTCGGACGGCTTCAGTGCTTTGCCGATTCCTTCAAATGCGCCCGAACTTCTGGGCAATTTTATTTTAAAATTTTTATAGACATGGTATACGAATCCGGAGCAATCAAAACCTTTTGCAGGGTTACTGCTTGCATAGAGATATGGAGTGCCCAGAAATTTTTTGGCAAACCGGATGAGTTCAGCTCTTTTGTTACCTGTAAAAGCGCTTTCAGATTCTTCCACCCTGCAACCTGATGCTTTGTTCTGTGTCCGGGATGAAAAGGATAAAAGTAAAGCAATAATGATAAAAGAGATCTTTATTTTCATTGTAATTCAATTAGTTACTAATTTAATTGCCTGTTTTAATAAGCTCTTTTTCAGTAGGAAATTATCTGTACTATTTCCGGTTTTCAATTATTTGCAGGGACAAAGTAGGCATTTGAATCAGATTGACCAAATTGAGTGGGTTCAGAATGTTCAAAAATCAGTTCTCTTTTTTGTCAATATACTCATAATCATAGACATTCGTTACACCACTTGTTTTCAGAGGTTTCCTGAACACTTTTACGGGCAGGCCGGTTGTGTCATATTCGTAAGTAAATTCATATTCAGGCGGGAATGAGCTCATACTGATATTGTAATAATACGAATACGAAGGATTGTTTCCTTTAACAACATCAGATTGGCCTACTTCCCAGTAAGGTGAATTTGAAAACAAGAACGGATTAATCTTATCGTCATAGGTAAATTTGAGCTGCGAGAGAATCATTCCGTTATAATCAGACGGTACCGGATATTCGGTGCGTTCGGTTGTGTTGCCGCGTGAGTCATATTTGTATTCTATGTGAGCTATCTCAATACCTTCACGCGAAAAATTAATCCCTTTACTAATCCGTCCCCTGCTGTACTGCAGTTCGATCTTTTGATCCCACTCATAACCATCCCTTGCAGATTTGAAATGCAGATTCACCGACACCAGTTTCCCGATGTTGTTATACCCATAGGTTTCAACATATTCTCCGTATGTTTTGCTGATCAGCTGGTTTTGGGAATTGTATTCAAAAAACTGGCTCGTGCCAACCGGATCACCAGGTAAATACCGGACTGCTTCGATCAATCGGTTTGAATTGTCGTAATTAAATAGCGCGATCAGTTGATTGTCCTCTTTTATTGAAACTAAAAGCTTTGATGGGGTCCCGAATGACGTTTGAAAATCATCCTTTTGACAGCCTGACAACAGCATCAGACCTAAAATCAATGTGCAGAGTATTGTTTTCAATTTTTATCCAGGTTCGTTTACATTACAAAGGTAAAATAGTAAAATTTAACAGTTAAAAATGTAACAAAAAATAATTCTTATTCGTATTTAGATTGAATAAAAACAAAAATTCACGTTTATTGAAATTTTTGCGACGAAGAGGATTAAAATTCGTTGCTGATATAAATGTTTCAGACAAGGGTATAAGATGGAACAATATATTACAGTTATACGTAAAAAGAATATCAATCCAATTCACCGATAATATTCTATTTTTTCACCATTTAAATAAATTCATTATGACCAACGTAGAAATAGTAAAAAAGGCCTACTCCGATTTTGCAACAGGGAACATTGAGGGTGCATTAGCGCAGTTTGACCCCCAAATTGAATGGCATGAATGCAAGGGTATGCCTTTCATAAAAGGAGATGGCATTTTCGTGGGTGTGGATGCCGTAGTAACGAATATCTTTATGAATCTACCCGTCTACTATGATGGATTCAAAATTTCACCTGATGAAATATTCGGAGCCGATGATAAAGTAGTGATGATGGGCCATTACGAGGGAACGAATAAAGCTACCGGTAATGAATTTAAGGCAAATGCCACACATATCTGGACCGTCAGGAATGGCAAATTATCCCGTTTTTTCCAGGCAGCAGATACCGCAGCGATGAATGTCTAAATATGCTAATGTGATTTTCATCATGATAAATTCTTCTAAGTGTCACGCAAAGACCGCTAAGGTCGCAAAGGAAAATCGATTGCCTTAAACGTACAACGCTCTTTTGCAATCCCAAAGGGATTAAATCTTAATGACCCCGGGTAAGCGATTACGGATCAAAAATTAATTCATTGAGATCAAGCTTATTCGTAATCGTGCCACCCGGGATAGTACGAACAATAACATTGCGGCGCAACTACCTCATTAATTGAAAATTTAACTTGCCATGCGCCGCAAGATTCGAAAGAGAGAAAGGGCGAAAAGGCGATCCCGAATCCCGAATCGTAAACTCTCGGGACATGTCACCTCGTTCTCGGGAGGCGAAGATGAGAAAATGAGAAAATGTGCTAATGCGTTAATTTGCCAATGTGCCAATGTGCCTGGTTCGAAATGGAGTGACCGGGTGACTTGTTAAGGAAAGAAATGAGGCCCGTTAGTTTTGCTCAATTTTGAATTGCAGTCACCCGGTCACTTCTAAATAATTAATAAAAATCCGTTTTCTAATCATTTACATCAAACTCGATTTTATCGGCACTATCAATCTTATCCAATGGCTCATTCTCGGGTAATGTAAAATAAAAAGTCGAACCTTCACCTTCAACACTTTCGACCCAGATCTCGCCCCCATTTTTTTCCAGAAAGCCTTTCACCAGCAATAACCCGATGCCCGCCCCCTTATCCTCTTTTCTTGTTTTTGAGAGCGAACTCATTTGCGGAGTGAAGAGTTTTTCCTGGATTTCTTTCGACATACCAACGCCGGTATCTTTTATCTGTACAATAATTTTGTCTTCTTTTCTCTTAGCTGTAACCGTAATTTTGCCTCCTTTGTGAGAATGCTTTATCGCATTCGAAACGATATTTTGCAAAACCGAGAGTAACATTTTTTCATCCGCAAAAACACTCGTATCCTTTTCAATATCAGTATGCAGGATAACAGTATTTAATGCGGCAACTTCATTTAATTTTTCAAAGACTTTGTTCACATACCGGAACAATTCTATTTTGGCAGGGGTAAAGACTTCGGAGGCATATTTTATCCTTGCCCACTCCACCAGGTAATCCAGCATATTTAACTCATCGGTGGCCGCTTTATGGAGCAGATCAAGCATTTGTTTTACATCACCTTGCTCCATTTTGTCAAAATTCGATTTCAGATATTTTGCCGTACCAATAATACCCCCCAGCGGACCTCTTAAATCATGCGAAAGTATAGCAAGAATATCTTCCTTATGGGTATTAAGTTCTTCAAGATCTTTTACATACTTTTTTATCGCTTCTTCCGACTTCCTTCTGTCGGTCAGATCACGCAGGATCTTAACATAGCCCAACAATTCTCCATCAATACCTGTGAGCGGGAAAACCAGGCCATAAGCATAAAACAGACTGCCGTCCTTACAAATATGCCACCTGTTATCCACAGCCCTTCCCTCTGTTATGGCAGAATCAATTTCTGTTTGGGGAATGCCCTTCTTTTTATCCTCTTCAGTAAAAATGAGCTCAAAATGTTCACCGATCACTTCATCAGTTTCGTAACCAAAAATTATCGATGATCCCGAGCTCCAGCTATTGATAATAAGGTCTTTATCAAGTGTAAAAATTGAATAATCCTGTAAACTGTCTATTATCTGACTGTAAAACTCTGATGTGGGAATATATTTACTTTTGGTAATTTTAGGAGTGATCTGCTCGTCTTTCAATTGATTAACTATTAATAGAATAATTTATAAAAAGTGCTCAAAATTTTCAGGGCCTAAAGAAAAGTGTAAAAGCCTGAAACTATTTGCACAATTATACTAATAAATTACATCATTACCTGAAAAAGGTCTGATCGATGACGATTACAATTCTGGAGCAAGGCCTTTGACCGGAATATGGTTGTAAAGGTGTAAAGGTTCAAAAAGTTTATTTTTGAATTAGTTAAAATATATTTCCTTGCATGACTTCCCCTTTTTTTATCTAAATTGATTTGCTTGCACGATTCCCCATTTTTAAAAATCCCCCTTCTATTCCCCCTTTTGAAAAAGAAAAGGGGGATAGGGGGGCCAGGGGGGATTTTTGTTATCAAGTTGATTATTATTGTTTTAGCAAATATTTTGTTAGTATTTTTTGTGCTGAATTGATATAATGTCAAAGAGTATATTAATTGTTCTGAATGAAAAAATCCCCCTTGTGTTCCCCCTTTTTGCAAAGGGGGAGTCAGTACCCAGTATTTTGCATTCTGCAAAAATGAAATCGAAAACTACTTCCTTAGCATAAATATATTTCCTTGCATGAATCCCCCTACCCCCTTTAAAAAAATGGGGATAGCAAAGGGGGAGTTACTCCGATTGAGATTTATTCTGCAATTTCTTTCATATCTTTAATTGAACTCTTAGTTGTACAGTTGAATCTCTTGAGCAAAATCCCGGAATATCCGGTCATTACAAACTTAACGATAATAAAGAATAATAATTGCTGAATTATTGTTCTTCCGGAATTTTTAGATAATGTCTTTTGTAAATTTATTTCCTCCGGCCGGCCATTTCGAATACCATGCAAATTTCAGGTATAAAAATTTATCTTTGAGAAATCTTATTCCCTATTTATGTTTAACGATTAAGAGCATCGATTAAAAATGATATTCAACCGTTCGTAGCCAAAAATGAAAACTATACTTACCGATAAAAATTTCGCAATTAATACCGCAACAAATTTCCAGTTTAGCGATATTTTCGAGGTTGAGGAAATGCAGCGATTACAGGATCTATTCTCCGATGCTCATGGAGTGGCTTCAATTATTACCAATCCCGACGGCTCACCGATTACCCGTCCAAGCAATTTTTGCCGGTTGTGCAATAACATCGTTCGCAAAACCGAAAAAGGACGTGCAAACTGTCACCTCTCCGATGCACTACTGGGTAATCCAAAATCTGATAGTGCGGTTATTCAACCTTGCCTGAGCTGTGGTTTGTTTGATGCCGGTGCCCCCATTCATGTTGGTGGCAAACATATTGCCAATTGGTTAATCGGCCAGGTACGAAATGATGATCTGGATGAGCAGCGGATATTACGGTATGCGGATGAAATCGGAGCTGACAATAATGATTTCATCAAAGCCTGGAAAGAGGTTCCGGTGATGTCAATGGTACAGTTCACCAAAATATATAAATTGCTGTATGCATTTGCTAACGAGCTTTCCGAAAAAGCTTACAACAATTTGCAATTAAAAAGGCAAATTACCAGGCACGAACTTACAATTGCACTTTTACAGGAAAGTGAAGAGAACATACGCTATATTGTCCGACATGATCCCAATGCCATTGCAGTATACGACCGCCACCTGCATTATATAGCAGTCAGTGAGCGATATCTGCAGGATTATGGTGTGACGGAAGAGAACATTATTGGAAAACACCATTACGACATTTTTCCGGAAATGCCGCAAAAGTGGAAGGATGTGCATCAGCGCTGTCTTGCAGGTGCAACGGAGAACAACGACGATGATTCGTTCGAACGCCCCGATGGTTCACTCACCTATAACCGTTGGGAATGCAGACCCTGGCGCCAGGTCAACGGCGAAATCGGAGGCATCATCACCTATACCGAGGTCACGACAGAGCGCAAGAAAGCCGAAAAAGCACTGCTCGAAAGCGAAATAAAATACCGGGCCTTTTTCGAAAACAGTCTGGATGCAATTTTGTTAACATCGCCCGGTGGAAAAATATTTTCAGCTAATCCTGCCGCATGCAGAATGTTCGGATATTCAGAGGATGAATTGATCAGTTTGGATAGATCAGGTGTGGTTTCTGCCACAGAGACTCAATTATCCGCCTTGTTATCCGAACGTGCACTAAAGAAAAAAATACGGTGCGAATTAACATTAATTCGTAAAGACGGAACACTCTTTCCCGCAGAGATTTCATCTTCCATTTTCAAAAACGGCGAAGGTCTCGAGCGTACCAGCATGATTATCCACGACATCACCGAACGGACTAAGATTCAAAATGAATTAAAATTTCAGGCCGACCTGTTAAATAAGGTTGGTCAATCGATTATTGCCACTGACCTGCAAGGTCAGGTGATTTACTGGAACAATGCAGCGGAAAAAATCTATGGCTGGTCCCCGGCCGAAGCGATGGGTCAGAATATTATTAATCTTACCCCATCGGAACAAACCAAAGAACAGGCTGTTGAGTTAATGAAACAATTAAACCTTGGAAATAAATGGTCCGGTGAATTCCAGGTCAAACGGAAAAACGGCGAAAACTTTCCGGCCCATGTAACAAATACACCCTTATTCGACCTTAAAGGAACGATAACAGGTATCGTTGGAATTTCATCCGATATTACCAAACGAAAACGTGCAGAAAAAGCCTTGCGCGAAAGCGAGGAACGATTCCGTCATTCATTCGATTATGCAGCCTCCGGAATCTGCCTGGTTGGCGATGACCTAAAGTTCCAACGTGTTAATAAAGCGTTTCGCGAAATATTAGGTTATCACGAAGATGAACTGAAAAATTTGACGTTTAGCGAGATCACTTACCCTGATGATTATTCAATTGGTTTGACGCATTTTAAAAAATTGCTTTCCGGCGAAACCGATCATATCGAATTCGAAAAACGATATATACGCAAAGATAATAAGGTCATCTGGACACATGTTTCATCTTCATTAATCCGCGACATCAACCAAAATTCTCAGTTTATAATTACTCATGTAATTGATATTTCCGGGCGCAAGGAAACTGAAAAAGAGATGGCCATGCTTGCGTCTGCTTTAAAAAGCGTGAACGAATGTGTCAGCATCACCGATTTCGATAACAACATACTTTTTGTAAATGAATCGTTGTTAAAAACTTATGGATACGAACAGAATGAACTGATTGGAAAAAACATAAGCCTGTTAACTTCGCAAACTGCCGCTCCAAACCAGGTCGGTGATATTTCGTTGGCCACCACGCAGGGCGACTGGCAAGGTGAGGTAATGAGTAAACCGAAATATGGACCCGACTTCCCGATCTTTCTTTCAACTTCCGTTTTAAAAGATGAAGATGGCAAGCCGATTGGATTTATCGGGGTGGCTACCGACATAACCGAACGCAGGCAGAACGAAGAAATGCTCCTGAAATTATCAAGCGCAATCGACCAGACCATTGATACCATTGTTATAACCGATTACAACGGGGTTATTGAATATGTAAATCATGCCTTTGAAGATAAAACCGGGTATTTGGCTGAAGAGGCATTGGGTAAAACTCCCGGAATACTTAATTCGGGCACCAAAGACCATAAATATTACCGCGAATTATGGCACACCATATCATCGGGTAAGGTGTTCAGATCCGAAATTGTAAATAAAAAGAAAAATGGTGATTTGTATTACATCGAGAAAACCATTTCACCAATTTTCGATAAAAATAAAAACATCACTCATTTCGTAGGTATCGGAGTCGATATAAGTGAGCGCAAACGTACTGAAACAGAATTGATAGCAGCCAAAAACAAAGCGGAAGAGAGTGACCGGTTAAAGTCAGCTTTCCTGGCCAATATGAGTCATGAAATACGCACGCCGATGAATGGCATTCTCGGCTTTGCCGGTTTACTGCGCGAAACACATCTCTCGGGTGAAGAACAGCAGGAATACATAGGCATCATCGAGAAAAGCGGTACACGCATGCTCAATATCATCAACGATATTATCAGTATTTCAAAAGTCGAATCTGGCCAGATGGAAGTTTCAATCAAGGCAACAAATATTAACGAACAAATCGAATTCATTTATGCTTTTTTTAAACCCGAAACCGATCTTAAAGGGATTCGTTTAAACGTGAGTTATTCACTCGCTTCGAAAGAGGCTGTCATCAAAACCGACAAGGAAAAACTATATGCCATCCTTACCAACCTGGTTAAAAATGCGATTAAATTTACCACTTCAGGGATTATTGAACTGGGATACACCCTAAAATCCGAAAGTGATCGGGCTGTACTTCAGTTTTACGTAAAAGATACGGGAGTGGGTATTAATCCGGAGCAGCAGCAATTTATATTCGAGCGGTTTCGTCAGGGTAACGAATCGCTTAACCGGAATTACGAAGGAGCAGGATTGGGATTAACCATTTCACGGGCATATGTGGGGATACTTGGAGGAAAAATATGGGTTGAAAGCGAATCCGGAAAAGGTTCAACATTCTATTTTACAATCCCCTATAATCCCGAAGAACCCAAGAAGAAGGTCACACCCGATGAAAAACCGGCTGATCCTGACGATCAACGGGTGAATAATCTCAAAATTTTGATTGCCGAAGATGACGAAATAAACCAAAAGCTCATTTCTACGATCATCAAATCATTTAGCCGGGAAGTTCTGACTGTAAAAACAGGCGCCGATGCAATTCTCGCGTGTCGCAATAACCCCGATATCGATTTGATCCTCATGGATATCAAAATGCCAGGAATGGACGGGTATGAAGCCGTTCGTCAAATCAGGAAATTTAACTCCGATGTGTTAATCATTGCCCAGACAGCCTTTGCACTGCAAGGCGACCGCGAAAAAGCACTGGCCGCCGGATGCCATGATTACCTCGCGAAACCATTCAGCAAATCCACACTGACAACGTTAATAAGAAAGTATTTTGATGATAAATTACGAATTACTCGAATTTGAGCGAATTTAAACGCCCCTTCGGCGGTTTCAAACCCCGATGGTGGCTTTTGAAAAACTACTGCTGTTGCTCCTAATCCAATCCGAATGCATTGGCAAATCGTCAAATTGGCAAATTTTCTCATTCTCGCCATCCCGTCGCCCAGTCGCCTTGTCGCCCTGCCGCCATTTAACCCTTTCAGGGTAAAGGCGTTAACAAATATCACGGATTGAATTATCGTCGGATTGACTAATTATTTCATCCTCTTAACTTTTTACCACGAAGTGGTTAAATTTGAATAACCCCCGGTGTAGCTTGCGGAACCGGGGGATAAAAAGAAAAACACAACTCCAACCCCGAAGTGGGTTGAACATTTTTAAGATATTGATACAGAATCATTTCAGGTGATATGTAATACTAAATCCTTTGAATAGACACTTAATTCAAAATAAACCGGTAACCCACAGAGAAGGCGATGGGCGATAAACCGTTTTTCATTTCAACTCCGTAATTATTATGGAGATCTTCCACATAATTACCGTAATCCGAATTGCGGATGGGCACGATCAACGAAAATGACCAGTAGTCTTTACTGTCAGGTTTCGATTTATAATCCATGCCAAAACCAAAACTGGGTCCGTAAAAGAATTTATTGAATTGCGTGGCATTCGAAATTTTAAGCGCTGTATTATACCCGTACATCACCATCAGGAAAGGAGTGAGCCTGGCGCTGCTTTTATCTTTTTGAAGGCGGATTTTAATCCCGAAATTATACCCAACGCCCGCCAAGGCATAACCGGCACCTGCGAATATTCCGAAATTTTTCGAAGGATTGACCGAGAAGTTTCCTCCTATTCCGCCGTAATCAAGACCAAGGCCAAAACCAATGGAGGTTTTCTCAGTCACACCCGCCTGGTTCACAGTTGTATCCTGAGCATAAATCACACTGACTGTTAAAGCCAGTACTACCACGAAAATCAAATACTTTTTCATAAGGAATTCTTTGAGGTTAGATTATTGATGATGAATAATTGTAGACTCTATAATTAGATTGGTTAATATGCTGCCCTGATCAACTCTCCCCTACCCCCAAGAGATAATGACCGGTTTTTCATTTAAATAACGGGGGACGAAATAATGCAAATAATATGACATAAACAATATTATAAAATTAAAAAACTTGTCGTATTGAATCCCTTCCCCAAAATCCTTTTAAGCCGGAATCAAATGTGTTATCTTTACCCTCACTCTCCCCCTCGTTTGCAACGAGGGGTTAGTTGTTCTGAGTTTGCAACTCATCTGCGCTCTCCCCCTCGTTTGCAACGAGGGGTTAGTTGTCCTGAGTTTGCAACTCATCTGCGCTCTCCCCCTCGTTTGCAACGAGGGGTTAGTTGTCCTGAGTTTGCAACTCATCTCGCTCAATTCAGATTGTTCTTTGTATTAAAATATCGTTACAATAAAATTATCAATATGCTCAGAGAATATTTTCCAAATACAATGGAAGGGGCTTCACTATACGGAGGCATTTTACAAGGCAAAGATCTTTTTTGTAAACTCTTTGAAATGCGGGCAACACCGGCTGAGACACTCGAAGAGATCAATGAGTTCCTGGTGAACAACGGATACGACAGCGTATTGATCGATGAATTTGATGAATCAGGCGTTTTTTATAAGCATCCCGTTTCAATTGCGCAACAGGACCATTCGAATCACCTTTTATTATGGATTGACAGGGATAACACGGCAGTACCGCAGACCGAATTTTTAATCAACGTACTTAAAAAGTTCAGGGCTGAGCGCGATTGGGATCAGTTTCACAATCCGAAAGATCTGGCCATTGCCCTAAGTATTGAAGCGAACGAACTGCTCGAACAATTTTTGTGGAAAAAGCCTGAAGAAGCCAATCTTTTAAAAGTTGAAGCAGAACTGGCCGATGTTTTTGCGTATGCCTTTCAGCTTGCCGACCGGTTGAACCTCAATGTCGAAAAGATACTTTTACAGAAAGTCAGGCACAATGCCGACAAATATCCGGTGCACAAATCAAAAGGAACCGCGGACAAATACACCGAACTTTGAGAAGGAGTTTTAGCCCGGAAAAAGGCAGTTGTGATGATGTTGTTTATTGAAAATTAACGGATACTAAAAATAAGCCGGTACAATGACAGATGTTCATTCCACCGAGGTAAGAAGTTTCAATATGAGCCGGATCAGGGGGAAGAATACCAAACCCGAGATGCTGGTCCGAAAGTTTTTGTTTGCGAACGGATTCCGTTACCGTTTGCACGATACCAAACTACCCGGAAAGCCCGATCTTGTATTACCCAAATACAAAACTGTGATCTTTGTGAATGGCTGTTTCTGGCACGGACATAAAGGATGTCCTTACTTCGTGTTACCCAAAACACGGACTGAATGGTGGTTTCAAAAGATCAAAGGAACCATGGCACGCGATAAAGCTGCTGAAATTGCATTAAACGTAAAAGGATGGAAAGTTATTGTTATTTGGGAATGCCAGTTAAAAATGAACAACTTAACTGCCACATTAACAAGTCTGGTTTCTGAGATTAGTTAGCGACCAATTCCAAATAACAAATATATCGTCACGTTTGTCCAATAAAATCAAAACGTGACTCATAGTCCGTTGACTCACATTAAAAATGAAGTTATTTTTAATGTTTAAAAGGACAAATGATATATTCTGACGTATATATTTTTAATGACCAGCCAACTACTTGCCCTAAATGTGGCAATAGAACTGAAATTATTTTTGACTGCCCAAATACGGTTAAAAAGACACAACTCCATAAATGCCTGACAATTACATGTAGTTTTAAATTTATTGTAGAAGAGGACATTAAAATTCAACTATCAAAATGAAGGTCTAGCCTTCCGACATTCTTCCGGATACAGAATTCTTAAAATAGCAAAACAATGAACGCATCAAGCAATAATATAAAATTCAATTACTTGTACAGGGATGCAGGTAATTACAAGGTATATGACGAAATCATATTTGCGAATCAAAATTCACATAGTCTTCAAGAAATTGAACTGTTTATCCGAAAGAATTTGATCGAAGGAGAGTTTTTTATTCCCGAAAAATGGCAAATTCCAAGACTTGATTTAGGCAGTTATTCCTCAGAATT
Source organism: uncultured Bacteroidales bacterium (assembly GCA_942493325.1). GTDB lineage: Bacteria > Bacteroidota > Bacteroidia > Bacteroidales > Prolixibacteraceae > JAAFHB01. The sequence goes on along the minus strand of OW818689.1, from coordinate 6,995,703 downwards.
AGACCATGATTATCACGAATTTGAATCTTTAGAATTTACTGATGAAAATCAAAACGCAAATTGTGATATTACCGATTTTTTAAATATAATAACTAAATAATATAAGCCAAGTAGCTACTAATAATCCTTAAAAACAACGTCCATATGATACTGCAAAAACGCTTTTTTTGGTAAATACTTCTGAGGTAAATTCAATTTAAAACCTTCTACTTTACCGAAGAAATGAGGATAAAACTCTTTCTTTTCATTTATTTTTAGTGATGGAGAAAGAATGATTTGATACTTTTCAGTAATTCCAATTAAGCCCTTGTCAAAAGCACGATCATATAATGCGGATAGGCAAATCCCATTTTCCGGGTTAAGTCTTTCTTCCTCGTTTTGAGACCATGGAAGAATATGGCTTGCTAATAAAAGATCGGGGATATCAATTCCGGTAATTGCACATTTACTGTTATAATTGGCTAAAACAATTTGTCGAAATACGTTTTGGTTGACCCTTGTTTTGACTTCCCTGATTTTTGTTTCACCCTGAAGATTTTCAGTCCCTGATAAAATATCTACAAATTTAGTTTCAATGGTTTTTTGTTCAAACTCGACCAAGATTCTTTCGCTTTCGAAAAGAAGTTCTTCCTTATTATCAATAAACTCTTCCCAAATTGGTTCAACTTGTCTTTTACCTCCTATCAATCCAACAATGCCCCTACCTTGATGGAATGGATCAACGCTTGCAAAATTATTTAATCGCATAGCAACAGCACTTGGTGTGCGATTTATTATATCTGCTAAATAAATAATTTCCGGAGTTCCACGATGTAGTTTTCCAAAAGGAAGTTTTAAATATAGATTTAAAGCAAGTATAAGTTCTTCCCGAGTCCAAAGACGTTTTTCCATGATTTTATTGTCAGATTGCTAAATTAGGCAATTAATTTTTAGTTACATAATTTCCCAAAATAAGGATTTAATATTAAGGTCTGGATTAAGAAATAAATTCAAATCTTCGCAGTAAATAATAATCATAAATAAATGTGATTAAACAAATAAGGTATTCTATTTTATGTTATGTTTGTACTGACGTTGATTAAAGACTGAAACCAAAAATATCGCATCCAATATGGAAGAAAATCTTAGTAACCAAATTAGAATGGCATGTTTTGAATGGCTAAAGTCTTTATTACCCCAATATCCTGATTTTGTTTTTCCATCTAAAATATTGGCTAATGATTTCTTTTTCAAACAAGAACGTATTGTTCTGACCGGACAGCAGGGAATTTGGAAACCGAAACAAATGCAATATCCAATTTCAATAAAATCGTGTACCGATAGTATTTATGATGATGAGTTTATTTCGGACAATAAAATAAGATACAGATATATGGGTGAAAATCCCAATCATTGGGTTAATGTTGGATTACGTGAATGCATGATTAATCAGATACCATTAATTTATATGCATGAGGTAGCAAGAGGAAAATATCTCATACAGTGGCCAGTATTTATTGTGATTGACGACATAAAAAGCTTAAGCTTTATTGTTGAAGCTCAATCAAAATCATATATTTTACCCGAAAATGAATTAATAATAGGCGAACCGGGAGAAGTTGAAAGACGTTACGCGACACGGCAAATGATACAACGTTTGCATCAGGGAACTTTTAGAGAGCTTGTACTAAATGCATATAGAGAAAATTGTGCAATTTGCGCCATAAAGCATCGATCACTTTTGGATGCAGCTCATATTATTGGAGATAAGGAAATATTGGGAAGAGCAATTGTTACAAATGGCATTTCTCTTTGTAAAATACATCATGCAGCGTTTGACAGCAATATAATTGGAATTTCGCCTGATTACCTTATCCATGTACGCGAAGATATATTAAAAGAGATTGATGGTCCGATGCTCAAATTTGGAATCCAACAAATGCATGGAAATAAATTAATCCTTCCTAATAATATTAATTCAAGACCAAATAAAGAGTTATTAGAAATACGATACAATTCATTTAAAAAGATTGGTTAACCAAAATATATAAATATTAACGAATAAGTCTGATGATATTTCATTATTTGACCTCAGGTTATCGAAGAATATAAAATAAAGATTGAAGAACTATTAGGACTTCCCCTTCATTGTTTATTGATAGATGAAAACGGTAAACCAAATATATCATACAGCATTGATTTATAAAAGGCTGGATAGAATTAGAAATTAATGAGCGTTTGATTTGATTATAACGCTAGTGTAGGAAGGATTATCAACCTAAATTAATACTAAATAATAAATTATGAAACTAAAACATCGACATTTAGAACAGATCAGAAAATCTCCGGAATCAGTGAATCAGGTTGTTATTCAAGAATTGGGAGGCGGTAAATCTATGGTACGTTATTGGGATTGGGCAGTAGGTCAATATCATCATACTCGTGATGTAGAATCTGCGAATAATTATCTATTGAAAGGACTCTCAAATTTTAATGATAACAAAAAGAATAATGAATGGAGAGAAGTTCTTGTAAATAAGTTCAATAATTATATCGTTTCTTACGAGAACTTAAAATTTCAAAATCTCGAGGTTAATAATCGCTTGAATATTGATATTGAGCACAATAATTTTATCACTGGTGAAATTTTCAGAGTTGATAAATCGCAGGATAATGGTTTTGTGGTTACACTTCAGAACCGAAAGGATGAAATTTGGGCTCATGAATTACGATTTCGAGTTCTCCAAGTCCATTATAGCAATGTTTATAGGTGTCCCTATGATTTAGTAAAAGTTGGAGTATTTAATTTCGAAAGTGGAGAACATGAATACGTCTCATTTGATGATTTTGAACTTAAACAAGCTTGGGACGAGGTTACAAACCTCTCCAATAAAATTAATCAGATTAGGTTGTAAATCATGCCCTTTAATCACTTTATTACATCGCTTCGTCGAGCTCCAACCAAATTTGGTCCGGCACCTCATAAACCAATTTTATTGTTAGCGGTTTTGGAGTCATTTGAATATGGTGAAATTACGGATAATTGGATTGAGATCAATGAGGCATTGCTAACACGCTTTTATGATTTATGGAAACTATTGGTGAATATAGGAAATACACCTAATTTCTCATTACCATTTTATCATCTTAGTAACGACAAAGGAGAATTCTGGAATTTAATCGTAATGCCGGGAAAGTCTATTCCCACCACCAACAGTCATTCCATCAAAAGCTTTAGTGCATTAAAAAATACAGTTTTAGCTGCGAAACTTTCGCCTGAATTCTATTACGAAATTTTGGATCCATTAACCAGGGAAACTTTAAATCAGGCATTGTTGGATACCTATTTCCCCGATTATTTCGAAAAATCAATAACTGATACAAAACGATATTCACAGGAAATTGAAACACAAATCTTATATGATCCTTATGAGAATTACGTTAAAAGAATAATCCGACAAATTAAGGAGGAAACGATTGAGGCAAGTGAAGAACTATTGATTCTTCGAAGTCATATTTTCAGAAAGGTAGTGCTTGAAGTTTACGATAAACAATGCGCAATTAGCGGACTTAAAATTGATCCGATCAACAAAACTCTTTTAATTGATGCCTGTCATATCATTCCGTTTGCTCAAACCAATGATGATACCATCCTGAATGGAATCACGCTGTCGCCAACATTTCACCGTGCATTCGACAGCGGATTAATTGCAATCGATGATAATTAGAGTCTGTCTGTAATAGATAAAATATATGAATATCAGGCACATATCTTAGGTTTATCCAAATCTTCTTTGTATCTTGTTATCGAATTAAAGATAGCTTTTATAATGAAAATATTTAACGACCTGGTGTTGAAATTTGAAAAATCTGATTGGGCCAAGAATCCCGAGTTTGGTGTGATCGACACTATTCTTGAACTTCATCCTGAAATTTACGGCATTTTCAAATTCGATATAGCTGGCAATGAAGAGGTTAACAATTTTGGACGTGGTGATACACCCACTGTTGAACAGATTGTCAGGGCTGCGATTTATAAAGAGTTAAAAGGTTATGACTATCGGGAACTTGAATATGCACAAAGCGATTCACGGATTTGTGCTACATTTATTAAGCTTGATGAGCGCAAACCATTTTGTTTTCAGACATTCCAGAAGTTCATTTCCAGAATAAGTGAAGATACCCTTCACAAAGTATTGGTTGAGCTGATTAAAATTGCCATTGACGAAGGCTATGAAGATATAAGCAAAATCAGACAGGACAGCACAGTTGTCAAAAGCAATATTCATTACCCGACCAATAATTCACTCGTTTGGGACTGTATTCATGAAAGCCACCGTCTGCTGAGCCACCTCAAAGAAGAGGTCGGTGTACTTTCGTTTATCGATTATACCAAATCTGCCAAAACCACCTATTTCAAGATAAACGTCACCAAGTCAAAAGATAAGCAAGCCGATCTCTTTAATAAACAGTTAGTTACATTCACAAAGGCGATCAATCAGGTTTCCAATATTATAAAAAAAGTTCGACAGCCTCGGCCTTAAAGCATACATTTTTATCACAGAACTTGAAGAACTGCTGCCATTGATGGAAAAGGTTTACAGCATGACTTATCGGAAACAGATTCAGGACGAGTCAGTACCGAACGACCAAAAATTGTTCTCGATATACGAACTACACGCTGACATTATTGTCAAGGGTGGACGCGAAGTACAATTCGGTCACAAGGTAAATCTGGCCACAGGAAAAAGCAACCTGATCATTGATTGTGTTATACCTGCGGGGAATCCAGCTGATATTACTTTATTCAACCCTACCATTGACAGGGTGATAGATAACTACGGGATAACTCCCAGAGATTCATCTGCTGATGGCGGATATGCCAGTCAGGGAAGCTTAGATCATTGCAAATCAAAAGGTATAGTAAATATTGTATTCAATAAAGTAACAAAAAGCCTTAAAAATGTTGCCACCAGCCTCAATATGGAAACACGTTTGAAGAAATGGCGAAGCGGTATTGAAGCCGCTATTTCAAACCTCAAACGGGGCTTCGACTTGAGGATTTGTAACTGGAAAGGATTTAAACATTTCAAAGCAAAGGTGATGTGGAGTGTCCTGGGTTATAACTTCAGGGTACTCACTAACATGACATTGTCCCGAATAGCGGGACTTGCCTGAAAAGATTAATTGAGAGATTAGCAATTTTTATCACAACACTTTAGTTTGAACGCCCTTAAGCTTGTTATTATGTTAGTTAGATTGATTGGTTGAAAATACTGGAGCATATTTTTCAAAGAAAAACACGAAAAGCAAAAGTTTGAACGCAAATCATCATCAAATCGTCGGGAAAATAAAATGCGTAGGACCAAAAAATCAAAATAAGGTGACTTTACAGACAGACTCTAATTACAGGTTATTGGTTCATCCGAAATTGAAGGATTACAATACGGCAGCAGGAATCCGGCAATACGATCACAAACCTATCCTTCTTCCCCGGGAAGAGCGATTTTATCCCTCGTCGCACCGGCTCGCAGAACATCGGTTAAGATTTGGCTATAAATAATGTATTGCAAATGACCAGATGTTTCCTGGAGGTCCTTCGTTGGAGTCTTATTTGTAAATATCCAATAATCTTCCAGTCAAAGGTATTACTCCAAAATGAATTAATCGGATAGGAGAAACGGGATTAATTCCCGTTTCGTCCTTCCACACCACCGTACGTACCGTTCGGTATACGGCGGTTCCTTAATTTACGCATTGACTTTCCGAAAATATCCCGTAAAGAAGATGTAACCTGCTTGTTGAAGACGTGCGTTAGTGATAGTCCTTGCTAAGATTGGGCTATTGGCAGTATGCCAGTAACCTTTTCTTGTATTCGCATATTCCCAGGCCTTGTATTTATTAATGCCAAGTTTAATGAGATTCCGCAAACGGGTTCTTATCCTTTTCCATTGTTTCCAGATAACCATCCGTAAGCGTCTGCGATACCATTCATCCACTTTTTGCAAAAGTGACTTCATGTTTGCCAATTTAAAATAGTTCACCCATCCAGTAATGTACTGTTTAAGTGCTTCCTTCCGCTTATCATCTCCCCACCCATTGCTCCGTGATGTGATCGCTTTTAAACGCTCCTTCATCTTAGCTAAGCTTTTGGGATGTAATCGCAATTGTCCAACCTTTTTATACATCGAAAAGGTGTATCCCAAAAATTTAATCTTTGAGATATAGGCAACCACAGTCTTTTCCCTGTTCACTTTCAAGAAAAGTTTCTTCTCAATATACGGGATGATGTTCGTCAGTATCCGATCGGCACTTCGTTTGCTTTTGCAAAGAATGACCATATCATCAGCGTAACGAGCAAAGTGGTGTCCTCGCTTTTCAAGTTCCTTGTCCAATTCATTTAGCATAATATTGCTCAACAACGGACTAAGTGGACCTCCTTGGGGAACCCCAACTTCTGTGTCTTCAAACTTGTTCCGTACTACAACACCAGCATTAAGGTACCTGTGGATAAGAGAAATGACCCGTCCATCTTGTACTGTCCTTGATAATACTTCAATCAATTTACTATGATTTACAGTATCAAAGAACTTTTCCAAATCCATATCGACAGCATATTTATATCCGTCAGTGATATGGTCTTTGCATTTGTTCAATGCCTGGTGAGCGTTGCGTTTAGGTCTGAACCCATAACTGTTTGTTGAAAACTGTTTCTCGTAGATTGGAGATAAGATTTGTGTAATAGCCTGTTGGATAACACGATCGAAAACCGTGGGCACACCCAGCATTCTCATCTTCCCGTTATCCTTGGGTATTTCTACCCGCCGAACGGGATTTGGACGGTAAGTTCCGCCCAATATGGATTGTATAAGCTTGTCCTTGTTTGCAACAAGATAATCCCTTAGGGATTCGACTTCCATCTTGTCAATACCTCCGCTTCCGTTATTACTCTTTACCTTTTTATAGGCTCGGTTCATATTGGTTGGAGATAGGATTTGCTCAAGCATTCCATAACTCGGTTGGTCTGCATTAGTGATGTTGTTTTCAGCTATCCGCATGTAGGTCTGCCCTTCTGCATATGCTTTGGGTTCCGCCCTATCTTTTTGCAGGCAGGTATCTTTCGATTTTTTCTGCTCTCTTCCCTTCATTTGGTAACATTCATTTACTTTCACTTCTTAAGGTTCAGCCCTTCACTGTGTTTGTGAGTCCTCCATCTATCTATGATGGCTCGTTTCTTCAGCTACTATGGCCTCTGCTGACTTCTCACAGTAAATCTTTTTCAACCGTGCTTCATACTTCGTTTCCGCACGTCTGTGAGATCTCCCGCGGTAAGGCGAATAACCTTCATTCCATGTACCCGCATCATTTACACTCCGGTGTCCGTGTAGCTTTAGGACTTTGTTTTGTAATGCAAACTCATCCCACCGGATGTGCCTGATAACGTTTGTGTTCCTCGGGTCGGAATTTTGCCTCCAGCTTCCTTCAGATTCCACCTCACGATGGACACCCTTGCTCTTGGCTAATGGTTGGCTATGCTACATACCCCCATAACGGACTTTCACCGTCAAATTATTCGCCATGCGCGGCACACATAAAAAAGGATGAAACCTCTCTGGTGGTCCCATCCTTTCACTCTATTGAAAACAGAATCTAACTCAAACTACTAACTAAACTTTTCTAACTAAAACTCGATTTTTTAATAGACAAAAACCATACCAGAAAAAGGCATCCCGAATCGTTCCTCTTCCCGAATCGCTTCCCGAATCCCTTCGGTCTCGGGACACGTCGGTCTCGGGACGTAACGGGACGTAACGGGACAGGGAGCAGGGAGCACCACTTTTATTCGGTGCAGAATTCTATATATCCGGTGAAGAACTACAATTATTCGGAATGTAACCACACTTATTCGACGCTTAATCACATTTATTCGGTACGTAACCACTTTTATTCGGTGCAGATCACTCCTATTCAATGTGGATACACTTTTATTCGGAACGTAACCACTTTTATTCAGTGCTTATCCACTCTTATTCGATGTGGATCCACTTTTATTCGGTGAGTAACTACTCTTAATCGGTGAGTAACTACTCTTAATCGGAACGTAACCACATTTATTCTGTGCTAAACCATTCTTATTCGTTGAGGAACTACTCTTATTCGGCGCTGAAACACATATATTCAGTGCGGACCTACTCTTACCAGGAATGGAACCGCTCCCAATAAAAATGGAACCAATCTGGTCAGGAGTGGTTCCATTTTCTTCAAAAAAGGTCTTAGGTAAGTAAAGAAAGGGGCTATTTCAATCTTAGTTTAACGCTTTGACTCCATTCGCTCTTTTCCTGGTTAACCAGCATCCTGCGATTCTGGAACGAATAGACCGATCCGGGGGCAAGACCGGTAATGGTAGTTTTGGCAGTACGGCTCGCGGGCAGCAGCGACCATAGCAATCCATCGGTGCTTATGCGCCACTCGTGCGGCCCGGGCCCTTCTGCGGTCAGATCAACGCTGCCTTCCTCAGTACCATCTTCGACAGAATTTCTCCGTCTGCCGGGAGTGACGTGCTTTTTAACCGACATTGAGGCGCTGTTGATAATAGCCTGGGCATTTTCGGGATCGGCATCGGCAATCTCCTGCACATCGTTACGCAGTGAACGAAGGTCTGCCTGTACAACTTCAAGGGCGGCATCCCGGATCTCAACACTGCAGGTGGGTGGTTTGGTATGGCAACCTGTTTCAGCAGCATCGAGCGCAATAATGTCGGAGTTAAGTTTAGCTACTTTCTCAGCCGAAGCCGTGAAGTGTGGGTTGTTCGCCATTGCTTTGTGAATGGCCTTGGCAAATGTGATAAAATTGCTAATCACACGGGGAAAATTAAGCGCTACGATTGCCAGTTTGAACAGATTTTTTCCATTCATGAAAATTGAGTTTTAATTGTGATTATTTGAAAAAGTTAACTGTATTGTAAATATAAAACATTTTTTTTCAAATTACAACACTTTTGGTATGAATATTTTAGGAAAAAATTAATTACCCGAATTAAAACAAATTAACACGAAATCAGTTAAAGTTTATGTATTGCTGAATTACGTATTAAAGCGAACCCCGAATCTTATTTTGATTGAAAAAAAGGTTACATACGACAAACTGCTTGTGGTGGTAATTCCGGGCCCCGACTCTAAGACTTTCGACTTTTTCTTTGCGGTTTTTGCGATCTTTGCGGTCTTTGCGTGATATTTTAGTTAATGTATTGCAAATTCCTAAACTTTCCTTACTTCTTTACTGTTTTTTCCCCCGCGCAATTGCACTGAACCGGGGACTGTTTCATGGCCGGTTCGATCACACGGACAAAAAACAACGAAGCCAGTACGGCTCCAACAATGGGCGACAGGATATAAACAAAGAAAAAACCTCCTACCTTATCCGGAAAGGCAGCATCTCCCCATCCGGTCATCCAGGCCACCATACGTGGTCCGAAATCGCGCGCAGGATTAAGGCCTGCCTGCGTCAAAGGTCCGATCAGGCAAATGACCGAGGTTACCGTAAGACCGATAAACAATGGAGCCAGCGCATCATTAGGCCGGCCCAGGTTACATCCTTCGGTAAGAGCAAAAATCATCAGCAGCAATACAAACGTTCCAAAAGCTTCAGCCCCCATCGCAAGCGGAAGGGAAACAACAGCCGCACTGCCCGGAGTTGAATAATATTCGCCAAAGAACCGTGCTGTTTGCACCGACTCAGCCGTACCCCGTACGATGCCGTGTGCACTTTCATAAGCCGAAATCGAAGGTCCAAACAAAATGTAGATCGTTATTCCGGCCAGCATTGCCCCGGCTAACTGAGCAATTAAATAAACCGGTAATCTGCGTGCCGACATCCGGCCTCCGATTACCATGGCTATACTTACAGCAGGATTGAGATGCGCACACGATAAATGACGTGTAAGGTAAATTGCGAGAGTAACCCCTATTCCCCATATCGTGGCAATCTGCAGTAACCCCTCGTAGGCATCGAATAACACCGAACCGGCGACTGAACCGCATCCGAACAACACAAGTAAAAAGGTGCCTGAAGCTTCGCCTATGAATTCTTTGGAATATCGCATCTTAAATTTGTGACGGGTAATTTGCTTTTAAATTTTCACCCTTCTTCAGAAACCCATTCTTAAAAAGTGCTCAAAGATAAAGAATTCAACATGCGGTCTGCTTTTAAATAACGTTTCGCCCCCTCGCCTCCCCGGGAACGACGTGATTCGGGATCGCCCTTTCAAATCTTGCGGCACATAGCAGGTTCGATTTTCAATTAAGCAAATACGAATTACACGAATGGAAACGAATTACGCGAATTTCTTCATAGAAAGGTGTTGCTCCTAATGCCGACACCCTAACTCTGTGTAACTCTCCCGAAAAAACGGGACAAGTTGTGCTCTTACTCAGTGTAACTTTGTGTAATCCTCTTTAACAGGTCACGGTGAACCCAATCCGAAAGCACTGGCACATTAGCAAATTAGCAAATTGACACATCTTCTCGTCTTCTCATCTTCTCCCATTCGCCCTTTCTTCCGATTGACCCTGGAATCTCCGGCGCATGGAACGGATAATTTTCAATTTAGAAAGTAGTTGCGCCGCACTGTTATAATTCGTCCTAACCCCGGGTGGCACGTTCCGATAAATCGGAACGCTTACCCGGGGTCATTAATATTTAATCCCTTCGGGATAGGAAGAGCGTTGTGTTAGCGGTTATTTTGGAGGTACCTTAAGCATAACACCTAAACTTTGAATGAATCAGTGTAATCAGTTCTAATCCGTGTAATCTTTTCCAGCAGTGAAATTCCTTCTAATCAATAAATAATGTAACTTTTTTCAAGAATAATATAAGAAATTTACTTGCATGGTGGATTAACTTTAATGTTTCGCGTCAAATCACAATAGTGCCTTATTATGAAGCCATCAGAAGATGCCAAATCAGGAAAAACCACTTTTTTATTTCCAAAATCACCTACCGGTATTCAAGGCCTGGACGAAATTACCTTCGGCGGACTTCCCCTGAACAGGGCGACCCTGTTTTTAGGGAATACCGGGTGCGGGAAGACTATTATGGCCATGGAATTCCTCGTAAACGGAATTGAAATGTTTGATGAACCGGCAGTATTTATGGCGTTTGAGGAAAAAAAAGAGGAGCTGGTGCTCAATGTAAAATCGTTGGGTTATGACCTTGACACGCATATTGCCAATAATAAGATATACCTCGAACAGGTGCACATTAATCCCAATGATATCGTCGAGGGGAGCATTTATGATCTTGGAGGCTTACTGGTTCGACTCGATCAGGCAATCAATAAAGTAAAGGCGAAGCGCGTGGTGCTTGATTCGATGGATAAACTGTTTTACGGCCTCGATGAAAAAATACTCCGTTCCGAATTCCTGAGACTTATCTCCTGGTTAAAAGAAAAAAAAGTAACGGTAGTGATCACTTCCGAAATCGGGGATGCCTTTCTTACACGTAAAGGAATCATGGAATATGTGGCCGATTGTGTGATCGCACTCGATAACCGTGTCACCAACCAGATAACCACCAGGAGATTAAGAATTGTCAAATACCGTGGTTCCGAACACGGCAACAATGAATATCCCTTTACAATCGATGAAAACGGAATAGCGGTCTATCCGATCATCAGTGAAGCATTCCAGCAGCAATCGAGTTCCAAAAGAATATCTACAGGTATTAAGGACCTTGATGAGATGCTTGAAAATAAAGGCTTTTATGAAGGAAGCAGTGTTCTCATTTCAGGAACAGCCGGAACCGGAAAGACCAGCGTGGCATGCTCATTTGCATTTAGTGTTTGTAAAGCCGGTAAAACTTGTCTTTACTGCGCGTTCGAGGAAGCGCCGAAACAGGTGATTCGGAATATGCAGTCGATTGGACTGAAACTGGAACCGATGGTTCAATCTGGCATGTTAACTTTCTATTATGCACGGCCAACATTACAGAATCTTGAATTGCATTTCCTCGCCATCAAAAAAATAATATCGGAAATAAAACCTGTTGTTGTGATTCTGGATCCCATTACTAATTTAATGACTGAAGGACCAAACAGCGATATCCGGTCAATGCTCACACGGTTTGTAGATTATTTAAAAACCCAGCATATCAGTGTCATGTTTACCGCGGCCATAACAGTTGGATCGATCGAACGGAATCCGAGTGATGAAGGTATTTCATCAATGGTTGATACCTGGATGATGGTTCAGGATATTGAAGTGGATGCCGAACGTTCACGAAGCTTATGTATTATGAAATCAAGGGGTATGAACCACTCAAAGGAGGTTCGTAAGTTTATCATCTCCTCCGGGGGAATTACGTTGCAGTCAATTGGCCCACAAAAGAAAGGACATGATGCAGATGCAAAAAGAACAGCCAAAGAGCATGAAAACTTATCTGCCTCAAAAAATCGATCAGATTCAAGGACCCCAACCGCTCCTGAGGATCTTCAGTAAAAATTACTTTCGAAACAATATATTTGCCTAAAACATGCAGAATCAATGTCAAAAAAAGCAATTAAAAATATCGTAAAGGCCAATGTTAAAGCAGAAAAATACATTCTTCGGTTATTTATAACCGGTATTTTATCCAATTCTGCCCGGGCGGTGGTAAATTGTACGGCAATTTGCGAAAAGCACTTAAAAGACCGGTATGAACTGGAAATTATCGACATCTACCAGCAACCCGAACTGGCACTTGAGGAGGATTTAATTGCCATTCCCGTATTGATCAGAAAATTTCCACTGCCTGAACACCGGATTATCGGAGATTTGTCAAATATTGAAACGGTTCTCAAAGAACTTGGTGTAGTGTAATATTTAGTTAAAAAAAATCGAATCTACTCCAATGACAAAAAACAGCCGGGAAATTTTGGAAGAAATTGAGAAACTAAAGTTCGAAAAGGAAGAACTTCAGCAACAGCTTCAACTAGCTAACAAATCGCTTGATGCCATTAAAACTCAGAATATTGATGGGTTGGTGGTTACTCATGAAAAAGATCTGAAAGTATACACCGAAAAAACAGCAGACAAATCTTACCGGATCTTAATTGAGAAAATGCATGAAGGTGCTGTTATACTTAATGTAAAAGGAAATATATTGTATTGCAATTCGTGGTTTGCAAAAATGGTAAAACAACCTTTAGAGCGGATTATCGGCACAAAATTCGCCAGTTACATCGATAATTCGGCTAAAGAACATATAGAAGCAATGCTTGAACCTGATAATCTGAATGCTTTGAAAGAAGAGGTATTTCTATATGCCGGTGAAGGGATAAAGATTCCGGTGCTGATGACGATCAATGCATTGTTTTTGGACAATATCTATATGCTCAGTGTAATTCTTACCGATCTTACTGTTCAAAACGAAATTAAGGAAGACATAAAGCGCAAGGCGAAGGAATTGGAGCAGAAAAATAAAGAACTTGAAAACTCAAATACCGAATTAGTCTTTCAAATGGAGGAGAAGGAAAAACGGGCAGCGGAGTTAATCATTGCGGAATCGGATGTAAAGGAACTGGAGGGTCTGAATGCACATAAAGAGATAATAATTTCGACGCTTTCGCATGACTTAAGAAGTCCGTTAACCGGAATTATTGGAATAGCAAAAGAACTGAAAGAAAATTTTGAAAAACTGGAACCGGGATTAGCAGCAAAAATGTTGGATATGCTTTACAAGGCATCGATAGATGAGTTAATAATGCTGGACCAATTGGTGGAATGGGCCAGAATTAAATATGCATCGGAAGCATTTTCACCTGAGGAAATCAGGCCTGGCCCCTATGTTGCGAAAGTGTTTAATTCCTTGAAAGAAAATGCTTCGGCAAAGAATATACAGCTTTATAATGAACTTGATGATGATTTAATTGTTTTTGCGGATGGGAATATGTTACAGTCAATTCTTCATAACATAGTATCCAATTCAATAAAACATACCCCTTCGGCTGGTAAAGTTACTGTCAGTTCGGAGAAAACAAACGACGATAAAATCATTATTAAGATAAGTGACACCGGGATAGGAATGTCAAAAGCAATGCAGGAACAACTTTTTAAGCCCCAGTTAAGTGCGCTGTCAAATTTACGGAAAGAAAATAAAGGTGCCGGTATCGGATTGTTACTGGTCAATGCGTTTGTGCAAAAAAATGGCGGTGAAATATGGGTTAAGAGTGTGGAAGGTGAAGGGACTACGGTATTCTTTACGCTACGAATGTCGGTTACGAATTTCACGAATTAAAACGAATTACACGAATCCGTTACCGATTTTTCTTTGCGGTTTTTGCGTGACACTTTAGAAGGATTTTAAATAAGGTAATGAGGATACGAATTTAAACGCCCCATCGGTGGTTTCGTACCCCGATGGTGGCTTTTGAAGATTACTGCTGAAAGGTGTTGCTCCTAATCCAATCCAAATGCATTGGCAAATTATCTCATTATCTCATTTTCTCATCTCCGCCCTTTCGAATCTTGCGGCGCATGCAACATTTGATTTTCAATTATGAATGCAGTTGCGCCGCATTTCTGTTGATCGCCCTAACCCCGGGTGGCACGATCCCGAATAATGTTTGAGCCATTAATAATTTGTAGAATCCGGAATCGCTTACCCGGGGTCATTAATATTTAATCCCTTCGGGATAGGGAGAGAGAATAATTACGAAATTAAGGCAACCGATTTCTCTTTGCGTTCATGGCGGTCTTTGTGGTTTAAGAATTCCTCGAATTGAAAGGAATTACACTGCCTGCCCCTGCCTGTCCCGAGAATCGGGAGGAATCGGGGGATTCCAACAAAGTTTATCCTTATTCCCTTAGTAGAAAACATACCCATATAACCCGTTCCCTTATTCCCTTATTTTAAATCCCCCGGATGTGCTGAAGATTATCGAAAGGTTCTTTTTATCGACAAACAGCTTCTGGTTGTAATTCCGAGCCCGACTCTAAGTCAAACCCGCAATATTAAATACGATATAAATCATCATAACTGATGTTCGAAAATTGACAAATTGGTAAAGTCGGACCCGGAATATTACGTTAAGCATTTTGAAAAAGCTCCCAAAATTTTAAATTAAAGAATCCGGAATCGCTTACCCGGGGCTATTAATATTTAATCCTTTCAGGGTAAAGACGTTAATAAATTTTATGGCTTGAATGATCGTCGGATTGACTAATTATTTCATCCTCTTAACTTTTTACCGCGAAGTGGTTAAATTTGAATAACACACGGTGTAGCTTGCGGAACCGGGGGATAATGGAAAAAACACAACTCCAACCCCGAAGTGGGTTGAACATATTTTAAGATATTGATGTTGAATTATTTCAGGTTAAATGTAATACTAAATCTTTTGAATTGACTAATCGTCAAATTGGCAAATTTTCTCATCTTCTCAACTTCGTCCTTTCGAATCTTGCGGTCTTGGCGCTCTTTGCGGTTTTCGAATTAGACGAATTTAAGCGAATCCCGAATCACTCGGGACGAATTTCTTCATAGAAAGGTGTTGCTCCTAATACCGACACCTAAAACTCTGTGAAACTCTCCCGAAAAAACGGGACAAGTTGTGTAATTCAATTTATTCGGTCATCGTGAATCCAATCAGAAAGCATTGGCAAATTGGCAAATTGACACATTCGCCCCTTCGCCTCATTCGCCCTTCGCCTCCTCGCCCATTGAAGGCGCATAATCGTAACCTATTTGCGTCGGTTGCGTATTAAAATTAAAACGACTTAATGTTAATTATCCGCCGGAAAAGCCATTTCGCCTGAGGCTTGATAAATTCATTAATAACTAACCTGTTATGAATTCATTTGTTTACCTCTGTTACGCCTGTATTGATGAAGAACTGACCGCCAGAATTGATCTGTCATCTTTTGTTTTCAGACACAAAACTGCTGAATATGCGGTTTTTTCGCCATAATCAGGCATAACCCCTCTTGCGTAGCCGATGTCCGGATCATTTTGGATCACACCCCAAATCAGAAACTGTTGTGCCTGAATCCTTCACTGACTTTTGATTGACAGGGATTGAGGTGATTCGTGCATTAATTTTAAAAAAATAACCTTAAAAGACCTGAGGAAATGCTGTTTAATTCACTGGATTTTGCGCTGTTCTTACCCATTGTATTTTTGCTCTATTGGTATGTGACGAACAGAAATTTGAAACTTCAAAACATCTTAATTGTAGCTGCGAGTTATGTATTCTATGGTTGGTGGGACTGGCGATTTTTATCGCTGATTTTCATCAGTACTGTAGCTGACTTTTTGATCGGTCTTGGTCTCCTGCAACTGGAAAATCCAAAAAGAAGGAAGGTGTTGATCTGTATAAGTATTGTTGTAAATCTTGGCTTTCTTGGTTTCTTTAAATATTACAACTTCTTCGTCGATAATTTTGTGACCGCCTTTTCATTCTTCGGAACAGCAATAAAACCCAACTCACTTAATGTCATACTGCCCGTTGGGATTAGTTTCTATACTTTCCAGTCAATGAGTTATACCATTGATGTATACAAACGAAAATTAGCCGCTACCAAAGACTTTGTTGCTTTCGCTGCATTTGTAAGTTTCTTCCCTCAGCTTGTTGCAGGACCTATCGAAAGAGCAACACATCTGCTTCCGCAATTTTATACGAAACGGACATTTGACTATTCAAAGGCGATTGATGGAACGCGACAAATTCTCTGGGGTTTGTTCAAGAAAATAGTCATTGCAGACAATTGTGCTGAATATGCCAATTTGATTTTTAATAATTCAGCAGACTATTCCGGCAGTACCCTGATACTTGGTGCATTGTTTTTTACTTTCCAGATCTATGGTGATTTTTCAGGATATACAGACATTGCAATCGGAACCTCCCGCCTCTTTGGTTTCGATCTCATGCGAAATTTTAACTTCCCTTACTTCTCAAGAGATATCGCCGAATTCTGGAGACGCTGGCATATCTCCCTTACAACATGGTTTCGTGATTACCTGTATATTCCATTAGGAGGTAACAAAGGGAGCATGAAGCTGAGAATAAGAAATGTTTTCATTGTTTTCCTTGTCAGCGGATTCTGGCATGGAGCCAACTGGACATTTATAGTTTGGGGAGCATTGAATGCTGTATTTTTCCTGCCGCTTATACTCACAAACAGTAACCGGAAAAATTTGGGTACTGTGGCCGAAGGAAAACAATTACCTGCATTGAAAGAGTTATCGGGAATGCTGTTAACTTTTGGATTAACGGTATTTGCCTGGATATTCTTCAGAGCATCCGATTTGGGACATGCGGTTGATTACCTCTCCGGCATATTCTCAATGTCACTTTTTTCTTTCCCCCAATTTGACGGAATGAGCAGGGCATTTGGAACTATTATGTTTATAGTTCTCTTTATGCTGATCGAATGGCAGGGACGGGAACAACAATTTGCTATCGCGCAACTGGGATTTAAATGGAAAAGGCCTTTAAGATATGCCATGTATTATTCAATTGTCATCGCAATATATTGGTTTGGCGGGACAACGCAGCAATTCATTTACTTTCAGTTTTAGAATATTAATAACTTACAAAATTTAAAACGTGTGAAAAAGTATATTTTCAAAGTGTTTCTTTTTATTTCCCCTTTTATTGTCTTTATACTCGCTGCTGAAATATGTATCACGAGTACGCCAAATGCATTTAACCAGAAAGTACATTATCTGAAGAACAATAAGGACATTGAATTTCTGATCTTAGGTTCTTCACACACGTCGGATGCTGTTAATCCTGCGGATTTACACATAAAATCTGCAAACATGGCTTCGGCAGGCCAGGATTACCAGCTTGACAGTGCTTTATTTTTTAAGTACATCCCTCAGCTGACTCATCTTAAATATGTGTTACTTGAAGTTGATTATCACTCATTGGAATATAAAAACGCCAAAGATGACTATCGGTTACCCTGGTACTATTATTACCATGGGATTAATATGGCCGATTTTAATTTTCCGGACAGGATATGTTTGTACAAATCTTCGCCCGCATTTTTTAACACCTACTTCTTAAATATGCTCAATCCATTTGGATATAAATACAATTGCAACGATTGGGGTTTCATCACCAACGATTTTCCGGGTGTATTTGAAGATTTAAAATACAATGAGGATTTGATAGCAGGCACGGCAGGTAACCGGCTTAAAGCGCGTCATACAGAAATATCCGTTAATAATTTCAATTTCAACAAGCACAAACTCTTGTCAATCATCGATTATTGCTTAAAAAATGACATTGAAATAATACTTTTAAAAGTTCCAGTCTTTTCAACTTACAGGAATAATTATATCACTGAAAAGCTGGGCAGAAGGGATGCCTTTATCGACAGTCTGGAGCATCAAAAATCCATCATTTTGATGGATTTTGAGAAGGATCAACGATTTACAGTGAAAGATTTCAGGAATGATGATCATCTTAACTCCAATGGTGCAAATAAGTTAACTGAAATAATTAATCAGGATTTCTTAATTCTGACTCAAACCGGCAAGGTGAAAAACAAGCATTTAAAACTTGCGGGTCAGAACCCGGGGAGATAATAGGGTGCGATTTCATGAAACCGGCTATTTGGTGCATGGAACGGAAGAGTTTCAATTAAGCAAATAGTAGAGTAGAGCGGGAAGGATAGAAACACCTTCCCTGCCCCCTCATCAAACCGTACGTGCGGTTTTCCCGCATACGGCTTTCCTATAAACTTCTTCATTTGCATTCACAAGTGAGCTGGCTGGAAGGCATATTTTGTAGGGTCTATCAGACCAAATTTAGTCGACAAAACCTCAAAAGCATTATGTCCGTAAAGCCTGCATTTCCGTTGGCTCTTGCGATGGAAGTAGCGATAAAAACTCTTGGACAGATAAAACCGAAGTCTGCGTTTACTCATTGCAGGATAACTAACTCCTTTTATATCATAGTAGTTAAGCCACCCTCGCAATATCGGGTTTAATTCTGCAACAATAGTCTGTGCTTTGAAGTGGCCATGACTCTTTAGGTATTGCTCTACTTTATCCCGGATTTTCTGCTCCGATTTCTTGCTTGGCATGATGTTCCAGTATTTGGTTTTCCTGCCCTGAATATCCCTATCGTAGCGTATTGTAAATCCAAGAAAATTAAAGCCTTCTTTACGTGCATCTATCTGACGGGTTTTTGTTTCATTGATTGTTAAACCCATTCTTTGAAGCAAGTCTTTAAGCTTTTCGATTATTACTGCCGGTAAAGTCTTTCCCATTAACACAAAGTCATCAGCATACCGTACTATCCTTATTCCGTATTTTCCAAACAGGCTTTTCGTATTGTTTACGATCCTATCTATCAGATGAAAGTATACATTGGCAAGTAAGGGGGATATTACTCCGCCCTGAGGTGTTCCGGTATGATTTCCTTTCCCACTTTTGTATTGTCCGTTCTCAAAAACAGGAACTTTCAGCCATTTATTAATCAGCTTGAGTATCCTTGGATCGGTTATACGTTCCTTCAATGCTATTTGAAGTTTATCGTGGGGTATCGTATCAAAATATTTACTCAGGTCGGCATCGTATACCTCCGTATTGCCTTGTTTTAAGTTCTCCTTTATCGCTGTTATCGCATCTTTTGAACTGCGATTGGGCCGGAATCCGTAAGAACTCTCCTCAAAGTCTGCCTCGAATATCGGTTCAAGTATCATTTTACATACTGTCTGTGCGATCCTGTCTCTTACGGTAGGTATCCCCAACGGACGTTCTCCCCCGTTGGCTTTGGGTATCATCACCCGCTTTACTGCCTGTGGTTCATAAAGCTGCTTTCGCAACTCTTCCCCAAGCTCTTTAAGATAGGATTCAACTCCATGCTCTTCTACGTTTGCTATGGTCACACAGTCAACCCCCGGAGCTCCTCCGTTGGCTCTGACCGTTTTCCATGCTTCCAGTAATAGATACGGAATGAACATCTTATCATACAGTACATAAAACTTGTATCCTCGCTCTTGCTTGGCTTTTTGATATAGTTTCTCTTGCAATATTAGTACTCTTTCTGCATCCGGTATTTCGCTGCGCCGTCTTTTAAACAGCTCACCTTGTACCGCTGCGTCAACTCTTTCCTGATTCATAACTATCAATTCTGTTTGACTAACATTCTTTGAAACTTTATTTATAGTAATGCCCCTTCGCTCCTTCCGCTTTTACCTTTTCGGTTATCATCACTACTACGGGCATATCCGACTCCCTCGGCAACAGTTGGACTGATACTGTTCCGTTAGGGTCTCCCACGTTCATGCGCTACCTTCGCGCTGCACGCAACATCATATTACTCCGGGTATCTGTTGATTGCAAAATGCCATTAATAATCAATCAACATAGCAGGTTTCATCAAATCCGGAAGGTTGACCGATACCATTGGTGTAACGAAGCCTAACTGATGCAGCTTACAGCACCGTCCCGCCCGAGCTTCACAAAGCTCGTTTCCTAACAGTGTGTCAGGCGGACTTCAACCTGAACGGCTAATTGGGTTGTAAGGCTCTTTCATCCTTAAAGGTATTTGATTTATATATAAACGCACGCCTCGTGGCGCACCGAATTACACGAATTAAAAGTAGAGTAGAGCGGGAAGGATAGAAACACCTTCCCTGCCCCCTCATCAAACCGTACGTGCGGTTTTCCCGCATACGGCTTTCCTATAAACTTCTTCATTTGCATTCACAAGTGAGCTGGCTGGAAGGCATATTTTGTAGGGTCTATCAGACCAAATTTAGTCGACAAAACCTCAAAAGCATTATGTCCGTAAAGCCTGCATTTCCGTTGGCTCTTGCGATGGAAGTAGCGATAAAAACTCTTGGACAGATAAAACCGAAGTCTGCGTTTACTCATTGCAGGATAACTAACTCCTTTTATATCATAGTAGTTAAGCCACCCTCGCAATATCGGGTTTAATTCTGCAACAATAGTCTGTGCTTTGAAGTGGCCATGACTCTTTAGGTATTGCTCTACTTTATCCCGGATTTTCTGCTCCGATTTCTTGCTTGGCATGATGTTCCAGTATTTGGTTTTCCTGCCCTGAATATCCCTATCGTAGCGTATTGTAAATCCAAGAAAATTAAAGCCTTCTTTACGTGCATCTATCTGACGGGTTTTTGTTTCATTGATTGTTAAACCCATTCTTTGAAGCAAGTCTTTAAGCTTTTCGATTATTACTGCCGGTAAAGTCTTTCCCATTAACACAAAGTCATCAGCATACCGTACTATCCTTATTCCGTATTTTCCAAACAGGCTTTTCGTATTGTTTACGATCCTATCTATCAGATGAAAGTATACATTGGCAAGTAAGGGGGATATTACTCCGCCCTGAGGTGTTCCGGTATGATTTCCTTTCCCACTTTTGTATTGTCCGTTCTCAAAAACAGGAACTTTCAGCCATTTATTAATCAGCTTGAGTATCCTTGGATCGGTTATACGTTCCTTCAATGCTATTTGAAGTTTATCGTGGGGTATCGTATCAAAATATTTACTCAGGTCGGCATCGTATACCTCCGTATTGCCTTGTTTTAAGTTCTCCTTTATCGCTGTTATCGCATCTTTTGAACTGCGATTGGGCCGGAATCCGTAAGAACTCTCCTCAAAGTCTGCCTCGAATATCGGTTCAAGTATCATTTTACATACTGTCTGTGCGATCCTGTCTCTTACGGTAGGTATCCCCAACGGACGTTCTCCCCCGTTGGCTTTGGGTATCATCACCCGCTTTACTGCCTGTGGTTCATAAAGCTGCTTTCGCAACTCTTCCCCAAGCTCTTTAAGATAGGATTCAACTCCATGCTCTTCTACGTTTGCTATGGTCACACAGTCAACCCCCGGAGCTCCTCCGTTGGCTCTGACCGTTTTCCATGCTTCCCGTAATAGATACGGAATGAACATCTTATCATACAGTACATAAAACTTGTATCCTCGCTCTTGCTTGGCTTTTTGATATAGTTTCTCTTGCAATATTAGTACTCTTTCTGCATCCGGTATTTCGCTGCGCCGTCTTTTAAACAGCTCACCTTGTACCGCTGCGTCAACTCTTTCCTGATTCATAACTATCAATTCTGTTTGACTAACATTCTTTGAAACTTTATTTATAGTAATGCCCCTTCGCTCCTTCCGCTTTTACCTTTTCGGTTATCATCACTACTACGGGCATATCCGACTCCCTCGGCAACAGTTGGACTGATACTGTTCCGTTAGGGTCTCCCACGTTCATGCGCTACCTTCGCGCTGCACGCAACATCATATTACTCCGGGTATCTGTTGATTGCAAAATGCCATTAATAATCAATCAACATAGCAGGTTTCATCAAATCCGGAAGGTTGACCGATACCATTGGTGTAACGAAGCCTAACTGATGCAGCTTACAGCACCGTCCCGCCCGAGCTTCACAAAGCTCGTTTCCTAACAGTGTGTCAGGCGGACTTCAACCTGAACGGCTAATTGGGTTGTAAGGCTCTTTCATCCTTAAAGGTATTTGATTTATATATAAACGCACGCCTCGTGGCGCACCGAATTACACGAATCCGTTACCGATTTTTCTTTGCGGTTTTTGCGTGACACTTTAGAAGGATTTTAAATAAGGTAATGAGGATACGAATTTAAACGCCCCATCGGTGGTTTCGTACCCCGATGGTGGCTTTTGAAGATTACTGCTGAAAGGTGTTGCTCCTAATCCAATCCAAATGCATCGGCAAATTATCTCATTATCTCATTTTCTCATCTCCGCCCTTTCGAATCTTGCGGCGCATGCAACATTTGATTTTCAATTATGAATGCAGTTGAGCCGCATTTCTGTTGATCGCCCTAACCCCGGGTGGCACGATCCCGAATAATGTTTGAGCAATTAATAATTTGTAGAATCCGGAATCGCTTACCCGGGGCTATTAATATTTAATCCCTTCGGGATTAAGTGACTTCATACAAAATGTAGGTGCTGCTCCTAATAATGACACACAAAACTTTGTGAAACTTTGTGACTTTACTTTGTGTGACTTTGTGAAACCTAAGCGCATGCGAAAGCATTGGCACATTGGCAAATTGGCAAATTGGCAAATTTTCTCATTCTCGCCTTCCCGTCGCCCTTTCGCCCTATCGCATCTTCGCCCCTTCCGCCATGTATTTCCTTTTGGATATGCGGCGCATAAAGCGGAATTGTTTCAATCTGAATTTTTAGTTGCGCCTTTTCTTATTCTATTTTATCCGGGGCTACCAATATTTCACCACTCTGTGGTGATTACTTAAAATATAATCTTGCCATTTTCAAATTGCCGAATTGAAAAACTGGCATATTTTTTAGAAGTGACCATCTTACTGTACACCCCTTCTCCCATTCTCCCCTTCTCCCCCTGGCCCTTTCTCCCCGTCGCCTCCCGAGAACGACGTGTCCCGAGACCGAAGGGATTCGGGAAGTGATTCGGGATCGCCCCTTGCCCCGCGCCCGACATGTTGTAAAACATGTATCCACAAAAAATCTTTTTCGCAATTTATTATTATATTTATCCTACAATTAGAACAAATAGAATTTGTGAAGAAAATGGATTTCAAAATAGAACATACAACCAGTACGCTGGTCGATAAGGTGGAGACCTCGATACTCGAATATATGAAAGCAAATAAACTGGTACCAGGCGACAGTCTGCCCAATGAAATGATGCTTTCAGCCGAATTGGGTGTCAGCAGAAATGTATTGCGTGAGGCGTTAAGCAGGTTACGGATGCTGGGAATCGTGCGCTCCCACACAAAAAGGGGAATCATTATCCAGGAACCCTCCATGTTATCGGGTTTTGAAAAAGTTATTGAACCTTACTGGCTGGGCGAAAAGGCAATTATCGACATGATGGGAATGCGGATCGTCCTCGAAATCGGACTTACTGATTTTCTGTTTCTGAATCTCACGGATGAAAAAATCGCCAAGTTGGAACAAATTGTCCGTTCGCAGGAAGCGATCAAATATCATTTAACTGTTGAACAGGAAACTGAATTCCATACCTGCATCTATGAAATATCGGGTAATAACTTCATCATTCAGTTTCAGAAAATTATTCACCCGGTTTTCCTGTTTGCAAAAACGAATTACGAAAGCTATTTCGAACCTGTAAATAACAGGTTATTGAAAGAGGGCAAAATTGTAACACACCAGGACCTGTTTCAATGCATAAAAAACAGGGATATGGAAGGATACAGAAATGCCATTAAAATGCACCTTCAACCCTATATGGAATTTATGGTTCGTAAAACATAAGTAAAATGAGACGATTTCTTTTGATACTGCTGTCTGTCGTGTGTATAAACTGTTCCAAAAAGACGCCCAACGTACAAACCAGGAGATATTCAGCTAATAAGATAGGGGAATTGCCTGCAACTGTAAATGGGAAAAATCCGGGTGTTGCAGGACCATTCTCGGGAATTGTAACGAATAAACTCATTATCGCCGGGGGTGCCAATTTCCCCGATAAAAAACCATGGGAAGGTGGCACTAAAATATACCATGATAAAATATATGCATTTGAACTCGACAAAGATTCACTGAAGCTTATTGATCAACCGGTTACTCTTCCAGAACCATTGGCATACGGTGCATCAGTCTCGTTAGAAGGCGGTATTTTATGCATCGGGGGAAACAATCCGGATAAATGTTCGTCCAAAGTTTTTCTGATCGGATGGGACGAAACCGCAAATATCCCGGTTATCAGGCAATACCCCGAATTACCCGTACCGTTAAGCTTTACAACAGCCGTCGTCTCCGACAGCATAGTATATGTAACCGGGGGATCATCCACACCCGATGCAAAAGACACGCTCAAATATTGTTTCCGGCTCGATTTATCCCAACGAAAATCACCTGACTTCAAATGGGAAAAACTCCCACCCTATCCGGGCATCTCCAGGACCTATAGTGTGGCTGCAGCACAATCGGATGGAAAACAGGTTTTTATCTACCTATTCAGTGGAAGGAACACGACAGATCCGGTTAAACCTGTTGTATTTGATGACGGGTTGAAATTCGATCCGGTACTTCAAAAATGGGAACATATTTCGGTTACCCCCGCTTCCTATTTTCCGGTGATGGCGGGCGCGGCCTTTCCGGATGATTCGAATAACATTATATTTATTGGGGGTGCGGCCGACTCCTTATTTATGAAAGAACATCAGTTAAAAACTAAGCTGTCGGATGCACTAAACGGCCTTATCCCGGACAATCCTGATGCGTTGACTGCTGAACTTACCGGATTTTACCTCCGGCACTCTGGCTTTTCACAAAATATATTATTGTACAATACCATCACCAATACCATTTCAATCGCTGGAAGATTCACCACTTTTTGTCCGGTTACCACCTGCGTAATACCTTTCGGTGACGGGGCAATCATAACAAGCGGAGAAATTAAACCGGGGATTCGTACCCCTGATATCTTCAGCATAAAATTATTTCAGCAAATACCCGAGATAAAATGATAAATTCAATACACGAGTCTACTGCGAAATTTCAAAACCCCTAAATCCCCTGAAGGGGACTTTGAGAAGCTCATTGATTTTCAAAGGGTTCCCCTTTAGGGGTCAGGGGTAAAGAAGTTGAAAATCAATGAACTCAGACTTTTCGGAGTGGACTCAATACACTAATACTTCAAATGAGCATTTTAATGAACAATTCAATAAATCAAACCATTATGCAAAAATTGACCGGGCTCGTTGCAGCCCCATTTACCCCAATGGATACCATTGGAACACTGAACCTTAAATTGGTGGAAAAGTACGCCGCAAAATTAAAAAAAGACGGCGTTGGCGGAGTGTTTGTCTGTGGCACCACAGGAGAAGGGATGTTGATGACATCGGAAGAAAGGCAGGACGTAGCTGAAAGCTGGATCGAACAGCAGACCGAAAATTTCAAGGTTATTGTCCATGTTGGTACTACCTCGGCAAAACAATCTAAAGAACTTGCACGACATGCACAGGAAATAGGTGCATATGCGTTTGGATGTATGGGGCCGATGTTTTTAAAACCTTCACGAACCGAAGACCTTGTAAATTTCTGTTCAGAAGTTGCCTCGGGCGCTCCTGAACTTCCTTTCTATTACTATCATATTCCATCGGTTTCGGATGTCAACCTGCCGATGACCGATTTTCTAAACAAGGCACAATCGGTGATTCCAAACCTTACGGGTATAAAATTTACCCACCGGAACATGATGGAGATGTTTCAGTGCCTGAGAGCTGAAGAAGGGAAATGGGATATTCTGCATGGTTTCGACGAAGAGTTGATCTGCGGGTTGAGTTTAGGGGCAAAAGGAGCAGTCGGAAGTACTTTCAACTATCTCGCTCCCCTTTATTTAAAACTGATCGATGCGTTTCAAAGCGGCAATATCGAAGAGGCCCGCAACTACCAGTATAAATCGGTAAAATTTATCGAAATACTTATCCGGTATGGCGGCGGCGTTATTGGCGGAAAACCGATCATGAAATTCGTAGGACTGGATTGCGGTCCGTTAAGAACCCCGGCGCACAACTTCAACACCGAAGAGTTGATTAAATATGAAAAGGAGTTGAACGCGATCGGCTTTTTTGAATGGATGTGACTTTTTTTAAAACAATAATTCATTTTAACCGGGAAACTAAACAAATCATATATGAAGAAAATCCGTATACTTTTTACAATTACCGCTGCAGTGCTAATCCTTATCTTTTATTCAGGAAGCACAGTAAATGGACAGGATTTCAAAGACCAGGCACTCTGGAAAACGGGAGAAGGCAATTATAAAGGCTATCGCATTCCTGCCGTTATCGTATCGTCAAAAGGAACGCTCATTGCCTTTGCCGAAGGCCGCAATGAGGGTGGAGACAGCGGAGATATTGACATGGTGTTGAAACGATCGGTCAATAACGGGAAGAGCTGGGAAAACGAGATCCTGGTCTGGAACGATTCGTTGAATACCTGCGGCAATCCTTGTCCTGTAGTTGATCACGAAACCGGCCGGATCTGGTTATTGATGACCTGGAATTACGGAAAAGATCGCGAAAGTGACATAGTTACCAAAAAAGCAAAATTTTCGCGCAGTCCATATGTCTGTTATTCCGATGATGACGGTATCACCTGGTCAGAACCTGCTGATCTTTCCAAAACCTGCAAAGAACCTTCATGGGGATGGTATGCCACGGGTCCGGGATTTGGCATCCAGGTAAGTAAAGGAAAATACAAAGGACGACTGGTTATTCCTGCCAATCACTCCTACGACGATCCGCAGGGCACTATCCGCAAAGGACCGTATTCGTATGGTGCACACGTGCTGCTTTCGGACGATCATGGCAAATCATGGCAAATGAGTGCACCGATCCGACCGGGATGCAATGAAAGTCAGGTCACTGAATTATCGGACGGGACCTTGCTGATGAATATGCGTTCGTATAATGGAAAGAGCTGCAAGGCAATTTCGACAAGCGCTGATGGCGGACAAACCTGGAGCCCGATAACACACGACTTACAGCTCGTTGAATCGGTTTGCCAGGCAAGCATCTTAAATTACGGTACTTACCAGGGAAGGCAGCTGCACCTTTTCTCCAATCCTGCAGTTCCTGCAGGGCGAACGCACATGACCCTTAAATACAGTCAGAATGATTGTAAACACTGGACGGGAAGTATCCTGTTAAATCCTGATCCTTCGGCCTATTCGTGCCTGGTAAAACTGCCCGGCAGAAAGGTGGGAATACTGTATGAGACAGGCAGCAAAAATGCGTACGAATCGATTCGGTTCAGGATATTAAAACTGTCTGAAATAGTGAACAGAAATTAAACTGATTTTTTGAATTATTTACTCACAATAAAAAGGGGGAATGCGACCTCCCCCTTAAAATGCGAAAACTAATATGTCTGTTAATATTAATTTAAAACTTTGCAAAGATGGTAAAAAAGTTTTGTTTCAAAACCCCGGATTATCGGACGGGTCTTATTTTGATTCTCACTGTTCTGGTACTTTGGGCTGGGCAACTAATTGCCCAGGAAAACGGTTACACGGTACGTGGAACTGTTAAAGACCAAAAAGGGCAACCACTGCCCGGTGTCACTGTAGTTGTCGAGGGAACGACAAATGGTACAATCACCAATGAAGATGGGGAATACTCCTTGACGGTTCAAGAGGAATCGTACCTGGTATTCACATTCGTGGGTATGCAAAGACAAAGGATCCCAACCAATCAGCGGACCCGGATTGATGTTGTGATGAATGAAGAAACAATCGGGCTGGAGGAAGTAGTAGCGGTGGGGTACAGCACCCAATCGCGAAAAAAAGTGACAAGTGCCATCTCGAAAGTTGATCAGGAGGAATTACAGAACATCCCTTCCGTAAGTCCGGTGCAGGCATTGCAGGGAAAAATGGCAGGAGTTTCAATTCCGGTTTTAACCGGGCAGCCGGGAGCAGGAGCCAACATTGTTATCCGGGGTGGCACTACTTTACGACCTTACGGAACAACTCAGGGAGGCAGTGACGTTTCAAACCGGGATGCAAGTGATCCGCTTGTGATTGTAGACGGCGTATTCAGAAGTTTGAATGACATAAATCCCGATGACATCGAGTCGATACAGGTGATGAAGGATGCAGCATCAACAGCCATTTATGGAGCCCGTGGCGCCAACGGGGTTGTAATTATTAAAACCAGGACCGGAAAAGGTGTCGGACAGGCAGACTTTTCGTTCCGATATCAACATGGTATTGAAACCCAGGCCCGTGAGTATGATTATCTGAATGCGAGGGAGTATCTTACCCTTGCCCGCCCGACAATGACCCGTGGTATAGATAATTACAATGTCAACAGCTATCTCTATATCACAGGAAATTCAGCGACTGTACCCACTTTCACAACCAAAGGGGCTTACGGAATATTTAAATTCACCCCTGCCTATATTGATAATCTCGTCGCTGTTGAAGGGCAGGCTTATGTTGATAATCTGCTTGCCAATGGCTGGGAGACGATGGAGGATCCGGTAACAGCGGGGAAAACAATTATTTTCAAAGACAGTCATTACCAAGATGTTGTCTGGAACACTGCCCATACCAATAATTACAATTTTGCGGTTAACGGAAGTTCTGAAGCTGCCAATTACAATGTATCGCTGGGATATGTTGATCAGGGTGGGATATTCCTGGGAACCGGTTACAAACGGCTCAGTGCACTTGCAAATTCAGGATACCAGGTCAACGAAAAAGTAAAGCTCGATTTGAATCTCTCCTATTTATGGAATGACAACAAATACAGCGACAATATTGAGAGAGACCTTGTAAGAGGTGTTCGTGTTCCGCCGTTGAACAGGTTATACAATGATGATGGCACTCCTAATATAAATGAAGGAAATAATCCCAGAAGCAGGCTTCACCAGTTATATTACCAGGATAACAACATCAATTCAGCTCAGTTTGTCATAAGGCTTGGAGCCGATTATGAGATTATCCGGGATCTTCATTTCCGGCCATCGGCATCATTAACCAGTAATCATTACAGCCGGCTGTATTTTGAGAAATTTTATCCCCAGCAGACCAATCCGCGCGATAAATACCAGCGGCAGGATGAATCAAACCAGGTAATGACCGACCATATCTTACAGTATAACCGCATCTTGGGAGGCAAACACAACATTATGATTCTTACAGGATTTAATTACACCCGGTATAAATTTTTCCAGGTTATCGGTACTTCGCAGCGATCTGCAACCGATTATATTTCAACCATATCGGGCGATCCGGCATCTACGATCATTAATGGTGTAGTCAGTCCGAATCTGTCGGCATCCTCTTCGTTCACTGAAACCCGGAGTGCGAGTTTTTTCGCACAGGGAAGTTATGATTATGCAGACAAATATCTTTTTGCTGCTTCGATCCGCCGTGATGGTTTCTCCAATTTCGCACCTGAAAACCGTTTTGCCACTTTCCCTTCGGTATCCGGAGGATGGAATATCAGCAATGAGGATTTCTGGGATCCTAAAATCATCAACAGCTTAAAACTGCGGGCCAGCTGGGGTGAAACGGGTTTATCGAACCTTTCGAGCAATGATACTTATGGCCTTTATGGAACAAGTTTATATGCTACAAATTCAGGACTAACCCGAAGCAATATCCCAAATGCACGATTATTATGGGAAACTACAGCCTCTGCCGATGTGGGATTTGATATGAGTCTTTTCGGAAGCCGGCTTAATCTTGTTGTTGATGTTTACAACAAACTCACCAAAAACAGGCTTGCTGACCTTCCACTCGCTGCAGAAACAGGTTTCAGCAGCATCAGGTACAATGTTGGTTCCTTGCGCAACAGGGGACTTGAAATCGAGATAGCTGCAAAAGTATTGGATATTAGCGGATTTGTCTGGAATTCAAGTTTTTCATTTGCCTTTAACCGAACTACGGTGGTTGAATTGCCGGATAATGGCCGGGATAAAAACCGGATTAACGGAGGATTGATCTATGATGTAGCGTCGAAACAGGAAATCTGGGTTGGCGGATATGCCGAAGATGAACGGCCGTTGGGTTTGTGGGCCTGGAAGTCAAACGGCATTTTCTCTACCGATGCAGAGGCGGCAGCATCACCGATAAAAGACATGATGGTTCCGGCTGCGAATCTTAATAAAATAAAACATGGAGGAGATGTAAACTGGGCTGATCTGAACGGGGATTACCTGATCAATGAAAAGGACCTTGTTTTCATGGGATACCGTGTTCCCGATAAGATTGGCGGCATGCAGAATACATTTACCTGGAAGGGATTTACCCTCCGGTTCACCATGGATTATGCCCTTGGACATGTCATAAACGACGGGGAACTCGGACGAGCAATAGGTCAGGGTCGTTCATCCAACGAAGGTGCCCCGCGACAGGCCCTCGGTAATGAGATCTGGAAAGTACAGGGTGATGTGGGCAAGAAATATCCAAGGTTCAGTTTTGCGGATTACGATATCGGATTCCGCAATCACCTGAGGTTTATCAGTGCACTAACCGGTTATTCGGGAGTAGGTATCGACAATTCATATGGGGTGGATAATTCTATTTACTATACCAAAGGTGATTTCCTGGCATTCAGGGAGATTTCTCTGTCGTACAACCTACCCTCTAAGATATGCAAAACCCTGACTATGAAAAGCATTGTACTAAATGCGGGTGTATATAACATCGGTTATCTCACGGCATATAAAGGGTTGAATCCTGAAGTCTATAAAGGATATGATGAGGGAGGTTACCCGCGACCAAGGCAGTTTACATTCGGGGCAACCATACGATTCTGAAATGTTAAGTATTCACCATGAACATTTTAAATATATTATCATGAAAACCAAAATATTAAAATATATACTATTGAGTTTTACACTGATCACCTCCTCGTGTGAAGATATGCTCGATATAACCACAAGATCGTCGATAACCGGTCAGAATTTCTGGCAAAATGAAAATGATTTTACCCCTTACCTGTTTGGTATTTACAGCCGTTACCGGAGTCACATGGACAATATGGCATTCGGGGAGGATCGCAGTGAAATGTGGAAGCAGGGATATAATGCGCGATTTACACCCTACTGGGCTCAAAGTATTACACCTGCCAACACTGCTGACTGGACCACCTATTACGGCACCATTGGTCATTGTAACCTTTTACTTGAAAAAATTGAAACCTTCCCATTCGCAAATACCCAGTTAAAAGACCGGATCAAGGCCGAGACCTATGCGCTCAGGGCGGCGGTCTACTTTTATATTTCGAAAATATGGGGAGATGTACCGCTGGTTTTAAAGGCAGTGGTTGATGAGCATGAACCGCTTTACGCCAGGACGCCTGTCAACGATATTTTTGTTCAGATCAATGACGACATCTCAAAATCGCTTGCCTTATTTCCGGAAGAAGGGTTTGTGGATAAATACAGGTTCTCGAAACCCGCCGTTTATGCCCTGCTGGCTGATGTTAAAATGTGGTCGGGTAAAGTTCTCGGCGGAGGAGCAACCGATCTGAATGCCGCCATCAGTGCAATTACAGAGTTGCAAAAATCCGGAGTCGCCTTGCTGACATCTGCCTATGGAAATGTATTCGACAGCCGTAAAAACAATGAGGTCATATTCTCATTATATTTAAACAGATCGGAGTATACCAGCGGACAGTACATAAATGCATTTCTGCGATTCGATACCTCCGCGGGTGCTGATAATGCTGCAGATCTTCCTATGTCTTTGATAGGCCAGCAGGCTTATACCCTGAGTGCTGACGCGTTGGCTTTATTTAAATACCAGGCAGATAAACGAATTCCGCGAACCTATGTGCCTGAGATAATGCTTGGAGTGGTAAAAAATTACTGGCCAAATAAATTTATTGGAACCAAATACGCCGATGACCGTATTCCTGACAGCGATATTATTGTTTACAGGTATGCCGACATGCTGCTTTTAAAGGCAGAAGCCTATGCGGCACTGAACCAGATCGAAAATGCCCGGACAAATCTCAATCTGGTAAGAAAACGGGCAGGTATCCCCGATTTTACAGCCACCGATAAAGCTTTGGTTGAGAAAGAAATACTCGATGAAAGAGGCAGGGAATTGTTCCATGAAATAAAGAGATGGTGGGACCTCGTTAGAGCACATCGTTCGGGTGTAGTCGATATTTACCAGTATATCCCCAATTTAAGAGGTAAAACAACTCCTGTATACTGGGCTGTGCATACCAATGTTTTGGCGAAGAACGACAAATTGGTTCAGACTGAGGGTTATTAGCCTATAACTTCACAAAATGAAGGGGTGGAAACAGTTACTGTTCCGGATAAATTCTCCGGAACGGTAACCTATTCAACATAACAGAAAATAAAAATTCAATTTATGAGAAAAAATATTTTTTTCTATTTTGCGTGTCCTGTTCTTTTGATAATCCTGGCGATGACTGCCGGTTGTAAAGGTTCCGGTGAAGTAAAAAAACAAAAACAGGTCATTGTTGGAAAAGGGACATCAAAGATGGTTATCGAAAGTGGAGGTAAATGGGAGAAATCCGGCAAAGCTCTTGTGGGATCAGGACCAAATAATTTTCTGATCGCCAAAAATGCGATTAAAGACGATGATTTTCTGATTCGCCTACGAATGAGTCTCGACTCACTGAACGGCTCATCGGCGGCAATTTCCTTATTTGGAAGTTACATTAACCTCGATGCACGGCCAAAGGAAGCAAACGGGAAACCCCAATTAACCGTCAGCGGTCCTTTGTTTTCCAGGAATAGTGACATCAGCAATGCTGAGAATTACATTCGGGCGGGTTCACCATTTGAATTGGAAATAAAAAGGAAAGCACAGAATTTATCTTTCCGGATTGATGACAAAGAAGTTTTTTCCGATGTAATTGCGCCTGGCTGGTCCGGTATTATTGCCTTGCAGCCATCAAAAAACACCATGAAGGTTTATGATTTCAGCATTCAGGGAGATCTGTCGGCTGTCGGGCCTATGGATTATTTATTTGAAAGCGGAAAGGAAGGTTATCAAACCTTCCGGATACCGGCCATAGTTACCACGACTAAAGGGACCATTCTCGCCTTTGCTGAAGGGAGAAAAAACAGTTCATCCGACACAGGTGATATTGACATGGTTTTGAAACGATCGGAAGATAACGGGAAAACCTGGAGTGATCTGAAAGTTATATGGAATGATGCGGAAAATGTATGCGGAAACCCCTCTCCCGTTGTGGATAAAACCACCGGAACGATCTTTTTACTGATGACCTGGAACCTCGGAACAGACCGCGAATCAGAAATTATCAGTCAGAAAAGCAAGGATACCCGCCGTATTTTTGTGACACAGTCAGCCGATGACGGTGTGACCTGGTCCGTACCCGTGGAAATAACTACTTCTGTAAAACAAAATAACTGGACCTGGTATGCCACCGGTCCCTGTCATGGAATCCAGCTGGAAAAAGGAAAGAACAACGGCAGGTTAATCATCCCTTGCGACCATATTGAATCAGGTACCAATAAATATTTCTCGCACATCATTTATTCCGATGATCATGGTAAAACCTGGAAAACTGGTGGCAGAACTCCGCAGGACCAGGTAAATGAATGCACAATAGCCGAATTACCGGATGGAAAACTCATGCTGAATATGCGCAATTACGACCGTACTCAGAAGGCCCGGAAAGTCTCCCTGAGCGAAGACGGAGGCCTGACCTGGAGTAATATCTATTCCGACCCGACACTTGTTGAACCCATCTGCCAGGGCAGTCTGCTGATGCATTCTTTGATTGAGAATGGAAAAAGCAGGCTTTTATTTCTAAATCCGGCAAACGAAAACATCCGGAAGAATATGACTCTAAGGCTGAGTACCAACGAAGGTGCTGAGTGGCAAAAATCAATGGTGCTCTATCCCGGTCCTTCTGCCTATTCCGATTTAACACGATTATCCAATGGGAATATAGGGTGTCTGTATGAAGCCGGTTATGTCCATCCTTACCAGGGGATCATTTACGGGGAAATTCCTTTATCCGAACTTGAGAAATAGAATGGAATCGTTGAAATCGTTGCTGCAATTTCTGAATGATACGCTGGATCCCGATACCGGGAAAACTATTGAGGATTGCCACCGGCGTGCATTGAATTGGGAGCCGGTTGACCGGCTGCCGCTGGTAGTAACTTATCCGTACCCCGGTTCAGCGCGTTTCCGACCGTTTCCGCATCGCGAAGTTTTCAGTAATCCTGAGAAAATGCTTTGGAATGAACTGGTTCATGCTTTTGACACCAGCATATGCCTTCATTCAGAATTAAATGATGATCTGCCCCTGACAATCCGTGCCAATTTTGGAACCGTCGTGATTGCGTCGCTGTTTGGCGGAATTGTCGAACAGCGCGGCGACAATCCACCCTGGATACGTCATTTTGAAACGAAGGACGAATTCAAAACAATAATGGGAAAAGACCCTCACGATTTTTCACAGGGAATTTGCCCGCAGGTGATCGCGAGGTACCGGTTTTACCGTGATATTTTAGGTGATTATCCTAACCTGCAAAAATGTATAAAGATTGTTCTTCCTGACCTCCAGGGTCCGTTGGATTCACTCGAACTTTTGCGGGGAAGTGAGATTTATTCCGATTTTATCCTCGATCCCGAACTGGTTGAAACAGGTTTATCACTTATGGCCGAAAGCCAGGTAGCGTTTGCAAAGCATTTACAGCAATTTACAAACGATAGCCCCCCGGGTTTTTCACACCAGCATGCAGTGACTATTAAAGGAAATATCCTGATCCGTAACGATTCGGCAATTATGATTTCTCCTGAAATGTATGCTGTACAGGTGGCGCCCTCTGATGAATTTGTACTGGACCAGTTGGGTGGTGGTGGCATCCATTCCTGCGGGAAAATCGATTTTAATATTCCCGAAATCTTTAAATTGAAATCTATAAAATGTTTCGACTTTGGACAGTCGTACCTGAATGATATGAACACCATCTACCCGCTCGCACATGAAAAGAAGATCCCGCTGATCCGGTACCGCCCCTGTAAGGAAGATTTGCTTACGGGAAAAACTCACGAACAATTTCCAACCGGCGTTTCGCTGGTTTACGATGCCGCCTCGTTCGATGAAGCTGTTTACATCACAAAACACTATCAAAACCAATAAATGATGGATAAACGAATTACACATGCTGAACTGCTGGAATTAAAAAGGTGGAATACCCCTTCGGTATACAACGGATGGGAACAGATCACCAGACATGACAGTGCTCACGAAGGTTTCAACCTCGAGCCACTCACCGATTACATGCCAAATATGGGACCTATGATTGGTTATGCGGTAACTGTTGTCATTGAACCCGGAAACCCGGAACATCCCAAAAAAAATCCCAATGCATGGATTGATTACCGAAATTATGTGGCTTCGCTTCCCGGACCAAAAATCGTGGTTGTGCAGGATTTGAATAAACCCACTGTTTACGGAGCTTTCTGGGGTGAAGTAAACAGTAATATTCATAAGGCACTGGGTTGCGTGGGGACCATTACCGATGGCGCTATCCGTGATACGGACGAGATGAATAATGCCGGCTTTAAAGCGCTGGCACGTGGTCTGTGTGTAGGTCATGCCCATTGTTGCCCTGTAAGCTGGAATTGCGAAGTTGAAGTTTTTGGAAGAAAGATTAAACCGGGGCAAATCATCCATGCCGACAAACACGGCTTTTTAGTCATACCCGACGAAGACCTCAGGCGCCTGCTGGAAGCCACCCGTTTTATGGATTCAAATGAGTGCAGCACCATGATTCCTGTGGGCAGGAGCGCTCACGGGAAGAGCTTTAAAACGGTTCTGGAAGAGTTCAACCAGTCAACGGCATTGTTCACTGCTGCTGCCATTCAAAAATTCGGGAAAAAAGGGGAATGGTAATTATTAAAAGCATCAGCTTATGAAAACAATTTACATGATTTCTTTTCAACGATTGTTTTTATCCCTTATCGTGGTTTGCTGTGCAGTAACAGGTTTTTCGCAGCAGGTCGGATCATTCAGAAATCAGAAAATTTTTGAAGCAGGCGAAGATGGTTATTATACCTACCGGATTGCTTCGATTGTTTCTACCCGGCAAGGGACGTTACTTGCCTTTTGTGCTGCCCGGAAAGGGAAAGGTGGCGACTGGGACCCCATTAATATCGTTATGCGACGAAGTACTGATTCGGGGATTACCTGGGAAATGATGAAAATAATCGCACAAAAGGACAGTTTACCTTGCGACAATGCCACTCCTATAGTTGATTACCTGACCGGTGAAGTTCATTTGCTGTACCAGATTGATTATGCAAAATGTTATTATATCAAGTCAGGGGATGATGGTGCAACCTGGTCCGAAGCGGTCGATATTACGACCGTAATCGACGAATTTAAAAAAGTATATCCCTGGGTTGTACAGGCTCCCGGCCCGGGACATGGCATTCAGTTGACCGGTGGCAGACTGGTTGTTCCTTTCTGGCTTTCGGATGGCGGGGCAAAGGAATTTGGTCCCGGTCACCGGGGTCACCGTCCTTCGGTTGTAGTCTCCGTTTACAGCGATAACCATGGAAAATCATGGAATGCGGGCGAAATTGCCGTCCACGATAATGATACAACGGTTATCCCGAACGAAACTTCCTGCATACAACTGGCAAACGGGAAGGTGTTGTTCAATTCGCGCAATGAGTCGATCAATTATCGGCGTTTATTCACATACAGCAACGATGGTGCGACCAATTGGTCAACCCCTGTTTTTGCAGACCCCTTTTTTGAGCCAATTTGTTTCGGGAGCATGTGCCGGCTGAGTTTGCAACCTTATCAGTCGATAAACCGGATACTTTTTTGCAATCCGGACAGTCGCCACGATCCGTGGACAGCCCAAAAACCATCAACGACCCGCTCGGCGCGTAACCGTCACCGGACCAATCTGACCGTCAGGATGAGTTATGATGAAGGGGTGACCTGGCCTGTTTCAAAAGTAATCGATCCGGGAATTGCAGGTTATTCGGACCTGGCTGTTACCCCCGACGGACTGATTCATTGTTTTTATGAAGGCGGATCGATCGAAGGAACCGGAGGGAGTCATTTTAAAAATACGCATATGTCGGTGGTATCGTTCGACCTTGAATGGCTGACTGATGGAAGAGACGGTATTGGCAGGAAAGATAAACCATTGAATTCCTTTAAAAAATAAAGTTAATCATGATTATCCATTCACGTGAAGTTAAATTTATTAATTTTGAATTAAACCTCAATTAATGAATAATCAGGAACCGATAAAATCTACTTATCCGTGGCTTCTTGTTGCTTTATTGTGGGTGGTTGCTTTTCTGAATTATTTCGATCGAATCCTGATCACCTCCATGCGCGATCCCCTGGTTGCTGAATTCACATTAACAGATGCCCAATATGGATTACTGACTTCCGCTTTTCTTTGGTCGTATGGTATTTTGAGCCCGCTTGGGGGGTTCCTGGCCGATAAATACAGTCGTAAACGAATGATTGTATTCAGCACACTGATCTGGTCGGCCGTAACGCTATGGACTGGATTCGCAACCTCTTACACCGAAATGGTATTTACCCGCACCTTTATGGGTATTAGTGAGGCCTGCTACATTCCTGCGGCCCTGGCCCTGATAACAGACTACCACAGAACCCGTACCCGATCACTTGCTACAGGATTACATATGAGTGGATTATATGCAGGCCTGGCACTCGGGGGAATTGGAGGATTCATTGCAGAATTGTGGGGATGGCGATTTGGCTTTCAATTTTTTGGTTTGTTTGGAATCCTGTATTCCATCGTGTTATTATTTCTTCTAAAGGACAGAAAATCACTTCCGGAGGACTCCCCTGCAGACAATGGCAATCGTGATAATAGTAAAATCAGTATCACAGGATCTGTAAGAACACTTTTCCGGGAGCGTGCGTACCTGATTATATTGATTTTTTTCTGTGTCTATGGCATGGTTAACTGGTTGATTTACGCCTGGCTGCCCACCTTCCTGAAAGAACATTTTCACCTGGGTGCAGGGGTAGCAGGAATTTCAGCCACAGGTTACATTCAAATCGGAGCATTTGCGGGTGTGGTAATCGGTGGCATTCTTGCCGACAGATGGTCCCGCCGTAACATCAGGGGCAGGTTATATGTCATTATAGCAGGATTTACAGTAGGAGCGCCATTTTTATTTTTAATGTCATCAACACAGGTTTTTGCCTTTGCCATTCTGAGTATGCTCATCTTTGGTCTGGCTAAAGGCTTTAATGATGCAAATCTTATGCCTGTACTTTGTCAGGTCATCGATAGCCGGTATATTGCAACGGGTTATGGTTTTCTGAACTTCCTAAGTACAATTATCGGGGGTTTCATGGTTTATGCAGCCGGTTCACTTAAAGACGCTAAAATAGATCTTTCGATCGCGTACCAGCTAATTGCGGTAGTCATGCTGCTTGCCACATGGTCACTGTTTCTGATTAAGCCTGTTAAGGATGGTTAAACAAATCTTCAGTTCCTGCACGAATTAATTATAACATAATAGCAGCTTCCGCGGGCTGTATAAAACAGAAAGGAGGAAAAAAATAATCGTTGAAATATAAAAATAAACAGACCGGTTCGCATAGTTCAAACATGAAGAACCAGGGAAAACAACGGCAGTTGAGAGTTCCGGATAATATTGTTTTAAAAAATCAAATCACATTAAATATGAGAACAAAAATATTTTTAAGCCTGATCATCGTAATGATGATGGCTGTTACTGCATCGGCAGGTGATAAAAAGAATAATTATACAGGCCAGTGGAATTTTAACAAGGAAAAAAATACGCAGGAAAACAGGCAGTTATTCCTCGCGAAAATCAGTTTTAGAGTGGCAAATGACAGTGTGTTTATGGTGCGGGTTTATGAGAACGCCAATGGTGAGCAATATCCGTTTAATGAAAATCTGTCAACGGATGGCAAAGAAAGCCAGATCGTTATTTATGACATGCCCAGGAAAGCTAAAGCATACTGGTCACAGCAGGATGGTAATCTGATCATCGAATCAACCACGACATTTACAGGCAATGCAGGGGAAGATAATCTTATTGCAAAGGAAACCTGGAAGGTTGATGAATCAGGGGCTCAGTTATCGGTAGATTTTATCACCCGGTTATCCTCAGGTGAATCGCAGGGAACCTTGTATTTTAAGAAAAACGAATAAATCCCGCTGATTTTTCGTGCTCAAATAAATGTTGTGATTGCCCGTATCACAATAAACGCAACAGTTTTTTACCATTGCTACATGATTGTTATACCCAGATTATAAAAAAATGAAGCCGCTCAGATTCAACGAAATTACCGGCAATTGGGCCACCTTACTGCTGGCCACCGATGACCGTGGCGATATCGTGTATTCAAAATTAGCCGATGAAATCGATATTCTCATTGCTTCGCAGCCCAATGGAATTTATTCAAATGGTACGGCAGGAGAGTTTTATTCACAAACAGAAGATGAGTTTGACCGGATTAGTTTATTATTGTCAGAAAAGTGTGAAAAAGCGGGCCTTCCCTACCAAATCGGGGTGAGTCACATGAGTCCGCTGATTTCACTTGAACGGCTGAAGAGAATCAGGCATCTGAGGCCTGCTGCAGTCCAGGTAATCCTGCCCGACTGGTTTCCCGTTACACCCGACGAGGCTGTTAATTTCTTTCGGAAAATGGAAGAAGAGGCCGGGGGCATCAGCCTTATACTTTATAATCCCCCTCATTCGAAAAGGCAATTGCAGCCTGAAGAGTGGTCCGTATTGAAAAAACAAATTCCTTCACTTACCGGTCTCAAAGTTTTTGATCAAAATGGTAGTGCAGAATGGTACAGGCGAATGAATGAAAATAAGGAAGGACTGTCCGTTTTTATTCCGGGGCATAGGTTGGCGTCCGGAATAAAATCGGGAGCCCACGGAGCCTACTCCAATATGGCCTGTCTCAATCCGTTTGCCGCCCAAAAATGGTTTGACACGATCGCAACCGATATGTCGGCAGCGCTGGAACTCGAAAAACGGGTGAATCAATTTATGAGCGGACTGATTGCTCCGTTTATTACGGAACAACATTACCCGAATCATGCCTGCGATCGTTTTATGGCACTGCTTGGCGGATGGGCTGATGTCGGATCAAAACTTCGCTGGCCCTATCGCTCAATTCCTGAAAGTTACATACTTACTATCAGAGAACGTTCAAGGCAGATTATCCCCGAGTTTTTTAAAAACAGTTGAATCATGACACCTAAACAGCGCATACGAACAACAGTTGCCCATGCTGAACCCGATAAAGTGCCGGCACATATCAATGCCACAAAATGGGTGGTGGCCAAACTGAAAAACGCACTCAACGTAACGTCGGACAAACAGCTGCTCGAAGCCCTTCATATCGATGTTTACGATATGCGTGGCATTGATCTGCATTCGGGTACCGTTCCCCGATACACAGGACCGCCAAATGAATTTTTCGCCCGGGACTGGAAAGGTGGAATATTCAGTTTCTGGAAAATGAAAGAATTCGAAAATAAAACCGACGCGGGATGGACATGGGAGTTTGAACCATCGCCGCTTGTGAGTGCCGCTACTGTTGAGGATTTGGAAAAATACCCCTGGCCTGAGAATAACTGGTTCGACTACTCTCACCTAAGAGAAGATCTGGAAGAATGGAAAGATTTCTCGATAATGGCCACGGGTGGTTCCGTTTTTCAGCATGCAACTTATATTAGAGGAATGGACATGCTAATGATGGATATGATGGCCAATCCCGATATGGCAGAATTTATCCTCGGCAAAGTTTTCAGTTTCTATTATGAATATTACCGCCGTATGTTTGAAGAAGCAGGCGACCTGATTGACGTTTTTGCCCTCGCTGATGACCTGGGAATGCAAAATTCGCTGCTGATCAGTCCTGAATTGTTCGAAGATTTTGTTGCACCGCGTCTGAAAAGCATGGCTGATCTTGCACACCAGTACGATATAAAATTGTTACTTCACACGTGCGGAAATATTGAACCATTAATTCCCCGGTTTATTGAACTTGGCGTCGATATTCTGGATCCTATACAGCCTGAAAGTATGGACCCGTTAATCGTCAAGCAAAAATATGGGAACGAAATTTGTCTGAGAGGAGGAATCAGTGTGCAGCAAACGCTTTCGCAGGGAAATACCGATGAGGTGATAGCCGAAATAAGGCGTATTGTCGAAGCCCTGAAACCCGGAGGTGGTTATATCCTCTCACCCGGGCACCCTGTTCTTCAGGATGATGTTCCTGTTGAAAATATTCTGGCCATGTACAGGGCAGGTTATCAATATGGATTTTATTCAGAAAAATATACGAGATAATCAATACTAACAATCATAATTAAACGCCGATCCTGATGAGTTCAACATACAAAAAAGTTTATCCCTGGGTAGTTGTAGGTTTATTGTGGATGGTTGCCTTACTCAATTACATGGACCGACAAATGCTTTCGACCATGAAAACCGCTATGATGGGCGACATCCATGAACTTGAGACAGCCGAAAACTTTGGACGTTTGATGGCAATTTTTCTGTGGATCTACGGATTTGCAAGCCCTTTCGCCGGACTGATTGCCGACCGGATCAGCCGGAAATGGCTGATAGTAGGCAGCCTCGCTGTCTGGTCGGGTGTAACGCTGGCTATGGGGTATGCGGTAAACTTCGATCAGCTATATGTGCTGAGAGCGATAATGGGAGTTAGTGAGGCGCTATATATTCCTGCCGGTTTATCGTTAATCGCCGATTATCACAAAGGCACAACCCGGTCGCTGGCCATTGGAATACATATGACTGGTCTTTATATGGGACAGGCAATGGGCGGATTCGGTGCAACAGTAGCTGATGCCTGGTCGTGGCAGCAAACTTTTCACTTATTTGGATTGGCAGGCATTATTTACAGTGTTGTCCTGATGCTGTTGTTAAAGGAAAAAAGGGAACCTGTGATAAAAGATGCAAGTCGTGCAACTGTTTCAATGCTGGGTTCTGTAAAACATAGTCTTGGTATGTTGCTGGGCACACTTAGTTTCTGGGTTATTCTTTTCTATTTTTCGGTTCCCAGCTTTCCCGGTTGGGCAGTAAAAAACTGGATCCCTACCCTCTTTGCCAGCAGCCTGAACATTGAAATGGCGGTTTCCGGTCCGCTCTCCACCATTACTATTGCAGCATCCTCGTTTTTAGGGGTCATTTTCGGAGGGCTTCTTTCAGACAGGTGGATCGTGCTAAATCTTCGGGGACGCATCTATACCGGAGCTATCGGTCTTGGTCTCACTCTTCCCGCGTTATTGCTGATCGGTTTTGGGACTGGTTTTATCAGTGTGATTACCGGCGCTGTGCTGTTTGGAATCGGTTTTGGGATGTTTGATTCGAATAACATGCCCATTCTTTGCCAGTTTGTTTCATCGCGGTACCGTGCTGCAGGTTACGGACTGATGAATATGACCGGTGTTTTCGGAGGAGCCATGATTACCAAATTCCTGGGAAAATCAACTGATTCCGGTAATTTGGGACGTGACGTGGCTTTACTGGCCATTCCTGTTGCGCTGGCCATCATACTGCAATTGACCTTCCTGCGACCAAAGGTGGCGGACATGCAGGAAGAAAAATGAAAATTAATTAGGTAACATCACCTATCCATTATTTTATTCATTCGTAAGACCGTTTTTGTAATAATTGTACATATAAATGCAATAGTTGTACATGGTCTGTATTCCTAACACTGTTAGCTTTACACAAAAATCAGATAATAGGAAAAATTATGAGACTAAACAAAAAGTTGATGCTTAAGTTGATTTTTTTGATTTTTGCGTATTCAATCAGTACACAAACTGTTACTCAGGCACAAATAAATGCCGCCAAACCACCGATTCCTGTACCGTTTACATTGAAGGAAGCCGGATATGTTACCCTTGTCGTCGAAAATTCAAGTGGATTTCGCGTACGAAACCTGATTTCAGAAACCTGGTTTCCGGCAGGTGCTGATACAGCCTGGTGGGACGGACTCGACGATCTGGGTCGCGATGTTGATGCTGCCAATCATGGTGTTTACCACATCCCGGCGCGATTTGTCAAACCGGATGTGTATAAGGTGCGAGGCCTGGTTCGTGGTGAAATAAAACCTAAATATGAATTCTCTCCTTATACAACCGGAAATCCGCCATGGAATACGGCTGATCATACGGGAGCCTGGCTGGCCAATCATACGCCACCCATGGCTGCTGTTTTTGTTCCTGCACATCAATCACCATCCGGTGAACCGGCTGTGCTATTGGGATGTTACGTAACAGAAGGGCCCGACGGGCTGGCCTGGGTCGATCTGGATGGAAAAAAGCTTGGTGGGAAAAAATGGATAGGAGGTAACTGGACTGCAGCTCCTTATATAGCAAGGGATGCCGGCACAAAAGCGATCCCGGCACATAAAGCCTATGTGGCCTCGGTATGGGAAACCGAAAAGCAGTCGGGAATTATGGAATTACGCATTACTGCATTAACCTCCGGTAAGGATTTACCCGTTATCGTTCACATTATAGGATTGATCGGACCTAAAAATGACGATGCGGGCAGAGCCGCCGAAATCTCGGGT
Organism: uncultured Bacteroidales bacterium; assembly: GCA_942493325.1. Classification (GTDB taxonomy): domain Bacteria; phylum Bacteroidota; class Bacteroidia; order Bacteroidales; family Prolixibacteraceae; genus JAAFHB01. The sequence continues at coordinate 6,951,629 of OW818689.1, read as the reverse complement.
TTTGCTGTACATGATGGTGTAATTGTGGCAGGTCTTCCCCGTAAAAATCAATTAATAGTTATAGATGCCCAAAAGGGTTCAATAATTGGAACCGCGCCGTTCGATTCTCCCGGAGGTTTGGCCTTTGATGCTAAAGGTCAGTTACTGGCACTAACCGGAAATAAACTGGTCCGTTTTAACGATATCCGCAATCCTGCAAAACTTGAATCACCCAAAACGATTATAGCGGATTTGGATGCGCCAATTGCCGTTGCAATGGATGTTAAAGGAAATCTCTATATCAGCGACCGGGGTACAAGTCACCAGGTTAAAGTGTATAACGCTGAAGGGAAATTTATACGCGCTATCGGTCATCCGGGAGTACCAAAAGCTGGAATCTACGATCCGTTACACATGAATAATCCTGCAGGACTTACTGTCGATTCACGGCAGCAACTTTGGGTAACCGAAGAGGATTATCTGCCCAAGCGGGTCAGTGTGTGGACATTGGAGGGTAAACTGATCAATGCATTTTACGGACCCGGCAAGTACGGGGGTGGTGGCACGCTTGATCCGGAAGATAAAACCAGGTTTTATTATTCGGATGAAGGTCGTGGCGCAATGGAATTCAAACTCGATTGGAAAAAAGCTACTTCTCAGTTGACAAGGGTATATTATCGCCGGGCACCCGAAGATTTGAAAATGGCTTTCAGAAGTGCCGGACCCGAGACACCTATTTATTACAACGGAAACCAGTACTATACAAATAGTTATAACAGTAGTCCGATCAATGGCCATTCGACAGCGTTTTTGTTCATCGAACGTAATGGAATATCCTCACCGGTTGCGGCTATGGGACAGGCATCTTTTTGGGATATCCTTAAGTCTGATGAGTTCAAACCACACTTGCCGGCAGGGGTCGATCTGAATGAGACAAAGCCTGGAACACAAGCTTTTTTTATCTGGACCGATACAAATAGTGATTCCCAGGTACAAACAAATGAGGTTACTTTTCAGAAAGCTTCAGGCGGAGGTGTAACGGTAATGAGTGATTTGTCGTTTTGTATAGCCCGGATAGATGATAAGGCAGTGCAGTTTTCTCCGCTTGGATTTAATAAACAGGGTATTCCGACTTATGACATCACTAAAGGAAAAGTATTGGCTGAAGGTGTATTTTCTCCTGCCTCTTCAGGTGGCAATCAGGTACTGGCTGCATCGGACGGTTGGAGCATAATCACGCTGGGGATCAAACCATTTTCACCCTACTCGCTGTCCGGTACAAAAAATGGAGTTCCGATGTGGAGCTATCCCAATGTTTGGCCGGGTCTGCATGCTTCTCACAAGGCTCCGAAACCGGATCATCCGGGTGAACTTATCGGGCCAACACGTCTCCTGGGCGGATTTATGGAGTTTAAAGGTTCAGATGTTGGCAAACTATGGGCCATCATTGGTAATCACGGAAACGTCTATATATTCACAAGCGATGGATTATTTGTCGCCACTCTGTTTGACGACATGCGTATCGGACAACGCTGGACCATGCCTGTTGCGACGCGGGGAATGAGCCTGGAGGGGATCACGTTAAATGATGAAAATTTCTGGCCATCCATTACTCAAACCAAAGATGGACAAATTTATCTGGTCGATGGGGGCCGCAGTGCGCTGGTACGCCTGGATGGGATTGAAAATATCCACCGTCTGAAGGATATCTCTTTGTCTGTAACCAATGAGGATTTGAAAAGAAGCAGTGCCTGGTTATTGAAGACTGAAGCCTTGCGACAGAAAAGTCTCGGGAATACCGTATTAAATATAGCGATAACTGCCACGGCTCCGGTTGTAGACGGCAAACTGGATGAATGGGCTTCGTCGGCATGGGCGGATATTGATAAAAGCGGTGTCAAGGCTTATTTTAATGCGAACACTAAACCTTACGATATAACAGGTGCACTCAAAGTTGCCGGTGACCGTTTATATCTTGCTTACCGTACGGGTGATGATAAATTACTTAAAAACTCAGGAGAAATGCCGATAGCACCGTTTAAAACAGGTGGTGCATTAGACCTGATGATCGGCACAAATCCGGATGCAAAACCTGATCGTCAGGAACCTGTTCCTGGAGATACCCGTTTATTGGTGACCATGGTTGACGGGAAACCCTGGGCAGTGATTTTTCGTGCTGTTGTTGAAGGTACATTGGTTAAGGATAAAGTTCCATTCTCATCGCCCTGGCACACAATCACTTTCGATAAGGTGGAGGATATTACAAATCAGATACAGTTTGCTGGAGCCGAAGGTAATTACGAGCTCTCGGTTCCATTGTCTGTATTGGGACTGAAAGTCTGTGAAGGGTTATCCATAAGGGGGGATTTGGGCATTCTGCGTGGGGAAGGTAATCAGACCACGGCACGAATCTATTGGACCAATAAGGCAACAGGCATCACGGCAGATGTTCCGTCGGAAGCAATGCTCACTCCGGCTTTATGGGGCACTTTCAAATTTTTCGACAGTACCGTATCAAATAACTCATCAAAAAAATAAAATGCGGTTGACCACTAAAAATGACAGAATGAAAGCGACTTTGTTTTTTATTTTACTCCTGACTTTTCCGGTTTTATCAATGTCTCAGGAAGAAAATTTTCAATCACTTAGTGCACAGGGAAATGAATTTATCGATAAAGTGGATTATAAAAATGCACTTCTGAGTTTTGAAAAAGCATTAAAAATTGGCACTGATAATGAGGCAGATATTGTTTGGACAGCTTCGCTCGCGGGCATTTGTGCACAACATTTGGAAGACTTTCCTAAGGCATTCAGCTTATTTGAAATTGCGGTTAAAAATAATTGCAAAGATGCCGACGTGTATGCCAGGGGCCTCCGGATTGCCGAGCAGTTGAACGATATGGGGAAGCAGGAACAAATGCTTTTAGCTGCGCGTAAAAATGTGGATGGAGCTTACAAAACTTATACGACCAGATTACTTAATTTATACTTCAGCGATCAACAATTTGACAAAGCGATAAGTTTGGCAGATGAACTTCTGGTCCTTGATTCGACCCAGACGCAGGTCCTGCGGATCAAAGGCTTTTCACTAATTAAAACCGGAGAACACGAAAAAGCTATTCCGGTTTTTGAGACAATATTGACACAAAATCCGAATGACCTTGATGGAATGATTCAATTGGGGCTGCTTTATTACGAACGAGGCTGCACTATCGATGACAAAGTTAAGGCTGATTATCTGTTAATAAAAAATCCAACGCAGGTTAATTACCTGGAGTACCGTCTGAAACGTGAAAAATCATGGACCGATTACCGTAAAGCATTGCCATACCTTGAGAAATCCTATCAGATTAAACCGGATATTGGCATAAAAAAGACCCTGTTTCTTTTATATTCCAGGCTGGGAAATACCCAAAAAGCCAACCAGTTTAAATAAATATAAACAGATTCCCTATCTATTTTAGCAGGCGAGGCATAAAACCTGGCCACCAAATTAGTGTGTGATGAACCGCAGGAAGCCTGGTTACATCCGGCAACCTGGGGAATATTCAACCGGGGGAAAAATTTAGTAGCGTCGTGTCTTCGAAACACGCATATATTAAAACATAACATTATGCTTAAAAAAATTGGAGTTGGATTCTTTGTCATTTTTCTGTTTTTTAATGCTTATGCTGTAAAACAGACAGTATCTGTTGAGACTAAAGGGAACTCGGAGGTATTTGATTTTGCGCGGCAGGAATTGATTAGGTTTTTATCGGGACGTTATGAACTTAAAGACTCTAACGCACATTGGCAGATCGTGTTAAATCATTTACCTGAAAGCGTTTGAGAAAGGTGTTGAGATTCAACAATTTGATGAAAAGAACCTTGGCGGGGAACAGAAAATAAAAATAGCGGCTATCTTAGATGAAACAATCCTGGGTTTTGAACAATACATTAAACTGTACTCCGAAGTAATGCCCGACCGGGGTTGCGAAGGAACAATAATTAGTGCCTGGTACGTGAGAATTGATGCGTTGAAAAAAATCAAACTAAATTTATGTAAAATCGTTCCTTGAAATTTTAAATGAAACAACACATTACATGTTTTATTGATGGTCTCTAATGATGGTCTTTCCGGTATTGCTGAGGTGCAACACCTACCTCTTTCTTGAAATATTTGCTAAAATACAAGGGATCTGCAAAACCCAGGTTATAGGCAATTTCAGAAACATTCATTTCTGAGCTTTTTAGCAGACGGGTTGCCTCCCGAATCTTGATTTCCCGGATCAGTGTGTTCATTGACCATCCCGTAATTGCCTTTAACTTCCTGTAAAGCTGCATTTTATTTGTTTTGAAATGACTTTCAATTTTTTCGTTCGAAAGCTCCTCATCCGAAAGATTAGCCTTGATAAAATCGACAACCCTGTTTACGAAAGGATCGTCAAAACTTAGCACATTGGATTCGGCATCCGTTGATTGTTTAAACTGCTGATGCTGATATTTTTCGATCAGAATTTGCCGGTTGGCCAGCAGCGTTTTAATCTTTGCATGTAAAATCAATTCATTAAACGGCTTGGGTACATAGTCATCTGCTCCTGTCTCCAAACCTTCCAAAGTATCTTCAATACTACTTTTGGCACTCAGGATAATTACCGGTATATGCTGGGTTAACATTTCGCTTTTAAGCATTTTGCACAGCTCAATTCCGTCCATTTCAGGCATCATCACATCGGTAATGATCAGGTCGGGAATATGTTGCAGGGCCAGTTTATAACCCATTTTTCCATCGACAGCTTCGGATACCTCATAATTTACATGCAGCGCCTGTCTCAGGTAATACCTGATTTCGGGATTGTCTTCCACAATCAGGATCCGATGGTTACTTCTTGTTATCGGAGCTAAGGTTGGTTCAATTTGCTCCGGGACTTCAATTTCATAGATATTGGCCTGGAAATTAAAAGAGAAAGGAAGCGGATCATCTGATATGGTGATGTTGTTATTGTTTTCGAGGTGTTTTTTACCTTTCCTGAACATCATTCTGAAAAGTGTAAACTGTCCGTATTCACTCTCCACAGATATGTCGCCCTGATGCAGTTCAACGAGATTTTTGACAATCGATAAGCCAATGCCTGAGCCGACAGAGTCGTTTTTGTGGATACTTTTTGTTTCTACCTGGTAGAATCTGTCAAACAGCTTTTCCAATTTTTCAGAAGGAACTCCCACCCCGTTATCGCGGACAATAATTTCACAGAGGTCGCCTGTTTCCAATTGATTCACAATAATCTGAATTTTGCCGTTCTGACGGACAAATTTAAATGCATTGCTCAACAAATTGAATATAATTTTCTCAAAACTGTCGGAATCGAGCCAGATTTGCAACTCTTTAACCGTTGACTCAACCGTAAACTCAATATTCTTCCGCAACGCATATTCATCAAAAGCCGCTTTAATTTCCTGAAGCACAGCAATCACATCATAGGGGGCAACATTCAGATGAACATTTCCGGTTTCAATTTTTCTGAAATCGAGCAATTGGTTGATCAGATTTAAAAGTCGTTGAGCATTGGCAAACATGATTTCGAGATGCTTTTTAACCTCCGGCGATGATTCAACTGATCGGACAAGCTTTTCGAGCGGAGCAATAATTAAGGTCAGGGGAGTACGAATCTCATGCGATATATTTATAAAAAATTTGATCTTAAGATTATTAATTTCCGCATCTTTTTCACGTTTGATAATTTCGACGAGGGTTTTATTTTCAAGGTTTGCCCGTGACAAACTGTATTCCCTTGTGAGATACAGGAGTCCGGCGATGATCATAAAGTAAATAATATAGGCCCACCATGTTTTCCAAAAAGGAGGAAGCACTTTTACATTTATTGAAGTTCCCGCTTTATCCCATATACCGTCGGGATTGCATGCTTTAACAGTAAAAGTATAATCTCCGGGTGAAAGGTTATTGTATGATTTAAAACGGCTGTTATAATCGAGATACACCCAATCCGGATCAATACCTTTCATCATGCAGGCATATTTAACCTTTTCAATTTGCGATGTGGTTAATGCAGCAAATCGGAAACCGATGATCCGGTGCTGGTAATTTAAGGTAATGAGCTTTGAATCCGCAATACTTTCTTTGAGTAAAATCCTGCCATTCACAACCTTATTGATAGGAACCGACTGATTAAATACCTGAAAATCAGTAAGAACTACTTTCGGAGCTGCTGTAGCAACCGCGATGTTTTCAGGACGGAAGCGATTGAATCCGTTATATCCGCCAAAGTAAAGTTCTCCTTCTCTTGTCCTGAGTGTGGAGTAGGCTGTAAAATAAGAGCCCTGCAATCCGTTGTGTGCAGAAAAATTGGTTATTTTATGTTCAGAACTGTCGATTTTAGATATTCGCGATAACCCGTTCATACTGCTTACCCAGATATCTCCGCCGTTACCCGTTAAAATGCCCGTAATTTCGTTGGAGGGTAATCCAATGAGCGTATTGAACTGTTTCCGGATATTCAGATTGGAATCCAACTGAAACAAACCATCCCAGGTACCTACCCATACATTTTTGTCACTGTCTTCACAAATTGCATTAACATAATCGGAATCTATATTCTTTGTCAGTGACGAGGGTGTTACTTTTTTTACCTGGTCATTAGAAAGAAATACGATTCCACTTCCAAACGTTCCCAGAGCGATTGTTCTATTACTTAACTCGGCAATTTTCCGGATTTTACCTTTACTCAATCCTGTTAATGAATTGTAATTTTCAAACCCGGTCCGGGTAGTACTGCCTGGTTCATACCTGCTCAGTCCTGCTCCGTTGGTTCCGATCCACAGACGATTGTCGGAAGATACCAGTAATGATAAAATATCGTCTGAGGCAAGACTGTCCTTATGATCTGAACTCCTGAAATGCCTGAATTTTTTGTTTCTGGTCGAGTAACAGGAAAGACCATTGACTGTTCCTATCCAGATATTCCCGTTTTTATCTGGCTCAAGAGCTCTTACTGCATTATTGATCAACGTTTCAGCCTTTCCGGCCACATGGGTGATCGGATAAAATACCTCTTCTTCACGGTCAAATACGGCAATCCCTTTTCCAAAGGTTCCTATCCAGATTTTTCCATCCGGGCTTTCACAAAAAGAAGAGACAAAATTGTAATGTAAGCTTTTATCATTTCCCGGTTGATTCTGGTAACTGGAGAAAAGTTCCATGGTAGGATCATACTTGTTGAGGCCATCTTTGGTCGCCACCCAAAAAACACCGGAACGATCTTTTAATATTGCAGTGATGCTATTGTTGCTCAGGCTGCCGGGATTATTGGATATCGTCTGATGATTCGCCACTTTTCCTTTCGCAGGATCGAGAATATACAAACCACCCCCTTGTGTTCCTACCCAAATTATTTGTTCATCGTGGCAAACTGCACGTAGTTCATTGTTGGTATAGTTTACCATTTTATTCCAGTCATCCGATTGACTGAAAGTAGCGGATTGAGGTTCAAACATGCAAATACCGCTGGATTGAAGCAAATTTAATTTTCCGGAATTTCCTTCCCATATCTGCCAGATAAAATTGTCGGTTACCGAACGACTGAATGTTGCGGGAATATTATACCGGCTTAACGACTGTGAAACATGATCGAAACGCTGCAACGATCCATTATTTCCACCAATCCAGATTATCCCTGACCTATCGCAGAAAAGTGATGAAACCGAATTTATTTCAGGCAGTATTCGTCCGATTGTATTTGATTTTCTGTCAAAAACAAACAGTCCGCTCGTGGGTGTACCAATCCATATATTTCCCCACTTGTCGGAAGTGATCATCCCTTTATTTTCGTAGCGGTAGCTCTCCCTGTTCCCTGAAAGAAGAAACCGGTCGAAATTATCCAGTTTCTTATTATACCGGTGTAAATAATTGATTGTAAGCACCCATAACTGATCTGTTGAGTCACAGTATAACGCCAGAACCGAATTGCTCGAAAGACTGCTGCTATCTTCAAGTTGCTTGGTGTATTGCTTGTTTTCGAAACCATCGAAACGGTTAAGTCCGTTATTGGTTGCAATCCAGATAAAACCTGACTGATCCTGTGCTATTCCGTTTATCCGGTTGCTTGTTAATCCTTGCCCGGCAGTCACCCTTTCAAAAGTCAGCGGCGTGTTTTGAGCCAATAACTGGAACACGCTAATTAAAAGAATCAACAGAGGGGCAATTGTAACAAATTTTATCATTTTTTAATTTTGTTTGGCAAAAACAAAAATAGACTTTATTTCCGGGATTGCTTCATACATAAGATGTAGCATTCCCGGTAATGTATTTTATCGTTCAGTTAATGAGATACATGGATATTTAAGGTGTCGATTTTCTGTTATAAAAATCCATATAAATGTAATTTCTGTCCATTGCAGCCGGCCTTGTGAGCTTCTATTTTTGATTCAGAAATTAAACATACTTATGAAACGCTGGAAAACCAACAAAACTGTCGAATATGTGCTGTATAGTACAATATGCCTTCTGATGATCGCCCTATTAGTACTTATGATGTCTTAATCTTAAAGTTTAACCTTTAAACAATCGTCATCCGTAATTGAAAAACCAAATATATCAAAGCAAGTTAGCATAAAAAACTTGCGAAACTAAAAACGAACCATTTATTAAAAACTGTATGGAAAGAAAAGCAATTTTAGCTGTATTTATTTTCAGCTTGATCATTGGCAGTTGCAAGAGGGAGTATGGTGAATATTACGATCCTCCAAAAGGTCAAAAGGGAGAGATCTACCAGCAACTGGCTGCCAATCCCGAACTTTCGACTTTTGTTGCTGCTATCGACAAAGTACCCGGACTCAGGGAAGAACTGAGTTCATCGGGGCTTTTTACGGTGATGGCTCCTGACAATGATGCCTTTAAACTATTTTTTGCCGGCCATCCGTTGTATAAAACAGTTGAAGCCATTCCGGCAGATACACTTGGTCCGCTGATCAAGTTTCATATCATGAAATGGATGCTTTTCCAGCTTGACTTCCTGAATCCCGGGTTAACCGGTACAGATTATTCGATGTTTAAATATGAGACCAGGGCTACAAGTTCATACAAGGAAAATGTATCCCCCGGGAAAGTGCTGCCTATATTTTATACCAGCAAGCTGGCACAGGTTTACACCCCCAATTTTTTGAATAACTTTAGTGTAACGGCGAATGATTACAGCGCTGTATACGGTACAGGTTCAGTATTGAATACCCAGACAAAAATGAATGTCATGGGGGCATCGGTAAAAGAAATTGATATTACTGCCGGTAACGGGGTCTATTATATCATTAATAAGGTGATCGAACCACCATTAAATATTGCACAGGAACTTGATAAAAATTCTGAATACTTTGAATACAACAAGTTGCTGAAAAAATCATTTTTATCCTACTCCTATAACAAGGCAGGTACAATAGCACAGGGGAACAACGGCGACGTGAATAACGATGGATTGGTCGATTCGTTATGGGTCCGCAATTATAGTATTGAAGCCAATCTCGACAACGAAAATCCTCTTTCTTCCAATAAAAGGGACCGGATTTCCCTCTCTGTTTTCGTTCCTTCAAAAACAGCCTTTAAACAATATGTGGATACTAAATTGTTGCCAAGTTTTTACAATGTAATGGATTCAATTCCAAATCACACGCTATCAATGCTCTACGCAAGCCACATCACAAATACGATGGACTGGCCGTCCAAAATTGATAAAGGTTATGTGATTAACGTTCTCGGTGACAAGTTAACAGGGGTTACCCGCGGTGATATTGTTTCCATAAAAATGGTCAGCAACGGAATGTTCTATTGTCTGAATAAAGTCGTTGAGCCAAAAGCCTTTACTTCTGTCCCTGGTCCTGCTTTCTTCTCACCGGAATACTGGTATTTCGCCGAGATGCTTGGAAGAACAGGTTTACTTCCTTCACTGTCAAGTCCCGATTTTAAGTATACCGTATTTGCGCCAACTAACGAAGCTTTCGTAAAGAGAGGCATTATCTGGGATCCGGCTCCGGTAAACGGAGTGCCTGGTTTTTACCGGGTAAAAGTCGGTTCAGCTCCGGCAGCCATTTCTCTCGCAGAGATGACAGCTATTATCGGCAACCACATTATTCTGGATAAAGAATTGTCGGTAAGCAATCTTGTTAATGGCTTCTATCCCGTACAGAATACCAGTTTTATCGCGATTGAAAACGGGAATATCCACGGGAGCGAAAAGGACACGATCCCCGCGATAGTGGAGCCCAATCTGAAAATGAGCAACGGATATTTCCATGGCATAGACAAGTTAATCATCAATCCGCAAAAGTCGATTTACGAACTGATATCTTCGACCAATGCAACCTCAATTCCGGCAGTTACGCCTGAATACCTGAAATTTAAGGAACTATGTACTGCTGCATTAACCACCCTGTCGAAAGACTTCGGTTCGATTACTGCAATTGATGCCAATAAGAAATTTACCTTGTTTGTACCTTCAAATGCTGCAATAATCGCAGCCCAGGTGGCAGGTAAATTACCCAAAACAGGTGCAGTTACTCCAAATACTACGTTAACTCCTGCGATAAGGGCTCAATTACTGGCTTATATCAAACTGTTTTTTGTTCCTGAGCAGCAAATTTTTACGGATGGAAAACTTCTCGGGAATTTTCTTACCAGTAAACTGGACCCGGTTTCGACACCCGGAAATGATGTCTTTGTTCCGTTTACCATCTCGCTGCCAGCCCTTACAGTTAAAGATAACAAAGGAACAACTGCTAAAGTCGATCTGTTGCAACCGCTCACAACCCCGCAAAACACCCTTTGCAAGGATGGAGTGGTTCAAATTATTGATAATGCATTTACCTCACAATATTAAAAGCTAAAGGATAAATGATCATGATATCAAAAAAATATATAAGTGTTGCAATTACACTCATCTGCCTTGTGTTTGGTACAACGCAGGTAAATGCCCAGGTTAGCTTCTTCGTCAGGGGTAAGGTTATCATAAAACCATCAGGAGCGGGGCTCCCGGGTGTTACAGTTATTGAAAAGAACCGTGATAACCGTATTGTAAATGGTGTGGTCACCGACGGTAATGGGAATTACCAGATCAGGATCGCCGATAAGTCAGATTCATTGTATTTCAGCCAGATCGGGATGCAGACCGTGTCAATGGCAATCACAGGACGCGAAATAATTAACGTCAGCATGAAAGAAAGTGTTCAGGAAATCGAAGAGATCGCTGTCACAGGCCGACGTCCGATTAATTCAGGGGGATTTATTGGTATTTCGCCCCGTGATCAAACAGCATCCGTCGCTTCTGTAGAAATGAAAAATCTTGAAGAAATTCCTGCCACTTCACTGGACCAGATACTTGAAGGGCAGGTTTCGGGTCTGATGATTTCGATGAACTCAGGCGACCCGGGTTCGGGATCTTCGATTCAGATTCGCGGAGCCACTTCACTCGGCTTAGGTTCCAAACCACTGATCGTTGTTGATGATGTTCCCTTTAAAACCAACGAAATCGTCGATTTAAACAATCCTGAAGGTTTAAGCGAACTGGTTAATATTTCGCCAAGTGATATTGCAACCATCGATGTACTCAAGGATGCTGCCGCTACTGCATTATACGGTTCTGACGGAGCCAACGGGGTTATCGTCATTAAAACCAAACGTGGCGACAATATTAAACCACGTGTAAATGTTACGTCGACGCTCACTGTAAAATTTCCACAGCAACCTTTGCCGTTGTTAAATGGTGACCAGTATAAGACTATGATCCTGGAAGCCTACCAGAATCGGTTCGGATCGGGAATTGACCTTACGACCAGCATTATCCGGAACCTTTATCTCGAAAAAGGTGCTTTTAATTACGAAAATTATAATAACAACACCTATTGGCCCGATGCGGTAAATATGAAATCAGGCCTTGGGCAAAATTATACCGGATCAATTATCGGGGGTGGCGAATCGGCCAAGTACAACATCAGCCTGGGGTATAATAGTGAAAGCGGACCTGTCATCGGGACGAAGTTTAACAGGGTTAGCGGACGATTCAACTTTGATTATAAAATATCGGACAAATTAACTTTTAACAGTGATATTTCGTATTCGGGGAACATTAAAACCAGCAGCTATGATAATATCGGCGATATATCGTTAAAAAAAGCACCGGTACTTCCAATTTATGTGCAGGATGATTATGGAAACTCATTACCCTCCTATTTCTTTCCAGGTATCAGCGGTTTCCAGAACGATATAAAAAATCCATTAGCACTGGCCCGCAAAGCAATGGCTGAAAATGGCAGTAACCGCCTCGATTCAAAATTGCAGGTGCGGTATAATCCGTTCAAAGGACTTCAGATTAATAGTTTGATTTCAACATCTTATGAAGCCCTTAGCAATGAAAAGTTTTTACCCCACAGTGCAACCGGAGCTGATTATTATAAGCAAAACTATTACTTCCTGATTGTAAACAGCCAGGTAAACAGCGCTGCTGTCTACCCGAGGAATGCTTTTTCGCTGTACTTTAAAAATGACCTTGTATATCGGCTCAGTATAAAAAAACACACCTTTTTATCCGGTTTATACACGGTGTATCAGGATAACAGTTCCCGCTATATTCAACTTGCCGGAACGAATACCCCTTCAGAATACTTAACGTTGCCGTATTTAAGTGACATCCAGACAACCATATCATCGGGGAAAACCCTGGAACGCGATTTTTCGGTTGTCGGACAGCTCTATTATCTCTATGGCGATCGTTATGCGCTGAACGGTTCAGTACGCCGTCAAGGTAATTCGGCATTTGGTAAAAATAACCGTTACGGTACATTCCCTGCAATATCGGGTTTCTGGAGGCCGATGTCAGAACCTTTTCTGAAGGATAAATTCAGAAATTTTGACGAATTAAAGATAAGAGGAAGCTACGGAGTAACCGGTCGTGCTCCCAAAGCGTCGGCTGCCAATGCATTTACCTTTAGTGCCAATGCCCCGTTCGTCGATCTGATCGGAATAACCTCCGATAATATCGAGCTTGTCAACCTAAGGTGGGAAAAAACAACCTCATCGAACCTGGGACTGGATTTATCATTGCTGAAAGGACGGTTGAGCCTGGTGTCTGATATCAGTTTTATGACCACACGGGATCTGATCCTGGATGTTCCGATTTCAAATTCATCAGGTTTTGAAACCATGACCCGAAATTTTGGAACGATAAAGGGAAAAGTTCTTGAAGGTTCACTCACAGGAATTCCGATCGAGACCAAAAAATGGAACATGACGTTGTCACTCAACATCTCGGGATCACAGAGCAAAGTGATAGAACTACCTGACAACATGCCGGTAATACGAGGCAATATTCTGGACAACGGAAAATTTATGTCGCTGGTAAATGTTGGAGACCAGGTAGGAACCGTTTATGGCCTGAAATACCTGGGTGTCTTCGCCTATGACGAAAGGGCCTTTGCCCAGGATGCAACGGGACAATATATTACTAACCTAAGCGGGGAAAAAGTTCCGATCAGATGGATGAAATCTGATGGTGAGGCTTTTACAGGAGGCGATGCAATTTATGATGACCTGAATCACGATGGGATCATTAATAAACAGGACGTGACGGCGATTGGCAATACAAATCCACTGTTTTATGGCGGTTTTATGTTCAGAATTAAATACAACAAAGCATGGGAGTTATTTGCCAATTTTACCTACCAGTATGGATTTGATATCATCAATCTGGCAAAAATGAACACCACCAACATGTACACCAACAACAACCAGACACAGGCTGTGATGAGAAGGTGGAGAAAGCAGGGCGATGTGACTGATATTCCGCGCGCTTTATACGGCGCCGGTCATAACTGGGTGGGAAGCGACCGTTATATTGAGGACGGCTCTTACATAAAATTCAGTACTTTTTCACTTTCCTACAATCTTCAGAAAGCATTGCTGAATAAATTAAGAATGAGAAGCGCCAAGCTGGCATTCACCATTTATAATTTAGGAATCCTGACAAATTATTCAGGCGTGGATCCATCGATCTCAGCCAACAGAAACGATCCGTTCAGCCTCGGTCAGGACAATGCATTAACACCTATCCCAATTACTTATACGTTGGGTATCTGGTTGAATTTATAACAATTAAGTACAAAATAAAAGACCAAACGATGAAAATTAGAAATAATAGATTTCTGGCAATTATAGCTTTAGCTGTCGGAAGTATTTCGTGCAACAATCTGCTGGATGTCCCCCCTCAGGGAAAGCTGCAGTTTGGAGAGTTCTGGTTATCAAAGGATCAAAGTGTTGCGGCCATAGCGGGGATTTATTCCAACCTGGGATCGACCAGCTATAATTTTACCACCGGGAATATGTCAGACAAGGCCATTTCGCCTGTTGAGAGTTATATCTTCTGGGGTGAAATGCGTGGAGAACTGCTGGCAAGCAACGCGGGCAAAATGCCAGCGGACCAAATACAGAAGGAAAATGTTGATAACCTGAGTGTCGCAGCAGGTGATGTGACAACCAAATACACTGCGTTCTACAAAATAATAAATCAAGCCAACCAGGCAATTAAGTATATACCCGGAGTAAGAGCAAAAGATCCGGCATTTACTGCAGAAGACGAAGCCAACCTGATGGGTGAAGCATATTTTTTACGTGCCTATGCCTATTTCTGGTTATTGCGGACTTTTAAGGAAGTCCCCCTGGTGTTGGAACCTTCTGAAACCGACCTCCAGGATTACAACGTTCCGAAGGTTCCGGTTGACACCTTAAGCGCACAGATCGTCAAAGATCTTGAAATGGCAAAACTTAAACTGCCGGTATGGTACAGCAACCAGCAATACAGTCGTTGCAGAGCAACCAAAAATACGGCAATGACCGTACTGGCCGATGTCTATCTGACCATTGCTTCAATGGGTCAAAACGAAGCGGCCAATAATGCCCTTTATGATAAGGTGATCAGCAATTGTAACGGGGTGATAAATTCGGGCAAATACTCAATGATACCGGGCATGTCCTTTGGATCAATTTATACGGTCGGAAATACGGAAGAGTCGATTTTCGAAACGTACAGCAATTATCAGGTCAACAGCCAGACGAATAATTTATATTCCTGGTTCACCTCGACAGGTTATTTTATGGTAGCTGCCCCAACCGATGATTTGTTTAATTCACTCAACTTTCTCGACTACCGGGGATCTGTCGTGCCTAAAGGTCCCTATCCACCTGCAGGACCAGTCGTGGGATATATAGCTGCCTCGCGGTTTATAGGTAAATATTCAAGCGCCACAAAGGATGCACGATGGATTTTTTATCGTTATCCCGAAATTTTGCTCATGAAGGCGGAAGCTCTGGGTCATCGGTATAAAGACGATGCTGCCCGGTTAAATGAAGCATGCGAATTGATCAACATGCTAAGATTCAGAGCATCCGGAATCAGCAATTATACCAAAGCCATTGCAACAACCACCTACGAATTGGATAATCTTTTGCTCGACGAAAGAGGACGTGAATTCCTCGGTGAAGGTAAACGTTGGTTCGAGCTGGTCAGGTTTGGTTCGCGTAATAATTTTACAGACAAAAATTTGCTGGTCGACAGGGTTGTTAATGCCTTCAGTGGAGTTATTCAATTGGTCATTGGCCCCAGGGTCAGCAATCCGGAAAGTTGGTACTTGCCACTCAATGCCGAGGCATTATCAGTAAATCCAAATCTGGTACAAAACCCTTATTACGAATAATCTAACATGAAAATTGCTATGATAAAAATGAAAAATATTTTCAGGTTTTTTCTTGCCGGACTGGTTATGTTGAGTATCCTCTATTGCAAAGAATCCCTTAACAGTAATTTGCAACTTGAAACCAACAGCAAGACGATCATGGTTTATCTGAAAGGTAATCCCTCCTATTCAATTTTGGTTGAAGCCCTGGAGAAAACAAAGTTGGCCGAATCCTTAAATCTTTATGGAACAGTTACCATTTTTGCGCCAACCAACGATGCCTTCAATAAGTTACTCCAGCGCCGGAATGTTTCCAAAATCACGGATATCCCTGACGAGGAGTTAAGCTCAATTCTGCGTTATCATTTGTACAGCAAAACCTATACTTCAGGTTTCTTCATATCGGGTTCGCTGGCAACAACAACAATTGAAGGAAATTTCATTCAAATGGATATCACACAGGGTGTTAAAAGTACAATTCTGAATGGTTCGGTAAAAGTTGACAGCCTCGATATTCCTGTTACCAACGGAGTCGTTCATGTGGTTGATAATGTGCTGGAACCACCTACAATGACCTTATATGCCTGGTTGAAAACGCAACCACAATATTCCATTATGGTTGAGGCTTTCGAAAAAACAGGAAACGACACCGCTATTTTGAACAAAGTAGTTTACGATCCGCTGAACCTTAATTCAGGCAAACCGTCGGTCAAATGGCGTACAGTGTTTCTTGAAGCCAATGATGTTCTGAAGAAAGAAGGGATTAATTCGTTTGACGATCTGGCCCAAAAGTATTCCGATACTTACAATACCACAAAAAGCTACTCCAGTCTTGCTGATTCTCTGAATATGTTTGTGCGCTATCATACTCTTGGTCGCAGATATTTTATTTCGGACGTGAGGAGCGATTATATGGAGACTTTTAATAAAGGGGCGTTCCTGATTTTTAATATTAAACCCGGCATTTCAATTAACGCCCACAAAAAGATTGAGCAGGTCACCTTTAATCCGGTTACCGGAAAAAACGACACTGTTTTTTCCTATCCCAAGGTGACGATGGCTCTTAACCAAAGTAACAAGATTACGAAAAACGGCATTGTACATTCCATTGAATCGATACTGGATATTTATAACCCGCCAGCGGTGTTGCTGGTCACCCGTTTTGCCGGGGAGCCTGATGACCGGATGATCACCTTGCCAAGCGGAGAGACTAAAAACATTACCGATCTGTTCGATGTTCTCAACAACGACCCGGTAAGTCAGCAAGCCGTATGGTGGTTAAAATGGGAAGGCAACATGACAGGAACGATCACAGCCTCATGGCCGGCAAACGTCTTTCTGGATTATTGTGTGGTGGTAAATAACAACCCTTCTTCCTATTCGATCGAATTGACAACCAAACCGGTCTTCAAGGGAACCTACAGCATCTGGATTACATGCCGGAGGTCGACGAACCTGAATTATTTTGTACAGTATTACTGGGACGACGAAAAGCTGGGCAGCCTGATCGATATGACCAAAAGCCCTGATGCATTTGGTAATACAGTTTGCGGAACGGATTGCAAAAACATCAGGCAAATTGGAGTCAAGAAATTTACTGAGATGTCATCTCATAAGTTTAAATTGTATATGCCCAACCCCGGTACGAATTATACAGCGTGGTATACTTTGGAATTAAGGCCAATCAAATAATTAGCGAAAATGAAAAAAACAATACTAAATAAGATCCTGACAGGACTGCTGATCCTACTGTTCTACTCGTGTGCAGAAAAAAACTGGGATGACTATTATGTAAGGCCTGATTATGCGGTCAGTGGTAACACCTTTGATATTTTATCGAAAAATACCGGCTACAGGGAATTTACCAGTCTTCTCAAAAAAGCACGGTATGACTCAATACTGCGCAAGCCAAATTTATATACCGTCTTTGCGCTTAAAAACGGGGCCTTTGCAGGTGTCGATACAGTTACAGACCTTGTGGCACTGAAAAAAATCATGGGAATGCATATAGTTCCTTCGGCGGTGTACGAAGAGGGGATGAATAACAGCAGCCTACCGGGAATTTCCGGTAAGTTGCTGAAATTTGCCCATGGAACTCAAGGCTACACAGTCAATAACCTTCGGATAACAGATGGCGGAACCCGGACAGCTAACGGTTTAATCTACGAAACCGAAAAAATGATTTTACCTGTTCCGAATCTCCATGAAATCATTTTTGCGAATCCTGATTTAACTTCATTCAAAAATTTTATCAGTTCAAGTTATAAAGCGATAATAGATCCGGTAAATAATGTAAAAATTGGGTTCGACACCTTAAATGTGCCTATTTACCAGGCTCCGGTCAATTATATTCAATTTTCGGCGTATTTATCAATTGCCCGGCCACAGGATGAAAACATTTTAACTACCGGATTTTTTCCTTCAAATAATGCGGTTAGTAAAGTTTTGGCAGGTATGCTGATCGCTAAAGGCGGACGGACAGATATGATTGCGCCGCGCCTGGGGAAAAACCATGGTGACACACTTGTCGGAGGACGTTTTTTCAAAAAATTCGTTGAATATGAAGGAGATACTGTTGTCCTGCTGAATGATCTGTTCAAATCTGTAATGACCCGTGGTGAGATTCCGGGTTTGGCAGCCGATAACAGCTTTACCAACATTCTCGGAGGTAATATTCAGGTAGCAAAAAGCCAGGTTAAAACCGATGCAAAAGTTGCCAGCAATGGATATTACTACATTCTCGATGAGGTTACGGTTCCTGAACTGTTTTACCGCAAAGAGGTTATGTTCCTTCCAACACCCAGGGTACCGGGTCCGGTTGATCCGCTGATCACTATTCCGAATCCCAATATTATCTATTCGAATGAGGCAAATAACAATCCGGCAGTAGTCACTTCAATTACTACAACTGCAGCCAATCCTCCTTACGAAATAAGTGTTACAACAACTGACAGAACTTTCTCCGGCACGTATACCCGGTTTAATTTTACCAAAGTTGGAGCAATGATTGATTTTATCATACCGTATGCAGCCAAAGGTTATTATAAAGTGGTTCTTGGCTATTTTCCCCATTCAAACAATGGCATGGTCAATGCAAGTTACGGAAGCCAGCAATTGATACAAGATCTGAATACTTCAACGCAATACAATAGTCGAGCCTTGCTATATGTCGCCAAAGATATTGGTACAATCAATGTGATCAATCATGGACCGGTACAGATTAAATTCACCTGTGTGAATTCAAATCCCGTCACTTTTAATCAATACGGCTTTTGTGTAGATTTCCTTAGACTGGAGCCTGTAACGGCACCTTGATTACTGTCATCTTAGAACAATGAATAAAGTTATGAGTGAAAAATGTAGGTGTAATGCCTTTAAAAAACACATTATGATAAAATATGCTTCCGTTTTGATTGCATTCCTGCTGACTTCTCTGTCAACATATGCACAGGAAACCACGACAATAAAAGGGTCAGTTATTGACTTTTTAACTTCAGAACCCATTGCCAAAACAAATGTCAGCATAAAAGGGTCGGAGGGCGTCAGCACTGAAACATCCGATGCAGGAACATTTGAATTGCAGGTACAGTCGGTTTATTCAGTGCTGGTGGTATCTTATCCCGGATATCAAACCAAAGAATATTCCCTGAACGGGAATAAAGAAGTATCAGTCAGGCTCGTTCCTGAAGGGCTTGATATTGGCGAGTCGGTTGTCCGGTTGCCGTATTATTCAATGAACGAGAAAAACCTGAATGGTTCATACGCTGTTATTTCAAAAGGATACGACAAGACTATTCAATACCGCGACATTTACCAGATGCTTGAAGGAGCTGTTCCGGGTCTGGAGGTCAGTGCCAATTCGGGTGTACCCGGTGAAGGGTCACGGCTAAATATACGTGGCATCCGCTCGTTGTATACCACCAATACCCCATTACTTGTAGTTGATGGAGTGCCCGTGATCAATCAATCATTTAACGGTTCGGTCGCGCGTGGAAATACATACAACTATCTTGCAGACATCAATGTTAAAGACATCGAGTCGGTAACTGTTCTGCGTGATGCTTCGGCAGCCGGAATCTACGGCACAAGGGCATCAAACGGAGCAATTGTGATTACAACCAAACAAGGGACCAACGGAAAATCGTTTCTTGATGTATCTGCCCAGCAGAGTATCTCATCACGGTTTGATGAAATGCCGGTTATGAATTCTCCCGAATATCTTTCCTACCTATCGTTCAAACTTTACGGAAAAGGGTTAAATCAGCAGGCGATCAATCAGCAGTTCCCTTTTCTGACCAACAGCAATACCAGTACGAGAGAATACTGGACCTATGCTAACAATACTAACTGGCAGAAGGAAGTAACACGAAATGCTCTTTCCCAGGATTATTATTTAAACCTTCGTGGAGGTGATGTGACCTCGAAATATTCATTAAATGTCGGATACAACGATACCGAAGGAGTTGGTCAGGGCATTTCCAGCAACCGGTTTACCTCCCGGTTCAATCTTGACTTTAGGATTTCTCCAAAGTTGTCCGCAGGAATGCGGGTTGGATTAAGCCGTACACAGAAAAATCTGATGGATCAGGGTTATGAAGAACGTACAAATCCCTTGTATCTGAGTCTTGTGAAGTCCTCCATTTTTGCCCCGTATCAAAAATCGGATCAGGGCATCGACGGCCCGTTCCTGAGCCAGCCGGGATTCGATCAGTTAAGTAATCCACTTGCGGTGGTTAAAGGTGTAAAAAACGAAATCCTCAACACCTGGATTTTGGGAAATGTCTTTGCCCAGTTCGAAATCACCAAATCGCTTAAAACCAAATTCGCATTAGCTCTTGATCGCAAAGGTATTGAAGAAGACCGCTTCACTCCTGCCAATGGGATAGTCCCGGTTAACAACGATCCCCGCTTCGACCGTACATCAGAAGAACAATTGATTACTGATCAGCTCGCCAGCATTGAACACACGCTGAGTTACGAAAAACAACTCAATGCCAACCACCGCCTGCTGGCATTCACCGGTTACAATATCGAAATAGCCAGTTATACGAACATCTATGGCTATACGATTCATTCCACTTCGGATGATTTTCAGGGACTTGGAGACGGAATGAAACTGGCCATGTCAGGCATTACGGAAACCAGTCACAACCTGTCGGTTTTTGCCAACGCCGATTATATCTTTCGTGAAAAATTCTTTCTGAAAGGAGGCCTTCGACTGGACGGATCGTCAAAATTTGGCGACCAGTTGAATACCAACGTGAAGATGGGATCGGTTCCGTTCGCAGTTCTTCCCTACACAGGATTTACCTGGAAAGTAAAAGCTGAACCCTGGATGCAGTCATTATCGTTGATCGATGAATTTACCCTGCGCGTCTCATGGGGGTTGACTGCCAATCAGGGTATCCCGGTTAATGCGCGTTATTCACTGTATGAGTCGAACTTTTATACCTTCAAACCGGGTATTGCCCCTGCCAACATCGGGAATCCGGCTATTCAATGGGAAACAACCGACAACCGCAACATTGGGTTTGATTTTTCAATACTGAAAAAATCGCTGGAAATAAGGTTCGATTATTACAATACCAAAACTACCAATCTTCTTGTTCCAAAAGTGACAGATGACCTCAAAGGTTCGAATTTTTACTGGGCCAACCAGGGTTCACTAAAAAACCAGGGTTTCGAATTAGGCATCAATACGTTGGGAAATGCCGGTAATCTTATCTGGAAGATAGACGTTAACATTGCTACCAATACGAATGAGATAAGCGATTTACCTTTCGGATTACCAGTTATAGACGGGTTAAACGGTTTTACTTCAATTGCTCAGAACGGCGGTGTAGCCGGACTTATTTATGGTTACGAAAACCTGGGTGTTTTCAGTACTGCTGCAGAGGCGACTGCCTCAGGTCTGATCAATGACAAAGGAATACCATACCAGGCCGGCGATTTTCATTATGCCGACCTGAAAAATGACGGGATCATCAATGACCTTGACAAGACAGTAATCGGAAATCCAAATCCTGAATTTTTCGGCGGAATTACAACAAGCCTGTCCTGGAAAAATTTTGATCTGGATGCTGTTTTCACCTATGCCTATGGGAATGATATTCTTAATGTTCTGCGGATGAAGCTTGAAACCGGTAATGGGTATCAAAACCAATCGGTTACCGTTTTGGGACGTTGGGCTACCGACGGTGACATCACAAAGGTTCCTAATATCCGGTATGGTGATCCGGCCGGTGACAGACGACCTTCATCCGCCTACATCGAGGATGGTTCTTACTTAAAAATGAAGTCATTGACGTTATCATACAGTATTGGAAAGCAAATCAGCTTTATGCGGTCAGCTCAATTCTACATTTCGGGATACAACCTGTTTACCGTTACCAATTATCTTGGCTGGGATCCTGAAGTAACGGGAGGACAAGGTATATTCTCGAGGGGCTACGATTTCGGAAATTATCCTCAGTCCAGAATATTCATGGTTGGAATCAAGCTTGGATTATAGAGCACTTTATAAACGCGCATCTATTTTTGAATATTATTCAATTCCGAAATAAGTAAAAAAAATAAACGAATGAAAAAGAAAATATTATACACACTGCTGGGTATTCTTTTGGTTACCTCATTTTCGTGCAAGGACTTCATGACTGTTGATCCGGAAGGCTATGTACTTGCAGGTCAAAGCTTCGAAAATGCAGACGATGCCATCGCTGCTGTTGCCGGACTTTACGGAATGATGCAACCACTGGTTGACCAGATATACCTGGCAGGCGAAGCACAGGGCGACCTGGTTGTCGCAGCACGGGGTGCCGACAAATACATTGCCGAAATAGCTCAAAACAGGGTAACTCCCCAAAATCCTTACACCGATTACACCAATTTTTACAAACTGATTGTTGCCTGTAACAATGCATTGACAGGTATCGAAAATATTGTGAATGTTGACCGGGTAAATTACGGAATGGGAAGATATAGTTTTGATGTGGCCGAAATAAAATACATCCGGGCCTGGACCTATCTTCAACTGATAAAGATTTGGGAAGATGTCCCTTATATCAGCACAAGCATAACATCTGTCGATCAGATTACAGCTGTAGCCCCCGAACAAAGCGAGGTTATTTTGGGACATATTTTAAAAGATGCAACAGACAATTTCGATCAGCTGCAAATAGCCAGGTTGCCCAATACATCCAGTATGGCGGATATTATATTATCCCGGGCACAGTTTACCGCCCAATCGGCCCGATTCCTGCTTTCGGAGATCTACCTTTATTTGGGTGACTATCCCAAAGCATGGGAGACCATACTTCCCATGTTGCCATTCGGTGAACGCGACAACGAAACACTCAGAGGAATCTCTCCCAGTTTAAGTCCGCGGTTTTGGTACGAGAAAATCAACGGTTATATGCCCGAAGCACTTTACAAAGAGTGGGGTCTCTACATTGACTTCGATGGAAGCAAAGGACAGAAGAATAGCCTTCAACGTTGGACAAACAATAAAAACGGCGGTGTATATGCACTCAAACCAAGCACAAATGCCATCGTTAACTGGGATAAAACCCCGATGATGCTGCTTACCTACCAGATTACAAACAGGGGTCTGTACTTTAATTATTTATATCCACGCGGATACAATTATGTTTCCGACAGCGAAGGATATCCGGTTCAGGGCTGCCCGAGTGACAGTACCAGGGGAAAAGGTTTTTCGTACCATATCGACGGACAGGATACCCTGATATTCAAGTACCTTCTTAATACAAGATATGTAGCCAGGAATATTCTTCAGGGTAATGCACACAGTAACGACGACTCCCAGTTTCTGTTATATCGCACAGGTCCGTTTTTCCTGAAAACCATCGAAATGCTAAACAACATGGGGATGTCCTACCAGGCCTTGATGTACCTGAACGGTGGTGATGCCGTAGGAGTGGAAAGTACCCGGTACAGGGTGTGGTGTATGCCTTTTAAAATGAGTACGAATGGGGAAGATCCTGTCAAACAGGTAAACCGGTTTATCCTCGAAGAAATGGCACTCGAAGGAGCTTTCGAAGGATTGCGCTGGTTTGACCTTGTACGGTTTGCCAAACGTTCCGGATATCAATCATGGCTTGGCGAGTATGTCGCTAAAAAGTATCCTGCCAATCAAAGGGAGGCTATAAAAACACGTTTAAGCAATACGGCCTACTGG
Source organism: uncultured Bacteroidales bacterium (assembly GCA_942493325.1). GTDB lineage: Bacteria > Bacteroidota > Bacteroidia > Bacteroidales > Prolixibacteraceae > JAAFHB01. Next base: position 6,927,751 of record OW818689.1, on the reverse strand, counting down.
CACTTCCCCTATTATTACAAAAATGTGATTACGAATACGTTGCTACAACAGAAACAGGGGTATTAGCCCGCAATTTGTTACGATACAAACAATCTGCAAATAATTGACTTAAAAAAAATCTGCTATGTTAAATAAAATAAAATGTTCTGCAGCTGTTCTAATGGGACTCCTTCTTTTGAATAGTTGCACACAAGAGGTTGACACTCCCGATTTCTCACAACCTACCATCAACCGGTATGTTGAAAAGGATACTTTTACGGTTGGAGGCGAGTCTGTTGCAACCGGTCCGTTAAAGGATTATGAAACAGACAGTGAGGTAGTTTACCGGTTAACAGTAACTTCTGAAAAGCCGTTATCGAAGTTCACCGTTAGTTCTTCCTCTGACGCTGTTTCGCAAACTTCGCGTATCATTAAGACCGAACCGGCGGGGGTGATCGACGACAAGGGAATCTTTACCAAAGATGTGAATGAAGTCGTTATTTATTATGCATATCATATTCATCCGCTGGTAGCTGCTTCAAGTCAGGTAACCGTTACTTTCACCTTGCTGAACAAAACGAACAATACATCATCGGTGGATCATAGTTTTGTAGTTATCAAAAAAGGAAGCACCGATGGTAAATTATTGAATTTTATTAATTTACAATATACCAGTGCTTTATCCAGGGGAATTAATACCCAGTATGCCCTGGTGGACGAATCAGAAGGGATAAGACCCGAAGCGCAGGCCAACCGGAGTGGTCCGTTTTTTTCATTCAGGTATAAGTTTGGCTTTACCAATGACCTCGATGTAATAGCCCAGGCCAACGAAATCGATTTTGTCGGTTACCAGACCCTTTATGCCGGAACCGATCCCGCTTTGGTAAACAGTAACTTTTATCTCGTTTCACCCAGCGATACGGTAGTGCTTACCACTACGTATGCCGGGGCAGTTGCTGCTGCACTTCAGATACAGGGAACCTCAGGAACGGCTAATATCACACTGGCCGGTATAACCAGGTTAGCGACATTCAAAACTAATACGACAACAACAGCATCCGATTTTGTCAATGCACACAAAGCAGTATTTGCAACAGCAGGTCTTACGCTGACGGCTTCATCAGGAAAACTGATATGGACAGCCACGAAACGCAGCGTCGGATTCGAACAAGTAAAAATAGCCACATTAACCGGGAATCTGTACGGAGTCAATGAAGTGACCAAAATTATCCGAAAGAACCTGATCATGAGAAATACTATCCGTCAAATGGCCCAGAAACTTCAGGGTGAAGGAAAACAATTGCGAAAAGTATACTTTAAACGATTGGATAACATAACAGGTCCAAATCAGGTTACACCTGCAGATTTTGATATCCTGACCCATGATAATGAATTCGATACACTTTTGGCAGGGATTGAAACAGAAGGTAAAACGATAACAGAACTGATGGATCTTGACCAGGTTTATGGCTTTGTAATGAGCGATGGCAAACGGGGACTTTTTCGTACATCACCGCTCACGGTTTTTCTTGATGGAAACAATATAAGCGTTACTAAACCAAATGCCAGCAACTGGAATTTATACGGCACGATCAAATACCAGGATGGACAGTAAAACCATCCTGGCATTCTGTCCTTTAATTTACACAAATGAGAAGTACATTTTTATTGCTAATATTGACTGTTTCGAATGTTTTCGGGCAAATGACATCCCCGGTACCAATGGATTCCAAAGACCCTTTTCTTCCGTATCTGACAGGAAAGGCGCCAGTTGTAGTTGAAGATTTAGGCAATGAAACCACGACTGATGGTATAAAAATTCACAGTCTTGTTTTTTTATCCCGGATCGTTGATTCAGCGACAGGACCCGACTCATCGCTGATTTATGTGGCTATTGCCTCGCCCGTCGGACCAGGACCACATCCTGCCATTGTAAGATTGCATGGAGGGGGCGGTATCGCAGATATACCGGCGGCTGTCAGTTCAGCAAAAATAGGATATGTTTCTTTGGTGATCGATATACCTGGTATTGCAGGGAAAAATAAAAGTCCGAAGAACAAAGGACCATGGCAAAAACAAAGTAAAATGACAGCCGTTCCCGATGTTTCGAACAGTGCCCTTTTTGATGCCGTTCTCGCTTCGGTGCAGGCAGTTTATCTTTTGCGTTCGCAACCAGGAGTCGATCCGGCAAAAATGGGCGTGGCAGGGGCTTCATGGGGAGGATATGTCTCAACCATGGTGGCTTGCCTGCTCGATAAGGACCTTGCCGCTTCATGGTCGGTTTTTGGTTCGGGAAGTTTTATGCAGGGATCGTACGAAATGGGTAATATTGGAAAATTGCCCCAGGCAGAACGTGAAGAATGGATTAAATACCTCGACCCGGTAAGCAGGGCGCACAACATTACCAAACCATTTTTTATTGCCACTGCCTCCAACGACAGGCACTGGTCATGGATGGCGGTGCAGTCAACATTGTCAAAAATGAGAGGGCCGGTCAACCAGATGTATTCTCCGAATACCAATCACCTGATTAAATGCCCGGGAGGCAGCGAAATGATTCCCTTTTTCAACCAATACCTAAAGATGGGAAATCCCATGCCGAAAATGAGCGATATAAAAACCAAACGGCTTAAAGACGGAAGTATCCGGGTGAAGTATAAGGTTTCAAATACTGCCGACCCTGTACATCCAAGAGTTTATTTTACTTCCCCTGCCGTTCAGCCCTTATGGACCGAAAGAGTCTGGGACTCGGTAAATGCAAAGCCTGTTGCAAACGGTTATGAGGCGCAGATTCCTGCATCCAAAGTCACTGGTTTGACCCATTTATTCGCGTACATTACCGATCATCAGCCTGAATTGGGACAGGATAGCACAACGGTTACGAGTCTGATTGTGGAGGTCAGGTAATGGCGCCAATTCTTCAGAAATTAAAAGCAGTCAATTTTACCAGGTCCACAACAATTTTTGCCTGGTAATAACTTCAACTAAAAATTTTATGTCCTCACGGATTTTCCCCTTCTTTATCGGGCTTTCGCTCACAGGAGGATATCGATAAGGAAAGTTAAACACATAAATAAAGCGGGACCAATTAATAAACAGAACAGACCTTAAAATGATGTATAACAACCGAATTAAAAATAGAGTAAGAACAAGCATCCCGATTGCAAAATTGCTGCTTATTCTTTGGGCGATGCTGATCATCCCGAACGTTCAGGCGCTAACAGAATTTCCCGAATCAATCAAACCACCATTGAAATGGTCAAAGGAGGGGATTAGCATTCTGCTGAAAGATGACCTGAATCTTCCGGCAATGTTCTGGCCACAAACTTTACTCGAATACAGGGTGGATTTCACATCCGAGGCGGTTAATCTTAAAGATCTGGTCCTGATCGATGTAACATTGGATAAAACCATTCAACTTCAGTTAACAGCGGTTAAATCGGCCGGCGGAAAAGTCCGGACAGCACTTATTTGCTTTATGTCTGATTTACCATCCGGTGCAAAAAAGGAATTCCGCCTTATTAAAAAAGCAGATCTTTCAGGATCGAAAGAAAATAGTCTCCCGAATCCAATATCTGTAGTTTTAAAAGGAAAGGAAACTTTGATTGGCAACGGTTTGATGAAAGTCGCCATTCCCGCACCCGGCGAATACCAGACACTGATTCCCCCTATTTCGAACATAGGCAACAATACTCAATGGCTGGGATCTTCAAAAATGCCGGCTAATCTTCCATTTTTAAAATTGAAGGTTAGCGAGTTGTCGGTTGGCCCGCTATTCGTCCAATACCTGCTCGATTATCAGTTTAAGGGAGGGAAAAGTTTTGAGCTTAAAATCCGACTCGTGGCCGGGATGGATTACCTTGAAACAGAAGAAAACATGACCGGATTCACCGAAGCTGATTCGCTGTCATGGAAAATCGTCTGGACCGATTTCCGACCCGAAACCCGTTATTGTCCCAACCGGCCAGGTGCCCCAACCTATAAAGATAAAAAAGGATATGAAAGTTTTACCTGGGAAAATATTGGCGGGAGCGATGGTAATCCGCTGACATTAAAGCATCCGGACATGCCTTACGATCAAAAAAATCTTCCAAACGGTCTTTTACCATTTAAAATCTCACCCTATCACAACTGGATGACCTGGTGGAATCTGCCATCCGCTGCATTCTGGAATGAAAAATCCGGACAAACCGTGGGTCTTTTTATCCAGGAATTTGAAAAATGGGTTGATCCCGCCTATCCTATCTGGTCAAACAAGGACAACCTGTCGATTCACTTTTACTATAAAGATGGATTTTACTGGAGCTTTCCGCTGGTGGCCGGTAAACGATCAATTGCGCTGGCCATTTATCCTCACCGGAAAGATGTTGAAGTCGCCAACCAAACGAATCTGCCCCAGGTACACATTGATTACCTGAGACGGTGGTACGGATGGATTTCACTGAATAAAACCAAGGATTGGATATTGGATTGCGAATCAGGAAAACCAATTCACCAGGCTTTTTTCAAGTCACAAGCCCAGGAAGCTAAATTTAATCCCAAAGATTTAATGCCAAATCTCAAACGTACTGTCAACCAGATGGCTGATGCGGGTGAGCGTTCAAAAGGCCCTACCCCGGTTGGCACCCGATCTTTTTATGATAACATTACGCCGTTGTTCGAAAATGCCGAATCAACGCTTTCAGAAGCCGACTACCGGCAAGCCAGGGCCTGCTATTTATTCATGACTTATATTTTTATGGATGAGACCCTCATGCCTATGCGTAATATGCTGAGCGGACATCCCAATTTCCTTGCTGACATTAAAGGGGTTCCGGGAATGGCTGCCTTTCTTTTTCCCGATCATCCCCAGGCCAAAGAGATGGCCGATCATTTCGAAAAGTCGATCGCTCTGAATCTAAGATATCATACCCGTCCTGATGAACCATCGTGGGAGGCAAAAGGGGGTCGATGGACCGAAAATCTGGGTTGTTACACCTGGGCATTTCTGAGACCGACGCTCAAGACCAGTTTTATGCTCCACCATTTTTATGACGGGAAGAATCGCATGCTGCAACCCAACATTTCCATTTATGGCAATTGGCTTTTAAATGGATTGACGTCACCGCTGAACAGCGAAAAAGGGAAACGGGTAAACCCTCCTCAGGGAGCTCACTCAAAAGGGCTTTCGCCATCCAACCTCATGTACACACTTGGTCAGGAATTGTTCTATTACGATCCGATACTTGCCGAACATCTTTTCTGGGTGACTTCACCCGAAGACGAGGGGTTTGAATTTAAAGTCGGAAGACCTGACCCATGGGATGGACCTGCAAAAGCGATGTTTAATCATCCGGGAGGAACCAATCCGCATCTGAAATCGGAAAAATACACCGGTTATGGTTTTAACCTGCGTAAAAATTTCGATGAACCGGACGAAATGTATGTCCATTTACAGCAGATCGACGACGGACCAAACTACCGCTGGGGACGCGCTGCCAAAGGAGGGAATGGCCTGATTTATTATTACGCCGGCGGAAAACGGTACAGCCATAATGGCATGGAAGACGTAGGTGATGCACCCATGGGTGATACCGAACGTTGTACCAATTTCGGGGTAAAAAAGGAGAAAAGCTACCGATGTATCGGAGACTACCGCAGCACAGGAAGAAATGATCTGACCGATCCGCTGTTTGATTTCGGATTCGCGCAGTTTGCTTCCATTCAGGCAAATGGTGAAGCGGCTCCCCAATACAAATCGCGCAGTATAATGATGTCGGGTAACGATTATATTCTGATTTTTGATGATGTGAAAGATAATTCCGTTGAAGGGCGCCTCTCCTGGTTTGTCGGGACCGAGGATGACTTTCCAATTATCAATCAGCTTAAACCAGGAATACCGGGAACTGATGCGAACATCCAGCCATCGAACAGTAATTACCACAAGGACAATGGAGAATTGATCACCAAAGGTCGTTATTATGATGGAAAAGGCGATTTCCTGACATTTGTGACCCATAAAGAAAAATTAAAACCCGTATTGGCTGGGCAGGCATACCAGGTCGCAAAACCTGACCGGTCAACGGAATGGGTTTTACGTGATGACCGTCAGCTTGATTTTGACCGGAATGGAATGGTTTTTACCGGTACAGCGGGAATCATCAGGCAATCGGCTGATAAAAGGAGTTTTGAAGCCGCCTTATTCCAGGGTAAAAAGATTGGTATTCCCGGAATAGTGGCACAGTTTTTAAACAATCCGGAATATGCAGGAATGAGCATCAAAAATACAGTTAATGGTTATTCCGGAATTATCCAGGTACGCCAGGAGGTGAATTTGCAATTTTCATTAAAAACGGCTCCTGCAGGGCTGGTGTTCTACCTCGGCGGGAGAGAAATTTCGCTGAATAAAGCAGGCAACAATAGTTATACAATCCAGGTTCCTGCCGGAAAACATCAATGGCAATGGACCAGCGCGGGAGTTATCCCATCTGCGCCCGAAATCAGCCGTTCTGTAAACGGGCCTGGATGGTGCGAGCTGGAATGGTCACCGGTAACGGGAGCGACCGTATATTCCATTCAGAAAAGTACGAACAATGGAACCGACTGGAGCAACGTGGCTGACGGAATTCAAAACACAAAGTACAAATTAACGGGCCTGACTGAAGGTAAGAAAATTCATGTAAGGGTGCTGGCAAAAGGGAAAGGCGGAACCGGCGAACCATCAGGTGATTATCCGGTCTATACTGCCAATACCAAACCGCATTCGCCGGAAGGACTGATTGCGGTAAAAACGGACGGGAATGTCAGTCTAAGCTGGGGTCAGGTGCTTGGCGCAGATCAGTATACCCTTTATCAGAAAGTAAAAGGCGCTTCAGCATTTAAGAAGGTTTATTCGGGATCTCACCGCATTGCAACAATTAAACTGGCTGCCCATCCTGAAATATACGAATTCACCGTTACGGCATCCAACGGAAACGGGGAAAGTGCCAAAAGCATTCTGGCCGATACTGATGATAAGAGTATTCTTAACTGGTACCCTGTACCCGGTGAAATATTCCGTCGCGATCAGGAGAGCCAGGAGAACGGCTACGATGAGTACAACCATTGGATCGAACAAAAACTGCCTGTATTAAAATATCCGTTTCAGCTAAAATAAGAGGTATATGCGATTTAAGACAACAGTTGGAAGTGCACACACATCTGCACCTGGTTATCAATTAAAAAACTAACCGAAAATGATCACGATAAAGCAAATAATTCTCTTTCTTGCCTTGATTTTTGGTTCATTGCCGTCGCAGTCACAAGAACCATTATACGTTTCAACAATTGGCAAAGGGAGTACTTTTTCCAAAGAACAACCTGGAAATATCGAAGCATTAACAGCAAAGCTTCGGGAAGTCAGGAGCTCACGACCGGGCACAATCAGGGTGATTTTCAAAGGTGGCGAATACCTGCTGAATAAACCGCTGGAATTCACCGGCAAGGAAGCCGGAGGAAAAAAAGACAGCCTGATACTCACCGGCGCCATAGGCGAAAAAGTCACGCTTTCCGGTGGAAGGCAGGTTCTATCCTGGGAAAAATCAGGTAAAGGGATTTTTAAAGCCACTGTGGCAGCAGGTACTGATTTTCGTCAATTGTATGTCAACGGGAAAATGGCCATAAGAGCCAGAACACCAAACCGGGATAATGAAAATGATTTTGGACCCTATTACCGCGGCCTTGGTTTTGATGAAAAGAATCAGACTATAAAAATCCGGTCATCCGAATTGCCTAAATGGAATAATCGTGATGATGTGGAGCTGGTTTTTAATCAGCACTGGTATCAGAGCCGCGTCAGGATAGAATCGGTAAAAACTGAAAAGGATACGTCGTTTGTTACGCCTATGCAACCGGCAAGAAAGCATTTTTTCCAGTTGTATCCCAGTATGCTTAAAGCAGACAAGACCTATTATATTGAAAATGCGCTTGAGTTTCTGGACCAGAGCGGTGAATGGTATCTCGACAGGACAGCGCATGTTTTGTACTACAAACCCGGTCCGGGGCAGGATATAAACAAGACCGAAGTTATTTATCCGGTCCTTGAAACTGTGATTTTTGTTCACGGAGAACCAACGAAACCGGTTTATAATCTGGGTTTAAATAACCTTCGGATAGCTTATAGCAACTGGGTGACTCCCAGTCGTGACGGGCTTATTGCCACGCAGGCGGTTCAGGGAAGAGGATATTCAGCAATCAACGATAAGGGAATCATCCAGGTTGAATATGCCGATAATTTTTCTGTTCAGAACTGCGATTTACACGGATCCGGCTATCATGGTATCATTTTTAGTAAAGGTGTAAAGAACAGTAAAATCATGAATTGCCATCTGGACCAGATCAGCGCCAATGGTGTGGTGATAGATACTTACAAGAAATCGTTTCCTCCCGACAGCCTTTTTTGCACAAATAACCGCCTCTCTGATAACCTGATTGAAAATATCGGCATGCACTATACCAACGGAATGGGGTTAATTGCCAGTTGTGTGGCCGGATTGGTGGTTGAAAATAATGAAATCCGGTATGGAAGATATTCAGGAATGCAGATCGGAAATCATTACGGCGATAAACTCAGCGGCATGCGCGACAACCTGATCCGGCGTAACAACATCCATCATGTCATGCAGTTGCATGACGACGGGGGAGCCATCTATACTCTGGCGCTCCAACCCGGAACACGCATCACACAAAACTGGATGCACGATTTTGGCCGGTGTATCTGGGCCGACGAGTACCCGGTTAACGGTGTCTTTTTAGATAATAACAGTGGCTACATCCGCGTGCAGGATAATGTTTTCACCGACTTGAAAACTGTCGACCGTATCAAGGAGCAGAATGCAGGCAATGCCACAACGCGTGATAATATCCTGGATAACAACAATACACAAAACGCAGAGGTGAAAAGCCAGTCAGGGGTTCGGGGACATGCAGGTTTGCCGAAGTGAAATAATAAATAGAAGAGACAAACTATGAAAAATTTAAAATCAGTTATTGGAATCATTTTTTTCATGATCAGCATGCATTACCTGCAGGCTCAGAATCAGAGTACTACCGTTGCAAAAGACTCAAGTGCGATAAAAGAGAAAAGAGCAAAGGAAAAGGAAGACTATGAGAAATGGTTAAAACTCGACTGGCCCAATTTAAAACAATTCAGAGAAAGCAACGATAAACTTGGTGTGCCTGCTGCAAATGAAAAGCGGGTTGTTTTTATGGGGAATTCAATTACCATCGGATGGATCCGTATATCGCCTGAATTTTTCACAGGAAAGCCTTACATCAACCGCGGAATAAGCGGGCAAACCACGCCGCAAATGCTGGTCAGGTTCAGGGCCGATGTCATCAATCTGAAACCTAAAGTGGTGGTTATACTTGCAGGTACAAATGATATTGCCGGAAATACAGGTCCCTCAACAATCGAAATGATCAAGGATAATCTTGCTTCAATGGCCGATCTTGCCAGAGCCAATGGCATTAAGGTGGTACTCTGTTCGATCCTGCCAGCCTACGACTACCCATGGAAACCAGGCCTTAAACCTTACGAAAAAATACTGGTCCTGAATGAGTGGATAAAAGATTTTGCAGCAACGAACGGATGTGTTTATCTTGATTATTATTCAGCCATGGTTGACAACCGGCCGGGATTGAAGGCTGAATACAGTTCTGATGGCATCCATCCCAACAAATTAGGATACAGCGTTATGGCGCCATTGGCAGAGGCGGCAATCGCACAGGCATTCGGAAAAAAACAAAAATAGAATCCTGGAAACCTAATCCGGAACAAATCAATTATTAATAAACGTTCAGCATGAAGCACTTTAAAAATCAGACAACTCACCTCCTCTCTTTGGTCATTCTTTTGTTTGGACTCAGCCTGACCTCTCTGAATCAGGCAATAGCCGGCATACCCAAAGATTCAGGTAAACCGGTTATCTTCAATTTTAATGAAGGAGCCCGTCCGGGAGAAGCTATAGGAATTCAGGGCGATTCTTTCGGGGAGGACGCTGAACTTTGGTATGCGATAATTGACGGGAATGAAAAGACGCTTATTCCGGCTGCTTCCCTCCGCATTCTGAGCAGATCCGAAAGTAATATCTCGGCAGTATTACCCGATGAAAAATTCCTGCCTGCCGGCCGGCTTATTGCTATTTGGGTCAAAAACGGACAACAGCAAAGCGAGCCGGTTTTTATCAATCGCGCACGTATAGTAACGGTTGAATACGAAGAAATTATGCCGGGAAATACATTCAGGATTTTCGGGCGCAATTTGTTTTTCGCGGGACAAAAACCTGGTCTTGTTTTTTATGATGCAATCAAAAATCAATCGCTGCAAGCGGAAGTCATTCAGGCTGATCCGTTTGTAATGCAGGTGAAAGCACCACAAGAAATGATTCCAGGTACACGCTATACCTTAAAAGTGACGAATGGTTCGGGTGGCAAATGGGGTGAATCGACCGCAGAAGAGACTTTACTTGCAAGGGAAAATGCCCCTGATCCATTCGGAATCGGAACACCATGGGGAGCAAACTTTACATTTCATAAGAATATCTATAACGTCAGGACCGATTCACGTTTAAAACTCAAAGCCAGGGGCGACAGTGTTACGAATGACCGGGCAGCCATTCAGCAGGCAATCGACAAAGCCAGCGCGGATGGCGGAGGTGTTGTCTATCTTCCCGATGGCAAATACCGGCTGGAGTTTGCGACAGGTTGCGGCCTCACGATGCGTTCGAATGTTGTTCTTAAAGGCAATGGATCTGCACGATCGGTTATCCAGTATGGTTACGGCACACCCCCACCCTACCCCGACCCTATCGGCAAAGGAGGATGGCCGGACGAAACCACCGAAGGGGTGGGAGTTTTGTGGCCACTGGGAACAATCAGGAGTGGAATGGCAGACCTTTGCATCCGGAATGTGAATACTTCCGGACTGTGGCGGCACAGCCTTAAGACGATGCGTCCCACAGACAAAAAGACGGGTGCAGCAGGGAAGGAATTCTTTGCAGTGAACTGTCGGTTCGATCTGTCTGTAGCCTGGGGTTTATCATGGTCGTTTGTTGACCGGATGGTGATTTCCAATTGCGATTTTGACAGCCGTGCCCAGATCACATGGCCATGGCTGTGGCATTGCGATGGATCGACAAATTTTGCAGTCCGTAACAACCGTATCCATTACTCGGCAGGGCGCTTTGGATTCAGTGAAAGCTATAATGGTTTTATTGAGAATAACCACATTACCCGGCTTGGAAATCTTCAGACATTTAAAGGGGAGACCGGCGGATTCAACATCGATTATGCCAAAGATATTGTAGTCATGAAAAACCATATGGATGTTGATGGCGACGCGATCAGAGATCATAACCAGGGTGAAACGATTCTGAGTCAGGGTGGAAATCCTGTCGGACAGACACTGGGCAAAGTCACAAAAGCAACATCAGCATCACTGACTGATTCAAAACAGAAGTGGCCTCAGTTCGGTACCAACGAAACCAATCAAAAGGGAGATGTGAATGCCAGTGTGCCCTCCTTTTCGAACGCAGTTGCCATTGTATCGGGTAAAGGAACCGGTCAGTGGCGGTATATTACCGGTAATGACAGCCAATCACTTCAGACAGACCGACCCTGGGATGTGACTCCTGGTGATGGGAGTCAATATGTAATTATGAAGTGGTCAGCGGAAGACTGGCTTGTGAAAGACAATATTCTTGAGGGAAACAACAGGGGTATCTGGTTCTATTGCGGAGGTCATGATGTGGTGATCGAGGGCAATAAACTGACCAATTCTGAAGGAATCTATCTTCGGTCTGATCAGCGGATGGAGGCAGGTCGTTTCAACCTGATCTGGAATTTCCTCGTTGAAAATAACCGGGTCAGCCGAACGGAAGGCAAACGACCAGCTTATATCTGTTCAGTACTGGCAATTCAAAAGACGCATTCATTGTTGGGAACCGGTACCCTGGGTGTTGAAATCCGCAGAAATATCGTGCAGACGAATAAAGATAATGTGAAATCGTTTATACCGGGTGAAGGTTATTGGAACGAAGTGAGATCTTCCACTCCCGACGCTCTCGACCGGACTGTTGGCATTTTGGGTACGTTATTCGAAAATAACACAGCAATTAACTGCGAATTCGGATACCGGCTAAGCAAAGCCATCAGCCAGACGATTATTAAAGATCCGGTTTATGTTGATATTCAGTCGCAGACAAACGAAGGTTCTTTCCCGGAATCGTCCAATATAGGTACTGTAGTGATATCTGACAAGGATAAACCCGTCGTAAACGCCGATCCGTTCCTTCCTTACCTTAACGGAGTGGCACCTAAAATTGTGAAAGAAATGGGTGAAGAAACAACCGATGGAGTAATTGTGCGGAAACTTGTCTTTCATTCATACGATTATAAAATAAAGTCAAAAAACGAATTGGCGGTGATTTTTGCCGCAGTCGTTCGTCCGGAGAAACCGGGCAATTACCCCGGACTGCTTCTTTTACATGGAGGTGGCGGTAATGCAGAAATCGACAAGGCTAAAAAGTGGGCTGCCCAGGGATATATTGTGGTGGTTCTCGATGAGCCTGGAGTTGCCAATCCTGATAAGATCCCGTTTTCACACGGGCCCTGGGAAGGAATCAAATACGGCGAAAACCGGTTTATTACCACGCCTGACATTACTTCGAGTACCCTGTTCAGTGCCGTGCTGGCCTCCGTCCAGGGACTCTACCTGCTTAACGCACAACCTGATGTGATTAAAGACCGTATTGGCGTATTGGGAATATCCTGGGGAGGTTACCTCACAACTATTGTGAGCGGTTTGGCCAATCCATTGATCCATGCTTCATTTTCAGTTTACGGTTCAGGTTTTTACGATGATGGTTCCGTATTTCTCAAAAACCTCAACACGATGAAACCTGAAGAGCGGATCATATGGTTGAAATACCTCGATGCCGGCCGACGTGCCGATGCCATTAAAACCCCGTTTTTCATTGCTGCCGGAACTAACGACAACTGGTTTTATCCTCCGGCGGTTGCTTCAACACTAAAAATCATCAAAGGTCCGGTTAACCATGTTTTCTCACCCAATACTTCACACAAAATTGATTTACCGGGTGGAACTACGGCCTCAACTCCCGGACAACCCGGATGGTTGTCGATGGAACAAATCTACTTCGATTACTTTCTGAAAGGAACCGGTAAACCAATGCCGAAAATCCAGGAAATAAAAACCGAGAAGACAACCCTGGGGAATGTCCGAATACGGTTTAAAGTGAACAGCCCGTTGCCGGTTTCCGGGGCACAGGTAAATTATAGCCTTGTCGGTGTTGAATGGACCAAACGTAAATGGGAAATTGTTCAGGCATCCGCTTCCGGCGAAGGTTGGTATGAAGCAGAAATACCCTCAAAAGATTTGAAAAATTCTTTTGAATGCTTTGCAACCGTTTCCGATGCACGCCCCGTTTCAGTTTCGAGTTACCTGGTGTGGTGCGAATGATAATGCAGTACTGGTTTTTATTCTGAAAAATTATTATGAAATATCTTAAATACCTGTCACTACTCTTACTTTCCTCTTTGATAGGAACATCCTTTCAAAGGAATGGTGCTGTAACCAAAGGAAAACCTGTCATTTTTAATTTCAATGAAGGTGCCCTTCCGGGGGAGGCTTTTGGTGTTCAGGGCGATTCCTTTGGTCCGGCTGCCGAATTGTGGTTTAGCGCGGTGGATGGAGATGAAAAGAAGTTAACTCCAAAAATCTCACTGAATGTTTTGACCAGGTCAGACAGTTATGTTTCGGCGGTTTTACCCGAGGAAGATTTAATTCCGGTTGGAGTCCTGGCAGTAGTTTGGATCAAAAACGGACAGCAGTGGAGCGAACCCGTCTTTATCAACCGTGCCCGCATTGTCACAGTTGAATTCGAAGAAATTATGCCTGGCTATACTTTTCGCGTCTTCGGAAGAAACTTGTTTTTTCCCGGTAATAAACCCGTCCTTGCATTTTACGATCGTGGGAAAAAACTATCCCTGCCGTGCGAGGTTGTTCAGGCTGATCCTTCCGTTTTGCAGGTAAAAGCTCCCATGGGGCTGGTACCCGGCAGGCGATATGCTATCGTTGTGAACAATGGTTCCGGGGGTAAATGGGGTGAATCAACAGCCGAAGAGACTTTACTGGCAAGGGTAAACGCTCCCGACCCGTTTGGCATCCGGACCCCCTGGGGTGCTGACTTCAGCTTTGATAAAAATATTTACAATGTAAAAACCGATGTCCGCTTAAAACTGAAAGCCAAAGGTGACAGTATCACAAATGATCGTGAGGCGATTCAGCAGGCAATCGACAAGGCCGGTGCCGAAGGTGGCGGTGTTGTTTATTTGCCCGAAGGAAAATATAAATTGATGCATGCCACCGGCAGCGGGCTCACCATGCGTTCGAATGTTGTATTAAAAGGTGATGGCGCGAACCTTTCAGTGATTCAATTCGGTTACGGCAATCCCCCACCCTATCCTGACCCGATCGGGAAAGGAAACTGGCCCGACAATACGACCGAAGGAGTGGGATTGTTATGGCCATTGGGAACGATCCGGAGCGGACTTTCAGATCTTTGCATACAAAATGTAAATACTTCGGGGTTATGGCGTCACTCCCTGAAAACAATGTTACCGGTACAGAAAATACCCGGAGGCGCGGGATCAGAATTCTTTGCGGTGAACTGTCGTTTCGATCTTTCGATGGGATGTGGTTTAGCCTGGTCGTTTGTTGACCGGATGGTGATCGCTGATTGTGATTTTGAAAGTACCACCCAGAACACCTGGCCCTGGATGTGGCATTGCAACGGCTCAACCAATTTTGTTGTCCGGGGAAACCGGGTTCACTATGCGGCCGGAAGATTTGGCTTTAACGATAGCTATAACGGAATCATCGAAAACAACCACATTACCCGCCTGGGAAATCTTCAGACATTTAAAGGAGAAACAGGAGGTTTTAACATCGACTATGCCAAAGATATTGTGGTAATTAAAAACCATCTGGACGTACATGGAGCCCCAATTTTTCCGCACAACCAGGGTGAAACGATCCTAAGTCAGGGTTGCAATCCAACCGGACAGACTGTTGGTGTTGTTACAACGGCTACTTCAAATTCATTAACAGATGCAAAACAGCAATGGAGCGCTTTCAATCCGCTTATTCTGGGTTCAAGCAGGGCAATTGCCATTGTAAATGGCAAAGGAACGGGTCAGTGGCGATATATAACGACGAAGAAAGGCAGTACAATTACCATAGATCACCCCTGGGAAGTAATTCCGGAGGCCGGTTGTCATTATGTTGTAATGTCCTGGTCGGCAGAGGACTGGCTGGTTAAAGATAACATTCTGGAAGATAACCATCAGGGGATCATGTTTTACTGCGGTTGTAACGATGTGGTGATTGAGGGAAACAAGCTGACCAATTCATCCGGAATTTATCTTCGTTCAGATCAGCGGGCTAATGATGGAAGATTTAATTTGTTATGGAATGCCAGTGTGGCGAACAATGAAATCAGGCGGTCAGAAGGTACCAGGGCAGTTAGTATTTATATGATTTTAGCAGTTCAGCCAAACCAGGCATTGCTTGGTACAGGAAGTATCGGACTTGAAATCCGGCGTAATCTGGTTCAGGCCAAATACCCGAACGTGAGTTCTTCGGTTGCGGGCGAAGGTTACTGGAATGAAGTAAAATCATCGACTCCTGCCATCCTGAACAATACTGTTGGGATATTGGGAACCATTTTCGATAGGAATACCGCAATCAACTGTGATATTGGTTACCGTTTAAGTCAGTCAAACCGTTTTACCATCATCAAAGATCCGGTAAATCTTGATGTGAAGACAATGACTAACCAGGCACTACTTCCCGGATCAGCCAAAATTGAATCTCTCCTTATTTCAGGTAAGGATACGATCCGGTAATTTAAACAATGATTGAAATTGTACGGAAACTTTAAACAGAAATTGAAAAACAGATAATGATGATTAAAAACTATTTTGTTTGTATACTGATTGGTCTTACGGTAGTTTGTGCCAAACCGGTCAGGGTTTCGGCTCAGAGTAATTCCTCGCAATCTATTGCCGGTTCCATTGAGACCAAACCCTCGGTTTTCAATTTCACCGAATCGGTCAATCCCGGGGAAACTATCGGAGTCCAGGGATCATCATTCGGTTTGGATCCGCAGCTCTGGTTGATGTCAGTCAGCGGCGATGAGAAGGCTTTAATACCGGCAGTAAAACTTCAGGTACTGACCCATTCTGAAATGTTCGTGGCAGGAAGCATACCTGAAAACATTCCATTGGGATTATATGTGCTATGGGTGAAGAACGGAAATCAACTCAGTGAACCGGTTTTTATCAATAAGCCCAGGGTAATGACGGCCGAGTACGACCAGATTATGCCGGGGACAACCTTTCGCTTATTCGGACGGAATCTGCAATTGAAGGGAGCCAATTCCCGTGTTCGCTTTGCTGATCCCAATGGTAAGGTAACAGAAGTAAAACCGTCAGACGGAGATGCATATACACTTGAGATAACCGCTCCGAAACAACTGATTCCCGGAGTAAAATATGCTGTTTCTGTAAGTAATGGTAAAGGAGGGAAATATGGGGAACAGCTTTTCGATGAAACAATTACAGTCCGCGCATCTTCTGCCGATCCGTTAAAACTGGGCATGCCATGGGGTGCCGATTTTAACTTTGCGGAGAATGTTTACAATATAAAAACCGATACCCGCCTGTCTCAAAAGGCCAAAGGAGATGGTATAGCCAACGATAGGGCCGCCATCCAGGAAGCCATTGACAAAGCGAATGAAAACGGTGGCGGTGTGGTTTATTTACCGGAAGGAACTTATAAACTGCTTTATTCTTCAGGCAGTGGCATTACCATGAAATCAAAAGTTGTACTCAGGGGCCAGGGAAAAGACCGGACTATCATCAAATATGGTTATGGGAAGCCTTTTTCGACCGAACGGGTGAAAGCAGCTTACGGCTGGACGCTGGGATGGCCTGACAGCCGGACCGATGGAATGGGAATGGTATGGCCAGGTTTCATCACCACGAGCGGTTTGATTGACCTCTCGGTGATAAATGCAAACGAAAGTGGTTCATTTGTCCATACCATCAAAAATATGCCTGAAGGTGGAACAAAGCTGGTATTGAAAGATTGTGGTTTCGATTTTAGTTCGGGCTGGGGTCTGGCACTTGTGAATGTGGATCATCTACTTGTATCAGGATGTCAGTTGAAAAGCACCACAAATGATGTGAGGGGTATAAATGCCCCTACACGGACATGGCCTTGGGATTTTAAAAATTCCTGCAATATGATCATTCGGGATAACAACTATTTCTATACGGCAGGCCGGTTCGGCGCAAACGGCTGTCATCATGCCCTGTTCGAAAACAATACTTTCCTGCGCGACGGCGATCACCAGGCCAAAGGTGAAACCGGGGGAATAAACCTCGATTACGTGACCGATATGGTAATTCTCGGAAATTCCTTTTTAGTTAAAGGACTACCTATTGTCGGAAGAAATCAGGGTGAAACTATTCTGAGCCAGGGAGGCGATCCGAATCAGATGTCGGTTGGAATCGTAACAGCGGCGACCGGAAACACCATTCTGGATAAAAAACAGGAGTGGCAGGATTTTACTGACCGGGTAAGTACCTCGTGGCAATATGCGGTGCATCCGACGAACTACGCCATCGCAATAGTCAATGGTGTGGGGACCGGACAATGGCGTACCATTACAGGTAATAACGATACGATCCTGACCGTTGACCGTCCATGGGACGTGATTCCGACCGCCGGAAGTAAATACATCATTACACAATGGTCTGCATATCAGTTGTTAATAAAAGACAATCTACTGAAAGACAATCACCAGGGAATTATGATGTACTGTGGCGGAAGCGATGTTGCCATTGTAAATAACAAATTACTCAATTCGGGAGGCATTTATTTACGGGCTGATCAGCGGTTGCTCCAAAAAAGATACAACCTAAGCTGGAATACGCTGGTAGCCGGCAACGAGATGATAGACACCGATGGAAGAAGAGCCGCATTTGTTTCCATGTTGCTTGCCCAGGCTAAGGATGAAAAATTGTATGGAACCGGGACCATTGGTCTCGAAGTAAGGGGAAACCTCGTGCAAGCCTTTATCCCGAATATGACCAAAAGTGGCATTAAGGGTGAAGGATATTTTAATTGCATGAATGACGCGGTAGCGGTAAACCCGCTTTTCGATCCGAAAACGCCGGGAATACTGGGTACTATTTTTGAAAATAACACCGCCATCAATACAGATAATGCCTATCTGACAGGTGCCGGTGCGCATCATACGATCATTCTCAAACCAACGAATAAAAATGCACCTGGTTTTCTGAAGGATATCGTAAATGAAAAATCGAAAATTGGTTCACAATTTACAATCACTGACACGAAATAAGTTAAATGAATTGATCCGGTCGGTAATGGACGTGTACCGGTAGAAGCATTTGAAATTCACAATCCCATGCTGAAATAAAACCTTGATTATGAATCAGATAATTATTAAAATGATGCGCTTTATAAAACCTGAACTAAAGGTTTACAGCCTCAGAAGATTTATATCTCTCACGCTGTTGGGATTTTTAATGATTGTGACATTGAATTCTTACGCGATAAAGCAGAACAGCAAAGTCTCGTTGAAATTAAAACACGATGGGATTTACGAAATTGCGGTATCCGACCTGGTTATGGAGGTGAATGCGAATTTTGGAGCCCGGATCATATCGTTCAGGCTAAAAAATCAGGAATTGCTGAGTTCAAAAGAAATCAATCCGGAAAATTACGGATCAACACTTTGGTTAAGCCCTCAGATTTGGGGCTGGCCACCTCCACCTGTGTTGGATACCGAGCCTTATCAGGTAAAAATCGACCGGAAAACACTAAATCTCACAAGTAGAGCAGACAGTAAAACTGGTTGTAAGATTTCAAAATCAATCTCTGCTAACAGTTCCGACAGCTCCTTTTCGATCAATTACAGCATCACTAATATTTCAAACGACGATAAATCGGTAGCCCCCTGGGAAGTCACCCGGGTACCGGCTGGAGGATTAACATTTTTCCCGGTAGGTCCATCGGGAGGATTTTCCAAATCGAACATGGTGACTGAGGATATCAACAATATTTGCTGGTACAGATATGAACCGGCACTTGTAACAGGTCATCAGAAATTGTTCCGTAACGGAGCTGAAGGCTGGCTGGCTCATTGCAATCAGGGATTGATCTTTATCAAACAATTCCCGGATATTGACATTACTCAGGAAGCTCCCAAAGAGACCGAAGTTGAACTGTATATTCACAAAGACCGGACTTACATCGAACTCGAAAATCAGGGGATCTACAAAACATTACGTCCCGGTGAGTCGGTCACGTGGAAAGTAAAATGGTATTTAAGGCAACTTCCCCTAAAAATAAAAACTGATCCGGGGAGTGTGCATCTGTCGGAATTTGTCAGAAAAACTATTCAGTAAACTCAAAAAAAGAATTAATTAATTGATAATATGTACGATAGCGTTTTAATTAAAATCGTACGGAAAAATTAAAAATAACATTCATGAAGGATTTGCTAATCGGTATATTTTTAATCACACAAATCTTTTCACCATTTGTCACAAAGGGATCAGACCCATCCAGGATTGATCCCCTGGTCGTTGCAAAACTGATCGGAGATAAACTCGTGCGTGAAACCCCGTTTGCCTATCGTCTTGAGCTGGAATCAGTCAACAAAGAGTTCAACGGGATGCAGATGATCGATTTTGGCCGCAATTTCCCGGTGTCCGGAAAAACTTCAGCCTATGCCTATACCCAACTTGAAACCACCGAAAGTATGGAAATGGAAATTCAATTGGGACACAACGATGGCTGTGCTATCTGGATAAACGGACAGGTGGTCTACGAAACCGATCAGAATCAAAAACTTGAGATTGTTTATGATGAGCGTAGCATCGATCTTCCTTTTCGCTTTACGGCCAGGCTCAAAAAAGGGATTAATTCGTTGCTGATTAAGTCCGTGACCAACCGGTCTGACTGGCGGGTTTATCTCCAGCCACCTTCAACCAAAGGAGCTGTGATCAGTAAACCACAGGATTTTCCGTTCATCGGACTCGATAAAATGGACCGGGTTGATCATCGGATTTCAGCCATTTCCAATTGGCTGATTATCGGTCCGTTTACGGGAAATCAGGATACTGACGGGATCTCTTCCTCAACGGTTGAACCTGTTTTCGGACAAATGTTTAGGGGTGCAGAAGGACCTGTTACCTGGAATATCCCAAAGATAGATGTGGTCGGTAACCTGATTGATTCAAAACCATGGGGCACGAATTACAACTGGAACTATCACAATGGCGGGGTTGCCTGGGCTATGAAGATACTGGGAGAGATGTCAGGAGAAAAAAAATATGAAAAATACGCCAATGATTTCTGTGATTTTCAATTAAACAGCATTCCCTTTTTAAAGTACGAGACAGAAACGCTGGGCAAAACGGATGTACCTAATGGAATGCTGATAAATACTCCTTTACTCGATTTTACACTTGCACCATCTTTACCTTTGATTTACCGCCTGCGAAAAGATACCGGCTATGAAAACCGGGATGAATATGTCAAATTTATTTCAAAGATGATGCATTATGCCCGATTCGAACAAATTCGCCTGCCAGGTTCAACTATTTTTACGCGAACGACTCCGAAGAAATACACAACCTGGGTTGACGATATGTTTATGGGTATTCCTTTTCTGATACAGGCTGCACTTTATTCGGAAAATGCAGCGGATCGCACCTGGTATTTTAACGATGCAGCCAACCAGGTGCTCGATTTTAATAAAGAAGTATGGGATCAGGATGCCGGCTTATATTTTCATGCCCGCTATTCAGATAGTAATGAGAAAATGGTGCACTGGTCAAGAGCGAACGGTTGGGCATTATGGGCCTTGGCCGAAGTACTGCTCTATCTGCCAAAGGATCATGAGAATTACAAACCCATTATGAAACACTTCCGGACACATGTTGAATCACTTGTTCGCCTTCAGGATGAAAAAGGATTGTGGCACAATGTATTGGACAGCCAAAAATCGAAACTTGAAGTTTCAGGATCCGCGATTTTTACCATGGCGATAGCCCGGGGAATCTCAGAAGGGTGGATTAGTGAAAAGAAATACGGACCGATTGTTCAGAAAGCCTGGGATGCCATTACAACCCAGATAGGTAAAGACGGAACGGTAAGGAATATTTGTTACGGAACAATGTGTTCATCAGACATTGATTATTACCTGAACCGGCCGTTTTACGATGACGATACGCATGGTCTCTTTGCCGTGATATTTGCCGCAATGGAAGTCAGTAAAATGCAGAATCAGAAAATAAGAAAATAATTTGTCTTCAATTTAAAATTATCCAGGCATGATACGTTCAACCCTTAAACTGACAGTTTTGATTGCAGGAATTTTCCTTTCCCTGGCTCTCACTGCCAAAGACATCAAAAAAAAGACGGTTCCCAACCAGGTTCCTTTATCTAAAATGGTAGAATTTCACCAGAGAGATGGTCTACCCAACTTATTTCATAAAATTGCAAACCAACGTCAGGTTCGTGTTGGCTATATCGGGGGAAGTATCACCGAGATGCAGGGATGGCGTGATCAAACCTTTAATTGGTTCCGGACAACCTTTCCTCAGACTGCATTTTACCAGGTTGACGCCTCGATTGGCGGTACAGGTTCGGGACTGGGAGCATTCCGTATGGAACATGATTTACTTTCCGGTGATCCGGACCTTGTATTTGTTGAATTTGCGGTTAACGGCACAGGTGTTCCACCCTATAATGCACGTGAACCGATGGTGCGTACCATGGAAGGAATTGTGCGGAAAACCTGGGCAAAATATCCAAATACGGATATCTGTTTTGTTTATACCACAGCTTTAAATATGTGCAATAACCTGGTAAAAGGAATTCCACAGCAATCATCGGAGTTTATGGAGGAAGTTGCCAATTATTACGGTATCCCGACGATCCATATGGGAATTGAGGTCGCCAGATTGATGCAACAGGGTAAGCTTGTTTTCAAAGCCGATCCTTCCGAAAATGCCAACACGATTGTTTTCACGCGCGACGGTACCCATCCGTTAACCGAATCAGGCCAGCCGATCTATTCCGCCACAGCTATAAAATACCTGTCGAAAATGAGCAAACAATCCGGTTCAAAAAGTCACCGGTTACCAGCGCCAATTATTGCCGATAACTGGCAGAATTCCAGGATGGTTGATATTTCAGAAACAGAATTGGTCGGCGACTGGACAAAATTACCCGCAACACACGACCTTATGGTCAGTTTCCAGCGTTTTATGCCCTCCATTTACCAAGCTAAACCTGGGGCTATAATGCGATTCAAATTTAAGGGGAAAGTACTGGGAATTTATGATTGTATCGGGCCCGGCAGCGGAACTATTGAAATTTCAGTGGATGGCATAAAGGAAGAAATCTTCCGTTTCGATCAGTGGTGTGATAACTTCAGGAAGAATAATTTCTTCCAAAAAGAACTCGAGGATAAAATTCATGAAGTGGAAATCCGGGTACAGGATAAAAAAATCGACAAAGCCGAAATCATGCTTAAAAAGAAAATTACCATTACTGATCCGGTGAAATATGCAGGGCTCGATTGGTTTCCTGCTAATGTAATGATTGTGGGTGAACTTGTGAAATAACCAAAATTACTATCAATATGAAAAAATCAGTTTTAACCGGGTACATCCTGATTACCTGTTTTATAATCTGTGGAAATCTGTTTGCTTCTGGTAATCAGCCTGTGATTTATAAAGGCGGAATCGCGGAAATCATGTTTCAGGATCATTTGCAACATGAATTTTATTGGTGGCCTCAGACATTACTGAGCTACCCGGTTCGTTTCGAAGAAAATGTATCGGAATCGGAACTGATTTTAACCGATCAGAAATCGGGGAAACAGGTTCCTTTTCAATTTGGCGGATGGACAAAAACAAGTGACGGAAAATCATCTGCAGTTTTATACCTGCTGACAGATTTACCTTCCGGAGGGACTTTCAGGTACCAGTTAAAAAAAGGAAAACCGGAGAAATTTGAACCTGTAAGTGTGGAACTGAAAGGAGAAGAATATTGTATTCAATCGGATAAACTCTCGGTTTGGCTTCCTGCCACACAAAGTGCCCGGAACACAAACCTGCCCGGTCCCGTACTCGGAATGGCTCTGCAAAATAACCCCCGGATTGGTAATGCTGTGTTTAATCACGGTTCGAAGAAACCAGTAAAAATTGAAACGAAAATTGTTGGTGTCGGGCCGTTGTTTGCTGAGTCGGAAGTCACTTATCATTTTGAAGATGGCGCTGTTTATCAGGCCACTATCCGGTGCATAAAAGCTTATGATTTTATTGAGTTAAAAGAAAAAATGTCAGGATTCAACAAGGGAGATCAGACGTCATGGGACTTCACCCTCGAAGGTTTTAATCCTACACACAGGCAGGCACCAAACCATCCTTATGGTCAGCCAAAGGATACACCCGGATTTAACAGATACGACTGGGAAAAAATTGACATGAGTATGATGAATTCCCATCATGGTATAACCGTAGCAGGCAATGATGGTAAAATTCCGTTCGAAATCGGGATTTATGGCAACTGGCCCGCTGAGCGAACTGTAACTTCTTCGGTTTTCTGGGATGAAAAAACGATGAAGTCGGTCGGGATTTTTATGGAAGATGCTTCTTACTGGGATGACAAGGAATATTCAATATGGTCCAACTCCGGGAAAATCAATGTCAGATTCTATTACAACAATGGAAAGTTAAAATGGACCTACCCGGTTTACGAAGGACAGCGATCAACAGCTATCAGCTGTTATCCGCATGAGAATGATATAAAATATATGGATGAGCTCGAACAGTTGAGCAGTTCAGCAAAAGCTTATCCGCGTACCAAAATTTCGCAACTATCCTACAATACTTTCCTGCAAAACAGGTTTAGCACCATCGCCCTTGACAGGCTGAAAGACTGGGATTTGACATATCCTGCACCCAAATCCCTTTCGCCGGTAATTTTTCCCAAAGAAAAAGGGGCCTCTGTTGCAAGCATGGAAAGGTATTTTCACCTGGGAGGTTACACCAATGAACTGGCGATCAGCGGTCCATGTCAGAACAGCGGGTACGCCCCGGTTCCAGCCCGGAGTTTTTATGAATCATACGTGGTGCAATTCAACACTTTGCTTCCCGAGGCAAATGCAGTCCAACGTGAAAAACTTGTTGCTGCATTTCTTTTACATGCTTATATATCAGCCGGAGAAGAATATATGCCAATGCGGGGAATGCTCTCGGGTCATCCGAATTTCCTGGCCGATGTTAAAGGGATTCCGGCACTTGCTGCATTTCTTTTTCCCGACCACCCGGAGGCAAAGAACTGGGGCGATATGTTTGAAAAATATGTGGATTTAAATTCACGTTACCATGTCAGGCCAAATGTGGAAAGCTGGAATTCGCTGGGAGGCCGGTGGACTGAGAACCTGGGGACCTATACCTGGGCTGCACTTCGCCCGACGGTCAGGACAAATTTCCTGCTTCAGGATCATTCCGATGGTAAAAACCGTCTTGCCAACGAACAGACAAAATTGCTGGCCACTTCGGTCTTACAATGTTTATCCGCCCCTTTTAATGGCGAAGACCTCGAATATTACCGTGATGCAACCGGCAAACTGGATGGTCACAGCTGGGGAGTAATTGATCTGCAAGAAGGCCCCGCCCGTATTCATCCTCCCCAGGGTGCTCACGCATTACGGCGCCGTCCGCCAAGTGTTTACTGGCGTTTGGGGAAAGCACTCGAAAATTTCGACCCGTTGTTGTCAGAAAATATCCGCTATATTACCCGACCTGAACATGATGACATGGAGGCCAGTGACCGGGCAAAGGAGATTTATAAGATCATGTATCCGGAAAATAAAGATACTGGCACTCCTCCCGATTTTCAAAGCGTTAAACTGACCGGTTATGGCATCATTCTCCGGGCAGCTGTAGGAACCAAAGATGAACTTTCGGTTCATTTACAGCAGATTGATAAGGGACCAAATTATCGTTGGGGATTGGCAGCCGATGGGGGATGCGGAACCATCTATTTTTACGCTGCCGGAAAATCGTACAGCCATAACGGAAAAGAAGATATCGGCGACCGAAGAATTCAGGATACTGATCTGCTCACCAATTTTGGGGTATTTAAAGATGGTCATTTCAAGGCCATTGGAAGAAATGACCTCACCAGGCCAATGTATGATCTGTCCATCGGACAGTTTGCTGAAATTGTATCTTCAAAGAAAGATGGCTATTCGTGGCCCGAATACCAGGGACGGAGCATTATGCTCGTAGGAAGTGATTATTTCATGATCTACGATGATGTTTATAATGGCAATATGGGGACCCGTTTCAGCTGGTTTACCCATCCAAACGAGGATTTGCCGGAGCTAAATGTTGTAAAAGGGGGTGCGGCAGGTTATAATGCTTCTAAGGGGAAGCCGGAGATGATCAAAGTCGCGGGTCGCGAAACAAAAGGGTTATGGTTTGATGGAACAGGGGACTGTATGACCTTTGTTTCTCATAAAAAAGGGTTTGTACAGGAAACAACTCCCTGGGGAGGTATTGTGACTGCAATGGACGGACATAAAGATTACATTTTCAGAAATGATACACCGGTACAAGCGAACATTAACGGTTATGTTTTTGATGGAACTGCCGGATTTATCCGCGAACGGGAAGTCAATAAACAGGAACTGGCCTTGTTTCACGGAACGAGGATAGGAAATGCAAGTTTTGAAATTCAAACCTCCAATACGGATGCAGGTATCAGCGCGGTTTACTCGGGAGTAACCAATATCAGCGGTAATTATACTAGTCAGCAGGCATCTGCAGTTACCTTTCAATGGACCGGATCAATTCCGGAGAACATCCTGTTATTCATCGACGGCAAAAAATATCCGGGGAAATTCCAGCAGAATAAAATTCTGGTTCAGATCCCCGCGGGTAAACATATCTGGACACTGACCAGCGGATTTCCGGATTTACCCCGTCCCGAAATTGATTTTACCCGGAATGAGAAGGGAAAGGTTTTTTTGGCTGTTCATCCGGTTTCGGGAGCAAGCAGGTACCGTTTTGAATACAGTACCAACGGCAGTTCCGATTGGTCGGCTTTGAAGGAACAAACATCAAATGGCTTATTGATCAGGCCGGCAAAAACAGAAAACAAAGGATATGTGAGAGTTATAGCGGTGAACAATGATCATAAGAGTCCTGCATCAGTGATTTACCCGGCCTATTTTACCAGTGAAAAACCACATTGCCCTGATGGTCTGAAGCTCAATATCTTCCCCGGAAAGGTTGAACTGACCTGGGGAAAAGTATTGGGCTGCTCGGAATACCAACTTTTCAGAAGAATTAAAGGTTCGGAAAAATATCAGTCCATTTACAAAGGCAAGGAGCGTCAATTTACTGATCGTACTGCATCGGCCAAAGAAATTTACGAATATGCAGTATTAGTTGCCAATGGAAACGGGGTGAGTGAATTGTGCAGTGCAGTGGATAATAACCCGTCAAGCTGGCTCAATTTCGACCCGAAACCGGGCGAATCATTTCGCAGGGTTGCATCGTCGTGGAGCGAATCAGACAATTCAGGTGAAAAAGTAGGAATATACTACCCTGAATAGCTGCAAGAAAAAATTTAGTCGTCATCTAATTTATAACAAATAAAATTTGACAATATGAAAAATCAGGAAATTGACTGGGAAGTAACTATAAACTCATACTTAAAAATTAATTTATGACACTTAGTGGAGCAGAACTTTTATTGTCCTTGACTATAGTTGTAATTGGACTATTGGGAAATTTAAAACTGTTTTTAAACCTGGCAGAGAAGAAAACCCAAATTAAATGGAGTGCTTCCATTTATGGCGCAGCAATCTTAATTGTAATTTGTGGACTATTTACTCCACCTGACATATTATCGAATCTTATCTTTTCTGGTCCTTTGACAGTTCTTTATATTGCTATTCTCAGGAAAATCAGATATAAAAAAACAGCTGATAGTCTCGAGCCGTATTCCCATTGAAAAGAGTTTGGATTTGAAAAATAAAAATATGACCGATATCGCTAAACGTTTTAAGGAAAATCCCTTGTTGAGTCCCCGAAATTTACCCCCAGGCCAACCCGGTTTGCGGATAGAATGCCTGCTTAATCCCGGAGTGTTCCGTTTTGAGGAGAAAATCTGTTTGCTGATAAGGGTGGCAGAACGTCCGTTACAGAAGGAGGATTTTATATCTTTCCCGGTTTTAAATCCGGATGGGACAATTGAAATCATGGAATTTAAGAAAGATCATCCTGATATCGATTTATCCGATCCGCGCGTGATTCAGTATTGCGGCAAATCATACCTGACTACGCTTTCGCATCTGAGATTTGTTTACAGTACTGATGGCATACATTTTAGTGAGCCGGAGCAGCCATTCAAACTTACAGGAACGGGTGTACTGGAAACATTCGGCATTGAAGATTGCAGAGTAGCACAAATTGAAGGGCAATATTATCTGACTTATACGGCAGTTTCCGAAAATGGAGTTGGTGTAGGGATGATGAGTACCCAAAACTGGCATGATTTTGAAAGACACGGCCTGATTTTTCCACCGCATAACAAGGATTGTGCACTGTTTGAGCAAAAGGTGGGGGACTTTTATTATGCGCTAAACCGTCCGAGTGGTGTGGATATCGGGGGAAATTACATTTGGCTGTCGCAATCTCCCGACCTGCTCCATTGGGGAAACCACAAATGCATATTAACTACACGGAAAGGGAGATGGGACGAACAACGTATTGGCGCCGGAGCATCACCGATCCGGACCGAAAAAGGGTGGCTGGAAATTTATCATGGCGCTGACTTTAAAAATCGTTATTGTCTGGGGGCCTTTCTGTCCGACCTCAACGATCCTTCGAAAATTCTGGCCCGTTCCGATTCACCAATTATGGAGCCCATAATGGATTATGAAAAAACGGGATTCTTCGGGAATGTAGTATTTACCAATGGTCATCTTGTTGAGGGAGATGACCTCACAATTTATTATGGGGCTGCGGATGAACACATCTGCGGTGCCCGCTTTTCGATTCAGGAAATTTTGGACAGTCTGACCCAGTTAGCTTAAGAACGGATAACAATGTTTAAGAAAATAAAAAGAGAGTACGATTTCTATAAATCGCACCCGCGCAATATGCGGCTGTTGTTGATGACCAACCTGATTTATGCGTTGGTATTGCCGATCATCGAAATGTTTGTAGGAGCTTATATTATGCGTTCAACCGCCAATACAACCTGGGTGATGTCGTACCAACTGGCACTGTATGCCGGGATACCACTCACCTTCCTGATAAACGGACTATTGCTTAAATATATACGAATTGCCCGTCTCTATTCCCTGGGCATGTTGCTAAGCGGTGTATCCATGACGGCTATGATGATGATCGATCGCATTGATCTTCCGGGAATTATCGTTGCCGGACTGATCATGGGATTATCGTATGGCTTCTTCTGGGCAAACCGCGATTTCCTTTCCCTGTCGACCACAACCGATGCCAACAGGAACTACTACTTCAGCATGGAGACCTTTTTCTACACCCTGACTTTCGTAGTGGTACCCTTTCTCGCTGGCAATTTTATTGCACTGTCCGACAAAGGATTTTTAATGAGTGGAAATGCGAATCTCGCCTATTATATGCTCACCGGAATCGTATTTTTACTGACCATATTTTCATCAATACTGGTCCATCGTGGTACATTTGAAAATCCGAAACGCGAACCGTTCATATTCTTTCATTTTGCACCTTTGTGGTGGAAGATGCTGGGAATGGCCCTCTTAAAAGGACTGGCACAGGGAGCCATAGTCACTGCACCGATTATGCTGATTATGAGACTACTTGGCAAGGAAGGAACATTGGGAACCTTGCAGTCGGTCGCTGCCATAGTATCCGCAATCGTTCTTTACCTGATCGGAAGGACTGCAAAACCACAGCACCGGCTGTTGATTTTCACAATAGGGCTGGGGATTTTCACAACCGGATTTCTTATCAATTCCGTTTTATTTTCCGGGGTTGGTGTTATTCTGTTTATGATGTGTATTACTATTGCCAGGCCCCTGCTCGATGTCGCCTATTTTCCAATCCTTCTGGGTGTGATCGATAAAGTGGCCGGGATTGAAAACCGGAACAAATTCGCCTATATTTTGAATCATGAATGGGGCCTCTTTGCCGGAAGGCTGATCGGTTGCGGGATGTTCATACTTATCTCAGTGCTGATATCCGAAGATTTTGCGCTGAAATATGCTTTGCTCGCTATCGCTATCGGCCAGCTGCTTTCAATCTGGATGGCAAAAATTATTGTCCAACAGCTCAAATCCTAATATTAAAAATGAAGATTATGAATAAAACTATTTTCAGTGTAATGGTGGCATCTTTATTAACGGTGAAAGCGTATTCGCAGCCAATCGAATTGCCGGTCTGGCCCGCAGGTGCGCCCAATAGTAATGAAATTCCCAATACGCCAAAAGTCGTAAATGGAAAGACCGTGGCACCCGATACGGATGCTAAAATCTTTGTTTACCTTCCCGAAAGTAAAAGTGCAACTCCTGCAATTGTTGTTTGTCCTGGCGGCGGTTACAGCGGTTTGGCGATGGCTCACGAGGGACATCAGGTTGCGCAATGGTTAAATTCACAGGGAGTTGCTGCAATTGTGCTTAAATACCGGATGCCAAATGGACATCACCAGGTCCCGTTAAGCGATGCTCAGCAAGCGCTAAGAATTGTTCGTGAAAATGCCGTAAAATGGAATATTAATAAAAACAAGTTGGGCATAACGGGATTTTCTGCGGGAGGACATCTGGCATCGACTGTGGTTACACATTTTACCGACAGCATTACACGTCCCGATTTTGCCATCCTTTTTTACCCGGTGATCAGCTCCGATACAACGATATCTCACAGGGGTTCATTTAATAATTTGTTGGGAAAAAATCCTCCGAAAGAATTAACCAAATTATACTCCAACGATTTAAAGGTAACTCCTCAGACCCCACCTACCCTTCTTTTCCATAGTGATGATGATAAAGGGGTACCGGTACAAAACAGTATTGCATTCTATCTGGCCCTAAAACATAATAAAGTCCCGTCAACGATGTATATTTTTCCGGTGGGAGGTCACGGCTGGGGTATGAAGGAAAACTTCCTTTACCATCAGCAGTGGAAGGAATTGATGATGCTGTGGTTGAAGGGGATAAATATATTGTAGTATGAGACCAAAGGCAGTTGGATTCAGAAAGATATCATTTTTGCTGTTTGCAATTAACCTGACATTCAGTTTGTTTTCGCAAACAAAAACAGGGGATAAAAACTCATTTCCCGTTGTTTGGACAACATATAAAAAAGTAATATCCTATGAAAAGGATTTTGCTGATTTAAAAGCACACGGGGTGGAACTTATCAACATGAGTGCCCGTGATGCTGCCGATGCGCGCGAAAAACTCAGGCTGGCCCGCGAATGGGGCATCAAATATCATATTGGACTAAGTGAAATAACGGAAAGTGCTGGTCTGGTAAGGGATGCTAAATTGCAACCGGCAGACGCCTTAATGATTGGCGGCGTATACATGGGGAAAGCTATCGACCGGCATCTTTTCAGTTTTCTTCCCGGGAAAAACACAATAATCATTGAACCACCCGTTTATAACAAAGGTTTTGCTTATACAACAAATGGTGGAAGTACCGGGGATGCCGGGAAAGGTGAACCAATCGGGCATTACTATCCCGATATGCCCGATCCCGTTAAGGTCGAAATTATTGTTCCCTTGCGAAAATTCGACGGGAAGCAACATTTAAAAATAATTGATGCCGAAATTTCTGAAGCCCCTGCTGGTACCAAACCCGAATTCGACAGTGTCACGCCCGATATGGCGCCCTCTTCCGAAACCGCTAAAAGAAAGTTGTACCGGATTACATTCGATCTGACCGGACTGGATAAAGCCATGCTTGACCAGGTTGGAGTTGCTGTCTACTGGCCTTACCATGGAACAAACAAATACTGGATTTTCAGCCGTGGAAATGTAAGTGCTGCGGCCGAAAGTACACGTTTGGCTCTCCAAAAAGCAATCCAAAAAGAACTGACCCGGTGGAAGGAGGCCAACGATGGAATATTCCCTTTGGATGTTGTCGCAGCTGCCCGGTTAGGTGACGAGTGTTTTTACATAACGGGTCACTCGCAAGCGAAGGGTTCCGAGGCTGTTAGTTATCCGCTTTGGGAATACAGTGATCCGACAATTCAGGCATTTCGCAAACAAACGGATTCAGAATATCCACGTACCTGGGGTTTTCCGGAGATTTACGGCGAAAAATCATACAGCTGGTGGATGTACAATTTGCATCAGCAGACTGCAAACCTGGTAGCTCTTGTGCATGATGAAATTGCAAAAACGGCTCCGGGACTTAAGTTATTCAGAAATACGACCCGGATGGGAATCTTCGATCTGTCGAATAACTTCGATGGAACCGGGCAGGAACTATTGACGCGTCATCTCGATATTGTCCACCTCGATCCTTATCCGGTTGCTGGTGGCGGATATACTGAAGCGATACCGCGCGATATGAGTTACTGTGCGGGCCTGGCCCGAAGGTATAACCGGCTGCTGATTCCATGGATGCAGGCCCATATTTACAGCCGCCTTCAGCATGTAACGCCCGACCAGGTCGACAGAATGGCGCAGGAACAGTGGGATCAGGGTGTTGATGGCATTATCTGGCTGGGTTATGGCGATACCTTTCCCCTTGTCAGACCTGACAGCTGGGAACAGGCAGCCAATTTTCACCGGAAACTTGCCCAGGCATTACCCCCTAAACCAAAGCCTAAGCTGGCTGTCTTGCGTTCCTATAATGCGATGGCTGCAGTAAGTTTTTGGGGAAATGGACAGATCCGGAATCCAGCCGACTGGCAGTTACAGCAATTCCTCGAAGTTTGGGCAGTAAAGCAGAAAAAGGCCTATGATGTTTTTGAACTTCCGCCAAATCTAAGCAATACACAGCAAAAAGAACTCAAAAATGAACTGAAGAAATATCCATATATCGTTTCAACTATTCCGTGGAAAGGTGCCTTCTTTATTGGAAAAAATACAACCGGGACATTGGTCGATATTTCTGAAGCGAATGGTCTCCGGCAAACATTTGAAAAGCAAATCAACCGGCTGGATTGGTAGTTTTTTAATTAGAAAGATGCACTACGGATACTGATAAATAAATTAATACTTGCAATTTTTAACTCACATATCTTAGATTTTAATATACAATGGAAAATAGAAAAAACCTTAGCAGACGCTGGTTTATGGGTTCGTCGGTACTTGGATTAACCGGAATAACGCTTCTGCCGGGCTGGACCACAGCAAACGTTTTAACTGTCAGTTCGGATAAGCATTACTATCATGTTCGCAACGGTATTCCAAACAGCCAGTACTTTTTTAAGGATAATAAAGCCGGTAACCAATACCTGTTCTTTATTGGCAACTCAGTGCTGGCAGGTACAGGTCTGAAGGATCCGAATCTTCGCTATTCGGCCGTCATGGTTAAAGGTTTTAAAAAATGTTTCCCTGATGTCGGAATGAATGAGACCCGTCATATGTACCCGGGCGGAAGCTGGTTCGCCCAGTTCCGGTGCAGTCATGGACAACCTGTTTTTGGTGAAGTGATCTTCAGCGGGCACCTGGCCATCCTCGACTTTGCTGCCGATGACCGTAATACCAGTATCGAACAGGTAAAATGTAATCTTGAGGGAATGATTCGCCAGGTTACTCATTTCCGGGATACCCATAGCCGGATGCTGATTTATACACTTACTCCCGAAATACTTAAATCGTATAAGGAGGGCAAGATTCCTGAATATATCAGAATAAGTGAACAGTTAGCCGAGTACTATGGCATTCCCAGTCTGAACCTGGCCAAATATGCAGCCGACAGGATCATCTCCGGAGAAATCACTTTTGAGGCATTTTCTGCAGATGAAATCAATCCTACCGATGCCGGGGCTAAAATCTATGCTGAAGCGGTTGAGAAATTCGTTGATGCACTGATGATGGCTAATCCGATTCCGGAAAGCCCGCAGCAGGTAGTTCTCCCAAAACCGTTGTTCCCCGAAATGAATGACAATGGTCGCATTGTTGCTTATGAGGATCCGCAGGTTAAAAAGTCGGGTGACTGGAAACCGGGCCAAAAAAGTCCCATTGTTCCGTTCCGTCATCTGCTTGTCTCTGATCAGAGAGGTGCAACACTGCTATTGAAATTCAGAGGATCCGAGATTGGTATTCTTGATGTTGTAGACCCTGAAAGTGCTGATCTGGAATATTCAGTTGACAAGGCACAATTCCGGAAGCTTCCAGCCTTAAAAAATGGAAACAATCCAGTGATGCGCCCGGTCTCCCTGGCAAAGGAATTGGATCGCAAAGCAGAGCACGAACTGGTTTTGAAGGTCGCTTCAGCCGGAGTCGCACGCATAGGCGGCTTTCTGCTGAACGGCAGTATTGAAGACGCTTTTGCTGGCATGAGTACACTTGAAAAAATCGATGCAATATATGCCGCAATGGATCCTGTGGTATATCTTCCGGTAGCAGGCCGTTTTGTGAATATTCCAAAAACGATGAATAAGCTTCGTCATGGAACAGAGCTTCGGATGGTTCTGCTGGGCGATAGTATTATGGGTAATACCTCAGGTTCCTCGTTTGAACTGCTGATGATGCGCGATTATCCAAAATGCAATGTCATTAAGATTGCCTCACTTCGCAGCGGAACCGGTTGTACTTACTACCAGAAAGAAAATCGGGTTAAGGAATATGTGCTTGATCATCAGCCTGAACTGTTGGTTATCGGGGGCATTTCAAATGGAGAGGCAGAGGCAGTGAGATCGGTGATCAGGCAGGTCAGAGCTCAGAAACCCAATACGGAAGTACTGTTGCTTACCCCTGTTTTCGGTGCCTCGCGTGATGAGCGAATCAAGGCGTTTAACTATGATATTGATACGACTACGGACAATTACCGTTTCAATTTACTTAAGGTTGCCTCGGAAGAAAAATGTGCCTTCTTCGATATGACAGGCCCTGTATGGAAGTATATTCAGGACAGCGGCAAAACACCGGGCTGGTTCATGGCCGACAGTACCCATGCCAACAGCCGTGGCAGTCAGATTATTGGACGTCTGCTTGAAGCGTGGTTTAAGGATTAATTAATTTAAAAAACCTTTGAGTTCAGAAAAAATATTCGGCTATTGATCCGGCTATGAAAATTTTGTTACGTTTGTCGGAAATTAAAATACTTTATCTAAAACGAATTAATGAGCTTATCTAAAAACCAGATCCTAAAATACATATACAGGTTTCACATTTATGGCGGATTGTTCTGCTCAGTATACCTGTTTATTGTGGGCTTGAGCGTTTTAAATTTTCAGCACAATTTTCTGAATAACGAACCGTCCGATACCATATCTTACACGAAAAATATACAATTCGATCCTGCATTAAAGGCTGATTCGCTTGCAAGATACGTAACCGCAAATCTCGGTATTGCAGGACATGTACCTCCATGGGATTTAAGAGAAAACAAAAAAGGATTCTTCTTTAAAATTCAGCGCCCGGGGAGGACATATGAGGTGCATCTGACCAGACAGAGCGATTTAATTGAGATCAATGAGGTGCATTACGGTAATGGAAGAATGCTTAAAGCTTTACATTTCGGCAGCATTGCGGGTCTGAATGATACAATGCTGAAGTTATGGGCATCGTATGCCCAGGTTTCTGCATTGATTGCCTTTTTAATCGTTGTTTCAAGCATTTATCTTTGGTTTAAAAAATCGGTCAAAAACAAAGGTCAATGGTTGATGATTTCCGCTTCAGGAGTTTTTTCATTTCTTATTATAATCTACGTATGGTTGATCGGATAAAAATCTATAAGATTTTGGGCAGAACCCATTTTTTTGCGGGTATACTGATTTTTGTTTTTGCATTTTTTTATATCATCACCGGATTAATAATCAGCAAACACACATGGTTTCCTACCGGCAAGGAAACCATTCAAAAACATAGTTACAACCTGAATTTCAAACCCGATACCACCCAAATGGAAAAATTCGGTGATGAAATAAAACAGCAGTTCAGTATCTCAGGTCGTACTGATTACACGAGAAACAATAAAAATGAAATTGTATTCAATATTTTCCGCCCGGGAAATGCCTACAATATTATTGTCCATAAAAATCTTGACAGCCTCACCATAACCCATCGGGAGAAAATTTCATTTGGAGAAATCAGCACCCGTTTACACCGGATTCATGGGTTCAAGGGCGGGCCGTTATATGTGATCTGGGGCACTTTACTGGATTTATCGGCACTGGCGATGATTATATTTTCTGTCACCGGCATTATTATATGGTTCCGTTCACGAAAACGCTACAGATACGGGTGGTTTGTAATTATTCCGGTAATTGTTTTCGGGATTATGATGTATATGTATATCTATTAGAATTAAACTTTTTCTGCGAAAGTCTTTACATCAGTTGGTGTGATTAAAGTCTGGTATACAACGCAATACCGCTCAGTAAGCTTTATAAGGGTTTTAATTTTTTCTTCATCTTCATTGGTTTGGAGTTGGAAGATTAAGCGAACAGATTTAAATCCTACAGGAACCTCTTTAGATACACCTAGTGTACCCCGGAAATCCATATCTCCTTCAGCAATTACACTGCCCGAAATTATTTCGATGCCAATGGATGTTGCAACTGCACGCAAAGTAACACCTGCACAGGTCACCAATGCTTCAAGTAACAAATCGCCGGAACAGGCAAGCAATCCGTCTCCACCGGTGGCCGGATGCAAGCCTGCCTTTACAAGGGCACGACCTGTTTCAACACTGCAACTTATACCCTCCCCTATTTTGCCCCGGGCCTTTAATGTAATAAGGGCAGATTCGGGGTTTGAACGGTATTTATCCTTAAGTGGTGCCTGCAGATTTTTTAATTCTTCTGAATTCATTTTATTTGCTTTGATCCTTGATCCCGCATCCGATAGCCTTTGTGGTGGAGGGTTCGGGGGTTTTCCCGGCAATCAGTGCATCGAGTGCATTGGCTAAATAAGGAGTTGAAACCTTTTTGGGATCCTGGTAATTATCATCGATGGTGCCAATGTATTGAACGACCAGGTCGCTTCCTTTTTTCTGAAGAACATAAACATGGGGTGTACGGGTTGCACCATAATTTCTGTAGACCTCCTGTGTTTCATCAATAAGATACGGGAATGTGAACCCTTTGTTTTTGGCCACTGAAACCATCTTATCGTACGAATCGGCGGGAGCTATTTCAGGATCATTCGGGTTAATTGCAACAACGGGATATCCCTTCGGTTTATACTTTTTATCAATTTCAATAAGCCGGTCCTGGTAAGCCTGTGCATAAGGACATCCATTGCACGTAAATACGACTACAAAACCCCTGGCATCCGGATAATTACTCAGGGAGACCATTTTCCCGTCAATATTTTTCAGTTTAAAGTCCATTGCTTTATCGCCTATATTATAGCCGGCCGAAAAAGCAGCAGACACAGCAAAAACTGAAATTAAGAAGCATGAAATAATACTTTTCATGGCGATTAAATTTTGAGATTAATAATTGAATCAAGCAAATTAAAACTAAACGATTGTGTGTAGGTATCACGGAAAGCTTTACCATAAATAACCGTAAAGGGAATTTCTCCCGACCATTGTTTATCCACCTTGTCAATCCAGCGATTCTGATCGGGGTCATCAAGCAGAAAAACTTCTGATGTAATTTTTTTGGAACGTATAAAGGGAATCAATCGGCTGGTGAGATGACCGGGCATATCGAGGCTCACTAAAATCACTTTGAACTTTTTATCCGCATATTTTTTCTCCACATCTCTGATTGCAGGCAATTCGGCTATGCAGGGAGCACACCAGGTTGCCCAAAAATTTACGAGATAAACCGTGTCATTTTTGAAATGAAGGTATCGTTCAAACTGGTCAAAGTTGACTACAGTAACCTTACTTATTCCAGGTTCCACTGAGCTCAACCTGTGCCCGGCAAATAACAATGCGATCAATATGAAAAATCTTCGTACCATCCTAACACTGTTTAATTACTTTTTAACAACCTGAAGTGAAAAAATGTTTGCAAATCAATATATTTAAAAAATGTTTAATAGCCACAAATAATCAGCGATTTTACCATGTGTTAAATTTTTTAATAATAAATTTGTTGAATCCGAAACTTTCACCACTGAAATTTTGAAACGGATTCAACGCAATATATTTACTTATATAGAATTGATCAATGAAACAAAACACCCGACTTCTTTATATGCTAGTGATTTTCATCGTAATACCCACCCTGTTATTGGCTTGCAATAATGGTAATGCGAGGTCGGAGCGTGCAAAATCTACCTCAACTAAAGTAATTTCTTCGTCCAAAAATGAGGAAACAAAAATAGGAAAGGTTACCATCTACCTCGAAAACTCCGAAAGCATGTTCGGGTATGTTAATGGTATCACCGATTATGTGGCTGTGGTTTCGGAACTGGCTGAAAAACCAGAGTTTGTAATGGAAAATACGGCACTGGACTTTTATTTTATCAATGGTGAAAAACCTACCCTCACTCCTATCGGAACCAAGGCGTCAGTTCTTAAAAATAAGTTAAACGATGCCGGATTCCGTTGCGGCGACATTACCAGGAGTAATCTGAATGGCATGTTCCAGGTCGCTTTGCAGACTGCCAAAAATAACCAGATTTCAATCCTGATATCGGACGGAATCTACGATATCGGCGGACAGGGATTGAGTTCCCTGGTGACTGAAGGTACCGCAACAAGAAGCGAATTTATTAAACGACTGCATCTCGGGGATTTGGAAACAATCATGATAAAATTAAATTCGCAGTTCAACGGTAATTATTTTTATGCCTCAAAACCCGGCAAAATTGCGATCAATTCAACCAGACCTTATTATATCTGGATTTTTGGTGACAGTAAACTGCTTAACAAATACTTCTCCAACGAATATATATCCGGAAAGCTAAAAGGTTATGAAACAATGGCACGCTTTATGAAACCAGGTTCTCTTGTGGTGCCCTACCAGGCCACTACCGAAAACCTCGCGGGAACTTTTGCATTTGATCGCAAAGAAAAAAATTCACTCGTAAATGCTAAAGTTGACCGGCTCGGCCAGGATTTCCGGTTTGCCATCGCCGTTGATTATTCCATCCTCCCCTTCCCTGAATCGTTCCTGACAGATACTGCCAATTACAACGTTAATAATAATTATAAGGTCATTAGCATCAAAAAACCGTCGAAGAAAATTTATGCGGTTCCATTTAACACCACCCATTTAATTACCGTTCAAACGAATAAGAGTCCCTTTGGTACACTTGAGGTTTCGCTCTCAGATAATATTCCACCCTGGATTGCAGCATCAGATACCAATACCGAATCAACTATTCAAACCGATAAAGTTCATACTTTCGGGTTAAAGTACCTAACCAAAGGAATAATTGAGGCTTATGAATCGATGAGTCAGGATAAAAACATTGCAAATTTCAAAATTGAAATCCGTTAACAATAACCGATATGTTTAAAGACCTCTTTGCCGGAATTTATGAAACAGTATTTGGAATATTCGACAGCAAATACTCGCTCATCTTTACAACGCTCTACGATTTTGGCGGGTATATAAAGCTCGGAATGCTCTTTATTTTAGTTCCCCTATTGTTCTGGCTACTCTTTTATTATGCATGGAAATATCCCTATGGCAGATTCTGGCACTGGAGCCTCTGGTTACTGATTACCGTACTGGTTGTTTATGGATTTAGCTGGAGCCTGGCAAACACTGAAATATTTGCCTCTGATAATCAGCAACTCACAGATGCACTGAATGATCCTGATTCAGGCTATATGCAATATGCGACCGATCTGCCCGGCACTTATGCCCTGATCAATGCCGGGTTGGCTGTTGTTTTAAGTTTTATTTACAGCCTGATATTGAAGCAATTCAGCAGAATTCAGATGCACTTACCTTTTTAATTCAAGGCATAATGGCAAAAAAATTATACATTTTCGGCATTGGCGGAACAGGTTCCCGGGTGATCAAGGCATTGACCATGTTGTTCGCGGCCGGTTGCAAACTTGAGAATGGTTTTGATACAGTTATCCCGATTCTCATTGATCCCGATATCAGTAACGGTGACCTCGACCGCACCAAAAACATACTCCGTTTATACCAGGAAATACGAAGCCAGGTATACCAGCCGGATGACTTTTTTTCACAGAACGTAAGAACGATCAATGAGCTCGTCAATAATTCAAGCGATATCAATCCTGAGTATTTTCAATTCAGGCTCAAAGGAGTAGATGGCAGTTCGTTCGGGAAATATATCGGGTTTGATGAACTAAGCGACGATGAACGTCTTTCTGAGGATGACAAGAACTTTGTACGGCTGCTCTATTCGGATGCCAACCTGGAGTCTGACCTGAGTGTAGGGTTTAAAGGAAATCCAAATATGGGTTCCATCGTGCTCAATCAGTTTACCAATTCGGAAGATTTCCAGCGGTTTGGCCTTACATTTGGTTCGGAAGACGCTATCTTTATCATTAACTCGATATTTGGCGGTACCGGTGCATCAGGATTTCCATTATTGCTGAAAAATTTCCGGGGGAACCCAAATCTCGCGCGTGCTGCACAGATTAAAGACGCTCCCATCGGGGGCATCACCTACCTGCCCTATTTTTCGTTGAATGATAAACAGGAAAGTTCGATTGATTCAGATTCCTTTGAAGAAAAGGCCAAAATCGCTATCGATTATTACAATCGTACTATAATCAACGAAAATAAGATCAATGTGCTTTATCTGGTTGGTAATAAAGGCGCGAACAATGTCTACGATAATTTTGAGGGTAAAGCGGAGCAGAAAAATGACGCTCATTTTCTTGAACTCGCGGGAGCACTTGCTGTCATTGACTTTTGTAAAAATATTAAAAGCTATTCGGTTAACGCAGGTGTTGCCGTAAACGGCACACAGATTAAGGAGTTTGGCATTGAGAAAGATTCCGAAATCCTGCAATTCGACAATCTTAATAACGAGAACATTAAACTTTTGTATGCCCCACTGACAAAATTCAGGTTGTATACCGAATATCTTGCAAAAGGGCTTCAGCGAAGTTTAAATGTTTCGCGCTGGACGAAAAGCAATATCAAACTGGTAAAGAAGAGTAAAAATTCATCGCTTGACGAAAACTATTTCAACAGTCCGGAATATAAAAATCATGTCCGGGGATTTAATGATTACTTTACGGAATGGATCAACGAAATGAGCAACAATAAACCTTCCTTCAGCCCTTTTAATGAAATTATGCCCGACAATGCCCTGATGCTGGTTAAGAATAAAACACCCAAAGGAGATTCAAGCTTTAAGTCACTGGATATTGAAAACTGCCTCCTGATCGATCGCAACACGCTGAGTTCATCACGGGATAAAAAACATACCGTTCTTATCAAGCTTTTTGGTAAATCAACGGAGAGGGTTTTGGAAAAACATCATCTATTAAAAAAATAAATTATGGCAAAAGTATTCAGGCTTCATGACGGTCCGGAAGGTTCGGGATGGTTTTCCAGCAAACCCCTTACTTCTGATGACCTTCGCACCATCAAGACCGGCGGTAATGAAGTTGCCACTTCAATTCCAAGTCCTTATGCCAGGATTGATCTGGTTAAATCGGCCTTCCGCTGGGTAACTGAAAATGGGATTGAAGGAAATACCGCACACCACCAGCTCGTTTCCGATGCGCTGGATGTCGCCCAGTTGTTCTTTTTGTATCATAAGTACAGCACTAAAGTTGAAATTATTGCCTGGAATCCAAGGGCAAGATTCAAGAAAATATCCGAAGAAAGTAATATAACCCGGCATATAAATTTTGCCAGGACTCTTCAGCTTTACTGGGAACAGGACAGTGTCAGGAATGAAGATATAGGGAATCATGTGCTGTACAATTTCGAGAAAGTTAACCGGCTTTACCTGATTATCGACAAATCGACAAAACAGGTCATTGGAGGTACCTCTCCTGCGACACTTTTCTTTTCTTCTCCCGATGCAGGCAGGGTCGCCGCTTCACTTCATATTACAAGCGGCCGTGATGTGTTTTTTGACAATGAACTTTCATCGCTTGTGAACAGGGAGCCATCGTTTATACGGTATATTTATGCATTGTCGAAGCAGCCCGGATTCGCTAATTATTTCCCGGAAGTGTATGCCTACCTCGAAAAAGTCAGGCTGGAACATCTGAAATCTGATCTTCGGGGAATTGTCACCAATTTAAACCGTGATGTTCTTGATCAATATCCAAAATGCCCCGTTCTTAACAATTCGAACGATACCTGCGAAATATTGGGAATCCCGATCGGCTGCCAGGCAGAAACAGAGGCTCTAATCAGTGAAACCAGTGATTTCGTGATCATAAATGAACTTGCTTTTGAAGGCCAGAAACCACTCATCCTCCCGAATGATAAATTCACGCACCATTGGACTTACACGACCGAGGGTGTATTATGGAATGAAGACTATCACATCCCGTCGAAAAATACAAAATCACAGATCGAATCGAAGTTACCGGTTCAGGAGGATCCGTATTACTGGCTGTCGATTGATAATTTCCTGGAGGAAAAGATCATCGGACTACCCTATTCGATCGACTCTTCAAAATTTAACCTCTGCGGAGCTAAAAAGTACCTGCTTCCCTTAAAACCGGCTTTCTTTAAATTTTTTAAAGCTGAAAATACCTCCAAATACCTTAAGCTACACGAACTTGCTGGAGGCGGAATCGAAGCCAGGCTCGAAATTCCTGTAAAACGTGGGACGATTTCATTCAGGAAAATTTATCATGAGACGGATAAGGTGATGCTTGAAGCGCATATTGCTGTCATCCCGTTTATCCGGACGCAACATCCTCAACCCGATTATACGATCGGCGTTATTGATGACCGGAATTTAACTACTGCTGAACTTTTCATTGAATGCTTCGAAAGGGGCGAAAAATTAGGTACGAACTCACCCGTTTATCGTAACTCCGGCATTGGAAACCAGCGAAGTTATTACTTCAAATCAAGGAACAACTTTGATAATCTTCGCATTACCGTGGAATCAACCAGTGGAATTATTTTACCGCTTTGGGTAGCCCATCATGGTGGATTAGGCGCCATCAATTTTGCAATTGATTTTGGCACCACCAATACCCATATTGAATATAAATACAGCGGGCATGATGCCGTGCCGCTTGATATTACCCGCAGTACTCCGTTGTGGCAATCGCTGATGAATCTTGAAGATCCGGGCAATCCTCCTGAAAGTGTAGCGAATGAAAAAATGTTCGAAAATGAAATTATGCCTTATGTAATTTCTTCCAATACGG
Organism: uncultured Bacteroidales bacterium; assembly: GCA_942493325.1. Lineage (GTDB taxonomy): Bacteria > Bacteroidota > Bacteroidia > Bacteroidales > Prolixibacteraceae > JAAFHB01. Next base: position 6,885,175 of record OW818689.1, on the reverse strand, counting down.
GGGGCGCTGTCGGTTTCCCGACCAGGACGGCGCTGGTTTATAACAAATCAATCAACTTCAATAATAACCTTGAACTCTTCAGGCATGTAAACAATTATTTTTTCCTCGAGAAATATTTAGTTCCGCGGTACCTTGAAGTCCGGACCCAGCTCAAATGGAGTAATTATTCGGATCCCCGGGATGAAAAACTGGTTGAAAGTTATATAGAATTCCTTGTTCTGCTGGTCTTTTATAAAACACTGATGCTCGGGGGCGATCCATCGCAAACAATAATCACCTGGTTTTACCCCGTGAGCATGGATGAATATGAGAAAGGTGTTTTCTTCAGAACCTGGAAAAAAGCATACAAAAATATCTTTAATCTTGAACCTGTTGAGAACAGGATCAACGGTATACCCGAGAGCATTGCACCCTATTTATTTTACAAATCTGCTATCATCGGCGACAGTATCTCGATTGATATCGGAGGTGGCTCAACCGATATTGCGGTTTTCGATGAAAGTTCGTCCGATGCAAAGCTTATTTCTTCCTTTAAATTTGCGGGAAATGCGATCTTTGGAGATGGCTTTCCGGCTGATGGATACAGGAATAATGCAGACCGAAATGGATTTGTAAAGACTTTTACTGATGATGCCCGTAAAGCAGTAAAGGATGATCAGTATATGAAACTACTTCTGGATCATATAATTAACAACACAAAAGAGTCAAGTGATTTCACCAGTTTCCTCTTTGCTTACGAAAATGATCCACGAAACTCATTCAGTTACACGCGGCTTTTTAGAGGGGAATAAACGGCTTAAGTTAACCATTCTTGTTTTTTATGGTGCTGTGGCTTATTATTCGGCCAACCTGATTAAAAGAGCTGGATTAAGGATTCCAAAAAATATTCTGCTAAGTGGCAGCGCTTCAAAAACGGCCGCCATTTTAGACCCCACGCACAGGTTTGTAAACCTCTCGTTATTTTTCAAATTTATTTTTGAAAAGGTATTCGAAAGTCAGGTCCCGGCCATCAAAATTGAACTCTCCCCCATTCCAAAAGAAATCACCTGCAAAGGCGCTTTAAAAATGAGTTTTGCCGAAAGCATTACTCATAACAACATAAAATTCTGGATCGGAGGGAAAGAAAACGGTATCTGGGGAAAAGCCATTGATAAGGAAAAAGACATCAGAGATACTCCGAAATACCAGGATATTGATCAGCAGGTGATCAGGGACCTGGAAGGAACCATCCACGAGTTTTATTCCATTTTTGATGAATATGTCAGATCCACAAATCTTGAAGGCGCCTTTAATGTTGAACTTCAGGCTTATAATGTATTCAAAAAAATGCAGGATGAAGATATTAAAGAATACCTTATCCGGGGAATTAAGGCGTTCTATAAAAAGGAGGAAAAGCACATTGAAGAAACACTGTTTTTCTATCCGCTGATCGGAATACTAAACAAGCTTTCTTTTGAACTTTCTCAAAATGAATCTTAATGAAGCATCTTTTAAAGATTCGTAATATTCTGGTATTCATTGTGATATTGTCACAATCGTGGGGAGCATTTGCCGGTATTACTCAAAATAAAAGTACCATTATCAGTGCATCAGAATCAGGTGCCGGTCCCGTAAATGATGAGATTCCGGGTGATCCGATTACCCTGCAGCCATTTATTTTCAGAGCGGTACTGCTAAGTTCATTGTTCATTGCCGTCTTTATCCTGGGTGGGTTATTGATGTACCTGGTTTTGAAGCGGAAAATACTTTCAATTCTTAAAGAGGAGAAAAATACTTACTATGCCCGGATTAAAAATTCCGAAATATTCCATTCGCTTAAACTGGTGGCCATAATCGAGGTCCTCAAAATCCGCAAGGATCAGTACAAACAGGAAATCAATCAGCTAAGAATAGAGATCGACGGGGAATCCCGGAATTCGGATCAATTGACAAATGAGGTCAGGGAACTGAAACTGAAAAACCAGGAATTTGAGCGGCAAATTCGTGAATTAAACCGACTGGTGGATGATGGTTCAGATACAAAACCAGGAATAATTCCTGATATTAAAAAACCCGATCTTTCCGGCAAAGGTTCCGTCTCGACCTATTTCACTATACCTGAGAATGATGGCAGTTTTTCGATAGATAAGGGGGAATATTTCGCGAACAGCAAAAAATTTTATAAAATTGAGGCAGCTGAAAACAGCGATTATGGCAAGCTGTATTTTTTGTCCGGAGATCTCGATGTGAAAGCGATCAATAACATTGATTTCTACCTGATTCCCGTCTGCGAGGTAGAAAATTTAGCCATGAGTAATTCAGCAACCCGGATTATCCAGGAAAAAAATGGCACTGTAGTAAAGATTGCCGATAAATGGGTAATCGATAAAAAAATAAAAGTAAAGCTCATCTGATTATGAATTATTTCGCAATTGAAGTGGTGATCATCCTTGGGGTCATAATTTTCCAGGTCGTCCACTTCATTTCAGTGTATACCAATATAACTGCTTTAAAGTCGGTCTTTAATCATCTGATCTTTGTTAAGAATGGATTTATTGAACGGAAATATCTTGTCAGCCCGGATCGGGTTGAAGACAATATTGTTTATGGGGAAACGAACGAAATTGAATTTTATGACAAGGACATTGTCAAAATCACTACGACCGATACAAAAGGTGACAATGAAATTATTAAAAGGATAAATAATGCAATCAATAACTACCTGGTCAATAATTACGGCGCGGCAGTAAATTTCAGCATCATCAAGGATATTATTGACCGGGAGGTTGACGCGAAGGATGAGGAAATTTCACAATCAATCCCGACTCCATTATATCTTGGGCTCGCGGCAACCATGGTAGGAATTATCCTGGGATTGTTTGCAATGCCGGAGGTCCGGATTTCGGGCATCGAAGACATTAATGATGACAGTTTCTACAAGGGAATAAATGCACTGATCAGCGGGGTAAAACTTGCCATGTTTGCCAGTCTGACCGGATTATTTTGTACAACCCTCCTTTCGTCCGTATTTTATAAAAAAGCAAAAAAGAAAATACTAAAAGATAAAAACGATCAACTGTCCTATTTACAGGCAAAACTATTGCCTGAATTAATCAAAGCTGAAGAGACAGGTGTCTCGGGATTAAAGGCCAGTCTGGACCGGTTCGCGCGTGAAGCCACAAAAATATCGGAAAATGTGAACAACGCTGCTGTTCATACTGGCATAAACATTAAAGCCCAGCAGGATACAATTGCCCGGATTGAAAAAATTGATATTGTTAGAATTTCGAAGATCAACCTGGAACTATTTGATCACCTGGAGCACAACATGGCAGCTTTCAGCAAGTTCGCGGAATTCTTAAACAGTATGGCTGTCATCTCTGAGAATCTTAGAAATTTTGCAGAGCGAACCATTCATATCGACGGTATAGCGGGTCAGATAAAAGGTACTTTAAGTGAATCAAATGAACTGACCCGGTTTTTAATGAAACATTTCGAGAAAATGGAGCTTGCCGGAGCATCTGCACTGATGGCTGTTGATTTATCCGATGCTCATTTCAGGGAGGCCATCGAATCATTAAAAAGCAGGACAACTGAAAGCATTGCATCATTTTCGGCATTTGCCGATCAAAAAGAATCCGATCTTAAGGAAACGCTCCTGAAAATCAATGAAAACCTTACAGAAACTGCTGCCAAACACGTCGATCAGTTCACGGCTGCCTATTCGAATGCAGTGCCTCAGTTTAAGCAGCTCGACAAATTAGAGTCGCTGTTGCATATCCAGGAAACAGTTGCTTCCAGGACTTCGGAACTTATCGAAAATTCGGGTAAATCAAACCATGAAATACTTTCGAAACTTTCGGAATTTGAGAACAGGGTCAATGGTAATACACTAGGCCTGGAGCATGCGATCAAAGAACTGACCAGGCATTTGGCCGGTAATAATCCGTCTGCACCAATGAAAAAGAAGCTGTGGCTGAATAAAGCTGAAGTAGTCATGCGTCTGATAGCCTGGGTATGCATAGTTACACTGTGCCTGCGTCTGTTATTCGCTTATTTTAATATTCTTTAAAATGAGCAGAAAGGATAATTTCTTTTGGATTGGTTATTCTGACTTAATGACGAGCTTATTCTTTATTATGCTGGTTCTTTTTGTGATATCGATCGGGTACCTGAAACATCAGCAACGAGGATTAAAAGTTGAGAACGAACAGTTAAAAAAGATTTTATCGATAGAGAAACAGTTTGCACCGCTGGAGAAGGATGCAAATTTTATCTTCCTTAAGGATTGTAAAAAATTCATCGTAAAGGATTTAATGGGAGTTGAGATTTTTGATCCAAGGAAGGTGGTAATTAAGCCTGAATTTCTGCAAAAAACAATTGTTGCCGGGCGGAAGATTGAAACGTTCCTGTGTGAATTGCAAACAAAAAATCCGGAGCTTTCCTACCTCCTTGTTATAGAAGGCAATATGGCAAACAGGTGGGATCATACCTTAAATACGGACAGTTACTGGGGTTACACAACCAGTTACCAGAGAGCCCTGGCTGTTTATAATCTATGGATGGAAAACAACATTAATTTCAGAAAATACAACGTGGAAGTAATGATCTGCGGAAGCGGGTTCAATGGATTATGCAGGGACGAAAAAGAAGAAAATAACAAAAGGTTTTCCATTCAGATAATACCAAAAATAGAAAACAGGAAATGATGAAACTGCACATAGTACAAAACAGGAAAATTATGCCTGACTTTTTAAAATACAGTATATTAATATTGGCCGGATTAAATCTTTATAACTGCTCAGGTTGTTCAAAGTCGGGCCTGAATAAAGCGATCAACCGAAAACAGCAGACAGAAACGGTCAGTACACAGATAAACAGCGACTCAACAAGTAATATCGTGAGGATGGAAAAACATAACGGTGTTTATCATATTCCGGTAGAAATAAATGGAGTACCGATGTATTTTATTTTTGATACCGGGGCCAGCTTAATTTCAATTTCCTCAAAAGAATCAATAAAGCTTTACAGGGAAGGTAAACTCAATTCCGAAGATATTTTGGGTAAAGGTAGTTTCACCTATGCCAACGGCGAGATATCAGAAGGGACAATCATTGTCTTACGTGAAGTAAAAATTGGGACCAAAACTTTGCAGAATATACAAGCCTCTGTGGTCGATAATCTTGATGCACCTCTATTAATCGGCCAGTCTGCACTCGAAAAATTCGGGAAAATTTCAATTGATTATGGAAAAAATGAAATATTGTTTGAGTAAATAATTAAAAAAACTTAAAACCTTTAAGCTTACAGACTAACCTGACTATGACTAAAATACTGATTCTTTTTTCGGTGATATTCGCACTGAATACGGCATGTTACGGACCACAGGAAGTAAAAAAAACAGATAGCATTCGAAATTTGCCGGCTAATGACAGTACATTGCATTATGCTGAGAATGAACCAACCGTAAACATCAGATCTACAGGTCTTTTGCGTCTGGAACTTCCCGGAACCAAACCTGGTGAAACCATCATTTCGCATACGGGTTTTTCTTTTGTATATGTTGAATCATACGAGCAGGCAGAATGGGTTGCCTATGAACTTACAAAAAAGGAAACCTACAAAATGAATAACCGGACGGATAAATTCATTACCGACCCGAAAGTACTCACAGGAACAGCAACTAACGGTGACTATTCGCGAAGTGGTTATGACAGGGGACATCTGGCACCTGCAGCCGATATGGGCTGGTCGTCGAGAACAATGTCAGAGTCGTTTTATTACAGCAATATGAGTCCGCAGGTACCCGGATTTAACAGAGGTATTTGGAAACAGCTTGAAGAATTAGTCAGAACCTGGGCCGTTGAATATAAATCAGTTTATATTGTTACAGGCCCTGTTTTAAGAAGAGGATTAAAGACGATCGGAAAAAATAAAGTAGCCGTTCCGGAATATTACTACAAAGTAATACTCGATTATACCGATCCCGGAATAAAAGCCATCGGTTTTATCCTTCCGAATACAGGATCAGTTGAACCGCTGCAGCATTATGCTGTGACAATTGACAGTGTTGAGCAATTTACGGGAATTGACTTTTACCCTCAATTACCTGATCCCCAGGAAGTAATTCTTGAAAGAACTGCAACTCTTCAATCGTGGTCGTGGAAAAGTTCAAAATTTTAAAAATTGCAGGGGCAGGTTCCAATATATGCCGGTAACTAACCTTAAGTAACTTCACTATGTCATACCAGTCGAAAATAAAACGCTACCTTCAGATTCTTCAATTAATTGAAAAATCCAGCCATCCCACAAGCGCAGAAATGATTAGCAGGATGAGCGAATCCGGAATTAAAGTCTCGGACCGGCAACTTAAACGCGATTTCGAAAGTTTACGCGCCGAGTTTGGTCTCGACATTCACTATTCTACGTACCGCAAAGGATATTACCTCGAAAATGAAGAACCCACATTTCCCTATTTTCTGAAGCTGCTGGAGTTCTCTCAAAATATGGAACTCCTCACAAGCTACTTAAAGGAGGGTTCCAATATTGCGGAAATAATTGAATTCGAAGATTACAACTCGTTTAAAGGGGTGCAATTCATCAGGGATATCGCCTTTTTCATCAAAAACAGTTCAGAGATCAGGCTGAATTACAAACGGTTCGATGCCAAAACTGAAAAGGAATACTCCTTCCAGCCATACCTGCTGCGCGAATACCTGAACCGGTGGTATGTGATCGGTTTTTTGACGGATACTCAGGAAATCAGGACCTTTGGTCTCGACCGTATCGTCAGTATGCAGGAATCAGATCAAAAATTTAAAAAAAGCAAGATAAATGACCTGGTTTCCCTGTTCAGAAACGTGATGGGGATTACTGCCGCCCGGGAGGACATTGCCGAAGAAATTGAACTGGTCTGCAATTCTTTCCAGGGAAATTTACTCAAAACATTACCGCTGCACTCCTCCCAAAAAGTTGTCAGTGAAACTCCTGACAAGATTGTCCTTTCCTTCAGGCTTGTAGTTAACTTCGAATTAAAACAACGTCTTTTGATGATTGCTACCCAGGCAAAGGTTACAAAACCACAAAGTCTGAAAATGGAGATTCAGAAAATGCTGACCGAAGCTCAGAATTTTTATAATAATTAAATGGAAAAATAATAATTCAGCGGGTTCTGCAAAAAATCGATTCTGATAAGATTTGAAATACTTTGAAAATAAGTTAATATCAATGGAAACATGTAATATAATTTCAAAATTCTGTAAGGATTTAGCGTGATGATCATCCCATATTTACTAAACTAATTTGGAATCAACGGAAAGTAATCATTTACGCTAATAATCCGAAAAATGGAAATGAATTTTATACCAGGACAAGATGAAAACCTAAGAACATCAGGTTCATCAAATCTTAGATTTAGTTCTCCGGCTGTCCAGGGATTCCGGGAACTGTTTTTAAATGTTTTGAACGATATTTATAGCGCAGAAAATGCCTTATTAAGAGCTATCCCCACTATGGTAGACAATGCAACATCTCCTGAATTAGCTTATGCATTGACCCAGCATTTGGAGGTAACCAATCAACAGATATTGCGCCTTGAAATTGTTTTCAATTCCATGGGAGAGAATGCAGAACTTCAAAAATCTGAAGCAATGAAAGGGCTGCTAAGTGAAGCTGAGGAAATTATGGCTGCAACTGAAGCAGGTGTTTTACGTGATGCAGCAATTATCCTCGCTGCACAAAAGGTGGAACATTACGAAATAGCGTGTTATGGAGCATTGTGCTCATTTGCTTCAAACCTGGGTGAAGATGAGATTGCCTCATTACTTGCAGAAACTTTAACCGAAGAAAAAGCAGCCGACGAATATCTTACCGAAATTGCCGAATCGGTTATTAACCTTCAGGCTGCTGCGAGAGATAGAGAAAATAATATGGACTACATCCATTAAAAATTAAATTCCCGGTAACTTTCTAAATTTCATAAATAAAGATCCTTCTTACCGGGAAATCAGAAAATAGTTAGAACGCCATGTTGATGGTTGTTAGTTAGAGTGAAATGTGGACTTTAAGGTGAGCACCAATTATGAACTGATTGGATAATGCTCACCTTAATTTTTTAGTCCTTATTTTATTTCTTATTTTATTTCCGCTGTCCTGAAGTGATCAGACAGACATGAGCCATAATACTCCCGAACCTGAAAAAAATGGATTATGGATTTATTTTCTCAGCCTGAAGAAAACCCTGAACAAAAATTTGAGATCTTTCCACTGAAGGATGGTGAGCTATGGTTTATGCGAAACTTTTTGAATCAGCAGGAAGCGGAGGATTATTTCAAAATCCTGTATTCGTCTGTTCACTGGAAGCTGGAAGAGGTAAAATTTTATGGGAAAACTTTCCAGGTGCCCCGCAAAACGGCCTGGTACGGATATGAAGGATTGAATTATTCTTATTCTGGTATCCGGCTTGATCCCGAATACTGGACCAAAGAATTGATGGAACTAAAATTGAAAATTGAATCTTTTATGCCGTTCAGAAAAAGGTGACAATGCCCCGGATTAATATGACTTTCAGGAAAATACTGCTCAAGTAATAAGAACAACTGCAGTGAGTCGGGAAAAGCGAAAGGTGAACTTGCGAAAGTGAGCGTGAACGGAATCCGAAGTAGACGAATAGTGAGAATTTGTGAAAAATGAGAACTATTGTTTCTGTATATTTGTCCAACCAGATCAACTACGAAAACCTTACGAGCATGTCCCAGGGGAAATTAAATTGCCCCTTGTAAAATTCCTAAGTTGATTTTCTTTTTTAAAAAGATGAATTGCATTGTGGTCAATCATAAAAAAAAACAAATTATGGAACATTTGCGTTGTGCCGTTAATATTTTCCCGGGATGTATTAAAAGAACCTGCATCGCATTATTAATCGTTATAATTGGAAGCACAGCCGTTCATGCCCAGAAGGAATTTGATGCTACACAACGATGGATGCAGTTAAGTGATGCGCCCAATTCATTGTATCACCATATTGCCGGTCAGGCTTTTAATCTGCTGAATAAACGCACTTCCGAAATTGCAGCATTGAATACGCTGCCACAGTGGCAGCAACGTAAACTATGGATTCATAAAACCCTGTCCCGGGTAGTCGGGCCGTTACCCGCAAAAACGCCCATGAATGTCAGGATTATCAGAACCTTTGAAAAAGATGGTTACAAAGTTGAGCACATTGTATATGAATCACAACCAGGCTATTATGTGACGTCGACATTATTTCTCCCCGGGAAATCGGCAGGTCAGGGTCCGGCGATCATTTATTGCAGCGGCCATTCAGCAACAGGTTATCGTTCTTATCAAAATATTATACTAAACCTTGTGAAAAAGGGATTCATTGTATTTGCTTTCGATCCGATCGGGCAAGGTGAGCGACTCCAATATTATAATACGGACACCGGTAAATCCGGTTTAAAAGGACCCACAGGCGAACACTCTTATGCCGGAGCACAGCTTTTTCTCACGGGAAATACGCTGGCCCGAAACTTTATATGGGACGGGATTCGTGCTGTTGATTATCTGCTTACACGTAAAGAAGTGGATCCTGCCAGGATTGGAATAACCGGTCGCTCGGGGGGCGGAACCCAAACTGCCTATATTACGGCTTTCGATGATCGCATTGCAGCATCGGCTCCGGAAAATTACATTACCAATTTTACGAGGCTATTTCAGTCTGTCGGACCGCAGGATGCGGAGCAGAATTTTTTTAACGGGATTTCGGGCGGATTGGATATGGCCGACTTGTTGCTGGCATTTGCACCAAAACCAATTCTGATGATTACTACTTCGCAGGATATGTTTCCCATTCAGGGTGCACTCGAAACTTTCAGGGAAGTATCAGGGATGTACAAAGCTTATGGTAAAACAGAAAATTTCATCATGGTTTCGGACAATGCCCCACACGCTTCCACAAAGAAAAACAGGGAAGCAATGTATGCTTTTTTTCAGAATATTTTAAAAAATCCGGGTGATCCAAAAGACGAAGACGTCGACCTGTTAAGCACCGCAGAATTGCAGGTGACTCCAACAGGACAGGTTTCCACTTCGTATAAAACTGAATCTGCCTATACCCTGAATCGCAAGGAAGCTGAACTCAAAATGGACCAGTTAGATGCAGCCCGCAAAGATATTCCAGGTTATTTTCCCGGCATCCTGCGCTCAGCAATGGAACTCTCAGGTTACCGTGAGCCCAAAGATTCTGGTGAACCATCTTTGGTCGGACGGATTCAAAGAGAAGGATATATCATTGAAAAATACCATCTTAAAGGTGAAGGCAATTATATAATCCCTTATATTTTGCTAAAACCTGAAATACCCACCCCTAAAGCGATGATCTACCTCAACCCATCAGGAAAGTCAGCAGATGTCGCAGAAGGTGGCGAAATGGAGTGGTTCGCAAAAAATGGGATCACTGTATTGGCACCGGATATTATCGGTACAGGAGAAATGGGTCCGGGAGTATTCAAAGGCGACTCCAATATCGATAATGTATCTTACAATGTCTGGTTTGCATCCATGCTTATTGGCCGAAGCATTGTCGGCATTCAAACCGGGGATGTCGTGAGATTAATCAACTGGCTGAAAAAAGACTCAAGCATTAAGGAGATTTATGGGCTCGCAAAACAACAGATGGCGCCCGTGTTGTTACATGCCGCCGCATTTCATCAGGAGATCAGCAAAGTGGCACTTATCGAACCCTATTCATCATACCGGTCCATTGCCATGAATCCCGCCTATAATCCGGGTTTTTTACAAAGCACTGTTCCTGGTTCTGTGGGCGTTTATGATCTTCCCGATCTCGAAGCCAGTCTTGCTCCGCGAAAACTTTTAATAGCAGGCATAACCGATGGCAACGGAAGCAATAGCAATACTACAGACATCGAAAAAGATATGTCATTTGTACAATCAGTTTATCATCGCCGCGGGCCGGGAAAACTGCAGCAGGTACCTGCCGGTTCAATGGATAAATTACATGAATATTTCAAAATCTGGATTGAAAATTCCAAAAAATAATGCAATGACATGTTTTGGCATACACAACGACTAACTTTGACTTTTTAAGATAAATACTTTACCTTTAACCTAAAAGAGAAATAACTATGATTTTCAGAGCAATTAAATTTGTAGCGGAGGCCCACATTGGCCATTACAGGAAAGGAACCAATATCCCTTACATTTCACACCTGATGAATGTGATGAAAATTCTGTGTGAAAGCGGATGCGACAAAGACGTCATCACAGCAGGTATTCTGCATGATGTGGTGGAAGATACAGCAGTGACCATCGACCAGGTGGAACGTCTGTTTGGAAAACGTGTAGCCGCCATAGTGACCGGGGCGTCTGAGCCCGATTCAATGCGGAAAGGCACAGACGAAAAAACAAGCTGGCGGTTACGGAAGCAACATACCATTGAGTTCGTTGCACGCGAAGCTTCGCTCGAACAATTGCTCGTCTCGTGTGCCGATAAACTTGACAATTCCGAAGCCATCAAACAGGATTATGTCAGTGCAGGCGAAAAATTATGAGAAAGATTCAATGCCCCCAAATCGGATCAGCAATGGTATTTTAGAAATTTAGCCGCCGCTTTTGAGCAAAGATCCAAAGAATTCGGCAAACCATTAAGCCAGCTCTCTCAGCGACTCTCAAAAACTGTTAACGAGGTATTTGAGGAAAAGACGAATCAAATTACACGAAACTGACTAAGTTTAGGTGCTGCTCCCGGCTAAAAAAATTGTATCTTTAACCAACGGGTAATATTGAAAAACTGTTGCTATGGTTGAAGAATCCGACATCCCTGTCCCAGTCCGGTTTAATCCCTTTAAACATCACCGGAAATATATACTGGATTTGCTTGAAGGTGCCTCTCCCGAAATGATCATCAGCCAGCTGGATCTCCTGTGCAATAATTACATCGATATTTATACCGGAGTAATGATGCCCGGAGACATTGGCAAGGCGGTTATTTCGATCCTGAAATCAAACCATGCACTTCAGAAAGATGATTTTACACGTTGGGTAGTTCTTCGGAACGGGTACCGTAAGATCAAACTGGAAGATCACTCCGAATGGGTGGTCCGGAAGAGCATTGACCCCGAACGTTACATCCACATTCATCCTGCCAGGACAGGACCTTTCACCATCCGTTTTAAAGGGTCAAGCTTAAAAACAGCTTTCGAACTTAAAACCAGTCTCAGGGATCGTGAAGAAATCCTTTCACTGGAAAATGTGAACCGGATAAGGATGCAAATCGGCCTTTCACCGGTGAAAAAACTCGAGCGAAACAGAGGTATTTTAAACTGTTATGAGAAATTCTTTGATCAATTTCCGTTTTTATGAAGAGTTGAATAATTACCTGCCGGAAGAAAAACGCAGGATTTGGTTTGAATACGATATCCCGGGAACACTTTCTATTCAGGAGGTACTTCAGTCGCTGAATATTCCTGTGGATGAAATTGATCTGATCCTCGTAAACCAGCAATCGCAGGGGCTTGAATACCTGCTGCAGGACGGTGACCGGGTATCGGTATATCCTGTATTCGAATCATTTGATCTCTCAGAGTTTAAACAAATCAGGGAAACGCCGTTACGAATTCCATGTTTTGTTTGCGATGTTCATTTAGGCCGGCTGTGCAAATACCTGCGCATGCTCGGATGGGACACACTGTATTCAAATCACTATACTCCGGATGAAATGATTGCTTTATCACGACAGGAAAAAAGAATACTCCTTTCACGAAGTTATCAGCTTGCCCGTCATAAAGAATTAACGCATACTTATTGGATACGATCAGCAAATCCACATGAACAGCTTAAAGACGTAATCAGCCGGCTTGATTTATCAAACCTTGCCAATCCTTTAACCAGGTGCCTGAATTGTAATGAAATGATCGTACCGGTTAACAAAAATGAAGTACTTAACCGTATACAAGAGCGGACGGCCTGGTATTATAACGAATTTTACAGATGTCCGGCCTGTAAACAGGTCTACTGGAAAGGCTCACACTATGAAAATATGATTGACTTTATTCATCATTTTGTCAAGGCTCAATGATTAATCAATAATCTGCAATCCATGAACTTCATCCCGATAAAAGTAGAATGCCATTCCGGGTACAAAGCCGACGAATATCCAATATGTTTTTACTGGGAACATATCAAATTTGAAATCCGGGAGATAACAGACCGCTGGTACCAGGCAGACCCGACTGATGAACGGCCTGAAGCTGACTATTTCAAAGTGTGTACGGCCAGTAACTCGAAATATATCCTTAAGCACGAATTGATTAGTGATCGCTGGTTTGTCGTTACGCCAGGGAATACATTAATACCTGTTACCTCCAATTAATTTAAATCTTATAATTAATTTAAATCTTATAATTAATTTAAATCTTATAATTAATTTGCAATGATTGAAAAAAAATTAAACGCAAACAATACCGCCAACCCCCGGCAGGAAATTCCAAAACCGGTGATGAATATTAAAACTGCAGTTGCAGATCCCAATACTTCGGCGTTGACTGTACAGGAATATTTCGACAAGGGAAATGCAAAAATAGAGCAACAGGATTACAAAGGTGCAATTGCCTGGTTTTCGCAGGCTATAAAAATAGAAGCTAACTCAAAGTCAGATAACAACAGGGAATTTCCAATGATTCTCATCCGGAATTCAAACGAAGAAAAGTGGATTTAAATAATGCAGTCAATTATTAACCCAACGCTCGCTTCAACAAATTATTGATTTCAATTTACCCAACCGTTAAGGAATTTGAAATCAGATTTGCATGGTGATCCGATACCTGACGAAACCCTCCCGGCCATTCCACCGTAAAATAATTTAAATGGAGCATTTATCTTACAGCAAAATCTGTTTTCCTGAAAACGAAACAGGTACCGAAAACCTGATGTTACAATATAGAGTATATACTAAATAAAACATTTTATGGAAACTAAAAATCTATATGCAGTTCAGCCTGACATGTCATCAGATACGGAAAATTTTTCCACCCGGAATTCTAATATGGATGTTGCATTCATCGCTGTTTTAATGAAGCTGAATATCTGTATCGGCATAGGCTGGTGTCTCCACAATATACTTTCCGGCGGGTTCGGATGCCTTGTTTTTGTGGCTGTTGCTATCCTTTTGTTTACAATTATTAAATTCAAAAAGAATAATCAGAATAAAATTAACATGGCAAAATCTCAATCTGAGTCTTTGAGTAAACAGCTCAACGATATTTTAATGAATTCAGAAGAAATTGTAACGACCATTCTCCCTCAACATGAAGATTCGCTGCGCAAAAGTCTGGCGTTTGCCAAAATCGATTTTTATGAAAATGCCATATCACCGTTTTGGGATAGAATAGAAGAAGCCGGTAAGTCTTTGTCCGGTTTTAATGAATCGGTCAACCAGCTTCAGCAAAACTCGGCCGTTTATTCCGAAATTTTAACCGGAAAAAAACACAACTTTCCATCCCCGTTTCCAATCAGCACCTCCATCTTGATTTCCAAAAAAGTGTTGGATGAATATAACTGTCTTGTGAGACAAGCGCAGACAAAATTTGAATTTGCCCATATCTGGGAGCATAGAAAAACACAAAAAATTTTGATAGCCGATTTTGCGACTTTCGAACAGGCAAAGAACAATATCAGGGACTCGATCGTGAGCGCCATTGGTGAATTAAATCATTCGATAAAATCAGAATTTAAGGAATTAAAAAGGATTTAAGAAATTAAGCCTATACCGGAAGATAGATTGTGAAAGTTGAACCCATATTTGGAACTCCCTCTGCAAATATAAACCCCTTGTGATTTTCAACTATGATTTTACAGATTGACAGGCCAATCCCTGTGCCTGAGTATTCCTTCTCCTTATGCAACCGGTAGAAGAGTGAGAAAATTTTTTCGGCATATTTTTGTTCAAATCCGATACCATTATCAGATATTGAAATTTTATAAAAATTCATACTTGAATCTGCAATAGTTCCCGGAATCTCAACGCCCGAAACAATGGATGAATTAATATGAACAAATGGAGGGATATTGGCAGATCTGTACTTTATGGAATTGGAAATAATATTAATAAAAAGCTGCTGTATCTGGAATGGAATAACCTGGTGGACAGGCAGAATGGCAGATGACATAACCGTTGCATCATTTTCTTCAATCAGCTGTGAGAGTTCCTGTTTTGCATTTTCGAATAAAATATTCAGGTCGGCCATTTCAAACACTTTCTCGGCTTTATTGGCACGTGAATACAATAATAAATCCTCAATGAATTTGTGCATTTTTAATGTTGATCTTTCGATCCCTGAAAAATAATCCTTTACGTTTACCGGCAGATTATCAAAATCAGTGTCCCTGATCCTTGAAATAAACGTTTGAATTTTACGCAGAGGTTCCTGTAAGTCATGGCTTGCAATATGGTTAAAAGCTGTTAATTCCTTGTTCGACCTTTCAAGATCAGCCAATTTTTCCTCCAGCATTTTATCTTTATAAAATCGTTCCGTGATATCGGAATTCACTCCAATAATGAATGTTTTCCCGAAACTATCGGTAATGACTTTTCCAATGGAATTAAAATATCTTAACTCACCATCTTTGCGGATTACGCGAAAATTTGAAACTGAAGCACTCAAATCTTCCAACGCCCTTTGGTTGCCTTCCACAACAATATGGCGGTCATCAGGATGAACAAACTTCATAAAATTTTCGATGGTAGGATCAAATTCCTCAGGTTTACACCCTAATAACCGATAGTGGTTAAATGAAAAGGAAAGAGTGTTTTCCTCCATATTCCAGCACCAGTTACTTATGTTTGCAATTTGCTCCGAATGTTCAAATATCTCATTGTTAATCAACAATTGATTATTTATTTTAATGGAACTTTTTAAATCCTGATTTATCTTAATAAAAGCTAATATAAAAAAGAACAAAGATAAAGCGACAGTAAACAATACTGTTATGGGTGAGAAATTGGTATTTGCCTTATGAGCCTCCTCACGGTTTTTTAACAGCCGCAATTCTTCATTAACCATATTTCCGCTTTGTTCACGGGCCTGCTTCATCATTGAAGTTCCATTTATTATCAGCGATTTAAATAGATTTGAGGTTTGAATACTGTCGTTACCCATTTTTAGTACGTTGGCTGCATAGTAAAACCTTCTTTTAATGAGGTTATTCAGGGAATCAAGATTACGGCTTTGTATGTCATCACGGTAGGTCAGTATTTTAAGATTTATGTAGGTCTGATGAATTTTCGCCAGTGAGTTATAATAGGCCTGGAGAAAACTGGAATCCTTTGTTAATAAAAAACCTCTTTGATTAGTCTCTGCAGTTGTACAGCTTAAGTTTAACCGTTCGAGTTCAACAAATATTTTATACGAATGCAGCACCGATTTTTCGGAATCGGAGAGTGATTTAATATGTTTATACGAAATTCCTGCCGTGAACAAAAGAGTAAATATCGAAATCACAAAAACGACAACCAACACCATTGATTTGAGATTATGATTTCGGCTCTTCATCTCGTTAAACAGGGTTAATTTTGAACAGAAAATTTTCTTTTTTGAAACCTAAAATATGGTACTGCCAGTTTAGGTTAATAACTTGTGTAAGAGAAGCTTTCAATACCGAAAAATCATTAGGCTTTTTAATATAAATATTTGCTCCATTAACAAACGCTTCTTCAATATCTTCATCGGTCGAAGAAGTTGAATATATAACGATGGCAAGATCTTTAAGACGTGGATTCTTTCTTATCTCACTCAGACAATCCATTCCACCTTTCAGGGGCATGTTGAGATCAAGGAAAACAATATTAGGCAAACGAATATCGGGTTGATTGAGATAATTCATCAGCTGTAATCCATCCTCAAAAAAATTGACAACTGTCTTAACTTTGATTTCTTCAAGTGCTTCCTTAAAAAAAACACGATCATCTTCATCGTCATCAGCAAGAAGAATTTCGAGAGGTTCATTTTCCATGGCAATCATTTCTTAAATTAGTTATTACCGGGGTTTAATTCCATGTTTCTCCTTCGTTCAATTATTCTTTGAAATATGGTTGGAGTTAATCCTGTTGTTTTCTTAAATTGGTTAGACAAATGGGCCACACTGCTGTAGTTCAATTTCCAGGCAACTTCGGTCAGACTGAGTTTCTCCTCTATAATGAGTTGTTTAGCTCTTTCAATTCTCTGCAGTATTATATAATTCCGAATAGAGGAATAGGTCACTTCCGAGAATACCTTTGAAATGTAACTATAGCTCAGGTTCATTCTGTTAGCAATATAGGCAGAAATTTTTGAACTGGGCAACTGATCCTTCAAATAGACCATCTCTATGATCACCTCTTTGATTCTGTTGGCAATCGCGATACTTGGATTATCGATAATTTCTATTCCATATTTGAATATTGATAATTTAAGTTTATTATATTGTTCCGGGGTTAAGGTGCCGTTCAGTTCAACATCTCCTATACGGGTTATCTCATAAGGAGCTTCCAGTTTGTCCAGATGTTCCTGCAAAATAACCTTACAGGCAACGTTGATATCGTATTTAATTTGTAGCTTCAAATCGTATTAATTAAAATGATTAAACGCACGGAATTGAAAATTTGTTCAAAATCAATTGAGTCGGATCAAGGAACGCACAAAAAGCTAAAATTCTCAAATGAACGAATAACGAAATAATAAATTCCAAATTAAGCAATTTACAACCTCTATTACAAATTTACATTAATTCATCAATTCCTGAGAATACTTTTCCGTTCATTTTAAAAAAAACGATATTTTTTTGGTAATTGAAACTATATCAAAATAATGGCAATACCTTTAAATGAAAATAATGTGGAATCCCCGGGATAAAGTGCAATATCCAGGTATAATAATGTTTTCCTTCCGCGATTTGGATCAGTTAAGTTATAAGAATGAATAAATGTCGTATTCTTTTCTTGATTTATCCCTATATCGCTGATAAAATCGGGACTTTCGCTGCTCACAATCACTGACGATACTAGAAGCATGAGTCCCCTTCAGATACTATGGGTGTGAAAAATATGACAATAAAGAGTTTCCATTACTTAATTCGATCAGTACGTTTGATTATTTATACCGGTGACATCACCGGATACAATTAGAGCATAGTTACCTGTTTCCAGTCAACTATGCTCTAATTTTAAATGATTTAAAGATCTTCAATCATCTTGCGTATTTCGTCTTTTGATTTGCCAAGTTTGATCTGAAGTTTACCAAACATTTCGTCTTCCTTCCCTTCTATGTATAAAAGATCATCATCTGTCAGGTCTGCATACTTTTGTTTGAGCTTACCTTTGAGCTCATTCCAGTTTCCTTTCATTTCAGTTGTATTCATTTTATTTAAATTTAAAAGTGAATAATAATTACTCACAAAGTTGCATGGATTGAGGGTATAAATGTTACAACTTTTTTATAAAAGTTTACATGATTACCCTAAATGACAACCTCTTTCGGAATTTATGGAGTATAAAAAAATGTAACATTTAACCGAAATACTGTAACTTATTTTTAGGCCCTGAAACGAACTTTGTTTCTGACAATTTACAATTCTTACTATAAAACTTTCGATCATGGCAAAGTATTCGAAAAAAGCACAGGAAAAAGTGGAGGAAGTTATGCACGAATTCAAGGAAGGAAAATTGAAATCAGGTAAGGATGGGAAAGGTGGAAAAGTAAAAAGCCGAAAACAAGCCATTGCCATCGGTTTGAGTGAAGCCCGCGAAGAAGGTGCAAAAGTTCCAAAAAAGAAAACAGAAAAATAAGTACCATGCAAAAATCGAATCCGGAGAAAAAGATATTTAAAAAGCAGGAGCAACGTCGTCCCGGGCTGGAATATAAAATGAATCCGTTGCCGGAGTTTGACACCGGTACACCCGAAAGCAATAAATTACTGGATAAAAAGTGTATAATTACAGGAGGCGACAGCGGCATTGGCAGAGCTGTAGCCATTGCGTTTGCAAGGCAGGGTGCTGATGTGGCCATCATCCATCTTCGTAGTGAAAAGAAAGATGCTGACCATACGGCAAACTATATTCGTAAAAATTTAAAGCGGGTATGCATTCCGGTGGCTGCTGATATCTCCAAAGAGTCCAATTGTGATAAAGCAATCGGGAAAATATTAAAATCATTCGACCGGGTAGATGTACTTGTGAATAATGCTGCCGTGCATTACCCCGCAGAAGACATTCTATCAATCAGCACCTCAAATCTTATTGAAACATTTTCGGTGAATATTTTCTCCATGTTCTGGATTACTAAGGCTGTTCTGCCGCACATGCCTCAGGGTGGAAGTATAATTAATACAACCTCAGTCACAGCATACCGCGGAAGCGCACGGCTCATTGATTACAGTGCAACGAAGGGAGCTATCGTTTCTTTTACCCGAAGCCTCTCCTCAAACCTGGTTGATAAAGGGATCCGGGTGAATGGTGTGGCACCGGGGCCAGTATGGACTCCATTGATTCCCGCGAGTTTTAAATCCGAAAAAGTGGAAAAGTTTGGTACCGATTCACCTATGAAACGTCCCGCACAACCGGCAGAAATTGCGCCTGCATATGTATTTCTGGCCAGTCAGGATGCCAGTTATATTTCCGGCCAGATTCTGCATGTGAATGGGGGCGAAATTGTCAACGGGTAAATTGCAAATCTCTTGATAAGGAAAAATTAATGGTTAGTGTCAGTGAGAAAATAGATGGCAATATTCAGGAATTGAAGGTTACACCTGAGGTGGTTAAAACCGCAGTTGCTGCAGGTCTTGTCTATGTCATGGATAATCAGCCAGGCTATACACGCCAAAGAAACGGTTCCGGATTCTATTACCTGGATGGAAAAAAAAAGCTTAGGGACAAAGACCAGTTGGCCCGTATCACCAGTCTTGTACTTCCACCCGCCTGGGAAAATGTTTGGATATGCAAACTTGAAAATGGCCATTTACAGGCAACAGGTTTTGATCAACTCAACCGGAAGCAATATCGATATCATCATTTATGGAACTCGGCCAGGAATCAAACCAAATTTTACCGCTTAAGGGATTTTGGAAAACGTTTGCCTGCCGTTCGTGCAAATCTCGAAAAAGATCTGTCATTACCTGGCTTTCCGCAAAGAAAAATACTTGCTGCAATGGTTAGTTTGCTCGAACGCATTAACATCCGGGTAGGAAACGCTATCTATGAAAAACTTTACGGATCATTCGGACTTACAACGCTTAAAAACCGTCATGTAAGGATTGACGGAACGAAATTGAACATTTCATTTACGGGAAAAAAAGGCATCCGCCATAATATCTCATTTGCAAGCCGGAGACTTGCCCGTATAATAAGAGGATGCAAAGAGATACCTGGCAAGACGCTTTTTCAATACTATGATGAATCGGGGGAAATACAATCCGTCGATTCGGGGATGGTCAATAATTACATCCGGGAAATTTCAGGAGGCGATTTTACCGCGAAGGATTTCCGGACATGGGCCGGGAGTGTTCATGCTTTGCTCGGCTTTAAGGAACAGGGCAGTTTTGAAACTCTGGCAGAGATGAACCGGAAAATACCTGCTGCGCTCGATTTCGTTGCTAAACAATTGGGTAATACCAGGACAGTTTGCAGGAAATATTATGTGCATCCTCTTATTTTACTGCTTTATAAAGAGCAGAAACTGGAGGAATACCTGCGCGATCTGATAGGAGAAAAAACAAAAAAAGATCTGGAAGGATATATAAACGAGGAAAAGGTATTGATGAATATTCTTGAAAGTGAACAGCTTTTGGAATTACCAATAACAGCGTAATGATCTTTTTATCTATTTATTAATTAATTATTCCCATGAATTAAAAAATTTCCATGAAGGCAATCTGGAAAGGATCAATCAATTTCGGTCTTGTAAATATTCCGGTAAAGCTATATAGTGCCACCGAACAAAGTACGCTTGAGCTTGATATGCTTGACAGGCGTGACATGGGCAAGGTGAGATTTAAACGCGTTAATGAAAACACCGGAAAAGAAATTGAATGGGGAAACATCGCCAAAGCCTACATGCTCGATGGCGAATATATAATGCTTGATGATGAGGACTTTGAAGCTGCCGCCCCGGAAAAAAGTAAAACTATCGATATCAGTAATTTTGTTGATGAGCGGGAGATTGATACAATCTATTTCGAAAACTCTTATTATGTTGAACCTGAAAAACAAGGAGTTAAAGCATACGCATTATTACGTGAAGCATTGGCTAAATCGGGTAAAGTGGGAATTGCCCAGTTTGTGATGCGCACTGCGGCGACGCTTGCGGTTTTAAAACCCAAAGATACAGTTCTGGTACTGAGTAAAATAAGGTTTGCACAGGAAGTTCGGAGCATAGAAGCATTAAAGCTTCCCCCTAAATCAGTCGTCAAGGCCGACGAGTTAAAAATGGCACTGAGCCTGATCAATCAATATTCATCACCTTTCGAAATTGAAAAATACAAAGATGAATATGCTGATGCATTACTTAAAGTCGTCAAGGCCAGGGCAGCAGGGAAAAAGGGCAAAGTGAGAAAACTTATTCCAAAGGAGAGTCCGGCCCAAAATCTAATGGAACAACTTAAGGCAAGCCTGGTAAAACAAAAAGCATAGCCAATGAGTCTCGAATTATATAAAAAGAAAAGAGATTTTAAAATTACCCCCGAACCGGTATCTGGCAAAAGAAAGAGGAAATCAGCGCTTTCTTTTGTCGTTCAGCGGCATGATGCATCACGTCTGCATTATGATTTCAGGCTGGAGATGGAAGGTGTTTTAAAGAGCTGGGCCGTTCCTAAAGGTCCTTCGATGATTGCCGGCGAAAGACGCCTTGCAATCATGGTCGAAGATCATCCGCTCCCTTATGGTGAATTTTACGGAGAAATACCGGAAGGAAATTATGGTGCGGGAACAGTAGAAATATGGGATGAGGGGACCTATCAACCTTTAAAGCAAAATGGTGATCCGGAAAAAAACCTGCTTGAACAATTGAAACAGGGAGATCTGAAATTCGTGCTAAGCGGCAAATATTTAAAGGGCGCCTTTGCACTGGTAAGGATTAAAAACACCGAAAAGGAGAACGAATGGTTACTTCTTAAGAAGAAAGATCAGTTTGCCCTTGATAGTTATGATATTGAAACCATTCAACCGGTAAAGTCAAATCTTATCACCGAATTAAAATCTTCGGAGAATGAAAAACCAAAGTCGCAAAAAAAAGAAATAATTGATGAAAAGCCAGAAAACTTTCAGGAAGAAATTCCAAAGCCGATGCTTGCCAAACTGATCAAGCAGTTAATTGACAAGCCGGACTGGATTTATGAAATGAAATACGACGGATACAGGCTAATCTGCAGGATTAACGGGGAGAAGGTCGCTTTGATATCGCGTAACGGCAATAATTTCAATAAGATATATCCCCTTCTTGCCCATGAATTATCAATAATTGAGGACGATGTCACACTTGATGGTGAAGTCGTTATTGAAAATAACAAAGGACTGAGCGATTTTCAGCTACTGCAAAATTACAAAACCACGCAAAAGGGTGTTTTAAAGTATTATGTGTTTGACATTCTGTATCTCAATGGTCACTCTGTAACAGAGCTTACCTTATCCGATCGCAAAGAATTACTCAACGCCTTTTTTAAGAAATACAAATTTAAAAATGTACACAACGCACCCTTCCAGGTTGGAAATGGGCGCGAAATGTATGAAAAGCTTTCGGCCGAAGGGTATGAAGGCATTATTGCAAAAGCGCCTGATAGCCTTTATCTGCCTGGGAAGCGGAGCGATACATGGCTTAAAATAAAAACCAGTATGATGCAGGAGGCCATAATATGCGGATACACGTTACCTCAAAACAGCCGGAAATATTTCGGTTCTCTTATCCTCGGTTTATTTGATGAACAGGGTAATCTGAAATTTATCGGTAATTGTGGCACGGGATTTAATGATACTTCACTCAGGGAATTGCACACGGAATTCGAATTATTAAAAACGGATACCTGTCCTTTTGAAAAAATTCCTAAACTGACTTATACAAAAGGAAAACCAGTCTGGTTAAAACCCGAAATGGTCTGCAACGTGAAATTTCTGGAATGGTCGCAGGATGAGCACATGCGTAATCCGGTTTATATGGGTTTACGCATTGATAAAGATGCGTCAGAGGTTGTTAATGAAAGCAAAACCGGAGTACAGCCAAATCATTCAGGGGTAAATGAACGTAAAACGAATCCAGTGGATCAGGGTTCTGCTGTAAATAAAAGTAAAGTCGTGGATGACAATAAGCAGGAAACAAAAGAAACGAAACCTGAGTTGGAAAAAAAGATATCCATTTCGGGTAAAACTGTAAAATGTACCAACCTGACAAAAATTTACTGGCCGGATGAAGGTTATACCAAAGGCGATCTGATCTCGTATTACCTCGATGTAAGCACTTACATCCTCCCGTATCTGAAAAACCGGCCACAATCGTTAAACCGCCATCCGGGCGGCATAACGGGAAAAAGTTTTTATCAGAAAGACATGGAAATTAGTCAGTTACCCAAATGGGTAAAGACAGTTAAAATGTATTCAAAATCGAACGATGATACAATTGATTATCTGATTTGTAACGATGCAGCCACTTTAATCTATATGGCAAATCTCGGGTGCATAGAAATTAATCCCTGGCACAGCACCTACCTTAAACCGGATCAACCAACTTACCTGATGCTTGATTTAGATCCCGGAAATATCCCGTTTACTGAGGTTGTAAATACGGCACTGGTTATTAAAGAAATTTGCGATGAGATAGGAATTCCCTGTTATTGCAAAACAAGCGGGGCCACTGGTCTTCATATTTACATACCCTTCGCGGCCAGATACAGTTACGATCAGTTAAAGGATTTTGGCGAAATCATGGCAGTCATTACGCATAACAGGTTACCGTCTACAACCAGTATTGAACGAAGCGTCGCAAAACGCAGGGACAAAATCTATGTCGATTTTCTTCAGAACCGTAAAGGTCAAACGATAGCAGCGGCTTATAGTGTCCGACCCAGGGCGCATGCGACAGTCTCTGCACCCCTTCAATGGAGTGAAGTTGATCATAGGTTGTCACCCGAAATGTTTACAATTAAAAACATGTTGCAACGATTAACCAAGGTCGGAGACTTATGGCAACCTGTTTTGAAAAACGGGGTAAATCTGAACAGTGTTTTGAAAAAACTGGAAAAGCTTTAAAAAAGTGAAATCATGTAATATTATCAGGAAAATCTGTAACGTATTAGATTGTCATCCAACCCACTTTTGCGTCATCATCAATAATAGATTATTCATTAATATTAAAAATAAAAAAAATGGCAACAAAAGCTAAATCACCAGCAGCCCAGGGCCTGCGAGATCTTTTTGTAGAAGAACTAAAAGACGTATATGGGGCTGAAAAAGCCCTGACAAAAGCAATTCCCAGGATGATAAGTAATGTTACTTCTCCTGAATTAGCTAAAGCGCTGAAAGACCATCTCGAAATCACCAATCAGCAGATTAGCCGGCTGAATGAGGTTTTTGCGTCAATTGGAGAAAAACAGGAATCCAAAAAATGCAAAGCTATGGATGGTTTGATTGAAGAAGCTGAAGAAATTATGAAGTCAGCCGAAAAAGGTGTCGTACGTGATGCAGCCATCATATTGGCAGCCCAAAAAGTTGAGCATTATGAAATTGCCACCTATGGAACATTGCGGGCATTTGCTTCGACACTTGGTGAAGAAAAAGCCGCATCCTTACTGGAAGAAACTTTGTCACAGGAAAAGGATGCCGACGAAAAGCTGACGGCAATTGCCGAGGCTTCAATAAATATCGAAGCTTCCGAAGTCTGATCAGTTAAAGAATTTTTAAATAAATACAATTAATAATTAAATTAAAATTAAAGCTATGGAACCCGAATACGGAAAAAGAAGTGACTTTGTCACAGGATCATTTACAGACAGAACCAGCGCAGAAAGCGCATACGAAAGGCTTCGTGCCAGAGGGTATACCGATGATCAGATTAATATTATGATGTCGGATGAAACCCGCAAAAAATATTTTAATAAAGACGACGAAAGCAAATTTGGCACTAAAGCTATGGAAGGTGCAGGTGCAGGCTCCGCCATTGGTGGAACAATCGGCGCTGCAGTAGGAATCATTGCTGCACTTGGTACCAGCCTGATTATTCCAGGTTTAGGTATCGTTATAGCCGGACCACTTGCCGCAGGTCTTGCAGGTGCCGGTGCAGGCGGTATAACCGGCGGAATCGTTGGCGCATTGGTAGGCTCCGGAATACCGGAAGAAAAAGCCAAAATTTATGAGAAAGACATCAAAGAAGGAAACATTGTTATGGGTGTTCATCCTCGCAGTGATGAAGATGCCTCCTTTTTTGAAGAAGACTGGAAATCGAACCGGATGGATGACAAATACCGGTAGAAAATGCCCGTGAGAGAGAAAATCAACAAGTCATGAAGCGTATTAAACAAATCATGGTGAGATCAAGGTGAGCATTACACCCTTTGCGTGTAATGCTCACCTTTTTTTCTGTTATCTAAACTAGTTGATGGTAATTACCCATCGTACTGCTTAAAATCCCTCCCCTGAAGCACGCTCAACCCTACAGTTGGTCAGTTGCTTAGTTGAAGTTTTGTTATGGTTATTTTCAGGGTAAGGATTTTCCTCATTAATACTTCCCGCAATTGTTTTCCGAATAAAACAAACAATAACAGTTAAACACAACCGATCATGACAACTAAAAACTCGAAAGCAAAAGATCTTTTACCTGACACACAAAATGGCGATCAAAAATTGCTTACCACAAATCAGGGATTACTTATTAACGATAATCAAAATTCACTGAAATCGGGTGAAAGAGGTGCCACGTTATTGGAAGATTTCATATTGCGTGAAAAAATTACCCACTTCGATCATGAAAGGATTCCTGAAAGAATCGTTCATGCCCGGGGTTCCGCGGCGCATGGTATTTTTCAATTGTACAAGCCAATTCCGGAATACACAAAAGCAAAATTTTTAAACGATATCACTAAACCAACCCCTGTTTTTGTTCGGTTTTCAACAGTTGCCGGATCGCGGGGTTCTTCCGATCTGGCACGCGATGTCAGGGGATTTGCGGTGAAGTTCTATACTGAAGAGGGCAATTATGACCTGGTGGGTAACAATATGCCTGTATTTTTTATTCAGGATGCGATTAAATTTCCTGACCTGGTGCATGCCGTGAAGCCGGAACCGCATAATGAAATCCCGCAAGCCGCCTCAGCGCATGATACCTTCTGGGATTTTATTTCACTGATGCCCGAGAGTACGCATATGATTATGTGGTTAATGAGCGACCGTGCAATACCACGCAGTTTCAGAATGATGGAAGGTTTTGGTGTGCATACGTTCCGTTTTATAAATGCAGAAGGGATTTCGCATTTTGTAAAATTCCATTGGAAACCCATTTTGGGCGTTCATTCTGTTGCATGGGATGAGGCGCAAAATATTTCGGGAAAGGATCCCGATTTTCATCGCAGGGATTTGTGGGATTCGATCGAAAACGGTGATTTTCCCGAATGGGAACTAGGCATTCAGGTAATTCCCGAAACGGATGAATTTGCCTTCGATTTTGATCTGCTTGATGCAACAAAATTAATTCCCGAAGAGATAATTCCGGTACAACGTATCGGGAAGCTCACACTAAACCGTAATCCCGATAATTTCTTTGCTGAAACAGAGCAGGTCGCCTTCCATCCGGGACATATCGTACCGGGAATCGATTTTACCAATGACCCGCTGTTGCAGGGAAGATTATTTTCATATACCGACACCCAGTTATCACGGTTGGGAAGCCCCAATTTCCATGAAATTCCCATTAACCGTCCCCTCGCAACCGTTGCCAATAATCAGCGTGACGGACATATGCGGCAGACAATAAACAGCGACAAAACCAGTTATCAGCCTAATTCAATCAGCAAAGATTATCCACTCCAGGCCACTACCGCTGAGGGTGGATTCACAAGCTTTGAAGAAAGGATTGATGCCAAAAAGATCCGTGCACGGAGCCGAAGCTTTTTCGACCATTTTAGCCAGGCAACTTTGTTTTATAACAGCCAGTCGGAGTATGAAAAAAATCATTTGGCAGATGCCCTGATTTTTGAACTGGGAAAAGTCGAACGGATTCCAATTCGTGAAAGGATGTTGGGCATACTGACCCAGGTGAATAAAACATTGGCTGCCCGTGTGGCCGACGGCTTAGGATTGCCAGTTCCTGAACAGCCATTCTATCCGATTAATCATAGTATACCTGCCGATGGAAATGTGAAGGAATACGAACCTGTTGACAGGAAGCAAAGCATTGAAAAATCGGGTGCCCTAAGTATGGTAAACACGGTTAAAGATTCAATAAAGACGCGACAAATTGCCGTACTGGCTGCAAATGGGGTTGATGATAATTCGCTGAATCAGATGAAAAAAGAACTTGAATCGGCGGGTGCAAAAATTAAGATCGTCGCTCCAAAACTGGGAACAATAAAAAGCATTGCCGGCAAAGAAATCAAGGTTGATCAAAGTTTTTTAACCTCTGCCTCGGTATTGTTTGATGCAGTATATATTCCTTCCGGTGCAGAAAGTGCAAAAGCTTTGGTTAAGGAACCGCAAGTTATTCATTTTGTAGATGAAGCCTTCAGGCATTGCAAGGCAATTGCAGCAAATGGTCAGGGTGTACAACTAATTAGTAAATCCTATGTGGGTGAAATGTTGAGTCATGGAACCGTCCCGGGAATTATTATCGACAAGACACCAAATGATTTTATTAACGCAGTAGCTCAGCATCGCTTTTGGGAAAGAGAAAAATCAAAAATTGTCCCTGCATGAAACGAACATGCCGCCGGGAATAATTTTAGAATGCGGCACAAAAAATTATGATCCCCCGGCTGTCAGACAAAATGATTTTCTCCGGGTATGGAGTTCCATGAGAAGTACCGACAATTGATTTATTGATAAATTTATTTTCTCATGGAACTCCCCATGCTTCGGGGAATATTTTTTTGTGGCCGCAAAAAAGGATGAATTTTTCTGCATGAAAGTAATACTGGTTCCTTCAACTTTAACCATTTCTTTTTGTTAGCGTATTATGAGGAATTGATATTTCCAATAAATAAATTGTACTGTCGCTGATTGAGCCAGCGAACTGAAAATACTTCTAAACTACATGACCACCCGTCAGGGAAGAACCATATTCACTTTGATTTGTTGTATCCCCATAGGTGCCCGTTCGTAATTTTTGATTTGACAGCTTTAAGTATGATCCAATTTTAAATAATTTATCAGGGAACAATGAGGATGTGAAAATAGTAAGCTGGCGGTACAAAATAAGAATGAGTATTGAGTTCGAAGTAAGCGTGAAGTTTCTTTCGGACACCCTAATAATCAATTAATACCGCTATTTCAGGATGAACAGCAGTACTGTTTTGGATATTTTACCCCGCTTACGTGCCTATTTTTATGGAGGCGGAAACCGGCACTACAATAATGAAGAGCCATTCAGGTCGGAACTGTACAGTTCCAATATGTTGAATCTCCACGGTGAAGTAGTGGCTCGTTCCCATAAATTACTAAAAGAAAAATCCCCTGATCAGTTACTTAAAAGACTTGATGATAATGAGGAGACTTTACTGGAGGTGCGCAAACTACTCGTAGAAAGCATCAGGGAAGACAAAATTCTCGCACCTGCCGCTGAATGGTTGCTTGATAATTTCTATCTTATTGAAGAACAATTTGTAATTGCCAGGAAACATCTGCCCCAGGGATATAGTGAAGGATTACCCTGTCTTGCTGAGGGTAATTCAGCAGGGATGCCCCGGGTTTATGATATTGTCCTGGAAATTATCTCTCATAGTGATGGCCGTGTAGATGTTAAAAATCTCACCGGTTTCATTTCTGCCTACCAGAAGAATTCCATTCTTACCCATGGTGAATTGTGGGCCATACCCATTATGCTCCGTCTGGCAGTAATTGAAAATCTTCGCAGGGTATCGGGCAAAATTGCGTTGCATATGATTGATCAGAATCTTGCTGATTATTGGACTGACAGGATATTAACCACTGTAAAGGAACAACCCGGCGATTTAATTCTTACCATCGCCGATATGGCCCGCTCAAAGCCCGTGTTATCAGGTCCTTTTGTAGCAGGTTTTACACGAAAACTACAGGGTACCGGTCCCGCATCGTCATTACCCCTTAGCTGGCTCGAACAACAATTGCGGGGGATTGAATTAAGCAGCGAAGACCTTGTACGCGAAGAAAATCAGAAACAGGCTGCTGATCAGGTGTCTGTCAGGAACAGTATCGGCACATTACGTTTTCTTAGTGCAACAGACTGGCGCGAATTTGTTGAATCACTTAACAGTATAGAGCAGATATTCAGAAAGGATCTTACAGGAACATATCCTCTCATGGATTTTGCCACACGCGACAGGTACCGTCATGTTGTGGAGGCGACAGCAAAAGCATCCCTTTTATCCGAAACTGAAGTGGCGCAAAAAGTGCTTGAGTTGGCCACAAAACACATAGAACTAAATTTAGAATCCAAAAGAGAAGATCATATTGGATATTACCTGATTGACAAAGGCCTGGCGGAAACACAAAAAGCTGTGGGCATACACGGAGCATTAAGGCAAAGAGTGAGACGTTTTACAGCGGAAATGCCCGTTTTTATTTACCTGCTCTCAATTATTCTGCTCACTCTGTTGTTGGCATCAGGGATGCTCCACATCGCCTGGAGTTATGGCAATATTGGCTGGCTGGCACTAACAGTTACCGGAATATTGTCGGTATCCGGATCTGCTCAATTGGCAGTATCTTTGGTGAACTGGCTGTCCACAATCTGGGTTAAGCCACAATTACTTCCACGTATGGACTTCTCGAAGGGAATTCCTCCTGAATACCGTACCCTTGTAGTTGTGCCAACCATGCTTGCGGGAAAGGCTTATATTGAACAACTTATCGAATCACTTGAAATACGTTACCTGGCGAACAACGAAACGAACCTGCATTTTGGGTTATTGACCGATTTTTTGGATGCCGACAGCCCAACCATGCCACAGGATGATGAACTCCTTGAACTGGTCAGTACCCGAATTGAGGAATTAAATTTAAAATATAAACAGCCCGATCATGATATTTTTTTCCTGTTTCATCGTCCCAGGATATGGAATCCCGTCGAGAAAAAATTCATGGGATATGAACGCAAAAGAGGCAAATTATCCGCACTTAATGCATTTATTCTGGGGCAAAACCGGGATGAATTTTCATTAATCGTTGGCTCATTCCCTGAGCAATCACGGGTAAAGTATGTCCTCACGCTCGATTCTGATACACAGCTGCCTCGCGGGGCAGCCTGGAATCTGATCGGCACCATGGCTCATCCGCTGAATCATGCAATTTATAATCATAAAAAAAGGCGGGTTACGGAAGGATATGGAATACTTCAACCCCGGGTCGAATCAGCAATCCCCATGAGAGTTCCTTCCCTTTACCTGCGTTTGCATGGCAATATTTTGGGAGTTGATCCTTACACGCGTGCCTCTTCAGATGTGTACCAGGATATTTTCGCTGAAGGTTCATTTATCGGCAAAGGGATTTATGATGTAGATATTTTTGAGCAATCTGTACAAAATAAGTTTCCCGTAAACAGAATATTGAGTCATGATCTGATTGAAGGATGTTATACCCGCTCAGGGTTAGTGAGCGATGTGCTTGTATATGAAGAAAGTCCGGAACAATACCAGGCTGATGTAAAACGCCGGTACCGATGGATTAGGGGCGACTGGCAGATATTTGCCTGGATACTGCCATTAATCCCGGGTGCTAAAGGTCGTTTAATGACAAACAAACTTTCGGCTTTGTCGAGGTGGAAAATTTTTGACAATCTGCGCAGAAGCCTGTTTCCACTCACTTTGCTTTTGCTTCTGGTGCTCGGTTGGTCAATTTTGCCTTTCCCGTGGTTTTGGACTGCCACTGTGGCTATTTTCATTTTATTGCCTGTAATTGCAGCCGCAGGGTGGCGACTTTTAAATAAGCCAATTGATCTTACTTTTAAAGCTCATTTACTGGAAGTCAGCATATCTGTCAGAGATGTAGTCTTTCGTTTCCTTTTCGACATGGCTGTGCTGCCTTATGAAGCCATTAAATATACTAATGCTGTTTTACGTACTCTCTGGCGTATGATCATCTCACGGAAAAATTTATTGCAATGGACACCTTCTGCCACAGCATCAGCACATTCACGTAACGATTTACTTTCGGTGTACCGTACAATGTGGGCTGCTCCGGCTCTATCGGTTGCCATTGCAATTATGTTGCAATACATCAACCCTGCAGGATTGCTTATCGCTGAACCCATTCTTATCCTTTGGATTTTGGCACCTGCCATTGCTGGGCGCCTTAGTCAACCCGAAACAGAACAAATACCTAAACTATCGGAAGAACAATTTTCGTTTCTTCATAAATCCGCACGCAAAACGTGGTTGTTTTTTGAACAATTTGTCACTGCCAGGGATAATTGGCTGCCACCTGACAATTACCAGGAACAACCTGTTGCTGCCATTGCACACCGTACTTCTCCCACAAATATAGGTCTTGCTTTCCTGGCCAGTCTTTCAGCTTATGACTTTGGTTATATTGGTAGTGGTGAACTAATCCGCAGATGCCACAACACTTTTAAGACGATGTTTAAGCTTGAGCGGTATAAAGGTCATTTCTTAAACTGGTATGATACTGATTCATTATTGCCACTCCAACCCCGCTATGTTTCAACGGTTGACAGCGGCAATCTTATAGGACATTTACTCACGTTACGCCAGGCATTTATAGCACTTCCTGCACAGCCTGTATTCAGCCGGAAAATAGTTGAAGGGGCCATCACAACTATATTGATCGTGCGGGACTATTCAAACGGGAAATATCCTGATATGATTGAAAAGCTCCTTGAGCTGGCCAAGCTTGCTGAATCTGAAAGCAATACATTATCCAACCTTAAAAAGTACCTCGATGAATCGATTGCGCTTACCAATGAATTAATTGTACAACAATCAAAAATTCCGGATGATTTCAACAGATGGACCAGCAGATTCTTAGTGCAGTTGAAGAACATCCGTGAAGACCTGGGTCAATTGGTTCCCTGGATGGAAATATTACCTGCCCCGGAGTATTTCAGTGACCTGGTCAGCACCGATCATATTCCTTCACTGCTCGATATTTCCGATAATCGGGAGGCTATTTTAGAACATATTGAGCGTTACGAACGGAGAAGCAACAACACACCTGAAGATAACGATTGGCTGATCAGCATGCGCGATTGCGTTACCCGGGGAGGTGAGCAGGCAACGGAATGGATTAATATGATGAAATTCATGGCCGCTCAGTGTGAGGAATTTAGTGACGTTGAATATGGCTTCCTGTTTAATAAAACTACCAGTCTTTTAAGAATAGGTTATAATGTCGATGACCAAAGAAAAGACGACAGCTATTATGATTTGCTCGCATCGGAAGCCCGGTTAGGAATTTTTGTAGCCATATCACAAGGTAAATTACCACAGGATAGCTGGTTTGCTCTTGGCCGGTTGCTGACCAATTCGGGCGGTGAACAGATATTGTTGTCATGGAGCGGCTCGATGTTTGAATATCTTATGCCCCAATTGGTGATGCCCTCTTTTGATAATACGTTACTGAATCAGACCTGCACATCGACGGTGAAACGGCAAATTCACTATGCAGGTTTGCGGGGAGTTCCGTGGGGAATTTCGGAATCGGCCTATAACAGGACGGATGCAAATCAGATTTATCAGTACCGGGCTTTTGGCGTACCGGGGCTGGGGTTGAAGCGGGGGCTGGAAGAAGATCTTGTTATAGCTCCTTATGCCTCCATGATGGCCCTGATGGTTTCACCTATAAAGGCTTGTTCAAACCTGCAATTATTAGCCCGCAAGGGATTTGAAGGAGAGTTTGGCTTTTTTGAAGCGATTGATTATACGGCAAACCGCCTTCCAAGGGGTAAGGAAAATGTTATTATTCGATCCTATATGGTTCACCACCAAGGCATGGGGCTTGTCTCACTGGCATATCTCTTACTCAATAAACCGATGCAACAAAGGTTCTTGTCAGAACTTCGCTTCCAGGCTTCAATATTGCTGGTCCAGGAGAGAATACCACGGGCTACCCTATTTTATGCACACACGGCAGACATTATAGAGACCCATGTTACTTCTGCCGATATAGAAGTTCGCAACATTACTACCGCCAATACGAGGATACCTGAAATTCAGCTATTAAGCAATGGCCGTTACCAGGTGATGATTACAAATTCGGGAGGAGGGTACAGCCGCTGGAAAGATATTGCTGTTACGCGCTGGAGGGAAGATTCGACATTGGATAACAAGGGCATATTTTGTTACATTAAAGACACAAAAAGCGGCAACTTCTGGTCGAATACCTATCAGCCTACTTTGTCATTTCCACAGAATTATGGCGTTATATTTTCGCAAGGGCATGTTGAATTCCGCCGTCATGATTTCGGGATTGATACCAAAACTGAAGTAGTGGTATCCCCCGAGGATGACGCAGAAACAAGGCGGATCAGGTTAACCAACAAAACCCAGTCAGTTAAAATCCTGGATATTACCAGCTATACCGAGATCGTAATGGCAAGCCAGGCTTCGGATGAAGCACATCCGGCGTTTAGTAACCTGTTCGTCCAGACCGAAATCAGCCCGGAACATCAGGCTGTTTTTTGTACACGCCGGCCGCGATCAGAAGATGAAAAACCGCCATGGATATTCCACCTAATGAATGTTAGCGGAGCTACTGTTGAAGAGGTATCCTATGAAACAGACCGCATGCAGTTTATTGGCAGGGGAAAAACCCTGACGCATCCGCAGGCAATGGACATTGAAGTACTTTCCGGCAAACAGGGATCGGTACTTGATCCCATCATGGCTATCCGTTACCGCATAAGTATAAAGCCATTCCATGCAGCTACGATAGACCTCATTTACGGCATAAGTGAAAACAGGGAAGGTTGTGAAGCGCTGATGTTAAAATACAAGGATCTGCACCTGAAAAGACGTGCTTTTGAACTTGCATGGACCCATAGCCAGGTATTACTGCGTCAGATCAATGCAACAGAAGCCGATGCACAACTTTACAATGCGCTGGCAACTTCGGTTATCTTCAACAATCCGGCTCTGCGGGCTGATGCTACGGTTATTAGTAACAATTTCAGAGGGCAATCGGGGCTTTGGAGCCATGCTGTTTCGGGCGACCTACCCATTGTACTGGTACACATCTACGATTCGGATAGTATGGAACTTGTGAAGCAGATGGTGCAGGCACATGCTTACTGGCGATTAAAAGGACTGGCAGTCGATCTGATGATATGGAATGAGGATCCGGGTTCGTACAGACAAGCTTTGCAGGATCAAATCCTGGGGGTGATCACAACATCATTGACTGGCAGCAAACCTACCTATGGCAATCCGGGTAATATTTTTGTAAAATCCGCCGATCAGCTATCTTCATATGACCGTGTATTATTTGAAAGCATTGCAAGGGTTATTATTTACGATA
Organism: uncultured Bacteroidales bacterium; assembly: GCA_942493325.1. Lineage (GTDB taxonomy): Bacteria > Bacteroidota > Bacteroidia > Bacteroidales > Prolixibacteraceae > JAAFHB01. The sequence continues at coordinate 6,850,512 of OW818689.1, read as the reverse complement.
ATAAAGGAACTCTCTCAGAACAGGTAAACCGTCATATTATTGATAAAATATTGCCTCCATTACTGGATTCAAATCAACTTGCCTCCCGTGATAACCGACTCAGTATGTCCTTACCAGACAATCTTTTATTCTTTAACGGAACCGGTGGCTTTACACCCGACGGTGATGAGTATAAAATAATGACAGATAGCCGGAAAAATACTCCGGCTCCATGGGTTAATGTAATCGCAAATCCGAATTTTGGCACCGTAATTTCAGAAAGCGGATCAGCCTATACCTGGGCCGTCAATGCTCATGAATATCGACTTACACCCTGGAGTAACGACCCGGTAAGTGATTTTGGCGGTGAAGCTTTTTATTTGCGGAATGAAAGCACTGGCCATTTCTGGTCACCTTCACCATTTCCTGCCAAAGGTCCATCACCATATCTTATTTCACATGGCTTTGGCTACACGAATTTCGAGCATTATGAACTGGGTATTTTCTCATCAATGTCTGTCTTTGTCGATAGAGATCTGCCTGTTAAATTTATTGTACTAAAAATAAAAAATCGTTCCGGGAAGGAATACAGATTCTCTGCCACCGGATTTCTTGAAATCATTTTGGGTGATGTGCGTTCCAAAACAAATTTGCATATTCTTTCCGAAATAGATTCCGGTACCGGCGCTTTGTTCTTAAGGAACAGGTACAATACTGCTTTTGCAGATCGTGTAACCTTTTTTAAAGTCGATGGAGCTGCTGATTTGAGTTATACAGCCGACCGTACCGAATTTATCGGTCGAAACAGGAACCTGGCAAATCCACAGGCCCTCTACCGCAAAAAACTTTCGGGTAAGGTGGGTGCCGGTATTGATGCCTGTGCCGCATTACAGGTAAAATTTGATTTACATGATGGTGACGAAAAGGAAATAATTTTCCAGATCGGCAACGAGGTAAATACACCGGCAGCAGTTACATTGATCCGTAAATTTGCCGATCCCGATCGGGTAATGCAATCGTTGCAAAATGTAAAACAATATTGGAAAGAGGTATTAGGCAGAGTAAAAGTTACGACTCCGGATCACTCTCTCAATATTTTGGCGAATGGCTGGCTTACTTATCAGACAATGGCCTGCCGGATTTTTGCCCGCAGTGGTTTTTATCAATCCGGGGGAGCCTTCGGATTCAGGGATCAGCTTCAGGATGTGCTGGCATTATTGCCTTCACAGCCAGGCCTTGCACGTGAACAAATATTATTGAGTGCATCAAGACAGTTCGCTGAAGGCGATGTTCAGCACTGGTGGCATCCGCCCGAAGGAAGAGGTGTCCGCACGCGCTGTTCAGATGATATGCTCTGGCTGCCGTTTGTGGTTTCAAGGTATATCGTTGCGACTGGCGATACCAACATACTGGCCGTGACGGTCGGATTCCTGGAGAGCCGGCTCCTTCACAAGGAGGAAGATTCATTGTATGACCTGCCTGTCAGCGGTAATCTAAGTGGTACACTTTATGAACACTGCGTACGGGCTATAAATCATAGTCTGTCTAAAGGGAACCACGGCTTACCACTTATCGGATCGGGAGACTGGAATGATGGAATGGACCGTGTAGGCAATAAGGGCCAGGGGGAAAGTGTTTGGCTTGCATTTTTCCAGTATAGTGTACTTATGCGTTTTACTGATATTGCCAGTGATTTTGGGGATACTCTTTTTGCTCAGCGCTGTAAAAAAGAAGCAGCCTTATTGCAATCAAATATAGAAGCTTCATGTTGGGACGGTGAATGGTACTTGCGTGCCTATTTTGATGATGGCACACCTCTGGGCTCCAGGGTGAATGACGAATGCCGTATCGACGCCATTGCCCAAAGCTGGTCTGTGTTATCCGGTGCCGCAACAAAACCACGACAGGTTACGGCGATGGCCTCGGTAGACAAATACCTGGTCAGAAGAGATCTGAAGTTAATCCAGCTTCTGGATCCTCCATTTAATGCAAAAGGTCCCAATCCGGGGTATATCCAGGGTTATGTTCCGGGAGTCCGCGAAAATGGCGGACAATATTCACACGCCGCAATCTGGGCCCTTATGGCCTTTGCGGCATTAGGTGAAAGGACCAAAGTCTGGGAATTGTTCCAAATGATCCAGCCCCTGAGTCATTCAAACGATTCCGCTTCAATGCAGATCTATAAAGTTGAACCATATGTGATGGCAGCAGATATTTATGCGAATGAATCGCATAAAGGAAGAGGCGGATGGACTTGGTATACAGGTTCGTCAGGCTGGATGTATCAATTTATAATTGGCTCCTTACTGGGGATGGAATTACTAAACGACCGGTTACAATTTAAACCTTGTTTTCCGTTGGACTGGCCGTCAGTTTCCATAGTTTACCGATACAGGAGATCAACTTACAGGATAACCGTTTTTCAGTCAGAGAAAATTACCGGTTCCTGGTGGATAATGGATGATTTAAAAGGAACTGGTGAACTCATTTTGTTGAAAGATGATGAATTGGAGCATAATGTTGAGATGCATATTTTCATCACAATCTGATTTAAATAAGTATAATATACTACGAAGCAGCTGGCAAAGAAACTATTACGAAGTGTCAATAAATCCGGGACTACGTATTTATGCAGATTGAATTTAAAACCTATTAACAAATTTGAAAAATGAAACGTGATGGACAAACACTTAGCTTATGGCAGCATGCTATGCCAACTTACTCAGCTTTCGTTCAAAATTTTCCCACCGTAGCCGATGTCGTTATTGTAGGTGGGGGAATTACCGGGGTTAGTACAGGGCTTAGACTGCAGAATGCAGGAATAGCTTGTGTAATTGCAGAAGCTCAGGAAATCGGATTCGGCACTACAGGAGGCACCACGGCTCATTTGAATACGATATTGGATACACCCTATTATCGTATAAAAAACGACTTCGGAGAAATAAATGCACAGAAAGTGGCGCGAATAACCAATGATGCGATTGAAATGATTGAGCGAAATGTCAGAGAATATGCAATTGACTGCGGATTTGGTAAGAAAGAGGCTTACCTGTTTTCACAGGATGAAAAGCAAAACAGTGAACTGGAAAAAATAATCGAAGGAACCAAAGCAGTGGGAATTGAGATAGACTATTGCACTGCCTTACCAATTCCGCTTCCGTTCGAAAAAGCAGCAAAAGCCGGTGGTCAGGGTCAGATGCATTCCACAAAATACTTGTTCGGAATAGCAAATGTATTCGAAAAAGCGGGTGGAAGGATAATTCAAAACTGCAGGGTGGAAGACATTTATCAGGAGAATAAAGAAACCGTTGTCGTAACCACAAAAGGAAAAATACAAACGAATTATGTAGTTTATGCAACGCATATTCCTCCCGGAGTAAACGTATTACATTTCCGGTGCGCGCCCTACCGAAGCTATGCGATGGCCGTTAAACTCAAAGACAACAATTATCCGGATGCATTAATCTATGACTTATACGATCCATACCACTATTTCCGGACGCAGGAAACAGAAGGAGGCAGATACCTGATTGCAGGAGGCGAAGATCACAAGAGTGGGCATAAAAAAAACACGAATTTTTGTTTCACAAAACTTGAAAAATATATTCGTAAATATTATGATGTTGAGGATATTGCATTTCGCTGGTCTTCGCAATTTTTTGAATCAGCCGATGGTCTGCCATACATTGGACATTTACCGGGAAATCCCGAAAATATTTTAGTAGCTACCGGTTTCGGCGGTAACGGAATTACTTATGGCACTGCTTCATCGATTATTTTAACCGATATCATACTAAAAGGAACGAGCGAATATCAGGAATTATTTAATCCAAACCGGGTGAAACTGATCGCCGGATTTGAAGGCATCGTTAAAGAAGCTGCAGATGTAATTGGTATTTTTATAGGGGGCAGATGGGGGATAAAAGAAATTGAAAATGCAGTCGACATAAAAAAAGGGGAAGCAAAAGTGGTGAAATATGAGGGTAAGACTATCGCGTTATACAAGGATGAATCCGGTAAATTATTTGCAGTAAATCCCTCATGTTCACATATAAAATGTGTTGTTGCATGGAATAATTCGGAGAAAAGCTGGGACTGTCCATGTCATGGATCCAGGTTCTCGATTACAGGCGAAATGCTCACAGCTCCAGCGAGAAAAAATCTTGAACAATTTGATTTGAGTGAACTCGAATGAATTACGCAGCTACTAAAATCTGATTTACGTGAAACCTAAAGCGCAAATCATGTAACTTATTTACAAAATTGTGTAACGTCTAAGGGTATAATGATCGACACCTTTGTAATGAAATAAGATTAAAGTTCTTTATATAAAAAAAAGACGTAATGGGCTATCTGCTTAATTTACCCGCATTGATTATGATTAACTTACAGTAGTAAGTCAGCTTTAGTTGGCATCACTTTGTAAAATCTGCTTTAATTGCGGGACTTCAGGGGGAATGATCCTATTTAGATGAATTTTAACAAAAAATTACAAAATGAAAAATTCAATGGAAACAAGTAAGTTAATTGGAGCTCTGGCAATTGGAGCACTTGCAGGAGCAGCTATCGGTATTTTATTTGCACCCGAAAAAGGAAGCGAAATTCGTAATAAAATCGTAAGCGGAGCAAAAGATATGGCAGATGACATCAAGAAAAAAGTGAAGGAAAAAGCCAGTCTATTACAAAACAAGGCTCATGAAGTGCGCGAATTTGCTGATGAAAATCTGGGTAGAGTCAGGCAGAATGAGACTTTCAATCAATGAAAAAAGAGGTCAACCTTAAGCAAATAAGCATCCGGTTGACCCCTTTTCACATTCAGCACATTAAATCACACTGTTACTAAAATATTTCGTTATGCCGGAAAATGGTAAAATAGTAGAACTGACTGATAGTCTGAAGCAATACATTCGTACAACCTATGAGTTAAAAAAACTTCAGGCAATCGAGAAATCATCAGTTTTCGGAGCAAGTCTGATTGGAATACTGCTTTCAGGGTTGGTGGTAATTTTATTTGTGGTCTTTCTAAGTCTGTGGGTCGCTTTGTATCTTTCAGCCATAATGGGTGATACTTATTCTGGATTTTCAATTGTCAGTGCATTTTATTTGCTGCTTGGAATCATCCTGATTCTGGTGCGGAAAAAACTAATTGATAAGCCCATGCGCGACAAAATCATCAGAAAGATATTTACTGATAATTGAAATACGATCAATTCTTATAAGGCAAAAAATATGGAAAACAAATTAATTACAAACCATGCGGAACTGGTTCTGCGCATTATGCATCTAAAGTCAGAAAAATTCAGCCAGGAAGTAGAAATCCAGCATAACTTTAAGGAATTAGTCTATACGCTAAATCCTGCTACTATTCTGAAAAACCTGGCCGGCGATGAAGATGTTAAGAGCAGCCTTGCTAAAGCGGGTCTGAGTCTGGGATCCAACTACGTACTCGATAAGGTCTTAGGCAGAAACAGGAGTATCAGAGGATTTTTAATTTCTGTATTGGTCGAAAAAATCTCTACCATGGTAATAAATAACTCAGGAGTTATATCAAAAATAGGCAATCTGTTTGTTCGCAAGCCTTCACAAAAGTCTATTCATGGGTGAACAAATGTGAAGGTGCCATAACGCCTGATTCTGATAAAATGAGACAAGAAAATTTATAGTTTAAACAAACATTATGATTATGAAAAAATTAATTTTAACATTCGCATTAATGACAGCTTTACTGTCAACATATGCCCAAGGTAACATGACATTTGACCTGGGTGTAAAGGGAAGTATAAATTCCACTAAAATTACAACCGATAACGCGACAGTTGAGGGGTATACCTTCGACGACTTTAAATCGGATGCCAAGATGGGTTACAATCTTGGATTGTTTGCCCGGTTGGGTGGTGAACGGATTTATCTGCAACCCGAACTTTTATATTGTGTACGAAAGGGTGAGAATGACTTTAGTTCGCCTACGGGTGGAGCAAGCAACCAGACATTTAAATTAAAGACAATACAAGTTCCGGTCTTACTGGGTTTTAATCTGATAGACCTTCGTCTTGTATCAATTCATGCCTTTACAGGTCCTGCAATGTCATTTATACTCAATAGCAGTGACATTGAGTCTAACCTGCCCAAATTTGATCCCAACAACTTCAAAAACAATATCTGGGACTGGCAATTGGGCGCGGGAGTAGATATGGGACCGATTGTATTTGATATTCGCTATGAATGGGCACTTACCGACTATTCTGATGGGAACTTCTCGCCCTCGAAAATTGGATTTGTCAATAAAGGAAATGTTTTAACCTTTTCACTGGGCTTAAAATTTATGTAATAGTAATCGGTTGAAAAGCTGATATGTCGTCAGTCAGGTAACTCTGAAGACGACATATCTGTTTGAAGCAGATCTGGTTTCTAACCTAAAGCCGCTAAAACAATTACCTGAAGGCTTAATAATAACTAAACTATACTAAATAAAATAGCATACTGTAAACAGCACATGATGAAGAAAATGTGATAATTAAAAAAAGTAAAATTTTAAAATTGTGACATCATGAAAAAAAAACTATTTTATTCATTAGTACTCGTAGCAGGATTGATATTGAGTGCCTCATCATTCAATACGGTTTATAGTCAGACCACAAAGAAAAAGGACGCAATATTGGTGAAAACACCCAAGTATACCTGCACCATGCATCCTGAAGTAACCAAAAATAAACCCGGGAATTGCCCCAAATGTGGTATGGCGCTGGTTTTACAGGGGGATGCAAAACCAGGAGATATGCACACATATCCTGATTCCGCACACCGGAATATGAACCAGGACATGCACGACACCGCCAAATGGAAAAAAGGTGACTTAAAACGCGAAAAATCAGGCACAAATTATGACAGCAAGGGTGTAAAGAAGGATTCAGCCCGCTGGAAAAAAGATGCTTCAAAACGGAATATGATGAGGGATACAATGGACACCACCAAACGCCGGGTAAGACCACAAAATCCCTGATAAAACTCTGAGATAAAAACACGAACACTTATGACACGGATGTTACAGATGAGCACAGATAAGAAAATCCGTGAAAATCAGTTCAATCAGTGTCATCTGTGTTCTATTAATGGTGACAGAAGATGTACACAGATATGGACTCTCTTTAAATCTATCTGTGAATCATTAATTAAACAATAAAAACTGAAAGCCATGAACAACGACAAAGCAATTGAAACGCTGAACACGCTCATCGAGATCAATAATGACCGTATAGAAGGTTATGAAACTGCATCAAAAGAAACAGACGAAAGTGACTTGAAACTTCTATTTGCGACATTTATTTCGACAAGCCGGAAATGCCGGCAGGAACTTGTTGAGCAAGTATTCTTCCTGGGCGGAAAACCGGAGGAGGGAACAAGAATTACCGGAAAATTTTTCAGGGTATGGATGGATGTTAAGGCTGCTCTTTCCGGAAAAGACCGCAAAACTATTCTCGCCTCATGCGAGTATGGTGAAGATGTAGCAGTTGCCACTTATGATAAGGAGATAGAAAACAACTTTGGCGAGCTATCTTCCTCACTTCAAAGTTTGATTATGAACCAACGAAATTTGATAAAAGCTGACCATGATAAAATCAGATCCATGCTCAGAACATTGGATCAGGTTAGCCATTAAAAAATCGTTTTCAGGCAATTAATCGTTGTGTTTTGTCTTACATTATAAATGATGAGGGTGGTCTGCAAAGGCACCCTCTTTTTTGTATCATATTGTAAAGAATTGCCCAAAATAAAAACGGTTTTGCACGGAAATTCATTTAAAGCAACTTTAAACAGGTGAAAAAAATCTTTTGTTAAAAAATTAAATCAAAAATACTACTCACCTGTCTCCGCATTAGGAGCATCAACCGGTTTTGACTGCGGTGAACCTTTTTGTCGCAAAAAAATGGATAAAACGACCAGTGCAAATACAGAGAGAAATTCGCTCTGCCAATTCTGAAATGATTCAAACCAAAATCTTGGATCTGAAATATAGTCCATAGCCGTTTCCGTTGGCATTGATTGTAATAATAATTTTTCATTTTCGTCTGCCAGGCTACCGAAAAAATGCAGAATGAAACAAAGTATAAACAAAAGAGTCAGCACAATTGAAAGTGAGTTCTCATAAATCACTAATATCCACCCGCCCTTATTAACTGGAGATGGCGAATCTTTCCGGTCAGCCGGCTCCCGGTCAACCTCCTCATTTTTATCCGGATCTTTCGACTCAGATGAACCTTTTTGATAGAGAAATATGGTTAATACAACAAAAAGTGCCATCTGTAAAAACTCACTTTCCCAATTTTCGAAGGTTGCCTGAAAGAAATGACCTGACAGCATATAGGATGTTAACTGTATTGTTGTTCCTCCTTCTTCCAAAAGTTCTTTATTATGTTCCTTATATCCAAAAAAAATCTGTCCTGTCATTGACGCAAAAAAAAGCAGCAGAAATGCGATAGAAAGGCTGTTATTCGCCACAAACTTCTTCATCATTATCCGATTATATAAATTTTTATTCCTATCCTAAATCATTAAAAAAAGCAATTATTAAACATTTGAAATCAAGAAAAGTTCCTGTAGGATTTTGAAGATCATAATTTTCCATCCTTGACATCCTCAATTGGTTCGTTATCTTTTATCTAAGTTATGAATGACAACAAATATGGCCCTAAAAAGTGAAATGATGTAAGATAAAGGGTCAATTATGTAACGATTTACCTGGTTAACAACCCCAAATTTGTGACATTGTTTTTGATCACTTAACATTTTAGGTATGGAAAATATGAGAAATAAAAGAAAAGAGAATCTGCTTACAGGTTCATTCAAAGATCGGCCAAGTGCTGAAAGGGCTTATAACAGACTCTACGAAAGGGGTTTTAGCGAGGATGAAATAAATATCATGATGTCGGATGAAACACGTAAAAGGTATTTCGATAAAAATAAGGATAATGAGACAACATTTGGCAACAAAGCCATGGAAGGAGCCGGAGCCGGATCTGCCATTGGAGGAACAATAGGTGCTACAGTCGGGATAATCGCAGCTCTTGGATCAAGTATCATAATTCCGGGTTTAGGCGTTGTTGTTGCTGGTCCGCTTGCAGCAGGTCTTGCAGGTGCAGGTGCGGGGGGGTTAACCGGGGGAGTTGTTGGGGCTTTAATAGGCTCGGGCTTACCTAAGGAAAGAGCCAAAAAATATGAACAGGATATAAAGGATGGAAAAATCGTAATGGGTGTTCATCCCCGTAATGAGGAGGAGGCATCTTACCTTGAGGAAGATTGGTATAAAAATCAGGGCGAAGATATCTACCGCTAGATTATTAAATGGAAAATTTAAACAATAACATTTATCAAAATAGCTGAAAATCAAGCCAGGCTTGATTAACGTATACATTAAACAATAAAACTAATGTACTTATTTTTAATAACATGTATCTAAAAAATAATTTAAAAACAACACGCAATGAAAACAACAAATTTTATTTTATTAGTCGCGGTACCTCTATTTTTGGTATCATGTAATACCAAACCCCGCAAAAAAACTTCCGAAATCGATAGTATGAATATTAGTGGGATGATGGATACTACAAAAAGCGCAATTGTCGGAAGTGAGAAGGATAAGAATTATGAATTTATGAGTGAGGCAGCCAACGGCTCATTGATGGAGGTTGAACTCGGTAAATATGCTCAGGAGCATGCTGTAAACAAGAGAGTCAGAGACTTTGGAGCCATGATGGTTAGAGATCACTCAAAAGTAGCTGAAGAACTCAGGGAAATTGCATCCAAAAAAAGTATTAATCTCCCAACGGCTTTGGAGGATGAAAAACATCTTGAGAAGGTAACTGATTTGCAAAAGAAAAAAGGTGCTGAATTTGACAAGGAATATATGGACGAAATGGTCAGCGATCACGAAAAAGATACCGATAAATTCAAAAGGTATGCTGAAAATGGCGACGATCCCGATTTGAAGAGTTTTGCTGCCAAAACACTTCCGGTTTTATTAACGCACCAGGATTCCGCCAAAAATATCAGGGATGCACTCAGATAAGATATTTCGGGATGAAGACGTTTAATACAGAATCTAAATGAAAAGCAAGACATTTATAAATGTTATACTTTACGCATCCCTGCTCACCCTCTCGGGTTGTGATATAGTTCAAGGAATCTTCAATGCGGGTATGGGTGTAGGAATCTTCATCGTTGTACTGGTTATTGTCCTGATAATTTACCTCATAGCTAAAATAAGAAAGTTTTAGAAAATAAAATTGTAAGTGCAAAAAGGAAGTGCGAAATTGATCAGGCTACAGCAGCCTCCAACGGAGAGATAAGCTGGAAATGATGATTCTTTTTCATCAATCCCAAAATGCAGGATTATAACTTACCCGCAATTTTTGATTTTAAACAATGACGTGCAACGAAGCCTGTAATTAAACAGATTCTTGCATGTCATTTTTTGTACGCTTAACAAAGCTTCCCGAATACCGGAATCAGCCACATAATTTTAGAAAAACTGACTTATCTCATCGCTAAATTTTTCTATCCGCTTTCCTTTACTATTTTTGGTGGCGAATGAATCATCTGACAAGAGTCCGGTAAAACATTTGATAAAACGCAATAAAAAAAATATAGTTATGAATATTACTTCAACACCCCACAACCAGAATTTTAATATTGAAGGGATCAAACATATTTCGCCCGAAGATGCCTGTAATGCCATTGAAAATAACGAAGCATATTTACTCGATGTACGCGAGCCTGAAGAAACAATCCGCGAATCGGTCAGGTTACCAAATGTTATCTTGCATCCAATGTCGGCGATCATGGATAGCCTCGTAAATATCCCTACAGACAAAATGATTATCACTGCTTGTCCGGGAGGTGTCAGAAGTGTTAAGGTTGCAGATCTGTTGGTTCATCAGGGATTTAAAAATGTCGTCAACCTTGATGGCGGCCTGATGACCTGGAAATCGAAGGGATTGCCTTTTCATACCAATATTTTATACGCTCACGGACCTGGAAATCAAGCCGGAGCCCCTGAAATACAAAAACCCTGGCAAAATCCTTCGTCGGTTATAACCCGTCCAGTCGATAAAAACCCAAAATAAAATTATTAAAAAAGCCTGACTTTTTAGAATCAGGCTTTAATAGTGTTTTTATCGAATATTTTATCGTGAAAAATCGAGGTCATGAAAGTCAAAACTAAAATCTGTCATAGGTGATATCGCTTTCATTTTTATACCTTTTGCTTTTCCGGTGTTATCCAGTGAAAACATGACCCAGGCATCGGCATCCATACTCCTGTCATCCCACTTGACGATAAATGTATTGCCTTTGTATGCGAGCAGTTCTCCTGTAAGTTTTGGGGATTTTTTGGAATCAAACCTTAATTTCCCATTTTTAACACTAATACTGATTTCACCAAACCATTTATCAGAATAGGTTCCGGTATAGAGACTGTCGGTCACTGTTGCTTTTGAGCTTTTCTGTTGTTCTTCAATACCTTTCCAGATATTGTCAGTTATTTTTTTTGCATTGGCAATTCCATTCAGTGAACTTTCGTGGTACTGTTTTACCCTGTCGATCCCCTTAATGCCAAAATACCGATCTTTAATTGAATTGGTAATTGAAGTAAAGGCCTCTCCTGATTGCTGGTTTGTAAATACAATAATACCCAGTTTCAATTCCGGAATAAGCGTTACCTGGGTTACGATTCCGGCAAGTCCGCCGGTATGCCCGACTTGCTTATATCCGCTGACATCACGTAACCCCCAGCCAAGTCCATAGCTTGCAAAATGTGTATTGTACTCTGATGGATCACCAACATTGATGATAGTTTGTTGACTCCACATTGCCCTGTGCACCTCAGGGCTAAATAGTTGCTTATTCAGTCCTTCACCAAATCTGCCATCATTCAGATGCATGGCTACCCAACTGCACATGTCGGTGAGATTACTGTAAATCCCTCCAGCCGCATTCGCAACTTCGCCAAAACTACGATCAATAACCTGAACTTTGCCATCAACAGGTGCATGCGGGTCAATGACATTCGATTTATTTTTCAACCGGCTGTATGAAGCGGCACTTCCAGTCATTTTCAATGGGTGCATAATCCTCTTTTCAATAAAGTCATCCCAGCTCATTCCTGAAACCCTGGCCACTACTTCACCTGCAACAATATACAGGAGGTTGTCGTAGTCATATTTTGTTCTGAACCCTGAAACGGGTTTTAAATACCTGAGATTATGGATGATATCGCGCATCGTAAATTCGTTAAATCCTGGCCAGATCATCAGGTCACCCGCACCCAATCCTAAACCACTTCGGTGTGTTAGAAGATCCCTGATCGTAAATTCTTCCGTAACATAGGGATTATAGAGCCTGAATTCAGGAATATAATCGATCACTCTATCATCCCATGATAATTTTTTCTCATCAATCAGCATTCCCAGGGCTGCTGTTGTAAATGCCTTACTGTTTGATGCAATGCCAAACAACGTATTCGCATCCACTGCCTGTTTTGTATTTAGTGAACGAACACCATACCCTTTTGCGTGAAGAATCTTTCCGTCTTTCACGATGGCCACTGCAATTCCGGGAACGTCAAATGTCTTCATTGTCCGTAATACCAGGCTGTCCAGCTCACGAGGTGTAATTGGCTGGGCATCGACGGAACGATAACTCAGAAATAAAATAAAAACAGGAATCAGGAGGTGTAAAACCGGGCTGAATTTTTTCATCTGATTAAGATTTATATTCGTCAAAAATAAAGATTTAATTTACGAATGTCTGCAATACGGCTAAATTCCCAGGTTTTTACAGCATCTTTTTAAGAGTGTGGCCTCAAAATCCAGGATAAATATTTAAGCTGAAAGCCCTCAAATATTTATAGAAAACCAGATTCTTTCGGAAAAAAATCTTTAACTTTCGAGATAAATCTTAATACTGTATGGTATAAATAATCCTGTAAACTTTATCAATAACTAATCAAATAGGAGGTGAACCATGGCAAAAAAAACTTTCAGATTTAGCATTACACTCGATGAGAATGAATTTCTTCAGGTCGAGGATCATATCTTTACCACTCATGATATTTTGAAGCGTGAGGAACACAATGTCGTAGTTGTCGGTCTCAAATGCCTCTCGGTATTGAAAGAGTTTCAAGGCAACCTGACGATGAAGGCCGTAAAGGAGTGGTTACTTTTATCGCAGGCGTTGGATCAAAGCTGCAGTTATCACAGCAAATGGGATGACCATAAAATACTGGAAGAACTAATGGCAGGCCGGGAACATACTATTTCATGGTATATGGATAATTGTCATAGCACGAATTAAAGGCTGAAGCCGCCAGGAAAATCTGGCGGCTTTAATTTTTGGTAAAGTTAAAAGAATGAATAAATGTCGTATTCTTTTCTTGATTTACCCCTAAATCCCGATAAAATCGGGACTTTCGCTGCTCACAAGCACTGACGATAATAGAAGCATGAGCCCCCTTCAGGGGGTTGGGGGTGAAAAAAACGACAATAAAGAGTTTCCATTACTTATCGCCAAAAAAACAGCCTCCCTATTTTTTCTTTTAAATTATTAATTACATTTGTGCACGTACACGAAAAAGAATAGTTGTGTGCAAAATCAAAAACAGCTAAAATCCTTCAACTACTTATCTGAAAATTATTCCGATTCCTCAGATGTAAGAAATGTTGAGCCCTGGTAAATCATTGAAAAAAAATTAAATGTTATGGAAAATTCAAGAAGAAATTTCATGAAAAAATCTTTGGCAGGTTCAGCAGCAGCGGTGGCCGGAGGAATTCTGCCTGGCTTTAGTGCTGTTAGTTATAACAGGATAATGGGCGCAAATGAAAAAATCCGTGTTTCAGTCATGGGTGTAAACTCCCGCGGAAGTGCCCTGTCTCAAACATTTGCCAAACAAACCAATTGCGATGTTATTCACATTTGTGATGTGGATAGCCGGGCCATGGATAAATGCAGAAAGGAACTGGATGGAATACAGGATATTCAGACTAAAGGATTTAAAGATTTTCGTGAGTCACTCGAAAGTAAGGATATAGATGCCATGGTCATTGCGGCACCCGACCATTGGCACGCTCCGGCAGCTCTATTGTCGATTAAAGCCGGTAAACATGTGTATATCGAAAAACCGTGCAGCCACAATCCGAATGAAGGAGAAATGTTGGTTAAAGCCTCTTCTGTTTATGGGAAAGTGATACAGATGGGTAACCAGCGTCGCTCCTATCCGAATATCGTTCAGGCCATAAAAGAGCTTAAAGACGGTGTAATCGGGCGTGTCTATTTTGGCAAAGGATGGTATACAAATAATCGCGGACCTATTGGAATTGGAAAGGAAATAGCTGTTCCCGAATGGCTTGACTGGAATATGTGGCAAGGTCCTGCACCACGCAGAGCTTTAAAGGACAATATCATACATTATAACTGGCACTGGAACTGGCATTGGGGAACCGGTGAAGCGTTGAATAACGGGACTCATATGATCGATCTTTTGCGTTGGGGTCTGGGAGTCGATTACCCGGTGAAAGTGAGTTCAAACGGAGGTAGATTCCGCTATAAAGATGATTGGGAAACACCGGACACCCAGGTAATCAGTCTTGATTTCATGGAAGGCGTTTCCATGACCTGGGAAGGACGCAGCTGTAATGGACAACATATTGAAGGTAGTTCTGTGGGTGTCATGTTTTATGCCGAAAAAGGGAGTATGCTGCTGAATGGCGGAAACAGCTATACGATTTACGACCTTAATAACAAAATCATCAAGGAAGTAAAACAGCAACAGAAAGTTGATGCCATGAACCTTGCCAATCCTTCGGGAAGTCTGGACGGTATACATGTACAGAATTTTTTCGACGGAATTTATAAAAAAGCTTCACTGAATGCAGATATTCATTCCGGTCACAAGAGTACTTTACTGATGCAGTTGGGAAATATCGCACAACGGGTTGGTCATTCACTGGATACTGATCCGAAAACCGGCCGCATCCTCCATGATAAGGAGGCGCTCAAATACTGGTCGCGCAGTTATGAAAAAGGATGGGAAATGAAATTATAACGGGCATCAAACAAATCAATTTTCTTTTATTCACAGATAAGTTAAAAGAAAGAAGAAATGTCGTATTTTTTTCTTGATTTACCCCTAAATCCCCTAAAGGGGACTTTCGCTACTCACAAGCACTGACGTTGTTAGAAGCATGACTCCCCTTTAGGGGTTGGGGGTGAAAAATACCACAATAAATAGTTTCCATTACTTAACTCAAAAAAACAGGTAACCGATTTTCATGCAGGAAGAGAATAAACTTACAGGCGTTAAAGAGATTGCCCGGAGGGCCAATATTTCCTTAGCAACTGTAGATCGTGTCATTCATAACAGGGGTGGCGTTTCTAAAAAGACCAGGGAGAAGATTGAGCTCATTATCAAAGAATTGGATTACCAGCCAAACATCCTGGCCCGCAGGCTGGCATCGCCTAAAAAAATAAAAATTGCAACCCTGATCCCAAAAGTTTCGCAGGAGACGAACTTTTGGGAATCGCCCTGCCAGGGAATATTAATGGCAGAAGCTGAAATCAAACAATATGGCGTAGAAATCGATAAATATTTTTTTGATCTGAATGATAAAGAAACATTTATTCAACAGGCTGAATTAATTCTCAGGGGTCAGTACAATGGAATCTTAATCGCACCGCTGTTTATTAAAGAATCAATCCGGTTCATTCTTACACTGCAGGAACAAAATATTCCGTTTGTTTTTATTAATTCGGATATCCCCGATTATAACAGCCTGTGCTATATTGGTCCCGATTTATACCATAGCGGAGAAGTCGTTGCCCATTTGGTAAGCTACCTGATTCATGAGGGAAGTAAGCTATTAATTGTAAATATTGCCAAGGATATTGAAAATAACCACCCACTGCTTCGAATCGAAGAAGGGTTCAGAAGTTATGTATCGGCAAATCAGAAAGACTATACCATTATTAAAGTTGAAATTCAGCAGACCGATTATACTTCAGTTGAAACTTCGGTCTCTGAAGTAATAAAGAGGGAGGGTAAAATAGATTTTATCTTTGTTACAAGTTCACGGGTTTTTACCATTGCGAAATACCTCGACAAAAACAATCCCCGGAAAGACATCATTTTGATAGGATTTGACTTTTTAGAAGAGAATGTAAAGTACCTCCAAAGAGGAACAATCGATTTCCTGATTTGTCATAAGCCAAAAGAACAGGCATACAAAGGGATAAATACCCTGTTTCAATACCTGGTTTCGGATGTCAGCATTGAAAAGATAAACCTGATGCCCATCGATATCATCACGAAGGAAAATGCACGCTTTTACCGTGATTAATAACTACAAAATGGAAAAGTATATTTTGAAACTTATTGTTATTGTAAGTTTCTTTTATATTTCAAACGGATCTGCGGTTTCCCAGAGTCGGACCGACTACAAAATGCTAAAAGATGGTTTCCTGAACCCGTCAGGTTCTGCACGCCCGAAAGTTTACTGGTGGTGTCTTAATGGTAATATAGATACGATAAGTGCCCGACAGGAATTCCGGGAAATGAAAATGGCCGGAATAGGAGGTTTCGACTTTTTTGAAATTGGAGTCCCAAAGCAGGATACCACGATTCAGGCAGGGCCAGCTTTTTTGAGTGATGAGTCTTTGAAAGTAATAAAATTTGCAGTCAGAGAAGCAGGGAAATTGGATCTGGAGATGGGACTTAACCTTTCAAGCAGCTGGAATGCAGGTGGCGCCTGGACACTTCCTAAAAATGCCGGCAAGTCACTGTACTATTCAAAAATCACCATAAAAGGGGGGATTGATGCTCCGAAAATAAAAATCCCCTTCCCGGATATCACCTATCCAAAAGCCTCATTAATTGGCGGAACCGGGAAACCAATGGTTCCACTTCAAACAAATGGCCGGCCGGAATATTATAAAGAAGTTGCCATCCTGGCTATACCTGCCGGCAAGATGAAAAGCAATTCCGACACCACAAATATCATTAATGTCACGCAGTTTTTTGATCCGGTGAATGATATACTGAATTGGCAAGCCCCTTCCGGGGAATGGAATATTCTACGGTACGTCTGTTCAAATTCAGGACAGCAACTCGTACTTCCAAGTCCGTATTCGGCCGGATTAACAATCGATCATTTTGATTCCGTTGCTGTTGAATCCCATTTGATGTATATTATCAATCGGCTAAGACCAGTTTTGGGTGATTTCCGTAAAACAGCACTTAAAAGTTTTTACCTGGCAAGTTATGAAGCCCGGGGATTTGTCTGGACTCCTTCCCTACCCCATGAATTTAAAAAAGTGAATGGATATGATATTTATAAATTTCTTCCCTCATTTTTTGATCAGGAGTTATTCAGCCCGGAGATAACTAAAAAAGTTCAGGTTGATTTCAGAAAAACGTTATCTGAACTAATGATCAATAATTTGTATAAAAAATCAAAAGAGGTTTGCAACCAGTTTGGCTTAAAAATTAATTGTGAAGCGGGCGGACCAGGATATCCGTTGTACAATGGACCTGCAGAACCACTGAAGGCGTTAGGTGCGCTCGATATTCCACGCGGTGAATTTTGGGTTAACCATTCGAGGTATTACAACGATTCGAATGTGGCAGACAGCACAAAAACAGACAGTATTGATATTTTACGCGTCGTCAAAGAAGTTTCTGCGGCGGCTCATCTCTATCAGCGAGGTATTGTTGAACTGGAAGCATTTACCTCTTTTCAACATTGGCAGGAAGGGCCATCCGACATTAGGCCAATGGGCGACAGAGCATTCTGTGAAGGGATGAATCGGGTTGTTTTTCACGGATTTAGTCATAATCCGGGAGGAACAGGTTTTCCGGGAATTGTCTATGGAGCTGGTACACATTTTAATACAAAACGTGTATGGTGGCCAAAAGTAAAACCATTTATAGATTATATTTCGCGCAATTCCTTTGTCTTTCAAAATGCTGATTTTACGGCAGATGTACTTTATTATTATGGAGATAAAGTGCCAAATTCTGCTACCCCAAAAAATACCCGCTTTGTCGCAGGTCCGGGATATGATTATGAAGTAATCAATACAGAAATTCTTCTGAATGAGCTCACGTGTAAAAAGGGAAAATTGGTTTTGTCAAATGGAGCGGAATTCAGTCTGCTGGCATTAGACAGAGAAGAAGAAATTAATCCGGCCGTTTTGGAAAAACTCCATGAACTGGTAATGCAAGGCGCTGTGATAATTGGTCCTAAGCCTCAAAGGATTGCTGAATTAAGAAATCACCCTTATACCGTTAAACAAGGGGAAGATCTGATCAATCGGCTGTGGTCAACTGCGAAAGAGAATTCAAAAGTTAAAGCGGACAAAAAGGGTTGTATAGTTGCAGGAACTGATCCTGCAGAGATACTGAAGGTGCTTGATGTGCCGCCAGACTTCGATTATTCAGATAAAGGTACTTTTCTGATGGATTTTATTCATTATAAAAAAGCAGACACCGATTTTTATTTCATCCGAAATACCTCCGGTCAATGGATTTCCAGGGAATGTGGTTTCAGGCAGCAATCACGAGTACCGGAAATCTGGGATCCTGTAACCGGAAATATTTTGCCTGTAACAATTTATAATCAGTTGGGCAAATACATTAAAATCCCGGTTACACTGGCTCCTTACGGATCCTGTTTCATGGTATTTAAAAAGGGAAAACCCTCTGCTTCATTTATAAATGTTACTGCAAATGGCTTAAATCCACCGCTCATGGAGTTTACGCACGATGGAATACTCTTTTTAGACGAAGGCACCTTTAAACTTGAGAGTAAGAAAGAATCAAAGCAGGTTAAGAGTACACCTAAAATTCAGGAGATTGATGGCCCGTGGAAGGTTTCATTTACAAAAGGCTGGGGTGCTCCCGATTCGGCTTTATTTACTGAATTGACATCCTGGAGTAACAGTAAAATTAAAGGGATCAACTACTATTCCGGCACAGGAACTTATCATAAAACTTTTCAGTTTGTAAAAAATAGTGAATCCTCAAAAGATGAAAGGATCTATCTGGATTTAGGTAATGTGTCGAAGGTTGCTGAATTATGGCTCAACGACATTTCTTTAGGAATTTCATGGGCTGAACCGCATAAGTATGACATTACCCGATTTGTTCAGCATGGCAGGAATATTCTCACTGTCGAAGTGGCCAATACCTGGTCGAATCGCCTGACCGGAGATGCAATAACGGGTGAGAAATATACCAGTACAAATATTCTGAGTACAATCATACCAGGTACAAACATCTGGGGTTCTGATCAAACCCGGGTGCCTTGGGCAAAAGTGCCTTTAATTGAATCAGGCTTATTGGGACCTGTTACAATTCAGACGCTTCAGTTGGTTCGGTAGTTCATTTCTATTTTTGAAATGAAAGTTAAATTTGTTTGTTATCTTTGGTGCACGTGAACGACGCTCACAATCAAACTCTCATACCAAATACTTACAGCTATGGAAAAAAATGATTTCTCAAGACGCCAATTCCTTGCCGGCATATCCGTAGGTTCTGTTGCTGCCGTTGCATCGGGAAGCCTTCCCGCTATGGGGAATATCACACATACCTCAAACGAAACCGGTAGGTTAGCCATTTTGGGAGGTGCGCCGGTTGTGAAAAACAAAGTATGGCCGGCATGGCCTTACGTTGATGAGAAGATGGTAGAGGAAATCGTAAAAACCACCCGTAGTGGAATATGGTGCAGAATCCAGTCTGCAACAGGAACTGTGGCAACCTTTGAAAAAGAATATGCCCGGATGATGGGAACCCGTTTTGCGTTGGGGACCGGCTCCGGGACCCAGGCACTCAACACATGTATTGAAGCAATGGGCATCGGGCCCGGTGACGAGGTGATCACTTCGCCTTATACCGATATGGGAACGATATCCTCCATTATCACCAGTCGT
Organism: uncultured Bacteroidales bacterium; assembly: GCA_942493325.1. Lineage (GTDB taxonomy): Bacteria > Bacteroidota > Bacteroidia > Bacteroidales > Prolixibacteraceae > JAAFHB01. The sequence continues at coordinate 6,830,559 of OW818689.1, read as the reverse complement.
GCCCTGCCGGTAATGGCCGATCTCGATCCCGAATCATTCCAGATCGATCCCGACGATGTTGAAAGAAGAATTACAGAAAATACCAGGGCGCTTATGCCGATTCACATCATGGGACAGCCCTGCAATATGGAAAGGATTATGGCAATTTCAAAAAAACATAATCTTAAGGTGATTGAAGATGCCTGTCAGGCTCACCTTGGTGAATACCAGGGGAAAATACTTGGAACCATTGGTGATGCAGGCTGTTTCAGTTTCCAGACTTCAAAAACCATTTCATGTGGTGAAGGAGGTGCCGTCATCGGAAATAATGAGGAATTAATGGACAAATGTTATACGGTTCAGAATCACGGCACATCACGCAAAGGACGTTCCGAAACGATCGGACCCAAATACCGGATGAACGAATTTGAGGGAGCCTTATTGCTGGCGCAACTCACAGGTGCCAGGGAACGCTTCGCACTTCGCAACAAAAACGCCGCGTATCTTACCTCGAAACTTAAAAATTTCCCGGGCCTGGTTCCGCAAAAATTGTATGAAGGGACAAACAGTGGTTCCTTCTACCTTTATACCATGTCCTATCATAAAGAGCACTTTAACAATGCCCCCCGGGATAAGTTTCTCAAGGCGCTTTCCGCCGAAGGGATTAGCATGAGCGGGTATATTGCAAACGGATTACATAAGGAGCCCTGGGTAGATCATATTTTAAACCTGAAAGTGTATCAGAAAATGTATTCTCCTGCCAGGCTCAAACAATACCGCGAAGAACTGGCTTGTTCCAAATGCGACCAGGTTTGCGCAGATATGGTCATGCTTTGGGCATCTGGTCCGCTGCTTGGCACCCAGGCTGATATGGATGATATTATCAACGCCATAATGAAAGTCTATGCAAATAAAGATAAGCTAAACCTGGTTTAATGAGGACAATTCATTATAAAATATATAGAATAATAACCGGCTTCATTTTAACAGGTCTGCTGGCTATCCTTATCGGAAATAGCCCCGCATTTTGCCTGCCCGCTAATCCTTTGCCATCAGGTTTGCAACTCGCAACTTTTGATGTCGATGCCACTCCGCCGGTTGGCAGCCTGCTGGCTTATGATCCCGAGGTCAACGTATGGGATCTGGGTTTAAGAGCCAGGGGTGTTGTAATTTTAGGTGCTGGACAGCCCGTTGTATTGTGTTCTGTCGACTGGATTGGAATAGCCAATGAAGGACAGGATGCCTTCCGTCAGGCGCTTGCAGAGGCAGCCGGAACTATTCCTGATCGGGTTGCCATTCATACAGTCCACCAGCACGATACTCCTGCCTGTGATTTTGGTGCAGAAAAGATGCTTAAAGAGGCAGGTCTTAATCCGTTGTGTTTCGAAGGAAACTTTGCCCGCGAAGTGATGCTGCGCCTTAAAACAGCCATTAAACAATCCCTTAATCATACCCGGTTAATTACACATATTGGGGTGGGTGAAGCCGAGGTATACAAAGTAGCCTCAAACCGACGACTGATTGGTACAGACGGACACTGGCGGGCAACCCGCTATTCAGCCTGTAAGGATTCGGCGCTGCGTGCAGAACCTGAAGGTCTGATCGACCCCATGGTTTCGCTGGTCAGTTTTTGGAGCGGCGAAAAGCCGATTGCGGTCCTTAGCTATTATGCTACACATCCCCAAAGCTACTACCGCACAGGTGTCGCTAACCCGGATTTCCCGGGCACGGCCCGCTTTTTCAGACAACTCGCTGTACCCCAGGCATTGCACGTACACTTCAATGGTGCAGGAGGGAATATCACTGCCGGAAAATATAACGATGGTTCACCGGAAAATCGTGGTATCCTTGCTGAACGGCTTGCTGACGGAATGAAACGTGCCTGGGATGCAACCCGGCGTGAACCGGTAGCTGCCGATTCCATCTCATGGACAGTAGAACCTTTGGCGCTGCCGGTGGCTGCAAATCCGGAAGAATTACAAACTACCTGGAAGACCAAAGATCCGGTATTTCTCGCCAACAACCTCTCCAAACTCGTATGGTTACGCCGGTGCCAGGAAGGGATACTGCTTGATATCAGGTGTCTGAAGATAGGTCATGCACGCATTCTTTTCATGCCTGGTGAACCGTTTATCGAATATCAACTGGCAGCCAAAGCGGCACGTCCCGACCTGTTTGTTGCAGTTGCAGCTTACGGCGATTATAGTCCTGGTTATCTCTGTACGGCAATTGCCTATAAGGAAGGTGGCTACGAACCGGGTCAGGCATCGGGGGTCACGGCAGCAGCCGAAGGCATACTGATGACAGCTATTCATAAAGTACTCCAAGGCAAAGGTTACTGATTAAAATTAAACGAATATTCCGGGCAAAATGAAAAATCATAATGTAAGGCGTGAATTTTTAAAACAAAGTACATTGGCTGCAGCAGGAGCTATCCTGGCCCCATCCGTTTTTGCACACAGCACTTCAATAGCTTCCGAACCAGCCCTGCTTGGTGGCCTGCCGGTGCGAACCAAAAGCTGGCAGAGCTGGCCCATCTGGAATGCCGAAACAGATGAAAAAAGGTTAATTGACGATATTCGCAGCGGGATTTGGTCGCGTGGAAAATTAACCGCCGAATTCGAAGAAAAATGGGCTAAAACATTAGACGTTAAGCGATCCTTACTCGTAGTCAACGGAACTAATGCCTTAATTACCTCGCTGATTCAGTTGGATATCGGGGGTGGTGATGAGGTGATCGTTCCTCCGTATACGTTTATTGCTACTGTCGATGCGGTATTGGCTACCGGGGCAATACCTGTATTTGTAGATGTTGATCCTGAGACCTTTCAAATAGATCCCGATAAAATTGAAGAAAAAATCACACCGCGTACCAGGGCAATAATACCTGTACACATCCTGGGCTTGCCTGCCAACATGCCGCGTATCATTGAAATAGCAAAAAAACATAATCTTAGAATTATTGAAGACGCGTGTCAGGCACATCTGGCTGAGATAAATCACCGGAAAGTCGGCACATTTGGTGATGCAGGTTGCTTTAGTTTTCAAAATTCAAAAAACCTGGCTATTGGAGAAGGAGGTGCTATTGTGAGCAACGATGTGGAATTTATGGACAAATGTTACTCCTACCATAATTACGGCAATCCTTACGGAACACTTGTCGGAACCGTTGGGGCCGGTACGCTTATACCCGGTACGAAATTGCGAATAACAGAATACCAGGCAGCAATTGGTTTGGCTCAACTTGAACGCCTTGATGAACAAACAACTACCCGCAATATTAATGCTGAATACCTGAAGTCGAAAATCAAATCAATCCCGGGAATTATCCCTTACAAACTTTATGATAATGTAACAAGGGCCGCATTCCATCTTTTCCCTTTCAGGTATAAAAAGGCAGACTTTAAGGATATGCCAAGACATGTATTTCTGAAAGCACTTGGCGCAGAGGGAATTCCATGCTCAGGTGGATATGCAACACTGAATACGATGCCATTTTTAGGGAATGCATTCCGGTCGAAAAATTTTAAAAAAATGTATCCGGATGAACTCCTTGATATCAATAAGTACAATGAGCAAAATAAATGTCCGGTGAACGATCGTTTGTGTAATGAGGAGGCAGTCTGGATTTCGCAAAATATGTTGCTTGGGCCCACAACCGACATGGATGACATTGCCAGTGCTATTGAAAAAATCCATTTTAATGCCGAAAAAATAAAAAATAAAGATATTCGCTCATGAAACAAACCAGACTTCTGATTTATGTCTTGCTATCCGGAATACTAATCCTGAATTGTACACCGGAAGTTAAAAAAAGCACAAATACTAACACCAATCCTGATTCGACAGGTCTGTTAACAGCCAAAACCTATAATTCGGGATTTGAACTGGCACATGATACCTACAACGGATTATCCGTCGCCAGCGACGGGAATATTTACTATGTGCTGTGTTCGCAATCGATCGATGTGGGAGGCCAGATGTATTCCTTTAATCCAAAAAATGCAAAGATTCAGCACCTGGGAGATCTGACCGAAGTATGTGGTGAAAAGGGACTAAAAGCCATTGTGCAGGGCAAGAGCCATGTAAAGTTTGTGGAAGCAAACGGAAAATTATATTTTGCCACACACATTGGTTATTACAGTATGGTTGATGGCATGGAAAAACCGGGTATCCCTCCCCCAGGTTATAAATCATACCCCGGCGGACATTTATTGTCATATGACCTTACAACAGGAAAATTTGAAAATCTGGCTATCGCCCCAAACCAGGAAGGCATACTGACGATGAATATGGACACCGAAAGAGGTCTAATTTATGGTATCACCTGGCCCACAGGCTATTTCTTCCGGTATGATCTTGCTAAAAACGAGTTGAAAAATCTTGGTCCCATTACCGGCGAAGGTGAAAATGGCATGGGTGAAACTTTTCGCGTATTGTGCCGGTCAATTGCGGTTAATCCTGATGATGGAACCGCCTATATGACGACTGCCGAAGGAACAATCCTGCAATGCCGTATCGGTCAGGATAAAATTGAACGTGTTGAAGGAGAAGATTTAAAGAAAGATTATTTTGGCATCTACGATCCCTCATCCTCGGGCAGCATGGGGTACAACTGGCGTCAGATCATATGGTGCAGGGCCGATAAAAAATTCTATGGCGTGCACGGTAACTCAGGCTATCTTTTCAGTTTTGACCCGGCCATTCCTCGTATTGAGGTACTCGACCGCCTTACCTCCAAACCCTCACAACGAAGCGGTATGTTCGATCAGTTCAGTTATGGATACCTGGGCTTCGGGCTTGGCCCGGACGGAAATACACTTTATTATCTTACAGGAGGCCCGATTTACCGGGACGGGAAACGTGTTACCGGGAAGAGTTCAACAGCCATGGGAGAAGCCAAAGGGCTGGAAAATTTACACCTTGTCACGTATGATATTGCAGGCGGTAAATACCAGGATCACGGTGCTGCCTTTTATCCTGATGGTCAGCGCCCCCTTTATGTGAATTCTATTGCTGTTGGAGCAGATAATACGGTTTATACATTGGGACGTATCACTGAAAACGGGAAAACACGAACTGATTTAATCAGCATTGCAAGCCCATTGAAGAAATAAGGCTCACCCAAATTGAACAAAAACTAAAAATTCATACGTACTAAAACTATTTCACCAAACAAAAATAATAACAGATGAGTAACAGAAGAACTTTTATAAAAACTGTAGGAACAGGTGCAGCGATATCAGCTATTTCCATATCGTCGCCTGGTTTTGCATCAGTTATGGCAACTGAACCTGCAAACGAACTAAAACCAATCCGGATCGGTATTATTGGTGCCGAAAACTCACATACCGCTGCCTTCGGGAAAATGTTTAATGTGGATAAAAAATTTCCGGGAGTTGAGGTTACACACCTTTGGGGTGAAACAGATGAATTTGCCCGCAAAGCTGCCACAGCCGGAAAAATACCAAACATCGTTAAAGATCCGAAAGAAATGCTCGGGAAAATTGATGCGTTGATCGTGGATCACCGTCATGCAAAGTTCCATCTTGAAGCCGCCACTCCCTTTGTTAAGGCCGGAATTCCAACGTTTATTGATAAACCATTCTGTTATCGCCTTGAAGAGGGAAAAGCATTTCTTGAAATGGCACGTAAAGCAGGGACTCCTGTTACTTCATTCAGCTCAATTGCTCAAAGTACAGGCACCTATGACATCAAACAGCAACTGGAGACTTTGGGCGATGTAAACCATGTTGTTCGTTATGGTCCGGTGGATATGGATTCGGAATATGGCGGCGTATTTTTCTATGGCGTTCATATTCTGCAGCCACTTATGGTAATGTTCGGTGAAGATATTCAGCGGGTAAAAATTAACCGCGACGGGAAAAAAGGGAGTGCCAGCCTGGTATTTAAAAGTGGCCTTTATGCAACCCTGATCTTTAAGAACCTGTCTTACGGATGGGAAACTTTCGTGGAAACCAAAAAAGGTCTGGTAGAATTAAAATCCCGTATACCGGAAAGCGAGCCTGGTAAAATGTATGCTGATATTGTTGAGATGTTCAGAACCCGCAAAGAACCACGCAGCCATAAAAGTATCCTGACTGAAGTTGCTGTGCTCGAAGCACTGGAGAAATCGACACTGAGCCAGCAATGGGAAGAGGTAAGCCCCGTGTAAATTCACATCAAAAATTCAAATTTTCCGGATTCCAAAACATTGATTAAAAAAAATATAGAATATCGATGGATAAAACTTCTGATCAAAATAACACTTCGAAATCCGTTGACTGGTCAACGGTACTCTCGGTAGGCATCATTGGATTGCTGTTTTTTATTTTCGGGTTTACTACCTGGATCAATGCAATCCTGATCCCCTATTTTAAGATTGCATGCGAATTAAACTATGTTCAGTCTTTACTGGTTGCATTTGCCTTTTATATCGCCTACTTTGTGATGGCAATTCCCGCGGCACATCTGCTGGTTCGCGTCGGATTTAAGAAAGGGATGATGATTGGTTTCTGGATTATGGCTTTGGGCGCACTTATCTTTGTGCCTGCCGCCCTGACAAGGACATACGGAATATTCCTGCTGGGACTTTTCTCAATCGGAACAGGTCTTGCAATTTTGCAGCCTGCGGCCAATGTTTATATTACGATGATCGGGTCGAAAGAAAGAGCTGCACAAAGAATGAGCATTATGGGTGTCTGCAATAAAACAGCCGGGATCATTGCCCCTTTATTATTGGCTGCAGCAATATTCCGGCCATCTGATAATGAATTATTTAAGCAGATCCCTTTGATGGACGAAATTACCAGGAACGCGGCACTGGATGAATTGATTCAACGGGTGATTGTCCCTTATGCCTTTATGGCTGCAGTTCTTTTCGGGCTTGGCTTGCTCATCAGGTATTCCATTTTACCTGAGATAGATACTGATAATGAAACGTCTGCAGTAGCGCATGCCAATTCGCGTAAAACAAGTATCATCCAATTCCCGCATCTTATTCTGGGAGCCGTAGCGATATTTCTTCACGTGGGATCACAGGTTACCGGTATTAATACGGTGATTGGGTATGCTCAATCTTTAGGCCTGCCTTTACTGGAAGCAAAAGTATTCCCGTCGTATATATTGGCCATAACCATGTTTGGCTTTTTGGCAGGTATTGTCCTTATTCCAAAATTCATTAATCATCTCAATATTTTGCGCATCTGCACCACTTCGGCAATTGTACTGACCCTGTTCTTTTTTCTCGTCCGGGGAAAGGTGACCTTTCTTGGACATACCGCCAATCTTTCGATATGGTTCCTGGTATTATTAGGGCTTTCAAATTCACTGATGTGGTCAGCAATATGGCCGCTGGCTCTGAACGGGCTGGGCAAATTTACCAAAATGGGTGGCTCAATTCTGATTATGGGCTTATGCGGAAGCGCTATTGTACCGCTGTTTTACGGCTATTTCGCGGATCACTTCAATACACACCTGGCTTACGGGGTTCTTTTCCCTTGTTATGCTTACCTGGTTTTCTATGCTTATCATGGTTATCGTGTTAAAAACTGGTCATTGAAAAAAGTTATTGTGCCTTCAAACGTGCCTTTATAAAGGTGTCAATTGGCAAGGTCGCTGATGTCATTATTTTCGATGACCAGATCCTTGTAAAAACAACAATTATAATCGGACAGGTTATTGCCAATCAGCTTTAACGTCCAAAACTTAGAAATATAAAATGATCAAATCTTTTACAAAAGATAGTCTGAAGGTTAAAGTTTACCCATCCAGGGAAGAATTAGGTCTTGCATCAGGAGCTGAAGCCGGTGCTAAAATCAAAGAACTGTTGCTTACCCGTGAAGTTGTGAATATTATTTTTGCTGCGGCACCTTCGCAAAATGAATTTCTGGAGACCCTGATCAATCAGGAAGGAATTGAATGGGATCGTATAAACGCATTCCATATGGATGAATACATTGGTTTGCCTAAAACGGCACCCCAGGGTTTCGGTAATTTTCTGCGGGAACGCATTTTTGACCGCAAACCATTTCGGTCGGTTAATTACCTGGATGGGCAATGTGAATCAATGGAGAAAGAATGCAGCCGGTATAGTCAGCTATTGTTGGAATACCCGGCTGATATCGTTTGCATGGGAATCGGTGAAAACGGACATATTGCCTTTAATGATCCGCATGTTGCAAACTTCTCGGATAAAGAACAGGTAAAAGTAGTCGACCTTGATAACTTTTGCCGTCAGCAACAGGTAAATGAGGGATGTTTTCCTGCAATAGATCAGGTCCCCACTCATGCCTTAACCGTAACTATTCCGGTGCTGATGAACTCGGATTTTATCTTCTGCATGGTCCCGGGAATCAACAAAGCCCGGGCTGTGGCGAATACAATTGAACAGGAAATTTCGGAAAGTTATCCTTCAACTATTCTGAGAAATCATAAGGCAGCAATACTTTATACCGACACGCAAAGTGCCGGTCAGTTAAAAGAGCAACCCTAACAATAACAGTAAAATGAGAAACATACTGATTGTCGTATTTCTATTGATTTCAGTCACTTTATGGGGTGCAGAAATTAAAGTGGGAATTGCTTCGAAGGTGATTACTCCTCAGCTTCCATTCTGGTTGACCGGATATGGAAGCAGATCAAAACCCTCCACCGAAGTTTTGCATGATGTATGGGCTAAAGCACTCGTATTTGAAGAAAAAAAAGGAAGTCGCGTGGTGATTGTGACCACCGATCTTCTGGGCCTTTCGCACGAAGTATCGGTGGCTGTAGCTGATCGTATTTACAAAAAGCATGGAATTAAACGTTCACAATTATTATTAAGCTCGTCTCATACCCATTCGGGTCCTGTGGTCTGGCCTGCCCTTAGCGGGATTTTTGAACTGAGTCCCTCAGATCAACAGGCTGCAGCCATATATTCCCGGAAATTAACCGATGATATAGTGGCCGTGATTGATTCGGCATTGAGCCATCTTGCTCCGATGCAAGTCTGGAGTGGTCATGGTTCGGCTGATTTCGCGATGAACCGCCGCGAGCCTTCTGAAAAGGGGATAATCAATGGAAAAAATCCCAATGGCCCGGTTGATCATGATGTTCCTGTACTCAAAATTGCAACTCCGGCAGGTGAATTAAAGGCTCTCCTTTTTGGCTATGCCTGTCATAACACTACGTCAAATACCTACCTGATCAATGGTGATTACGCGGGGTTTGCTCAACTCGACCTGGAGAAAACCTATCCCGGAATAACAGCAATGTTTTTTATGGGCTGCGGAGCCGATCAGAATCCTCAGCCGCGGGGTTCCATTGAACTTGCCATGCAGCATGGGAAATCATTGTCGAATGCAGTTCAAAAAGTACTGGCAGGAGAACTCCGGGAAGTACATCCTCCAATCCGGACAGATTACCAGGTCGTTGACCTTGAATTTGCGCCATTTAATCCGGGCCAGTACCAAAAAGATATCATAAACCCAGACAAGTATGTGCAACGCAGGGCTAAACTTATGCTTGAAGCTTATAATAAAGGATGGGATGTAAGTCATTATCCCTATCCCATGCAAGTTGTCCGCTTCGGCAAGGATCTGACAATTCTGGCTATGAGTGGCGAAGTAGTGGTCGACTATGCATTAAATACGAAAAAAAAGTACCGTAACGAAAATATGTTTGTTGCCGGCTACTGCGACGAGGTGATGTGTTATATCCCTACAGAACGGATACTTGAAGAAGGCGGTTATGAAGCAAATGAAAGCATGATTTACTATGGGTTTCCCGGTCCATTCGCAAGTAATGTGGAAGAGAAGATTACCTCTGCAATTCAACGGCTGATGAAGCATGTGGGAGCAAGACCTTCAAAATAAAAAAGTTACAAAAAATGGCAACCATGGCTAAAACTTACAGTATGTTTCTGATAGCGCTGACTTTATTCCTAAACGGATGTAAGGTACTCGTTCCGGATAAAATTCAACCTGCCAAAACGCTGGTTCTCGCGCTAAATCCCGGAGAAAACAATCCCCGTAACAGTGAAGGTGATTTTATTACACTTAAAGATGGAAAGATACTCTTCATCTACAGTCACTATACCGGCGTTTCAACCAGCGACCATGCTCCTGCTTATTTAGCCGGGCGAATTTCTTCTGATGGTGGAAATTCATGGACGCAGAACGATAAGCTGATTGTGGATCAGGAAGGTCAGATGAATGTAATGTCGGTCTCACTTTTGCGTCTGAAGGACGGGAGGATTGCCCTGTTTTATCTGAAGAAAAATTCAACCTCCGATTGTATACCAATGATGCGGATCTCAACCGATGAGGCTGAGACATGGAGTGCTCCGACAGCATGTATTACGGATAAACAAGGTTACTTTGTACTGAATAATAACCGGGTTATCCAGTTAAAAAACGGGAGGCTCCTTATGCCGGTTGCGTTGCACAAAGGACCGGACGGCAAATTTGAAAATAAAGCAACATTGTACACCTATTACTCCGATGATAATGGCGGAACGTGGATTTGTAGTGAGGCAGTGCCCAATACCTCAGCTATCATTACCCAGGAACCAGGCGTAGTTGAATTAAAAAACGGTACAGTTATGATGTTTATCCGGGCCTCAGGAGGTGTTCAGCAGCTATCTTATTCCCGGGACAAAGGTCAGAAGTGGAGCCCCATTGAACCCAGTACTATAAAATCACCGCTCTCCCCTGCTTCCATTGCAAGAATTCCGACTACGGGCGACTTGTTGCTGGTCTGGAACAATAATGACGGCAGTAATCCTGCAACTCAAGGGAAACGGACTCCTCTAACACTTGCAATTTCAGACAATGAAGGTAAGAACTGGAAAAATATCAAAAACATCGCGGATGATCCGGATGGCTGGTATTGTTACACCGCCATTCATTTCACGAAAGATGCTGTCTTATTGGGCTATTGCGCCGGTAGTCAGTCCAAAAAAACGCACCTGTCCACCACCCATATTACAAAAATTAATTACAAGTGGATTTATAAGAATGAACGAATAAAAAAATGATATAATTGCGGATTTTTCAGGTGAACAAAATGAATTTCACACTGTTAATAGATACAGTTGTTTTTTACTCTCATTTAAATCTCTCACCTATGAAAACCACTAAGATGTTCTGTTTTTTGATCGTTACAACGTTTGTCGGGTGTCAGACTCCCAAACAACCCCTGGAGCAACCGCCAATCATCGACCGCGAACTCCTGTTCGATAGTCCCGAAATTGCCGGTGGGCAAATATCTCCTGACGGGAAATTTATATCTTTTATTAAACCATATAAAGGGACCCAAAATATCTGGGTTAAGAAGCTCGAAGAGGAATTTACCGCGGCAAAACCAGTAACAGCCGATACCCTGCGCCCGATCCGGTCGTATTTCTGGTCCCGTGATGGAAAATATATACTCTACTCACAGGATAAGGGAGGCGATGAAAATTTCAATATCTATGCCGTAAATCCGAATGATAGTATAGCCCCCGGAAGTGATATTCCACTAAACAGGGATCTTACAAATCTTAAAGGAGTAAGGGTATTTATTTATGCCGTTCCGTTAACGGACCCCGATGCCCTTTATATCGGGCTCAATGACCGCGATAAGGCATGGCACGATCTTTATAAAATGAAAATATCAACCGGCGAACGGTCCCTGGTCAGGCAGAACTCTGCAACAGACCGGATCACAAACTGGTTATTCGACTGGAATGACCAACTGCGCCTGGCCAGCCGCGCCAATACCGATGGCAGCAATGATTTGCTGCGTGTTGATGATAAGGAACTCATCAAGGTTTATACCACCTCTGTTTTTGAAGAAGCTTATCCCTATGCTTTTCACAAGGACAATAAACGGGTTTACATGAATACCAACCGGGGAGATTCAATCGATCTTTCGCAATTGATTCTTTTTGATCCGGTAACATTAAAGGAGGAGTACGTTGAGAGCGATCCTTTAAAACGCGTTGATATCGGAAATGTGCTAATTTCGGAGTTAACTAAAGAAATTATATTCACATCCTATGAAGATGAAAGGAACAGGTATTACTGGAAGGATAAAAAATATGAAGAAGACTATAACCTGATCAAAAAGGAATTACCGAATTCCGATATTTATTTTTTTTCATCCACAACAGATGAAAACTACTGGCTAATCAGCGCCTCGGCAGATGTTGATCCCGGATCGACCTACCTTTATGACCGGATCAACAAAAAACTGACCTTCCAGTACCGTCCCCGCCCCAATATCCCCGTTAATGACCTCTCGGAGATGAAAGCCATCCGGTATAAATCATCCGACGGAATTGAAATTCCGGCATTTCTTACTTTGCCAAAAGGTCTCGAACCCAAAAATCTTCCTGTGGTTGTCTTTCCTCATGGCGGACCCTGGGCACGCGATGGATGGGGATATAGTTCGTATGCACAATTTCTTGCCAATCGCGGGTATGCTGTACTCTCTCCGAATTTCAGGTCATCTACCGGATACGGCAAAAAATTTCTGAATGCAGGAAACAATCAATGGGGAGAAAAAATGCAGGACGATCTTACCTGGGGGGTTAAGTACCTGATCAATGAAGGCATTGCTGATTCAACCAGAATCGGGATCATGGGCGGCTCGTACGGAGGTTATGCAACACTTGCCGGCCTGGCTTTCACTCCTGATGTCTATGCCTGTGGGGTTTCGATTGTTGGCCCGTCGAACCTGATTACACTGCTTAATTCAATTCCTCCTTACTGGGAGGCAGGCCGTAAGATATTTCATGTAAGAATGGGTGATCCGACAAATGCGGAGGGTAAGGCACAGTTGGAACGACAGTCTCCGCTTAACTCGGCCAATAAAATTAAGGCCGCCCTGCTGGTTGTTCAGGGCGCAAATGATCCGCGTGTGAATAAGGCAGAATCCGACCAGATTGTGATTGCGCTTCGTGAAAGAGGTTTCCCGGTTGAATACATTGTTGCCCCCGACGAAGGCCATGGCTTTGCACGTCCGGTAAATAACATGGCGATGCTGGCTTCTGCCGAGAAGTTTCTGGCAAAACATCTGGGAGGCAGGTACCAGGAAAGTATGAAACCAGAGGTTGCCAAAAGACTCGGCGAGATTACTGTCGATGTTGCAACAGTTGAATTAGCTCCTCCTGCCGGTAAAAAATAGAAAAACAGGAATTATTATCAAGTCCCGGACATGCCAATAAAGAAATGGGTCTTGCGCGAACTTCAAAACAGATAACCTATGGATTTAATAATATAGGAATTTTAAATGTAATTGCTTAAATGATAAGATATTTAATCTGCTTGATGTCGGAATAATTCCACCGAAGGTGGATAAATATTAATGACCCTCAATTTTTATTGGGGGTTTTTGCACGATTACTGAACCGCAACCCGAAACGGGTTGAATTAAATGTTATTCAACGAAACATCACCTTAAGGAGAATGACGTTGACTTTGATGAAAAATATTTGTTGTAAATAATAATTCAACCCGTACCGGGTTGTTTCCGCGTTATGTCCATTTCCCCCCAGTTCCGCAAGCTACACTGGGGGTCATTAACATTCAATTGAAAATACCACAGCATTATTGTACAATACGTCATTATTAAAAAAGAACCAGGGTTCAATCCTGATGGAATTGAACCCTGGTAAACTTATCCCTGCCATATTCGGCAGATATTCAAACAGTCTCGTTCTACTGAGTTTTTGAGAACCTGATATTGGAAAAATAAAAGACAATATCAGCTGGGGGAGGCCATGTAAGCGATGGTTCTCCTCCGATATTTAACACGACAACCCTCGTGTGCTTATTTAAGGCATTGTTCATGTCGATGGTAATATCGTACCATGTTTGAAGGTTAGCGTCAGCAATCGGAAACTGATCTCTGCCGTACTCCCAGTATTCCTGACCGAAGCTGCTTTCACCACCAAATGCCCACATATTATTCATAAACCTGGTCCAGATACGCTGATAAGCAGAATAATTTCCGCTTAAAAAGCTTTTTGCAGGAGCATAAACTTTCAGCTTAAGATACCTGTACTCCTTAATATTAAACCGGTATTCTACTGGCAAAGATACCACAAATGTTGCACTTCTGCCGTTCAGTTTAATTTTCCAGACATTTTCCAATCCTGTTCCTGCAGGTGCATCTGTTGCCGGATAAGTATTCACCGTTTTCCAGTTGCCGTCCTGTATCCCACCTTCAACCATGAAATTACCCGGAACCAGGATTTCATCCGGATTGCTCACCAGTTCAACAACTCCACTTAAAACGTAAGGTGCCAGGAGTGCATCCAGTCCCATTGTATTCGGCCTGTAATAAACCTTTGTAAGGATTTTATTTTCAAGCAAATCCTTAAGAGCCTGCATATTCCCGGATGGTATATCGCTCACTTTACCCATAAACGGCATAAACGCCCCGCCTCCGATAGCATCCTTAATACTATTCCTGTCGTAATTCAGTACCGGTAGCGTAAATAAAGTACCGCCGGTTAAATCAAGCGTCTTTAAATTCGGGAAATAGAAGATATCCTGCAGCGAATTGGCATGCACGGGATAGGTTAATTTCGTAATGGCTGAAACCCCATCCTGGGTAAAAACAGTAGCCCCGTTTGCGATAAGAATAGCTCTTTCCGATGGTGAGAATTCAGTTGATCCGGTTGGCATATTCAGAACAATGTTGCTCTTGAAAATGAGCGTATCCAGGATAAGTTCATTACTGACTTTAGGAATAACCTTGTAACCCATTTTGATGGTAACAGCTTGTCCCGCAGCAACATTGCTGATAAAAAACCTGGAATCCGAACCCCTGACACCTTTTTTTACAACACCATCCTTGTCCGTGTATTCAAAAGTCAAACCGTAATAGTTCAAAAGGACAGACGAGATACCTTTAGGCCAGTCAATCACCGCCGCTGACGGGGATGACATTACCCTTGGGGAAGCGACCTGCAATGTTGCGAAATCACCGACTGTATAAGGTATCAGGGCAATTCCCTGCGGTACCGATTTGTTTTCGAACTCATCAATCGTGTACACCTTAAAACGGTAAAGTTTAGCCGTTGTAAGACCTGTTATGTTCACCCACGAAACCAGGGAATCAATGATCAATACCTTGTTATCGTATTCAATTACAGTCTTTTTCGCCTTTCCCAGTTTTATCTGGCTGCTAGGTATGCGGCCTGCTTTTAGCAGGTCAAGCTCCACCCTTTCGAAACCGATATGGCCGATAATGGTATCAAACCTGGCAGGATAAACGACTTCTCCCTCATACTTTTGCTGAGTCTTGTACATATCCTCGCAGGAGGATAAGAGAGCCGCTAAAACGATTAGTGATAATAATATATGTCTCATAAGATAAAGTTTTTTATTGAATAAAACCTATTGCCCGGTTGATTTGCCAAAGAGTGTCAGCTCCGATAAACAGTTGGCATCATCACGCGTATAATTGGCGTTAAAACTCTTTAATGCCTCGTACCTGAACCAACGGGTACGCTTGGTATATTTCGGATCATCGGGATACATGTAAGCCATATCGCCCGCTTCGCCTTTCTTTACATATTCGAGCGCGCTCAATCCGACAGGTACAGGAATTTTCACCTGGGATATCACCGACCATTTTACCGAATCCTCATCCCAGATATACATTTTATAAAGTCCTACATTCTCACTTTGGTAATACTGGCCCCTGTTGATATTATCGATACCACCTGAATGCCTTTGTACAGTAACAATACGACTTAATTCATAATGGGCACCGAGGTCAATGATGATGTTCCATGGCATATTCCCGTCAGCTTTGAGTCCGGTACGTCCCCTTGACTGGGTATGCATAAAATTAAGATTATCACCCCTATCGATCATATCATCAATCACATAACGTGTACGGCCTTCCAGACCATCGCCGAAACATTGCGGAATGCCTCCCATCATTGTGGCAGTCGGGGGGAGATACCACTTTGCTTTTGGTATTTTAACATCCTCATATAAAACAATTTCACCTTTATCAACAGGTTTCGACATGTTACCATACATATCCTCCACCCGGATACTGACTTTAACCGGCTCACTTGGAGTCAGATTAAGATCCTCAACAAATCTCCTTTCAGTTGAAAGGTTTGATGAGAAAACCGTTGTAAATTCCGATTTAGTGCCGCCTTTGGTATAACTAAAATCTGCATATACATTAATACTCTGTTTAAGTTCATTGGTCCAGTCAATAAAGAAGGAACTAAACCCTGATTTTACCTGGAGCGACTTAATTACCCTTGAAATAGCCGATTCCAGAGGCTTCACGGTTATAACAGTCGGAGCAGACTTATTTCCTGCCCTGTCGAGGGCATACAATTCAACCTGATAGTTGATTGTATCTCCAAAACCATACACATCGAGTGAATCGACATAGTAGGAGGATGAGAATGAATAAGATACATTCTTATCGTTGGTATACTTCGCGTTAACGGATAAAAGATCCTCATCATTGGGAATGGCATAGTAAAACCTGGCACCGCCAAACAGTGGTTTATAGGTAATCCCTGATGGTTTTTGCGGTGCAACTGAATCGTCCGAGGATGCCAGGCGTCTTCCTTCCTCCTGGCATGACATAACGATTAGCAAAAATGATACAAGAATGTATAAATATTTTTTCGTTGTTTTCATTCGGTTATTATTAATTGTTTCGAAGAATAACTGTAAATGATCAGATTACTACCAACCCGGATTTTGAATCAGATTTGAATTGGTATTCATCTCGTTCAGGTCGATTGGCCACAGGCAATCCCTGACGGTGAATTTTCTGGTTTGTTTAGGTGCCAGAATAAAGAAATCGGCACCCGTCTGCCCGGTATAGGTCCATCCCCAAACAGGAGTCGAAAATTCGGCAGTTGCTTTCTTATACCTGAGCATATCCCAAAATCTGCTACCTTCGAAAGCCAGCTCAATACCTCTTTCCCGGAGGATAATATCGCGCATTCCCTCTTTGGTTTTATGTTTGTTTACACTTTTAACGATACTGGCATCCGCCCATACAGTTTCAACATTTGGAATTCCTGCCCGCTCACGGACCTTGTTGATAGCATCGTAAACGGCCTGTGTTGGAGCATCGGCATATTCGTTCAATGCTTCTGCCTGCATAAGGAGTAAATCGGCTAAACGAATAATCGGATAAGGATATTTAATCGTTCTCTGCCAAGCGCCTGATTTTGACTCCGGGTGTACAAATTTTTTGATTCCCAGACCGGTTTCAAAGAAGTCAGTAGAATGCTGGGATGAATTGTATCCACCGTCTTTACCTCCATACATCATTGTGTTGATCCTCACGCCGTGTGTGCGCCAGTAACTTCCGGTTATTGCAAGATTCGCATAAAAACGGGGCTCCCGGTTCATATAAAGTCCGATGGTTTCAGCGCCCGGTTGCATAATTCCGCGAAGGGTAGTGTACTCAGGAGCGGTCGCTCCGGGGGTAACGATGACCTGCCATTTTTTATCAAGGCTATACGTCACATCTTCTTCAATCGGGACGCCATTTTTCGTGTAGTATCTTTCAGCCATCGCATACGAAGCCGCCATCCACTGCCATGAATATTCCGGTGTATTAGTCACTCCATCTCCATATCCCAGCGGCAACCGCATGTTTGTGGAATGTGCCAGTTCTCCCTGCCCATACACGTTGATATTTGAATAGCCCCATATAAGTTCTTTGTTCCAGGGTTCCACAAGTACCATCCTCAAATCGTACAGTTTTTTCAGATTTGTAGTATTGGCAGCATAGTCATCCCGATCAAAAGCATAGGGTTCCTTGATATAAGTATATAACTCTATGCCATTAGCATTACAGGCAGCCAGTGCAACATCAATGGCAGTGATGGCATCTTTCCATTTTTCCTTATCGTAAGCTATGTTGAAAAATGGTTTTTTGTCATGATCCAGGAAGTCACCAAAATATTCCATGTTACCATTGTAAAAAGGACTGGCTCTGAATACCATGACCCGGGCTTTAATTGATTTGGCAACAACCTGGTCAACCTGCCCAAGATTAAGTGATGACGTACGTTCCGCTAAGTCAGGAATTGCCTCATCCATTAAACCGGTGATATAATCGAAACATTCATCCACCTTTGATCGCGGGAGAAACAATTGATCCGTTTTAGAATCCGCAGAAATTAATTCATCGGAGATTACGATCGGACCATATTGCTTCACTAAAAGAAAATTGTAATAAGCTTTCAAAAATTTAACCTGTGCTTTCCATTCTTTTTTCTCAGGTTCTGTCATGTCGGGAACGTTATCAATATTGGCAAGGAATACATTTGCTTGTCTGATTCCCACATACAAACGTTTTCCTCCCTGTGTGCCTGACCATGTTCCCAACTGGGGACTTGTAACCGATTGCAGACCTCTCATGATCCTTGACGCTCTGAGGGACCCTTCAACATTATTCTGATCGAGACGGCCAAGAAATTCATCTCCGAGGGTCCATGACGTCACATGTGTCTGGTCATCCTGGGGCATATAACTATATACTTTTGCCAGTGCATCCCATGCCTCTTCCTTCTGTTTAAAGAGATCCTCCAGTGTCAGCGTGTTATCAGGTACCACATCGAGGTATTTCGAACAGGACGACATCATTACAAAGAGACAAAATAGTATCAACAAATATTTTTTCGATATTTTCATCTTCTATATTTTTTAGATTAAAATGATAATTGGATTCCAATGTTAAATCGCTGGTTGGGCGGGTAACCCAATCCACCACGACCCATTTCAGGATCCCAAAGTTTGAATTTACTGGTAACAAACAGGTTTTCGGCGCTTAAATAAATCCTGCTGGTTTTAAGTCCCAGTTTTTTTACTGCTCCGTATTCAGGTATATTGAAGCCCATCTCAACGGTTTTCAACCGTAAAAATGCTCCGTTTCTGAGCCACCATGAAGATGTCTGGGTGTTGTTCGCGATCGGATCAACAGATAAACGTGGCCAGAATGCATGAACATCCGGATTTGTTTCACTCCAATGATCTTCTGCAATTATAGCAAGTGCATTACGTCTTGAAGAGAACGGAGCAATACCGTTATCACCGGTTCCCGGATTAACAAACAGTGAAACCCGCCCATTACCCTGGAAGAAAAATGAAAAATCGAATTTTTTATACCCGGCAGAGATACCAAAACCGTATTGAATTTCAGGTACTGTCGACAGGCCTAACGGAACTTTGTCGTTATTATTTACAGTTCCGTCACCGTTCACATCTTTATATTTGATGTCGCCGGCCATATATTCACCAAAGTCCTGTTTAGGAGAGTTTAAAATTTCAGCCTCATCAACAAAAAGTCGTTCAGCAATTAATCCCCACCATTGATTTGTGGATTGTCCTCTTTTTTTCAAATATTCATCGGGATAATTCTTTTCATCCAATTCGATATATTTGTTTGTTGAGAACGTATAATTTGCCCTGCCTGTCAACCATAAATCCTTATTAAAAAAGTGCTGGTAGTCGATTGAACCATCAATACCCTGCGAATTCACTTTCCCGACATTACCGCTAATTGTTGCCTCAAGACCTGCCGTAGCCGGAAAGTTCTCGCGGTTCAGGTAAATATTGTCCCGGTTGTCCTTAAATACATCCCATTGCAGTTTTAATGCATCATCAAAAAAGCTCGCTTCAAGACCCAGGTTATATTTGGTGGACACTTCCCATGTGATTTCAGGATTGGCATACCGATCTACAGTATAACCACCGTATTCGTTCATGAAAGTTGAACCCCAGCGATAACCGGCACCACCTTTTGAAATATCTGAAAGATAAAAGAAACGTCCTGAACGGTTCGAGATTGCATCGTTACCTACCATACCCCATGTGAACTTAAATTTAAGGGTATTCATAACATCTTTAAAAGGTTCAAAGAATTTTTCGTTCGAAACCAGCCATCCGCCACCAACTGAAGGAAAGAAGCCATACCGGCTGTCACCGTCGAATTTTTCAGAACCATTATAACCGTAAGCAAATTCAACGAAATAACGCTTGTCAAAATCATAGGTTACGCGGCCTGAGTTACCCATATTCTTTTCAGGAAGTGTTTCATAAATTGAGGTGCTGTTTCCACCCGTAAGAAGATTTTCCTCAAGCATTCCTACTGTCATAAAACCAACAGAATGCTTTCCAAATTCCCGGTCCCAGTTCATGCGGGCTTCATAGTAAAAGTGGCCGCTTGCATCGCGTCCCGGATTTATATCGCCCAAATATGCCTGACCTCCTGTTGGATTAAGTCCGAACAGCGTATAATCACCGGTAACCTGGTTATAACTTTCCAGATCGTAGTAAAATGGCGAGTACGACCGGGTACTGGTGTATTTACCCCATGTATTTACGGAACCTTTGAGCTGTAACTTCAACCCTTTGGTAATAAATTTCAGATCCTGGGTAAGCGTAGCCATCGCGGTAATTGAACTCTCATTCCTGTCCTCGTAACCGCGAACCATTTCTGCATAAGGATTTTGTTTTAAAGAGCCCCCTACAGAAGTATTCCCGAACAAAATATGTGTAGTATACGCATGAGCCGGATCGGCCTGATAAACAGCAGGAAAGTCAACCGGATTTGAGTTCATAACCATACCAAAAATATTACTTGCAGTACGAAATGGACCGGTATACCTTTCAAAAAGACCATGAATCCTGGTATCAAGTGTCGTTGTTGTGGTTAGTTTGAAGATAACGTTACTTCTGAGCGATACCCTGTTGATATCAATATTATTGTTAAAGTTGTTTTTCTTATCTACTTTTAACAGACCGGTTTCATTCTCATATCCGGCTGCAACATAATAGGTAGCAACTTTTCCACCGCCCGAAACATCAAAATTCATTTTCTTGTTAACGGTCGACTTCTCAAACAATTGTTCGTACCAGTCAATATTGGGGTAGATCATCGGATTTAAACCCTGGGCTGTTGATTGAATTTTCTGCTCACTGTAATAAGCTCCCAGTACAGGATCTCTTGAAATTCGTGCCTGATTATAGAGTTTCATATATTCAACTCCGTCAAGAAGTTCGGTCATTTGTGTTGGAGTGGCCACGTGAGTATCGAATCTGATATTCATCTTGGCGGCTCCTTCGTGTCCCGATTTGGTAGCCACCATAATAATACCATTTGCACCGCGGGCCCCGTATAACACAGTCGCTGAAGCATCTTTGAGGATCGAAAAACTTTCGATATTGTCAGGTTCCATGCGTGCCAGGTCATTTGCGGAAGCTTCAAATCCATCAATAAGAATAAGTGGTGAAGTCTTGTATCCAAATGTGGTTACCCCACGAACAAAAAACTGGGCGTTATCACGTCCCGGTTCACCGGATGACTGATAGGAAATAATACCCGGGATCTTACCCGCAAGAGCCGATGTAAGATTCGATGCCGGCTGCTTTAATTCAGACGGTTTCATCGTGGTGATGGAGGCAATAACACTGCTCTTTTTCTGCGTTCCGAATGCAACCACCTGAACTTCTTCAAGCTGTGTTTGATCATCAAACATCACGACATCAATAACACTCCGTTGTCCGGCCACTTTCTCTATCTTGTTTTTTCCAATAAAAGAAAAAACAAAGATATCTCCCACATTGGCCGAAAGTTTAAATTCACCAAATCCATCACTCATTGTTCCCCTTGTGGTTCCCTTAATCGATATGGAAACCCCGGGAAGGCCACCCCCGGCATCTTCCTTGACGATACCGGTGTAGTCCTTGGTTTGTGCTAAACTTATACCATATAAGAATAACAAAAATGTAGATACAAATAGTTTTAGTCTCATAAGCTATGTAAAATAATTAATAAGTAAACATTTCAATTCACTGGCAGCAACACCCTGGTTTTTAGAAGCATGTATTTCCGAAGTTGCGAATCATCAAGCAAGAATAAATGACGCACTGAATACTGGATGGTATTCAATGTCAAGTGTAAAAATTAAAAGTCGGAATCTTAATAATATCGGAAAATAAAATTCTTAGGGTGCCTGCAATTTTCAACAATTAAACATATTCAATCCGGAGAAATTGATCCGGTGAATAATTGCGGCTTATATTCGTTCAGGTTAGGTCTTTTTCATCAGCTTAAAATTTAAAGTTTAGTATATGCAAATAAAGAAAAATTAAATGATTTTAACAAATATTTTTAGGAAGTGGCCAATATTATTTCAACAATTTCGATAAGTCTAAATTATTAATTTAAATTAACTGCTTATTCTCAAAAACTTTATGCAATCTTTTACAAGGGAAAACGGATCGTTATTTTGAAAACTCCTCCAATCTTACATTTCGGGTGAAGCTCCCTTTATTGATTGCAATCCGAATAAAAACAGGCTGACATAAACAACAAAACACCAATTTTAATAAGACATTTCTTGGCTGACATTCGCATTTATCTGAAACGCGTATCCTGTTTTTTATTGGTAGTAATTCTACTGACAAACCAGCGTTTTTCAGAGGAACTGAAAGTATATTTATAATCATATATTTTTTATATACTTATATATACACCGGGCATGCGGTCAAATAAAAAAAGTCAGCCAACTTCAATGCTTTACTTCAATCCATTTTCCTCTTTCTTCCATTTCTCCTCATCATAACGGCTGGTAAGAATGGTGAGAATTTCATTGGCCGATGATTCAATAGGCTTATTAGTTATTTGGATTTCGGTAAATCCCCCTTTAACGAATAACCGGCGTGCGTATTCGAGCTCCTCTCCCACTTTACGTTTGTTAATATAATCGGTATCAGCATCCATATTGAGACTTCTGACCCGGTTGGCACGCTGGGCGATCAGGTAAACCGGCGAAATATTTAAACCAAATACCCTGCCCGGATCGACTTTAAACAACTCTTCGGGAGGATCAATTCCTGGAACCAGGGGAACATTGGCTACTTTCCAGCCAAACATTGCAAGGTAAACACTTAATGGTGTTTTACCTGTCCGCGATACCCCTGTCAGCACAATATCGGCCTGGTTGATTTTATCCGGATTTTGCCCATCATCAACCTTCAATGTAAAATCGATCGCTTCGACCCGCCTAAAATACGCGATATGGCTCAACCGGTACAAACCCGGCTTACTGATAGGCTTTGTTTGCAGCAGATCGGACAAATAATCCGATAAATCGCCCGCCAGATCAATATGATTCACATTGCTTTTAATGCATGATTCAATTAACATTTTCCTGGCTACGGGATCAACCATCGTATGAACAATAATCCCTTTGGTGAGCAAGGCCTTTGAAATAACGTCATCCATTTTTTCCTGATTTAATACATCAGGAACAATGATTACAGGCACCTTATTATTGGGAAACTGAATAAGTACCGACTGAACGATGGCATCACCGGCCAATCCCTTTCCGCCCGAGACAATATATATAGGCGGAATCTTTTCACCCTGAAAATTATTATCCATATTTAACTCATTTTATGCATATTAGATAAATCAATAAAATGCATGAAACTTTATTCTACGTTCAGCGTTTTTGGACCAGATCGGTAAGTGCCGATGTAATATCGGGAAATTGAAACACGAAACCCTCCTGCAGTAAATGAACAGGTTTTACGAATGCCCCTTTAATGAGTACCTCTGCCGCCTCACCGTAAATAATTTTTAACGCAAATTCGGGAACAGAGAACAAAGCGGGCCGGTGTAAACTTTCGGCTAAAGCAACAGTAAACTCATCATTAGTAACCAGGTCCGGACTTACCATGTTATATATTCCTGAACATGTATCATTCATAATCAGGTGATCGATGGCTCTGCAAAGATCTTCGACGTGAATAAAGGCAAACGGCTGTTTGCCGGAACCGATTTTTCCACCTATACCGGCTTTAAACAGAGGGAGCATTTTTTGCAGTGAACCACCTTTCGTACCCAAAACAATACCGAATCTGCTTATACACAGCCTTAGGTCCATTTCACGTAAAGGATCTGTTGCACCTTCCCACGCTTTACATACTGTTGCCAGAAAGTCGTTCCCCAAAGCAGTCGATTGCTCATCGTGAATACCATTATTTCTATAGATGCCTATTGCAGATGAATTTATAAATATTCGGGGACCATGTTCTGGAAGATTTTTACGGACTGCATCCACCAATAACTGTGTAGTTTCGACCCGGCTCGAAAGAATTTGCTGTTTATTGCTTTTGGTCCATCGCTGTAAAACCGGTGCCCCGGCAAGATTGATGATTACATCAGCAGAATTGATTACTTTTGCCAGTTGATTGCTCCCGGCTGCGAAGTCACTGCGGGAAATCACAATAAGTTCATTCCCTGATCGTGAAAAAAAGTCAGACAGTTGTTTTCCAATAAAACCTGTACTGCCGGAGATCGCAATTTTCATGGTGTTAGTAATTTTAGGAAAGTGAATACAGATTATATGATTTAATAATATGCCAGTTAAAAAAAACAAAGGATCCGATAAGAAGAAACCAGGGAAGGGATTTTTCGCCGGATTATCATCAAATTCTAAACAATCGTGGTACAAAAGAGTTCTGATATGGGGCATGAAACTCTTCCTCTTCGGACTGTTTTTGGTACTTACTCTTTTTGCGTTGGTTTATGTCGGAACATTCGGACAACTGCCTGATTCAAAAACGCTTATAAAAATCAAGGAACCTGCTGCATCAGAAGTTTATACAAAAGACAATAAATTACTGGGCCGGTATTATACCGAGAATCGCAGCAATGTTACTTTTAAGGAGATCTCACCCAATATGATTAATGCCCTGGTTGCCACAGAAGACAACCGTTTTTACGAGCACCGGGGAATCGATGAAATGGCACTGTTAAGAGTTGTGGTGAAGACAATCTTTCTCGTAGACCGCAGTTCAGGAGGAGGATCTACCTTATCTCAACAGATTGTAAAAAATATTTTTGGCAGGAAAAACTATGGACCATTAACTCTTCCGGTAAGCAAAATCCGGGAATCGATTATTGCCTACCGGCTTGAAAAACTTTATTCGAAAGAAGAGATACTTACATTATATCTGAATACAGTCCCTTTTGGAGAAAACATTTTTGGAATAGAACTTGCCGCAGAACGTTTTTTCAGTGTACGGCCCGATAAACTTACTGTTCCCCAGGCGGCAACTTTGGTAGGTATGTTAAAGGCCAATAATTATTACAATCCCCGGACCAATCCCGAACGTTCGCTTCAGAGAAGAAATACTGTTATTTCGCAAATGGCTAAATATAAATATATTACGTCAGAACAAGCCAAATTATACAGTAGTACACCTCTGGCGATAAAATACAATTACCTGGTTTACAATACAGGGCCGGGAGCCTATTTCAGAGAGTTAATCAGGCCGCAGTTAGAAGAATGGTGCTCCGAAAATACCAAACCCGACGGCACACCTTACAATCTTTACACGGATGGATTGCACATTGTAACAACCCTTGACTTCAGGATGCAGCGTTATGCAGAAATGGCGATGCAGGAAAAGATGAAAGAGTTGCAGTCGACCTTCGAAAAACATTGGGACGGGAAGGATCCATGGGGAAAAAACAATGCGGTAGTACTCCGGGCAATGAAACGTTCGGAACGATACCACAAGATGAAGGAGGCCGGTAAATCGGAAGCTGAAATAACAGCAGCCTTTAGTGTACCGTCGAATATGAAAATTTTTTCGTGGGAAGGTGAAAAACTGGTAAGCATAACCCCTCTTGATTCAGTAAAATATGCGTTAAAACTCCTGCATTGCGGTTTCGTTGCCATTGAACCAAAAACGGGAGATGTCAAAGCCTGGATCGGTGGAAATGATTTCCGGTTTTTTCAGTACGATCATGTTTTGGCCCCGCGCCAGGTTGGATCAACTTTCAAACCCATTGTGTATGCCTCCGCTATTGAAAATGGAATTTCACCCGACAAATACTATCCCAATGAAAAAATAACCTATGCGGAATACCAGGATTGGACGCCGGGAAATTCCGACGAGGAATATGGTGGATTTTACTCACTTGAAGGGGCGCTCACTAAATCTGTCAACACAATTTCGGTGCAGGTTTTAATGGATTCAGGTATTTCTGAAACGATAGCCCTCGCCCGCAAAATGGGAATTAAGGCCAATTTGCCTAAAGTACCCTCGCTCGCACTCGGAGTTGCAGATATTCCTTTACTCCAGCTTGCACAGGCATATGCTTGCCTTGATAATATGGGAAAAACGGTTCATCCGAATTACCTTATTCGTATTGAGGATTCAACCGGTAAGGTGTTAAAAAAATTTACTCCCGATGAAGAAGAAACCGAAGCCATGTCTCCCGAAACGGCGAAAATCATCACCCATTACCTTCAGTCAGTAGTCAACCAGGGAACAGGTGCGGAGATACGATCACTTTACAAGATTGAGGGACCTTTTGCCGGAAAGACCGGGACCACACAAAATTTTGCCGATGGCTGGTTTATGGGATACACTCCCGATCTTGTAACCGGATGCTGGGTAGGAGGAGAAGAACCTTCGATTCACTTCCGGAATATTAAGCTGGGCCGCGGCGGATACATGGCACTTCCGATAGTGGGAAAATTTTTCAATAAACTTTACCGCGATCCGGCTTTCAGGGATTACAAAAACCATTATTTTCCGGCATTGGATGAAACGACCCTTGCGATGCTTGAAATTCCCCATTATGAGGAATCAATGGATGAAAAAGGAATTTTCAATTTATGGGGTCTATTTGGAAAAGATGCGGATAAACGACAGGCTCGCAAAGCCGAACGACAGGAAACCGGAGCAGAGGCCAGTTTACCGTCAGGCGCAAAAAAAGATGAACGTATTAAAGAGGAGCCCAAATCGAATATCTGGAATAAGATAAAGGATGCGCTCAAAAAGAAAGAATAATGATGCAACTCAAAAATAAATTTTAAAGAATTATTGCAAATAGATTACTGCTAATTTGGCTTACAAATTCAGAGAACTTTTTCACAATTGCCGGCAATAATTGCTGAAATTCGTATTTGAGACTATTAAACTGAGCGTAGGCGGAACATTTTGTATTATCAATTTGTAATGTATATTCAGACTTTAAAAGAATTTTGTATATTTGACAACCAAATATACGATCATTTTGATATTATTACTTTCATAATGATGAATTTATAAACGGATATAATTCAGTAAAAATATGTGTGGCATCGTCGGAGTATTTGATTTAAAGATAAAAGCAGAGGACCTGAGAACCCAGGTTCTCAAAATGTCGAAAAAAGTGCGCCACCGCGGACCGGACTGGTCGGGTATCTATTGCGGTTCAAGAGCAATAATTGCACATGAGAGATTGGCTATCGTTGATCCGTCTTCGGGTGGACAGCCACTTTACAGCAAAGATAAGAAGCTCGTTCTTGGTGTGAACGGGGAGATTTATAACCACCGTGAATTACGAAAATCGCTTAATTACGAATTCCAGACAGAATCTGATTGTGAAGTTATTCTTGCGTTATACCGCGAAAAAGGAATTGATTTTTTGGAAGACCTGAACGGAATATTTGCATTTGTGCTTTATGATGAAGAGAATGACTGTTATCTTGTGGCACGTGACCACATCGGCATAATTCCGCTTTATATGGGCTGGGATGCAGACGGCACTGTCTACTTTGCCTCGGAACTCAAGGCGCTGGAAGGGATATGTAAAAAAATCGAAGAGTTTTTGCCGGGACATTATTTGTTTAGCAAGGAAGGTGAGATTAAAAAGTGGTACACCCGGGAATGGACAGATTTTAATGAGGTAAAAAATAACAAAACAGATATTGATGTTTTAAGGACAGCACTTGAAGATGCCGTTCATCGTCAACTTATGTCCGATGTACCTTATGGGGTTCTTCTGTCAGGCGGGTTGGATTCATCGGTCATTTCGGCAATTGCGAAAAAATACGCAGCCAAAAGAGTTGAAAGCGACAACAAACAGGAAGCCTGGTGGCCACAACTGCACTCGTTCGCGGTCGGGCTTATCGGCTCACCCGATCTGGCCGCTGCTCAAAAGGTGGCAGACCATATCGGAACAGTCCATCACCAGGTACATTTTACAGTTCAGGAAGGCATTGACGCATTGAGGGATGTAATATATCATCTTGAAACTTACGATGTTACAACAGTAAGGGCATCTACACCTATGTATCTGCTGGCCCGTGTCATCAAATCGATGGGCGTAAAAATGGTACTCTCCGGTGAAGGAGCAGATGAAATTTTTGGAGGCTATCTCTATTTCCATAAAGCACCGGATGCACAATCCTTTCACGAAGAGACAATCCGGAAAATCGGTAAATTACATCTTTACGACTGTTTAAGGGCGAACAAGTCACTGGCTGCGTGGGGTGTTGAAGGACGGGTTCCATTTCTCGATAAAGAATTTCTTGACGTGGCAATGCGACTCAATCCGGAAGATAAAATGGCCAAAAACGGCAAAATGGAAAAATGGATTCTTCGGAAAGCCTTTGAAGATTATCTTCCCGAAAGTGTGGTATGGCGGCAGAAAGAACAATTTTCCGATGGTGTGGGATATAACTGGATTGATAGTCTTAAACTTCTTGTTGCGGAGAGGGTCACCGATGAGCAGATGAAAAATGCCAGGTTCCGTTTCCCGATCAATACTCCGATGTCGAAGGAGGAATATTTCTACCGGTCGATTTTTACCGAACATTTCCCTTCGGATGCTGCCGCAAGCTGTGTGCCTTCGGTGCCTTCTATTGCATGCAGTACACCTGAAGCACTTGCTTGGGATGCATCCTTCCGCAACAATGCTGATCCTTCAGGCAGATCAATTAAAACTGTTCATACACAGGCATACAAATAACAAGTAAATCCATCCTGGATATCAGACGTCGGGAATGCATAGTTAGGTGACTTTGCATTCCCGGCGTGCTCTTTTCTGAAAAGGCACAGATCTCTGCAGAGTCGATCGGGAGAAAAGGGCGAAGATGAGAAAATGAGACTATGAGAAAATGAGCTAATTTGCCAGCGAGTCAAAGTGAGAATAGCAGTGACCGGGTGACTTTTTAAGGAAAGAGAAGCGGTCCGTTAGTTTTTGCTCAATTTTGAATTGCAGTCACCCGGTCACTTCTAAATCTGAAAACAAAAATTAGAACAAGTCATTGTGGGAATGTACTAATGCGTTAGAATTGAATTTTCAGCAACACCTAAACTTTGTATGAATTCGTCCCGAGAACGAAGTGATTCGGGATTCGTCTTAATTCGTGTAATTCGTAATATTGAAATTTATTTCCCGATCCGCCACCATTTGTATTTATTTACAATTGACCCTGATAAACCTTTATTTACAAAGCGTATATCCTCAATTGAGTAAAATGCTGCGGGATTATATTCACGGATCAGGGCATTTACCTTACTGACATCATTGCGATTCACTACGCTGTAAATCACACTTACTCCATTTCCTGAAGCACCTCCTGTCGCAGTGTGGTGAGTTATTCCATATCCTGCCAGCTTTAAGGCATTAATAAGCTTTGTTGAGTCACTTCCCGTGATAATCTGCAGCTGCACTATTCCTACAGCCAATTTCTCTTCGATCAGCATCCCAATGTAATTCCCTGTGGCATATCCTCCGGCATATGCAATATAACACATCCAGTTATCAAGGTTCTGCATGATTTTACCGATGGCCAGCAGCCAGATCAACACCTCAAAGAATCCCAGAAATGGAGCTATCCGTTTTTGCCCTTTTGAAATCATCACAATTCGCAATGTTCCCAAAGAAACATCGACGATCCTTGCAAAAAAAATCATCAAAGGCAACAATACAAAGTCGGTCAAAGTCGATTCCATTTCAATCTAAATCTTTTATTTGTTAGTGGTTTCCAGTATTTTGAAAAGCTCATCGGGTGAGATATTCTCTTTTAGTTCACCACTGCTAGACATCGATATACGTCCGGACTCTTCACTGACAACAATCACATAGGCATCGGTTTGTTCTGAAACGCCTATTGCAGCACGATGCCGTAAACCCAGCACAGGGCTTAATTCAAGCTTTTGTGATACAGGTAAAATACATCGGGCAGCCTTTATCCGGTTAAGCGCGATAATTACAGCTCCATCATGAAGAGGCGCATTTTTAAAAAAAATACTCTTGATCAGCTCCGTGGAAATTTCGGCATCAATGATCTCTCCTGTCTCGACATATTCCTGCAGTTCGCTTTCGCGCGCCAGAACGATCAGAGCTCCAATCCTTTTTTCGGACATCTGACGGCATGCATCAACAATGGCATGTAATGTTGTTTCGGAAGCCAGTTTAAACTTATTTGAAAAAAGATTTTCGAGGGAGAATCGCCGGTTTGCCCGGTACCTGCTTCCCAGCATAAGTAAAAATCTTCGGACCTCTTGCTGAAATACAATAATTATTGCGATCGCACCAACTCCAAAGAGCTGGCCAAGAATTGAACCCAACAATTCCATTTTTAACGATTTCACGACAAGCCATACCATGAAAATGATAAAGATTCCCATGAAAATATTGAAAGCAACCGTCCCTTTTACAAGTTTATAGATTTCATAGAAAATTATTGTAACAAGCAGTATATCAATAACATCAAGAAACCTTACATGCAGAAATAAATTTATCATCCGGCAATATTTTTAATTTTACTGACCAATTTTATTGTCTCCACCGCCTCCCTGACATCATGAACCCTAAGGATATCGCATCCTCCGGTTAACGCAATGGTATTAAGAACTGTCGTCCCATTAAGACTTTTATCAGGGGTAATTCCCAGCTCCTTCCATATCATTGCTTTACGGGAAACTCCCACTAATAAGGGTAATTCAAAGAGTCTGAAAGCATCCAGGCGGTTCAATAATTCGTAATTGTGCGCGGCTGTTTTCCCGAACCCGAATCCCGGATCAATAATAATATCACACACTCCCAACAATTTTAACTTTTGTACCCGGGCTGCCAGAAACAAGGTCACTTCTTTAACTACATCGGCATAGACAGGACCATCCTGCATAAAATCACTCTTGCCTTTCGAATGCATCAGCACATAGGGTAATTGAAGTGCAGCAACTGTTTCGAACATCAGGTCATCAAAAACTCCCCCTGAAATATCGTTGACTATAAAACCGCCGACCTCTGAATAAACCGCTTCCACGACTTCAGCACGGTAGGTATCGATCGATAGAGCAGCCTGAGGAAATTCCTTTTTTATAGCCCTCACTGCCGGCAACAGACGATCGAGTTCTGTGCGTACATCAATTTCCCTGGCACCGGGGCGGGTTGACATGGCCCCGATATCGATAAAAAGTGCACCCTCCCCAAGTATCTGAGCAGCTCGTTTTACAATTTCAAATTCTGTGGTATAAGAGCCACCGTCGTAAAAAGAGTCAGGGGTTACATTGATTATTCCCATCACCAAAGGGGAGCCTAAACTGATCAGATTCCCGTTCAGATTAATGGTATTCTTCGTCTTGTAAAATCTTGTATCGTTTTTGGCAAATAACATTTCAAAAAATTAAATTATTTCTGCTGCGAATTACAATTTTATAATTTATTATATATCACTGTAATACATCGGATATATGCTTATAAAAGAAGCACTGTACCATACAAAAGTAAGAATAAATGTCACACCCATTCCCCAATTTTTAATACTTTTATGGTTCAATTAATAATTATGGATAAAACAAATCAGCAGTTTGATCATATTATAGGCATATGCCGCGATGTTTTTGTGAAAAAAATGAAAGACTATGGAACAGCGTGGCGGATCCTCAGACCAAAATCGATGACCGATCAGATATATATCAAAGCCCAACGGATCAGAAGTATTGAAGAGAAAGGAACAGCAAAAATTGAAGAGGATGCACGATCCGAATTTATCGGAATTGTCAACTACTGCTCAATGGCCTTGATCCAGCTTGAATTAGGCCCTTCCGAAGATGAGCTTCCCGCTGATATTACCGAAAAAAAATATATGGAGAATCTGTTAAAAGCCAAAAATCTGATGATGGCGAAAAATCATGATTACGGCGAGGCCTGGCGACAAATGCGGATCAGTTCCTATACCGATCTGATTTTAATGAAAATAAAGAGAACCAAACAAATCGAAGATAACCAAGGCATTACACTTATTTCTGAAGGTGTCGACGCCAATTATCTCGATATGATCAATTATGCCATTTTCGGACTTATAAAACTTGAATTTGATTAATATGAAGCAAAAGCTACTTGTAATTGCCAGGTGGATCGTCGGAATTGTATTTGTTTTCTCGGGTTTTGTGAAGGGGATCGACCCCATGGGACTTCACTACAAGTTCAACGATTATTTCGAGGCCTTGCATCTTAAGGCACTCGGATTTTTATCCTTCCCCGGAGCTTTTGTACTGCCATTTGCCGAGTTTATGATCGGCGTTACACTTTTGACCGGTATTATGATCAGGCTCTCAACAAAACTGGCATTTGCCTTTATGCTGTTTTTCACCCCCCTTACGCTCTATATCGCTTTGAAAAATCCGGTTACAGACTGCGGCTGTTTTGGAGATGCCCTGGTTATCAGCAACTGGCAGACCTTCTACAAAAATGTTGTGCTGATTCTCCTTACTATTTTATTATTAATCAACAGAAATAATCTCCGCTTTTTTGCTGCCGAAAAGTATCGTAAAGCTTTATTTTTCATATCATTAATCGCTTATGCGTCAGTGATATATTGGTCTTATAATCATGAACCGATTATTGATTTCAGACCGTACAAAGTAGGAGTAAATATTTCTGAAGGAATGCAAATTCCCGAAGGCTCGCCTGCCGATGTTTACCGGAACAGCTATTACTACCGTAACCTGAAGACCAATGAAGTTAAAAATTTCGGTGACAACGATTTCCCGTGGCAGGATACCATCAATTGGAAATTTGAATCAATGGATCCTCCGGTGTTAATAAAACAGGGCTATAAACCGCCGATCCATGATTTTTCGATAGTCACGGCCAACCAGGAAGATCTTACTGATTACTATCTCCGCGATTCACTATTCACATTTATCGTTATTGCCTACGATCTGGAAAAATCGTCACATACGAAACAAACGGAACTTAATGCATTGGCGACCTGGGCTAAAGGTCAGGGTTACCATTTTATAGGTCTTACTTCGACTTCAGGTGATGCATTGCTGCGATACCAGCAGGAGCAGCATCCAACCTACGAAATGATGTTTTCCGATCAGACCACTTTAAAAACGATTATACGGTCAAACCCCGGGCTTATATTGCTAAAAAAAGGGACCATCATCGCCAAATGGCATTACAATGATTTTCCCACTCCTGAAAAAGCACAGGCAGAAATGAACAAAAAGTTAAATCGTTGATCGGATGGAGCGACATATTACGGACTCATCCATTAAGTTTTATCTTTGCATGTCAAAGAGACCAAATAAGCATTTATATATAATTTTTTAAAATAGCAGGATAATGAGAAAGAAAATTGTAGCCGGAAACTGGAAATGCAACACAACTGTACAGGAAGGTGTTGAACTGGCAAAACGGATCAATGAACTTGTTTCGGCAAAAGGTGCCAAAGATGTCGTCGTAGTTCTGGGAACTCCTTTCACCCATTTGGTCAGCGTATCAGAAGTTGTTGATGCACAAATAATTAATGTTGCATCTCAAAATTGTGCGGCCGAACCAAAAGGCGCTTACACGGGAGAAGTCTCAGTTTCAATGGTAAAATCAACCGGAGCTACCTATGTTATACTTGGACATTCCGAAAGACGTGAATATTATCACGAAACCAGCGAATCCCTGAATAAAAAGCTCGCTTTAACTCTTGAACAGGGGTTGACACCTATTTATTGTTGCGGAGAAGCTTTGGCTATCCGTGAAGCAGGTACAGAAAATGCATTTGTAAAAAAACAACTTGATGAGACGATCTTCTTGTTGTCTGCGGATCAATTACTTAAAGTAGTGATTGCTTACGAACCTATTTGGGCTATCGGAACGGGTAAAACTGCTTCCACTCAACAGGCTCAGGATATGCTCTCTTTTATAAGAGGTTTAATAGCAGAAAAATATAACCAGGAAGTGGCAAATGAAATTTCAATCCTTTACGGTGGGTCATGTAGTGCCAGCAACGCAAACGAATTATTCAGCCAGCCGGATATCGATGGTGGATTAATCGGTGGAGCTTCTCTTAAAGCAGATGACTTCCTTGCAATTATTAATGCTTATTAATCGCTGCAACCACACCAGGTTGAATCCCTGAAACGGCCAGAGAAGATATGCCATTTTTTAGGGCTTTCCGGGAAACTTGTTATAAGAATAAAATGAGAAAGAGGAATCGGGAAACCATTTCCTCTTTTTTATGCTGAACAATCTGTTTGCACCCGATGTTTATTATCTTTAATAATTAATAATTCTAAAATGGTGTTGTATAAGTTGACAATCCTCTCGCTTTTGATGCTTGCTGGTCCCTTAATCGGCTGGTCCCATAACCTAAAAGGGATTGTCACCGGAAAAGATGGCACTCCGATTCCCTATGCCACCATTTTTATAAAGGAGATATCACTGGGAACAACAACCAATGATGACGGAAAATTTGAACTCGATTTGGAGCCGGGCGTTTATACGGCGAATTTCAGAAGCCTGGGCTATGTTCCGAAAA
Organism: uncultured Bacteroidales bacterium; assembly: GCA_942493325.1. Lineage (GTDB taxonomy): Bacteria > Bacteroidota > Bacteroidia > Bacteroidales > Prolixibacteraceae > JAAFHB01. The sequence goes on along the minus strand of OW818689.1, from coordinate 6,795,983 downwards.
TTGAAACGATCGACTTAACCCAAAATGCCAGTGAAATTGTGGTCATACTCGAAGAGCAGATTGTGCAACTCAGCCAGATCGACATCAAAAGTACCGGTGAGGATCCTGCCTACCCGATTATGCGGAAAGTTATCGGACTCTCATATGTACACCTGAATCAGATCAGTTCATATGCGGCAGATGTCTATATCCGGGGAACCGTAAAATTTGATAAAGTTTCATCCCTGATCAGCAACCAGCTCCGCAGAAAAGATATCGACATAAAAACGGGTGACGTACTGGTTAACGAGACAGTCAGCCTGATTAACTTTGTGGCTCCCGATAAGTATGAACAACAAATCCGGTCAATAAATTCCACCTTCCCAAAGGTGGTAGATTTCTCAGTGGATGAATTTTTGGGCGCCAGTCTTTACCAGGATAATATTGACCTGCTATTTACGCCATTGGGTAAAAATGCCTTTACGTATTACAATTTCAGGTACGAGGGGTTTGATCAGGATGGTAAATACACCGTAAACAAAATTAAAGTAATTCCTAAACGGAAAAGTAAGCAGCTCTTTGAAGGATATATCTACATTATTGAAGATCTGTGGTGTTTGCACAGGGCAGAACTAAATTTTGATACTCCCTTCGGCGCTGTGGGATTCCGGCTTGTATTTGATGAAGTCCGACCAGCAGTCTGGCTGCCTGTTGGTCATAATTATACCTTTAACGGCGGAATGATGGGAGTTAAAGGGAGTGCAAAATTCGCGGCATCGATCAAATACAATAAAATTAAGGTAAACGATCAGGTACTGGCCATGATAGGAATTAAACCACCTGCGACAGATGTCAGTTATAATGTCTCCAAACAGTCAGGTGCCACCACAACAATCGGCAAAAACCAGTCTACCGTTAAAAAGGATTCGAAAATTGCCGGTTTGCTTGAAAAAGAAAAACTTACCAACAGGGACATGACGAAATTATCGAAATTAATGGCCCGGGAGGATAAGGCGCAAAAACCTGATTCGGTAAAATCTCTTGAAATTAAAGATGAAGTTAAGGTAGTGATCGAAAAGGATGCCAACATTCGTGATACCAGCTATTGGGCGGTCATGCGTCCGATCCCTCTGTCGATTGATGAAATACAGAGTTTCAGGCAGCGTGATTCACTAATGACTGTTCAGAAAAAATATTCAACGGTTTCCAATTCCCATATTCAGCATAAGCGTAATTACGGCATTTTGAACCCGTTGTTTTTTGGTATCAGGCGCCCGTTAAATGATTCTACGTGGATTTTTAAATATGACGGTTTAATTAATACCAACCGGCTCAGTTTTAATGCCGTCGACGGGTGGAAGGTAGCCCAGGAAATAACTTTTACCAAAGTCTATAAACCCGGCAATTCCTTGACAATCACGCCTTTTCTTGCCTATGCCATCAATCGTAAGGCGATTCTTGCCACCGGAATTATAAATTATGCTTACGCCCCGTTAAAGAGAGGCTTCTTTGAACTTTCAGGAGGAAGAAATACGCTGGATTATAATTCAACTGCCGACATGGTAAACCCATTTATCAATTCAGTGGCATCACTGTTCTTTAAACAGAATTTTGGCCGGTACTACGAAAACAGGTTTGTACATCTTGCAAATCACATCGATATAAGTAATGGATTGGTTTTTAGTACGAACCTGAAGTGGAATAACATCAGGCAACTGCAAAATTCAACGAACTTTTCGTTTGTGAATAAAGAAGATGACTTTAAGGCAAACCTTCCTTCCAATCCGGAATTAACCCAAGAATCTATTGAAAGTCAAATCAATACAGTTCTTGGATTAAAAATTGAATACACGCCAGGGCATTTTTACAGGATAAGAAATGGGGTAAAAAGGATGGCCGGTTCGAACTTTCCAACCTTTTATTTCGAATATAAAAAAGGGATAAACCAATTGTTCGGAAGTGTGGCGGATTTCGATTTTTTAGGTTCCGGAATAAATTATAGTAAAGAATGGAGTCCGACTTCAAGTATTGCGACAGAACTTCATGGCGGATGGTATCCAAATAATGAGCGGATTCACTTTTCAGATTTCGCACATTCCCAAACTCAGACAAGCCCTGTACTTTTGAAGGAATACCGGCACTCCTTCTACCTTCCGGGATATTATTCGCTGGGCACTAACGATAAATTTATCAAAGCGTTTTTCTCCGTGAAAGCTCCCTATATTGCGCTCAAGTATCTTCCGGTACTGAGCAATACATTGTGGCGCGAAATGGTGTGGTGCAGCTATTACACCTCGCCTGTGAGGCACAATTATGTTGAAGTAGGGTATACACTCCTTGAAGTGCTTTTATCGGCCAACGTGGGAATATACGCTGGCTTTGATGACGGAAAATTTAATAATTTCGGCCTGAATCTGGCCATCAGAATATCATTATAATATCAAGTAATGGAATATAAAAAGGTAAACTGCAAAATTGAACCTGATACAGAAATTAATCGCGAAATTCTGATGGCAGAATTGGGATACATTGGTTTCGAAAGCTTTACAGAAACAGATGAATCAGTTGAAGCCTATATTTCTTCCGCTGATTATTCAGAGGATGACCTGATCAGTCTTTTTCCCTCCGATTATCCGCATTTTAAGTTTTCGTCTGTATCCGAAACAATTCCCGATCAAAACTGGAACGAGGTATGGGAGAAAAATTATTTTCAGCCGTTGATCATCGATAACCGCTGCCTTATCCGGGCCCCCTTTCATACCGGGTATCCGACAACCGAGTATGAAATTGTGATCGAACCAAATATGGCATTTGGTACCGGGAATCATGAGACAACAAGCCTGATGATCTCGGAGATACTGGAACAAAATCTGACCGGAAAAACGGTTCTTGACATAGGCTGCGGAACAGGCGTGCTTAGTCTGCTCGCCTCAATGAGAGGTGCAGCAGGGATCACAGCCATTGATATTGATAACTGGGCTACAAAAAGTACATCCGATAATGCTGCATCCAACAACGTTTCCAATATTGAAGTGATTGAGGGCGGTGCGGAATCAATACCTGACAAAAAATACGACTTTATCTATGCCAATATCCACAGAAATGTGCTGTTGAATGACATGCCCGATTATCAGAAAGTTTTAAAACCAGGTGGTGAATTGATAATGAGTGGGTTTTATACCAATGATCTGGAGACCATTAAAAAACGGGCAATTGAATCAGGTTTACAATTCAGCAGATTTGCGGAAAAAGAAAATTGGGTGGCCGCGGTATTTACATCGAAATAATTCCTTTTTGGCCAAGCTCAATCACCTCCAGATCTTTAATTTCCGCTTTGTCGATTGAAAAACGAATTAACGTCCGGATCTGGTGAAATCCCTGAATGCCGGCAGCACCGGGATTAATGTGTAGGACATGATATTTCTGGTCATATATCACCTTTAGTATGTGAGAATGGCCGGATATAAACATTTGTGGTGCGGAGGAAATAATCTCCTTACGTACCTCAGCAGTATAGTGGCCCGGGTATCCGCCAATATGAACCATTAAAACATCGACCTCTTCACATTTAAAGCGCAGCCTTAACGGAAAATCCATCCGCAGATCGGTATCATCAATATTACCCGATACAGCTCTGAAAGGCTTCAGAGATGAAAGAGTATGAGCAGTCTCCACATTACCGATATCACCGGCGTGCCAGATCTCATCACATTCACCCAGGAAATCCAGAATCCTGTCGTCAAGATAACCATGTGTATCGGATAATAAACCTATTCTTCTCATTCCCTGTTTGAATTTCACGAAAAAAAACTGATGCAAAAAGAGAGGTTGCCATAATGACAACCTCTCCTTAATTATATCTTCTGTTTCACCTGTCGCCAGGGAAAATCAACTTACTATTCGATAACGATAGTTTCAGTTCTGCGGTTGAGTGCATGTTCAGCTTTAGTACATGGAACACCATCGGCACATTTGTTAACCAATTGTGATTCACCAAAAGCCTGGGCATTAACTCTGGAAAGACTGATTCCTTTGCCTGTCAGGTAATCGATTACTGATTTACCACGTTTTTCAGACAGCTTCATGTTGTAACTTTCAGGACCTCTTGAGTCAGTATGCGATTTGATTTCAACATTCACAGATGGATTTTCGCTCATATCTTTTGATAATTGGTCAAGATCGGCAATCGACTGGCTGTTAAGATCCCATTTGTCAAAAGCAAAGTATACTTTGTAAACATTACCAATTACGGCAGGTTTTTCAACTTTCACTTCTGGTTTTGGTTCCGGTTTTGGTTCTGGTTTTGGCTCTGGTTTTGGCTCTGGTTTTGGAATCTCAACTACAGGAGCTGCAGCTTTTTTCTTCTTTCCAAAGACATAAGAAATACCGGCATGTGTGTACAATTTTGTTCCAAAAACATCAGGAAGAAGTTTATCAGGATCCCTGGATATACCTCCGGGAGTTCCCTGGTATGTAGCGCGACCATCAAGACGGTCTGTATTCACCCAGCTCCACTGAGTTCCAAGATTGAAATTAACGTTGTCACTCAAGCGAAATGCTACACCTGTTCCAAGCGGAATAGTAGGAAGTTTCCAATGCTCATCACCAAGCGAATTTTCGCCCGCTTTTCTCCATAAATGAGTAGCACCAACACCTAATTTAGCATACCAGTAAAACTTTCTGTCAAATTTATTTTTTGAAAATAAATTATTAAGATTCCATACTGTGTTCAAATCCACTTCGTTTACCTCAGTTTTAAAATCGGGTTTTACTGGTGTATCCCAGGTCCATGAACCTGTAAGGTTAGAATAATTCCATGCAGCTTCCAGAGCAAACACATGAGAAATATTCTTTTTCACCAAAGCTCCGAAACCAAAGTTCAAATCGCTGTCCCAGTGATTAAAATGATTCCAACGAGCTTCCTTGTACATATTGTACTCCCCTGAAAAGTTGGCAACACCTGCATTGATCCCAATTTCCCATCTTTTATCTGCGGGATCGGCATTTACTTTTTCCTGGGCGAAAGTTAAAGTGTAGCACGCAAGCAGTACTACAACACTTAAGCTAAATTTTTTCATAAATAGAAATTTTAATATTTGACTTCAGAACGTTTATTTTTCAAAAAAGATTTAAATGTATTTAATTATGCAAATGTAGTAAAATAAGATGGACTAATTCAACAATTTAGAAAAAATATTCACTAATTTTAACATACGCAATATACAAAAAAATACTGTATAACAAAACAATCATTGAGCTCAAATATAAAATTAAAAATCAATTAGTTAACCGATTCAAAAATTCTTGTTAATATACATTTAGAACCAGTTATATTTCTAAAATATTCTGCCGGATTTGATTATTTTTTACAAATTTTAGTAAAAATTTATCAACTAACTAACATGATTTCAATCACATATGAACCACAATCATTTTACGCAACCGCAATATTAATTAATAGTTAAGGATTATCTCCTTTAAAACAATCAAAACTCGTAAATTGTTTTTCATAAGTAGGCAAAAGACCTCAAAAAATATCCCTGTTACAGCAGTTTAATGCGCTTCTGACCTTAAAAATATCAATCATAATATTCAAAATGAAATGCCAATCGTCGGTTTATAATCAAAAATGTACTATTTTTAACTTTTATTTGCATTCCTTAACAATTCTCCTTATCATATGTCGACAGAAAAAATTTATACTGCTGCAGAGGAACGATGGAATGTGATCACTCACGGAACAGGATTTATCATAGCATTTATTGCATCATATTTATTGCTGAATAAAGTCCAGATGCAAGAATCACAATTACGGTTCAATAGTTACCTGGTATACTGTTTTGGATTAATACTGTTATACCTGGCTTCAACCATTTTCCATTCGGCGAAAGATCCTGGCTGGAGAAAACGCCTGAATGTTTTCGATCACTCGGCAATTTATATTTTGATTGCCGGAACATACACTCCGATTACTTTGCTCTCCATCAAGGGAACCTCTGGTTTAATCATCCTGTGTGTAGTATGGATATTGGCACTTACCGGAGTTGTTCTCAAACTTTTCTTTACAGGACAGTACTCAAAAATTTCCACAATCACCTATGTGTTGATGGGATGGTTGATTGTAATTGCAATTAAACCATTGATAAACAGCATAGAAACACCCGGACTTCTTTGGCTGCTCGCAGGTGGAATTTCCTATAGCATTGGCGCCATTTTTTACCAAAAAAAATCGATGAAGTATAACCATGCCATATTTCATGTTCTTGTTTTACTGGGCAGTATCTGTCATTATATTGTTATATTTAATTATACAGGTTAGAATTTGAAATACTTTTCGCGAATTGGAATATTCAGCAATTTATTTGGAATTCAGTTGTTTAATTTTCAGATTTCTATAATGGATGACACTTCCATGATCCTGAAGCAGCAAATGTCCCTGGGGTAATATGCCATACCCCTCAACATCCTTAAACTTACTGGCCGCAATTTTTGCTTTAAAATCGGCACCTCCCCTTTCATATTCCAGAATTTTCTGTCCGTTCAGCCAATGTTCAACATGACTTCCGTTGCTCACAATCATGCTTTCGTTCCATAGCCCCAGGGGTGAAGGCCTCTTTTGGGGAGAAGCAGGATAGATTTCGTACAACGCACCGAGCGTATGAAAATCGTTGGGTTTCATTTTTCCCTGGAGCATCCATTCATGAAATTTATCATCCAGAAGCTGGTATTCAAGGCCGTAACCATATCCCTTGTTGTTGCCGACTCCTTCCTGAACAAAGTATTTAACACCACTATTTCCACCTTTGGTTTCCATTCTCCATTCCCACTTTAGTATAAAATTCCCATATTTATTTTTGGTGATTATATCACCTCCGTTACCCGATTCGGCACCACCATAAACACAGGCAATCAAATCACCATTTTCTACTTTCCACCCTGATGCCGGAAATACGGCCTGGTTGATACCTCTCCACTGGTCGGTGCTTTTTCCATCAAACAATAATTTCCACCCTTCTTTCTTTTCTGCAGCAGAGATCGAATTTATTGGTGTGGAATATTTTTGCCGGAATGTTTTCCATGCAGCGGAGCTCTTTTCCAGGTAAGGTTCCGGAGACCCCTTCAGGTTATAACACTGGAGCCCGATCGGACCTGTAAAACCTTTATCGGCAAAAATTTCAACTACCCGGTAAACATCAAATGTGCCTTCTCCCAGCGGTTGAATCAATCTGTCCCAATCCATTTTTTGAGTATCACCACCATCTGCACCCGAGATTGAAATTGCAAAAAGCTTTGGCAGGGTGAGATCGATTACTTTTAACAGGTTCGCTTCTGTATCTGTTTTAAGAAAATGACACAGGTTAAAAACTGATCCTACATTTTCGCGATTTGCTTTTTGTGCAAGGCGATACGAATCTTCAACTTTCTCAGCCAGAAATCCGGCATGATGATAGATGGCCACACGAACTCCGTATGGCCTGGCAAAATCAGCCAGCTCCTGCAAAACAGGAACAATCAACTCATCTGCAGCCTCATCCGAAGGCTTGTATTTTGCAGAATGGATATGTACCCAAAGGATAATGCCGGTTCCTTTTAACTTTGGAATGACCTGCTTCCATTCGGGAAGATATGGCTCCTTTTGATCAATGTCAATTTTTAAATAATCGGCATAAATCTTAACTCCCTGTTTTTGAAATGCATCTTTCAATTCAAAAATTCCGGCAGTTTCACGATGTTCAATCCCGTCAAAGCCATACTTTCTTAACATAAGGGCCTGCGTTTCGTAAGGGATAAACGGTTGACCTTGTTTGTTCAACCCGTTGTTAAATACAAAAAGCGGATTTTTCAGGCTTTTCGCTTTCTGACCGGCAAAACCGCTAAGGCAAAACAGGAACAAAAAGATTAAAATGACATTTTGTTTATTCATAATCAGAAGTTTTGATATTGTTTGAATTAATATTTTCCATATTGCTGCAAGGTATCCCACATCGCCCAGAAATTTTCGGGCGACACATCATCCTGAATGTTGTGAACCGGTGCATACACAAAGCCGCCCCCGGGAGCCAGTATATCGATGATTCGTTTAACTTCATCAGCAACCTGTTGCGGATTGCCCTTGTTCAATGTCGACTGGGTATCTACGCCTCCGCCCCAAAAGGTAAGCACATCACCAAAGTCACGTTTTAGCGCTTTCAGATCCATGCCGGCAGCTGTGAACTGTACCGGATTCAGGATATCAAGACCGGCTTCAATCAAATCGGGGAGTATTTCACGAATTGCGCCACAACTATGCATAAATATTTTAACATGTGGCAATCTCTTTTTTACATGCGAAAAGATGGTTTTGAAATGGGGTATAACCATCTGCCTGAGCTGCACGGGATCAATAATGGTAGTTGCCTGTGAACCGAGGTCGTCGCATTCTGAAACCACCTGTAATTTATGCTCATTTCCTGTTTCAATAGCCCAATCGATTACCGCATCCCAATACCGGATTTTATCCTCAACTATCCGTTCAAACAGTGCTTCTACCCCCTCCGGATCAATCATTGTATCCATATACCAGTTTTCATACCCCCGGATGCGCAGGCTGTTTTCAGTCAGTCCCGCAGTATTCCTGTCTGCAATCCCGCAAAAAGAGCCAATATTAGCAAACTGATTTTTCAGATCATTCCGGAGAATCGCTGTATAATTCTCCCAGTTGTGTTGGGGAAGAAGGTGCAGGGACCCCGACAATGTACTGCAATGTTCAATGGGTGACGATATCATGTGAAAATACAAATCTTTTTCACGATCAAATTGCCAGTTGCATCCATAAAAATCAGTTACTTCAATTGTTGTTCCGGTAACTCTTTTCTTATTCCGGTAATCCGGTATCCGTTTTGCTCCCAAACGGCGGGTGTCTGATAACAGAAGCCGCAAATTTTCTTCACATGGCGTAACGATTTGCTGAATCGGATCAATCTCATCATCGCCAATTTCAGCCGATAGTCCACGATACTGCATAGCCCGGATGTACGCATTTTTAGTGATTGCCGTCACTGTTGTTCCGGCCAGGTCGTATGGAATCCTGTCGGGTTCCTTATGATTAAGAGTTAATTGAATTCTTTCGATGCTATTCATGACAAACAATGTTTTCCGGATTGATACAACTATTTTAGTTTAGTTTCGGGGCTGAAAACTGTTGAATAAAGGTCTTCTTATCTATAAATTGATTGATTTAATTTTTGGAACCATTAAGTGAACGATAAGCAGGGCAATCAGGTAGCCTGAACCTGCCACGGCAAAAGGGAACGCATACCCGTCTGTTCCGATATTCTGAAGGATTTTACCCACCGAAAAGGCAACAATTGCGCCACCCACCGCGCCTGCAAAACCTCCAAATCCGGCAACGGAACCAATCGCTTTCTTTGGGAAGATATCTGACATCAGGCTAAAAACATTGGCCGACCATCCACAATGTCCTCCTGCGGCCAGGGCAATCAATCCAACTGCCAGCCACATGTTGGAGGTATGTGGAACTAATGCCACCGGAACGGCAAAAAGTGCACACGCCAGCAAGCCAAGTTTACGACCTTTGTTAAGACTAAATCCCATTTTCATAAATTTGGACGACAACCATCCAAGGAATATACCCAATCCCCATGATGCCAGGTAAATGGTAAAAAATGGCAAGCCGATATCCTTTAGATTCACACCGAATTTCTCGTTCAGAAATTTGGCACCCCAGAACAGGTAAAACCACCAGATGGGGTCCGCCATAAATTTAGCCACGGCAATAGCCCAGGCCTGGCGATGAACAAGGATATCTTTCCAGTTCAATCTGTCGGTTATTTTCTCCTGTTCACTGTCTGAATTAATATATTGAAGTTCTTCCGGGGAGACTCTTTTACTTTGTTCCGGTTTTCTGAAATACATTAACCAGAGCACAGCCCAAATAAGACTTATTGGAAATGTCCACATGAAGCCGACTCTCCAGTCGTTGAAACTAAGAACGAGGGTCGGAATAATCAACGGAGAAAGAATAGTTCCCATATTGGACCCGCCGTTGAAAATTCCAACAGCCAGAGCTCTTTCTTTTTTGGGGAACCATTCAGCAACAGCCTTTATCGCTGACGGAAAATTCCCGGATTGTCCCACAGCAAGACTAAAACGTGCGACTGCGAATCCAATCCATGATCTGGCAAGAGCATGGCCAAGAGTGGCAAGACTCCATATCCCGATTGAAATCAGGTAACCTTTGCGTGTGCCTATAGAGTCGATTAACCGTCCCATGAGGATAAAGCAAAGCGCATAGGCAATCATAAATACACTATTGATGATTCCATACTGTTCTTCCGACCAACCAATACTTTTCTGAAGTTCCGGAGCAAGGATACCCAATGCCGACCGATCGATATAAAGTATAGTGGTTGCAATAAAAAGAAGGCCAAGAATTACCCAGCGATAATTAGTTCTGGTCTTAAGGTTTTTATTCATATAAGTTAGTATTCAAATTCAGCCTGTACGATTTTCTGGTCAATTCCCGGCCCGATAATCACAATTTCAGTGAGATAAAGGTTTTCGGAAAGCGGTGCGATTTCAATTTGTCCGAAACTTGTCTGAACAGCAACATTCCCTTTAGTAGTCATTACGTATCCTTTTATACGGTAAGTCAGTGAACTGTATTTCAGGATAAACCGGTCGAGGTTTTCACGCGGAACAGCTTTGGCTAGCTTGATTACCGCCGAACTAATATCGGGTTTTCCGGAATTTGGGAATTTTTCATTTCCGTTTACCGGCATGGGTGAGCGAAATTCAGATCCTGTGATGAATTCAATCTGCGCAAAGGTCGTTTCTATAACCTTTGCGAATGGATTTACCGAAGATAATTTAGAGCGGATTCCCGGCAGTAATTCCCCGGCTAAATCACACTTATTTAGAACAATGGTATCTGCAACACGAATCTGGTGAACATTACGACCTATCCTTTCAATGGTCTTAAAAAAGTTAGGCGCGTCGACAACCGTATAAGTATGTGCCAGCCAAATCAAATGATGCAAGGCAGGGGCAGAAATCACCTGACTGATACTGATGGGATCAGAAAGTCCTGATGCCTCCAGAATGATCAGATCAGGCTGGTGTTCACTGATAAAATCGGACAGCGAATGGACAAAACTGCCCAGTAAACACACACAGAACACCGAACCGTTATTCATTTCAAGCAACTCAAATGATTTGCCTGTTCGTCTGAGTTCACGGCTATCTATATTTACCTCGGCAAACTCGTTCTGGATGACCGCAATCTTTTTCGAATCAGCATAACAACCGATGAATTGTTTGATCAACGTAGTTTTTCCGCTTCCTAAAAAACCTGTGACCAGGAAAAAAGGAATTTTGTTCGCCATTATGGTTTACAATTGGGCGACCACCTTTGCAATCTGCCGGATATGTTCCGGTGTAGTACCACAGCACCCGCCGATAATATTCACACCGGCATCAATAATGGCCTTCACAAAGCTTGCCGTTTGCTCCGGAGACTCCGGGAATAATGTATTTCCATCGTGATAAACCGGCATCCCGGCATTGGCATGCACCAGGACGGGAATTTCAGCATTGCATAACCTTATCTCTTTTACGATCTCAATCATCCCTTCGATACCGTTACCACAGTTTGCCCCGATGATATCGACACCTTCAGGAATCAGTTCCTGCATCATATCTGTAGGAGAAGCACCCATCATCGAGCGGTATTCGCCGTTGACTGTCCGTTCGAATGTCATTGTACAGATGACCTCGAGTGAGGTATTTTCTTTGGCTGCCCTGATTGCAAGACGCACCTCATCAATATCGCTGAATGTTTCAAAAATAATGGCATCCGCCCCTCCTTTTTCCAAAGCAATGACCTGTTCTTTAAACGAATCGTATACCTCTTCGGGGGTCACTTCACCCATCATCAATATTTTTCCGGTTGGTCCGACTGAGCCCAGAACAAATTTGCCGCCGGCCGCTTTTCGCGAAATAGTTGCCGCTGCCTGGTTTAATTCCGCTGCGCGGCCATCGAGCCCATAATGAACGAGTTTAAAACTGCTTCCCCCAAAACTATTGGTTTCGACCATATCGGCACCAGCATCGACATAGCTCTTTGCTATATCATATACCTCTTCAGGATGTTCAATATTCCAGAGTTCAGGACATTGTCCCGGTTTTAATCCTTTGGCATGCAAAAAAGTACCCCATGCTCCGTCCGATACCAGAATTTTTCCTGTTTCAACCTGTTCTGTTATTTTCTTCATTTCGCTGAAAATTTAACTCATTATATTTCCTTAAGCCATTCTGTAATTACATCAACCGAGGGTACCTTACCCTGTGATTTCATTGTATATTTCTTTAAAATAATAGTCGGAGTTTGTAAAATACCATATTCCGACAGCTTCTCCTGGCCTATATAGTATTGAACATCAATATTCTTACCGGTTTGCAAAAAAGCGGTACTGATTCTTGATTTTATTAGCCTTATCTCTTCTTCATCCTTCCCGAAGACGATAAATTCTCCTTTTTTCGACTGAATTTTGAGTTTTATTTTCTCGTTGATCCTTTTTTGAATGGCAGCAATCAGTTCATTTTTGGGCGGTATCTGGCTCACAAAAGAGATTTTACCGTCAATACAGATTGTCGGAATATTTTTCACCATCAGTGATGCCATAAAAGTAACTCCGGCCATTTGTTTAATGGCATGTTCGCGCCACTCCACAATTCCCTCAAAATGGGGTGCGATTTTCTTAACCGCTTCGACCATATACTGACATGGTGCACAAGATTCCGAATCGAGTGTAATAATATCCACGATCACCTTATCACTTTGACCATAGTCTTTCATATTCAACAGACTAAGACTATCGCTTTTCCGGGTCATCGCCTTAACTATCTGTTGCTCGTAAGGGTCTTTGGCCAGTTTTGAGACAGCGGTCAGGTTCGCCACCGGAGTGGCCATAGGCAGGTCACATCCCGGTGAGAGAATAAATCCCCGCTCTCCTCCGAGTTCGATACAATCGAGCGCGTTAAAAGCAGCATCTTCGGGCGTTCCCATCAACAGAACAACGGTTAGCTGCAGATTTCCCCCGAAACTGATGTTATGCCTCAGGGCAATTTCTTTCACAAAATCGAGCGGAATATTTTCATCTATACTGATATTATCGGGTTTACAGCTGCACATCACCTCGATGTTCTGTTGTGCATGACCACAAACAAAGAATGAACTTAATGCCCCTTTTTCCCTTATGTGGTCAAAAATTTCGGTCATTGGCGGTGATACAAATGTCCCGAAAGTAAACGGATCGATCTGGCTGGTCATCGGATCGACAACGGCGATCACATCGCAGCCGGCATCGATGTAATAATCAGCCATACGTAAGGCCACCTTTTTACAGAAGACAAAAAGTTTCGAAACATATTCGGGTTCTTCAAACAGTTTCATGAAGATATCGGTACCCAACAGGTGAAGCGCCAAAGTAAATGGTCCTGCAATCAAACCATAAAGCGCGAGGTCGGGGTATTTCGCCCGTAAACGTCGCGTGGCTTCCAATACAACGGGCATACGTCCTTCATGCATCTCCGGAACCAGCAGGTCTTCAATGGTTTTTCCCTCCAAAAGCGGATGTGATACAACGGCAGGTGGATTTTCATCGGCCCAGTTCAGCCGGCATCCAAGCAACTCAGCTTCAAGCTGTAAATCAAAAAGTACAGGTATGCCGTCGGGCTGGTATAATTCGACAGCCCGGGAAATACCATCCACTATATGATCAGCTGAATGGAGAAATTCTGTTGCATTAACTCCAATCAGGCTGGCTCCGTGAACACCCACAAAAGGTACCCATGGAACAGAATCGGTAGGTTCAAGTTTAAAAGTACTGAGAATCCTCTCTTTTCCGGTCATAAAATTTATAAATAAATAGTTCCTGTTAAAGACTTGCCTTTCGCATCGCCAACAGGTTCTCGTGTGGTGTCGTTACAATAATTTCGCATCCTGCCGACAAAACAAACTTTCGTCCTTTCTCCTTGTCGCACAATAGCTTACAAGTTGCAAAAATTTCATCAGCATTTTTATCCATTACATAGCGAGGGTCGATATTTCCGCATCGGATGACATCGGGTCCCATCACTTCAAAAGCAAGCTGGGGATCGATCTGCCAGTCAATGTCTAAAATATCAATACCAAGGTCTTTCATCGGAGAAAGCAAATGAGTAATATCGCCACAAATGTGCATTTTAACTTTTGCACCGCATTCGTGAATATAACTGATGATTTCGCGGTGACGTTCCTTTACAAATGTTTTGTAGGTAAACGGATCGATTTGGGAACAAATGGCATCCCCCATTCCGATAATGTCGCATCCAGCCTCTATCTGGGCTTTGGCAAAATCTTTAGCCATCAGCACACATTTATCCAAAAGAAGATTAGCAGTGTCGGGATCCATCATTGTCATCATCAAAAATTGGCTGATTCCTGCCAGATCGCATGCTTCTGCCATTGGGCCTTCAATCCATCCGATGACAGGTACCTCACCATTTGTTTTTTTTGATAATAAGGCAGCGCCCTGAATCCTGTCAAGCGTCCGTTCGCATTTATAAACATCAGGTCGTCCCAGTTCCCTGACATCCGTCTCATCTTTGATGATAAGATCCAGGCATCGGGGTACACCTTCAGGGATATATTCAATCCTGGCACCAAAGGCGCTTGTTTCGCGGTAGGGATCGGAAATTAATCCCACCATGTCGATATCGAAATCGTCGAGTGCGCGAAGATTGGCCTCGACAAGGAACCGGTGATCAGAAGCGAACCTGGCATAATTCCCGCCTGCATACCGCGCAATAAAGTGCATGAGAATGGGCCTGAAGATTGTCCTGGAGGATGAAATTTGTCCCTTACACAGGTTCAGAAAGTCTCCCTTTTTGGTCATTACCTGAATTTTTCAGTTCAGTTTACTCAGATGATCAATAAGCCCCTGCGGATCAGGTGAATAAATATCCATTCCAATTTTATTGCTGAAATCCTGGGTTACGGGAGCGCCTCCAATGGCAACAACGGTCCCCGGAACAGCCTCTTTTACAGCTTTTCCAATCTTCTCCATATTCACCATTGTTGTGGTTAACAAGGCTGACAGGCAAACAATTGCTCCAGGATTTGCTTTAACTGACTCAACAAATTTCTCCGCTTTTACATCAGTGCCAAGGTCAATCACTTCCCAGCCACTTCCCTCAACCATCATCGAAACCAGGTTCTTACCAATATCGTGAAGGTCACCCTCCACTGTTCCGATAATAATTTTTCCTTTACGGACTACTGAGCCGTCTTTAAAAAATGGTTTCAGATGCGCCATGCCGAAACTCATCGCCTTGGCACTCATGAGAACCTGCGGAACAAAGACCTTGTTTTCGCGAAATTTAACCCCCACTTTTCCCATTCCGATAACAAGACCCTTATTCAGGACTTCTGTAGGGGAAACTCCCATTTCAAGCGCTTTCTTCGTCAGTTCGTCAGCACCATCCTGCCCGCGCATATCAGGTGGATAAGGTGAAGCAAGATTAATTTTTCCAAATTCAACACAATACGCCAGTTTTTCAAGAATCTCTTCCATAGTTCAATTTTTTATGTGTTATGATTCATTAATTCAGTCTAATTTCTCTGAGCCTGCATTCCGATCTCCACCCGAAAACGATTAACGATATTTAATAACAGCGATTTTATCTACTTAATTTCAATTATTTCAATTATAAAAAGCAGTGGTGCATATGGTGGAATTATGTCATATCCGTAAGGGCCATAAGCCTTGGAGGATGGTATCAGGAAAACTGCACTTCCACCCTTGCTAAGTACTTCAATTCCTTCTTCCCATCCCTGGATCATCCGGGAACTTTCAGCCTTATGAACATAGGTAAAGCTTGAAGATTCATCAAATATTGTTCCGTTCAAAAACATTCCCCTGTACTGAACCGTTACGGTGTCTCCCTCCTGAACTGTAAGACCTGTACCCACTTTATCATTAATATAATAGAGGCCAGTGGAGGTGGTGTCGATATCTTTATTATTTTTCACCATAGTCTCAAGCCAGGCTTTAATCAGGGAAGCCTCATTTTCAGGAGTATTTGGGTTTTCAATTTTTTTGCATCCCGAAACAAATACAACAGCAATCAAAAGAACTGCATAAACAGTAATCTTCATATTCAATTTATTCATAAGTTATTTTTATCCGTCCAAAATTATTCTGGAACCCATCGCAAAGATGCATAAATTCGATCCGATGACAAAATATATGCGGTAAATCCTAATTCCTTATTGCTGCCAGACTTTTATGGTTTGTTCACCCGCTTTAATTCCTTCAAACGGACCGCAGGCAGGTGAAGCTGTTGATCGCGGTTTCCCGAAGTAGTCGGTATCTATTTTTATCGGCGTACCATCAGGATTTTCAAACGATTCATCCGGCATCTTTGCTTTTCCCAGCATATCCGTGGTAATCAATTCAGTATTCATTCCCGAAACTCCGTCGTCTAAAGTAAGATGAAGTAACACATCTTTTCCTTCTTCGGTTATTTTAAATGTTGGCTTGAAACCAGGGCGTTCCACTTTATTTCGTTCATCCTTATAAGCCAGGGCCATGTTATAATAGACATTGCCACTGATCCATACAGGTAGTTTTGCATCATTGTAAACAGTCAGACCATAACATGATCTTAAATCCTTCTTGTTTAATTCAGGTCCCGATCCCAGGAAAATATTATTATAATAACGGTCATCACCCGAAAAGATGGTAGATAATCCCGCCACTTCAGTGGAATGTGGCAGGTGATAGGGAGTAAAGCGACCAGGTTCAGGCCACATACGGATTTGTCCCGCAATCAGATTATGTACCACAGCTAAACCCTGCGATTGGGTTCTGATCCCCGCAGGCGACAAAAGGATATTATTATCGACAAGGGTAGGACCGTGATTCACCTCAAGAAAAATATCTTCAAGGTCATTATTATAGAACAGGTTTTTGGAGACGCGGGCTCCCTGTGCCATCCAGTCAAGCCAGAGGCCACGACCTGTATCATGAATCCTGTTTCTTTCAATACGGGTGTCAATTGCTGCATGGAATTTAATCCCGCCAATTTCGGCACCACTAAATTGTCGTTTTGTCCAGATATGATGAATATGGTTGTTTTCGATCAGGCTGAAGGCCGCCCCCATACTTCCGCACATTCCCGTTTGCTCACAATTGAAGATTTCGTTGTTTCGGACAATGTGGGAACCAATATTCGCTTTATTCCAGCCGTTTCGTAAGGTTCTGAATGTCACCTCAATATAATGAAGCGAACCGTCAATGCTTTTATTCGCGGACCATACATTATGACCGGTTCCACGTTCTTTACCCAATGTTATGCCTGAACATTTCGAATTGCTGATTACATTGTTTTCGATAATCCAGCCTTTGTTCCAATGAGTAGCGATCATTCCAATCTGTTCGGCAGTAGGTGCGGCCCATTGCGTGGCAGCCTGGCTGATGTGAAAGCCCCGGATCGTAATAAAATTAACACCCGGTTTATCGGGATAAAAACAGGTTCTGCGGGTACTGATTTCTATCAGCGCTTTACCGGGATCCGATTTCTGAAAGTTTGCCCATATTGTCGTGTTGCTTGCATCACTTTCACAGTACCAGGTATAGACTGATCCTTCTGTATCTTTAATTTTCGTATCAGGAACCGGGTTGATTACTTTTTCGATCGTCTCCTTCTCGAACAATGATTTACCATTCAGAAAAACTTCCCCCGTATGGTGAATCCTGCCATGATCCGAAAACCAGTCGCCAAAGATTGAATCCTTATAGGGATTATAATCACCAAAAAATGAGTTTGGTATCGTAACTTTCCATACACCGTTTTTTTCCTTCTTCCACCCTGTAATAACTTCGGAACCTTTTAGTTCGACCTTTTCACCCGGGGCCGACTGGTAAACAATTCTTTTCAGGTCACTTTCCCCTCCGCGGGCAGGATTTATCCATTCGCGGTAAGTTCCGGTGTGGACCGTGATCACATCGCCGGGCATTGCAAGTTGCGCTGCATGATTGATCGTTTTGAACGGATTTGCAGCTGAGCCATCGT
This sequence comes from uncultured Bacteroidales bacterium, assembly GCA_942493325.1. Lineage (GTDB taxonomy): Bacteria > Bacteroidota > Bacteroidia > Bacteroidales > Prolixibacteraceae > JAAFHB01. Next base: position 6,777,887 of record OW818689.1, on the reverse strand, counting down.
TGCTGTTGCTACCTTTTACCGACACATGATATTCTTTAGCCGCGCATACCGAAATTGCCAGTACTAAAAATAAAAACAGCCCAAATTTTAATCTCCTCATCCCAAAAATTTTAGATTTTGTGTTGAAAAACCAATCCATCCTGATCACATCAAGGCAGTATCAGGAAACCAAATTAATTACCATTAAAATCACGGATCGCCTCCATCATGGCTGCAAGATTTTCGATCGGAACATTTGCCTGGATATTATGAACAGTATTAAAGACGAACCCGCCATCACGCGCAAAAATTTCGCAATTTTGAAGCACCTGCTTTTTCACCTCAACAGGTGTTCCAAATGAGAGCATTTTTTGTGTATCGACTCCGCCACCCCAGAATACAAGGTCTTTTCCATACGTATTTTTCAAATGGTGCGGATCCATTCCTTTCGCATTTATCTGCACAGGGTTAATAATATCAATGCCGGCTTCTATAAACAAGGGCATAAAAGTTTCGACTGCCCCGCATGAATGTTTAAAACTTTTCCATTCGGTATGCCGGTGGATCCAATCATTAATTTGTTTATAATAAGGAAGGTACAATTCCCTAAACTGATCCGGCGAACAAAAAGTTGAATCCTGGGTGCCAAAATCGGTACCGCAGATAAAAACAGCATCTATCTTATTCCCGATCCGGGAATAAATCTTTTCATAATTTTCGAGAGCAATAGCGGTCTGTTTCTCAAAAATTGCATGGATATATTCAGGACGCATCACTGTACTCATGTACCATTCTGCTACATCGCGGATTCCTTTCGGGTTTTTAAGGTTCATTGCCGGAACCAGCGCTATATCACCCAGGGCAGTACCACCCAGGCTTGCAATAATTCCTTTTCCGGAGGCGGACAATTGATTAACTGTTCTTTCCCAGTAATCGAGCGATGCATCATCGATGTATCCAAACTCTTCAAGGTTATCCTTCGGGTCAAGTCGTTCTTCAACAATTGGTTCCTGCCGGATAATTGCGTCAAAGAAATATCCGGTTGCAGGCATCCTGGCACTCGGAGCTGTGGTCATATCTCCCTGGGGATAGATCAATAAACTGCCATCTTCTTTTTGTGTGTAATTAAAATCGACAGGCACCATCAAATTCTGGCCCCAGTTCGACGTGAAAGGTTTCCATTCGCATTCGTTATTGGCAAATCCCAAAAGGTTGCCCTTACCGTATGCACCCACAACATCAACACCCATTGCCTCGCGCAGCTCCTCGTCAACTTCACCTAACATCTGGAAAGGTTCCACCACCTTTACGGGACGATCCTCAAGCCCGTAAAAAGCTCTTAGGTTTTTCACGGCCAGACAGTGGATTCCCGTTACCCCTGTTCCGCCAAAATCGAGAACCAGGTGTTCAGGTTGCTGATGATTCAATGCTTTCTGCAGATTTTCTCTGGAATTCATATGCTTTTTGATTGAAAAGTTCATTTAAAAAAAATATACAGTGCTCTCTAAGGCATTTCCGGCAATTTCCACCCATCCCGATAGGTATGCCGGATGTATTCCTTAGCAGTTTCAAGCGCATTGAATTTTTCATATTTTGTATTGAAATGAGGATGGCCATCGATTACCTGGAATTCGTTGGAGGTCATAATTTTCAGTTCGTCGGCGGGCGAGATATTGGTAAATTCCATCTTCGGACCATCCCATTTCAATGATTTGTTTAATCCCTGTAACCTAATTGCCAGTACACCCAAAAGCACCATCTCATTAAATGGTCCTGAATAGGCAAAATTTGATGTTCCCTCAATCCGTGATTCAGGCGATTCCTTGCATGCGCGGATCCAGTCCTGTTCATGAGGTCCGTCGACATAGCCAATGGCCCCTGGTACCCGTCGCAGGTATGGGGTAACTTTTGGAACACGCCCCGAAACCAGCCTGCTGTTGAAACCACCGCAGCCGCAGATTAAAGTGTCCTTCGAGCCTACAAAGATGCAGCCACCAAGACCATCGGCCATCAGGTTTTCACCTTCCGGAAGCAGCTCCGAGACGTTCGGATATAATCCGCCGTCATACCAGTATACTTTTACAGCCGGCATTGCCAGCTTAGGAAGATTCTCCCGGGTCGGGAATGTAAACTCGACAGTTTCGGCCTGGGGTGCCGATTCTGTGTTGATGGCTGTTGAACTTCCACGGACTTTCTCAGGGTATCCCAATTTTAATGACTGATAAACGGGATCCAATACGTGACAAGCCATATCGCCAAACGCGCCGGTTCCAAAATCCCACCAGCCCCGCCAGTTCCATGGGGTATATATTTCATTGTAGGGACGCATCGGGGCAGTACCCAGAAACAGGTCCCAATCCAAAGTCTTTGGTGTTTTCATCACCTTTTCGGGGCGTTGAAGCCCCTGCGGCCAGATCGGCCGATCGGTCCAGGCATGTACCTCCTTTATATCGCCTATTTCACCATTCCATATCCATTCGCAAAGCTGGCGGACTCCATCACCCGAATTACCCTGGTTTCCCATCTGTGTAGCCACCTTGTGTTTTGCCGCAAGACGGGTAAGCAGCCGTGATTCATAGACCGAATGGGTCAACGGTTTCTGACAATAAACATGTTTGCCCAGCGAAAGCGCAGTGGCCGCGATCACCGCATGTGAATGGTCAGCAGTCGCCACCATCACACCATCGATGCTGCTGCCCAGTTCATCGAACATTTTACGCCAGTCCCAATATCGTTTAGCCTTTGGAAAATCATTAAAGCACTTTTGGGCATATTTCCAGTCCACATCGCACAAACCGATAATATTTTCTTTCGACATTCCAACCAGGTTAGGATGACCTTTACCCCCTATTCCTACTCCAACAATGTTCATTTTGTCGCTTGGGGCGGTATGACCCAAACCGCTCACTGAAAAACTGGGGATAATCGAAATTCCGGCCGTGGCAAGACCTGTATGTTTTAAGAAATTCCGGCGTGAATTAGTTAACTTTTCCATATATAGCTGATCTTCTAATTGTTAAATTCCTTAAGTTTAATATTACGAAACCATATTTGCGTTCCATGGTTCTGAAGCGAGATATGTCCCTTGTCGAATTTTCCGTAGTCGGGAAAATCAGACCATTTACCGCTGTGGCGAAGTTTATTCCATTCGTCCGAATTTTTGACATATTCGACAACTAGCTCGCCATTAATCATTTGCGTAACGTGATCACCATTTACCACAAGCATCAGGTGGTTCCATTCGCCAACGGGGTTTGCTGGTTGCGATTTAGGCGGATACATTGCATAATTGGCGCCGCAGATCTGCCAATCCTCCAATGGATCAGGCCAGTTCGCCTGATCGATTAACTGGAATTCAGGACCGGTTTCGTAGGGAAATTTATATTTTGAATCCTCGGCTACATGGAAAATAATTCCGCTGTTGGTTCCCTTCGTCATCTTAAAATCAACACTCAGCGCGAAATTCCGATACTCCATGTCGGTGATAATGTCCTGCGATTCAGCACCACCTTTGGTTGTGGTCGTGAATACACCATCCTCAATAATCCAGCTATCGGGGAAGCCCTTTAAGTTGTAGCCATGCCAGCCATTGGTTCGCTGACCGTCAAACAAGAGCTTCCATCCGTTTTTCTCTTCCGCTTTAACCAGCGTGTTCGGTGCTGATTCCCGGTCAATCTGGCTATAGAGAGTTATGGGATCTCTGGTATCGGTAGTGGAACATGCGTTAATCAGAATAATCAACAACCCCGATAAAAATACAACTGTCCATTTTTTCATGGTTCTAAAATTTAGCTTTTTATATTAACCAATAAGTTACAAAACCTTTATCCGGACGTTTCTGAACCAGATTGTAGCATCTGCATGTTTTCCCTGCAAACCGATGTACCCTTTTGTCGGTAATTCAGCATACGGTTTGGGAAGCCATTCCGGAATTGAACTTCCATCGGGATTTATCTTACCGGATTCCCACTGACTCATGTCCATCCTGGTGACTTTTTTACCATTGAGCACAACCTCGATAATTTGACCCCTGCACGAAATCAGGAATTTGTTCCATTCACCCGGCTTTTTCACGATTTTTTGTTCGCTGGCAGGAAGATGTCCAAAAATAGCCCCACATTGATAATCCTTTCGGGCAGTTCCCCATGCCTCACAATAATCGTCGGCAATTTGTATCTCCACTGAATTGGGAATCCAGTTTTCCTGGTCGGTGCAATACACAATAACACCACTATTGGTTCCCGATTCAGTTTTGAATTCAAGATCGAGATCAAAATTCTCATACATTCCCAGTGCCCAGATTACCTTATCCTCCGACGCGGTAAGTACACCGTTCACATTTTTCCAGCAATTTTTATCGTATTTTGCTTCGCTCAGATCAGTACCAAATAAAGATTTCCATCCGGTTTTTTCCTGGCTGAAGCCATTCTGCGAAAAACATATAATTACCATTAAAAGAGTCAATTGAACTTTTTTCATATGATTATATTTTAAAATTTTAAGGCAACATTACCTGATTTTTTAGTTTATATATCCGGCCATCTGATAAAGGTACCTGATTTTCCTGAATCACCTCACAGAAATAATTTCTTTTCAGGATAAGTCTTTAAAATTGCAGGCCGAAAATTGTAGTTTGATTTTTGTACTGTACTAGATTTTAATGCTATACAAAGAAAACAAATATTTTGTTTCGCGCAATAATTAAGGATTGAAAATTCAATGATTGCGCAAATTATTTAGGACGATTACGAATTAAAGCAAACTACCCGAATTTGAAGACGAATTACAATATTGCGAATTACAGGAGCTAAGACAGCCTGCCCCGGGAATCGGGGAATTACACGAATTCAAATATAGTTTAGGTGTTGCTTCTAATTCAATCCTAACGCATTAGTAAATTCTCACATTGACTTGTTCTAATTTTTGTTTTCAGATTTAGAAGTGACCGGGTGACTGCAATTCAAAATTAAGCAAAACTAACGTACCGCTTCTCTTTCCTTAAAAAGTCACCCGGTCACTGCTATTCTCACCTTGACTCGTTGGTACCTTGGCAAATTTTCTCATTTTCTCATCTTCTCATTTGCTCATCTTCGCACGATCGCCATTTTCGCCTGGTGGCCCCCTCGCCTATTCTCCCGATCGACCCTGGAATCTCCGGCGCATGGCAGGTATAATTTTCAATTAAGAAAGTAGTTGCGCCGCATTTTGTTGATCGCCCTGACCCCGGGTGGCGCGATTCCGAATAAGTCCGTTTTCAATTACCTAATTTTGGATCCGGAATCGCTTACCCGGGGCTACAAATATTGAATCCCTCCGGGATTAGGCGGATTCATACTAAGTTTAGGTGTTGTTCCTGATAGGACACATAAAACTCTGTGCTTTGACTCTGTGTAATTTTTTTATTAGGACAATTTAAATCCACTCAGCAAGCATTAGCACATTGGCACATTGTCACATCTTCTCAATTTCTCATCTTCTCATTTTCTAATTTTCTAATTTTCTAATTTTCTAATTTTCTCAACTTCGCCTCCCGGGAACTTCGGCATGAGCACCTTTCGCCTTGTCGCCCCGTCACCTCGTCGCCTGATCGATTTTGGAATCTTGCGGCGCATGGAACAATTGATTTTCAATTAAGGAAGTAGTTGCGCCGCTTTTTTACGAGAGCATTATGTTGGCTACTGAGGTTCGGGTTATCGATTTTTCTTTGCGTTCTTTGCGCACTTTGCGTGACATATGGAAGGATCTTAAAAAAGAAATAAGGTTTTGTTGGCAGGGAGCAAATTGGCAAATTGGCACATTTTCTCATCTTCTCATCTTCTTTCGCATTTTCTCAACTTCGCCCTTTCACCTACTCGCCTCAAGCCCTTTCGCCCGATTGAACCTGCAAATTGCGACGCATGGAAGGTTTGATTTTCAATCATCGGGATAGTTGCGCCGCAATGTTATTGTTCGTCCTAACCCCGGGTGGCGCGATTCCGAATAATGTCAGAGAGCTATTAATATTATATTAATATTATATAGAATCCGGAACGCTTACCCGGGGTCATTAATATTTAATCCCTTCGGGATAGGAAGAGAGAATATTACAAAATTAAGGCAACCGATTTCTCTTTGCGTTCCTGGCGGTCTTTGCGTGACACTTAGAAGGATTCTAAAAAGGAAATAAGGTTTTGTTCGTAATTGGCATATTAGCACATTGGCACATTAACTCATTGGCAAATGGGCAAATTTTCTAATTTTCTCAACTTCGCCTCCCGGGAACTTCGGCATGAGCACCTTTCGCCTTGTCGCCCCGTCACCTCGTCGCCTGATCGATTTTGGAATCTTGCGGCGCATGGAACAATTGATTTTCAATTAAGGAAGTAGTTGCGCCGCTTTTTTACGAGAGCATTATGTTGGCTACTGAGGTTCGGGTTATCGATTTTTCTTTGCGGTTTTTGCGGTCTTTGCGTGACATATGGAAGGATCTTAAAAAAGAAATAAGGTTTTGTTGGCAGGGAGCAAATTGGCAAATTAGCCCATTTTCTCATCTTCTCATTTTCGCCTCCCGGGAACTTCTGCATGATGCACCATGCACCATGCCCCATGACCCATGCTAGAACTGAAAATAGATAAATGGCTGAATTTCTGAAGATTTAAATTGTACCACTACCAGGATTACCAGGACAAGAAATACAACCTTAAGAAGAACCGGCAACCTGGTGACTGCAAGCTGTGTTTTGAGTTCAAAATTTTTAGGAATAAAATGAAGGGCATAACCCAGGATCATCATCAGCAATACCGGTTGATATCCAACCATAAACTCGTAAAAGACCTTGTGATTAAAATGAAAAAGAATCTGCCCGATCATCTGTCCGGCAATTTCCATGTTTTCGGCCCTGAAAAAAATCCAGCAGAAACACACGAAATGGAAAGTCACAATTATGCCAGCGGTCGTTGTTAAAAATTTCCTGATCCGTGATTTATTCTCTTTCGGGGCAGGAAAAAATCCAAGATATAGCTTATGAACTCCAAGAGCAATGCCATGCATGGCTCCCCAAAGGATAAAACGGAACCCGGCTCCATGCCAAAGTCCGCCAAGTAACATGGTGATAAACAAATTTAGATATGTTCTGATTCTTCCCTTGCGATTTCCACCCATCGAAATATAGAGGTAATCCTTAAGCCAGGTCGATAAGGAGATGTGCCATCGCCGCCAGAACTCTGCAATGCTCTTCGACTGATAAGGAGAATCAAAATTAAGGCTGAAATGAAATCCCATCAGTAAAGCGATGCCGATTGCCATATCGGAATATCCCGAAAAATCGCAGTAGATCTGCAATGCATACCCATAAACGCCAAATAAGTTTTCAAGTCCGGTATACAGCAAAGGCTGATCAAAAATCCGATCCACAAAATTTGCACTTATATAATCGGCTATGACTGTTTTTTTGATCAGTCCGCAGGCAATAAGGAAAACACCTCTGCCGATCATTTCATCGGTAACTTTCAGGGGTTTGAATATCTGGGGGATAAATTCAGCAGCCCTGACAATAGGTCCTGCAACTAACTGTGGAAAGAATGTCACAAAAAAGGCATAATCCAAAAAGCTTTTAACCGGTTTAAGGGTGTCCCGGTAAATATCAATGGTATAACTCAGTGACTGGAAAGTGAAAAACGACACTCCGACAGGCAAAAAGATGCTCAGCGGTGAAAAAGACTGACTGGTGATGTCGCAAATAATCGAATAAAAGAAGTTGGTATATTTAAAATAAGCCAGTAATCCCAGGTTCAAAGCTAAACTGAGTATAAGAATTGCCTTTTTCCTGCCCGGACTTCCTGCTCTGAAGATTGCATTTGCAAGTGAGTAATCAACAACAGCGGAGAGAATTAACAACAAAAAATAGATACCACTCGATTTATAATAGAAATAGAGCGAAAAAAGGGTAACAAACGTGGTCTTAGCCCTGTGATGTTTGTGTACCAGAAAATAAAAATACATAAACCCTGTGAACAGGAAGATGAAAAGTCCTGAACTGAAAAGCAACGGCTCTTTGGAATTATAGATCAGTTGATCCCAGATTTTACTCAGGTCGATTTGTGACATAGGCGTTATAGGCAGTTAGAAATGCTTGACAAAAAAGGTTCCCTTGCAATTCGTATCCGGTCCGGTTGTAATGTACCCCGTCAGGACTGAGAAGACGATATTTCTTCCAGTTTACTGCTGAATTATCACCACCTGTGGCACCCTGCAGATCCCAGAACGAAAAACTATTATCCGTTGCAAAACTGATAATCGTCTTCGCGGCAAGCACCAGTCTCGGATTAGGTTTTTTACGACGGTATGAACCGGCGGGTATTGTAAACAGGAATCCGGCTTCCGGATTCTGCCGTTTTAACTGATCATACAACAATTTCATTTCAGCATAAAATACCTCCTGCTTGAAATTAAGCGCATAGGCTTCGTTGGTTCCCAGTGAAACAATGATCAGATCGGGTTTCAGCAACCTGGTCTGTTCCGAAAAATAACGCGCTTCCGAATAGTTCTGAAACTGCGCACCATTGACTCCGATAGTATGATAGATGATTCCGGGATTACCGTTTTCGAGCATTAGTCCATAAATTGTGGCCTCAACCTGTTGTTCATCCGTCTTGGTTACCCGCACGGTCATCCGGTTAACGGGAGCCGGAAATACAGCAGACGAGGTAAAAGGATATTTTTCGGTTGAGTCATTGGCGATGTTGCCGATCCTGTTTCCCAGGCTGTCAATAATGGCAAAATTGTAGCTTGACGGACCTTTCTGGTAAAAGAGGGTCACTTTATTAAAACTATAATTCAGAAGCGAATCATCTGTTGTTCTTAATGTGAAATCGGCACACGAATCTTTTGTACTGATGGTCACTCCACCAATTCCTATCGGGAGAGGCTGACCCGGAAATACACATCTTTTGCTCTGCCAATGAAATGAGGAGTTTGAGCGGTAATTATAAGGTTCGTTTGTTTTAGCCAGCCGGTAAGGCACCACCAGTCCCCGGCCACCATTCCCGAACTCCTTTTGAAGGGAAGTACGGATTACTCCCGAAATAAAATCAGCCTGCAGGTGCGAATCACCGATATGCACAATATTAATCGTCCCTTTGCCATGCTTCCTGAGCCCGTAAAGCTTTTCCATCAATCCGGCAAGATGATCGCTATTCGAAATAAGATTGGCATCCTCATTCACGAAAGTGTACTTTTTATCAATCGTATTGAGTACAGGCGTCTGTCCTGAACTAATTTGCACTGACAACCAAAGTACTGTCAACAGGGATACTCTTTTTAATCCGATCATTATATTTTTGATATTCATTCATTAAAGTTTTCACAAAGATACCGGCCACCCTTCGCCCACCCTGATAATTGAGATGCGTGTAATCCTTATTGGCCAATGGTGGCTGATGATCAACGAAAGCAATCATACTGCTTTCACCACCCATCGATTCAAAAAGATTGAAGAAGGCAATTTGTGACTGACGCGCGATTTCACGTTGGGCTTCAACCATCAGGGGAACGCTTTCCATCGTGCGGTATTCTCCGTCAACTTTGGTACTTCGGTCCGAAACGCTCATCAGTAAAATAGCAGCATTGGGATAACACTGCTTTAATCGTTGAACAACCCTGATCATTGGCTTCACATACCAGCTAAGATCTTTTGTATCGGCAGCAATCACATTAAGACCATATTGAAGTATAATCAACTGGTAATTCTGAAACTGATTAAACTGAAGGTGCATCTTGTCCGGGATCTTCGAAAGACCCAGTCCCGAATTTCCCCGCAATCCAAAATTATCCACATAGATCCCTTCTGTATCTTCAAAACTTACGCCATATAATTTAATGGTATCGGATGCTGGAAAATTGAATTTTACAGAAGTCGTATTGACACCCTTGAATGTCTTTTGCTGCAGCTTATCGGATGCTACTATGGCCATCTCTGTGACATCATTGTTATTCATTTGATAGCTGAAAGCTGTATTTTCGGGAGAGGTATAGAATAACTTAATATCGCGGAACAGGTCAAGATGTTTATATTTCGGATTAACCGAATAGCTGAGACTATTCTCTTCGCCAGCCGTAAAGCAGTAACCCCCGATTCCAAAAGGCTCAGGTATGGAGTCTTTCTTCACTACGGTGTAAGAGTTAAATCCCGTATAGGCATGACTGATCGTACTTCTGAACTGTGCCACTTCCGAAGTAATCGGCACAAAACCAACCCCGTTGCCGCCAAAAAAATCCTGCAGGGAGTTTCTTACATCAGCACAGAAAATATCACCTTCGATAAATGAATCACCGTAAAAGGCAATCCGGCCCTTTGTATCACCGCGTTTTATTGCGTTCAGCTCCTTATAGAACTGGTATAATGACCGGCCATCAGGCGAAAAATCCTCCAGCAAAGATGGCCCTTGGAGCAATTCGGTGATTGATTTTAAACTCACAAGACGGTCATCTTTGATTCTGAAAATAAAACGTTTTTTCTTTTCCTCATCTGCGACTGCAAAACCGGGTAATGCAAGCAGAGGGGCGATGCCATCAGAGGCAGCGAGATAACACGTAAATCCCTTAAGGTAGGGAAGCCAGGTGAGATCGAAAAGTGTGGGAAGTCCCGGAACGGTAAGTTGACCAGGTTGATTTTGGACGGAATTGTTACGCAGATCGGCAAACAGATCGACCTCTTTAAATTCGTATCCTGCCACTTCCATACGCGGAGCGAACGTAGCCAGGGAAAGACAGGCGAGCACAAGAACACAGATAATCAGCGATTTATAAAGTTTATTTTCGTCCATTCTCCCGAATTAATTCGCGACCTAAAATAATGTAAAAAAGAAGGCACATCATCACCAACTAAACTTTTTTCGGACAAAAAAGCCGCCCGGGAATAAACTTCCCGGACGGCTTTAAAATAAATTTGAAATAAGGAAAATTTAAGATTCGATAATCACGATTTTTTCGATTACATCACCCTGACGAATCTCGTCAATAACCTCAAGTCCTTCGTAAACTTTACCAAAACAGGTGTGCTTACGATCAAGATGACTGGTATTGGTGCGGCTGTGACAAACAAAAAATTGTGAACCGCCAGTGTCTTTTCCGGCATGTGCCATCGACAATACTCCCCTGTCGTGATACTGGTTGTCACCGGTCAACTCGCATTTAATTGAGTAACCGGGACCACCTGAACCGGTGCCTTTAGGACATCCACCCTGGATCACAAAATTGGGGATCACACGATGGAACGTAAGTCCGTCGTAGAAACCCTCTTTCGAAAGTTTAACGAAATTTGCCACTGTTAACGGAGCATCGTTTTCGAAGAAATCAACCTTCATTACCCCTTTTACTGTATGAATTTCAGCTTGAATCATATTTGTTAATTTTAAAAAGGCCAAAGGTACAATCTTTCGGTCAAAAAGTAGTAAAATTTCCAATCCAGCTTTATAATAATCTGTTAATAGGTTTATCTTTGTCATTATCTACAACCTTTGATTTAATTGATTTTCGGATATGGGTTATTTTAAAATACGTCATTACTGCCTGCTGATACTGATCGGAGTTACCTTCTCCTGTACAGTTTCCAAGCGGTATCGCTCGGCCATGACCTCTTTTGAAATCGGGGAATACACCAAAAGTATTGCCTCCTTCCGGAAAGTGTACCGACAGACAAAGGACCGGCAGCAAAAAGCAGAAATTCAGTTCAAAATTGCAGAAGCTTATTACAATATTGGTCAGTACCGATCGGCTGAAGGTTATTATAAAAGCGCCTTAATTCGCAATGCAGGCGGTGTAACAACCTGGTTACATTATGCAGAGACGCTTCGTGCCAACGGAAAACATGAGGAGGCGATAAAAAACTACAAAATATATCTTGACTCCGTCCCGGGGAATCAGATGGCCCTGAACGGAATCGAATCGTCATTAAAAACAAAGGACTGGCTAAAGAAACCATCACGCTATAAGATCAATAACCTTAAGGATATCAACTCTATATCGAATGATTATGCTGCTTGTTACACAGGTGGACGTGATCATGAGATTTATTTTACTTCCTCCCGTAAGGGAAGCACAGGAAAGAAAAAAAGTGCCATCACGGGTGAATACAATGCCGATATTTTCACAAGCAGCTTTAATCTCCAGAAGAGCAGGTGGGATAAACCACAACTTGCTGATGAACTTTTGGTAGTGAATACCTTTGATGAAGAAGGGGCTGCGTCATTCAATACCACCGGTAATACCATGTATTTCACGCGTTGTCATTATGACAAATCGGAAGAACAAGGCGCAGAAATCTATTCGGCAACACAACTTTCAGGGTTATGGGGTGATCCGTTAAAAGTAAAAACCGGGAATGATAGCCTGATGTCGGCTCATCCGTCATTATCGGCCGATGGGACGCTGCTCTGTTTTGTTTCTGATCGTCCGGGAGGATATGGTGGGAAAGATATCTGGTTCTCGGAAAAGAAAAAAGGGGAATCGTGGGAGAAACCTATCAATGCAGGGCCAGAAATCAATACTGCGGGTAACGAAGTATTTCCTCATCTCCGTGACAACGGAGCACTCTATTTTTCGTCCGATGCCCATATCGGGATGGGAGGTCTCGATCTGTTTATGGCTCAAAAAAGTGACGCCGGAAAATGGGTGGTTGAAAATATGAAGTCCCCCATTAACTCCACGGGTGATGATTTTGCGATCTCGTTTTTCCCGGGCGAAGAACGCGGATTATTCAGCAGCAATCGCGAAGGGAGCCGTAAAGATGATATTTACAGCTTCTTGTTGCCACCCAAAATTTTTGAGATTGAGGGCGATATATTTAATAAGGAGAATGGAACCAGGATAAGTGATGCGGCAGTGAGACTGATCGGAACCGACGGTACGATGCTGAAGATTAATGCCGAGAACGGTAAGTTTAACTTTAAGCTGAAACCTGAGGTTGAGTATATTGTAGCTGCCTATAAAAAAGGATTTCTGAATGCCAAGGCTGTTGCTTCAACTGTCGGCATTGAAGAGGGGGAATCGTTCAAGTTGAGAATGGAACTGACTCCGGCTGACCTGCCAATCAGTGTTGACAATATCTATTACGAATTTGCGAAATGGGATCTTCTTCCCGAATCGGTTGCGTCACTCGACAGCCTCACAGAATTGCTTGTTCAGAATCCTACAACGGTAATCGAATTAATGGCCCACTCCGATTGTCGCGGCGACGAGGCAACCAACTCCGAAATTTCACAGAAAAGAGCGCAATCAGTTGTATTGTACCTGATTGCCAAAGGAATTCAGTCGGGAAGGCTGGTAGCCAAAGGATATGGTGAAACAGCCCCTAAAACTGTCACGAAGATGCTGGCCAGGCAATACCCCTTCCTGAAACAGGGAACCGAACTCACCTGTGAATTTATTGAATCACTTCCTGACGAAAGCAATCGTGAAATTTGTCACCAGATCAACCGGCGTACCGAATTCAGGGTTTTATCGTCCGACTATAAAGAGAAGTTTGAGAAGTAGAGCACGCTAACGAAAGGCATCTAATTAAAATATTAAAGCATTTTAAAAGTTGGTAGAAAGCGACTGGCTGTTGGCATCTGGCAACTGGCAGTTATTAGTTTCAATTCAAAAAGTCAATCCAAAAAAAAACTTGTAAAGGAAATAGGGAGATGAGTGAAAATGGTTACTTGTTTCTCACCAGTTGCCGGTCGCCAGTTGCCGGTCGCCAGTTGCCAGTTGCCAGTCGCCAGTTGCCAGTTGCCAACAGCAAGATGCCAGTAGCATGAAAGACCCTAAGGAATCTTAAACGGATGAAAGCAAATTCGCAAAAAAATGCTAATTTTGCACCGCCTGAACCGGACAACCGGATTGATTTCAGGATAATTGCAAACCATTGATTTTCAATATGGGTTCCGACAACAGATATGACCTGAGAGGTGTTTCAGCTTCAAAAGAGGATGTTCATAATGCCATTAAAAACATTGACAAAGGGCTTTTCCCAAAAGCCTTTTGTAAAGTCGTACCCGATTTTCTTGGCGGAGATCCCGAATACTGCAATATCATGCACGCCGATGGCGCAGGGACAAAATCTGCACTTGCCTACCTTTACTGGAAAGAGACAGGTGATCTTTCGGTATGGAAAGGGATTGCACAGGATGCGATCGTGATGAATCTTGATGATTTACTGTGCATCGGTGCGGTAAACAATATACTGTTATCTTCTACAATTGGTAGAAATAAGAACAATATTCCCGGTGAAGTGATTACCGCCATCATTGAGGGAACCGAAGCGCTTTGTTCCGAACTCAGGGATATGGGTATCGATATCTGGCCCACCGGTGGCGAAACTGCCGATGTGGGAGACCTCGTCCGTACAATTATCGTTGATTCAACGGTCACTTGCCGGATGAAAAGATCGGATGTTATTTCAGCCGATAAGATCAAAGCGGGCAACTGCATTATTGGTTTGTCGTCCTCAGGTCAGGCATCTTACGAAAAAGCGTACAACGGAGGTATGGGAAGCAATGGTCTCACCTCGGCCCGCCACGATGTCTTTGCCAAATATCTTGCGGAAAAATATCCCGAGAGCTACGATCCCGCAGTCCCTGAAACACTAGTATTTTCCGGGAAATGCAAACTGACCGATCAGGTTGAAGGCGTTGAAACAGATGCAGGGAAACTTGTACTTTCTCCCACAAGAACCTATGCTCCGGTAGTCAAAAAGGTTTTGGAACAATTCAGGACTTCGGTTTCAGGAATGATCCATTGTTCAGGCGGAGCCCAGACAAAAGTGCTCCACTTTATTGAAAATGTACACGTTATAAAAGATAATCTTTTCCCCGTTCCCCCTCTTTTTAAACTGATCCAGGATCAGAGCGGAACTTCATGGCAAGAGATGTACAAGGTGTTCAATATGGGCCATCGGTTCGAAATCTATGCCGATGAAAAAGATGCCGCGGGAATCATAGCCATCGCCCGATCGTTTGATATCGATGCGCAGATTGTTGGGCATGTTGAATCGTTCAATGGAAAGAAGGTAACCATTCACTCCGAATACGGTACGTTTGAGTATTAGCTCCGCTCCCCTCCTTCCGTTAAAGAACATTTTCATTTCCAAATCAGAAAGCAAAATATTGTATGTCAAATAATTCATTAATAGATAAATACGAAGGGATAATGATCCGCTTCGAAGAAGTGAGCCAGCAAATTTCAGATCCGGGTATCATGAAGGATATGAAGCGGTATGTAAAACTAAATCAGGATTACAAACAGCTCGATTCGCTTGTCAAATCATTTAAAAGATACCAGAGCCTGCTGAAGAATTTTTCGGATGCCAAAGAAATTCTTGAAACCGAAACAGATGAAGATCTGCGGGAAATGGCCCGCGAGGAACTGGAAAACAGCGAAATGCTGATTAAAGAACACGAAGATGAGATCAGATTTCTGCTCGTTCCCGCTGACCCGGAAGATAGTAAGAATGCAATTCTTGAAATACGTGGCGGAACTGGTGGTGATGAAGCCGCTATCTTTGCCGGAGATCTTTTCAGGATGTATTCAAAATTCTGTGACCGTAAAAACTGGAAACTCGAAGTCACCAGTTCGACAGAAGGTACTTCGGGCGGTTTTAAGGAAATCGTGGCCAAGGTCTCCGGCGAAAATGTGTATGGTATTCTGAAATTCGAATCCGGTGTTCACCGCGTACAACGTGTTCCGCAGACCGAAACACAGGGACGTATTCACACCTCGGCATCAACAGTGGCGGTACTACCCGAAGCTGAAGAATTTGACATCGATCTTCGTGAAACCGATATTCGTAAAGATACCTACTGTTCTTCGGGTCCCGGCGGACAAAGTGTGAATACAACCTATTCAGCAATCCGACTGACCCACATCCCAACCGGTATTGTAGTCACCTGCCAGGATGAGAAATCACAGATAAAGAACCTTTCAAAGGCAATGGGTGAGTTGAGAACCCGTATTTACAATATGGAATACCAGAAGTACATGGATGAGATCGCATCGAGAAGAAAAACCATGGTTTCGACGGGTGACCGTTCGGCAAAAATCCGTACTTACAATTATCCGCAGGGAAGAATGACCGATCACCGTATTGGCTACACAGTTTATAATCTTCCTGCAATTATGGATGGTGATATCGAGGAGATCATTAACAAGTTAAGGGTCGAGGAGAATATGGAACGGTTAAAAGAAACAGAGCTATAAAAAACAATAAAAAGATATGCGCGGTAGAGACGCACGGCCGTGCGTCTGCCGGGTATAGTTAATTTCTCATGTAGAGACGCACGGCCGTGCGTCTCTACAAAAAATTAAATTACAGATTGAAATTATGAATAATCAGCAACTGTTCGGAAATATTCAAAAAAAGGATCATTTCTCTGTGTCCGGACTTGACACAGACCTTACAAAAATCCCCGGATTTTTACTCGACACAACTGATCCGATGTTTGCTTTCAACAAGGAGATCATTGATGCAACAGCTGATTTTACAATTGCCTACAAACCCAACCTCGCATTCTACGAGTCGGAAGGCCTGGAGGGTTGGCGTAGTCTCGAAAAGACCGTTCATTATATCCGCGAAAACTATCCCGATATTTTCCTGATCGCCGATGCAAAACGCGGTGATATTGGCAATACTTCATCGATGTACGCAAAAGCATTCTTTGAAAAAATGGATTTTGATGCCATTACTGTTGCTCCATATATGGGAGAAGATTCTGTTAAACCTTTCCTGGCTTATGAAGGGAAATATGTTGTTTTACTCGCTTTAACTTCCAATAAAGGATCATCTGATTTTCAATTTATTGCCGCCGAAAAGTCGGGAGAGAAACTCTTCGAAAGTGTGCTGCGGACTTCTCAGAAATGGGGAAACGCTGAAAATATGATGTATGTTGTGGGGGCAACAAAGGCTGAAGAACTGGCCGGAATAAGAAACCTTGTTCCCGCGCATTTTTTGTTGGTTCCGGGTGTCGGAGCCCAGGGGGGAAGTTTACAGGAAGTTGCAAAATACGGATTGAATAAACAATGTGGATTGCTGGTAAATTCATCAAGAGCAATTATTTACGCTTCAAATGGTACCGACTTTGCCGTTAAGGCCCGCGAGAGTGCCCAAGAAATGCGTGACGAAATGTATAATCTGCTTAAAAACAGTGGCCTGACTAATTAAAGCGGTATTGAAGATTATTTTTGTGTTATAAAGCATGCTTAAACGTTTTACATGCTAATATTCTCAATTGCAAATATTTATATCGATTTATTTTTAGAATTTAATGTTAAAAAATTTTAAAAACTAACGCCAAAGGGTATATAAACGAAAAAAAGGTTTATTTTTGTTCTTTATTCATTAACAGGACAAGATATGAGAATAATCACCCTGATTACACTGTTGAGTTTTGCAGTGATACTCACTGCAAAAGCAACTGGAGGCAAATCTCCTCTAATCGCGGAAAAATCAAAAACTTACCCTTACCTCGCCTACCTACCCGACGGCTACAATAAAAGCACTGCAAAAGCCTGGCCCTTAATAATATACCTTCACGGCAGTTCCTGCAAAGGCAATAATCTTGAACGACTAAAAAAATACGGTCCCCCGTTTTATCTCGAAAGAGGAATGGATGTAGATGCCATTGTTATTTCACCACAATGTCCTTCCAACAAAAACTGGACCGCAGGTGCCTGGTTTGAATCATTTTACAAAGAGTTAAAGGACAAGTACAATATTGATCCCTCACGTGTTTATCTTACGGGAATGAGCCTTGGAGGTTTCGGAACCTGGGATATTGCATCACGTTATCCCGAATACTTCGCCGCTATAATGCCACTCTGTGGCGGAGGACAAACCAGGATGGTTGAGACATTAAAAGACATCCCAACGTGGGTCTTCCATGGTGAGGTTGATAAATTAGTTAGTCTCAAACGTTCGGAACAAATGGTTGGCGCGCTCCAGGGAATCGGTTCAAGACCCAAACTGACCGTATTAAAGGGACAAGGGCACGGTATTCAAAAAGTTTATTCCGACCAGAATATCTATAAATGGTTGCTCAGCCAACATAAACAAGCCTATGAGCGATTTGTTGAAATTACCTCCTTATGGGATCCCCGGGTTGACTCTGTTGGTACGGTAAAAAATACCAACACCAAAAAAGATTTGATTGTGAAAAGTCTTCCGTTATTACAACCCGACAATCAGGAGAATAAACCAGGAGCTAAAACGTTTATCTACAATTTATTCAACAAAAAACCAGCTTACAAACAGTCCACAATTCATTAATTGCTGATCACATATATCTTAAACCCCCGAAAATTGCTTTTCGGGGGTTTGTTTTTTAATAGCCACTCATCAACAATCCAATAAGTTAAATGTATCCTGTCGAAATACCTCCCTGAGATCATCAAAATTTTAACCATTTGGTTAATCTTTTCAGTTAAACTATTTGGTTGAATTAAAAAAATGCGTTTTCTTTGTCACATGATTAACCCAATGGTTAAACCAAAAGGATAAATACATGGACAGTACAACAGAAGAAAAAATTTACGAAGCAGCGCGACGGATATTCATTCTTAAAGGAATGGAAGGAGCCCGCATGCAGGAAATTGCCGATGAAGCCGGCATAAACAAAGCTTTATTGCACTACTATTTCCGAAGCAAGGACAATCTTTTTAAAGCCGTCTTCAAAGATACCTTCTCGAAATTTTTTTTAAAAGTAAAAGACTCTCTCACTTCTGATGTTTCCGCCAAAGAAAAGCTTAATGTCTTTATCAATAATTACATCGATCTGATCCAGGCCAATCCCTATGTTCCCCAATTCATTATTAACGAGATCAACCGTGATCCCAAAATGTTAAAGTCACTGATGTTTGAAGCAGGAACTGAACCGCAGAAGATACTTGAATTGCTTTTAAATGAAGTTCATTCGCATAATTTGTCTAAGCTCGATCCCCGGCATATTGTTATTAGTTTATTAGGAATGCTTGTTTTACCCTTCGTTGCACGTCCATTGTTGCAAATGGTTTATTTCAATGATGACAGGGAAGCTTACGATCGGTTTCTGAATGAACGAAAGGAGATTGTTAAAAGTATGATTTTAAAATTTATAGAAGCATGAGAAGACTAATTTTAGTTTTATTTTTCGCCTTTACGGTTTCGTGGTCCTACGGTCAGCAGCTAAGTCTTGACAGCTGTCAGTCAATGGCCCGGACAAACC
Source organism: uncultured Bacteroidales bacterium (assembly GCA_942493325.1). Lineage (GTDB taxonomy): Bacteria > Bacteroidota > Bacteroidia > Bacteroidales > Prolixibacteraceae > JAAFHB01. The sequence goes on along the minus strand of OW818689.1, from coordinate 6,758,696 downwards.
ACCCTTTATTGAGGCAGGCAGGAATAATCGATCAGATTTCGGAACTTCGTCAACAAAACATCCGGACAATGAACCTTCCCCAGTTTGATCTGACTGCACGAGCCTCGTGGCAATCGGATGTAACCAAACTGGCCTTAAAAACTCCGGGATTCTCCGGTCCCGAACCACTTTCGAAAGACCAGTATAAAGCCTACGTTGATATCCGGCAAAAAATCTATGACGGGGGAGTCGCAAAAAAACGGGAAGAGCTTGAAGAAGCCGATCGCCTGGTGTCGAAACAGCAAAATGAAACCGAATTGTACAAGATTAAGGAAACAGTTAATGCATTATATTTTAATGCCTTAATTGTTCAGGAAAATCTGGGTATTGTCGACCTGAAAAAATCAACGCTTGATGAAAGAATTAAAACAGTTAATTCAGCCGTAAGCAATGGTGTTGCCCTTCCCAACGAACTCGATCAGCTACGGGCCGAAAAACTACTGGCAGAGCAGCAGGAAACAGAACTTAAATCAATCAGGCGCACCACGCTTGACCTGCTTGAAATTGTTTCCGGAACTACAATCACAGATCAGACAGTTTTCTCTAAACCTACTCCCCCGGAAACAGGGCTCAGTAATACGATTATCACACGCCCGGAGATTGAACTGTTTTCACTTCAAAAATCGAAGCTCGATAAAAGTGGAGAGGTGCTGAAAAATTCAAGAAAACCATCTGTTTTTGCATTCGGACAGGCAGGATACGGAAGGCCCGGGCTGAATATGCTGGACAACACTTTCGCCGACTGGTACATGATCGGCGCAGGCTTATCCTGGAATATCTGGGACTGGAATAAATCGAACCGTGAAAGATCTGCCCTGACACTTCAGAAGGATATTATCGATATAAACCTCGACAATTTCAACCGTTCACTCAAAATGTCATTAAACCAGGAGCATAACAATCTGGATAAACTTAATAATCTGATCAGTACGGATGAACAAATCGTTGCAATTAAAGATCAGATCAGTAAACGATCGGCAGTTGCCCTCGAAAACGGAGCGATTACTTCTGCCGATTATATCCGCGATCTGAATGCGGCTTTGCAGGCGAAGGCAAATCTTGAAACCCGTAAAGTTCAGCTTATTCAGGCATCGGTTAACTACAGTACAATCAAAGGAGAATCAACTAATTAATTATCAATTATAACCATCCCCGGAATGAGAACAATTTTATTTTTATCACTGCTATCAATTTTTGGCGCCTGTTCAAACAATACAACCAGGCCCGATGCCTATGGTAATTTCGAAACAGACGAAGTAATTGTCTCGTCTGAAAACAGCGGAAGAATTGTGAAGACTGCCTTTAATGAAGGTGAAAAAGCGACCCAGGGAGAGATCATGGCCGTAACTGACACCTCCAATCTTGTACTTCAGCGCAGCCAGCTCATCGCACAGAAAGAATCCATTCTGGCACAAAAAGCCGGACTTTATGCACAGATTGCCGTATCGGATCAGCAAATTGCCAATATTCAAAAAGACCAGGTAAGAATTAAAAATATGCTTGCAGATGGCGCCGCCACACCTAAACAAATGGATGATATCGATGGTCAGATCGCCCTTGCGGGAAAGCAGAAAAAAGCATTTTCAGCCCAGATCTCCGCAATTGAAAAAAGTGCTGACGCTGTAGATGCCCAGGTAGCTGTTTTAAATGACAGAATTACCACATCCGTCGTAAAAGCTCCTATCACCGGAATTATTTTGGAAAAATATGCAGAGGAGGGTGAACTCGCTACACCAGGTAAACCGCTTTATAAAATGGCAAATATCGATAACCTGGTACTCAGGGTTTATGTGAGTGGCCCACAATTGACACAAATCCAAACGGGTAAAGAAGTTAAGGTAATGATCGATACCAATGAGGGGATCAAGGAGATTGCCGGCACTGTGGAATGGGTTTCACCTGAAGCAGAGTTTACGCCTAAAATTATTCAGACCCGCGAGGAACGGGTTAAGCTGGTTTATGCGGTGAAAGTTCGCGTTCCCAACGATGGTTCGCTTAAGCTGGGTATGCCTGGTGAAATAAAATTCTAATCCGGCGCCAATATGATTGTAGTCAATGATATTTGTAAACGATACGGTGAAACCGTTGCTCTTGAAAAAGTCTCCCTTTCAGTTGATAAAGGTGAAATATTTGGTCTTATCGGACCCGATGGTGCCGGGAAAACTTCGTTGATGCGCATTCTGATGTCGTTACTACTTCCCGACAGCGGCAAAGCCTCAATGAATGAACTGGATGTTGTGACCGATTATAAAAAGATCAGGCTCATTACGGGTTATATGCCCGGAAGGTTTTCACTTTATCCCGATCTTACAGTGGAGGAAAATCTGAAATTCTTCGCTACAGTCTTCGGAACGACCATCCAAGAAAACTACTATCTGATCAAAGAAATTTACCAGCAGATTGAACCGTTCAAAACGCGCAGGGCCGGCAAACTTTCAGGTGGCATGAAGCAAAAACTGGCGCTTTCGTGTGCACTTATTCATAAACCCGAAATCCTGATTCTTGATGAACCCACCACGGGCGTGGATGCAGTTTCACGAAAGGAGTTTTGGGAAATGCTCAAAAGACTGAAAAATATGGGGATCACAATTCTTGTTTCAACACCCTACATGGATGAAGCATCGATGTGCGACAGGATTGCCCTGATACAGGAAGGACAATTAATGTCGGTGGCATCACCACGGGATATGATCAATGCTTTTCCGGAAGATTTGTGGGTGGTACGTACTGCGAAAATATACCCGAGTTCCAAACAGTTGGAACAACTCCCATCGCTGATCTCAATAAACAGTTTTGGACAGGTGTTACATCTGGTCACGAAGAAAGGAAGCCATACTACGGAGTCGATCCGGCAATTTTTAGCGAAAAAAGGTGACACGGATATTTCAGTTGAAATTGGGGAAGCCACCATTGAGGATGTTTTTATCCTTTTCATGAACAGGGAGAAAGTAAAATAATGATAACAAGAGAACCCGTTATAACGGTTAAAAATATGGTAAAGAAGTTCGGAAACTTCGTGGCCAATGACAACCTCAACTTTGAGGTTTACAAAGGGGAGATTTTCGGGTTTCTTGGTGCAAACGGTGCAGGCAAAACAACTGCGATCCGTATTTTGTGCGGACTCTCCACCCCTACCTCGGGTGAAATGACCGTTGCAGGATATGATGTATACCGGCAAACCGAAAAAATCAAGCAGAATATCGGGTATATGAGCCAGAAATTTTCACTGTATGAAGACCTTACTATCTATGAAAATATTCGGTTTTATGGTGGTGTTTACGGAATGAAGATCGCTGAACGCAAAGAAAGAACTGCTGAGATGCTTGATCGCCTGGGACTTACTGCCTACGAAAATCGTAAAATCGGGGAACTGCCTCTTGGATGGAAACAAAAACTGGCCTTTTCGATCGCAATTCTTCACAGTCCTAAAATTGTCTTTCTCGACGAACCAACCGGTGGTGTCGATCCGATCACACGCCGGCAATTCTGGAACTTAATCTATGAAGCAGTCGAAAAAGGGATTACCGTATTTGTAACGACCCATTATATGGATGAGGCTGAATATTGCGACAGGGTTTCCATCATGGCCGATGGGCAGATTGTGGCACTCGATACCCCTGAAAAGTTAAAAGAACACTATAATTCCTCCAATATGGACGAAGTATTTTTAAAAATCGCACGATGAACAGGTTCCTTGCATTTATACGAAAAGAGTTTTACCACATATTCCGCGATCCGCGGACCCTGGTTATCCTGTTTGGGATCCCCATTGCCCAGCTCCTGCTTTTTGGTTTTGTAATGACCAATGAAGTGCGGAATGTAAAAATTGCAATTGTTGATCATTCGAAAGATGATCTGAGCAAACGCCTCAGTCAACAATTATTATCGTCCGGATTTTTTCAGTTAGCCGCAATACCTGTCTCTGAAAGTGATTTCGAACCGCTTTTCAGAAGCGGGAAGGTTAAGGAGATCGTAGTTATAGAACAGAATTTTGCCCAAAATCTGATCAAACAGGGAACGGCAGGTATCCAGGTGATTGCAGACGCATCAGAACCCAATGCTGCACAACTTGTTGTAAATTACACCACGGCCATAGTCAATAATTTTGTTAAAAATGAGTTTTTGAAGAATCAGGCGCCTCCGGGTATAGATATAAAGGTCAGGATGCTTTTCAATGAAAATATGCGCGACGCCTATAATTTCATTCCGGGTTTAATTGCTGTTATTTTAATGCTGATCTCAGCCATGATGACCGCGATTACCATTGCCCGCGAAAAAGAGATGGGGACGATGGAAATTCTGCTTGCATCACCGCTTAAACCGATTCAGATCATCCTGGGAAAGGTAGTGCCCTATATGATACTTTCAATTGTTAGTGCATTAGTTGTATTGGCATTAGGTATGCTGGTATTCAAAGTCCCTGTAGTCGGAAGTTTTGCATTATTACTGGCCGAGATCCTGCTTTATATTTTTTTGGCACTTTCGCTTGGAATTCTGATCTCCACCTTTGTTGATAGTCAGCTTACCGCAATGGCAATATCAGGCTTTGTCCTTATGTTGCCAAGCATTTTGCTCTCTGGTTTTATCTTTCCGGTCAAAAATATGCCAATTGCATTACAGATCGTGGCCAACCTGATGCCGCCGCGCTGGTTTATTGAGATCAACCGCACGGTAATGCTCAAAGGTGGCGGATTAAATGAGATATGGCCCAACACCCTGGTTTTATTGGCGATGTCAGCGCTGTTTATTTTTATCAGTATCCGAAAATTTAAAATCCGTCTTCAATAGTTAACCATGCGAACACTATATTATATTCTGCAAAAAGAGTTTACCCAGATTTTTCGCAACAAAGCGATGCTGCCCGTAATTTTTGTGATGCCGCTGGTCCAGATGCTCATTCTTGTTTTTGCAGCCACCAACGAGCTTCGCCAGGTTGATCTTGCCATTGTTGATTTTGACAATTCTGCTTCATCACGAAAACTGACCGCCGAGATTACAGGGAATCCTTTCTTTATTGTCCGGCAAAATCTTGCCAGCACGCAGGATGCAGAGGATCTTTTGATGCGGAATAAGATTGATCTTGCACTTGTCATTCCCCAAGGTTTTGACAAAGATTTAACGTTGAGCAAAAAAGCGGATGTCCAAATATTTGTTGATGCCATTAATGGCATGGCGGCACAGCTCTCTCTGGGATATCTTTCGAATGTAATCGGAAATTACAGCCAAAAGATATTGATCAAAACGGGTAAACCGGAACCGGGACTGATGAAAAGCATCGGGATCAAATCAACTTATTGGTTCAATCCGCAACTCAACTTTAAATATTATATGGCACCAGGAATACTGGTGGTATTAATCACGGTAATCGGGATGTTGCTGGGCGGGATGAACCTTGTGCGTGAAAAGGAACTTGGAACTATTGAACAGATCAATGTTACACCCATCAAAAAATGGCAGTTTATTGCAGGTAAGCTCCTCCCCTTCCTGGCCATCGGACTGTTTGATCTGGCCTTCGGACTATTGATTGCGCGATTGGCTTTTAATATTCCAATCAGGGGAAGTATGCTCCTCCTTTTTGGTATGGCCAGTATCTATCTTGTACTGGTACTCTCGCTGGGGCTTTTTATCTCCACGATAAGCGATACTGTACAGCAGGCCACATTCGTTACCTTTTTCATGCTGATTGTTTTTATCCTGATGAGCGGACTGTTTACACCTGTCGAGAGTATGCCCGACTGGGCCCAAAAACTCGATTATGCCAACCCATTATATTATTTTGTAAAAATTATGCGAAGTATTATTTTGAAGGGGTCAAATTTCACCGATATCTTCAATGATTTTGCAGCTCTTTCGCTTTTTGGTATTTCGATGTTCGGACTGGCCATTTTCAGGTACCGCAAGACTTCATAAAATGTAAATATGTTAATATGAAACATGAAATAATGAATTTTATTAAGGCAATTTGATCTTAATTTAATATTGGCAATTTTGAGTACGCTTTAAAAAGAGTTAATTTTGATGCCATGAAAATATTATTCAGTTTAAACTGTTAAATCTTAATTACTTGTAATGAAAAACACAGATTTGTTGAAGTACGGTATTCATACGAATGTTGAAATCGTTCATAATCCAACCTACAAAAAACTTTATAAAGCTGAAGTTGACCCTAATAATAAGGGTTTTGAAAAAGGGGTATTAACTGACACAGGTGCTGTTGCTGTGAAAACAGGAATTTTTACAGGACGTTCTCCCAAGGACAAATTTTTTGTAAAAGATGCTATTACAGAAGATACATTGTGGTGGGATGGTGTGATCAACCGCCCGATAACACCGGAAGTTTTTACAGATTTAAAAGGACTGGTTTCCAATCATCTCGGCACTTCTGACAAATTATTTGTTGTGGATGTTTTTTGTGGTACAAATGCCAATACCCGTATGAAGGTTCGCTTCATCATGGAGGTTGCCTGGCAGGCCCACTTTGTAACAAATATGTTCATTCGCCCATCTCATTACGAACTGGCAAATTTCGGGGAGCCTGATTTTGTAGTATTGAACGGTTCGAAAGTTACGAACCCAAACTGGAAAGCCCAGGGTTTGAATTCTGATGTATTTGTGTTGTTCAACCTCACCGAAAAAATGGCTGTTATTGGTGGAACATGGTATGGCGGCGAAATGAAAAAGGGTATTTTTTCATTGATGAATTTTTACTTGCCACTTAAAGGCATTGCTTCGATGCATTGTTCTGCAAATGTGGGTGAAGATGGTGATGTAGCTATTTTCTTTGGCCTTTCAGGAACAGGTAAAACCACCTTGTCGGCTGACCCGAAACGTTACCTGATCGGTGATGACGAGCATGGCTGGGACGAGAAAGGTGTTTTCAACTACGAAGGTGGTTGCTATGCAAAAACAGTCAACCTGAGTAAAGAAAACGAACCCGACATCTGGAGAGCAATCAAACGTGATGCCCTGCTTGAAAATGTTACGGTTCGTGAAGATGGTTCAATCGACTATTCTGATATTTCGGTAACTGAAAACACGCGTGTTTCTTATCCAATTTACCATATCAGTAAAATCGTTCTTCCTTCAAGGGCTGGTCATGCAAACAAAATCATCTATCTCTCGGCCGATGCATTCGGGGTATTGCCTCCGGTATCTATTCTCGACCGTGATCAGGCTCAGTACCATTTCCTTTGTGGCTTTACATCAAAATTAGCAGGAACAGAACGCGGAATTACAGAACCTGTACCTTCATTCTCACCAGCATTCGGAGAAGCTTTCCTTACATTGCACCCAACCATGTACGCATCAACCCTGGTGAAGAAAATGGATGAGAACAATGCAAAAGCATACCTCGTAAATACTGGGTGGAACGGAACAGGCAAACGAATCTCCCTCAAAGATACGCGGGCTATCATTGATGCGATTATTGACGGATCAATTGAAAAAGCCGAAACAGTTCACATTCCGATTTTAAACCTTACAGCTCCGGTAGCATTAAACAACGTATCGCAAGGTATTCTTGATCCGCGTGAAACTTATACCGACATTGCAGAATGGACAGCAAAAGCAAAAAATCTCGCGGCACTGTACATCAAAAACTTCGAACAATACTGCGATAATGATGCGGCAATAGCCCTCATCCCTGCAGGTCCTCAATTAGACTAAGTTAATGGTAATTTTTTGATTCAAAACCTGTCGGTAACGGCAGGTTTTTTTTATAATTCCTTTACAAAAACAAGTTTTTCGTTAAATTTATCTACAATCGTATTGAAGTAACTCCTGAGATCCGAATATTCAGAAATCTCATATACATCTTTCTTGAATTCATATAGTCCTGACACTTTAATGGTATCTCTTATCAGGCAATCGGTATTAAAGACGATTTTTACTTTTTCATTATCAACGACAATATTTTCAGGTTTTGTCAAAAGCTTATAGCCACCCGGAACCACGATAACTGATTGAAATTTATTGGCTGTTCTATATATAAAATCTATTGGACTACTTCTAATAGATTGTTTTAGAGGATTTTCCGTGACGATATTATTACAGAAAGGTGAAATAATAATTTTATTTTCGATCCTTTCCATTTCATATTCTTTGGTATAATTTAGTTCAAATGATTTATCAATTTGGTATAAATTTTTTGGAATAAGGGTGTCCCCAGGTAGAGAATTATTGCCCAGCAACCTATCTTTTAATACTTTATAAGAGGTTGAGAATTCATTTCGTTGGTCAACGGCCCGATAGCCTGTTGTGATTAACCTGGAACTCTCGAAAATACTGTCTTTGAGAACATCAGGCCGGATATTATAAAAATACTCAATACTTGATACCGAAGCATTCTTAATATTGACCCAGTCTATTTTATCTTTTTGAATAACAAGCCCCTCCTCGTTCAAACACCGGGTTGGAATTACACTAAATTTACACAAGGGTTCAGTCGCATCGAGCAATACCATTATATTGTCAATTTTTGCCAATACAACAACATAATTAAAATAGCTCAGAAACGGATAATCAAGTTTTATCTTGCCATGACCCCGTGTGCTCAAAATAACCGGATCGGCTTTGATTCCGGCCGCATTGAGCATACCAGCCAGAAATAAATTTATATCGGCGCTATTGCCGGTCTTGCTGATCAGGAAGTTCTTAACACTTTTAGATGTAAATTTATCATTGTAACCATTCCAGTTGAAATTTGACTTCACAAATTGATCAATGATCCTGGCTTTTTGACCTTCGCTTTTTGAGTCAACCAGCATCGTATCCGTAATCTCTTTGCCACTTTTGATACTGCTGTTCAGAAATTTACCAAATGATTCATTGCCAAGCATTTTTTTTGACAAATCCGGCCAGGTAGTCATAATCGCTTTTGTAGTACCGATGGGAAAATGTACCGCGGCTAACTGAAAATCGAGTCTTATTATGTAATCATTGACAGAGGTGATAAAGTTTTCATCTTTAAATGCGGGAACATCTTTCATTATGAATTCAAACACCTTGTCCTGATATTTAAGTCCGCTGAATTGTCTCGATATCTGATCGTCATAGGTTCTATATCCATCAAATTTCTCCGCTCCCTCAAGTATATAAATATAATCATAAAATGGGTTCATTTTGGTCGTATACTCGCTGTAAATTACGGGTATTTTATTTTGAAATTCCCAATTTCGCAGATTAAACAAATAGGGGCTTCTAATCTTATATGCAATTTCAATGATTGAGCCTTCTTTGACATTCGGCATGGCAATCTTTTTCAAAGACCAGTTCTCATTGTATATTTCTTCAAAAGAATTTTTCGGATCCAATGGCGTTATTTGCAATTTGCCATTTTCAAAATTGTAGGTATTCCCCTCAATACTGTGGACTTTTTCCCAATCATTTTTTTCCCGGTAATAGGGGATCGAAATTTCGGCCCATTTTAATCCCGCTTTATTAAATATCTTTATCTTCATTCTTCGCTCAAAATTCAATTCAAGGCCATCACTTGATTCTCTAAAATATGATTCTCCAATATCGTATATGACGACAGCCTCAGCTGATGGATCTTTTTCATAACGTTGAAGTTCAAATTCTTCGTTGCTGTATTTACCAAATTCGTGCAGAAATCTTTGGGCCATTGCTATTTGAGCGAAAAAAACAAGGCACAAAATCATCAGATTTTTTTTCATTGTAATGGTCAGTTTGAGTTTAGGGCTGATTCAATAATAATTTTCTTCCTGTCGATATCTTTTACAGATGTTATAAATGAGTAAAAATCAGGATACTGATCTGTTGTATATGTTCCCGAAAATAGTGTGAATCTTTTTATCACAACTATTTTGCCATTGGTTACATTAAATGACTGTTCATACTTACCAAACGGGGTTTCTATTGAAACACGATCACCTTTAGTTTTCATTTTATATCCAACGGGCAGGCTATATATGAGGGTATCCAAACTGGAAATAGGGAAAGGCAAAACAACCGGAAGTATTCTGTTTGAAGGAACCGAGAAAGAAGGTATTTTGCCAGGAAACAAACTTAAGTAATATTCTTTCCCCAACGGTTTAAGAAACTTAAAGAGATTAAGTTTTGCGATTAATTCTATGCGGGCTGTGTCTCTGTGGAATTTCTTTAACTCCCAATTAATAACTTCATAATTTTCAAAAGGCATATATTCCCGGATAATTCGGTCCTTTTCATCACGATTATAATCAGAATTCAATTGGTTAAAATTTTCAAAATCCGAACCTTTGAAAGAGCTGATCAATTTAACAGTTGCATTTCCGGAAACATTCAGATCAAACTCAAGTTTATTAAAAACAAGAATATCCTCTGTTTTTAAAACAGGAATCTTTACTAACCTGCTGTTATCTTCGGTAATTAAAAGTGCTTCGCGGTTTTGGGTGAATGTTCCAAGGTATCCAAACGGATTAATGTTCGACGTATTCTCGATCCATATCGTATCATTACTCAGCGGAACGGCAAGTACAATATGATTAAATTGAGGTCCGGCAAATGCTTTTATCAAATTACGGGGTTGTTCTGATGCATAAACCTTTGTGTAGAAAGATTCAATTCCCGCAAAACTTAACATGGCCTTCATATAGTTGGATAAGGCTTTACAGTCGCCATATTTGTTTGTTGACACATACATGGCAGAATAAGGTTTAAAACCACCAATTCCTATTGAAACATTAATATAACGGGTATGGTCCTGCAGATAATGATACAATATCTTTACGATTTCTTTTTTGTCTTTTACACCTTTAATCAGATCGGAAATAGTTTTTTTCTCCTCATCAGGTAATATATCCAGGCCCTGAATCAACCGATATTGCCAGTTACCGTATGATTTCCAATCTTTTGAAGAACCTTTTACACCGTAATCGAAATTAAGGGGAGCAATGATAACATATGGTTCATACATTTCGGGTTGAGAAAATATTTCGGCTTTTGCAGGGTTCAGGTAAGAAGCCTTCCATCCAAATAATATTCTGCTGTCGGTCGAATCTATGCTGGATTGAGTAATATTGTTTTCAAATTTATTGAACTCATACCCTTTGGGAATTGAAACATGAAGTGTGGATGTCCTTGTCGGTACAGACCGGTGTAAAATGGGCGACCAATAAGTGATTGCAATGAAATTCCTGTAAGTAGTTTTGAATGTATAAACAACCTTGTAAGGGTATGAATTGTGCTTAAGCTGAAATAATTTTTCATAATTGTCTTCATACATCGAAATGTCTGAGATTGCACTCTTGTCACTTATCTCACTGTTTTTTAAACTTCTGAGTTTTGCTCCATCCATGGTTTCTATCCAGGCTGAAATGTCCGAAACTTTGTTGGTCTTTGAATAGGGTATTATTATTTTCGAAAATTTGTCACCGGTACGATTGTTAATTTGGATAATTACTGAATCGGTTTGTACAAATTTGTCTTTTTCAACCTCACACAAAGTTGTATACTTAACCACTTCAGCGTCATTCCCCTGACAGACAGCTTCAGTTGATAGGAACAATAATACCAGAGTATAAACCAGTGTTTTTTTTATCATAAATTTTATGAAATATATTCGTTACAATGAATTTGCACGCTCTTAATGATTAACCACCCTATCGGGTTGACCAATTGCGTTTGGTTAGCTATTCTTTGTGTTCTTCCGGTCTGTAAAACCAACCTATGCTGATCCTTATCTGAAGAGTCAGTTTGCATTCATGTTTTACTTAACCCTTTTCAAAATTAGGTTTAAATAGATCAATAGCAAATGATTTATATAAATTATTATTGAAAGTAAGAGAATATTGAATTTAATCCGGCCCGGTATCGCTTAAATGCCATGAATTCTGTTTTTACTCCCTTATTGTTTAGATCACCGTCTCGATTATTAGTCCGAAATTTGCAAAGTAAGTTTATCTTTGTTTCGAATAACAAAACACACTACAACTTAGCCGGAAGTTAATCTTTAATCGAAATCCTGATCCGACAAGAGGAGGCCAAATTCTAAATGATTAATTATCACTTAATATTTCTCATGAAAAAGTCTATACCATTAATTTTTGTTCTTATGATGTCCTTAAGCGGCTTCAGCCAGAATCAATCACCTGTTTACCTGTGGCCCAACCAGGTGCCCGGCGAAACAGAAGCCAAACACGAACCAGTTGTGACACCAAACAAAGAGCGGGACGTCATCCGGCTCACCGATGTTACCAATCCTGCCTTTTTGGTCTTCGAACCTGCAAAAGGAAAAAATAATGGTGCTGGTGTGATTGTATGTCCGGGTGGAGGTTATGGTATTCTTGCAATCAATCTCGAAGGTTATGAGATTGCAACCTGGCTTTCGCAACAAGGATTTACTGCATTTGTGTTGCAATACCGTGTTCCGAAAAAGCAGGAAGGTGCATTAATGGATGTACAAAGGGCTTTCCGGGTCATCAGAGACCGGGCGGGAGATTATGGATTGAAACCAAACCGATTGGGTGTTATGGGGTTTTCTGCGGGTGGAAGTTTATCGGCCAAGGCCTCAACATTGTATGATAAAAAGAGCTATACCCCGGTAGACAAAGCCGATTCATTGTCGTGCCGTCCCGATTTTGCACTGCTGATATATCCCGCATATCTTGACCAGGGTGCCAACAAATCGTTAACACCTGAATTGACGGTTAATGCAAACACGCCGCCTATGTTTCTTTTTGCAACTGTCGACGATACGCATGGGAACAGTGCATTGGTGATGGCTACGGCACTCAGGGATGCAAAAGTGCCGGTTGAATTACATTTTTTGGCCAAAGGAGGGCATGGTTACGGACTGCGGTCGGGGAATATTGCAGGGGAAACCTGGCCGAAATTGGCGGAGGTATGGTTGAAGAATATATTAGCGGTCAAATAAAAAAAACGGATTTGTGATATGTGGCGAATATAGAAAACAGAAGTTATGGAACCTGCCTATTTTGAAACACCCCTGGATTTTCGCAATTGGCTTGAAAAAAATCACGACAAAGCCACTGAACTTTTGGTTGGATTTTATAAGGTGGGTAGCGGAAAACCGAGTATTAAATGGCCTGAGTCTGTTGACCAGGCACTTTGTTTCGGCTGGATAGATGGAATACGAAAATCGATCGATTCGGAAAGTTATTCCGTTCGGTTTACACCGCGAAAGCCTGGCAGTAACTGGAGCGGTATAAACATCCGCAAAGTAGAAGAGCTGATAAAAATCGGAATGATGCATCCTTCGGGACTTGCGGCTTTTAAAAAATGGAACGATCAAAAACCGGAAATATACTCCTATGAAAACAAGCCGGAAAAACTCAGTAACGAGTATGAATCTGTCTTTAAAAGTAATCCAAAAGCATGGGACTTTTTTCAGTTACAACCACCTTCCTATCAAAAGACAGCTTTCTTTTGGGTGATGAGTGCCAAACAGGAAGCAACCCGGCAAAAACGGCTCAATGAACTTATCGCAGACAGCGAAGCCGGACTAAAAATCAAGCCAATGCGTTAATAAAATAGTTCAAAACCGTTGTCATTTAACTAAAGTCTCATTAGTCAATTCACGTAAGTAATTTGGGCAAAAATCAAATCCATTTTCCCAGGTAATTCCGCCTAATTCATCAATTTTCACCCGGTTGAAATAATCAACGTCCAACAATTCAGTTGAAATGCCAGTTGTTATATAAGGTCTTATATTGATCGTGGCATCAAAATTATCGGCAAACCGAACCCAAATATTATAATCATTTAATGGTCTGACTTCTATTATTGATTCCATACTCTATTTATTTAAGTGGTTCAATATCTTTTAATTCTTTCATTTGACGCGCAAGTTCCCAATCCTGTTGTAGTTCAGCGCGGTGTTCATCTGCCCATTCCAATACCAACGATTTAGCCCGTTTAGGCAATTCACCTTTAAAAACCTGTAATGTTCTGATATCAATTTCCGCTCCAAATTCACCATATTTTGCGTGAAAATGTGGTGGATTGTGTTCATTGTAATACATCGCGATAATTATCCCATAGAACCTACAGATCTCAGGCATAATAATGAATTTAAATTAGAACAAAAATATACAATTCTAAAGAAAAATCATCATCTTATCAATTCAGACAAGCGACAATATCCTCTTTCTCCAATTCCTTGTGGTCATTAATGATTTCAGGAATTGTCATTCCGGAGGAGAGCATATCAAGAATCACCTCAACTGGCCAGCGCATATTTCGAATACATGGTTTGCCATGACAAATTTCAGGATTTATAGTGATCCGTTCTAAATAATTCATGATTTTCGATTTTAAAACGTTTGAACAAAGTTACTAAATATTGTCAACCCTAAGATTTATAAATTCATTCGTTTTAATCCGTGATAGTTGTTGTAATGGGTATGTATCTTACTTTTCGGTTTCGATTCCGTTAACTGTCATTAAAAGAAAATCCAGACTTTTACCATGGATTTTAATCATCAAATGGTTCCTTGGGTAGATTCCTGAGATTTTTAATATATCTTTTCTCATCAAATGGTTTGCGATGCTTAAGGACATCAAATATTTCAACAACGACACATTGGCCGATCAATATTCTCGCATCTTTATCATTGTAGCCCATTGCTTTTAATCTTTTTAATGTTTGATTGGTTTCCGGTGGATTGTTTGATTTAATCTGATTATTTACAATCTCAAGAAACTGCTTCCTTAAAATTTCTTTTGATTCCATAAGGTATTGGTTCTTTTATACCTGATGCACAACGTCCGTATAACCGCCATAGTGGCATTTATTTTCGCCTTTAAATGAATAAAAACATCCTGGAAAACAGTAGACAAGGCGTTTCCTTCTCCGGTAAAATTAAAATCTATTCCGGGTTGTCCAGGATAAACTCATTAATGATTGGTTCTGCTTCAATAATGTCTGATTCCCGGATATAAAGATCAATCGCAGATGGAACTCCACTTACTAATCCAACCGTGATTCCCGATTGAAAGTCATTTTTGATTAAGGCAGAAACTCCAACTTCTTCGAGTCTCTCTTTCAACAGATAAACCAGGACTTCTGTCCCGGTAAAAACCCTGATCAGATTATTTTCTTTTCCCATTTTGGATATTATTTAACTACAGTTCTTTTACCCATTGCAAATCCTCTTTATCTAATCGATCCTGAGAAATTAGCTTTCCATTCAGAATAACTTAAAAGTTTTATCAAATATCGGAATTTTCTTTCTTTCGACAAGAATAATTTTTAATTGTGTCGTTAACGACTTTGTGTACTTTTGTCACAAAATATTATTATCTATGATTTACATGGCAGATACAGCCGACCTGGATGAACTCAGGAAACTGTACTATTTTTTTCCGTTGGAAGGAGTAACAACGAATCCGACAATTTTGAGCAATGCAGGAAATAAACTCTCAGTAGCCATTGAAGGGATACAGGAATTGGTTGGCACCGGGATGGTGCATGTGCAGATGATTTCAACCGAAGCAGACGATATGGTGCGGGAAGCCAAAAAATACCGCAACTATTTCGATTTCGGGGATAATTTTTATGCTAAAATACCCGTAACGGCCAACGGTTACCGGGCAATGCGTATCCTCAAAGATGCCGGTGTTAATGTAACCGCAACCGCAATATTTACCCAGCAACAGGCTTTGGTTGCCATGAAGGCAGGAGCAGATTTCGTAGCTCCTTATGTAAGCCGTCTGGATAATATCTCATCGCACGGAATTGAAGTCGTGGGAGATATTGTTTCGAATATTATCGAGTATAATCTTAACAGTAAAGTTTTGGCTGCAAGTTTTAAAACGGTGGACCAGATTTACCGGGTTAGTATGGCCGGAGCCCATTCTGCAACCATTGGTCCCGAATTGCTTTACCAGCTTATCAGACATCCAATGACCGACATTGGGGTAAAACAGTTTGAAATTGATTCTGAAGGACTTTATGATATCGAATTTTAGGTGATAGATATAAATTAGAACACGGATGACACAGATTTTACAGATAAGCACAGATAATAAATCCTTGAAAATCAGCTCAATCAGTGTCATCAGTGTTCAATTATGGGTGACAGATGGACACGGATAAAAATTAGAACTATGATGACACTGATCTGTTTGCCCAGTTATGTCCGTCATAAAGTTGTCAGTCATTTTTTCTCAACAACAAGGTGAACTACTGAATATTTTGGCAGATGCAGTCTAATATTGCCATTTATGATTGTAGATTTAGCCCTGATCGATTCGTAATTTTCAGGACCTCCACCTGCCGTTGTTGTCGTAACGCCATTAACATACACCTTGCGTGAAAAATTTCCGTTATCGGTTCCACCCGTTAATGTATAGGTGTAGTACCTGCTGCCGGGTTTGAAATTTTTAAGGTTCAGTTCAACTACCTGTTCAATGGAATTTTTGTTGACAATCACAATACCGGCCTCACCAGAAGTAAATTGAGAAGCATAGGCCACTATATTGCTGCTGGTTGAAGTCGCCTCAACCATCATATCGCCAAAATATTTCTGAAAATAATACAGGTAATAAAAGGCAGGCCGGGCTGCATATTTTGCAACTCCGGGTTCGTCGCCTGTCGAAAACAACCCATGATCATTTCCCTCGGCCCATCCGTTGGCAAGATCCCAACGAACACCGGCCTCAAACTTATTTTTAATCAGCTCACCGAGTACGAGGGTTGCATGCATCCCGTTAACAAACGAGACCTGTTGTTTTGATCCTTCGGTAAAGATGTTCCATTCGGTAAGAAACACCGGTAAAATGGGCTTGCCCTGAACAGCCAGCTCTGTTTGTAAATAGGCTTTATATCCGGCAATTCTTAAAGGAGAATTGAGTATTACATCGGGAGGAGAATTTACCTTATAAGGGGTGAAGTAGGAATGAATGATATAAAAATCGATCTTATCTCCTACCCTTGCGATGACCTCTTTATTCCAGTTCGCCATTCCCGAACCACTCTCCTCAAGACAAACGGCACCGATGTAGATTTCTTTCCCAATCTGACGTGCTGCCTGCTTCATGGAATCGATATAAATAAGCACATGTTTTCCATACAAATCACCGGTTATCCGCTTAGGCTGATCGTCTTTATTGAGTGTCTGATCTATTTCATAACCTGCTTCCCACGATCCAAATACTTCGTTACCAATCTCCCAGAATTTGCTTTTTCCGTTATCATGACGCACCCAGTCGGCTGCCAGGTGTGCCGCCTGTGAAACCGGGTTGCTGCCTGTTCCGTAACGGGCATATCCATAATTCACGGTAACCATTCCGGTTGCCGCGGTTGCCTGCATCATCTGGTAATACTGGTCAATCCCCATCGACCAGCTCTCGAAATCCTGCACTCTTTTCCCTGGCCAAGGTTCAATCGATGACGGAATATCTGTAATCGGAGGATCGTAAGATTTAATTGCATAATTCTCATAAATTCCTTTCCTGTTCCAGAAATAAACATCCGAAAGACTACCTCCCGGAATACGCATGAGCCCCATTTTTAATTGATCAATATTGTGCATCAGTGCAGCATCATTTTGCATCCAGCCGGTGTAACAATTGGCATTGTTTCCGTAAACGTATTTCGATACTTTGGTGATTCGTTTTGAAAAATTCACAGATATGTCTGCCGTTTTCAAACCTAAAGTTTGTGCGACTTCATCATAATCCGGAGGTAAAACCACGCTTTTGGATACCCAGGCTCCAAATGGAAGATCCGCAACTTCATTCGGGGTCTCGATGACCGGGTCCCCGGGTGGCTGAACAGGCGGAATCACCCGGCTTTTCTTACACGAAACCGGACAAAGTAACAGGCCAAAAAAAAAGAAAAATGATAAATCGTTTGCAGAACTTTTTCATGAGTGAGGTGAAGCTTAACGGTGAATATGCCTGATAAAAGAAAGGCTGCCCCGAAATTCGGAACAGTCTTTCTTAACATGCATAAATTTCAATATCATGGTGCCGGAATAATCGGGGTGCAAATTCTGAAATTGTCTAAAAAAGTAGCAAATTTACTGTAAACCTGTTTGTTCGTTTTAAATACTAATTGAAAATCTGTGATCGAAGTCACTCCTATTCCAAAAGAAGACATCGGGATCGTTACGGTCATCCAGCCATTGGTTGTAAAACCTCCGGTACGATAAGCCAATTGTTCCTGGGGAATATAGGTAAAAGTTTTACCTCCGTTAATCGTGATCACAAGACCAGCCTGTGCTGCTGAACTGATCGCATCGCTCCACACCCATGGTTCTTTGGCCTTAATTTCGAATTTTAACACCTTCTTCGAAAAATCAACATTAGTATATCCATAATCGTACCAGCATGTTGAAGTAACCCAATCGTTGTTCCAGCTGCTTGGAGGAAGATCGGTCCCTTCGATATAACCATAAGCATTGTTAATTGACTCGGCATCTGATCTCATTTTCATCCCACCCCAACAGGCGATTGATCCCCATCCTGTCGCTGCCTTGTCGAAATCAAAGAGCCATAGTCCGGCATCTTTGTATTTGAAGGTAGAAACCACTGTTCCCCCTTCGCCAGTGACTGTAATTAATGAACCTGCTACGGCGCCGGCGGGAACAGTCAGAGCGATCTCTTTGTCATTAAACTCCAGTATAGTGGCCGGTAAATTACCGAATTTGACTTCGCTGATAAAATAGAACGCGCTTCCGAGCACCTTCGTCATGCTGCCGGGTTCGGCCATTTCATTGTAAAGACCTGTGACTACAGGTTTTGGTAAAATCACCTTAAAATCAGCTGTATATTCAAGTCCGCTTTTGGTTACCAGCTTAATCTTATTGGTAATTTGAGAAGGAAGTTTATTGGGAATTGCGCAAATGATATTTGTCGAAGTTACAAAATTGGGGTTTAAAGCTGCTTTCAAATCGTTAAACCAGACCTCCTGCACGTCTTCAAGATTTTGTCCGATAACAGCAATTGTAAGTCCAAAAGCCCCGGCAGTAATCGCAGAATCTTTTTCAACAACCCTGAATTTTGTGATTAAAGGAGTTACTCCGCCGTCATCCTCCTTTGTACAGGAGTTAAACGTAATTCCTGTAATAAGGATAAGTAGTACAACTATTGCAGATGCAACTTTTTTAAAAATAGTATTGTTTTTCATTTTTTTACGTTTTATAGTGAACCTATTTATCCATGATCGAAAAGTCAAACGGCACCGGTTCTTTTAATAAGTTCGGATTAATAGAGATGTCGACCTCCGGGAAGGGTAATTTGAAGGTTGCATCCACAGGTGTAAACTTCTTACTGTTAAGCGTAATAACCTGGCTGTTATCCCGATAGTAAGCGCCTAACCCGTTATAGGAACCTCTCTCCTGTTGTGCGAGTAAACTGATTGCCAATTGTGGTTCGTAATAGTGAAGACGAACAAAATCATACCAGTTATCTCCTTCATACGCTAATTCGAGGCGACGCTCTTTAAACACATCCATGAATGAAATTGAGGTAGCTGGAACCCAATTTGATATTGACCGGGCACGCACTTTATTGTATGCGAGCAAAGCATCCGCATTTGAAGTTGTTGAACTGACATTTGGAAGAAATGCTTCAGCATAAATCAAATATACATCAGCCAGTCTGAGTAGATGAGTACTCAGGCTTGTCTTCATAAAGTCAGATGGTATACCCCCTGTTTCAGCCATATGATCTTCCTTACTCCCCACGATGTGTTTCACTGCAAAGGCACCTGTCGGACTCGCGAACACTCCGTCGCTTGACCAGTCGCAAAGAAATCCACCTTTGTTTCTCCACCAGTTCATATAACGGTCGCCGTACATCATCATGGTTGCTTTCCTGCGGACGTCTTCATTTTTACGAATCAGGCTATGGGCATCTTCTCCAAAGGCATTCATCAGGTCGATAGATGGACCGGACCAGGTTCCCCATCCGTCGCCATGTCCTGTAAAGTTTTGCACGGCAAGGTCAGCCTGCATGGCATTCTGCGGACCCCAGTCTGATGCAACCACCCAATGCCATGAAAGCAGGTTCTCCGGATTCCTGTTTCCTTTTGATATTGAAAAAAGGTCGAAATAATTTCCAGCAAGTTTCAAACCACTCTCATTGATTACTTTACCTGCATACAATTTTGCTTTATCAAGATCTCCCTGATCGCGTGTTCCGCTTTTACCCAGACCTGAACGGCTGAGGTAAACTTTTGAAAGCAAACCATAAGCGGTCCACTTATTGATTCTGCCAGGCAAACCCTGAGTTGGTAACAAATCTGCTGATTGAATGAGAATTCTGGTAACATATTCATATACATCAGCGGCAGGGTTTTTCATCACCGTAGTAGAAGTTCCGTCAGCAATGAGTTTAGAATTGCTGTGAATAATCGGAACATCATGAAACATACGAACCAGGTAGAAATAAGCCATTGCTTTCCAGATCATTGCCTCACCTATCACGGCATTTTTAGCAGCCACACTACAATTAGGGCCACTCTTTTCAGTTACATTTTCAATCACACTGTTACAATAAGCAACAGCTGTCCAGACTGAATTAGATGCATTCAAAATATCCGTTGTTGATCCTGTTACAGAAAAGCTAAAGAAAGGATCGGTTCCCCCTTTATTCGCATTACCGGACATCGCATCACCAACAGCGAGGAATGCACGCTGGTAGTCAAACCAAACACCTCCATAAAGCGGATTGGCTACCTGGTAAAGTTGATCGTCGGTATTGTAAAAACTATCAGTCGTATAAGCATCCTCAGGTGGACGGTTCAAAAACTCCTGGCTGCATGAAAAGCCGAAGAATAATAGAACAATGAGTGCAATTATCTTTTTGGATTTATATAAATTTCTCATATTGTTAAGTTATTTCGATTAAAATGTGATGTTCATACCAAAAGTAAAGATTCTTGGTGAAGGATAACGTCCATTATCAAGACCATATACATTGGGATCAAGCGTATCCTGCCCGATTTCCGGATCGAATCCCGTGTAATTTGTAAAAGTGTAAAGATTTTGAATGTTGGTATAGACCTTCAAAGCCTGAATCCCATATTTGCTGGTAAATGACGCGGGAATATTATAACCCAGGCTGACATTCTTAATCCGAAGGAAAGAACCATCCTCGAGGTACCTGTCAGACATCCTGGTATTCTGATTAGGATCGGCCCAATGAGAACGCGGAATATTTGTCCCTGGATTTTTGACCCTGACATTATTAATGTCTTCGTACCAGTTATTGTATCCGTTTGCCGGGTAAGTAATTGAAGGATCAATTGCTTCAAGTTTTGCCCTTCCCGTCACAATTTGCAATTGATTGTCCCATTGACTTCTCATATCACTGATATTCCGTCCAAAGTAATTAAACAACTTATTTCCATACTGACCCATGATGAAAACAGTCAACTCAATCCCTTTGTACGAAAATGTGTTCGTCATACCGTATGAAAATTTTGGTTGCGAGGAACCGAGAACTGTTCTGTCTTTTTCATCGATTACATTATCCGGTAAGCCATTTGGTCCGCTGATATCCTGGAATTTTATATCACCCGGGAAAACCGTATTGTCGCGGTTAAAAACCGGATTGCCGTTGGCATCCACTTTATATCCGGCAGGTTTTGGGTTGTCAAGGATATCTTGTTTGTCTTTGTAGATACCCGCTACTTTGTAACCGTAAAAATTGCCGATAGGCTGACCCGCTTCAGTAACCGTGACTAAATCGAACCACTGAGCATAACCATATAATTTAGCATCTGAGGTTCCAATATTGACCAGCTTGTTGCTGTTGAACGTGAGTGACATGTCGGTATTCCATTTAAATTGATTGGTAAGGTTCTGTGTGGAAAGCGATATTTCGAGCCCCTTGTTTTGAATCTCGCCAAAGTTTCCCCAGGGTGATTTCATATTGAATGCCGGGTTTCCGCTTGTCCCCATGTAGGATGGAAGTTGCATTGGCATCAACATGTCTTTTGAAGTTTTTTTGTACGCCTCAACTGTTAGATTAATTCTGCTGTTAAAGAAAGATAAGTCTAAACCGTAGTTGGTTGTTTCTGAAGTCTCCCACATAATACTTGGGTTGGCAAAATTTGAAACACGAAATCCGGCGCCCAGATTTGTCGGAAGTTTAGCCAAAGCAGATCCCCACCGGTATCCACCAATATTTTGGTTTCCTGCTTGTCCCCAGCTAACTCTTAGTTTGGCATTATTAATCACATCTTTTAACGATGACATAAATAACTCATCCGAAATTCTCCACGAACCAGCTACAGATGGAAAATAAGCCCAACGATTGTTAGGTCCGAAATTTGAAGAACCATCACCACGAAAGGTGAATTTAAAAAAATACTTCTCTTTATAATTGTAGTCCAAACGGGTTAAGTATGAGCTCATTGCTCCCGAACCTCGTCCTGATCCGACAGACATTGATTTAATATCGCCTAGACCCGGTTCGTGAATATCATTGGTCGGCAGCGACGACGATACTCCGCTTAGATTTTCGTACTTCCATTCAGAGGCTTCCTGGCCTAACATTGCAATGATACTGTGGTCTTGAAGGAACTTAAAATTATAGGTGAAATAATTTTTGAACTGCCAGGAAGTATTCTGGTTGTAACGTTTACTGGCTTTGTTCTGGTCGTTGGCCTGAGTTCCGTATCTGAAAGTAGGAGCGAAAGAATAACCATTCGTATATCCAATGTCACCTCCAAACTCAGTTCTGAAATTCAATCCTTTCATAATATTAAACTGACCATATAGATTTCCCAGCAAACGGGTACGCGTCATCCTGTTCTCTTCATCGAGCGCTTTTGCAATTGGATTAACACGGCTTGTTGCTCCTTCACCTACCGCAGTGGCATAAGTCCCGTCGAAATTACGCACAGGAACATCGGGCGTTTGCTTGACGGCAGTTTGGATGATACCACCGGTTTGATCAAACAATCCGATTTGATCCTCGGTAGAAGAGATCATCAGGCTTGTGCCAACTTTAAGCCATTTCTTCATCTCGGTATCAATATTCGACCTGAATGAGTAACGATTAAAGGATGAGCCTATTACTGTACCATCTTGTTTGAAATATCCACCACTAAGGGCATATTGTGTTGCGTCCGAACCACCACTTGCCTTAATGTTATGTTCTTGCATCGCAGCTGTCCTGAAAATCTCGTTCTGCCAATTGGTTCCTGCACCAAGCAATGAGGGATCTGCAAAATCAACACGGGGTACTTTTCCGTTCGTTTCAGCAGCCAGATCATTTTGATATTGGGCAAATTCACGAAGATTCATCACGTTCAGCCGTTCCACCTGCTCCTGAATGCCATAATATCCTTCATAAGTGAATTTTGCTTCGTTTGCTTTTCCCCTTTTTGTTGTGATCAGAACAACCCCGTTCGCTCCCCGTGACCCGTAAATAGCAGTTGCCGAGGCATCTTTCAGGATTTCCATCGATTCGATGTCGGATGGATTAATACTTGAAAGCGCTGAAAATGCAGTCTTTCCTCCACCGCCGGCAGCTCCAAGACCCACATCATAAACCGATCCAAGTGAAGACGAAATCGCGACTCCGTCAATCACATATAACGGTTCAGCATCTGAGTTCAATGTAGAGGTACCCCTGATCCGAATTGAGGAGGAAGAACCCGGCTGACCCGAAGTCCGGACTGCGGTTACTCCGGCTGCACGTCCCTGCAAAGCCTGGTCAAGTCCCGAATTGATGGATCCCTTCACTTTAGCTTCGCTTACCGTTACCGAAGCACCTGATAAGTCGCTCTTTTTCATTGTCCCATAACCGATATATACTACTTCACTAAGCTCAAGTACCGAAGTCTTCATCCGTACATTAAGAACGGTCTGTCTCCCAACAAAAACATCCTGGGAAGTATAACCAATAAACGAGAAAGTAAGTGTCGTCTTTTCATCGGGAACAGTAATCGTATAACGACCATCTATATCTGTAACAGTACCGATTGAGGTGTTCTCCTTGACCAGCACGTTGACTCCAGGTAAGGATTCGGAACTGCTGAAATCAGTCACTTTACCTGTGATTGTTTTCTGTCCCCATGCTCCCATGGATAAGAAAATTAATAAATAGAGAAAAATTAGTTTACTTTTCATAAAATGTTAGATAAATAGTTAATACTCTGATCCCGGAAAACCCATGTTCTGTTAGTCATATTAAAGCTTTTAATTCATAAATTATTGATTAAGACAAGAATAATAGAGATAATAATCAGGTAGATCATCACTTCCATAAACAAATAAGTGCGTTTTCGATTCTTCATGTATAATGACAACAATTATGGAATGTTTAGTTAAAGCCTGTTAAAAAATGTATCCAAATTTACAGAAACACGAACGACCTTAATGGATGGTTTGTTTATTAAAACATCTAATTTGTACCCGACAAGGGTGTCAATTGTTTCGGGAGAGGGGGTCAATTGTAAATATGCCGGTTTTAATAGTTTTAATTAATATCTTTATCACAGGATTCCGGTTCTGTAAAAAAAACCTGAATACTGCCAAACTGATTAAATCAAAGTCTAACGGATTACTTAGTAAAAAACGCCTGATCAATGATCATATATAATCGTTTAAAGCATTTTTTATTAGAACACTATCGCTGGTTAGGGGTCAGAATAGTTATGGCCGCAATTCCGGGATTATTTCTGACAAATAATCAACTGAACGGCCAGGAAAACAGGTTTGTCTTTTCACATCTCAATGTCATTAACGGTTTGTCGCAAAACCAAATCAACTGCATTTACCGCGACTCAAAAGGATTTATGTGGTTTGGTACCAATGCCGGTTTAAATCGGTTTGATGGTTCAAATTTCGAGGTATTCACCAGCGAAAATACCGGGAATAGTTCAATCGTTAATAATAATATCAACAGCATTACCGAGGATAAAAAAGGTAATCTGTGGGTAGGAACCGCACACGGAATAAGCATTCTCGACGGGAATAGTTATGAATTTACAAATTTTGAGTACTCATCGGCTACCACAAGTAACTGCGTCGACATTTTTTATGTCAACTCGATGATTTCGGACAAGAAAGGTGATATATGGATTGGTACCAATAATGGTTGCTTTCAGTACATTACACTTACCGATTCTATTCAGCACCTGCTCGTCGACACTTCAGATTGTCATGATCCGATCAACGGAATCACATCAATGGTTGAGGATCATTCGGGAAATATTTGGATGAGTTCAAAAAATGGGTTTATCATTAAATATGGAACAAAGGATAAAAGCACCGAAAAATATAAAATCCCCGATAAATCAAATGAACTTGCAAATAGTATAACCCGTATGTTCATCGATCGCGTTAATGATCTGTGGGTCGGTAACGTGTACGGTTTGTACCTCTTCCATCCTGATAAAGGGATCTGGGATACCAGATTTTCAGAAACCATTACACCAACCGCAGATTTAAAAAGAATTGGCGCAATCACCCAGAATACTGACGGCCTTATCTGGATTGCAGCAGATGGCGGAGGCGCATTTATTGTGGATAAGAATTTTTGGAGTATCAAAAATTTAAAATCACAACCTTTTGATGACCAAAAACTCTCTTCAAATGGTCTGTCGTATGTCCATTGCGACAAAGAAGGCATCGTGTGGTTCGGATCGACCAAAAAGGGGGTGGACTTTTATAAAAAAAACATCAATAAATTCCGCATTTATAAAAACCTGGCCGGGGATAAAAACAGTGTTAGCAATAACGACATAAATGCGATCATTGAAGATCAGCGGGGCAATATATGGATCGGAACCGATGGCGGAGGGCTTAATTATCTTGACCGGAAAACACAAAAGATCTCACACCTGGAAGTAAAAAATTTGTCGGAGAATTCATTAAGCAGTAATATCATTGTTTCACTTTACGCCGATCATGCCAATAAATTATGGATCGGGACCTATTTTGGCGGATTGAACAAATATGATCCCATCACAGGTCAATTCACAGTTTATAAGTATATCACCGGCGATACGACCTCTATTTCGGATGACCGGATTTACGGAATTTGCGGCGACAGCCTGAACAATATCTGGGTGGGAACCCTGGGAAGGGGACTTAACCGGCTTGATCCGGCAACCGGCAAATTCAAACGTATCAATACCGGTAACTCCTCCGTTTGTTTCGATTTTATCACATCGATCTATCGCGACAAAAAAAATATCCTGTGGATATCAACAACGAACGGATTATCGGTTTATGACAATTCTACTCAAACCTTCCGGTGTTTCACTAACCCTCAGCCCGATAATAATACCATCAGTGATAACAATGTGATCAACTGTTTTGAGGATAGCCGGGGATTTTTCTGGATTTGTACCAAAAATGGGTTAAATCTGCTCGACAGGAGTAAAAATTTATTCAGGCAATTTAAAACGTCGGATGGATTAGCTTCAAATAGTGTACACGGAATTGTCGAAGATAAGAACGGGAATCTGTGGATCAGTTCGAAAAACGGCATATCGCGGTTTGTTCTTAAAAATGTGCAGAACATTCATAGTTTTGATTTTACAATCACCAACTACAACATCACAGATGGACTTCAGGGTAAGGAATTTAACCAGTCATCAGCCCTTTGTACCACTGACGGAGAGATCTACTTTGGTGGTCCTGACGGATTGAATGCATTCTACCCCGATGAAATTAAAGAAGATACCACCGTTGCAAAAATGATTTTCAACGATTTCAGAATTTTCAATAAAAATGTCCCTTACGGACAAAAATATAACCACCGTATTTTACTGGATAAACCGATCTTTAATACGGATAAAATTATCTTGAAATATCATGAAAACTCATTCACAATCGGTTTTCATTCACTTACTTATTTCTTTCCCGAGAAGAATAATTATGCCTATAAACTCGATGGATTTGATAACGAATGGATTACCTGTAACGGGAAGAATAATTCAGCTACTTACACCAACCTCTCCAATGGAACGTATACTTTCAGAGTGAAAGAATTAAAAAATAATTCTGACGGAAACGAGATCTTACTGAAAATAGTCGTGCTTCCCCCCTTCTGGAAAAGCTGGATTGCCTATATCATTTATGCCATTCTTATCTTCCTGGTTTTCATTCTGCTCAGACATCTGATCCTGGTCAGGGAAAGAATAAACAACCGGATAGAAAACGAAAGACGTGAAGCTCAACACGTTCATGAAATAGATTCCTTGAAAATAAAGTTATTTACAAATATTTCCCATGAATTCAGGACTCCGCTCACACTGATCATGGCTCCCGTGGAAAAGTTACTCATTAACTATAAAGCACAACCTGAAGAAAAATATCTTAAGCTTATTGAGCAGAATGCCAAAAGATTGCTTCAGATGGTAAATCAATTACTCGATTTCAGAAAACTGGAGGTGCAGGGTTTCAACTTTAACCCATCCTTCGGTGACATCGTGGCTTTTTTACGTGAAACGGTTGCTTCGTTCAGTAATCTGAGCGAACAGAAGCATGTAGAACTGATTTTCAAAACAAGAATTGAAGAACTGAATACCAACTTCGATAAGGACAAGCTCGAGAAAATAATGTTTAACCTGCTTTCGAATGCCTTTAAGTTTACACCCGGAAATGGCCGGGTTTCAGTTTCACTGGAAATGGAATCGGCGGGGATAAATACGCACAACGAAGACATAAGCACAAATCTTGTGATCAAAACTGAGGATACAGGGATTGGTATACCTGAAGACAAACTGGAAAAAATCTTCACGCGGTTTTTCCAGGTCGATTCTTCGGGACAGGTTGAAAAAGGGACAGGTATAGGCCTTTCACTGGTAGCCGAATTTGTAAAATTGCATAACGGGGAGATTTTTGTAACCAGTGAAGTCGGAAAAGGAAGTTGTTTTACGGTACTTCTTCCCGTAAACATTAACGGAGTTGCCACTGAAATATCTGATTCGGAAGAAAAAATCAACCATTACCCGATTATCTCTCCTGACGACAATAATCAGCAGGTTTCAGAAAGACCCGTATTGCTTATTGCAGAAGATAATGATGACCTCCGGTTTTACCTTAAAGATAACCTGCTTCAATATTACCAGGTTCATGAGGCATCAAACGGTGAGGAAGCATTAAAAAAAATACAAAAAATATCACCCGATCTGATTATCAGCGATATTATGATGCCCCTTATGGATGGAATAGAATTATGCCGAAGGGTAAAAACCGACAAGACCATTTGCCATATCCCGCTGATTTTATTAACCGCAAAGTCATCTGAGCAACAACAACTCGAAGGAATTTCGACAGGAGCCGATGATTATATTACAAAACCATTTAACTTTCAGATTCTTGAGGCTAAAATTGCCAATTTCATCAATCTAAGGCGAAATGCAAGACTACTCTTCAAAAATAAACTCCGGATCGAACCCCACGAAATTACGGTAACCTCTCTCGACGAACAATTCATGAGAAAGGCTCTTGATCTTGTTGAGAAAAATATGGCAGTTACCGATTATTCTGTGGAAACCATGAGCCGCGATTTAGGCATGAGCAGGACCTTACTCTATAAAAAGATCCTTGCACTGACCGGAAAACCGCCATTGGAGTTCCTTCGGTCGCTCAGGCTGAAAAGGGCGGCGATGCTGCTGAGCAAAAGTCAGTTGAATGTATCAGAAATTGCGTTCCAGGTCGGCTTTAACGATCCCAAATATTTTAGCAAACATTTTAAAAATGAATTTGGGGTGCTGCCGTCGAAATATGTTGGGAAAGGATTTGAGATTTAGGATTTGGGATTTGGGATTTGAGATTTAGGATTTGAGATTTAGGATTTAGGACATTTGATTCATAAATTTAAATTCGAAAAATCATAAATCGATTGGGACATTTCATTCATAAATCTAAAATCATAAATCATAAATAATATAGGAGATTTAGGAATATGAAATTTGAAATTAAATTGACCAGGCTGATAACAGCCCTGCTTTTCTTTTGCAGTTTTAATGTGATCGGACAGCAACTTAGCCCTGTGGAAAGACATGGTAAACTGAGGGTTGAAGGAAACCGAATGGTTAATAAAGACGGTATTCCACCCCAATTGCGCGGGATATCATTGTCGTGGAGCCTGTGGGGAGGCAAAAAATATTACAATACAAAGGTGATCGACTGGCTGACGAAGGATTTTAAAATTAACTTGCTCCGCGCCTCAATGGGTGTCGAACCTGAAGGCGGTTATCTGAAAAACAGTGATGAACAAATGAAACTGATGACAACAGTGATTGACAGAGCCATTAGCAATGGGATTTATGTGCTGATCGATTGGCACGATCATAACGCCGATCTGCATCTGGAGGAATCGAAAGCCTTCTTTGCACTGATGGCAAAAAAATATTCGGGCGTGCCCAATGTTATTTATGAAATCTTCAACGAACCGGCGAAACAAAACTGGGACGTTATTAAATCATATTCTGTTGAAGTTGTTAAAACGATCCGAAAATAGAACGAAAAACATCAGTAATCGGCTCCCCCCCATGTATTTATGAAATCTTCAACACCGGCGCTCGGCCTGGGACGTTATTAAATCATATTTCTGTTGAAGTTGTTAAAACGATCCGAAAATATGATACGAAAAACATCATTGTAATCGGCAGTCCCCGATGGGATCAGGATGTGGATGTTGCTGCATCCGACCCGATAAAAGGATTTGACAACCTGGTTTATTCGTTTCATTTTTATGCCTCCGACCCGAATCACCAGGATAAGTTAAAGGCAAAGGGTGAACTGGCAATGAAACGTGGATTAGCTCTTTTTGTGACCGAATGGGGCGTAGGCGAATCGAACGGAAACGGGGAGTTTAACCGCGAAAAGACAGCCCAATGGATGGATTGGATGGAGAAAAACCGCATAAGCTGGGCGAACTGGAACCTTACAGATAAGAAGGAAACCACAGCATTGTTAATGCCCGGGGCATCCGTTGAGGGTGACTGGAAGGATGATAACCTTACTGAAGCCGGGAAATACATCAGGGGAAAATTGCGCTCGTTGAATAAATAGTTCCATCGCCCGCACATGCAGGATTAAAAATCAAATTATTCATATATGAAACCAATTGCCTTGATCCTTCTCCTCTGCTTTCAACTTTCGGTTTTAGGTGTTGCAAAAGAGGATAAAAAACCGGTTCAACTGAAACAACTGAAATCAGAAGTTTACAGGAACCTGACCGAAAACATTTTACCCTACTGGACCAAAAATATGGTTGATCCGGTAAACGGAGGTTTTTACGGAAAAATTGATTTTCAGGAAAAAAAATATCCCGATTCGGATAAAGGCGGAATCCTCAATGCACGAATCTTGTGGACATTTTCATCCGCTTACCGTCTTACCAAAGACACTGCCTGGCTTGTTATGGCAAAGCGGGCTAAGGATTACATTATTAAATACTTTATTGATCAAAAATACGGCGGAACTTATCGCAGTGTCAATTCAAAAGGAGTACCATCCGACCTCCGGAAGCAGACCTATTCCCAGTCATTCTTTATTTATGCATTGTCGGAATATTACCGTGCAACAGGCGATCAGCAGGCATTAGACGCGGCAAAGGAAATCTTTTTAGCCCTGGAAAAGTATGCAGTTGATGCCCGCTCAGATGGTTATTTCGAAGTTTTCGACCGTGAATGGAAACGCACCAATGAACTGATAATCGGAGAGAAAAGCATCAGGGATGAAAAAACGATGAACACCCATCTTCATATGATGGAAGCTTATGCCAGCCTCTACAGCGCACAACCTGATCCCAAAGTCGGCGAACGGCTCAAAAATCTCATATTGATTTTTACCGATAAAATACTCGATCCAAAAACATTCCACCTGAGAGTTTTTCTTACCGGTGACTGGCAGAATAACTCAACAATTCATTCGTACGGACACGATATCGAAGCATCGTGGTTATTGGTTGAAGCTGCAACTATTCTTGGCGACAAAGCCCTCATCAGGAAGGTTGAGGAATTAAGCCCGAAAATTGTAAAAGCTGCCAGCGAAGGATTACAACCCGATGGAAGCCTGATCAATGAAAAAGACTACGCGACCGGTCATACCAATACCTCGCGCGACTGGTGGCCACAGGCTGAGGCTGTGGTTGGACTGGTTAACGCGTGGGAGTTGAGCGGCAATGAACAATTCCTGAACGATGCGATTAAATGCTGGAACTTTACCAATAAATACCTGGTCGATCATAAATCGGGTGAATGGTTTAATGCCATATCCGCAACAGGAACAATCAGTAAAGGCGACAAAGCCGGATTCTGGAAATGCCCCTATCACAATGGTCGTATGTGCATGGAAATTATTCGGAGAGTTTCGGAATAAATTGTTCTAAGGTTTTGGTTGTGGCTTTTTACCGTCAAAAAATAACTGTTCGTCGAACTTCCTTTTCCTTGCCAGGGCATAATCTGTTAATTTCCGGTGATAGGCATTGTCCTCCTTTTCTGCTTTCAGGTAGGCGTCGTAATATTTAATGGCCTGTGTTTTATCCTTTTGCATTTCCTCGTACGTAGTGGCAATTTCAAAGAGGGCGATACATTTGGTGGTATCCAGTTCGTACGCTTTCTGCAGCGCAGTAATCGACTTCCTGAATTCGCGGTTTAATCCGTATGCATTTCCCAGATGATGGTAAATATCCGAAAGGTAATAAGGAATCGCAATTTTTGCAGCGAAGTTCAGGTAGTCAATGCTCTCACCTAACTGGTTTAATTCCTTGAAACATAACCCGACATATAATGCGACGATCGGATCATCGGGATTAATTAGCAGGCATTTTTCCAGTAAAACAAGACCTTCTTTTTCACGCTTTTCGAAAAAATAGCTGATCCCAAGGTTTTTTAGGACGTCGGGAATGGAATCACCTTTCACCAGGTATTTTTCATAGGGAATTACTGTTTTGGCATACTCCCTTTTCTTGAAATAGGTTTCTCCGAGTTTCAGTAGTAACAAGGGTTCTTCCGGGAAAACAGCAAGACCTTTTTCAAGTATTCCGACAACCTCAGGGTAATTTTCTTTCTTTTGATATATCGCTGCCAGGTTGGTATAATTTGAAAGATCTGAGGGATTCTGTACGATAACCTTTTGGTACATAGCAATTGCAAGGCTGTCGTGCCCGGTTCGCGCAGCCGAAAACGCATATTGTTTGTTGATAAACACATTGGTACTGTCGCGCTGGTAAACCGATTTTAAAATTTCGTAGGGTTCACGGTAGCTACGTTGGTTAAAATACGACCGGACCAGTTTCAATGCATTCACAGAATTTGTTGTATCGGCCTCAAAAAGTGTTTTAAAGAAAGGCAGTGCGTGATGATAATTTCCCAGGGCGGAATGTGCCTCCCCTATCTCATTAAGAATACCCGGATGCAGAGAATCGAGTTGCCAGGCCCTCTCGAGACTTTTTACAGCACCTGCATAATCAAACTTCTTTTGAAGAATCACTCCTTTTTTAAGGTGAAGCAACGGCTGTGCCTCATTCTTAGTTAGTTCATTATCTACCTTTTGCAATGCCTTCTCGTATTCATTGTTCAGGATCAGCAGATCGATTTCCTGCGCAACAAGCAAATACGGGAATAACAATATCAGGATAAAGAGCAGGTTTTTCACAACTTTAAATTTCATAATGCTATGAGATATACATGATTAAAAAGGTTAGGACAAAATGACCCAAAGTCACAAATACAAGATTTGAAAAAAGCGCGGAGGCTATGATTCTGATTTGCATCGATTTGCGCCTGTACCAAAAGCGAAGCAGTAAAAAATCGGTCAGCAATATGATCAGGTAAAAGATGATCAGCATATTAACAGCCATATCCCCCTTAATTCCGAACACAAGAATATAAACAGAGACATACACGAGGTTAAGGATTATCACTTTTCCCAGGAAATTGAGTTTTTGTCCCGGCCACAATACAAGCAAGGCTGATGGAATTTTTGTAAACAGGATTACCATAAATGCAAACAGGCCGATCAGGGCAGTACGTCCGAATTTTGAAGGAACAAATGGAGTGGTGGTAATTATTCCATCTGACTCATTAACCTGAACATGCCATGAACCGGATAGCATCTGGTAATAACCGGGGCGCGCACCATCTTTAAACCGGATAAAAATACCGGTTTTTGTTTTGTAATTCTCAATCCATATCCTGTAGTTTGACTTCCCTTTTTGAACGGGTGTACATTTATCGGTCAGTACTGTCCCAAGGCTGTCAGTAAGACATAATTCATCTGCTTCCGCGATAAGCTGACTGTCCAGCTTTATCTTCATCGATGGACGCATATCGAACGGAAAACATGATGATAACAGGATTACCATAAGTAGAAGGGAGGTGATTTTGAACATAAGGTAAGGGTTTAAAGATGTTGGAATACACGACATAAAAATAGTCTTTTTTTAATTCCAATTGACTGGCCCCTGCCGGGAAGATGTTCGGCCGGATAAAATAAGAACAACATTAATTAATGATCAGTCATCGTAAAAGAAAATCAAATATGGCGAAAGATGGTTTAAAAATCACCTGAAGATGAGTAACCGGGTGACTTTATAAGCAAAGAAAAGTGGCCCATTAGTTTTGCTCAATTATGAATTGCAGTCACCCGGTCACTTCTGAATATGCAAACAATAATCAGGACGATTCGCTAAATGCAGAGGGATTCTTTTTAAAGAGGCTGTCTAAAAACT
This sequence comes from uncultured Bacteroidales bacterium, assembly GCA_942493325.1. Classification (GTDB taxonomy): domain Bacteria; phylum Bacteroidota; class Bacteroidia; order Bacteroidales; family Prolixibacteraceae; genus JAAFHB01. Next base: position 6,725,039 of record OW818689.1, on the reverse strand, counting down.
CTGTGTCTCTCTGTGTATCCTCAGTGTGACTCTGTGTAATTAATTGTATCACAGAGTTTAACAGAGTAGGCACAGAGTTTCATGGAGAAAAAAATTGTTGTTATTTTACTTTTTCGACATCCTCTATTAAAAGAGGTTGCAGGGTTATTTCAATGCAAATTGAATAGGCATGGTGTATTGAACAGCAACTGTTTTGCCTTTATTTTTACCTGGTTCCCATTTGGGCATTGTGTTAATAACGCGCAGTGCTTCCTTGTCAATACTAGGGCTGACACCGCTGAAAATTTTCGAATTAACAACATTCCCCTTTTTGTCTACGACAAATTTTACGATTACTTTGCCTTGTATTCCGGCTTTTTTGGCATCATCGGGGTATGTTATTCCACGAGCTATGAATTGCCTCAGTGCTACTTCTCCTCCCGGGAATTTGGGCATCTGATCTACTACAATAAAGACAGAGTCTTCTTTGGTGGACGTTTCCGGAACATTGATTGCAGCTGTTACCGGTTCAGTAAATATCTCATCTCGGATTTTATCAAAGCCGAAGATCATTACTAACGCTGCGGTTACCATAATTCCTATTGAAAGCTTTATTGCGGCTGTTTTTGAAGATTTTATTTTTGTGATCATTTTGATGCGGATTTTGATTAACGAATAATTGAAATTATTAGCGATCACCGGCTGTTTAAGAATTGAACTGTTCAATAACAATAACCTGTAAGCCGCTGAGCTTACGCCGGGTTTTAAAACGCCATCATCGGCAAGAAATTCATGGTTCTCCCTGATCGATCTTTTTAAAAGCCAGATAATCGGGTTGAACCATTGAAAAATAGTTAAGAATTCCGAAATCATCACATCGAAGGAGTGTCGCTGCCGTACATGTTCCAATTCGTGGCCCAGCATCTGTTTCATATCGGGATCATTGATGCTGTTCCTGCTGACAAATACGTAACTGAAAAATGAAAACGGGGTTGTATCGCGGTCAATTTTCACGATCCTGATCCCATCTTTTATTTCACTTTCATTGTTCAGAATTAACGCCATTATCCGGAATAAACGGTATACAAAAACAACGATAAAGAATGCTGTGCCTGACAGGTAGATAAGTCGGATCGGACCGATTGACTGAACTGTTTTCTCAAAGGAGCCGGAAAGATCTGCGCCATATACCGTTACAGTCTGTAAAAGATTTTGATATCTTGTCCCTGTTACCGTGATTTCGTCCAGCAAAACGGAAGGCATATCCTCTAAAAGTTCAAAATGAATGAAAGGAAGTAATACTGAAAAGAAAATCGCGCACAACAGATAGATTCGGTTGAGCTTAAAAAATGTCTCCCGGCGAAGAAACAGCAAATAAACTAAAGTAAAGATAGTCAGGCTGAAACCCGATTCAAATACAAAATTTACAACTGAAGTATTCATCGCATTTACTTTTTTTCTTTTTCCAGATCCTTTTTAACTTCCTGTAAGAGCTCTTCGAGTTCCGAAATGCTCATTTTATCCTCCTTCGCAAAAAAGGAAACCATTTCCTGTAAAGAATTGCTGAAATAATTTTTGATGAACCCTTTCATAAACTGTTTCGTGTATTCTTTTTTCGAGATCAATGGATAGTATTCATGGGTATTGCCATACGCATTATGTCCAACAAATCCCTTTTTTTCCATGATCCGGATAAATGTTGACACCGTGTTATAAGCAGGTTTTGGCTCCGGAATCTTTTCAATTATGTCTTTGACATACCCCTTTTTAAGTTTCCAGAGTATCTGCATCAATTGCTCTTCAGCTTTGGTTAATTCCTTCATGATAGTGTAATTACTCAATTTGCATTTCCCTGTTTGAGAACGATTTACAGTGCTTTAAATTTCCCGGATACCCCGGTCCTTCCAAAGCAAAAATGAACGCCTATCAAAATTAGACAAACAAAGTGATGATTCCAAATTACTAAACTATTTTTTTCGTTGTAAAACTAACATTTTAGTTTTACCGGTCAAAAAAAAGGCTAAACCCTGAGATCGTGTGTTTTTAAAAATAATTTTTCTGGTTTCATACTACTTACTTTTAAGTTGTTTCGCGCAAAACGGTTAATAACGGATCAAATATACAACTAATTTTTTAGTTGTACTACTAAAGTGTTAGTTAAATAGTGTTAAAGTTGTACTGTTAGTTACATAAATTTTCATATCTTGCTATATATTAATGTATTATCTACATTTCAAGATTTAAATATTTTGTGACTTTACGTTGTGTGACTTTGTGAAACTTAATGTATTATAATATTAAGGATTCCAGACGCTTCATCTCACGGATCAAAAAAAGTTGCTCCTAATCCAATCCCCGGACATAGGCAAATTAACGCATTAGCAAATTTTCTCATCTTCACATGATCGCCTTGTCGCCCTTTCGAATCTTGCGGCGCATGGACCGGATGATTTTCAATTAAGAAAGTAGTTGCGCCGCATATTGATTGATCGCACTAACCCCGGGTAGCGCGATTCCGAATAATGTTACGGCCAATAATATTATAAAGAATCCGGGATCGCTTACCCCGGGGTCATTAAAATTGAATCCCTCCGGGATTGGAAGAATGTCCATATTTGAAACAATACCTAAACTTAGAATGAATCCACGTAATTCGCTTTAATTGACTTCGTCGAACTTCGTTTCGTGAAATTCGTATTCCCCAACTTACAGATTAATTATTACATTTGTTTTGTCACACAGATGGCTTAAAAACGAATTACAAAATGAAAATCTTACTTATTTTTGGAATTATAGGTCTGTTGGGGATCAAACTGTCAATTGCACAGGCACCTGAGAACAATTCCCCCCGGTTCGGAAATATCAAAAAAAGCCAGGCTTACATTGATTCCGATAATCAATTTATTGCCTATGCAGTTAAACAATTTGGCACACGACACGAGGCTGCCATAAAGACTGTTGAATTGGGATGGAATTATCTGCAACGAGGCGACGATGTTACTGCGATGAAACGATTCAATCAGGCCTGGTTACTCGACAGCACATTGGTCGATACTTATTGGGGATTTGGAGCAATAATGGGGATGCGGAACCAGTTGGAACAGTCGATTTACTTTATGAAGCGGTATTATGATTCGAATCCGCAAAATGAAAGAATCATGGTCGATTTATCCATCAGCTATCTCCGCTATGCTATGTCATTAAAACAAAAAGGTTCAGGTAATGAGTGGCCGGTTTACACGAACAAAGCCAAACAACTCCTGAAGAAAACCCTTGCATTAAACAGCCAAAATGCAAACGCCAATCAGCAGCTTGCTATTACTTACTACCATGAAAACAAGCTGGACAGTTCAAAATATTATGCCCTGATTGCAAACAGGCTTGATCCGAAAGTATTGAATCCGAAATTTAAAGAAGCGATAGGTATTAAATAATTTATCCGGCATCAGAACCTGTTCTTCCACCACAAACGTAATCGTTCGAGAATCTTTTCCTCCGTGGGATTATTCTGAGGGGTATAGAACCGCCTGGTTTTGATTTTTTCGGGGAGAAAATCCTGGTCCACAAAATTTCCCTTGTACGAATGAGCATATTTATATTCCTTCCCGTACCCGAGATCTTTCATCAGCTTGGTTGGCGCATTGCGCAGGTGAAGCGGTACCGGCAGGTGACCTGAATTGCGCACTTCGGCTATTGCGGCATCAATGGCTTCATACGCTGAATTGCTTTTGGGAGATGTGGCCAGGTAGATAGCACATTCCGACAGGATGATTCTTGATTCGGGCATTCCTATTTTATGAACCGCATCGAATGTATTCTGAGCCATCAGGAAGGCGTTGGGATTTGCAAGGCCGACATCCTCGGAAGAAAGAATTAACAACCGTCGTGCGATGAATTTGACATCTTCTCCACCCTCCAGCATCCGTGCAAGATAATAAACCGCGCCATCGGGATCGCCGCCGCGGATACTTTTAATAAAGGCAGAGATGATATCGTAATGCATCTCGCCATTTTTATCGTACAGCGCTAGATTTTCCTGCAACCTCGAGGTAACCAGTTCATTTGTAATAATTACTTCATCGTCGGTTTCTGCATTGAGTACGATCTCCAGCACATTGAGTAATTTCCGCGCATCACCGCCCGAGAAACGAAGCATTGCTTCGTATTCCTGAAGGACAATCCTGCGCTGGCTGATTTCATAATCGGTTGTAATGGCATGATTTAAAAGTGTAAGCAGATCCTCCTTTCCCAATGACTGCAACACGTACACCTGGCAGCGTGAAAGCAGCGGGGAGATCACCTCAAAAGATGGATTTTCGGTTGTTGCTCCGATTAAGGTTACCAATCCCTGTTCAACGGCTCCCAAAAGTGAATCCTGCTGTGCTTTGCTGAACCGGTGAATCTCATCAATAAACAAAATCGGATTCGGGGAGGTAAAAAAGCGGTTATTTTTCGCCTTTTCAATAACTTCACGAACATCTTTCACTCCCGAATTAATCGCACTCAGGATATAAAACGGACGGTTCAGCGAATTGGCGATAATCTTTGCGAGCGTTGTTTTTCCAACACCGGGCGGACCCCAAAGAATTATCGAGGAAAGATTGCCGGAGTCAATCATCTTCCGAAGTACGGCCCCCTCTCCCACCAGATGTTTCTGACCGATAAACTCTTCAAGGCTTGTTGGCCTTAACCGTTCTGCCAGTGGTTGATTTGCCATGCTTTAGTTGCAATATCTTTTAATCACATTATAGGCTTCTGTCAGTCCTAACTCACCCGCTTTACTAAGATCGAGCGAACCACCCTCCATATCATCGAGAAAGATGCGGGTTAATCCCCGGTTAAAATAAGCCTCGGCAAAATCGGGTTCCAGTTCCACCGCTTTTGAATAATCATCGATAGCACCGAGGTAGTCTTTCTTTTTCACCTTTGTATTGGCCATATTAAACCACGCGAATATGAATCTTGGATTCATATATAATATTGATTCGTAATCCTTTATAATATCATCGTAATCGAGAATCTTTTCATCTTTCGGAGCATCGGCATCCGCTTGTGCTCCGTTGAGAGTCAAAGTCGCTGGTTCAGGAAGGAGTCCCGGCATCCGGATAAAATCCACCCGTTTAATCATGGTATTGGCTCTGCCGAAATAAGCCAGTATATTGCGTCCGTCTGCTTTTATAGACCGGTCAAAATCATCGATGGCCTGGTTATAATCTCTCAGTAATTCATGATAAATAGCACGGTTGAAATAGGTATCTGAACTTTTTTTACCGGCCTGCAACGATTTATCCAGCATGCTGATATTTTCTTTATACTCATCACTCCTCCATGCTTCGTTACTTACCGGTTTATTTGTAATCAGCATAAAAGGCTGATTATTATTTTTACGGTTTAACGCATCGATTTCCATGCTGTAATATTGTAACCGCTCGTAATCAACTGAGTCTTTGTGAAAAATAGAAATGATAAATTCAGGTTGCAATTCTATTTTCACATTGCGGTTCTGAACCATTCCCCTCGCAATTTCTGTTTCCGTTACTTCACCTCCATCATTCACAACAATATTCCTGCGTGAACGTTTTTGAGTAACCGGTCCTTTGTCGTTTTCTCTGGCAACTGAAGCGGTATCAGGGATACTACTGTTTGGCTGATTGTTCTGCGCTGCAGTTGTTGCCTGGCTGGCAGTTGCAGTTTGCCGGGTTGTTTGTTGTGTTCCGGTTTGTTGCTGTCCGGTTTGTTGTTGTGCATTCGGTTGATTAGAAGATGGATCGGGATTACTTCCGGGCTGATTCTGTTTTGTCTGACTCTGGGGAGCAGTAGGTACAAATCCATATAGTCGGCGTTGTCTCTCACGCTCCTGCTGGGCATTAAGACGTTCCCTGAACTGAGCGAATTTCGGATCAAGTTGCTCTGCCACCGCGAAATCTTCTTCAAAACCGGGCATTTTAAGTGTTTCTTTCGCAATACCACGGTTCAACCAGGCCACCGCGATATCGGGATCTAACCTGATTGCCATATCATAATCGGGAATGGCACCCTGTGTATCTTCAAGTTTATGTTTGACAATTCCACGGTTTACAAAAGCCTGTGCCATCTTTGGATCAAGCCTGATACAGAGATCATAGTCTTTTAATGCCCCGGCATAATCTTTTTGTTCGAATTTTGCAATTCCCCGCATCAGGTAAGCGCCCGCAAAGTGGGGGCGGATTTTAATCGCAGCATCGCAGTCTTTTATTGCGCCATCCAGATCACTTTTCATTTGTTTGGCCGAACTACGGTTGAGATAGGTGTTCGCATTCAACGGATCAAGTTCAATCGATCGTGTATAATCGGCAATGGCTCCGTCAAGATCTTCAATTGCCGCTTTTGTAATACCCCTGTTATTGTAGATTGCCGGATCATCCTTCTTATATTCAAGTGCTTTTGAATAATCGTTTAATGCCTCCTTGTAATTCTTGAGCTCACTGTTAGCCATCCCCCTGTACATATATGCTTCGGGATAGAATGGTTTAATTTCCAATGCCTTGTCGTAATCGTTTTTGGCACCCCTGAAATCATCGATATAATGCTTGGCCATTCCCCGGTAATAGTAAGGTTCGGGAAGATTTGGTCTGAGTTTTATGACTATATTTAAATTTTCAATCGCGCTTACGTAATTTCCGAAATAGATCCTGCTTCGTCCGATGTAGAAAAACTGGTCGACATTGAGTTGCGGAAAGGCAGCCGATGATAAGATTGTAAAAAGAAGTATTGTAAATATTTTCTTCATTTGAAGCAGAATAGCATTTATCAGGAAGCAAAAATAACAAAATTGTTTTCGTTGGCCGGCAGTAGTTTTTAAATTTGCAATAATAAAGTATAAAGCATGTTAAATCGGTGTGAATGGTGTTTACGCGATGAGCTCTATCTGCAGTATCATGATCAGGAATGGGGTGTTCCCGTTCATGACGAACAAAAGCTCTTTGAATTCCTGATTCTGGAAGGTGCCCAGGCGGGATTGAGCTGGCAGACCGTATTGAGAAAGAGAAATTCCTATCTTGAAGCGTTCGATGGCTTTGATCCTCAGAAAGTAGCCCTGTACGATGGCGAAAAGATCAGTCAACTTATGAATAATGAGGGTATTATCCGGAATAAATTAAAGATTGAAGCAGCTGTTAAAAATGCCAGGGCGTTTCTGGCTGTGCAGGAGGAATTTGGAAGTTTTGATCGTTACATCTGGAATTTTACCAACGGGAAAACGATCCGGAACAGGTTTACAACTCTTAAAGAGATCCCTGCCGAAACCGATATTTCGCGGGCTATTTCAAAGGATATGAAAAAACGGGGCTTTACGTTTGTTGGACCGACAATTATTTACGCCCATATGCAGGCCACTGGTATGGTTAATGATCATCTGGTAAGTTGCCATCGTTATACCGAACTGGGAGGTGAAATTTGATTGATTTAGTTTATACCTCATAATGTTGATAGTTCGGCAAACACCTAAAAAATAATTGGAATTAATCAGAAAAGAAATATCTGAATGACGTATTGAAGAAGGCAAACTAATAAAAACAAGCTGTAGTAAATCAGATTGTCCCATAACGTGAGATAATGAACAGGGCGAACTAACAAAACGGTTCACTCTTTATTGTTTTATGAATGGTTCAATAGCGTTAATAATTGATGGGAAAACATTTAACAAAGAAATCCGCGATTTTTAATAAGTAATAAATGATTTTAATATGTGCATAAAGTGTTTTAAGAGATGGAAGATTTACTCTATTAATGATAGTCTTACTGTTTTTCTTAACCCTGTTTGCCGTTCTTTTACTTCTGTTCTTGTACCGATGTATTTTCATTATGTAAAATTCTAGGAGAAGAATTAAGTTCCTTTTCGACCAGCCAATAATACAACAATAGGCTAAAAGAAGCTCGTATTAAATATCTTATGTTGGTTAAGAAATAACAAAAATGCAGGGAAGAAAAGTATTCTTTATTCAATTTATTATAGTAATAAAGGGGAAGCAGGGAGTAAAACAGGGTATGATAGAGTTAACCACGCCGCTTATTTATGAAATGGAATACAACAACCTGAATACGTATTATTTGTACCATTTTAAGCCGAGTCCCCTCGATTTTGGAATCGAACTTCAAAACAGATAACTATGAATTTAATTATATAATAGATTAAGGCTATCGATTTTTTCTTTGCAGTCTTTGCGTGACATATAGAAGGTTTTTAAAAACAAAATAAGGTTTTGTTGGCCGGGAACAAATTGGCAAATTGGCTAATTATCTGAAATGGCAGTTGAGGACTAAGGTCCGAATTGCATGAGTGAAGTGTTAAACAGTCCGAAAAAAGGACTGTTCTAAGATCTTAAGAAATTTTGTTTAAAAACCACCGGATTGAACAGATCTGCGAAGCAAAAATGTTAAGTAAGAGAAGTATAAACATGAATGCATCAGCTGTGATGAGGCAGAGAAAATGTGTTGAATTGTGATTAGGATTTCTTTTGATGATTTAAAGCAGCTGACCTTCGTCGAAGTTGCGTCGTTCGGTCACATTACCTTCCGCATCAGTAATAAAGATGTGACGTACCTGAAATGAATCCCGGATAATAAATTCATAAGTGCTTTCACTATCCGCTTTTTCGATAAAAATGGAACTCATGATCTGTCCGAATTTTTCGAGTTTTTCGCGAATCAAAGGATTAAGCATGTCAATTTTGTAATTGGTCTCCGTTTTGACCCAATTTCCTGGTTTTTCGAACCATGCAATTTGTTCAATACCATTCACACGGAAAATTACTTCAAAATGGCCATCTTTTTCCTTCGACCATTCAATATTGGTGGCATTGGGAAATAACTGGCTGAAAGTTTTTAAAAATTGTTGTCCTGGGGTATTGGGATTTAATCTGAATAAATATTTACGGATAAAATCTTTCATTGAATGGTTTTCTCTTTGAGACGGAATTTTTTGTGAAAGTCACATCTTTTATTTGAACTAACTTTCATTATAGTGCTCCTTATATAGGAACGCAACCCGGTCTCTTGCGCGCTTAAGTCTCATTTTTGTAGCGCTTTCGCTGATTTTTAATGCAGTCTGAATATAGGCAATTGGCACATTATCAATATAATGCATAGTAAGCAGTGCTTTTTCCTCAGGATGTATTAGTTCAAGAATCTTCATTAACCGATCGCTGTTGATCTCCTTTTCATTAAGTTCATCGATCACATCAGGGAGCTCGTGCTGGCTGTTCCAGTCGGGATAATTCATTTTCTTTTTCGTACGCAGGTACTCAATACAATTATTATAGGTGATTGCATAAAGCCAGGTCGAAAAGTTAGCTTCCCCTCTGAAATCGGCCAAACGTTCAAATACTTTGCAAAAGATGTCCTGTACGAATTCCTGGGCGAGCGTTTTATCCTTGAGCAAAGAATAACACTTATCGAAAACTTTATCTGAATATCGCTTATAGAGGATTTCGAAAAGATTGGTATTGTGCTCTTGCTTAATCAGTCTGATGATTTCTTTATCTGAATAATCCTTTACGGAATTTTTTATTGTCATCTTTTAATTACGATAAGATATTCAAAATTAAGATTCTAGAATAAATTAAACGTCAAAATTAAAAAAAAATCTCAAAATATTGTGACCTCTCCACTGGTTTGCGTCTAAACATTGTATTTTTAAGAATTGAAAACATTTATTACTTTTAAAATTTATCTTCAAAATTATGAAAAAGGGATTATTAAAACTGGTTGCTTTTAGTGTTTTAGTTGTTACATTGGCAAGTTGTGCCAAAGCTCCACAGGCAGAAATTGATGCTGCCAACGCTTCTATCGAAGCTGCAAGAACTGCTGGTGCAGATCGTTATGCTCCTGAATCTTTCAATGCTGCTTCTGATGCATTAAAATCAAGCGTTACAGCTGTTGAAGAACAGAATTCAAAATTTGCTTTATTCCGTAACTACGATGCATCTAAGACAACTCTTGCAACTGTAAGTACGCTTTCAAATAAAGCTGTTGAAGAAACTACTGCAAGAAAAGAAGCTTTAAAAGCTGAAGTTACTGCTGCAGTTGCTGAACTTGATACAATTATCATAGCCGACAAAGCATTGTTAGCTAAAGCACCTAAGGGAAAAGAAGGCAAAGCTGCTCTTGAAGCAATTGGCCAGGAAATCGCTGTTGTTGAAACCGTAAAAGCTGAAGTTGCTGCCGGTCTTGCTAACAACGAAGACATCTTAACTCTTTCTGACAAAATCAAACCAGCCGTTGAAAAAGCAAAAGCTATCAACACTGAATTGACAGGTGTTATTGAAAAAGTAAAACGCTAAGAAGTAATACTTTTCAGTAAGCTTTAAAGACCTAGACCCCCGGAAGTTTTTTCCGGGGGTTCTTTTTGAAATTAATTTCGGGAATACCCCCGAAACCTTTTTATAAAACGAATCGGATTTTTCAGTTTCTTTGCTGGATTGAAAATATAGATTTTGAATTTTAATTTTGCGAATGAAACGTGGTTTGAAAAAAAGATTGTTTTTTATTATAATAGGGGCTATTTTGTCGCTTACAGTCATTGTATATGCGGTTCTTATCCTGACAATGGATAAGCCACCCATCACAGAATTTGAGTCATGCCAGGTTCTGCTGAGCATGGCAAAAAATGCAAATGCCGATGTGTATTCACCCGAATATTTTAAAACGGCCGAAAAAAAGTACAAGGCTGCCATCCTGGAATGGAAAATTCAAAACGAAAAAGTTTTCTTTTCCAGGGATTTTTCCAGGGCGAAAGAACTTATTCTTACTGCCATATTAAAATCACAGGAAGCGCTTGCCTCAAGTGGTACGAATAAGAATTCATTAAAGATGAATTATCTCAAGGAGATCGAATTACTCAAGCGAAAGCTGGATAATTATCATGATGTCTTCATTCGTCTTCCGCTAAAAGTCAATGTCCGGAAGAATTATGAATTTGGCAAACTCTCCCTTGAACAAGGGTTGAATGCTTTTGGTAAGGGCGATATTATGATGGCCACCAAGCGGCTTAATGAAGGTAAAATGAAAATAAGCATGGCCGATAAAGAGGTCAATGCAATATTGAAAGAATATTTTACCGATTTTTCGAAGTGGCAGATGTGGTTTGAAGCTACAGTCCGATTATCAGCACAGAACAACAACTATGCTTTTATCGTTGACAAAATTCAGCATAAGGGATATCTCTATCATAACGGGAAACTGAGCAAAGAATATCACATCGAACTCGGAAGAAACTGGATCGGCGATAAAGTCGCTGCGGGCGATAAAGCAACTCCTGAGGGTCTGTATAAAGTAACGAAGAAAAAGGGATCCGGACAAACCAGGTATCACAAAGCCTTGTTAATTAATTATCCCAACGAAGAGGACTATGCACATTTTAACACAAAAAAACGGCAGGGTCTTATTTCGAAAAACAGCGGGATCGGCGGATTGATTGAGATTCATGGTGATGGCGGAAAAGGGGATGATTGGACCAGTGGATGTGTTGCCCTGACCAACAGTGAGATGGATGAACTTTTTAGCAGGATGTCCGTCGGTACGCCCGTCACAATCTTAGGCTCATTGAAGTCACTTTCAGAATTACTAAACTAAAATATCAATAAAATGGAAATTGAAGAAAGAAATAAACAATCATACCGGCAGATCTTCTCATGGACAATTCCGGTGTTGCTGTTTTGTTTGATTGTACTGATGATATTCTTTACCCCCGGCTTTCAGGATGGTGCATTTAAAGTAAAATCATGGTTTGTCGGTTCTATGGCCCCGGAAGCTAAAACGCTGAGCGAGATCGAAAAATATGAACTTAAATCACAGCAAAATATTAATTCGATCGAAAAGAAGCTTGAAAAATTAAAACCTGTCAAGCCATATATCATAGTTAATACAACCGAGAACAGATTTTCGCTGCGTAACGCAAACGGCGATACGATCAGAACGGGAGTTTGTTCAACAGGCAAAAACGAATTGCTCATCGCCGGAAACAAAAGGATTATCTTTAAAACTCCCAAGGGTATGTTTGATGTAAAGAGTAAACAGGAAGATCGTCCGTGGATTAAGCCCGACTGGGCCTTTCTCGAAGATGGATTACCAATACCTTCAGCCAGGTCAGCCTCACGTGTCGAAGTGGGTTCATTGGGTGAATATGCACTTTCAATAGGTGATGGTTATATGATCCACGGAACGCTTTATCAACGTTTTCTGGGACTTCCTGTCACCCATGGTTGTGTTCGTATCGGCGACGCAGACCTTGAAGTGATTTATAAAACATTGAGCCGGGGATCAAAAGTATTTATCTATTAACGATCTAAAAATGAAAAATAAAGTATCCTTTTGGGTCATTACCATTATTCTAAGCGTCTTAACCATTTATATTCTGGTTGCCACTGTAATTATGCCCGTGGTCACTAAAAATCCATTGCCGAAAGCAGTAATCAGCACTTCCGACGAAAAAGAGAAACCCTCAAAGGAAGACAAGGTTAATCCGAAAGATGAGAAAATTTCCGACTCTCTGGTCTCCCACAATAGTAAAGATGCAAAAAATCAGCTTTTCGAACTAAGGAAAAGGGAAGTTTTGCTCCGGTCAAGGTTAACCCTTGCCAAAGAGGACTCGATGTACCTCGTTCTTGATCTTATTGATAAAAAAGCGATTCTCGAAATGAAAGGCATTCCGCTTCACGAGTGCCGTATACTGGAAGCTGATATCAGTAATTCAATCCGGATGTATCACACCGAAAATTTATTAAATTGGATGTCAGAGCCTTTCCAGGTTAAACAGGTTGATGCAACAATACCAAAAATATCGTGGGTTGAAAAAATTGCACCCAAAGACTCCGCAGAAGCGAACAAGGCTGCAGTTGAACCTGCTCCGGCCAAACTTGGCGATGTTTACATTGTTATGAATTTTGAACGTAATTTAAGACTGGTCATCAAACAGGCTGAAAAACCCGATGCCGAAGGCAAAAAACTTATCTCGGCATTACGCCGTAAATACCAGGGAGTCGAAATCAGGCGGTCGTTGCAATCACTCCTTAAATTCAACCGCGAACCTGCAATGCCACAAATAGCCATCGTACTTCCCAAATCGGATGCCACCATTCTTTACAAGGCACTTCCACTGCATCTGAAGGTAATCGTAAGGATGTAATTTAAATTGGGAAAACTCAAGAGATTTAGTGAAAAAAGAAAAAGTGCGTTAATCCGCACTTTTTCTTTTTAAAACTCGACTCGTTCGTGATCATTCCACCGTAACTGACTTCGCCAGGTTACGCGGCTGATCAACATCACATCCGCGCATCACGGCGATATAATAGGAAAAGAGTTGTAGCGGGATAATTGCCAGCAGCGGAGTGACTGCCGGATGTGATTTCGGGATTTCGAACAAATCGTTGACCATCCCTTTCAATCCGTCATCACCTTCAGTTACAACGGCGATAATATTTCCCCTCCGGGCTTTAACCTCCTGAATATTGCTTACAATTTTCTCATAATAACTGTCTTTTGCTGCTACAACAATAACAGGCAGGTTGTCGTCAACCAAAGCGATCGGACCATGTTTCATCTCTCCTGCAGCATATCCCTCGGCATGAATATAGGAAATCTCCTTAAGTTTAAGAGCGCCTTCCAAAGCTACCGGGAAAAGACACCCCCGGCCCAGGTACAAGGCATTGACAGCATCTTTATACTTTGCGGCAACAACTTTAAAATGAGGGTGTTTGACCAGGATTGATTTCACTTTACCGGGAATAAGTGTCAGTTCCTGAATTAAATCACGATAAACTTCGACCGAAATTTGTCCTTTCTCATTGGCCAGTTTGAGCGCCAATAGTGTCAATATAGTTACCTGGGCAGTAAATGCTTTGGTGGAGGCGACTCCGATTTCAACTCCCGCGTGGGTATAAACCCCGGCATCTGTTTCGCGTGCAATACTCGAACCCACAACATTGCAAATGCCTAAGATCGTGGCCCCTTTTTCCTTTGCCATCCGCAGAGCTGCAAGGGTATCGGCAGTTTCACCACTTTGACTGATCGCGATGACCACATCATCGTTCGTAAGAATCGGATTCCGGTACCTGAATTCAGATGCATATTCAACTTCAACGGGAATCCTTGCATACTCTTCAATCAGGTATTCACCCACCAGCGCAGCATGCCATGAAGTTCCACAACCAATTATTATAATTCGCCGTGCTTTGAGCAGTTTCGGAAAAATGTCCATTAAGCCTCCCAATACAATTTCGGAATGATCAGGCGAAATGCGGCCACGATAGGTATCTTCAATTGTTTTGGGTTGCTCGAAAATCTCTTTGAGCATGTAATGCTCAAAGTCGCCTTTTTCCAGATCACCAATGGTCATATCAACCTTGGTTATTTTAAAGGGAACAGGGATATTTTCGACCGTTTTCAGAGTAAGACTGTCTTTGGTGATAATCGCCACATCGTTATCGTTCAGATAGATAACACTGTTTGTGTATGGAATGATAGGAGTTGCGTCTGAAGCAATAAAATATTCACCGTGACCAATCCCGATAACCAATGGACTCCCTTTACGTGCTACAATAATCTGGTCTTTTTCATTTTTACAGATCACTGCAATTCCATAGGCACCTACAACTTTCGAAAGGGCGAGCCGGACGGCTATTTCGGCATTTACCTCTTCCCCGTTCCGGTAAAAATATTCGATCAGGTTGACCAAGACTTCGGTATCGGTATCCGATTGAAATGTTATTCCGTTTTTCTTCAGATCGGCTTTTAGCTCTGCATAATTTTCAATAATGCCGTTATGCACCAACACAAAATTGCCGTTCATCGATGTATGGGGATGTGCATTGCGGTCATTGGGTTCACCATGCGTCGCCCAGCGTGTATGCCCGATACCGGTTGATCCGGTCAGATTTTGTTCCAGGACATGTTGTTCAAGATCACAAACCCTGCCTTTGCATTTATATACATTTAACGAACCGTTATAAATTGCCAGGCCCGCCGAGTCATAGCCGCGATACTCCAGCCGCTGAAGTCCCTGGATCAAAATGGGATAGGCATTTTTGTCCCCGATATATCCTACAATTCCGCACATATTTGTTAATTTTTGATGGTTTCCAACATTAACAGTTTTTCCATTTTGGCTATGACCTCTCTGCCAAGTTCCTCTTTTTTAGCCATATGATCCCTGATTGAGCTGACCTCGGCATGCGTTTCAAATTCACCCCTTACATTATCAAAATCGAGTTGCTGCACTGTTCTGTCGCCATCGACACCGAATCCTGTTTGTTTAATCAGTGAAAACTCTTTGCGTGCGTCATCGTAAAGTAGTTGATCAATATCGAGCACAGCCTTCATCCATTTCTGGGTAATTGCAATAACATCTTTCGGGGTGAAATCCTGGACTGAAGTTCCATAAAAATCTTCAATAACATCGGCGGCCCATGACCATTCGTAAGTATAGTAATTTTCGTGTATTGACCGGATTGTAGCATTGATCTCCTCAAGTGAATGCACACCACCGTTTTCGATAGAATCGAGCAACTGATTGATTGCATCGGAGGGACAAAGCATTCCCGTGAGATCGAGCCACCGGCATCCGCTTCCAAGTGGCGTGTCTTTGCGTAAGGCATCGTGAATATCTTCTGTCACATTGATTGGCTTACGCTGAATCCTTGTGATCATTGAATTACCAAGAAATTTCCAGATCGCTTTTTCATAAAGAGCAATTCCCCTTATAAGGCCGCTGTTTTTGATAACCATGCCATGATAAGTGTAAAAAGGTGCCGTTTCACCCGAGGCAGTCAACAGTTCAAGTAACAGTGCACGACCTTTAATCATTTTCTGGATGGAATACGGACTCAACAGGTTAAAGTTAATTAAGTCGAGTAGATTAGGATCTTTCCTGCGGTCACGTTTGGGCCATTTTTGTGAGTCCCTTATCGTGCCAATACTTTGAAGGTTGATTCCTGGAATAAGACGGCTTTCATCCTTCTCTTCGATCAGATAGGAGAAGGGAAAATCTGTCGTATCGGAATGCCTGTAATGACGACCCATTACCAGGGAGAATGCCCCAATCCTTGATGGCCATAAAAGATAGGAATCACTGGTTGTTTTGGCGCCACGTTCCACAACGCCCTGGTGAATAGGACCAAGTTTATACAAATGATTACTTTGGTTCGATCCGCTTCCGGCATTCATAAAGGAAAACAGCCCTGAAATAAGCAAGGTGGATTTATGATGAGAAACGGTATAAGGCCCTGCAAAAATTGAACAGGCCTCCCCATGCAGCCCCTGGCAGTTGGCAAAGAAAACTGATTCAACTGCCGAGTAGTGCTTGTCCAGAATGCATCCCTGTCCGACAAAACAGTTCGAAATAAGTGTTGAATCGGTTATTCGTGTGCCGGAACAAACGATAAAGTTCTCAAGTATTACCCCCTGCCCTATCACAACGGGATCAGCTGCTGAACTGTTAATGCTTCCGTTCACCAGTTTGGAAACCCCTTCGAGTATTGCATACGGACCAATTTTGACATTCCGCATGATCCCGCAATTGATTATTTGCACACCACTGCTTACCTCACCAACAGTATCAGAGATATAATCGACATAATTGGCCACAAATTTCTCAATAACCTCAATTGCTTTTTTACGGTGCCGGTACATTGCAAGGATATAAGCCACATGGCTCGACAGATGATCATAGATTGGAATTTCCCGGCCGCCTAATTCATTGATTACTTTAATACGAATTCCGTTCCCAAAGGAGCTTTTATTCTCAACTGCCAGCTGATTCAGGTTATGGATGACAACCCGCTCTCCGATCCGGTAATTGGAAATATAACTTTGCACACTGCTGATCAGTGCATTGTTGCCAATGGTACAATTATGAATATGTGCATTGAGAATCCCTGTTCGCATCCGGACACCTCCGAACAGTGTAATCTCTTCATCAAACCGCCCAAGACGATTATAACCTGAAAATTTGCTGTTCCGAATATTATCAGGCATGAAGTCATCAACTACTTCAATAAGGTTCCAGTCTTCACAGTAACAGCCTTGTATAATTAACTGGCCGATTTCTTCGTTGGTTAATTTCCGGTATTTAAGCACCATAACGTATGATTTTATTTTTTTATACGCAAAGGAAGCTTAAAAGTGATCAATTGTTGGATAAATATCAGGAAATCAACCTAACATTTTTTTACCGTACATTAATTAATAATGTATTCATGTAATTTTCTGATATATATAACCTATCATTTATAAAGGCAAATTTAAAATTACCCTTACTTTTAAATATCCTGAAGAAAAGCAAACAGGTTGACTGAGCGGTCCAGTCCCAGCTTCTTCCTTAACCGGATTCTTCCTATCTCTGCACTCTCGGGAGTTATATTGATCAGTCCGGCTATATCTTTTGTTGCCAGGCCCAGGTGTATATAGGCACAGAGTCGCTGATCTTTTGGGGTTAACCCCGGATATTTTCCTTTCAGACGCGCAAAAAATCCCTGGTGGACTTTCTCGAAATGGAATTTAAAATCCTCCCAGTTGAAAACCTGCCTGCGTTGATTTTCATCAATTTTTTGCAACATATCGGTGACTTTTTTCTGGATGGGTGCAGGGAGTGTATTCCGGATAACTGAAAGATTTTTCCTCAGATAGAGTACCATCTCGTTTTTTTGGGCAATCTGGATCAATGATGATACCATTTCCCTGTCCTTGCCGGCTATTTCGTCGCGGTATTTTTGCTTGGTCTTCATTTCCCATACCTGCTTGTCAGACATTTCCCTGATCTGGCCGAGTGCAGATTTTAACCGTGTAATATCACGAATCGATCCGCGCTGACCAAGATAACTTCCCATCCTGTCGAAAACGGCTTTACTGTTTAGCTCACACCATCGCAACTGCTTGGTTCGGGTGAGCAACCTGAATTCAATCGACTGACCGATCTGCATAAAACTGTTGGAATCGTGTAAAAATTGCCGGATTTTACCTTCATCATCGGGATAGATGATTTTAAAAAATAAATCCGGATCATTAAAAAACTCATTGACCGTGTATCCGGTTAAATCATTGCAGGAGGGTGAAAGCCATTTAAATCCACCTTTCGGGGAAATCCAGTATTCCCAGTCCTGCGCATAATCGGAAATAAGCTGATATTTTTCTTTCTCTTCCCTGATTGTCTTGTTTTCAGATTCGAGAAAGAAAATTTTCTCTCGTAATACTGACAGCTGATTCTCCAGTTCATGGATACGTTCCTCTGCTGTCGGGGAGTTATTGTGACTCATGAGAAAATATCGTTATTAAGTATTTGATCATTTTACCTAACATCAAAAATATAAAAATCTATTCAATAAAAAGTTAGCCATTTATGAAACATATCTTTTAATGCTTTTTATATTGGCCGTCTCTCATTTAATGAAAACCGGAATAAACTCAGTCAACTGATCATAAACATTTGGTTCGGGCAAAAAAAAGCCTCCTGCACATTCAGGAGGCCTTTCTTTTCAAAAAATACACTTGTTTTAATTCTTAATAACCAATTTATTATACAATCCCATATTGGTTCGGACCCTTACAATATATACTCCCGGCTTGAGATGCTGCAGATCCATGACAATTTGATTCTGATTGTGCATCTCATAAATCATACGTTTACCGATCGAATTCACTATCTCAACAACTGTGATACGTTCACCTTCACGTGGATAAAGATCGATATGAAGTTCATTTGTAAATGGTACAGGATAACATTCGAGGTTCCCTGACTTTGCAGTGGTTTCAATTACCGGATTATCAAGGACAGCCGATTTAAGCGAGTTAATGGTTATTGACACCCCCGCTGAGGTGGTTAAAGCTCCCTGATTATCAATTGCCTTTGCAGTAATCATGTAACTTCCCTCCGCAGCATTTGTCCAGTTAAAGGAATAAGGACTTGAATTATCAGAACCAAGCAAGGTACTGCCCTGGTAAAATTCAACACGAACAATCGTTCCGTCCGGATCAGAAGCTGCCACATCTATTGTAACAGATGCCGGGATTGTGAAAATCGCTCCAGCAGCAGGGCTTGCAATATTAACAACAGGCGACTGATTGTCAACAACCCCAATTGCAACAGTGGTACTCGTTGTTGCCCCGATGTTATCGGTTGCTAAAGCTGTTATTGTATAATTTCCGTCCGGTATTCCCCCCCTGTTATAAGAATAAGGAGCTGAATTATCCGATAACAGCAATGTTCCTCCATAATAAAAATCAACCTTCGCTATGGTTCCGTCGGCATCACTTGCGGAAGCGATAAACTCAATGTAAGCCGGGCCAGTGAAAACAGCTCCTGATAACGGACTCGTGAAAGAAATTATCGGAGGCTGATTTGTCGCACCTCCCACATTAATATTTATTGGTGCAGATGTAGTCAAAGCTCCCATATTATCGGTGGCTCTTGCAGTAAGCGTATAAATTCCTGTTGTCACATTTGTCCAGTTGAAGGAATAAGGGTTTGTGTTATCCGAACCCACCATGGTGCTCCCCTGATAAAAATCTACTTTTGTTACGGTTCCATCTGCATCACTTGCCGAGGCATTCAGCGAAACAGTTGCCGGTGACGTGAACGTTGCACCCGGCAAGGGGCTTGTCAGAGTTACAACCGGAGATTGATTGGACACAACCGTGAATGTGACTGCATTGCTGGTCGTTGTGGCTCCGTTATTATCGGTTGCTTTTGCAGTAATGGTATAAGTCCCGACAGGTATATTAGTCCCGGTATAAGAATATGGACTTGTATCATCGGAAATAGGAAGTGTGCCTCCATAGTAGAATTCAACTTTGGAGATAGTTCCATCGCTGTCAGTAGCCAAAGCAGTTAGTGTAACGGTTGCCGGGGCAGAAAAAACAGCGCCTTGTACCGGACTGGTTAAATTTACAACTGGAGGCTGATTCGACACAACTCCGACAGTAATGCTGATGGGTGCTGAAATGGATATAACTCCCACATTATCTGTAGCTCTTGCGGTAAGTGAATAGATTCCGGTAGTCACATTTGTCCAGTTGAATGAATAAGGACTTGTGTTATCCGAACCCACCATGGTGCTCCCCTGATAAAAATCGACTTTTGTTACGGTTCCATCTGCATCGCTGGCTAAGGCAGTAAGCGCAACGAATGCAGGTGGCGTAAACGTTGCACCCGGCAAAGGACTTGTCAGGGTTACAACCGGAGATTGATTGGACACAACCGTGAATGTGACTGCACTGCTGGTCGTTGTGGCTCCGTTATTATCGGTCGCCTTTGCAGTAATGGTATAACTCCCCACAGGTACATTAGTCCTGATGTATGAATAGGGACTTGTGTTATCCGAAAGGAGCAGCGATCCTCCGTAGTAAAAATCAACTTTGGAGATTGTTCCGTCACTATCAGTAGCTGAGGCAGTAAGCGTAATGGTTGCCGGGGCAGAGAAAACAGCGTCGTGTACCGGACTGGTTAAATTTACAACAGGTGGATGATTGGTTGCTGCAACAGTTATATTCACTGGTGCAGAGTTAATCAGTGCTCCCATGTTATCTGTTGCTTTTGCAGTGAGCGTATAACTTCCGGCAGCAACACCTGCCCAGGCAAAGGAATACGGACTGATGGTATCTGTTCCGAGTAATACATCACCCTGGTAGAAGTCAACCTTCTTAATCGTTCCATCCTCATCAGTTGCCGGAGCATTGATGGAAATCAGTGCCGGGGCAGTAAACTGTGCTCCCGGTAGCGGATTTGTAATAGAAACTACCGGAGGTACATTGGGCGCAACAACAGTAATTGTAACCGGCGTGCTGGTTATTGAATCACCCGAATTATCAGTCGCAACCGCTTTAATGGCATAACTTCCAGGAGCAACACCTGTCCATGGGAAAGAATACGGACTAATGGTATCCGTTCCAAGGTAGATATCTCCCTGGTAGAAGTCTACTTTCCTGATTGTGCCGTCGGAATCAGTTGCCGTGACATTGATGGTAACCATTGCCGGGGCTGTAAACTGTGCGCCCGGTAGCGGAGCTGTGATTGATACAACCGGTGGAACGTTTGGCGCAACAACAGTAATGGTAACCGGCGTGCTGGTTATTGAATCACCGGAATTATCAGTTGCAACCACTTTAATCGTATAACTTCCGGGAGCAACACCTGTCCAGGCAAAGGAATACGGACTGATGGTATCCGTTCCAAGGTAGATATCTCCCTGGTAGAAGTCAACTTTCTTAATTGTTCCGTCTGAATCGTTAGCCGAAGCATTGATGGTAACCAGTGCCGGGGCTGTAAACTGTGCTCCCGGTAAAGGAGCTGTAATTGATACAACCGGTGGAACGTTCGGCGCAACAACAGTAATAGTAACCGGAGCGCTGGTGATTGAGTCGCCCGCATTATCAGTCGCAATAGCTTTAATTGTGTAGCTTCCAACAGCAACACCTGTCCAGGTGAAAGAATACGGACTGATGGTATCGGTTCCAAGTA
Source organism: uncultured Bacteroidales bacterium (assembly GCA_942493325.1). Classification (GTDB taxonomy): domain Bacteria; phylum Bacteroidota; class Bacteroidia; order Bacteroidales; family Prolixibacteraceae; genus JAAFHB01. Next base: position 6,703,576 of record OW818689.1, on the reverse strand, counting down.
AAACATCTCCCTGGTAGAAGTCAACTTTCCTGATCGTGCCGTCTGAATCGTTAGCCGAAGCATTGATGGTAACCGTTGCAGGGGCAGTAAACTGTGCTCCCGGTAACGGAGCTGTAATTGAAACAACAGGTGGAATGTTCGGCGCAACGACAGTAATTAAAACCGGGGCGCTGGTTATTGAGTCACCCGCATTATCAGTCGCAACCGCTTTAATCGTGTAATTTCCAGGAGCAACGCCAGTCCAGGCAAAGGAATACGGACTAATGGTATCTGTTCCGAGTAAAACATCACCCTGGTAGAAGTCCACTTTCCTGATCGTTCCGTCCTCATCAGTTGCCGGAGCATTGATGGTAACCGTTGCAGGGGCAGTAAACTGTGCTCCCGGTAACGGAGCTGTGATTGAAACAACCGGTGGAACGTTCGGCGCAACAACAGTAATTGTAACCGGAGCGCTGGTTATTGAATCACCCGAATTATCAGTCGCAACCGCTTTAATGGCATAACTTCCAGGAGCAACACCTGTCCATGGGAAAGAATACGGACTAATGGTATCCGTTCCAAGGTAGATATCTCCCTGGTAGAAGTCTACTTTCCTGATTGTTCCGTCTGAATCGTTAGCCGAAGCATTGATGGTAACCGTTGCCGGGGCAGTAAACTGTGCTCCCGGTAAAGGAGCTGTAATTGATACAACCGGTGGAACGTTCGGCGCAACAACAGTAATTGTAACCGGAGCGCTGGTGATTGAGTCGCCCGCATTATCAGTCGCAATAGCTTTAATTGTGTAGCTTCCAACAGCAACACCTGTCCAGGTGAAAGAATACGGACTGATGGTATCTGTTCCAAGTAATACATCTCCCTGGTAGAAGTCCACTTTCCTGATCGTTCCGTCGGAATCAGTTGCCGTGACATTGATGGTAACCATTGCCGGGGCTGTAAACTGTGCTCCCGGTAACGGAGCTGTAATTGAAACAACAGGCGGTACATTAGGTGCAACAACAGTAATTGTAACCGGAGTGCTGGTTATTGAATCACCTGCATTATCAGTCGCAACCGCCTTAATTGTGTAATTTCCAGGAGCAACACCTGTCCATGTGAAAGAATACGGACTGATGGTATCTGTTCCAAGGAAGGTATCACCCTGGTAGAAGTCAACTTTCCTGATCGTGCCGTCTGAATCTACAGCCGTGGCATTGATGATAACCAGTGCCGGGACTGTAAACTGTGCTCCCGGTAACGGATTTGTAATAGAAACTACCGGTGGAACGTTCGGCGCAACAACAGTAATTGAAACCGGACTGCTTGTTATTGAATCACCGGAATTATCAGTTGCAACCACTTTAATCGTATAACTTCCGGGAGTAACACTTGTCCAGGCAAAAGAATACGGACTAATGGTATCCGTTCCAAGGAAGATATCACCCTGGTAGAAGTCAACTTTCTTAATCGTTCCGTCGGAATCAGTAGCCGAAGCATTGATGGTAACCAGTGCCGGGGCTGTAAACTGTGCTCCCGGTAACGGAGCTGTAATAGAAACTACCGGAGGTACATTGGGCGCAACAACAGTAATTGAAACCGGAGTGCTGGTTATTGAGTCGCCCGAATTATCAGTCGCAACCACTTTAATTGTGTAGCTTCCAACAGCAACACCTGTCCAGGTGAAAGAATACGGACTGATGGTATCTGTTCCGAGTAATACATCACCCTGGTAGAAGTCCACTTTCCTGATCGTTCCGTCTGAATCGTTAGCCGAAGCATTGATGGTAACCAGTGCCGGGGCAGTAAACTGTGCTCCCGGTAACGGATTTGTAATAGAAACCACCGGTGGAACGTTCGGCGCAACAACAGTAATTGTAACCGGAGCACTGGTTATTGAATCACTCGCATTATCTGTCGCAATAGCTTTAATTGTATAACTTCCGGGAGTAACACTTGTCCATGTGAAAGAATACGGACTGATGGTATCTGTTCCGAGTAAAACATCACCCTGGTAGAAGTCAACTTTCCTGATTGTGCCGTCGGAATCAGTTGCCGTGACATTGATGGTAACCATTGCCGGGGCTGTAAACTGTGCGCCCGGTAGCGGAGCTGTGATTGATACAACCGGTGGAACGTTTGGCGCAACAACAGTAATGGTAACCGGCGTGCTGGTTATTGAATCACCGGAATTATCAGTTGCAATAGCTTTAATCGTATAACTTCCGGGAGCAACACCTGTCCAGGCAAAAGAATACGGACTAATGGTATCGGTTCCGAGTAATACATCACCCTGGTAGAAGTCCACTTTCTTAATTGTTCCGTCTACATCAGTAGCTGAAGCATTGATGGTAACCAGTGCCGGGGCTGTAAACTGTGATCCCGGTAACGGAGCGGTAACTGAAACAACAGGCGGTACATTAGGCGCAACAACAGTAATTGAAACCGGAGTGCTGGTTATTGAGTCGCCCGAATTATCAGTCGCAACCGCTTTAATGGTGTAATTCCTGGGAGCAACACCTGTCCAGGCAAAGGAATACGGACTAATGGTATCTGTTCCAAGTAAGATATCTCCCTGGTAGAAGTCCACTTTCCTGATCGTTCCGTCCTCATCAGTTGCCGGAGCATTGATGGAAATCAGTGCCGGGGCTGTAAACTGTGCTCCCGGTAACGGAGCTGTGATTGAAACAACAGGTGGAATGTTCGGCGCAACGACAGTAATTGTAACCGGAGCGCTGGTTACTGAATCACCCGCATTATCAGTCGCTACCGCTTTAATCGTATAACTTCCGGGAGTAACACTTGTCCAGGCAAAAGAATACGGACTAATGGTATCGGTTCCGAGTAATACATCACCCTGGTAGAAGTCAACTTTCCTGATTGTTCCGTCTGAATCGGTAGCCGAAGCATTGATGGTAACCATTGCCGGGGCTGTAAACTGTGCTCCCGGTAAAGGAGCTGTAATTGAAACAACCGGTGGAACGTTCGGCGCAACAACAGTAATTGAAACCGGAGCGCTGGTGATTGAGTCGCCCGCATTATCAGTTGCAACCGCTTTAATTGTATAACTTCCAACAGCAACACCTGTCCATGTGAAAGAATACGGACTGATGGTATCTGTTCCAAGGAAGGTATCACCCTGGTAGAAGTCAACTTTCCTGATCGTGCCGTCTGAATCTACAGCCGTGGCATTGATGATAACCAGTGCCGGGGCTGTAAACTGTGCTCCCGGTAACGGAGCTGTAATTGAAACAACCGGTGGAACGTTCGGCGCAACAACAGTAATTGAAACCGGAGCGCTGGTGATTGAGTCGCCCGCATTATCAGTTGCAACCGCTTTAATTGTATAACTTCCAACAGCAACACCTGTCCAGGTGAAAGAATACGGACTGATGGTATCTGTTCCAAGTAAGATATCTCTCTGGTAGAAGTCAACTTTCGTAATCGTGCCGTCTGCATCAGTAGCGGTGGCATCAATAGTGATGGAGGCCGGTGAAGTAAATAGTACTCCCGGTAACGGAGCTGTGATTGATACAACCGGTGGAACATTAGGCGCTACAACAGTAATTGTAACCGGAGCACTTATTATTGAGTCACCCGCATTATCTGTCGCAACAGCTTTAATTGTATAACTTCCGGGAGTAACACTTGTCCATGTGAAAGAATATGGGCTGATGCTATCTGTCCCAATGAAGGTATTGCCCTGGTAGAAGTCCACTTTCCTGATCGTTCCGTCCTCATCAGTTGCCGGAGCATTGATGGTAACCGTTGCAGGGGCAGTAAACTGTGCTCCCGGTAACGGAGCTGTGATTGAAACAACCGGTGGAACGTTCGGCGCAACAACAGTAATTGTAACCGGAGCGCTGGTTATTGAATCACCCGAATTATCAGTCGCAACCGCTTTAATGGCATAACTTCCAGGAGCAACACCTGTCCATGGGAAAGAATACGGACTAATGGTATCCGTTCCAAGGTAGATATCTCCCTGGTAGAAGTCTACTTTCCTGATTGTTCCGTCTGAATCGTTAGCCGAAGCATTGATGGTAACCATTGCAGGAGCTGTAAACTGTGCTCCCGGTAACGGAGCTGTAATTGAAACAACCGGTGGAACATTAGGCGCTACAACAGTAATTGTAACCGGAGCGCTGGTGATTGAGTCGCCCGCATTATCTGTCGCAACCACTTTAATTGTGTAGCTTCCAACAGCAACACCTGTCCAGTCAAAGGAATACGGACTGATGGTATCTGTTCCAAGTAAGATATCTCTCTGGTAGAAGTCAACTTTCGTAATCGTGCCGTCTGCATCAGTAGCGGTGGCATCAATAGTGATGGAGGCCGGTGAAGTAAATAGTACTCCCGGTAACGGAGCTGTGATTGATACAACCGGTGGAACATTAGGCGCTACAACAGTAATTGTAACCGGAGCACTTATTATTGAGTCACCCGCATTATCTGTCGCAACAGCTTTAATTGTATAACTTCCGGGAGTAACACTTGTCCATGTGAAAGAATATGGGCTGATGCTATCTGTCCCAATGAAGGTATTGCCCTGGTAGAAGTCAACTTTCGTAATCGTGCCGTCTGAATCTACAGCCGTGGCATTGATGGTAACCAGTGCAGGAGCTGTAAACTGTGCTCCCGGTAACGGAGCTGTGATTGATACAACCGGTGGAACATTAGGCGCTACAACAGTAATTGTAACCGGAGCACTTATTATTGAGTCACCCGCATTATCTGTCGCAACAGCTTTAATTGTATAACTTCCGGGAGTAACACTTGTCCATGTGAAAGAATATGGGCTGATGCTATCTGTCCCAATGAAGGTATTGCCCTGGTAGAAGTCAACTTTCCTGATTGTTCCGTCTGAATCGTTAGCCGAAGCATTGATGGTAACCATTGCAGGAGCTGTAAACTGTGCGCCCGGTAACGGAGCTGTGATTGAAACAACAGGTGGAATGTTCGGCGCAACAACAGTAATTGAAACCGGAGCGCTGGTGATTGAGTCGCCCGCATTATCAGTTGCAACCGCTTTAATTGTATAACTTCCAACAGCAACACCTGTCCAGGTGAAAGAATACGGACTGATGGTATCTGTTCCGAGTAATACATCACCCTGGTAGAAGTCCACTTTCCTGATCGTTCCGTCGGAATCAGTAGCCGTGGCATTGATGGAAATCAGTGCCGGGGCTGTAAACTGTGCTCCCGGTAACGGAGCAGTGATTGATACAACCGGTGGAACGTTCAGCGCAACAACAGTAATTGAAACCGGAGCGCTGGTGATTGAGTCGCCCGCATTATCAGTTGCAACCGCTTTAATTGTATAACTTCCAACAGCAACACCTGTCCAGGTGAAAGAATACGGACTGATGGTATCTGTTCCGAGTAATACATCACCCTGGTAGAAGTCAACTTTCCTGATTGTGCCGTCGGAATCAGTTGCCGTGACATTGATGGTAACCATTGCTGGGGCTGTAAACTGTGCTCCCGGTAAAGGAGCTGTAATTGAAACAACCGGTGGAACGTTCGGCGCAACAACAGTAATTGAAACCGGAGCGCTGGTGATTGAGTCGCCCGCATTATCAGTTGCAACCGCTTTAATTGTATAACTTCCAACAGCAACACCTGTCCAGGTGAAAGAATACGGACTGATGGTATCTGTTCCGAGTAATACATCACCCTGGTAGAAGTCAACCTTCCTGATCGTGCCGTCGGAATCAGTTGCCGTGACATTGATGGTAACCATTGCCGGGGCTGTAAACTGTGCGCCCGGTAGCGGAGCTGTGATTGATACAACTGGTGGAACGTTTGGCGCAACAACAGTAATGGTAACCGGCGTGCTGGTTATTGAATCACCAGAATTATCAGTTGCAATCGCCTTAATGGTGTAGCTTCCAACAGCAACGCCAGTCCAGGTAAAAGAATACGGACTGATGGTATCTGTTCCAAGGAAGGTATCTCCCTGGTAGAAGTCAACTTTCCTGATTGTGCCGTCTTCATCTGTTGCCGAAGCATTGATGGTAACCGTCGCAGGGGCAGTAAACTGTGCTCCCGGTAACGGAGCTGTAATTGAAATAACCGGAGGAACATTGGGCGCAACAACAGTAATGGTAACCGGCGTGCTGGTTATTGAATCACCGGAATTATCAGTTGCAACCACTTTAATTGTGTAGCTTCCAACAGCAACGCCAGTCCAGGTAAAAGAATACGGACTGATGGTATCTGTTCCAAGAAAAACATCACCCTGGTAGAAGTCAACTTTTTTAATCGTTCCGTCGGAATCAGTAGCCGTGGCATTGATGGTAACCAGTGCAGGGGCAATAAACTGTGCTCCCGGTAATGGAGCTGTAATTGATACAACCGGTGGAACGTTCGGCGCAATGACAGTAATTGTAACCGGAGCGCTGGTTATTGAATCACCCGAATTATCAGTCGCAACCGCTTTAATGGCATAACTTCCAGGAGCAACACCTGTCCATGGGAAAGAATACGGACTAATGGTATCTGTTCCAAGTAAGATCTCCCCATTATAAAAATCAACATTGGTGATTGTTCCATCCTCATCAGTTGCCGAAGCATTGATGCTAACCAGTGCCGGGGCTGTAAACTGTGCGCCCGGTAGCGGAGCTGTGATTGATACAACCGGTGGAACGTTCGGCGCAACAACAGTAATTGAAACCGGAACGCTGATTATTGAATCACCAGAATTATCTGTCGCAATAGCTTTTAGGGCATAATTCCCGGGAGCAACACCTGTCCATGTGAAAGAATACGGACTGATGGTATCTGTTCCAAGAAAAACATCACCCTGGTAGAAGTCAACTTTCCTGATTGTTCCGTCGGAATCAGTAGCCGTGGCATTGATGGTAACCAGTGCCGGGACTGTAAACTGTGCGCCCGGTAACGGAGCAATGATTGAAACAACCGGTGGAACATTGGGTGCAACAACAGTAATTGAAACCGGAGCGCTGGTTAATGAATCACCAGAATTATCAGTTGCAACCACTTTAATCGTATAACTTCCGGGAGCAACACCTGTCCATGCAAAAGAATACGGACTGATGGTATCTGTTCCAAGAAAAACATCACCCTGGTAGAAGTCAACTTTCCTGATTGTTCCGTCTTCATCAGTAGCCGAAGCATCGATGGTAACCATTGCCGGGGCTGTAAACTGTGCTCCCGGTAAAGGAGCTGTAATTGAAACAACCGGTGGAACGTTCGGCGCAACAACAGTAATTGAAACCGGAGCGCTGGTGATTGAGTCGCCCGCATTATCAGTTGCAACCGCTTTAATTGTATAACTTCCAACAGCAACACCTGTCCAGGTGAAAGAATACGGACTGATGGTATCTGTTCCGAGTAATACATCACCCTGGTAGAAGTCAACTTTCCTGATCGTTCCGTCTTCATCAGTAGCCGAAGCATCGATGGAAATCAGTGCCGGGGCTGTAAACTGTGATCCCGGTAACGGAGCGGTAACTGAAACAACCGGTGGAACATTTGGTGCAACAACAGTAATAGTAACCGGAGCGCTGGTGATTGAGTCGCCCGCATTATCTGTCGCAACCACTTTAATTGTGTAGCTTCCAACAGCAACGCCAGTCCAGATAAAAGAATACGGACTGATGGTATCTGTTCCAAGAAAAACATCACCCTGGTAGAAGTCAACTTTTATAATCGTTCCGTCGGAATCAGTAGCCGTGGCATTGATGGTAACCAGTGCCGGGGCTGTAAACTGTGATCCCGGTAACGGAGCGGTAACTGAAACAACAGGCGGTACATTAGGCGCAACAACAGTAATTGAAACCGGAGTGCTGGTTATTGAGTCGCCCGAATTATCAGTCGCAACCGCTTTAATTGTGTAGCTTCCGGCAGCAACACCTGTCCATGTGAAGGAATACGGACTAATGGTATCTGTTCCAAGAAAAACATCACCCTGGTAGAAGTCAACTTTTTTAATCGTTCCGTCGGAATCAGTAGCCGTGACATTGATGGTAACCAGTGCCGGGGCTGTAAACTGTGCTCCCGGTAACGGAGCAATGATTGAAATAACCGGAGGAACGTTAGGCGCCACAACTGTAATTGAAACCGGAACGCTGGTTACTGAATCACCCGAATTATCTGTCGCAACAGCCTTGAGAATATAACTTCCGGCAGCAACACCTGTCCAGGTAAAGGAATAGGAGTTGGTGATGTCCGAGCCAAGTAAGGTTTCCCCATTGTAAAAATCAACCCTGGTGATTATTCCATCTGCATCAGTAGCGGTGGCATCAATAGTGATGGAGGCCGGAGAAGTAAATAGTACTCCCGGTAACGGACCAGTGATCGAAACAACCGGTGGTATATTAGGCGCATTGACGCTAATTACGACCGGAGCAGAAGTAACTAAAGCTCCATGGTTGTCTGAAGCCCTTGCAGTAATGGTATAACTTCCTATTGCCACATCTGTCCATGTAAAGGAATAAGGACTCGAAATATCCCATCCTAACAGCGTGCTTCCCTGGTAAAAATCTACCCGGGCAATAATTCCGTCATCGTCTGTAGCTATTGCATCTATTGTTAGAGATGTCGGTGCTGTAAATACTGTTTCAGGTAACGGAGCTGTAATGGAAACGACAGGTGGTACATTAGGCGCAACGACAGTAATTGAAACCGGAGCGCTGGTTATTGAATCACCCGCATTATCAGTCGCTATAGCTTTTATGGTGTAACTTCCGGCAGCAACACCTGTCCATGTGAAAGAATATGGACTGATGGTATCGGTTCCAAGTAAAATATCACCCTGGTAGAAGTCAACTTTCTTAATCGTTCCGTCGAAATCGGTAGCTGAAACCTGCATGAAAACTGAGACAGGAGTAGTGAAGATTGCTCCCCCTGACGGACCTGTAATCGTAACAACCGGAGGCTGATTGGATACCACTACAATGTTAATCGGATTACTTGTGGTTGTGGAAGCCTCGTCATCTGTAGCAACAGCCGTAAGCATATAACTTCCAACAGAAACATCTGTCCAGTTGATGGAATACGGACTTATGGTATCTGTTCCCAATAAGGTATCACCCTGGTAGAAGTCAACTTTCTTAATCATTCCGTCGGAATCGGCGGCAGTAGCTTCGACGACAATGGATGCCGGAGCTGTAAAGATAGTACCCGATACCGGACTTGAAATTGATACAACCGGGAACTGGTTAGGTACAACTCCCACAGTTATACCAACAGGAGCTGAAACAGATACAACACCCAGATTATCCGTGGCTTTAGCAGTGATTGTATAAACTCCCGTAGTTACATCTGCCCAGGCAAATGAATATGGATATAAATGGTCAGTTCCTAACAGGCTATCCCCTTTGTAAAAATCAACCTTTGCTATACTCCCATCAGCATCTGTTGCTGTGGCATCTATTACAATAAAAGCAGGAGATGGAAAGGTCGAACCTGTTTCCGGTGCCGAGATTGAAACAGAAGGAGGTTCGTTGGGCTCAATTACGTGAATTGTTATCGGAGAACTGGTAGTTGAGCTGCCATTGTTATCGGTTGCTTTAGCTGTAATCGTATAATCTCCAACCGGTATATTCGATCCAATAAAGGTATAGGGACTGGTTTTGTCTGACATGACTAAATAACCCTCATAATAGAACTCAACCTTTGCAATAGTTCCGTCCGGATCCGACGCTGTGGCCGTAATAGTAAAAGATCCAGGAGCAGTAAAAGTTGCTCCTGATTGCGGACTTGTGATAGATACAACTGGAGACTGATTTGAAACATCTCCAACAACGATACTAATTGGCGCCGAAATGACAGAAACACCCTGATTATCCGTGGCCTTGGCCGTGATTATATAATTTCCTGCTGCCACATCCATCCAGATAAAGGAATATGGTCTTGTATTATCAGTTCCAAGTAATGTGCTACCTTCGTAAAATTCGACCTGCGAAATAGTACCGTCAGCATCGGTGGCTGCGACATCAAAAGCAATGTTTGCATGAGAATTAAAAACGTCATTTGTCAAAGGATTTATAATTGCAGCAAATGGAAATTGATTCCCTGCAGAAATCCAAATCGGTGATGATATTGCTTCATCATTATCCTCCTGTCTGACCCGGATATAGTAATATTCATTATTAGCGAATGAAATATTCATTGTTATCTCAGGTGTGGCTGAATTGGGTGTCCATGTATTCACAACTTCGCCATTTTTAAGCAACTGAATCTGGGTGAAAAGCTCACCGTCCGCATCTGAGGCCTGTATAACTACTCCGTAGATTCCTGGCACTACGGTGGATCCCATCTCGTTCCCATTTACCTGAAATGACAAACCCAGATTTTTGTCAAGTGTGCTATAAAACCGTTTAGCCTTGATTGCACTGTAAATATCTTCGCGTGTATTGGCGTTTGCCAAAACTGCCATCCGTGAGTTAGTGAGATTACCCCAGGTGCCGAAATGGTTATCTTCGCTCCCCAATGCCCCGATTTTCCAGTTGCGTAACAGGGCTTCATCAAAATATCCTTTATTCCCATCATTGGGGAAATACCCGTCACTATAATAATAGTTACTAAAATCCCTGACGGAGGTCCATAATTCCATTCCTACTATTTTTCTATTTGGCGTAGTTAAAAAATGAAAGAACTCCATTTCCTCAGCATTCGCATAGCCTGGATGATTGAAAAAAGCAATACATTCCCTGTTATCCAGCCAATCACACAAGTCAGTAAAATTAAACACCGGAGGTTCTGATGAACTGTAATCTTCTGAATTGACTACGGTCACATGTCCGTATGGATAAGTAGTCCATTCAAATCCCCGGAATGAAGTAAATACGCCAGGTTCATTATAAGCATCCGCCGCAGTTTTCATGGCAGTCCATTCCGTACCTTGAATAAGGTCTGAATGATCGGTAAGTCCAAAAAAATCGAGATGTGTTATATTTTTGGCATAATTATAGGCCTCATCAGGAGTACCTATTCCGTCGGAAACATCTGAGTGGTTGTGAAGACTACCGTAATACACGTTATACCCGCCGATATAGGGCTGAGCAGCAAGATTGCATGTAATCAACAATATTGCAGCGAGTGAATTAAATCGGTATAGATATTTCATCTCTAATGATAAGGGAGGGTTTAATTTAAATATAGCCTGTCATGGCAAATTCGATCTTCTTTCCGGTGATTTGTTTTCATAGCCCGACAAATAGAATCATAAGAAAAATTATTATGACTTTAAATAATTTCAGCCAGAGGATAAAATTGTTGGACAACAGATTGTAAAACAACATCTAAAAGAAAATACCAGTAAATATTCAGATAATTTTCGATAATATATCTGAGGACAGCTTAATATATTTTTTGAATAATGGACAATTTGAATTCGTTGAAAGACAATTATCACCATGTGCATCACCTAAGTTTAAAAAGATTAAAGAGAATTTTCGAACCTTTCTGAGCCGGTTTATTGTCATTACGTTAAAAAATATCAAATAAAGCTTCGCCGTGTCAGTTACATTGCTGATCCGGAGAAAAAAATATTAACATAACCGATGTTTCAATTGGAGAATTTCGCTGTCATTATACTTTGTAAATAAATACGGCAGATTGATTGTATAGTTTCAATTTTGCATTAAAGAATATAAAATATTTTTTAAATTATTTAATGCAACATGCGCCTCAGTGGTGAGTTTATATCAATGAATCAACCCATAAAAATTTCTATTAATATCATTTAAAAAGGGCCATCTCAATTAAATTATGAGATGGCCCTTCCAAAATGTAGTTACACCGATCAAACGATATCAGGTACAGTATAAGGAGCGCGATAATTACGACTCAACATTTTGTCAGCCTCAGGATCATTCACAAACGTCTCAGATTCAGGATTAAACGTTAGTACTCTGCCTGTTCTGTAGGCAATATTTCCAAGATGAGCAAGAGCCGATGAAAGATGAGCGCTTTCCACGGGACCGTTTAACATGGAGGAATCGTGAGCTCTCACTGCATCAATAAAGTTCTTGAAGTGATCACCACCTTCCTTGCGTTTCTGACCCGGAGTTTTGTCGTCACCAAGATATGTTTCATAGCTATCGTAACCCTTAATAACCATATATCCTTTATCTCCATAAAAAATATTCCCCACAGATGAACCATCTTCGGCATTTGTGTACCATGGACGTACCTCAAACTGGATGATTTTATTCTCTTCCGGATAATTATAGATCGATGACAATAATTCCGGAGTTTCTTTACAATCATCCCAGAGATATTTTCCACCCATTGAGGTGATTTTAGTCGGCAAACCAACATTTAAACCCCACATACAGAGATCTGTTTCATGAATTCCCTGGTTACCTACATCTCCATTGCCATAATCCCAATGCCAATGCCAATTATAATGAACAATATTTTTAGTAAATGGTCGTTTAGGGGCAGGACCTGTCCACAGATCGTAATCAATACCAGCTGGTACCGGCTCAAAAGGTTTATTCCCAATATCAGGTCTTTTTCTAAAAACCAATCCCCTTGCCATATAAACTTTTCCAATATACCCATCCCGTAAAAGCTGAATGGCTTCACGAATAGCGACTGAGCTACGCAATTGAACACCATGCTGAACAATACGATCGTACTTACGGGCCGCTTCAACCATTTTACGTCCTTCCCAGATATTATGAGAGCCAGGCTTTTCGACATATACATCCTTACCTGCCTGACATGCCCAGATTGTTGCAAGCGAATGCCAATGATTCGGAGTGGCTACCGTTACAACATGAATATCCTTGTTTTCAAATGCTTTACGCATATCCTGTACAACATTCACTTTCTGACCGTATTTTTTTTCGAACTCTTTTGCACGTTCTCCGGCAACATTGAGATCCGGATCAACAAAAGTGGTAATTTGCACATTCTTTTGTGCCATTAGTCCCTCAATGTGATTTTTTCCCCGGCCATTTAATCCCAGCACTGCAGCATTGATCCTGTCGTTGGCTCCGAAAGCATGTGCCGGAATAATGCTTGGAATAGTCAGCAAAGCAGTTGCCGATGCTGACTTCCTGATAAAACTTCTGCGTGATTCCTGATTCTTTTCTTCCATAATTAATTTAGTTAAAAATTGGCTTAAACTGATGGTTATGTGGTAATAACTTATCAATAATTTTGGGTGTCGAATGATTGTGCAAAATAGATAATATTCCTTAATAATTTCCAACTATTAATCCATAAAATTAAATAACTAATTTTGTGACTAAGTTTAAATCTAATTTTATCACTATGAATAAATTATTCTTTATTTTAATTACGGTTTTTGCATGGGCTTCTTGTACTCAAAAAACCACGAAACCTCTTATTCAGCCTGAAGCATTTCATAAAATGGTCGACGAAAAACAGGTTGAACTTTTTACATTAAAAAATAAGAATGGATTGGAAATGACCGTTACTAATTATGGTGGCCGGGTAGTTTCATTGTTAGTACCTGACAAAAGCGGCAAAATGGAGGACGTGGTTTTAGGCTATGACAGTCTTGATGGCTATCTTAATTCGAATGAACAATATTTCGGTGCCCTGATTGGACGATACGGGAATCGGATTGCGAAAGGTACGTTTTTGTTAGACAGCGTCAACTACCAGCTTGCCCTCAATAATGGTCCAAATAGTTTACATGGAGGAGTCAAAGGATTTTCAGCCAGGATCTGGGATGCGATTCAAAAAGGTGAAAACGGGCTGGAGCTAAACCTTATTTCACCCGATATGGAAGAAGGTTACCCGGGCGAATTAAAGGTTACGGTTAACTATACTTTAACTGACAGTAATGAAGTTAAGATTTCTTATCGTGCAGAAACCAGCAAACCTACTGTTCTTAACCTCACAAACCATTCCTATTTCAATCTCCACGGAGCTGGAAACGGTGACATTCTTGATCATGTTTTATACCTGAATGCCGATAAATATACACCTGTCGATTCAACACTTATTCCAACAGGAACTCTTGAACCTGTGACAGGAACCCCTTTCGATTTTACAACGCCAACCGCTATTGGTGCCCGGATCAACGAGCAAAACGAGCAACTGGCATTCGGACTGGGTTATGACCACAATTTTGTTTTGAATAAAACAGATGAAAAAGACATCACATTGGCAGCATCAGTTTATGAACCGCTAAGCGGACGTTTTATGGAAGTCTTCACCAATGAACCCGGTGTTCAGTTCTATTGTGGCAATTTTTTGAAAGGTAAAGAGATTGGCAAACAGAATAAGCCCTATAATTTCAGGTCAGCGCTCTGTCTTGAAACCCAGCATTTTCCAGACTCTCCTAATCGTCCTGAATTTCCTTCTGTAGTATTAAGGCCTGGTGAAATTTATAATTCGGTTTGTATTTATAAGTTTTCTGTTAAGTAAGGCACTGCAGGGATATTTCCTGAAAAATGGCTCAGGAAATTTATATGGGAGTCTGGTATTGAATTATTCAATGCCAGACTCCCATTTTTATTGAATTACCCCACTTGTCATCTGACCGATTGATATCCTCCCTGCATTCCGTTTTTTGACAGAACGATCTGCCATAACTGAATACGCCGTGTCCTGAATGAAGCTGCCGTGGAAAGTAAATAGTATTTCCACATTCTAAAAAAGCGTTCTGAAACATGACTTGCTACTTTGTCCCGGTTATTCACAAAATTGTTATACCAAACCATCAGTGTTTTATCGTAATCAACGCCAAAATTATGCCAGTCTTCCATCACAAAATAATTTTCAAAAGCTTTACCAAGCTGAGCCACCGACGGAAGTACTGCATTAGGAAAAATATATTTATTCATCCAGGGATCAATCGATTTTGAGGATTTTATACCCCCAATCGTATGCAGAAGAAAGAGCCCCTCGTCTTTGAGACATCGGTTAGCAACTTCGAAAAAAGTGCGGTAGTTCTTATACCCCACATGTTCAAGCATTCCAATGCTAACGATCCTGTCAAATTTTTCATTCATAGCACGATAATCCATCAGTTGAAAATCGACCGGAAGGCCGTCGCATAATTTCCGGCCAAGTTCAACCTGTTCTTTGGAAACCGTAATGCCGGTAACCTGAACATTGTATTTTGCAGCAGCATATTTTCCGAAAGGACCCCAACCACATCCAATATCCAGCACACGCATGCCTGGCTGAAGATAAAGTTTTCGACATATTAATTCGAGTTTGTTTTCCTGTGCCTCGTCCAAGCTTAGGGCATCCTTCCAGTAAGCACAACTGTAATTCATCCGGCTATCGAGCATGTTCTGAAAAAGATCATTCCCCAGGTCATAATGCTTCTCGCCGATAATAAAAGCTCTGCGTTTCGATTGGCGATTAAATAGCGTTGCGGTGAAAAGGTTGAAAAGAATCGGGAACTTTCGTTTAATCTTTTCATCTAACCTGGCTTTCAAAATCCTGGTGATCAATTCATCAACTTTAACAGCATCCCACCATCCCTCCATGTATGCTTCACCTAATCCCAATTCACCTTCAGTAATTGCCCTCTGGTAAAATTCTGTATTGTGAACCTGGATATCCCATGGATTGCTGCCATTAATCTGAATACCGGCTATGCCCAAAATTTCAGCAGCTAATTTCTCGTATTTATTATTCATGACGCTTTCGTTTAAAGATTTAAATCTTATGTAAAAATCAAAATGAATAACAGCATATGCATCACAATTCCAATGGCTGAATTACCTTTCCTATCGGCTTTTTACTGATCCGTATGATTTATGTTTCAATTATCGGCTAATTATTACTCCAAATTTAATAAACAATTTGCAGTTTTGCTAAGATTGAGATAAGTAAATGCAGTGATTTTAAGGGGAAAAGGATGAATCAAGGCATCATGGTAAAAGTCATTATGTAATTCTGTCAAAAATCCTATTTTTAAAAATGCCGGAGTCGAGATGACCACTTCTGTTCCCTTTGAAAAGACAATCCCGGCAATGAATAAAGTGATGGATGAAATCGAGACTATCCTTGACAAAAAGGAGAAAAAATAATTGCAGTTTTCTTAAATTGATTTAAAGAGGATTAAACAGTTTTGAATGTTGCTTGTTAATTAACGTTATGGCCTTTAGGCATCTCAATTGAATTATGAACATCTAAACATTCAAAGCATGACACCAAAAGAATTTGTCGCGTCATTCTTCCCCTATGCAAAGCAAACAGAAGAAAAAACGGGCATATCGGCAATTGCCATTCTTGCACAGGCAGCATTGGAAAGTGGATGGGGCAAAGCTGCGTCTGGCAATATGTTTTTCGGCGTAAAGGATACCGACGGCATGAATGGCAACGAACAGCTAATAACGACCACTGAATACAGCAGGCGCATCGACCTGAAATTCCCGGAAGTCATTTCGGTAACTCCGGTGGTAAAGAATGGGCAGAAGTATTATAAATATGTTGTGAAGGATTTCTTCAGAAAATACAACACTCCGGAAGAGTGTTTTACCGACCATACAAATTTTTTCTTTAAAAATCCGCGCTATTCTGCGGCTTTGGCTGTAAAGTCAGATCCATATCAATTCATTGATGAGATTGCGAAAGCAGGTTATGCAACGGCTCCCGATTATTCCATCCTTTTGAAATCAGTGGCAAAAACAGTCGAAAAAGAATTGGCATAAATACAAACTTAACTAATGAAAATTAATGCAACTGGCCATTAGCCGCTGGCGTCTTGCAGAACCCAACAAACCGCATTATTACTGATAAGGTTATAATCCGGGATAAGCCAGTTGCAAGTTGCCAGTAGCCAGTCGCGCTATTCATTAAACGTTAAACCTGAAATGCATAATATCGCTGTCCTGAACGACATATTCCTTACCCTCGATAAAAATCTTTCCAACCTCACGACAGGCGGCTTCTGAACCCAATTTCACATAATCGTCGTATTTAATTACTTCAGCCCGGATAAATCCTTTTTCAAAATCGCTGTGGATTATTCCTGCCGCTTTAGGTGCCTTTATCCCCTTTACAAAAGTCCAGGCGCGACTCTCATCGGCTCCTGTGGTAAAATAAGTCTGGAGGTTGAGTAATTTGTAGGCAGAATGAATCAGTTTATTAACACCCGGTTCATCCAGACCCAGGTCTTCAAGAAAAAGTTGTTTCTCTTCGTAGGTCTCAAGCCCCGCAATGTCGGCTTCGGTAGCGGCCGCGATAACCAGGACTTCAGCATTTTCATCAGCAATTGACGCAATCAGTTGCTCGGTAAATTTATTTCCTTTGGCCGCTGAGGCTTCATCGACGTTGCACACGTACAATACAGGCTTTTTGGTGAGCAGAAAAAAATCATGAATCAATGCCTCTTCATCCTCTGTCAAATGAATTGTCCGTGCGCTTTTCCCAGTCAATAAAACATCTTTTATTTTTTCGGCAACAACGATTGTTCGTTGCGCGATTTTGTCATTACCTACTTTTGCCTGTTTCTGCAGTTTCGAAATCCTGCTGGTAACAGTCTCAAGGTCTTTTAATTGCAATTCTATATCAACAACCTCCTTATCCCGCACGGGATTGATTGAACCATCAACATGAATAATATTCTCGTTTTCAAAGCAGCGAATCACATGAATAATCGCATCAACTTCACGAATATTCGCAAGAAACTGATTTCCCAGCCCTTCTCCTTTGCTGGCCCCTTTTACCAACCCTGCAATATCCACAATCTCAACAGTGGTAGGGACAACCCGCTTAGGTTTATCGATTTCAGCCAGTTTAATCAATCTTTTATCCGGCACGGTAATAACTCCCACATTGGGTTCTATTGTGCAAAAAGGGAAGTTCGCAGCCTGAGCTTTTGCATTCGACAAGCAATTAAATAGAGTCGATTTTCCAACATTGGGAAGTCCGACTATTCCACACTGTAAAGCCATTATAAATACTGTTTATTTTAATGATACAAAATTACTAAATTCGCGGAGAAATAATAAATTAACACGTTCACGCATCTCCTGACCTTGTAGTTCCATCTTATCACATGAGTTAACCGATATAACAAACCATACTATGAAAAAAATTTACTTGCTGATCCTGGTTATCCACATTTTTTCGCTCACGGGTTTTGCACAGGACAAAATCATCAAAACAGATAATGACACGATTCAATGCCTGATTAAAGAAATCGGCGACGACGAAATCAAATATATCCTGAAAGACTTCCGGGGCGACATTCTTTTCGGTATCGATAAAAATAAGGTAAGCCGCGTGATTTTCGGTGATGGAAAGGAGCTCACCTTCACAAATTCGATGTACGATCCGGCCCAGTACGAAAGGCAGAATAAAAATGCACTCAAAATCGGTTTTTTATCCCCCCTGTTCGGAGCAACAAGCTTTTCTTTCGAGCATAGCCTCAAACCGGGCAGCAGCCTTGAGGCAACGTTAGGGATAATAGGTCTGGGAACAGATATAGGTGGTGACGATGCCAGCGGGTTATACCTTAAATTAGGGTACAAATTCATCAAAAGTCCCGATTTTTACCTGAAGGGAATGCGATATGCCCATATTTTAAAAGGAGCATACATCAGGCCTGAGATTTCATTCTCAAGCTATTCGAGAGACCCTTATCGTGATTATTACTATAATGAATCTCAATCAGCCAGTAGTTTACAGAAAAATCAGAATACAATGTTTGCGGTCATGATTAATTTTGGCAAACAGTGGGTAATGCAGGACCGGTTTTTAATTGACTGGTTTACCGGCGTTGGATATGGATTCGGTCACTCCAATGACTCTGAGGGATTTCATTATGCATTTACGGGTGGTATACCCGAATTTCCGCTTGCCATTACATCAGGTCTGAGAATCGGGGTGCTTTTTTAATAGGATTAAACCTTTGGCATAAGGATGAGTCTGAAAGGCAGAAAATCATTTAATTGTAGTTAACGATAATGGATCTGAACGAAAAGGAGCTTATTGCCAATCTTAAATCCGATGGGAACAGGGAGAAGGCATTTCAGCAACTGGTAAAAACATACCAGGAAAGGCTCTATTGGCATATCCGGAAAATCGTTATGAATCATGATGATGCTGATGACATTCTGCAAAATGTTTATCTTAAGGTTTGGAAAAATGTTGATGGTTTCAGGGAAGATTCATCCCTTTTTACCTGGCTTTTCAGAATCGCCACGAACGAATCGTTAAGTCACCTTCAAAAGCAGAGGCGGCATTCTGAAGTTTCGATGAATGACATCAGTGATTATCTTACCGATTCACTCGAATCGGACGTGTATTTTGATGGGGATGAAATTCAAAAGAAACTTCAGCAGGCAATTGTCCTCTTACCCGAAAAACAGCGTATCGTTTTTAATATGAAATATTTTGATGAAATAAAGTACGAAGAAATGTCAGATATACTCCAGACTTCGGTCGGCGCATTAAAAGCTTCATTTCACTTTGCCGTGAAGAAAATAGAAGAATATCTAAATAAAGATTCGAAGTAGTGATTAAACTATTTACGATCACGAATGTCAAAAGAACGCAATGAAACAAAACGAAGAAAATATTGAAAATTTAATCGAAAAGTACGGGAACCAGCATCCATTCAAGGTTCCTGATAACTATTTCGAAACTTTTGCTCAGCGTCTCCAGGTCAGAATCGGGGAAGAAGAACAAACACACAAAAAACGATCGTTGTTCTTTTACCTTAAACCGGCTCTTGCGATGGCAGCCAGTATTGCCGTAATTGGATTATTGGTTTATGTGCCAATAAAAAAATATTTTCCGGAAAGTGAAGGATATGCATCCCGGCAGCAATCGGTTAAAACCGATACAGACTCACAGAAGGCAGTCTCAGTACCCCTGGATTTAATCTCCTATTTCACTGAAGGTCAATTTTTATATGCTGTTACCGAAATGAAAGCTTTTGAAGCGGATACATTATCAACAGAATCATTAGGCGAATTTATCGCAGCTAATTACAGCGACTTTGAAATTATTGCAAACAATTAAAGAAATAAAAAATGAAAAATAGCATACTCCTAATCGTTGTACTGCTGTTTTCCTTAACGGGAATGGCACAGCGAAAATTCGATCCGCAAACAATTGAATTGATTAAGACAAAAAAAATAGCTTTTATGACTGAGGCTGTCGGGTTGACATCACAGGAAGCACAAAAATTCTGGCCTGTTTATAACGAACTCGAAAAGGAACGATACAGACTCATGGATAAAAAAAGAGAGCTGGAACAGAAGAGTGAAAATGCAAAACCTGAAATGAGTGAGTCGGATTACCGTAAACTGGCCACCGAAATTGCAGCCACGGCTGCCCGTGAGGGTAAGTTAATTGAAGAGTACAATGTAAAATTGTTAAACATCCTTCCTGCCGAAAAGGTTGTAAAACTCTACCGCGCGGAAGGGAAATTCAGGGGATATTTAATGCACGAATTCCGTAAAGGTCAGGATGACAGGGAAAGAGAAGGTAATAAATAGATAGTTGGTTCTTTTAGATTAAGTTAGTAATGTAGTTTTCGTAAAGAGGTTGTCTTAAACCAAAAGGTTTAGTGACAGCCTCTTTTTTGCCTATATATCAAACTTATGGGTAAATCGTAAATACTGTGTTCATTAAGGGTTGTGTGCTGGCGGCTGGCTATTGGCAACTGGCAGTTTGTACTTCGAATACTAAAAATTACAATTAAAAATCATATTACTATTGCCAGTCGCCGGCCAGCTGCCAGTAGCCAGTAGCCAGTTGCCAGTTGCCAGTTGCCAGCACCTACACACTTGCCAGTAATACAGCGGTCAGATCATCTGCCTTAATTACCTGCTGATCGCCCGTTTCCATATTTTTAACGGTAACCATCCCGGTGCTGATTTCTGACTCCCCTGCCAGCACAACGAACTTCACCCCTTTCCGGTTGGCATAGATCATCTGCTTCTTCATTTTATCGGCATCAGGATAGATCTCGCTGCTAATCCCGGCTGTCCTTAACCGGGCTAAAAGAGGCAGGCAATAACGCTGTTCATTTTCTCCAAAATTCGTAAACATCACCTGCGTTGAAGCAATGGCCTCTTTAGGGAAAAGACCTAACTGCGACATTACATCATAAATCCGGTCTGCACCGAATGAAATACCTACCCCTGATACCCCTGGGAGCCCGAAAATGCCTGTAAGATCGTCGTACCTTCCGCCTCCTGTAATCGAGCCTATCTGAACGTCTTTCGATTTAATTTCGAAAAT
This sequence comes from uncultured Bacteroidales bacterium, assembly GCA_942493325.1. Taxonomy (GTDB): domain Bacteria; phylum Bacteroidota; class Bacteroidia; order Bacteroidales; family Prolixibacteraceae; genus JAAFHB01. Next base: position 6,682,435 of record OW818689.1, on the reverse strand, counting down.
GGCGCCTGTATAGTAATTCAGACCGCGTGCCAGGGTCAGGTCCAGCTCGATTTCTGTGGTCAGTTCCATTGTTGCAAGAAAACCGAATACGGTGCGCATTTCTGCAATTCCCTTCATCCCAATCTCCGATTTACCGATAACCTCTTCTATCTGGTTCAGTTTTTCTTCGTTGTTTCCGCTTAATTGCAAAATTGGCTGGAGTTTGACGATGGCTTCCTCTGCGACCCCTTTTTGCACTAACTCCTCATTAACCTTTTCGAGGCCGATTTTATCCAGTTTGTCAATGGCCACGGTAATATCCACGATCCGGTCAGCTTCGCCAATGACCTCGGCTATACCGGCAAGGATTTTCCGGTTGTTGATTTTTAAAATAACATTTACCGAAAGATTACGGAAAACCGCATCGGCAATCTGAACCAATTCCACCTCATTCAGCAACGAATTTGAACCAATTATATCAACATCACACTGGTAAAATTCCCGGTAGCGGCCCTTTTGTGGCCGGTCGGCACGCCATACAGGCTGAATTTGGTAACGGCGGAAAGGAAAAGTAATATCATTCTGATTTTGTACAACATACCTGGCAAACGGTACGGTAAGATCATAACGCAACCCTTTCTCCGATATTCTGGTGGTAAGTTTTAAACTGTTTGGATGACCCAATTCCTCAGGATTCACACCCGACAGGAAATCGCCTGAATTTAGTATCTTGAACAGCAGCTTATCGCCCTCTTCACCGTATTTTCCCATCAAAGTTGATAGATTTTCCATCGCAGGTGTTTCAATTTGCTGAAAACCATATATTCTGAAAACACTTTTGATGGTATCAAAAATATAGTTCCGCTTCGCCATTTCTGTTGGTGAAAAATCACGGGTCCCTTTTGGAATTGATGGTTTCTGTGCCATTTATGAATTAAAAAATTTGAGTTGCAAAGGTAGGGAATATTACCAAAAAAAGGGTGCCCAACGGACACCCTTATCTGTATTTCAAAATTGTCGGTTAATTGAAAATATAACGAAGTCCTAATTGAATACCATAGGTTCCTGAAACAGAATTTGGATCCTGGAACGATTTTTTGATGTATTCATTGTTGATTTTTGTCATTTCAACGATTAACTTACCGGTGGTTGCATCCCTTCCGGACACTTTTAATGGTGAACTTGTTACCGGATACTGCGACAGACCACCCCATGAATCAACAAGGTTCACAAAGTTAACCACATCAACACTGAATTGCAGTTTGTTTACCACATTGCCAACCTTAATCTTGAAATCCTGCAATAACCTTACGTCAAAACGGCTGCTCCAGGGTGCGTAAGCTCCGTTACGTTCAGCGTATTCACCGGCATGTTTCGACAGGTAAGGATCCTGCGCTGCATATGCGAAATAAGCGGCCTCATCGGCAGGCGTTTTCCACATCAGATCAGTTGCTTCAGCAGGAATATACATCTGTTCGTGCGTTGATGTTCCGTCTTTGTTCATGTCTCCGTTATACATATAGGTATATGCATTTCCTTTATACCCGGAATAGAACAAAGAAATAGTGGTTGCAAAATTCTTGCAGTAATCGACAGTGTAGTTCACGGTACCAATAACCCGGTGTGGTGTATTATTTAACGTGTTGCCCATTTCGGGATCATTCAGCGAATTCTGGATTTGACGATACTGCCATGCGGAGAACGGATCAGATCCGTTTTTGCCGGTCACCTCACGGCCCATGCTGCGTGAATATCCAACCATTCCACTGAATCCGTTAGTGCGCGGAAGATCAAGTTGTGCGGAAAATGTATATCCCTCACCCTTGTCTGTGTTGCGCATAATTACAACATTCTGAAATTTTGTGTTGATAAATTTGGTAGCATTGGTACTGTTTGACCAGTACGGACGCGTTAAATCGGCTTCCATAATGGTAGAAGCTGCCGGAGCAAGGTTAATGTTATCGAAGAAAATAGCATTCAAATCTTTTGTATAGATTCCTTCAAGCGAAAGCATCATATTTAAAGGCATTTTGATATCAACACCCAGACTGGATCTCAGCACTTGCGGGAGCTTGAAATTTTTGTCTATCGCAGCAATTCTTCCTCCAACAACATTATTTTGTGGAAAAATATCACTGATCGCCGTATTGGTCAGGAGGTTTTTGGCATCAGCTTCAAAAGGAATACGCGCAAGATTTGCTTTATTGGCAGCACTGCTGCTTTGGTTAATCACAAGCTGGTATTGCAGCATACCACTGTTGGTAGGCTGGCTAACAAACCATACAAATGGGATACGACCGGTAAAAATACCTGCTCCACCACGAATTTTGAGCGATTTGTCACCTTTAACATCCCAGGTGAATCCTAAACGGGGTGACCAAAGGACTTTAGCTTTTGGCCAGGTTGACAAGTCAACTTCTTCACCATCTCTGAATTTCTGACCTTTCAATCCGGGGTTGTCTACAGCTCCGTCGAGATATGTCGGAAGATCAATACGCACACCAGCCGTTACTTTAAGCTTCTCGTTAACGTTCCATTCATCCTGTCCGTAGGCAGAAAACTGACCAAAAGAAAGTTCACCAACGGGACTGGTGAACCCATTAATCGGGTAGGTGTAAGCAAAACTTGTCGGATGGTAGTTATCACTATATGCTTTTCCTGTTCCTTCACCATTCGAGAAACGTTCGAAGGAGGCAAGATCTTTAAAACGGTAATATCCGCTTCCCTGGCGCAGGTAACTATTCGCAAAATACTGATGTTCATACGAAACACCAGCGGTCAGGGTATGATTATTCATATTGAAGGTAACATTATCCGTAAGAATAAGGGTATTGTTGTCGACGTTATTCATATAAGAGAACAACTCGTAACCGGCAGACATCATCACGTTTCCTTTGGTAACATCACCCGACATAATGTCGATGAAAGGAAATACCTCGCTATCACTTTGACGGGGCTGACTATATTTCGTATAAGCAACCAGGAATTTATTCTGCAACTGGTTAAAATGGCTGTTTAACTCACCGGTTACCGATTGAAGCGTATTGCTGTTATAATATTGTGAGTTTTTAAACGACATACCACCTAAACGGGAATGACGACCACCTGAAATACTCGGCGTTGCATCACCACTGCTGCTCGGACGGGAAACCGTGGAGCTTTCAGAATAGTTATACCTTACGGTCAGCTTGTTGTTGGTGTTAATGTTCCAGTCTAACTTGCCTAATAATTTATTATTCTTATCCACATCGCCTCCCCAATTTTCGTAAGGGCCGGTTTCATAACCATATTTTGTTTTTAAAATTGACGAAAATTTCTGGAGGTCAGAAGCTTTTACAAGAGCATTAACATTCTGATCGGTGAGGTCCCTGCCGGCATCATTGGCAAGTAAAGTATTACCGGGAGATAAAGCATTTTCCACTTCACCACTTACGAAGAAGAACAACTTATTTTTGATGATTGGTCCGCCAAAATTAAAACCATACACTTTCTTTGAAGATTCAACAACTGTCAGTTTTTTCTCTCTGATCTTCTTTCCGTTGAAACTCTGATCACGGTAGAAGGTATAAGCAGATCCTTTGAAGGTATTGGTACCACTTTTTGTGACAGCATTTACACTGGCACCCGTAAAATTTGATTGTGTGACATCAAATGGTGCGACAGCAACCTGAATTTCTTCAATAGCATCCATCGAGATAGGCTCTCCTGAAACACCTGGCATATTACTGCCCGAAAGACCAAAATTGTTATTGAAATTCGCTCCGTCAACTGTTACATTGGTATTATAGGCCTCGCGACCAACAAACGAACCAGAACCTGTTGCGAAGGTAGATAGTTTGGTATAATCACTAAGACTGCGGTTAAACGACGGAATTAATTCCATGCTTTTGGAATTAATATTAGTGGCAGCACCCATCTTGTCAGAACTAAATGCCGATGGTTTCATTCCTACTACCGTGATCTCTCCAACTTCAAGCGTACTTTCCTTCAGGTTGGAATTCAGCACGAAGGTCTCACCGAGCGAAAGATTGATTTCAGTTAAAGTAGCTTTGGAGTATCCGATAAAAGAAACTTCAACCTGGTACGGACCACCGGTACGCATTCCCTGAAGCGAAAAACGTCCTTCCACATTGGTGATAGTGCCGTATTGTGTGCCGGATGGAATATGCACGGCAACAATGGCTGCCCCGGGAAGTGGTTCATTATCACCGGTAATCCGGCCGCTAATTCCCGAAGTTGTTACCTGCCCCAGCGAAGTTACAACCATTCCTGCAAAAAGCACAACAGTCAGTAAAAGCTTGTTAAAAATGTTTTTCATCAAATAAATCGTTTTAAGTTATGTGTCAAATAAAAAAGTAAAGGATTAAAAATTCATATCTTAGGCATTTTAACAATATTTAAACCTTTTTTAATAAGTGGCAAAAATAGAATAAGGAATTGGTGCTGTTCCAATTTTCATGTTACATAAATATTAAATTTAACGGCCAAAATTATACATTGAAAACCATTCAGTAACTGACCTCTGACAGTATTCAACCGCTAGTTATTAACTTAAATGCCATTTTTATTAACAATTTTTTTGACTAATTAACAAACCTTTGAAAAATTACATTAACTTTCTGTGTTTCTGATGATTAACCTTATATTGATGTATATGGCTGAAAATGTGAAGGTTATCAAAACATACCATTTCATGACGATGTTTTGGATTGAATTCGTATTTTTGTGGCGATTGCTATAACTATAATTCAATGTTAAAAGACAAATACGACCAATTGATTTCAAGTTACGGCTTCATCAATGAAAAAATCCCTGATAATTTAGATCTTATCAGGGAGATAGGTTTATTGAAGAAGGAAAAAAATGCCGTAATATTGGGACATTACTATATTTCAGCCGATCTGCAGGATATTTCCGACTTTCTCGGCGATTCACTCTCACTGGCACAGCAGGCCCGTAAAACAGATGCCGACATCATCCTTTTTGTTGGTGTTCACTTCATGGGCGAAACCGCCAAAATTCTCAACCCTTCAAAAAAGGTAATAGTTCCGGATCTTAACGCCGGTTGTTCACTTGCGGAATCTGCGCCACCCGAAGCATTTAAAGCCTTTAAAAAACAACATCCCGGTCACAAGATAATTTCCTATATTAATTGCTCTGCCGAAATCAAAGCTCTTTCGGATGTTATCGTCACTTCTTCAAATGCCATGAAGATTGTCGAATCGTTTCCCAAAGATCAACCTTTGATCTTTGCCCCTGACAAGAATCTGGGGAATTATATCAATTCTGTCACTGGTCGCCAGATGGTATTATGGGATGGTGCCTGTATGGTTCATGAAAAATATTCGCTTGAGAAAATTCTGGCACTGATTGAACAACAACCTCAGGCAGTTTTTATTGCTCATCCCGAATGTGAGCAGCCAGTGCTCATGGTGGCCGATTTTATTGGTTCGACCACTGCGTTGCTGAATTATGTATCAGACAGTAAGGCAACCAAATTTATTGTGGCTACCGAAAGCGGCATAATTCACCAGATGCAAAAAGCCTGCCCCGGGAAGACATTTATTCCGGCTCCCTCTATCGATTCGACCTGTGGATGCAATGACTGTAGTTTTATGAAACTGAATACGATGCAAAAATTATACCTTGCCCTGAAATACGAACAACCCGAGATTATTCTTGCTCCGGATATTCTTGAAAAGGCAAAAATCCCGATACTCCGCATGCTGGAACTGTCGTAATAATTATGAAAATACCCTGACACAACTGTTTTTACAGTTTTATCGTCTTATAGTGGTATAAAATTATTTCCTTTGCGCCGTAAATTATCAAGGTAGTTATACTTTATAAAAAATTTAATTCACTTTACGAATTGGTAAAATCAAAAAAATACAAATTATTGATGAGAAAAATAAGTCTGTTTTTAATTGTGTCCTTGCTCCTTTCAGGGATATTTTTCAATTCGTGTAAGAAATCTGATACAGATACCGATACTACACCAGTTGTTCCTCCCGCTCCCGGGGAGTATGTCGGTTCGATTACAGTTTATTCGGCATCAGATACTTTGCTTGCCTATTTTCTGAAAAAAAATTACACCAAAATAACTGGTTCCATCTCGTTGTATACAAACGATGATATCGATTTTAACAAGTACCTGGTAAATCTGAAATCTGTTAACGGGTCGGTCAGATTTTACAAAATCCGAAACACGGATCTCTCATTCCTGTCAAAGGTGACCAAAATTACAGGAGATCTTCAAATTTCTTCATGCGCGGGACTTACTTCGCTGGCGGGTTTGACAAAACTTGATACGCTGACGGGTAGTTTGGTCATCGAAAATAATCCAAATATCCAAAATCTTAACGGGATAGGATTAATAAAGACCGTAGCGAATCTGGGCATAGTCAATAACGCATCACTTCAGTCACTGGCAGGTTTAGACAGTCTAGGTACCGTCTCAAACACAATTACCGTCAGGGAAAATCCCGTGCTTATATCCCTGAATGGTTTATCGAATCTTTCGAAAGTCACCTCGAATGTTATTCTCTTTAATAATGCGCAGCAGATTAACCTTAACGGGTTGGATAAACTCAAAAGTATTGACGGTTACCTGTCGCTCTCGGGTTTACCATCGCTTACAGGAATTGAAGCCCTGGGCGCACTTAATGACACCATTTCGTCCATTACCATTTCGGGATGTAATAATCTTATTAACCTGGAAGGTCTTAATAATTTACCGCACATCAAGAAGGACCTGAGAATAGTAAACTGTGCCAATTTCACTAACCTTAAGGGACTTACAAAGATCGACACTATTGGAGGGACTGCTGAACTCAGTAAACTTCCGGCATTTACTTCATTTGCCGGAACAACCGTATTGAAAGGGATAAAAAAAGACCTCCGGATAGTTGAATGTAGCGGATTGACCTCATTAACCGGTTTATCCAAACTCGAAGTTATCAACGGTGATTTTATCCTGGATGATAACCTGAACCTGGTAAATCTGAATGGTGTAACTGCGCTGAAACTTGTAAAAGGTAAACTTCAGATATTAAATAATTCCAATCTGACATCTCTTGAAGGTCTTGCACCGCTAAAAACAATTTCAGGGGATATAGATATTTACTACAATTCCAAACTTTCGAGTTTCTGTGCATTGAAACCCGACGTATTCAGCGGTATACCCTATATAGGTCTTAATGATTTCAACCCAACCTGGGCTCAAATAAAAGCGGGTAACTGCTCCAAATAGGATTGAGTGACCGGGTGACTTTTTAAGGAACGGATCAAACGCCCTCATACGTTGAGTGACCGGGTGACTTTTCAAGGAATGGATCAAACTCCCTCAGACGTTGAGTGACCGGGTGACTTCATAAATAACGGATCAAACGCGTGTTGACTTTGCTCAATTTCTAATTGCAGTCACCCGGTCACTTCGGAATTACTCTATAATTTCGGTCCAGTTATACAGATCGGGCTCAGTGCCGTATTGTATTCCTCTTAATTTCTCATAAAGCTGAAGACTTACCTTTCCTGGTTCAGTTCCATACTTGTATTCAATATCCTTGTCTGCGTCATAAATCCTTTTTATCGGGGAGATTACTGCTGCTGTACCACAGGCGCCAACTTCATCGAATTCAGCCAGCTCTTCTACCGCAATCTGACGTTCCTCAACATTCATGCCCATGTCCTTCGCCAATTGCCGTAAACTCATATTGGTTATCGATGGCAAAATGGAGGAAGACTTAGGCGTAATGTAAGAATTACCTTTAATCGCGAAAAAATTCGCCGGGCCACATTCGTCAATATATTTCTTTTCCCGCGCATCAAGATATAATACCGAAGAAAACCCTTCCTGATGCGCTCGCTGACCAGCAACAAGGCTTGCGGCATAATTGCCACCCACCTTTATTTTTCCGGTGCCCAGAGGTGCTGCACGATCGTATTCGCGGTAAATTACCAGGTCAGTTGGTTTAAATCCTTCCTTAAAATAAGGTCCAACCGGCATAACCAATACCATGAACAGATATTCATCGGCGGGTTTTACACCGATCTGAGGTCCTGTTCCAATAAGTAAAGGTCTGATATATAAAGAAGCACCCGAGTCATAAGGAGGAACAAAGGCTTCATTTAACTTTACCACTTTTCGGACAGCTTCTGTGAATAAAGCGGTTGAAACTTCTGCCATCAGTATCCCCTGTGATGAACGCTGCATGCGTTTTGCATTCTCATCCATCCTGAAAACGCGGATCTTTCCGTCTTTACCCCTGAATGCTTTCAATCCTTCAAAAGCCTCCTGCCCATAATGAAATGTGGTTGCGGCAATATGCAGCGTGACATTTTCAGAATCAGACACCTCCAATTCACCCCATTGTCCATCGCGATACCAGCAACGAATGTTAAAATCTGCTTTACTATACCCAAATCCCAGGTTTTTCCAGTCAACTTTTTCCATATCTTGATTATCATTAAATTCTGGCGGCTAAAATACAATTAATCCTTCAACACTATTAATTTTTGAAATCTAAAAAAACCAAAAAAGCCTTTATAGACGCCCCATGAAAATAATTTAAAAAAAATTGCACCTGATAAAAAAATTTATTAACCGCAATATGAACAATCCGGAAGATAGAAACCTATCTTTATTCCATTATATATAGCTGAATATCTGCTAATTGCTTAACATCTTCGATTCCAACTTCCGATTTTCAATCAATCATAATCCCAGCCGGGAATTATTTTTTTTTTAAACAGTATTCCGGGTGATAAATAACCTGAAAATGTAATTAAATTTGATATACATTTGCAAAGTTTTTATATTTGTATTTAATATGTAATATATTGATATTCTGAGAAATGCAACCTATATTCTTAACGTAAAGCATAGAAGATAACCTATTGTCCATGAAATCAGGAACGACATCGACAACGCCAATGGTTTCGGAAGAAACTTCGGCACCAGACTCACCGGTTCCGATCGTATCGGGGAGTATTTTTTCCATTTTTAAGAAGGGCCTTAACCCAGGGGCAGATTTTCCATGTGATGAATCAGTTCGTCAGTTTATCATGAAAAATTATCCGAAATCCTCGGTTAACGATTGGAACAGTTGGACCTGGCAGGTAAATAACAGCATCCATACGGCTGAAAGGCTTAAAGAAATTTTCGGAGAATCGTATGAAAATGTGATCAGTTCATTGCCCGAAAATCATTTACCGTTTCGGATTACTCCCTATTTTGCCTCACTGTTAAGCCGTTTTGCTCCTGATCACCCGCTGTTCAGAACCATGATTCCTGCAAAAGAAGAATTGATAAGGGGAGAAGGTGAAAAACATGATCCGCTCGACGAAGCAAACGATACACCCGTACCTCATATCGTTCACCGGTACCCCGATCGTGTATTGTTTACCGTGACAGGATTTTGTGCGGCCTATTGCCGCTATTGTACACGCAGCCATATGGTTGCCAAAAAGAATAAGAGTCATGTTTCAGTCAAAAGCTGGGACCGCGCCATTGAATACATCGCGGGCAATGAAAAAATCAGGGATGTCCTTATTTCAGGCGGCGATCCGTTGACCTTGTCAGATTCCAGACTGGAGTATCTTTTGTCGCGACTGAGGGCAATTCCACATGTCGAAATAATCAGGATCGGCACAAAAATACCCGTGGTGTTGCCGATGAGAATTACGAAGAATCTGATTAAGATGATTAAAAAATATCATCCCGTGATGATGAGTCTTCATTTCTCGCATCCCGACGAATTAAGCATCGAAACCAGGGAGGCCTGCAACCGCCTGGCGGATGGAGGAATACCTTTAGGTAGCCAGTGTGTCCTCTTAAAAGGAGTGAATGATAATGTCGAAACTTTTAAAACACTTAATCATGAACTGCTCAAAGTTCGTGTGCGTCCTTATTATATCTACCAGTGTGACCCTATTCCGGGGTCAGCACATTTTCGCACTGAGTTAAAAAAGGGGCTCGAGATTATAAAGGGGCTTCGTGGATTCACATCAGGCTATGCAGTACCCCATTTTGTGATTGATGCACCCGGTGGTGGCGGTAAAATCCCGCTTCTGCCTGAATCTATAAAAAGCATTGATAAAGATGGAATCACCCTGATTAACTACCTGGGAAAAGAGTATGTTTATCCCGAAAAGAGTTAAATTCCCATTACTGACATGATAAAAATTGGTTTAACTTTTGACCTTAAAGAGGATTATCTGAACCTCGGATATACCAGCGAGCAGGTGGCAGAGTTCGATGCGCCCGAAACAATCGATGCTCTTGACCACGCGATAACAGCATTGGGATTTGAGGTCATCCGTATCGGAAATATTTTCAGCCTGGTGAATTTTCTGAATTCGGGAAATCGGTGCGACCTGGTTTTCAACATTTGCGAAGGGATGTTTGGCATTGCACGCGAAGCACAGGTACCATGCCTTCTCGATGCATACCGTATTCCCTATGTTTTCAGTGAGCCGGATATCCTGAATCTCACCCTGGATAAAGGGCTGACAAAACTGGTATTACAACAACATGGGATACCAACTGCCCAATTCCAGGTCATTTCCCATTTAAGTGAATTACCCACAATCAATATTGCATTCCCGCTCTTTGTCAAACCTGTAGCTGAGGGAACAAGCAAAGGAATTGATGGTTTTTCACTTGTTGATACAAAAATGCAACTTGAAGAATCGGTCCGTTACCTTCTTACAACCTTTCAACAGCCGGTACTTGTTGAATCATTTCTTCCGGGCAGAGAGTTTACTGTTGGAGTAACGGGAAGCGGTTGCGATACACAATCCCTGGGAACAATGGAGATCATTTTAAATGAACATACCCCCCACCCCATGTATTCCTATTCCGTAAAGAAAGATTGGGAAAAATACGCGAGTTATAAAATTGCGTGCGATCCTGTTGCACTCGAATGCGCTGACTTAGCCGTCGATATCTGGACAAAAATTAAAGGAAAAGATGCGGGACGTGTTGATTTCAGGTTAGATGCTGAAGGAAAACCCAAATTTATCGAGGTGAACCCATTGGCAGGTCTTAATCCGGTCTACTCCGATCTCCCGATATTGGCGCGGTTAAATGGGGTTACCTATAACCAACTGATCGCTAAAATCATGTATTCGGCTTTGAAACGCTCCGACTTAAGGAACATTGTATAAAATAGCCAGGATTTAGAAATCACAAAACGGAATGAATCTGCCAACTGACGGATGGTTATTCCATACGACTTTTAAAAAACAAATTATATACGTATGAAACAAGCAATAATTCTGCATAATCCGGTCAATAGCTCTTCGAAAGAAGATGAACTGGACGTTCTGAATCAGGCAGAATTCGTTGAAACTACACTGGCTGAGTTGGGTTATTTTTGCGAACGGATGGAATTCGCCCTGAATACCAATGATTTGGTCAACAGGATCAATAAAAACAATGTTTCTGTCGTATTTAACCTGGTCGAAACAATCAACGAATCGGGTCGGCTAAGTTTTGTCGCACCCGCTATGCTCGAACTATGCAAAGTGCGATTTACGGGTTCAGGCGCAGAAGCAATCTTTCTGACAACTGAGAAGATTGTCTGCAAAACGATTCTCCGTGCAAATAATTTAAGTACACCATCCTGGGCTAAGTACATCACCGATCTGACTCCGGAAAAATTCTACATTATCAAACCAATTTCCGAAGATGGATCAGTTGGAATTGATGATGCCATCATCGCCCGAGGCGACAAGATCAATGAGATCCCGGAAGGTTTTTTTGCCGAAGAATACATTCACGGAAGGGAGTTCAACATATCCGTAATCGGGGGTTCAGACGGCTGTCTGGTGCTGCCTCCTGCAGAAATGTGCTTTTCTGAAGCATACTTTGAAACAAAACCACGCATTTTGGGGTATAAAGCAAAATGGGACGAGTCTTCATTGGAGTATCAAAATACCACACGAAGTTTCAAATTTGAAAATGATGATGCCGGTTTAGTTTCTGAATTAAGGGAGATCGCTAAAAAATGCTGGAAAGTATTTGATCTCAGAGGCTATGCCCGTGTTGATATTAGAGTAGGTTCCGATCATTTACCAAGGATAATTGAAATTAATGCCAATCCATGCATCGCTCCCGACAGCGGATTTGTAGCTGCATGTAACGAAGCTGGATTGACCAATTCTGAAATCATTAAACGAATCATTGACGATGCAAAACAATATTAAGCTGGAATATAAGACCAAAGGGTTTCGGAAAACAGTGGTACCCAGTGATATCATGAACGTTACCCAGATATTAAAATCGACCGGTTTCTTCAAACCTCACGAAATAGAAGTAGCGATTGAACTGATTGAAGACCGGATGAAAAACGGCGAGGGATGCGGTTACCAGTTTTGCTTCCTCGAAATTGAAGGAAGAACCCTGGCATACGGCTGTTACGGTGAGATTCCTTGTACCATCAAGAATTATGACCTTTATTGGCTGGCTGTTGATAATAATTTCAGGGGGAAGGGACTGGGTAAAATGCTGCTTGAAAAAATCGAATCCGATATAAAATCACATGCTGGTCGCGGAATTTATGTCGAGACATCGAATAAAGAACAATATGCACCCACTATTGAATTCTACAAAAAGTGTAATTACCAGGAGATTGCAGTTTATAAAGATTTCTACGACATTGGCGATAATAAAGCAGTTTATTACAAAAAACTCTGATTAACAGCCACTACATCTCTTCATAAGTGACGTCCTGAACAGGCGACCCTTTATATATACCGGGCTGGTGCCGGATTTTCCATGCCATAAAAAGATTAGAGATGCCATTCAGAATCAATATGACACCAAGAAATTTAAGGATAGCCTCTGCACTTTCAAGAGCATCTGTCAGCAAATAAATTCCGGCAGCCAGGGTAAGCACCGCAATCAGAAAATAAATCCATGATGCAACTGACCTCGATAACGTTCCAACAGCTCCTGCTAACTGGAAAAATCCCATTATCAATAAAATTATTCCCAGGACAAAAACAAAAACTTTTACCATCATTGTCGGTAAAGCGATAAACACGATCCCAAATAATATACTCACCATTCCCTGGGCAGAAAAAAATCCAACCATTGAGCCGGTTTTTTTGGTATTGGATAAAATCATGGTAACTACACCGCTCAACAGAAGCATTACACCGATAATTATCATTACCGCCTTTAGTGTTAATCCGGGAACAAAGAGCAAAACACTACCTAAGATAATGGTCAGAATACCTTTGTAAAGAGTTGTCTTCGGATTTGGCACGAAAAAATTTTTCATATTCACGGATTGTAAAATAAACAATGGAAGTACTTTTTTTGTAAAAATGGTAACAAACGAAGTTACGGTAAAATTCAATCATAAAAAAGCATTAATTTGTACCCGAAATAAAAGTAAGACCTTGGAACACTCTTTAGTCGTCAAACATAACGATAAAATCGTATTTACAAGCGATCAGCATTGGTTGTACCCGTTGTTCGAACTCGAAGATTACCTGAAAAAGAGCGGGATCAGCGTAAAGGATTTGTTTCTGCAGGATAAAATTGCCGGTAAAGCAGCGGCCTGCCTGATTGTATTTCTCGGAATTAAAAAATGCCATATTGAATTGTTAAGTGAAAGGGCAATCCCGGTATTTGTCGCGAACGGCATTCAATTTACTTATGATAATCTGGTTGAGCATATTCAATGCCGGACCGAGGATCTAATTACAAGTAAAATGAACATCGCTGATGTCTGGCTTTTTTTGCGCAAACGGGCAGGCCGGGTCCAGGGATTATCGGTTAATATAGAGAATATTTCCGTCAGGATTGAAGAAAAACCGGTCATTGATCACCTGTCCCTTGAACTGGGACGCGGTGAACAGTTGATTATTCATGGGGCCAATGGTGCCGGTAAAACGACGCTGTTGCGTGCAATTCTGGGATTCATTCCCCTCTATGAAGGGGTGGTCAAAATTGGTGATTACTTCCTGGGAAGCGATCTCTGGAAAGCAAACCGAAGCATTATCGGATATGTCCACCAGGAACACATTAAAAACAATTTCCCGATTTCGGCAGGTGAAGTGGTGCAGATTGGATTAGGCAACTCACGGCTTCCGGTAAGCGAGACCGACTACAAGGTGGAGGTGGCCATGCGCCGGACGGGTTCATTTCATTTGTTCGATCAGCCTTATCACACCCTGTCGGGAGGTGAAAAACAACGTGTTTCACTTGCGAGATGTCTTTGTCAGAATGCAAGAGTTTTTCTTATGGACGAGCCAACTTCGTTTCTTGATCAGCAGGGCAAAGAAGGACTGTTGTCGCTGCTGCATGAGCTGAGTCGCAACGAGGCACCAACAATGGTGCTGGTTTCACACGATCTTCAATGGATTGAGCAACTAAACTGGTCACGCAAGGAGCTGAAAGGAGGAAAACTGTGTTAGAACTGCTTTCACTTACCCCCATTCTCAAAGGTCTGATCGTACTCGCATTGGCGGGCTTAACCTTCCCCATAACGGGAGTATATCTTTTCCGTCTCAACCTGCTTCCTTTACGGTTTATGCTTATGCATGGTGTCATACTGGGTGGTGCAATGGCCCTGGCACTGCAGATCAATCCTTTCTGGACAACGATAACTGTAAACCTGTTGCTTGTTCTGTTTATGGCAAAAACATCACGATCAATGAAAACGGATGTTGGGCAGATCAGTACATTTTTCATGGTCATCTCAATTTCACTGGCCTTCATTTTTATCTATAAATTTAATGTTCCTGCCAAGGATACCCTGACCCTGCTGTGGGGAAACCTGTTTACACTTAGCTGGACTGAAGTTATCGGAATCGGCTCATTCGCAGTTTTGCTTGCCGGATTTCAATTTTACTTTCGCCGCCAGTTGAGAGCGCTTTTCTTTGACCGGGAAATCGCTTTTACCTCAGGAATCAATGAAAGCAATCTTTATTATGCAGTAATCTTCCTGATTGCCATAACTGTCGCGCTGGCCATGAAACTTATCGGGGCACTGCTGCTTGATGCTCTCCTGCTCCTGCCTCCCGTTATCGCTTCATTTCGTGCTGTAAGTTTGAGAGGAATGATAATCGGTTCTGCAATTTGGGGCGGTTTTTTTGCCATTGGAGGTTTTCTCCTGTCTATTGCTATTGATATTCCAGCCAGTTCTTCCATCGCGGCACTGGCCTCTCTTGCCTTTATAGTTATCTACCTGATTCGGAAAAAATGAGATCAAACTTATTCATTCTTCTTACAGTTTGCTTTTTATCATCATGCCGGAATAAACCGGCAGCGACAAATACAATTATTGCCACCACAAGCTGGACCGCTGCCTACGCGATTGCTGCCGGTGCCACGGATGTTTCTGTACTCGCTCCCTACGAAATGGCACATCCCAGTGAATATGAACTGCGTCCGGGAGATATTGCCCGGTTATCGAAAACAAAGCTTATTTTATATGCCGGATACGAAGTGATGGTCGGCCAGCTTAAAACGGGGCTAAATATTCCCGAAGAAAAAATGGTGCGAATTTCAACCAGTTATAATTACCCGGAGATCGAAAAAGCGGTGATGCTTATCGCAAGTCATCTGGGAACTGAACAAACCGCAAAAAAAAATCTGGCAGAAATAAAACAATTGCTTGTATCAGGTCGCAACGAGGTTCAAAGGCAAGGTCTTGATCAGGATACTGTTCTGGTTCACTTTTTCCAGGAATCCCTGGTAAGAGAACTGGGAATAACGCCATTCCTGGTATTTGGTCCCGCTCCTCCCGAACCAAAACAGATCCTTGAAATGTCGAAGACCAATCCCCGGTTGATTATTGATAATGCCCACAATCCGGTGGGTGGTTCGCTCAAGGATATCATTAAAGAAGGCAATTATAAATTATTTCTGAATTTCCCGGGAATGTACCAGACAAAAACAATTGCCGATGTAATCAGGTACAACATTCAGCAACTCACCACGGGAAATCGCTAATTTACCGGCAGATCGACCCATTTGATGCCGATTATTCCGATTACAATTCCGCTTTTTTTAGAAAATCATTCTAAATTTGCATTCTGAAATTATAAGTTACTTAACACACATTATGGGACGCGCATTCGAATACAGAAAGGCCAGAAAGATGAAACGATGGGGATCGATGGCCAGAACATTTACGAAAATCGGAAAAGAGATAGCTATTTCAATAAAGTCTGCCGGTCCGGATCCCACCAGTAACTCACGGTTACGCGTATTGATGCAGAATGCCAAGAATGCGAGTATGCCGAAAGAGAATATTGAACGCGCGATCAAAAAGGCAACATCTAAGGACCAGTCAGATTATAAAGAAGTTGTATACGAAGGATATGCGCCCTACGGAATCGCGGTTCTTGTTGAAACTGCAACTGATAATACAACGCGCACGGTGGCCAATGTCAGGAGTTATTTTAACCGGTGCGGAGGCTCGCTCGGGACTTCGGGTTGCGTCGATTACATGTTCGAACACAAATGCCTTTTCAAAGTAAAAAACAAGGAAGGGGTAAATATCGAGGAACTCGAATTCGAAATGATCGACCTTGGTGTCCAGGAAGTTTTCGAAGAGGACGATAATATCATCATTTACGGCGATTTTGAAGCCTTCGGTCCGATACAGAAATACATCGAAGAAAATGATTTTGAGATCGTGAATGCAGAATTTGAACGAATCCCGACTGAAACCAAGGAATTAAACGAGGAACAGGTAGCCGAAGTCGAGAAATTGCTTGAAAAACTGGAAGATGATGAGGATGTAACCAACGTCTTTCACAATATGAAATAACAATACCCTGAATGGAGATCATTTAACACCGGTTGATCTGTTTTTTTCACTATTTGATAGCTGGACCATTCCGTTTTAGATGATTTGGTATTTCCATGGGAATTCTTTGGAAATTAATGGCATCATTCTGAAATTAAGTTACTTGACTAAATTTACATCCGATTTTAAGATACATAATTCTATATATAATAAATTAAACAATAGTAAAAAATCAATATTCCGTTATATTTTGATCATTTACAATTACTTTTTTTTCGTATTGTATATTAACATTGCATGAACAAAAACGGATAAAACGTTTAAAATATTTAAGACATCCTTTCACACGCTGAAAGGTTATTTAGGTTAGGTTTAGGTTAGGTAGAGCAAGGGGTTATTCAACCCCTTGCTTCTTTTGTACCCATTTGGTCACTCCTCCGCTAGCAACATTTGCTTTCCCCTTTCAAGATTTTCGAGTTGTTTGGCCGACAATTTCGGATATTCAATCCCAATCGAATTGAGCTTTTCAATGATAATCTGGCAGACAGCGATCTGCATAAACCATTTGTGATCAGCCGGGATAATATGCCACGGAGAAATGGCGGTCGACGTATGCAGAAACATCTGTTCATAAGCTGATTGATAATCCTTCCAGTAAATGCGCTCCATCACATCGCGATCCGAAAATTTCCAGTTTTTTCCGGGATCCTCCACCCTCTTTAGAAATCGCTTTTTCTGTTCCTCCTTTGAAACATTCAGAAAGAATTTCAGGATCAGCGTACCATTGCTGGACAGGTATTTTTCGAAATTATTTATTTCGTTGTAACGTTGCAGCCACAATGACTGATCGGGTACAATTTCACTGTAATCGAAGGGCAGTCGTTGCATGGCAAGTATTTCGGGATGAACACGGGTTACCAGGACTTCCTCATAATACGAACGGTTAAAGATGCCAATGTCCCCTTTTGCCGGAGTTTTCTTCATACAACGCCACAGGTAAGCATGGTCGAGTTCCTCCACCGAGGGAGCTTTGAAGCTCGTTACTGTGCATCCCTGGGGATTAATTCCCGACATCACATGTTTGATTGTACTGTCTTTGCCGGCAGCATCCATTGCCTGGAAAATAATCAGCAGTGAAAATTTATTTTGGGCATACAGTTTATCCTGAATCCGTGAAAGCTCTTTCACCCCTTTGATTAGCATCTCTTCGGCATCCTTCGAACCGGAGAATGACCCCGTCTCGTCAGTTGAGTAATCCGACAACTTCATGCTGCGGTCATCCGGAAAAATGTATTTACTGTAGTTCATGAGCGGATTGTTTAATGAGTTAACTGAAATTCATATATCTTAACTGAAATTCATATATCTTAATGGTTAAAATTAAGCAATATATGTCTTGTTTCAAGGTGGAGACTAAAAATACGACCAACTTTAAATAATACGCATGGGGCATGGGGCATGGGGCAAAGGGCATGGGGCAAGGGGCAAAGGGCATGGGGCATGGGGGCGATGGGGAGAAGATGAGAAGATGAGAAAATGAGAAAATGAGAAAATTTGCCAATGTGCTTATTTGAAAATATGCCAATTACGAACAATACCTCATTTCCTTTTTAAAATCCTTCTAAGTGTCACGCAAAGACCGCCAGGAACGCAAAGAGAAATCGGTTGCCTAAATTTCGTAATATTCTCTCTTCCTATCCCGAAGGGATTGAATATTAATGACCCCGGGTAAGCGATTCCGGATTCTACAAATTATTAATGACTCTAACATTATTCGGGATCGTGCCACCCGGGGTTAGGGCGAACAATAAACGTGCGGCGCAACTATCCCGATGATTGAAAATCAAACCTTCCATGCGCCGCAATTTGCAGGATCAATCGGGCAAAAGGGCGTGAGGCAGGTAGGTGAAATGGCGATCCCGAATCACTTTGAAAAAATGAAATGATGTGAAAATGAGACTAATGTGCCAAATAGATATTGTGCTAATTTGCTAATGCTTTTGGATTGGTATCTCATAGTTAAACAGAGTTTTTCGTAATCAGTGCAGCTAAATTCGTACCTTTACACAAGTTTTGCTAAATCAATCTGAATGTTAGATCAATCAACAATATGTGCCATATCAACCCCTCCGGGAATCGGGGGAATTGCGGTTATCCGGCTCTCGGGAAAGGAAGCATTCGCAATTGCCGACAAGATTTATGAATCACCCTTAGCAGGTAAAAAACTCTCCGCTCAGCAGCCCAATACATTACATTTTGGAGCAATAAAATCGGGCGATGTGTTACTTGATGAGGTCGTTGTGAGTTTATTCAAAGCACCCCACTCTTTTACGGGTGAAGATATTGTTGAAATTTCGTGCCATGGATCGCTCTATATTCAGCAACAGCTGCTCCAGCTATTAATTTCCAACGGTGCCCGACTGGCAAGGCCGGGTGAATATACACAAAGGGCATTTCTGAACGGTAAAATGGATCTGTCGCAGGCCGAAGCTGTTGCCGATCTGATTGCATCGGGAAATGCCGCGGCACATAAACTGGCCCTCACCCAGATGCGCGGAGGATTTTCACGCGAGATTCACCAGCTCAGGTCCGAATTACTGCGTTTCGCTGCCCTTGTGGAACTGGAACTTGATTTTAGCGAGGAAGATGTCGAATTTGCAGACCGTAGTTCATTGATCGGTTTATCGACCCGTATTGCTACCTTGCTTAAGAAACTCACCGAATCATTCCACCTCGGAAATGTAATTAAAAACGGAATTCCTGTTGCCATTATCGGGGAAACAAACGTGGGGAAATCTACCCTGCTGAATGCATTGCTAAACGAGGATAAAGCCATTGTATCCGACATTCATGGCACCACACGCGACGTAATTGAGGATGTAGTCAATATTGATGGTACACTATTCCGTTTTGCCGATACTGCCGGAATCCGTGACACAACCGACGCCATCGAAACAATGGGGATAGCACGCTCTTATCATCAGCTCGGTAAAGCGGAGATTGTTTTACTGGTCACAGACATAAGCAAAGATGTTCAGCATACCCTTGACCGGATCGTCAAAATCCGTAAAAAAATAACCGGTCAGCAACTGATTATTATTGCCAATAAAGTAGATATTGCACCTGCTGAAAATCAGTCACGACTATCGCACTTCCCGCTTATGCCGCGTGAAAAACTGGTCTTTATTGCTGCCCGGAGCCGTGAAAACCTCGATCAGCTTATCCGGATCATGAAACAGGCGGTTGATTTTGATGCCATCGGGCCGGAAGAGATTATTGTGTCGAATGTGCGTCACTACGAAGCCCTTACAAACGCGCTGAAAGCCATCGAACAGGTTATCTCCGGATTGAATACCGGGATTACTGGTGATTTTCTCGCGATGGACATCCGCGAATGCCTTCATTACCTGGGTGAGATTACAGGCGAAATATCAACGGATGAGGTTCTTGGCCATATTTTCAAGCATTTCTGTATCGGAAAGTAACCACCACAAACGCATCAAATAACCAACTGTATCGGGTTTAATAGTTATCCAATAAGAGGATCGGATCTATAACCGGCAATAAGGTCCCGTTAAAAAAAGTTGAGCTTGTGCGTTCGAATATAATTCCACAGGCAGTGGAAAATACAAAATTTCAATGATCACATTTGCGATTTAATGTATTTAATGAGAGAGCCATAAAAATGACCACAAAAAAGGAAGCAACGAGGCTTCCCTTTTTTATCAATATTTAGAGTAATTTATATATTTATCTTTTGATTTGATACCCCATTAGTTAAGACATGTCCAATCTAAAATAAAGATCGCCATTTTGTGTACATCCATAAACAAAAGATTTCAGCAATCATCAGTCAGCTAAGGTTTTACCCCCAACTCTGAAGTTTTATAGCCCCAGGATACGTTCTGCTATCCTATCAGCTGTCTGACCCATGGGTTGCAAGCCTTTTATTGCCCGCGTAGAAGCTTGCATATTATCGAAATAATCCTGCATCGCGTTCCTTCCTGCCTCAATGAGCACAGTTTTGCGATCATTGTTCATACCAAACTCGGTAGTGCCATAGCCCTTTGCTGGTAGTCTCACAACAAGGTGGCTGAATTCATCGATCACCATCTTATCATGGGCCGTAGTCGCTGTGTCTGCCAGACGGGAAAGTCGCTGAACTGTCTTCAGTTCGCCCGGTTTCACGTTAACATCTATCAACAGGCCTTTCGTGCCTCGACTTGTCGTGACCGACAAGGTTTCATCGATTAGCAAGCCGAGCACAGTGCTGTCGCTTTTTGCACCCATTAGCCTTAACACCTGCGGCTCATCCGATATGAACAGCTCAATCGGAAAATTGGAGAGCAGGCCGCCGTCCACAATGGCATGTCCGGAGATATCATTCCCAAGGTAAAGGCCCCAGCCCTTATCCCATATTACTTCTTCCCAAACCAGGGGTATGCTCATAGACATGCGCACGGCCCATACCACAGGGCAGTCCGGAGCTGTATGGTGATTCAGGACCAGCATCCGGCCATCGGTTGTGTCGGAACTCACCACAGAAAAATCGACCTGGGTTTCATTGAAAAATTGTTCGAGAGTCATGTTGCTGAATCTTCGTGTCTCATTCTTCCATGGTCCTGTGTCAAGCTTGGCCTGCAACCATGCAACAAAGCGGTCAGCTCCATACCAGCCTCCGCGCTCGACAAAAGAGAATAAATGGCGGGCGCGCTTATTCTTAGCGAGGAACCCGGCAATAGCATCATCCATGCGATTCTCAATGAAGTCGGGTAGCAGCTTTATGTTTACATTGTGCAGAAGTTTGCGGATTGCACTGGCGTGAATGTCATGATCTGTAAAATTTTTGGGTTCACCCATAAATCCGGCAAATACCGGCTTGCCGTTCTCTTTTTCATTCAGGGCGCTGAGCATCTCCTGTGGTGTGTATCCGGCAGCTATCAATACCGCCGTTATAGCGCCGGCTGATGTTCCCAGAAGCCTTCCAAAGGTATGACCACGCTTTATAAACTCTTCATAGGCGCCGACAAACACCATGCCCTTTGCCCCGCCTCCTTCAAACACAAGATCGAATTTCATGATTTTCTCCTTTCTTAATTTTCCGTTTTTAATGAAGCAGAAAGTTAATTACCATCTTCGCCTGGTAGTGATAGGAAATGATTCCGCCGGATAATGTCAGGCACGTGCGCCTAAGCAGGGCCGTCCGGGCCGGCCCCGTTGTTATTCAGCAGGTCGTAGGACGCGCACCGCGACTCCGTCATCTTGCCGAATTGTCCGTCGATCCCGCTACCCAGATAGCCAAGCGCGCGCAAATGACGCCGCAGATCTATCACAAAGGCTAAATTATTCATATTATCGTGCGAAAGTGTAAGTCCTACTTTTCTGTACAGTAACTTTATCACATGATCCTGCTGTTTATTTTATTAATATTATGAATGACTTTTCATCCAATGCCTTTAAGATTGCTACCACAAATAATACAAATTCCATTCGTCTCATATTCTCACCCCCCCAAAAAGTTGTTTTTACAATGGCCCCGGATCCCCTTGGCAGATGAAAGCGCCCCAATAAAATGGATCAGGGTAAAGTTCCTTCAGTTGTTGCTGTGATCGTCGGATGGCCTCTGCCCGTGGCAAGCCAGCGAGTAGTAAATGATAGAAGGAAGTCATGAGTTTAGCGGTTGCTGCGTCCGGAACCTTCCACAAGCTCATGACCAATGTCTTGGCCCCTGCCACCATAAAGGCGCGACGTAATCCCATCACACCCTCCCCGAACTGTGATTCGCCAAGTCCAGTGTCACAAGCCGAGAGAACCACAAGTTCCGTTTGACGGAGATCCATTGCACATACATCTTCAGCTGTTAGAAGTCCATCCTCAGCTTCGTCCGGAACGGGTAATCCTCCAAGCCAGCTGTTGGCTCCTGCTAGAGCGAGTCCTGAACGCAGTAGCGGATTATCGACACTACTGAGACTTGCAAGATCATCTTGAATTGTCGAGACAACAGGTATTCCGCCTGTGTTCACGGGATGACGGATTTGAGGGAGGAAATATCCGTGGGTGGCTATATGCAGCACCCGGGGCGATCGGTAGCTCTTGATACGGCGCTCGAGGGCATCCGGCCCGAGCAGCGGAATCACGCCAAGTAACGCGCTAATGTCTGTGCCTTCAGTTTGTGTTCCTGCAAGCGGAGGGAATGGAATATCCCGCATTGTTGATGAAATCGTAGTACAGAGGTCAAAGTCCGGTGCTGCAACAACCAAGGGTGTGGCGAAAAGCGCAGAAGAGCTATTAGAAAAGCGCAATACATCGCGACCCGCGGAAAGGTAACTCAAGTGCCACGCATCATCATCTATGAGGCGCTTTTCAACTCCGAGGGGAAGCACTTCGAAGGGCAACCGGAGAAGATCACCGTCTGGTGCGATGAAGAGGCGTCGGCAGTCTTCCACGGCAACTAACAATGGCAAAAGCATTGCTTTAGTGAGTGCATCTCCAGCTAGGTTACCGTCTTGCTGGGTTGATCTCGATCGCCCCTTCAGATGACGAACAGAATCGCATATTGTATTGTGCAAAGAACCGCGATCAGCACGGATCAACATGTTGCTCATCGAGGATTCAGCCCTGTTCTCCTGCGGGCGATGTGCATCGTCGTCACCGGTGATTGACATGCGGAACAATCTGATGAGCTCATCGATAGGTGCGGCTTCACCGAGGTCGATGAGTTGAACCTTATCATCCTGACGGTGCAATAAAATGCAAGCCATATATCGCGACGCACCAATTCTTGATTCTCCCCGCCCCGGTATTGCAGCGAAGTTGTAGGTGTGCCCAAGAAACATATCAATGAGTGCACTTCCGAAGGGTAAGTGGCTGCCAAAGGAATCAGGTGTCTTGTAATACAGATCCTTCATCTCCGGCAGAGCGAGGGCAAGATCTCGTTCAAGTTGCTCTCGATTGGCTTGAAGCCGGCTGATCATGCTTGAAGGTACCGGCTTTTTTCTTCGCCTGAGTTCAATTTCCGCAATGGCTGAACGTAACCGGGTAAGCTTTGAGAGCTTCATGGCAAACTCTGGTTTCTGCTGTGCTAGAATTGTTTCCCGCTGCTGAGCGAGGAGTTCCGGACCAATTGCCTTGTACTTAAACAACAATCCAAATAGAATACTGATGGCGTGCTCATCATGACTCAGATATTGTAACACAAACGACGCAAAGATTTCAATATATGCCCTAATATCCGCAAGATACGCTCCGCGTTGCCGCTCAGAAGACACCGCGAATACTTGGGATGTAAAGCCATCGAGCTGATCCAATGCTTTCGTGAAAGATTGGAAGGCTTCATCGGTGCGAAGAGTAGCAGCGTATACCATGCCAAGACGCACATTTGCAAGCATACAGTCCTGGCTTTGCTCGAGATTCTGACTGTGCATAAGGTCAAGTGCTCGTACCAAATCCTGTGCTGCTGTTTCCATACAACCGACATCCTGCTGATGAGCTGCCCTCGCCAGCAGTGCGCGAGGTAAGTGGACCTCTCCAAATGCAGGGATTATTTCGAGTATCTTGATAGCGTAATTGTGGAGGTCTTCCGACGCATCGAATCTACCCGCCTGATCTAAGAAGGAAGCCACACAGCTATAACCTAGTGCCGTCTCTCCGTGATTTTCACCGAAATAATTCAGACGGGCGGCAAGAGCTGCACGATATACTGGCTCTGCTCGCTTGAAATCACCCCGTGCACGATGGACGTCACCGAGTAGTTCTAAACATTGTATGTTACATGTCTCCCTAAACATGTTCACCTCTGGATCAACAACTATATATCTTCGCTGTTCTCCGAGCAGTTCGAGTGCATGTTCTAAATCTTGCATTGCGCCCTTATCGTCACCCATGAGCAGTTGAATCTCCGAAGCTTGACGTAAACCTTCAGCACGTTCAATTATTATGCGGCCATGTTCCAGAGCTGCAAATTGAGTCTTTCCGAGGAGTTCCCATTCTCGTTGGCTGATTTGATTAGCACTCCGCAGGGCCGACAACGCTTCCGAGTAGTCGCCGTGTTCCTTTTTTGCAAGCGCAAGGAATTGCAATGTGCGCACATCATCCTCGCCAAAGCTTTCACGCGCTAACGCCACTGCTTCAGTTGCCACTTTAAGGAGTTCCTCAAAGCGTCCAGCGCTAGCCATATTGGCCATTTGTTTGCGTCGATATGCCCAGCGGAATATATCGATCAACTTGCGCAGAATTGAGACTTTACTCTTAGTCGATTCACAAATTCCGGTAGATGAAACAACATTGTCCATTGGTTGAGCAGTACTTGCTTCTGAGAATTTCGCCTCCGTAACACGGTCTTCCTCATAGGATGTTTCGACTTGGCCTGTCACGTACACCAGATGTCCACCCATTAGAAATCGCTCGATATTCGTGAGTTTATCATTCGGCGTAGTAGTTGGGCTCGATAGAAGATAGTCGAGGGTCGAGGCATTAGCGAACGCTAGCGCCGCAAGTTGACAACCCTCGAATGCTCTATTGCCACCATTGGTCACCAATGTTAGGTACTGCTCACTAAGTTCACTACGTGTTGCTTTGTGTTTAGCTATCACCAAGGCTAATGTCTGCTGTGACTCACAGAAATCGAGAAGTCCGTTGATTGCTTTCCTCCCCTCTGCTGTCACTGCCTTGGTATTGGAAATGTCAGGTACTGTCTCAAAGTTCTCATGTATAGCGACGAGAGCTTTATAAAAGTCACGTCGCTTCTCGTTTTTTTTGAGTCGTACCCCGACGATGACGAATACGATAGCCGGGAGAGAGTATATTAGAGGTGTCCACAACCAGCCCCATGCCCAGCCCCCATAGTAGGCCCCAGCCAGGGCAAAGATGATGAACGGCCAAATAAATCTTCTTTGTAGCTGGCCTACAGACGTGGTCGCTGGTCTCGATTCCTTCGAAAAACCGAGGGCGAATAGCCCAAGCTGCCTGAACAAAGTAACCCAAACAAAACCAGTGAGAGCGCCGGACCAGTGAGCCTGGGTCCAACCGTAGATCATGACGGGAATGAGCAGAATAATGAATGATAAAATTAAGTATCGTTGGATCGTTCTGGAATCCGACTTCAGAATAATGAATGCAATTCGGACTTTCAAATGACGGATCATGCTCCTTAACACCTGCGCCTCCTTGATATGTGTCATTAATGAATTATTAAGTATGTAAACCCTAACTTCTTCCTACTACCGCGCGATCCTAATAGGAGTCAACGTCGCCGTCCATAGTTCTGCTGGCGCCGTTGATGTCTTCTCCGAGTCCCGGATAGATTTGTCATTCATAAATTCTCTGTCACTGTTAATTGAAAGGTTTTTATCTACTACCTCTTGCACCCGGTTATCTAGTCTCAAGTAATCGAGATTGATATCAGACCGTGTGGTTCCAATAGCAATCATACGATCTGTCGCATAATCCTGCGGGG
Source organism: uncultured Bacteroidales bacterium (assembly GCA_942493325.1). Taxonomy (GTDB): domain Bacteria; phylum Bacteroidota; class Bacteroidia; order Bacteroidales; family Prolixibacteraceae; genus JAAFHB01. The sequence continues at coordinate 6,656,230 of OW818689.1, read as the reverse complement.
AAATACCAGACACACCTATCGGTAATTCATCCAGACCAGCCTTGAATGGCGTACCAAGCTTGTTATCGAGCCATATGATGTGGGTTGCCCCGTTTCTCAGCAAGGTGTCGCTTAAATACTCGATCATACCGCCCGCAGTACAGTTGAGAAAAGTAACATTCAGGTGATATTGTGAATTATTGGTCACCTTGACGCAGAACCTGAAACCTTGTTCCAGAAAATAGATACGATCAGAGTCCCGAGGCGCTTCAGGGAAGTTTAGATCGGTCGGCTCTTCTTGTAGCATGGCATTTAAAACTTCCTCGTCATTGCAGTCCAATAAATGCAATTTCAGACTGTTGCTGAGATGTGGGTCATTACAGTTATGCGCCATCCTCAGAACTGAGTTATAGTAATAACAATGCTCAAGTCCGGCACGCAATGCCTGAGTTTCATCAGGAGGAATAATCGCAAGTAGAGGTTCCGTATCGTTGCCGATGATCCAACCACCCCCAGATTGAGTGATAACTTCAACGTCAGCGTCCGAATATGAAGCTGACACTATTTCGAGGAGCGGAGATTCTTCCAAACAAACTTTAAGTGCTGTATCCTCGGATTTAAGGCTGACTCGCAAACGTTGGCTTTCTCCGGGTTTAATCAATCGGCCGCGCGCACCATCAGGTAATGAAAATGTCGCGTTAATTGCAGACCCAATAGCATTGGACGGACCAGACTGGATTACTTTCAGACTTCCGACGGGATGATCTTCCTTCGAACCTAGAGACGGAAACATGCGAGGTTCCGGACCGTAGACCGCAACTTCCGCTCCCACAGTTACACCCATTAGCCTACCGGCACCAATCTCGTAGTCATCATTCGGTCTCTTTCTCACCCGGTAACCTGCATCCATCTTCTCCCAGGGGCCACCAAACACTTTGCGCTCACTGCGACCGATCATCCAGGGGTGCTGTGTACGTTGTCTTAGCAACGCGTTTCGCTCAGCCGCCTTGGCAAGAAGGTTTGACCAGATGTCTGACCAGCGAAGGCTGGCATGCTCTTTCGCATCCTTTTCGCTAAGCACGGCAAGCAGGCTGTGCGTAAACACACCATGTACTGGCTGCCCCGGTGAAGGCGCGCCTTCACTGGCCTTCTCATCAGACTGACAAGCAACAACGACCAGGTAACTGGGATCAGTGGATTGAAGCAGATGTGTTCCCACAACTCGATCTTGCATTGTCTCGCAATCCAATCCTAGAGCAGCCAAATCAGGTAGTGCTTCAATAGTGGGTTCACCATTCAGAGTCCTTACAGCACCCTCTGCATGGATGTCTCTTAAGTCACGCGTGGCTCCCGCCGAATGGCAACAGTCGAATACGATCGTCAAATCATTCGTCCGTGCTGCGATGGCATTTATTAGAGCGTTGATTTCGACATCAAATAGGTATTCAATCTTCTGGTTGTTATAGGGCACAAGTGCCTCATGCCAAAACGTACTCCCTGTACACTTCTTTTCATCGCCATGTCCTGAATAGTAAATCAGGACACGATCAAATGATTTTACAACCGACCCAGCCAATGTTTTCAACGTTTGGATAATGTTGTCTTTCGTTGGCTTAAGTGTTTCTTCTTTAAAACGTGAAGTAGACGGATAACTTGGATGTGCCGCGGCCAGACGGGTGATTTGGATCTGCTCAGCAGGAATACCTATCCCGGGAGGTGCGAGCAATAGCTGTTCTATGGCATCGATATCATTTACACACCCATGAAGGCTATTGTAGCCATCCGGGTACTTGTCAATACCAATTAGCAAAACATGATAAGTTGGAATGATGGTTTTTTCGTTCATGATAGTTGATTCCTTTCTCCCATAAGCTTGATGGGTTTGTCTAAAAATGATTTCAAAAAAATTCAATATTATTAAGCACTCAATCCGAGCGTATATCTAACATTGTGACAACTGATTTCTCAACCGCCCAGAATAGGATCACCGAGCAATATAAAGGGTGCCCATTCAAGGGCATCGGCTATTGCAGGATCTATCTTTATCTTAGTCTGGCTATCCATTGTTTCCGGTCTGAGTGAGCGTCCGTCGCGTCGTTGAATGACTGTTACGGAATTCGCAGCAGATTTTGCACAAAGCGTTTTACGGGCTTTGTCAAGCACCACTCGAAGGTCAACGGGACCAGAAGCACGACTAAGGACAAATTCTTTATAGAACGCCGTCATGAATACTTTGGCTGCCTCATCGCCCACCGGCCACAGGCAGGCTATGACTGCTGCTGCTCCACGCCCTGCCGCAGCGAGTGAAATTCCAGCGAGTTCACGGCCTTGACGGGGGCCAGCTACAGCGGTACTGCAACCGGAGAAGACTACAAGTTCTGACCGCCACGGAAAGGTGGCGAGTTCATCGAAAGCAACCCACTCAGTACCTCCACTGCCGTCAGCCAGAAGCAGACTGGCACGTCCTCCACGACGCACATCTCCACGCCCGTGCAATGATAGGTGGACAACATCGAACTCACCGGCACATAATGCTTCCTCAATTGCGGTACGAGTACAATCAGAACCCAAAAGGGGTTTTGTATTGAGTGCTTTTGCGATCTCTCGACATTCAACCGCAGCATGGGGGAGATCACCACGGGAGTCTCCGGCGACAAGCGAACGACCAACTAATAATCGTTGACCCGGCGCGAATCGCAGCGCACCTGCAGCAGGCAGGTAGCCAATGGAAAAGTGTTCGCAAAAGGGTTTTTCTTTTATTGGGATAATGTGGAGCGGGAGATTGCAAAGTATCTGATCGGGGACCAAAAGCAAACGGCAATCTTTTGGTAATGAAACGGTCACAGCCTCAGCCAGCTTTCTAAGAAGAGAATTCTCCATGCACAAACTGATAAGGTTAACCTCTCTCTCACGCACATCACCTGCCTCTGCAACGTTGAGATTGTTAGGATTACCTGGAACATGAACGGTTTGCAGATTGCCTTCTCCGACGATATAAGCTGTTATTCCGTCCCCTTCAACCGACATATCTACAAGATAGGTCGGTTTATCACTCCTAAGCCGTTTGAGCAGGTTGCTTATCTCATCAGCTTTTGGGGGTGCCGAAGAGATCAATGTTGTTCCCTTTACTGTCGAAGCTAGTGCATCAATTAGCATTCTGCCTTTCTGCCCCTGGAGTGCTTCGAAGGAAGCAATGCAGTTACCAGTTATACGCAACAGACGAGAAAGAGTCCTATAAATATCGTAGTACTTGTAGCCAATGTTAGCTCGCAAGGCTCCTGGTTCCATATGTTTGGATAAGTCTTCGAGAATAGAACAAGCCTTCTTCAGATGGTTGATGGCATTTGTATGGTCGTTATCAGCAAAGTGGAGGCCGAGAGCCCGATGTGCGACTAACAGTCCTCGATTAGAAAGAGTACCACCTGTAGTGAGAAGTTCCGTAATCTCCTTAGCAACAGTATCAGCTTCCTGAATGTCACCATTTCGGTTTAGCACAATGGATAATCCACCAAGGCGATTGACCAACTGATTCCATGCTTTCACTTTTCGAGCCTTATCGACTGCTTCCCTGTAATATCTGATTGCAAGCTGATAGGCGTGATGTTCTTCAGCCTGAATAGCGAGTTCAAGGTCACACGTACCAGTATCGTAAGTTTCAAACATCGCATCCTCGGTGTTGAGCCCGGTGCATGCCACAACCTGTCTATGAACATCGAGTAGTACTTTAGATTTTACGAAGGCGCCCAGAGAACCAACTGGTTCACGAATATCTGCTCCCGAGGCAGCAAGACTTCCCAGTGTGCCAACTGCCATCATTTCAGGGAGTGCCAGGCCACGTTCGGCAGCTTCGTGACGGACCATTGTCGCAACAGTAAGAGCCATGTCAACCTGCCCGAGCTCATCGGCTAACAATGCGGACACATTGGCAAGAATGCGCAGAGCAAGTTGATGGTCACCAGCCTCCCGAGCCTTACCGATGGCCTGATGAAATATGTTATTAGCCAAATCCCAATCATTGGCATCTTTAGCGGTATCCTTTAAAGAGACACCCTGAGAGAATAGCCGATAGGCATCGTGGTTGAAAGGCAGTTTTGCCTCGTATGCCGAATGGAAGCCTTTTCGGTAATGCTCGGGATCTATGCGGTGCCTTGCGTCCTCAAATGCAAGGTCATGTGCTTCAATGAAAGCTTCACATGCAGCCTTTTTATTGTCCAGAGTGCAGTACACAAATGAACGATTGAGTGCGTTGAGGGCCCTTCCAGCATAATCTTCAGACTTGAAGATTTCACGTGCCTTATCCAACAGTTCAAGAGCAGCTAAGGGCTCACCAAGTCTGGCTATGGGTAGTGCAGCGTTGTCAAGTGCCACTGCCATCACATTATCGCTGTTACCAATTTTTTGCAGCTGCTTAATGACGTTTCTGGTCTCATACCGCGCTGCTCTCAAATCACCTATTTCCGCTAGCGCATTCGCATGATTCATGTGAATGGCACAAATACCTGAAGGTTCGTGTTCGTAAAGAATAGCTTTTTTATAACAGTCAAGCGCATCATCAAACCTCCCGACGTCCTGGAAAATATTTCCCAGATTATCATAAGAGACGGCAAGCAAATGCTCATTAGGTGCAAGAGATGCTTCCTGGATTGTTGCCTTGTAGGCTTCAATTGCCCCATGGCTGTCACCTAGAGCGCGATAGGCATTAGCCAGAAGGAACTGGGCAAATGCATGTTTTCCGGTTTGACCAACTGCAACAGAGAGTCTTGTGGCCAGTGCAGCTTCGTGTAATAAAGTCGTCCATTTACCCTCTCTCTTCCATTTTTTGCAGCGCTCAAGGAGAGTTTCACAAACACTGTTGAGACAGTCGGCCAGTTGGGTTAGCGCACCCAGGGCGTGCTCGTCGTGAATCGCAATAGCATTCCGGAGCTTATCAAGCTCGGGTCGGTTCGTCAGCAGATCCACTGCCTCGAGTATGGCCATATAACGAGCGAGTAGTTCCGGATCGATAGACGATACCGGTTTTGTTGATTCCCAGCCTTCAATGATGAAATTGAATGTCACTCCGATGACTGCTTCGACAGAGACAGGCGCATTGGAGAAATAATTTGTTTTTTCACTCATGGCTTAATGGCAGAGTTATTCGTGTAAAAGTTCTGAAAAATCCCATGGATTCTTTTAACTCAAGCAACAATTTTAAAAATCACTATGGTCTAACCATACGTCCTGCTGGCAATTAACAGAGCACGTAAATTGTCACGTATACGTTGCAGGTCAGCAGTAATATCCATATCGATTTGTCCGGAAACAATACTGCGGTCTGTATCCACTGCAGGCGTGATTTTGTCCATTATCTGCTCTACCTGACTAACTACTACCTGAGACTGGGCATGGACATTCTCTGATTGTGCAGTTGCTGCATTGGCCTGCTCCTGTGCCTGTGCTGCTCGTGCATCAGCAGGTACACGGCCGAAATAGTAGCCAATCACAACACCTGCAACCCCAAGTAAAACCTGCAGGATATCTTTAGCATTGGCTATTTTCGCAGGATCACCTGCATAAGTAAAAGTCAATCCTGCAAGTATAAGCGTACAAAGGACAATCATTACACCAAGAAAAGCTGTTACAACTTCTTTGAAGCCTTGGATATATTGTTCAGGTGTCCAAGCGTTTTTAATCTTTTTATAATCATTTTCATTTGTCATTATTTTTTCTCCTTTTTTCTATAGGTTTTCCAAGATTCCCCTTAAAATATAAATTTTGATAACAAAGAAGGGTTTAACGTAGATATTTAGTGTCATAGTGTCTGATTTCCAGTTTTCTGGCCAGAGCATATATTGTTCAAACTTTATTACTACCATTACTCCACCTAAGCCAAATAACGACGATGCTTGGAAGCTGCATCACTGTAAAAGACCGCGCTAAATCCATTGAGGTCCCAAAATTCTTATAGTTGATTAGATTGTAGCTTTGAAAAAGGGGTATTGAGCTTAACAGACCTGCTTTTCTATCCTTATTAAATATAACTTTTTATTTGAAATTTTGTATCGTTTATAGAGAGAATTTATATTATCTATTATTATAGCTCCGCTCCTTTAGTCACAGACTAATCAATTACTAATGAGAATACTAAGCTACAAATAATTTTTTAAAATAATTGTAAATATTTATAAAAAATAGAGTTTTTAAGAGCTTTTTTTGATAATTCAATCTGGCGGGATGTTTGAGCGACTTTTGTTGAAATTATGCATCACCTGTTCAATCGGCACCTGAAAAAAAAATATTCTCACCTTAAGACTATTTATACTCAAAAAGAATAACAATTCAGGTAATTAAAAGGCATTGATAATATCAGTCACAATAGTGCGATGATACATCCCTATTGTCCATACATTAAGATTGATGCGATCGTACTCAAGTTATTGCAGTTACATATTAGATCACGAAAGCAAAAAGACACTGCTAAATTTATTTACCGGATCGTCACATAAAAAACACCCGCAAAAAAAAATAACCGTTTGCTAAATTAAGTATTCGTATTTTTACTGCAATTGATATCTTGTAATTTATACTTACCCGCGGAATATTAATCAGCTATGATACAATAATTTGGAGCTATCCGCAACGCAAATGTTGTAAAATGAAAGACGAAGACACCTCCGATCTGGAAATATCACTGCTATTGGAGGCTGTTTACCGGAAATACGGTTATGATTTCAGGCAGTATTCAAAAGCGCATATCAGGCGCAGAATCATGAATAGGAAAGTGCTGTCGGGATTGGACGATGTTTCTCAGATTCAATCCAAAGTTCTGAAAGATGAATCATTTGCCTACGAACTCTTACAGGATTTATCCATCACCGTTACCGAAATGTTTCGTGACCAGTACTTTTACAGGGCGGTACGCGAAAAGGTAATCCCTGTCTTAAAAACTTATCCCTTCATAAAAATATGGCATGCCGGATGCTCAACCGGAGAAGAGGCTTATTCAATGGCAATCATTCTGAAGGAAGAGGGGTTGTACGACAGAACGACCATTTATGCCACCGATTTTAACCAGCGTGTCCTGAACATCGCAAAAGAGGGAATCTTTTCGAATAAACTGATGGCGGAATATACGGGCAATTATCAGTTGTCCGGAGGGAAAGAATCCTTTTCAGATTACTACACCTCCAGTTACGATAACGTTATCATCAATCAGTCACTTAAAAAAAACATTGTATGGGCCAATCACAATCTGGTTACCGACAGCGTATTTGCAGAGATGCACCTGATTTTGTGCAGAAACGTGCTGATTTATTTTGATAATAATTTACAAAATAAAGTCCAGGAACTTTTTTATGACAGCCTGATTGGCGGGGGAATTTTATGCCTTGGTTCAAAAGAAAGTTTGCGATTTACTGACTTTTCAGAAAAATACAGCGAGTCAGATAAAAAACAACGGATATTTAAAAAGAGATATTAAAAAATGCAATATGAAGCAATTGTAATAGGGGTTTCTTCAGGTGGAATGACTGCTTTGAAATACCTGTTTTCGAAATTACCAGTCGGTTTTGGACTGTCAATAATTGTAGTGCAACATATTGGCGCCCGATCCGACAACCAGTGGATCGAACGACTAAATGACATAAGTAATATTAATATTAAAGAAGCAGACGAAAAAGAAAATATCCTACCGGGGAATGTCTACATTGCACCCGCGAATTATCATTTACTCATTGAAAAGGATAAAACCTTCTCACTGACAATTGATGAACATGTGAATTTTGCCCGGCCGTCAATTGATGTATTGTTTGAGTCGGCCGCCGAAGCATATAAAAATAAATTAATTGGAGTCGTGCTTACCGGTTCAAACAATGACGGAACCAATGGAATAAAACGAATAAAAGAATACGGGGGTTTGGCCATTGTCCAGGATCCCGAAACGGCTGAATCATCATATATGCCTTCATCCGCAATTGCTGCTATTCAACCCGATTATATATTGTCGCTGGAGAACATAGCCGACCTGCTGATGAAAATCAATCAGAATTTGAATGACCGCAAATAATAAAAACGCTTACCCACGAAACGAATAATCCAATAGAAATGATACTTGGTCGAAAAATATTACTCGGTTTTATTGCTTGTGCCGTCATAATTACAGGGATGGCAATTTTCACCTTAAAGAACAGTGAGAAATTCATTGACTCAACTTCCCTTATCGATCAATCCAACAAGGTTTTGAATGAATTCGGAGAGATACTGATCGCGACCGTTGATGCCGAGACAGGCAACCGTGGTTTCGTCCTGACTGGCGATGAAAAATACCTGGATCCATTTACAGATGCCGATAAAAGAGTAGTTGAGCATCTGGTTAAGGTAAAGGAGCTGACAAAAGACAACCCCGATCAACAAATCAACATTAAGGAGCTCGAAAAGGAAATTTATACACGTTTTGAGCTGTTAAAGAAAGGGAACGAACTTCGTAAAACGGATTTTGAAAAAGCAAGAGACTTTATTCTTTCAGGCGAAGGAAAGCAAGTTCAAGGTCGAATCAGAACAATAATTAACCAGGCAAGGATTATAGAGAGTACCCTACTAGCTGAAAGAAAGCAAAAAAGCGATAAGGATGCCGATAGTTTCAACCTGGTCTTTACCATTTTATTGCTGATCATCATTATTATTCTTTTCATTGGATATAACATAATAGTCAGAAATTTAAAAACTCTAAAAATTGCTGAGATAGACACAGCCGGAAAAAACTGGATGCTTTCCGGTAATGCGGAACTCAATAAAAAGCTAAAAGGTGACCAGACTATAGAAGAACTTTCGAACAACACAATTACTTTTTTATGTACCTACCTCAAAGCAAATATCGGGGCTGTTTACCAGTATAATGATCATGAAAATGCACTGATACTTAGCGGCCAATATGCCTTTACATCTCCCCGGGAGACCAGGGTAAAATTTGCATTGAATGAAGGCCTGATCGGTCAGGCCGCACAGGAGAAAAAACAAATTTCCTTAACCGATCTGTCCGATAACCCGTTACGGATTACTTCATCCGTGCTGAATGTCCAGCCAAAGCACCTACTGATTACCCCATTTTTACTGGAAGGTAAAACAGTAGGTGTAATTGAAATGGGCAGACTTACCGATTTCAATGAAACAGAAATTGAATTCATCAATGTTTCAATGGACAGTATTGCAATTAGTGTTAATTCTGCAATTGCCAGGAAGCAAATACAGGATTTGCTCGCGGAAACACAGCTTCAAAGTGAAGAAAAAGAAAAACGGGCCGCAGAGTTAGGCATAGCCAATAAAGAACTTGCCTATCAGAATGATGAGAAAGAGAAAAGAGCATCGGAGCTGGGTATTGCAAACAAGGAACTTGCCTTCCAGAATGACGAGAAAGAAAAAAGAGCAGCGGAGCTAGGTATAGCCAATAAAGAACTTGCCTATCAGAATGATGAGAAAGAGAAAAGAGCATCAGAGCTGGGTATTGCAAACAAGGAACTTGCCTTCCAGAATGACGAGAAAGAAAAAAGAGCAGCGGAGCTAAGTATAGCCAATAAAGAACTTGCCTATCAGAATGATGAGAAAGAGAAAAGAGCAGCGGAGCTAGGTATAGCCAATAAAGAACTTGCCTATCAGAATGATGAGAAAGAGAAAAGAGCAGCGGAGCTAGGTATAGCCAATAAAGAACTTGCCTATCAGAATGATGAGAAAGAGAAAAGAGCATCTGAACTGGGTATTGCAAACAAGGAACTTGCCTTCCAGAATGACGAGAAAGAAAAAAGAGCAGCGGAGCTAGGTATAGCCAATAAAGAACTTGCCTATCAGAACGATGAGAAAGAGAAAAGAGCATCAGAATTAGCAATTGCAAACAAAGAACTCGCCTTCCAGAATGATGAGAAAGAAAAAAGAGCAGCAGAATTAGGGATCATTAACAAAGAACTTTCGACTCAGTCCGAAGAATTACAGGTGCAGCAGGAAGAGCTCAAGCAAATGAATGAAGAGCTGGAAGAACAGGCGCAGAACCTGAAACAACAGCAGGAAGAATTACAAATGACCAATGAGGAACTCGAAGAACAAACTCAATCGCTGGAGATAAAAAATATAGAAGTTGAAGCGGCCAGATCCGACATTGAGAAGAAAACAAAACAACTGGAAATAAGCAGTAAATATAAATCAGAATTCCTCGCCAACATGTCGCATGAGTTGCGTACTCCGTTGAATAGTTTGCTGATCCTGTCGAAAGATTTATCCGAAAACAGAAATAAAAACCTCGATGACATCCAGGTTGAAAGTGCAGAGATAATTTATAAAAGTGGTACTGATCTGCTTGTTCTGATAAATGAAGTACTCGACCTGTCGAAAATTGAGGCCGGCAAAATGACTATTAATATTGAAAATGTATCGCTGAGAAAATTCACAAATGGCCTTATCCGGGAATTTCAACACCATGCGGGGCAAAAAGGATTGAAACTGAATGTAATAATGGAGGAAGGATTGCCTGAATCGATCCGAACCGATCCGCAACGACTGAATCAGATACTGAAAAATCTTTTATCAAACGCTATTAAATTTACTGAAAAAGGAACCGTAAGTATTGGGATTAAGCGGGATACAGCCGGTACAGTAAATATTTCGGTTACCGACACAGGAATTGGAATACAGGAAGATAAGCAAAAAGCCATATTTGAAGCCTTCCAGCAGGCTGAAGGGGGAACTTCCCGAAAATATGGCGGTACCGGTTTGGGCCTTTCCATTTCACGTGAACTTGCGAAATTATTAGGGGCTGAAATTAATCTGAGCAGTAAAATCAATTCAGGATCCACCTTTTCTCTTATTATCCCTTTGGAAATCCGGCAGGTGCCTGAACCAATCAGTATAATCCCGCCCAAAACGCCTGATACGTTTAAATCCCGTTCAACAAATGATGCAACATATCTTAATTACCCGGCATTGGAAGATGACAGGGACAACATTAACAGTGAAGATAAAACAGTACTCATCATTGAAGACGACCTGACTTTTGCTTCTATACTTTTAAAGCAGGCCAACACAAAAGGATTCAAATGTCTGTCGGCAGCAAGCGGTGAAGATGGTTTATTGCTTGCCTCAAAATATAAACCGCAGGCGATCATTCTCGATATGAGTCTTCCGGGTATCAGCGGACATGTCGTCTTATTTGAATTAAAAGCAGATCCATCCGTACGGCATATACCTGTGCATATCATTTCAGGAGAAGAACGTACGCTGGAACCGATTAAAGAAGGGGCAGTCGAATACCTGATGAAACCGGTAGCAAAGAAAGACCTGGAAGAAGCATTTAGCCGGATTGAAAATTTTGTAAACAGAAAAATTAAAAATCTGCTCATCATCGAAGACAATGAAAATTCCAGGAAGGCAATGCGTATTCTTATTGGCAATGGTGATGTACAATGTTTTGAAGCCGCTACCGGTCAGGAAGCCCTGGATATGTACGGGAAGAATCACATCGACTGTATCATACTGGATATTGGATTGCCGGACATGAGCGGATTTGAATTGATCCGGGAACTGGAACAATTAAAGGATCATCACATGCCTCCTGTGATTGTTTACACCGGCAAGGAACTTACAAAAGAAGAAAACAATGAGCTTCAAAAACATGCGGAGAGCATAATTATCAAAGGGGTAAAGTCGGAAGAACGTCTGCTGGATGAAACTTCGCTTTTCCTTCACCGCACTATCAGTAATCTGCCGAAATCAAAACAAATGATTATTAATAGTCTCTACGATAAGGAGGCTGTATTTCTCGGTAAAAAAATATTATTGGTTGACGATGATATGCGAAATTTATTTGCATTGTCCAAAATATTAAAAGAACGCGGTATGGAGATCATAAAGGCGGAAAATGGAATAAATGCCTTGCAAATGCTTGAGTTACATCCCGACATACATCTTGTACTGATGGATATCATGATGCCTGAAATGGACGGCTACGAGGCAATGAAAGCAATCCGGTCGCAGTTGCGTTATAAAAAATTACCTGTTATTGCACTCACGGCAAAAGCCATGAAAGACGACAAACAAACTTGTATTGACGCAGGCGCCAACGATTACATCACCAAACCTATTGATGTAGAACGCCTGCTTTCATTAATGCGCGTCTGGTTAAGCCTTTAAAAATCAGGAATAATTAAATGATAAGAATAATTGATAGAAAAGATGAAAGCGAATAGCCCAGTTAAAATATTATTGGTTGATGATCTGCCCGAAAATTTGTTCGCCCTGGAATTGATCCTTTCCGACAAAAATTATTTATGTGTGAAAGCCAATTCCGGGAATGACGCATTAAAAATCCTGCTTCACCAACACGATTTCGCCATCATATTAATAGACGTGCAAATGCCGGAGATGGATGGTTTTGAAACAGTAGAATTAATTCGCGAAATCGAACCACTTAAGCATGTTCCGATTATTTTTTTAACTGCCAGCATGGATAATGCGGTGCATATTTTTAAGGGATACCAGGCAGGTGCAGTTGATTATATGATTAAACCGCTCAATCCCGAAATACTAAAAGCAAAAGTGGCCGTTTTTGTTGACCTGTATATAAAAACCCGTGAATTACTGATCCAAAAAGAACAACTCAAAGCGCTTTACCGCGATGTTACGGCTCAGAAATTACTTTCAAAATATCAGAAAATATTTGAAAATGAATTGATTGAAGCAAAAAGTGTTGCCGAACATGAAAGACAACTTGCAGAAGAGGCTGTGAAAGCCAAACAACAATTCCTTTCAAATATGAGCCACGAAATAAGGACACCGATGAATGCAATCATCGGATTTACCAGTCTGGTGTTGAAAACAGATTTGTCAGCAAAACAAAAAGAATATCTAAACGCCATAAAAACAAGTGGCGATTCCCTGATTGTACTCATTAATGATATACTGGATCTGGCAAAAGTAAATGCCGGAAAAATGACTTTTGAGCAAACACCCTTCAAAATGGCATTTTCCATATCCTCCATGCTGCGTATGTTTGAAACCAAAATTCAGGAAAAGAAACTGGTGCTGATTAAAGACTACGATCCCAAAATTCCGGAAGTGCTGATTGGTGATCCGGTGCGGTTGAATCAGATTATCTTAAACCTGGTGAGCAATGCCGTAAAGTTTACCACCACCGGAAAAATTACGGTGAGTGTCCGGATGCTGAATGAAGACGAAGAGAAAGCATCCATCAAATTTGCAGTTTCGGATACCGGCATTGGAATAGCTGAGAATAAAATTGAAAATATTTTCGAAAATTTTCAGCAGGCAACCAGCGACACCTCGAGATCGTACGGCGGAACAGGGCTGGGTCTTGCTATTGTCAAACAATTAGTTGAACCACAAGGAGGAACGATTCATGTGGCAAGCAAAATTGACGAGGGTTCCACGTTTAGTTTTACCTTAACTTTTCTGAAAACAAATAAAGAGGCTGAATCGGTCGAGGTAATTGCGGAAATGGAACCGGAAATCAAAAACATAAAAATTTTACTGGCTGAAGATATGAAGCTTAATCAATTACTGATGAGAACCATATTGGAAGATTTCGGTTTTACATGCGACATTGCATCAAACGGCAAAATAGCCATCGAAAAACTCGCCGTGAATTCTTATGACCTTATTTTAATGGACTTGCAAATGCCCGAAATGAACGGGTTTGAAGCCACCAGTTACATCCGTACCACCTTAAATTCCAAAATTCCAATTATTGCCTTAACTGCCGATGTAACCACCGTCGATTTATCAAAATGTGAAGCAGCAGGAATGGATGATTACATTTCAAAGCCGGTTGACGAACGGTTATTGTACAGTAAAATTGTTGGTTTATTAAAAAGCCGGATGGTCCCGCAATCAAAGTAATCCGGAAGACCTCTCCCCTACCGGTAATTTGCAAGTAATGCTACCGACTGTTGAGCCAACGTCATCAAAACATGTTTAGCGAAGAAAATCACTGACAGCACGCGCGATTCCCCGTTTAACACTCTCCCAGGTTTGGTTCTTAAAACTCACCGGAGTTTCACTTTCATCAGCTTCAACAAAATAAGTGATGGCATTGGGTATACTAATGGCAAGCATCTGGCTGGGGTATTTTTGCTTGTGCCATTCGATGATTTGTTGCAGGGAATAATGCTGAAGCAATTCGTGTAAATCCCAAAAGTCCTTTTTCTTTGCCCGTCCAAGAATGGCCTGTATTTTCATCGCGGCGATATCCGCATTACTGTACATTCTGATATTATTTTTTGTCTCAGTAGGAGCAATTTGCGAATGTGGGAAGTATACCAGATCAACCTTTACTTTATGAATATAACAAAATATTCCAATATTTTTATGGCCACTCTCATAATTAAAATTGTCTCCAAATTCAGTTTTTAATTCTTTTTCAATATATGAATTGTCAAACCTTTCATGATTAAATAAATCCAGATCTACCGAACTGCGATGTCCATACCGAAGAGATAAAGCTGTTCCCCCGACCAACGAAAATGGCTGGATTGAAGGCAGCGACATCAACTCATTTAATAAGGAAAAAGTCCCGGGTTCAACTGCCTCAGTATGTAGCATCTGAATTCATTTAATGGTTTATCAATTACAGCACTGGCAAGATGAATCCGGTGTTCTGGTAAATACTTCGCTTTCAGCAGGGCTTCAGTTACTTTTTCATCACCGTAATACCTCCGGCATTGGCGGATGTCCTCCACATCGCCCCGCTCGAAAACCCGCTCGATTACAAAGTTAGCTTTGGCATCATAATCAATCTGCTCAAAGTTCACATCCCAAAAGATGCGCTTCTCAAATATGGGTTTCTTTATTGCCTTCATTCTGCGAAGATAATCAATTCGATTTATAGGTATGTTTAACCGGATTGCTTTTTTAGCCTGATGGACAACAAAACTAAACAACCGGAAACAAAATTTTTCATAGTCAGCTTATAAATTACCTACTGCCCTCTTCAGCGGACAATCATCCGGAACAACTCTCCCCTGCCTGTAATTTGCAAGTAATGCAACCGACTGCTGAGCAAACGCCCTTCTTACAGCCCGGCGTTCACCTTTAATTCGTGCAATATTCAGGTTATCGTATGCTGTGGTCTGGTGTCGCATCCACGCGATAACTGCATGAGCAGCTCTCTCCTCAATGGGGATCGTTTGAGTCCGCGCTACTGTGCCGCTGCCAACCGGAACAGCATGTGCAGTAATAGCTTTTGCAAGTTTATTCTCAATTACTTTATAAACGGCATCAAAATTTAGATAGTCTCCGACTGCTTTACAAAATTCTGTATCGTACAGCTCCTGCTTCTTCTCTCTCCTGTTAAACTCCGATGCCCGCTTCTTTTTGTATTCCTCAGTTAACCGCGTCTCCTGAACCTCCTCCCAGGCTTGAGTGATAGTCGATGCCGGTGCCCATATTCCCTGCGAAATCATTCGTCGTCCCATTTTTACTTCAACTCGCCAGAACAGCCCTTTTGCAGTCACCTTACGGGTTATCCCTGCGTCACCTGCAGGCAAAAATGCCCATGAAGATGGAGGAACTAAAACTTCACCTTTCTCTCCGATCAAAACCCCATTTTTCCCTGGATTAACTATGCGCTTATCATTTTCCATCCTCTGCATTTTAAGGCTGCAAAAGTAACAACAAACCACCAACGATTTAGGATTTAGGATTTAGGAATAAAATGGCACAAACGATTTAGGATTTAGGATTTAGGATTTAATGTCGTTTAGTTAAAGTCTATGAGAATGAAAATTTAAACGCAAAGAACACTGAGGAGGCGCAAAGAACTGCAGAGGTAGATATTCCCGAATTTCTTTGCGGTTCTCTGCGTAAAACTTTGCAATCTCTGCGGTAAAATTTCAACTGCCCTTTCTAACTAAATGACATTGATTTATGATTAAAGATTTAAATGCCCCAAAGGATTTATGGACTATGATTTGTGATTTAAATGCCTTCAACTCTAAAATCCTAAATCTTAAATCATAAATCCAAAATCATAAATCAAAAATCAAAAATCTTAAGTCATCAAGTTGCCAATTCATTTAATTAACTTAATTTTATCGATTTCGTAATTGTTTTTGAACCTAAATTAAGTCAAACTGGTATGAAGTTTTTAACCGTTTTTATCCTGAGTCTGATATTCAGCAACTCATTCTCACAGGAGATCAGAGTGGAAGAAATTAAATCCGAAGTAAATGAAGTGACCGTTTTCATCGACGGGGCACAGGTTATCCGAAAAAGAAAATCGATTTACAGCAGGGAAAATCGATACTGAAGTTTGTAAACCTATCCCCTTTTATCGAGGCAAAAAGTGTTCAGGTTAAAGCCGAAGGTGATGTAACGGTATTATCGGTTAATCATCAGCAGAACTACCTCGGTATGATGGAGAAACCAGCCGTACTGCAGGAGTTGGAAAAATCGCTCGAAGCCATCGGATCGAAAATTAAACTGGAGAGAACTTACCTGTCGGTTATCAGCGAAGAATTGACATTTCTTCAGTCAAATAAAGAAATAGGCGGTAAAAACGAGCAGCTCACCATTGCAAATCTTCAACAGGTTTCCGATTTTTATGGGAATAAACTAACTTCTTTGAAATTAAAGGAAATTGAAAGAAGCAAAACCGTTGAAGATCTGGACAAGCAAAAAAACAATATTCAAAACCAGATCAGGACATTAACCAGCAAAAAGGAATTTCCTGCCGGAGAGATTCTGGTTAAAGTTGATGCCGCGAAAAACGGCAGTTATCTGGTTGAAATTTCATATGTTGCGAGTAATGCAGGATGGTTTCCCTCCTACGATATCCGCGCAAAAAATATTAACGAGCCGGTTCAGCTGATTTACAAGGCAAATGTAAAGCAGGATACAAAGGAGGACTGGAACAATGTTAAATTAAAGTTTTCATCGTCCGATCCGAATGTTTCCGGAGTGGCACCTGAACTAAGAACTTACTTTCTGAATTACAATACACTACCACCTTCATACAAATTAACATCCAACAGCGTAAGCGGAAAAGTAAGGGACAATACCGGACTCCCGTTGCCGGGTGCAACCGTGCTTGTCCAGGGAACTACTATCGGAACAGTTACTGATGTTGAAGGAAATTATTCGATTACTATCCCAAACAATGCAGGCCAGCTGACTTATTCATTTGTAGGTTTTGATTCTCAGACATTACCTGTCTCCGGAAATGTAATGAACGTTACCATGCAGGAGAACAAGTCTGCCCTTGACGAAGTAGTCGTTATTGGTTACGGTGTTCAGAAAAACCCTTCACTTGCCAGTTCCCTTCAGGGAAGAGTGGCAGGTGTATCAGCAGAAAAATCTGCCTTAAAAATTCGCGGAGCAAGTAGCCTCGCAATACCAACAGCACAGGTTGAAAACCAGACCACGGTTAACTTTGAAATTAAAACACCCTGGTCAGTTAAATCGGACAACAAAAATTACACGGTCGATATAGAGCATTATGATTTGCCGGCAATTTTTCAGTATTACAGCGTCCCAAAGATTGATAAGGATGCCTTCCTGATTGCAAAAATCATTGACTGGGAAAAATACAGTCTTCTGGAAGGTGAAGCCAATGTTTTCTTTGAGGAAACCTATGTGGGTAAAACTCTCCTGGATGTTCGTTATGCTTCCGACACCCTGGAGATCTCCCTCGGCCGGGATAAAAAGGTTTCGGTAAACCGCGAAAAAATCAAAAACTTCACCACAAAACAATTCATCGGCAATAAAAAAGAGGAAACAAGAACCTGGAAAACAACGGTAAGAAATAATAAAAATCAGGCTATTAATATGATTGTCCTTGATCAGGTTCCAGTTTCAACATCCGAGGAGATTGAAGTTGATGTTCAAAATATTTCGGGTGCAAAACACGATGCTGAATCGGGTGAAATAGAGTGGCAGTTTACATTAAATCCGAATGACAAGAAGGAATTCGACTTGAAATATGCCGTTAAATTTCCAAAATCCAGGAACCTGACCTTCGAATAAACGCAGCAAAAATGGAGTAAGATCAAAATTGTTTTTTACCGCGTATGCGGTTACAGTATTGTAGCAAAATGAACAGTTTTCCATTGGGCGCATCTGCTTCTTTGAATTGAAATACCAGGGATCTATGCGCCACAGGCAGACTTATAAATAGAAATTAGTTTAACCGCAACGCGGTAATCGATGTTTTCGTCATCGAGGTTTCTACAATACTTAAATCGCTCCGCGATATTTTAAACAATATTATAAAATAGATGTTAAAACGATATTTTTACGATACATGACGTTCACCAAAACTTTAATTCGTTATGGCAAAAAACAAGACAACCGAAACACAGGAAAGTGTCGCCGGTTGCCTGACAGCAAACTTGAAGACATCGACACTGGTATCCTGATCAGGTTGGTGGATTCTTCCATACGGTTTATCAAAAAATTATATCCCGGCTGAAATGCAAAATATTTCATTTCATACATTAAATGTAATCCATAATTTTTCCCGAAATCTGCAACAGGGATACTTCGGCAAGTTTTGCCTGGAATTTAACCGAAATAAGCCGTTCCTCTGCATCAAGGAGGCTCTTCTGCACCTCACGAAGCTCCAGACCGGCCAAACTTCCAAGTTTATACCTTTCGAGTGCTATCTCAAGGTTTTCACGGGCAACCCCCAGGTTTTGCTCCTCAAGCTTAAGCAAACGCAGGTTATTTTCGTAGGCAAAATAAAAGGTGAGCAAATCGGCTTTCACATCCTGTTCAACCTCTTTATACTTTATTTTCTTGCTTTGAATTTCAATAAGGGCATTACTTCTTTCGCGCTTGCGGTTAAAACCATCGAAAATGTCAATACCCAGCGTCAGACCATAGTTTAAACCACGACTGTTCTGATTGCTAACCGTGCTTGCCCCGTAACGGTTGTAAGTCAATCCGTAACCCGACGACATGTTCAGGTAAGGATAAGCCCGCGATTTAATAATTTTATAATCGAGCTCAGTAATGACCTGGTTTTTGGCCGCAATAAGTAAACTGGTATTGTGTTGAAGGGTCTGTCCAAGGAGATCATCAAACAAAAGCTTGTCATTAATTTGTATCACGGTATCTTTCAGGATAATATTCTCTCCCGGATCGCCCGCCGCCAGCAGCTCGTTAAACCTGATTTGCGATGACCGCAGTACTTCATTCTGATGTGCATACCTCGAACTGTCGGCATTCAGATATACGATCGACTGCAGCATCTCCAGCTTTGAGGCGCCACCCAGCAGGTATCGCTGTTCATCGATGCGTACACGTTCACGCGATAACGACACGGCATAAGCCAGGTTATCATTCAGATTCTGCTGCTGGATATAGTAATTGTATTCCGAAACAATCTGCGCGACCAGGTCCTCAACGGCCATCTGAGTATTAAGCCCTGTCAATTCGCGTTGCTGTCCAAGTTTCTGATAGGTGTTTTGTACCTCAAAACCACGG
Organism: uncultured Bacteroidales bacterium; assembly: GCA_942493325.1. Taxonomy (GTDB): domain Bacteria; phylum Bacteroidota; class Bacteroidia; order Bacteroidales; family Prolixibacteraceae; genus JAAFHB01. Next base: position 6,636,793 of record OW818689.1, on the reverse strand, counting down.
AAAATGGGCATCCCGAGATCTATGGCCGCCGACCCACTGTTGTTGTGAACACCTTTTGAGGTCACCTGGCTTCCGTCGTCAAAATTTTGGGTAGTTGTATTTACAGTTCCCCCAAAACGGTTGTTCGAAGTGATGGCAGGCAACATCCCGGCATTTCCGCGTGTGTAATTGTTTGTCGCAATTTCCTGCTGGTTACGAACCACCTGCAACGAAAAATTACGCTCCAGTCCGGTTTTGATGCTCCGGCTCAGGTCGTAAACTTCCTGTGCAGTTGAATCATTGATAACAAAAAATAAGCTTACAAAACAAACAAAATGGGTTATTCTATTTGGCAGTTTCAAATCCGACAGTTTTATTTGGTTCATTGGTAATGCTTTTCGTTTCACTTGAAATAAAGAGATAAATGGAGGGCACCACATACAAAGTTAAGACAGTAGAGATGAGTAACCCGCCCACTACGGCAATCCCCATTGCTACACGACTTTGTGCTCCTTCGCCCCATCCCAGTGCAAGCGGTAATATACCCAGTATGGTTGATAAGCTGGTCATCAAAATAGGGCGGAACCGGGCGGCAGCAGAATAACGGATCGCCTCAAGCCGGCTCATGCCTGCTTCTTTTCGCTGATTGGCAAACTCCACAATCAGGATTCCGTTTTTCGTAACAAGGCCGATTAACATGATTAAACCAATCTGGCTGAAAATGTTCATCGTTATATCGAAATACCACATAAACACCAATGCTCCGGTCAGGGCCAGGGGAACAGTCATCATGACGATAAAAGGATCTTTAAAGCTTTCGAACTGAGCCGAAAGAACCAGGAATATCAGTATAATGGCCAGGATAAAGGCAAACATCAGACTCGATGAACTTTCCATAAAGTCTTTGGAGTCACCTGTAAGTGCAGTTCGGAACGAATCATCCAAAACTTTTGCCGCTATTATATCCATCTCCGCTATTCCCTGGCTGATGGTTTTTCCTTCGGCCAATCCGCAGGATACCGTGGCAGCCACAAAACGATTGTACCGGTACAACTGGGGCGGAGCCGTAGACTCCTGCAGCGTAACAAAATTGTCGAGCTGCACCATGTGACCACTGACATTTCTTACGTACAACGATTTCAGATCAAGTGGTTTATTCCGGTCGTCCCTGGCCAGTTCCCCCAAAATCTGGTACTGCTTACCATTCATAATAAAGTAACCAAACCGCTGACCACTGAGCGCCAGCTGCAAGGTTTGTCCGATATTCTGAGTGGAAACTCCCAGCAGATTAGCTTTATCGCGGTTGATCACAATTTGTAGTTCCGGCTTGGTAAATTTCAGGTTTACATCAGCCATCACAAAGGTTGGATTGTCGTTCACTTCGGACATAAATTTCGGCAGTATTTCACGAAGTTTCTCAATATTCGGAGCCTGGAGCACATACTGGACAGGAAGGCCCGACCGCCGTCCACCAAAGGTTGATTGCTGCATTACACTGGCACGTGCACGGGTTTTTGACCGTAATTCGTTGGATAACTGATTGGCAATCTGCTGTTGCGTTCGCTCTCTTTCAGCCGGGTTAACCAACAGAATTCTCACAGAACCACCACCACCCCTTATCATGGTCGTCACTTTATCGTATTCGGGAATTACCTTTTCAACCAAAGCGCCAATCTCTTCTGTATAACTGAGATTAAACTCGTAGGTTGATCCCTCCTGTGAGGTAATATTTACACTCAACTGAGAGCGATCTTCGAGCGGAGCCATTTCGGCCGGAATCGAAGACCATAGGATAAAGATCAGGACAAACGACAGGAGAAGAACAATCAATGAGATGTATCTTGTTCGAAGGAATGAATCGAGTGAAGTCTGATAGGTCCTGTTTAAGACGACAAAGAATTTTTCAGTATAATTATAAATCCTGCTTCTTTTATGCCTGGTTCTGAGCAATTTGGTCGAAAGCATGGGTGTCAGGGTAAGCGCCACGAAAGCAGAAATAGTGACAGCGCCTGCAATTACAATACTAAACTCCCGGAACAACCTGCCTGTCATACCTTCAAGAAAAACGATCGGAATGAATACTGCAACAAGTGTAATGGTGGTCGAAACAATGGCAAATAATATTTCATTCGATCCTTTGAAACCGGCCTCAAGCGGGGTCATCCCCTGTTCAATTTTCACATATATATTTTCCATCATTACGATCGCATCATCAACCACCAGTCCAATGGAAAGGACGATGGCCAGAAGGGTAAGAACATTGATGGTAAAATCGGCAATGTACATGATGAAAAAAGCGCCGATCAACGAAACAGGAATAACCAGTATGGGTATGATGGTGGTACGCCAGTCGCGCAGGAATGCAAAAATGATCACCACAACAAGAAAAAAGGCAATAAAAATGGTGCTTTCCACCTCCTCGATTGATGACCGGATATAATTTGTATTGTCAAAACCCACTTCATATTTTACATCTTCCGGAAGATCTTTTTGAATATACTTAAGTCTTTGGTAGACTTCATCCACAATCTCGATATGATTTGCGCCCGGTTGAGGAATAATGATGGTTGCAACCATAGGTATTCCGTTCAATTTCATGATTCCGCGCAAATCTTCAGGACCAAGTTCGGCCCGGCCAATATCACTCACCCTCACAATCTGATCACCGGTTTGTCGCAAAATAAGACTGTTGAATTCCTGGGGCGTGGTCATAAGTCCCAATGCACGGATGGTAAGCTCGGTAGTCGTGCCTTCGATGCTTCCTGCCGGAAGCTCTACGTTTTCGCGCAGGATCGCACTTCTTACATCGAGTGGAGTCATCTGATAGCCTGCCAGTTTTGCCGGATCGAGCCAGATGCGCATGGCATAGCGTTTTTCTCCCCAGATAAATACGGCGCTCACCCCCGAAATGGTTTGTAATTGTTCTTTAAAAGTAAGATCTGCAATTTCCGATAGTTCAAGCAATGATCGCTGCGGGCTTTTCACCGCGATCATCATAATGGGACTGGCGTCGGCATCGGCTTTCGAAACAGTGGGTGGGTCACAGTCGCGCGGTAACATACGCTGTGCCTGCGAAACCTTATCACGAACATCGTTTGCAGCGGTTTCCATATCGACGGTAAGTTCGAACTCGACAGAGATACTGCTGCGCCCCTGGCTGCTCCGGCTGGTTAAAGTACGGATACCGGGAATTCCGTTGATGGATTGCTCCAAGGGTTCGGTTATCTGTGTCTCAATTACATCGGAATTGGCACCCGGATAAGAGGTGTCGACCGAAATAAGAGGGGGATCGACGCTGGGAAACTCCCTGACCCCTAAATAGGTTAATCCGATTGCTCCGAATAAAAGGATTACAAGCGAAAAAACAGTGGCTAAAACAGGCCTGTTTATACTGGTCGACGATAGACTCATTGGATATTGTTTACTATGGGTTGGTTGGCAACCAGTGTATCGAGCTTAACCGGTATCCCCTGGCGCAATTGCAAAATTGCGGTAATAAGCAGAGTATCACCAAAATTCAACCCTGATTTAACCTGGACATTCGATTCAGTTCGTAGCCCTAAGGTAACCTTTACTTCCTGGGCTTTGCCATTTTTGATAATGAATACCTTTTCACCATCCATTTCGGGAATAATGGCTTGCGAGGGAACAGAAATAGTATTGTTGATCTGTGATAAAAGAGCCCTCACACTGGCAAAACGACCAGGTTTCAACTCTTCGTTTGTATTAGGGTAATAAGCCCTGGCCACAATAGTCCGGGTATCTACATCTACTTTTGGCGCAACCGCGTAAACCTCGGCATTAAATGATTTTTCTATCCCGTCAATAACAAAGGTAATGGGATAACCGGGAGCAACCTCTCCGGCATAACGTTCCGGGATAGAGAATTCAATCTTTAACGGACTGATTTTTACCAGTTGCACTATTTTGGTTTGAGTGGTGGCAAATGCCCCTTCACTCACCATGCGCAATCCAACAATACCATCGAAAGGGGCTCTTAATTCCGTTTCTGAAATACGGGCTTCCAGGAGCATAATATCGGCTTCGAGCGATTGAAGCTCGGTAGCCACCTGGTCGTAACTCTCACGGCTGATTGCATCACGGTCCAGCAACTGCCGCTGACGAAATTCACGTTCCTGCGAAAGTTTTCGCTGTGCCTGGAGTTTTAATAATTGTGCCTGCAAAGGCCGGTCGTTTATCTTAGCCAGTAATACACCCTTTTTCACTCTTGATCCTTCCTTAAAAAAGATGCCCACTACTTTGCCCGATGCTTCAAATGAGAGTTCCACTTCCTCGTCGGCATTTAATGAACCTGTGCTGTAAATCAGCTCATTCATTTGTGCCGGTGCAATTAAATATCCACTTGCCAGCAAAGCCTGCCCCCCACCGCGTGTACCTTGTGAGGCCCGTACAGATGAACCTGCAGGTGAACCCTGTTCCGGTTTAAACATGGGTTTAATTTTGGGATATAGGATGATCGCAAGTATTACAACAATCAATATTACTGTAACGGGGGTCCTGACTGATTTTCTAATGTTCAAATCCATTAAATTAGTTAATTATATGCTATGTGTTGTAAACAAAAAGTTAAAATCATTCGACTATAATTATTCCGAAAAGTTTAATTGTAAAAATACGAATTGCCCGGAAAAAACAGTATCACGATTCGCCGGATTTGAAACTTTATCAGTAACATTGCTTTTATTCTTTACTTCAAACATCCCAATGTTTTTTAAACAAACAGAATGGTAAGCTGTTAACAATTTAAAATGGTTCACTATTTATTTACAAATACCGGAAGTTATGAAAATCTTTAAACGTTTTTTATTGCCTTTTGCCATTGGCATCCTGTTAATGGCCCTGGCGGAGAATGATAAAGTTAAGGCACAATCAAATGACACCAGTCGGGATAAACAGGTCAGGGATTTCCTGAACAGCAGCCGGAACAGCTGGCGCGATATGAATGTACCGGAATCGGACGGGCAGCTATTGTATGATATAATCCTAAAAAACAACTATAAAAATGCGGTTGAAATAGGCACTTCAACCGGACATTCAGGTATTTGGATTGCCTGGGCCCTGAGCAAGACAGGTGGGAAGCTGATAACCATCGAAATAGATGAGGGAAGACACCAGGAGGCTTTGGCGAATTTTAAAAAAGCAGGTGTTTCCGAATTCATAGATGCGCGGCTTGCCGATGCTCATGAACTGGTGCCGGCATTAAAGGGACCCGTTGATTTTGTCTTCAGCGATGCTGATAAAAGCTGGTATATCAACTATTTCAAAGATATGGATCCAAAGCTTTCGGTGGGTGGATGTTTTGTTACCCATAATGTAGGCCCGAACAACAACTACAGTTTTTATGAATACGTAAGCAAACTTCCCAATTACAAAACTACCCTCGATAACAAAGGTGCCGGAGTGGCCATCAGTTACAAAAAAGCCAAATAGGTTGCGATGGAAGACATTGCGGGCAAACACATTGCACATAAAATAGGCCTGTTTTCAGCTTCCAATATTGTGATCGCCAATATGGTCGGAGCTGGAATTTTTACAACCTCCGGATTGCTGATGACCGGACTCTCAAATCCATGGCTTCTGATTATCCTATGGGTAACCGGCGGGATAATTGCATTATGCGGAGCTCTCTCCTATGCAGAGTTAGGAGCAGCAATGCCTCAGGCAGGCGGAGAATATATTTTTCTCTCGCGTTTGTACAGCCCCCTTTTTGGATTTCTTAGTGGCTGGGTATCATTTGTGGCCGGTTTTTCCGCACCCATAGCTGCTTCTGCAATCGGTTTCAGTGAATATTTATTCAGGGCTTTCCCCGCACTGATACAAACCGGCAATCCGGGACGGCACCTCGATAAGATCATGGCGATAGCGATCATTCTTCTTTTTACATTTATCCATCTTCGTGGTCTTAAATTCGGGTCGAAGATCCAGAACTACCTCACCATTATGAAGGTAGTTCTTATTGCGGTACTTATCCTTGCGGGATTATCATTCGGACAAGGCGATTTTACCCATTTCTCGCAAGGAAAACCTGCAGTTTTAAATTTCAGTACCTTCAAAACAATGGGTCTCTCCCTGATGTGGATCATGTTTGCCTATAGTGGCTGGAACGCATCGACCTATATAGGCTCCGAAATAAAAGATCCGGTAAAGAACATTCCCCGTTCGCTGCTTTACGGAACAGGAATAGTGATGATCATGTATGTTTTACTGAATATCGTTTTTGTTTATGCCACTCCGCCTGAAGAAATGAAAGATGTCATCTCAATTGGCGGGCTTACCGTTCGGAATCTTTGGGGCAGTTCAATGGAATTTGCTTTTTCACTGCTTATTGCCTTTGCCCTTTTTTCATCCTTAAGTGCCTTCATCATTATCGGGCCAAGAGTATATTATTCAATGGCACAGGACGGATACTTCTTTAAATTTGCCGCAAAAATTCACCCTCGCTACCATGTTCCTTCCGCCGCCATTATGATGCAGGCAGTCATTGCCGTAATCATGGTATTATCCGGGACTTTCGACCAGATCCTTACCTATATGGGTTTTTCACTTGGAATATTTCCTATACTGGCAGTGGCCGGAGTATTCAAATTGAGGGCACGGGAACAGAACAAGAGGATAATCAAGGGATTTCCGTTACACCTGTTATTATACCTGTTTTTTGGAGTGCTGATGCTTTCGCTCTCCTTCCTCGAACGTCCCGTGGAATCATCCATCGCCCTTGTTACCGCTTTGGCAGGAATACCGTTTTTTTATTATTTTAAAATGAAAAACAGGGGTTTATGAAAGGCGAAGGGGAGATGGGGCGAAGGGGCGAACATGGCGAAGGGGAGAAAATAAGACACTTCGTTCTCGGGAGGCGAAGATGAGAAAATGTGCTAATTCCGGGTCCGACTTTGCCAATTTGTCAATTTACGAACATTTGTACGATGATTACAATCGTAACGAATAATTTAGGTCTGACTTAGAGTCAGGCTCGGAATTACCACCACAAACTGTTTGACATTTTTAACGATTTTATTTCAATTAAAATTACCACTCAAACAAAGACTTTTGCAATCCCGAAGGGATTAAATATTAATGACCCCGGGTAAGCGAATCCGGATTCTTCAAATTATTAGTTGGACTAACAAAATTCGGAATCGCGCCACCCGGGGTAACGACGATCAACAAAAAGCGGCGCAACTACTACCCGTAATTGAAGTTCAAACCTTCCATGCGCCGCAAATTCCAGAGTCAATCGATCAGCACATCTAAATTCATCAAATTCATTCATGAGCAACACCTTGCTGTGAAGAAATTCGCGAAATTCGTCCCGAGAGTTTACGATTCGGGATTCGTTTAATTCGTAATTTGTGTAAATTCGTATAAATTCATAATTCATAATTCGTAATTTACCAGCCAATGGATGTCTCGGTAATCATTGTTAATTACAACACCAAAATGAGAAAAAGAGCTACTTCAAAATGCTGTTACGATGGTCCGATCTTAAACCAGATTCTAATTAATGAAATTAAACAAATAGGACTTTACTTTGCCTCTAATTTCGTCATGCAGGTAGCTTACCAGTTAAATGCAAATAACATCGATCGTGAATACAAGGGATTGCAGGAGGCTGTTCATACTTATAAATTACAGGAAGGGATCCTGCTATACTACGACGCCGAAGCATCCATTCTTCCTGACAACACTGCGATAAAGGTAATACCAGTGTGGGAATGGCTCCTGGCTGTCTGATTAATAAGACGCAGCACCTAAACTTCGTTTTAATCCGTGAATCAAAGATCTGCGCAGTTAAATTCGTAATTTCGATTTTTTTATTATATTTTTACTTCAAATTATAAAATACAAGTCATGCTTTCGTCCTCGGAAATAATTCAATCTCTTATAGAAAAAAAGGCCTATCTCAGGGATCATTTCTATTGTACTGAAATTGGTTTGTTTGGTTCATTTGCCAGAAACGAACAGACAGACAAAAGTGATATCGATATTTTAGTAGTATTTGAACCCGGAACGCCAAATCTTTATAAAGTTGAACTGGAGTTAAAAGAATATCTTAAGAAATGTTTTAATCGGGAAATTGATATTTGTTCAAAAAAATGGATTCGACCAATTTTTAAACCTTTGGTATTAGAAGAAACCATCTATGCTTAAAAAGGATTACTACATAATTCTCTCTATGATTGAAAATATTGAGAAGATTGCCAGGTATACCAGTGCTTATAAATCTGCAGATGAACTTTATCAAAACGACAGGGATTTTGATGCTGCAATGATGAACTTTATCGTTATTGGTGAAGATGTAGGAAAATTAGCGGATGAGTTTAAGGCAAAAAATGACCAGGTTGACTGGCAAAAGATCTATGCATTACGCAATATAATTGCTCATCATTATTTTGGAATTAATGTTGACATAATTTGGCAAATTATCTGTCTTGATCTGCCCAAACTAAAAGATGATCTCAATAAACTTTTGAATACCATTTAGCGAAATTGGCTCCGCAGAAATTCGTGTAATTCGTTTTAATTCGTGAAATTCGCGCCATTGAAATCCGTGAAATTTTTCCTTATGAATGAATTCGTGAATCGAAGATCAGCGAAGCTAAATTCGTTTAAATTCGTGAAATTTTTTCTGATGAAATCTGCTTTTCTTATTACAACGCTTCTTTTTTCGCTCAACACCGCAGCCATCGAGCCTGACTTCCGGTTCAGTTTCAACTCCTACGGGTCATCCGGCAATAACCTTCCTTTCTGGTTCACAAGCAATCAGAACGGTGCTTTTACGACTGAAAACAATTACTACCAGTTGCTGCAGGCAGGTTTGGCACGCGGACTGGACACCGATACGACCAAAAAATGGGATTACACCTATGGCACGACCTTCATTGCAGGTTATGGCGATAAAACGGGCTACCAGTTCAATCAGTACTGGATCGGCGCGCGCTACAAACGGCTCGTGGTAAAGATTGGTGCAAGGAACGAACCCGTTAAATATGCCGGGCTATCGCATACAAACGGCAATATGATGTGGTCGGGAAATGCGCGTCCGCTACCGGGAATTACTTTCTCCACAGATGGTTTTATCCCGGTCTTCTCACAGAAAAAATGGTTCACTGCCAAAGCACTTTACGAGGAAAATTTCCTGACCGATCACCGCGACATGTCCAATGCAATGCTTCACCATAAATACCTCTATGGCAGGGCCACCCTTAAATCGTGGAGCTTCACCCTTGGCCTGGACCACTGGGTATACTGGGGAGGGACTTCCAAAACCCAGGGAAAAGCACCCGGCATTGAGTATTATCCCCGTTACATCTTCGGGCTGAAAGGCGGGAAGAACTCCTCAGGTTCCGACCAGATTAATGCCGCGGGAAATTCAATCGGGATGTATGCATTCGAAGCAGAGAAAAATTTAGGTGGTCATACACTCACTTTTTACTGGAATCATCCGTATGAAGACCGTTCAGGTCTTGAATTCGACAATATGCCCGACGGACTCTGGGGTTTGCATTACGCAAATAAAAAAAGAGAGGCGCTGTTCAGTGATTTCGTGTATGAATTCATGAACACCCTCAATCAAAGCGGATCATACCACCTGTTGCCTTCCGGGGTACCTGGTGTACTCACGGGCCGCGGACGCGACAACTACTTTGCGCTCGGAATAGGTATGTCGGACGGATTCTATTCATCGGGACATGTCTATCACGACAAAATGATGGGTACACCGCTGTTTATTCCCGTGATCGGGGAAGATGGCATCCCGAAAGGATTTGATAATACCAGGATCGAAATGCACCACATAGGTATTGGCGGTACAATTATCGGGCGGTTAGGATGGAAATCACTGATGACCTGGTCACAGAGCCGCGGAACCTACGAAAAGCCTTTTGAGGAAATCATCAGTCAGTTCTCCTGCCTGTATGACCTGAATTACCGGTTCAGAAAGCTGCCGTTAAGAATTAACCTGGGGATGGCTGCCGATTACGGCGAACGCTTCGAAAACAGGTATGGCGGAACTATCGGCATAAACTGGATCTTGTAAACCCCCCATGAGCCAGGGGGGATTTTTCCTACCACAATGATTTTCATAGTAAAACGTTTTTGCTTGCACGCCCTCCCCCTTTTTAAAATCCTCCTTTAATTCCCCCTTTTGAAAAAGCAAAGGGGGAAAGGAATATTTGCTTTCACGACTCCCTCTTTTTATTTATCCATGTATTTTCCTGCACAACTCCTCTTATTAAATACCCAGGTGTTTCCTTGCATGACTCCCCCTTTTTAAAATCCCCCTTTAATTCCCCCTTTTGAAAAAGCAAAGGGGGAAAGGGGGGCCAGGGGGGATTTTTGTTATCCCAATGATTTACATTTTGAAAGAATAAATTTGCTGGCATGACTCCCCCTTTTTAATCCCCCTACCCCCTTTAGAAAAAAATAAAGGGGGATGGGTGACCAGGGGGGATTTTTGCCATTACAATGATTATCATTGTCTTAGCAATATTTAATCCGTATGTTTCTGCCCAAAACTGATTTTTATCTGCAATTTTTTTCATATCTTTAATTGAACTTTTATTCAAAAAGTCAATGAGCCATTCGACCCACTATAATACGAATCTAAAACATTTTGCGCGCAAACTGCGCAGTGAAGGTACAAGAGGAGAGGCTATGTTATGGTTTTATGCTTTAAAAGCAAGAAAGATGTATGGCTACCAGTTTAACAGGCAATTTCCGTTGGGAAATTATGTAGTTGATTTCATTTGCCGAAAATTAAATCTGATTATCGAAATTGATGGTAATTCACATTTTTCAAAATCCGAATCAGACCGCAAAAGACAAGACTATCTTGAAAGCCTGGGATATGTTTTGTTAAGATTTTCAGAGGCCGAAGTCGTTTATAGGCTTGATGACGTCGTAGAAAAAATTAGTTATGCAGTTGAATCTCTCGAGCAAGATCCCGGAAAAATATAATTATTTAATTGACTATATGGGATTAAACGCCATGTAGAGACTGATGAAACCTTCCGATTTAGTTTAAAAATATTTGCCTGCATGACTCCCCCTTTTTAAAATCCCCCTTTAATTCCCCCTTTTTGCAAAGGGGGAGTTCCTTCAAATTGAATTTTTCGGCTTTAGTGAAAAAATCAAAGGGATTTTAATCTATTCCCCCTTTTGAAAAAGCAAAGGGGGAAAGGGGGGCTAGGGGGGGATTTTCGTTAGTACAATGATTATTACTGTGTTAGCAAAATTTCAGTAAGTACTTTTCCGCCTTGAAGTAATCTATTGACCAATCTACACTTGATTGTTCTTGCGAAAAACTTTCCCTGCATAACTGCTCTTATTAAGCTCGCACGTTTTTGCTTGCATGAATCCCCCTTTTTAAAGGGGGGCCAGGGGGGATTTTCGTTACTACAATGATTTACATTTTGAAAGAATAAATTTGCTGGCATGACTCCCCCTTTTTAATCACCCTTCCCCATTTAGAAAATAAATAAAGGGGGATGGGGGGCCAGGGTGGATTTTCATTAACACAATGATTATAATTGTCTTAGCAAATTTTCAATTCATAAGTTTCAACACAGAATTGATTTGTTGACAAAGATTATATTAATTGTTCGAACTATATAAATCCCCCTTGTGTTCCCCCTTTTTGCAAAGGGGGAGTTCCTTCAAATTGAATTTTTCGGCTTTAGTGAAAAAATCAAAGGGATTTTAATCTATTCCCCCTTTTTAAAATCCCCCTTTAATTCCCCCTTTTGAAAAAGCAAAGGGGGAAAGGGGGGCTAGGGGGGGATTTTCGTTAGTACAATGATTATTACTGTGTTAGCAAAATTTCAGTAAGTACTTTTCCGCCTTGAAGTAATCTATTGACCAATCTACACTTGATTGTTCTTGCGAAAAACTTTCCCTGCATAACTGCTCTTATTAAGCTCGCACGTTTTTGCTTGCATGAATCCCCCTTTTTAAAGGGGGGCCAGGGGGGATTTTCGTTACTACAATGATTTACATTTTGAAAGAATAAATTTGCTGGCATGACTCCCCCTTTTTAATCCCCCTACCCCCTTTAGAAAAAAATAAAGGGGGATGGGGGGCCAGGGTGGATTTTCATTAACACAATGATTATAATTGTCTTAGCAAATTTTCAATACATACGTTTCTGCACAGAATTGATTTGTTGACAAAGATTATATTAATTGTTCGAACTATATAAATCCCCCTTGTGTTCCCCCTTTTTTCAAAGGGGGAGATAGTTCCATTGTATTTCCCTTTCTGCAAACATTACATCTTGCGCCCAAACATCCGGTTTCGTTTAAAAATATATGCTTTCACGCCTCCCCCTTTTTATTTCTCCATGTATTTCCCTGCACAACTCCCCTTATGCGGATACTTCGAAAACCAGTTTCCGGGAACCGTGGCATAAATCCGGAATTACCCCGGTTAAATGTGAAAATGGCATCAAATACGCTTATTGATAACCAAGATCAGGCACTTTAAAGGTTGCTTCGCACAGCCATTTTCCTGAAAAATGGATCCACAAAAATATTGAATACTGAGAATCAATTAATTGATCAATTGGCTTGGAACTAATCTAATTAATAATTTTAGTATTTCTTTCAATGGACCGTTAAAATAAATTAACTAATATTGCGACCTGATACAAAATTCCAAAATCAGAGCCGGTACTTCAGAGGTCATTTCGTGTGACTGAGAGGGCGAAGCTGTATAACAATATGACTTTTACGATTCTCCTTTGGGCATAAAAAGCAACAATCCCGAAGAAAGTTTTTGTAATGAGTGCTATTTAATACTCACTATTCACGCACAAAATACAGTATTCATGCGGCGTTATTGAGATCATTACAATTTTCAGACGTGTCCGCTCTTCTTCATTAAACGGTTATTCCCGGAGTTAAAACGGGGATAAGGGTGACCACTTTTTTCTCTTTCGGGCATTACCTGTTTAACGATAGAAAAGCGACAGATATGCATCGCTATAAAGCCACAAAGAACAGCTCCCACCGTTATAACATTTCAAACATTACGTCAACTATTACCCGGGGATAATAATTTTATTATGTCAGTTGAATTCACAATACTGACCCGCTGACCGGTTTAGTCAACAGTTTATGGAGCAACACCCATTCGTTTAAATTCTTGGAATTCTTGGAATTCGTGAGAATTCGTGAGAATGAAATTCGTGTTTTATATCCCCTTTTGCATTAATTAGGTTTGTCGCCATTTTGTTACCCTACGACCTTTTTCTGAAATTTGATTATCTTCTTTACCCTTAAACGTATCAGGTGAAATTAAAGTTTCGTTTCTGTAACTTTGAAGACATTATTCATTTTCAGCAACACCTGACTGTGAACGAATCCCCCGATTCTCGGGGCAGGCAGTGTAATCCGAAGGTTCCTGAGCGCAGTCGAAGGAAATCCGTGTAATTCGTCTTAATTCGTGAAATTCGTAATCTATGAAGATAACCTGTATTGGTGCCGGATATGTAGGCGGACCAACAATGGCGGTAATCGCCGAAAAATGTCCCGACATTGAAGTAACCATCGTCGATATAAATCCGCAACGCATTGCAGCCTGGAACGATGAAAACCTCGAAAACCTGCCAATCTATGAACCCGGACTAAAAGAAATTGTCGCACAAACGCGCGGCAGAAACCTGTTTTTTTCCACCGATGTGGCTGGTGCCATCCGCAGTGGTGATATTATTTTTATTTCAGTCAACACCCCGACGAAGACCTATGGTGTTGGAAAAGGGATGGCAGCCGATTTAAAGTTCATCGAGCTTTGTGCACGGCAGATTGCGGAAGTGGCTGAAGAAAATAAGATCGTAGTCGAGAAATCGACCTTACCGGTGCGGACTGCACAATCGATTAAAACCATTTTAAGTAACAATACCAAAGGACTGCAATTCCAGGTTTTATCCAATCCTGAATTTTTAGCCGAGGGAACAGCCATCGCCGATTTACACCATCCTGACCGGGTACTGATTGGAGGCGATCAAACACCTGACGGACTGAATGCCATTGAAATCTTAACAAGCATCTACGCACGCTGGGTTCCGCAAAATAAAATACTTCAAACCAATGTGTGGAGTAGCGAATTATCCAAGTTAACGGCAAACGCTTTCCTGGCACAACGCATTTCAAGTATCAATTCCATATCTGCTTTATGCGAAAGAACAGGTGCCGATATCGGTGAAATTGCCGCCGCTATTGGGGCAGACAGCCGTATAGGGTCTAAATTTCTTAAATCTTCGGTAGGATTTGGAGGATCATGTTTTCAGAAAGATATACTTAATCTGGTGTACCTGTGCCGGCATTTTAATCTGCCCGAAGTGGCCGCTTACTGGGAGCAGGTTATTATAATGAATGATTACCAGAAAAACCGCTTTGCCAAACAGATCATCGATACCCTGTTTAATACGGTTTCGGGCAAAAAAATTGCAATGCTGGGCTGGGCATTTAAAAAAGATACCAACGATACCCGTGAATCTCCGGCGATATATGTTGCCAAAAAATTGATTGAAGATCGTGCCGAAGTACATATCTACGATCCCAAGGTAACAAAGGAAAATATCCTGAGAGATATTCAAAATGTAGCTGATGAATCCTTTACCGGCAATTCTTCAGAATTGGGGCATTTAATACACATTCATTCCGATCCCTATTCAGCCATGGCAGATGCGCATGCGATTGCTATTCTGACAGAATGGGATGAGTTTAAATCTTACAACTGGCAACTTGTTTACAGTAAAATGCTTAAACCAGCATTTATATTTGATGGCCGTAATATTCTTGATGATGTAAAGATGAAGGAAATCGGCTTCGATTATAAAAGCATAGGAAAAGCGAATACAAGCAACATCTAAACTATGAACGAATCCGTGAATCGAAGATCAGCGAAGCTAAATCCGTTTTAATCCGCGGAATCCGTTTTAAATGGAATTCATATTTTCGCAACACCTAATCATTCAAGGAATTCAATCCTTGATTCGTATATTTCACTAACTTTGTTCAAAAGCAGGCAGATTCGTTCCCGGCCTACCTTCCGGTAAAGCTGTGAATTGGTCAAATGTTTGTTAATACAAAAAAATATATGAATGCTGATAAGGAAATATTAAGCAAAAAGTTGATCGAACGAAACTGTTTTTGGTCGTTTAATATGAGTCAGGAAACTCCAATCCCTGATGATATTTTGATTGAAAAAACCTTAATATATTTAGATATCGAAGATATTAATAAGTTATTATATTAAAAGTAGTATTAGTCAGCATATTAATAAATTCAGATGACCGCATTAGCTCCACATACCAATAAGCTATTCGACAAGATTACCATCCTTGAATGTATAAAACCTTATTTTCTTGTAGGAGGAACGGCTCTGTCTTTGCAGTTAAATAACCGGTTCATTTAAAGGATAATTTATGGCTGGCTGATATTGAGGCTATAGGTGCCATGAAAATGGAGGTATTGCTTCGCCGGAGTAATTTTAGGGATTATTACGATATTTACTCCATACTTCAGCATGGAATAAATTTAAAACAAGTGATAAACTTATCTTTAAATTATTCTGAACACATTTTATCAACCAAAAATTTACTGGCCATGTTGACAGATAGTTCTCGTTTTTTCATCGATAACGACTTCGATCATTTAATGCCTAAATACAAAGTGACGCCCCTTCAAATTGAAGCTTACCTGAAAGAATGTATTAAAGTTAATTTTTGACGTATCCTTAATCTATAACTATTAACGGTACGCTGCACCTTCATTCTCTGGAGACAATAAACTTTGAAGACATTTTTTATCCCGTAGCAACACCTCTCATTAATCGTAAATCGTAAATCGTAAATCGTAAATCGTAATTATTCGTAATTCGTAATTTAATGATTCGTAATTCATATTTGGTTCCTGAGCGCAGCCGAAGGATGGTTCCTGAGCGCAGCCGAAGGAAATTCGTGAAATCTTTTCAGCATACCACGAATTCATTATAGTGAAATTTCATTATCTTTGAAATAAAGAATATGCCTACAATTTTAAGAATTAGCGGATATCGGTTCTTCTTTTATATAAATGACCACCATCCTCCGCATATTCACGTTGAAAAAAACAGATGTACGGCAAAGTTCTCGCTGAAAAATGCAGAATTGCTTAGATCCAAAAGATTTAATGCAGGTGAGTTAAATGAAATCAGAAAGTTAGTTTTGGAAAATATTGAACTTTTTAAAGCAAAATGGGATGAGCGTTTTACAAATTACTAAATCAACTAATGCTGTAAATATTTGGTTCGACGACATTAAAATGTACCTCATTTTAGATGATGGACGCGAACTTTCTGTTCCTTTAAACTGGTTCCCTTCACTCCGGGATGCCACTGATGCACAAAGGAACAACTGGAGATTTATTGGCGATGGTGAAGGAATACATTGGGAAGACCTCGATGAAGATATCCTGGTGGAAGGACTCTTATAAAAATAAGTATAATAAACTCTGAAGCCATTTTTTATCCCCAAGCAACACCTCTCTTTGTAAGAATCCGAGTAATTCGCTAAAATTCGCGTAATTAGCATTTTCAGCAACACCAAACTGTGAACGAATCCCCCGATTCTCGGGACAGGCAGTCGAACTTCGTTTCGTGTAATTCCCCGATTCCCGGGGCAGGCTGTTCTTTCTTTAAACCTTATTTTACCCGGCTACCTCAGTAGAAAACCCATACGCACAGCCACCGTAATCCTCCCCCTCGTTTGTAACAGCCGGCCCCGCGCAGCGGGGAGGGGGAAACTGTCGGTCGTTTATAACGACATTCCATTAATTAATCGGTTTCAGAAAGCAATCGTATTAAAGAAGCCGTAGAAAGAGTTGCAAACTCAAAACAACAAACCCCTCGTTGCAAACGAGGGGGAGCGTAATTCGTAATTGGTAATTCGTAATTGGTAATTCGTAATTCCTTTATAAATCCGTGTAATCCGTTTTAAATGGAATCCGTTTTTAATGTTATTCGTATTTTCTGTATCTTTAAAACAAAAAATGAGGTTAGATACGGCCATGATCCGATTTTTTAAACAAACAATAAATGAAAAAGTACCAGGTTCCCTGATTTATTTGTTTGGTTCGCGTACAAATGATTCAGCTTTTGGCGGAGATATCGATCTGTTGGTACTTTCCGATACGCTTGTCGACAAAAGAATCTTCAGAACCATCCGAATCGAATTTTATAAAAAATTCGGATGGCAGAAAATCGACCTCGTTAATTTTACACATGACGACCAATCCCTGTTCGGGCAACTGATCAAATCAAATGCTGTTATCTTATGAAAAATGGCAATGACGAACAACTCAGGCAATTACTTCAAGGTGAATGGAGTATGCTCCAATCCGCGGTAGAAACGCTGTTTCAGTCGGTGGAAAAATGCAATGCAATCGGAATTAAGACGGAATATACTTTTGAAGAACAGGAATCATTTGACTCGTTAACATCGAAATTCAACAGGACTTCAGACTTATTTACACAGAAAATCATCCGTACAACATGGATGTTGCTCCATGAGCCGTTTGTGCCATTTATCGATTTGATGAATACAGGCGAGAAAATCAGGATGATCCTCTCTGCCAATCAGATGATTGGAATTCGCGATATGAGAAATCAAATTGCTCATGAGTATATCCCGGAAGCAATCCGCGATCTTGTACCTGAAGTAATTGAGCTTACTATACAATTGAGGGAAAACATTAATTACATGCATGACTTTCTTACTGCAAGAAACTGGATTGAATAATCGGGGAGCAATACCCAAACTTGAATTCGTGAATCGAAGATCAGCGTGCTAAATTCCCCGGTTCCTGAGCACAGTCGAAGGATGGTTCCTGAGCGCAGCCGAAGGAAATTTGTGTAATTTGCTTTTAATGTAATTCGTTTTAATTCGTGTAATTTGTTTTTAATATTATTACTTTAGCATTATGAACAAGACAGATTTAATAAGACAGATTACCCTCTCATTGCAACATTCAAATGTAAGCAAGGTTGTCTTGTTTGGATCGTATGCGAAGGGGACCCAGACAGACGATAGCGATATTGATCTGCTCGTTGTTACAAACGACACTTATGTACCTGATTCATTTGCTCAAAAAATGGAAATTAAGCTTAAAATTGCAAACGCCCTTAATACCTTACGAAAGTATGCTGACATTGACCTGATCGTACATACAAAACCAATGTATGATCGGTTTATTCAACTAAACAGTGGCTTTAAAAAGGAAATAATCAATACAGGAACAGTTATCTATGAAGCAGACAACTTAGGATTGGCTCACAGCTGCTGAAGATGACTTGCTCGCATCCAAACTATTGAAAGGTGATGACAGACTCACCAATTTATCAGCTTTTCATTGCCAGCAGTGTTTAGAAAAATGCTTCAAGGCGGTGATTGAAGAATTGGATAAACCAGCAATTAAATCTCATGACCTAATTCGGTTACAATTTAATGCAAAAATAACACTTTCAGTACCCGAAGAAATTCTGCTTGGAACCATCAACGAAGTTTATATTGATGCCAGATATCCGGGTGATTTGGGACTTCTGCCGCATGGCAAGCCGACGGTTTCTGAAATAAATGATTTTATTAATTTTTGCGAATCTATCATGCTGAGAATAGCACACCATATAGGCTAAACAAGAAATTGGTGGTAGTTTAATAAACTCTGAAGACATTTTTTATCCAGGAGCAACACCTCTCTTTGTAAGAATCCGTGTAATCCGTTTTAATCCGCGGAATCCTTTTTAAATGGAATCCGTTATAAATCCGTGGAATCCTTTTTAAATGCTGACGACAAAAACGTCAATTGGGAGGAATTCTTTCATTTGACAGAAGACGAACAGTTTTATGCTGCAAACAACAACCAAATCATCGAAGACGATAAAAACGATGATCAGAAATGGAACAATTTTTTATAAGACCTGTTTCATATTTTTAGTAACACCTAATCTATGATCTAATCCTCCGATTCTTCCTGCAAAAACCCCCGATACAACGGGATAGGAAGGGACAAATAGGGGCAGGCAGTTTAATACGTAATCTCAGATCATGGAATAAGGTAATAAGGTTTGGTTAAATTAGTTATTCAATATCTACTGAGGTTTTTTCTTAAAAAATAAGGTTTTTAAGACATCTGATTTGGGTTAATTCGCACCACAGCCGTTCCTTTAAACCTTATTTTACCCGGCTAATCCTCCCCCTCGTTTGTAACGAGGGGGAAGCTGTCGGTCGTTTGTAACGACATTCCATTAATTAATCGGTTTCAGAAAGCAATCGTATTAAAGAAGCCATAGAAAGAGTTGCAAACTCAAAACAACAAACCCCTCGTTGCAAACGAGGGGGAGCGAAGAATTCGTAAATTCGTCATATCTTTATGCATCAAAAATTGTTTAATACCTTTTAGAATGAAAAAAGAATATGTGATTGAAGCACTGAAAACATTACCTCAGGATTTTGAGTTGGAAAAATTACTCGAAAAACTGGTTTTTATGGAAAAGGTAGAAGAAGGATTATTGCAATTAGAGCAGGGAAATACGATACCTCATGAAAAAGTGGAAGAAATAATTAAAAAATGGTAAAAATTCAATACGAGAACTTATTGAAGGAAATTATAGGATCGTCTACAAAATTCATTCTGACCATATTGGGATAGTCCGCGTCCATCATACTGCCAGATTATTGAATAAAGCGTAAATTTAATCGCGCTGGTGCAACTCATCAATAAACTTTGAAGACATTTTTTATCAGAAGCAACACCTAACTGTGAAGAAATGATTGTTCTTAATCCGAAAATGTTAATTTTACAGTAAACATTTTAAGCGAATGACAATCGAATTATAAAACTTCAAAAATCGATAAATATGGTTATTCGATACGATAAAGAACTCGACATTGTTTACATACGATTCTCAGAAAACAAAATTGCTGAGAGCAACGAAGATAAACCTGGTATTATACTTGATTACGACCTTGAGGGAAACATTGTGGGAATCGAAGTATTAAACGCCTCATCTCAAATGGTTCAACCAAACGGAATCGTTTATGAAGTTGCTTAGAATATATATTTTGTTGATCCGGATGGCTCCATGAGCAGAAATGATCTACCAGATGCGTGATTTAATAACCTCTGAAGACATTTTTTATCCCGAAGCAACACCTTTCTTTGAACAAATCCGTGAATCGAAGATCAGCGAAGCTAAATCCTTTATAAATCCCCCGATTCTCGGGGCAGGCAGTGTAATCCTTTTAAACAACACCCGTCTGTGAAGAAATTCGTGTAATTCGTAAATCGTAATTCGTAATTGGTAATTCGTAATTCGTAATTCGTAATTCCTAATTCGTAATTTATTGATTCGTAATAATTCGTGTAATCATTTTCGTATATTTGTGAAAGGTAAGACTTAGCGAAGCAAACAAAAAAAGAAGAGATGGTAACAACAATAAAAAAGGGAACATCACGTGAAAAAATACAGTTAGCCCTAAAAAAACGGACAGTGAAAATTAAAGGACCTGATTTAAAAGAATATTGCGGATCCATTTCTTTGCAAGAAGACCCACTAAAACTTCAAAAAAAATGGCGTAATGAATGGGAATAATGTACTTTTAGATACAAACATTGTACTTTATCTGCTCAATGGAGAAGAAACACTAATCCCCCTTCTTGAAGAAAAAATCTTTTCCTGTCATTTATTACTCAATTAGAATTACTGGGTAACCGAAATATAAATCCGACTGACAAGCTAAAAATAAAGCAGTTCATTTCCGAATGCACTGTAATTGATATAACACCTGAAATAAAAGAATATACAATCAGCTTACGTCAAAGTTACCCAATCAAGCTTCCCGATTGTATCATAATGGCAACATCACTTTGGCTCAATATGCCATTAATTACAGCAGATCAGGACTTTAAGAAGATTGATATTGCTGACCTGATCTTTTTTAAAAGGTAGTAGGTAGTTTCTCAGAGTACTTTTATAAACACTGTGTAACTTCTGTGATCCGTCAGCTGACGGACGTAATTCCTAATTCGTAATTCGTAAATCGTAATTCCTTTATAGCAGGCTGTTCTTCCTTTAAACCTTATTTTACCCGGCTACCTCAGTAGAAAACCCACTCCCACAACACGGCAACCTTATTACCTTATTTTAAGCCGTCTGATTTATGGAGAAAGGGCGAAGTAAGCCATCAGATGATATTACCGGTGCGCTGCACCTAAGAATTTACAGATTGGATGTTTTGCTATAACTATTAACGGTGCGCTGCACCTTAGCTTCGTGAAGGCAATAAACTTTGAAGACATTTATTATTCAGAGCAACACCTAATCTTTTAATGGAATTCGTAAATCGTAATTAGTAATTCGTAATTCCTTTATAAATCCCCCGATTCTCGGAGCAGGCAGCATAATCAGTTATAATCCGCGGAATCCATTCTAAATGGAATTCGTTCTTTATTGGGATTCGTGTTAATTCGTGTAATCATTTTCGTATATTTGTGAGAAGCAGATCAGCGAAGTAAACTGATAAAAAATTGAAAACATGGAAACAATTCAAATAGAATTAAAAAATAAAAATGCCTTGTCAATTTTAAAAAGTCTTGAAAAAGCAAAGATGATTAAAATGCATATTATTGAAAAACAAACTATGAATTCCCTCATTCGTTTCAAAGGAGCAATTAGCACCGAAAGAGCAATTGAACTGGCCAAAGAAATAGAAATATCAAGAAACGAATGGAACGAAAGAATCATTTGATTGATACAAATGTTGCCATTTATTATTTTGGATTGGCTTTGTCAAATGAATCTGAGATATTTATGGATCGGATTTTAGGTAAGCGGTATTCTATATCGGTAATCAATAGAATCGAGCTTATGGGATTCAAAAGTCTAAATGGAAACGCATCAGAGGCTCTTAGTTCTTTTATCTCAAATTCAATCATTTATGATTTGGAAGAAGATATTATTCTTGAAACAATTCAAATACGGAAGAAATACAACATAAAACTTCCTGACGCAATTATTGCCGCCACCTGTCTGGTCAATAATTGTTCATTAATTACGAATAACATAAAAGACTTTGATAAAATTACTAGACTTCACTTAGTAAAAGTCGATAAAAGAACCTAATGCACGAAAAACCCGATAAACAGGGCCAGACTGTTTTCTGATGTGTAATCTTTTGTGAGTGACCCTTATTCCCTTAATAGACAAATTCAGTTCTCCGCATAAATTCCCCTTATTCCTTTATTTTGGGAATAAAGTACAATAAAGGAATATGGAAATACTGTGTTTTGTGTATCTCTTTCTAAGGGAATAAGGATGAAAACATCTGATTTGGGGAGAAAGAACGAAGTCAGCCATCAGACGATATTACCGGTGCGCTGCATCTTCATTCTCTGGAGACAATAAACTTTGAAGACATTTATTCTCCAGGAGCAACACCTAATCTTTTAATGGAATTCGTAAATCGTAATTCGTAATTCAATGTCGTTTAGTTAGCAATAGCAGTTGAAATTTTACCGCAGAGATCGCAAAGTTTTACGCATAGAACCGCAAAGAAATTCGGGAATATCTACCTCTGCTGTTCTTTGCGCCTTCTCAGCGTTCTTTGCGTTTAAATTTTTATTCTCATAGACCTTAACTAAAAAATCAATGTTATTCAACAGTTTTAGATAAACTCTTTTTAGAAAACCCACTCCCACAATATGGAGAAAGAACGAAGTCAGCCATCAGATGATATTACCGGTGCGCTGCACCTTCATTCTCTGGAGACAATAAACTTTGAAGACATTTTTTATCAGAAGCAACACCTAATCTTTTAATGGAATTCGTAAATCGTAATTGGTAATTTGTAATTCCTTTATAAATCCCCCGATTCTCGGGGCAGGCAGTGTAATCTTTTTAAACAACACCCGTCTGTGAAGAAATTCGTGTAAATCGTAAATCGTAATTCGTAAATCGTAATTCGTAAATCGTAATTATTCGTAATTCGTAATTTATTGATTCGTAATTCACATTTTGTTCCTGATCCGTCAGCTGACGGACGAAGGAATTCGTGTAATTCGCTATTCAACAACTTCGCCCACGAATTATTTATTTTTGTATATTTGTGAGAAGAAGATCAGCGAAGTAAACTGATAAAAAATTGAAATCATGGAAACGACAATCACAATAAATACTGATGCGATTACACCTGAATTTATTGAAGCAATCAAAAAACTGTTTCCTCATAAAACAGTTGAAATTAATATACAACAAGCAGACGAGACAGATAATATCTTAAGCAATCCTGTTTTTACGCAAGTTTTACAGGATAGAATCGCAGAATATGAAGAAAGAAAACAGGTCATTGCTTTAAAAGCGGATGACATGTTATGAGAAATATTGAATTAATTTACAAGGTTACAGATGCATCAATAGTCATATTCTCCTGCTATTCTCATTATTAATTCAATTCCTGTTTTTTCAAATTCCTGCAATGACAAAAACATTAAAATATATTGTCCAAAAAGAATGTAAGAATCCGCGTAATTCGTTAATCCTCCCCCTCGTTTGTAACAGCCGGCCCCGCGCAGCGGGGAGGGGGAAGCTGTCGGTCGTTTGACATTCCATTAATTAATCGGTTTCAGAAAGCAATCGTATTAAAGAAGCCGTAGAAAGAGTTGCAAACTCAAAACAACAAACCCCTCGTTGCAAACGAGGGGGAGCGAAGTAAGCCATCAGATGATATTACCGGTGCACTGCACCTAAGGATTTACTGATTAGATGTTTTGCTATAACTATTAACGGTGCGCTGCACCTTCATTCTCTGGAGACAATAAACTTTGAAGACATTTATTCTCCAGGAGCAACACCTAATCTTTTAATGGAATTCGTAAATCGTAAATCGTAATTATTCGTAAATCGTAATTGGTAATTCGTAAATCGTAATTAGTAATTCGTAATTCCTTTATAATCCGTGGAATCCTTTTTAAATGGAATCCTTTAATCTATAAATATTACCGGTGCGCTGCACCTTCATTCTCTGGAGACAATAAACTTTGAAGACATTTATTATTCAGAGCAACACCTAAACTTTTAATGGAATTCGTAAATCGTAAATCGTAATTATTCGTAAATCGTAATTAGTAATTCGTAATTCCTTTATAATCCGTGGAATCCTTTTAAAATGGAATCCTTTAATCTATAACTATTACCGGTGCGCTGCACTTTCATTCTCTGGAGACAATAAACTTTGAAGACATTTTTTATCCGGGAGCAGCACCTAATCTTTTAATGGAATTCGTAAATCGTAATTAGTAATTCGTAATTCCTTTATAAATCCCCCGCTTCTCGGGGCAGGCTGTCCTAATTCGTGTAATTCGTTTTTCACTGTAATTCGTAATCCGTGAATCGAAGATCAGCAAACAGTTCTTTTAAATACAAATGATATTTATTAGATTTACAGAAAAAAAGATGAGCGAGATTGTTTATAAGTACAATAGGTTAGATAAAATTGCAAGGCAGGAATTGAATGACTTTATGGATTTTTTGTTGAGCAAACAAAAAAAAGACAAACACATTGCTTTGACAACTTACAAAAATAAAATACTCAATGTATCGGTCTGGTCCGATATTGATTTAAAAATATTTGAGGAGAACCAAAAATTGTTTAGTAATTGGAAAATTCAGGAATGGTAGTCGATACGAGTATTTTTATTGAATTTTTGAGGGCTAAAGACAAAACAAAAACAGCTCTGTTTCAGATTCCGGATGAAGAGAAAATATTTGTCTCATCTGTGACTGTTTATGAATAATTGATAGGCGCTTATACACCAGAGAAAGTCAATGACATAAAATTATTGACTGAAGACATTCCGGTATTACCATTTAACGATGAAGTTGCAAACCAGGCTGCAGGGATTTACCATCATTTGCGACAAATGAACATGATGATTGAATTCAGAGACATCTTCATCGCTGCAACTTGTATGGTTAATGATTTACCGGTGAAAACCCTTAACAAAAAGCATTACAATCGAATCAAAGGATTAATTGTTTTGTCATAATACCCTCTTGATCCGGTTATCCCTAACAACGACAGGCAAGTGATTTAATAAACTTTGAAGACAATTTTTATCAGGAGCAGCACCTAATCTTTTAATGGAATTCGTAAATCGTAATTATTCGTAAATCGTAAATCGTAAATCGTAATTATTCGTAAATCGTAATTCGTAATTCGTAATTCCTTTATAATCCGTGTAATTCGTAAATCGTAAATCGTAAATCGTAATTATTCGTAAATCGTAATTTGTAATTTGTAATTCCTTTATAAATCCCCCGATTCTCGGGGCAGGCAGTGGAATCCTTTAATCTATAAATATTACCGGTGCGCTGCACCTTCATTCTCTGGAGGCAATAAACTTTGAAGACATTTATTCTCCAGGAGCAACACCTAATCTTTTAATGGAATTCGTAAATCGTAATTAGTAATACGTAATTGGTAATTCGTAAATCGTAAATCGTAATTAGTAATTCGTAATTCCTTTATAATCCGTGTAATCCTTTTTAAATGGAATCCTTTAATCTATAAATATTACCGGTGCGCTGCATCTTCATTCTCTGTAAACAATAAACTTTGAAGACATTTATTCTCCAGGAGCAACACCTAATCTTTTAATGGAATTCGTAAATCGTAATTGGTAATTCGTAATTGGTAAATCGTAATTCGTAATTCGTAATTTATTGATTCGTAATTCATATTTGGTTCCTTCGTCCGTCAGCTGACGGACGAAGGAAATCCGTGGAATCCAAAATTCATAATTCGTAATTCATAATTCGTAATTCCTTAAACCTTATTTTCAACGGCTACCTCAGTAGAAAACCCATACGCACAGCCACCGTAACCTTATTACCTTATTTTAAGCCATCTGATTTGGGGAGAAAGAACAAAGTCAGCCATCAGATGATATTAACGGTGCGCTGCACCTTCATTCTCTGGAGACAATAAACTTTGAAGACATTTATTCTCCAGGAGCAACACCTAATCTTTTAATGGAATTCGTAAATCGTAAATCGTAATTATTCGTAAATCGTAATTGGTAATTCGTAAATCGTAATTGGTAATTCGTAATTCCTTTATAATCCGTGGAATCCAAAATTCATAATTCGTAATTCATAATTCGTAATTCCTTAAACCTTATTTTACCCGGCTACCTCAGTAGAAAACCCATACGCACAGCCACCGTAACCTTATTACCTTATTTTAAGCCGTCTGATTTGGGGAGAAAGAACGAAGTAAGCCATCAGATGATATTACCGGTGCGCTGCACCTTCCGTTCCCTGAGTACAATAACCTCTGAAGCCATTTTTTATCCAGGAGCAATACCTCTCTTTGTAAGAATCCGCGTAATTCGTCTTAATTTGTGCAATTCATTTTATTGCAACACCTTTCTTCGTAAGAATTCGTGCCATTCGTCTTAATTCGTGAAATTTGTTTGTAATGGAATTCGTTCTCTTCATTTCCAAGCACTGCTTCAATGAATTAAACTTCAAATTTGTATTTTTGGACTTAATGATTAAGTATACATTCGAAGTTTGAAAGGAGAATTTAATTTGTGTTTCCATACATTAAATAGTAGTAAAATAAAAATAAAATTTTATGCCAACTAAGAATGAATCATGGGACGTGGTTATTGAACCACGTAGTAACTTATTTAACTTCAACGTAAAAGAATTATGGCAATATCGTGATTTGCTTGAAATGTATATTAAACGTGATATTGTTACTTTCTACAAGCAAACCATTCTGGGACCTATCTGGTTCTTCATACAGCCAATCTTTACCACAATCGTTTTTATGTTCGTCTTCGGTGGACTTGCTGGTATTCCTACTGACGGGATTCCACAGTCACTGTTTTATCTTTCGGGAATTACTCTATGGAATTACTTCTCCGAATCGTTAACGAAGACTTCAGATACCTTTCTTACCAATCAAGGTGTTTTCGGAAAAGTGTATTTTCCAAGACTCATCGTTCCATTGTCAGTTACAATTTCAGGGTTGATAAAGATGCTAATTCAATTCGCCGTATTTATTATTGTATATATTTATTTTTTGGTCAAAGGAACACCCTTAGCGCCAAATGTGTACGCTCTTTTATTCCCTGTTTTAATCCTTATTTTGGCAGGTCTTTCATTAGGTTTTGGAATCATTATCTCATCTATGACCACAAAGTACCGCGATCTTAAGTTCCTAATCGCTTTTGCAATACAACTCCTGATGTATGCCACACCAGTAATTTATCCATTATCAGTTATGGAAGGAAGCTATAAAAAATACATTTGGCTTATACAGGCAAATCCACTAACTGCTGTATTGGAAACTTTTAAATTCGGCTTCTTAGGGCAGGGAACATTTTCATGGTTTGCACTCAGCTACAGTTTGCTGTTTTCGATCTTTGTGCTGCTTACTGGGATTTTTATATTCAACAAGGTAGAACGAAGTTTTATGGATGTTATTTAAATTTTGAAAATATTAAAATGAGCGACATAGCAATAAAATTTGAAAATATCTCCAAGCAATACCGACTTGGTAACATTGGCACTGGAACATTAAGCCACGATTTGAATCGCTGGTGGATAATGAATATCCGAGGCAAAGAAGATCCCAACCTTAAAATAGGCCAAGTAAATGAACGTGCAACTAAGTCTATTGGTGATTATGTATGGGCATTAAACGATATTAATTTTGAAGTAAAAAAAGGCGAAGTTCTTGGGATTATTGGTAAGAACGGAGCAGGAAAAAGTACATTACTGAAAATCCTTTCTCGTGTTACATCCCCCACAACAGGGCGTATTATGGCTCATGGGCGAATTGCCTCATTACTCGAAGTTGGAACCGGCTTTCACTCCGAAATGACCGGGCGCGAAAATATTTATATGAATGGCTCAATAATGGGAATGACAAAAGCTGAGATCACTCGTAAATTGGATGAAATTATTGATTTTGCTGGTGTAGAAAAATACATTGATACCCCAGTTAAACGATATAGTAGCGGAATGACTGTTCGTCTAGGTTTTGCGGTAGCTGCTCACTTGGAACCTGAAATTCTAGTAGTTGATGAAGTATTAGCTGTTGGTGATGCAGATTTTCAAAAGAAAGCAATAGGGAAAATGCAAGAGATTAGTCATGGTCTAGGTAGAACAATATTGTTTGTCAGTCATAATTTGAACGCTATTAATAACCTTTGTAGCACGGCCATTTTATTAACAAATGGAGGTATTTCATTAACGGGAAATTGTAATGATGTCATTCAAAACTACCTTGAAAATAATAATTACATTTATCAAAAAAGTTTTCCAAATAATCATGAGAAACTAATAAAAATAAGAAAAATAACATTATTAGATACTAATAAGAATATAATTAGAAAAGAGATTTCAACCGATGAAAAATTCCTTATCAAAATAGAATATGATGTAAATTCTAGATTAAGTGGTGTTCATTTTACTTTAAGAATAAATATAGGAGAGAGTGAGACAATAGTTTCTATATGTGATTCAGATCTTAATCCAAATATTCTATTTCAAGAAAAACAAATTGGAAGTTACGCATCAATTATAGAATTTCCAAATAACATATTAGGGGAAAACACGTATTCAATCACTTGTAGTGTAGGTATTCCCTTTCAAACAAATATAGATGTTGAATTTTATGCATTAAATTTTAAAATATTTGAAAGACGTAGTTCAGAGTTAATTCATTTTAAAAGGCCAGGATTTTTATCAATTAAATTACCATGGGAAATATTATGAACAAAATCAGAGGAATCTATATATACATTAACAATCTATTCTATCGATTAAAAAATTTTTACAAACCGAAGATTTTATTTTATTCAGATTCAAGGGGCCAAAATGTTATGGCGATGAATAAGAACAAAATAGAACGAGATTTCTATACAGCAAAACTAAAAAATAAATACAATATCGATTTATATATCTGTCCGGAAAAACACACATCAATGATGGATTTTATTAAATTGTATTTAATGAATAAAAAAAAATACGATCTAATAATTGCGTATGTTGGAATAGTGGATTTTTCTCCCAGACATCAAAAAATTGCTGTTAGTCAAATTTATGAACTCAAAATGGATATTTACGATAAAATATTTGGGAAGGAAACAATGACAAATCATTTAACCAAGGACTTTGGTTTGGACTACGAAGGAGATAAAACTATAAATATGTTTTCTTTAGAAATGGCGGAAATGTATTTGATCCCGTTTCTAAATTCAATACCAAATTTAATATGGATTGGTTGTAATAATTTCGTAAGAGGATGGGAAGGAAACTATTTTAAAAAAAGACCAGATAATATTTATGTTATAGAAGAATATTCTAAATTATTCTGTAAAAAACTCAACAATGTAATTGATTTGTCAAATTGGAATGAAGAAGAAATAAAATGTTATACATGCGACAATATACACTTGACTAAATTGGGTAGTGAAAATATTTTTGAACAAATAACAAAAAAGTTAATTGTATTAAGTAATAAATAAAAATAAAACCCATAACAAAAATGCACCAGATTTTAAATGAGACTTTAAAACTGCGAAAATTTCTTTTATGCAGTTGGATTAATTCTGCAAGTCCAATAGTAGCTGAATTAATGAGTAAGTGTGACTTTGATTTTCTAGTAGTGGATACGGAACATTCAGCTGTTGATTTACCACAAGCACAATTAATCTTTCAAGCAATAAAAGCAGGAAACTCAAATTGCTTGCCCATGGTTCGGCTAACAGGTAACAAATACTCGGAAACTAAACGCTATCTTGATGCGGGAGCAATGGGTGTTATAGCTCCACTAATAAATTGTAAAGAAGAAGCTGAAGAGTTAGTACGTTCGGTAAAATATCCACCTGAAGGTGACAGAGGAGTTGGATATGGTAGAAGCCATGATTATGGTTTTAACTTTGATAATTACATGCAATCTGCTAATAATGATATATTAGTATGTATTCAAATAGAACACATAAAAGGGGTAGAAAATTTAGATGAAATTTTAAGTGTTAAAGGTATCGATGCTGTCTTCATTGGACCATACGATTTGTCTGCATCTATGGGATTAACGGCTCAATTTACTCACCCTGCGTATTTAAAAGCAATTAACAATATTTTGGTAAAATGTAAACAATTTAATATTCTAGCCGGAATACATATTGTACAACCCAATCCATCAGAAGTAATTCAAAAAATTAATGATGGATTTCAGCTGATAGCTTACAGCCTTGATATTACAGTTATCGGTACATCATTCAGAAATGGAATAGCCGAAATAAATCAACTATTATTAAAAAATTAATTCAAAATTTAATTTATATGATACATAATTTAAAAGTTTCAGCGATAATCCCTATTAAGCAACATAGTGAAAGAGTTAAAAATAAAAATTTTAAACCTTTTGTGGACAAACCACTATATCATCATATTCTAGAGACATTAGAAAATACTTATGCTATCGACGAAATTATAATAGACACTGATAGTAAGATAGTTGCCTTAGAGGCGCCTGAAATGTTCTCCAAAGTTCGTATAATTAATCGTACTCCTGAACTTTGTGGCGACATGGTTAGTGTTAATAAAATAATCGAGTATGACCTTACACAAACTGATAGTGATATTTACATTCAAACTCATTCAACAAATCCATTATTAAAAGCAGAGACAATAGCCAAAGCATTAAAACTATTTTTAGAGATGGAGCATTTGTATGATTCTGTTTTTTCTGTTAACAGATTTCAAAGTAGATTTTATAATCATAAAGGTGAAGCAGTAAATCATAATCCACAAGAACTAATTCGCACTCAAGATTTGCATCCTCTATTTGAAGAAAACTCTAATTTCTATTTATTTACAAAAGAATCCTTTGCTGCAACCAACCGACGAATAGGTAGAAAACCAATGCTATTTGAAATGTCAAAAATAGAATCAATAGATATCGATGATGAATTTAGTTTTCGCTTAGCTGAAATATTAGCACTTTATACAAAATCACAATTATAAATAGAAATTTGTTTTAATAGTTATAATATGTACAAGAAATTTCGTATTTTAATAGCAACTTATCCGTTTGCGAAAACAGGTCTAAAACCACTGGAAATTCTTGAGCAAGCAGGATGTGAAATTATACATAATCCATTTGGAAGACGTCTTAAAGAAGACGAAGTTGGTGATTTAATTAAAGATGTAGATATAGTTATAGCTGGTACCGAACAGTATAGCATAAATTGCTTGAGAAATTCAAAATTAAAAGCAATTTGTCGTGTAGGAATAGGTTTAGATAATGTTCCTTTGCAAGTGTGCAAAGAATTGGGTATACAAGTTACATATACACCAGATGCACCATCTCAAGGAGTTGCCGAACTTTCAATAGCAAATATCTTAAATTTAAGCCGTCAAATATTATATTCAGATAATTCTGTAAGACACGGTGCTTGGAATAGGTATATGGGACGTTTATTAGGCGAATTAACTATTGGGATAGTTGGTATTGGAAGAATTGGTCAGCGTGTGGTAAAACTATTACAGCCATTTGAACCACAAATTATAGCATGTGATATTAATCCAGATATAAAATTTGGCACAAAATATAATATTACATGGGTTTCTAAAGAGGATCTTTTGAAAAGAAGTGATATTGTTACTTTACATATCCCTTCTTACTTAGATACATATCACTATATTGATCGTAAATCAATTTCATTAATGAAAACTGGATCTTATATAGTTAATACATCAAGAGGAGCAATTATCGATGAAAATGCTTTAATTGATGCTATTTTACAAAAACATATTGGAGGTGCAGCATTAGATGTTTTTGAAAAGGAACCCTATGACGGCCCATTAATTAGAATGGAAAATGTAGTTTTAACAGCTCATATGGGAGCCTCAGCTAATGCATCCAGATATTTAATGGAACTTGGTGCAGCGGAAGATTGCTTAAAAGTAATGCAAAATAAAGTGCCAACTTTCGATGCAATAAAGGAAAATGCTATTTATTTTAATTTCTAGACCAAAATATGAAACTTTTGTGGGCAAAAATTTGTAATAAATTTAAGTATTTATTGAAATTTGTAATTGATCAAGATACTAACTACTATAAGCAGGAAAGTTTTATTAATGTCTTGTGGAAAACAACACGCTATAGGCTAGCAAACTTAAATTTGCCAATTACCTCTAATGAAAGGAAATTATTGACATTTAAAAATAAGCATAGGGAAGAGCGTGTTTTTATAATTGGAAATGGACCTAGCTTAAATACTTTAGATTTAACCTTATTAAAAAATGAAATAACATTTGGCGTTAACAATATTTATCTTAACTATGAAAAGATGGGATTTAGGCCTACATACTATGTCGTAGAGGATGTTTTGGTTGCAGAAGATAGAGCAGAAGAAATAAATTCTTTAGAAAATACGACAAAGTTTTACGGAAACTATCTTGACTTTTGTTTAAAAAAGGGAAAAGACGTAATTTGGACTAATACTATTGTTAATTATAAGGACTATGACAATTTTCCGAATTTCAGTACTAATGCTGCCAGAAATCTTTGGGTCGGGGGAACAGTCTCGTATATTAATTTGCAATTAGCATATTTTATGGGATTTAAAAAGGTTTATTTGATTGGATTTGACCATAATTATAAAATTCCATCGTCTGCAAAAATTGAAGGTGTGAGAATTGAGTCAACAGAGGATGATGTTAATCATTTTCATCCTAATTATTTTGGTAAAGGATATCGTTGGCATGATCCTGTTGTTTCCAGAATGGAAAAAGCATTACATAAAGCTAAATTTTATTTTGAAAAAGATAACAGAAAAATATATAATGCAACCAACGGAGGCAAATTGGAGATATTCGAAAGAGTAAGTTATAATTCTCTATTTAAAAATAATTCAAATGCATAAAGTTAGTGTTGTCATACCTTGTTACAATCAGGCTCAATTTTTACTAGATGCCTTGAACAGTGTTTTTTCGCAGTCCTATGACAACTGGGAGTGTATTATTGTAAACGATGGTAGCACAGATAACACTGAGGAATTGGCGTTAGAGTGGAAAAAAAAAGATTGCCGGTTTAAATATATCTTTAAAGAAAACGGTGGTTTAGCATCGGCTCGAAATGCAGGGCTGAATGTTGCAACTGGGCAATATTTACAATTTCTGGATGCTGATGATATAATTGCAAAAAATAAATTTCAATTACAAATCTTTGAACTTTCAAAGACCAAAAATTATGCCCTATGCTATTGTGATTATTTTGCGTCTTCAGAATCAAATTTAACAGTTCCAATTCCCTCTAGATATTTGACACCTAAGTTTAAATCTTCAAATTATCTTGGTGAATTAATAACTAATTGGGAGGGAAATCTTTCAATTCCATGCCATTGCTTTTTATTCAAAAGCGAGATGTTCACAGAAAACAGCATTTGTTTTGATGAATCACTTCCAAATCACGAAGATTGGGAGTGTTGGATGAATATATTTACTCTAAATCCAGAAGTATATTTTCTTGATCAAACATTGGTAACATATAGAATACAACCTAAGTCACTTTGCCATGATTCGGAATTAATGCAAAAAGGATTTTTACTAGCGATATCTAAACAAAAAAGTAAGTTTAGATATAATGGGGCCTTTTTAAAATTATTATCGATAAAGAAAAATTCGATTAAGTATGGAGTTAATACCAGTAATACTTTCTATGCATTTCTATTATATTTTATTCGAAAAATAATTAATAAAATAAAATTAACAATAAGCATCTTCTAAGATATTATAAGTTTCTAACACTCTACAAATAATTTAAAATACTATCCTTGCCAAAATTATACTTTAATACTCAATGTAAACTGCAATAATTTAACAAAAAATATTATGAAACAAGTACGCCCTATTGCAATTTACCTTCCTCAATATCATCCAATACCTGAAAACGATGAATGGTGGGGAAAGGGCTTTACAGAATGGACTAACGTTACAAAAGCCAAGCCGCTTTTTAAAAAACATTACCAACCGCATTTACCTGCAGATTTAGGATTTTATGATTTACGTTTACCCGAAATTAGACAAGCACAAGCTGAATTAGCACGCGAATATGGTATTCATGGCTTCTGCTATTATCATTATTGGTTTAATGGCAAACAATTATTGAACAAACCTATAGATGAAGTTTTAAAATCGGGACAACCGGACTTTCCTTTTTGTCTTTGTTGGGCAAATGAAAATTGGACACGATCATGGGACGGTCAGAATAGCCAGATTTTACTTAAACAAGATTATAGCTTTGCTGATGATATAAGTCATATCAATTATCTATTTAAATTTTTTAAAGATAAAAGATATATTCGTATTGATAATAAACCATTTTTCATTGTTTATAAACCCGAACTATTTCCTGATATAAAAAAAACTATTAGCATTTGGCGTAATGAAGCATTAAAAGCAGGGATTGGTGAATTATATTTGGGTTATTTTGAAAAAGAAATATTAAACTTGGATCCAAAAGAAATTGGATTTGATATTGCAATTGAATTTCAACCCAATTTTGCTAATCTTCCACCTCAAAGAAACTTTAATATAGTACATAAAATATTAAAAAAGTTAAAAATTTGGAATAATGTGTATTCGAGAAACAAAATATTAGATTATACGGTTATTTCTAAATCGAAAAATAATGAAGTTAATTCAATCTATAAACGGTTTCCCTGTGTTACACCTATGTGGGATAATTCCGCACGTAAAAAGGACAATGCGAATATCTTTATAAATTCCAAGCCAAAACTGTATTATGAATGGTTAATCAATACAATTAAAAATTTTACACCATATTCTGTTGAAGAAAATTTCATTTTTATTAATGCATGGAATGAATGGGCGGAAGGTAACCACTTAGAACCATGTCAAAAATGGGGTAGAAAATATCTTGAAGCCACAAAAAAAGCAGTCGAAAATTCATAATCTAGATCTAAAATGAAATTGGTTCATATAATCGTTGCATTTAATTCTCCAAAAGATGTTTTAAAATTATGTGAACAAATTGGTTTACAAAAAGAAGAAAAACATCATATTATATGCATAGACAATAGTGATATTGAATTTAAAGGATTAAATACTAATATTTTTAAAAATCTCAATCAAAAATTTGTCATTAGATATTTTCCTCAACGACAAAATTTGGGATCGGCCAGTGGATTTGCAATAGGCATGCAAGAAGCATACGACTCAAATGCCGAATGGATTTGGTTGCATGACCAGGATGGATATCCAATGAATGATTGTTTAGAAAATTTTCAAAAATATTTTGGTTGTAACTATTTAATGGCGCCTCAAGTTATTGATGGTAATCATGAATATTTAAATGTATTTAATGGAATAATTGACAAGAATGATAATATCCAAAATATAACTTTGTCCAAAAATGAAAATTACACCGATGTTGCTGCAACTGCGGGTTTAATTATCAATAGAAAATTAATAGATTTAATAGGTGTATATGATTACAAGAACTATTTTATTGGCCAAGAAGATTTTGATTATTGTTTACGTGCAAAGAAAGCTGGAATAAATGCGGTGGTATTGAGAGATTCTATCTATTTCCATCCTAATAAATGGCCTGGAACAATAAGAGATCAGAAGAAAAGAGTATACAATTTCGGACAGATAGAAAATAATCGTACTAAAGGGGGGTTAGTATATTTTAACGTATTTTATGCAAGGAAATTTGTTTTACTTTCGTTACTATATTCTATAATTTTTTTAATATTGAAAAAATTATTGGGCAAAAAAATTAGGTTACGTCAAACTTTATCAACTTATTTAATAGCTTTAAAAAATAGATCATTGAAAAGAAATAAAGTTATCTATAGCCATGATAATTCTTTAAGTGCTCAGTTAACCGAGACTATGTCTTCAAAATAAGGTATATAATTGTTCATTATTTAAAATTTTACGTTTTAATATACATAATGGAATATTTAAGAATATCTATAATAATTCCCACCTACAATACTATTTCATATATTGAGGAAACATTAAAATCTATTATTAATCAGGATTATCCTAACCTAGAGATAATAGTGTTAGACTCTTGTTCATCAGATGGCACAACTGAATTATTAAAAAGATATTTTAATAAAATTGCTATTTTAATCGTTGAAAAAGACCAAGGACAATATTTCGCAATAAGACGGGGTTTTGAACTTGCTACAGGAGAAATTATTGCATGGATCAATGGTGATGATAAGTATTTCCCTTGGACTTTTAGTTTTGTGAATGAGATTTTTACAAATTATACAAATGTCATGTGGATTGGAGGATTACCTTCATTTATGAATGAAAAGGGCAAAATATACGGCCTAAATTATACAGTTCCGTCTCGACCTATTAAATATATTCAAAATGGATGGTTTACAGACAATAAATTTGGCTATTTGCAACAGGAAGGAATGTTTTGGAGAAGATCAATATATGATGAAGCTGGTGGCATCAATCTTGCATATAAACTAGCTGCCGATTTTGATCTATGGATAAAATTTGCACAAATAAGTGAATTGGTTTCTGTCGGAATACCACTTGCATGTTTTAGAGTTCATGAAAACTCACGATCCAAAATTTTAAAATTTGAATATGAAACGGAGGTCGGAATAATCAGCAAAGATAAACATAAACTACCTTTTATATTACAATTGCTATTGAGGTCAAATCCCATATTAAACGCGATAATAAGAAAACTTATTTGGAAAAAGAGTTTGATTTATTACTTTTCACTAAAAAACAAATCATGGAAACTTGATTCTAAAATTACTTCCATCTCGGCACATCCTTTGTCACATATGGCATTAAAATAAAATTTATGAGAATACTGTACTTTACACATATATCGGATGTGAAAACATCATCGACATATGCAGGTGGTAATTGGATTAATGCACTAATAAATTGTCTATCTCAAAGTGAGAAGCTTCAAATTGGAGTAGTTTCAATTTCTAATAATCACACATTTAATTTTAAAGAAAAAAATATTTCTCGCTATACTATTAATTCTAAAAGGTCTAATTGGTTTAGAAAATTTTTATACAATATTACTCATTCAATTTATGAAGCCAAAAACATATCTGAATACAATTTGATAATAAAAGATTTTAATCCAGATTTAATCCACATTTTTGGAACCGAATCGGAGCACGCCTTCCATCTACGAAACATTAATATTCCAGTAGTAATTCATATTCAAGGAATTATGTATCCTTGTTTGAAAAATTGGTTCGTTCCGGGAATAAATAACTTAGATGTTTTATTTACAAATAAATTTATTAAAACAATTAGAGGTAGTGGATTATATCATGACTATTATAGACATAAAAAACAAGTAGCTAGAGAATCGATCATTTTAAAAGATTCAAAATTTGTCACTGGCCGAACTTGTTGGGACAAAATGATGATGAAGCAGTTAGCACCAAATGCCAAGTATTATCATTGCGATGAAATGATTCGATCAGTATTTTTTGAGCATAATTGGAATTTCTTTTTAAACGACAAATTAATTCTTACTACTATAATCAATGAAAATTTATATAAAGGTTTAGATTTAGTTCTTGAAGCGGCTTTAATTCTAACTAATCAAAAAATAAATTTCACCTGGAATATTATTGGTATAGATACGAAAAGTCAATTAATAAAACTTTTCGAACGTAAAAATATTATGAAGTTTAAAAATTTAAACGTTATTTTTCTTGGTTCGAAGACTAGTATAGAATTAGCGGAAATGCTGTTGGCAACAAATATCTATATACATCCATCTCACATTGATAATAGCCCCAATAGCATTTGTGAAGCAATGTTATTAGGTGTTCCAATAATTTCATCTGATGTTGGTGGAGTTTCAAGTTTAATAAAAAATAATGATGACGGAATACTTTTTTGTAATGGAGATGCTTATTCTTTAATAAATAATATCAAATTGCTAATGGGTAATAAGCAAAAGCAAATTGAACTATCTAATAATTCGATTATTAGAGCTAGAGAAAGGCATAATCCAATTAAAATTGCAAATAATATTATTGGAATTTATCAATCAATTATTGACAATAAATGCTAACCAAAAATACCCACATAATAAATCATCTTCTAATTCTAATTCTGTTAGCATTATCTGGTTTTCCTATTGTATCTTCAAATGACAATATGTATTTACTTATTGGGTTTGTAATTACACTTATTCTCTCAATAAGTGTAATTAAAGAAAATCACAATTATAAATATTTTATTGTTTTCTTTCTAATTTCTGTTGTCCATATTTTAACTGTTAAAGGAACAGATTTAAGTACCTATATAGGTATGTTTGTTCGCTTAACGATAGGTTACATTATTATAAATAAATTGAAATTTACATTTTATGAAACTTATGTAAAAACCATGTACATTATTGGAATTATCAGTATTGTAATCTTTATATCTTCTATTTATTTTGCATTTATATTCAATTTTTTATGGAATATAGGTATCTCTGTTACAGAAGAGGGCAGAGTAGAACAAAAATCTTTAATAATATATAACTTTATATCTAGTGATCTAAGAAGAAATTCCGGACCATTTTGGGAACCTGCAGCTTTTGGAGTTTATTTATTGATTGCGCTCTTTTTTGAATTAATTTTACAGATTAAGCCAAATAAATATAGAATTGCTTTATTTTCGATCTGTATTATCTCTACTCAATCGACAACAACATTAATAGGTCTAGTATTTATTATTTTCGTATATAACTTTACTAAAGTGAAAAGTTTTAATTATCGTCTTTTGGTTTTCTTATTTACATTAGGCTTTTCTATCTTTTCATATGTGACATTTTCAGTTTTAGGAGAAAAAATTGCCACACAAATAAGTGATGCAAAGGATTATAGAAATTTAAACGGTACAGAATATAATTCTCAGCGATTTATAAGCACATTGGTTGATCTTTATGATTTTCAAAAAAGTCCACTATTCGGTACAGGTCCATCAAAGGAGGCTCGCTTCTCAAATTCTATTGAAAAGGATTCAATT
This sequence comes from uncultured Bacteroidales bacterium, assembly GCA_942493325.1. Classification (GTDB taxonomy): domain Bacteria; phylum Bacteroidota; class Bacteroidia; order Bacteroidales; family Prolixibacteraceae; genus JAAFHB01. The sequence goes on along the minus strand of OW818689.1, from coordinate 6,597,676 downwards.
GTCCGAACTAATGGATGGATGGACTTATTAGTCAAATTCGGAATATTTGGGTCTCTTTTCTATTTTGTTGGCTTATACAAAAACATTACTAAATATAACTTTTTAATATTAAAGAATAAAATGTCAATTTCATATTTTTTTATTATATTACTTTTGATTATAAGCTCAGCCGAGAATATATTTTATTATCCTTTATTTTGGGCTTTATCAATAGGAATTAATAAATCTAATTTAAATTCATCTAAATATTTTAACACAAGATTTTTTTATAAAGAGAGATTAAATAAATTAAATTTAGAAAAATCTTGACCCTATCTGATAATTAATTATTTTCTTGAAGTTGAGAACCGATTGGGAGTAATTCCTTCACAAGGTTATTAATAAAAACTAAAATATATGAATCTTAATAATTTGAATATTCATCAGGCTTTACCCTAATAAATCTCAATACCCATGTTATCAAAATATACACTTTTTAATCAGGCATTAACCTCGCTTGGGTATGATAAACTATTGATCAATACCATCAATGCCCATTCTTACAATGTTACCCAAACGGATGTCGCTTACAAGGAAGCATTAATGAACAGTGATATATTGATTCCGGACGGGGTTAGTGTGGTGTGGGCAAATAAATGGTTAACCGGTAAAAAAATACAAAAGATTGCCGGTGCTGATTTGTTCTTCTATGAGAAGTAAATGCTGCTGAAAACGGGGGTAAATGTTTGTTTTTAGGCACTATCGAATCAAAAACCCTTAAAAGTAATTGAAAAAATTATTTGGCTCTTAATCCTTCAATATTCATAGGACTTTAGCCTAATAAATCTCTATAACAATGTTATCAAAATATACACTTTTTAATCAGGCATTAACTTCACTTGGGCATGAAAAACTATTGATCAACACAATTAATGCCCATTCTTACAATGTCACCCAAACGGATCCTGTTTATAAAGAAGCATTAATGAACAGTGATATATTGATCCCAGATGGAGTTAGTGTGGTTTGGGCAAATAAATGGTTAACGGGTAAAAAAATTCAAAAGATTGCTGGTGCTGATTTGTTTTTTTACGAGATGGAAAGGCTGCAGAAATCAGGCGGTAAATGTTTCTTTTTAGGCAGTACTGAAACAACGCTTAAAAACATTAGGACTCGTTCAGCAAAAGAATACCCAAATGTAAAGATTCAAACCTGGTCCCCACCCTACAAACCGGAGTTTACATCAGAAGATAATGAGGCTATGATGGAGGCTATTAATGCTTTTAAACCCGATGTATTATTTGTAGGCATGACCGCACCCAAGCAGGAGAAATGGGCTTACCAGCATTTTAAACAATTGCAGGTGGGTCATGTTTGTTGCATCGGTGCGGTTTTTGATTTTTATGCGGGTACAATTAATCGAGCCCCCCAATGGGTGATCAACATTGGTATGGAATGGTTCTACCGCCTTATCAAAGAACCCCGGCGCATGTGGCGAAGGTACCTGGTTGGGAATACAAAGTTTATTTGGGCGGTGATAAAGGAGAAATATGCGAATTAATTAACGCTAATTAAGATTGAAGAAGGATGGCACGAATTTAATCTAATTTCACGAATTCTTTCACAGCAAGGTGTTGCTCCTAATAAATTTGTTTTGAAGACATATTAACCCCCACGAACTGTCATTGCGAGCAAGTCGTGCAATTATTTGTTATACAGATGAATTATATGACGCAGCGAAGCAATCTTATACTATGAAGCAGAGTTAAAAAAGGTTGATCAGGGCAGAACGTTTCAATAAACGAGCAAAACAATAATATTCTTTGTAGCATGGTTAAAACAGCCTGATCATGGCAGTCAGTCCCCTGATTATGGGATTGCTTCGGTCGCGGTACAACTGTCAAAAGAACAAAAACTACATGCTCCCTCGCAATGACAGGTACGCGGAGAGCTCCCTCGCAATGACAGTACGCGAGCAAACGTCTCACCTGTCCTTGTCAGGTGAAACGGTTACAAAATGCTACACGGGTTTTTGTGGCTTTGGTACAGGTGATGTTTTGCCGCGCCCCGTGTAACCAATAATACTACGCGCATTCTTGTAAGCCTTGTAAAAATCGGGCTGGGTAAACTGGAACGATAACATCAAAATTTCCATTTCGTCCCTGAGCAGCCGGTCCTGCGCATCAAACATATCGCCGATATTCGTCGTCGAAACTTTCGAAACAGAGGTCGCTACCCTGCGAAGCGGCTGCGCTACTTTAAATTCATTTAAGTTCCTCGTTCTTAACCGAAAGCGCATAAGCCATCAACGCGGCCGAAAACTTTAAAACCATTTTGGTGAGCTGGCTCCGCAACTCAGTTTTGCTGACCGTGAGCCCATTCGAATTGGCCTCCTGTACCTGCCGGTTCTGAGTAAAAATGATTACACTGATCCCGAATCCCGAATCGTACCTCTCGGGACGTAACGGGACACGTCGTAAACTCTCGGGACGGATTACACTGCCTGCCCCGAGAATCGGGGGATTTCTTCACAGCAAGGTGTTGCCAGGAAATGAGAGGATTGCGTGCTGCCAAACAAAATGTATATTCTATATTACTAATTGCACGAATTAAAGCGAATTACACGAATTCATTCAAAGCAAGGTGTTGCTCCTCAATGAATTAATTATGCAGACAATTCCCCCCATGAACTGTCATTGCGAGCAAGTCGTGCAATTATTTGTTTTATAGATGAATTATATGACGAAGCGCGGCAATCTTAAACTTTGAAGCAGAGTTAAAAAAGGCTGATCATGGCAGAATGTTCTGAGGGGGCGAAACAATAATAAACTTTGAAGCAGGGTTATAATGGGCTGATATAGCGCGTAGAGTCGGCTCTCTGTGGATGGGATTGCTTCAGTCGCAATAAAACTGTCTAAAGAACAAATACTTCATGCTCCCTCGCAATGACAGGTACGCGAAGAGCTCCCCGCACTGACAGGTATGCAATGACAGGTACGTAAAAGTTAACGATAATCCAATATGGAATTTAAAACTTATCATACTTACATTGTCACCAATAAAAATCATACGGTGCTCTATGTCGGGGTAACATCAGCATTGCGTATTCGGATCGGGCAACATAAAGCTAAAATGTACCCTCATTCGTTTAGTGCAAGGTACAATGTAGATGAACTGGTTTATTATGAGGCCTTTTTCGATATTGGCGAGGCCATAGCAAGAGAAAAGCAACTTAAAGGAGGTTCGCATCAAAAGAAAGTGGATCTGATCAATGCCTTCAATCCTGAATGGCGCGATTTATATGAAGATCTTGATTAACCTTTCTGAATTGTCATTGCGATTATTTTTAGAATTGTCATTGGTTACCGTGTGATTATGCAAAGGAGGAATAATCTTTAATGGAATTGTTATATTTTGAAACTAATTTTGTAAATTCGTACTGAATTTTATCTATTTACAAACTCAAAGCAGTATGATACACACAGTAAAAATAGACGACAATACCCGCAATGGAAAAAAAATCATAACCGATTTGCGCCGTTATCGTAAAGGTGTCGAGTTTGAAAACCCTGCTGTTAAGGGTGTTGTACCTGAGGGATATGTCACAGGTGATGAATTTGAAAAACAAGTAAAGGAGAATATCGATTCTTATTGTAAGGAACATGGTATTTTATAGCCATCAGGCAATAGAAAATCTGTCTGATATTTTAACGGGATTAGTAAGTTGGGTAAAACATCCCCTGGCTATTGAGCACGCAATGAAATATGTCTCCGATATTAGAATAACATGCGACAAATTAGATACCAGAACATTCCACTTTAATACACAATTACCTACCCATAAACGATATGGAGATAAGGTTTATAACTACAAGCGAAATAAACAAACCATCTGGTTTATTATTTACAATCTCGACTAGCATGGTAATGTATATATTCAACGTATAATTTCAAATCACCTCACTGCAGTTGATTAATTTTTGTTTTAATCAGCAAGTCGTCCAAGATTATTCTTTACAGACAAATTCCCCCCACGGATCTGTCATTGCGAGCAAGTCGTGCAATTATTTGTTTTATAGATGGAATTAAATGACGCAGCGCGGCAATCTTATACTATGATGCGGAGTTAAAAAAGGCGGATCATGGCAGAACGTTCTGATGGAGCAAAACAATAATAAACTTTGAAGCAGGGTTAAAAAAGCCTGATCATGGCAGTCCACCAACGATCTTGGGATTGCTTCGGTCGCGGTACAACTGTCAAAAGAACAAAAACTTCATGCTCCCTCGCAATGACAGGTACGCGGTTAGTGACGGAGCAAATCGTGCAAGATTAAGCTTTGTAGACAAATCCCCCCACGAACTGTCATTGCGAGCAAGTCATTTATTCCTTGATCTGTCATTGCGAGCAAGTCGTGCAAGGTTTTGTTCTTTAGATTAATTACCTGACGCAGCGCGGCAATCTTAATATATGAAGCAGAGTTAAAAGAAGCTGATCATGGCAGAACGTTTCAATAAACGAGCATAACAATAATATTCTTTGTAGCAGGGTTAAAATAGGCTAATCATAGCAGTCAGCACGCTGATTATGGGATTGCTTTCCCGAATCCTTCCAGTCTCGGGACAGGCTGGTCGCAAATAAAATGTCGTAAGTACAAATACTTCATGCTTCCTCGCAATGACAGGTACGCGAAGAGCTCCCTCGCAATCCCGAATCCCTCCGGTCTCGGGACGTACCGTGACAGGTACGCGAAGTTCACCCCGCAAACGCCTCACCTGTCCTTGTCAGGTGAAACGGTTACTGTTTTAAACTGTCTTTTCAGGCTTTGGTTCAGGTGATGTTTTGCCGCGCCCCTTATAACCGACAATACTCCGGGCATTCTTATACGCCTTGTAAAAATCGGGATGGGTAAACTGGAACGACAACATCAGGATATCCATTTCGTCCCTGAGCAGCTTGTCCTGCGCATCAAACATATCGCCGATGTTCGTCGTCGAAACTTTCGAAACTGAGGTCGCTACCCTGCGAAGCGGCTGCGCTACCCTGAACTCCTGCAGCAAACTGCTTAACCTGGCAAACTCGGCTTCACCGATAAAAAAACCGGCCAGCTCACTCTTTAACGGGGTGGCCAATTTGAGCATCAGGTTGCCAATGTCAACAAATACAGGGTCCCCAACAGTGATAAGAACGGAGTTGGTATACCTCGCCTTCGATTTAAGCTCCTCATTCTTTACCGAAAGCGCGTAAGCCATCAACGCCGCCGAAAACTTTGAAATCAACGTGGTCAGTTGAGCCCTCAGCTCACTCTTGCTCTTCGTGAGCCCCTTCGAATTTGCCTCCTGTACCTGCCGGTTCTGACTGATCGCATCCAGTCCGTCTTTAAATCGTTCGTGTGTCGATACCAGATCTCCCATTGTAGCCACAAAATCAGGATTGGAACCCAGCACCGAATCAACACTCGCGTACATCCGCGACTTGTTAATCTGAATCCTGTTCATTGTAAAATTTTTAAAGGGTTATAGATTAAGATTCCTGTCTGATTGCCGTGCACAAAGCATCATTTCACCGGACAAGGATATCGTAGCATCGGACTGCGAATCCGGGAAATAATACTACTGTAACTAAAAACATATCAGGCTTATTCTCTCTCTACTCTATTCCCGTGTTTAGGTTACAGAAAAACAGAATTATTTTTCATAATTCAACACAAAACCGACACTTTTTCAGTCATAATCCTCTTCAAGTGACAACCGACCGACTATTATTCACTGCATTTCCATTTCTAACGACTCTATACTGACATCTATTCAGTCTCAATGCTTATCTAACGACCCTATACTGACATCTATTCAGTCTCAATGCTTATCTAACGACTCTATACTGACATCTATACAGTCTCAATGCTTATCTAACGACTCTATACTGACATCTATACAGTCTCAATGCTTATCTAACGACTCTATACTGACATCTATTCAGTCTCAATGCATATCTAACGATGTTATACTGACATCTTTTCACATTAAATCGATTTCTTTCGACCTGCAGCAGACATCTTTTCAGTCACAATTCATTTCTTTCGACCTGCAGCGGACATCTTTGTAAAAAAGGATTACACGAAACGATCCTGCACTTGCGGGACGACTGCCTGCCCCGAGAATCGGGGAAGTCAATTCCTTCACAGCAAGGTGTTGCTCCTCAATGAATTCATTTTGCAGACAAATCCCCCCACGAACTGTCATTGCGAGCAAGTCATTTATTCCTTGATCTGTCATTGCGAGCAAGTCGTGCAAGGTTAAGCTTTGTAGACAAATCCCCCCACGAACTGTCATTGCGAGCAAGTCGTGCAATTATTTGTTTTATAGATGGAATTAAATGACGAAGCGCGGCAATCTTAACCAATGATGCAGAGTTAAAAAAGGCTGATCATAGCAGACTGCTTCCTAACTGAGCATAACAATAATAAACTTTGTAGCAGGGTTAAAACAGCCTGATCATGGCAGTCAGCACGCTGATTATGGGATTGCTTTGTCGCAGATGATCTTGCAAAACATTAATTTTTATACGCTCCTCGCAATGACAGGTACGCGGTTAGCTCCCTCGCAATGACAGGTACGCGGAGTACTGACGGAGCAAGTCGTGCAAGGTTAAGGTTTGTAGACAAATCCCCCCACGGATCTGTCATTGCGAGCAAGTCGTGCAATTATTTGTTTTATAGATGGAATTAAATGACGAAGCGCGGCAATCTTAACCAATGATGCAGAGTTAAAAAAGGCTGATCATAGCAGACTGCTTCCTAACTGAGCATAACAATAATAAACTTTGTAGCAGGGTTAAAACAGCCTGATCATGGCAGTCAGCACGCTGATCTTGGGATTGCTTTCCCGAATCCTTCCAGTCTCGGGACATAGGTTGAGTAGATGAGAAGGCGGGAAGAACTGCCGGCCAAACAAAATGTATATTCTATCCACCTTTAGCTATGATACCGGGATCAGTACCCTGATTTTAGTACTGCTTTTTACCACGAAGTGGTTAAATTTTAATGACCCCCGGTGTAGCCTGCGGAACCGGGGGTAAATGACATAACACAACTCCAACCCCGAAGTGGGTTGAACATTGTTGATCGCCCCGTCGCCCGTTCGCCTCCCGAGACCGGAGGGATTCGGGATCGCCCTTTGCCCCATGCTCCATGCCTTTTGAGGTCCGTAGGTGCAGCGCACCGGTAATACGATCTGCCGGCTGACCGATAATTCTTTCATATACAGGTCTTGCTCCTGACTATTATCGTATTTTATTTGTAGATTTGTTTCAAATTAATTGTAAATGAAAACACTTGTACTGGTCATACTATTGTTTCTGACACTGCCGGGCCTCCCATTATCCGCGCAGGAGCAACAGGTTGTAGTACCCTATACCCTTGCAGACCGCGACCGGGCTATCCGCACAGAAGCAAAGATGGATGCAAAATTCGAGGCAATCGATTCAAAATTCGATGCAGTTAATTCAAGAATTGACTATCTTTTTTGGCTGCAAGGAGTAATTGTTGCATTGATCATGTTTATACTTGGTTATACGATTTGGGACCGCAGAACCGCGTTACAACCCGCGTTGGATAAATCAACTGTGGCTGAAGCAAAAAGTAGCCGTCAGGCTAACGATATTTGTTGTTACTTCTGAATTTATGTGTAATTATTATTGAAGTGTAAAAATCAATATATCAGACTATCGCGTAGCGATTTAAGTATTGTAGAAACATCACTGACGTAGACATCGATTACCGCGTAGCGGTTAAACTAGTTCCAGATATATGATTTCTGCCTGGATGAAACTTCAGCCTTAGCCTGACGGCTATGCGGTGTATCGGGAGTATTTACGGGAAGAATCGGGGGATTTCTTCACAGCAAGGTGTTGCCAGGAAGATGAGAGGAGTGGGTGCTGCCGAACAAAATGTATATTCTATATTGCTAATTGCACGAATTAAAGCGAATTACACGAATTTCTTCACAGCAAGGTGCTGCTCCTCAATGAATTAATTATGCAGACAATTCCCCCCATGAACTGTCATTGCGAGCAAGTCGTGCAATTATTTGTTATACAGATGAATTATATGACGAAGCGCGGCAATCTTAAACTTTGAAGCAGAGTTAAAAAAGGCTGATCAGGGCAGAACGTTTCAATAAACGAACGAAACAATAATAAACTTTGGAGCAGGGTTAAAATAGGCTGATCATGGCAGTCAGCACGCTGATTATGGGATTGCTTCGGTCGCGGTACAACTGTCAAAAGAACAAAAACTTCATGCTCCCTCGCAATGACAGGTACGCGAAGAGCTCCCCGCACTGACAGGTATGCAATGATAGGTACGTAAAAGTTAACGATAATCCAATATGGAATTTAAAACTTATCATACTTACATTGTCACCAATAAAAATCATACGGTGCTCTATGTTGGGGTAACATCAGCATTGCGTATGCGGATCGGGCAACATAAAGCTAAAATGTACCCTCATTCATTTAGTGCAAGGTACAATGTAGATGAACTGGTTTATTATGAAGCCTTTTTCGATATTGGCGAGGCCATAGCAAGAGAAAAGCAACTTAAAGGGGGTTCACGTCAAAAGAAAGTGGATCTGATCAATGCCTTCAATCCTGAATGGCGCGATTTATATGAAGACCTTGATTAGACAGCGGACGAAGTCGTGCAAGTATATGCTTTGTAGACAAATCCCCCCACGATCTGTCATTGCGAGCAAGTCGTGCAATTATTAGTATTATAGGTGAATTTCCTGACGAAGCGAAGCGTCATTGCGAGGAGGAACGACGAAGCAATTATACTATGAAGCAGAGTTAAAAAACGCTGATCAAGGCGCGTATAGCCGGCTCATTGATCTTGGGATTGCTTCGGTCGCAGTAAAACTGTCAAAAGAACAAAAACTTCATGCTCCCTCGCAATGACAGGTACGCGGTTAGTGACGAAGCAAGTCGTGCAAGGTTAAGGTTTGTAGACAAATCCCCCCCATGAACTGTCATTGCGAGCAAGTCGTGCAATTATTTGTTTTATAGATGGAATTAAATGACGAAGCGTGGCAATCTTAACCAATGATGCAGAGTTAAAAAAGGCTGATCATAGCAGACTGCTTCCTAACTGAGCATAACAATAATAAACTTTGAAGCAAGTTTAAAATAGGCTAACACGATTTCTTTTAGATTTAGATGTCTAACCGGTTGAAAATTCATTTATATTTGGACTATGAAAACAAAAGAAACTAAAGCGTCAAAAAATCTGCAGGTTTCTGGTGAACGATTGCCAGATAAGGCTTTGGCTAAGTTGGTTAAAGAAGCAGAAAAAGGTCCATTTATGACATTGGAGGAGCATCATAAAAAAATGGACAAATGGATACAGGAAAACTCACGGTAATCGTATAATACTGGAATCTTATCTCATTATTTATCGCATCACTTCTAACAGAATTGAAGTTCTCAGGGCGTTTCATTCCAGCATTTGCACTTCATCCCGAATTCGAACTGTACGAAAGATTAACATTTAGACAGTTATCCACCCTGATCTGTTCCCGAATCCCTCCGGTCTTCCCGAATTCTTTCAGTCTCGGGATAACGGGACGAAATTCTTCACAGCAAGGTGTTGCTCCTGAAGAAGATGAGAAGATGAGCGGATGATATTCTAAGGTGCAGCGCACCGTAAATATTTATAGCAATAATCCTATCTGTAAATCCGTAGGTGCAGCGCACCGGTAAATATTTATAGTAAACATCCTGTCTTAAAATCCTTAGGTGCAGCGCACCGGTAATATCCCCAATAAAGGAATAAGGGGAATATATATTACCCACTGAATTTCCACTAAGGGAATAAGGGTCATTTACTCTTATTTTTTGCCGTATCTGCGGCAGCACAATGAGAATGAGGCATGTGAAACTTTGGGTCTTCGTGACCTGGTGGCCTTGTTAATGCGATTCAATATAAACCTCCCTTTCATCCTAACCAACTTTCTCAAAATAAGGTAATAAGGTTACTGGTCTAGCGGGTTCGGATATTCTACTGAGGTAGCCCTGGAAAATAAGGTTTAAAGAAATGGCGTTCATGCGAATAAACATCAAATCATTTTTCTTAAAACCTTATTTTTACAGATAAAACCTCAGTAGAAAGTGAATAAATAATTGAACCAAACCTTATTACCTTATTTGAGCGGGAAATACAGGATTCGGGATCGCCCTTCGCCCTTTGCTCCATGCTCCATGCCTTTTGAGGTCCGTAGGTGCAGCGCACCGGTAATATCATCTTCCGGCTGTCGGATAATTCTTTCATATACAGGTCTTGCTCCTGACTATTTATCACAAAGACACACGGACACGAAGTTTCACTAAGTTCGCTCACGAATAGAGACGTATATTTTTACATCTTAGTGCACCTTTGAGTCTTCGTGTCCTGGTGGCCTTGTTTTTTTAAGATCTTTCATGAAATTGTAACATTCAGCACCCTGATTTTAGTACTGCTTTTTACCACGAAGTGGTTAAATTTTAATGACCCCCGGTGTAGCCTGCGGAACCGGGGGTAAATGACATAACACAACTCCAACCCCGAAGTGGGTTGAACATTGTTGATCGCCCAGTCGCCCGTTCGCCTCCCGAGACCGGAGGGATTCGGGATCGCCCTTTGCCCCATGCTCCATGCCTTTTGAGGTCCGTAGGTGCAGCGCACCGGTAATACGATCTGCCGGCTGACCGATAATTCTTTCATATACAGGTCTTGCTCCTGAATATTATCGTATTTTATTTGTAGATTTGTTTCAAATTAATTGAAAATGAAAACACTTGTACTGGTCATACTATTGTTTCTGACACTGCTGGGCCTCCCATTATCCGCGCAAGAACAGCAGGTGCTTGTGCCCTATACATTAGCAGACCGCGACCGGGCAATCCTTACTGAAGCTAAAATAGGGGCGCTCGAAAACAAAATACTTGCACTCGATGACAAGATGGAGGTGAGGTTTGAAAGTATCGATAAGCAGTTTATGTACCAGCAAAAACAGATTGATGACATAAAAACACTTTTTTACTGGGGTTTTGGCATCTTAATCACCTTGTCTATTTTTATGCTTGGCTATATGATATGGGATCGCCGAACTGCTATGCAACCTGCACTGGCACAGGCATCGAAAGCAGAAGAAAATAGCCGGAACTTATTATCCACACTTCGTGAATACTCAAAGAAACACCCTGATCTGGCCGAAATCCTGAGATTACACGGAATATTGTAGATTGGGCGGCGCCGAACAAAATGTATATTCTATCCAACACCCTTAGGTGCAGCGCACCGGTAATATTTATAGCAAACATCCTATCTTAAAGTCCTTAGGTGCAGCGCACCGGTAATATCCCCAATAAAGGAATAAGGGGAATTTATACTACCCACTGAATTTCTACTAAGGGAATAAGGGTCATTTACTCTTATTTTTTGCCGTATCTGCGGCAGCACAATGAGAATGAGGCATGTGAAACTTTGGGTCTTCGTGACCTGATGGCCTTGTTAATGCGATTCAATATAAACCTCCCTTTCATCCTAACCAACTTTCTCAAAATGAGGTAATAAGGTTACTGGTCTAGCGGGTTCGGATATTCTACTGAGGTAGCCCTGGAAAATAAGGTTTAAAGAAATGGCGTTCATGCGAATAAACATCAAATCATTTTTCTTAAAACCTTATTTTTACAGATAAAACCTCAGTAGAAAGTGAATAAATAATTGAACCAAACCTTATTACCTTATTTCGGCGAGAAATACAGGATTCGGGATCGCCCCGTCGCCTCCCGTTACGTCCCGAGAACGACGTGTCCCGAGAGTTTACGATTCGGGAAGTGATTCGGGAAGACCGAAGGGATTCGGGATTCGGGAAGACCGACGGGATTCGGGATGCCCCATGCTCTCTGCTCCATGCTCCTATAATTCGTGAAATCCTACTTAAAATAACCTCCTTACTATATGTTACAAGCAAAAGAAACTACTTTTAATCATGTGTTTAACATGATCGACGTGCTGATCTCACTGATGGCACTGTTTGTTTCCTATTACTGGCTCACCGGTATGCCGTTGATTGATTCGAACCGCGAATACCTGGTCTTTTTCCTGTTCCAGACCCCCGTGTGGTACCTCCTGAGCCAGCTGTTTAATCTTCACAAGATTCAAATTGTGCGAAGTAAAGCCGAATACCTGATCGACTTCATAAAAGCAGCGGGCATTAGTGTGTCGGCCATGATTTACGCGCTTTACCTGTTCCGTCTGCACGGTGTGCACGAAAATGTCTTTGTTGTGTTTATTGTGCTTAATTACGGATCGCTTTACGGCTACAAGGTCATCACGAACCATATACTGGCCAGAATGCGCAGACGGAGCAGTAAAACCTGCAACGTGATGATGATCGCCGAGGATAAAAACAGCTACGTGCTCGACAGGATCGTCAAAACCCGCGCAACCGCTTTCGTGGTCAAGGCGATTGTAACCACCTCGCCCGGTATCATCGAAAAGTATGGTCCCACGGTTCCGATTATTACCGACTTCGCCGGTATTCGGAAATACCTCGTCGAACATCCTATTCATGAGCTCCATTACTGCAAGGACGACTTTATCACGGCCGAATTGCGCGAACTGGTGTATACCTGCCAGGAAGTGGGGGTGACCTTCCGGATCAAATCGAACCTGTTCAACCAGCTCTCGACGAGTTCCACGATCAATTACCTCGCCGAGATCCCCTTTATTACCATCACCAACCTGCCCAATAACTACCTGCACCTGAAGATCAAACGGATGATGGATATTGCGGCTTCTTTTTTGGCTATTGTGATGAGTTTTCCGTTTATGCTAATGATTGCCGCCTCCATCAAGCTGACTTCCAAAGGGCCCGTTTTCTACTGCCAGACGCGCTCAGGATTAAGGGGTCGACAGTTCAAACTGTATAAGTTCAGGACCATGGTCGCCAATTCGGATGAACTGCGTAAGGGGTTGGAAGCAGAAAACGAGATGGACGGTCCCGTGTTTAAAATAAAAAATGACCCGCGGATCACGCGCGTTGGGTTAATACTGCGCAAGACAAGCATGGATGAGTTTCCTCAGTTTCTGAACGTGCTGCGCGGCGAAATGTCGGTAGTGGGTCCGCGTCCCCCCATCCCTGCCGAGGTAAAACAATACGAACGGTGGCAACTGCGCCGCATCTCGGTCAAACCGGGCATCACCTGTACCTGGCAGGTCTCGGGCCGCAACGACACCACCTTCGAGGAATGGATGCGCAAGGACCTCGAATACATCGACAACTGGTCGCTTAAGCTCGACCTGATTATCTGCCTCAAGACGGTGAGAACAATATTGTCGATGAATGGACGGTAGGGCGTGGAAAAAAATTACACAAAGTCACACGAAGTAAAGACACAAAGTCACACAAAGTAAAGAAATTAAGTAAAAATTGTAATCCACTTTGTGTAACATTGTGTTTAACTTTGAGAAACTTTGTGTAACAAAAAGAAAAAGTTTCACAGTCCTTCAACTCACTTAAGTTAAAAGAAAGAATAAATGTCGTATTTTTTTCTTGATTTACCCCTAAATCCCCTAAAGGGGACTTTCGCTACTCACAAGCACAGACGATGCTAGAAGCATGACTCCCCTTTAGGGGTTGGGAGTGAAAAATACGACAATAAATAGTTTCCATTACTTATATATATAAAGAAAGAACAGGAGCTGCTTAACTTTCTTAAAATATAAATTTTCAGTCATAATTAGTTTTACTTTATGTATATCATATTATACTTAATTTGTATTTTTTTGTTTCACAAAGTGCCACAACGTTAAACATAACTTGTCCAGGTCCTTCGGGAAAGTCTCACGAAGCTGAACATAAAATTTAAAACTTTGTGTGACTTTGTGTGCTTACTTTGTGTAACTTTGTGTAACTTTCCCTTACGCTCTGCATAACTTTTTTACTTATCTTTGCCGCCATTTCCAGGCAACAACAAATACGCATACCAATACAACAATAATGAAGATTAAATTTTTAATTTTATCGGGGGTGATCCTCGCCCTTGGTAGTAGTTCGTGCCGGTCGACCAAAGATATCACCGTCATGCAGGATATGGCCCACGAGGAGTTTCTCAAAGGCCTTCCCGGTCAGGCACCCGAATACCGGCTCAAACCCAACGATAACCTCTTCGTCGAGATACAGTCCCTAAACCCCGAAGTCAGCCAGCTCCTCTCCCCGGGTCAATCAGGAAATAGCCAGGCAAACGGAGTATCGCAAATGTACGGTCAGCTATCTGCACAGTACCTGAGTGGTTACCTGGTCGATAACGAAGGAGCCATCACGCTGCCGCTGCTGGGGAGGATTACCGTTGCAGGTAGTACCGTGAATGAAGCGCTTAAGGTGATTGAAACAAAAACCCGCGAATATGTGAAAGACGCCACCGTGAAGGTGAAACTGCTCTCCTATAAAATTACTGTGATGGGCGAGGTACGAACCCCCGGGGTCTTTTACAATTACAGCAATTCGATTACTATTTTCGAGGCGCTCAGCATGGCTAACGGGATCACCGACTTCGCGAGCATTAAAAGTGTACTCGTGATGCGTCCCTCCTCCGACGGAAGCAAAAGCTACCGCATCGACCTGACCAATAAAAACCTCACCGGTTCGAAAGCCTATTACCTGCTGCCCAACGATATGGTGTACGTGTCGCCCGACAAAAATAAGAACTTCAGCATGAACGCGCAGGCCTGGACCATGTCGTTATCGGCTGTCACCACCGCACTGCTGATTTACCAGATTTTTAAATAAAACAATTCCCTCAAAGAAGAGAAGATGCAAGATCCAAATTTCCCCGAGTTTTATATGCCGCAGGAAGAATCGGTCAATATTAAAGAGTTCATCATGCGCATGCTTTTTCACTGGAAATGGTTCGCGGCAAGCCTTTTTATCGGCCTGTCGGGTGCCTGGCTGTACAGTCATTATGCAGCGCCCGAATACGAAATCAATGCCACAGTACTCGTCGAAGATGAGAAAAAAGGGATGGAAATGTCTTCGCTTTTCGAGGGACTCAACATGGGGGGAAATGTGAAGATCCAGAACCATATCGGGATGCTCCGGTCTTACTCCTTAAACTATATCGCGCTCGAAAACCTCGGGTGGAAGGTTTCGTGGTACGAGACTACCCCCTTTTACGACCGGGACCTCTATGGCAGTGAACCTCCCTACCTGGTCACGGCAACAGCAAAAAGAACCAATATCAACGGAGTGCCGATCCGTATCACCACGGTTTCGGATACCGAATATTTCGCGGAGGCGGATACCAAAACGACGGATCGCAACGGTGAGCCGTTACATGTAAAGTTTAAAACCAAAGGAGTATACAACCAACCATTCGAAAACGGGCAGTTTGCCTTTACCGTCCTGAAAAACAGCGCCGCAACGGGTATCGCCCACGAGGAATCTTTCTTTTGTTTTAACGACATCGAACAGATGGCGCTCGGCTACAAGGGAAAGTTAGCGGTTAAACTCGTCGATAAACAATCGGACCTGATCAGCCTGCAGCTTAAAGGGGTTAATCCCGTGCGCGAAATGGATTACCTGAACGAACTCAGCAAGGTGTACATCAAGTACGGGCTCACCGAAAAAAACCGTACCTCCGAAAACACGCTGCTCTTTATCGACAGCCAGTTGCTCGGCATTACCGACTCGCTGTACACGGCCGAGAATAACTTCACCAACTTCCGTTCCGATAAAAAGGTGATTGACCTTCCGCAGGAGGCAGGGCTGGTACTCACGAAACTCACCGAACTCGAGTCCGAAAAAGCGATGGCCGTGATGCGCCTGGCGTATATCTCGCGGCTTAAAAATGAGATGAAGGACGCGCGGCAGATGAAACAGATGGTGACCCCGTCGGTGGTGGGATTTACCGACGCTACTTTCAACGCGCTGGTTACCCGACTGATTGAACTGTACAGCAAACGCGAGGTATTGTCGTTCTCGCTCGAGGAACAGGCCCCCACGCTGCAGGTACTCGATAAGGAGTTGCAGATGACCCTGAATGCGGTCGCCACCAATGTCGACAACCTGCTTTTGAACCTGCAGAGTGAGGTTCAGGATCTTAACCGTCGTTTAAATCAGCTGGGCGGACAGCTCACCGATCTGCCGCAGAACGAACAAAAGCTGATCAACCTCAAGCGCCGTTTCGATCTTAACAACGAACTGTATACTTTCCTGCTTAAGAAACGTGCCGAGACTGCCATCACCATGGCCTCGAGTGTCCCGGATGTAAAAGTCCTCGATCCCGCGCGCAGGATTACCACCATCAAGACGGGTCCGAAGAAGATGATGAACTACCTGATCGGGCTGATTCTCGGATTGTTTACCCCGCTGGTGATCCTGATTATCTACGACAACCTCAACGACTCCGTCCAGACAAAGGAGGAAGTAGAACAACGGACAAAACTTCCCATCACGGGAAGTATCGCGCACAACGATTACGGAAAGGAGATGATCGTGGTCGAGCATCCGCGTTCGTCCATCGCCGAGTCGTTCCGGTCGTTGCGTACCAACCTTAAGTACGTGATACCGGGTGAACAGCAAAAAGTGATCGCGCTGCATTCCACGATTCCCGGCGAGGGAAAATCGTTCGTGTCGCTGAATATGGCACTGATCCTAGCCCTCAACAACAAGAAGGTATTGCTCGTGGGGGCAGATATGCGTAAACCGGTATTGCAGAACCTGTTTCTTTCGGACAACAAGAAAGGGTTGAGTACCTACCTGATCGACTACCACACCTTTGACGAGGTGGTTTTAAAAACCGACATAAAGAACCTGAGTTTCACCCCTTCGGGACCTATACCGCCGAATCCTGCCGAGTTGCTGGAGAACGACTTTTTCACGAAATATCTCACCGAAGCCAGGGCCCGTTTCGACTATATTATCATCGACAACGCCCCCATTTCGATGGTAACCGACGGGATACTGGTTGGTGCGCATGCCGATGTGAATTTATTTTTGCTCCGGTTAAAATACAGTCACCGCAACCAGGTTAAGTTTATTGATGATCTGGCCGAGCGTAAGGCGATGCCCAACCTGGGGATTGTGCTTAACGATGTGCGGATGGATGGTTACGGCTACACGGGGCGTTACAGTTCGTACAACGGGTATGGCCACGGCTACTATGACGACAGTCCGCACCTGAGCTCCTTTGGCCGTTGGGCGCACAAGGCTAAGAACTTCGTGAAAAGAAGACTGAACTAATCAGGCCAATGAATAACAAATAATAAGCAACAGATGATATTGGGCAAAGCCCGGTGACTTACAAGTTACCGGGCTTTGTCTTTTTTAAATTCCTGATTAATAACTCAAATCTAAGCGGGGTTTTGGGTCCCGTGATTTTCAATCGCGGATAGATTCATTCTTTAGACGAATTACCCTCTCCTGACAGATTGTGAAACTTTTACTGGTAATAGCCTCTGATGCCTGACGGAAAATTCTTTCATACAAAGGTCTAGCCTATAATCAATTGTATCGTCCCAAGACTTGAATTGCCACTGGCTTTAGCCAGGATTGGTGGAATGAAAATGGAGAAGCGTTTCTTAAAGATGTAAAGAAGTGATTAATAATGCTGTAGTTATTAACACAAACCTTGTGTTTTCAGCGCTCATTCCTTAAAGCAAGTGATTTGGGAAGTGATTGATTTAGAATTTTTAGTAGTTTTGTAAAAAACATCCAATGACAACGGTTCAGATCAACGAGAAGACAAAAATTGGCAAAAATGTTTTGGAAATGTTAAAAGCATTATCCCGGATAGAAAATGACAATTCGATTAAGTTCCTTGACGAAACTGAATACCTGCTTTCGTCAAAAGCGAATAAAGATGCATTAATGCATAGTATCAACCAGGTCAAAGAAGGAAGGAAGGGTAAGTCAATTAAAACTTCTGAATTGTGGAAATAGAATACCTGGATAAAGCGCTTGATGATATCGAATTTTGGAAAAAGTCAGGCAACAAATCCATTCAGAAAAAAATAACAAAACTACTTGAAAGCATTTCTGAAACACCCTATTCCGGAATTGGTAAACCGGAGCCTTTAAAGCATGAACTTAGCGGGTACTGGAGTCGTCGTATCTCAGATGAACATCGGTTAATCTATAAAATAAGTACCGATCATATTATAGTTATTTCAATGCGTTTCCATTATACCTGATTGCTTCGCTACAAAGGCCTTGCTACTGAAGAATATTTCAGCCGAACCGGTAATATCGTCTGCAAACTGACTAATAATTCTTTAATACAAAGGTCTTGCCCCGAATGAATATAACCGCAGTCGAGGCTCCTTCCTAACAAAATGTATATTCTGGCCATTGTGTTGAACCAATGAGAAGCTAAGAAGATGGAAAGCCTGAGTGCGGCCTGGATATTCCGAGCCCGACTATAATCAAACCCGGATTATTCGTTCCGATAATAATCATCATACAGATACCCGCGAATTGACAAATCGGCAAAGTCGGACCGGGAATTGAGCTGGAGATTTTGGGGAATTCCTTGCTGTCAAATTGTATGATAAAACTCCGGTTACACTTGATAAGTATCTCATGGTGGTATATAAAGAAACCAGCAAACTTGACGGATTCATTTTAACTGCATATTTTAGCAGGAGTTTTAACAAAAAAAGGCGAATAATATGGAAACCTTAAATATTTCAGAAAAAAAGGACAAAATAAAATGGGATTACGATGCCGAAGCAGATGTACTTTATATCTCATTTGGGAATCCGAAAAATGCGGAAGGTGTAGATATCGGAGAAGGCACTATTATCAGAATACAACCTGACTCAAAAGAAATCATAGGTGTGACAATACTCAACCCATTACATCGAACCTTGTCGTCACTTATGGGAAAGCCTTATTTAACTCGTAAAAAGAAAACTCCTTCCATTAAATGAATTGCCACTGGCTTTAGCCAATAGATCACAGAATTAAAGCAAACCGGCTTTAGCCAAACATTTATTACAAGTTACCCCTGGCTTTGTTTCTTGAAATTTCTGATTAATAACTCAAATCTAAGCGGGGTTTTGGGTCCCGTGATTTTCAATCGCGGATAGATTCATTCTTCGGGACGAATTACCCTCTCCTGACAGATTGTGAAATTTTACCGGTAAATATCGAATTCCGAAGGTTAAGCTTCGGCCCAACAAAATGTATATTCTCTCCACCTTCTATCCTGTGAATAAATTCATTTTATTTTTTTGATTACTAACAGTTTAACCGCTACGCGGTAAAGGTTCTGCGGTATACCATAACTACAATACTTCAATCGCTACGCGATAGACAAGACAGGTTGTGCGACTTTACTTAAACCAGACCGGAAAAAGTTGGGTATGCGGCCCAACAAAATGTATATTCTATCCACCCGCCCGTTTCCGTTTTAAAACTTCGTGAAACTTTCCTGAAAAAAATCCCCGATTCTTCCCGCTTCGCGGGACAGGCAGGGGCAGGCAGGGACAAGTTGTGTTTTTACGTTGTGAAACTTTGTGAAACAAATCACCTTTCCAAAACGATTAACTCTGCAAATAGTTTGCTCTATCGTCAGGTGCAGCGCACCGTAAATATTTGTAGCAATTCAACTTTATCGTCCTTTCATTTTTCACCTTCACCTTGATTAAAATCATTTGTTTTCTTTAAATTTGTAAAAAATGATGATATGGAAAATTTGATAATTGAAAACAATGGCGATCAAATGATTCTGAGACTGAATAAAAAAGGATTCGATGAAAATTATTTGATTTCATTGGTTAAAAGGCTTCAGATGGAAAGTTTAGCCCAAAAATCAGGTTTTAATTCCGAAATCCTTAGCGTTGCGGAGCAGATTAATCAGGATTGGTGGAATGAAAATGGAGAAGCGTTTCTTAAAGATGTAAAGAAGTGATTAATAATGCTGTAGTTATTGACACAAACCTTGTGTTTTCAGCGCTCATTCCTAAGGCATCTCAAATCAGGGAAATATTGTTTGAGAGCAACATGGATTTTTATTCTCCCAATATTCTGATCTCCGAAATATATAAACATAAAGACAAATTACTCAATTGCTCAAAACTTACAGAATCTGAGTTTTACCTGTATTTTAATGGTATTATTGAGCGTATAAAATTCATTCCGACAGATTTTATAAGTTTAGAAAGCCGGCAATTAGCTTACAATTTATGCTTTGATGTTGACATCAAAGATACTCCCTTTGTTGCACTGTCAATATATCCTGCAATTCCACTATGGACTGGAGATAAAAAATTAAAGGAAGGCTTAAAAATTAAAGGCTTTCATGATTTTTACAATCAATAATACGAATTTCAAACTATGAAGCAGAGTTATAAAAGGCTGATCAAGGCAGAGCGTTTCAATAAGCAAGCAAAACAGTCATAGACTTTGAAGCATGGTTAAAATAATATGATTAAGGTTTAACTTACAGCAATAATCTAATCTTTAAATCCTTAGGTGCAACACAAATAATTACAGCTATAATCTATCAATAAATCCCCAGGTGCAGCGCACCGTAAATATTTATAGCAATATTCAAATCTCAAAATCCTCAGGTGCAGCGCACCGGTAACCTTCCACGTTGCTACAGAGCTCCTTTAGAGAGGAGATGGTGATATGATAACTAGATGAGGAGATGAGGAGGATTACCTGCGGCCGAACAAAATGTATATTCTATCCACCTTTACTTTGTGTAACTTTGTGTCTTTACTTTGTGTGACTTTGTGTAACTTTTTCCTTTTTGTTTCACTACTGGTCCCGATCGATTTTCTCTTTGCGTTCCTGGCGGTCTTTGCGTGACACTTAGAAGGATTTTAAAAAGGAAATAAGGTATTGTACGTAATTGGCATATTTTCAAATTGGCAAATTGGTAAATTGGCAAATTTTCTCATCTTCTCAATTACTCATCTTCACCCGATCGCCTCCCGGTGACATTCGGGATTCGGGATCACCCCATCGCCCTCAGAATGGGCATGAACCATTTTTTTTACCAAAATCGCCCAGACTATAGCTTATGCGTAAATAGGTGAAATTATAAATTTCAAATACGTTCATATTGCTTATCGTATTCCCATTTATATCCGAACCCGTCACATGAACACCATCAAGATTATCAGTATCAGCGAACCTGAATGAACTACCGGCCATTAACTTTATTTTTTCATTCAGTGAAACCGAAATTCCGGCATCCAAAACAAAGGAGAGTTCATTTGATGGACTATCACCCGGGAAAAAATTCCTTTTGTCATTAATGTGCGCTATACCCATACCAGTTTTAAAAAACAGGTGCCATAAATCTTCGTCATCACCCGGAAGAAAAATTTGATTCACATTAAAGGCCATCATCAGATCGAACTGGTTAATCCGGCTGTCGAAGGTTAGCGGACTATCATATGTTGCTGAAACCGGAAGAGGAGGATATTTATCGCTCCATGTTCCGGAAAGGCGGGTATTGAGCCAATTTACTTCAATTCCCAGTGAAGGGGAAAAGTTTCTCACAACAGACAACCCAATTCCGGGATTTAAATCATTGTCCCAGTAGTTGATTTTATTCTCTGTTGCATCCATGTCGGGGTTGATGGTAGTAATAAAGGTCGAAACGCCTCCTGATAGCCCAAATTCCCAAGGCGAAATAGTTCCGGTTCGTCTATCCCATGGCTTTTTTGCTGAAACCTCCCCGAGAGATAAAATTAACAGGATTAATGTAATGTTGAAGAAAATTTTCATAAACGTATTAATTCCGGTAATAATGATTATTTCTAACACCTGCAAAGATAACAGGAACAAGGGGAAGTGAACAATTTTCAGTGAGAAATTATCATTAAACACTTATCTTCGCATCATCATTCATTGCCTTTATATTTCGCTATGCATTTATTCTATACTCCCGATCTCCTAAACGATACCTACCGCTTAAGCGAGGAAGAATCAAAACATTGCGTCAGGGTCCTGCGACTCACAGAAGGGGAAACACTCTTCCTGGTCGACGGAAAGGGAACCTTTTGTGAAGCAGTGATCATCAATGCCCACCCCAAAGCCTGTATACTAAAGATCGTTGATAAAAAACTCAGTTTCGGGAAAAGAGATTATCAGCTAACCATAGGTGTTGCACCGACAAAAAATATCGACCGTTATGAATGGTTTCTTGAAAAAGCAACTGAAATCGGAATTGATGGAATAATACCACTGATCAGCCGTTATTCGGAAAGAAAAGAGATAAAACCCGAAAGACTGGAAAAAGTGATGATTTCAGCGATGAAACAGTCAATAAAAGCTTATCTCCCCGTGCTTGAACCAATTCTATCGTTTAAAGAAATTATTAAAAGACCTTTTTCGGGGCTTCGGTTTATTGCACATTGCAACGAAGGTGAAAAAATACTTTTGCGCGATGCCGTGATCAAAGGGCAAGATGTCCTGATTTTAATAGGCCCGGAAGGAGATTTCTCTGCAGAGGAGGTGGAACTTGCAATTCATGAAGGATTTATACCTGTATCACTGGGAACATCGCGGTTAAGGACAGAAACGGCGGCTGTAGTGGCCTGTCACACCGTAAATCTGATCAATCAATAACTAAAAAACCCCGGCGAACCGGGGTTTTTCATAAAATGGGAGACCTCTCAATTTCGATTTTGAGAGTACCTCTATTATCAGCTATTTCACATGTTCAAGTTGCAACGTTCTGGTTGGGGCATCACACACCGTTGTTGGACCCCAGTATTGAATTGGTCCCGGGTAAACAAATGATGTATTGATAGCCCATTCTTCACGTTTTGCGGCAAAGGCTTTAAATGGCGCCCCATCAAGACGAACAAGCGCTTTCTGGATTACCGGTTTCATTTCACCCTGGCGACGTTCCATGTTCATCATCATGGTAATGGGAACTCCTCCGGGAATCCATTCACCGGCAGGAGCGGTTGTATTACGACACGATGCCATATAACCGGTCTTTCCATTACCGATCAAAAGAGAGGCGATATACCCCAACGAGTAACAATAATCAGCATCAAAATTGGAAGGTGCGGCACAACGTCCCTCATATCCGAAGAAATGGTTCTGAGACGAAAATTTCACCTTAATTCCACTCTTGATCAACTCGGTCAATCGATTTCCAACCATCTCAATTAACAGGCGTTCCGTTTCAATACGCGAAACCTGGACATTACCGTGAGGATCGCGATCGAGTGTTAATTGGCGCGCAATACGGGTTGGAAGAGATGCGTAAACTTTTGAGGATTCATAAGTAAGATTTGCAATGACAAAATCCCGCTTTTCGGTATTGGTTGGTAATAGCTGAAAATTCTCAGCAGCATCACCTTCAGCCAGCAAATCATTCAATTCGGCAATCAGCACCTTCATTTCAGGGATAAACTCAACAAGACCTTCCGGAATAAGAGCTACACCAAATGTCTCGCCATTCTGTGCACGGATCGTAACAATATCAGCAATCTCGTTTACAATCTGTTCGAGTGTTTGCTTTTTTTCGGCAACCTCTTCCGAGATAATGCAGACGTTGGGTTGAGTTTGTAAAGCACATTCCAAACCGATGTGGGAAGCCGAACGACCCATCAGTTTAATAAAGTGCCAGTATTTTTTTGCAGAATTGGCGTCACGCATGATATTGCCAATCAGTTCAGAATAGGTTTTACAGGCAGTATCGAAACCAAAAGAGGCTTCAATCATTTCATTTTTAAGGTCACCATCAATTGTCTTGGGACAACCGATCACCTGGATGCCGGAATTTTTCTGAAGATAATATTCTGCCAGTACACACGCATTTGTATTTGAATCATCGCCGCCGATTATAACAATCGCTTTAATTCCCAATTGATTGCAAATTTCAACTCCCTTATCAAATTGTGCTGTTTCCTCCAGTTTGGTACGACCTGATCCTATTATATCAAAACCACCCGTATTGCGGTATTCATCGACGATTTCGGCTGTAAGTTCGAGGTATTTGTGCTCAACCAAACCTGATGGGCCTCCAAGAAAACCATATAACTTGTTGGAAGAATTCAGTTTTTTTAACCCGTCGAACAATCCTGCTATTACATTATGTCCTCCCGGTGCTTGTCCCCCTGACAGAATAACCCCTACATTAAGTGAAGGAATTTCGACATGCTGACCACCGTCAGTAAATGTAATAATAGGCATCCCATAGGTACCCGGAAAAAGCCTTTTAATCTCCACCTGGTCAGCCACTGAATCGGTATTCCCGCCTTCAATAACCTTTACGGTACCTTCAAGAGCCTTTGGCATCTTGGGTGAATACTTCGCACGCTCAATTTGAAAAATACTTTTAAACATTGCTATGATATTAGGATTCAATACTATGAATACAGTACATTTTGAAAAACGCCGTAAAGTTAGTTTAATTTAAACATCTACTGAAAACGGAGTTTTCAATCAAAACAAATTTAAAGTAAACTTAATATCTCCCCCATCCCCCTCCTTTTGCCATCCCCCTTTTTTTAAAGGGGGATTTGTTTGTTCGAACAATCAATAAAATCTTTGTCAATAAATCTATTTGGAACTGAAACGTACGAATTGAAAATTTAGAAGACAATGTAAATCACTGTAATAACAAAAATCCCCCTGGCCCCCCTTTCCCCCTTTTCTTTTTCAAAAGGGGGAATAGAAGGGGGATTTTACATAAGGGGGAGTCATGCACGCAAATATTTTTAAACTAAATCGGAAGGTTTCATCAGTCTCTACCCAGCTTCGGGGGAAGGGGGGATTTAAAAAGGGGGAGGTATGCAAGCAAAAACGTGGTTACTTAATAAGAGGCATTGTGCAGGGAAATATTGAGGGATTAAAAAAAAGGGAGTCAAGCATGGGAACATTTTGATTAAGGCTCTTTATCATTATCATCCTGATTATCTGTCTTTTTCCCTTTCGCCGGGAACCGTCCTGCCTTTTTGAGTGCCTGCGATAACAGATACTCTATTTGCCCGTTCATGCTGCGAAACTCATCCGCGGCCCAACGCTCCAAAGCATTGGAAACATCGGGATCAATTCGCAGCATAAAGGATTTCTTATTGGCCATTATCTTTTCTAATATATTGAACCTGCATTAATTACAGGCCGGGCTGATTCGTCAGCACATAAAACAACAAGCAGGTTACTCACCATCGAAGCTTTCTTCTCGTCATCAAGCTCTATAATCTGCTGGTCCTTTAATTCATCGAGTGCCAGCTTTACCATTCCAACGGCCCCTTCCACTATTTTCTGACGGGCAGCAACTATTGCCGTAGCCTGCTGACGACGTAACATGGCGCCCGCAATCTCGGGAGCATACGAAAGATTGGAGATTCGCGCTTCAATCACTTCGATTCCGACCAGCAGCAAACGCTCGGCAACTTCAACGGCCAGAAAATGGTTGATTTCATCGATCCCCGAGCGCAGACAAATTACTTCCTCATCCACCTGTTCTATATTATCGTAAGGATAAGTATGCGCCAGTTTACGCAATGCTGATTCGGTCTGAATCTTGATAAATTTCTGGTACGACTCTTCCGGTTTAGATTTCTTCATGCCTGTTTTAGGATCAACTTCCTCGAGCGTTTCGATATCGAAAACCGCCTTGTAAGTATCAATCACCTTCCATACCACGATAGCGCTGATCAGAATCGGATTACCCTGCTGGTCGTTTACCTTGATAACTTCAGATTCAAGGTTGCGTATCCGCAACGAAACTTTCTTTTTCACGTAAAACGGGTTGAGCCAGAAAAAGCCATTCCCTTTGACAGTCCCCTGGTATTTTCCAAAGAACACCAGCACTTTGGTTTGATTCGGTTGTACAATAAACAATCCTGTAATCCAGAATATGCCTGCTACCGCAAGCAAGACAAGCACAAAAATGGGGATGGGTAACTGAAAAATAATCCTGGCCAGCGGCGATAGAATTAACACCACGCCAATAAATAAATGGAGGAATCCATTGTTCTCTAACTTAATTTCGTTTTCCATAGCATAAGATTTAAATTTGATATCACAATAATATCATATTAGTTTCACAAATGCAAATTTTTTCACAATTTTCTTTTGTGAAACTTATTTCTATTTATGATTTCTGACTGAAGCACATAGATCTCGGGTTTTTCAATTATCGCCGGTAGATGCGCCACGGTAACTTTATCTCATTCTACTACAATACCATAACCGCATACGCGGTAAAAAGTACTGCCAATTCAGTTTTTAGGATTAAAACATCACCCTTAATCTGAAGGCTATGTTTTATGAAACACCCCCCCTGCCACCTTTCGTTTAAAGGGGGCAGGGGGTTTTTTGAAAAATGGGGAATAACAAGTTCCTAAAATTGCTGAAGCTTCGGACCAGACGCCAACTGCCAGCTTCCAGCTTCCATTTTTTGACGCAAACCTGCATTAATGAACCGAATTAATTACCTGCGTGAAAACTATTCGTAAATTTGCTGTGATTGAAAAATCGAATCATTTAGATGTTTTTATGACTGAAATTAGAAATAATCAATATATCGAGATTAAAGGAGCGAGGGTTCACAATCTGAAAAATATCGACCTTCAGATTCCCCGCAATAAAATGGTGGTTATCACTGGTTTATCAGGGTCAGGAAAATCATCGCTGGCATTTGATACGCTTTATGCAGAGGGTCAGCGGCGGTATGTCGAGAGCCTCTCGTCATACGCCCGTCAATTTTTAGGCCGGATGGACAAACCTGATGTCGATTATATCAAAGGAATACCTCCGGCCATTGCCATCGAACAAAAGGTAAATACCCGAAATCCGCGATCAACAGTCGGAACGTCAACCGAGATTTACGATTACATCAAATTACTTTTTGCGAGGATTGGCCACACTTTTTCACCCATCTCGGGTAAGGAGGTCATCCGGCACGAAGTGAGTGATGTGGTTAACGCGATATTTTCATTCCCGAAAGGGACAAAAGTAATTCTTCTGTCTCCCTACCATATCAAGAAAGACCGGACATTGTTCCAGGAAGCCGACCTGCTACAGCAACAAGGATTTACACGAATTGAGATTGATGGTGAAGTAATCCGGATAGCGGATATTGATCCATCACTTCCGTCAAAGAAAAAAATAAAGGATTTCAATATTGTGATTGACCGTTTCGCGGTATCGGATGATGAGGATCTGCTGAGCCGCGCGGCAGATTCGGTGCAAACAGCTTTCTATGAAGGGAAAGGTGATTGTACTGTCAGAATAATTACTGAAACTGAAGTTAAGTTACTCCACTTTTCGAATCGTTTCGAAGCAGACGGAATCATATTCGAGGAACCGACACTTCATATGTTTAGTTTCAATAATCCTATCGGCGCCTGCCCTCTTTGTGAAGGTTACGGAAAAACAATCGGTATTGATGAAGACCTGGTCATTCCCAATAAATCACTTTCAATCTACAATGAAGCCGTTGTATGCTGGAAAGGGGAAAAGATGAGTGAATGGAAAGACCAGCTCGTGATGAATTCGGATAAATTCGATTTCCCTGTTCATAAACCGTATTACGATCTTTCGCCGGAACAAAAACGGCTGTTGTGGACCGGCAACCAATATTTTGAAGGACTGAACCGCTTTTTTAAAAGTCTCGAGGAGCAGTCGTATAAAATCCAGTACCGGGTGATGCTTTCGCGTTATCGCGGCAAAACGACCTGTCCCGAATGCGAAGGAACCCGTCTTAAAAAAGAGGCTTCATACGTACGTGTCGGCGGGAAAGCAGTCTCCGACCTCGTTAACCAGCCTGTTGATCAGCTTGCGGACTATTTCCATAATTTGCAGTTATCGGATCATGATAAAATCGTATCCGACCGGTTACTGGTTGAGATCAATAACAGGATAGAGTTTCTGTGTGACGTGGGTCTGGGATATCTTACACTGAACCGGCTTTCGTCCTCGTTGTCAGGGGGTGAATCACAGCGTATCAACCTTGCAACCTCACTCGGAAGCAGCCTGGTCGGCTCAATGTACATCCTGGATGAACCTTCAATTGGACTTCACTCGCGCGATACTTCACGACTGATTAAGGTTCTGCGCAAATTACAGCAACTCGGAAACAGTGTGATCATTGTTGAACATGATGAGGAGATCATCCGTGATGCTGATATGGTGATCGATATCGGGCCTTTAGCCGGAACCAATGGGGGCGAAGTGGTTTTCCAGGGTTCACACAAGGAGCTGGCATTAAATAATAAAAGCCTTACTGCCAGGTACATCAACGGCACCGAAAAGATTGATCTCCCGCTTGTGAGACGTAAATGGAACAATTTTATCGAAATCACAGGAGCCCGGGAAAATAACCTTAAAGGAATTGATGTGAAATTTCCGCTCAATACCTTAACGGTAGTTACCGGGGTGAGCGGATCAGGAAAATCGTCACTGGTCCGCAAAATCCTTTACCCTGCACTTACAAAACATCTGGGTGGTTATGGCGAGAAAACGGGTGATCATACCCGTCTTCAGGGCGATTTATCACTGATCACGGCGGTCGAATTTGTCGACCAGAATCCCATCGGAAAATCTTCCCGGTCGAATCCCGTAACCTATCTCAAAACTTATGATGAAATCAGGAAGTTGTATGCCGACCAGCAGTCTTCAAAAATCAATGGCTTTACACCGTCCCATTTTTCGTTTAATATTGATGGAGGAAGGTGCGAAGAGTGTGAGGGTGAAGGGGAGATAAAGGTGGAGATGCAGTTTATGGCCGACATTCACCTGACCTGCGAAAGTTGTAATGGCAAACGATTTAAGCCGGACGTTCTGGATGTAAAATTTAAGGAAAAAAGTATTTTCGACATACTCGAAATGACAGTCGATGAGGCTATTCTATTCTTTTCGGAAAACGATAAACACGAGGGGAAGAAAATTGCCCGGAAGCTCATGCCTTTACAGGATGTAGGACTTGGATACGTCAAACTGGGTCAATCGTCAAGTACACTTTCGGGCGGAGAGAGTCAGCGCATCAAGCTTGCCTCCTTCCTTGCAAAGGAGAAAGACTCCCCTACCCTGTTTATTTTCGATGAGCCGACTACCGGCCTCCATTTTCATGATATCCGTAAACTGCTCGATGCCATCAATGCACTGATATCGAGAGGTCATACCGTTCTGATTATAGAACACAACACCGAAGTGATTAAGGTTGCGGACTGGATCATCGATTTAGGACCTGAAGGCGGGGAATCGGGCGGGTATAAGGTGTTTGAAGGCACACCCGAGGAGATCATTCACAGCAAAGAGTCGTATACAGGAAGGTACCTGATTAATAAATTAAAATAAATCAGGTAACAATACAGAATATAAATCGCCCTTCTTATATGGGTGAAATGGATAAATAGAAGGATAAGAAAAGGAAATGACTAATGATCAATTTTAAGGTGTAAAAACTCTGAAAGAGTTGAATGTTAGTGACCCCCAGAGAAACTGGGGGTAAAAGAAATGCGAATGGAAACAACCCGGTACGGGTTGAATTATTATTTATACCAACTATTTTTCATCAAAGTCAACACCATTCTCCTTTAATTTAATTCAACCCGTTTCGGGTTGCGGTTTAGTAGTCGTGCGAAAGCCCCCAATAAAAATTGGGGGTCATTAATATTTATCCACCTTCGGTGGAATTAATCCAACATGATTTAATATTTTCAGCAAATATTTCCCTTTTACTTAATGTCGTGTAAATCATACGGAGTTTCCTGGTATACATAGTAATTCAGCCAATTGAGAAACAGAAGATTGGCGTGTGAACGCCAGCTCAGAACCGGTTCCTGCGAAGGATCATTCTCCTTGAAATAGTTCACCGGAGGCTCAATAGGAAGACCCTTTTCCAGGTCACGGCGATACTCCCGGTTAAGGGTTCCGCGTGAATATTCAGGATGTCCGGTGATAAACAGTTGTTTCCCGTTTTTAGCCATAGCCATATACACTCCGGCCTCATCGGAATATGAAATCAAATCAAGTCCGGGAACTTTAAGAATATCTTCTGCCCATATTTCGGTATGCCGCGAATGCGGAGCCATGAAGGTGTCATTAAATCCCCTGAAAATCGGGAGTTTTAATTCACTATGATTATGGTTGAAAATTCCAAACATTTTCTTCTTCAGCGGATATTTCGGGATTCCGTAATGGTAATGCAATCCGGCCTGGGCTGCCCAGCAGATATACATTGTGGAGGTAACATTATGGTCGGCCCAGTCAAAAATCCGGCATATTTCTCCCCAATAATCAACTTCTTCGAACGGCAGATGCTCCACGGGTGCACCTGTAATAATCATACCATCATATTTATTCGCCTTTATTTCGGAGAAAGTATGGTAAAAAGTATTCAGGTGATCCATTGAAGTGTTTTTTGAAATATGACCTTCAATCTGGAGAAAATCGATTTCTATCTGTATTGGTGAATTAGACAACAACCGCAATAAATCGGTTTCTGTCGCGATTTTCAACGGCATTAAGTTGAGAATAACTATCTTAAGCGGACGAATATCCTGATGAACCGCACGGGTCTGGTTCATGACAAAAATATTCTCCTTGCGGAGAAGTTCGATAGCAGGAAGACCGTCGGGTAAATTTAATGGCATGATAAATTATTTATTATAAACGAAAAATACAGGTAAGCGCTTCAGAGAGCAACTTACCTGGTATTTAAAAACGCAAAGCTAATATTCTTTAAGCCGCATTGTGTTCTTTAATTCCAATATGTAAAGGTGTAACATTGGCAAGATTATCTCTTACCGGGCATCTTTCCTCCACAGCTTCGAGCCACTTTAACAACGCTTCGGGTGAGGCATCAGTTTCAGGGACAAGAATAATCCGAAGACTCTGAAATCCTGCGCGTTCCGGATTAGCCAAACCAAGAAGCCTGGCAGGATTAATATCGCCTTCAACATTGATTTTAAGCGATTTCAGCGTGATACCCTGTTCTTTGGCAACCAGGTGGCCAACAACATTCAGACAGCCCGCAAAACCTGTCAGTAAATATTCTACGGGATTAGCGCCATGATTAGTTCCACCAAGTGCAGAAGGTTCATCGACGATGAAATTAAAGGAACGGGAATTTGTTACAAATTTGGTCCCGCTTTCGCTGATTCCATCAGTCGAAAAATTAAGTAAATTACTCATTATATGCTATTTAAATTTGAATTATAAAAAATTTGCTGCTGGCGGCTGGCTGCTAGCGGCTGGCTACTGGCGGCTGGCTACTGGCGGTTGGCTGCTAGCGGTTGGCTGCTAGCGGCCAGGCTGCCAGCTGCCAGCCGCAATTATATCTTTGCCAATGCCTGTTCGAAGTCAGCGATGATATCATCGATGTGTTCGATACCGACAGAAACCCTTAATCCGGCAGGTTCAACCCCGGCACTAATCTGCTCGATATCACTTAGCTGTGAGTGGGTGGTCGCAGACGGCTGAATGATCAGTGTCTTTACATCACCAACATTTGCAAGATGACTTACTAACAGCAGATTATCAACAGTTTGGGTTGCTTGCTCTTTCCCACCTTTTACAATAAACGAAAGGACAGATCCTGCCCCTTTAGGTAAGTATTTTGCGGCCAGCTCATAATTTTCGTTTCCTTCAAGTCCCGGGTAATTAACCGATTCAACCTTTGGATGATTCGACAGCCATTTGGCGAGTGCGAGCGCATTCTGCACATGACGTTCAACACGCAGGGATAATGTTTCGAGTCCCTGGATCAGCAAAAATGAATTAAACGGGCTGATAGCCGGACCAAAGTCGCGCAATCCCTCTACACGCGCCCTGATAATGAAGGCAATATTTCCAAACGGACCGTCCGTTCCGAAAACATCCCAAAACTTCAATCCGTGATATCCTTCTGAAGGTTCCGTAAAACCAGGGTATTTCCCGTTTCCCCAATTATAATTGCCCCCATCCACAATAACTCCTCCAATGGACGAACCATGACCTCCAATCCATTTTGTGGCTGACTCCACCACAATATTAGCGCCATGCTCCAATGGACGAAACAGTGCACCACCGCAGCCGAAGGTATTGTCAACAATCAGTGGGAGATCATATTTTTTTGCAAGTGCCGCGAACTTTTCGAAATCGGGAATTGAATAACTCGGGTTACCAATCGTTTCAAGGTAAAGCGCCTTTGTTTTACCGTCAATCAGTTTTTCGAAGTTCTCCGGTTGAAGATCTTCGGCGAAACGGGCATCGATACCCAGGTTTTTAAATGTAACCTTAAACTGATTATAACTTCCGCCATAAAGAAACGGGGAAGTGACAAAGTTATCGCCACTTCCGGCAATATTGGTTATGGCAATAAACTGTGCCGCATGACCTGATGAAACGGCCAGCGCAGCTACGCCACCTTCGAGTGCTGCAATTCTTTTCTCAAAAACGTCCGTAGTCGGGTTCATCAGACGTGTGTATATATTGCCAAACTCTTTTAGTCCGAACAAGTTGGCTGCGTGTTCTGCATTCTTAAACACATAAGAGGTTGTCTGGTAAATCGGAACAGCTCTTGATAAGGTATCACTGTCAGGGGTATGCCCTGCATGGACTTGTAACGTTTCGAATTTTGGTGTACTGGTACTCATAACTTATTGTTTTTTAATTGTTGTGTATTACTTATTTATAACTCTTAGTGTAATGGATTTGTTTCGAAGAATTCGTAATGAATTGCTTTTACAGCCCTGACACAGTCATTGATATCGATCAAAAAATAGCTCACAATAGGCGAAGCACCGGAACAACTCATCAGAACATTTATTCCATCTTTTGCCAATGCAGTAAAAATCCGGGCTGCAATGCCGTAATTCTCAGCAATTCCATTTCCTACAGCTGCAACGACTGCAATATTTTCGGTAACCTGCAACCTGCCAACAACAGGAAGATCTATTGCGCTAACCACAGCATAAGCCGTACTGAGGTCTTTTTTAGCAATCAGAATGTTAATGGATATTTGTGAAGTGAGCACTGAGTTGATATTAATTCCTGCCAGGTGAAGGGCAGTAGTCACTTTGGCCAACACGCCGGGTTTTGCTCCCACTCCGGAACCCTTTAGTTTCAGGATACCAAAGTCTTCACTGTAGGTAACGCTTTTCACGATTCCCGGGGTAACGATTTTCTCGGCACTGACCACAGAAAGCGGATGGTGAACATCCGGAACACCGTAAATATTAAAAATCCTGATCGGAATGTGCGGATCAGACAAAGGTTCAACCGTGCGTGGATGCAGGATTTTTGCGCCAAAATAGGCCAATTCGGCAGCCTCATTATAAGTAAGCTTCTCTATCTTAACAGGATTATCAACAATTTTGGGATCGGCACTCAGGAATCCGTTTACATCCTTCCAGATATCGAGTGAAGTTGCCCCAATGCAACGCGCAATTGCTGCTGCCGAATAGTCACTTCCCCCACGGCCAAGCAAGGTCGTTTTTCCTTCGGATGAAATACCGTAAAAGCCGGGGATAACATAAACCAGTTCACCGGTAAGTGCTTCGCGAACTCTACCCGTTGATTTTACAAAATCGACCGAGGCTGATCCAAAATCCCCGTCTGTAATCAGGCCGATTGATTCGGGAAAAGCAACTTTGGCACTGATATCCTCATTATTGAGAATTCCATTAAAAAAAACCGCTGAAATACGTTCTCCATAAGCCAGGACATGGTCTTCGAGAGCCGGTGAAGCATCACCGGTTAGTGCAATGCCCTGAAGAAATTTTTCGAGTTCGTCAAGAAGGGTCCTGATTTCAGAAATAACATTGTTCCTCAACTCATTATCCTGGATAAGCAACTGTAGCGCCTCCAGTTTAAGGTTAAAAAGATAATCCGTGGTTTTCCGGGCTATCTGTTCATCATGACGGGCTTTTTCAAGCGAATCAACCAGGTAATTGGTCACTCCGTAAAAAGCTGATACAACAACCACAACGGGTTCCCCGTAATTCCTGATCACCTGAATTACGCGTCCGATATCCTCCTTACACCGAAGGTTGGATCCGCCGAATTTGACAACAGTTTTAGACATAATAATGCTAAAATTAAGTAAAAATTGTATGTTAAAAGAGAGTCCCCCTTATGGGAGCATTGCAGTTGGAGCCTTCAAACAGGTTTTGCCCGTAAGAAGGCTATCGCATGAACATTGAAGTGGAGAGCATATAAATTACAGAACAAGGAAAACCGGTAAAACATGGCTGTTCTACCTGTGCGAGTGTTACACTATGTAAGTTTCCTCTTTTCATCCTGAATTCTCAGCTAAATTGAATTTTTATTCCGGCACAAACATAGCGAGCAGTTTTCATATTTCCAAATATCTTTTAATGATTCTAAATAAAAAATTAAAATATTTTCTATTGTAGTGATTACAGGCTGGATTCAGAAGTGACCGGGTGACTGCAATTCAAAATTGAGCAAATCCTCTCATTTTCTCGTCTTCGCATTTTCTCATTTTCATTTCTTTGCGGTCTTTGCGGTCTTTGCGTGACATTTAGAAGGATTTTAAAAAGGGAATAAGGTTATGTTGGTAGGGAGCATATAAAGGTCGGTATTTTAGAACTCTGTGTAACTCAGTGTCTTTACTCTGTGCAACTCTCCCGAAAAAACGGGACAAGTTGTGTAAATCATTTTATTCGATCACTGTGAATCCAAACCTAAAGCATTGGCAAATCTTCCGTCTTTGCGGTCCTTGCGGTCTTTGCGTGACACTTAGAAGGATTTAAAAAAGGGAAATAAGGTTTTGTTGGCAGGTACAAATTGGCAAATTGGCAAATTGGCAAAATTGTGGTTATAATTCCGAGCCCGACTCTAAGTCAAACCTGCAATATTCAATACGATATAAATCATCATACAGTTGTTCGGAAATTGACTAATTGGTAAAGTCGGACCCGGAATTTAGTCGATCGTTTTTTCTTTGCAAATTTTCTCATCTTCACACGATCGCCCTGTCGCCCTGTCGCCTCCTGAGAACGACGTGTCCCGAGACCGAAGGGATTCGGGAAGAGATTCGGGATCGCCCTGTCGCCTAGTCGCCTAGTCGCCTTTCGCCCAGTCCGTTCAGCCTTTTGCAGCCGCCTTTCTGATCTTTTCCAGGAACGCCTTTGCCATCGTCTGTCCCCGGAATTTTGCCCTTTCAGCAATTATTCCCTCAAAATTGGCATCAACAGTTTCTATCCAGATATTTAACCAGGCATCAAAATGACGTTCATCGATATTCATATCAAAATGCATAGGTACGGGATCTCCAAAATAATCGGGGCGCCGCAACAAAACGGTATTCCAGAACCGGTAAAGTTTCCTGTGGTGCATCTCCCACCGTCCGGTAAGTCTTTCGTTAAAAATCGGACCCAGAAAAGGATCCTGCCGCACAGCCTGGTAAAACTGATCGACAAGAAAATGTACATCCTTGATTGTTACAATATCGTTCTTCATCCGGGATTTTTAGGATTGACTATTCGGTTTCAAATTTCATGATTTTCACACTATGAATCAAATTTTCGGATACTATATTTGTTATATATTTGTTCTGTCCCTGATAAATAGATATCGTTAATCAAAAACCAACCTTATTATCATGAATATAACCGATTTAAATGGAACAGTCAAATTACGGAATGGCGTTGAA
Organism: uncultured Bacteroidales bacterium; assembly: GCA_942493325.1. GTDB lineage: Bacteria > Bacteroidota > Bacteroidia > Bacteroidales > Prolixibacteraceae > JAAFHB01. Next base: position 6,562,074 of record OW818689.1, on the reverse strand, counting down.
ATGCCTTATTTCGGACTGGGCGTTTTCAAAACAAATGAGGGATCGCAAGTCGAAAATTCAGTAAAATGGGCACTTGAAGCGGGCTACAGGCATATCGACACCGCAGCAATATACAAAAATGAGCGGGGCGTCGGGAATGCAATCAAAGCAAGCGGAATTCCCCGTCACGAAGTGTTTATTACCACCAAAGCATGGAACGATAACCAGCGACATGGAACAGTGATGAAAGGTTTTGAAGAAAGTCTCAAATTACTACGGACAGATTATGTTGATCTTTACCTGATTCACTGGCCGGTCAAAGAGAAATTTGTGGGAACCTGGAAGGTGATGGAGGAGATTTACCGGTCAGGAAAAGCGCGTGCAATCGGGGTAAGCAATTTCCTGCAGCACCATCTCGAAGAGATTATCAATGTTGCTGAAATAATGCCCATGGTCGACCAGATGGAATGCCACCCTTATCTTGTACAACAAACGCTCATCGATTTCTGCCAGGGACAAAATATTGTTTACGAAGCCTGGAGCCCGATTATGCGCGGGGCGGTAAACGATATTCCTTTATTTATTGAGCTCTCCGAAAAATATAAAAAGAGTCCTGTACAATTGGTTTTAAGATGGGATTTACAGAAAGGAATCGTAACCATACCAAAATCAGTCCATAAAGACCGTATTGAACACAACGCCGATATCTTCGATTTTGAACTAACGAATGATGATATAAGCAGAATTGATGCACTGGACCGGAACGTACGGTTTGGTTCTCATCCCGATAGCTTTACATTTTAAAAATAAAATCACTTTTTAAAAATTTGGGAAATATGTATCTTTGGAAAAACATCTGTTATGAGAGCGTTTAAATTTGAAACCAGAATTTCTAAAGATGGAACAATTCAGATTCCCTTTACTCCATCACTTTACGACACGGAGGTAGAAATAATAATTGTTCCAAAAAATATAAAGAAGATAAGTCTTAAAGCAGGCAGGGAATTCGTAAAAAAATGGGCTGGGTTTTTAAATTCTAATGATATAGATTCATCAAAATTTGATTATTTATCAGAAAAATACAAATGATCAAAGCAATCCTCGATACGAATGTTGTTCTTGATATAGCGTTAAAACGCGAGCCGTTTTTTGAATACTCTTCCAAAATTTTTGATAAGATTGATGATCAAATTCTTGAAGGATTCATTACTGCTTCTTCAATTACGGATATTTATTATATTGCCAGTAAGCAAAAAGATAAGTGGCAAGCACGGGAGTTTTTGTTAAACTTGATTCAAGTTTTAGAAATCATCGGAGTTGACAAAGATACAGTAATTTCAGCCTTAGAATGTGATATGCCCGATTTCGAAGATGCTATTCAGGTCTTTTCCGCAAAATCAAATTCGATTGACCTGATAATTACAAGGAATAAAGCTGATTTTGCTAAAAGTGGACTGAATATTATGGATCCTCGTGAATTTATTGATATGATGGATATCCCGGGTTAATCAAGATGAGGATTATCAAGGTTAGTTTGACTCTTTATCCTTCATTCGGGAAGGGCTACAGAAAACGAGGATGTCCAAAAAGTAAAATAACAACACTTTTTTTCTCCGTGAAACTCTGTGCCTACTCTGTGAAACTCTGTGATACAATTAATTACACAGAGTCACACTGAGGATACTCAGAGAGACACAGAGTTTTTAGACAGCCTCGTTTAGTAATTTCAGGTAAATTCCACTCTCTTTAATAATTAAAAATATCCTTCAGCGTCAGCTCCTCAAACAGTCCGACCTTTTTTAACTGAGCAAGATCAACATCATTTTTGTTACCAACAACGATATAGGTGTACTTTTTATCCCTGAACCGTTTGTCAAAGAACAATTGAACACTGTCGATCCGGGCATTTCCTGCAGCCGTGTAGTAGTCTTTACGGATATCATAATCAATTCCCAGCTTCTTATTCTGCAACCAGTTCCAGAATATGTTGCTCTTTATAATCCGTTCGGTTTCGATACTTTTAATTACACTCTCTTTTGCAATACCGAATGATTTTTCATCCACAATCATTTTTGAGAACAATCCGTTCATTGCACCAATGGCATCCATCATCTTATTGGCTTGAGTTGAGACCGCAGCATAATTGTAAAATGAGTCCACTTTTTTCGATGGGCGTAAATAGTTGGCCCAGGCGGAATAAGCCAAAGCCCGTGCCTCGCGAATCTCCTGGAAAACCACGGAACTCATCGAATTACCGTAATATTCGTTGAAAATGCGTGCCTGAACCATTGTTTTGGGATCGAAAGGAAGATCGCGCGACATCATCACCACCTCGACCTGTGATTTGTCGTAATCCACAAAAAAGACTTTATTCTGATCGGTAACCTGTTCAACAAATGCTTTTTCCGCGGGAATAGGCATCGTTTCAGCGGTTAAATTATGATTATTTTTCACGCGAGCCGAAGCCAGTTCAAATTCGGTAGGACCATAATAAAATACCCGGTGCGGGTATTTGCAGAAATTGTGAATAATAGTAGTCAGTTCAACCGGATCTATCGCCTTTAATGTATCTTGGGACATGATATTTGTAAAAGGTGATTCTTTCCCGTATTTGCCATAGTTTTCGAGTGCATTGGAAATGGCATCCTGGTCTTTTTTCTGGTCCTCCCGCTCTTTGAGTATTCCATCCACCAACTTGCGATAGGCCTCTTTGTCGGGCTTTGCCTCTGAGAGTAATTGCTCAAGGAGTTTGAGTCCCGCATCGCTGTTCTGATCAAGACCACTTATTGATACATACGACCGGTCATTACTTGTGTTAACACTCAGGGAAACACCAAGTTTATAGAGCTCTTTCTGAAATTGTTCAGCAGTAAATTTGTCGGTTCCGAGATAGGGCAGATATTTTATGGCCAGGGCCAGTTTCGGATCATGATTACTACCAATCTCTGTGACATAGTTCAGGGAGAAAAGATCGTTTGTTGAATTCGGGATATAATTAAAAATAACGTTATCGTTCAGTTTCTCCTCTTTAATGGATTCGGAATAATTCACGAAAACAGGTTTAAGAGAGGCTGCATTCTTACTCACAAAAGTTTTGAGGAATTCGGACTGGTCGGCGCGGTTAATGGCTATGGTAGTAATCTGTGGTTTATCTACCTTTACCAGATCTTTGGCTACCCCGGTTCTTTTGAATACCGCAACGTAATTGTCATTGTAATTGGCCTTTGCGAACTCAACAAGCTGATCTTTGGTGATTTTTGAAAGCTGATCAATGAATGCAAGCTCAGTACTCCAATCCGACTTCTTAATAAAAGCATCCAGGAAAGTGAATGCCCGGGCGTTGCTCTCATTGCGGCGAATTTTCTGCAATTTCAGGTTATTGACTGTAGCCTCAATCATCCATTCATCAAACTCTCCTTTTTTCACTTTTTCAATTTCCGCCAGGAGCAAATCGCGTACCTCTTCAAGTTTTTGTCCCTGTCGTGGCTTACCGAAGAAAAGATGGTAACCATAATCCATTTCGAAATTACTCCCGCTTCCAGCCTGAAGGACTTTTTGTGACTGATTCAGATCAAGGTCAATTAACCCGGCTACAGAATTGGAGAGGATATAATCGATCATGGTTACATATTTGCGGTCGTCAGAATGATAACCGTTGAACCGGAAAGCCAATTGAACCTGTTCAGCCTCGGGACCTACAACTTCTTTAACCAGTGGAGCAGAAATTGGCGCTTCGGCCGGGGAGGCGATTTCAGGCAGCGGTTGTGATTCAAATTTCCCAAAAGTACTGTCAATCAATTTTATGGTTTCATCGCAATCAATGTCACCACTCAATACAAACACCATATTATTAGGGACATACCACGTCCTGTAAAATTTCATGATATTTACCATTGAAGGATTTTTCAGATGTTCAGGAAAACCGATGATGTCGCGCCCCAGCGGACTGGTTGGAAACAGGCCTTTCATCAAAGCATTATTCAACCGCATTTCATCCATATCCTGGTACATATTGAATTCTTCATACACAGTTTCCAGCTCCGTGTGGAAAAGACGAAGCACAGGATTCCGGAAACGCTCGCTCTCCATCTCCACCCATTTCTGCAATTCATTGATGGGAATATCGTTCATATAGGCCGTTACATCATAATTTGTGAAGGCATTGGTACTCTTAGCACCGATTGATGCAGACATCTTATCGTATTCGTTGGGAATAGCAAACTTTGATGCAGCCTGCGAAATCCTGTCAATCTCCCTGTAAATCTCCTTTTTGATTGCAGGTTCCGATTCAGCTTTGTATTTTTCAAACAGACCGGAGATACTATCCAGTAAAACTTTTTCTGCTTCCCAGTTGGTGGTTCCAAAATGATCGGTTCCCTTAAACATCATATGTTCGAGGTAATGCGCCAGTCCCGTGGTTTCCGCAGGATCATTTACCGATCCTGCCCTCACCCCGATGAGTCCGAGAGCACGCGGTTCATCTTTATTGACGGAAAGATAAACGGTGAGCCCGTTTTTCAGCGTATATATCCGTGTTTTCAGGGGATCGTTTGTGACTGTTTCATACGAATAACCGTTTTTGCCGGTCTGGAGTTCCTTTGTGTATTGCACCTTGTTACACGAAAAAAGTACGCCCAAAAGAAGTATCAAAGGAAAGAAGCTGATTGGTGTTTTCATACGGGAGGATAATAGTTTAAATACGGACTAATTTAGCGGTTAAAATTACGAATTGCTGTCACACGAAATCAGCCCTGTTAAAAATAAGTAATGGAAACTATTTATTGTCGTATTTTTCACCCCCAACCCCTAAAGGGGAGTCATGCTTCTAACATCGTCAGTGCTTGTGAGTAGCAAAAGTCCCCTTTAGGGGATTTAGGGATAAATCAAGAAAAAAATACGACATTTCTTCTTTCTTTTAACTTATTGCGAAAAAATACGACATTTATTCATTCTTATAACCTACGATTCGTCACATTAAAGGAAACCTGCCGGATAGCGGTCCGGCAGGTTTTAAAGAAAATGTGCAGTCTGTTGCTGCAGCTGGGGTTACAAATTGACTAAATGATCTCAACCTTAGTTGAGCAAGTCAGTACTTTTAAGCAGGCCCGGATAATAGCTCGCGATCAGGCCCAATGCAGAGGAGACTGGTAAAGAACCCTCTGAAATGATCTGTTGTTTTTCAAATTCATCCTTTGCTAAGAAGAGTGCGTTCAGTTCCGGTTTATATTTCATTTGCTTACCCGTTAAAAGTTGAGCTCCAAATGAATTTTTTTTGCAGACATAACGTACTTCAAGATTTTTCGAACGAACGATGTAATCCTTGCAGGCAGGGCGTTCATCCAGGTAGATTAAAACCGGTTTTTGGGCTTTTTCATAAGTCAGTTCAAAAGTACGCATCATTGCTCCGTTTTGAGTTACAGGAGGAAGTTCTTTGATTGCAAAATCACCAAGGCTGGTATTTGATTTACCCTTAAAATTAATTGATTTGCCTTCAAGGTCGGTGGCATTGGTGGTGATTACACACATTGTGAGCAACAGAAGAAGAATAGTGAATTGTTTCATGGCTGATTATATTAAGTAATGTAAAGAATTAATTTCATGAACCTTCATCACAAGCGACGTGCCAACTGTTATAAAACATTGACCATCAACCAATATCAAATATAATTATTGCAATGGGATTGTCCGAAACTGAAAAATTGCTGCACGTAACCGAACGTTTCCTGATTATATGTTAACTTAAATCTTTGGAAAACCGCTGTAAAATTCATTTTAACAGGAGGAATTCGTCAATGATTTAAACCGGGGAAGCTTAAAAATTGGATTTGCGTTATGTTTTAAGTAAAATTGCGTATAAACTAAAAAAATCTTCTACTTTTGTGCCACGAATAAAATGACCACCTTTAAGAGATGGTTATCTGACCAGGGAGAGATGTCCGAGTGGTCGAAGGAGCACGCCTGGAAAGTGTGTGTACTCCAAAAGGGTACCGTGGGTTCGAATCCCACTCTCTCCGCTGATAATACGGCTGTTAATCCCGCAGGTGCGGTATTGACAGCCTTTCTTTTCATTTAAAGGTCTTGCATCTAAACGAAAAACTCAATAGAAGGAAACCAGGCGCCGGTCGAATAAAATGTATATTCTATCTAATTTGGATTGATCTGTAAATTCTGATGTGCAACTTACTGGTAACCCCGGAGTGGCTAAAGCAAGCGGGAATTTATTTCCACCCTCACCCATTCTCCCTTTCTCATTTATTCCTCCATGTAAACTGTAACAATTCCTGTTTTTATTTGTAAATTTGTTATTTGTAAATTCGAAAAAAATATCAATCAATGAAACGAATTCTGGCTTTAATAACAGCTTTGCTTTTTGTTCTTATCCTCACAGCCCAGGATCAACAAGTCGCTGTTCAATATAGCTTAGCTGACCGGGACAGAATGGTGCGGGTTGAGACTCAGATCGAAGCAATGCAATCCCAAATTAATCGGCTCGAAGATAAGTTTGATAGCTATTTTATGTGGGGCTTTGGATTGGTATTAATGTCAATTTTCGGTCTTATTGGGTTTATTATTTATGACCGACGAACTACACTTGCCCCTGTTGAGAATAAAACTGATCGAATAATTAAATCATTGAAAGAAGCTGCCGAGAAAGATCCTGCACTTAGAGAAGCATTAAAAAAAACAGCGCTTTGGTAGAAATAGTAAAAAGACCAATAGCCTTTGGAAGAAATCACTCTCTTCTTGAAAGAGAATACTAAACAGTTGATCAAAATCGGTATTAAACAAAAAAGGGGCTGCCGACACAACCCCTTAAAATAAAAAGCGTTCATTATGCGGATTCAAATTATTCAGCAAATATCTTCTCTGACTGATAGTGATGATCTGATTTAAAACTACAAATCCGAAGACACCTGGATTGCCTGTCGTACTCAATAAGTTCTTTTTTATCAAGATTTTCGAAAGCACTTAAAGCAGCACTTTCCGACAACCCGGTTCTTTCAATGATATCGTCGATTGTAATGCACCGCTCAGACAACAGAAAATTTAACACAGTTTTTTCCTCGGCTGCACTTTTGTTCACATCACTCCCCATCAGTTTTCCAAACATTTTTAATTTACTTCTAAAATTGGCCATGGTTTCAAGTTTAAAGAGGTTTTTCATTGGCAATTTTAGACATAGCTATTTTTAAAGCCGGTATATATCCGGTTATACTCGATTATATCCGTGTGAAACCGGTTATAATCGGATATGTATTTATAAATAAATGAAATAAAAAAATCTGAAATTTGGATAAAAATTATTTGCATTTACTTCTTTAATAGGGTATATTTGGTCGAATACTAGCAAAGATAATTTTTCGGGTTGTTCCGATTCACTGCAAAAGTATATACTGGGAGCGACAAGGCGAAGCTTTATAAATCCCGATTCCTGTTCTTCCCATTTTAAAAATCATAATCCGAGCTATCAGAAGGAATTGAGGACCGGAACTAAGTTGAATAGTTAACGGCTGAAAGCTTTTCTGTTGTGATGACCTTACCCGGACCTTCAGCCCAAATCAAAATATGATATCCATTTCAGCAAAATACTGGGGAAAACTTCTTAATGAACTTGAAGATTTAATAAAATTAAGAATCAGTCAATTAAAAAATGCCCCCTCCGATACTGATCTGCAACAAGCACAAAAACCAATTGAAAAATTTCATACGGAGTTCATCAGTGCTGACATCGGAATAAGCCTGAACAAAGAGGAGGAGCTGATCTGCATTATCGCCTTGCTCCCCTATCTGATCCCGGGATATTTCGAGACGGTTATTGCCCGTATCTATCCCGAAGGGACGGAATTGCAGGAATTAGGTGGAGTAAAAGGGATTAATCACAGGGGTTTCATTCCAACAGGTGAAACAGCATTATTTCTTATTGCCGGTAATGATCTGGTTGAAAGGATTCATGCGATGCAATACTTTAATCCCGATCAGTCATTAATTAAGAACAACATCCTGCATATCGAAAATACCCATGAAGGTGAACCATACCTGAGCGGCAGAATAATACTGAACAGCGAAATATTACAGAAAATATTATTTGATGGAATAAGCAGGCCAAATTTAAGCTCAGAATTTCCGGCCAGGTATATTAATACCAGTCTGGGCTGGAACAATCTTGTTATCAATGAAATTACGCTGGTCGAAGTGGAAACAATCCGGAATTGGATTGCCCATCACGATAAAATGGTCGATGCATGGGATTTGAAATACAAATTCAAGGCCGGATACAAAGCACTGTTTTACGGACCGCCCGGAACCGGGAAAACATTCACTGCAACTCTGTTAGGCAAAGAATTTAATAAAGATGTATATCGTATAGATTTATCGCAGATAGTTTCAAAATATATCGGGGAGACAGAGAAAAACCTCGAAAAAATTTTCCGGAAGGCCGAAGACAAAGACTGGATTCTGTTTTTTGATGAGGCTGACGCGTTGTTTGGAAAACGGACTTCGGTGGCGAGCGCCCACGACAGATACGCCAACCAGGAAACATCCTATCTGCTCCAGCGTATTGAGGATTTCAACGGACTCGTCATTCTTGCTTCCAACAATAAAACAAATATCGACACCGCCTTCCTGAGAAGATTTAATGCAATTGTTCACTTTCCATTACCCGATCCCCAGGAACGGCTTCACCTTTGGAAAATATATCTTCCCGCCAATCACGGACTTACGGAAAATGAATTACTGACAATAAGTCAAAAATATGAGGTGACAGGATCCACAATATTAAACGCAATTCATAATTCCGCTATAAATTCTTTTGCATCAAAAAGGATAATTACCCGTGATGATTTAATTGAGTCCCTGAAAAGGGAGCTCAGGAAAGAAGACAGAATGCTTAACTAAATTTTATGTGATGGAATTGACTTGCTAAATCAGATGACTTTATGATTACACAGGCACTGACCTATATTTCTGCAAAAATCAATTCAGCCTTTTTTACTCCGGGCGTAAGTCCACGAGTAATTTTGGGGAATGTTGCAAGCCTTTATGATGCGGGCATTAATGAATCCAATGTTTTGTTATCTCTTGTAAATATTGAGGAAGAGGTATTGCTCCGAAATCCTGAAAATTTTTTTAAACGGGATCTCTCTGTCATTTATAAGAATCCTCCGATGCATTTTAACATCACCATAGTTTTCGGTGCCTACCTGCCGAATCAGAACGATTTAGGAACCAATTATGAAGGCTCTATATCCAAAATTCAAAAGGTAATCGGATTCTTTCAACGTCAAAGTATTTTTGAACGGGCTGATTTCCCGGATCTTCCTGCCGGAATAGAAAAACTCACATTCGATCTGGTAAATCTCAATCTTGAACAACTTCACCATTTATGGTCGATGCTTGGAGGCAAATATGTTCCATCGGTTGCCTATAAAATGCGGATGGTAATTATAGATGAAGCGCTTGAAAGTCTGGAAGCACCATTGATTACTCAAATCGTGATTGACGATAAAATTAAATTCCAGTTATGATCGTTTGCAATTACACAAAATTGTTCGGTATTGAGCTTCTGCACGATGCCTATAAAGATAAGGATGATATTCTGAGGGATATCAGTATCGTGCCGGATAAGGCCACTGAGCAGTTATTGAAAGGCTACCGGTTGCATTTAAAGGTGGTGCATAACAGGTTGCTTTGCTTTGTCCAAACGATTGCGACGATTGACACTTCTGGTGGAAATGTAAAGGTTAACATCATCAATAAACCACTTGTCAAATTCAATGAGAATGAAACGCTGACGTTCAGGATTGTACTGAATTCGGCCCGGTTTTTTGACAATTCAAACCTCCGCTTGTATTATTCGGGCGTCAATATTTTAAGATTTGGAAATGACTCGGGCAATAAACGCAATGCCCTCCTATCACTATCCAATAAAATACCGGCCTATAATCCGGCTGAAGTATACCGGCCCGGCATGTTCTCTGTAAATGCAGGCAACCATTTGTTTGAAGCAATCAGGGACAACGATCCGGCTGATCCCAGGGACACAACAGATATCCGGTATTGGAAGCCCATAACCAACTTTGTGCAATATGTGAGTCAGGCTGACCTGAGTACTATTGCCCACGACAAAAAAACCTTTGCTCTTATTTCAATTTCTTTCAGGAAAAATCTTACCGGCCAATTCAGTTTGTTGCAGAAAAGCAATGATGCTGATCGTAACAACACCATTCTTCACAAAGAATACTTGATTCATTTTAAAAATCGCTCAGCAAACTGAAGGTGAAAATCTAAAAAACAACTGTTATTAAAATTTCCAATAATCATTCATTTTAAATCCAGGCATTATGTCACAAATCAATGAAACTGCAATCAGAACTCCCGGCGTTTATACGACGGAGATTCCAACATTACCACCTTCGGTTGCCCAGGTTTCCACGGCGATTCCTGCATTCATAGGGTACACTCAAAAAGCAGCCGATTATGATGGAATAGATCTTAATGAAAAGCCAACAAAAATTTTCTCGCTCAAGGAGTATGAAGATTTTTTTGGCAAAGCAGACAATGAGGACGATATTGAGGTAAACATTGTCAGAACAACCGAAAATGGTAAAGTTGCCCTGAAATCTGCAAAAGCAGGATTTAAAACCGGTACATCGGCATCGCTGCATATCATGTATTATGCACTAAGGCTGTATTTTGAAAATGGAGGTGGCCCCTGTTACATTGTTTCAATTGACAAAACAAGCAGTGAAACAGTGATTGACAATGCAAAACTGCAAAAAGGATTAGAGGCCTTAGCTTCATTTGATGAACCGACATTAATTGTTTTTCCCGAAGGGCAGGGGATCAGTAACGGGGCAAATTATTATTCCCTGGTAACCCTGGCTTTGCAGCAATGTGCCGATTTGCAGGATCGTTTCTGCATAATTGATGTACATAAACAGGAGAGCACAACCAATTCAACGATAGTTAATTTCAGAAGTGGCACATCGAACGGCAACCTGAATTACGGGGCCGTTTATTATCCCAATCTTAAAACTACCTTTGATTTTACCTACGATGCTGCGAATATGGATGTGAACATCGTGCTTGATGGTGCTGCTGCAGTAACCTCCAAACTTGCAAACCTGAAAACCAATGCTGATCCGACTAAGATTGACCTTGAGGCCTACTATGCTTCATTGAATGCCCTTAAGAAAATCAGCCCGGTATTGCCTCCTTCATCCGCCATAGCGGGAGTATATGCACGTGTAGATGGTACACGCGGGGTTTGGAAAGCGCCCGCTAACGTTTCGATAAATTCGGTTTATGAAACCACTGATTTTATTTCGGATGCTGAACAGGGAGATATGAATATGGATCCGGGCTCCGGTAAATCGGTGAATGCAATACGCTCATTTAATGGCAAAGGCATACTGGTATGGGGTGCCCGTACGCTTGATGGCAACAGCAATGGATGGCGCTATATTCCAGTCCGCAGATTATTTATCATGGTGGAGGAATCGGCAAAAAAAGCAACCTTCCCATTTGTGTTCGAACCCAATGATGCCAATACATGGGTGAAAGTTCGCGCAATGCTCGAGAATTACCTCACATTGCTGTGGCGGCAGGGTGCACTGGCTGGTGCCAAACCTGAACATGCATTTTTTGTAAAGTGCGGACTCGGACAAACAATGACGGCACAGGATATCCTTGATGGAAAACTGATTGTTGAAATAGGAATGGCAGCAGTCCGACCTGCAGAATTCATCATCCTTCGTTTCATGCACAAACTGCAGGAATCCTGATCCCGGATTTCATAAATAAATCTTAAGTAATCAATAATCTAAAAGCTAAATAAAATGGCAAATTATCCAATACCAAAATTTCATTTCCAGGTTGAATGGGGCGGAGCCAAAATTGGATTTACCGAAGTTACCGGTCTCGAAGTCTCCACAGAAGTGATCGAATATCGTGATGGGGCCAGTCCTGAATATCACAAAATTAAAATGCCCGGGATGCAAACCTTTTCGAATATCACCATGAAACGGGGAACTTTCCAGGGCGACAACGATTACTATAACTGGTGGAACACCGTGGCACTTAATACAATTGAGAGGCGTGACCTGACAATATCGCTGCTTAATGAAAAACATGAGCCGGTGGTTGTCTGGAAAATCAAACAGGCCTGGCCCGTCAAGGTTCAGTCAACCGACCTGAAAGCCGATGGCAATGAAGTCGCGATTGAAACAATTGAAATTGCTCACGAAGGTTTAGTAATTCAAAACGAAGGATAATGTTTAGTTACCCGCCGGTAGGTTTTCATTTCCTGGTTACATTTCAGTTATTTCCGCAGACTCCCAACGATTTCAGGTTTCAGGAAGTCAGTGGACTGGATATTGAAATGGAGATGGAAACATTTATTGAAGGGGGCCAGAACAGGTTTACCTGGAAATTGCCCACCCGGGCTTCGTACAGTGATCTTGTATTGAAGCGTGGAATGTTTATGGGTTCAGGAATAGTTCTCTGGTGCCAGAATGCATTTGAAAATTTTATTTTTGAACCCACCAACATTACCATCGCGTTGCTCAACGATTTGCATGTGCCCGTGCAGGCATGGTACGTTGTAAACGCAATTCCCAAAAAGTGGAGCATCAGTAATTTCAATGCCCAGGAAAATTCGGTTGTTGTTGAATCAATCACGTTAAGCTATCAGTTTTTTAATGTGATAAGTGTTGAAAGTTTGATCAGCGGTGCCATTTCTGTAGCCGGAGGCCTGTAAATTTTTAAAAAATTGTAGTATGCCCATTGAAATTAAGGAGTTGGTGATCAAAGCTGTAGTAACATCCGGGGACAATCAAAAGCAGAATACGGTCTTGGATCAAACGGAAATCCTGAAGTTAAAAAAGCAAATCACCAAAGAAGTAACGGAAAAGGTATTGAAAGCATTACAACAAAAAAGTGAGCGATGATAACCAGCGGATTCGGAAAACATGAAAAACTGAAAATTCAGGCATACTCTGACAAGAGTTATGCGAATCGGGTCGGGACTGCCTTTGAAGTGACCATTAATCCTGAAACCTATACCACGAGGCACAGAATTGAATTTTGTGATACACAGGCACCCGGTACGTCTATGCCAATTTTAAAATTCAATAAAATTGCAGCCCAGGAAATTAATTTCGACTTTCTGTTCGACAGCACCGGGGTAATCAAAGATGCGGCAGTATTAAGCGTAGGTATACCAAATCCATTTGCCAAACCAAAATCAGTGGCTGATGAAATTGATGCTTTCCGGAAAAACATTATCGAATACCGGAAAGAAATTCACCGGCCCTATTTTTTGAAGATCCATTGGGGTACGCTGTTATTTAAGTGTGTGCTCACGAACCTGGATATTGAATACAAACTTTTCAAATCCGATGGCACTCCAATCCGTGCCGTAGCAAAATGCACGTTTAAAGGAACCATAGAGGAGGATTTACGAAAAGCGCTCGAAAACAAACTGAGCCCTGATGTAACTCACGAACGCATGGTTAAAGAGGGTGACCGGCTTTCGCTGATGACCCATAAAATCTACAATCAGCAAAATTATCTGCTGCCAGTAGCTGCCTTTAACCAGCTGGATGGTTTCAGAAATATAAGTGCTGGAACAAAAATTTATTTTCCACCGGTAGAAAAATAGAAAATGGCCGATACTGCGAATCTTAAAACCTCAAATGATGAAATTGGGGGACTTGTAACCTATAAATTACTGGTCGATGGCAAAGCTGTTTCTGAAGCATTGGAAATAGTGAGCATAAATATTCACCAGGAGGTAAATAAAATCACATCTGCAACAATTGTCATTGTCGATGGCGACCCTGATACAGAAGATTTTAAAATCAGCAGCAGTAACCAGTTTCTGCCCGGTAAAAAGATTGAAATTAACCTGGGATACGACTCCAAAAATGTCATCGCTTTTAGCGGAATCATTGTTACCAACTCGCAGAAAGCCAATGGCGATTGTGCTATGCTTACGCTGGAATGTAAAGACGAAACCGTTAAAATGACTCTGGATAAAAACAGCAGCCATCATGATAAACCAACATCGGCAACCGATATTGCAGATGAGTTTTTTCAAAAGTATAAGTTTATCTTCAAAAATAAGAAAATAACACCTTCGACGCTAAAACATAAACAGTTAGTCCAGTTTAACAGCAGTGACTGGGATTTTATGATGAGCAAATTAGATGCCGCCAACCTGATGTGCATCCTTAACAATGGTGAAATCATTATAAAAAACATATCAGCCCAACCTGATAATCAAGATCTTGTTGAATTAACATTCGGTGAAAATGTTATTGAATTTGACGGAGACCTTGATTCCCGCTCTCAATCGGAAAAAGTCATTGTACGTTCCTGGAATTTCACTACACAGCAAATCGAAAATGAAGATGGAGAGGCCGTCTTCCCTGATGAATTGGGAAAAGGAAAAACAACCACCATCCGAGTAAGCGGAAAAAAAGAGACCGAAGAGCAAAAGAAACTGGCTCAGAATAAAATGGTCCGCAAAACCCTGGCTAAAATAAAAGGCCATATCCAGTATTTTGGAAGGGTTGAAAAACCTGTTCTTCCGGGTGATTTCATTAAACTGAAAGGATTGGGCGACAACTTTAACGGACCAATTTTCGTTTCTGCCATCCAGCATGATTACCACGACGGCGACTGGACCACCACAGCCACCCTTGGATGGGACGAGCAGTATTATACCGAGCAGATCAATCCGTCAAGCGAAACCTCATCAAGCGGCGAGTTAAGCACGTTACAAGGATTGCAAACCGGTGTCATCACTGATATTACGGATGCTTCCGGTGATTTCAGGATAAAACTCCGACTCCCGATTGTCGACAATCAACAGGAAGGGGTTTATGCACGACTCGCTACACTGGACGCGGGCAATAAGAGGGGAACATTTTTTATGCCTGAAATTGGTGACGAGGTGGTTGTGGGTTTTATGAATAACGACCCAAGTCAGCCAGTTATACTGGGTATGCTGCACAGCAGCCAAAATGCCGCACCCCTGGAGCCGGAAAGTTCGAACGACAAAAAAGGTTATGTGTCACGTTCAGAAATTAAAATAATCATTGATGACGGACAAAAAAGCATCACCATCGAAACACCGGGTGGCAGTAAATTCACTATGGATGATACCGGGAATAATGTTTTACTGCAGGACGCTTACGGCAATAAAATTACAATGGAACCATCCGGTATTACCATTGAATCGGCTACCGTACTTACGCTGAAAGCCGGTACTTCACTCGCGATATCTGCGCCCCAGTTATCCATGAAATCCGATGGTGCCTTAAAACTGGAAGGTGGAGGAACAACTACAATAAGCAGCAGTGGGGTAATGAATATTAAAGGAAGCCTGGTCAATATTAATTGAGATTACCAAAATCAGGGTATACCAAATAACTAA
The DNA here is from genome assembly GCA_942493325.1 of uncultured Bacteroidales bacterium. Taxonomy (GTDB): domain Bacteria; phylum Bacteroidota; class Bacteroidia; order Bacteroidales; family Prolixibacteraceae; genus JAAFHB01. The sequence goes on along the minus strand of OW818689.1, from coordinate 6,546,653 downwards.
AAAACATGCCTTTCGCAGCCAGGGTATCAGATATGCACCTTTGTCCGCAAATCACAGGGACTGTTCCTCATGTTGGTGGGCCTGTTTTACCGGCAGGTTGCCCGACTGTGTTGATAGCTGGTTTGCCCGCGGCACGGGTCGGGGATTTACTAACATGTAACGGTCCGACCGATAGTATTGCGAAAGGTTCGGGCATTGTATTTATCGGCGGCTCACCCGCAGCGCGAATGGGCGACAGCACAGTTCATGGCGGTATCATTATTTTAGGCTGCCCTACCGTAATTATAGGAGGATAAACATGAATAATAAAATCAGATCTTTTCTTGGCACAGGCTGGGGCTTTCCGCCAACATTCAGCAATAAAGCTTCAGAGGTCGGAATGTTGAGCGATGAAGAAGATATCAAAAGCAGTCTTGGAATTTTACTGACCACCAGGCCCGGTGAGCGGGTTATGCGTCCTGATTATGGCTGCAATCTTGATGAGCTGGTATTTGAACCCCTCACTACCACCTTTAAAACCTATATCAAAGATCTGATAGCAACCGCAATTCTCTATTACGAACCGCGCATCGAGGTTAACAGTATCGAAATGGATGATACCGGGGAACTCGAAGGACGGATTCTGATTACAATTGATTACACGATCAGTGCGACCAACACCCGTTTCAATTTTGTTTTCCCGTTTTATAAAAATGAAGGTACTGATTTAAGGTGATCTTCACCAAAATATAGTTGCACAGACTAATCCGTCGGTTGACGGTTAAAATCAATCATTAAACCAACATAAATATGCCGTGCACTGATAGAAATCCCCTGACAAGAGAAGGCACCAGTCAGCTTAACCGTGTGCTTGCTGCTCTTGATGTGCATTATGCTGATGTGGACGAACGTACTGCCACAGATTTGATTCTGTTTGCAAAAAAGTATGCAGCCTATCTGAATTATTATAATGAAAACAATTCGATTGATGGTGACTGGCAGCCTCTGATGATAATGGATGTGAGCGTGACACTTGCCACACTATCAAATATCGAAATAAAAAGAATCAGTGATTACAAAAAATTGCTTTATAAAAACATAGTCAATGCGGTTCATGTTGCTCAACCCCAAAGGGATGATACCGCCAAAAGGCAGTTGAAATTTTTATTTGATATGCTTTTTTCACTTGTTAAAATAATTGATAATCAACTGATCCTCTTGCCTGCTGAGGAGTATAAAAAGACAATTGAGGACATTATTAAAAACAAACTAAAACTCCACCTGGCAAATCTGCAGGATGCGTTTTTCGATGAATTTACTGCATCTGGTTTACTTGATTATACAGTCACCGAACTGGACAGCGACGCTCCGGTTGAAACAACAAGCGATGAAGACTTTGACCGGACTCAATTATCCGTGGTATGGCAATCGGTATCACCCGATTTATCCATAACCATTCCTGCGCTAAGCAGTGATTATGAAAAAATAATTTATATTATCAACCATAATCTGTTTAACAGCACCATTGATTCCTTATTGAAAGGTGCGGCCTCTATCGCCTCGGGCGCAACTGAATTAATGGATAAGACATTAATTGATTTCCCGCAACATTCACCCCACTATGGATTATTTCTCACTTTTATAAAGCTTTTTAGAATTGTTCAGGATGATTTAAACCATTATACACAACGCCACCTGGATTTTTATTTCAAGGATGTCTTGCAATTAAAAAATAAAAATCCGCTGCCGGATACTGCACATCTTACATTCGAATTACAAAAAGCCATACCGCAGCTATTGCTCAGGAAAGGGATTCTTTTTAAAGGGGGAAAAGATATAACCAATAAGGAAATCACCTATGCGCTGAATGAAAATGTTGTCCTGAACAAAGCCTCAGTGGTAAAAATCCAGGCTCAGCAGATTGATAATTTATATAACAGGTTAAAAGCATTCACCAACGCTAATTCCGAAGACGGAGAAGGTGCAGCATTGCTTTCAGCAGACAAAAGCTGGTTTGCGTTCGGTAATCCGAAAAGTAAGAAACCGGCGAAAACAGGTTTTGCAATTGCTTCAAATAATCTGTTTTTAAATGAAGGTACAAGACTAATAACCGTAAGAGTTACTTTTGAAAATACTATTGCCGAACTAAATGCGGTAAGCGGAAAAAATTTAACCTGTTTTGAAGCGGCACTGACCGCTAAAAAAGAGTGGCTGAATAAAAATGTTTCCGCGGTTTATAATGATTCCACCAGGACAATCACCTTTGTTATCCAGGTCACACCCAACGATCCGGCCATCATTCCTTATTCAGAAAAAATCCACAAACTCAACTTTGAAACCGGTTTGCCATTGCTTGCTATCTACCTGAATCAGGATGCCATAGATGCCATTCCGTATACAGTTTTAAGCAAACAGCGAATCGTTAAGATGGATATTGATATTGATGTTAAAGGGGTAAAAGATTTAATGCTAAGCAGTGACGCAGGGTCAATTGATGCATCTAAACCTTTTAAGCCTTTCGGTGATTTTCCGGCAGCAGGCGCCGGTTTCTATATTGGAAGCAAGGAAGTTTTCCAAAAGAAAATTTCAGAATTAACCTTCGATTTTACCGGCACAAATCCATTCAGCTCCTCAACCTCTTATTTGGACGAAGCCTCCTGGAAAACATTTGCAACGCTTTCAGGAAAAAAAATCTCCGGCATCGATATTGAACCAACAGCCATTGATTTTACAGCTAACCAACCGCTTAAAGCCAACTCACTGAATGGCTTTATACGGCTTTCGAATTCAACAAACAAATCGATTGACACCTATCTGCTGAGGCTAAAAACTGCCCTCGACGGAACCATGTTGAACCTGGTTGAAGAAACCAAACCATTGGTGTACAAACTGACTTTCGGACAGACCCCCTCACCTGAAGAAATTAAAATAAGCAATTTCTCGATGGGATATAAAGCAACATCATCGGTTGATTTTACACTACCGCGGATTGAATCTGTCAACAACCTGCTTTATCACCTCACACCATTTGGGTACAGGGAAGTTTATAATGATGGAACTGTTTCGAACCCGCAAGCTGAAAAATCCGAAAAGTTTACATTACTTGAAGATATATTGAATAATGGCGAACTTTTCGTAGGATTCGAAAGTGCGACGCCGGATACCGTAGTTACCGTACTCTTCCAGGTGGCTGATGGCAGTTCGAATCCTTTGAAAAACATGGAAACACTTCACTGGTTTTACCTTTCAAATAATGAATGGATAAAATTTGAAAACAGGAATGTGATTGATCGTACAAATAATTTAACCCAATCAGGAATTGTTACATTTACATTTGCCCCTGATATTGATAACCAAAATACATTATTTCAGCAAGGTCTTCACTGGATTAAGGTGGCCGTAAAAAAAGATATTGATGCGATGTGCAGATTGATTTTAATCCAGGCACAGGCAGCCAGTGTTTCTCTTATCCAGGATGAATCCAGCCAGGTTGAATTCAGGAAAACAATTGCAGCAGAATCTATTTCGAAGCTTATCGAAAGCAACGCGGCTATAAAAACTATAACACAGCCATTTGATAGCTTTTCCGGCCGGACGCGCGAAAGCGATGAACACTATTATGTAAGAGTCAGCGAACGGTTGCGGCATAAACAGCGCGCAGTTTCAATCTGGGATTATGAACATATTCTGCTTGAACAATTCCCTGAACTTTATAAAGTGAAGTGCCTTAATCATTCCGGTTTTAATGAAGAAACCAGTGATCCTGTTTTTTGTGAAAATCTTCCCGGTCATGTAACCATTGTTCCCCTACCCGATTTGAAAAACAAAACGCATGCGAACCCGCTTAAACCGTATACGCCGATCGGATTGTTGAATAACATTTTTGAATACCTGAAAAAAATCACCTCCCCGTTTGTCAGATTGCATATAATTAATCCGCAATTTGAGGAAGTACAGCTCGATTTCGAAGTTAAATTCTACGATAACCTTGACGTAAGTTTTTATACACAGCAGTTAAATACAGATATCGAAAAATATTTGTGTCCGTGGTCCACCAATTCCAGTGTTGAAATTCCTTTCGGCTCCACAATCATAAAGAGTGTATTGCTCAATTTCGTTGAAGAGCGACCTTATGTTGAGTATATCACCTGCTTTGAGATGCATCACCTGTTACGTGACGGCGAAACAATACTGTTTGAGAAACGCAATGTTGAGGAAGCTGCAGCAACTTCTTCACGTTCCATTTTAGTATCCTATTATAATGAATCAAGTGGCTTAAGACATATCATTAAGTCGCCTGCAACCTGCACCTGCTAATGGAAGAATTTACATCGATACCTAAGTCATTCAAACCTATTGCGAGCCAGGATTATGAATTCCTGCGCAGCGAAGGCTTGAAACATATCGAAAACCTTACATCTGCCTTGTGGACAGATTATAACGCCCACGACCCTGGGATTACCATTCTTGAGGCCGTCTGTTATGCGATTACTGAATTAGGTTACCGCACAGGGTTCGATATGAAGGATTTTCTGCGAAAAGCGGATCGTAACCTTGTCAATGGCCAGACGTTGTTTACTGCAAGGGAAATCCTTACTGTCAATCCATTAACGATAACTGACTTCCGGAAACTCCTGGTGGATATTGAAGGTGTTCACAATGCCTGGATGATTGCCGATACGACCAGGGTGGACGAAAAGAAGAACAAACACGCGATAAACGAAGTCGAAATTTTTGCCGATTGCAAAAAAGACGAACTAACTTTTGAACCCAACCTTCATCCCCTATTCCTTTCGGGTTTGTACCGTGTGTTACTCGATCTCGATTTTGATGACCGGCTGGGTGATCTGAACGATGGTTCAATCATAATAGAAAATCCTTCATCTTTAGAGTTTTACGAAGGCGAATTTGTTTTCAGGGTAAATCTTCCGGCCTGGAAAGATGCAGATTTCAATTTTGCCTCAAATGCGCAGAACACCGCCAACATTGATTCACTCTCCATTGCACAAAAAGAAAAGCAGTTTGAATTTTCGCTCACCTTAACAGATTCAAGCACCATACTATTTACGGTGTCCATACCCCTGAAACCTGCTTCCAAAGAAGTTACCCTTGTTGATGTCCGGCAGATGTTTGAGTTAACCGCTGCAGGCAAAAAGGAGAAAGTTGCCGAAATCTTTGCGGTCTATTTAAAGAAAATTTCAAAATCAAAATCAATCGTTCAGTCCTGCATAAAATCGTTATATGAACGCAGGAATCTCTGTGAAGATTTTATTGAAGTCACAACCATTGATGCGGAGGAAATTGCGTTCTGTTTTGATGCAGATGTAAATCCGGGTGCCGATATTGAAAAAATTCAGGCTGAACTGTTTTATGCGATCGAAAATTATCTGAATCCGACCGTCGATTTTTACTCACTTACCAATTTACTTGATAAAAAAATTCCTGTCGACGAAATATTCAGCGGTCCGGTACTTCAGCATGGATTTATCGATACGGCCCAGCTGGAGCAAACTAATTTAAGAGCGACGGTTTATGCCTCAGATATAATCAATTTGCTGATGGATATTGAAGGTGTGCAGTCAATCCGGAATTTTCAGATGACGAAATATGATTCCGCCGGTAAAGCTGTTGCGTGTTGTACTTCCCAAAAGTGGTGTCTCGAAATTACGCCTCTGCATAAGCCTGTACTCAGCCAGGATAAATCGAAGATTGTTCTGTTTAAAAATCAGTTCCCTTTTACCGCCCAATATGCCGAAGTTCGCGATACCATACTGGTTTTGCATGCCATCCGGTCGAGGGCAAAGCTGAACGGACTAACCCAGGATTTACCGGTGCCCATTGGGAACAAGCGTGATACAGAAAGCCATTGGCCGGTGCAGTACGATTTCCCCCAGACTTATGGCATCGGCCCATACGGATTACCACCGATGGCAACCTCACAACGTATTGCACAGCAACGTCAGCTTAAAGCATATCTGATGTTTTATGAACAATTGCTGGCTGACTTCTTTTCGCAACTGAGTAATGCACACCAGTTGTTCTCAATCACCGATATCAAACAAACTTACTTCGCTCAATATTTAAAAGACATAAAAGACCTGGATCCGGTCTACAGCACTTCCGGCGTGTCCGGAAGCCTTGAAAACGTGCTGTCAGATCAGGATACAACAGCCGGTTTAAAGAATGGCTGGCAATCGTTGTATGAAGATAAAAATACATTTGAAGACCGCAGGAATCGTTTTCTCGATCATTTGCTTTCAAGATTTGCCGAATCATTTAACGATTATGTGTTGCTGATGTACCGGATAAATTATGAAGATAAAACTGAAGAAAAAATCAGTTTCGCCGAATTATCCGATGCAAAAAGGAATGTCTTAAAAAACTATCCGGTTATAAGCAGCGAGCGTGCGAAAGCCTTCAACTATTTTCCTCAGAAAGCTGATTTCTCAGTTGATACTTCACAACTTTGGGATACAGAAAATGTATCGGGCCTTGAAAAGCGGATCAGTTTTCTTACAGGCATAGGTGATTTTTCCAGACGTTATCTGTATTGCATCCGCAACGAAAAGATTACCTGTAGCGAAAAGCTGGTCAGCAAAAATGGTGAAGATGTGTTAAAGTGTTTTCACAGTTTTTCATTCACATCCATTGATGGAATAAAATTAAAATCACCGGAGTATCTTTCAAAGCAGGATGCCATAAATGCACAGCTGACTGCAATTGAAAAAGCATCCGATATAAACAGCTATCTTTTTGATTCAACAACATCCACTCTCAAGGTTACAGGAACTTCCGGAGAAATTCTTTTGGAAAGTGACATTACCTTTTCTGATCAATTGTCGGCCATGACTGCTGCTGCAGAAATGGCTTCAGAGTTTGCCAGGGAATGCAACGATGCTGTGGGATTGCATTTGATTGAGCACATTTTGCTGCGCCCGCGGGACAATACTTTCGACCTTGTTGAAGTTTGTCTGCACGATTGTGACTGCATCTGCGAAATTGATCCGTATACCTTTCGTGCATCGGTTGTTTTGCCTTATGATGCAGGACATTTCGACAATATGGCTTTCAGACAATACTTTGAAGATAAAATTCGGGAAGAAGCTCCAGCACATATCATGCTGAAAATCTGCTGGCTGGACAATGACCTGATGAGACAGTTTGAAGTTGCCTATAAAAAATGGATTGAAACCCTTGCCGCTTTTTCCGCAGAGCATTCAGCAACAAATACTGCAGAATTCAAAAATGCAAATAATGAGATGATTCACCTGATTGCTTCCCTTAAAAGCGAATTTCCGCAAGCCAGCCTTCATGATTGTGCTGAAAGTAAAGAAGGCAGCAATCCCGTAATGCTTGGAAAAACAGTTTTAGGAACCTTTAAAAGCTAATTGAAATGAATACAGCAAAATCCTACCCGGTATTTGAAGCCGACCAGGTGCTCACGAACACTCACCTCAACGATCTGCTCAATTATCTTGAACAACACGATCGGTTGACACGCATCAAACTGATTGGCATCGGCATTGTATGCGGGCTTGAAATCTCATTCCAGGAAAAAGAGTCTGTTCAGATTTCAAAAGGCTGCGGGGTTACTTCCCAGGGCTACCTTATTACATTTTGTGATACTAAGTTTACCCATCTGATCAGCTATACCACACGAAATTTTCCAGGCAATCTGACCTTAATAAAACAATGCGAGGATGATAAAACCTATCCAAAACCATTTTATAAAGATGAATTTAAAGATGGCATCTTTCAACTTCTTACCGATGAACAATTTGAAAACTTAAATGCTGATGAGAAACAAAATGCGATTGCATTTAATAACAATTCAACAGTAGATTTAAAAAAATATGCGGTTGTTCTTTTTCTTGAAACAGAGGAAGAAAATCTGAAAAACTGCGATACCAACGATTGCAACGATAAAGGTAGCCGTATGGATTTTGAGGTGAAAGCGTTGCTGGTCGAAAAAGTGATTATTAATGAACTCAGGCGGCAGTCCAAAATTGAAGTACCCGTCGGAAAGCCGACTGTAACACCTGGCTTACAGCATATTGAATTACAAAGATACAACGTTCCGGTGCAGGATTTAAAATCTGCCGATGAAGTGTTGCAGGCTTTTGCTGCTTTGGTTGACGACGCCAAACTGAAACGTATCGCTGAAGTTTTGAATTATTGCTTCATAAAATATTACTACCTGCTCGAAAACGAAACCTTTAATCCGTTTGAAAACCTGTTTGAACAATTCAAAAAACTGCGTGACGAGATTTTAAAAAACAACCCCATCCTGATCCAGTACTTTTACGATTTTATAGATGATATTTTAAAGGCATACTATGAATTCAAGTACAAGGTATTTGAAGTAAATACATCGTGCTGTGTCAATGAAATGTTATTTCCGCTTCATCTGGTGCTGGGAGAAGCCACCAAAAACACGCTGGACGAAGTAAAAAGTAATTACCGTGAATATTTTATCTGGTCGCCGCTTTTCAACAATCAAAAAAATGCATTGGCCGAAATCCGCCTGCTTTTTACCCGGATAAAATTACTGACCACCCAGGTCGATTTTGTGTCAATTACCGACTTTGAACAACGCACCGTTAAAATTACCCCAAGCCGTTATGGCTTTGTCTATTTATCCGATCGTTGCATTCCTTTCCATTACAACGTGATAAATAAAGGCAATGAGTTATATCGTTACTGGAATTACGAAAAAACCCGGCGTGGCAACGACCGCTTTAACCTGGGATACAATGCATTCCAATACAATGCTGCTGACAATGTGATCCGTCCGCTGTTATATGATATTGAACGTTTCGACTTTTTCAGGATCGAAGGACATATCGGGAAAAATATTACCCGGGCGATCACCCTTGTAAAAACGCTTCAGCAACAAAACAATCTGCCATTTGAAATAGCCGCGCTCAGTGCCGATTATATTGGGGCATTGGTGCGGGGTGAAGAACTTCAATGCGTTATACAGGACCTGGAAAGCAATTACCGCATGCTGATCGCTGCATTTATGTGCAAGGTCCACGATCCGTTTTGCTTTGCAGCACGGCTCCCTTATAAATTGCCTGAACGGATATTTAACTTTACCGCAGCCAATTTTGCAAGGGCAACTGTCGAAGATGTTACGGCAATTAAAAGCTCGCTTGTTTTTAATCCTGATATACTTGAAAAGGTCAGTCATCCGTTTACTGCTGCGCTGGTGAATGAATTTCAGGCAGTAAAGAAATATATCAAGGGTGAAACGCTGCAAAAACTTTGCAATCCCGGGGTCAATACAATAGGATCCACATACATTCAGATGAAAGGGAAGTTTGTTAATCCCGTTACGATCAATACCGATTTGCCAGTAACCTCCGTTCAGTTCCATGCCTTTGAGTTTATTGATGCCATTGAAAGTATCATGGAGCTGGTCATGAATTTTGACCTTGCTGATATCTCTACCACCGAACTGAAAAGCCGTAACGACCGCCTTGAAAAAGAGATCAGAGTGCTCAGTACTTATGCCATTTTGTTTTTACAGAAATTAAAAAGCAATGATAAATCCCCTTTATCAGATTTGGCTACAGACTTATACCTCGATTTACTGGTATTCAACCTTGAAATGCTCCTGAGTTTATGCTTTGTTGAGCAGGTCGAAGCATTGAAAAGCGAATACCTGCGAAGGATGGCACAATACCGTCTGGCCAAGAATTTCAGCTACTATTTTAAAACTCATGGCGGAATTGAGCACAAAGCCGGCGTCCCGCGTGGCGGTACATTTATCCTGGTTTACCATGAGGAGCGCAGAAATCGTTTCATCGACAGAAATTCGCTCTTCGTGAATCAGGACCTGAGCAATTTAATGATTTCCAGGTTCCGCGACCTGATACAGCCTGATGTCCCGCTCGATACGCTTACCTACCAGACAAAGTTATTGCAAACCTCCATTCTGTATAAAGATCCTGAATTGTATTTGCGATTTAAAGATGTCCTCACGAGGTATCTTGACGAATGCAAAGAACTGCCCGAAGATAAACGAAAAGAAATAACCGACATTATTAACCGGGAGCCAAAGCCAAAGCAATTCGAACTTACGGATGGAATGGTAATTGCCGACTTTTATATCCCCTACCTGTGCTGCAGCGATTGTCCGCCCATTGCCTACATTCTGCCGGAAAAACCGGAAGAACCGACAGAAAATCCCACGATAAATATTGACAAAAAAAGTTTCTGCAGCGACGACAAAACAAGTTACCCTGTGGTTATAACGCCCAAAGGTGGTGTGGTAACAGGATCCGGAATCAGTGTCCGGAACGATGGTACTTATGTTTTTGTACCTGCCGCTGCCGGAGCAGGAATGCACACCCTTACCTACACCGCTAACGGAAAAACAGCCTCTTTACAAGTCGAGGTGATCGTAGCACCTGTTGTAAAATTCACATACGTTGTAAATGTGGATGGTGAATTAGCAATTCTTACCCTTACCAATGAAACGACAGGACGAACAAACCAGACAACTTATGGATGGTTCAGGAATGATCAATCTTTTTCGGATGAAGAGAATCCTCCGACGATTGAGTTTAAAACCGCCGATCCAGTAAAGACGATTAAGTTAAAAGTTTCTAACGGTCTTTGTTCAAATGAGAATAAACAGGAAATTGTTATTCCGGTTGAAGATCCTGCGATATTTATTGACAAGGATATTTTTTGCAGTACAGACAAATTTGAGTACCCGGTAATCGTCAGTCCATCAGGCGGCAAGGCGAGTGGCGACGGGGTAATAACACACGCTGACGGGAGTTCTGTTTTTGTTCCGGCTGAGGTAAAAATTCATGGAGAAGTTGTCCTTACCTATACTGTTGGTGGCAAGTTGGCAGAAACTAAAGTCAAGGTATTCACGACCCCGGTTGCTGCATTCAGTTTTAAAACAGAAATCCGGGATGCTGAAATGATAGTCGTCCTGAAAAATGAGTCTACCGGCATCAATGATCAGACCAAATACGCATGGTTGCTCGATGGGGAAACTTTTTCTGACAAACGCGATCCTGATCCGGTTGTCATCAAAGAGCCAACGCTATCTCATACCATACTGTTAAGAGTATCCAACGAACAGTGTTCTGCCGAATTTCCCCGTGAAATAAAGCTTGAAACTGAAAACAGGAAAATCGCCCTGTGCAGCAATGTGAGGCGGCATAAACTTGAACTAAACCTCGCGAATACGGATATTGTCACTGTACTAAGCAATGATGGTATAAAAATGAAGGATGCAAACCTGGAATTAGCGCCTGCTTCAACCCAAATCGATAAGACGACTGATTTTCATGTATCGTATATGATAAACGGGAAACAGGTGAATGTGACCATCACATTGATTTTTGTGGATGCCGGGTTTATTATGAACCTCACACATAACACCTCTCCGGTTGCCGTCTTTCCAATCATCTTAACCCTTCGGGCAAAGCAGCAGGATGCATCGAAATACACATGGAAAGTAACTGTAGCCGATGGCAGGGTTCTGGATTTTTCAGACAGGGAAGTGGTAATTGACTATTCTCAAAACCACCTTTCGGCCGGCACCCCGTTAAACATTTTATTAATGGTCAACCTGACTGATCCATCGGACACTGCATGTGAAAATTCTGCAGAATTTGTGATCACAGAAGCCATTTTCGGAAAACACATCAACAAAGGCGAATTTGATAACCAGACCACCTCGTAATGAAGTCGCAAAGCCGGCATATCATTCAAAAACAAGTCATCGAAATTAATTTCGAAAACCCGGAAGAATCATTGGGGCTTCCAAAGGAGGTTGCTGAAATGTATTATGAAAAACTTCTGCCGCAATTTGAAGTTTTGCTTGATGAAATGTTTGGTAATAATTATGAGGCTTCCCTGGATAAACTGGAAATTGATTGTGGTAGACTGAATAAAAAAAACTGGAAACAGGAATTTACCGAACGGGCCATCCGTAAACTGAAAGCACAATTAAATGAAGTAAATAAAAAAGAAATTGATTCAAAAAAGATTGAGGAAAATGCTGCTGAGGCATTTTTCTTTTTTATTGAAAATGGGTTCATGCCATGGAACAACCAAATTAATACGATTGCTGAACTGGAACAACGATTAACTATAAATGAGAAACTGGTTGCCCGGCTAAAAAAATTAATCACTCAAAAAACAAAAGTTGCAGAGCGGTTGGCAGGACAATTTTCAGAAAAAATCACTTCCCGAATTATCGATGAAATAACCAAAGACAGTCAGGACGAATTTACGGAAATTCTTTCCCTGCTTGAAAAACGAAATCTCTTCCGGGACGAGGCTCAATTTAATAATGTGTTCAATATAAAACACGTTGATAAACATGTAATTGAAGCCGGGATTTTTGAGGCGTTCGCCTCTGATAAAAACATGAATAAGGTTGAACAGTTTTTTTCGTTTCTGCTCAGCCGGGTTAATGGAAATGAAGAACTCAGTGATGAATTCAGGGAAATTATACAAAACCAAAAGGCGGGTAAGGACCAAAAGGTCAACAATAAAAAAAGAAATTTAACAGAAGTTGAAGACGGGCTGAAACCGGGGGATATTGGAAAGAAAGAAAAAAAAGAATCCTCTGAAAGTAAACAGGACACGATCTATATCGGTAATGCAGGACTGATTTTGCTGCATCCTTTCCTGCCTGCACTGTTTGAAAATCTTGAAATTACCAGAGAAAATAACTGGAGTGACGAATCTTCGCATCAAATTGCCGTATTGGTCACTGAATACCTGGTAACCGGGACCAATGAACCGGAAGAATTCAATTTAGTACTCAATAAAATTTTATGCGGTCTTAAACCTGATGAAACGGTGATAACCGAACTAAAACTGAAGGAAGAAATAAAAGATGAATGCCAGGTTCTGCTAAATGAAGTCATAACCCGATGGAGCGTATTAAAGAATACCAGCATTGAGGGCTTGCGTGAAACTTTTTTGCAACGCAACGGAAAACTTTCAAAGGCTGATAATGGCTGGCTGTTACAGGTAGAGCAAAAGGCAGTGGATATTTTATTGAATCACCTTCCCTGGGGAATAGGAATTATCAAATTGCCATGGATGAGTGAAATGCTTTATGTAGAATGGGCATAAGTAACAGGAAAGAAATAATGTCAAATTTGTTTTATTCGCCTTATGCCTTTTCCTTAAATCTTATTATTCTCTCTTCCAATCCCGGAGGGATAAAATATTTGTAGCCCCGGGTAAGCGAATCCGGATTCTTTAAATTATTAATGGCATTTACATTATTCGGAATCGCGCAACCCGGGGTTAGGACAATCAACTATTTAATCGGCGCAACTACTTTCATATTTGAAAATCTTCCAATCCATGCGCCGCAAATTCCAGAGTCAATCGGGAGATCTAATTTTTTCCTTACATTAAATTTGCTTGTCTTATATTTTTTACACGGATCATGCAAACTTTTGCAACATCAGAAAAGAGTAAAAGCACATCTGTTGTCACTGTGCCAAAAAGCAGGCAACAATCTTTTTTTGCACCCGTAAAAGTTCAGCCCAAACTGAGCATCGGAGCAGTGGATGATACTTACGAACGTGAAGCGGATGCAATGGCAGATAAGGTAATGCATATGCCAGCTTACAATTCGATTTTCCCCGGGCAACAATTACCTGCAAACCAGGTCACTCATGATTTGCAGCATTCAGAAACTATTCGGCCATACAGAACCAAACCCTCTAAAGATAAGACAAAAGACAAAAGTAAATCGTTCAATTTTGGAGTAAGCGATACTTCGTCATTAAAAGAGGACTCCTTCAATATTAAAAAAGATAAGGAAACAAAACCGTGGATTGAATCAATAGATATTGAACTTCAATTTCAAATGAATGATGTTAACGGTTTTAGCACATGGGTTGGTGATGCAAAAGTTAAATACTATAATAATAAAGTTAAGTTCCCGGACTTCAAATTTTCCGTAACTGCCGGTTCTGAAGAAGTTGGTATGACAACTGCCGGTAAATATACTGTTAAAAGAATCGAGGGAAAGGGATATAACAGCAGTAAATACTCCGGCAGCTACGAACGGGCAGCAAAAAAGGGTTGGGGAAGAAGATACGCCAAAGATTTAAATGGCAATATGAACTTTGCTGTGTTTTTTAGCAGCAGCGAAGCGTTACATTCCGGTCCGATTGATCAAAGTTCACATGGATGTGTACATGTTGACTGGACAGATGAAACGAATATGCAACAAATAAATTATCATAGTGTGATAGGACTTACTAAAGTGAAAGTTTCTTATCCGTAAAGCTATTTAACTGTTTTTTTTGCCAGATCTTATGCAAAGTGTAAAGACTACAGCAAATTCGAAAGAAATTTCAGTTTCTAATCCTGCACAAAAGAGTCCTGGTTCGTTTTTCAAACCTTTTATCCAGGCTAAGCTTTCAATCAATCAGCCCAATGATATTTTTGAACAGGAAGCTGATGCCATGTCGGAAAGGGTGATGCATAAGGATGGGCGGCAAAGTGAATTCAACACGACTGCAAAAAACAGCACCCCGTTTTTTTCACCCCGGGTGATCCCAGGTCAAAGTGTTCAACGCACATGCGAACCGTGCGAAAAAAATCTGTTGAAAAACCAGGAACCAACAGCCGAAACAGAAACGCTGGTTCAACTGAAGGAAAAAAGTTTTTACGACAGATCAAGTCATGCAACAGTCATACAACGAAAATGCAGCGGATGTACAAAAAAAGAGAAATTGCGCCGAAAATCAGATTCCTCCGGACAATCTGCCCCTTCATTTATTGAAACTGATTTAAGAAATGCAAGGGGTTCAGGTTCGCCATTGCCGGAAACCACCCGTAGGGAGATGGAAGCCTCTTTTGGTGCCGATTTCTCTGATGTATCCATTCATACTGGTCACGCAGCGGCGCAAATCAACAGCTCTATCGGTGCCCATGCATTTACGCATGGAAACGATATCTATTTTAACGAAGGAAAGTATAACACAGGAACTGGTTCAGGCAAAAAACTTCTTGCCCATGAGTTAACCCACGTCATCCAACAGGGAGGCAGCAACCGCTTAAGCAGAAGCCTGGATGGAAATCAGAAACAACCACTTTTACGAACCGGAAAACCAGCTATACAGGGAAAATGGTATAACTTCAGCATTCCGTTCACCGATTATGAGTTTGATCCGAGCATCAGCGGGATAAAAACTGCGGCAGGATTAACCTATGATGCGGGCAAATGGGCTTACCGGCAGGGAAAGTATATTGTTGGAAATGCTTACGAGTGTGCAAAGGCAACGGGCAGATCGGCATGGAAACTGGCAACCCTGGATTTTGATTCTCTTCCCGACCTGCTGGGAATGGAGAAACCAGCCGGCGGCGGTCCTGCGCTGATTGACTGGATTTCATTTGTGGTAAACCATCCATGCCTGAAGATGATCCCAGGCTATCGTCTTGTATTATATGGTGGTGAAAAACTGGTAAGTGCCGCAAAGTTTCTCAAGGGCGCCTGGCATATGGTAAATAATCCGGATGAGGCGATCGAAGCAATACGTACTTCTTCGCTGCTGAATGGGATGATTACGGGCATTTCGCCTATGGCCCAGTCACTCGCACTAAAATCGGTTACATTCAGCAGTCCTTCTGCTGAAATTCTCGATGGCATTTACAGGCATTTGTCACCCAAACTGACCTATCTTTTTAACAATTGGTGGGAAGTATTGAAATCGGCCGGATGGGATTTGATATGGCCCTGGCCCGGAGTAAAAACAGATCTTGGTATCATATGGGACGAGCTTGGAAATTGCGTTGATAATTTATGGGATCTCCGGATTTCGGATGCAGCAGATAACCTGTTGGCAGTTTGGCGGACCGTAAACAGTATGCTTGGACGTCTTTATGGTTGGTTTCTTATTGCATCTGTTCTAATCGGTGCCATAATCGGTGCTTTTTTTGGCGGGGCAGGTGCGATCCCCGGGGCCTTACTCGGATTTGAATTTGCAATGGCTGTAGGAAAAGGGTTGCTTATTTCGACCATTGCGGCTGAGACAGCCAGCATTGCCAAAGCAGGTCTTGATCTGGTGTTCAGCAGACAATCGCTACCGGAAAAAGAAAATGATTACGAACAGATTGCCAACAGTGGTATTACGCTGGCCATAACCGGAATTATGGCTGTATTGGGAGCGCTGGCAATTCGGTTTGCGAAAGGTCTGATCAGCAAAATCGCCGGGATATTTAAGCCCCTTCAAAAAGGTGCAACCGTATCAACCGGAGGTGCAGGTAAGGGAGGCGGAACCGGGGGAGCCGGTCAGGGTGAACCATGGTGGACACAACCCTCCATAAAAGGAGGTAAAGGAAGTAGTACCGGATCAACATCTGGTCCGGTAGCCCGTGGAGGAGGATCCACTGGTGACGTTGTCGGTAATACAGCTTTGAAAATTGAACCAAGGCCGGTTATTGAGGTTGCGCCACCTGCACCCAAACCAAAACTTAAACTCGTTCCCCAGCAACCCCCCGCAGCCGCTAAAACACCTGCTATTCCAACAAAAACAGGACCCGTAATCGGGGGATTAACAGGAGCGGAGACAGCGAAAAAACTTAAGGAAAAGCAGGATGAGGAGGATAAAAAAACAATTTGCTACGGAATATCGATTGTTTTAAGAATCGAAGGATATACATTTGTACCCATTACTTCGTCGCCGACACCAAATGACCTTAGGATTCCTGCCTGTATTCTGAGAACCGCTACCGGTATAACTGATGATGATTTTATTTTCAGGAATATAGCAGTCGGAAGATTTATCGTACGTGGAAATCCAGAATACGTTGCAGCCCCTAATCCGGAAGGAAATATCCATTCCGAAGACGAAGTTTTCCGGTTGGCCGAACAACGGTTTGGCGCCGGCAATTTTACATTGGATGCTTTATTTACCGAAAGACGGCCTTGTGCAAGATGTACAGGCAATATTTTCAGATTTCCCAGAACCCCCGGCTTCCTGGTTTATTGTATAATTAATAACGATTACAACTGGCGGCAGATCAGAAATGCGTATAATGACGGCCGGATTTAATTTAGGATTGAGGATTTAAGATTTAAGATTTAGGATTTAAGATTTGGGACAGCGGAAAATAGACAATCACTGCTTCGCCCATGGGTCACCTGTATTTTAATCGCGGATAAACTATACTTAGCCGTTGCTTCCTGCGTTATTCTACCCCGGGTGGCGCGTTTCCGAAGAATGTTAGAGCTATTAATAATTTAATGAATCCGGAATCGCTTACCCGGGGCTACAAAGTTAATCCCTCCGGGATTGTAAGACAGTATTATTTTAGCGGTCCTGGGTTTTCATATCGGAGACAATTCCGAGCCCGACTCTTAGTATGATCCGGTATACCGCATACGACGAAAATCACCACACAGGTTTGCAAATTAATCTATTGGCATAGTCGGACCCGGAATACTGTCGTTGGGGTCATGGATAATTTTGATGGCAGAGAAAAAAATGAATGTAAAAACGGGAAGGGAAAAAAGAAAGTGTGCATAATTTGCAACATAGTTTTGCAGCGCATCTGAAATAAAGAAAGGTTAAAAAAATAGTAAAAACGTGTAATAACCTCGGGATATTACATAGTTGGGCGTAATTATTCACGCAAAATATTGATACTTACTCGTTTCTATACTCTTAACTAGTAGACGTAATTCTATATAAATCTTAACAAAAATGACACACTCTAATTTCTTTCGAGACAAACTTTCTATCGCATATCTTCTTCTAGTTTTAAGCTTAATGTTTCACGTACTAGATGAAGCAGTTAATGACTTCCTAAGCTTTTATAATCCTCTTGTTCTAGAACTCAGAGAACGATTTTCTTTATTTCCTTTCCCTACTTTCTCATTCAAAATATGGATTATTGGACTTTCTCTGGCAATTATACTTCTTTTACTTTTAACACAGTTGATTTATAATAGAAATCGAATATTGCTCTTCATCATAATGATTTTTTCAGTATTAATGATCCTTAACGGTCTCAGTCATATTATCGGTTCAATTTATTATTCCAAACTTTTACCGGGCTTTTATTCCTCGCCCTTCCTTATTGGATTTTCCATCTATTTTTTAGTGACCTCAAAAAGATTACAAATCCATAACCAAAATTTCAATAACAATCTAACAAACAACTCTGCCTGACACGGTCAATATAGTTAAGAAACTTGTCACAATTTTTGCAGGTCACTTTGACAGTTTCATCGTGATAAATAACCAGTTCAATCCTCTAAAAACTACCGCGACTTCCGGCTCTGGACAAATAAATGCACAAATGACACTTATTCAATTCGCCGGGACTTGCAAAATTGCGCCATACCCGTCTCGCTACCGGGACAGTTTCCCGGCTAAAGAAACTGGACAACCAACCGGATAGCTTCGCCGGGTAACGTTTCCTAACTATATTGCCGTGCCGTTGTGTGTAATTTTATCAAAAAGCCGTTCCGAGATTTTGAATTGATACCAAGAATTGGTATTTTTGAAAAAAAAATATCTACAATGGCAAAGAATACATCAATACTACTTGGAGAATATTTCGAGAACTTTGTTAATGAGAAAATATCGACTGGAAAGTTTTCTTCTGTCAGTGAGGTTATTAGAACAGCTCTTCGTCTTTTGGAGAATGAGGAGAATAGGTATAAAGCTCTAATTAAGGAGCTTGAAATTGGAGAGAAGAGCGGATTTATAAAAGACTTTAACCGAACCGAAAATCTTAAAAATCTTCATGCTAAACACTTGAAGAAATGAGATACTCCATTAGTGAGAAAGCAAATCAAGATATCGAAAAGATATGGTTGTACACATTTGAAAACTGGTCGCTTGAGCAAGCTGATAGATACTACAATCTAATTTTAGACGAAATCGAATTTATATCTGAGAACTTTGAAAGTGGAAAATCCGTTGACTATATTAAAAAAGGATATAGAGCATCAATTGTTAAGTCGCACATTATTTACTATAAGAAATCCAGAAGAAATATTGTTGAAATAATAAGAGTTTTACACCAGAAAATGGACATTGAAAATCGAATAGACGAATAAAAAACTACACACAATAAATAGGACTTCATGTGGTCTGCATGATCCAGCTTGAAGTCCCGGTTGCACTATAATACATTAAATACATTGGAATCTTATTCTCCGATTCCGGAACGAGAAACAGGAGAGATCAAGATCAACGGCATTAATGTCTTTGCGAGAAAGAAGCCATTTTTAATGGCCACAATGGGTGAATGACAAAATCTGTCATTGGTAGCGGAAATAATGAAAATGTTCTAATCAGCATCGCCAAGCGGTTCACTTCGCAGATCGAGATCGCCGTGTATTTCATAACCGATAACCTCAAAAGGCTAAATTTGCTTATCGCGCCGGATCCGATCTTGGGTATTGCTGGGTTAGAAGGGCATCTTGAGTCAAGACGAAAGCTGTGTTATTCTAACCCCGGGTCGCGCGATTCCGAATAAGCTTGATTTCAATAAATTAATTTTTAATCCGGAATTGCTTAACCGGGGCTACAAATATTTAATCCCTCCGGGATAACGCAAATTCTTACTAAAGTTTAGATGTAGCTCCTGATAATGACACATAAAAAACTCTATATATCAGTGCCTTTATCAATTTTATAGGATTTTAAATAAGGCAATAAGGTTATGTTGTCAATGTGTGAATCGACAAATTGGCAAATTGTCTCAACTTCCCCCTTTCTTATTTTCTTACTCCCGCGGCACATGGACCGGGATTGCTCTTCAACAATCATAAATCATAAATCAAAAATCAAAAAAATAGCTCTGCGCCAAAAGTCGCAGAGCTATTTTTTTATGGAAAAGGGTATTACTTCAGTATCACTTCAAGCACCACGATCTCTACCGGCGGTTTTTGTACCGGAAGCTGAAGGTTCAGATTGTTACTCTCCTCCCCGCTTCCCGTACGGTATCTGATTTCGGAAGCATCATGCAGGAATTGGATATATTTCACCTTATCTCCCATATTTTTCAGTTTCAGACTACCCATCGGATAGCTGAGCAAATGCACATATAACCGTTTCGTCTTTGGGTTATAGGTCAGAAGGGTGTTTGCAGGAGCAACAAACTCAGCAGGGGCTTCGGTACAACTGTAAATCGAACGATTGTTGTATTTCATCCATTCTCCCATCGATTTCAGCTTGTCCTGAGCCCGGAAGTCAAAGTAACCGCGACCGGTAGGTCCTACATTCAGTAACAGGTTACCCCCTTTACTTACCGATTCGATCAGCAACTCCAATAATTGCGGTGTGCTTTTCCAGGTATTTTCGTCACGGTAGTATCCCCACGATCCGGAAAAGGTCTGGCAGGTTTCCCATGCTACTTTCTGACCATTGCGCTCGGGCCACTTTTCGACCTTATACTGTTCGGGAGATTCAAAGTCCCATCCGCCATCCACATCCTTGAGGTCGAGCCGGTCATCGATGATGATGCCCGGCTGTAAGGTGCGGACCATTTTCAACAGGTCTATAGAACCCCAGTCATCACGGCCTTTTCCATTTTTACCGGGAAACGAAAAATCGAACCAGATTACGCTGATTTCGCCGTAATTAGTCAATAACTCGCGGACCTGGTTTTTCAGATATTCGCGATATTTCGCCATATCCCGACCTTTATTCAGTCGGACGTAGGCTGAATCAGATGTCTGACGCTGCGGATGAACATTATCAATGGTATATTCAGGGTGGTGCCAGTCGATCAGTGAATAGTAGAAACCAACTTTAAGTCCTTCGGCTCTTAATGCATCGACATATTCCCTGATGATATCTTTACCGAACGGCGTTTTGGTCGCTTTGTAATCGGTGAATTTTGAATCAAACAGGCAGAATCCCTCATGATGTTTGGCCGTCAGCACCACATATTTCATCCCTGCCTCTTTAGCCATCCTGGCCCATTCCTTCGGATTATACAGATCAGGATTAAACTCCTCAAAATACTTCTGATACTGCTCATTGGTCATCCGTTCCTGGTTTTTCACCCATTCGTGACGTGCGGGCAAGGCATATAAGCCCCAGTGAATAAACATGCCAAAACGTGCTTCAGTCCACCATGCCATCCGTTTAGCTTTTTGTTCAGGTGTTTCAGTTCTAAGCTGAGCCTGAGCGTTACCTTGCATCGCAAAAATTGACAGCAGCAGCAAAGTCATCATTGTGATGTTCAATTTGTTTCTCATTTGCTTAATTTTATGGTTTTTGTGTGGGAATTATATCTTTAAAGAAAATATAACTTAAAAGTAAGCGTTAATTGTCAAACGCCAACACAATTAATAATCAATAGATTCATTTTTTATCAACTCCTTTGAAATATTTCTCCAGTACATAGTTGGGCTGGTGCGCATCAGGAAGCTGTTTTAATTTGGTATGATCGTAATCCATCGGTAAAATCACCTTTGGTTCGAGGGTGGCGGTGTCATCATTTGCTGTATACAATTCTTTGAGCAACAACATCATTTCTTGTTTTTTGGACTTAAATTCAGGTGCTGAGGCAAGATTGTTGATCTCCAGTGGATCACGCTCAAGGTTGAATAACTGGATAAAATTTCGTTGCGGGTAGTAAATCAGTTTCCACTCTTTAGTCCGGACAGCTCTCACAGTATTCCTGTAGGCAGTATAAAGGGCATTTCGCACTCCGTCTGATTTCCCCGTCAAAACAGGTACAAGATTTTTCCCGTCGATACCAGTCGGAGCGGGAAGTTTACAGAGGCTGCAAAGTGTCGGATACAGATCGTACAGATAGACCAGGGCAGCACTGACTTTATCTTTTGGAACTCCCGGACCGCTGATTATCATCGGGACTTTGGTACTGTGTTCGTAAAGATCCTGCTTTCCCAGTAATCCATGACTTCCAATAGCCAGGCCATTATCCGCCGCATAAACTATTATGGTATTGTCAAACAACCCGTCTTTTTTCAGTGTTTCGATGATATCGCCAATCCTGGCATCCATATGTGAAATCAGTGCATAGTAATCGGATAAAGATTCCCGGATAATTTCCGGGGTTCTCGGCCATGGTGCCAGGTTTTCATCACGAATATTCAACTGGTCAAACGCAAAAGGATGCAAAGATTTGAAATTTCCAGGCAAAGGTATCGTTTCAGGAGGATACATCCCGATGTAATCCTTACGTGGAGAACGCGGATCATGAGGTGCTGTGAATGCGACATAACAGAAGAACGGGTGGTCTCTTTTTCCGCCCGCATAATCACTGATAAAACCCATTGCCGCTTCGGCAAAAAGATCGGTGGAAAATCCCTTTTTTACCGGATCTTTCAGCTTCCTGTCGGTGCCTAAATCCTGGCACGGAACATTGTAATGATCACTCATTCCGCCAATAAACACGTTTTTCCCTTTTTGAAAGGAAGCTTCAAAATGTTTTGCACCATTGTGCCATTTTCCTGTTCCAAAGGTTTCATAACCATTCTCCGCAAAATGCATCGGCATCGTGTGAACTCCTTCAAGCTTGTCATACACATGGAACAGACTTTTTCCGCTCATCAGCATGGCCCTGCTGGGCGCACATATTGCGCCGTGATGCCCGCCCATTACGTAACCGGACGAAAAACGGACACCGCTTTTAGCCAGCAAGTCAATATTCGGAGTTTTGATGTAACTGTTTCCTGAGGCGCCAATGGCGTCTGCCCGTTGATCATCAGCAAGAATAAACAAAATATTAGGTCGCTGTGCCTGTGTACCAATTGAAAGTCCGGTTAAAAAAAGTACAGCCTGTAATTTTGTCTGAATCTTCATGGCAAAGGGATTGGGTTAAATAAAATTATTCGGATAAGCAAAATAACTGTAAAAACCCGTATAATGCAACTTAATCATCCTTTAGTTTCAATATTATTGAGTCCTTTGGAATCGAACTTCAAAACAGATAACTTTGGATTTAATTATATATATAGGAATGTAAAATGAAGTTGCTTAAATGATATGAGATTTAATCTGCTTGATGTCGGAATAATTCCACCGAAGGTGGATAAATATTAATGACCCCCAATTTTTATTAGGGGCTTTCGCACGACTACTGAACCGCAACCCGAAACGGGTTGAATTAAATGATATTCAACGAACGCAATTATAAAATATGTCATGAATCAGCAGGAACACCATAAAAGGGAAAATTTTCGTGAAGAGTTTATCCGATTATTAAAGGAGAATGGTGTTGACTTTGATGAAAAATATTTGGTCTAAATAATAATTCAACCCGTACCGGGTTGCTTCCATTCGCATTTCTTTTACCCCCAGATTCTCTGGGGGTCACTAACATTCACTCCGAAGATAAAACCATCTGGCTTTTCTTCGGAGTTTTACACCTCAATATTCTTATTTTATGAAGGCCAATATTTATTGATAACTCTACTTTAAAGTCACTTGGATTTTTGAGTCAGATCTCAATCTTTCAATTTCACTCCGAAGATTTTCCATTAACAGGGTATCCGCTGTTAAGGAGACCGTAACGATCCGGCTAAATTCCTGCACTTCACAGGTTTCGGAAGAATAGCCCGTTAAAGTATAATTATATAGTTTCCATCCGGATATCGTGCGGATAAATCCCTTAGCCCTGAGTATCGATGGAGAGCCGGTGAAAAATTGTGAAAGACGGGCCACATCAAAAACACTTTCCGGCTTAAACACGTAGCTATTTTCCAGGTAGTTTTCGCTGGTTAACTCAGGATTCTTTGCCAGGGACATCCCGGATTTATTCTCCTGTTTATCAAAAACAGATTCAGGCAGAGACAGGATGAAATACCTGGTTAACACACTCATGCAGAACATTTTATCCGGAAATAAATCCACCAGTTCTGCTTCACGGCGGTTTAATTCAGTAATGTCTGTGACCAAATCGCATTTACTGAAGGCAATAATGGCGGCTTTCCTGATTTGCATCTGGTAAATGGGGTTGAATAGCAGACGTGTGTTCTCAATTCCGGTAATATCGACCAGGCATATGACAGGCATTAACCGAAGGTCAGGATTTCCTTCAACGATTTCCGAAACCATTTCGATGCCTCCTAAACCACTTGGCTCAATAATAATCCTGTCATAATTGCCAGACTCAACAATTTTATCGAGGTTTTCGCTGAAATAGGTTTTCGCCGAGCAACAAATACATCCGCCGGAAATATCATAAACGTTTCCAACAGAAGATACTGAATCGCGGATGGTCTGGTTGTCAATGGAAATCCTGCCAAATTCATTGATAATAACCGCCCAGCGATCATCCGGAGTCAACTCTTTTAGCAGCCGGATTATGGAGGTCGTTTTCCCTGATCCCAAAAAGCCGGAAATAATATGGACTGGAATTGTATTCATAAACAGCAGTTTAAACAGGCAGATGTAATATACAAGTTCCATTGAAAGGTTTCCGGGCTACCAGCTTTTCTATCGGCTGGCAGTCCGGAAACCTCTTTTATAATCCGTATTCCGACAAGATAAATTTGCCCGAATCCAAAAGTGGCAGCATCATATCAATAAACTCACTTTCGCTGTCCGGGATGCTCATTAAATCATCCCTGAAAATGGGAAGGTAGCTAGTCTCCATTTCAGAAAGCTGCATTTTTCCCGATGCCAATGCTTCTTCGATAATATCAAGTGCAGCCAGGGCACCGTTGCGGGCATTTGCCACATACGAATCGCCCCTGATAAGTTCTTTCGAAATCCTTATAACATTTTCAGGTGCAAGAATCAATGCCTGCGGATCGGTGTAAATATCGGACGAGACCAGCAGTTGCTGTAAGACCTGGCAATGCATTTTTCCTGTGCGAAGGGCTTCGTTCATCAGCCGCGCGTCGTATTCCAGCTGTTCGAAGTACGCGGTCGGGGCCATGCCTGACAATAGTTTAATGTTTTGCACCGATTCGTTGCTCCATAAATCGGCACAGGCAGATGCGATATTACCAAGAGGACTCAGATGGGCGCATGCGGCTGTTTTTCCCTCCATCGAAATTGGAATGCCTGTAATTGCCTTCAGAAACGGACCTTCATAACCACAATCCTTATCCGGTCCGACAGCGCCTTGCTCCATCGCCACAATTGACCGGACCACAGAAATTACACGAACCATGGTCGCGAATACTTTCGGGATGTATTTCTTTTCGGCCAAAACCATGGCCGTGTTGGCAAAACCACATGCCGAATCACCCGCTGCAATTCTACCATGTTTATTAGCCAGCGACACAATTTTCTGCCATAAAAACTGCATATCCCTGACACCCAACACGGCTAAAGCAAACATAACTCCTTTGATATCACACATCATCAATGCTTCGTCGGAGACCTCTTTTCCACCGGTACTTTCAATCGACAGCAAATCACCCCCCGCAAGCATACCCTCCTCAAAAAGTTCCATCATCGGATCCAAAAATTTCGAAGTCCGTTGTAAGGCAGGTCGTTCAAATTCACGCAAATCATTTGGCGTGAGACGTATTTCCGATTTAAGTCCAAATTTCTGATAATAATTTTCGCAGACCTCGTTCATAATCTTAACGATCTCCACACCGATTGATGGAGTTTTGGTCATCTCGAGCAGTGTTTCAAATTCGAGAACGACTCCCTTTGAGTTTAAATGAACAGCACGTTCAAGTGCTCCCTCCGCTATCTCCCGGTAATGGGTATAAACCTTAGCCAGGGTACTGTTGTTGATGCTCATCACCGGTAAGGTGAAATTCAGTTCGGCATAAACCTGTCCGCCCCCGATTTCAAGCCCGCGTCGTGTTTTTACAGGATGCGGAGCGATACCGAACATTAAATCCGCAGGATTATCTATGGTTAATTTTTTATAGAGCATATTACTGATTTTAAGTATTTTAGCAAAATAAATATTTCTGAATCAGGCATGTGTCATTCCATCTTGCCTTGTTTCCAAAGCAATTCCTGGTTGTTCCGATAAAGAATGGATCGCAGTAGTTTGCGCCTATGATGCCAGCAGGTTCATATATTCAACTGCTTTCTGAGGATCAGGTGCATAAAAATCGGCACCAATTTTCTGACAGAAATCATCATTTACAGGTGCGCCGCCGATCAGCACTTTGGTATTGGGATTTTGAGCTTTAATTTTTGTTACGATCTCACCCATATTCACCATGGTGGTTGTTAAAAGAGCAGATAACCCGACAACAGCACCGGGATTTTTTTCAAGAGCATCAACAAACCGGTCAGAGCCTACATCAACACCAAGGTCTACGATCGACCAGCCGCCACCTTCGATCATCATTGCGACGAGGTTCTTTCCGATATCGTGTAAGTCACCTTTCACTGTTCCGATAATGAAAGTTCCTTTTGTTTTAATCGCGCCGGAAGCAAAATATGGTTTTAGCTGGATCATGGAGGCTCCCATCGCCTTGGCTGACATGAGCATCTGCGGAACAAAGATTTTATTTTCGGAGAATTTTTTCCCGACCCTTGCCATAGCCGGAATCAGGGCCTCTTCGAGTATTTGCTGCGGAGCGATACCGGCTTCTATTGCTTTAATCGTAAGTTCATGAGAACCATCCTGGCCTCTTAGCTGGGGAGGAAAGGGGGATTTGAGATCAACCTTTCCAAATTCGACTGCTTCGAGCAGTTTTTCAAGCAATTCATTCATAATCCGATGGTATAGTTTATTTGTAATTAATTGATAATGCAAAAATAACGAATTGAAACCCTGAAATCTACAACGATATTTACTACTTTCGATGCGATATTCACATTACGGCTCAATTCTGTGCAAAACATACCATTATGACAGCCTTGTTCGAAAAGAAAATATTGAAAGACGATGAATCATTTTTTATCGGGATATTCCAGGATAACCTTGAAAAAAGCACCTGGCATTATCACAATAATTTTGAAATCAGTTTTATCACCGAAGGTTCCGGGAAGCGGATTGTGGGTGATTCAATCGAAGAATTTCAACCGGGTGACCTCGTATTTATCGGACGAAACCTGCCTCATGTATGGATTGCAGATAAAGAAACACGGGTGCTGTCAGAACGGACACTCGAGATGGTATTCCTCCAATTTACTTCAGCTATCCTGGTGCCTCAATTACTGGCGCTACCTGAATTTATGTATGTCAGAAGGGCTTTGGAAATGTCGGAAAGAGGCATCCACATTGTTGATCAAACGCTTAATGAAGTGAGCGAGATTATGCTCCAACTCCCCTATCTGAATAATTTTGACCGGATGCTTCACTTCTTCAGACTGATGGATATTATCGGAAAAAGCAGTTCAAATATCAGCCTGACCAGCGAGGAATACATGAAAAAGCGGTTCAAAACAGGGAACAAACGGATCGAAACGATTCATGCCTGGCTGATGAATAATTACCGTGAGGAGGTGAACCTGACTGAATTAGCTGCATTGGTCAATATGGCAGAAGGATCGCTCTGCCGGTTTTTTAAGGAGAATATGGGCAAAACGGTTTTTGAATACCTGAGCCAGATAAAAATTGAATTTGCCTGTAAATTACTAATGGATTTGGATCTCAGTATCTTACAGGTTTGTTTCGACAGCGGATTCAACAACCTGAGTCATTTTAACAAACAGTTTAAGAAAATTACAGGCATTCCCCCAACACAATACCGAAAGCAATTTAACCAGATCTAAAGGTTTGAAATGATTGAATGTCTGAAAAGATACCGATCATTTCAAATCCTTCAAACACCAAATCATCTAACCCTTCCAGCCCTTATTGTATTCTTCCCGGCTGTCTGCGGTTCTTACCGGGATTTCCGGTCAGATCATCACCCAGATCTTCACGGGCCTCTGCCGCAATTTTTTCGAGATCTGCCACAACTTCCGGATAGGTTTCCATCACATTATAACGCTCACCCGGATCGCGTCGAAGGTCATACAAAGCCCCGGCAAACTGGAAGTTTTCATTTGCACCACCTGGTTTGCCATCCTTACCGGGAGCAAATCCTTCGTATGTTCTCCCGGGATGGGGAAAAACCAGTTTAAAATTGCCATTACTCACTGCCTCCAGGTTGTTCTTACGGTAATAGTAGAGGAAACTTTTGCGCGGAGTGGCTGTCATATTGCCTTTCATCAGCTCCAGGATGCTAACTCCATCAATTTTTTGTGCAGGAAGCGGTGCCCCTGCGATACCTGCAATGGTCGGTAAAATATCAATCCCTGAAACCAGTTTGTTGCAAACAATTCCTTCGGGGATGACCCCTTTCCAGTACATCAGGCACGGCACCCGCTGGCCACCTTCGAAACTGGTCCCTTTTCCTTCACGCAATCCGCCTGTACTACCGGCATGATTGCCATAATTAAACCACGGTCCGTTATCGGAAGTAAAGATCACGAGGGTATTCTTATCAAGCTTAAGATCTTCGAGCGTTTGCAAAACCTGGCCAACGCTCCAGTCGATTTCCATCATCACATCCCCGTAAAGGCCCTGTTCCGATTTACCCCTGAATTTATCAGAGACAGCGAGAGGAACATGCGGCAGCGGATGAGCCAGGTAAAGGAAAAATGGTTTCGACTTGTTTTCACGGATAAAATGAACAGCCTTTTCAGTAAATTGCGTCGTAAACTGAGTATTGTCAGGATTCGTGGCAACGACTTTATCACCGTCAATTAAAGGCAAGGGTGGATAATAGTTTTTACTGGTCGGATGGTTGGGCCACATATCATGCGAATAGGGAATACCGTAAAACTCGTTGAATCCCTTTTGTGTGGGTAAAAACTGTGGCTGACTTCCCAGGTGCCATTTCCCAAATGCCCCTGTTGCATAACCTTTCTTTTTGAGTACCTGTGCAATTGTTTCCTCCTTGTCGCTGAGTCCGATTTTAGAAGAATGATCAAGTGCACCGCTAAAGCCAATCCTGTTTGGATAGCAACCGGTCAGCAAACCGGCTCTTGAGGCACTGCAAACGGCCTGAGGAGAGTAGTAATGCGTGAAAAAGATCCCTTTGCCGGCCATCCGGTCGAGATTGGGGGTATGGTACTGAGTAGCACCGGTTAAAGTCAGATCACCATAACCCATATCATCGAGGTAAATAACCACGAAGTTCACAGGCTTGACCGCCTGAGCATTGTATGCCGGAAAAAGAGCAGTTAGTGCGGCAAGTGCCGCCGAAGGTAGTATTGGTTTCATATATATTTTGTTTTAAGATAGTAACTTGACACTGATGACACGATTGTTCTCTTTTATTTGTGTTTATCTGTCACCTATATTTGAACACTGACAACACAGATTTAACTGATATTCAAGTATTTTCGTATCTGTGATCTGTAACATTCAGTGTCATCCGTGTTCTTTTTTATTGTGTTTTTCTGTCGCCATAAATTGAACACTGATGACACCGATCTAACTGATTTTCACGGATTTTTCTTATCTCCCGATTCTCGGGACAGGTCGTGATTATCTCCCGATTCCCGGGACAAGTCGTAACATCAGTGTCATCCGTGTTATGGGCTCTTCCGGGTTGTCGCAAAAAAGGTACTGCCCAAACCCTACTCTTATTCAATCATGTTTTTTGGTTTGCCCGGACCATTAATTTCTTTACCCCCATCCTCTTTTCTGAAATCATAATATAACACCCCGGATTTTTGATAAATGGCCTCCATGTTTTTCATTCGGATCAGAAAATCCGGAAGATTTTTGACCTCCTGGTTAGTCCATGCCGATTCGGCCAGCGCTGACAAACGCGGGAAGGTCATGAACTCAAGCCGCTGGTCGGTATGAATTGTTTCACTCCATAAATTTGCCTGGACACCTTTAATCAGTGGAGTAGAAATGGACACTCCCCCGGTAAACTCATCCGTAGGAAAATTGTATACGCTTTCAATAGGGGCGAATTTCCCGGCCCATTTCCGGCCATCTTTATGGGAAGTGTGTTGAACGAAATCAAAATAAAAGGGGATTCTCGGACAAAGGATTACTTCAAAGCCTTTTTTTATGGCCAGATCAAGCATTTGCGGCTTGTCGTGCCTCCACCACATCACACAGGTTTTATTCGAAAGGCCCGCGGTTACTACTTCATCCCATCCAATTATCGTTTTTCCCAGGCTTTGAACAGAATCGGCCATCCGTTTGAGAAAGTAATGCTCCACATCCAGCAGATTAGCCAGTTTTTCGCGATGCATTAATATCCTGATTTCGGGGAGATCCTGCCATTGCTGATTTCCGAACGATACCTCATCTCCACCGATATGGATATATTCCGAAGGGAATAGTCCTGCCACTTCCCTTAAAATGGTAGTCAGAAACTGGTAGGTTCCCTCTTTACCGGGATTAAATGTAAAATCGGGATATTTTTCTGAACCGCCGCCGCTAAATTCCGGGTACGCTTTTACAGCAGAGGTGGCATGTCCGGGCATGTCAATTTCAGGAATGACCTCAATAAAACGGGCTGCAGCATATTGCACGATTTCAGCTATTTGCTTTTGGGTATAAAATTTAGCCTGAGCATTTGGATCAGAATTATTTCCTTTCGAACCGATTGAAGTAAGTAAGGGATATTGCCTGATTTCAATCCGCCAGCCGGGTGAATCGGTAAGATGCCAGTGAAATTTATTGAGCTTGTGAAGTGCCATCATATCCAGAATCTTCATTACTTCAGCCTGTCCAAAAAAATGACGTGATTCATCGAGCATCAACCCCCTCCATTCATACCGTGGCTGGTCGGAAATTTCAGCGCACTCGATTTGACTACTCTGATTACCGCTATGCAACAGTTGCACCAGTGATTGTAATCCGTAGAAAAATCCGTTTGGAAATCCGGCTTCAATGGTTATCTGACGGGAATCAATTTTCATCCGGTAGGCTTCCTTCCCTGAAATTTCAGGATTCCGCACTATCCGGATTGTGGCATTTTTTCGTGTATCCTTAATCTTAAATGAAGTGAATTTACTCAACGATTCTGAAAATGTTGAAATCATTCCCGGGAGAAGCAGGTCAGCACCCGAAATGGTCATAGTCTGAGGAATCTTAAACACTCCGGACGACTGCTTGTAACTGTTCGGTAACGGAACAATTTCCTGAGCCTGGCCCAACGTACAAATCAAGAGTAAACAGAAAATCAAAAGGTATTTCATAGATATTATTTTAACTTCGCTAAAATACGGATTCCCTCTACACCGATCCCTATTCCGAAGGTCAAATTCTTTGTGTCTTACTGAATTTATCAGAAACTTCATACAATTTGGGTTTAAGTTAAAATGAACCGGTCGCAGGAAACAGGTAATTCAATTTCTTAAATTGGTTCAACTTCATAAAATATCACATTTCTGCATTTATTTGCCGGGTATTTACAATCGGGAAAACAAAAAGTTACTTAAATTGCGAATTCTGATAAACTTAACAAAACAAGTCGACCAATTCAGTCAGATCGTCTCTTGAATGTATTTAAAAACGATATAACTTATGCGCATGCACTTAAAATTGTACTGCCTGTTAGCCATGTTTGGCCTATCAATATCTTCCGCACTGAAGGGTCAAACAATTTACGTCTCCCCACAGGGCAGTGACAAAAATCCCGGATCAAAGGAAAAACCTGTTTCCTCGTTTGAGAAGGCACAACTATTAGCCCGGCAATTTCCTGAAAACGCGTCCGTTGAAATCCTGTTCGCAAAAGGGACCTATTATCTGCCTCAAACCATCCGGTTTACGGCCCATGATAACAAGGCTTCGGTAACCTACAGGGCTGAAGAAGAAGGCCAGGCGGTATTGAGTGGCGGAAGCCTGCTCAGTCTGCGGTGGCAACCCGGCGAAAAAGGAATTTTCGTAGCTGCTGTTCCTGAAAACAACGTGATTGATCAGTTGTATATCAATGGTGTGCGTCAACGCATGGCGAGGTTCCCGAATGCTGTTACGGGTAAAAATGTATTTGACACCTGGGAACTAAGTCATTCTGCAAAACCTGATCCGGAGAGCGATCCTTTAAATCCTGAACGAATAGCCCGCTGGAAAAATCCTGAAGGAGGTTATATTCACGCTATGCATTCGGCATTATGGGGCGATATGCACTGGATCATCAAAGGAAAGAACAGTGATGGTACGCTGAATTATGAAGGTGGCTGGCAGAATAACCGCCCCTCCCCTATGCACAAGGCTTACCGGATTGTTGAAAATATTTTTGAGGAACTTGACACACCCGGGGAATGGTTTTTTAATGCCCGGGAGCGAAAGCTGTATTATATTCCGGAACCGGGAACTAACCTTGAGACGGCTGTTGTTGAAATTGTCAGGCTCAGGCACCTCATTGAATTTAACGGATCCAAAAAAGAGCCCGTAAAATCTGTTCACCTCAAAGGTTTTGTCCTGCGCCATGCTGCCCGGACATTTATGGATAACAAGGAACCACTGCTGCGTTCCGACTGGACTGTCTACCGGGGTGGTGCGGTGGTTTTCAATGGCGCTGAGGATTGCACAATTTCAGATTGCGAATTTGACCAGGTGGGCGGCAACACCGTATTTGTAAATAACTATAACCGAAGAATTACCATCCGGGGTTGTTACATTCATCACAGCGGCGCTAACGGCATTGCTTTTGTCGGCGATCCCGCGATGGTCCGAAGCCCGCTTTTCAGGTATGGCAAACAGGATTTCACGACAATCGACCGGACTCCAGGTCCAAAGGGAGACAATTATCCCGAGGATTGTCTTGTGGAAGATTGCCTGATTACGATGACCGGACGCGATGAAAAGCAAACTGCTCCGGTGCATATCTCCATGTCGCATAAAATACGGATCAATCATTGTTCGATCTACGATGTGCCCCGTGCCGGAATTAACATTAACGAGGGAACTTTCGGCGGTCATGTTATCGAAAACTGCGACATTTTTAATACCGTGCTTGAAACAGGCGATCATGGAAGCTTCAATTCCTGGGGGCGCGACCGGTTCTGGACACCTGATATCAACGAAACAGTGCCTATGGTAGCTTCGGAACCCACAATGCCAACGTGGGATATGTCCGGGCCCAATATTATCCGCAACAATCGCTGGCGCTGCGATCATGGCTGGGATATTGATCTTGATGACGGCTCATCACAATACCTGATAACCAATAACCTGCTTTTGAACGGGGGCTTAAAAATGCGCGAAGGCTACTATCGCATTGCTAAAAATAACATCATCATCAACAATGGATTGCATCCGCATGTATGGTATAGCAACAGCGATGACGTATTCAAAAATAACATCGTATTTAAATCGTATCAACCTGCCATAATGGACCGGTCAATTGCCAAAGATGGCAAATGGGGTAAAGAACTGGACTACAATTTCTATGTGGCCGGTGAGGCAACGATGAAACGATTTGCGGTTAACGGTTGTGATAAAAATTCTCTATATGGCGACCCGCTTTTTATGGATGCCGCAAATGGCGATTTCAGGGTAAAAGAAGATTCACCCGCGCTTAAAACCGGATTTGTAAATTTTCCAATGGATCAGTTTGGCGTAAAAAAACCTCAGTTGAAAGCCATTGCCAAAACACCTTTAATTCCAATTCTGGACATTAAGCCGGAGAAGGAAATTGTTCAAAAACAGGTTTCTTCATTTACATGGATGGGTGTTCAGCTGAAAGAACCGGCCGGAGATGAATTTTCGGCTTACGGGGTTACCTATGCCGACGGAGGCGTGGCGTTCACAACTATTCCGGAAGATTCGGATGCATTCAGATTTGGCTTTAAAAGCGGGGACCTGATCCGTGAAGTTAATGGTGTAAAAATCAAGAATATTAAGGATCTTAAAACTTACATAGACACAAAAATGCCTGGTAACCGTCGCCATATCGTTGAGGTCATCCGGAACCAGGTAAAAATCAAAATTATAATTAACCAACAATCTAATTAAACATGGATGGTCAGATTTTATTGGGGATCCTGTTGATTGCCATTGGTGCCTTTTCATCGGGAAGTTTTGCGGTTCCATTCGGGAAAATCAGGGGATGGCAATGGGAAACCTACTGGATGGTTTTCAGCCTTGGGGCATATATATTATTCCCGCTTTTTGCCTGCCTGCTTTTTTCACCTGATTTTGTGCAAATTATCAGGGCAACACCTTCGAATATATTAGTAAATGTCTTTTTACTGGGAGCGGTGTATGGCGTGGGCAATCTTTCATTCGGATTAGCTTTGCGGTACCTGGGTCTGTCACTCGGGTACGCCCTTTCGCTTGGTTTAATGCTTGCCATTGGAACACTGATTCCCCCGATGATCGATGGCCGTCTAACAATAATGATTGAAAAATCTGGCGGCATGCTTCTGATCCTGGGAGTAGTTGTGGCCTGTGTGGGAATCGCGCTTTCAGCGTGGGCAGGTATTCTGAAAGACAGAAATGTTTCAAAGGCCCAAAACAGGGAAAACATCCATGAGTTTAACCTGGTCAAAGGAATATTGGCTGCTGTGCTTGTCGGTTTTACAGGTTCGGCCATGTCGCTGGGTTTCGAACAAGGGTTGCCTATATCCGCAATTGCTGCAGAACAGGGTGTAGATCCCTTGTTCACCATGATGCCTTTGCTGGTTGTTCTTTTTTCCGGAACCTTTGTTACCACCATTCTCTGGTGCCTTTACCTGGGAATGAAGAACAGATCATTGAAAAACTATGCCAATGCTGCGTCCTCCGGTATCCTTTTAGGGAATTACCTGTATGGAATACTTGCTGGTCTGTTATGGTTTGGCCAGTTTATCGTGTATGGAATGGGCAAAAGCAAAATGGGACCTTTTACCTTCACATCGTGGGGTATTCTGATGGCACTTACAATAGTTTTTGCTACATTGTGGGGGTTATTCCGAAATGAATGGAAAGGTGCATCCACAAAAATCTATATCCTGATGGCACTTTCGCTGCTCATTATTATTGCTTCATCATTTATGATCGGAATCAGCGGATCGGTGTAAGCATTTTGTTGCCATCTTCCCCTGTCTCCTAATAGCACGATCAACCCTGGAATCTTGCGGCGCATAGAACGGAATATTTTCAATTAAAGAATCAGTTGCGCCACACTTCTGTTGATCGTCCTAACCCCGGGTAGCGCGATTCCGAATAATGTTAGTGCCATTAAATAATTTGCAGAATCCGGATTCGCTTACCCGGGGTCATTAAAATTGAATCCCTTCGGGATTACCAAAAGAGCGTGGTAGGATTAAGGATATCGATTTTTCTTTGCGTTCTTTGCGGTCTTTACGTGACACTAGATTGAATCCCTTCGGGAATGCCTTAACATATTAACAATTTGGCAAATTAGCAAATTGGCAGTTCATTGCGGTTCCCCGATTCTCTCCGAAAAAACCCCGAAGAAACAGGTCAGGCATCGGCAGGCAGCGTCAGCGTAGATAGTGAAGCCTTCACTGCGAGCTTTAGCTATTAATTCAGAACAATCACAATAGTGAAGGCTTCACTTGGTCTGCGCTCCCTCTCCCCCATCACCTCCCAATGAATGATGTGATTCGGGATCGTCCATACTCTTAGTGGTAATTTTGATTGAAATAAATCCGTTACAAAGGACAAAAGCGTGTTCTTTGCGGTCTTGGCGGTCTTGGCGTAAAATATTAAAAAAAC
This sequence comes from uncultured Bacteroidales bacterium, assembly GCA_942493325.1. Classification (GTDB taxonomy): domain Bacteria; phylum Bacteroidota; class Bacteroidia; order Bacteroidales; family Prolixibacteraceae; genus JAAFHB01. The sequence goes on along the minus strand of OW818689.1, from coordinate 6,511,127 downwards.
GGAGAAAAGAAAAAGAAAAATCGTTATGCCACGACGTTAACTGACAGATCATTCGTTTTCTTTTCGCCAATTTTAGAACGCGATTAAAAATCACGTGACCCGTCTTAGAGTAAGAGGTTGAGGCGTCCGGGTAAGGATTTTTCTGATTTCCACATTCTTTTCCTTTTATCTTTAAACTTTTGTCTTTCCCCTTTTATCTTTTGTCTTTAATCTTTATCTTGTGCATTGATTTCCCGGTTGCCTTAAAAACATAAACTTATATACTTACCAATGACCTCACACGAACGAATTCTTGCCGCCATTAATCATCAGCAACCCGATCGTGTACCACTCGATCTGGGTGCCACGCCGAGTTCAGGGATATCGGCCATTGCCTATAATAACCTGATTAAACATCTCGGAAGGACCGATTTACCCGTACAGATCTATGATGTTGTCCAGCAATTGGCCCAGCCCGACTTATCGGTCCTTGATCAGTTCGGTGTGGATGTGCTGGATATCGGTCGGACATTCAATTACCGGCCGACAGACTGGAATCCGGTGATCATGGCAAACGGCGCGGGGGCTTTTTACCCGGAATGGTTTCAACCTACCCGTATGCCTGATGGTTCGTACCAGACTTATGACGACGACGGGAAGAGAATGCTTTCGAGGATGCCGATCGGGGCGACATTCTTCGACCAGACTTATTTTCCCTATGTTGATGGTTATCCTGATTCGTATGAAAACCTTGATGCTGAAATGGGACGAATTATGTGGGCCCGCGATGCACATAGTCCCTGGGATCATGCGGGCGATGCTGATTTCTGGCAAAAACTGCGCGAAAACACCTTGAAACTGCGCAACTCAACCGACAAAGCATTGCTGGTAGTTTGCGGCTGCAATCTTTTCGAATGGGGAACTTTTCTTCGCCGGATGGACAATTTCCTGATGGACCTGATGTGCGATCCGTATAATGTCGAAAAGCTGCTCGACCAGCTGATGATCCGTCATCTGGCGACTCTTGAAAAGGTTTGCAATGCAGTTGGTGACATTGTTGATATCATTCGTTTTGGCGATGATCTGGGAATGATTTCGGGGCCATTTATGGATGCCGAAACCTACAGAACACTCTTTAAACCCCGTCATAAAATGCTGTGCGATTTTGTTAAAACCCACAGCCGAATGCATACCTTCATCCACTCGTGTGGTTCCATTTCGCTGCTGATGCCTGATCTAATCGAAGCGGGTATCGAAATATTCAATCCTGTGCAAACCAATTCATGGAGAATGGAACCTGAATTTCTGAAAAAAGAGTTTGGCCGTGATTGCACCTTCTGGGGCGGAGGAGTCGACACAGCGGGAATGCTGAATACGGGAACTACGACCCAGATCCGTGAACAGGTACTCCGGAGACTGGAGATTTTTTCCAAAGATGGCGGATTTGTATTCAACACCGTTCATAATATCCTTCCGGATGTGCCCCCGGAAAATATCGTTGCCATGTATGATGCTGTCAGGGAATTCAATACACGCGGTTAATGACGCACGGCCGTGTATCTGGTGAATATAGGCGTCTGTTGAATTGGCGCGATCGGTGGCGGGTAGAGACGCACGGCCGTGCGTCTCTACATAACCTATCATAATCTATCAAACGTCTCAATTTAGTCTATAAAACCATTAAAAACAACCAAAAATGAAAAGAAATTTAATCCGGTTCCTGTTGATTTTCGCGATGATCTCTGGTTTTTACGGAAATTCATTTTCACAGACAGGTAGTGCAAAAGCCAGTTTAATCGGGAATGAACAGAAAATCGAATGGTGGAAAGATGCACGGTTTGGAATGTTTATCCACTGGGGACCGGTTACGCTGAAGGGCACTGAAATCGGCTGGTCGCGCGGCCGTGAAATCCCAGTCGAGGAATACGATGCCCTTTATAAACAATTTAATCCTTCTCATTTTAATGCCGATGACTGGGTTAGTGTTGCAAAAGCTGCCGGCATGAAATATATTATTTTAACCACCAAACACCACGATGGTTTTTGTCTTTGGAACACCCGGCAGACTGATTTTAATATTATGAACTCGCCGTTAAAACGCGATGTTGTCAAAGAACTCGCCGAAGCCTGTAAGAAACAAGGCATCGCGTTTGGAACCTATCATTCGACCTGCGACTGGCATCATCCCGATTTCCCATTAACCAGTCCCGGAGGAAGTAAAGTCAGGGAAAAAAGTGATCTTGATGCCTATACCACCTACCTGAAAAAACAGGTCGGTGAACTCCTGCTCAATTACGGTCCGCTACTTACACTCTGGTTCGATGTACCCCAGAAATTTGATGCCGTGCGCGGACAATCACTTATCGATTTTGCACGCACCATTCAGCCCGATATCATTATCAACAACCGTACTGGTGCCAAAGGTGATTTTGACACGCCAGAACAACGCGTGGGTGGTTTTCAAACTGACCGGCCCTGGGAAACCTGCATGACAATTGCGCGCCAGTGGGCATGGAAACCAAATGACGAAGTAAAGTCATTGGAGCAATGCCTTCATAGTTTGATCCGCTCATCAGGAGGCGATGGCAACCTGTTGTTTAATGTGGGCCCAATGCCCGATGGTCGTATTGAACCGTTACAGGTTGACCGTTTGAAAGAGATGGGCCAGTGGCTTCAAAAGCATGGCGATGCCATTTACGGTACCAGGGGAGGTCCTTTCAAACCCACCGATTGGGGCGTAAGCACCCGAAAAGGAAAAACAATCTACCTTCATATCCTGAAATGGAACTGGAACTCACCCAGGATTGTACTTCCCGATTCCGGAATGGAAATTAAAAATTGCCGGCTCATGGATGGCGGAAAGGTTGAATTAACCAGGAAAGACGGAAATTATATCCTTGAATTTTCAAAAAAAGACTTACAACCCATCAATACAATAATCGAAATTGAGACCGCAGGAAATGTGATGGAGATTAAACCCACGGAGATTGCATCACAATCATTGTCATTCAGCAGGAAAGTAACTGCCTCAAGTAATCCCAACCCCAACTGGAACGGAATTTCATCCGTCAATAACGGGGACTGGTCGGGCCATTTCTGGATGCCCGCAAAAGAGGATAAAACACCCTGGGCAGAAATCGACCTGGGGAAACCTGAAAAGTTATCAAAAGCAATTATTTACGAGAGTGGCCAGGCTGTAAAAGCGTTTGAATTACAGTACCTGCAGGGTGATACCTGGAAAACAATGTACAAAGGGAAAACAATTGGCAGTGAGGCGGAGATTTCATTACCAAAAGTCAAAGCTCAGAAAATCAGGTTACTGCTTACTGAATTCTCGCAGGTTCCCGGAATATATGAAATTGTTTTGCTATAGATAGGTCAGTTAATAAATTTAATCTTAATGATATGAGGCGATTCGGACAAATTATCGGGGTTGACCCGCAGAGATTTGAGGAGTATAAAGCATATCACGCAGCGGTATGGCCGGAGGTACTCGCGATGATCACTGCTTGTAACATTCATAACTATTCGATTTTTCACAAGGACGGACTGCTTTTTGCCTATATGGAATATACCGGAGACGATTTCAAAGCCGACATGGCCAGAATGGCCGCCGATCCCAAAACCCTGGAGTGGTGGAATGTAATGATGCCCATGCAGAAACCACTCCCAACCCGTTCTGAAGGAGAGTGGTGGGCAGATATGGAGGAGGTATTCCATTTGGATTAGAAAGAAGAAGCGATTGTAAATGATTGCCCGGATTTTCATTTTCTATCACCGGACATTTATTTAATAACACAAAAAAATGGAACGAACATCCAGTTGTCTTGCAAAGCTTGAACGGATGAATAAAGCCTTGCATCATGAAGAACCCGACAGGGTACCGATCAGTGATTTTTTCTGGGGAAGTTTTGTAAAACGATGGCGCAAAGAGCTTGATCTGCCCGACACAGCAGAACCTTACTCCTGGTATGACCTCGACTGGATTGTCACAACACCGAATATGGATCCGTTTATCCGGTCGTTCGAAATGATCCGCGAAAACGAACATGAGGTAGTGGTCAAAACAGGGTTCGGCGCAACCATCCGTAAACGATTCGATTTCCCGATGCCTGAATATATGTCGTTCGAAATTGATACGATTGAAAAATTGCAGGCCGTCAAATTCGATGATCCTTATGATCATCGCCGTTATTTTGAACCCGGCGATAATCAGATAGCCGGAGTTGGCGATGGTTTTGAACGCAATTCCCCTGCATGGATTGAAACGATCAAAACATTGAATCCTGATTTTCCCGTATACGGAAGTATAATAGAATGTTCCGAATGCCTTACACGGCTGATTGGCCAGGAAAATGCATTGTTCTGGATGGGTATGTATCCCGATGAACTGGGTGATTGCATCAATAAAATTGGACAGTTTTATCTCGATTGTACCAAAGCACAGATCGCTGCTGCCAATGGTCTGATCGATGGTTTTGTGATCTGGGGAGATGTGGCTTTTAAGCAAACCATGCTTTTTGATCCCGAATACTGGCGCGAATATTTCAAACCATGGGTAAAGGCTATGATCGAAGAGTGTCACAATCACAATCTTCCCGTGATTTACCATGGTTGCGGAAATGTCAGCCTGATATTTGAAGATTTTATCCAAATGGGACTTGATGCCTACAACCCGCTCGAAGTCAAGGCAAATATGGATGCCGTAAGTTTAAAAAAACAATACGGAAACAAGATTGCTTATTGTGGCAATAACGACATCCAGGTATGGGAAACCGGCGATTTGTCGTTAATAAAACATGAAGTAATGAAAAAATTAAATGCCGCCAAAGGAGGAGGATACATCTTTCAGTCGGATCATTCCGTATCCAGCGCAGTCTCCGGGCAAACGTATGATTATATAGTCAAACTGGTCCGCGAATACGGTAAATATCCATTGAACCTGAGTGAATCTGAACGGTAAATGTAAGTTTATAATTGTTTAACCGATACACGGTAAACGCGGTTAAGGTTCATAGGATTACATCTGTGTTCTAAATTTTTCTGTGTTTTTCGGTCACCAATAAAATGAACACTGATAACACAGATCAAACTGATTTTCACGGATTTGCTTATCAGTGATTATCCATAGTATCGCCCGATTCCCGGGATCTGTGTTCATTTTTATTTGGGAGAAGCGGGTGATCTAACTGATTTTCACGGATTAGCTTATCAGTGATTATCCGTCAAATCAGTGTTATCTGTGTTCATTTTTTTTGTGTTCATGTGTTACCATTAATTGAACACTGATGACACAATTACCGCGTAGCGATTATAGTATTGTAGAAAAAGCATACCCTTAAACCCCTTATCCGTCGGCTCACGGATTACAGTATTGCATGTGAATGTCTAAACAATTAATAATGTGATTAAATTTCAATAAATTAAAACGGCTTACATCTTAGAGAGTCCCTGATTATGAGAAGACTTTAGCTCTTTCTCAACTGCTTTTTTGATTAAACTATTTAATGTTGTTCCGTTTTTTTTCGCTATCACAGCGGCTCTTCGATGTATGTCAGGGGTAAGTCGGACATTTAAAACACCAGTATAGGTTTTTTGTGCTTTAATGCCTTTGGCCTGGCACAACACGATATAATCTGTTACAGCTTCTTTGAAAGCTTCCTTGAGTTCGGCTACTGACTGACCTTCAAAGGTTACCACTGCGTTAATCCCTTCAATCTTTCCAAAAAAAACATCGTCATCTTCGCTAAAATTAACGCTGCCAATAAAATCATTGTATTCTAACGTGTTCATAATTTAAGAGTTTTAGCCTTCATTTTCAATAAAACCTATCGTAAAGTTACATTTAAGTAATGGGAATTCTTTATTTTCGTATTTTTCACCCCCAACCCCCTGAAGGGGACTCATGCTTCTAATATCTTCAGTGCTTGTGGGCAGCGAAAGGAGGCTGTCTAAAAACTCTGTGTCACTCTGTGTATCCTCAGTGTGACTCTGTGTAATTAATTGTATCACAGTGTTTCACAGATTTGGCACAGTGTTTCACAGAGAAAAAAAGTGTTGTTATTTTACTTTTTGGACATCCTCTTTAGGGGTAAATCAAGAAAAGAATACGACATTATATCATTCCTATTACTTAGTCAAATTTATTTCTTTTTTTTGGGGGTTAACGCTCATGCCATTGCCTGAGTGTATCCGTTAATTAGCCAACCTTACTAAAATCAATAATAAAGTATTGAATGTGAATATTTGAATTTTTTGATTAATAATAGTTTAACCGCTCGCGGTTAAGGTTCAGATGTACACCATAACTCTACAATACTTGAATCCGTCATCTGATGGATAATCGGATAAAATAATTTTCTAAAAGCAAATATTAAACTGATTTTAACGGATTTGCTTATCTGCGATTATCCGTTGTATCTGTGTCATCCGCGTTCTAATTTTTCAGTAAATTTGACCTTGTTTCACCAAGATTAAAACAATAATATTGCATGTTAATTTTAATCAGGACCAAACACTCATGAGAAAACTTAAAAACATCGTGCTGATGGCACTGCTTTGCTATCTGCCTGCAACACTTTTTGCCCAAATATTAATTGAAGCTGAAAGCTTTTCGAGTAAAGGCGGATGGGTAGTCGACCAGCAGTTTATGGACCAGATGGGCTCCCCTTACCTGATGGCTCATGGATGGGGCAATTCCGTTGAAGATGCCAAAACCCGCGTAGCATTTCCGGAAACAGGCAGGTATAAAGTTTTTGTGAGAACATTTAACTGGACTGCTCCCTGGTACAAAGGCCAAGGTCCCGGAAAATTCCGTTTACTCATCGATGGTAAACCCCTGGCCGTAATCCTGGGCGTTTATGGCAATGAATGGTTGTGGCAGGATGCCGGAACAGTGGTGGTGAAAAATAAGAAGGCCGAAATTGCTTTGCACGATCTGACTGGATTTAACGGACGATGTGATGCGATCCTGTTTACACGTGAACTGTCATTTATTCCGCCGGCTAAAATTGAAGAGTTATCTGAATTCCGCAAAAAACTATTGGCGGTTGGCGCCCCAAAAGCTGGCGGAAATTATGACCTGGTTGTTACCGGAGGCGGTGCAGCGGGCATTTGTGCGGCAGTATCTGCAGCGAGACTGGGACTAAAAGTGGCCCTGATCAATAACCGGCCTGTGCTGGGCGGAAATAACAGTTCAGAGATCAGGGTGGGCCTCTCGGGCGACATCGATAAAAATCTTTATCCAAATATAGGTAATGTTCTAAAGGAATTTAACCCCAAACGTCCGGCCAATGCGGGTCCTGCAGAGGAATTTATTGATGATGTGAAACTGCAACTCGTAAGATCAGAGAAAAACATCACCCTGTTTATAAATTATCATGTTTATAAAACCGAAATGTCGGTTGATAGGATCAAAGCGGTGATTGCAAAAAACATTGAAACCGGTGAAGAGTTGCATGTCAGCGGGAATCTGTTCGCTGATTGCACAGGTGATGCCGCCGTTGGCTATCTCGCCGGGGCCGACTACCGGATTGGCAGGGAAAGTATGTACGAGGCATTTGAATCGCTTGCACCCAAAATTACAGATCAAAAAACGCTTGGGACTTCCAATTTGTGGTCGTTCGAAACAACAGGAAGCCCTTCGGTATTTCCTGTTCTGGATTGGGCCTGCCAGTTCAGCGACAAGTACTTCATCGAAGAAGACAAACCGGACTGGAAATGGGAAGGGGGATTTGGTAAAAATACAATTGCTGATGCCGAAAACATCAGGGACCAAAACCTTCGTGCCATCTTTGGCAATTGGTCGTATCTGAAGAATAACCGTCCCAATTATGCCAATCGCAAACTGACCTGGGTTGCCTTTATTGGAGGTAAAAGGGAATCACGGCGATTACTTGGCGATATTATTCTTAATCAAAATGACATTCAAAACCAGGTAAAGTACGAAGATGCCAGTTTTACAACAACATGGTCACTCGACCTCCATTTTCCCGATCCTGAAAATAGTAAATATTTTCCCGGAGAGGAGTTTTTCAGTTATTGCATACAGCCCAAAATCTTTCCGTACCATGTTCCATACCGGTGTTTATACTCGCGCAACATCGAAAACCTGTTTATGGCGGGCAGAAATATTAGTGTAACGCACGTAGCTTTTGGAACGATCCGTGTTCAGCGGACTACCGCGATGATGGGTGAAGTGATCGGCATGGCCGCTTCTGTCTGTAAAGATTACGGTGTCAGTCCCCGGGGAGTCTATTTGACCAATCTTGATAAACTCAAAAATATAATGAAAATCGGTATACCCAAAAGCAATCCATTGTAAATAATAGTTTAACCGCTACGAGGTAATGGTTCAGAGGTATACCATAACTCTACAATACTTAAATCCGTCATCTGACGGATAGTCTGATCAAATAATTTCCTAACTTAAATATATTAATATCCGAATGAGAAATTCTATTATCATATTCCTTTCATTAATAGCAACAGTTGCCTTCTCCCAGGATTTCAATTCAAGATACAACTTTGGTCTTGAAACAAATCGCAAAGAGGTGCCAGATAACTGGCAATTAGTACTTGATTGTTATCAGGCTAAGTTCGATACGATTGACAAGGTGGAAGGGAAAAGATCAATCATGTTCAGCAAGCCATATTTGCATACAGAATTGAGCCTTTGCCTGTACCAGAAAATTCTTTTGCCAAAGCCAGCCAATCAAATATCTGTTTCGGTTTTCTCAAAAAATATTGATCATCAATATTCATGGCTAAAGATAGCAGGGTTCGACAGATCAGGGAAAATTATTGTTACCGACTCGATTTCGATCATCAGCAACAATAGTTGGAAAGAATTTAAAGCCAAAATAGCACACAAGGGCATATACTTGCTAAGTATGGAGATGAGGACAAAAGAACAATTTAAAGAGAATAAGAAAGACGTTAAAATTTGGATTGACGGTATTTCCGTTATTTGCGACGGCACAAATTTACTCTCTTTCAACACACCTTCCTATGAATTTTCAAAAAATGAAATTGCGGCCATAAAAAACAATATCCCGATGAAAGAGGATATGGTCCTTCCTGAAAATATACTTAAAAAGATTGCCAACAAAAAAATCATTGGTTTTGGAGAAACTGCACATGGCAGTTTTGAAACCGATAAATGTACATATAATAATATCAGGCAACTGATATCCAACTATAAATGCAGGTTGGTTTTATTTGAAATGCCGATAGATTTGGTAGCACAGTATAATTTATACATTCATGGTTATGAAATCGACTCGACTTATTGCAAATTCTATCCTAATCAGACTAAAATCGACACGACTTATCGCAAACTTTCCTTTTTAAGCGATGAACAAGAGAGGTTTGTTAATTGGGTAAAAGAATTTAATGCCGTGTCTGATGATAAAGTAAATATAATGGGTTTTGATAGAAATGCCAACCCGGAATCTTCAAACAGTACGCCACCTGATTTGAACAGGTATATTTCAAGCATGAAATTGCGGTCGAATACAGTTGACTCTTTAGTATCTTTAATTAATTCAGGTAAATATAGGAGAATCCCTTTGCAATATGCCCAAAACAACGAAAAGCAACTGACAACCCTAATGGGCAGTTTCAATTACATGGTGCTTCTCCAGACGTTAAAAAGCAGGACAGACTCAGCATTATACAATCCTCTATTCACAAGTTGGAGTGATTGGCAACTAGTAGTTCATCGCGATTATATATTGTGGCAAAATGCAAAACAGGTATTGGAAAATTTCACCGATGGTAAATCGCCGGTTGTAATCTATGCCCATTATGCGCACCTGGATAAAATCTCATCCATTCATTTTAACGAAGTGGTTACATTAGGTCAATACCTCGCCAAAGCTTATGGCGACAGTTATTGTCATATTGGTATCCTGTTGGATCAAGGCAAAGCGGGTTCTATGGGTGATTTAAGAAAGAATAAACTGGGATATGAAGAGCTGCAATTGCCCGTTAAAGGAAGTCTCGAATACCTCGCTTCACAAACAAACCAGGAATGTTTTTATAAAGCAGGAAATATCAATACAAAAATCCCGATGATGATCCGTCGGTCAGGAAATAGAAGTACGAGCTTTCAATTTATCCCTGCTTATTTTCCGGGAAGCATGGATGGGTTTATTTATATCCGGAATAGTACACCAGCCTTTATCCTGTAGGCGAAACAAGAGGATCATAAATGAACACTGATCCCATAAGTATGGAACCGATTTAACTGATTTTCACTTATTTTATTATCTCCCGATTCCCGGGACAGGTCGTGATTATCTGTAGAAAATTCGAATTACTCGAATAAGAGCGAATTGACACGAATTTCTTCAAAGAAAGGTGTTATTGTGTGGTTGCAAAGAATAAAGCATGAATTCGTTACCGCGTAGCGGTTATAGTATTGTAGAAACAGTATACCCACAAACCAATTACCGCGTAGCGGTTACAGTATTGTATGTGAATATTTTTAACATTTTATGAAGTCGGATTTGATGAAAAATATTTGGTTAAATTCTTTGATTAATAATAGTTTAACCGCTATGTGGTACAGGTTCAGGATGTATATCATAATTCTACAATACTTAAATCGCTACGCGATAGTCAGATAAAATAATTTCCAAAATCCCCGGGACAGTTAGTGTCATACCTGTCTTATAAACCGGTATTCACCATTAAATGTCTGAATTTATACCTTATTTTGCAGTTAGGATACAAATCCCGTATAATCATTGACCAACTTACGATGTCAGTCAATAAAATATTACCTCATGCAATTCAATTTTCCGCGATCAAACAGGAAATCTGTTCATCTCGTTTTTGGCATTATCTGCCTTTTCATACTTACTGCGGGAACTGCTGATCAACAAACAGGCAAAAAGGGAAAGACCCAAAAAAGATTCACCATTCTGGGTCTTGGAGATTCGATCACTGAGGGCGGTGAAACTTTTCATTCCTACCTGTTTCCATTGTGGGAGAAGCTTTTTTCGGCAGGGTACGAATTCGATTTTATCGGACCCAATGCATGCAAATGCCGGATCGGAACACTCAACTGTGCCGGATTTGGCGGAAAAAACGCGGAATACCTCGATGCACACATTGACAGTATTTACCGGAAATACCCGGCAGACTTTGTGCTGCTCCATACAGGTCATAACCATTTTAATACCGAAAATCCCGTTGCCGGGATTATTGCTGCCCAGGAATCAATAATCCGTAAGATCAGGGTTATTAATCCCAATGTAAAAATTTTGGTGGCACAGGTTATACTAAGCGGGAAACTGCCCAAATATTCCTACATCCCGGACCTGAATAAAAACATCGCACAAATGGTAAAACGTTTGAACGATAAAAACGTGATTGTCGTAAACCTGGCAAAAGATTTCAATTGGAAGGAACATACGATAAAGGATCAGGTGCATCCCAACCTGGCAGGGGCAACCAGAATGGCCGAAGCCTGGTATAAAGGATTAACGAAGTTTCTTGCTCCTTCGGGTCAGGTTTTCACCCCCGATATCATTAGTTTCAAACACCTTGGTTATGAAGACCTTAAGCTCCACATCTTCAAACCTGAAAATTTTAAAAAAGGAGAAAAACGGGCAGCAATCATCTATTTTTTTGGCGGAGGCTGGTCCGTGGGAACCCCGTTGCAGTTCTATCGTGAATGTGCATATTATGCTTCGAAGGGGATGATTGCCATCGCGGCAGAATACCGCATTTCTTACCTTCATAAAACTACTCCGTTCGAAAGTGTGGAGGATGCCAAAGATGCCATAATCTGGCTCCGGCAAAATGCAAAACAGTTAAATCTGGATCCGCAGCGGATTGCAGCATCAGGATCTTCAGCAGGGGGCCACCTGGCTGCTGCCACAGGAACACTTCATGAAACGGCAATTAAGGGGACAGGGTTCAGTTCCAAACCAAATCTCTTGCTGCTTTATTACCCGGTAATCGACAACAGTGAAGGCGGATACGGTCCTGCAGCGATTAAAAAAAGGTATAAAGAGATTTCGCCACTTCACAACATTAATGCAGAAGTTCCTCCAACGCTTTTTGTAGTGGGAACAAAAGATCCTTTAGTACCGGTGCAAACCGCGGAACTGTTCAAGAAAAAGCTGGAACATTATGGTATACTCTGTGACCTCCAACTGTTTGAAGGAAGCGGTCATCCAATCTTTCTTTATGCTAAACCACTGAATGATAATTTTTATAAGATCCGAACCCTATCCGATAAGTTCCTTCAAAAATATGGCTACGTGAGAAATTATTGAGTCGAAATGTTAAGGAATGTTAACCTTTGAACCTCATTTTTTCAAACTTAATTCTATCTTTGTCCATAACAGTCTTCCATCAATTGACAGTTCAGTTTCACTGCGTTCAGATGCATAATAATGCTTTCAAAATGCATTTTTTCTTTCCATAACTAATTGTGTTATTTAACGCTTAACATGTCGATGCAAAAATTTAAGGACGATCAGGAAGCCCTGCTACATCTTGCAGATGGTAACCTTGATGCGTATCGTTTTTTATTTGATCATTATTATTCGGATCTCTGCAACTTTCTGCTGATCTATTTGCACAGTAAAGAGCTTGCGGAAGATATTGCCGTCGATATTTTCACTTTCGTCTGGGAAAAACGTCAGTCACTACAAATCAAGGCAAATTTTAAATCATTTCTTTTTGCTGCAGCAAAAAATAAGGCGATCACGCTCTACCGGAAAGAACATCAAAAAATATTCACTTCGATCAATGTAAGTGAATCAGCAATGCCGAATGATTCTTCCTCCCAGTTTACGATGGAGAACAACGAACTTCGCGACCTGATTCATGATGCAGTCTTCAACCTTCCGGAGAAAAGCAGGCAGGTTTACCTAATGGCATGGGAAGAAAATATGTCGTATAACGAAATTGCACTGCAACTCGGATTAAGCCCCAAAACAATAGAGAATCACGTAGGTATAGCATTGCGTAAACTCCGTGAATCGCTGCAACCCTATTACAAACAGATATTTATGTGGTGGATGATGTTGGAATTTCTGTAACAATCTGTCTATTTGACATTTATAGCAGGAAATCTCATTTTCAAGCTGATAGCTGCCGGCAACTGGCAAACAGTACTTCAAAAGCAAATCCTCATTCATAAAACCCATTTTAACCTTTTTTAGGAAAGGACTCAAACATCTTAGCATTGGCAATAACAAACAAGCCGCAAGTTGCCAATTGCCCTTAGTAAATGTTGTACTTTTAAAAGTTGGAACAAGATTTAATCCTCACACTTCGTAGAGCAATATTTTTTCTAAAAGAAATACAAATCCGTTTGGGGGTTTTTCCAATTTCGAAAGACATATAATCGAAACAACTAAATATGGAACCGCTAAACACTCCCTGGGAAGCAATTTCTGCCCGGCTAAAAAATGAAGCCAACAACGAACAACTCCTTCAGATTAAGGAATGGCTCGCTTTATCTCCTGAAAATCCGGCAATACTTTCTGAAATTGTCAGCACCTGGTCGTTAACAAGGCATAAAACTCAGTTTTACGAACCTGATAAATCGATTAACTGGGAGAAATTAATGAAACGAATTGGACCTTCCCAAAGTCGTAGAATACAATTAAATACCTGGTACCGGTGGATCGCCGCCGCTTCAATAATTGTTGTTGCTTTTCTGGCCGGACTTGGAATGGGCAATGGATTCCTGAAGAAATCTCCCAATATTGCATTCGTCAGGATAACAGCCCCTGAAGGATCGAAAACTCAAATTGTTTTACCCGACAGCACACATGTCTGGCTGAATTCGGGATCTGAATTGCAGTATCCCGCTGATTTTTCGGCCCGGAACCGACAGGTAATCATGAAAGGTGAATGCTTTTTCGATGTCACCAAAGATCCTGAACATCATTTTATCGTTGACGGATCTAAGCTCCGGGTAAAAGTGTATGGAACACAGTTTAATGTAAACGAAAATCGCTTTACCAAAGGGACCGATGTTACATTGATATCAGGAAAAGTGGAAGTTTACAACCAGAATAACCAGTTCTTATCAAAGCTAAATCCCGGAGAACAATTGGTTTACAACAATGGATTTAGCCAGGTACGGAAAACACAGAATCCCGAGGCGCTCACATCCTGGATTAATAATATGCTGATATTTAACAATCAATCATTTGAAGAGGTGATAGATTACCTTGAGAAATGGTATGGTGTGAGTATTACGCTCGATAAGACACTGTACTACAACTACAATTACACATTTAAGGTTAAAACCGAAAGTCTGCGTGAAGTACTTGACCTAATATCATTTATCACGCCAATTGAGTATCTTATTGAAGGAGAAAAAGTAGCCATCAAATACCAACAACTTATGAAAAAATAAAGGAAAAACAGGCACAAAAAAAAACAGGAAGTGTTCGAGACTCCCTGTTTATTAAAGTAGTTTATCATTAAACCGGATTTTCTGTGCAAAATGCTTCCTGATAAAAGTGATGCACATAAGATTCAAAAAACTAAATCATTCAAAAGTATGAAAAAAATTATTCATTTGTACCGGCGAAAACCGGCTACACAAAAAATTCTATTAACTATGCGGTTAACGCTATTCTTGCTGGTTATTAGTGTTTTCAGTGCATTTTCAAGCACCTATGCACAAAAAACCAAACTAGACATCAATGTTCAGAACAGTACTGTAAAAGATGTTTTGAATGAAATTGAAACTCAAAGTGAATTTTTCTTTATGTACAACAACAAACAGGTAGATGTTGAGCGCAAGGTCGATCTTGATGCAAAATCTATGAGCGTCGATGTTGTACTTCAACAATTATTTGCCGGAACCGATGTAAATTTTAAAGTTGTAAACCGTCAGATTTTACTATTCCCCAAAGATATAGTCAATTTGTCAGAGCAACAGGATAATAAAGTTACAGGTAAAGTAACGGATCAGGCCGGGATGCCAATCCCGGGAGCTTCTGTCGTTGTGAAAGGTACAATGACAGGTGTAACCACTGATAATGATGGAAAATTCTCATTGGCAATTTCACCGGAGGCCAAAGTGCTTGTCATCTCTTTTGTGGGGATGCGATCACAGGAGGTTGTTATTGGTGGGAAAACATCGTTTAATACCGTGCTTGAAGAAGAAACCATTGGTATTGAAGAGGTCATTGCTATTGGTTATGGCTCGGTAAAAAAGAGTGACCTCACCGGCGCTATAGGATCAATTAAGGGTGACGTTATCGCAAACCGTAAAACAACTCAAATATCACAGGCACTCCAGGGAACTGTCCCCGGATTGATGGTGACACGAAATAATAACGCACCAGGCGCTACTGCAACGATCCGGATTCGTGGAATTACGACAATTGGTGAAAATAATCCATTAATAATATTGGATGGAGTTCCTGTTGATGACATCAATAGTGTAAATCCAAATGATGTTGAAAATATTTCGGTTCTGAAAGACGCTGCTTCAGCTTCTATATATGGTTCAAGAGCGGCTGCCGGAGTTATTCTTGTTACGACAAAAAGGGCAAAATCAGGCCAGCTTGCATTGGAATACAACATGGAATACGGTTTTGAGAAACCAACGGAAATGCCTGATTATGTAAATGCTGTTACATTTATGAAACACGTAAATGAATTACGGTGGAATGATAACAATAACAATTCCAATGAATATCCGACTTATATCAAAGATATTGTTGACAATTATACAGATCTGACCGCTCAAAATCCTGACCTCTATCCCAATACCGACTGGAGAAGCTTGATTATGAACAATAATGCTCCACGTCAAAGCCATATCCTGAGTATCACAGCCGGAACCAAAGCTATTAAAACGAAAGCATCCCTTGCCTATGACAAAACGGATGCATTATACGATGCCCGTACTTATGAACGACTGACTGCTCGTTTTAACAACGATATAACAATCAACAACTACTTAACAGCAACAATCGATTTTAACTTTAAACGAAGTATTTCGAAACAACCAGTTGTTGATCCCATGTACAAAATGGGTGTTGTTCCTCCAATTTATGCAGCAATGTGGTCGGACGGACGTGTGGGCGCAGGAAAAGATGGTGCCAATATTTACGGACAAATGAAATATGGCGGAACAAACGATAATTACTACAATGCCGTTGGTGGTAAAATCTCGATTGATTTTACCCCTTTTAATGGACTAAAATTTTCAGGAGTCGTTTCACCAACTTACAATTTTGACAAAGGCAAGAAATTTGCTCTTGCAATACCTTATACCGCATACAACAATCCGGGGACCATTTCGGGACACCTCGAAGGAGCAAAGGAAACAACACTGAATGAAGTACGTAACGACAGCTATAGGGTAACTTATCAATTCTTAACCAATTATACCAAATCATTCGGACTGAATAATTTGAATGCAATGGTTGGTTATGAATACTATACTGCTTTCAACGAGAATCTTGGCGCTTCGCGCGGACAATATGGCCTGACGTCCTATCCATATCTGAATATTGGCCCACTTATCTTGCGTGACAATAGCGGTGAAGCATATGAAAATGCTTATCGCTCCTATTTCGGACGTATCATGTACAACTACCAGAACAAGTATTTTCTTCAAGGAAATATCCGGTACGATGGTTCATCCAGGTTCCATCAGGATTACCGGTGGGGTTCATTCCCATCTTTTTCTGCCGGCTGGGTACTATCAGAAGAATCATTTATGAAGGATCAATCCACCATTTCATTTTTAAAACTCAGGGGTTCATGGGGAACATTAGGGAACGAAAGGATTGGGAACTATCCATACCAGGCAGCCTTAAATTTCGAAACAAATTCATTATTCTACCAGGGAAATACGGCTGTTTCGGCACAATCTGCTGCCCAATGGCAATATGCCATCCGTGATATTTCATGGGAAAAAACTGAATCGGTTGACGTGGGTATCGATGCAAATTTTTTCGACAACAGACTTCGTTTCACGGGCGACTATTACAAGAAAACAACCAAAGATATGTTATTGCAACTCCAAATCCCAATTTACCTTGGATTTGACAACCCAAACCAGAATACGGGTAAGATGAATACAGACGGTTGGGAATTTGAGATTGGCTGGAATGACAAAATCGGAGATATGGATTATGCTGTGTCTGCAAATATCTCTGATTTTACGTCTGTAATGGGCGATTTGGGAGGAACTGAGTTTCTTGGTGATCAAATCAAACGGGAAGGAAGTGAATTCAATGAATGGTATGGTTATCTGTCAGAGGGATTGTATCAGACCCAGGCAGATGTTGATGCTTCGGCGAAGCTCAATAACAATGTAAAACCAGGTGATGTCCGATACAAAGACATCAGTGGCCCAACTGGCGAACCTGACGGAAAGATTTCACCTGAATATGATCGGGTTTTACTGGGAGGTTCCTTACCACACTATATGTACGGAGCGAACGTGTCAATTGGATATAAAAATTTCGACTTATCGGTAGTTGTACAGGGTGTCGGACAACAAAATGTAAGACTGAACAGTACGATGGTTCAGCCATTGCTCGAAAACTACGGAAATTTCCCTTCCATTCTTGAAGGTAATTACTGGAGCAAATACAACACGGATGCTCAAAATCTGGTGGTCACCTACCCGCGGTTTACTAACACCTCTGCCGGGAACAACTATACCATGTCTGACTTTTGGTTATTTGACGGCGCCTATTTTCGGGTAAAGAATATTACTTTAGGGTACAATGTTCCTAAATTCGTAACTGAAAAAGTCAGACTTCAGAGTGTAAGACTATATACTACTGTCAGTGATCTTTTTTCAATCAACAATTATCCAAAAGGATGGGATCCGGAAATGTCATCAACGGCATATCCTATTACCACATCATTCATTTTTGGTGTATCTGTTAAATTCTAAAACTGAACAATTATGAAAAATAAAATATTACCCTTGTTAGGATTGCTTGTCTTAACTGCTTGTGATAAATTGGATTTGAATCCACTATCATACGGTTCAAGCGAAACCTGGTATTCAACACCAGAGGAAATTAACATGTCTCTTAATGGTCTTTACAAAGATGCTTTCTGGGGTACCGATGCCGATGACTGGACTGATGATTTAATTTACCGCGATGTACTTACAGCAATAACCGGGGCAACAATCAATGGCGAATCAGATTTTGTTAACACCCTTTGGACAAATTCTTACAAAGCAATTTCACGGGCCAACACCATCTTGTCCAGTATTGACAAAAATGCAGGATCCATTCCGGAAGCAACCATCAATAAGTTCAAAGCTGAGGCTCAGTTTGTCCGTGCAGCGCAGTACTCCAAATTAATTTCGCATTATGGGGATGTAGTCTACTATACCGGAGTACTCACACTTGATGAGTCATTTGCAATGTCTCAATCGCCAAAAGCAACTATTTTGAAAGCCATATATGATGATTTTGATTTTGCCGCAGCTAATCTGCCGGCTAGTTACGGAGCGAATGAACTGAAACGTGCCACCAAAGGGGCAGCACTGGCGATGAAAGCGCGAATTGCTTTGTATATGGGAGACTTTGCTGTGGCCAGAGATGCTGCCAAAGCATGTATGGATCAAGGCACTTACAGTTTGCATACCGATTTTTCAGATTTATTTCTGTCAAAAACTAAAAATTCAGTTGAAACTATTTTCGGTTTGCCCAGATCTGTGGTTCTAAAGGTTACTTTGGGTGGAGGTCAGGACTTTATTCCCCGAAATGCTGGCGGATGGGGCGCCAAATTTCCAACCTGGGAATTATTCTCTGCTTTCCTTTGTAAGGACGGCCTGCCGATCGACGAGTCTCCTTTGTTTGACCCAAAGTCTCCATTCAAAAATCGTGACCCAAGGTGTTCTGCAACAATAGTTGAATTTCAGACTCCACATTTGGATTATATTTATCAGCCACATCCTGACACACTTAAAGTATTGAAAATATCGACAAATGCAAAAGTGGACAATAAAGATAGCCGCTCAGTTGCTCAATACGCATCATATAATGCACTTCTGTGGAAAAAAGGGATTGACGGTGATTGGTTACTGAATTCATTTAAGCCTGAACCAGATAAAATTATCATTCGTTTTGCTGATGTTTTATTAATGTATGCCGAGGCCAAAATTGAGCTTGGTGAAATAGATCAGACAGTGCATGATGCCATCAATAAAGTCCGTGCACGTGCCTATAAAGTAGCCGCAACTCAAACATCTTTGTATCCTGCTGTTACCTCAACAGTAAAAGCTGATCTTCGTAAGATTGTCCGTTCAGAACGACGCATGGAATTTGCTTTGGAAGGTATTCGGTACATGGATATTATCCGATGGAAATTGGCAGCAAAAGTGCTGAATATTCCAAATTACAACATGCTGGATCCTGCCGATTTACGTACAAAAGTTGTTGCCCCTGGTTTGTGGTTTTTCCCGCAAGTACCAGCAATAGATGAGGATGGTGTTGCTGATTTTGCCCCAATGTACAATGCCGGTCTGGTAAAACGTGGAGCTGTCCGAAATTTCGATGCCACCAAACAATACCTTTGGCCAATTCCATCAAAGGAAATACTAATTAATCAGAATCTAAAACAAAATACAGGATATTAATATACAAATAATTAACGTTCGGAGTTTTCAAAGACTCCGAACATTATACAGATTGAACAAACCCATTATCAGGTTTTGCTGATCAAATCAAAGGGTGGCTAATTGTCACCCTTTTTGATAACCATTATATATATACACTAATCATGAAGAAACATAATACAATGAACAAGCGATTGGTAATTGCAATATGTGCTGTAATTTTTTCGACAGCTTGTGCGGTTAAGGAAAAACAAAAAACAACCTCATTTAGCGGTATCTATCCGCATCTTGCCTATTACAACAATGAAGGAGAATGTGGTACGGGTGCCGTTGTTCCGTGGGCGGATCGATTGTGGGTAGTTACTTACGGGCCTCATCAGCCGTTTGGATCGTCGGACAAATTGTATGAGATCACTTCTGATCTTCAAAAAACGATCAGACCGGAAAGTACAGGAGGTACTCCAGCAAACAGAATGATTCATAAGGAAAGTAACCAGCTATTTATCGGACCCTATGCCATTGACGGGAATGGGAAAGTCAGGGCAATTCCATACAAACTAATGCCCGGCCGTCATACCGGCAATGCGCGTCATCTTACTGATCCTGCTGGCAAAATATATTACGCAACGATGGAAGAAGGTTTTTACGAAGTGGATGTGAAGACGCTGGAACCGAAACTATTGTATAAGGATGGCAATGTGAACCGGAAACCCGGCGAAATGGTCCAGGTTGCAGAACTTCTGCCGGGCGCTCATGGAAAAGGTTATTATTCAGGTCAGGGCGTAACTGTGTACTCCAATAACGGCGAAGCCAATCAGCTTGCCCTGAGCAAATTTGACACAGAATCAGGTGCTCTTTCAGAATGGAATGGGAAAGAATGGAAAACGGTTCGGCGCAACCAGTTTGTTGAAGTTACGGGGCCGGGCGGAATCTATGGAAATACCAATCCTGAAACTGACCCTATCTGGGCCACGGGATGGGATCATAAGTCGTTACTTTTAGGCGTCAGAAATCCTGAAACAGGATGGAATTTCTACCGTTTACCGAAAGCCAGCCATTCCTACGACGGCGCTCACGGGTGGAATACCGAATGGCCCCGTATCCGCGACATCGGCACAGCAGAAAAACCCGACTATTTAATGACCATGCATGGCATGTTCTGGAGTTTTCCGGGAAAGTTTACCGCCGGCAATTCGTCGGGTATCCGTCCGCGTACGGCTTACCTGAAAGTGATCGGCGACTATACCCGCTGGAATAATCAGCTGGTTTTTGGCTGTGACGATTCGGCACAAAAGGAATTCCTCAACAAACGAAAAGTGAAAGGCAGCATTGAAGGACCCGGCCAGTCAAATTCCAACCTTTGGTTTACTTCGCTGGAAAAACCCGATGAACTTGGACCCAATACTTCGGAAGGTGCACTCTGGATTTCGGAAAACATTAAATCGGGCGAGGTTTCCGAACCTTTCCTTTTTGCTGGATGGGAATATCGCTGTGCCTGGTTAAAAAATGAAGGAAAACAACCGGTATCGTTCACTTTTGAAATAGATGCAAAGGGAAACAATACATGGACCAGCTTCAAAACAATCACGGTCAAGGCTGATGAATCGGCAAATGTTCCCTTTAATTCATCCGATAAGGGTGAATGGATCAGGGTTAAAGTGGCCCAGGAGACAAAAGCTACGGTCCATTTTTCGTATACACAGAAAGATAATCGTTCCAGAAAGGCATCTCCGATTTTTAAAGGTTTAGCCAATGTAAACGAGTCGAATACAAGTGCCGGATTACTTTGGGGTCTTGGTAACAACCGCCGGCAACTGGGCGTTTTATCAGGAACAGTTTCGGATAAAGGTTTTACTGAAAACGGATATTACGAGTTGGATTCCCTGATGAATCTTGTAAAAAAGGAAGATGTCAAATCAGCCTCATTTATCCGCGAAAAATTTGCCATTCCTGCCAGGACCGTAACTATCGATGAAGCATCTGTACTGGTTATCGACGACCGCAACCGACGTTGGAGATTGCCAAAAGGAGATCCAAAATTTACTGAATTAACCGATAATGCAGTGGTACGTATTTGTCGCGAGGTGGCAACGGAGCGCGACCTGTTAAATTGTTCAGGAACGTTTTATGAACTTCCTGCCGAAAATGCCGATGGTTTTGCCAAAATCAGGCCCATTTCATCGCATAACTTTCGGATTCACGATTATGCTTCGTACCGTGGCATGCTGATTATGACAGGAATTAACCCTAAATCCGCAAAGGGTAATGCACATGTAGTGACTTCATCAGACGGAAAAGCTGCAGTCTGGGCCGGAACAATAGACGATTTATGGCTGGCCGGAAAACCGGTTGGCGAAGGCGGTCCGTGGAAAAATTCAGATGTAAAAGCCGGTGTACCATCCGATCCATACCTCATCGGTTTTTACGACCAGCGCAATCTGACACTTTCCCATAATTCAAAAGAGACAGTCGCCTTTAAAATTGAAGCAGAGCCCATCGGTCATGGCCCATGGATGATGTACCAGGAAGTAAGCGTAAAACCCGGGGAAACATTCAAATTCCGTTTTCCGGATAGTTTCCAGTCGCGCTGGATCAGGTTCGTGACCAATAAATCCTGTGACGCTACAGCGTGGTTAAAGTATGAATAAGAATTAATTATTGGACTTCTACCTATGAATACAAAAAGCCGGTTAATCACATTATTTTTCATCATTCTGTTTTCGATAACAGGCATTGCTCAAAATGTAAATATCCCAAACCAGGTAAGCGGGGTATTTCCTTCTCTTGCATTAACAGCCAGTCATTATCCCCGGACTGAAGCAGGTACGGGTGCATTAATGCCCTGGGCCAATCGTCTTTGGGTCATGACCTATGTGGCTCATCTTGCAGGCACCGGAAATGGAACCGGGCTCTATGAAATTGATGAAAATCTGCAGCTTAAAAAAAATCCGGCCAGTATTGTCGGAACTTACGCCAACAGGCTGATTCACACTCACAGTATGCAGCTAGCAATCGGGCCTTATCTGATTGATACCCTGGGAAATGTTCGACTGATTAAAGAATTCAGCAATCATCGCCTTGCTGCAACTATGAATCACCTGACCGATCCGGTCAATAAGTTGTATTACCTGGCTATGGAAGGCGAATTTTTTGAGGTTGATGTGCATACACTCAAAGTTACGCAACTCTTCCAATTGATGGACGAATTGCAGGAGCCTAAAGGATCGAAACCCCATTTCAAGAGCGGTTTTACGGCACATGGACGAGTAGTTGTTTGTAATAATAGTTACAACGCAAAGGATTTTAATGGTGAATGGGATGCAGGCCGATTGGCAGAATGGGATGGAAAGGGCGCGTGGAAAATTCTGGAGAAAACTGCATTTACAGAAGTCTGGAATGCCGGTTCATTCGGAGATCCGATGATCGCGACCGGATGGGACCGAATCTCGGTTATCGTGCGTGTTTTAATCAACGGGGAATGGAAAAGATACCGCTTGCCTAAAGGGAGCCGGACTTTCGACGAGACCAGTTGTACAGAATGGATGCGAATCCGGGAGATTGAAACCGAGCGTGCGTTGATGGATTGCCACGGTCTTTTCTATGAAATCGGTATGCATACTTACGGCAACCAGTTATGGGCCATCAAGCCAATATCAAGCCACCTGCGTGTCATTCCCGATTTCTGTTCATGGCGGGGGATGCTGGTTTTTGGAGGAAACCAGGCAACTCCAATGAAATTCGGGCCTCAGGACCGGAATCCACTGGCAGGACAATCACAAGCCGGACTTTGGTTTGGTAAAACAGACGATTTATGGGGATTCGGAAAACCCAAAGGTTACGGAGGGGTATGGTATCAATCGCCTGTGGTCGCCGGCGAATTGTCGGATCCTTATCTGATGAATGGCTTTGACAAAAAATCGGTGCATATCTACCACGATTCGGCCGAAAACGTTGAATTCACTATTCAAACAGATTTTATGGGGAACGGGGATTTTCGCGACTTCAAAACCATGGTAGTGAAGCCCAAAGAATACCTGCATTATGAATTTCCCGATGCCTATTCCGCTATTTGGATGAGGATAAAAGTGAGTAAAAAGTGTAAAGCCACGGCAATTATTAATTACAATTGAAGAACCGGGGATTTTCAATGAAGACCGACAATAAAAACACACCGTGGGCACGAGATATGGACCTTATTTTTCTTAATTTGCACATGATTGACAATAACTCAGACAGTTCCAGAGGGGGTGGCGGAACACCACGGATGCCATTGGCACCACCCTTCATTAAACGTGAAAAGTAAAAACCATGGAATTATGAAGAAAATAGTAGTTATCGCACTTCTTTTCCTTTCAGGCCTGGCAGGAATAAAGGCACAACCGATACTTGTCGAAGCCGAGAGTTTCGCAAATAAAGGGGGTTGGGTTGTTGATCAGCAATTTATGGATGAAATGGGATCTCCCTATCTCCTGGCACATGGATTGGGCGTAAAAGTAGAAAATGCGGTGACAACTATTCCGATCAAAAAGCAAGGAAAATACAGGGTATGGGTGCGTACCAAAGACTGGGTTGCCCAATGGGATGCTGAAGGAGCACCCGGCAAATTTAATATCGTTATAAATGGATTCATTTTACCTGGGGTTTTTGGTACAAAATACGCAGAGTGGACGTGGCATGATGGCGGAATAGCAATCATTGAGGGCACAAATGCCCGCATCGAACTGCAGGATTTAACCGGTTTTGAAGGAAGATGTGATGCGATATTGCTGTGTGAAAATCTGAATTTCAAACCGACCAATGACTCGGACGAATTAACCAGGTTCCGCCGTAAATTGCTGGGAACTACCAAACCCAGGCAACGCGGGAATTATGACCTGGTTGTTGTGGGAGGAGGAATACCGGGAATCACCTCTTCGGTTATGGCTGCGCGGAAGGGACTAAAGGTTGCATTGATACAGGATCGGCCGGTTGTAGGCGGGAATAACAGTTCCGAAACGCGGGTATGGCTGGGAGGCGCCATAAATGTTCCACCTTACCCTAAGCTGGGTAACATCGTAAAGGAGTTGGAACAGGAAAAAAAAGCACATTATGGTGATGAAAATACAGGGGAGTTGTACGAAGATGATCGAAAACTTGCCCTGTTGCAAAATGAGAAGAATATTGATCTGTACTTAAATTGCCGGGCAAACGAAGTTGTAGTGAAAAAAAATCAGATTCGTGCTGTTATTGCAGAGAACGTCATTACGGGAGAAAGAAACCTGATTAACGGAACATTGTTTGCCGACTGTACAGGTGATGCAGTGATTGGTTTTCTGGCTGGAGCCGACTATGAAATGAGTGATACCATCATGGGGAAGTGCAATCTCTGGAATATCTCGTTAACTGACCATAAAACTACTTTTCCGAAATGTTCCTGGGCTTTAGACCTTACCGCTAAAATGTTTCCCGGACGTGGAGAAACACCCGGTTCGTATGGTATAAAGGGAGAAAAGGCACTTGGTGGATGGTATTGGGAAAGCGGATTTTACCGCGATCCTTTCAAATATGACGAATGGGTTCGCGACTGGAATTTCAGGGCAATGTATGGGGCATGGGATGCGCTTAAAAACGTTGATAACGCGTATCAGAAGTACAAACTAAATTGGTCGGCCTATATTTCAGGAAAAAGAGAATCCCGCAGATTAATGGGGGACCTGGTTCTAACCGAACAGCATCTGCTGAATTCCACTCTTTTCGATGACGGGCTCATTGCTACGGGCTGGGATATGGATGTTCATATTCCACACGAAAAATACGAAAATTACTATACTGAAGACCCTTTCATTTCATATGACCTTCATACAAAATATCCAATGCCTTATCTTTTACCTTATCGGATATTATATTCGAGAAATATAACCAATTTATTTATGGCCGGAAGAGATGTAAGCATCACACACCAGGCTTTAGGATCGGCAAGGGTTATGCGTACCGGTGGATTAATGGGTGAAGTGGTAAGTATTGCCGCTTATTTGTGTAAAAAGCACAACGCATCTCCACGGGATATTTATAATCACTACATTTCGGAGCTGAAAGAAGAAATATTGAAATAGATAAAAATAAATTTAAAAACAACTTATATGGCTCGATTGACTATCAATTTAAAAGTTAAAGCTTTCCTTTTCGTATTTTTTCTGTTTATACTAAATACGAGTCTTAAAAGTCAGATCCTTGTGGAATGCGAAAGTTTTTCCGACAAGGGAGGCTGGGTTGTTGACCAGCAGTTTATGGATCAGATGGGATCACCTTTTCTGATGGCTCACGGATTGGGTAAACCTGTCGCAGATGCCTCGACCAATGTGACTTTTCCCGCAACCGGAAACTATAGGGTATTTGTAAGAACGCGCAATTGGGTAGGATACTGGTCGGATAAAGAGACACCCGGCAAGTTTAACCTGGTAATCGACGGTAAGCCACTCAAGGCAACTTTCGGAACGGAGGATACTGAATGGAACTGGCAATATGGTGGTTCAGTAAAGATTAAAGCAGGAGAAACGAAAATTTCGCTGCGCGATCTAACCGGTTTTAATGGCCGGTGCGATGCCATACTTTTCACCACCAATTCATCATTTCGCCCCGTAAATACACCGGACGAACTGGCAGCCTTCAGAAAAAAGGCTTTAGGTCTTCCCGAAAAGCCTGCCTCTGCCGGTAAATTCGATCTTGTTGTGATCGGTGGCGGAGTAGCGGGTACCTGCGCTGCACTTTCGGCTGCACGCCTTGGATTGAAGGTGGCCCTTATCCAGGATCGTCCTGTGCTGGGTGGAAATAACAGTTCAGAAGTGCGTGTTCACCTGGGCGGAAGAATAAACCTTGCCCCCTACCCCATGCTGGGTAATGTGGTCAATGAGATAGGACCGGTGAAGGGTGGAAATGCACAACCAGCCGCTTTCTACGAAGATCAGAAAAAGCTCGATGTGGTGACTGCAGAAAAAAATATCTCCCTTTTTCTGAATTACCGTGCCAATGGTGTGGATAAAAAGGGTGACCTGATCTCAGCAGTATACGCCTCGAAAATTGAAAACTCAACTCAGCTGCGTTTCGAAGCTCCTCTTTTTGCCGATTGCACAGGCGATGCTACAATCGGGGCACTGGCAGGGGCCGATTTTATGATGGGCCGCGAAGGACAGGATGAATATGGAGAACCTACTGCACCCAAAGTTAAAGATAAAATGACCATGGGATCATCGGTGCAGTGGTATGCCGAAGAATCAACCCGCCCCGAGTTATTCCCTCCTATTTCCTGGGGGCTGAATTTCAACGAAAAAAGTGTACAGGTTGTAAAAATGGGTGAATGGACCTGGGAAACAGGTATGAACTACGACCAGGTGAAAGATTTCGAACGCATCAGGGATTATGGATTAATGGTTGTATTCTCCAACTGGTCGTACCTGAAAAACCGTTTTGAAGAGAACCAGAATTATAAAAACAGCCAGCTTAAATGGGTGGCATATGTGGCAGGTAAACGGGAGTCGCGACGGTTAACCGGAGATCTTGTGCTCAGGGAACAGGACTTAACCGATGTTGTGAAATATCCTGATGGTACCGCACCCACTTCATGGACCATTGACCTGCATTATCCTGATCCGAAAAATACACAATACTTTCCTGAAGGAGAGTTTAAGTCGATTGCAAAGCACAAACCAATTTATCCTTACCCAATCCCCTACCGCTGCCTTTATTCCCGGAATGTTAACAATCTTTTTATGGCCGGCAGAAATATCAGCGTAACACACGTGGCGCTTGGAACAGTCAGGGTTATGCGTACCACGGGTATGATGGGCGAAGTCGTTGGAATGGCTGCATCTGTTTGCAAAAATCACGATGTCCTGCCCCGAAAGGTATACGAAACATATCTTCCGGAATTACAGGACCTGATGTCAAAAGGAACCGGAAAACTTGATCTGCCGAATCAACAAAAGTACAACGAAGGTGGCACTTTACTCAAGACACTAAAATAATTGCACGGATCACGCAACTTGCAGCTGGCAACTGGATGGCTGGCAGTAAAAGTTGCCTGAATTAAAAAATAAAACACTATAACAAAATTAAGTCAGCCAATAATGGGTAGAATTTCATTAATATTGACCATCTTACTTTTTGTATTGTCAGGAAACACCGGAATACAGGAGACTGACGTGATGTATTTTACATCATCTTTTCGTCCTGACAAGGCAAAGACCACAAGTAAAATCCTGATCAATTTTAACGACACAATTCCCGACGATTCACTGACGCTCTATTTTACCGGGAACGACTATCCCGAAGCATTCAGCCGGAATATTCATACGGCAGTGTGTATCGATTCGCTATGCCGGCTGGTTAATATCACCATGTATTGGGAACTTACGGGCAAATATCTCGGATTTTCCCTTTCCCCGGGCGAAGAACTGACAAAAAGGGAACATGTACCTTTTCTGGAACCGGATTATACACGGCTCAACGAAATTTTAGGTGATTCATCTTCACAGCTAGGTTATTATACCCAGCTTGAAATTCATCCTGTAAAGGTACCGGCAGAAAACAAGTCCAAAGAAAAGTCAGACGGAATTACAGGAGCTACCCTACCCGATCTTTCACCATGGATTGTACCTGAAGCCGCTTACACCTCCTATACGCTTTGGCATCTTGTCTACGGAACAACACGTGACAGCATTATCGCCTATACCAGGGACAATCTGCTTTCGGGCCAATTATTCAACCATCTGTTACAGGAAAAGGATCCGTACAGCCAGATAACAGGGCTTCAATGGATCAGCGAATCCGGTCAAACAGGTGATCAATATGCCGATGCAGCCTTACATATCCTACACTCCGGGAATTATTTAGCGTCAATTCAGGCGCTTAAATTTTTAAAAAAGTGCAACATCGGGGAAGAACGACTCCAGAAAGAGGTAATAAAATTGCTCGACAGTGAAGACTTCCGGATCAAGAATACAGCGGTTGAGTTTCTCCGAACCTCAACTCAATTAACTCAACCAGTTGTGAGTGAGATGGTGAACAGACTTAAAAGTGATAATTATTATCTTGTGAATTTGATACTTACCTTACTCGAACGAAAAGTTCAGCCCTCTTATGATGACCAGCTTAAACTAAGTTTGCTGCTGGAAAGCAAAAATGTAAATGTGGCAAACAGAACTTTTTATTTTCTGTTAAATTTGCCTGATCAATCGCCTGATATTGTCAAACAGCTCAACAGGTATGAGAAGAAAAAGCAATAACAGTGCTGAATGATTGAGAAGGTAAAAAATGAATGACTGAAAAAATTAAAGGAGTAAACAATAGCTTAAAATATAAAGGACTTTTCTTAATCTTCAGCTTTAAGATGGAGCTGATTTAACAACCAACTATTTAAAAATGATCACATTTACACTATCAATAGTAGTTCTGATCCTGGGGTATTTTCTCTATTCAACTTATCTGGAAAAAGTTGCAGGCGCCGATACCAAAAGGGTTACCCCTGCCTATAAAATGACCGACGGCGTCGATTATGTTCCTATGCCCTGGTGGAGAGTCTTTTTAATCCAGTTCCTCAATATTGCCGGATTAGGACCCATTTTTGGGGCAGTAGCCGGCGCGATGTGGGGACCAGTCGCTTTTTTATGGATTGTTCTTGGATCCATATTTGCAGGAGGCGTTCACGACTATCTATCAGGCATGCTCTCCATAAAGCATAACGGATTAAGTATTACAGAGATAGTGGGAATATACCTCGGCAGAAATACTAAGCAGATCATGAGAGGTTTTACTGTAATTCTGATGATCATTGTCGGTGCCGTTTTTATCATGGGACCGGCGAAAATTCTTGCCAGTCTGACCCCGGATTTCCTTTCTATGAATTTTTGGGTTTGGGTTGTGTTTATTTATTATGTGCTGGCTACGCTGCTACCGATCGATAAAATAATCGGGAGAATCTACCC
The DNA here is from genome assembly GCA_942493325.1 of uncultured Bacteroidales bacterium. Classification (GTDB taxonomy): domain Bacteria; phylum Bacteroidota; class Bacteroidia; order Bacteroidales; family Prolixibacteraceae; genus JAAFHB01. Next base: position 6,481,601 of record OW818689.1, on the reverse strand, counting down.
GGTTTTTGGCTTTGCCCTGTTGTTTATGGCAGTTGGATTGATCAGTGCATTGTTTGCAGGGGGATACCAGATTCCTGAACTTACCTGGACTAATCTCACAAACTTTCACGATCAACCCAAACAGTTTCCGATTTTTCCCATGATGTTCATTACGATCGCCTGCGGAGCAATATCGGGATTTCATGCCACACAATCGCCGCTGATGGCCCGCTGTATTACGAATGAAAAATTTGGGCGTCGTGTGTTTTACGGAGCAATGATTACTGAAGGAGTTGTCGCCCTGATATGGGCAGCAATCGGTATGGCATTTTATGGTGGAGTAGGCCATTTGAATGAAGTAATGATTGCCAACAAGGGAAATGCTGCCTATCTTGTGAATGAAATATCAAACTCATTGCTTGGGCGTGTGGGTGGTGCATTGGCATTGTTAGGGGTAGTGGCTGCCCCCATCACCTCAGGTGATACCGCTTTCAGGAGTGCACGCCTGATTGTGGCTGACTTTCTTGCGCTAAAACAAGGACCAATACGGAACAGGCTGATAATCAGCGTTCCCCTTTTCATCGTCGGTTATGCCCTTACCCAGGTTGATTTCGCGATTATATGGCGTTACTTTGCCTGGTCAAACCAAACTCTTGCAGCAGTAGTACTCTGGACAGTAACTGTTTACCTGATTAAAGAAAGTAAAAACTACCTGGTTACACTTATTCCGGCCCTTTTTATGACCGTTGTAATTACTTCCTATCTGTTCTTTGCTCCCGAAGGCTTTAATCTGCCCTACAATATCTCACTTTTCGCAGGCTTTTTTGTAGCTATCGTAGCTTTTATAAAGTGTGAACTATACCGGAGAAAATTAAAGGCACAACTTTCGCTGTTAATTTCATGATGTCCTGATCGGACAACTTACGTATAAACAACAAATAACTCACAATTGAAACTCTCCTGAGCCAAAACCCGGTGATGCAGATAATTTGCCAGCGGGCGGTTTGAGGGTCAACAAACACATTAACCTACATATGAAACGAAGAGATTTTATTCTTACAACAGCTACAGGATCAGCATTACTTGCATCGGGCAACTTGTTTGCATTTCCGCAAACCCCACCACAGGAAAACGGAAAAGGAAAGTTCTGCACTCAGTCTGCGCGTAAAGTACCTGTGGCTTATACTGTTGATGTAGTTGTGGTTGGCGGTTCGACCGCAGCAGTTGCGGCAGCCGTAAGTGCTGCACAAAACGGGGCAAAGGTTTTGCTTATCGCCCAGGAAACCTATCTGGGTGAAGATGTTTGCGGCACCTATCGTTACTGGAATGTCCACCCAAATGCAACGGATACGGAGCTGGGTAAAAAACTCTTCGGCAATGGACTACTGGTGCCGCTCAAATTTAAGCAAACGCTCGACAATGAACTCATAAATAATAAGGTCGACTTCCTTTTTTCGAGTTATGTCACCGATTTGCTGACCGATTCACAGGGAAATCCTGCCGGTGTAGCCATTGCAAACCGGTCCGGGAAACAGGCCGTAAGGGCGAAAATAATTATCGATGCTACACCCCGGGCGATGGTAACCCGGCTCACATCGGCATCATTTACATCCTATCCCGCCGGAAAACAGAATTTCAAATTTATCGTGGTTGGTAATAATGAGAAAAAGCTCTCAGGCGGCACTTCTCAGATATTGCCGGAATCCGTCGTTTTTAAAGACACAAAATACAAGGCAATCGAATATTCGCTGGATATCGAAATGAAAAACAGCTCTTACGAGTCGTTTGCCGCTGCAGAACAAATTGCCCGCGACCTCACCTGGGATGCCAACCAGGTCGAATCAGGAGATCTTCTGTTCCAGGTACCACCCGATCACATGATCGGGAAAAGTAGTATGGGAAATGCAGAGACCGATATCGAAAATATGGAACTCACGCCATTTCAACCACAAAAAGTCAACCGGATCTTCGTGTTGAACGGAATGGCTGATCTTCACCGCACAGCAGCCGCAAATCTGTTACAACCCGGAGGAATGATCAGAATCGGAGAACGAGTCGGCAAAGCAGCAGCCAACCTGGCCGCTTCGACTTCCCAGCTCGTCTCCGTAAAAATTAACGGCAAAAGAAGTTCAAATTCCTTAAAAGGTGATGTTGGAGAATTGCTTGGCGGAATCCGGCCTTCGTTAAGCCAGGGATTGATCCAGTCTGATGCAACTACACTTCCAATCCTTGGAAATTACGATGTTCTTGTAATGGGAGGTGGAACTGCCGGGGCTCCTGCGGCTGTCGGGGCAGCCCGGCATGGCGCCAAAACCATAGTACTTGAATATTTACATGGATTAGGTGGTATCGGAACCGCAGGAATGGTCGGTCGCTATTATCATGGTTACCGCAAAGGATACACCAATGAAGTCGATCTGGGTGTGAAAGCAATCGGTGAAGGCAATATCAGACAAAAGAAAAAACTCGAAGAATGGGTGTTCGACTGGAAAACAGAATATTTCAGGCGCGAAATCCGTAATGCAGGTGGTGATATCTGGTTCGGAGTTTTAGGTTGCGGCGCCTACATCGAAAAAGGAAAAGTCAAAGGAGTTGTCGTCGCTACTCCTTTCGGTAAAGGGGTGATTCTGGCCCATACCGTTATTGATTCATCGGGAAGTTCTGATATTGCGATAGCCGCAGGGGCTGGATTTGTATACACCGATGGCAATTCAGTAGCTGTCCAGGGAGCAGGTATGCCATTTAAAAATCCGAACGATTTTTACAATAACAGCGACTGGACATTTACCGATGATACCGACATGCTGGATATCTGGTGGACATTTATAGTCGCTAAAGACAAATTTGCCAACCAGTATGACATTGGGAAATTATCGCAAACACGTGAACGTCGCCGCATGGTAGGTGATTTTACCATTTCGGTATTGGACGTTTACAATGGCCGCACTTACCCCGATGTAATTTCAATTCATGTCAGTTCGTTCGACACCCATGGTTTTACAGAGGATTCGTTCTTTTATCTGAAACCTCCCGCACACAGCGGAGCTGACGTAACAGCTTATGTTCCCTTACGCGCCCTTTTGCCGAAAGGCATTGAAGGAATTGTGGTTACCGGCCTTGGAGCAAGTGCCGACCGCGATGCAATGCCTGTGATCAGGATGCAGCCATGCGTTCAGAATCAAGGTTATGCAGTCGGCTGGGCGGCAGCTATAGCGGCAAAAAACAATCAACTGATCAGGAATATCGACCTGAAATCGTTACAGAAAGAGCTTATTAAAATTGAAAATCTGCCTTCAACGGTGCTTACCGACCAGGATAATTACCCTCCTTCGGATGAAAGCATCAGGGAAGCTGCAAAAACGGTTACCCATAATCTTGATGGCCTTGAAACTTTACTTTGGGACACGAAACGTTCTGTACCGCTAATGATAGAGGCCTTTGGCCAGGCAACAAATCCGGAAGACCAGCTCACTTACGCAAGGATCCTCGGAATGCTCGGAAATCCTGCAGGCGGGAAAGTGTTACAACAAGCCATCGAAGACAATAAAAACTGGGACGAGGGTTGGAATTACACCGGAATGGGACAGTTTGGCAAAAGCATCTCCTATCTCGACGGATTAATTATTGCGTTGGGCAGAAGTAAACGTGTTGAAGCAATACCTCTGTTGGAACAAATTTCGAAAAAGCTCAGTACAAAAAGCGAATTTTCTCATTTCAGGGCTGTGGCCATGGCGCTCGAAACCATGGGGGATGATAAGGGTGCCCTTATCCTCTACGATCTCCTCCAGCTTCCCGGGGTAACCGGTCATTCGATGCCTGATATTCAGACAGCCAAAAACCTGACACCCCCCAGTGGAACCGATACCAGTACACGAAATAATTCGTTGCGCGAACTCATTCTTGCCCGGGCATTGTACCGGTGTGGCGATGTGAACGGATTAGGCAAAAAAATCCTTACTGAATACTCAAAAGATCTCAGGGGACATTATTACCGGCACGCCAGCGGCGTACTAAAAATGTACGCAAAAGTCCCTGTACCGCAAAAGGAGACAATAAAGCGCAAAAGCGAGGTAGACCAGGATTATCACAAAATTAAAACAACTACAGTGCCTATGGGACCCAAAAAATAAGATTTGTAAATTTCTAAAAGAGGTTCTAAAAATTCATTTTTTTAATTTTTTTCTTGAAAGAGTTTCTCACTTCAAGGCAAATTGATCTCTTCATATTTCAAACCAGCCCCAAACTTAAAATAGAAATGTCTTGTCCTGAAATAGAAGGGGCTTACTTTTAAAAACGAAAATACTCATTCAGATTATCATAGAGTTTAAAAGCAAAAATTACTTAACCCGGTTTTTACCGGGCAACAAATATAATCTATATATGAAGGGTAAAAAAAAACTCAGTACCTCTCCCAGGTTCGCTTACTACACATAATTTTCCTCCTCCTTTTTCAATAAAATCTTTGCAAATGATCAAACCTAATCCAGTACTCAATTCACCATCTGTCCCTTTCCGATTAGTATTTACATCAAGTCGGAAAAGATTATCAATCAATGCCTTGCTCATTCCAATACCTGTGTCTTTGATGGAAATCTTTACTAGGTTATCGGAAGTTAATTTTGCAGAAATAATTATTTTGCCTCCTTTTGGAGTAAACTTGACAGCATTGGAAACTAGATTTCGCATGATCCCGCCAAACATATTTTCATCTGTAAAAACCATCAAATTATCAGGGATAACATAGTTGATCATAATCTCCTTTTTTACAGCAGAATCCAATACCAAAACCATGTTTTCTGCTATTTTTGGTAATATTATGAATAATGAAGGGCGAAAGGGAATCAGACCTCGTTGCATGCATGACCATTCTAAAAGATTTTCAAGTAATCGGTATAGATTGGTAGCAGAGTTTTTCATCAGAACTGCAATTTTCTGAATATCATCCAGCGTCATGTGTGACAATCCTTCAGCCATTAACTCAGTTAAGCCTAGAAATCCATTGAATGGACTACGCAGGTCATGAGCAATAATAGAGAAAAATTTGTCTTTTACGGCATTGATTTTTATTAGTTCTTCACTTTTAAGTTTGATTTCAACTTCAATTTGTTTTCGTTCAGTAATATCTACAAATTCGACCATCAAACAGATTGGTATGCCTTCATCAGATTTAACAATGCAAGCAGAAATCAAACCAAAAAATTTGGTTCCGTCTTTACGGGTGTATTCTCCTTCATCAAAGACGCTTTCCCCCTGTCTAATATCCCCCTGTCTAATAGATGATAGGACTTGACCTACCTGTTCTTGCGAAGATGCAAAATCCGAAACAGGCTTTCCAATCACTTCGTTTTCATTATATCCCCAAAGTTTTATATAAGCATTATTTGCATAAAATATTATCCCATTTAAATCGGCAAGCCCAATCGCAGTTGGTGAAGCTTGCAGGGCAAAATCCTTTAAACGTAATTGCTCTCCCAGTAGCTTTTTGTCAGTAATGTCAATAGAAACACCACCCCACTGCAAGGATTTTCCATTTTGGTCATAAACAATTGATTCGCTATTATGTAACCAAATACTACCATCCGGACGTATTATCCGGTATTCCGATGTAGCATTACCGGTTTGGAATAGTTCGTGAATACAATCCCTGTTTTTGGCTGGATTTTTATTTGCCAGCTGTTTTGTTTTAATAGACATATTATTACCGCTGTATCCCATAAATATTTTCCATAGGTTGTACACATTTCTCAGTAATTCGTTCTACAATATTGATTACGGGGACTATTTTAAGGTCAATTAGCATTCTATATAAAATAACCATTATCTGCCTGTATGAAGATTTTATTTTTTAATAACAACGCTGCCCACTATGTAAATTTTAAAGGGACTTTCTCATCTAGGAATGAGAAAAGTCCCTTTTCCTTGAATTATTGATCAGAGCAGGATCAATGAGTTAAATTCCCCGGCTTCAATACAATTAGGAACAAAGTTATCGCACTCAGGTTCATTTTCCCAAACCGAATCATTGAGCATGTACCTGAATTGATACGATTTTCCTGATTCAAGATTGATTGTTTGAGAAAACTCGCCGTTTTTAAGCTTTTTCATGGGTTCACAATTTCTGTCCCAATTGTTAAAGTCACCGAGAATCCTGGCGGATTCTGTCTTTTCATTGTTGTCTTTCAAACTAAAAGTTATTTTACAGACGCCATCTTTCTTTAAATACTGTTTTTTAATACTCATAACTAAATTTTATTAATTAAATATAAACGAAATAATCTTGCTTCTGGAATATTAATATTTTCTCTACCTCCAGTTCAGCTTTGGTAAAGTTGATCAAAATAATTTTGGTGAATGGATGATTAGATAGACTAATCTCCTTAATATCGGTATTATAATTCTTTATAAATTGTAAAAATTCATTTTCAAAACCAGCGTGTTGTTCAACGTCAAGTATAATTATCTCAGGCTTGTAAATGATAAACACTTCCAAAGCATCTTTAAAATTTGCCGTTTCGGAAAACTGGATATTCTTGTTTGCTTGTACCAACTCCTTTATTAACCTGTCCACTATTGAATTTGGCTTATGGAATATCAATGCTCTCATAGAATAGGTTTCTGTTAAACAATTGTTTGTATGCAATCTCAATTGACAGGTTCAATCAGTTTTAACCCGGCCAGCCTGTTTCTCGATTATTCACCGCCTGACCAGGTTGTTTACCTCTTACTTGCCTGTTTAACCGGATAGAAAAGTCGTTCAATACATTCATATAATTCATAAATGACATATATGGACTATCATAAGGATTAAAATAGGCATGAAAGTCGCCATCGGAAAAATATTTTGTACTCATGTAATAGAAATGATCGCTGGTTTGCAAATATTGCCAGTCTTTTAAAAGAACGGGATCTTTACACTGGTCGATCATCTCGCTTAAACCGTATAATTTTTCAAATGCCTCCTGCTGAAGTTCATTCCCCAACCAGGCTGTAAGATCCCGTTCCTGATCAGCCCACAAGATCGGGTAAGAGACATTTATTGCGGAGATTGGCTGGTAATGTTCTACAACATCAGAAGGGGTCATAAATTTAAAATCCGATTTTTGAAGAACTTCGGAAGGGAGTGAATCCAGAAATTTGAAAATCCCCGACCCGAGTTTTTGGTGCTCACCAAAAGTTTCATAATCCATTAAAAGGTTGACGATCTTTTCTTCTTTTGGAATTTTGTTTAACCACGAAACATACTTCCGTGCAGTCAATGGCCATCCGCTCCAGTCGGAATTTGAAAACCGGCAGGCAATGTCATCGCTTAACCGATCGTTTTTTAGCAATACCATTAATGCAGGATTAATTGCATTGTTGTATAAATAATTTGGACTTCTCCATTTGAGAATAGGATTGGGGCCTTCGGTCAAAGTGGCTTTATACCCCATTTCGGCAACCATTGCGCCAATTTCATCCGAATAGATTAATTCAGTATTTGTAAATACGGTCGGCCTTTTTCCAAAAATGGTTTCAATAGCATTTGCATGTGATTCCACCTGCCACTTGAATTCGTTTTTATTTTTTAAAACAGACAAGGAGTGGGAATAAGTTTCTGCAAGGAACTCGACACATCCTGTCGCAGCAAGTTCCTGGAAGCTTTCAATAACTTCGGGGGCATAGATCTTAAACTGATCGATCGCCGTGCCCGAAATTGAAAAAGCGACACTGAACCGGCCCTGATATTTATGAATAAGATCAAGGATAATTTTGTTTGCGGGCAAATAACAGTTTTCTGCTACCCGTCGAAGGACCATTTCATTGTTGTAATCGTCATAGTAATAATCTGAATTTCCGATATCGAAAAATCTGAATTTTTTCAGCCTAACCGGCTGATGGATCTTGAAACAAAGACAAATGGACCTCATAATATAACAGTTTAATAATTAATACAATAGATTAAGCGAATATTGCCGATTTATAAACCTGTTTTACTTTATACGCAGCGTCTTTCCAATTCAAATTACAGGATTCTTTTTTGCCATACTTTGATAGCATTTTCGACATTCCGGGATAACTTAGAATGCCGTGAATAGCGTCAGCCATTGCGTCAACATCCCAAAAATTGATCTTGATCGCATTTGACAGGATCTCTGCCACCCCCGATTGATGTGAAACAATAACCGGCACACCAGCTTGCATCGCCTCCAATGGCGAGATTCCAAATGGTTCTGAAACTGAGGGCATTATGTAAACATCACTCATCCGCAGCATCCGAAAAACATCGTCTCCTTTTAAGAATCCTGTGAAATGGAACTTATCAGTTATCTTGAGTTGTGCAGCGCGCCTGATCATTTTATTTAACATATCGCCACTTCCTGCCATCACGAAACGCACATTGTCCATTTTTTGAATGATGCGGCTGGCTGTTTCCACGAAATATTCAGGTCCTTTCTGCATGGTGATCCGTCCCAGGAAAGTCACAATCTTTTCGTCAATCCCTTTAATGATTGAAGTACTTTCATGATGTCGATAGGGTTCAACTGCATTATAAACCGTAACGACTTTTTCAGGATTAATCCCATATTTTTCTATGACGATCTTTCTGGTGAGGTTACTGACGGTAATGATTTTGTCAGCTACATCCATTCCCTGTTTTTCAATGGTATAAACATTGGGGTTAACAGTGCCACCACTTCGGTCAAAATCGGTGGCATGGACATGAATCACCAAAGGTTTCCCTGAAGCTTGTTTGGCAGCGATACCGGCCGGATAAGCGAGCCAATCATGCGCATGAATGATATCAAACTGGTTATCCTGGGCAATAACGTTAGCCACTAAAGCATATCGTGCTATTTCCGACATTAGGTCCAGTCCGTATTTCCCTGTAAATTTCACTTTTCCCTGAATATCTGTTTCAATCAATGCATTTGTCCCTTCTACGGTATAAGCGGTTTGCCTAAGGTAATCTTCGGGGTCAACATAAGGAACCAATTTTGAACCTACCTCAAAATAATCGATCGATTTGTGGAATTCCTTCATACTGATCTTGCGGTTGATAATTGGCACATCACCTGCCCCAATAAAGTCCATGTTGCTGTCGTCTTCGTCGCCGAATACCTTCGGTACGACAAAAGTGACATCAACATCATCAAATGAAGTAAGACCTTTAGTCAAACCATAACACGCAGTACCCAATCCTCCTGAAATATTGGGAGGGAACTCCCATCCAAACATTAAAACCCTCATATTTATATTTTTAAATTATTATCTCGAAAATTTGTAGGACATTAACTCACCCTATCAGAAAATATTTTCTAATTATTCTGAAACTAGTTTCGAACGAGTTTACCTGATGCAGTTAGAATCGCAGATTCATGTTAAAACTTGACTTCAATTCTAAACTTATTAAGAATGGGGTTTATCAACATCCTGGTTTCCCATTTTTGGCAATTGCCAGACCACAATGAATGAACGTGTTTCACTTTCCTGCATTGGATGAGCATGCAGATGGCACGTTTTTTTATGGGAGTAATCCGGAGTAACAAAAAATGGGGAATCTTTAAGGTGGTAGAGATTTTTTTGTGTGATTGCGAAAAGATCGTTCTGGGTTGTAGTCATGGTATAATTTAATTAGGTCAAAACAAATGATTTATATTAGGTATATTTCTTAAAGACTGCAAGTTTATTCATAAAAAAATAAGTTTCTGTAGTTTTTTTTGTTCAAAATCTGTTCATGTTGTTCATGTTGTGCTTCTGCTTTCTAAGCAATATACGCAAATGTTGAGGCTAATTAGGTGCAAACTGCTGTAATGATATCCCTACATTATTTGTGATTCCAGTTTGCTTTAACTATATTTAAAGCAAAATCAGTACACCACAATTTACAGCACTTTGTACCGGATCTCATTTATCTTCAGCTCTTAATTCACATTCTTTATGAATAAAGGAATTGATATATTAATACAGCTTTTAAAAGATGAAATCCAAAGCAAATTTGGGCAAAGGATTTCATATGCCACTGATTGTCAAGTTCTATCAGAACAAATTCAAAACTCAACAAAACGTCAGGTAAGTGCTTCGACACTTAAAAGGCTTTTCGGGATTATTAAATCAACATGCGATCCTTCAAAATATACGCTCGATACACTTTCAATTTATTTGCAATTTGAAAATTGGCAGGAATTTATCAATAATTTTGAAAAAGAAAAACACCTGTTCTCCCAACAGGAAACATGGGACAACTTAAAAGAAAGGATCAACGTAATAACCAATACTAGTCTGAAATCCATCAAAAATAAAATTGGGACCAGATTTGAGAATTTTCCTGTCCGCAGATTCGCAGAAAAAAAATTCGAAGAATTTCTATACTCGCCCAAGACAGCAACAGCTTTTATCGCCCCGAATGGTTATGGCAAATCAACGATTGTGGCCCAGCTTACCGAAAAGTTTTTTACCGGGGCGGACGCCAAGTATCCTAACGATATAGTTTGTCTGGTTGACGGAAGTATCCTTTACAATCTTCTTACTCATGGTCAAAAAATAAACCGGCTTTACAACCTGATTGATTATGATCCTCAAAAAAGCTTTAGCGCTGTTTTTCGCATTAATCCTGAATTGGTAAAAGGCAGGTTCGTATTGATTATCGAAGGGGTCGATGACATTTATTCGGAAAATGAAAAGATAGATCATTTTATAGGTAACTTACTGAAGCTAATATCCTGCTATGAGAATATAGAATGGTTTAAACTACTAATAACCTGTAGCCCTAACAAGTGGAGAATGTTCTCATACCGGATACAGAAAAATCAAATTCTGAAATCACTATGGTTCGATGTTCTGTTTCAGGGAACGGATGATGAACTCATAAATATACCCCTGTTAAAAAGAAAAGAAATTAAAACAATACTGGAAAATAACCATTTCGATCAAACCCTTGATGATTTGTGTTTCAACCATCCCGACATCTTAGATATTATTAGTAACCCTTATCATCTGCATTTGTTCTTATCAGCATTTAACCAAAACGATACAATCCGGGATATCGATCTGTTAAATCAATATATCAAAAACACCATATTGTCTTCACCCTATTCTGATGAGAAATTTTTAATAGTCAAATCATTTTTTACTTTGTGCGGATACGGAAAAAAAAGCGCAGAAGTCAGGAAAGAAGATCTAAAATTATCGTCTTCAATGATCATTGCTTATGATGAACTGATAAGCACCGGCATTTTTTATGAATATTCAATACATGATAGTTACCTTTCGCTGAATACTTATGTAAGATTTACGCAAAATGTCTTATTTGCATATTATCTGGTAAATATCCTAATCAAAGAAAATGGACTGAATATTGACTTTCTCAAAAGTATTATTGCCGATTATAACAATACGCCCCATCTCCAGTGTAACCTATTGAGGTATACGTTAAAAATCTTATTTAAGGAAGAACAAGTTGAACTTCTTAAAAATATTTTCTCTATTATCGAAAAGGACAAGCTTCCGAAAAATGTTCCGGCTTTTAATATGCCTTGTTATGTTTTGACCAATGTTATAGGCGTTGAGCTAAGAAAAAACCAAAAATTAAGGGAGATACTGATCCCATGGTATGCTCAATCAGAAGTCGGACGAACACTCTATTTTGAAAGGTTCTTTGATATAGACTGCCTGGTGCTCCATTCCGGGAATGACCTTGACTTCTACTTGCAATACAACCAATCGAACGAAGCAAAGCAATATGTCTGTTATATGAGATTTATGATGCATTTTCTTAGCGGAAATCAAGAACAATGCAAAACCGAATATGACAATAATTTAAATCTGAAGCTTCCTGAAGGAAAAGATTCATCAAATGCTTCATATTATTTTATTCCTCAAATTGTATATAAGTCTGTTTATGAGAAGAAAGTGGATGGAAATATTATGAAAGAGGTTTATAGTATGTCTGACAGGTTGTTACAAAACAGCATTCAAAATAGAACTGATATGCCTCAATTTGAGTTTGCGATAATTTTTTCATTAAACTACGGCAAGATGAATAAAGAAATCATTGATATTGCCCACTATATCTTTGAAAATTATGATTTGACCGACTTAAAATTATCATGTTTCTATCAACTTTTTTTGTCCGTTTATGCATTGGCCTTATTGGAAACTGGAGAGACACAAAAAGCTATTGAATTTTATGACCAGGTAAAATTCAAAAACGTTCATGTTCCCGAACACATGAAAAATTACGTTAAAATAAGACTCCTGCTTATAAAAACAGAATTTCTGATTTACAAGGGAAAGCTCAAAAAAGCCCGAAAGGAACTTGAGAAAATAAAAAACATTTCTCAGATGCTAAAATCCAGCTATTTTTACAACAATGCTTTATATCTTGAAAAAAATATTTTAGCAAAATCCAGAGAACAGATGATAGATTGAATATAAGTTTTTTTTTGTGCAGTATGGTGCTTTGGCGTTTTGGCGGCAATCCTTGTTTTCAAAGTTTTTGGAGTAAATTTAAATAATACACCAGAAAAGATACTTTTTTCGGGTTGTGGATTCAGGATACCAGTTCCAGATCAGGAAAAATGCCGCAACCATCAACACCTGGAAAACTTCGCGACTTACCCCGGAAGCCTGGACATTCAGACCGGAAATATTGACTGTAAAAAATCCCATGACAAGCAGTGCCAGTGAACGAAGCAAAATATGCTTCAGAATCTGCAAATGATTTTCACCTTTTGCAATTCTGTTGCGTATCGCGTAGGGAATCGCCATTCCGACAATAAACAGAAAACAGGGAAAGATAATGTCCGAAAAGCCCAGAAAATCCTGGTTTACATCGGCATGTCCCAACCAGGTGGGGATACCGGTTAATGACCAGAAATCATTAACAAAAATCATAAGCAACATAGTCAGCGCCCGGAAAATATCAATGAAAAGAAAACGCGTTGGGGATGGGGTCATTCAAAAGCAAGTTTAAAAATTCAATTATCTACAGGACTCCAGGCAGCCAGCAACTCGCCTTATTTGCCGCTTAGTTTTTCTATTTCATCAAACATTGCCTTAAAAGTGTTGGATGCTGTGTTGTTTCCAGCTTTTGCGTCTGGTTTCCGTCCGTAAAATTCATCCATAAACTGTCCTGCCCCCGACCAGACCGTTTGAACCATACCCTGGAAACGTTCTTTCATTTCCGGGGTCACTGAAGACCGGTACCGGAACATATCCTGTGTTTGCCGGACCGCATTTTCGGGCATCCGCCAGGGACAGGTCACCACGCTGAATCCTTTTGTGGCAAAATAAACAGGACTTTGATCAGGTCGTTCATAATGCCAGTCGCAAATCATTATATCTTTATTTATCAAATCAATAGCACGGTGAGTATTGTTCATGCTCGCTTCCCACATCCCCATTCCGGTCGTTTTACCATCAATAAGACGGTCACCCCAGATCCAGAGCTGCCGGTTCTTCAAAGCAAGGTGATTTCTAACAATGTTCACTTCGCCCGCAAACAGTTCTGCCTTGTCTCTGCCTGAACAGCGCGGACATTTATCGTCGCCGATGTAAAAAACCTCATCCATCCCGGCATGAAAGGCGTCAGATCCGAAAGCATCACAAATCTCATCGACCAATGCAAAAACAATCTTATGTACATCAGGGTGAAGCGGGCAATAACTTTTGCAGTACAAACCATCGTCGTTTGGCCACTTGTATTTTTCAGGTATTTTCACATGAGGCGTTTCGTCAAACTCAGGGTATACCCGCAGCAGGTTATTGAGCTTTTCGGCCCACGACTGATGGCCAAGCAGGTTAATTTGGGGGATAATCCGGATTTGATTCAACCGGCAAACATCCACAATTTTTTTCACCTCTGCCTTCGATAGAGCCGAGGCGTCGCGCAATTCCGGATGACTTTCGAACCGATAGTTGTAATCGACGCGCAAAATCAGCGTGTTTACCTTGCGCGGAGCCAACTCTTCTGCAATGAATTTAACAAAAGAATCAACCTCGGAGGTGCGCGGAGCTCCAATGCAAAAACCACGGACAGGCAGGTCATTCCCCTTCGGAATTTGAGAAAAGGTAGTTATTCCCGTGAGAAGCGATAAAACGATTATCAGAGCGACTGGTTTTGTCATGATTACAGGGTGTTTAAAGGTTAATTTCCAAACCCGTAAAGCTGGCAAAAAATCTGAAAGAAATTTAGAATTTTTATAAATTTTTCTGTAACATTTTAAATTCAACGTACGTTTATTTAGAACAATTAAAAATAACGCGCTATGAATGATTCTATTTTTGAATTCCTGGCCGGATTCCGGGTATTTGTTCAGGCTTTTATTTTCGCACAACCTGAACGATTTAACTTTTTCGACACCGTGGTATCCAGGACGGGAAACAGCTATTTGATACAGTTATTTGGAAACAAGCATCGGCTTATATTTATCGCGGTGATACCAGGCCTGAAACAGATCGCCAATCATTAGCAATATGGCAATAAGCAAGCCCGATGGTTCAACATACAAGTGAAACATCAGAATATTAAAAATAATCGGGAAAATCACAACGGTTGCAAGCGGGACGAACCGGCCGGAAAGAAAAGCGATTGCACAAAACAATTCAAAAATCTTAATTGAAGTGATAAGGTATCCTGAGGCTGCCATACCTTCCATAAATATTTTCACATTGCCGCTTAATTCCGGTTGGGGAACTAATTTAAACAGGACGGTTACGGATGCAAATAAAAACATTGCTCCCATTAAAAGCCGGATAATAATGACTGCTATTTTCATGTTTAAGCGTATTAAATTTTATAATTGACCACTGCGTATTTCTTCTGAGTTATCACCCATTGAAGCCAAATCAGGCCAAAATCAATACGTATTTTCATGGTCCCTGAATAATAATTAATAATAAATGTTTAACCATTCGGGACCCTAAATGTTTAAACATTCCGGTCCGAATACCGTTACCCGGATGATTACATGAACAGATATTGGACTTAATACGTTGATTTGGATTACAATCAAAAAAATTATGAACATTATTAATTTAACAAATTAAAAGATGACAACAATAAATCCTTATTTAACATTTAATGGTTTTTGCGAAGAGGCATTTACTTTTTACAAAACTGTATTTGGCCTGAATGGGTATTATTAATCAATAAACAATCTGTGATATGAGAATTCATTATTTCATCCTGGTTGTTTGTTTGGCAATAAGCTGCAAACATTCGGCCAGGAAAGCAGGCAAAAGCGAACCAAAAAGCGGGCAGTACTCAAGCACCTACGCTTACATCTGTAACGCTAAAACTGCAGATAACGACTGGTATTCTTCCGGAACAAAAGCACCAAAATTTAAAGGTCTCGATGGCATTGATTTTAAAATATCGACAAGTAGTACCGAAGCACAGGAGTATTTCAACCAGGGTATGATGCTTTCGTATGGATTCAATCATGCTGAAGCAGCACGATCATTTTTCGAAGCGACAAGGATTGATTCAACCTGTGCGATGGCCTGGTGGGGTTATGCCTATGTTCTGGGACCTAATTACAATGCAGGCATGGAAGAGGGGCATTTCGAACGCGCCTACGCCGCATCGCAGAAAGCACTCGCTCTTTCGGACAATTGCACACAACGGGAAAAAGCTCTTATCCGTGCACTGACCAGCCGATATGCGTTAAATCCGCCCAAAGATCGTAATCCGCTGGATATCGCCTATTACAGGGAGATGAAGAAAGTGTATGAGAAATTTCCTTCCGACCCTGATGTTGGTGCATTATATGCGGAAGCACTGATGGATCTGCATCCCTGGGATTTGTATGATAAGAAAACCAAAGCTCCAAAGGAATGGACACCTGAACTCCTTACGGTTCTTGAACACCTGATCAAAATAAATCCAAAGCACCCGGGGGCACATCACTTTTATATTCACGCAGTGGAGGCTTCGGCAAATCCGGAAAAAGGGCTGGCAAGTGCTGATTTGTTACTGACACTCGTCCCTGGTGCAGGGCATTTGGTTCATATGCCCGCTCATATTTATATCAACACGGGGGATTATCACCGCGGTTCTCTTGCCAATATCAAAGCGGTAAAAGTGGACAGCAATTATGTCACTGCATGTCATGCGCAAGGTGCCTATCCGCTTGCCTATTTTCCGCACAACTATCATTTTCTCGCAGCCACCGCCACACTTGAAGGAGCCTCAAAACTGGCATGGGAGGCGGCCCGTGAAATACAAATGCACACCGCGCAGGAAATAATGACCCAACCCGGCTGGGGAACTCTTCAGCACTATTACGCAATTCCGTATTATGTGGCAGTCAAGTTCGCCATGTGGGATACCATCCTGGCTGTTCCGGTACCTGAAGAAAGTTTAGTATATCCCCGTGCTGTGCTGCATTACGCGAGGGGAATGGCGTATCTTGGAAAAAAAGACCTGGCCAGTGCTGAAAAAGAAAATGCTCTTCTTAAGGAATTATCTGAAGATTCTGTATTAAAGGCAACTACAATCTGGAATGTAAACTCTACTTACGATCTGATGCAGATTGCCCTTAAAGTTCTTTCGGCAGAGATCTTCAACCAGAAACGGCTATATGATCAGGCCATCCCGTTATTTCAGGAAGCTGTAGCAATCGAAGACAAATTGAATTACAATGAACCGCCCGACTGGTTTTTCTCGGTACGGCATCATTTGGGAGAGGCATTGCTGAATGCTGAGAAATACGCTGAAGCAGAAAAAGTTTACCAGGAGGACCTTAAAACTTTTCGTGAAAATGGGTGGGCTTTGACAGGATTATTCGCTTCACTAATGAAACAGGGTAAAAATGAAGAGGCGGCCAAAGTAAAAATGAGGATGGACAAGGCTTTTGAATTTGCAGATTTAAAAATTGACTCATCATCAAGTCTTTGAAAAATGACTTGATGAAGCGAAATGTATAAAAACTTGTCGTGAGCCGTTTGAGCCGGTTTTTCTCAACAAATGACCGGCTACACTTGTTAATCAGGTAAACAGAATAACGACTCATTGAAATGGTTAGGTATGAATATTTTGATCGTATAATATGAAATTCGAATGGCTTCTTAATTACAATCCGATTTTGCTGGCACTATTTGCAACAATTTTTACCTGGGGGGTCACAGCCCTGGGAGCTTCCATGGTTTTCTTCTTTAGGAGCATCAATAAAAAAATCTTAAATTCAATGCTGGGTTTTGCTGCCGGTGTGATGATAGCGGCAAGTTTTTGGTCCCTTTTAAATCCGGCTATCGAGATGGCAGAAACAAATGGAACAACCCCATGGGTACCCGCTCTTGTGGGATTTCTTTCAGGGGGAGCTTTTCTGTTTTTAATTGATAAACTGTTACCTCACCTGCACATGGGCCTTTCGACTGACAAGGCCGAAGGAATAAAAACTACCTGGCAAAGAAGCATACTGCTTGTACTGGCCATAACCCTTCATAACATTCCTGAAGGTCTCGCTGTTGGCGTAGCCTTTGGAGCACTGGCCAGTACCTCCGATCACCAGGCCCTGGCAGGTGCTGTGGCACTGGCACTGGGAATAGGACTGCAAAATTTTCCCGAGGGCGCGGCAGTATCAATTCCGTTAAGACGAGAAGGATTTTCAAGATTAAAAGCATTCAATTACGGACAATTATCGGGTGTTGTCGAACCCATTTCAGGGGTACTTGGCGCCTACCTGGTGTTAACCGTTACACCCTTACTTCCGTATGCATTATCATTTGCTGCAGGTGCTATGATTTTTGTAGTTGTTGAAGAATTAATTCCGGAATCTCAAACCGGGAATGAAACTGACTTATCGACCATCGGCGCTATGTTAGGATTCGCCACCATGATGTTCCTTGATGTAGCACTTGGGTAACGGAACTTCAGGTACCGCTTAATTGTATTCAGGGTTTTACAGGACCTGAATATTGTAATTTCAAATTTAAACTAAAGTATTATGCAGAATTCAATACTGGAGGTAAAGGCTGCGCTGCAGATTCAAAAACCGATCCGGGAAGTTTTTGAAGCAATTGTAGATCCGGCAAAAATGACGAATTATTTTATTTCAAAAAGTACCGGGCGAATGGAGGAAGGTAAACACCTGATATGGAACTTCCCGGAGTTTGAAACGGATTTTCTCATTCGCGTCGGAACTGTGATACAAGACAAATTTATTTCATTCTACTGGTTAATTGATAACAAGGAGCTGATTACCGAAATGATTCTCACCCCACGGGAAGCTGATACCACCCTGGTAAATATTACGGAGAAAAGCATGGAAAATGACGACGCCGGAATAAAATGGTTGCAAGGAAATACCGAAGGATGGGCAAATTTTCTGGCCTGCCTGAAGGCCTATCTGGAACACGGAATCAACCTTCGAAAAGGGGGCTATGAATTCCTTAAACAAGGAAAATAATAAATCAGTTTTCAGTTGCTGATCCTGAAATTTACTACCCGGGACTCAAAGATTGGTGTCCTTGAGTCCCGGGAGATTATATATTCAGCTACTGATTTCTTAAAGCTTAATCCGCAGCACATTCACCGACCGGCCAATGGGTGTAAGCAACAAAGACCGGCCCGAAACCTTAACCTTCTTTAGCTCAGTACCAACATTTCCGGGATTGGAGAAACTGTTGTATGCATTCAATTCATTACTGCGCAGAATCTCCATATTTGCAGACTGATTTTTCAACGACCCGCCGGTGAATGAAAATTTCAGTGAAGCCGGTTTCCGGGACATATTCACAAGTTTTACAATCAACTCTTTGGCTGACTCATCGATTGCGGCCGTTGCATACAGACTATCCTGTCCTGATACAAACACATTATTTTTCAGAATCGGAATCGTATAACTCCCTTTGTTCACACCAAATAATTTTTGCACATAATAGTTTGGCGTAGGGACAGCATTAAGATTATCAAACCAGATCAGATCAGGATTCCATTGCCATGCATCCTTGTGGGCAAGAAGCGGTGCATAGGAACACATCTGCACAACGTCGCAGTTGCGTTCAAGTCCGGTCATAAATGCCGCTTCAGCGAGGGCACTTTCCCAGTTGTTACGCGACATGGGGTCAGACTCTCCTTTCGAATGAGCAGCATATTCTCCTGCAAAGACTTTAGGACCCTTCCGGGGATAGCTGTCATATCGCGCGGCATTCCTGAGAAACCACAAAGGCGGTTGATAATAATGCTCATCCACAAAATCGGCTTTCAATTTTACAAGTTCATCCCACAAATAAGTAAACCTTTCACCATCAGGGCCAGGTCCTGCACTTGTAATTAACTTTATTTCAGGATGTTTTTCTTTCAGAATACTGCTAAACCTGGTAAACCGCTCAATATACTGAGGACCCCACTGTTCATTTCCAATACCTAACATTTTCAGATTAAACGGTTCCGGATGCCCCATATCAGCCCTTAATTTCCCCCATTTGGATGAAGCAGGCCCATTGGCAAACGCGATCAGATCAAGCGCGTCCTGAATGTAACCGTCAAGGTCTTCGATAGCGGCCAATTCTGCGGTATTGAACTGACAAGCCATTCCGCAATTAATAATGGGAAGTGGTTCGGCACCCATGTCCTCGGCCAGCAGAAAATATTCGAAAAACCCGAGTCCGAAGGATTGAAAATAATCAGGAGTAAGCCGGTGTCTGAATTCTGTATTCCAGCGATTAATGATCAACTCCCGCTCCATCGGATCACCAACTGTCTTTTTCCATTGATAACGGCTTGCCAGTTCTCTCCCTTCAACAATGCATCCTCCCGGAAAGCGGACAAAACCAGGATTCAGATCTGCAAGTAATTGTACCAAATCGCTTCTGAGCCCGTTTTTCCTCCCCTTCCAGGTATCAACCGGAAACAAGGAGACCGTTTTAATTTCGACGGCACCTTTGCCTTTCAGTATGACATTCAGTTGCGCATGAGCAGTGGTTTTTGTTGGCTTAAGAACCACCTCGTATTTTTTCCATTCATTTGTTAAGCCTGTTACCTGATTTTCCGCAAGTACTTTTCCGGTTGAATCAACCAGCCCGGCTAACAGGTTTACAGCTTTTCCGGCCTCCCCAGTACGGGCAGTGACCGTTAACCGGTATTCCGCATCTTTTTTGACCCCAATCCCCCTGAACCCTTCATTTGAAAGTCCGTAAAACCCATTTTCGCTGGTCGAAGAAAGGCGGACATACCTTTTGTTGGGTTGCTCAGCATCACCAGAATTATAGAGCCGCCCCTCGCCGATTCCATTTTTCATCCATTTCCAGCCCATCATCGGGTCATTGAAACTAAATGAACGGTTTTTAACCAGTTCAGCATAAATACCGCCATCCGCTGCAAAGTTGATATCCTCGAAAAAAACACCCCACATTGCCGGTGGAACAGGATTAAGGCGCTGATTTAGTTTTATCGTTATTTCGCTTACCGGCTGCGAATACAACGCATTGTTATACAGCGAAATACACAATAACATCAGAAAGAAAACCTGTCTTTTAAACATATCAGATAAATTTATATTTTTATTCCCCGGATTGAAATCCGGCGTTACAAAATGACCCGTTCCTCCGGAACTGGCACGTGGAATTTCGCCCCGTCGCCCAGTCGCCCTCTCGCGCAGTCGCCCACTCTCGCCCCATCGCCCAGTCGCCCCGTCGTTATTTCTTCGGTGCACGATTGGGTATCCAGACCACCATTTCGCCTGCACCCCGGTTCGCCCAGGCATAATAAGGAATGGCGGTGAAGGGTTGCCTGTTCAGGTTTGATGATTTACTATCTGTAGCATCAAGAGTGGCCGTACTGTTTGCTGATGATTTAATGACAGTTACACCATTTAAAAGCTTTGGAAGATATTCGGTTGAATAACTATTTTCACGATTAAGGTAAAGATTCAGAACGTGACCCTCCTTGTTATCGGCCCCTTCGGCACAATAAACCAAAGGTCCGCGCTGAAGGGCTATTTTTCCCACATCATCCTTTATGGAAGGATGGGCAATAATTTCCCGCACCGGCATCGGCAAATCCACAAACAGCTTGTCCCCGGATTTCCACTCCCGCGAAATGACTGCATAACCATTCTTAACCTCATATTTTAAGTTGCGGTTATTAACCCTGATCACAACTTTAGATTGATCCGCTGATTTAAAACGATACAAATCGGAAGGAACCACCTGGTTCCCGGCCCATCCCGGAATCCTGACCATCATACTAAAGACCTTTGGCTTTTCAGGATTTACATTAATAACCATTTGCCCGCTCCATGGATATTCAGTAACCTGCTCAATTCCAATATGATTCCTGTGCAGTTCAACCTGTGCTGAATTATTCATAAACAAATTAACAAATAAAGAATCACCTTTTTGGGCATAAACATATCCAGGGACCGAAGGAATAAACCTGCAGATATTGCTTGGACAACATGCACAGCCAAACCATGCGCTCCGTTTGTGTTGTCCATGCGACTCCAGGGGATTCGGATAGAAAAAGCGGTCGGCACTCAGAGATATCCCGGATAACAAAGCATTGTAAAGGGTACGTTCCAAAACATCATAAAACCGGGAATCACCTTCGAGCAAAAACATACGCTGATTCCACATCACGTTGCTGATTGAGGCGCAGGTCTCGCAATAGGCCGACATATTGGGTAAAAAATAGGGATCGCTGAAACCTTCATTAGTTCCTGCTGAGCCAATGCCGCCCGTGACGTAATATTTAGTGTCGATAAGATCTTTCCAAATCTTGTCGATCGCATCTTTGTACGAATTGTCACCGGTGAGTGCAGAAACGTCCGCCATTCCCGCGTACATATAAGTGGCACGGACCGCATGACCCACAATTTTATCCTGTTCAACAACAGGCAATTGTGCCTGGTTGTATTCATTTCCGCCTTTCCGGCAATCAAGAAAAAACTTTGCCAGTTTCAGATACCGTTCCTCACCGGTTATCCTGTAAAGTTTCGAAAGACCCATCTCAATCACCTGGTGTCCCGGATAAAAAGCCAGTTTTCCGGGCCCGAAATCGCGATCAACAAGGTTCGCACTTTTAAGCGCCACATCGAGCAATGTACGTTTTCCGGTAGCCTGGTAGTGAGCATAGGCAGCCTCGTAAAGATGCCCGAGATTATATAACTCATGACTAAGTTCGGAATCCTTTTCCCAACGTTTTTTTCCAACCCATGTGTGTAAATGAAGTGAGTCAATCGTCCGGTTTGTAAACAGATAGCCGTCGGGCTCCTGGGCTGCCCCGATGTAATAAATCAGCGTATCGATCCTTTTTTCGAGCTGCACGTCGGGATTTGTCTGAAGCGAATAACTGGCGCCCTCAATAATTTTGAAAAGATCGGAATCATCAAATGGAAATTCAGACTGAAATTTACCCTTGGCCAGTTTAGCGGCTATTTTGAAATTTTCAACCCTTCCTGTTCTGTAACACTGATCCAAAGCTATAGGAATGGTAACCGATTGATTCAGTGCAATTCGCGGAGCCCAAAACTGGTCGGTCACTTTTACACTTGTAAAGCTGACAGGCTGAATAGGATAGTCTTTTTTTGCATCGGCCTGGCCATACGAAAAAGTGGATAGCAGGCAAAATCCCACGAAAAGAAATAATGAGATGGATGTTTTCGGTATACTGTTCATTGACTCGGGTATATGCTGGTTACAAATAACTCCTAAGTGGAATATTATTTTGCAATAAAAGTAGTAAATATAAAAAGACAAGCAAAATAAGGTAATTAGATTGAGGGCTGTGAGTTGGCATATGGCCCAAATAGAATAACTTTTAAAAAAGAACTTACATAAGAAAAAGGTTAAGGCTAAAGATTTTTTCTTTGCTGTCTTTGCGTGACATATAGAAGGTTTTTAAAAAGAGAATAAGGTTTTGTTCTCATCGTCGTCCTGTCCCCCATTCTCATCTTCTTTATCTTGCGGCGCATGGCCGTTTCGATTTTCAATTATGGGAAGTAGTTGCGCCGCATTTATGTTGATTGTCCTAACCCCGGGTGGCGCGACTCCGAATAATGTTGGAGCCATTAATAATTTGGTGAATCCGGATTCGCTTACCCGGGGTCATTAATATTAATCCCTCCGGGATTTTGCGAATTCTTATTTAATTTATTAGCATATTTTCCTGATTTCGCCCATATGCCCTTGAGACTTGGGCATGATCCCGATCGATTGGCTGAATGAAAAAAACAAATAGGCTATAAACTTCAGAAGGAAATGCATTCCTGAAGCCTTATAGCCTAAAGTCTGATAATCGATAATCTTTCTATTCGCTTTGGTGTCCCTGGTGGGTGCCCCGGTCGCGGTGGATGAAGATTTTTTTTGATTTTGGTTGCCCTGCATTCTGATTTGAGCGGGGATTTACGGAAGGGCGACGTCCAAATCGTTTCGCGCTCGACGGATTATAAAGCGGAGCTTCGCCAAAATCAGGCGGAAGCGGGATCTTAATAATATCACGCTCAATTAATTCCTCGATTTTCTTAAAATTATGCTGGTCGAGATCCGAAATAAGCGTAATGGCAACTCCCGAACTCTGGGCACGTGCCGTACGGCCGATCCGGTGTACATAATCTTCAGGATCGCGCGGAACATCATAGTTCATCACCAGGTCAATTCCGTCAATATCAATTCCCCTGGCCACGATATCGGTTGCCACAAGAATCTGAGTTTCACGATTCCGGAACCTTAGCATCACATCCTCGCGCTCTTTCTGATCAAGATCCGACAGCATTCCGTCGGTTTTAAAACCCATCTTCTTTAGTTCACGAACAAGACCATTCACGTTGATTTTGCGCGAGGTAAAAATGAGTACACTCTTGTAATCTGTTTTACCCTTGAGTAACGATTTCACGAGCGCGACCTTCTGGCTCTCGTAGACCATGTAGGCTGCCTGAATGATATTTTCAGCCGGTTTCGAAATGGCAATATTTACATTCAGCGGATTAATCAGGATACCTTCAGCGAGTTTCCTGATTTTGGAAGGCATAGTAGCAGAGAACATCAAGGTCTGCCGGGCTGTAGGCAGCTCACGGACAATACGCATGATATCATCGAAAAAGCCCATATCGAGCATACGGTCAGCTTCATCAAGAATCAAATGTTTGATGGTGCTGAAATCTGAATATTTTAGGTTGATGTGCGATAATAGCCTGCCGGGCGTTGCCACAATAATATCGGCACCCTGGATAAGCGCAGCTTTTTGCTGGTCAAATGCAGCCCCTTCACCACCTCCGTAAACCGCGAGTGAAGTTGCTCCGCAGAAATAAGAGAATCCTTCTATTTGCTGATCAATCTGTAGGACCAGTTCCCGTGTTGGGGCAATGATCAAAGTATTAATACCGTGGCTCTTAGTTTGGGTAATGCGGTTCAAAACAGGTAACAGGTAGGCCGCAGTCTTTCCCGTGCCTGTCTGTGCGCAGGCAATCAGGTCACTCCCACTCCAGATGGCCGGCATCGCCAACTCCTGGACAGGTGTACATTCCTCGAAGCCCATGGATTCAAGACCTTCCATGATCTCAGGAACAAAATCAAACTCTTTAAATTTCAAGTTATTTTTTGGATTAAATTAAAATCACTCTATTCAACATATAACACCAACCCTTTAAGATACTCACCCTCAGGATGATATATATTAATAGGATGATCACCGGGCTGCGATAACTGGTGCAAAACGCGTATATTCCGTTTTGATATTGCAGCTGCCGAAAACACAGCTTCACGAAAATTAGTCCTCGTGACAACCTGGGAACAGGAAAAAGTAAACAATATACCTCCGCGTCGAATCTGTTGAAACGCCCTGGTATTTAATTTCTTATAACCCTGAAGTGCATGGTTCAATGCACTGCGGTGCTTTGCAAAAGCAGGCGGATCAAGAATAATTAAATCGTATTTGTCATTAATATCCTTCATAAAATCGAACGCCTCGGCAGTAAAAGCCTCGTGCCGCTGATCGCCGGGAAAATTAAGTCCGACATTCTGGTTGGTAAGTTCAATCGCTCTGGCAGACGAATCCACCGAATGAACCAGCTTAGCCCCTCCCTGCATTGCAGAGAACGAAAATCCTCCCGTGTAACAAAACATGTTCAGAACATCCTTTCCGAAAGAATATTCGCTCAATAATTTTCTGTTTTCGCGCTGATCGACAAAAAAACCGGTCTTCTGTCCATCTTCCCAGTCGACAAGAAATCGGTTGCCGTCTTCCATCACCTCACGGGTAGTTAGTCCGCCGTATAAATATCCGTCAACCGGTTCGACTGAAGCTTTGAAAGGCATTGTTTTGGCACTTTTATCATAAACTGCCGACAGCAAATCGCCCAGGACAATTTTCAGCGCATCAGCAAGCATATTGCGGATTAGCCACATTCCTACTGTATGGGCCTGTAAAACTGCCGTTCCGTTGTAAAAATCAACAATCAGTCCGGGCATTTCGTCGCCTTCACCATGAATCAATCTGAAGACATTCGTCTCCTTTCGCGAAGTTAACCCGATTCTTTGACGTAAATTAAATGCAGATTGTATTTTATCGCACCAGAATGATATATCCGGGACAACATCCTTAAATGAAAAGATTCTCACCGCTATAGATCCGATGGAGCTATGACCGATTCCTAAAAAACGGTCATCACTCGTGTAAACCGTTACAACGTCGCCCTCTTCGACGACTCCTTCAATGCGATCAATTGCGCCCGAAAAAATCCAGGGATGAAATCGAAGGATCGACTCCTCTTTCCCTTTTTTTAAAATAATCTTGCTAAACTTCGACATGCTTAAATAAAAATTCTTGCAGGAATCTGCGATTGGATTAATCTTCCAGGGCGCTTTCTGCTATTTCTGATTCGCATAATACTGTCTCAACCGGGGTGATCAGTAATTGCTTGTAAATTTCGCACGCAACCCATGCATCGGTAGCTCCATAAATCAATTGTTGCTCCGTTAGTTCAGGCGCATCCCAGTTAGTGAGCCGTTGAGATTTGGAAATTCTGAACCCTAAAACGAGGGCCGATAATTTTTTAAGGCTGAAATTCTCGATCCCGTAATTTTTTACAAGATCCTGTAATTCAATAAAACCCCCTGGTTTAAACGCAACTATGCGTTGTAATATCTTAATATCATCCCTGATTGCTACCCCGACTTTTAATATATTTGGTGAAGCCAGGATCTTTATTAGCCCATTTGGCAAACCTATTTTATTGATTCTGAACAGAAAAGCCTGGTCAGAGGTCGAAAGTTGCAATAAAGATACAGGGTAAGTCTGACCTTTTTTAAATGCTGGCCGCGTTTCAGTGTCAAAACCAATAATACTCTGTTTGCTAAGATACTCCAATGCAGTTCCCAAATCTTCAGGTTGTTCAATTAGGTGAACTTTACCTTCGAATGAAGAAAGTGGCAATTCAGCTAATTCATCATTGGAAATACATTTCTTTATTATTTTAAGTCCCTGACTCATAATTTTATTCGTCTAATTCAAATGGTGCTTCCCCCATTTATTTGCTGTCATTTTTATCCGAATCTTCGTCTGATTCGTCAAGTTCGGAATTTCCATAAACCAGGTTGTGAATGGCACGAAGCCCGTTGACCAACCGCTGACCCCAATATTGCTCAAAATTATTGCGGCATTCCCACAGTGCATCATTCATCACATCGAGTGTTCCGATTCTGTAGGACAGTATAAAATCTTTCAGGTCCTGGTAAATATCGGTTATATTTTCCGAAATACTGGCCTCGAGTGCGACTTCGCTGTATTGCATCGAAGGATCGAAGACCTCCTGATAGGCATCAAACTGTCCGAATTTTACCTGAAGCTTGTGCAGGATGAAATTGTAATCCTCCTCACTCACAAACTTCTCGGGTGCATCATCCGACATCTCGATGTCAGGTTCGGGTAGTAACGCTGCCTTGAGGTAAAGCAGCGGAAATAACTTCTGTACACGGGTAATAAAATCCTTCCGCTGAAACTGATCAACAGCCTCAATAAAAGAACAATACTCATTGGCTACAGTGGCAAATTCGATCACATTTTTCGAATAAACCACCTCTGAAAATGGCTCTTTACTCATCAAAATCCATTTCTTTTTAAGAATTCCCCGCAAAGGTAATTAAAATCCCGATAGTGTAGGCATTCAACATTTTATTGCCCGGTGGAATTGTTCGTCAGCAATCCCTTTGAACCTGATTTAAGCATTCCGTTATCCAGCATCCATCTCGAAACCTTAAGAACAACAGGTTCGGGTTCGTTAATCATTTTTATTACCTGGTCAATCGGGTGACTCTCAGAAAGCAAAATTTTTCGGATTTTAGCCGAGATTCTGTTAAAATCGGCAAACCGAATGCCCGATTCATGATCCCCATTACACACATCGCATGACTGGCAGGGTTCTGATCCGTACTGACCAAAATATTCGAGTAAAACCACACTGTGACACTTATTATCGTTTAACGCATAGTCGATCACCGAATCAACCTGGGACTGGTATTTAACTTTCCGGTGCTGATAAATACCGGCACTCATGTGGATTCGGTTTGTATCCAGCCTTTCAGTCTCATAGACGATCACAGGGGTTTTCTTTTGAGGAATATAATCGATTATTTTCATTTGTGCCAGCATCTTAAACTGCTGATATACAAAATCTCCGGTCAAATTTGAGCGCCTTGCAAGCAACGCTTCATCCACATTCACAAAATCAGTGAACACCCCTGTATAAGATCTTAGAACCAGCTTAATAAATGCATCGAGTTCACTATTTTGCAATTGTATTTTATAAAGATCATCACGCCTGATTGTGAACAGGATACGTGAATAATTATCCACATTCTCGATATACGAAACATACCCCTGCCGTTCAAGAAGCTTTAAACTGTGATACACTGCATTAATCTGGAATCCGAATCGTTTGGAGAAATCTTCGATCCTGAAACTAAAATTCCCCCCTTTGCCACTTCCGATTGCAATCATCAGGTAATTGGAGACCGAATTATACACGGAGCGAATAATATCAATTGCCGGGAAGCTGTCAGTGACCATCTTATGCAGTCGTCGCTTGTCGGAATTATTATACAGTAGCACGGCCACCGATTTTTTTCCGTCACGTCCTCCCCTGCCCGCTTCCTGGAAATACGCTTCGAGCGAATCGGGCAGATCGAAATGGATTACGAACCTCACATCCGGCTTATCGATTCCCATCCCAAAAGCATTGGTTGCGACAATGACCCTCGATTCACCGCTCATCCATTTGTCCTGTTTCTGACTACGTAAGTCAGGTGCCAGTCCCGCATGATAATAATCTGCTGAGATATTTTCCTGCTGAAGCATCTGCGCAATCTCCCGCGTTTTTTTGCGACTTCGCACATATACTATACCCGTTCCTTTTGATTTCCTGATGGTGTCAGTCAGATAACCCATTTTATCCTCTTTATCACGAACAAGATAAATCAGGTTCTCACGCCGGAAACTTTTCTGAAGCACATTTTTAACCCTGAACGACAGTTTTTCCTGGATATCCTCCACCACTTTTTCGGTAGCTGTGGCAGTTAATGCCAGGATCGGAACATCGGGGAACAATAATCTCAGTTCTGATATCCGCAGATAAGAGGGACGAAAATCGTAGCCCCATTGCGAAATGCAATGCGCTTCATCGACGGTAATCAGATTGAGCTTCATCCTGACCAGAAACTCCTTGAATTTCTCGGAACCAAGCCGCTCAGGCGACACATATAAGAATTTATAATCGCCATATATCGCGTTGTTCAGCGCAATATCGATCTCGCGGGCCGACATCCCTGAGTAGACGGCAAGGACTTTGATTCCTTTCGATCGCAGGTTTTCGACCTGGTCTTTGATGAGTGCAATTAATGGAGTAACAACCAGGCATAACCCTTCGGCTGATAATGAATAGACCTGGAAGGTGATTGATTTGCCCCCGCCTGTGGGCATGAGGCCAAGTGTATCTTTCTGATCGGCTACAGAGCGGATGATCTCCTCCTGTAACGGACGAAAATCATCATACCCCCAGTATTTTTTCAATATCTCGTGGAACCGATCCATAATTAGCACTTCGTTTTAACTCACATCCGTAAAAATAGACGCTGTAAAGTTATCTTAAATCGTTAAAAATTTTGGTTCTATGACGAATTGTGCAGGTAAATTTGCAAACTACTTTTAAATGGTTTATGCAATAAGCAGCTGGCTTTTGGCAACTTGCAGCTGGCATGATAGTGCGAACTGTAAGACCCTAATACCATAAAAGTTAAGATGGCACAAAGTAAGTAATAGGAATGAAATAATGTAATATTTTGTTTTATTCGCCTTATCCTGACTCCCCATGTTGTCAGCCAGCTGGCTGACTTTGCACTTATTCCGCCAGCGGATTATTCTTTATGCCTATTCTGTATTTAAATAACATTGACTGACTTTTCTTTAAACCTTATTTTTAAAGGCAACCTCAGTAGAAGATTCAAACGCACAGCCCCCAACCTTATTACCTTATTTGGGGTTGATTGTCTTTTGATAGAATTTGATAAATGCATCATATTCTTCCATATAAGTAACCTTTTGATGATGTTTTGGCTGATTAAGGATATAGATACATACTTTACTTACCTCACCTTTTGATACCGAAAAAGCAGAACAGGTATCTTGCCATTTAAATTTGCCCTGACAAAATTTATTTTCATTAATAAACCGTTCCGAGCTATTCGCCACGATTGTGGCGATTGATTTTTCAGAAATATTTGGTGAGCGGGAGATGAGAAAATGCACGTGTTCAGGATTTGCATAAATAGCGTAGAGGTGACTATAATTGTTTTTAACTATTCCGGTGATCTATTTTTCGATACGCTCCCTGTGCGGATCAACAATCAAAGGTAATCGGCCTGAAGTGGTAAACACAAAGTGTGTGTACAGGTTGTTGTATTCAATTTCCATAAATGAGGTAATAAGGTTTGACCAAATTGGCTGAATACTTGCTACTGAGGTTTTTTCATTAAAAATAAGGTTTTTTTAAGACATTGATACTTATAATACAACATCTAATTTTTCGCAGTACTTAGATAACATTAAAAATGTAAATGTATTTAATTTCAATTGAGTTTTTCAGCATGCCTATATAGTTCCCAGATTTGTCGTTTTTGTACGCCATATTCGAATGCATAATATCTAAAAAGGAGTGTTCATTTTCTTATCTTTGTAATGTTTCACTCAAAAATCTACCACCATGTCATTTATTTCTGATAAAGTTTTGCTTGAGGGGCTTACTTTCGATGACGTGCTCCTGATACCGGCATATTCTGATGTACTTCCTTTCGAAGTTAATTTATCATCCTGGTTTTCACGGAATATCCGACTGAATACCCCTATCGTATCGGCTGCCATGGATACAGTCACCGAATCAAAGATGGCAATAGCCATTGCACGTGAGGGAGGTATCGGGGTAATACACAAGAATATGTCGATTGAAGAGCAGGCGAAACAGGTTACCATTGTTAAAAGGGCAGAAACGGGAATGATTACCGATCCCATCACGATCTCCAGGGAAAAACTTGTAGCCGATGCAATTAAACTGATGGAAAAATACAAGATTGGCGGAATTCCGGTTATAGACGATGAGCGGCATCTTGTAGGAATAGTGACAAACCGAGACCTTCGTTTCGAAAAAATACTCACGCGACCAATCTCCGAAGTGATGACTTCGAAAAACCTGATCACTACCGATGTAAGTACCGATCTGGTTAAAGCTACCGAGATATTTAAAAACTATAAAATCGAAAAACTTCCGGTAGTAGATAAAAAAAATAAACTTGTTGGCTTATTTACCTACAAGGATATTACAAAGGCTAAGGACAAACCCCAGGCGAGCAAGGATCAAAAAGGTCGTTTACTGGTAGCAGCTGCAGCCGGTATTGCTCAGGATGCCTTTGAGCGGATTGAAGCATTGGTTCAGGCACAGGTTGACGCTATAATCATTGATACTGCGCATGGCCATACGAAGAGTGTTCTCGAGCTATTAAAAAGAGCAAAAAACGAATTCCCCGATATTGATTTCATTGCCGGCAATATTGCAACGGCCGAAGCTGCAACAGAACTGGTATTTGCAGGTGCCGATGCCGTAAAAGTTGGTATTGGCCCGGGTTCAATCTGCACCACACGGATCATAGCCGGTGTTGGAATTCCACAGCTTTCAGCCATTTATAATGTATCAAAAGCACTTCGGAACAGTGGAGTACCCGTTATCGCGGATGGCGGACTCAGGTATTCGGGCGATATTGTCAAGGCTTTGGCTGCAGGCGCCCAAAGTGTGATGGCCGGATCACTTTTGGCAGGCGTGGAAGAGTCACCGGGGGAGACCATTATTTTTCAGGGAAGAAAATTTAAATCCTACCGCGGAATGGGATCGGTCGAAGCGATGGCCCAGGGATCCAAAGACCGGTATTTCCAGGATACGGAGAATGATATCAGCAAACTGGTTCCTGAAGGGATTGCAGGTCGTGTACCATACAAGGGAACACTGGATGAAGTTATTTACCAGTTAGTGGGGGGATTACGTGCCGGTATGGGATATTGCGGGGCGCATAACATCGAAAAGCTGCATGAAGCAAAATTTGTACGAATCACCAACGCAGGTATAGCTGAGAGTCATCCGCACGATGTGACCATCACAAGCGAAGCCCCGAATTATTCGCGGGAATGAAGATTCATCATTTTTTCTCAGGAATTTAAGGTAAATTTGACGCCCGTGACAACCCCTGGCCAGTAAGTCGCATCTTAAGAGCAGATGATTTATTGAATTTTGGTTGAGGGAGATAATGATTTAACTTTAAATGAAAAGACACTTCTATCTTATTGTATTGATATTAGGCCTTTTATCAGGATGCAGCTATTTTTCCGATTCGTCCCCGGGCGATGTTGTGATTGCCAAAGTTGGTGATAAATTGTTGTTGCGCAGAGAACTTGCGTCGTCACTTCCTGTTGGTATTACCAGGACTGACAGTGTGAATCAGGCTAAAGATTTCATACAACGCTGGGTAAAGCACGAATTGATGCTGCTGATGGCGGAAGAAAACCTCTCGGAAGATCAGAAAGATGTTCAGCGTGAACTGGATGCTTACAGGGCATCTTTGCTCATTCACAGGTATCAGCAGCAGCTCCTAAGTCAGAGACTCGACACAGCGGTTACCGCCTCGGACATTCGTCAGTTTTATGACCAGAATCCCCAGAAATTCATTCTTGACCAGGACATTGTTAAGGCAGTTTACATTGAATTGCCTAAAAGTGAAGCAAAAGCCGATCAGTTAAAAAGATGGATGGGAACCCTGGATGATCAGTCGCGGACCGAACTTGAAAAGTTTAGTTTTCGGTATGCCACAAAATTTGATTACTTTAACGAGCAGTGGATCGGCTTCAGCCAGATCAGATCAAGGCTGCCGGTTAGTTTTGCAGGTGCTGATATCACCCTCAAAAAGAATCGTTTTATTGAAGCCACAGACAATAACAAATATTATCTTGTGGCTATTAAGGATTTCAGGCTGAAAGGAGAAAAAGCCCCATTCGAATTTGTTAATGACAGGATTGCGAACTTAATCCTGAATAACCGGAAAATGGAATTTATTGAAGAACTTCAAAAGAATATTTATCAAAAAGGTAAACAAGAGAATCTATTTAAAATTACAGACTGATATTAAGATATAAAACATGCTCAAAAACGTAATAAAAAGTGTTCTTGTCCTGGGGACAATCCTATCCGGACAGACAATCTCAAAAGCCCAGGATAAAGTAGTTGACCAGATCGTGGCGGTAGTGGGAAGCAATCCAATCCTTAAATCTGACATCGAGACACAGGCGATCCAGATGCAGGCACAGGGAGTAACTACACAGGGTGACGCCAAGTGCGAAATTCTGGAGCAATTGCTTGAACAAAAACTACTTCTGGCAGAAGCTGAACTTGACACCCTGATTATTGTAACGGACAATCAAATCAATCAGCAAATGGATCGGCGAATGAGTTATTTCATCGAAAACATTGGCTCGGAAAAAGAGGTTGAAAAATATTTCAACAAATCAATCATGCAGCTCAAAGCTGAGATGAGCGAAACAATTAAAGAACAGCTCAAAACAGAACAGATGCAGGCGAAAATCATCGAGAAGGTTACGGCTACGCCCTCTGAAGTAAGGCAATTCTTCAGACAGTTACCCGCGAAAGATATTCCCGAAATCGGTTCTCAGCTCGAATATGCCCAGATAACAGTTCTTCCGGCAATTACAGAAAAGGAGGATCTGGAAGTAAAAGCAAAACTTCGCGATTTCAAGAAACGTGTTGAGAATGGTGATAATTTTGCGACACTTGCCATTATGTATTCCGAAGATCCAGGATCGGCCAGGAATGGCGGCGAAATGGATTACATGGGTAGGGCAATGCTCGACCAGGCTTTTGCCACTGAGGCCTTCAACCTTAAACCTAACCAGGTCTCGAAAGTGGTTAAAAGTGAATTCGGGTATCACATTATACAGTTAATTGACCGCAAGGGAGAAAAAATCAAATGCCGCCATATTCTGCTTAAACCCAGGGTAGATCCTCTGGAGTTGGAAAGAGCCAAAAATAAAATCGACAGTATTGCTGATTTTATACGTAAAGGAAAGATGACCTGGGAGCAAGCCTCTTACCTCTATTCTTCAGATAAAAGTACCCGGAACAATGGTGGATTAGTTACCTCTCAACAAACAGGGTCTTCTAAATTTGCCATGGATGAGCTGGATCCTGATGTAAGCAAGGTGATCACAGCAATGAATATTGGTGAAACCTCCAGTCCGTTTTTATCGGTCGATGACAAACAAAGACAAGTCTATAAAATAATAAAACTGATCAATAAAACCACTCCGCATAAGGCCAATCTCCAGGAAGATTATCAGCAGATCAGCGAAATGTTCCTGGCAAAGAAGAAAGAGGATGTATACCGTAAATGGATTGCCAAACAGCAGGCAAAGACTTATATTCGTATTGATGATACCTATGCCAACTGCAACTTCAAACTTAAATCATGGAAAAAGTAGGCTCTATAACGAATTGTGTGGGTAAAATTAGCAAACAGCTTTCATATGGTTTATGCAATGAGCGGCTGGCTATTGGCAACTACAGATCTTTTAGTAAGCTTGTCTGCAAGTCGCCAGTCGCTAACAGCCAGTAGCAATCATTAAAAAATCAATAACCCATATCAAATGTCATAGATCCTAAGTTTTAGTTAATTTATTGCATGGTTTATGAGCCAACACAAAAAAACTGCGTTTTTCCCATTATTCCTTCTGTTAGTAATTGTCATGTCGTTTATCCAGGCGATACAACCACAAGACACTAAAAAGAAGCGACGTGTCGATATTGATCATGCAGATATCTGGACTTTCGACACGGCAATAGTTGCCAATGCGACACGATTGATCGGTAATGTTCAGTTAAGTCATAACCAGGCACTGATGTATTGTGACAGCGCATATTCGTACAACGATAGTAACAGGTTTGATGCCTTTGGCCATGTCCATATCATTCAGGGTGATACTTTACACCTGTATGGAGATAAAATGTTTTACAATGGTGATTTACGTTTAGCCCGGTTCGTAAATAATGTAAAACTTGTCGACAAATCGATTACGCTCACTACACAGGCGCTCGATTTTGACCTTAGTACAAACATTGGTTATTACACGAACAGCGGAAAAATCGTTGATACCGCCAATGTATTAACCAGCCGGATCGGAAGGTATTATTCGAATGATAATATGCTTTTTTTTAAGGACTCGGTTGTATTAACGAATAAGGATTTCATTTTACGCGCCGATACCCTGAAATACAACAGCGAGACTGAACGAGCTTTTATTGTCGGCCCGACGACTATTACCGGGACTGAAAAAGAAGGTGTCCTGTATTCGGAAAATGGGTGGTATGATACAAAGACGAATATCGCTGAACTTTACAAGGCTTCGAAACTTACCAATAAATCACAGGTGCTTGAAGCAGACACCTTATTTTACGACAGGGCATCGGGGAACGGCCGGGGAAAACATAGTGTAACCTTGACTGATACGACAAACAAAGTAGTAATCAAGGGAAAGGTTGGCGTTTATAATGAAAACACCAAAATTGCGTTTGTCACCGATTCTGCCATGTTTATTCAATACGGTAAAAAGGATACGTTGTATATGCATGCCGATACGCTACAAACCAAACCCGATACTGCAGATGTCGAAAGGAAAGACGATAAATACTTTATGGCTTACCGAAGAGTCCGGTTTCATAAGCCCGATTTGCAGGGCAAATGTGATTCGCTGGGTTACCGTATGAAAGATTCAACCATGTTTTTGTTCTACGAACCGGTGTTATGGTCTGAAAAAAACCAGATGACTGCGGAGAAGATACAGTATGTGGCAAAAAATCCCGATCCCGACATCGCCCGTTTGGAAAACGACGCTTTCCTGGTGCTCTCGGAGGATTCTGTGAGATTCAACCAAATTTCGGGTAAGAGTATTGTTGGTCAGATTTTTGACAATAAACTGCGGATTGCCGATGTGAATGGTAATGCCCGTACACTTTACTACTTAAAGGATAATAACAAATACTCGGGATTGAACCGGACACTGAGCAGCAAAATTAAATTGCATCTTACGGATAATCATATTGACACGATCAGCTTTTATCCTAAACCTGAAGCAAAGACGATACCTCTGAAAGAAATCAAGCCAGACGAATTGGAGCTGGATGGTTTTATCTGGAGAGAGAATGAAAGACCTGTCAACCGATTTGATCTTTATCCCATAGATGAAAAGCGCAAAAAAATTGCAGGTCCCGTGAAGAAACCTGCATCTATTGACAATTTAACCCGATAACGTTTTTGCGCAGAATTTACCAGCAATTCTGTTTTAAAGGGTCACAATATTACATGAAGACCGGGGCCCAGCCTGCTCTCCTTTCGGAGGGTGGGTTACCCAAATAAAGCGATTGTGAACCTTAGTATTCATCTTCATTAAAAAAGAAGTCATCCTTGCTGGGATAGTCAGGCCAGATATCCTCGATCGATTCATAAATTTCGCCTTCGTCTTCCATCTCCTGCAAATTCTCGATTACTTCCAGCGGTGCGCCTGACCGAATGGCGAAATCGATTAACTCATCTTTTGTTGCAGGCCAGGGTGCATCTTCAAGTTTCGAAGCTAATTCTAATGTCCAGTACATATTATTTCTTTAAGATTAATTTATTTTGCTCAGAGTGCGATTTTACTATTATTTTTTTGAAAATAAAAGTCCAAACTGACTTTATTTTACGTTTTCCATGGAATTTCTTCGATCTTGCCATCCAGGGCTACTTTTCGTGCCAACACATACAGGTAATCAGACAACCGGTTCAGGTATTTGAGCACATCAACGGGAACCGGAATATCCGCCGAAAGCTGATAAGTTCTTCGTTCTGCACGTCTGCATACCGTCCGCGCGATATGGCAATATGAAACCGGAGTACTGCCACCCGGAAGCAGAAAAGTCGTTAATGGAGGCAGCATATCGAGCATTTGATCCATCCGCGTTTCAAGAAACAAAATATCTTCCTCACAGCACGGTAATTTACCTGTAAGATCGGCTTTCTCAATATCTGTCGCCAAAAGAGCCCCGATAACAAATAATTTATTCTGGATTTCAATTAAATCGCGAATAAGTTCAGAATCAATATCCTGCGACCGGATCAATCCGATCCAGGAGTTTAACTCATCAACTGTACCATATGCTTCGAGTCGCAAATCATACTTTTTGACTCTTGTGCCACCA
This sequence comes from uncultured Bacteroidales bacterium, assembly GCA_942493325.1. Lineage (GTDB taxonomy): Bacteria > Bacteroidota > Bacteroidia > Bacteroidales > Prolixibacteraceae > JAAFHB01. The sequence continues at coordinate 6,444,867 of OW818689.1, read as the reverse complement.
ATCAACCCGGTGGTACCATCGTCGCCCGTTCGGGTATATACACGCATGATTTAAGATTTACTGTATTGATTAATATATCGGCTTCTCATTTTTATGATCTGTCTCAACCTGCCCGTCCTTTAACTTGATGATACGATGCGCATGCCTGGCAATATCCTCTTCGTGTGTGACCAGGATAATGGTATTGCCGGCTGCATGAATCGCGGCAAAAAGTTTCATAATTTCTTCTGACGTTTTCGAATCAAGATTTCCTGTTGGCTCATCGGCTAAAAGAATTGAAGGAGTATTGACCAATGCCCGCGCAACAGCCACACGTTGCCGTTGACCCCCTGATAATTCGTTGGGGCGATGCTCCATCCTGTCCGATAGTCCGACACTGTTTAATTTATCAATTGCAAGTTCAATTCTTTTCTCTTTTCCCATTCCGGCATAGATCAGCGGAAGCATCACATTTTCCAGAGCAGTATACCGTGGTAATAGATTAAATGTCTGAAATACAAAACCAATTTCCGTATTTCGGATTTCAGCAAGCCGATCATCGTCTAATTTACTGACATCCTTATCATTGAGCTGATAACTCCCCGATGTGGGGGTATCAAGGCAACCAATAATGTTCATCAGCGTTGATTTTCCGGAACCTGAGGCTCCCATAATTGCCACATATTCACCTTTAAAAATATCCAATGAAACCGAACGCAAGGCCAGTACAGCCTGTGTTCCTACCTGGTAATTTTTAACAATGTTATGCAGTATGATTAACTTTTCCATCCATTCAAATTTACAATTACAAACTTACATAAATAGATCCTGAATACATGCGGGAATAAAAATAATCGGAGCCGGCTTAACTCTCATCCTCTGCAGGTTTCGTCAGCAGTATTTTATCACCTTCTTCCAGTCCGCTTTTTATCACAACAAAATTATCATTCTGACTGCCGATTTCCACATCACGGATGGTGACATTCCCATGCTCCTTCAGGTATACGAACTGTTTTCCTGTTTCAGTAAACAGTGTTGAACGTGGAATTAAGAGCACATTTTTTTCCCTCGCAATAATAATTTCGTTGTTTGTTGTCATGGATGGTTTGATGGTGTTATTCTCCGCCGAGATCCGAATATTCACTTTAAACACCTTTGAGTCAAAACCACTCATCTCCTGCCCCACATTCGAAATATTGGATATTGCCCCGATTTTTTCCTGGTTCTTAAGTGCATCAATGTAAACCCTGGCACTGTCACCCACTTTTATCTTTGAAATATAGATTTCTTCAACGTAAGTTTCAGAAACCAGCACCGACAAATTAGGCAAGGTGGCAATCACGGGATTTTGCATACTCACATTTGAGCCAATAGTGAGCTTTCGGCTTCCCCCGCGGCCGTGCGTGCGCCCATAGATCAGCATGCCATCCTGCGGAGCAGTTATGCGTGCCGCATCGAAAGCTAACTGGTATTTCTGGTCCTTTTCAATAAGCTGTTCCAGGTAGTATTCATCCCTGGATATACGGATTTTAAGTGACTTTTGCGTCATCTGGTAAGTCCGTTTCCGATACTCATATTGTCGTAACGATCTTTCGTAAGACATTTGCGTTTTCCGCAGAAAGGCCGGAGACTCAAAGGCCGCCTGTTCAAGTTCTATCATTTTGTATTGGAGATCGAAATTAAACTGTTCAAGTGCGTCTCTCAAATTCACAAGCTCGACGGTACTATCAATCTTAGCATCACTTATATTAAAAACAATTCTTTTTATCGCTTCTTCATTGTTTGTTTTTAGCTGTTTGATTCTTCCCTGATCAAGAAGTGCAACGTAGTCACCTTTTTTGACAATCGAACCTTCCGGAATGAGATCCTTGATCGTGGTGTCGTAGATCTCAAGCGAGCGGTCTCCAAAAATATCCGGAATATTAATCAGTACAGCCTTTTCACTTTGTATCTCTCCCTTGCAGGAGATTAGCGCTTCGAAATTATCCCGCTTTACTTTGTGCACAAGTGAAGCAGGCTTTATCCCCAGAAAATAGACCCCGGCAATCGTCAGTATAAGGATTGCGGTGGTAACCAGGATTAATTTTTTATGTTTGATATAAATATGCTTCATTGGTTCAGTATTTTATCGAAATCAGCGCTCAGATCGGTTCCTTTTTCAAAATCAAACAGCGTAACCTGCCTGATCTGGTAATAGGAAGTCCAATATTTACGTAACGAATTGATATAAGCTCGCCTTGCATTCTCAAGATCGTTCCGGGCCAGGTTTAATTTTGTAACATCAAGTTTACCGATTTTAAACCGGCGGATCGTAACATCGAAGCCCATTTGTGCAATGGTATCGGCACGTGCAGAGTTTAGTACCTGGTTCGACTGAAGATTGAATTCCAATACACTCATCAGCACTGACTGCTCAAAATCTATACGTTCCTGTTTTACAGTATTCACAACCACATCGCGGCTCGATTTTGCCATTAAAAGTTGCCCTTTTCGTCTTCCCCAATCCAGAATGGGTATTGATAATCCCACCAGCGCAAGATTGCGGAACTGTTTGGGATCCTGATAAGCGTCAGATAGATCGGTCGACTTTTTAGTCAACCCAACGGATGCACTCACATCAGCACTTAAACCATTCTGCGCCTTCGTCTGCCTTACGATATTGTCCTGTTCGAGCAGTCGCTGATCCTGTAAAAGGACATCGGGATTGTTCTGCATCGATTTGTTTATGGCCTCTTGTACATTTATCTGTAAAGCCGAGGTAATCGTGTTTGGTATAACACACTCTACAATTGAATTTTTATCAAGGCCCAAATAGGAATTTAAATCTGCACGGGCCCTTAAAAGACCCTGATTAGCACGCGTTAAGGCAAGCCTGGAATTCATTAAATTCAACTCGAAATTTAACAGTTCATCCTGGGTAACTGTCCCAACCTGGTAACGCCCCTTCCCGATCTGATACAATGTGTCGGAATTGGCAAGATTGGTTGTTGCAATATTAATCTCAATCTGGGCATCGACCAGTTCAAAAAATTTGATAGTAGCTTTAACGGCAATATCTTCCTTCGATTGAATAAAGTTTTTCTTGGCCACTTCAAATTTAAGCGGTTCAATCTTCGATCTCCATCTTAATGTATTGTATCCATTCAGTTTCTGCCGGTAACCAACCCGAATGGGATCTGAATTAAACTCTGTTCTATCTACATCCCCAAAATTTTTAGTCATACCCAGATCCGAACTCACTGAAATGCTTCCACCCGTTAATCCAACATTTTGAGATAATCTTAAAGATGCATCAGAATTGACACTTTCCTGCTGAAAATATTTCCACATTTTATCCTCGGGATCAAAGACTTTAGCATTTGAATTACTGTACGAAAACGGGTCGGCACCTACAGACAAGGAAGGAAGTTTATCAGCCCTGTAATATTTAAATGCCCAATAACTTGAACGATACATGTTCTGTTGTTTGAAAGCATCGATCGACTGTCTTGAAGCAAGTTCAATCACTTCGGGAAGCGTGAGCTTCAGTACATTTTCCTGCGCAAGGGTAACCTTACAAAATACGATGAGTGTGATTAATATTAAAATGCGGGTCATAAGTAAAAGTTTATTGTCTTAATGATTCTACAGGATCTTTTTCTGCGGCCTTTTTGGCGGGGAGATATCCGAAAATGATTCCGATAAAGACCGAAACACCAAAGGAGATAAATATTGAAAAGATAGAGATGATTGTTTTGATATCAAACATCGATTGGATTATCTTCGACAGTACCACCCCCAGTATAATTCCGATCAGCCCTCCTACAACACTGATCAGGGTAGACTCGGATAAAAACTGAAAAACAATGTCTTTGCGCGATGCACCGATCGCCTGCCGCGTCCCGATCTCACGTATCCGTTCCATCACCGAGGCAAGCATGATATTCATAATGCCAATACCCCCTACAATCAGTGAGATACCAGCAATAGCCCCAAGTACGATATTGAAAATATTTTTGGTCTTTTGCTGTTGTTTTAATAAAAGTTCAGGAATACTGACATCAAAATCCCGGATATCATTATGTTTCCGCATCAGCATATTTCCAACCACTTTTGCAGTGGAGGTGAGTTGAAATGTCTCTTTTACACGAATTATAATTTTATCAAGCTGATTTATATCCTCACTGTTTGAGGAAGTGGTCTCTCTTCCCGATCCTGCAAGTTTTACCTGATCACCCCTGATCAGGGCTCTGTTCCGAAACCTTAGCAACATTGTTTTTACAGGTATAATGATGCTGTTGTCGGTGCTGCTGATCGCCATCGTTCCACTGCCGGTGCCAACAAAACTCCTTTTTTCAATCACCCCGATTACCTGGAGCCAGATCTGTCCAACTTTAATATATTTTCCCAAAGCTGCATCCTGGTGAAAAAATACGTTTTTTATATTGTTTCCTATAATGCAAACAGGAAACCCTTCCTTGGTGTGCTGGAGATGAAACAAAGTACCGTTTTCAAGCTTAATATCAAAAAGATTAAAGTAGGTATTATCCGTACCGTCGAGCTTTATCGGACTACTGATATCGTTGAGTATCGCTGTATAATTGAAGGTGATAATTGGGCAGACATCCTCAACTGTTGGAATAATCTCCTTGATTGATTCGACATCGAGCAGGGAAAGTCCTTTTGAAAATTTCTTTTTGCTTCCGGTTAGCTGGTTGCTTTCGGTGGCAGCACCGGAATTCTGATCATTTGCACTTGCCTGATCACTTTGTAAGATCGGGGTTACAATAATATTGTTCACTCCAACCATCTTGATCTGTTCAAGAATCTCCTGTTCTGCACCATTTCCAATAGCGAGCATGCTGATCACAGCAGCAACACCGAAAATGATGCCCAATCCAGTCAGAAGTGATTTAACCTTATTGGCCACAATCGCTTCCACTGCAATGACAACATTGTATGAATAGCGGTTATAATAAGTTCTTATATTCATTCGTAAATATTACTTTTAAGTTGCTGTATATCTTTTGGATCGAAGCGCATACTTTCATACCAGCCGGGAACCCACTCATGGAACCCGCAAGAGTTTTTACACGATTCGGCAGGTGAAACCGGACACTTAACTCCTGTTTCTTTTCCCTTTTCGCTCACGCTTAACTGAATCCTTTGACTCAGTTACTACAGGCTCTTTTATAACCGGCTCATTGTCGGGTTGTTTACTCTCCTTCAGTTTTTGAAGCTGTTCCTCATATATTTCCCAACCCACTGTCACAATTTCTTCCAGTTTTTCAGGTTCATTCAACAGCAAAATCTCACCTTCCTGAACGCCTTTATTAACAATTACATAATCTTCGTTTTCATCGCCCAGATCAACAAGCTGACGGACAACGTCCTTCTTTTTGACATAGACATACTTTGTGGAATCAGTTTCATAAACTGCCTCGGAAGGGATATATATCTTATCGGTATAGGCACCTGTCTGAATCACATTTCCTGTAGTCATCGCCGGTTTTAAATCGGGGTCACTGCCAAACACCCGAATATTTACCTCGAAGACTTTTGAATCGCTTTTGGGCATCGGCTGTCCGATATTCGCAACCGAAATGACCTCGCCCTTTAACTCCTTGTCCGGAAAAGCGTCTATACTTAAAGTTACTGTCTGATTTACTTTAATTTTAGCAATGTCAATCTCGTTAATAAAGGTTTCGGAGATCATACGGGTCATGTCGGGTAAGGTGGCGATTATCGGACTCCAAGGGGTTAATATAGACCCTATTTGAATTTTTAACCCAAACCGGTCTTTTGCATAAATAACCATACCAGGTTTGGTGGACTTGATAATTAAGGCATCGTATAATTTCAGCAAATCCGTTACTCTTTGTTCTTTCTTGTTGAGATCGATATTACGTCTTTCCATCTGTGATTCCAGCTGTCTTTGTCTCATTGCAAAACCCTTGATATCCTGGTCAAGTTTTCTTACTGCTTTTCCCAGGTCCATTTCGGCCTTTTTAATAACCGACGGTGATTCGTATACCGATTCTGCCAAAACAATTTTACGTTCTTCAACATCAGATTTTGAATTTACAATCAGGTCACGGTAATTGCTCAGGTTAAGATTGGAATCCAACTTGGCATCCTCGATCAACGCTGTTGTATTTTCCAGATCCAGGCGTGCGGCTGTCAATACTTCTTCGATTACTTTATGGTCAAGGGTAGCAATGTATTGTCCCGAATCCACAACAGTTCCCTCTTCGATAAGGTCGGTTATCTTAATTTCGTATATCCGTACGTTCTGACTCGAAAGTATGGCAGGCAAAATAATATTTTCGGAATTTTCGGATTCAAGCTGACCAGAAGTATGGATTTTTACTTCCACAGGTCCTTTCATAACCTTACAGGTGATTTCCACCTCCTCTGACTTCTTGCTCCAGTTGAAAAAAATAATCAATAACAGCGTTATCGACAAACCCACGATAACCAATACTCTTTTTTTGTTCATAGTAATCGGATTAATCCCCTTATTCGACGAGATAAAATTTTAAACAATTAAAATACAATGCGTTATAACCTAATAAAAGGTGGCGCTAGCCTGTAAAAACAGGACGTAAAGATAAGAATACAATTGATATTAAAAACATCTTGTACGTTAACGGAAGAAAAAAATGAAATCAAAAACGGTGGATGAAATTTTCTTTTTGCAACCCTTTCCGAAATAAAAGAATTCCAATTTCAAACAAATCGAGAGACACCCGCACACGATCATATTCAACGGCCTTGTTCCAAAGTGTCTCCATTTCACAAGATTCGTGTATACCTCTGATTATCAAAACATCATCCTCACCATTCGACTCCACAAGCTTTTTTACAATACTCCACGACCGTGCCGGATTGTCGGGATAGTTGACAATGATAAATTCAGGAACAACTTTTGTGATCTGATATTCATTGTAATAATAAATATTCGGAATATTAGCCTTTTTGATTAATTCCGCACAAACCTGCCTGTATGAAACATTATTAATTACCTGATAAACAAAACTGTCATTTTTAGCCAGGGCCATCAGGGCGAGATTGACCCCAAAAGCCGGACCGTAATTAACAATACAGGATGGTTTAAATTCACGAATCAGCCGGAATATTACTTTCCCATACTTCAGAGGCAATTCCACCTTTTTGAATAGTTTTTTCGTTTTGGATGGTGAGAGTTTAAACTGATGGTAAAGAGAGGTAAAGGAAGGATCAGAATTTTTGTACAATATTTTCAATGCACTTTTCCTGAGCTTCTTGGCCAACTCATATTCCGGTTGTTTCCGCTTATCTTCCACAACACAGGTGATCAGTCGGAATAAAAATGGCGAGTGAATACCGTGACCATGACGGTGCCGGGCTCTCTTCAAATACATTAACCGTCTGATGGTACGAAAGTTCATCCGAAAAAATACGTTATTAATAAATCAAACATCTAATAAAGACTTGTTATGAGTCAAAAAGTTTAATGCGGCAAATCTAATAAACAAGTTTGCAAAAATGCTTTTTTCATGTAAGTTTGCTTTATGTCGGGTATATTATCACAGGATATTAAATTTCTTCCGGGAGTAGGGCCCCGGAAATCCATAATTCTAAACCAGGAACTGAAGGTATTTACCCTCGGTGACCTGATCTATTATTTTCCGTTCAAATATGTCGACCGGACGAAATTTTACACGATACGCGAGATTAACAGCACCTTACCCTACATCCAGGTAAAGGGACGCATCAAAGGAGCCGAAATAATCGGCATTGGCCGTCACCAGCGTTTAGTCGCTTACCTTACGGATGGCACGGGGCTTCTTGAATTAATCTGGTTTCAGGGAATAAAATTTGCAAAACAAACCCTGAAAACCGATGTTGAATATATTGTTTTCGGAAAACCAACCGAATTTAATGGACAGTTCAGTATTGTTCATCCCGAAATGGATGAAAAAACTCCTGAAATTTCACAAAAGGAAGGGTATATCCAGGCATTTTACAATACTTCGGAGAAACTAAAGACTAATTTTTTGCACTCCAAGGCCATACTTAAGCTCCAGCATACGGCTCTTCAACTGGCAAAAGGAAACATATACGAGTCGATGCCGGCCTGGCTGGTTCAAAAACTCGGATTATTGGGACTTGAAATGGCGTTGATCAACATTCACTTTCCCGAAAATCCCCAAAATCTGAGAAAAGCCGAATACCGGCTCAAGTTTGAAGAGCTGTTTTATATCCAGCTCAAATTGCTCCACCTGAAAGAGGATCGCCATAAAAAATTCAAGGGACATATTTTTGCCACAGTGGGCAGTCACTTTAATGATTTTTTTCATAATCACCTCCCCTTCGAACTGACAGGGGCACAAAAAAAAGTAATTAAAGAGATTCGTAAAGATATAGGCTCGGGACGACAAATGAACAGGTTGCTTCAGGGGGATGTCGGAAGCGGAAAAACGATGGTCGCGCTCATGACAATGCTTATTGCACTCGACAACGGTTTCCAATGTTGTATGATGGCACCGACTGAAATTCTTGCCACTCAGCACTACCTCTCTTTGAAGAAATTCCTGGGTGATATGCCTGTAAATGTGAAACTGCTGACAGGATCTACCAAAAAATCAGAAAGGGCAGTTATTCATGAGGAATTGCTCAACGGCCAGCTTCATATTTTGCTGGGGACCCACGCTTTGCTTGAGGATATTGTACAGTTTAAAAGCCTTGGAGTTGTAATCATCGACGAGCAGCACCGTTTTGGAGTCACCCAGCGTGCAAAATTATGGCGGAAAAATTTTATACCTCCCCATATTCTGGTAATGACCGCCACCCCGATTCCCCGTACGTTAGCCATGACAGTTTATGGTGACCTGGATGTTTCGGTGATCGACGAACTCCCTCCCGGCCGTAAACCGATCAGAACGATGCACTATTTCGAAAATAAGCGGGCCTTACTTTACGAGTTTATCAAAAAAGAGATTGCTCTCGGACGCCAGATTTATATTGTCTACCCCTTAATCTCCGAATCGGAAAAACTTGATTACAAATACCTGGAGGAGGGTTATGAACATATCGTAAAACTTTTTCCTCCACCCGATTATGCCATTGGAATGGTTCATGGCAAAATGAAAGCAGCTGCCAAGGAACTGGAGATGCAGCGGTTCAAAAAAGGCGAGACTCAAATTCTTGTTGCCACCACCGTTATTGAAGTTGGTGTTGATGTTCCCAATGCCTCGGTGATGATTATCGAAAGCTCAGAAAGATTCGGGCTGTCGCAACTCCACCAGTTACGCGGCCGTGTTGGGCGGGGTGCCGAACAATCGTTCTGTATTTTACTAAGCGGGTTCAAACTGGGGGCGGATAGCCGGAAGCGGATCGAAACAATGGTTGCCACCAACGATGGTTTCGAAATTGCAGAGGCCGATATGCGACTTCGGGGGCCGGGTGATATTGAGGGTACACAGCAAAGTGGTATCGCTTTTGATTTAAAAATCAGCAATCTTGCAAAGGATGGCCAGATACTGCAATATGCACGTGATATTGCTACAACCATTATTGCTGAAGATCCGCTGCTCGAACAACCACAAAACAATATCTTAAAAAAGCAGTTAATCGCCCTGAAAAAGAACCATTTAAACTGGGGATCAATAAGCTAGAAGGGCATGGGGCATGGAGCATGGAGCATGGGGCGAAAGGGGCAAATATGAGAATGTGAGAAATGAGAAGATGAGAAATGTAGTGACCGGGTGACTTCTAAAAGAATGAACAAAGGCCCTTTAACTTTGCTCAATTTATAAATGCAGTCACCCGGTCACTTTTGAATCTGTAAACCTCTTTCAGGACAAGACACACCCTTGACTCGGATCTCCCTGTCGCCCTGTCGCTTTCCTGCTTTTTAGAACCAGTCGCGCCGCTTAAATAATAAAACGCTCACAATTGAGATCATAAACGATCCCAAAATAACCCACATAAAAGCGAAATAATTGTTTTCCAGGAAGTTGGGGATATTCATTCCGAATATACTGGCGATCACAGTCGGGATCATCAGAATAATGGATATGCTGGTCAACTGTTTGATGATCACGTTCAGGTTATTGGAAATCACCGACGCGTACGAGTCTCTGATACCACTAAGAATATCGCTGTAGATATTTGCCGTTTCAATGGCCTGTCTCAACTCAATTTCAGCATCTTCGTACAGATCTTCATCAAAGAATTCCTTGCTGAATTTAAGATTTTTGGTTTTTGAAAACAGGATTCCGTTTCCGCGTAGTGAAGTAATGAAATAGACCAGCGATTTTTCAATGGCCATAAGGCTTTGTAATTCCTTATTTTTAATCGACCGTTCAAGTTCAATTTCTGCCTGCCGGATTTGATTATTAATCTGCTTTAGGTATTTAAGGAACCAGATTGATGACGATAAAATAAGACGCATGACGAAATCAAAATTGTTCGTTACGTTAATATTTTTCCGCTGGGTATATTGTGTAAAATCAGCCAGCATCTGGGTCTGATAATAACATAAGGTAAGGGTGATCTCATTTGAAAATATGATCCCCAACGGTACGGTAACATAGGGTGCACCGTTGTCTGAAAAATGGGGAATCCTGATAATGAGATATTGGTAATCGTCATCAACCTCCGAGCGTGGACGCTCATCTGTATCAGCGATGTCGGTAATAAATTCGGCCGGAATATTGAACCGTTCGCTTAGCAGCACAAGTTCTTCCTCTGTAGGACATTCAACTTTAATCCAGCAATAGGGAACCCATTTTTCAATAGGACGGAACCCTTTATCGTTCTTTAAATAGGTAATCATAACGCTAATCCTCCAATCAGTATAAAGAGGTAAGTAGCTTATTATTACCCCTTAGATTAAACTTTCTATGTCCGCCGGATGGTCATCCATGGTATAAGTAATTTTTTTGCAATAGTAGGATTAATTTTCCATGAATTTGTTGATAAACTAAAAATAAAAGTTATAAAGGTCAACTTTTCAACTTTTCGGATCAATAGGTCGTTTTCTCAAGGGGGTCAAACTTCCCGAAATTAAACTAAAAACTCCTTATATTACTTATTATTTGATGGTTAACTCATATTTGTAATTACTCTAAATAACAGTCTCTATCCGGCAGTATGGGAAAAATCTTTTAAAAGAAAGTAAATAAAGGTTAGTTTTGCGCCCAATTCGGAAGCGTCATTTATGGATATTAAGGACAAAACATGTCATAGCGGGATCGTAAAGTCAATTAACAATCAACACATTGTTGTAACTGTTCTCTCACAGTCTGCATGTGTTTCATGCCATGCAAAGGGAGCCTGTTCCTCCTCCGACAGCGAGGAGAAAGAGATCGAAATTACGAAATGGGTGGGTGAATTCGCGCCCGGCGAAAGGGTTGAAATTATTTCAGACAAGTCCCAGGGTTTTCGTGCAGTATTTCTTGCCTATATTCTCCCTCTCATTTTTATGGTGTCAGAATTAGTCATCATTCTGAATTATACCAACAACGAAGTGCTTGCTGCAACAGGAGCACTATTCATCCTTACCATTTACTATATTGGTTTATTTTTTTTTTAGGGATAAGCTAATGAAAACGTTGAAATTCAATATCAGAAAATCGAGTAAAATTGAAACAATATGAGTGACACACTAATAAATACAGTACTGGTAATCAGCATAATAGGAATTATTTCTGCAATAATTCTCTATTATGTATCCCGAAAATTCAAAGTTTTTGAAGACCCAAGAATTGATGCGGTGGAAGCTATTTTACCGGCTGCCAATTGCGGCGGATGTGGTTATGCCGGATGCAGAGCTTTTGCGGAGGCTTGCGTTAACGCCAACGAACTCTCACAACTCTTCTGTACAGTGGGGGGAAATGACTGTATGGTCTCCATTGCAGATACACTTGGACTCAAAGCGGTTTACAAGGCTCCAAAAACTGCGGTTGTACGTTGCAACGGAACTTGTGCCCACCGTCCCAAAACCAATACCTTCGACGGAGCTCTGACCTGCGCGATAGCGTCATCACTCTATTCAGGCCAAACGGGTTGTTCATTCGGATGTCTCGGTTTTGGTGACTGCGTTCCGGTCTGTAAATTTGATGCCATTCACATGAACAGTGAAACCGGTCTTCCTGAAATCATCGACGAGAAATGCACCGCCTGCGGGGCATGTGTCGAAGCTTGTCCAAAATTCATTATCGAACTTCGTAAACAGATGCCTAAATACCGTAAGATATACGTGGCATGTGTAAATAAAGAGAAGGGTGGTATTGCTTCCAGGGCATGTAAGGTAGCCTGTATCGGCTGCAGCAAATGTCAGAAAGTATGCGAATTTGATGCCATTGAAATTTCGAATAACCTCGCTTTTATCGACTCCGATAAATGTAAATTATGCCGTAAATGTGTATCAGTTTGCCCGACCAGCTCGATTCTGGAAGTTAATTTTCCTCCCAGAAAGTTAAAACCTGACACCGCTGAAAATGTAGAATGCAAACCGGTTGATGCTTAGTTTACTAATTATTACATTACTATATTACACTATATTGAATAATGTTGAAAACATTTAAATCAGGGGGTGTTCACCCGAAGGAGAATAAGCTCACTGCGGGAAAAAGTATTGAAACACTGGCCTTGCCAAAAACAGCTGTTATTGCTGTGACCCAACATTTGGGCTCCCCGGCTACTGTCATTGTAAAGAAAGGTGATCGTGTTAAAGTTGGAACACTGCTTGCAAAAAGTACGGGCTTCATTTCGACCAATGTTCACTCTTCTGTCTCTGGCACAGTGGTCCGAATTGAGGATGTCATGATGCCTTCGGGCTACAAAAAAAATGCGGTAATAATTGAGGTTGAATACGACGAGTGGGAGGAAACGATTGACCGGAGTACTGAATTAATCACCAATTCACCACTCGGGGCAAAGGAAATTTCGCAGCGGATCCATGATGCCGGAATAGTCGGACTTGGAGGTGCAACCTTTCCGACGCATATCAAACTCTCCCCTCCTCCTGATACCAGGGCAGACATTCTTTTAATCAATGGTGTTGAGTGTGAACCTTATTTAACGGCCGATCATCGTTTAATGATTGAACGCGGTGATGAGATCATGGTTGGAATAACCTTGTTAATGAAAGCACTTGATGTAAACAGGGCCGTTATAGGGATTGAAAATAACAAACCCGAGGCGATCAGTAACCTGAAAAACCTTTGCAAAAAATACCAGGGAATCGAAGTCTGCCCGCTAAAGGTAAAATATCCACAGGGAGGGGAAAAACTTTTAATTCAAGCTATTACAGGCAAAGAAGTCCCTTCCGGCCACCTTCCTATCAATATCGGGGCCGTGGTGAATAATGTAGGTACCGCTTTGGCAATATATGAGGCAGTTATGAAAAATAAACCCCTGATCGAGAGGGTTATTACCGTAACGGGCAAAACACTCACATCGCCGTCCAACTTTCTGGTAAGAATCGGTACACCGGTCAGTCAGTTGATCGAAGCCGCCGGGGGATTACCCGAATCGACCGGAAAAGTAATCAGTGGCGGACCGATGATGGGACGGGCAATCACTACGCTTGATGTTCCCGTCAAAAAAGGGACATCGGGAATCCTTGTGATGCCTGAATCGGAATCATTCCGGACGACCGAACAACCCTGTATCAGGTGCGCCAAATGCATCAACGTGTGCCCTATGGGACTGGAACCTTACTTACTGATGACCCTGTCACAAAAAAAACTCTGGGACCGTAGTGAATCGTCCAACGTAATGGATTGTATCGAATGTGGGTCTTGCTCCTATACTTGTCCGTCAGCGCGGCCGCTTTTAGATTATATCCGGCTCGGAAAATCGACAGTTGGAAAAATAATCCGTTCGCGTAAAATAAAATTATAAACCGGTTATTGTTATAAAACAGATCATAAAACCTGAAACTCAACGTACAACATATAGTAATGAATAAAGTATTAACTATTGCCCCATCGCCGCATGTCAAAGGAGACGAGTCAGTCAGAAAGATCATGTATGGTGTGGTTTTCGCACTTATCCCGGCGCTTATTATGTCGACTGTATTTAACGGACCCGACGCCCTTAAAATCACCTTTATTGCAGTAGCAGCCTGTGTCGGGTTCGAATACCTGATTCAGAAATACATCCTTAAAATTAAACCGACAATAAATGATGGAACGGCAGTGATAACGGGGATACTGCTCGCGTTCAACGTTCCGGTCGGACTACCCATCTGGATGCTGCTGATTGGCGCTTTGGCTGCAATCGGAATTGCCAAATTGTCTTTTGGAGGCCTGGGGCAAAATCCGTTTAATCCGGCATTGGTCGGCCGCGTGTTCCTTTTGATCTCTTTCCCTGTACAAATGACTACCTGGACGGCACCTGTCACCGGAACTGATGGTTTCACAGGAGCCACACCGCTTGGACTTTTGAAGGAGGGATTAAAAAGCGGAAAAACGATGTCGGAAATTGCAACTGAACTTCCGCGCTATTTTGATATGTTCTGGGGAAATATGAGCGGATCGCTGGGTGAATTGTCGGCTATTGCGCTGCTGTTAGGAGGAATATATATGCTCTGGAAAAAAATCATCACCTGGCACATTCCGGTTGCCGTACTGGGTACGATTGCCATTTTCCAGGGGACACTGTGGATGATCAACCCGGAACGGTTTATTGATCCCGTTTTTCATTTAATTACAGGCGGTGCCATGCTTGGCGCAATATTTATGGCAACTGATATGGTTACTTCACCGATGACTCACAAGGGGCAGTTAATATTCGGAATTGGTATCGGAGTCCTGACCATTTGCATCCGGAACTTTGGCGCTTACCCTGAAGGAATATCTTTCGCTATTTTGATTATGAACGGACTTACCCCTTTGATTAATGCACGTTTTAAACCAACGAAATTTGGAGGGCTTAACTAATGGCAAAAGAATCAAATTTTAAAAATATGGTGATCGCCCTTTTTGCGGTTACATTCGTGGCATCTGCCTCTCTTGGTGTTGTCAATGAATTTACCAAAGGTGCGATCGAAAAGGCCAATATTGAAGCACAGAATAAAGCAGTGGCAGCTGTGCTGCCCCCGTTCGATAAACTGGGTACAAGCTTTAAAGTACTTCCTGAAGGTGAAACCGATTCACTTGTCCTTTTTCCTGCACTTGATAAGGACAGCATAACGATTGCAACGGCAGTGAAAAGTTATACCAAAAAAGGTTTTTCAGGACTTTTCACGGTCATGGTTGGATTTTCTGCAGATGGCAAAATAACCGGTTACAATATCCTTGAACATCATGAAACACCAGGCCTTGGATCGAAGATGGCCCTTTGGTTTTCGAATGAAGAAAAACCCGGCCAGTATGTGATTGGTAAGGATCCGGCAGCCGACAACCTGGCTGTCAAAAAAGATGGTGGTTCAGTGGATGCCATCACAGCTGCCACCATTTCGTCAAGAGCTTTTCTTGAATCGGTGGAGCGGGCCTATAAAGCCTGGAAAAGCCATACAGATCAACAAAACAGCGGACCAAAACAAAACGGGACTAATCAGGAAGGAACCAACTCATGAAACAAATCAGCGTATTATTAAACGGGTTAATGAAGGAAAACCCGGTATTCGTTCTTTTACTGGGAATGTGCCCGACCCTCGGGGTATCCTCTTCAGCCATCAACGGCATCGGGATGGGACTTGCTACCACCTTCGTACTTGTGATGTCCAATATCCTGGTATCATTGGTTGCAGGATTTATACCGGATAAAGTACGGATTCCGGCTTATGTGGTTATTATTGCCACCTTTGTTACGATTGTGCAACTTGGCATGCAGGCTTATGTACCCGCTTTATACGCGAGTCTTGGCCTGTTTATTCCGCTGATAGTTGTCAATTGCATTGTATTGGGAAGAGCGGAGGCTTTTGCTTCCAAAAACAATGTCATTACCTCCACTCTTGACGGTTTAGGCATGGGACTTGGCTTCACATTTGCCCTCACATTGCTGGGATCGGTAAGGGAAATCCTGGGAACGGGAAAAGTATTCAGCCTGACTATTTTTCCGGAGAACTATGGCAGCCTGATCTTTATTCTGGCCCCCGGCGCATTTATCGTGCTCGGATACCTTATTGCCATCATTAATAAAATCAAAAAAGCATAATCAAAATGGAATATATTTTAATTATTATCTCAGCCGTTTTGGTCAACAACATCGTTCTGGTACAGTTTCTCGGAATTTGCCCGTTTCTGGGTGTATCGAAGAGCTCCTCAACGGCAATCGGTATGGCGGGGGCGGTAGCATTTGTAATGACCCTTGCAACAATTGTAACGTATATTATCCAGTATTACCTGTTAAATCCCCTGCATTTGGGATACCTGCAGACCATCGCTTTTATCCTGGTAATTGCCGCCCTTGTGCAGCTTGTGGAGATTATACTAAAGAAAGTAAGTCCGGCGCTTTACCAGGCACTGGGTGTTTTTCTGCCACTGATTACAACGAACTGTACTATTCTTGGGGTGGCCATTCTGACCATCACCAAAGAGTTTAACCTGCTTGAAGGGGTAGTTTTCGCTATTGCCACCGCAGCAGGTTATGGGCTTGCGCTAGTTATTTTTGCCGGAATCCGCGAACAGTTTGAACTATCCGATATTCCTGAAGGATTAAAGGGAACCCCGATTGCACTGATCACTGCCGGCATCCTGGCAATGGCATTTATGGGATTTTCGGGAATGGTGTAAGAATCAAATCAACTGAATGATATAAAAAAAGCGGGTCAGTTGGCCCGCTTTTTTTATATCATTTAACTGATTAGTAGACATACCCATTCAATTGAGTGTACGATGAGCAATTGGATCGGCAGGAGGTACGGGATCGTTTAATACCTCACCATCTGAGCTTATTGTACCGAATAATAATATTCCTGCAACATGAGGTGCTGCCATTGATGTTCCTGAAAGCGTTGCGTAGCCTCCACCTTTATAAGTCGATAAGATGGAAGATCCGGGCGCACAATATCTTATAGGATCACCATAATTTGAATAGTAAGCCCAAATATCGCCATTTCCCATAGCTGAAATTGTATAAATATTTGCACCACCAGCACTTGCAGGTGATTTACTACTTGCTAATGTACTTTCGTTCCCAGCAGCCAGTGAAAAAAATATTCTTTTAGCTGCTGCAGTTTCGACTGCCTGGTTTAATGCCAGGTAATATGGACCACCAAGGCTCATATTAGCAACATCATCCGGTTGTGCATTTGCAGCGACAAAATCAACTCCTTTGATAATTGTTGAATAAGCGCCTGATCCGCGTCGGTTTAGAACTTTAACTGGCACAACTGTTGCTCCGGCTGCTACACCTACCACGCCAATTAAATTGTCTTTAGCAGCCACAATTCCCGCGCAATGTGTTCCATGACCGTTGTCGTCATCAGCATTTTGTGTTCCGGTTACAAAATTCCAGCCTCTTGACGGATTAACATTTAAATCCGGGTGATCAAGATCAATACCGGTATCAATAATCCACGCAACATTAGATCCAGTATAGGGTACTCCACCACCGACACGATAGATACCCCATGGCGTTGACTGAACCGGTGAAGTAGTTCCACCAGGTTTACCATTCAGTTCAATAGGTGACAAGCTGATTATTTTATCAGCCTCAATGTAACCCACGTTCGGATCGATTTCCATTTTCTTGGCCTGTCCCGGAGCCATTCTAACGGTAAATCCCTGCAATGCGGTTTCGTAGACTTCCTCAATTTCGCCCGTGACCTCATATTTTTTAAGCAAACCATAGGCCTTTGCGGTTACTTTTTCTTTCCTGGTCTCAAAACCTGATTTTGCAAGGACCGCATCAGTCTTCAGTACCACAATATATTTATTGTTGACCGAAGCGCTTTTCAAGGTTAATGACTCATCCGGGACCTGTAGTTGGTCTTCACTCCTGTTACAGCCAACCAAAGCCAAAATCATCACAGCTAAAGATAAAAACAGAATTTTCATTTTCATTTTCATAATCGGATTTTATTAGTGAATTATTCAGATTAGCAAAGTTAATGAACTCAAATTTTGTTATACGTAATTGCCAATATTTGTTTCGCATCCGGGGATAATCCTCAACCGTCCTTTTGGAGATGGAAAAGGAAATAAATTAATGATGAGCAATTTTATCCGGATTTCCATCCGGATCGCCAATTACAGTACCATCCTTATGTATATTTCCTAATAATAACAACCCCGCAACATGCGGAGCGGCCATCGATGTTCCTGAAAGCGTTGCATATCCGCCACCTTTATAAGTCGAATAAATGTAAGTTCCTGGTGCACACCAGTCAACCGGAGGATTCCCGTAATTTGAATAGTAAGCCCATTTATCAACTTCTCCCATGGCCGAAACAGTATAGATATTAGCTCCATTTACGCGGGCGGGAGAGTGATTGTTTGCATTATCCGATTCGTTACCGGCAGCTAAAGCAAATTTTACCTTTGTTGAAGCGCCAGAAACGGCCGCATCGAGCGCATCTGAAGGACTACCACCAAGGCTCATATTCGCAACATCTCCGGATTCCCCATTCGCAGCAACATAATCCACCCCGGCAATGACTCCGGATGTATAACCGCTGCCTCTGCGATCGAGTACCCTGACGGAAATAACAGTTGCTCCGGCAGCCACACCTACAACTCCAATCTCGTTATCTATTGCAGCAACAGTACCAGCCACATGTGTTCCATGTCCGTTTTGATCATCCGACGTACTTGTTCCGCCAAGAAAAGATTTGGATCTTGCCAGATCAACAGTCAGATCAGGATGATCAAGATCAATCCCGCTGTCAATAATCCAGGCTGTTTTTCCAACACCACTTAAAACACCATCGACAACACGTTTAATGCCCCAGGGAATTGTTTCTTTAGGGGGTATAGGTTGTGGTTTTCCGGTAGCATTGATTGGCGATAATGAAATTACCTGATCCTTTTCCACAATTTTCACATTGTCGTCTAATGCTAATTTCTTAGCCTGTCCCGGAGCCATTCTTACAGTAAATCCCTGTAATGCAGTTTCGTAAACTTCCTCGATTTCGCCAGCGACCTCATATTTTTTAAGCAATCCATAGGCCTTTGCGGTTACTTTTTCTTTCCTGGTCTCATAACCTGATTTAGCAAGGACGGCATCATCCTTCAGTACCACAATATATTTATTGTTGACCGAAGTGCTTTTCAATGATAATGACTCATCCGGGACCTGTAACTGGTCTTCACTCCTGTTACAGCCAACCAAAGCCAAAATCATTACGGCTAAAGATAAAAATACAATTTTCATTTTCATGGCCGAATTTTATTAGTGGATTTTATTATTTAACAAAGCTGAGGGAAACTTGTTTTTAAATTTAGATAATTAATATCACATGTGTAATAGCAGGGAAATATTAATCGTTTAAATATTAATTGAAGACATTGAGCCACAAATAATTAAAGGTGAATGAATTAAGGGAAACCGGAGTAATGTGGATATAATTGATTGATTACAACCGAAGCAAAGAGAACCTTAAAGTAAAGGCGCGAAAGTCAAAGGATTTGGGTCCGGAACAGAATTTAACTGTTACCTGCCCATAAAGATATCACCTGAATCATGATAACACGTATTGTGCGGAGAGAGTGGGATTCGAACCCACGGTACCGTTGCCAGTACAACGGTTTTCGAGACCGTCCCATTCGACCACTCTGGCATCTCTCCTGATTCTTTTCAACTAAATTCAACTGCAAAAATAAAAAAAACTATCTTATTCTACTCTTTTGTTTCATAAAGCCGCGTGTAAATGTTCCGCCCATCCGATTCCGGGTGTGAAAACAATTAAAAATGGATTTATGCTCATCCATTTCCGGTTACCTGACTAATATCGTATTATATTGATTTTATGCCAATTAAACTCAACAGGCTGAAATATTGTATTTTACAAAAACATCGTGTTGATCACAAATCTATAAATTGATGGATGCCAGTTAATTACTGAATTATTTTTTTTGTTTCATTTGTAAATATCACAAAATTATTTTTTAAATTTACTATTGTGAAGCAGCATTTTTATCGGATAAAAATAAATAACAGATAAAAATAATGTTGCAAAATTCTTGTGAATCAGTTTCACCGTATGGTTTAATCGTTTTAGTTCAAGACTTCATTATTAATCTTAAAAATTAGTCTATGAAAAAACTAACGTTTTTACTTATATGCCTGGTTTATATGGGAATACATTTTGTTTTTGCACAAACCAGGGATATTTCCGGGGTTGTCATCTCCGGGGAGGACGGCAGTTCAATTCCGGGAGCTTCGGTAGTCGTCAAAGGGACTACACTGGGAACAGTAACCAATATGGAAGGTAAATTCACACTCCAGGTACACACCTCGGCAACTGCGCTGGTCGTATCTTTTGTCGGGATGACTTCGGCAGAAGTTCCATTGACAGCTTCATCACAATATTCAATTACCTTAAGCCCAACAGACATTGTTGTGAATGAAGTTGTTGTTACTGCGTTAGGGATTTCCAGAGAGAAAAAATCATTAACTTATTCCGCTACAGAGGTCAAATCGGATGAGCTTGTTAACGCGAATGAGGCCAATGTGGTTTCGGCGCTTTCGGGTAAGGTAGCAGGTGTTCAAGTGTCGAACTCGAGTGGAATGGCCGGAGGCTCGTCGCGTATCACGATTCGGGGAGTATCCTCCTTGCAGGGTAATAATCAACCTCTTTTCGTAATTGATGGTGTTCCTTTCAACAACGAAGAGTATAATTTTGATGAAAATGACTCGGATCAGGCACTTTTCTATGGATCAACTGCCAATACGGGTATCGATATCGATCCCAATCAGATTGCTTCGATGACCGTGCTGAAAGGAGCAGCCGCAACTGCCCTTTACGGGTCCCGTGCTGCGAATGGAGTCATCCTGATCACTACAAAAAGCGGAGTATCAGCAAAAGTGCCGGTGATCACCTTTAGTTCCCGTTTTGGTCTCGATAAAATCAGGCCGGGAAAAACTCAGGAAGCATACGGATTGGGAACAGGGGGAAATTACGTTGATGGAGAGACACAAAAGTCATCATGGGTATGGGGCCCGCGGCTGGATACAACCAGTTACGAAACATTCGACAGATGGGCAATTTTCGATACCGGAAAAACATATGAAAACTCTTTAAATATCCAGGGCGGATCCGACAAAGCTGGATATTTTGCCAGTATCGGCACCTTAAATCAGAACGGGACCGTTCCCGGAAATACACTCGACCGGTACAGTACCATGGTTAAATTTGACGCCAAACTCAGCGATAAGTTATCAATGGGAGCCAAAATGGAATACACTTCCACAAGAAATGAACGCTTGAGCGAGGGAAATGAACAGAGTTCGATTATGTGGACAGTTCTTTCAGTACCGCCAACTTACAACCTCTTTCCCGCGGTTGATGCGAATGGGGTCCAGCGGTTGTGGAGAACTCCCTTCAGAAATAACCCCTATTGGATTTTAGACAATGCAAGGTATTCCGATGAACGGGACAGGTTTGTTCCAACCTTCAACTTCGAATACAGCCTCTTACCATGGCTGAAGATCAGGGAAAACATTGGGATTGATTATTATTCATCGTCTGTAAAATTTTTCGAAAACGCAGGTAACAGAGGATCTTACCCTTCAGGCAGAATAATTGAGACTGCCCGTGTCCGGAGAGAAATTAATTCCGATCTGATGTTCATCGGAGACAGGACTGTAACGGATAAAATTAAAGCGACTTTTCTGGTCGGACATAATATCAATACCCAATTCTATCATTCAAAAGCAATACAGGCGACTGATTTTATTATTCCCGGATTTTATAACCTGTCAAACACAAAAGTCAATAATCCTACGGAAGGGACAAATCAGCGAAGAATGGTAAGTTTATACGGTTCTGCCACGTTTTCGTATGAAGATTATCTCTATTTTACCCTTACAGGAAGAAATGACTGGTCTTCGACATTACCTAAGGGGAATAATTCCTATTTCTATCCATCGGTGAGTGCCGGCGTTATCTTCAGTGATGCATTTAGCCTGAAAAATGAGTGGTTCGATTTCGGTAAACTCAGACTGTCGTTTGCCCGGGTTGGTAACGACGCGCCTGCCTATTCGACTGTTACCAGTTATGTACAGGCAGCTCCGGGTGATGGTATGCGCGGAACAATAAATTTCCCGTTTAATGGAATCGGAAGCTACCTGCAATCAAACGTACAGGGAAACCCTCTTCTGAAACCTGAAATCACTACAGAATACGAGGTTGGTTTAGAAATGAGATTTTTCAGCAACAGGGCCTCCATCGACCTTGCCTATTACGATAAAACAAGTAAGGATCAAATATTTAGCGCACCAACGGCTCCCGAAATCGGTTATAGCAGCAAGGTCGTTAATGCCGCTGAAATCGAAAACAAGGGACTGGAAATACTTTTAACGGGTACTCCTTTGAAAATTAATAAGCTCAGTTGGGAGGTCAGTATTAACTATAGCAAAAACGACAATAAAGTAATCAGTCTGACCGAAGGCATCAGCAGCATCCGCCTGGCAGGATTTACTGCACCGGGAATATTTATCATGGCAGATAAACCATATGGTGTGATCTGGGGCAGCCGTTACCTGCGAAATGATGCAGGTGAAATACTGGTAGATGATGACGGATTCGAATTATCAGCCACAGAGAGTGGACCAATTGGTACTGCAATGCCGGACTGGATCGGGGGCATCAGAAATACCTTCACATGGAATGGAATCTCAGTTTCTGCCCTGATTGATACACGCCAGGGCGGAGACATCTATAACCTCGATGAATATTATACTAAAGCCTATGGCACGTCATGGTTTACCCGCAACCGGGAACAGCCTATTGTTGTGAAAGGGATCCGACAATCTGATGGTCAGCCCAACACTACGCAGATCACCAACCATCGTACATACTGGTCAAATCAAAGTAACATCGATGAGGCGAATGTTCAGAATGCCAGCTTTATCCGGCTGCGTGATGTATCGGTAAGTTACGATTTCCCGAAAGATTTACTTCAGAAAGTATCCCTCAAAGGGCTCATTTTTACAATATCAGGAAGAAATCTATGGTTAAAAACCAAGGATGATTTTACAGGATCGGATCCTGAAAACAGCCTTTACGGAAGTGGTAACGGGCAGGGTCTATTGAATTTCGCGGTGCCTTCAACGAAAAGCATCAATTTTGCCCTTAAAATAACCTTATAATTATATGAATATGAAAGCACTATATAAAATACTCGCTATATTTATACTGGTAAGCGGGCTTAGCAGCTGTTCAGATTGGCTGGATGTGAATGTTAATCCTGATTCACCCTCCGAGGAGGTCATCAACGAAAGTGTTCTGCTACCCGGAATTGTTGCCACAATACCTTATGAGTTGGCAGGTGGATTTCCGGCAAGATATGCCAATGCCTGGGTTGGACAGTTTGCCTTAAATGGTCTGCCACCCGATGTACAAACCTTCAGGATTCTGGATACAGATGTTAACAATACATGGGAATACACCCTGTATACGAATGTATTAAAAAACACCAATTTATTAATACAAAAAGCGGAAGCCAACGGGAACACCCATTACCAGGGGATTGGTCAGATATTGATGGCATATTCTGTTGCCATCACAACAGATTTGTGGGGCTCGATACCGCTTTCGGAAGCTTTTCAACCCGAGGTGTTCCCGAAACCCAAATACGATAACCAGGAGACGGTATATAACGTGGTTTTTAAATTGCTCGATGACGGCATTGCAAATTTGAATTCCGCAACGGCTCAATTGGCGACACCCGGAGATGATGATTTGCTCTTCCACGGTGACCTTTCCAAATGGAAAAAACTGGCCAGTTCGCTGAAAGCGAGGTATGCCATCAGGCTGACCTATGCGAAAGGCGGACCCGCGCAGGCAGATATTGCACTTTCAGCGCTCACCACGGGAATTACAGGAACCTCTGAGGATGCAGACTTTGCTTACTTTGATAAAACAGGGGAAGAGAACCCTTGGTATCAGTGGATGAGTAAGTTTAACATCCTATACCTGGATACAAATATTTATAATCTGCTGATTAAGTATAACGATCCCCGGTTAACTGTTTTTGCTGATCCTGCCTACGGAGGAGATCACATCGGGCAGATTATTCCTCACCGCAATGGTTTGTTAACGACTATTCCCGGTGAAACCTCAAAACTGGCCATCGAACGGACCGACTATGATGAGGGTGAACCAGTTTTACCCTATTTCATTACCAAGTCAACCCCGGTTTCACTGATTACTTTTGCCGAAGTAAACTTTCTGAAGTCGGAGGCCTATCTTTGGAAAAATGATTATGCAAATGCCTATACCTATCTGAAGGAGGGGACAAAAGTCAGTATGCTGAAGTTACAGCGCAATAACGCCCCTGCTTTCACAACAGCACAGGCCAATGCTTTTGTTGCTTCACTACCCCCGTTACCGGGAACCTTCGAAGCGGCTCAAAGAATGATCATTGAATTGAAATATATCGCGAATTTCTTATCCATAGAAAATTACAACGATTACCGAAGGACACATTATCCGGTAGTGGAAATGCCTCTCGGACCTCAATACGACAATGTTCCGGTCAGAATGCCTTATGCAACCAGTCCAAAACTTTACAATAAAGATAATGTTCCGACTGTTGTGATAGATACAGACAAAGTTTGGTGGGATAAAAAACCCTGATTCACCTATCCATTTTTTTGATGTATAAAAAACCATAACACATCCGTAATTGCCACAGATGTGTTATGGTAATCTGAACTGTCAGAATTTTCTACCCAAAATTGATTGTTTGATTTTTTGAAGTCCGGCGATACCGGCATCACCCCGGTGGATAATTACAGAATAGTTGAGAACTAAAGGTTCCGACATTTTAATCCCAACTGTGGTATTTCCCGGCCATGCACAATTCTGCATACTTTTTTCCTTACGGATAATCCATTTCTGTGGAAAATCAGGATTTGATGGATGACAAACCATCATTATACCAGCCAGGTTATCCCCCGCTCCTACTCTTCCGGAGATATCCATTTCAGGACCAGCCGTAAGGGCAAGATTTTGAGGGACAACCTCAGCTCCTCCACTGGTAAACTTCATTCCCGGCACCAAAGGAATCCGAACCGAAAAACCACTGTATCCTTTTTCATCCTCCGAGCCTCCAAGCCGGATTCCATTTTCCAATGCCTTCAATTCAATATTAAAATCAACTCGCCGGCAATCCTGCTGAACAGGGTATACCGTAATTTTCGTAGTTTCTGAGATTACGGCACTCTGAACGCCATTTTTCAGCCACAGCGGACTTTTCCAAAGTACTTTTACTTCAAGAAGGCCCGTTGATTGTTTTCCTTTACTAAAGCTAATATCTGTTACTTCCTGAAAAAAATTTTCGCACATCCAGGGATCACCTAACCGCAAATTATCCTTCCAAAGCTGGTGCCAGGTCCAGAAAATTCCTCGATGGTGGAAATGATCAGCAGGAAAATCTTCGGTTAATAGTTCACCATCCAAACCGAAAACAGGATGAAGATAATTCGATCTCGAATATTTACCATCCAGCGATTTGGGAGACTTCTGATAAAAAAAAACTTTCTGATCCCCGTCTTTAATCCATACGCCATCGTTATCGGTTTGCATACTGATTGGTTGGGAATAAGAAACAAGGATTGTTCCCAGAAAAAGAATTGCAGTAAAAAATGTTTTTATCATCATAAAATGTATTGGATAATGGTAGATATATTAAATTAATCGGGTGACCGGTTAAATTAAAAATGTAGAGACGTTGCATGCAACGTCTCTACAGAATTTTCTTCCCTTATAGTATTATATATCAAACATTTAAACGATTAATATTTGAAAACCTTACCTCCGGCCATTACCTGCTGTGTTTTTACATCAAATGTTGCCTTTTGTCCGGTACGAAGCGCAGCAGTTGTCATAATATTGGCAATCGAATGGCTGTAACCGGCCTCAACAGGCGCATTGGTCTTGGGATTATTGGCACGAACGCAATCCATCCAGTTTTTCATATGGGCGTTTGTCAATGGATCTGATCCGGTGTTTGAATCGGTTTCAACTTTTAATTGCGGAAGTTCAAACGGTTCCAGTAAGTTGGCTTTCATACCCATCTCTTTGGCATAGCGTTCTTTCAAACCACCTTCAGAAGATACTTTATTTGTATCAAGGTCAAGTTTTCCGCCGTTGGAGAAATACCACTCCTTAGTGCCTCCCGAATCGTTGGTTTGTCGTGAAGAATAGATTACCTGGAAACCTTCATCTTTCTTATCCAGCGGGCCGTAGTCGAAAACAGCTGTCATGGTGTCAAAATTGCTGCGGCCGTCTTTCCAGACATATACATCACCATTGGCTGCAACAGATCTTGGATGAGGCAGATGCGTAAACCAATGTACGGTATCGATCTGGTGAGCCATCCACTGACCGGGAATACCGGATGAAAATGGCCAGAAAAGCCGGAATTCCAAATATTTGCGCGGATCCCATTTCTCAAATGGACGATTCATCAGGAATCGTTTCCAGTCGGTATCCGATTCTTTGAGTATGGCAACTTCACCCGGACGACGCCAGCGACCGGGCTGATTCACGTTCCAGGTCATTTCAACGGCACATATTTTACCAAACTTCCCCTCCTGGATAAAGTTGTGAGCGGCCTGGTAATTAGGGCCTGAACGACGCTGCGAACCGATCTGGACCACTTTTCCGGTTTCGTTCACTGCCTTTTTTGCGAAAATGGCATCATCCATGGTCTCTGCGAAAGGTTTTTCGCAGTAAACATTCATTCCTGCGCGAACTGATTCGCCACATAATAATGCATGCTGAAAGTCTGCCGTTGAGATAATCACAGCATCCATTTTCTGATTATAAAACTCATCGGTATTGCGTGCCTGAAGCGGTGTGGTCGCGTTGTTCTTTTTAATCCAGTTTGCACCATCATTACGCCTTTTGCTCCAAAGATCACATACTGAAGCAAATTCGAAATTCATCTCCTTCGCATATTTTTGAAATGCAGGCCCGAGCGCCGATTCAAAACGATTGGAGAAGCCAAGAATTCCGACTTTTACCCGATCATTGGCTCCTATAATTCTGCCATAACTCTTTGCGCTCATAGCCATTCCCCCGAGGGTCAAACCGGCTGCGCCCAACGCCGATTTTTGAATAAATTCTCTTCTGTCAGACATTTTTGTTGAAATTTAAGGATTAATATTTTAGATTCTATTTCAGTTATTGCGGGTATTATGAAAATTTAGCAGCAGGCTACTGGCTGCTTGCAACTGGCAGATTGCATTTCGCAATTAAATAACTACTCCTCAATTAAAAAGTTTGAAAACTTTATTAATAGACTATTTGAAAACAAAAATCATTGAAAATAGCCAGATGCCAGTTGCCAGTAGCCAGTTGCCCGTTACAGCTTTGGTTCCCAACCTTTTGCATATTCTCTACCCCATAATTTCATCGCATGACGATCTTTTATATGGCCATTTTGGGTATTCACATCAAACGATTTTCCGATCCGGTAGGATATGTTTGCATAATGACACATCATCTGTGTTATGGCACCCTGTTCAATCGGCGAATTAAGCTGGGTTTCTTTTCCCCGGATAACATTAAAGAAGTTTTTAATATGAGTATCAGTCATGTCTCCGCCACCACCGAGTGCTGTTCCTGCTTCGGTACTGCCCGACTTAACGGTTTTTACTAATTTCCCCTTTCGGTCGTAGAGTTTGTAACCGCCCCGGTCAACAAATACGGAACCCTCCGAACCAAAAATAATGGTTCCTCTGTCGGCACCGTAAGTCTGCATTCCATTACGACTTTTACCATCCCAGACGATGACTTTGTTTCCCGGAAATCGGAAAGTTGCTTCCATAGTATCATACATTTCCCAGCCATCATCAGGAAAATGGCGTTTTGCTGCCTCAACATCAACATGTTCAGGATAATCAACCTCCAATGCCCAACGGGCAATATCCAGCTCATGAGTTGCATTGTTACCTGTTTCAGCAGTACCCCAGTTCCAGCCATACCAATGCCAGTTATAATCCCAGATATCGTGCATATATTCAACACGGGGTGCAGGTCCCTGGAAAAGTTCCCAGTCGAGACCATCAGGAACCGGTGCCTTTTTGGGAACCGGGCATTCGGTACGCGAATTTGAGTAAAATGCAACCGCTTTATAAGCTTTACCAATAGCCCCTTTATGAATTTGAGAAATTATGTCCTGTGATTCGGGTGAAGAACGTTGCTGGTTACCCATCTGAACCACCTTCCCGTATTTTTTCTGAAAACCTACCAATAATTCACCTTCACGCGGATTATGACTACATGGTTTTTCAATGTAAACATGCTTGCCGGCTTCCATTGCCATCCAGGTGCCTGGTGCATGCCAATGATCGGGTGTGGCATTGAAAATGGCATCAACCTGCTGATCAGCAAACACATCGCGTATGTCATTAATTAATGTGGCTTTACCTTCGACTTTTCCCTGCAGATCTTTTCCAACCTTTTCGCGCTGACTCTTCATCACGTCGCAGATGTAGACAAGATCAACATTGTTCTTTTTATCTTTTAATGCGTTATAATAGCTGCTTACCCGACGTCCGCAACCCATTAACGCCACATTCAACCGGTCGTTTGACCCGATAATTCTTCCATAGCTTTTGGCACTGAAAGACATTCCGGCAATAGTTAAACCTGCTGCACTAACAGCCGATTTTTTCAAAAATTCTCTTCTATCTGACATTGTTTAAAACTTAAGATTTTATAACCAACTTTAATTTATCTTTCCCGTGTACCTTAACGCTACGAAGATAATCAAAAACCGATTGATTACGATATGTTTTACAACATATGAAGTTCTGTCCAAACCCGAATCAATCCCTTTATTTTTGTATACCAGTCAAAATAACTGATATGAGAATTGTACTTATTTGCATCGCGGCACTCTTTATTATTACATGGGCTCAGGCTCAGGACCAAAACGTACATCCTGAAACAAAATGGGAACTTGGTTACGCCTCCTCTTCCGGTGCACAACCTCAGAAATGGATTCCTGCTGCCGTACCAGGTGCTGTTCAGCTCGATATCGCCAGAGCTGAAAACTACGCCCCCCTGTACTACGCGGAACATTGGAAAGACTACCTCTGGATGGAAGATTATTATTACACCTATCGCACCAGCTTCAAAAAACCAAAATTAATGACCGATGAAAAATTATATTTTATTTCAAAAGGCATTGATTATCAGTTTGAAATCTTCGTAAACAATGAAAAAATCCATGAGCAGGAAGGAATGTTTACCCCCGTAAACATCGATTTGACTTCCCGGCTAAAAGAACACAATACCTTAATTATCAAGGTGTTTCCTGCACCAAAATTGCATCCCAAACCAGTTGACAGGTCACAGGCATCGCATAGCCTAAAACCGGCTGTAAGTTATGGATGGGACTGGCATCCGCGCCTTTTACCGCTTGGAATCTGGGATGATACCTGGCTTGAAATACAACCTGATGCCTTTATCAACGATTTTCACGTTAATTATAAACTGAACAATGAATTATCAAAAGCAGCTATCACACTTGAAGTGGGTGGACGAAATCTTAAAGGTTACCATTACAAGTGGAATTTAAAAGATAAAAATGGAATTACTGCGGCAAATGCCGAAGGATCAATTGAAACTGATAATTTTAAACAGACAGCATCACTGGACAATCCACGCCTTTGGTGGCCCCACGACCAGGGAGAAACCTATCTGTATGACTCCGAGATCCGGTTAATTAATAGTTCGGGAAAAATCATTCAGACGCACACTTCAAAAATCGGATTTCGTCAGATCAGACTGGTTATGAACACAGGGGCCTGGAGTGAGCCCTCCGGATTTCCAAAAACCCGCAGTGTCCCTCCCATTCAGGTTGAAATAAACAACCGGAAAATCTTTTGCAAAGGATCAAACTGGGTAAATCCCGAGATCTTTCCCGGAATTATCACACGTGAACGATATCATCAGTTGCTTACATTAGCCAAAGAGGCGAACTTCAATATATTAAGAATCTGGGGAGGCGGAATTATCAATAAAGAATCGTTTTTTGAATTGTGCGATGA
Organism: uncultured Bacteroidales bacterium; assembly: GCA_942493325.1. GTDB lineage: Bacteria > Bacteroidota > Bacteroidia > Bacteroidales > Prolixibacteraceae > JAAFHB01. The sequence goes on along the minus strand of OW818689.1, from coordinate 6,414,738 downwards.
AATGGGAATTTTGGTTTGGCAGGAATTTCCGCTGGCCTGTAATAATTATCCCGATGATCCTCATTATCTCAGTATTTTGAAACAGGAATCTGCATCAATCATTAACAGGGTTAAGAAACATGCTTCACTTGCAATGTGGTGCGGTGGAAACGAATTGTTCAACAGCTGGAGCGGCATGACCGACCAGTCGCTGGCTTTAAGATTACTGAACAGTCAGTGTCTTGAATTGAATCCCTCAACACCGTTTATTCCCACTTCGCCGTTGATGGGAATGGCTCACGGACATTATGTTTTTCGTGATTCGTCCACAAAAGAGGAGATCTTCCAGGAGATGGCCCGGTCGAAGTTTACAGCGTATACCGAATTCGGAATCCCGGCTCCAGCATCTGTCGAAATATTAAAGTCCATTATCCCCAGGGAAGAACTATGGCCTCCTAAACCCGGAACTTCGTGGGAAAGCCATCATGCATATAAGGCCTGGACCAGTGAAACCTGGTTGTGTGAGGAGATTATCGAAGATTATTTTGGGAAATCAAGCTCACTTGATGAACTGGTCGCGAAAGGACAACTGATGCAGGGAGAAGGTTACAAATGCATTTTTGAAGAAGCCCGCCGGCAAAAACCCTATTGCGCGATGGCTATTAACTGGTGCTACAGCGAACCTTGGCCCACAGCAGCCAACAACAGCATAATTAGCTATCCCAGCATCGCAAAACCGGGATTTTATGCGGTTAAAAACGCTTGTCGTCCGGTATTGGCCAGCGCGCGATTCGGGAAATACAAATGGACTGCAGGAGAGACATTTGTTACCGACCTATGGATGCTCAACGATCATTTTAAAGATTTGCCGGAAGGTAAAGTAACCGTAAAAATTGGTGCAGTGAACGCTTCGCCGGTTATCATTTCCAAATGGGAGTATACCTCACTAAAAGCCAATATCAACCAGGCCGGCCCTTCTGTAAGATTTCTATTGCCGCAATGGAGTACCGATCGTTTCAGGATTATCCTTGAAGTGGAAGGACATCCTGAGTACAACTCTGAATACACACTGGCTTATCAGCCCGGTCAGAACTGGAAAAAAAATCCACCCCGGTAATGAATCAATAAGAGCACAGTAATCTACCGGGAATCAGCAAATCCGCGGAAAACGAAGCAATAGCGTTTTCTCTTTTATTTCTGATAAATCAACCTGAATACATTCGCATCAAACGAGTCCCGATTCATTGGGGCCCGTTTCACATAATTACCTTAATGGCCTGATTTTCAAGTGTATCTCCATCTCTTTTAGTTATGAAAGCATAATTAAAAGAGATGGAGAAAATACGTGCGTTACCTTACCATCATTTCAAGTTTTGCGATTTTCACCTCTTTCCAGTTTCTTGTTTTCAGCCCTTCCTTTACAGCAAGATTTGTCATTAGGTCCATTTCACCTCCGGAACCTTCCATAAATGAAGCCAACTGAGCTGCATCATTATACATGCTGACGGTAATGTGACTCCCGTAAGCTTCGGTTCCTGACGGCAAAATAGCCCGTAGCAATTCCCAGCTTCCTTTTTTGCCGCTATCGACCATCTGCTGATGCCACGGCTTAAAAATATCAGACTCCACTTTTTCATAGCTGTCATCCAGTTGTTTCATGATATCCATCGTAGCAAGGGTACCGACTTTCATAATAAAGTCGCCTTTGGTCCGATCAACCTGTTTGAAAAGAACCTGGTTGTTCATGTCACGCGACGGACCGGTTTTATTCAACATGGCAATCAACTCTTTTTCCGACTTGTTAGGATAGGCTTTTTTAGCATAGGCCATTACATCCAATGAACCAATGGCCTGCAACATTTCCTGAAGACTTTTAAAAAGTGTCACCGTCATAAACTGCGATCCTTGCTTTAAACCGGCCGGTGTCAATGACCAAAGATCCCAGCCAATTATTGATTTATCAGCAACACGTTGTTTGTGAATTCCGGACCAAAACTGTTCAACCTGGTAATAATCGGATCCGGCTTCATTCTTTACCTGCATAAACTCAAATAATAAATACAATTGCTCAGTATTTTCCTGTGCTTTCATACCGATGGAAATTGCTAAAACCAAAACGAATGTCAATAGTGTCTTCATAATTTTATTTTTTTTTATTTAGAACGATTTTAAACAAGAAAATGTTTCGAAAAAATAGTTAAATTAAATTTTGTGACTATAATAGCTTAAAACCGGATTATTGTCAAAAGCCAATTTGCCAGCAACTAGTTATGCTTCAAGATATTCAATAATAGCAAAATATTTCTCCTGAAAAATTTTACCTTATCAGGCGGGGGTTTGGCATCAATTTATTTTTACACGCCGATTACAACACTCATTTTTTGATATCTTTATCCTTTATAACACGAAACCGGCATTATGAACTTAGAATCTTACTTTAAAATCAGTTATGGATTATATATCATAACGACCCGTTCCGGAAGCAACAAGGGAGGATATATTTCCAACACATTGTTCCAGGTAACTGCCACCCCCCCTCAATTTGCAATCAGTTGCAATAAAGATAATTATACTACTGATTTAATCAAACAAAGCGGCGTTTTTGCCTTTTCGGTACTGAGCGAAAAAGCGAATCCCTCGATTATCGGAAGCTTTGGGTACAAAAGTGGGCGTGATCTGGATAAGTTCTCCGGGGTTAATTATTTTGAAGGAAAAACCGGAAGTCCGATCGTTACAGATTCATCGGTTGCATGGTTTGAATGCAAGGTTGTACAGACCTTTGATGTGGGTACCCATATCCTCTTTATCGGGGAAGCCCTTGATAACGGGATTATTGACGAGCATGGTAAACCCATCACCTACAGCTATTACCGGGAAGTTTTAAAAGGCTATTCACCCAAAAATGCACCGACCTATATCGAAAAAGAAAAAATAGAAGCGCTTTCTTCAGATATCCCGGAAAAACCTGAGATTTGGCAGTGCCAGCTATGCCACTATGAATATGAGGCAGCCAAGGGCGATCCAATATCAGGCATTGCCCCCGGAACACCATTTACCGATCTTCCTGACGACTGGGTCTGTCCCATATGCGGTGCAGAAAAATCGATGTTCGAAAAACAGGTGTAGAGACAGGGCATGCCCTGTCTCTACAGCATGCCCCGTCTCTACACCCTGAAATTTTGTTTACACGAAATGAATTTGTGATGGATGATTTCTTCAAATACACGACTAAAAGCAATGAGGATAAAAATTGGGGATTATATATTAACGTAGCCGGTTGTGCAAATATTTTACCCGGAGAGAGCTATCCACCGGCCGGACACCCGTCAGAGTATAGTTTTAGCTGGGAAAACGGCAGAATTTTGCATGAATTTCAAATCAATTACATCACCAGCGGGGAGGGAATACTTGAGACTAAAACAGGCAAATATCCAGTTAAAGAGGGCTCTGTAATCATTATATTTCCAGGGATGTGGCATCGTTACCGGCCATCACAATCGGGCTGGAAGGAGCATTATGTCGGTTTTAACGGAACATATGCGAACCATCTGTTTGAGAATGATTTTTTTTCAGGTAAGAATCCTATTTTCCAGATAGGATATAATGAGCGGCTCCTGCAAAGTTTTTACGAATTGTTCAATCTGGTGGATATGGAAAAAACCGGTTGTCAGCAAATTTGTTCAGGACTGGTTATTTATATACTGAGCACGATCATCTCGATAAAGAAAAATGAAAACTTTAAAGGCAAACAAATTGAGCAAACAATTCAGAAAGCTTGCCTGATTATTCGTGAGAACATCGATAAAAATATGAATATCGGGCAACTTGCCCTCGATTTAAATATCGATTACTCCATTTTTCGAAAAATGTTTAAGGAATATAAGGGAATCTCACCCGGACAATACCATTTATCGTTGCGAATCCGACAAGCGAAAGACCTGCTTATCAATACAAACCTGAGTATAAAAGAAATTTCGTACCGCCTTGGATTCGAATCGATATTCTATTTTAGCCGGGTTTTTAAATCAAAAACCGGGATCAATCCAACTGAATACAAGAACGGACCGGTAAGAAATTAGAACGCTCTGAATTTTTTAAAAATTCACCGGAAAAAAGTGTAACAAATTCAATCGTTTACCGTCTATTCATTTGTCGCATTGGAAAGTCAATGTTACAAATTGAATAATCATAAACTTATATCAATGAAAATGGAATCCTGAAAATTTACATCAGGGACAAAACATGGCCTATACTGTTTTGGAAGAGTCAACCGCGAAAAGTATTTGTATCTTTCAAAAACCTTGACCATTTAAATGCTTCGGCAGGGTCGGAAGTAAATTCAGAATCGGGTTTAAAACTCAACAATCTTAAAGTGAATGTCAGCAGCGGATCGGAAGTAAAACTTGAACTGGAAGCCAACGAAGTACGGGTTGAGACAAGCAGCGGATCAGAAGTTTCGCTCAGGGGTAAGGCAGAGGTATTTCAGGCAGATGCATCAAGCGGAAGCGAAATCGATGCGGATGACTTTGAATGTCAGAAATGTACAGCCAGTGCATCAAGCGGATCAGATATCCGGGTTAATGTAAGCAGGGAACTCGATGCCCACGCGAGCAGCGGTGGCGATATCTCCTATTCAGGCAATCCCAGGACCAAAAATATCAGGGAATCAAGCGGAGGCGATATTAGTGGAAGATAATCCGGATTGCAAAAGTTCGATTAAAAGGTCTTCTCTTGATTGAATCAGAAGCTTTCGGTAAATTTGTATGCTGAAAGTTTTATACCCCTGATTAAAACAACGGGAAGATGAAACGTTTTATAAGTTCGGTGAAGATCAAAGTTCTGCTGGGATATTTCACGTTGGTGATTTTAGGATCGCTGATGATTTGGGTAACTTACTCTGAAATAAAACATTATACCGGGGAAGAGGTTGATCTGAATCCGGTAAATAATAAATTCATTTACATCAATAACATCCTTACCAACCTGTACGAGGCTGAAGGATTGGAAAGTAGTTTTGCCCGGACCGGACAGACAAAGCATTACCGTGCCTACGTCAGGCTTATGGATTCAATAAGCTGGCAGATCGATACACTGGCCTCAATGGTCAATTCGCCTATACGGCAAATCCACACCGACAGCATCAAAAAACTGCTTCAGGAGAAACAGCAGAACCTGAAGGAATTAGCCGCCATCAAAAAGGAAAATTCACCCACAGTAAGGTATCAGCAGGCGCTGAAAAAACTAGCCGCAGGTAAAGATTCCATTGATCCCATTCTAAAAGTCACCAGGAATGTCACCACAAATCTCGACTCAATTTACATCAAGGTAAAAAAGAGAAATTTTTTTGAACGCCTTGCAAATGTATTCTCGTCGCCAAAATCAGCAGATTCAGCGTTGCAAATCCGTACCATTCAGTCCGTCCGGACCGATAGCATTGTCAATCCCGTTAACCCGGCAGATACAATTGCTGGGTTAATCACCGCTGTCATTACCCAGATCAAAGATGACAGCATTGCGATGCAATCGCGCTTAAAACAAAAAGAAGAGGAAATATTATCGAATGATCGCACAATCACCCATCAGATCCGACAAATGTTATCCGGCATCGAGAATGAAGAGTTTATGAATTCCTTCAATAAAGTTAATGATCAGCAAAACCGAATACAAAGGAAAACAGCGCTGATAATTTTTGTGGGAATCCTCTCGCTGATTACCGTCATCTTTTTCCTGGTAAACATCCTTAAAGATATCACCCGAAGCCATCATTACCGTCAAAGTCTTGAAGAAGCAAAAGCCTTTACCGAGTCACTGCTCCGGAGCAAAGAACAATTAATGCTGAGCCTCACACACGATCTTAAGTCACCCCTGAGTTCCGTTATTGGTTATACCCAATTCATGCAGGAAAGAGTTGATATTCCACCTCAACATAGGACTTACCTGCAAAACATCAGCAAGGCGTCGGAACATATGCTTAAACTGATTAATGATCTGTTGGACTTTGCTCATCTTGACACGGGGAAATTTACCATTGATCACATTTCCTTTAAATTAGAATCTTTGGTTGAAGAGATTGTTGGAGGTTTTCGACCGCAGGCAAAGGCAAAAAATATTGATCTGACGCTTGATTACACAATTCCCCCTCCATTAATGTACAAAAGCGATCCGGTGAGGATTACACAAATATTGAGCAACCTTATTTCAAATGCCATTAAATTTACTGATGAAGGCCGGGTTTCCGTTGAAGTTTCCCTGATTAAATCATCGGAAAAATCTGACACATTACGATTTGATATCGCCGATACAGGTATAGGCATTTCGGCCGAAGATACCAATCGTATATTTGAAGAATTTACCAGGGTAACGACATCAGCCAAACATTACGAAGGCACCGGCCTGGGATTGACAATAACAAAAAAGCTGATCAGTCTGATGGATGGCACAATCACGCTCGAAAGTAAACCGGGAGAGGGTAGCCGTTTTTCTGTCCTCCTTCCGCTTGAAAGAGTATCATCTGAGGAGGAATCGGAAACAATCAACTTGCAAAGTCGTGAAAAAACAGATAGTACGGGTACCAAAATATGGGTAATTGATGATGATGAAACACTCATCGCAATGATTACCTCCATTTTAGTGGCTGAAGGTTTGGATGTTCAATCATTCAGTGATCCCCAAAAAGCTATAAAAGCCTATGAAAAAGGATGTGCAAGTGTACTGATCACCGATATTCAGATGCCTGGGATGAGCGGGATTGAGTTGTTGAAGAAAATTCAGGAAAAAGACGGTGGACCAATCCGATCGGTTGCCATGACGGGCAGTCCATCGGAAGTAACTATATCGGGCGACTTTTCGGCAGTTGTTTTAAAACCTTTTAAACCCCGAACATTGATTGATGTTGTAAATGAGCAACTCCGGAAAACCAAGGCAAGTCCGGTCAGTGAAGTACATCATTACGGGTACGATCTGAAACAACTTGCAGCATTTGCCGGGGATGATCCTGATACCCTAAGGCAAATACTGGTTTCGTTTATCAGTACAGGCCAACAAAATGTAACTCTTTTCAGACAATATCTGCAGGACGGGAACTATAATGCGTTGTCGGAACTTTCGCATAAAATGCTTACCCTTTTCCGTCAGCTTGAAGCTTTTGAGATCGCGGAACTATTATCTCAGCTCGAAACAAAAAATATTGATGGCCCCGATCAGGAGCAATATTTACTAAAGGGGACATTTGCCCTTGAAAAAATCGAACAATTGCTTTACAGGATACAAGCCGAAGAAAATATCCAGGTTGATTAATCACCCGAAAAAAAATTATCCTTTTCAGGCAGTTCGATTTTATAGAGCTTTAATTTATTGTACAACGTTTTACGGTCAATCTTCAGCATACGAGCCGCTTTACTTTTATTATTACCAACTTCATGCAACACTCTCATAATCAGACACTTTTCATTTTCTTCATTGAATAACTGAAACTGATCATCCTTGTTCACACGGTTATAAATTTCAGAAGGAATTTCATTCAGGCTGATGTAATTTCCCGTAGTCAGCAAAGTTGCCCGTTTGACTACATTTTTCATTTCACGCAAATTCCCGGGCCAGTAATATTCTTTGAATACTTTCACAACATCGGGATCAAATCCTGATACCGATTTTTTCAGAACACTGTTGGCTTGTTTGAGAAAGTGAAGTGCAAAAAGCATAATGTCATCGCCGCGTTCACGAAGTGATGGTACCCTGATCTGGAATTCATTCAGCCGGTGGTACAAGTCTTCCCGAAAATTGCCTTTTTCCATAACTGATTGCAGGTTTTCGTTGGTTGCTGCAATAATCCTAACATCTACAGGAATCTCACGGCTGCTCCCTACAGGTTTTATTAAACGTTCCTGTAAAGTACGCAACAACTGAATTTGTGTATTATAGGCCAGGTTTCCGACCTCATCCAGGAATAAAGTACCTCCGTTGGCAGCTTCAAAATGACCTGTTTTATCGGCCACCGCTCCTGTGAAAGACCCTTTGACATGTCCAAAAAATTCGCTGGCTACCAGTTCTGCAGGAATTGCTCCACAGTCGACAGCTATAAAAGGTTTATCTGACCGGGAACTTAAAGCATGAATCGAGCGCGCAACGTATTCCTTTCCCGTTCCGCTTTCACCGGTGATCAGAACTGACAAGGGAGTGGGTGCAACCAAAGCGACATGCTCTTTTAAATGGATCGAAACATCGCTCGTCCCGTCAAGGAACGGGCTTTGTTTCTGATCATTTTTAACGTTCGCCTCAGGTTCAGCTGCCACTTCTTCGAGAGCCTCCCTGATAATACCCAGGACTTCTTCAGGCAAAAATGGCTTTGGGATATAATTAAATGCCCCTTGTTTTATCGATTGAATGGCCGTGGTAATATCCGCATAGCCGGTCATCATGATAATCTGCGTTTTCGGAGATTCGGATTTGATCATTCGGATTAAGTCCATTCCGCTGAGAGCCGGCATCCGTAAATCGGTCAGGACGACATCGAAAACCGTTTGCTGAATGAGTGGTCTGACCTCCTGTGGAGAAAATACAGTAGTTACAAGATATTGATTCTTCTCCAAAAGCTTCTTCAACATCAGGCAAAATGTTACATCGTCATCTACAATCAGAATATTCGCCATCAATTTTTTTAATGTGTCTTACGATGTTCATAACGTCAGGTAGCTGTAATTAGTTTAAGAATAACTCCCCCATTTTTTAAAAAGCAAAAAAAACCCCTGCCAAATATTTTTGACAGAGGTTCCGGACAACCAATCTCTACACTTATTAAAAACACATATGTAGTAATAAAATATAGTTTAAAAAATACAGTTGACCAGTGTTTAATATTAACTATTAAAGTGTTTTTTCTCCAGGAGCTGGTGTTTCCTTATTTTCAGCAGGAACCGGGGTTTCTTTCGGAGTTTCTTTTTTCAATTCAAGAGTACCGGCTTTTTCCGCTTTCTTCTCAGCCTTTACAAATTCACCTTTTTCATTGTAAAAAAGTTCTTTCTTGTCATCTGCCTTGCTTACGACAACCTTATAGGATCCATCATCGCCAAGGAAAACCTTATCAGTTGCAAAACCGGCATAATCTTTTGTAAGCGAATTAGAAACAGCTTCCGGAAGGGTTGCAGCAGTAATTTCAGTGTATTTTACTACTTTTTCCTGGATCACTGTATAATCATTTTGAACTGTTGTTGCATCAGCCGTTTGAGGCACTGCCAAAAATAAGGCTAAGGCAACTGCGGGTAAAATCAATAACTTTTTCATCATCTTTAATTTTTTAATTTGTAAAAATCATTGTCGGTTATCCTATATGCAAAAGCGTGCCAGAAACCAGGTGCCAACATATTTCCGCATGTACAAATCTGTTTATCTGGTTATTACTTAATTTACAGCTTCAAAAATATCAATCCTGCGATAAAAATTTGGGTGGGGAATCCCCACTCAGGGTGTGGAATTAATCCACAGAAATTGGGAATTTCACCCATTCTGACAGCTTTCATGGAAACTCTTTATTGTCGTATTTTTCACCCCCAACCCCCTGAAGGGGGCTCATGCTTTCAGTATCGTCAGTGCTTGTGAGCAGCGAAAGTCCCGATTTTATCAGCGATTTTTTAAACCTAATTAATTTTAGTGAATCAAATTTCAATATATTAATAATCAATTATGTACAGTTCTAAAAGCAAATATTAAATATGGCGGATAAATCTTAGTGCATCTTTGTGACTTAGTGCCTTGGTCCCGTATTTACGCATAGCCGTCAGGTTAAGGTTGAATGTTCTATGAGTAAATAATCGAAAAGCTTATTTACCGCGTATGCGGTTGCAGTATTGTAGTAAAATGAACAGTCCTCCAATGGGCGCAACTGCTACTTACTATTGAAAAGCATGCGATCTATGCGCCCCAGGCAGGAATCATATATCTTGAACTAGTTTAACCGCTACGCGGTAATCGAAGTCTTCGTTAGCGATGTTTCTACAATACTTAAATCGCTACGCGATAGTCTGACATATTGATTTTAACACTTGAATAATAATTACACATAAATTCAGAAGAAACAACAAATATCGTTAGCCTGACGGCGATGCGTATTTACGGGATAAAAACAGGATGCCACAAAGACCCAAAGACACCAGGGTTCACAAAGAACCGCCTAATTTAAATTTAGCCAAAAGAGGTATAATAAGCACATTTACAATATTTTAAAAATGAATTAACTCAAATGGAATGCCATCAAAAAATCGCTGATATTATCGGGATTTAGTGGTAAATCAAGAAAAGAATACGGCATTTATTGATTCTTTTAACTTATCATGGACTTTACCGGTCATATTTCATGAATTTACAAAGGTGGTGGAACGAATCTGAAAGAGTTAAAATGGTAACCTTTAGTTTTTTATGCCGTATATCTCACAATTGGACCAAAAATCAGCCGATTTGAAAACAACCAGAACTCAAACAGAGACGGAATTATCGTTTACCTTAAATCTTAAGATATGGATAGAACTGAAGCCGAATATAAACTTCAACAACTTTTTGGGTATAAACAGTTCTATGACCTTCAGTGGCCGGTCATAAAAAATCTGTTTGAAGGCAAAAGGGTATTATTCATTGAAAAAACCGGGTATGGTAAATCTTTGTGTTTTCAATTTCCTGCCACACAACTACAGGGAGTAACGATTGTATTTTCTCCGCTGATTGCATTAATGAGAGACCAGGTCCGAAGCATGCAGGAGAAAGGCATCCGGGCTGCAGCAATCAATTGCAATCAGGAAGATGGCGAAAATGCTGCCATCATAGTAAAGGCCCAAAATAATCAACTTGATATTCTTTATATAGCACCTGAGCGGATGGAGAATGCCAAATGGATTAGTGCAGCAAGGGAAATGAAAATTGCGATGGTGGTCATTGATGAAGCACATTGTATATCAATGTGGGGACAGAGTTTCAGGCCCAACTACCGAAGAATTGTCTATCTGGTGAGATTATTGCCGAAGAATTTCCCTGTGTTGGCTACCACCGCCACCGCTACACCAAGAGTAGAAGCAGACATCATCGATCAGGTAGGTTCCGATTTAATCCCGATTCGTGGTCAGTTGCTGCGTTCAAACATCGGGTTATATGTTGTCACAGTTCAACATGAAGACGATAAATTTATGTGGCTGGCTGAATATCTGCCCAAACTGGCTAAACCAGGGATAGTCTATACCGGCACACAGGCGAACACGGATATTTATTCCAATTGGCTCCAATTCCTTAAGTTCAATTCTGCTGCCTATTGTGGCCGGTTAGACGCTGAGTCAAGAAAACGGATAGAGACAGATTTCAACAATAACAAATACGATTGTGTGGTTTCAACCAGTGCTTTGGGAATGGGAATCGATAAACCTGACATCCGATTTGTCATTCACACCCAAATCCCGCAGTCACCCATGCATTATTATCAGGAAATAGGACGTTCGGGTCGTGACGGCAAGAGGGCCTTTGCAGTTTTATTGTACAATCCGAATGAAGATCAGGAACTTCCACGCAGTTTCATAGACGGGAGCAAGCCTTCGGTTACAAATTATGAAAAAGTAATCGACGTAATTAAAAAAGCTCTGTTAGGCAGAAATGAAATTATTAAAGCCTCAAATCTGAAGCAAACACAGGTAAATGTGATCTTAGCCGATCTGATCGATAAAGGAATAATTAACGAAATACAGGGAAAAACCAAAAAATACTTTTACAATCCCAACGCCCCGGTATTAGACCTTTCAACATTCGGGGTATTACGCCTTTCCCAAAAACAGGATTTAGACAAAATGCTTGAATACACCATTATAAAAACATGCCGGATGCAGTATTTGTGTAATTATCTCGGAGACGATAAGCAAACAAATTGCGGCATCTGCGATAATGACCAGAATCACATTCTGAATTTTCAGGCTTCAGATGAGCAGAAACAAAAGCTGCAGGAATTCAGAGAAACATTCTTTCCGGTTCTTGAAGTTGAAACCCAAAAGAGTAAAATTATTAATGGTGTAGCCGCTTCCTATTATGGGTGCTCCAATGTCGGTACCGCGATCAGGCATTCCAAATATCAAAATGGCGGCGACTTCCCCGAATGGTTGCTTCGTCTAACAATGAAAGCTTTCCGGAAACACTACGGCAAAGCAAAATTTGACTTAATCGTGTATGTGCCCCCGACAGAATCAGGCGATTTAGTAAAAAACTTTGCAGTTAAATGTTCATCTTTACTTAAATTTCCGGTATCACATAAATTAATAAAGAGTGCTCCTACTGCACCTCAGAAAAATTTTAAAAGTGGTATTTCCAAACGGGATAATGTTCATGCTATTTTTGTATATAAAAATCCTGTGGAAATCGCAGGAAAGCGGATTCTGTTAATTGATGATATATTTGACAGCGGATTCACGATAAAGGAAATAGGTCAATACTTAACAAGCATTGGTGCGACTGTTATCGCCCCTCTGGTTATTGCCAAAACTGTAGGCGGGGATATTTAAAGGATTAATATGATGAACGAATACATTGATAATACCTACTGGATTGCCGTTGCTCACCTTCCTAAATGGCAGACGGAAAGAATAAATCGTTTGATCATTCAGGTGGTACATGAAAACAAAATGTCATGGGCTGATTTTTTTGAATTGGATAAAAAAGGTTGGAGCCGGATAATTGCTTTAAGTGAGAAGGAATTGACAGATTTGGATTTCATAAAAGATGAGCTGCCCAAACTTGCATTCATTGCTGAGCAGCTGCAGAATGAGGGCTTCCAGGTCATTCCCATTAATTCACCCGATTATCCTGATATTTTAAAGGAGAATCTAAAGATTAAAAGCACTCCTCCCGTATTATATATCAAAGGAAGAGTAGGGTTATTACACGAAGATGCAGTTGCAATTATTGGTTCCCGCACGGCATGTAGCAAGGCGCTGGAATTTACTGATCATGTTGCAAAAAAAAGCGCCAAAGAATTAAAGGTGGTTGTAAGCGGCTTTGCAAAAGGGGTAGATAAGCAGGCATTAGATAGCTGCCTGGAATTACACGGGAAAAGCATTATCGTTTTGCCGCAGGGAATTTTGACTTTTCAATCCGGTTTTAAAAAATATTACGAACCAATAGTTAATGGTAATGTGCTTGTCCTAAGTACTTTTTTCCCCAAAGCGGGATGGGACGTTGGTTTCGCAATGGCACGGAATTCTTACATTTATGGCCTGGCAAAAGAAATTTATGTAGCAGAATCGGACCAAAAAGGGGGTACCTGGCAAGGTGCAATGAACGGGTTAAAAAGGCACCGAAAAATATATGTCAGAGTTCCTGAACCAAAGGAAGAAAATGCAAATCTCAAATTAATTGAACTTGGTGCATTTCCTGTAAATAATGACGGAATAGTTGTTGATCTGCAAAGTACAATAGCGAAAAACCAACTTCAGTCTATTCCTGAAGATACAAAGCCTGACCTGTTATCTATTTCTGAAAACGGAACCAGGGACATTGAGAAAGACATACTCGATTTTTTGAGAAAGGGAAGTTACACTTCCCGTGAAATCATGCTTGCATTAAAACTCGACTGGGATAGTCGCAAACTGACTGGTTTTTTGAAGAAAAATCCGAACCTGAAAACCAATCCCGGAAAACCGGTAAAATACTCTTTGAATGATACGATAACCCCAACACTGTTCAGATAAGTATGGACTGTCAGGTCTCAGAGTTGATAAAATAACAAAACCCGCTGAATATCAGCGGGTTTAAATTTTGGTGCCCAGAACAAGACTCGAACTTGCACACCGTAACCGGAACCAGCCCCTCAAGCTGGCGTGTCTACCAATTTCACCATCTGGGCGGATTGTTTTAACGGTGGCAAAGATATAAAAAAATTCAAATCAGAAATCGGGTATTTACCTATTTTTAAATATTATTGATTATCGCTCATACTTCACCTCATATTTCACCTCTTCAATCACACCATTAGCATTGAGGTAAAACCTGTAAGATTCTGTTTTGATAGATTTTGGACTTTCAAACCGATCGTATTGAAACTGTCCTGTATTGATCTGAGCTGCCTTCAGGAATTTGCTTTTCTCATAAATACTGACTTTTCGTCCCCCGGTCAGGTCCTCAACACGTGTTGGTCTTCCCATCCCAAGCAGGAGCTCTTCCTGTGTTTTCCCTTTGTAATTCCTGTTCAGTTTGCTTTGGACACCGCATCCGGCCAGTCCGATCAATAAACCCATAAAAATTACCATCAGTCGTGTTCGCATCGTATTATCTTATATTATATACACCAACAAATATACAACTGCAAATTTATAAAACGACCTTTAATGATTGCTATTTAAAACCGGCTTGAATTTGATTCTTATTACTTCAATAAGATTTCCGGCATCACCGTTTTGGTTTAATTTCACTTTTCCATATATTGACCCGTGAAAATATCTTCTTCCATAAACATTTTAAATGAATTTTTTAAAGCCTTTTTGAGTCCAGAATTAATACCTGTTAATCATAAAACGGCGACTATATTAACTAAAGGTTAAATCCATTTTGGAACCTGAATCTTTATAACTTTACATACTCTTAGTTTCTAGGCATTTAAAGTTATTCTGCTTAAAAAACTGTTTTACAACACCTGTAATTACTGATACCACTATTACGATTTTTCTATTTTTGCCGCTAAATTGGGAAGAATTTGATTTTCGTAATACTCTTTTTGTATTGAACCGTAATATAAACAAACTCAAAAATTAAAAACAATCATGATTGATCCGATTTTTTGGCTGGTTCCAGCCGCTTCAGTTATTGCGCTCGTCTTTGCCTGGTACTTCTTCAGGCAAATGATGAAGGAAAGCGAAGGTACTGACACGATGAAAAAAATTGCCAAGCACGTTCGTGATGGTGCAATGGCTTATCTCAGGCAGCAGTACAAAGTTGTAGGTATTGTTTTCTTAATTATCACAGGCTTGTTTGCCATAATGGCCTATGTGTTGGAGATTCAGAATCCATGGGTGCCATTCGCTTTTTTAACAGGCGGTTTTTTCTCAGGGTTGGCAGGGTTCTTTGGAATGCGGACAGCAACCTATGCATCGGCCCGTACGGCGAATGCAGCCCAGCGTTCACTTAATGACGGACTCAGAATTGCCTTCCGTTCAGGAGCAGTTATGGGATTAGTTGTTGTTGGTCTTGGACTGCTGGATATTTCAATCTGGTTTTATGCACTGCAATTTATCATTGGTTCACTTGATTCAGTTACCAATGGTGTAATTGCAGCCGATCCATCCATGAAATTAATCATTATTACCACGACAACCCTTACTTTCGGTATGGGTGCTTCAACTCAGGCACTATTTGCCCGTGTTGGCGGAGGAATTTTCACAAAGGCTGCCGATGTGGGTGCCGACTTAGTGGGTAAAGTTGAAGCCGGTATCCCGGAAGATGACCCGCGTAACCCTGCAACTATTGCCGACAACGTTGGCGACAATGTTGGTGACGTTGCCGGTATGGGAGCCGATCTATACGAATCATATTGTGGTGCCATCCTTTCAACTGCTGCACTTGGAGCTACGGCTTTTGCAGGTTTGGGAGTGCAGGCACAGTTCAACGGAGTTATAGCTCCGATGATCATTGCTGCAGTCGGAATTGTCCTTTCAATCTTCGGAATCTTCATGGTAAAAGCCAAAGAAGGTGCTACGCAAAAACAATTGCTGAGTGCTCTTGGCCGTGGAGTTAATGTCAGTTCCATCGGGATTGCTATCTTTTCGTACTTTATCCTGAGATACCTCGAGATACCAAACTTTTTAGGTGTCTGGGGTGCTATGATGTCAGGACTTGTCGGTGGTATTGGTATTGGTAAAATTACAGAATACTATACTTCTTCAGGTTTTAAGCCCACACAAATGATCGCAGTATCAACAAAAACAGGTCCTGCTACAGTTATAATCTCAGGTATCGGTACCGGAATGATCTCAACAGCTATTCCGGTAATGATTGTTGGTACTTCCATTATTCTTGCCTTCCTGTTTGCTTCCGGTTTTGATTTCACCAATATCAGCTTCGGACTTTACGGTATCGCTATTGCAGCTGTAGGAATGTTGTCAACTCTTGGTATTACGCTGGCTACCGACGCTTATGGCCCTATTGCTGACAACGCCGGTGGAAATGCGGAAATGAGTGGTTTAGGACATGAAGTTCGCGTACGTACCGATGCCTTGGATACCCTGGGAAATACCACTGCAGCTACCGGAAAGGGATTTGCAATTGGTTCAGCCGCCTTAACTGCCCTGGCACTTATGGCTTCATACATCGAGGAAATTAAGATTGCCATTGCCCGAATTCCGGAGAAGGCAGCTGAATTTTCCGAATTTGCCACAAACAATCATTTCTTAAATTTAGAAATCCATAAAGCAAACATCCCTGAAATGATGCTTTACTTACACCTTGATATTATGAACCCACGGGTTCTGGTTGGGGCTTTTATCGGTTCAATGGCAGCGTTTTTATTCAGCGGTTTAACGATGAATGCCGTTGGTCGTGCAGCTCAAAGCATGGTTGAAGAGGTTCGTCGCCAGTTCCGCGAAATTGCAGGTATCATGGAAGGAAAAGCTGAGCCGGACTATGCCCGTTGTGTTGAAATCTCAACCAAGGGAGCACAGAAAGAAATGATGCTTCCTTCACTGCTTGCCATTTTTATCCCGATTGCTGTCGGTTTGATTTTCGGAGTTTCAGGCGTTGTTGGGTTGCTTTTAGGCGGTGTTTCAACCGGATTTATTTTAGCTATTTTCATGGCCAATGCAGGTGGGGCATGGGACAATGCAAAAAAATATATTGAAGAAGGCCATTTAGGTGGAAAAGGTTCTGAATGTCACAAAGCCGCAGTGACTGGTGATACGGTTGGAGATCCTTTCAAAGATACATCAGGTCCATCATTAAATATCCTGATTAAATTAATGAGCATGGTTTCGATAGTTATGGCTGGTTTGACTGTTGCTTATAGTCTCATGTAATTATTAATCAAGAAAATACATTCAGAATTAATACTTAATTCTGATCAATATTCCAATGCAACACAAATGAACCCCAGGGAATTTTCCCGGGGTTCTGTTTTTTCAAAAATATTTTGAACGAAAATGGATTATTGTTTGTTATAATACAAAATCCTTATTACAAATACCTTCAAAAAGTTATTATTATGGCAGATTTAAGAACAACCTATATGGGTGTTGAACTGAAAAATCCCATTATTCTGGGAGCATCAAGCCTGGTAGAAGATCCGGTAGCCATTCAACGAATCGAGCGTGCCGGTATCGCGGCCATTGTTTACAGATCGTTATTCGAAGAACAGATTCACCTCGAACAGATACAACTGGAGGATCAGCTCGAGGAATATGATGAACGCCACGCCGAAATGATACGCATTTTCCCTGAAGTCAGGCATGGCGGGGCAAAAGAACATCTTTTTAAACTCGAAAAGCTTATTTCGCTGGTAAACATTCCCGTTTTTGCAAGTTTAAATGCCATGTATGAAGGGTCATGGGAGGAATATGCCCTTGCACTCGAAAAGACCGGAATTGCCGGTTTGGAGCTTAACTTCTACGATGTTCCTGTTGATTCGAAAATATCTGGCGCCGAAATAGAACAGAAACATTTGAATATCCTCAAAAAACTTAAGGGCATCATTAAAGTCCCGATTAGTGTAAAATTAAGTCCTTTCTATGCCAATCCACTTAACGTGGTTGCCCAACTCGATCAGGCGGGTGCAAATAGTGTAATGTTATTTAATCGTTTCTTTCAGCCTGAGATCAATATTGAAACTGAAGAATTCTACTATCCATTCGATCTCACTCATCCTAAAGATTACCAGTTAAGCCTCAGATTTGCAGGATTGCTTTATGGAAATATCAAAGCCGATATCTGTACTGGCCGAGGAATATCTGATGGAAATGATGTAATAAAAATGTTGCTCGCAGGAGCCGATTCAGTTCAGGTAGTAAGTGCGGTGTACAAAAATAAATCGATTCATATTACCAGTATGATCGAAATGCTTGAAGAATGGATGGATACACGGGGTTACCAAACGATAAGTGCATTTAAAGGGAAACTTTCCATGAAAAACATAAACGATCCATATGCCTACAAAAGAGCACATTATGTTGATATTCTAACCAAATCGAATGAAATTATCAAAAAATATCCGATGGTTTAAAATAACTTTTCTGAATATTATGAAAATTCTACTCATCGCCATTTTTTGTCTGGTCTTTATCGCGCCTTCAATTGCTCAAAAAGGTAAAGTGACCGAAAGTATCGAATTCAAAAGTAAGCTTGTTGATTATCCCGTAAAATACTCGGTTTATCTGCCTGCCGATTATGACATCTCTCAACGGAGTTATCCGGTTTTGTATCTTTTACATGGATATTCTGACGATGAAACAGGATGGATCCAGTTCGGTGAGGCCGATCAGATCGCAGATAAAGGAATTGCGCAAGGTGACTTCCCGGCATGTATTATCATCATTCCTGACGGGAAGGTTAGCTGGTACGGTAACAGTGCCGATGGAAAAGACCGGTGGGAAGATATGTTTATTACTGAGCTTATCCCTTTTGTTGAAAAGGAATACCGGGTCAGGGCAAAAAAAGAATTCAGGGCGATTGCCGGGCTCTCGATGGGTGGCTATGGTGCATTAGGGCTTTCTATGCGTAATCCGGACTTGTTTTCGACGTGCGTCGCCATGAGCAGCGGCACCTTCTCTGACGATGAAATAATAAAGCAGCCTGATAATCAGTACAATTTATATTTCAAAAATATTTTCGGAAATAACCTCAAAGGTGAAGCCCGGATTTCAGAAGCCTGGAAAGCGAACAGCCCTCTGCACCTGATTCATACGGTTCCGGCCGCGAAGTTAAAAGGAATCAGGTTTTATATCGATTGCGGAGATGACGATTTCCTTTACAAGGGCAATGCAATGTTGCACATTGAGATGCGAGATCTTGAAATTCCTCACGAATACCGGGTTAGAAATGGTTCTCATTCCTGGTCTTACTGGCGTACAGGATTGTATGATGGTCTGAAATTTATCGGCGAAAAGTTTCACCGCTAAATAACCAAAGATTTTAACAAAAACGGGAGCGAATCTTCAGAGACTGTATTTATTCTCTGAAGATTCTGACAGATCGGGTGTAAAATCCAAAGTCCATCCCGTGATATTTATTTTATAGACTTATCAGCTTTTATAACTCTTTTCTTTAAAACGTTTATAAATAAAAATATTCAAAAATTTATCTTTGAATTTCTGCCTAATCCCTGCGACTGAATGGTTTTATCCGTGAAACAAACGAATAAACCCGGGGTATGACCCGATATTCATTCAAAACTGAAATTGCAGTGCAACCCACCCCGCTCGTGGCATAGTCAAAATTAAAAATAATTTTATCGGACGGTTGAAGCTGATATGGATACTGAGCACGTGTGAGATGATCTGTGTCATAATTATGCGCGCTGAAATTGAATAACTGGTCACCCGAAAAAGTTATGCCGGCACCTTCCTTATTTTCAAATGTTACCCACTGATTATCCGTTCTGCACCCGTAATCCTGGGGTTTAAGGTATGGTTCATTGAAATCACTTAGCTTGCTTTTGTAAATTCCTGATTTTGCTCCGCTTTTCCGGTCGGGATAATTTTCAAAAGGGCCACGGCCGCTCCACTTAATATTTTCGAAGGATTGGTCAAGAATCCATTCCAATCCAATTTTCGGAAGCCATGCAGGCATTGTTCCATGCGGGATTACGGTATGATTGATTTCCATTTCACCGTTTGCCTGTATTTTATAGGTAAAAGCATTGGAGAAAGCAGTTCTGTAGGACGATCCTTCGGCATGGTTATTTACCTGAATAACAACTTCACCTTGTTCATTCTTTGAGCATTGAATTAAATCAAGTTTAAAACGAAGGTGATTTAAGCCAAGGACAAACCAATTGTTGACCGGACCATTACCCATTCCCGGCTGACGGTCCTTAAGCTGTGAACCCCCATTGGCCCAGGAATCGGTTTCATTCACAAGCGGAGCTCGCCATACGTTGAGAACAGGCCCCTGCTGAATTATTTTGGCCCCACCAAAAATAATACTAGTAAGGTTTCCTGTTACCTTATCAAATCCATATGAAAAACCGGATCCGTCGATCGTAAGTTTATCCTTGTTATCAGTCACCTTTAGAGGGGAGAAACCTGCAACAGTTTTATTTGGAACTTCGGGTTTAAGATAGGGAAGGTCCAATTGTTCCCATGCCACTTCGTAGCCGCTTTCAGACCAGAAATTGTTCTCTTTTGTTTTAAAACTGAGTAATACGCGATAATTGATTCCCGGTTGGATAGTCGGTTTGCCAAAAGGAATAACAAATTCCGCTTTTTCACCAGCTTTAAGGGAAATATTCAGTTCTCCCTCCCGGATAATCTGATTGTCAGCTTCCAGTTGCCAGGTACCTTTCAATTCATTAAGATTGGTAAAAGCATATCGGTTGGTGATTTCAATAATCCCTTTTTCCGCACTGATCCAGGCAGCATGAACTGGCTGTGCCGATTTTTTCAACTGCCAGAGTTCAGGTTGCGGAGTTCGGTCAGGCCAGACCATTCCATAAGTTCTGCCTCCGATACCCATACTGAAATAGTCACCTTTGATTTCTTCGTGCTCAAAATCAAGCCAGAGAAGTGAACTATTACGCAACTGCTGTGAATCCTCCGATAGCAATCGTTCGATAGCAATTGATTCATTGAATACTGCCACCCGGTCGAACCGTGCATTTGACATATTTTGTGAATACTCCTGTCCCTCATTTTCGGTACTATACCCGATTGTCACAGGAAAGGGTTTATTGGTAATTTTTTCTGTAAACGGAGACTCTGCCACCAGCTTACCGTCAATGTAAAGCGCTATTTTCCGGCCATCATAAATACCAGCTATATGGTGCCAATTGCCTGTCCATCCTTCAGGAAGTAAGCCATTTATACTAACTTTTTTCCCTGATGTAAGATAAAAACCGAGATTTTTTTCGTCAGTCTGAACAATTCCAAACTGATAATCACCTTTCACCAGAAAAGTTCCGTTTCCATTCCAGTGATTAGGAAATACCCAAAATGAAAGAGTCAGTTTATTCCCGGTAATATCCAGTGCCGGGTCCTGGTAGGTTTCTATCCATTGATCATGCCCGTTCAATCCGACAGCCTTACCGTACTTCCCATCAGTTATTACAGCACGACCTTTTATGGAAGTATTGATATGGAAAGGAGATTCATCCTTAATTAACCTTACTTTTTCAACGATTCCCGGACTGATCCAGTCCCAGACAGCGCCACCGGTCAGGCGTGGATACTTGTAAATCAACTCCCAGAACTCATCAAGTCCTCCCGCCCCATTTCCTGTCGCTGCCACATACTCGTCCATAAATGAGGGCCGCGGATCCTGGTTTTCGGGAACTTGTGCAATACGCGTTTCGAGTTCATAAGGGGTCGGGTAACGGGGGCCAAAAATTTCTTCACAGGATACTTCATTTCGCCAGTCAACATCGTTAGTATTCCCGCCGTACATCCACAGCCGTGTCGGATCAAGACGCTTCCCCTCTTTAATCACCTCGCAGATGTTATTTCCGAATCCGCTTTCGTTTCCGGCACTCCAGAAAATAACCGATGGATGATTCCTGTCACGCAGGACCATTTTTTGAACCCGCTCAACATAGGCTTTTTTCCATTCTTCCTTTTTTGAAATATATTCGGTAGCATGCGATTCATCGCCTGTTTCATCAACGATATAAATCCCCAGCTCATCGGCCAGATCGAGATATTCCTGAACAGGCGGATAATGTGATGTTCGTACACAGTTGATGTTAAATTGTTTCATCAGAACGAAATCTTTTCTGATTGTTTCAACATCCATGGCATGACCCAGTGTCGGATGTTGCATATGACTGTTGACACCATTTAATTTTATGGCCACACCATTCAATAACAAAGCCTGGTGTTTTACCTCCGTCTCTTTAAATCCAAACGAAGCGGCTATGACTTCACTGGTTTTATCTCCCGCGGTAATCAACTCAAGTGTCAGGTGGTACAGGTTAGGGTATTCAGCCGACCATTTACCCGGATTGCTTACGTTGGCATTCAGTATGATTTCGCGTTCCTCTGACCCCGCAATATTAACAACTTCCGAAAGCATAGGTTCCCCGACCATCCTGTGATCCTTTCCATATAAAGTGGCGCGAATCCGTATGCCATTCTTCAATTCGGTAAGATAATTCTTCAGATTGGTTTTGATCACCAGATTTGCATCACGAAAATTTTCATCAAGATCAGTGGTGATGAAATAGTCAAAAATGTGCACAGCCGGGGTAGCCTTAAGGTAAACATCACGGAAAATTCCGGCAAGTCTCCAGAAATCCTGATCTTCAAGATAGGTTCCGTCGGAATATTTGTAAACCTGTATTGCAAGAGCATTTCTCCCCGATTTCAAAAATGGGGTCAGGTTATATTCAGCCGGCTCGTTTGCCCCCTGGTTATAGCCAATTTCTTTTCCGTTCAGCCAGACAAAAGTTGCCGACGATGATCCATCCATAGTTAAAAACACCTGCTTTCCTTTCCAGTCAGCCGGTACTGTAAAATCTGTCCGGTAAGAACCCACAGGGTTATAATCATGCGGAATTTGTGGTGGATTACTCTTAAATGGTTGTGCCACATTCCTGAACATGGGATCGCCAAACCCCTGCATTTCCCAGTTACCGGGCACTTTTATGCTTCCCCATTTCTTATCATCAAATCCGGGCTTAAAAAATTCAACCGGTGCTCCGGCGGGATTCTCAGCGTAATGAAATCTCCAGGTTCCATTCAACGAAAGGTATTTTGCAGATTCAGCCTTTTTGTTGTTTAATGCCTGCTGAACGTTATCAAACACGACAATCGGGACATGTCCAGGCTCCTGATTAAGTTCTATAACGTCCGGATTTTCGATAAACTGGTAGATATCATTCGGAAACCTGTTTTGTGACAAACCAATGCCTGAAGACAAACAAAACAGACACCCCAAAAAAGTGGGCAAAATATTTTTCATAAGAGGTAAAATTACAGTGATCGATGGTTGTTGCGAAAATAGGTTAAAATCCTGGATTATGAGTTACAATTAAGGAGACCAAAATCATTGCATAAAAGGCTAAATGTTGTAACTTTCCTTAAAGAAAGGTCATGCTTATTTGGGGATAAATGGGCTCTAAAGTTACTGAACAAAATTTATCGCAGTATGGACCATTAATTTGCAAATAAATTGCAATTATTTAATATTCATCAATTTAATTGGTTATAACTTTGCGAAATATTGGAAATTAGTCTATTAATTTAGTTGAAAACATCTAATGGAGGGGCAGAATATTAAAAAAATTAAAGCGGTTGAGGAGATGTTACTCGATGTCGGGACGCTTCTCATGAGCAACGGTGCAAGTACAGGAAGGGTACGAACAACCGTTAACCGGATAGCCGGCGCTTTAGGTTATGATGTTGAATTATTGATCACAAGCCGGTCATTAATGCTCACTGTAACCGAAGAAAATGGATCAGATTATACCAGCAGTGTGAGACGGACTCCACCGCATGGGGTAAACTTCACGCTGGTTTCAGGCATCAGCAGGATGAGCTGGCGAATAATCGAAGATAAGATGACCCTCGGGCAAATCAATGAAGATATTCTTAGGCTAACCGCGCTTCCTCATTACCCACGTCTGGTGGTTCTTTCGCTAGTCGCACTGGCTGGCGCCTCCTTCTGCCGGCTTTTCGGTGGTGAAGGATTTGAATTGGTGGTGACCTTCGTCGCGACCTTTTTCGGATTATTTATCCGGCAGGAGGCCATGAAGAAAAGGTTCAATCCTTACCTCGCAATTGTATTTGCCTCATTTGCAGCGTCAATTATTGCCGGACTCTCAGTCAAACTGGGTATTGGCAATAACCCTGAACATGCATTGGCCACTTCGGTACTGTTTCTAATTCCGGGAGTACCCCTGATAAATTCTCTCACCGATATCATTGACGGTAACACACTCAACGGAATTGTGAGAGGTGTAAATGGTTTTACAATCGCTTTTGCCATCGCCCTGGGCTTAATGCTCGCCATGAATATCTATGGCATTTAAGGATAGTTGAAGGCATAAAAAGATGTTTAGTAATAATTAAAAGCAACAACCTATGTTATTGGAGATTATAATGATTTTGGAAAAGGGGATCTGGTTTGGATTTGCAGCGCTCGGCTTTGCAATACTTTTCAATGTTCCGAAACGCACCTTATTGATTATTTGGGTATTAGGTGCCGTTGGCGGGTTAACAAAACTTTTACTGATGCAAAGCAACCTTTCAATTGTCATTGCCACCTTTGTAGCAGCAGCATTGGTCGGAATTTTAAGTGTGACGGCTGCTCATAATAAACATGCACCCCCGCTTGTTTTTTCAATCCCATCTGTCATCCCTATGATTCCTGGTGCATTTGCCTACCGGATGATGCTTGGAATGATGAAGTTATCCGAAACCTCCATCTCCAGTGTAACTTACAATCAGACCATAGCTGAAACTACACACAATGGTTTGTTGACCATCTTTATTTTGCTGGCTCTGGCAACCGGAGTTGCTATCCCGATGCTGATTTCGAGGAAAGACACTATTAAAAAAATAAGGCGGTTGAAGGAGACTGACTAATTACGATGATTTGAGTAATGACTTTCAGAACAGATAAAATTGTTTTTATCTTTGTATATATTATTATCCTAAGCTAATTATTGCAAACCTGATTAACGAAATTATGAAAAAATCTCTCGTTTTAGCTATCGTATTGTTTTTCAATTTAATAGCATTTTCATTTACTCCTGGCAAAAGCGCATTGAAGAGGCAAACCCTCGTTTCTGTTTCAGGCGCAAGGTTTTTAATTAATGGAACACCGACTTTCGAGGGTCAATCGTGGCAAGGATCTACCCTTGAAGGATTGCTGCCAAATTCACGAATGGTCCAGGGAATTTATGATGATTTGAATGATTCGACGCGTGCTTTGTGGGCGTATCCCGACACAAAAACCTGGGACGCCAACAGGAATACAGATGAATTTATAAAAGAAATGCCAGGATGGCGAAAAAAAGGACTCCTGGCATTTACCATTAATTTACAAGGCGGAAGTCCCCAGGGTTATTCACAAAATCAGCCCTGGGAAAATTCAGCGATCGATGAGTCAGGAAATCTTCGCAAAGATTATATGAACCGGCTGGAAAGAATTCTGGACCGAAGTGATGAACTGGGGATGGTTACAATCCTGGGATTATTTTATTTCGGTCAGGATCAAAGGTTAAAAGATGAGACAGCCATAAAAAATGCCATTCAAAATACGCTGAAATGGCTTTCGAAGCGCAGATATACCAACGTTGTAATCGAAATCAATAACGAATGCAACGTGAAATACGACCACGCGATCCTTAAACCGGAACGGATCCATGAATTGATTGATATGGCCAAGACTTTTCCGTACAAAGGTTATCGTTTTCTTGTCAGTACGAGTTATGGAGGCGGAACAATTCCGTCCCCCGCGGTTGTTCGGTCATCTGATTTTCTCCTGATTCATGGCAATGGTGTCGGAGATCCCGCCAAAATTATCGAAATGGTCAGCAAGGTCCGAAAAGTGGAAGGATATTCGCCCAAACCCATTGTTTTTAATGAAGATGATCATTTCGATTTCGATAAACCGATGAATAATTTTATAGCTGCCACGAGTGTTTATGCATCATGGGGTTATTTCGATTACAGGATGAAGAACGAGGACTATAATGAAGGTTACCAAAGCGTTCCTGTCAATTGGGGCATTAGTTCAGACCGGAAAAAAGGATTCTTCGATCTGCTTGAAACGATATTTGTAAAGTCGAAAAAATGAATAAGAATCAATAATTGTGAGGAATAAAATTAAAGGGACAGTATTTCTGGCAATAATCGCCTGTCTTCTTTGGGCATCTGCTTTTGCAGTAATAAAAATCGGTTTACAATATACTACACCTTTACAGTTTGCAGGGATCCGTTTCACACTGGCCGGATTAATGGTTCTTCCCCTTATAGGATCATTTTCTGAAGCTTACCGATACATCGCAAATAATTTCAGGTTGATCCTGCTTATTTCATTTTTACAAACATTTGTTCAATATACGCTGTTCTACAGCGGTTTAAATATGGTTCCCGGTGCGCTGGGAGCCATTATTATTGGATCAGGCCCGCTATTTATCGCCTTCACTGCTCATTTCATGATGCCCGATGACAAGCTGACATTACCTAAACTTGGGATAATTTTTATGGGTGTTGCCGGAATTGCAATGGTCAGTCTAAGTAAGGCTAGCGGAGGAGCCGCCGGAAACCTTATTCTTTTCGGGATTCTGTTGCTTTTTCTGACCAATATTAATGCAGGATTTACCAATGTGGTGATCTCCCGCGACGCAAACCATATTCCACCGTTAATTTTAAGCTCATCCTCCCTGATTATAGGCGGTATAATGCTTATCATTATTTCCATCCCTTTCGAAGGACTCACTTTTAGCCCTAAACCAACAGCCTATTACATCGCGCTCGCCTGGTTAAGCTTTCTTTCTGCTGCAGCCTATTCCATCTGGTTTTTACTGTTACAGCGTAAAGGGGTAAAAGTTTCGGAACTCAATATCTGGAAATTCATTATCCCTGTATTCGGAGCAATTCTGAGCTGGCTGCTGATACCCACAGAATACCCTGATTTTGTTTCTGTTGCAGGGATATTGATCACAGCATTTGCGTTAATTTTATTCAACCGTCAGAATACCATTCCTTTGAAAGAACCACCGGTTGGTTAAAATTTATTCCATATCCCGCACAACATACAACTGGCCCGCTTCGTGTCCTGTAACCCGGATTCTTTCCCCTTTTTCGATAAAGGCGCCAACCGAAATGGCATCATAAACTGTACCTTCAACTTCGACTTTCCCGGACAACCGGAGTACTGTTTGTGCAATACCCTTTTTTCCCACCAATGTAATATTATCCTGATCAACACCTACATAGCTGGGTACTGTGGAAATTGTAGTATGCAACGCCAAGCCACTGAATATACCTTTACGGGAGGAAAATAATTTTGAACTTGCCCAGACAGACAGAAAAAAAGCGAGTATTATTGAAATAAGTACCGTTCCAACTGCCGCCGACATCTTGTCAGGGTCCACACCCTCAAAATCAAAAATCACGTTATCCAGTAAACTTAGAATTAATCCTGTGACCATCAGAATAATCCCTGAAACACCAAAGACACCAAATCCGGGCAGAATCAGGATTTCAACGGCAAGCAGAATCAACCCGGTTACAAACATGATGATTTCCCAGTTAGCTGCAAGACCTTCGAGATATAGCGGGGCAAAATAAAGAATGGCTGCGGTTATGGCAAGACCAATCGGAAAGCCGATGCCGGGAGTCTGCAATTCAAAATAAATGCCGCCAATCATCGCCATTATCAGTAACCCAGATACAAGGGGATTTACAAGAAAACCAATAATTTTATCCAGGCCGGTTGGTTTATATTCGCGGATTTCGTAATTCTTAATACCGGCTTTTTCGATCACTTCGCGAACATCCTTTCTTACTCCTTCGCAGAATCCGTACTGGATCGCCTCAGTGGGTGTCATAGTCAGCACTTTTCCCGTATCAATAATACCTTCAATATAAATTGAAGGATCAACCATCGCCTCTGCGATTTTGGGATCTCTCCTCCATTTGATCAACGTGTCACCGTCTGCAAAAATTGTATCTTTCCCCTGGGCTTCAGCAGTTGACCGCATTATAGATCGCATATAACTCTGATACTTATCCGGCAATACCTGACCGGTCTGGTTCACCACTGTGGCAGCACCCATATTCGCCCCTTCGCGCATATAAATACTGTCGCAGGCAATCGAAATAAGCGCACCGGCTGAAGCGGCATTATTATCGATTAATACATAAACCGGGATGTGCGAGTTAAGCACTTTGGTACGCATGGAATCGGCATCCAGAACAGTACCGCCATATGTATTCATGTGAAGGACAATAACTTCAGCTTTCAATGAATCGGCTTCTGCAAAGGCTTTTTTCATTTGCCTCCATATTCCGGGCCCAATATTTTCATTTACCGGAAAAACATACACAACCGTTTTTTGAGTTTCGGTGTCCACAGATTGTGCAATAAGCAAATCTACATTAAACATGAGTAATACAGCCACAAGGAGATAACGCATAACTTTACCGTTTAATTATTTATTTGATCATTTAGTTTTAAAAACAATTCCAGGCCCTTTCGTTTGGATTCATCGAAGGTAAACTGAATATTTTTATAAAAGTATTCATTTAATTGATAATCAGGATAATCTTTTTCACATTCTGCAATGACCTGATCCATTTGAAGCAAGCCCTGAGCGAGTGCCTTGTTAAACTCTGAAATAAACTCAATATCAAGTGGTTTATTGGCGACCCAGCAGGCAAAAACAAAATCATATCCTGTAAAATCCTTCCATACTTCACCCAGATCATAACAATATTCAAATCGTTTTTCATTCTCGAAAACGCGGTCACCGATCACTACCATTGCGGTGTTCGGTTCTTTTTCCCTATCGATAAATCCGGGCTCGCCGCTTTCCCAGACAGGGGCAATTTTCCAGTGATAGTGTGCCAGAATGCGCACAAGCTGAACCGATGTCCTTGATTGATAATCCAACACAATTGTTACAATTTCAGAAAGGGGGACATTACTTAATAAAACCACCGTCCGCACTTTTCCGGAAGAAGCAATACAATAATCAGAAATCACACACGCATTCTGAACAGCCGCGATAGCAGCCACCGGGATCAGTCCAATATCAACCACCCCGGTTGTGAGTTTTAAGGCACACAACGCGGGCATATCGAGTGACAGATCGATGTGACTGATCACCTGCGAATGCATTAGTCCGAACACGAATGGCCTGGTATTGAGGTATGAAACCGCTGAAATTCTTATTTTATCCATGATTGAGTTTATCAAAAACAAACATACTAAAGTTTTCAGCAATAACTTATGAGCAATACCCTGGCAGATACAGACAAACACTTTTCACAGAATTTATTACCTTTGCAGCAAACAGAATAAGTTAAATACAATGGAATTACAGATCCTGACTGCCATCTCCCCCATCGATGGAAGATATCGCGACAAAGTAGAAGAACTTGGCGAATATTTCTCCGAATTCGCACTGATCAAGTATCGCGTATATGTTGAAATTGAGTATTTTATAGCATTAACTGCCATTCCCTTGCCACAGCTTAATGGCTTTGATCCTGAGGTGAAACTGAACCTTCGCAATATTTACGATTCCTTCGATCTGGATGATGCGAGGCAGATTAAAGAGATCGAAAAAGTGACCAATCACGATGTCAAGGCCGTTGAATATTTCATAAAGGATAAATTCGAAAATTTAGGTCTCGGAAAATTTAAGGAGTTTATCCATTTCGGACTGACTTCGCAGGACATTAATAATACTGCAGTTCCCTGCTCTTTGCGCGACGCGATTCAAAATGTTTATATCCCCCTGATTGATGAATTACTTGCCAAACTTGAAGCAATGGCATTCGCGTGGGAAGATGTCCCGATGCTGGCCCGTACACATGGACAACCGGCCTCCCCTACCCGTCTGGGCAAAGAAATCAAAGTATTCATCGAAAGACTCAATGTACAGGTTGAACTTTTAAAAGGGATTCCGGTTTACGCCAAATTCGGGGGAGCAACCGGAAATTTCAATGCCCATCATGTTGCCTATCCGGAAATCGACTGGGTTGATTTTGCCAATAATTTTGTTCGTGAAGCGCTCCAGCTTGAACGATCACAGGCCACTACCCAGATTGCCCATTATGATAATTATGGGGCGATTTTCGATAACATGAAGCGGATCAATACTATCCTTATCGATTTCGACCGCGATTTCTGGACTTACATCTCCATGAATTATTTCAAACAACAAATTAAAAAGGGAGAAGTAGGTTCATCGGCCATGCCGCATAAGATCAATCCGATTGATTTTGAAAATTCGGAAGGAAATCTTGGAATTGCCAACGCTATATTTGAACACCTGTCGGCAAAACTACCGGTTTCGCGTTTGCAGCGTGACCTCACTGATTCGACAGTTTTACGGAATATTGGCGTACCAATTGCGCATACCATTCTCGCGGTTAAATCTACGTTAAAAGGGTTAAGCAAATTATTGCTTCATAATGAGGTTATTGAACGTGAACTGGAGGATAACTGGGTTGTTGTTGCGGAAGCCATTCAAACCATTCTGCGGCGCGAAGCTTTTCCTAATCCTTATGAAGCGCTGAAGGATCTGACCCGGGTTAACCGTAAGATCGACCGGGCTGTTATGCATGAATTTATTGATAATCTTGACGTTAGCGACGCACTCAAAATTGAGTTAAAACAAATTACCCCCCATAATTATACCGGCGTAACAATCTGAATTGTATCACATAAAATCATCCCGAATTCTTAATAAATTATCGGGTAAAAATTTAAAAAATCAATTGTGAAAGGTCTCTACCTTCTTTTAAAGCGATTTGTCCAGCCATACAAGCGCTATGTAATTGCTGCTTTTATATTTAACCTGCTGGGAGCAATATTTGGGGCGTTTCAATTTGCCGCCCTTAAGCCCGTGCTGGAAGTGTTATTCGGAACACAAGAAATTATTGAAAAACCTGCAGAATGGGTTTTCACAGCAGATAGTACTCTGGACAATATCATGTACCTTTTAAGTGATATCATCCTTAAGTTCGGGGCGGAAAAAGCACTCATTTATATTGGCATATTCCTGATGATCATGGTATTTCTGAAGGTCTTATTTACTTACCTGGCCTTATATGCACTGGTTCCGTTACGAAATGGAGTGGTACGTGATATCAGGAATCAGATTTACCTGAAGATACTTGAACTACCAATCGGCTTCTTTTCAGAGGAACGCAAAGGAGATATCATTGCCCGAATGACAGGTGATGTGCAGGAAATTGATAACTCGATTATGAGTTCACTCGAAATGCTGCTGAAAGAACCCCTGTTAATCATCATTTATCTGACGGCCATGATCTATATGTCATGGTCGCTTACGGTGTTTGTTTTCCTGCTGTTACCCGTTGTCGGTTATTTAATTGGCAAAGTAGGTAAAAGCCTGAAAAAACCCTCAATGCGCGGACAAAACAAAATGGGTGAATTACTTTCAACAATCGAAGAATCGCTCACCGGGCTTCGTATTATTAAGGCTTTCAATGCTGAGAAAAAGGTACAAGCGCATTTCAAAAAGCAAAATACTGAGTATTACACTATTATGAATAGCTTAATGTGGCGTCGGTACCTTGCCCACCCGATGAGTGAATTCCTTGGAACGGCAGTTATTGTAATTGTATTATGGTACGGAGGAAAACTGGTTTTAAGCGAGAGTACTGAATTATCCGCAGCCGGATTCATTACTTACCTTGTTTTCTTTTACAGCATTATTAATCCGGCGAAATCATTTACAACCGCATTCTACGCGATTCAAAAAGGGCTTGCCTCGATGGAGCGGATCGATAAGGTGATGTTGGCCAAAAATAATATTATCGATAAAGAGAACCCGCTGTCTGTGAAGACTTTCACTTCGCAAATCGAATACAGGGATGTCACCTTCAGATACCAGGAAGATGATGTACTTAAGATGGTTAATCTTACAATTCCAATTGGCCGGACCATCGCTTTAGTGGGACAATCGGGATCCGGAAAGTCTACCTTTGTAGATTTGCTTCCCCGTTTTTATGACGTCACCGGCGGACAGATTCTTGTTGATGGTACAGATATCCGCGACTTTAAAATTGCGGACCTGCGCGGATTGATGGGAAATGTCAACCAGGATCCTATTCTGTTTAATGATACCTTCTTTAATAATATCTCTTTCGGAGTTGAGAATGCTACACTTGAACAGGTGGAGACTGCTGCCAGGGTAGCCAATGCACATGACTTTATAATAGCGACCTCAGAGGGCTATGAATCGAATATTGGTGACCGGGGTGGAAAATTATCGGGTGGGCAGCGACAACGCGTTTCAATTGCCCGGGCGGTATTAAAAAATCCGCCTATCCTGATCCTCGATGAGGCAACCTCAGCATTGGATACCGAATCGGAAAAACTGGTCCAGGAAGCGCTCGAAAACCTTATGAAAAACCGTACATCTATCGTAATAGCACACCGTTTGTCAACAATAAAAAATGCCGACCTGATTTGTGTATTTCACGAAGGTGAAATCGTGGAACGTGGAAATCACGAAGAATTACTCTTACGGGATGGTATCTACAAGAAGCTTCACGGGATGCAAAACTTTTAATGCAATAGAAAAGGGGGCTTTAAACCCCCTTTTCTATTGCATATTACAACGGCTTACTGAACCTCGTCGTTTAGTTCGCTGCCAGCCTTGAATTTGACAATCTTTTTCTTCTCAATTTCAATTTTCGCACCTGTCTGAGGATTACGTCCCTGACGTGCAGGTCTTTCTGAAACTGAAAATGTGCCAAATCCCACAAGCGCGATCTTTTCGCCTTGTTTTAGCTGTTCCCCGGTTGTTTTAATAAAAGCATCAACTGCTTTCTTAGCATCAACTTTAGTCATTCCTGCTTCAGAGGCGACTGCATCAATTAATTGAGTTTTGTTCATAGATAAATAAATTTAATTGTTAAATAAAGATTAAGCCTGGTCCAAATATAAGGATATTAAGGCAATTGTACAAAATATATTATGAATATTTTTTCAGAATACATAAAACATGTTTAAGAACAGTTTTACCCACGAATTGCCCGTTAAAATAAAACGTTCTGAAAGTACAAAAAATAATTTTTAAAATAAAGATTTTGTCTTGTTTAATTATTCAATAATGCTCAAAAAAAACTGCAATTATTTTTGGCGAATCAAAATAAAGTATACTTTTGCACACGCTTTGGAGAGATGGCAGAGTGGTCGATTGCGGCGGTCTTGAAAACCGTTGTACCGCGAGGTACCGGGGGTTCGAATCCCTCTCTCTCCGCACTTACGGGTGTAGCTCAGTTGGTAGAGCACTGGTCTCCAAAACCAGGTGTCGGGCGTTCGAGTCGCTCCTCCCGTGCAAAAACCTCAATATGCAGATATTGAGGTTTTTGCATTTTATATAGTTTTTCCATTATGAAATTTTGTCTTACTCATAATGAACATCCGGTCGAATTTCTGCCACTAAGTCAGTAAACTTATTCTGGCATAAGCTTTGACTCATGATTGAAACAAATTCAAGAACTTAAATATTAATTCAAAGTATATGAAAGGTAAAATTGGCGTTACAAGTGATAACCTGTTTCCGATTATCAAAAAATTTCTCTATTCCGATCACGATATCTTCCTTCGTGAGATCATTTCAAATGCTGTCGACGCAACTCAAAAGTTGAAAACTGTCGCATCAGCAGGCAAATACAAGGGAAATGTATCAGATTTAAAAGTTACAGTCAGTGTAAATAAAGAAGCCAAAACAATTACAGTATCGGACAAAGGCATAGGAATGACCGCTGAAGAGATTGAAAAATTCATCAATCAGATTGCATTTTCAGGTGCCAACGAATTCCTCGAAAAATATAAGGATGATGCCAATGCCATAATCGGGCATTTCGGACTTGGATTTTACTCTTCATTCATGGTTTCAGAAGAGGTGGAGATCATTACACGCTCTTATAAGGAAGATGCCAAACCCGTGCGCTGGATTTGTGACGGATCGCCCGAATACGTTATTGAGGATGCTGAAAAAGAAGATGTCGGTACCGATATCGTGATGCATATCAACTCAGATTCGCTTGAATTCCTCGAGGAAAACCGTCTTACTGAATTGCTGAACAAGTATTGCAAATTCTTACCCGTTCCAATAGTTTTTGGCATGAAAAAAGAATGGAAAGACGGTAAATATGAGGATACAGCCGAAGACAATCAAATCAACGAAACCATTCCGGCCTGGACAAAAAAACCGGTTGATCTGACCGATGAAGATTACACCTCTTTTTACCACAAGCTCTATCCTTATGGTGACGAACCATTATTCCATATTCACCTCAATGTCGATTACCCGTTTAATCTTACCGGGATACTCTATTTTCCAAAACTGAAAAATAATTTTGAGGTTCAGAAAAATAAAATCCAGCTTTACAGCAACCAGGTTTTTGTAACCGATTCTGTCGAAGGTATCGTACCCGAATTCCTCACACTTCTGCACGGGGTAATTGATTCACCGGATATCCCGCTGAATGTTTCGCGTTCGTACCTGCAAAGCGATTCCAATGTGAAAAAAATCAGCGGTCATATTACAAAAAAGGTAGCTGATCGTCTGACCGAAATTTTCAAGGAAAAACGAACTGAGTTTGAAGAAAAGTGGAACGACCTGAAACTGTTCATCGAATACGGTATGCTTACCGATGAAAAGTTTTACGAAAAGGCCTTAAAGTTCTACGTTTTCCAGAATACAGACGGCAAATCATTTACCTGGGAAGAATACGAAAAAATCATCAGTGTCAATCAGACCGACAAGGATAAGAAGTTGGTTTACCTTTATGCAACCAATAAAGATGAACAGTTCAGCTTTATCGAAGCCGCAAAAAGTAAAGGATATGATGTACTTTTAATGAATGATGTTCTGGCAACCCCGTTACTGAACCATTTTGAACAAAAATTTCCGGATAAACATTTTGTCCGCGTAGATGCTGATGTGGTCGATAAAATCATCGCGAAAGAAAGTCATATAGATAGTACACTGTCACTGGATGAGAAAAACGAATTAAGTCCGATTTTCCAGGCCATTATTCCTAAGGAACGCGCCCAGTTTATTATCGATTTCCAGGATCTCGGTGAGGAAGGATCACCAATGGTGGTAACGCAGAACGAGTTTATGCGCCGGATGAAGGATATGTCGAAGATGCAGAACGGGATGAGCTTTTATGGTGATCTCCCCGACAGCTACAATCTCGTTGTCAATATTGCCCATCCGCTGGTGAAACAGGTTATAGCTGAAAAACACGAAAAACTGTCAGGCGAATTAACCCCGACAATTACTGAAATCCTGAAGTATAAATCAGAAAAAGAGTCACTCCTGAAGCTAAAGCAGGGCAAAAAGGAAGATGAAGTACCCCAGGAGGAAAAGGACCTGTTAAAAGAGACTGAGAACAAAATTTCGGAACTTGAAGAACTCAAACGCAAAAAGCTTGAAGCCTTCGGTGCTGAAAACAAATTGGCAAAACAACTCGTCGATCTCGCATTACTGGCCAATAATATGCTGCGCGGTGAAGCGCTGAATAATTTTGTCAAACGAAGTGTTGAATTGATCAAATAATTCATTTATGAATTAAATTGCTGAATTACAACATATTAATACAAGCCTGCTTCCCATTATCCGGAAGCAGGCTTTTTTACATCCGCCATCAGTTAACTGGAAATCTTTTAATTAAATTGTGTACTTTTCGGAAAAGTTATTGCCTTATGAAAAAAATTCTTCTGACCGCTGTTTTACTTTTGCAGATAATAACCCTTTGTATCGCGCAAAAACCGATGAATGTAATCACATATAATATACGCTACAACACTCCTTCTGACAAGGAAAATTCGTGGCCAAACCGCCGTGATGCCGTGATTAGTCTTTTAAAACTTCACCAGGCAGATCTCTTTTCGGTTCAGGAAGCACTTTATGATCAGATCATGGATTTAAAAGAAGGAATGCCGGGATTTGAGTATGTCGGTGCCGGCAGGGATGATGGTAACATCAACGGGGAATTCTCTGCAATTTATTATAATTCAAGTAAATATATTCTTATTGAAAATGGAACATTCTGGCTGTCGAAAACACCGGACGTACCGTCAAAGAGCTGGGATTCGGCACTGAACAGGATTTGTACCTGGGCAAAATTCCGGGATAAGGAATCTCAAAAGTCTTTCTGTGTCTTCAATACCCATTTCGATCATAAAGGGGTTAAGGCCCGCAAGGAATCAGCGCTGTTAATTCTGAAAAAAATTGGTGAACTATCCGGAAGAAAAGATCCGGTTATCCTTACCGGCGATTTTAATCTCACTCCCGAAGAAAAGCCACTGGTCCTGATTCGTCAGAAGCTGAATGATTCAAGACAGATCAGCCGGATAGTTCCAAAAGGACCCGCAGGAACGTTCAACGGATTTGATTTTAACTCCAAACTTGAAAACAGAATAGATTATATATTTGTGAATAAGTTTATTACTGTAAATAGTTATGCTGTCCTGACCGATTCAAAAAATGATCGTTACCCGTCTGATCACCTGCCTGTACTGGTGGAACTTAATTTAAAAAGCCAATAGGTAAAAGTTAATAAATATCTTTGCATAAAAACTAAATTATGGCACTTAATCTTGATGAAAAAGATCTTGAAAAAATCATCATGGTTGGAGATAAAGTTCTGATTAAACCCCGGAACCCGAATCTGCAAACAACTTCAGGTTTATACCTGCCGCCGGCTGCAGTTGAAAAAGAGAGTATTCAGGCAGGTTATGTGATTAAAGTCGGGCCTGGATTCCCCATACCTGTGCTGAACGACGAAATCGAATCGTGGAAGGAGAACCAGGAACCGGTAAAATATATTCCACTGCAGGTAAAAACAGGTGATCTTGCTGTGT
This sequence comes from uncultured Bacteroidales bacterium, assembly GCA_942493325.1. Lineage (GTDB taxonomy): Bacteria > Bacteroidota > Bacteroidia > Bacteroidales > Prolixibacteraceae > JAAFHB01. The sequence goes on along the minus strand of OW818689.1, from coordinate 6,378,018 downwards.
ACCTCAGTAAATCCGGATTTGATGTGGAATTCAAGGGAGAAAAATATACGATATTATCTCATGCTTCAATCGTGATGATAGTAAGAGAAGATGGATTGTTTGAATGAATAAATCAGGAAACATTAAAACGTAAAAAGAGGGCATCGGGTGATGCCCTCTTCTAACCTAACCTAACTAACCTAAATCCTATGAAAAAACCTGCTCTTAAGCAACTGTACAAATATACACCCTATAACCCTTAACTTCATCTAATCAAAGTTAAATAACGTTAAATTATTTGTACTCATTACAAATAAAAATATCATTTAACGCAATATCAGTCATTTATACAAGAATAATTTTTCAAATAAGATGAAATTCGTACAAAGTTATCCTCGGAATTTTTTAGACAACTTCTTCCTCAACCATCACAAGTTTCTCGGTACTTTGCCATAAACCGTGCTTTGTACAATAAGCAAAAGCGGTAAGTTTCATTGTCCTTGCGGCATTAATAAAGTAATCGACTTCCACATTACCCGGCACACTGGTCTGAGCGCCGGAACTAAATGAAGTTTGTGCGAGCATACGTTCACCATCCCACAACTGCACGTAACTGATATGGTGATCCAGATCGTCGGGGTGTTTGTACTGATCGCCAATTTTGATTTTTACTTTTAATTTTTCACCTTTTAAAACATGATCGTCACAATGGACAAAAGCAGAATGGCGATCAATATAATCGCGTTTTGCCTCACGTTCAATCAGGGAAATATCCTCATAACGGTTGATTTTCATTGCTAAGTTTTTGGGCTTTTTTTGATCTAATATTAACGAATGTCCTGATATTCCGATTTCAGTGTTTGGAAAGGTATTCAGCCACACCATCGGCCGATGCTTTCATCGCCTCTTTTCCTTCCTGCCAGTTGGCTGGACAAACCTCACCATAATCCTCGAAGTGCCGGAGTGCATCAACTGTCCGTAAGGCTTCGTCTACACTACGACCAAGAGGCAAATCATTAACCAGCTGATGACGCACCACACCGTTTTTGTCGATTAGAAACAGACCACGATAAGCAACAGGCGCGCCAACAAAAATTGATTTTCCGTCTTCATCAATGTCGTATTCTCCGGCAAGTACTCCATAATTTTCAGCAATTGTTTTGGAAAGATCCGCAACTATCGGATACGTTACACTTTTGATGCCTCCATGTTTTTTTTCGGTATTTAACCATGCCCAATGCGAAAATTCCGAGTCGACAGAACATGCGACAACAACAGTGTCCCTTTTTTCAAATTCAGCCAATCTTTCCTGAAAAGCAAGCAGTTCTGTAGGACAAACAAATGTAAAATCGAGAGGATAAAAGAAAAACACAACATACTTCGACCCGATAAACTGATCAAGCGAATAATTTTCAACAATTTCTTTTCCGTTGATTACTGCGTTAGCTTTAAATACGGGAGCTTTCTTTCCTACTAATGTACTCATAAAATTAAATTTTAAAATAAATTTTGATAAAATAATAATTGAATAATCAACTATCTGATTAATAAAATACTAATAATAATCAAAATAGCATGCACCCTGAAATCCTTAATGATCCCAATGAAACCGGCATTAAATAAAAGAAACACCTTTCATGCGATATTGTTCATTCAAAATTTATGTTTTATATTTGCAAAACAAAATCCAGCGATGCAAGAGATCAAAATCAAAAACTACCTGACGGAAAATGGAGTTCGCCCAATGAATAAAAGGGTCAAAATAATGAATTACCTGATTTCGAAGCGAAATCACCCCACTGCAGAAATGATTTACCTTGAATTAGTCAATGAAATTGCCGGCTTATCAAAAACAACGGTTTACAATACACTGAATCTGTTTGTCCAGGAGGGTATTACCCGGGCGTTGAATATCGACAGCAATGAATTGCGGTTTGACGCCGACATTTCGCAACATGGACATTTTAAATGTAAGGAATGCCATGAGGTTTACGATTTTTCGATGACAGAGGAAATGATTCAGGATCAGCGATTAAAAAACTTTGTTCTGGTCGATTACCAGTTTTCCATAAAAGGAGTTTGTTCTTTTTGCATGACGCGACAAAAAGGTACTCCCGAAGTCAAACCGGCATCCTTATCCTCCATTATTTAATCCTCATCATCAATCGGGTCAAGATCGTCGTTCATTTCTTCATCTTCGAATTCCGCCGCAAAATCAGGCTCTTTCTGAAGTTCGGGAACTGTCAGAAATGATTCGATGGGTTTTAAATTCGAAGGTACCTCACCTTTTTCAGCAAAATAAGGGAAAACGTCGAGTATTGTACTTTCATTGATGCCGCTGATTTCAAAGTCAGCCATCATCCCCTGCATCGCCTCAATGATCTGATCGTAAGCTTCCTTTACACTTACAGAATTAACCAGGATGAACTGAGCAACCCTTTTCTCCTTGCCACTCTCCTCATCAACGGTAATAAATGCAACTTTGGCCTTGTACCAACGTTCGCCACTATCCGACGGAATTATTTCAGAAATGCGTGTTTTTGCAATTTTACTGACCATAAACTCTCCGCTCACCATTGTCTGAAGTTCTTTATATATACGACTTTCAGCTTCGGTAAACGATACTGCATCAAGAAGATAGGTTTCGCTGGCCTTTTTCTCACGACCATTCTCATCCATCCTGATATATTTTGCAGTGCATTCAAACCATGTATTCATCCGAAATTTATTTTAGTTAATATATTGATATTTTGAGCGTTCGGACAGAATCCCTTTCAGAAAAATCCATCCCTTAATATTTTTAATCCGAAGATTTCCACCTTCTTCCGGATCGTATCTTAGCCTGCAAATGTAGCTTTTTTCGGCTTTGGTTTATTTATTGTTTGGTTGAATCGTGTAAAACCTCATCAAGTTTGTTCCTGATCAGTTCACCCCACAGAACATATCCTGCACGGTTCTGATGCAGCAGATCCTTGATAAACAATTCATTCCTTGGTTTGCCATCCTTATCCAGATAAGCCGGTGCCGTTTCAATAAAATAGGTATTCTTCATATTATCGCAAGCCTGTTTTAACTGTTGATTCAGCTTCGAAACCTGAGGCCACACCGCCCAACGGCTTTGCACGGGCGTAATTTCGATCACGAAAATCGGTTGATCGTGGTATTTGTTTCTTACCTGACCGACCAGATTGCGGAACAACTTCACAACTTCTTCGGGTGTTTTATCTGTTGCAGATCCGGTGATATCATTGGCTTCGAAAATAACAAGCGCACGAAACTGATGAGGATAAACGATTCTTTTAATATAAAAAGCCAGATCAGAAAATTTTGAACCACCAAAGCCACGTTGAATTACGGGATAGGGAGCAACATCCTCCTTTATTGTCGACCACATCCTGATGCTGGAACTGCCTGTAAAAAGAATCGCATCGTCAGGATATTTTTCAGTTTTGTCAAGCTGCTCAAACTTAACAATGTCTTTCTCCCATTTTTCGGAAGCTTCCTTTGTGTATTTCCGGGCTACGTTGCACGAAGCAAGAAGACCGGTCAGAAAAAAGCCAAAAATCATTATGCGGAATGATCCACGGGTTGTTAAACGACTCATATAAAGGTTTTAAAAATTAGTCAATTCATAATAAATTACGTTCACAAAGTAATAAATAACGCGCACTTATCACCTGTATCGTACAAAAACTGCAGCTCATTTTTTTCGTCTGAAATGGTTTTGAGTAAAGTGGTATATTTGCAGCTTATTAAAAATCAGATATGATCTCAGTTGACGGACTTACCGTAGAGTTTGGAGGAACCACGTTATTTAAAGATATCTCATTCGTAATCAACGATAAAGACCGCATTGCCCTGATGGGGAAAAATGGTGCCGGGAAATCAACATTACTTAAAATCATTGCCGGGAAACGAGCCACCTCGACAGGGAAAATATCAGCTCCCAAGGATGCCGTTATCGCCTACCTGCCGCAGCATTTAATGACTGAAGATAACCGTACCGTTTTTGATGAAGCGGCCCAGGCTTTTGCAGTAATTAAAGAAATGGAGCACGAAATCGAAGCCATTAATCTCGAGATGTCATCACGTACAGATTATGAGTCAGCTGGTTATTACGCCTTAATCGATAAGGTTTCGACCCTGAGCGAAAAATTTTATGCCATCGAAGAGATCAACTACGATGCGGAGGTGGAGAAGATCTTAATTGGTTTAGGATTCAAAAGGGAAGATTTCACGAGACCGACAAACGAATTCAGCGGCGGATGGCGTATGCGGATTGAACTTGCTAAAATTTTACTCCAGAAACCCGACCTGATCCTGCTTGATGAGCCGACAAACCATATGGATATCGAATCGATCCAGTGGCTCGAAGATTTTCTGATCAACTCGGCCAAAGCAGTTATAATTATTTCACACGACCGGGCATTTGTTGACAGTATCACCACCCGTACCATCGAGGTAACCATGGGTCGGATCTACGATTACAAGGTAAATTATTCGCAGTACCTGATTTTGCGACAGGAACGTCGTGAGCAGCAATTGAAACAATTTGAAGAACAGCGCAAGATGATCGCTGACAACCAGGATTTCATCGACCGGTTTAAAGGAACCTATTCCAAAACAAACCAGGTACAATCGCGCGTTAAAATGCTGGAAAAATTAACGATAGTGGAAATTGACGAAGAAGATAACTCGGCACTGCGCCTTAAATTTCCACCTTCTCCCCGATCGGGAAATTACCCGGTGGTGCTTGACGGGATGTCAAAAAGTTATAACGATCACCTGGTATTCGCGAATGCTTCACTCACCATCCAGCGGGGTGAAAGGGTAGCTTTTGTCGGGAAGAATGGTGAAGGCAAGTCGACACTGGTAAAAGGGCTTATGGGTGAAATCGAATACGATGGCACCCTTACCCTTGGACACAACACGATGATAGGGTATTTCGCGCAGAACCAGGCGTCGTTACTGGATGAAGAGGTAACAGTATTCCAAACAATAGATGATGTGGCCAAAGGCGATATCCGGACAAAAATCAGGGATATTCTCGGAGCGTTTATGTTTGGAGGAGATAATTTAACAAAAAAAGTAAAAGTGCTCTCCGGAGGTGAAAGAACCAGGCTTGCCATGATTAAACTTTTGCTCGAGCCTGTAAACCTGTTGATTCTTGATGAACCTACGAATCATTTGGACATGAAAACCAAAGACATCCTTAAAAGTGCACTGCTCGATTTCGATGGAACGCTGATACTGGTGTCACATGACCGTGATTTTCTTTCAGGTTTGGTCACCAAGGTTTTCGAATTCGGGAATAAACAGGTAAAAGAACATCTGGGCGATATCCACAGCTTTCTTCAAAAGAAAAAAATGGATACTTTGCGGGAACTGGAACGGAATACGCAAAAATAGTATGGTGATTTTAAAATTTGGTGAATTTAAATTTCTGAAAAATATTAAAGAAGCAGAAAAAGGTCCATTTATGACATTGGATGAACTGAAAAAATGCGTTAAGGAATGGAAAAAGAACCAAAACCTGTAATATATTCAACGAAATTTAAGCAGGTTATACACTCACACCGTAGTATTACTAAAATTAAGTACTCAAGAAGTATAAAATTTTAAGTGAAAAACTGAAAATCACATTCAATTCGTCTCAAGCAACAGACATACAGATAGTTGCAATAAATCTGAAGGCTTGATGTGAAAATCATTCCAGTCGACAGACAACTTATCCTCTTCGCACTGAATTCTCAACTCCGGTTGGTGATATAAAAATCATGGCTATTTCATGCGTTAATAATTTGTTTCTAAAGGTCGCATGGAATTCTCATGAAGTTTATTATCATTCAGATTTGTGTTTATTGCAATCATGCTCATTTCACCTAACATTTCAGAAATGCCATAATTTGGTAAAAATCAGTACCTATTACGGTAATCAATTTGACTAAATCATTGTTCTGATATAATATTTCATTAAAATAAATGAACCAAATAATCGAATATTATCAAATAGACACAAAATACTAGTAAAGCTGATCAAAAGGATAATAAATTAAATCTGTTTAATAACTATTGAAATATATATATCAAAATGACATACAAAATGTCATTTAAAAATAAATCTATAATAAAATATCAAGAAAAAGTTATAATTAATACATAAATGAGAGAAATTTGTGTAAAATTGTAAAAAATTAAAACCTCAATAATATATTAATTTATGAGTAACGAAGTAGAATTATTCATTGAGAATTTTATGGCAAATCTGATTGCCAAAAATCCACACGAAAAAGAGTTTCATCAGGCTGTGCGTGAAGTTGTCGAAAGTCTTGCGCCATTTCTTTTAAAGAATCCGGCCTATGTAAAATTGAAAATTCTTGAAAGAATGGCAGAACCCGAAAGAGTTATTCTTTTCAGGGTTCCCTGGCTGAATGACAGGGGTGAAATTGAAATTAACAAAGGTTACCGTGTACAAATGAACAGCGCAATTGGTCCCTATAAAGGAGGATTACGCTTCCATTCTTCGGTAAATCTCAGTATCCTCAAGTTCCTCGCGTTTGAACAGGCGCTTAAAAACAGTCTGACCACATTACCAATGGGTGGAGGTAAAGGAGGTTCCGACTTCAGTTCAAAGGGTAAATCAGACAATGAAGTAATGCGTTTCTGTCAGTCGTTTATGACAGAACTTCAACGACATATTGGTCCCGATACAGATGTTCCTGCAGGAGATATCGGTGTTGGCGGCCGCGAAATCGGGTACATGTACGGACAATACAAAAGACTTCGGAACGAGTTTACCGGAACACTGACAGGCAAGGGTAGTCATTGGGGCGGAAGCTCGATGCGTCCTGAAGCAACAGGATATGGAACCACCTACTTCGCCCAGGAAATGCTAAAAACAAGGGGTGATTCGATTATGGGAAAAACCGTGGTTATATCAGGTTCCGGTAATGTTGCCCAATATGCAGTCGAGAAAGTGACCCAATTGGGTGGCAAAGTAGTAACGATGTCAGATTCTAACGGTTATATTTACGACGCAGAAGGAATTACACCTGAGAAACTTGCTTTCGTAATGGAACTCAAGAATGTGCTGCGTGGTCGTATCAAAGAGTACGTTGATGAATATCCGAGTGCCAAATACTTCGAAAACGAACGTCCATGGGGTGTAAAATGTGAAATCGCATTACCATGCGCCACTCAAAACGAACTTCATGAACATGATGCAAAGGATTTGATTGCCAATGGCTGCATTTGCGTTGCTGAAGGAGCCAACATGCCATCAACTCCCAAGGCAGTTGATGTTTTCATTCAGAACAAGATCCTTTATGGTCCGGGGAAAGCGGCAAATGCCGGTGGTGTTGCCACTTCGGGTCTCGAAATGTCGCAAAATTCCATGCGCACAAAATGGACGCCCGAAAAGGTGGATGCCAAATTGCAGGAAATCATGATTAACATTCATCAGACCTGTATTCAAAACGGTACAGAACCAGATGGCTTCGTCAATTATGTGAAAGGTGCCAATATCGGCGGATTCATCAAAGTTGCGAGTGCAATGCGCGAGCAGGGATTGGTTTAGTGAAAAAAAACTCACAGAATAAAAAGAGGATGTCAGTGCGACATCCTCTTTTTTCATTCTAATTGACTTGTCCTGATTTTTGTTTACAGATTCAGAAGTGACCGGGTGATTGCGATTCAAAATTGAGCAAAATTAATAGGCTACTTTTCTTTCCTCAAAAGTCACCCGGTCACTTTCTCATCTCCCTCCCCTTCACCTTTTCTCACCATCCGTAACCTGGCTTCTACTTGTACTCATTCCACGCCTTGATCGAAATATTTTCCAGATCGAGTTTGCAGATGGCATAAATAAATGCACTGGCCACCCGTGCATTAGTGATTAACGGAATATTAAAATCGATTGCATTTCTGCGTATTCGGTAACCGTTTGATATTTCCCGTGTAGTATGATCTTTGGGAATATTGATCACCATCTCTATTTTCCTGTTTTTAATCAGATCCAGCGTGTTAGGACTCTTGTCAACTTCATCAGGCCAGAATACCAGTTCGGTTTCAATTCCATTCACCTGGAAAAAATCGTGGGTGCCGCCTGTTGCAAATATATTGAAACCCCGTTCCTTGAGCATTCGCGCGCTTTCGAGTAATTCAATCTTACCACGTGTCGGCCCGGAAGAAATCAGTATGTTTTTTTTCGGAATCCGGTATCCAACCGATAACATTGATTTAAGTAATGCTTCGTAAAAATTTTCACCAATGCAGGCAACCTCGCCTGTGGAAGCCATGTCGACGCCCGAGACAGGGTCGGCATTCAACAGACGGTGGAATGAAAATTGGGGTGCTTTAACTCCAACATAATCAAGTTCGAACAACGAACTGTCCGGCTTTTGAAAAGGAACATCCAGCATGGCCTTTGTTGCGATCTCGATCAGGTTCGTCTTCAAAACCTTCGACACAAACGGGAATGAACGTGAAGCCCTCAGATTACATTCAATCACTTTAATATCATTATCCTTAGCCAGATATTGGACATTGAAAGGTCCTGTAATTTCGAGTGCCATGGCAATTTTGCGCGATATTTTTTTAATCCGCCTGATCGTCTCGATGTAGAGTTTTTGAGGTGGGAAGACAATTGTTGCATCACCTGAGTGCACTCCGGCAAATTCGACATGTTCTGAGATTGCGTAAGCTACGATCTCCCCGTTTTTCGCTACGGCATCGACCTCAATTTCTTTAGCATCTTCGATGAATTCAGAAACTACTACCGGGTGTTCTTTCGAAACATGGGCAGCAAGGGTCAGAAAATGATGTAACTGATCCCTATTCGAAACGACATTCATCGCAGCACCCGAAAGTACATACGATGGCCGTATCAACACCGGGAATCCGACTTCATCAACAAATTTGTTAATCTCTTCGATCGTGGTAAGCTGGCTCCAGCGCGGCTGATCAACCTCAAGACGGTCGAGCATGGCTGAAAATTTATTTCTGTCTTCGGCGTTGTCAATTTTTTCAGCTGTGGTACCAAGAATTGGAACACCCTGTTTATGAAGTTTCATAGCCAGGTTATTCGGAATCTGGCCCCCCATCGACAGAACAGTTCCCAGTGGCTGTTCAAGATCACAAATGTCAAGAACCCGTTCAAGTGTTAGTTCATCGAAATAGAGCCTGTCGCAGGTATCGTAATCGGTAGATACTGTCTCCGGATTATAGTTAATCATAATGGAGCGAAAACCCTCTTTTCGGATGGTGTTCACCGCATTGACCGAGCACCAGTCAAATTCTACAGACGACCCGATCCGATAGGCTCCCGATCCGAGAACGATTACCGATTTGTTGTCATGTTCAAAATTGACATCATGTTCTGCGCCATTGTAGGTCATATAGAGGTAGTTTGTCTGTGCCGGATACTCCCCCGCAAGGGTATCGATTTGTTTGACAAACGGAATGATGCCCAATTTTTTCCTGTACTCCCTGACTTTAAGACTTTCTTCGTGGATCGATCCATCCTCGCATTTCAGTATCAATCTTGCAAGCTGAAAATCGGAGTAACCCTGTTTTTTAGCGAGTTGCAATAATTCAACGGGTACTTCTTCGAGTGCATCGTAACCAACAAGGGTGTTCCGAAGCACAAAAATATTATGCAATTTATGAAGGAACCATTTGTCTATCCGGGTTATTTCCCAGATTTTGTCAACCGGGTACCCTTTATGCATGGCTTCGGCAATTGCAAAAATCCGGCGATCGGTCGGATATTCCAACTCCGCGTCAATATCGTCAATTTCCATTTCGCCACGGTTTCCTACGAAGCCGTGCATCCCTGCACCAACCATCCTGATTCCCTTCTGAATCGCTTCCTCAAACGAGCGTCCGATGGCCATAATCTCACCTACCGATTTCATGCTTGAACCCAGCGTTTTCGAAACCCCTACAAATTTGTTAAGGTCCCATCGTGGTATCTTAACCACCACATAATCGAGGGCCGGTTCGAAACAGGCGGTTGTAACTTTAGTGACCGAATTTTTTAGCTCATGAAGTCCGTATCCAAGGCCGAGCTTGGCCGCCACGAACGCCAGCGGATAACCGGTTGCTTTCGAAGCCAGCGCTGAAGATCTCGAGAGCCGGGCATTCACTTCAATGACACGGTAATCTTCTGAATTGGGATCGAGTGCAAACTGTACATTGCACTCTCCTATTACGCCGATTTTGCGGATAATTTTAATCGAGAGAGCCCGTAGCTTATGATATTCGTCGTTTGACAACGTTTGTGAGGGCGCAACAACAATCGACTCCCCGGTATGTATTCCCAGCGGGTCGAAATTCTCCATGTTACAAACTGTGATACAGTTATCATAGATATCGCGAACTACTTCATATTCAACTTCCTTCCATCCTTTAATCGACTCTTCGACAAGAATTTGGGGCGAATAACTGAACGCATTCTCTGCCAGTTTATTCAATTCCTCTTCGTTTGCGCAGAATCCCGATCCTAAACCGCCAAGGGTATAGGCTGCCCGGATAATCAACGGGAAACCCAGCTTTTTGGCTGCTTCACGGGCTTTTTCGATCGAATCACAGGCAACACTCCGTGGCGTGAGAACGTCGATTTCGTGAAGTATCTCAGAAAATATCTGACGGTCTTCGGTGTTAATGATTGATTGAACGGGAGTGCCAACTACCTTGATGTTGTGTTTATCTAAAATTCCCTGTCTGAAAAGGTCAACCCCGCAATTAAGCGCGGTCTGTCCGCCAAAAGCGAGCAGAATTCCATCGGGGTTTTCTTTCTCAATTACCTTTTCCACAAAATAGGCAGTCACCGGGAGAAAATAAATCTTGTCAGCAATCTCTTCCGAAGTTTGAATGGTTGCAATATTCGGGTTAATCAGAATGGTGTAGACACCTTCTTCTTTTAATGCTTTTAATGCCTGTGAACCCGAGTAATCGAACTCTCCTGCTTCTCCGATTTTCAGCGCCCCCGAACCGAGGACGATCACTTTTTTAATAGCTGAGTTTATCATTTAGTTGCCTTTGCTTTTTTTACACTTTCAATAAAATCGTCAAAAAGATATTCTGTATCCACAGGACCCGAGGAGGCTTCGGGATGGAATTGTGTCGAAAAAAACGGTTTCGACTTATGTCGGATTCCTTCGTTGGTATTGTCGTTCACGTTGACAAACAGTGGCTCCCAGTCCTGTGGAAGTGTTTCGTCGGCAATGGCAAAACCATGATTTTGTGATGTAATAAAACAGCGGTTCGTCCCTTTGAGCAATACCGGCTGATTATGGCTCCTATGGCCGTATTTCAATTTATAGGTTTCACCCCCGGCTGCAAGTCCAAGAAGCTGGTTTCCCAGACAGATTCCCATTATCGGTTTTTCACGCTCAATCGCGATACGTATATATTTCACCGTAATTTCACACATGGTCGGGTCGCCTGGACCATTGGTCAGGAAAAGTCCGTCGTAGTCGAGCCGGGTAAAATCATAATCCCATGGTACCCTGATTACTGTCGCATTCCGGTTTAGAAGACAACGTATAATATTGTTTTTTACACCGCAATCGACAAGCACGATTTTATATTCTCCATCACCGTAAGTTTCAACGGTATCGGTGCTGGCAATGGCAACAAGATTAACCAGGTTCGGATCGAAAAACTCGATCTCCTCATCTTCGAACTCAATTTTTCCCAGCAATGAACCTTTTTCACGCAGAATCTTGGTCAGTAAACGGGTGTCGATATCATACAGTCCCGGAATATGCTGTGATTTAAGCCAGTCACCAAGATTCATACTGGCATTCCAGTGACTGAAACCCACGGAATAATCGGAGACAATCAAGGCTGTAATATGGATCTTATCCGATTCAAAATGCCGGTGTATGCCATTCTGCATCAAATTTTTGGGTACACCATAATTTCCGATCAACGGGTAGGTTGAAACAAGTATTTGTCCCGTGTAGGAGGGATCAGTCAGACTTTCGGGATATCCGGTCATCGCGGTATAAAAAACTACCTCTCCGGCAACCGACTTTTCGTAACCGAATGATTTCCCTTCCAACACTGTTCCATCCTCAAGAATCAGTTTTACTTTTCGCATTATACGCTGGTTTTTCTCTTGTTAACTTATTTATAAGCACTTAATTCGCAAAAAAAATGCGTTTTCACTACTTTTTTATCAGTAGCAAAAACGCATTTCCGGGCGTCTTCATCCTCGATATTCTTTTTTGATGTCGCACAGGTGCAAAAGTAGTCTATTCTGCGAAACTCACAAAGGCATAGTTTTGAATTTATAATTATTCACAATAATTTAATATTTGCGGTTTTTATTAAATATTTATGCATAATACCGGAACATATCAAAATAATTGTATAAAATTGCACTCTTTGGTAGAATAAATATTCGTTCATGAAAAACCGGTCTGAAAGAATTCAGTTAATTAAGACGATAATTTCGGAAGAGATAATCGCAAGTCAGGAAGAATTGCAAATCCGGTTACTGGACCGGGGATGTGATGTCGCGCAGGCGACGCTTTCGCGTGATCTGAAAACGATGCAGGTGATGAAAGTGAGCGATGCCAAAAAAGGATACATCTATCGGCTTGGTGGCATAAACACAGGTAATCAGCAATCTGTATCAGAGTTGTCGCGCGTGGATTTTATAGCCGATGGTGTGGTGGGAATTGAGTTCTCCGGAAATCTGGGAGTTATAAAAACCCAGCCGGGATATGCTAACAGTGTTGCCATCATGATTGATAAGGCAAATCCTTCCCAGATACTTGGGACAGTAGCCGGCGATGACACCATCTTGCTGATCATGCGTGAGGGTGTTGGCCGTAAGGATGTAATTCAGGCATTAAAAGCAATAATGCCCAAACTTGAGAGTAAAATTTAGTGAATGTTGATTTTTAAACGCTATGATATTTAGGAAAAAAGAAGATAATGAGACAAAACCGGGCATTCAGATTATGATTGCCGGAGAACAACACCTGCGTTTTGTTGATGAAATAAATGACACCATTGAAAAAGCATCGCTTGAACGCGGCACAGGAATAGCACGTCGTACTCATGAATATATTGCCTCAAAAATCCAGGAAGGAAAAGCGATAATTGCAATTGACGGTGAACGCTTTGCGGGATTTTGCTATATTGAAACATGGAATGATGGCCGGTATGTGGCCAACTCGGGGTTGATCGTTCATTGGGATTATCGTGGTCATGGCCTTGCACGAAGTATTAAAATGATGGCATTTGACTTATCACGTAAAAAATACCCGGATGCCAAACTTTTTGGTTTAACCACCGGCCTGGCTGTGATGAAAATTAACTCGGAACTGGGTTATCGTCCTGTCACTTTTTCGGAATTAACAGACGATGAGCAATTCTGGAAGGGATGTCAGAGTTGTGTTAATTACGACATTTTGCTCCGGATGAATAAAACCAAATGTTTGTGTACCGGAATGCTGTACGACCCGGCCTGGGAAGCAAAGAAGCACAAGCCAAAAACTCCATTCAAAATTTACAAGGAGTGGCTCGAAAAACGGAAAAATGAGAAATTGCAATTCTCTGCCTTTAACTGGACAAAGAATATCATTCCGGGACACTAAAAAAAATTATGAATTATGAATTATGAATTACGGTAATTCACTTAAAAATATATAATTATGAAAGAAAAAGTAGTATTAGCATTTAGCGGAGGGCTCGATACTTCGTTTTGTGCAATTTATCTGTCGGTTGAAAAAGGGATGGAAGTTCATACAGCTATTGCCAATACAGGTGGATTCTCGAAGGAAGAACTTGCAGTGATCGAGAAAAAAGCTTACGCCCTGGGTGTTAAATCGCACAAAATGATTGATGTCACCGATGAGTATTACAACAAGGGAATCAGGTACATGGTTTATGGTAATGTACTGAGAAACAACACCTATCCTATTTCAGTAAGTTCAGAACGTATTTTCCAGGCATTTGCAGTAATCGAATATGCCAAAAGTATCGGGGCCGGTTATGTCGCACACGGAAGTACGGGTGCGGGCAATGATCAGATCCGTTTTGACCTCGCATTCGAAGTGCTTGCTCCTGAAATTAAGATTATCACCCCAACACGTGACCTGGAATTATCACGTGAAGCCGAAATCACTTATCTGCGTGAACATGGCGTTGTCGATAATTTCGAAAAAATGGCATATTCGGTAAATAAAGGACTCTGGGGTACGAGCATTGGCGGAAAAGAAACCCTTCACAGCAATACCACACTCCCCGAAGAAGCTTATCCTTCACATCTGCAAAAGGAGGGTGAAGAAACAATCACACTTGAATTTCTTAAAGGGCAGTTGCGTGGTGTAAACGGGAAAACACACCGAAACCCGGTAGATTCCATTAACGAAGTCGAACAACTCGGTTCAGCATGGGCAGTCGGACGTGATATGCATATCGGCGATACCATCATCGGCATTAAGGGACGCGTGGGTTTCGAAGCCGCTGCGCCGATGCTGATTATAAAAGCACATCAGATGCTCGAAAAACATACGCTTACCAAATGGCAGCAATACTGGAAAGAGCAGCTCGGAAATTGGTACGGAATGTTTTTACACGAGGCGATGTATCTCGAACCGGTAATGCGCGATATCGAGAAATTCCTTGAAAACAGCCAGGAAAATGTTACCGGCAAAGTAATAATTAAACTTAAACCTTATCATTTTCAGCTGGTTGGGATTGAATCGGAACATGATTTAATGAATTCTGAATTCGGACAATATGGTGAGATGAACAAAGGATGGACTGCCGATGACGCCAAAGGATTTACCAAAATTCTGGCCAACCAGTTAAAAATTTATCATTCCGTAAACAAAAAATAATGCCTGAAGTGAAAAAAATCAGGGTCGGAATAGTCGGCGGAGCCGGTTATACTGCAGGCGAACTGATCAGGATACTGCTCTATCACCCGGTTGTGGAATTGAAATATATCCAAAGCAGCAGCAATAACGGCAGGCTCATATCTGCCATCCATACCGATCTGCTCGGAGATACGGAACAGGTATTTGCAGATGTCGTTTTCGAGGATACGGACGTCCTGTTTTTGTGTTCCGGTCATGGTAGATCAATTGATTTTCTGAATAAAACAGCGATTCCGGCACAGGTAAAAATCATTGATCTTAGTCACGATTTCAGGCTCAAACGCGATGGCAATGATTTCGTCTATGGATTGCCGGAACTTAACCGCGGGCAAATCCGGTCGGCAACAAAAATCGCGAATCCGGGGTGTTTTGCCACGGCGATTCAGTTGGCACTTCTTCCCCTTGCAGCTGCCGGCTTACTTTCTGATGATGTGCATGTTCATGCCATCACGGGGTCAACCGGGGCTGGACAGGCTCCCTCACCTACTTCTCATTTCAGTTGGCGCGATAATAACCTGTCGGTTTATAAGGCATTTGAACATCAACACATGGGTGAAATATATCAAAGCCTTTACCAGGCACAGCCCGGTTTCAGCAAGGAATTAAATTTTATACCGGTCCGTGGAAATCATACGCGCGGGATTTTTGTAACGGCTTACACAAAATTTGAAGGTACATCCGAAGCGGCAACCAGCCTGTTTACAAAATTCTACGACACCCATCCTTTTGTTAATATGGCACCGGTAAATCCGGATTTGAAACAGGTGGTAAACACGAATAAAGGGCTGCTTTTCCTTGAAAAGCACGGGAATAATCTGATGATCATTTCCTGTATCGACAACCTGCTGAAGGGAGCTTCGGGACAGGCCGTTCAAAATATGAACCTGATGTTCGGGATTGATGAGCGATGTGGTTTAAATTTAAAGGCGATCGGTTTCTAAGGCAATTTGCTAATGTGCCAATATGCTAATGTGGCAATATGGGCTAATGCGCTAATTATGAATTTAATTGTCGGATGAAAGCCAGTTGCCAGTTGCTAATAGCCAGTAGCGTGTTGCGAGGATCTGAAAATACAACCGACTTATAATTCTTAATAAAGATTTAGTCTTAAATAAAAAGAAATGAAACTTTTCGATGTTTACCCGCTTTTTGATATTGTTCCGGTATCGGCTAAAAACTGTTATATTACGGATGATAAAGGTATTGAATATCTTGATTTGTATGGAGGACATGCAGTTATCTCTGTCGGCCACTCACATCCGGAGTATATAAAAAAAATTACTGATCAGCTAAACCGGATTGGTTTCTATTCCAATTCGGTTCAAAACCCCGTTCAGGAAGAGCTTGCATTAAAACTGGGAGAACTTTCAGGATATGAGGATTACACACTGTTCCTTTGCAATTCGGGTGCTGAGGCCAATGAAAATGCCCTGAAACTGGCATCCTTTCATACTGGCAAAGGAAGGATTCTCCATTTTGAGAAGTCATTTCACGGAAGGACATCAGCCGCGGTAGCAGTTACCGACAATCCAAAAATTATTTCACCACTTAACGATACTGTTTTGCGGACAATGTTACCGCTGAATGATGTATCGGCACTCGAAAAAGCCTTGCAAATTGGCGATGTTGCAGCGGTGATCGTCGAAGGCATCCAGGGAATAGGCGGATGCCGTGTTCCTGAACCTTCTTTCCTCGAAGCAGCAGAAGGTTTATGCGAGGAATACGGAGCTTTATTCATTCTCGATGAAATACAATCGGGATATGGGCGGAGCGGAAAATTCTTTGCGCATCAATATGCGAATGTAAAGCCTGATATAATCTCCATAGCCAAAGGGATGGGAAATGGTTTTCCGATCGGTGGAATTCTGATCAATCCAAGACTAAAACCATGGTTTGGGATGCTGGGAACCACATTTGGGGGAAATTACCTCGCCTGTGCGGCCGGAATTGCCGTTCTGGAAATTATGAAAGCGGAGAAGCTGGTTGAAAATGCACTCGAAGTTGGCAATTATTTATTGTCGAAGGTTGCCGAGATTCCCCAGATCCGGAATATCCGTGGCAAAGGATTAATGGTTGGTCTGGAATTTGATTTTCCGATCACCTCCATCAGAAAGGAATTGCTTTTCGGGGAAAAAATATTTACGGGTGTGACCGGAACAAATACCATCCGTATCCTCCCTCCGCTAACCCTGAACAGATCACAAGTCGATCATTTTATCGCAGCGCTGGTACGCGTATTGAATAAATCGTAACTTGCGTTACTTAAAAAAGAACACGAAAAACTCAAGTTTTCAACCAATTTCATGGAAATAAAGAATCTGAAAATAGCGATTATAGGCGGGGGTAACCTTGGGCGATCGATCGCCGAGGGATTTTTAAAAGCAGGAATTTCAGCTTCCAAACTTACCGTTACACGTCGGCGTACTCAATTGCTCGATGACCTCGCTGCAAAAGGAATCCGCATAGAGCGTGATAACAAACAAGCTGTAAGTGAAGCTGATATGGTGATTCTGGCAGTTAAACCTTACCAGGCAGTGGAGGTGATTTCCGAAATCAGATCGCACTTAAAATCTGACCAGCTCATAGCCTCGCTGATGACAGGAATCAGTATTAAGGAATTAAAAGATTTACTGCCCGCCGGAGTAATACCTTTGAGAGTAATGCCCAATACTGCAGTAGCCCTGCAGGAATCAATGACAATGATTTCTGCTCCTGATTGTTCAGAAGAACAGAATGAACTGATTAAGGAATTGTTCGAATCACTTGGCAAAGTAATCTTTATTAATGAGGAGCTTATGGCTGCCTCAACTGTACTGGGAGCCTGCGGAATTGCCTTTGCACTTCGGTTTATTCGCGCGGCGATTCAGGGGGGAGTGGAAATCGGCTTTAGTGCCGATATCGCACAGCAGATTGTTGCACAAACAGTTAAAGGAGCATCCGAGTTAATTCTACAGACGGGACACCATCCGGAACAGGAGATCGATAAGGTAACTACCCCAAAGGGAATTACAATTTCAGGATTGAATGAAATGGAACATCAGGGCTTTTCGTCAGCGCTTATAAGAGGATTACTTGTCTCATTCAATAAGATCAACAATCCGAAATAGTTCGACTGAAGATGCATCTAATTTAAAATACAATACCAATGGAGGAGCAGATCAGACAAATAGCCGACCGCTTGCGCGGAATGCGTGAGGTGCTCGAAATCACACCCGATGAGGCTGCAGCAACCTGTAACATCCCGAAAGAGCAGTACCTGAATTTTGAAAGCGGCGAAATTGATATTCCCGTAAGTATTTTGCACCGCATGGCCCGGAACTATAGTTTTGATCTCACCATGCTTTTGACGGGAGAAGAGCCGCATATGCACGCGTATACGTTGACCCGAAAAGACAAAGGAATAAAAGCCGAAAGACGTGCGTCATATGATTACCAGGCACTTGCAGGCAATTTTCGGAACCGGAAAGCTGACCCGTTCCTCGTATCGGTTGAACCCAAAAAAGAGGTGACTGTAAATTACAACTCGCATCCGGGACAAGAATTTAATTATCTGATTGAGGGAAAACTTAAAATATTCATCGGCAGCAAAGAGTTGGTTCTCGAACCGGGCGATTCGATCTATTTTGATTCAGTCTTACCGCACGGAATGCTCGCACTGGAAAATAAGCCAGCCAGATTTTTAGCCATTATCCTTTAATATTGAATCTTCATGTTTGAAAATTACCTTAAAAAATCGGCTTTTGAATCACTCGAAGATTTCCGGAAAAACTTCGAAATACTAGTTCCTGAGAAGTTTAACTTTGCCTACGATGTCGTTGATGAATATGCCCGTACGAACCCTTCCAAAAGGGCCATCTGCTGGGTGAACGACAAAGGCGAAACACATGATTTTACATTTGCTGATCTCAAAAAAGCAAGCGACGAAACAGCATCATTTTTCCAGTCACTCGGCATCGGTCGCGGCGACAAGGTGATGATGATTATGAAAAGAAGATACGAGTTCTGGTTTTCAATACTCGCCTTGCATAAAATCGGGGCAATTGGTGTTCCGGCCACTCATTTACTGACTCCTAAAGATTTGATATACAGAAATAATGCGGCCGGTATAAAAATGATTATTTCAGTTTCGGAGCACGAAATTGTCAATAATATCAACGAGGCAATGGCAGGCTCGCCTACCGTTGAGAAGCTTGTTTCGGTTGGAGACCCGACCCCCGAAGGTTGGATTTCGTTCCGCGATGGTGTTAAAAATGCAGAACCTTTTGTGGCCCCACAAGGTGATGCGGCTTCCGTAAATTCCGATATTTCACTCCTGTATTTTACTTCAGGGACCACGGCAAATCCCAAAATGGTCGTTCACGATTTCACCTATCCGCTGGGACATATCGTGACCGCAAAATACTGGCAAAATGTTGAAAAGGATGGTCTTCATTTTACGGTTTCAGATTCGGGATGGGCAAAATCAGTGTGGGGTAAAATCTATGGGCAATGGCTTGCCGGAGCCGCGGTATTTGTGTATGATTTTGAAAAGTTTTCGCCCGACGATATGCTCACAAAAATCAGCACATACGGTGTAACCAGCTTTTGTGCCCCTCCCACGATTTACCGGTTCCTGATCAGGGAAGATTTTACAAAATACGACCTTAAAAAATTGAAATCTGCATCCGTTGCGGGGGAACCTTTAAATCCGGTAGTCTATGATACCTTTTATAAACTCACCGGGTTAAAGCTCCGGGAGGGATTTGGCCAGACGGAGACTACCTTACAGATTGCCACCTTTCCCTGGATGGAACCAAAGCCGGGCTCGATGGGAGTACCGTCGCCCCAGTTTGATGTGCATTTGATCGACGGAGAAAACAAGTCGTGTGAAGACGGTGAGGTTGGTCAGATTGTAATACACACGGATGGCAAAGCACAGGTTGGTTTATTTTCAGGCTATTACCGCGATGAAGAAAAGACAGCTTCCTGTCATTATGGTGGTGTGTATTATACAGGCGATCTTGCATGGCGCGACGAAGACGGGTATTTTTGGTTTGTAGGTCGCGTTGATGACGTAATTAAAAGTTCAGGTTACCGGATTGGTCCGTTTGAAGTAGAAAGTGCACTGATGACACATCCTGCAGTAATCGAATGTGCAATTACCGGCGCTCCTGACGAAATTCGTGGCCAGGTTGTAAAAGCAACAATTATTCTCGCGCCCGAATTTCGGCCCGGCAACGAAACACTGGCCAAAGAGATTCAGGAACATGTCAAAATGGTAACTGCACCATACAAATATCCCCGAATTATCGAATTTGTTACCGAATTACCTAAAACGATCAGTGGCAAAATCCGTCGCGTTGAAATCAGGGAAGGCAGTAATAAATAATTTAAATATTTATGTCTTTATTATACAATAAAATAGTAGTTAAAGTCGGCAGTAATGTTCTGACCCGCGCAGATGGAATGTTAAACGTTACCCGGATGGCACATATTGTCGATCAGATTGCGTTACTCAGGAAAGCGGGTTTGCAGGTAATATTGGTTACTTCCGGGGCAGTGGCAGCAGGACGCGCGGAGGTTGTTTTACAGCGCAAACTTGATCCGGTCTCCTCCAGGCAATTGTGGTCGGCCGTGGGTCAGGTCAAGTTAATCAACAGGTATGCCGATCTGTTCCGTGAAAACGGGATCACAATCGCCCAGGTTCTCACAACGAAAGAAAATTTCAGTGACCGGCTCCATTACCTCAATATGCGCAATTGTATCAACACCTTACTTGAAAATGGTGTGATTCCCGTTGTTAATGAAAATGATACAATCTCAGTTACCGAACTGATGTTTACCGATAACGACGAACTGTCGGGTTTGATTGCCTCCATGATGGATATGGAAGCGCTGATAATACTCACCAATGTTGACGGCGTTTATACAGGTTCACCCGATGAGCCTGAAAGCCAGGTAATCGCAACCATTAAGCCGGGAGAAACGATTGATATTGAAGCCATTTCAGGAAAGACATCAAATTTTGGAAGAGGTGGAATGCTTACAAAATTTCATATTGCATCTAAACTGGCCAGTCAGGGAATTTCGGTACACATCACGAACGGCACCAAAAGCAATACCTTAACAAACATCCTGAATGTCAGGAAAAATACTGTTCACACTCATTTTATACCATCAAAAAAGAAATCTTCAGGTGTCCGTAAGTGGCTTGCCCATTCTGATGATTTTGCCAGGGGAGAAGTAATTATCAACGACGGTGCACGTGAGGTACTGTTGTCTGACAAAGCCATCAGCTTACTTCCTATCGGGATTACCCGGGTTGAAGGTTTCTTTAAAGAAGGTGATATTGTGCGTGTTAAAGATTCAAAGGCCGAATTGATAGGCCTTGGAAAGGCCTCATATTCTTCAGATGAGGTACTTAAGGAAATGGGTGGAAAGAAGTCGAAACCTTTCATCCATTACGATTATTTATACCTGTTATAATTAAAACCTATGAACTATCGTGAACACTTTCAAAATGCCCTTAACGCCAGCCGTGATTTAAATCTGCTGAGCGTCGGAAAGATAAACGAGGTACTTAATAAAATTGCGGATGCAACCGAAAAGAGTTCAGGATTTATACTGCGTGAAAACCAGAAAGACCTGGCACGGATGGACAGTTCCGATCCAAAATACGATCGTCTCAAACTCACCGCCGGACGTTTGAAAAACATCGCTGATGATATTCGTAATGTAGCATTATTGCCCTCACCAATCGGACGGATCTTATCCGATACAATCAGACCAAACGGACTGAAAATTACCAAAATATCTGTTCCATTCGGGGTGATAGGGGTAATCTACGAGGCAAGACCTAATGTAACGTTCGATGTCTT
Organism: uncultured Bacteroidales bacterium; assembly: GCA_942493325.1. GTDB lineage: Bacteria > Bacteroidota > Bacteroidia > Bacteroidales > Prolixibacteraceae > JAAFHB01. The sequence continues at coordinate 6,356,282 of OW818689.1, read as the reverse complement.
CGCGCTTTGCCTCAAATCGGGAAATGCCTGTATTTTAAAAGGTGGAAGTGATGCCGTAAATTCGAACCAGGCAATTGTAAACATCATTCATAATGTTCTGGAAATTAGCGGCATAAATCACCTTATACTGACACTTCTTCCTACCGGAAGAGAGGCAACCAAAGAATTACTGAATGCAAGGGGATATGTCGATTTACTGATCCCCCGGGGCAGTCAAAGCCTGATCGATTACGTTCGCCAGCATGCTACCATTCCCGTGATCGAAACAGGAGCCGGAATCTGTCACACGTATTTTGATGAATTTGCAGATACCAAAAAAGGATCTCTCATCGTAAACAATGCAAAAACACGTCGTGTCGGTGTATGCAATGCCCTCGATTGTCTGATCATTCATGCGTCACGCCTGGCAGATCTTCCGGAAATTACAAAATTACTCCGTGAGAGTGAAGTTGAAATTTTTGCTGACAAATCATCATTTGATATTCTTGAAGGACGTTATCCTGAGCATTTGTTAAAGCCTGCAACTGACGAATCTTTTGGAACTGAGTTCCTCTCGTATAAAATGGCAGTAAAAACTGTATCATCACTCGACGAAGCCATGGAGCATATCGCCAAATATGGTTCCAGACATAGTGAGGCAATTATTTCGGAGAACAAAACCAATTGTGATTTGTTCTTAAAAGTTGTGGATGCAGCATCCGTTTATGCGAATGCCAGTACTGCCTTTACAGATGGCACTCAATTCGGATTAGGTGCAGAAATTGGGATCAGCACCCAAAAATTACATGCACGCGGTCCTATGGCGCTTGAGGAACTGACAAGTTCAAAATGGCTTATTGAAGGGAATGGCCAGGTAAGGCCTTAATCTTTAAACGATCCCCCGGTTATGATTATGTAACATGATCCACCTGGCTTCTCAGCATCTTATTAATCGGTACAAAGAGCTTCTTTATTATTATAAAATTAACACTATCTGTCAATAATATATGCAACATTTTACATCGGTTTACGATCTGCCAAACCTGGCGGAAGCTATCAAAACAGCCCGGGAACTTAAACGAAACCCTTACAGTTTTCAACATATTGGTAAAAATAAAACAATGGTGCTCATCTTCTTCGATTCGAGTCTCCGGACCCGGCTGAGCACACAAAAAGCGGCGATGAATCTGGGAATGAATACCATGGTACTCAACGTTAACCAGGATGGGTGGCGACTCGAAAGTGAATTGGGTGTGATTATGGATGAGGATAAGCCAGAGCATTTGCGTGAAGCTATCCCGGTAATCGGACGATATTGCGACATTATCGGAGTCAGGGCGTTTGCCCGCTTTGAAAGTAAAGAGGATGATTATTCCGAAAAAATTCTGAACCAGTTTATCCAATATGCCGGCGTTCCGATTGTAAGTATGGAGGCAGCTACTCGTCACCCGCTTCAAAGCTTTGCCGATCATATGACCATCGAAGAGTTTAAAACCAAAACCCATCCTAAAGTTGTGATGACCTGGGCACCTCATCCGCGTGCACTTCCTCAGGCGGTACCGAATTCGTTTGTCGAATGGATGCGCCAGACCGATTATGATCTGGTAGTAACTCATCCTGAAGGCTATGAACTTGATCCAAAATTTATGGGCGATCTTAAACCGGAATACAACCAGGATAAGGCGTTCGAAGGAGCTGACTTTATTTATGCCAAGAACTGGTCCTCTTATACCAATTATGGCGAAATTCTTTCGAAGGATATGAACTGGACTGTTACACCTCAAAAAATGGCCCTGACTGACCATGCGAAATTTATGCATTGCCTTCCGGTTCGCCGAAATATGATTGTTTCTGATGAAGTTCTTGATAGCCCTTCATCTATAGTGATTGACGAAGCAGAAAATCGAGTATATTCGGCCCAGACAGTTTTAAAAATGATATTGGAAGGGTAGTATGAAGGATCACTTGATAATCATTAAAGTAGGGGGTAAGATCGTTGAAGAGGAGAATTCGCTCCGGTCATTGTTAAAGGATTTTTCGCGCATTGCAGGTGGGAAAATTCTCGTTCATGGTGGGGGAAAAACTGCAACTGCCCTGGCAGATGAACTCGGAATTAAGACCAAAATGGTGGATGGACGCCGAATTACAGACGCGGCAACACTGAAAATTGCAACTATGGTCTATGCCGGATTAGTGAATAAAAATATTGTTGCGGGATTACAGGCACTGGGGAATAACGCCATCGGATTAACGGGAGCAGATCTGGATATCATCCGGGCTGTCAAACGCCCGGTAGGAGTTGTTGATTATGGTTTTGTCGGGGATATTAACTGGGTAAATGCATCAGCGTTGGCTGAACTGCTGGGCAATGGCGCCATCCCTGTAATAGCTCCCATCACACACGATGGAAAAGGGTCTTTATTAAATACCAATGCAGACACAATATCCTCAGAATTAGCAACTTCTCTAAGCAGCAAATACGAGGTACGATTAATTTTCTGTTTTGAAAAGCATGGGGTATTGATGAATGAAGCGGACGAAAATTCGGTAATACCCGAAATTAACCCCGTACTTTTTGAAGAACTTAAATCAAAGGGTGTGATATCGGGTGGAATGATTCCAAAACTTGACAACGGATTCAATGCCCTCCGACGCGGTGTAAGCGCGGTGGTAATTACAAATGCACAAGGTATCTCCGGCGGGTTAAGAGGAACACGATTAGTACTCTAAATATGGTTAAAGACCAAATTGTATCTGAAAGTATTGAGTTATTAAAGGCAATGGTCGAAATACCTTCACCCAGTTGTGAAGAGAAGGATGTTGCCGATTATCTGGAAAAAAAATTCACGTCGTGGGGATTAAATCCTGCGCGGTACGGTAATAACCTATGGATGCGAAATAAAAACTGGTCTGAAGGAAAACCCGTCATTTTATTGAACTCCCATATTGATACAGTCCGGCCGGCAAGCGGATGGACATACAATCCTTTTAAAGCCACTGTTGAGAAAGACAGAATCACCGGCCTTGGCAGCAACGATGCGGCGGCTTCCGTCGTTTCCCTGCTGGGAACTTTTCGCCATTTCAACTCCGCCGGCTCTTTATCCTTTAACCTTATTTTTTGTGCAAGTGCAGAGGAAGAAATTTCGGGGGGAAATGGAATAGTATCTGTCCTGGAGAAACTGGGGAAAATAGATCTGGCCATCGTTGGTGAACCGACGAAAATGCAGATTGCTATTGCGGAAAAAGGACTATTAGTACTTGACTGTGAAGCAAAAGGAAGAGCAGGCCATGCAGCCAGGGACGAAGGAGAAAATGCGATCTACAAAGCGATAAAGGATATTCAGGTTCTTGAACACTACCGTTTCCCGGAAGAATCGCCAGTGCTGGGCCCTGTTAAAATAACGGTTACACAGATTTCGGCCGGGCATCAACATAACGTGGTACCGGATTCCTGCCGTTTTGTCGTCGATGTCCGCACAAACGAATTGTATTCAAACCAGGATGCTTTTCAGATTATATCCGGATTGATTCAATCGGAGGTACATCCACGATCATTCAGGCTTAACTCTTCAGGAATTAACGCTGATCATCCGTTGGTTCGGCGAGGTATAAATATTGGTCTGGGGATTTACGGCTCCCCCACCACCTCCGATCAGGCAGTAATCCCCTACCCTTCCGTTAAAATCGGACCTGGCGATTCTGCCCGTTCTCATACATCAAATGAATATATCCAAATTTCAGAAATCAGGCAGGGGATTGAAACCTATGTGAGACTTTTGGAAAAGCTGGAAATCTGAAGGTTGACTGCTTAAATCAAATCCCCGTTCAAATTCATGTAAAAAACGGCAAAATTTTATCTTTGCCGATTAAATTTTCATCCATGAACTCAATTTTTAAACCAAAACTTTATGTGGTCTTGAAGAAGGGTTACAATTGGAGACTCTTTCATAAAGATCTTTGGTCCGGAATTATTGTCGCGAGCGTTGCATTACCTTTGGCTATTGCTTTTGCGGTTGCATCAGGCGTTTCACCGGAAAAAGGACTCATTACCGCCGCTATTGCCGGTTTTATTGTGTCAATGTTGGGTGGAAGCCGGTTCCAGATCAGTGGACCAACTGCTATCTTTATTGTGATTGTTTATGGCATTGTCCAAAAATATGGCTTCAACGGATTAATGATCTCAACCATAATGGCGGGACTGATACTGGTTGGATTCGGACTTTTAAGGTTAGGAACTATCATTAAATTCATTCCCCATCCGCTCGTTGTTGGATTTACAAGCGGTATAGCAGTGATTATCGTCTCCAATCAGCTCAAGGATGCGCTGGGACTACAGATCGGTCAATTGCCTGCTGAATTTGCCGCGAAATGGACGACCTATTTTTCCAATTTCGGCCAAATTAATTTTTATGCACTCACAATTACACTGGTGACCATTCTTGTTGCTGTTTATTTCAGTAAAATTATCAGGAAAGTTCCCGGCTCATTTATCGCTATCATTTTTATTACCGTAATCGTCACAGCTTTAAAACTGCCCGTTCAAACGATTCAGTCTGTTTTTGGTCAAATTCCGGACACTCTATCGTTCCAGATGCCACACTTTGAGTTTGGTCTGCTCAGTGAATACATTCAACCTGCATTTACTATTGCAATTCTTGGAGCAATCCAGTCCTTGCTTTCTGCAGTAGTGGCCGATGGAATGACCAGCAGTACCCATCGATCGAACACAGAATTGGTGGCGCAGGGAATTGCAAATATTGTTACACCATTCCTGGGTGGATTTCCCTCTGCAGGTGCGATTGCCCGGACTGCCGCAAATATAAAAACCGGTGCCCGGACACCCGTGGCAGGTATTATCCATTCTGTGATCCTGTTACTGGTTTTACTTGCATTGGGTAAATGGATGATCTACATACCAATGTCATGTCTGGCAGGCCTATTGATCGTCATAGCCTATAATATGAGCGAATGGCGTTCGTTTGTAACGATACTTAAAGGATCAAAGTATGATGTGGTCGTTTTATTAACCTCATTTCTTCTGACTGTCTTTGTGGACCTCACGATTGCTATTGAGGTCGGTATGGTTCTTTCAGCGATATTGTTTATGCAGCGCATGTCGAAACTAAGCAATATCGAACTGGTTGATATCGATACGGACATAATTGAAAATTATTCAGCACTTCCGAAAGGGGTGGACGTTTATGAAATATCCGGTCCCCTCTTTTTTGCAGCAGCTCAGTCATACAAAGAAGCACTGAAAGAAATTGCCGCCGATTCAAAAGTTTTAATACTTAGAATGCGGCATGTTCCGTTCATCGACTCGACCGGGATTCGTGATTTCCAGGAGGTTATCCGGGATTTCCGAATACGCAAGGTTACCATTGTACTTTCAGGAGTTCCCCCAAAGGTTCGTAAAACGCTTGTAAACTGTGGTCTGGCTGCGGAAATTGGAAACGATTTGATTTGTGACAATTTCGGAGATGCAGTAAAAAAAGCGACCGAAGTTTTGGAAAAAATGAGGTGGTACAAAAAATGATCATTAATGAAACCCTGAGTTACAAATGCAAATCAAGGTTTCACCTGAATACAATTAAACAGTGGCGACTTTAAAAACGATTTTCCGGACTTTCGAATCACATTGTTCATCTGCATTAGCCGTATGCAAATCGGATGGAAAATAGATCGCAAACATGCCCGGTTCAAGATTCGAAAAGGAGGCATTCGTTTCATAAATAGCATAGTCATCGGCATCGTTATAGGAACCTATTAAAGGCTGCGAAGTGAGGGGTGCGTATCCCATCAGTTCCGAACCACTGACCCAATATTGCACATCAATATTTTTTCGGTGTGCCTCAAGTTTTACCCGATCGGTGCATTTTTGCTCGTATTCATTCACTATCATCCGGACTTTATCCCCGTTAATTTCATATTTGCCAGGTGCAATTGCGCTCAGATCGTTGTTTTTAATGTATTCAAGCGCCTCGGCAATCCCCAAACCCAGAGCGTAATAACGCGATGCATTTTCAATTCTGTCGATTATCATAGGAAACGATTTAAGTGATTGTCAAAGATATTGAAATGTTTTAATTCATTTTCGAAAATGGCTCAGTAAACTTAGATCAATAACAAATCTGCAATCAAAAAAGTGCACCAATAAAATAATATAACATAATCAGAGTTACCAGGAATTTTACAATCGTTCCGGCGAAGAATCCTAAAAAAGATCCAAAGCCGGCTCTCATGGCATTTTCCTTATTACCGGCAATCATTTCACCGGCAACAGCACCGATAAACGGCCCGATAATCAGGCCGACAGGGGGAAAAAAGAGTCCTGCCAGGAGCCCCGCCATACTTCCCCAGATTCCGTATTTACTCCCTCCGAATAATTTTGTACCCCATATTGGAATTACATAATCAAGTATTGCAACAACAATAGTAATTATCCCCCACCAGATCAGAAATTTCGATGTAAATTCAACTCTTACGGTCAGATGAATCGCAATCAATCCGAGATAAGAGAGAGGTGGTCCGGGTACAACGGGAAGCACACACCCGGCAATCCCCAAAACCATTAACAATGAACCTGTTATTATCAGAAAAATATCCATAAAGACAATACATTTAATGAAAACTTGAATCTTTTTCATGGGTGTAGCGAAGTTCACCACATGCTTTTTCATTAACAAGTCAACAACTATCAACAAAGAAAAGAAAAAGCAGCAAAAAGAAAAGCAAAAAAAAACATTTTAGAACATTTTACGTAACCAAGTTGACAGCTATTGTTGAAAAAGACAAACAAATCTAAAGGTGTGTAGCTGAAACGTTACGGGCAAAATAAAAAAAAAGAGAGAATGAACAGAATTATTAAAGCAGATCTTTTCCGCCACGGTGGACTAACAGGCACGAAAGGCTTTATAAAAGGCCTTCGAATTCCCGGATTTAGATATATGTATTTATTGCGAAAAGCTTCAAAATGTAAAAAATATTCATTAAAGTGGCTGTTTTTTACTTTTCTTATAACCAGATATTCGTATAAATATGGATTTCAAATTCCTTCAAGTACCAAAATTGGTGAAGGATTTTACATTGGACATTATGGGACAATTGTAATCAATGGCAATGCAAAAATTGGTAAAAATTGTAATATCGCACATAGTGTTACAATTGGACAAGCGAATAGAGGCAAATTGAAAGGTTGTCCAACTATTGGCGATAACGTTTGGATTGGTACGGGTTCAGTAATTGTTGGCAATATCAATATTGGGTCGAATGTATTAATTGCACCCAACTCATTTGTAAATGTTGATGTTCCGGATTATTCATTGGTATTAGGAAATCCATGCAAGATTGTGAATAAAGAAAATCCTTGTGAAGGCTATATTAATTACATATTAAATTGATATTCAGACTATTTTCGGATAGAAAGCCCCGCCTGTAAATAGTTGAAGGGGAGAGCCTCTTACACCACAACAAGATCCAGTCTTTTTACCAACAGAAAATAGCCTTCATTTACCTGAGGCAGTCCACCATGAACCAGCTCATGCATAATCTGGAGAGTATCAACCTCAGATTCCACGTGGCATTGGACACACTTGCACCGTCAGGTTATTCGCCATGCAAGGCGCACTAAAAAAAATCCTCCCCGAAGCTACGGAAAGGATTTTATATTTATGATGAGTACTGTCTGTATTTGTGGTTAAGCTGCAGGCTTGTATTCAGCTCAACAGGTATCACTCAGAATGTATATCGCTTTCGGACTAATTCGCAGTTAAACGTGCAATATATTTATCAATAGATCGTCCTTCATTACTTTCGGCATATTTATCTTTAATGACCTTATAAGCATCTAAAGCTTTGTCTTTATTACCTAAAATCTCGTAAAGATTACCTGCTTTCAGATAATAAACAGGCGATGTAAATGCATTAGGATTGAGTTCGGCAGCTTCGAGGTACAATTTAACAGCTTTCTCCTTATTGCCAAGTTCAGCGTAAGCATCACCGGTAGCACCTAAAACAACCGGTGCCAGCAACAGGTCGTCTGTTTTAATATCTTCAAGATAATCAATAGCTTCCTGGTATTTTCCCAGGTGAAGGTTTGATATTCCTGTGTAATACCTTGCCAATTTTCCAGCCTTTGTGCTTCCGTAATCATCAATGATATCCAGAAATCCGGGAAAGTTACCATCCCCATTAATTGCAAGGTTAAAAGAATCTTTTTCGAAATATTGTTCTGCGACAAACATCTGTTCCTTCGCAGTTTTTTCCCGTGGAACCGAATAAAAGCGATGTGTAGCAAGTAAAACGAGTGCAACAACTACGACTGCACCGAAAATTATTGTGATGATCTTCGAATTTGCTTCAAAAAACCGCTCTGCATTAGTCAATGCGTGTTCAACTTCAACTAAATTCTCAATTGGTTTTGGTGTCTTTTCCTTGCTCATGTTATTTTTTTTCTGGAATTTCATTTTTTTCAATTCGAATGCAAAAATAAGTGTTTTTACTAAACCACAGTCATTTTTAATTATAAAAATACTTTTTACCATTGATTGCGAAAAATCAGCTGTTTAAACCATTTTAATTCAGAAATTGCAAACCAGACTTTATGGATTAATTCGCCGGCCAAATAAAAAACCTTAAATTTGTAACAGTAAAAATCAAATTACCCCGATGTTTATTAGAAATCTCACCGTTGTTAATTATAAAAACCTCATTCAGGCTGACTTGCAATTCTCTTCGAAGCTGAATTGTTTTATCGGGAATAACGGGGTCGGAAAAACAAATCTTCTGGACTGTTTATATTACCTTTCGTTCTGTAAGAGTTGTTTCAATCTTCCCGACAGTCAAAATATCCGGCATTCAGAAGATTTTTTTGTATTACAGGGGAAATATGATTGTGGTGGTGAGCCGGAGGACATTTACAGTGGTTTTAAAACGGGTCATAAAAAAATATTCCGTCGTAACAAGAAGGAATATGATCGGTTATCCGATCATATCGGGATGCTTCCGCTCGTGATGATTTCGCCCGCCGACTCCATCCTGATACAGGGCGGAAGCGAAGAGAGGCGCCGGTTTATGGATAGCGTCATTTCACAGTATGACCGACAATACCTCGACTGGTTACTCAAATACAACAGGGCATTGCTTCAGCGCAACAATCTTTTGAAGTTTTTTGCGACTCACCAGTTCGATTCCGACAGTCTTGAAGTGTGGAATGAACAACTGATATTTAACGGAGAAAAAATTTACAATAAACGGATTGAGTTCCTGGATGCATTGCTCCCGGTATTCCAGAAATATTACGATTTTATATGCCAGGGACATGAAAAAGTACAGCTTGAATATCAGTCACAGCTAAAGAATTCCGAATTCAGGAAATTGCTTGGTGAATCTGTTGCCAAAGACCGTACCATGCAGTATACGACTACCGGCATTCATAAGGATGATCTGGACCTGAAAATCGACGATTACCCGATCAAAAAACTTGGTTCGCAGGGACAGAATAAAACCTACCTTATTTCACTCAAATTTGCGCAGTTTGATTTCATCCGGTCAGTGAATAAGGTAAAACCCATTCTTTTGCTTGATGATATTTTCGACAAACTCGATAGTGCCCGTGTAGGTCAAATCGTCAAATTAGTGTCGGACAGCAATTTCGGTCAGATTTTTATTACTGATACCAATCGTGAGCATCTGGACGGAATTATCAGGGAAGTTGGTGGAACAGATTACAAGATTTTTCTGGTTTCCGACGGACAAATCGCTTTAATGTAACATATGCCACATGGGCAAATACCGGTCAAAGCAGATGATGAGTCAGCCACTTATAAGGATTCAGTGGCCATGATAAAAAATTATAAACACATTAAACCAATGTGATACCATGAGAAGAAGTGAATTTCAATCCCTGGGAAGTGCTATAAGGGATTATTTGAAAGAAAGAAAGTTTGATGGTAAAATCGCGGAGATTGAAGCCGTAAATTTATGGGAATCAATAATTGGAAAGCAAATTGCCAGGGCAACCTCCTCGATTTACATAAAGGATGGTACACTTTATGTCCATCTTAAATCCTCCATCGTCAGAAATGAACTTTTTATGATGCGTAATGATATCATGCGCGTAATGAATCAGCGAATTGGTCGTGAGGTAGTAAAATCGGTAATATTACGTTGATGATTTTTTTAAATACACTAAACTTTCAAAATGGCAATCGATTTTTCAAAAATTCCAAACCCATGTTTTCTTGTCGAAGAAGAGCTATTGCGTAAAAATCTAAGTGTGATTCAAGCAGTTAAAAAAGCTGCCGGAATCGAAATCATCCTTGCATTCAAGGGTTTTTCGATGTGGAAGGCATTCCCTATTGTAAGAGAATATATTACAGGAGCGGCAGCGAGCGGGGCTTACGAATCAAAACTGGCGGTAGATGAGATGGATACACTGGCGCATACCTATTCGCCCGCATTCCATCCTTCAGATTTTGATAAGGTGATGGAAAATTCTTCGCATATCACATTTAATTCACTGTCGCAATTAGAACGCTTTCTGCCCGTTGTTGAAAATTTCTGGCGCGAGATATCTGTAGGGATCAGGGTGAATCCCGAATTTTCGGAGGTAGAAACCGAGCTTTACAATCCATGTGCCCCCGGAACAAGACTGGGCATTCTGGCCGATCAATTGGGCGATAAATTGCCAAAGGGTGTTGAAGGGCTCCATTTCCATACGCTGTGTGAATCGTCGGCGGCAGACCTTGAAAAAACCCTGACCGCCTTCGAATTAAAATTCAGCCGGTTCCTTCCTCAGGTAAAATGGGTAAATATGGGCGGCGGACATCTGATGACCCGAAATGGGTACGACACAGAAAAGCTGATCAACCTGTTAAAAGATTTTCGCAGACGATGGAATGGGATTGAAATCATACTCGAACCGGGGAGCGCTTTTGTATGGGAAACAGGTGTACTGGCTGCGGAAATTGTGGACATAGTCGAAAACAGGGGAATAAATACCGCGATTCTCAATGTTTCTTTCACAGCTCATATGCCTGATTGCCTCGAAATGCCCTATAAACCCCGGATCAGGGGTGCGTATCAAAACCCGGTTGAGGGTAAGCCAACTTACAGAATGGGGGGAAACTCCTGTCTTGCCGGTGATTTTATCGGCTTCTGGTCATTCGATAAAGAACTGCATATTGGTGATCAGATTATATTTGAGGACATGATCCACTATACACTTGTTAAAAGTTCGATGTTTAACGGTGTTCCACACCCCTCGATTGGAATGTGGTGCGAAAATGGCAAATTTAAACTTCTCAGAGAATACGACTACCTTGACTATAAGAACAGGATGGCATAACATTACCGGAGTATAAATTCCTGAAGTCAAACTGATCCGGCATTTATCAGATATCCATTTATCAAATCAGGTTTTAATCAACATGGCCAAAACCTGATTTGATCGTAGAATACTCCCCGTATTTATTTAATTTATCCCAATCAGGAACCTGAAAATAATTCACCAATTATCGTTTCCACCACCAATAGGTTACTTTGGGTGTACATAGGCCATTCGCATTGGCGTAGGCTTGTTTATTTGCATTCAGATCCTCAACTGCTTTATTATCTGCATCATCCTGGCTGATTGCAGAACTGTATTTATTTGCTGCAACTGTATAGGTTACTGATGAGCCCGTATAGCCGGTACCGCAATCATTTTTAGTAACAGCGGCTGTTAATTTCGAATTGTAATATATTATTTCCTGTTTTAATGTGCAGGTGCCATATGTATTGGCATACAGTTGTTTATAAAAATTAAGTTCTTCAGTTGCCTTTCCATTTGCATCCTCCTGACTAATAGTCGAACTGTATTTGTTGGCAGCAACTGTAAAGGTTTCTGTAGATCCGGCATACGCTGGTCCGCAATCATTTTTGATCGCTGTCGCTGTTAATTGAGTATTAAAATAAGTCGTTAGTGTTGCCAATGTACAAGTACCATACCCATTGGCATAGGCTTGTTTATTAGCGTTTAAATCAGCGGCGGCTTTGGCATCCGCATCCTCCTGACTAACTTCAGAACTATATTTACTGGCAACTACTGTATAGGTTTCGGTCGAACCGGTATACCCTAATTCGCAATTATTTTTTTTCGCAGTTGCAGAAATAGCTGTATTATAATAAGTTGTTGCAGGGGGTAAATATTCACTGGCACCTATATCAGGTGGTCCTGATCTTTTATTTTTCAGGTAGTCGGTAGAAATTCCCAGATTTGCACCCTTATCGATGGCAGGACTATGGTCTTGAAGTCTAAAATCATAATTTGACACATCGCCTCTGACAGCCGATACAAACAAAGGATCAACATGACCAAATTCACAATCTGTCAGACCAAAATTACCCCCTTTCATCGCTAATGCATTTTCGGCCCTGGTATAAGCCCACATCCTTCCACCATACACGATATTATTTCCAACAATCCAGGTGGAGTTTGAACCATAATTTAGCAGCGCATACGGATTGGATTTAGGAGGCTGATAAAAAACATTATTTGCAATAATTAAATTTTGCCCACCCGCACCTTCTGTGGTTATGAAATTGCTCCCTCCTCTGCTGTTTTCATTTGACCATGCCATGACGTTATTGACAATCATATCATATGTTGAACCGATATTCAAGGCATTTCCGCTGCAATTAAAGATTATATTATTTGTAATCATATTATGATGCCCGGCATGGGCCAGGGAACTAACTGTTGCCGTGTAAATGGCATGATCCTTAACCATATTGTATCCATCCGGACCAATTCTTCCGATGTTATACATCAGATTTCTATCGATATTAATGTGATGGTTGTCCTCTCCTATATATATTGCACCTCGTCCGTTATTACCTGTATCGACGATCCGTCCAATATTCCAAATTTTGCAACCCTCAATATTAATATACGAACTAGTGTAACCCGGATGATTGATATCGAAGCCAAGCCTTAAGAAATTCCTTATTTCAAAATCGATGAATTTAAGATAAGATGCACCATAGACTATAGAGAAACAATAACTTGAGATATTATTCCCTTCCATTATTGCTCCATGTTTACTTTCAGATTGAAAAGTGATATAATTACCTTCTGCACCTTTGCACGACAATAGATTCATGTTTTTGGAAGTCGAAGAATAGGTTCCATTTCTGACAATGACTACATCACCCGGGTTCGCTATCTGTGAAGCACGGGTAATAGTTAGGAAGGGTGCCTGGCTTGAACCATCATTTTTATCATTTCCATTCTTTGCAACATAGTAGGTAACACTAATTGCAGCTGCTTTTAGCTGGGGAGTTTTTGGTTGATCCACGGGAGGCAGATTTGCATCAAGAAAAGTTTCATTACAATTTAAGCAGAAAATCATAATAAAAAGAAGCAGAAAAATAGGAATTTTGGAATTCATAATTTAACTTTTTAATTTTAATTATAGTTATCATATATTATGGAATGGAAGTTCTTGAACAGGTACTTATAGCAACTTCAAATATATATAAAAAAAAAATTAGATTTCTTCAAAAATGTAAAAATATTTTTCAAGTTGGCTGACTATTGGGTGCTTAGAAAAAAAATTAAGCCGATGCACTTTTCAAATGTATACCGGAAATGAAATTATCTATCCATATTTAATATTAGCTGATACAGAATGAGTATTCCGTATCAGCCAATATCAGTTTAAGCCGAAGAATAAGTTGAGGCAAATTGCAGGTTAGTTCAAAAGTTCCGATGCGTTATTCATTGGCCCTATATCCTGTGGACCATAAATTGCCTGAGTAGAATTGTCAATATTCAATCCTACATCAACGCCTGAATTAATAGCAGGACTCTCCGGCAATAATCTGAAATCAACATTCGGAGCATTAGCTCTTACCGCATTTACAAATAATGGATTGACTTCGCCGCGTTCACAGTCTTTCATGCCATAATTACCTCCCTGCATGGCAGCAACAGTTTGGGAATTAGTCAGGTAAAACATCGATCCACCGAACACCATATTGTGTTTGACTGACCATCCCGAATAACCGGAATAGCTTACTATAGCATATGGATTGGAAACGGGAGGCTGGTAAAAAATATTGTTGGCAATAGTCAGGTTCTTCCCCCCAGCACCCTCTGTTGCAATAAAACAAAAACCACCCCGGTTATTTTCATTGGTCCATGCCATAACATTATTGGCAATTAAGTCATCCATAGAACCTATATTGAGGGCATTGCCGCTACAACCGAATATTATATTATTGATAATGACATTATGATGACCAGCATCAGCTGAATTAGCGGCAGTACCGGTATAAATGGCATGGTCCTTGACTAACCAGTAGTCATCGGGTCCAGTTCTGCCTATGTTGTATATCAGGTTCTTATCCATAGTAATATGGTGATTCTTTTGTCCGATATAAAATCCACACCTTCCAATATTTCCGGTATCGGCAATCCTGCCGATATTCAGGATCTTGCATCCCTGCACTGTTATAAAAGAACTGATGTAGCCCGGATGATTTATATCAAATCCGACCCTGAGAAAGTTCCTGATTTCAAAGTCAATGAATTTGAGATACGATGCACCATAAACCAATGAAAAACAATAGTCAGACTCATTATTACCGTCCAGAACAGCACCGTATTTGGTTTCAGACTGAAACGTGATATAATTATCCGGTGAACCGCTGCACGACAGCATATTCATGTTTAAGGTGGTAGCTGTGTAGACTCCGTCCCGGACGATGACAACATCTCCCGGTTTCGCTACCTCGGAGGCACGAACAATTGTCAGGAATGGCGATTCGGAAGATCCGTCATTGTTGTCATTCCCGCTTTTCGAAACAAAAAAACGGGTATTGAGTGAAGCCGCTTTGAGACTTGAAGTCTGGGATTGTTTCGCATTCAGCGACACGGGTTCGAAAACCGAATCATTGCAGCTTAAGATCAGAATGATAAAAAACAAAAGCATAAATACCGGGGTTTGGAAGGTTTGATTTAACTTTTTATTTAAATTCATTGAATAATTTATTGATTTAAATGATGATTTATTCTAAAATTAGAATTCCAAATATAAAGAAGAATTTAAGAATTCATAAATAAATTGCACCATTCAAATTTCGGATTAATCAATGAGGATCATCGCTTCAGAATTTATTTCCTGCATACATTTTGCCTAATAGGCTGGATTCCAATTCAAAAATAAGTCAGAAATTCGAATTGACAACCAAAGTCCCATTTCCTGAATTAACCCACCTTACCAATTGATTAATTGGACCATACAAATCAGGTTAATCCGTCCGCGCATCAATTATCATAATTGTCAGATTTTTGTCTTTTTATAATTTTTTAAATCATAAAATTAATAATTAACTAAAAATTTTATTTATCTGATTCTTACCCGCCTGATTATTCAGGTATTTGAATTACACTAGCTTAACCAGGTACATAACCTTTCTGGCATCTTTTCTCGGATCCGGTTGTTTTAGAACATCAATCTTCGGTATTTTAATTCAATTCATGAACTTATTGATCAGGGCAAAAACATTTATTATTCATATGTTCTTTATATAAAGACAAAATATAAAGTTCCGGCAAGCGACTTTTACATCCGCAAATCCGTTTTTGTATTTCAAATCTATAAAATTTAATTGATTTTCGGTGCTGAAAAAAAAAATTTATGTGCCGATGATCCCTAAAAATAATCTGCAATTAAATTTAGTTTAAATTTTTGGGAAAGCCTTTATAATGATGGGGATCCTTCAATAAAAAATCAGGTTTAACCTTTCCGGTTAAAACCTGATTTTTCAATTTAGCGATATAAAGATTCAATTAATTTACAAATCCCGGAGTTTAATCATTTCCTAAAATTTGGAATGAAAGTCACAATTTTGTACAGGTACCATTTGTGTTGGCATACGTCTGAATATTATTTTTAAAGTACGTACTTGCTTTACTATCAGCATCAGCCTGACTAATTGTAGAGGTCATATATTTAGCAGGCATCGTAACACTTACAAGAGAACCCTTATAACCAGTTCCGCAATTATTCTTTGTAGCTGAGCCGGTTATAGCAGCACTATAGAAAATTTTAGAACTTGATGTTGTGGCAGTACACTTACCATTGGCATTGAAATAAGATTGTTTATTTGCACTGGCATAATCCATGGCCTTTTTGTCTGCATCTGCCTGACTAACCGTTGAAGTATAGGTTCCGGCAGCCAGGGTTCCGGTTACAGATGATCCGGTATATCCCGTTCCGCAATCATTCTTGGTACCGGTCATTGTTACGGCGACACTGTAATATGTCGAGGCAGTTGGAGTCGGTATTGGAGTCGGTGTTGGAGTTGGAGTAGGTGTTGGTGTTGGTGTTGGTGTTGGTGTCGGAGTCGGAGTTGTTGTTGCAGCACACGTACCATTTGCATTGAAATAGGCTTGTTTGTTTGCATTGGCATAATCCATAGCCTTTTTATCCGCATCTGCCTGACTAATTGTTGAAGTATAGGTTCGGGCAGCCAGGGTTCCGGTCACAGATGATCCGGTAAATCCCGTTCCGCAATCATCCTTGGTGCCGGTCATTGTTACAGCGACACTGTAATATGTCGAGGCAGGAGTTGGTTCCGTTGGCGTCGGCGTCGGCGTTGGCGTTGGTTCCGGAGTCGGTGTTGGTGTTGGTGTCGGTGTTGGTGTTGGTGTCGGTGTCGGTGTTGGTGTTGGAGTAACTGTGCCACCGTATTCATAAGCTCCGATATCCGGTAATCCAACTATAGTGTTGCCCACGATGTCAGTTGATAATCCAATATTCAAACCTTTATTAATAGCAGGGCTTGAAGCCTGTAATCTAAAATCAGCACTGGATATTACACCTGATACGACCATGGGATTTACTTCGCCATTTTCACAATCCATCTTTCCGTAATTACCACCTTTCATCGTTGCAGTAGTTGCTGCACTGGCCGACGCAAACATTGATCCGCCGTATACAATATTGTTTTTGATTGACCAGCCGGTATAACTTCCAAAACTTACGATTACATATGGGTTTGAAACCGGTGGCTGGTAAAAAATATTATTGGCAATTGTTAAATTCTGACCGCCAGCACCTTCGGTAGCAATGAAGCAAAAACCACCCTTTGAATTTTCCAGTGTCCAGGCCATAACGTTATTGGCAACCAGGTCATCATTTGAACCGATATTCAGCGCATTTCCGCTACAGTTATACATCACATTATTGGTAATGACATTATGGTGACCTGCATCAGCTGCACTGCTTACAGTGGCTGTATAAACTGCATGATCCTTCACCATCCAGTAGTTGTCAGGGCCGGTTCTTCCGAGGTTGTACATCAGGTTTTTATCAATTGTAATATGATGATTCCTTGGACCAATATAGAATGCGCCCCTTCCGTAATCAGCTGAATCATTGATTCTCCCGATATCACGGATCTTACATCCCTGCACTGTAATATAGGAACTGACATAGCCTGAATGATTAATATCAACAGCTAATGCCAGGAAGTTTTTTATTTCAAAATCAATAAATTTAAGATAGGATGCACCAGTGGATAAAGCGATACAATAACTTGAAGTTGAGAGCCCGTCGAAGACCGCTCCCCACTTAGTTTCAGATTTAAATGTGATGTAATTCTCTGCTGTGCCCTTGCACGAAATCATATTCATAGATGATGCAGTGGTGGAATAAGTTCCATCTCTCACGATAACCACATCTCCGGGCTTGGCGACCTGCGATGCTTTAACCATTGTTGCAAAGGGCGAAGCCAGTGATCCGGCATTATTATCATTTCCTGTTTTTGCTACATAATAGGTGTTGCCAACAACTGCGGCTTTTAATTCTGTAGACTGATCTGTCGGTAATTCAGGTTCGGTTGACTGTTTGTTACAACTAACAGCGCAAATCATAAAAAATAAGCCGTAAATGAGTGTTTTGTAATTCATGATTTAAAATTTTAATTTCTGAATGAGTTAATAATTTGAGTTTTTAGATGAGAAAAAAGATAAACGTGATTTTTTTACTTAAACATTGTATTTGATTTTATACACAATGCTTTTTTTACCATTCGATTAATTTTTTTACTTCTTGGTTGCAAACATACGTTTATTTTACTCTTTTACCACAGACGTAAAGTATTTTTTTACTCTCTGTAAGTTATTTATACTCATTCTACATATTTCAAACGAGGAATCAGACCCGTTTTGTCCTTATCCTTAACATTAATTTTATTTTTATAATAAATAACTCCGGGGATAAGTGCAGCGATTATGAGGCACAAAAAAAGCCGGTCGCAACGACCGGCTTAACACCACGAGTTTTTATTAATAGTTTACTGCCTCATCACTATTTTTTAATGATTTTTTTGGGGAGAGGAAGGCTTTTCAAATAATTCAGGTTTTAGGAGCCATCAGATCGCCCTTGAGATCACGTCGCACAAGAATAACCTTGTTATTTTCCTGTTCCCTGTAACCCTGGTCATAGCAAAAGTAGTTGATCCGGCTATTTCGCGTAGGATATGAGCAGGTAAAATAATCGAACCGATACCCCTTCTTCTGCAAATCGGTCTTGGTTGTGGTGGTTTTTCCCTCGGAATTAAGTGCCGTCAGGATAAAATAATTCTTTTTAAGAATCCGGTTGATTGTCCTGATTACATTATTCGATTCGACATACTGTTGGTTATTGTAAGCGCTGCGGCATTGATAATTACAAAACTTCTGGTCTGCCCTGCCCCTTAGTGGCTCCTGGCATTTTAGGCATTTCCGGTCATTCATAATTTACTGTTTAGAATGTTAAGTTTATGAGTAGTATTAAACCTGGCAGAAGAGAAAAAATTACGTTTTTTTATTCTGCCAATATATAAAATGGATCTTCTTACAGAAGGAACTAAACGATTAGTTTCGGAAGTAATCGGAAGTATGCGCTTAATGTCCGCTTGCATCTTTGAGCTAATCTAACTTTGTTTCCGAAAACTTTTAGTGCATTTCATTCACCTAAATCAGACCTCAAAATGGAAATAAATCCTAATCTCTCGGAAAATGCCAGGCATGATGCCGAATTAATATATGCTGCCCGGTCGGGAGTTGAAAACGCATTTACCCAACTCATGAAACGGTATAAAGAGGCCATTTACTTTATGATGCTCAAAATGGTGCACAATAAAACGGATGCCGAAGATCTTACCATTGAGGCATTTGAAAAAGCCTTTATCAATATTCACCAGTATGAGCCTCAATTTGCCTTTAGTACCTGGCTGTTCTGCATCGCATGCAACAATGCTATCGATCATCTTCGGAAGAAAAGAATCGTCTCCATTCCATATGAGAATACTTCCGGAAACGACAAAAACACGGGGATCGAATACACTTACAACATGCGCACAAACTCGGATAATCCTGAAGAAGCATTTATTAAGAAACAAAATGCCCGGTTATTGCGCAAGGCCGTTTCCACTTTGAAGCCCCGGTACCGCACCCTGCTTGAGATGCGCTATTTCAATGAATATTCATATTCCGAAATTTGCAAGGAGTTGAATCTCCCTTTGGGAACAGTAAAAGTGCAGTTATACCGATCTCGCGAGATGTTATACGACTTACTTAAAGGGAGCGAGATCAGTTATAAATTATCCAATATAAACAGACTTAATAACTAACTTTCCGGTATTCCCGCTCAGCTGCCAACTGATCAAGATTTTCGTATTTCGAATTTTGTGATACAAATTCTTCGACCATATCCTTCATTCTGCCAACAATCATCTCATCGGTATCTGTACTAAGGTTTTTAAGCATCTCGTTTATTTTCTTATCAGCTTCGTAATGATCATACTGCCTGATTTTCCCTATTTTTATCTTATCATGATGCGTCGGTTTGCAATACTCTTTCGAGGAGAGTAACTCTTCGTAAAGCTTTTCACCCGGACGTAACCCTGTAATTACAATTTTAATTTCCTTGTTAGGGACAAAACCGGAAAGGCAAATCATTTTTTCTGCCAGGTCATAGATTTTTACCGGTGATCCCATATCGAAAACATATATCTCACTCCCGTTGCCCATAAAGCCAGCCTCAAGAACCAGCTGACACGCCTCAGGAATAGTCATAAAGTAACGGGTGATATCTCTGTGGGTGATTGTTACAGGGCCTCCTTTATCAATCTGTCTTTTAAAAAGAGGGACCACCGATCCGTTCGATCCCAGAACATTGCCAAAGCGTGTGGTTACAAACTGGGTTTTTATACCGCTCAACTGCGATAGGGATTGAATATAGATCTCACAAATCCGTTTTGAAGCTCCCATTACATTTGTCGGATTTACCGCTTTGTCGGTCGAGATCATCACAAACTTTTTGACATCAAATTCAACCGACAGATCAGCTATCACTTTTGTACCACCTACATTGGTTTTCACAGCTTCGTAAGGATGTTCTTCCATCAACGGAACATGTTTATAGGCCGATGCGTGAAATACAATCTCAGGACGATGATTCACGAATATTCTTCTCATGCGGTTCTGATCACATACATTGCCAATAATAACCTCAACATTTACCTTACCGTAAGTGGCAAGCAACTCATTGTGAAAGTCATAAAGTGCCGATTCAGATTGATCCAACAGAATTACTTTAAGCGGATTAAACATCAGCAACTTTCTTACAATCTCCGATCCGATTGATCCGGCTGCACCTGTGACCAGGATTCGTTTACCATCAAGTCCTGCCGATATTTTATCAGAATCCATCAGGATAGTTTCTCTTCCCAGAAGATCTTCAATTCTGATGTTTTGAATCTTAACCTTTTCCAAAGATCCTTTGATCCAGGATGAAACATCAGCAACTTCTTTAATTTGGACCCCTTTCGCGAGACAAGAATTAACAAAATTTTGTTTTCTCTCCAGCGATAGTTCCCCTGTATTTATCGCAATAAGAACCTCGCTGACATGCATTTTTAATAAAACATGATCTATGGCCTCATAAGCTGAATAGACACGAATACCATTAATCCTCTTGCCTGTCAGATTAGGATTGTCATCGATAAAGCCAACCACATTATAACTTAGTTGATTTTCTCTTTCAAGCACATCATGCGCCATCATACCCCTTTGTCCCGCTCCAAATATCATCGTATTTTGAACAGTCTCCGGTTTGACAATCAGGTATTGGTAGGTTGCCTTAATCAGAAGTCTTGAGGTGAGAAGGATAAATACTGAAATAAAAAAGTGAATGATAATTACAGTATAGGGAATAACATAATGAAAATAATCCGGGTTAAATCTTTCAATGGAAGAAAGTCCCCATAGACTCATTGATCCCAGAATATGAGCCAGTACCAACGACGAAAAGTCTCTTAATGTTGTGTGCCTTATTATATTGTAATGCGGCTTAATAAAATAATAAACCATCAGAAATATAATTGCAGTTGCCACAATATGACTGAAAAAATCTTTCCTGATCAGATTATCAAGCTGAAAATTCAAATTCAAAAAAGTGGCCAAAACAAAGGCTGCAGTGATTACCCCCAAATCAATCAATAAAATGATCCATCTTGGCAGAAAATATTTTTTTAGCAGGTTTTTTAAAACGTTTTTCATAACGTGTTAATTTTGTAGGATTTATTTTATCAACTCACACTACTCAGCAATTTATTTTTAATCAAAGGCCATCCGGATTTTCCGGTAGTAATTGATCGGATTCAAATTAATTGAGAAATTTTGTGACGCAACGCCTTACAACTTAACAGACTGATTTTTAGATGATGCCTGTAGTTGCAAATGAATTATTCAATGATCTTTTTTTATTTCCAACAGTTTGTTTTTATGACTGTATTTATGTCTACGGAATAAAAAAAAAAAGTTTCAGAAATTTTCATTTTACCCGATCAGAGCTGATGTTTTGCTCGATTTAGGAAGAGCTTTTTTCAGTCACTTCCGGTTAAGGGAAAATTGTTTTAATCATATTATCAAGTTACCAATCAACACATACCAACTAATATCCTGTATAAAAAAAACAGCCGAACTGCTCTATTAAAATACCAGTGAAGTGTCAGCTACAGCTATTTAAATAGAGGAGATGATTGAGTTGACATCTTTACTTCCGGAGAAGAAAAGGGAAGATGATTTGTGTGGCCCGGGAAAATGGCACGCAAGAAGGAAAATGCAAATTATTACGAAAAAAGCAGCAAGAATATTAAAATAAGTTCCCGAAAAGTTTATATAATTGGATGAATTTGAGTATATTCACAATATGAAAAGCGGCATATTAAATGTAACCCTCTTAAATGCCTATGTTCAGTAGTATGATCTGCTTCCGGATCCTCTAAAATTTCCTTGCGGGTTGCTTTAATGTTTCTCTTTTTCACTACATAAAACAAGAAAAAACGTTAACCTCTTCAGTGACTCAAGAAGGTGTTAGAAGTAATCCCCGATTACCCGGTCAATGAATCGGCGACCTGCTACCGCAAATTTCAGGCTCTAACTGACCTTGAATCATCGTGTTGTTGGCCGGACAGGTACGCCTTTTGCACGTGATCATAAATAGAACCCACTATTTATTCTTAAAAAAATGAAATCCCTTTACTGGAGTCAAACAGTTTTAGCATTACTGTTATTTTCAACCCCTCTTGCTGCTCAGCCACCCCAAATCGGTGGATATAATGTGTATTATGGTAATCTTCACAACCACTCAGAAGTTTCAGACGGAATAGGTACTCCTGACGAGGCTTATAATTATGCCAAAAATACATCACATCTCGATTTTTTTGGTCTATCGGATCATTCTGACGGTTCAGGTGACATTACTCCATCGGAATGGATTGCCATGAAAACTGCTGCAGATGCCTATAATGAACCCGGCGTATTTACATCATTCCGGGGATTTGAATGGACTACTTATACTTATGGACATCTTACAGTAGTTAATTCGGAAAATTACTGTTATACGGAACCCCCTGTACTTACTTTTACTGATTTGTGTAACTGGCTTAACGAGCGTGAATGTATAGCCTTTTTCAATCATCCAGGGTATGCAGACAAAGAGGATAAGGAGTTCTTCCATTTTGCAACTCCTCCCAGTAATAAAATTATTGGAATGGAATTATGGACCTCCATTAGGGATTTTAGTATATATTATTATAATGACGGGTACTATGTCAATGATGGCACCAAAGGGTATTTTGACGAAGCCCTTATGCGCAACTGGAAAATTGGGGCCTTGGGCAATGAAGATAACCATTCGGGCATCTGGGGCAACCTGTGTGTGTTCAGGATGGCCATACTAGCCAATGCCAATACACGCGAAGAATTATATAATGCAATGAAGTTAAGACGGTTTTACAGCACACTTGACAAAAATCTTGCTTTGTCATTTCAGATCAATGGGAATGAAATGGGTTCTACCGTTTTGCCGGGAACATACGGAGTACGCATCAGGGCATCAGATGCTGACGGGGAACTGTTCACCCAGGTCCAGTTGCTTAATAATGGCACAGTTGTAAATACATGGACACCCAATTCGGGAAATCCTGATATCACATCAACTATAACATTTGCAAACAACCAGTATTACTATGTCAAGGTAAAGCAAACCGACGGGAATGAAGCCATTTCTTCACCGATCTGGATATCAGACAGCAACCAGTTTCCAATTATTTCAATACTAAGCCCTTCTGCCAACCAGGTTTTCTTACCGCCAGCTACTGTTCCAATAACAGTCTCTGCTTCTGATAATGACGGCACAGTAGCCAGGGTTGATTTTTTTCAGGGCAGCACCTTTCTTGGATCAGACACTACAAGTCCCTTTTCGTTTAACTGGACAAATGTTGCTTCCGGAACCTATACACTCACGGCAAAAGCGACTGATAATACGGGAGCCACAACCAATAGTCTTCCCGTCGCAATTTCTGTCAATCAGCCGCCTATCGTATCCATCTCAAGTCCGGCATCAGGCGCTACTTTTAATGCTCCGGCTTCTGTTACGCTGACAGCATCAGCTTCTGATCCTGACGGAACTATCACCAAAGTAGATTTTTACCAGGGCAGTACACTACTCAATTCAGACAGTTCTTCCCCCTATTCATTTAACTGGACAAATGTAGCGGCAGGAAATTATTCACTTACGGCAAAAGCGACCGATAATTCAGGTTCCACAACGGTAAGCAACCCGGTCACAATTACTGTTTCAGCAACCAATCAGTCTCCCGTAGTATCGCTTACCAGTCCTACATCAGGGGCAACTTTTAATGCTCCTGCTTCTGTTACCCTGACAGCATCAGCGTCTGATCCTGACGGAACAATCACCAAAGTTGATTTTTACCAGGGCAGTACACTACTCAATTCTGACAGTTCTTCTCCCTATTCTTTTAACTGGACAAATGTAGTGGCTGGAAATTATACACTTACGGCAAAAGCGACTGATAATTCAGGTGCCACAACTGTAAGCAACCCGGTCACAATTACTGTTTCAGCAACCAATCAGCCTCCTGTAGTATCGCTTACCAGTCCTACACCAGGAGCGACTTTTAATGCTCCTGCTTCTGTTACCCTGACAGCATCAGCGTCTGATCCTGACGGAACAATCACCAAAGTTGAATTTTATTATGGGTCTAACTTAATTACTTCTGATAATCAAAGCCCTTATTCATACACTGTTACCGGGGTGCCTGCCTCAAATTATACCCTTACGGCCAAGGCTACGGACAATAACGGAATCACCACCATGAGTGCACCCGTAACAATCAGTGTAGTGGTACCCGGTGATTTGCCCGTTGTTTCAATCACAAGTCCTGTATCCGGTGCGACATTTACAGCACCGGCAACTGTGTTGATTACTGCCTCAGCATCCGATGCTGACGGAATTGCCAAAGTTGACTTTTACTATGGAGGTGCAATACTTGGATCGGACAATACGAGTCCATATTCATATACCCAAAATAATGTACCCGCCGGCAGTTATACCATAACAGCTATGGCAACCGATAATACCGGCGCCTCTAAAGAAAGCACTCCTGTCACTTTTACAGTTGGATCCAATCTGGCACCGTTTGTTTCTATCTCGAGTCCGGTATCAGGAGCAATATTCACAGCCCCGGCAACCATTGTGTTTAGTGCATCAGCCTCCGATGCCGACGGGACTATCGCTGAGGTTGATTTTTACCACGGAACGACCCTTCTCTACTCGGACAACGCAAGTCCCTATTCATTTACCTGGACAAATGTGGCTAACGGAAGTTACACCCTTACAGCCAAAGCTGTTGATAATTCCGGAGTCTCAACAATAAGTAGCCCTGTTGTAATTACTGTAGGCGGATCGAACCAACCTCCGGTTGTCTCCATTACAACTCCGCTCCAGGGAGCGACATTTACATCACCGGCTACCATTACGCTTATAGCATCGGCAACCGATAACGATGGCACAATTTCGAAGGTTGAATTTTACTATGGGAGTACCTTGCTAAGTACTGATATTACTAGTCCTTACTCCTATACAGCTACAAATGTTGGTGTCGGAAATTATACGATTTCAGCCAAAGCTACCGATAATGCCGGTGCATACGCCCTTTCACAAACTGTGGATTTTAGTGTGATTGCGGAATCGGAAGTAATCACTTTCACCAAACGTATACTAACAGGTTCGGATGACGTTGAAGAAAGTGCCACTGGCGTAATTTCGTTAAATAGTGATGATATTGAACTGGTTTATGACACCTATACCACGGGTAACCAGATTGTCGGCTTAAGATTTAACGGAGTAACTGTGCCGCAAGGGGCTACTGTAACCAGTGCTTTTATCACATTTACAGTTGATGAAACAGACAACGGAACCTGTAACCTGGTAATAAAAGGTGAAAAAACAGGTAATGCACAACAATTTACAACTTCGGGCAAGAATGTTTCGAACCGCACAAAAACAACAGCTTCAGTTACCTGGAGTCCAACCGCCTGGCAAATAGTAGGCGTAACTCAATCGACACCCAACCTGGAAAGTATCATACAGGAAATTATAGGTTCAGCAGTATGGAATTCGGGGAATAGCATGGTTTTCATTATTACCGGCAGTGGCACCCGTACGGCAGAGTCCTTTGAGGGAGGAGCAGCAAAGGCCGCATTGCTGACAATAAATTACTCGGTTAACACATTAAAATCAGGGAAACTCAATTATCGGGCAGAATCGATCCCGCAAATTGAAACCTCCGTAAAAACGGGAAACTTTAGCTGTTATCCCGTTCCATTTACTTTTGAACTTCATATTGACTTTATCCCCGGTGAAGGTGAATATGTCAGAAACATTGAGATAGTGAATTCTACCGGGCATTGCGTCATGTACACAACGCAAAATGAGAATCAAAGTGTACTAGACATGCAAAATCTCACGCCCGGAGTTTATATCGTAAGAATCCGGTCAAATTTAGGAACATACAACAAAGTAGTACTTAAGAATTAGCATTCGTTCATCCTTCCAACAGGTGTTAAAAGAAGGCCTCTTTTTAAGCAAGAGGCCTTCTTTTAAAAATTCCTGTACCTGATATAAGAACAATATCAACAGGGTAAATTATTCAACGAAATACCCTTTGTTTTCTTTAGCATAATAATTTCCCCGACCGAAATTTTCTTTTATGGCATCATTTAATACAAGGATAAGGTTGGGCAGTGTCTTGTTAACCTCGTGTTCGTTTATTAATTTGATCTGTTCCTTGCTGCTGAAACGGAAACGGATCACAAAAAGATTAATATCTGCATGCCGGCCCGTAATAATTCCATCTGTGACAAGCGAAACAGGCGGACTGTCAAGAATGATATAATCAAACCTGGATTTGGCTTCCTTCATCAAACGTTCAAAGTTTCCATTTTCAAGCAGTTCTGCCGGATTAGGCGGAACCGGACCGGATGAGATGTAATGAAGATTATTGATCGGTGTGGATTCAAGAATGTCGTCAAAACTGTCCTGGTTACTGAGGTATGTACTTAATCCCTTATTTTTATACCGCGATTTTAAAACTTTGTCAAGATTTGACAGATGCATATCAACCCCTACCAGTAATACTTTATAGTTATTCATAGCCAAGATGGAGGCCAGATTAATGGATATGAAAGACTTCCCTTCCCGCGCAATAGTTGACTGCACAGCAATGACTTTCTTATCGTCGCCATTAAGCATATATTTCAGGTTTGTTCTAAGCAACCGGAAAGATTCGGTGATATTTGACCGTGGATTTTCGTGTACTACCAGGTTTTTCTTACTGTTATTGTGGATAACCATTCCCAGGACAGGTAACTTGGTCATCTCTTCAACCTCCTGTTTTGATTGTACTGAATTGTTGGTGTATTCATTAATTAAAACGATACTGAATGGTATTAAAAATCCCAGGAGAATTCCAAGTATATAACTGATTATTGCAATTGGACTTGTTTGTTTGGAGGTTTCAATACGTGCAGGATCCAATACTTTTACATCAGGCTGATTTGAAGCATACGTGATTGCACTTTCAGCCCGCATTTTAAGCAGATAAGTGTACAAATCATTATTTAAATCAAAACTTCGTTTCAGAGTACTTAATTGTTGTTCGGTTTTGGGCAACAGGGATAACTGATTGTTAAACCCGCCTGAACGCCTGCTAAGGTTTTTCAAATCTGTTTCTGTTGCAGTAATAAGGGAATTGATATTTTGTGCAAGCATATTGTTGGTAAGCAGTATCTCTTTATCCAATAGAATAAGAGATGGTGCTTTTTCCTGAACTGAAAAAGAGAGCACTTCACGTCTGCTGTATAAGTCACTCAATTTGTTTACCAGTGAGTTTAAGTTTTGATCTGTAATTCCGAATACCGCTGGTACCACGATATGTTTCATTTGCCTTGAGTCATTAATATCATTACGAAGACTACGCAAATAGGACAGGCGACTTTCGAAAATAGCCGTTTCGGACTCAAGTGTTTCCTGTTTTTGCATCACTATTCCCTTGGCCTGGTTAAGATCCACAGTTTGAGTCCTGGTACGAAAATTGGTAAATTGATTCTCTGAATGAGAAAGGGAATCGGTAACACTTTTTAATTGGCTGTCAATAAATTTCATTGTGTTTTCGGCTACCCGATTTTTCTCATCGAGCCCGTATTCAATATAGGTTTGTTCAAGTCTGTTTAAATAATCCACCCCACGTCTGGCAGTATTCTCAGACAGGATCAACTCCATCATATCGGGCTTTTTCTCACTCGAAATTACCTTCAGCTTTTTCTGATAGATTAATGCGAGTTTACTAAGGTTATTAATTACGAAATAATAATTCTCTCCGGCAGCCAGCTTCCCCCCGGCTCTTTCCAAAATAAAACCAAAGTATTTATTTTCAAATGGAACTCCAAATTTACCCTTCTGAGTAAATTTTACCGGTGCCTTCAAAGTGTCAATGCGTTGAGATACCTTTACCTGATATTCAGAATCAGAGATGCGTGAAATAAAAACCCGAACATCAGTCAGGTTAGTTTTGTTATCCAGCAAGATCACTTTATATGGTTCATTACCATAAAGATCCTGTCCATAAACAGGAGTCTTTAGGTACCAGAAAACAGTCCATTCAAGACTCTGAAGTGAATTATAACTTAGTATATGGGATTTTAACCTGCCTGCATGATCCTGACTTAGAACATCAATATCCTTATCGCTACCAGCATTCTGGGACAAGCTCAGTCGTTTAATCCCACTTTCATATTCATTGACAATCATCGAAGAACGAATACTATATTTTTCGGGCATATACTTATTATATAATGAGGCGGCAAATATTCCAACTATAATGGAGATGGCAAACCAGTGCCATTTTCGGAATATCCTATAGAAGAACCGGTTAACATCGTATGTATTACTCTGCTCCGGATAATAGGCGGAGTTGTCTTTAATTTGTCTCATAGCAGTGATAATTAATTTGGTCAATCATTTAAATAACTAAGGATCAAAATTGTGGTCGATATAGCCGCGAGGGTCAATGAAAAAACGTTAGTATTTAACCCCTGGTTTTTATATTTATCGGGCTCAATATATAATACATCATTGGGGAGCAGGTAAAAAGCCTCTGAGGCCATCATTTTTTTCTGCGTCAGATCAAGGCGATAGCTCTTGTTTCCAATCGCCGTGTTCCTTAAAACCAAAACTTTCCTGATACTTGCGAATTCGGTAGTCCCATTGGCCAGGCCCAAAGCTTCAAGGACTGTAATATTTTTATTGTAATTGTAATACACCCCAGGATTTCTCACCTCGCCCAAAACTGTAATTTTATAGGTCAAAATCTTTACCTTGACGGCAGCATCCTTAAAATATTCATCGACCCTTTTTTGCAACGTATCATTAGCCGCTTGTTCTGTCAGATCAGCAACATGGACTTCTCCGATTACAGGCAAAAAGATATTCCCTTTTTTATTTACCTGATATCCATTGAGGTACTGGCTCGATACATCGCCAAAGTCTGACTGGGTTCCTCCGCTATAATTGCTTGATTTAGTAGGACTGAAAAGCTGATTTACCTCCGTATTCATAGACTGGATACTCACATAGAGGTTGTCGTTGGTTTTAATCAGATAGTCCGGAGCTTTTGCCGGCAAACCCTGTTTTATGTCATTGTCATAAAAATCCTGCATATACTTCATGTTCCTGGTTGATCTGCAGGAAATAAAATTCAGCGCCAGCAGCATAATTACTGCTGACAGCAAGAGTTTTTTTATCTGGGAATAATTTAAATTTTTTTGCTCCCTCAAAGGGGCATAAACTCGCAAGTTATTCTCACGTGAGTGTGTGCTTAAAGAACAGATTGATTTCATAAGGATTTAATTTAAACCGTAACTAATATCATGTATACTATTTCTCATTCACTAAAGTTTCGCCCTTTTAACTAATTTGCAAGGTTAGTGCGCTAAATAATGAACATTTATTTAACTGTATTTCCATTGCTCATCCATAATTCATACCCAATACCCTCCCATGGCATACCCCGGTCAAATCTGGTCATCCATGGATATGGTCTTCCTTCACCCAGAATAGCAAACTTTCTGACATCCATCAAAACTTTTGCAGGATCGCCTGTGGCCAGGGAAAAATCCTCCAGATTTTTATTTACAACCGAGCTGGCTCCTATTACGCAATTCTCGCCGATTTTTACATTGGATAAAACTACCGAATGCACTCCCACCTGGGTATAACTACCAATAAAACTGCCCTTTAAATTATTCGATGGTGGATATGGGTCATTCGCTAAAACGGAGAAAGGATACATAAAAACAAAACTGCCAAGTTGTGAATTCTGGGCAATATGCACATTGCTGTATAATCGGCAAAAAGAGCCCATGGTCAGTTCTCCTTGTAAATCACACAAGGTACCCACCAAACACGACTCTCCTATTTTCGCGTTTTCGCGAACCGTTACCCGATGACCGGTTTTGAATCCTTTTCCAATCACACACCCCGCGTAAATAATGGCATGGCTGCGAATCAATGAATCTTCACCTATATACGTTACCGGATTTTGATAATCATCATTGAAATAAAAAGGATTTAGTGGTTCGCCGATTATACAATCATTACAAATTATTGTATTGTCGCCAATTACAACATTATCATAAATTGCAGTATTATCGCCAATTTTTACATTCTTTCCGATTTTGGCTGAAGGACTAATGGTGACATTTACATTGTTAAACTTCATCATGTTATTTGATTTTTTTACCCGAAAGATTTACTTCCATTGATTCTTTAAATTCAATAAATGTCGGCACTTTAAAAACTGAAAGTTTAGCGCCACAATGTTGTTTTATATCTTCTTTAGTTAAATTCCTCCCAGGTTCATTAACAACAACGGTGGCTTTAATTGCTTCACCAAGCAATTCATGGTCAACTGCTTCAACAGTACAATCGATCACACCATCCATCATAATAATTACTTCTTCAATTTCTTTGGGATTGATCCTGTTACCCGCGACTTTGATGATTTCTTTTTTACGGGCTGTAAGATAAATGTAACCATCAGCATCAACTGTTGCCAAATCACCGGTATAAAGCCAGCCATTCCTGATTACGTCCGCAGTCGATTCAGGGTCTCTAAAGTAACCCTTCATAACATTTTTACCCATGGCAAGAATTTCACCGGTTTCACCCGGTGAAACGAAATTACCCTGTTCGTCAACCACCTTCAAATCAACTCCGGGAATGCCTTTTCCAAGAGAACCCATCTTTTCACGCAGCATAACAGGCGGAAGATAAGAAAGCCTGGCTGTCGCTTCAGTCTGACCGTACATGACAAAAAACTGAACATCAGGAAAGGTCCGGATAAAAGAATCGATAAAAGTGTTGTGAAGCTTTCCCCCCGCCTGGGTTACATATCGCAAGGATGGAAATTTTGTACTTTTAAACAGGTCAGACTTCCGAAGCATGATCTGAAAATGACTTGGAACACCTGCAAAACCGGTACAACCGTATTCGTTTAAATCATTGACTGTTGATCCAAGAAAAATAAAATTGTTATTCAAAACCAGTGAACCACCTGCACGGATATGGGTATGAAGCAATGAGAGTCCGTAACAGTAGGAGAATGGTAAGACAACCATCATTATATCGGAATCGGTTAGCCCCAGGTATTGTATAATCGAGCTGGTGTTATTAATAATGTTATTATGCGACAACATCACCCCTTTTGGTATGGAAGTAGAACCTGAGGTGAAAATAATTTCAGCAATACGCTCTCCATCAAATTCAGGTTCACATTCCAATATTTCACCATTACCATGTGTTATATCGTAAAGATTCCTTTCCATAAAGCATTCACATGAGGGATTAAGCCGGTTATATACAACTTCTGAAAAAAACCCGGTCCGCGAATCTGTCCTGATGTTGATCAATTCAAAATTTTCTTTTTCAATCCCGGGGTTTAAAGGGATACAGATATTACCGGATCTTAAAATTCCCAGATAGGCTACTATTGAAAAGGAACTATTGGGCGCCACCAGCAAAATATTATTATCCTGTCCAAGTTTATTTCTTAAGTAGTAGGCCAGTTTCCCGGATTCTTCAACAATGGCCTTATATGATTTTGTTTCCTTCGCGCCCAGAATCAGATTCTTCTCTGTTTTGCCGGTATTTTCAAACAAGAAATCAAAGATATTCATGCACTTAAAGTTTATAATACGATTAAGGAAGGATCTCGTTATATCCTGAATTTACTGAAAAATATATTTTAAAAGGAAAAATTATAACCCCGGATAGGTAACATCCTCAGGTATTCGGTCGTTTTCTGTTTTCGCTCGAAACTTTTAAAATTCCTGCTAACCATCTCTTCCGAGTAACCTAAAGTCTCCGCCATTTCAAGCACAGGGAAATTGTTTTCCCATCCATACCACAAAAGATCCATTTCTTCAAAAGGCAGCTGATAGAAAAACTCCCGCTGAGTCTGCTCTGCCGAATAGGTATCGGTGGTAGGTGTTCTCCGGATAACCTCTTCCGGAATGCCAAGGTAACCCGCAAGCTGATACACCTGCATTTTGTATAATTCACCAATAGGCATTACATCAGCACCTCCATCACCATATTTAACAAAGAAACCCTGTTCGACTTCATGCTTGTTGGGGGTACCCAAAACGGCAAAATGGAGCACTTCTGCGTAATAATAGAGAATGGACATTCGGCTGCGTTGTTTCATATTGGAGGCAGCCACAATTTGAAGATATTCATGTATCGGTAGTCTTCTGCATTGCTGTAATCCGTCAGCATATATAACTGTAACATAAAAAACGGGGGGTAAATTTTTTTCAATGTTTTCGGTGGGAATACCTATTTTCATTTTATCAGTTTTGGGATTAAAATCAGGAATGACCCGTTTTACCGCTTCATCGCGCCTTGAATAGCATTGAAATCCCTCGAGAGCAGAACTAATATCTTCAATTATTGTTTTCACTCCAAACTTATCAGCAAGCTTTTGTGCAAGTATGAGGCTCTCCGGATTTGAATCCTTCTCCGGCATCATAACCCCTAAAATGTTTTCAGCACCAAATGCCCTTACCGCCAGGGCTAATGTGACCGAAGAATCAATTCCTCCGCTGATCCCCACAACAGCACCCTTACGTTTAAGAACATGGTAAACATCATCCTTAAGTTTTGTGCAGATCCTTTCCACAAACGATTCAACGTCACTGATTCTGATAATATCCCGCGAAAATTGTTGCTTATTTTGCATACACATATTAATTTTATACTGCCTTAATTAATGAATTTAAAAGCGTTAGTGTGATCTTTAATCATCCCCTGATTGTGTTTTATTTCCTTAAATACTTGTTCTGTTATTACCTGTTTGTTCTTCACGGTTGAACAGACAATACCTTATTCCTGACTTGTCCTTTTAAAATATCATGATTATTCAAAGGCTTGAAATCACTGATAAACTGATTGAATAATAACTGAGTAGACAATATCCCGACCAATGCCATATTGTCAACTTCCGACTGCAGTGCTGCTGTTTTAATCTTATGAATCAGACTGCCAATCGATTTTGAATTGAAAACTCCGTACTCTTTCATCTGTTCTTCAGAAAGCAGATCACTGACATAATCAGGAACTTTGGAACCTAAAAAAGCATCCCGGATTGGTGCACGGTAAGCCTGTTTAGGCCGGCTAAGCACCGATAATGGTAACTGCCCCTTCATCATCTCCTTTAAAAGGAATTTCTCGTTCATCCCTTTTAACTTAAAATCGTCAGGCAACGAGGCTGCAAACTCAAGCAGGCGGTGATCCAGGAAGGGATAACGCCCCTCCACTGAATTAGCCATTGCCATACGGTCACCCTGAGACGAAAGCAGGTAACCCGACATAAAAATATTGGTTTCTATTAACTGGGCCTTTGCCAATGATGAAATCCCTTCGACCTCCATTCTTATTCGTTCTGTAAATTGATGGACCGGATCGTAATCTTTCAAATGATCAATTAAATTACCTGAAAAGTGTTTTTGAATATTACTCGTGTTCTGCCATCGCAATAAATGGGAATATACAGGGGAATCTGTTGCTTCAAGCTGGTATCCGAAAAACATCCTTAACATACCCGGACTTGCCTGACTGATATTGGGCAGGTACGGATACAGCTTTTTGAGTAATAGGGGACGGAGTTTAGATTGTGGTTGCCGTGCCCAAAATTGACGAATAAGTGTCTCCTTGAAAATATTATAACCTGCCAATGACTCGTCGGCCCCTTCGCCTGTAATGACAACTTTAATCCCGTTGTCGTGGACCAACTTTGATAATCCCATCATGGGGGCAGGCGATGTTCTTAACAAGGGCATTTCCGAATGCCATACCACCCCGGGAAACCACCCGGCGATATCATTTGAGGTACAGACAATTTTTTTATGGTTAGTTTGCAAATGATGAGAAACTTCGTGTTGATATTTAGTTTCATCAAATACATCATCTTCAAATCCAATCGAAAAGGTATTCAAATGACCAGGCGCAACTTTTCTGATCAGGGCTGTTGTGGCACTTGAATCTAATCCTCCACTCAGGTACGCGGCCACAGGAACATCGGAACGTAAACGTAATGCTACAGAATCGGATAACAGAAATCTATAATGCTCCAAAGCATCAGATGGAGTTCCATTAAACAGGGTCGTGGCTGTGGCATATCGCAATGACCAGTATTTCTTAATCTCCAGCCGGCCATCCTTGTAACTGGCGCAATGACCTGGAGGTAATTCATAAACTCCTTCAAAAAAGGTACGGGGAGAAAGAGTGGTCCAGAAAGTAAAAATTTCCTTTAAAGCCTCGGGTGAAAAACTTCTTTTTATCCCGGGAAACTCAAAAAGTGATTTAATCTCAGAAGCAAAAATCAGAGAGCCACAAACTTCGGAATAAAACAGAGGCCTGATCCCCACCCGGTCGCGTGCAAAAAAGCACTCTTTTTTTCTGTTATCCCATATAGCAAAAGCAAACTGACCATTCAGATATTGAAGTGCTTCGACACCATATTCTTCGAACAGATGCAGGACAACCTCCGTATCAGTATGTGTTTTAAACCGGTGTCCCTTCCTTATAAGCTGATTCTTTAACTCAATATAATTGAAAACTTCACCATTATACACAATCCATAATGATCCATCCTCATTTGTTAAGGGCTGATCACCACCAGAAAGATCGATTATACTTAGCCGGACATTACCCATACCCATGCCCGGTTCCACGTATAAGCCGCAGTCATCCGGTCCCCGATGATTTATACGCGTCATCATCCTGTTCAGAATTAACCCGGCTTCAGTTTCGGTCAATGATTTTTCGGGATTTATAAATCCGGCAATCCCGCACATAATTCTACTGTTTTTAACTTCCTTTCCAGAAAAGCTACAATAGCTTCAATTGATCCAAAATTTGTAGCATCCAATTCAGAATCATTGATAATAATGTTGAAATTTTCCTCCAGAAATGCAATAAGATTAAGAAGACCCATTGAATCAAAGATCCCTTCATCAAAAAGAAGGGTATTGTCCTTAATCTTTCCGGGATCACTGAAAGTTATTCTGCTGACAAACTCACGTAATTGGTTTTTCATGTCAAAAAGTTAGTAGGAAATACGATAGTAATGTGAATTTTTAATATAATCATTTGGAATTTATGCCTGTCAACTATTGACGATAATTGCTCTTTTATTATACTCAAATCAGGCCAAAATAGTTACAATTTCAAGGCATTGGAATACCAAATTAAAAACACCAGGGAGTAGAATATTTGATTTTTGGCTACCACCTTTATTTAACAGAAATTACAGGTGTTTATTTTCTCATAACACTGTCCCAGACAGAAATAATTCTTTCGAGATCATCACCGGTGAGGTTTGAGCCACTTGGCAAACAAATTCCGTCCTTAAATAATTTTTCGGAAGTCCCTTCCCCGTAATAGGGACAATGTGAAAAAACAGGTTGAAGATGCATCGGTTTCCACAACGGTCGGCACTCTATATTTTCCTTACTAAAAGCCTCGCGAATATCTTCACCAGTAAGGCCATGATTAACAGACGGATCAACAGAAATAGCAGTTAACCAATAGTTTGAAAAGTACTTATAATCCGGCTCCCGCTGGAACGAGACCCCCCTTATTCCGTCGATATGTTCACGATAAAAATTATTATTGGCCCTATGCTGGGATATGCGCTGTACAAGAACCTCCATCTGTCCCCTGCCTATTCCGGCCAATATGTTACTCATCCGATAGTTATAACCAATTACAGAATGCTGGTAATAAGGTGCTACGTCGCGTGCCTGGGTGGCCAAAAATCTCGAATACGCTATCATTTCCGGCCGATCGGAGATCAAAGCTCCACCACCTGAAGTTGTAATAATTTTATTCCCGTTGAATGACAATATTCCCATGATACCAATTGTGCCCAGTGACTTTCCATCGAATTTACTTCCAAGCGCCTCAGCAGCATCTTCAATTACAGGTATTTCATAATATTCTGCGATATCCATAATTTCATTCATTTTCGCGGGCATGCCATATAGGTGCACTACGATAATGGCCCTGGGTTTTTTCCCTTTCGAAATTCGGTCTTTTATAGCAACTTCAAGCGCTTTGGGACAAATGTTCCATGTTTCCGCTTCACTGTCCACTAAAACCGGAAGAGCCCCCTGGTAAACAATAGGATTAACTGTTGCTGAAAAAGTAAATGACGATGCAATCACTTCATCGCCTGGTTTGATCCCAAGCACGATTAATGCCAAGTGCAACGCGGAGGTACCCGAAATTAAGGCTGCAACATATCCTGCCCCCGTAAAACCGGCCAGTGTTTTTTCAAACTCATCGACATTATTTCCTAAAGGAGCCACGTAATTTGACTCAAAAGCCTCCTTAATATACTTCTGTTCATCTCCGCTCATATGCGGAGAGGAAAGCCAGATTCTATTGTTCATTTCAATAATTTTTTCTGAAGATCGTTTTCAATAAAATTTTCAAATCCAGCACGAACGAATAATTTTCCAGGTAATCGAGATTAATCTTTACTTTATCAGGAAATATTACCTCTTCATTATATCTAACCGGATCACTCACTGAAGCTAAAAGCTTCTCCTCATTTGCATATTTAAGTGTGGAAGGACCTGTTATACCAGGTTTGAGCTGCAGAATTTTTCTGTTTTTTCCGGTTAGCTTATCGGCATAACCCGGAACATCAGGACGAGGACCTACAAGGCTCATATCTCCTTTTAATACATTCCATAACTCAGGCAACTCGTCAAGTTTGTACCTCCTCAGAAATGCCCCCAACGGTGTAACCCTCGAATCACCCTCAACAGTTATAAGACTACCCTCATTATTTACGGTCATTGACCGAAATTTATACATGATAAACGGACGACCGTGCAGACCAACCCGTTTTTGCCGGAACAGTACAGGGCCGTCAGGCATTTTTATTTTAATGAGAATAGTAAGGAGCAAAAATACGGGCAAACCAAATATGAGTCCGATTGCGGACACAATCTTATCAAAAATGTTTTTAAAAAACATAAATCACTTTTTTAAAAAAGGGAGTTTTAAAATAGCTATTAAGGATCCTGAGCCATATGAAAAATGCATTAAGAAAAAAGAAACAAAAAGGTAAATCATATTGACATTTTTCTTCCTTGATAAGTAAAAGCTGCTGGAAAGCATCATAATAATATAGAGTAGTGATGTTACAATGCCAATCAGAATCAGTGGGAAATACCCTATCGCCAGCAGTGGCGGTAAAATCAGAGATACTAAAAAAAATAATGGAATGAAATGTCGCAATGACAGAGAGCCCAATGTTTTGGTATAGAAAACTGTCAAAATATTCCACAACCCGTTTTGAAAATTATTTTTCACCAGCCCGCCAAACGTTTCCCTTGCAAAATAAGTACATTGAATTTCAGGAACTAAATACAATTTACCCCCACCCCTTTTAATCCGTTTGTTTAATTCTATATCCTGATTACGCACAAGCCTCTCATCATAAAGACCAAATCGGTCAAAAACATCTCTTTTAAAACATCCGAATACTACCGTATCAACCTCGGTGATATTTTTGGCCCCAGTTCTGAATATGGAATTACCCACACCCAAT
Source organism: uncultured Bacteroidales bacterium (assembly GCA_942493325.1). Taxonomy (GTDB): domain Bacteria; phylum Bacteroidota; class Bacteroidia; order Bacteroidales; family Prolixibacteraceae; genus JAAFHB01. The sequence goes on along the minus strand of OW818689.1, from coordinate 6,318,218 downwards.
CTGCTGCTAAGAACCTCGGTGATTGCCAATGATTTTTGGTTTTTATTTTTTACCGATGTATTGCATACACCACCCACATTGTCGCTGTTCAGCTTTTTTGCATAATCAATAAGTTGTGAAAAATAAACGGGCGGATATTGACTGTGAGCGTCCAGGCGAATGATGTACTCGCCCACCGAATGACGGATTCCAATATTCATCGCATGGGGTACCGTCCTTTGACAATTATCAAGCATACGGAGAAATGAATACTTTTTTGAATATTCAGTGACAATTTCCCTGGTCTGATCGGTACTCATTCCATCGACGAAAAAAATCTCTGTCAGGTGATGCGGATAATCCTGTTTTAAAACGGATTCTAAACACCCTGTTATATAATCTCCTTCGTTATAGACTGGGCAAATGACAGAAATAAAGATACCTGAATTCATGTGAGATTAGTTTTGTATCAGGTAATTACGTAGCTTAAAATAGTGTCTGCCACAAACCAGTTTCACAATTTTCAAAATATTCCATTTTAATGCAAGCTTAAACCGAATCAGCGAAAATGACTTTGTTATATCTCTTACCTCTTCCGTTGTCATTCCATGCATGATTGAAAAGCGTCCAATAATCCTTTTCCCTTTCACAAACTTTATGGATGAAACCGGGTTTGAGGTAAAAATGACATTTACGCCCACTGAAAAGAGTGCTTTCTCTGAATCTGAAGAAAAAAAGCCTCCCGGTATTGATGCATATTCGACGGGCTTCTTCAGGATGTCATTCAAGATATTGCTTGATTCAGTCCACTCTGATTCTATTTCCCGGAAGCTCAATAACGAAATATTCGGTGGATGTGAATGGGAGTGTGTCCCGATGTAATGGCCCCGATTATCGAGTTCCACAATTTCTGCAGCCGTGAGAAATCCTGCAGTATTAATTAATTTTGTGGTTATAAAAAAGTATCCTGAAAATCCGTATGTCTCTAATATAGGGGCGATTACAGTCAGAAAAGACTTTCCGCCATCATCAAATGTCAGGCATATATTTCTTTTTTCGATGGAGTGAGTTTCGGAGATAGCCGAAATCTCCTTAATTTGTTCTTCAAACGATTGTCTGGAAATTTTATATTTAAGAGCCCCGATGTTCTGAAAGCCGCTTTCAGTAACCGACTTCTCATAAACATCGTGATACATCAGTGAAATTAATTTACTCATTTTACCGAAATTTTTTTAAACTGTGCCCCCACCTCCCGAACACCATAATATGCTTTCTTCAGGAATTCCTTAATTTCCAGCACACCACGATATTTCGAAGCAATTATCCGGGGTTTAATATAGGGCACCGGTCCATATTTTTCTTTGTAATTTCGACGCCCTCCAAATTCAAGCATCGAAATTCCCCTGTTCTTTAACTGCGTTATAGCCTCAAACCATAGGATTTCATTGGGATATAAATTTTGATACTTTTTATAACTTGCCGTTCCCAAACCAAAAGCGATTTTATTGTCAAAAGCAATAAAGAGAGAAGCCAGCGGGATATTATCGGATGAAACCGCCTCGAGCATGAGAATTTTATCCACATTTACAAGTGCTAAAATCTGATTTTTAATATCTTCCTTGGTATGAGTGGGCTGTAAAAATTGCTTATTGAAAACATCCGTTAATTGGTCGTAATATACATCAACATAACTATTAATATCTCCCGTACTCCTGATGATTATTCCCCTTGCTTGTGAGGCTTTGATTTGTCTCCTGGCCCCGCTATTCATATTTTTGAACAATTCCTCTATTTTAGGGGATAGATCCAGAATATAGGAGGGATATATTTCATATTTAAGCGTTGAATGGGCTATATTGGCAACTTCAAGCTGAAAGTCAGTAGCCTGAAAATAGCTACATTCACCACTTTTGAACAAAAACTGAATCAGTTCTTTATATATTTCGATTCTCTGATTGACAGATACTGATTCAACCATACTTAATCCCTGAAAAGGTGTAGTCCATCCTTCAAAAGGTGAAGCTATGATCGTGAAAATAAATTTAAACTTCGAGCCTATGAAATAACCCAATAATCGTTCTTCTTTATGGATGCCAAGAATAAATGGTGTAATTTTTTTATTCTGAATTAAATATCCAATCCATGCTCTTGACTTAAAGACAATATGATCATAACAACTTTCAATTTTGTCCCATGGAATATCATTTATTTCAATTTTCTTAAAACGATACATAAATTCTATTTAGTTTTTACTTGGCCGGTAATTTGTGATAGATTCTCCTTTAAAAGGAAAGTCAAAACCGGTATTCTATTTTTCTTCAAAAAATATTCTCACTAATTCCCAGGCATAATCTGATGAATAATTAAAGCTTTGCTCATAAGCATTATGTTTCATCTTCATCAAAAGATCAAAATCCTGATATATCGTGGTTACAGCGGCGATAAATTCCTGTACACTGTTTTCGAAAGGAACAATAAATCCTGTTTTTTCTTCAACAATAAAATCTGTGGCAAATTTCCAGTGTGTGGCTACTATTGGTAATCCAGATATATATGCGTCGAGAACGGTGCCCGGAAAACCTTCCGTGAAATACCTGGTGGGGAATACCATTAAATCATAGCCATTCAGTGTCTCATTTATATGTTCAGGCTGCAAAACTCCCCGGTAAGTGACATTTTGATATTTATTTACCTGGTTATAAAAATAATTCTCATCCTCTTCCTCAACGGGTCCGTAAAAATCAATAATCACCGGTCTTTTATGATCTGAACCATTTGCCAAATACGCAGCAAGGCTGAAAACATAGTCTATTCCCTTCATCCGATTTATCCTTGCCATGTAAACGATCCTGAATTGATCGATGTTCCGGACAAATGTCGGGGTAAAGGAATGAATCCTGAAATTGGGAAAAGTCACTACATTTTTAAGCGGAAAATCGGCAGTCAATGAGTTGCTTAAATCGGTGCTCTCTGTCAGTATTGCGCGGATGTTCGAAAGAAGTGCAACATGTATTTTTTTTGATTTCAGGTATTGTGCCAGCCAGCCACCAACGACAAAATACAAGATCTTACTTCTTTTCAACCAACACAAAACATAAATGATTGGAAATAAGTAATTTAAGTTATTATATGCCGGTACATAAACAAGGATCTGACAGCGGATTATTTTGAGAAGCATATTGAAAAAAGAGAGCTTACTATACTTGAAGCGCTGGGTGTCAAATCTGTCTATGTCGGCCTTGCCTCCGATTTTCAATAAAAGCAAATCATAAATGTTGCGAGTTTTCAGGATCTGTCCATCGAGTTCATTATCGACATATCCGAAATATCCTAAAACCAAAATCCTCTTATTCATCTGTTAATTATTTGTATTTTTGATAGATGGAAACAAAAAAAATATCATTGCCGTTTTTTGTTAAAAACATACCCGTTTTATTGATTATTCATTTTCTGAAGCGTACTATTCGGGCGGGGTTTCCGGCCGCTATTGCATAATCAGGGATATCCTTTGTGATAATTGCCCCGGCCCCTATTATTGCACCATTACCAATAGTAATCCCCGGGAGTATTATTGCACGGGTTCCAATCCACACATCATTTCCAATTATCACCTTTTTCCTGGGCGAAGATTCTTGCACCATCATTGGGATATCAATCCTTTCAAAACCATGGTTTGCTGTAATTATTATTACTTCCGGCCCCATCATTACATTATTTCCGATCAACAGGGGTCCCCGAACAGAACAGTCTACACCGATACCTGAATAATCTCCGATCGAAATGCCATCCCCATTACCAAAGTTGGCTCCCTGTTCAATATTGACCTTTTTACCCGCGTAATCCAAACAACTTTTTGCAATCGCAGATCGAATTGGCCTGATTACCCCAAAATACCTGTTATTGGTGGGAGGCAAATACCGGAAAAAGCCATAATACAGCAATAGTGAAATGGTGCGCAAAAGCTTTTTTAAGATCATAATCGGGAAGGTTAAAAAATTATTAATATCAAATTATCTCGTTTATCAGCAACAAAAAATTATTCTTTATTTTGATAATCAGCCTTTGTATAACGCAAAGTATTTAGAGGCAGTGATCTTCATAGTAAAATTATTATTGTACTCATTTATCGCATTTTCACTCATTTTTTTTCGCTGTAATTTATCGAGTTTTAAGAATGCTTTAAGTGAATTGACAAAGGAATCTGTTGAAAAATCAGTGCTTACAAAACCTATCGATGGATTTATAATATCTTTGGTTCCACCAGCAGGTGTGCATATTGGAACAATCCCCTGTTGTATGGCTTCAATTAATGAGATTGGCATTCCTTCGTAAAAAGACGACAAGCAGAAAGCATCCGAACAATTCAAATAATCGATTGCATTATCCTTAAATCCCAATAAATGTATTCGTCCGTGCAGTACCGAATTTAGTTTTTCAATAATATCCTTATCCCATGGAGTGCCAACGATCAGCAAAACCACATCCTCCCCTTCATAGATTAGCTGATTAATTGCCTCAACGAGCATGATATGATTTTTCTGCGGACTAATCCTGGCAACATTTATAAAAACGACTGTCGCGGGAGTTATTCTATAGGAAGCCACCTCTTTTTGAACGGTTTCAATTTTATTACTTAAGCCTATCAAAGGTCGTCCATTAAAAATTAATACCGGCTTAACTGAGGGAAAATATTTTTTGAATTCTAAAATACTATCGGTTGATATAATGACAGGAAATACATTTATAATTCTGTACAGCAAATAGTTAATAAATTTAATTTTCCAACTATCATAGATCCGGTCAGGCGAATTATGAATTGTGTTAATAAAATGGATATTTTTTCTATACTTCAGGATTGTAAAAAACATATACTCAAACGTGTTCAAATGGGTATGAATAACATCGGGCTTTTGATCTTTAACAAGGTGATTTAGTTTCCTCACAATCGAAAAATCAAAACCTTCTTTCTTATCCAGCTCAATTATATCGACAGTGGGATTCAATTCCCGGATTAAGAATTGTTTATTATCGATCTTAAAAAAAACAATTAGTACAATATGACAGGAATAATTTGCAAGTAAAGTGTTGCAGAGATCCACAACAAATCTTTCAGCTCCTCCTTCCAATAAAGTTGGTATAACCTGAAATATCTTCATAAATTTCTAATTATTAATAATTAATCCGGGTTGTCTTGCCTCTTGAATCGCCAATGTGCTTATTATATAGGCGAAGATGATCCATCCGATCTTTAAAGTCAGTATTTGTATTGATAAAATCATCCCGGCCACAGGGACTAAAAGCAATATCGGCAATAATAAATTTTGCGACTTATAACTTTGGAGACTTGCCATACCTATTCTGTACAGAAATATGAAATAAACGGTTAAACCAACTATTCCTGTGTAGCACAGAATTTCAAGTATTACATTGTGCGGCATAGTTACCTGACCGAAAAGTATAGTTGATTGCAGGGAATATCCCGTGCGGCCATAGCCGAAAAACAGATTCTCCCTTATGATGGGAAGTAACGAATTCCAGATATCACTGCGTCCTGCAGTATCTCCGCTTTGAGCGGTGGCTACCAGCCTTTCAACCATCATTTCGGATTGCATCAGGATAGATACGGCGATAATCAGGGCAATAATTCCAAAAATAAATACGGATAATTTTCCCCAAAAATTCTTTGTTTTATACAATAGAATGCCAGCCCCAAATGACAGCACAAATGCAATAAATCCAAAGCGGGAACCTGTTTCAAACAACACTTTGATCAACAGTGGAATCGGGACCAATAACAGGTATCGGTATCTGCCTATATTTAATCTGTTTTGCACTACGGCCAAAACAAGTATGATTATGCCCATCGATGTCCGGTAGGCAATAGCATTCGGATCGTCATCAAACATCCACAGGCGACCCGCCTGATATTCAACGCCAATTCCCAGAATAAAACAAAATGCGATTACTATTGTACCCAACGCAAAACTAAACAATCCTTTTTCAAGTATTAGGTAATCTTTTCGTCCATGGTTAATCATAATCCAAAATAAAATAATATTTAGAAAAAGAGAGAAATCAAAAAACGATGAATCGATCTCATTAATATTAACTAATCCAATAAATGTTAGCCAGCCAAAGAAAAATACAAGCGGTAACATATAATATCCTACAAAGTCTACCCGCACAAACTTTTGAATCTGAGGCAATATTGAAATAATGTATAGGAATGCAAAAGCCTTAGATATTGAATAATTCGTATCCGGAGTCAGAGTTAACATCTCGAAATTAATGGAAAAAAAGAATAATAACAGCGTGATCTGCTGTATCCTGTTTAATAATTGCATAGTCTTAATAGTTTAATTTATCTTAAATTCAACAGCCTCAGGAGCTTGTAATAACGGATTGTCAACAGGGAATTAAATGCCGAGACAGAAAGACTTGCCTTGTCGGTAAACCGATCTATTTTACTAACCACCTGACTTATATCATAATTGTTCCGGACATAGTCATAACAATTTTGAGCCAAAGCCTGATATTCACGGCCAAGCATGTTTACGACATCTTCAAATGTCATATCCCCGTCAAAATTACGTGTTCCTTTTTCAAGCATTCTTCCCAGGATCGGATCCTTTGTCTGATAGATCCACCTATACCGGTAGTCGTCAGGGAAATCATCCTCTGATGCATCAATCACGATTGTAGGAATCCCGTTCTTAGCTCCATCAAGAGCAGCAGTACCCATACCGATATTTAAATTCATTTCATTAAACAATTGATTTAGTGAGAGCTCACTTAAATTTTCATAAAATGTAATTTTAATTCTCTCCAAATAATTTTTTTCAGAAAGCATATCTCTGAAATCTTTCACATTATCAGTAACAATATTCAAGACCACCCTGTCTGAAAGATTATAATACATGATATCTTTCAATATTTTCAATACCGGTTTCACTTTCCATGACACACAACGTCCGATATAGGTAACATTAATACTATTTCCCAAAGGCGACAGGTCGATTTTATGAGGAATACTGACAGGCACAGGTAAATACTGCTGATTTGATATGGATAGACTCAGCCGCTTTTCGACAATCGACTTACCCATTACATCGATAAAAAACAAGGCATCTGATGAATTTAACAACGACAAAATCTTTATTTCCTGATGCTTCGCAAACGGCCAAAGAGGGAAACTTTTCCTTCCCGTTACAAATTTATTAAGCATTGGATACAGAATATCCAGTAATATTATGTGGCCATTACTCTTCGAAAACAATAAAATACACTCAAAAAAGTCACCGTTTGTTGCAATTAAGAGATCATCATTGTCTAAATACTGACTATAATCCTTTTTTGAACCATACTTATCAATTTCTATAAAATCAAAATCTAAAGCCCTCCGGTTGATCTCTGCGTAAACAAAACTTTGCCTTGTGCCGAAAAGCTTGCATTTCCTCTTTTGTCCTGAGAGATAATCGATCAGCCTGATCTGGATATACTGATGCCCGCCAGGTCCTTCAAACGGAGATAACAACATTGCGATCATTACGTCAATTTAATAGAGGTTTTTTTCCGGTGGAGAACTGATTGAATCATTGCCAGTACTTCCCGAATTTCACTGATTCCAAGAAAATGTGCGGTGAACAGATATATCGCAATTCCAAGTGGAGCACAAATAATTAGTTTTAGCAGATCAGTCGGGAGAAGAATCCTTACTCCAAAAACAATTACAAACATAATCAGCGTTGCATAAATCACCCGGCTCATTTCCCTGATTTGTCGCAGGGCACCAAAGTCAAACATCTTTCCCGGATAATAAGCGTTGATAAAATAGGCCAGGAGTGACATCAGGAAATGCCCTATTACCACAGCCTGAAGACCCATTGGAATTGTAATCACAAGTATTATTATTGTGATGGGCATTTTCGAAATATCAACCCTTAAATACAGATCACTTCGGCCAATTGCATTCAGAATATTCATATTTAATGCACTGATTGGAGTTATCATTCGTGCAAAACACAACCATTGCATAAGCGGAACGATAGGCAACCACTTTACAGTCAGAAAATAACGGATAAAAGGCTCGGTAAGTAATGCCAGCAATGTCAGTGCCGGAATTACAAATAATACCACAAACCGCATCAATCGACTATAGACCGAGATCATGCGTACTCTTTCATCCTGGAGCGAAGCAAGGATCGGGAAAGTGACTCCCTGAAGAACGCTTGTGATAGATGTGGAAAAAAACTCAGGAAATTGTTTTGCGTTGGTATAGTAACCCAAATCCCTGGCAGAAAATATTTTTCCTATCATTACCGAATATATATTGTTTACAACTGTTGCGGCAAATCCGGCCATCAAAAGATTGGATGAATATTTAAAAAGCTGCCTGAATGATTGCCAACTAAAGCTTTTCAGGGGCTTCCATTTGTTTAATATAAAAAAAAGGGATGTCCGGATTAATGCTCTTGTACTACTCTGAATTATCAAAGCCCAAACCCCTAATCCCTTGTAGGCGGCTATTATTCCTAATGTTCCGCTTAAAATAATCGATAACAGGGCAATGATGGCCGGTATTTTGAAATTGATCGCAATCGATAACCGCGTTTCCGGAACTAATGATAATGCATTTATAATGATGTTTAAAGACAATACCCGGGTTATAATTGTAAGCTGCGGAGTATTGTAGAAATTGGCGATAAACGGTGCGGCAAAAAACAAGATAATGTAGAAGACAACCCCGATAACCAGGTTAAAATAAAAGATGGTTGAGAAGTCAATTTCAGTCCTGTCATTCTTCTGTATTAATGCACTTGAAAAACCGCTACCTACAAAGAGTTCAGAAATTGCAAAGAATATTGCCAGCATCCCGATTAATCCATAATCGGCAGGCATTAAAATTCTTACAAGAACGACCCCCAAAATAAAACTGATTCCGGAACCGACTATCTTATCAAAGGCACTCCAGGCGATTCCATTTATGGTCTTATTTTTTAAAGATTTTTCCGGCACTTAAAAAGATTTATACATGATAATAATTGTCTGTAATTTAACTCAATTCAAAAAAGTCACCTTTAATTAATATCCAGAGACTTCTTTAAATCAATATAAATATTCATTGATGCTTCCATGTGATTAGGTGGTTTAATAAAATTGCCAATAAATTTGGTGCGATTGGACTTCATCGGATCGATCCCTTTTAGAACAACCTCATCGATAAATTTCAGAATTTCCTCCTCACTGCGCGCCTGGTAATGCATTTTAAGCGCCGATCGGCCAAACTCATTCATTCTATCTTCAACCGATTCATCTCGTCGGGTATAAAGTACCGGTTTATTCAGTGAAAGATATTCTCCCATAAATGAATCACTATCATGAATCATGGCATCCGAATCTTCAAATAAACCCAGATAATTACCTTGATTCAATGCACAAAAGTTGTTTTGATGCCAGAAACTATAGTACAATTCAGTTTTTTCCATTCCCCAGATGTTACTGTCGCTTAACTTAGGTCGCAGTGCCGGATGTGGTTTAAATGTTATAAAAAGCTTCTCCTGATATTTGATTGCAATTTCTTTCATAAAATTATGATACCGGATAAAATTCGAAAAGTGCAGGTCATAACCATAACCGTTGCCTTCGATCGTATGATGTGGAGCCCAGATGATATTCATCTTTGCTTTTTTTGACTTGTTGCTTACTCTTATTCCTTTATGAATGTTTTTATCCGAAGAATTTAAACTTAAGAACCGGTCAATTACAGGATAACCGGATAAAACGCCATTTCTTCCCTTATTCAAACCGTACTGAACTGCCATATTATAATGTATAATGCTGGGGTAGTAAGCTTTCCAGAGCACATTATGAAAAAATGCATTGTAGTTTTGCTGATAGTGAAACGTGGTTTGAAATGTATACGGAACATAACAACTCAACGTTTTTAAGAAAGATTTAATTGAATATTCGGCCTTTGTTATATTATGAGGAACACAATAGAAAATTATATCAGGTTTAATTAGGTGTTTCACATCTAACCATTCGTGGGTTGCTTTATTATAAGTCCGGATGACCTGATAACCTTTTTCCTGAAAGCCATGATATGCCTGATCCATTTCTCTGAGCATGTTTTCTTCGGAGAAGACTATATAAGGACAGACAATAACCACAGGATCAAAACGATTGTCCATTTCCAATAATCGATATAAACCCTCGTATTTCCAGACTGCTTCGTGGATTAAAAAAAAGGCGACCTTAATCTTCTCCTTTTTTTGCACCTGCACGACGATCTTTTTATACCTTTTCTGTACAAAACCATAGTAAACAGATAAATATCTATTTAACAAATAGTGATAAATAGTACTGAGAAAATTCCATATCACCGGTTGAATCATCTTTCTCAACATAGGATCAGAATTTGAATGTAAACCTTTATATTTTGAATGAAACTTAATAAAACTGGTCCATTGGATGAATTATTTCAGCACATACCGGATTAATATTAACGATAATTGTATCCGCCATCCACTGATATTGTTGCACCATTAATAAAATCATTTTCCACAAGCATCATACAGATCATAGCTACTTCTTCAACACGGGCAAATCTTTTTAGGGCAGTTTTATTGTAAATTTTATTCCTGATTTTCAATGGCTTATCTTTCTGCCAATCTGTTTCAACAAATCCGGGTGCCACAATATTTACAGTTACTTCTCTTTCCGAAAACTCTTTGACCAGGTTCCTGGCCAATGCGTGAACCGCGGCTTTTGTAACACCATACACGATTGAAGAGGCATGTGGAATTTCACCCAGTAAGGAACCAATAAAAATGATTTTCGCTTTGTTCTGAATGAGGCGGTTCAAATCGCGGATCAGGTAAAAGTGCGAATGGACATTCACCCTGAATGTATTCTCCCATTCAGTATTTGTGAAGTCTTCAAAACGCTTTCTTATAGTGTGACCAGTATTGCATACTATACAATGAACTTCTTTTGTTAATCCTTTTACGGTGCTCACAAAAGACTCCAAATCACACTCTTTTGACTGATCAATTTTTAGGATTGTAAATTGATCCGAATACTTGAAAAAATCGGTTCGTGCAACATCAGCACTTTGGTCGTCATTTGCATAATTGGTTATGACAAAAAAACCCTTCGACAATAAATCAATGCAAATCTGTTTTCCTATACCCCTTGTTCCTCCGGTTACAATAGCATACCTCTTTTGCATCTGCTCTGATCAATTTATCTCAGGATAAGTATGCTGATCTGCATTCATTTTGATCTGCTGATAATTTTCAGAAATCTTCTGTTTTAAACTACTTGAAGAAATTCCTGAGCCATACGGAAAATAAAACACACTGACACCCAGATCATTCAAATAATCATACTTGTCCAACCAATCATTACCTATTACAAAAGCATCAATATGTAAATTTTTAACCAATTGTGTATGTTCAAGAGAATTCTGGGGGATCACTATATCGGGTTGTTTTAAAGATCTGATAATTGCTATTCGTTCTTCGAATGGAATAGTCGGAGGAGATTTATAACTACAAACCAATTCGTCTGTACTGACTCCCACTATCAGCACGTCGCCCAATCCTCTTGCATAGTCAATCATTTTAACATGATTGCTATGAAACATATCAAAAGTACCTCCTGTATAAACGATAATCCTTTCTTTAATCATAATTAAATATATTAATTATTAAAATTCAGATATTTCAAACAAAAAAATTGTATGGCTAAAATAACTGATGCACTATCTCCTCATAAATATTTTCAGATGCACTCTTATGATTAGGTGGCAATAGCTCGGAAGTTAAAAAGACACCCCGTTCATATTTTTTCTCATCCCTGCCTATGAGTAAATCTTCAATAAACGCTCTGATATCCTCTTCTTTTTTAGCATGGTAGTGCAGATTAAAGGCTAAAATCCCGAAAGCATTCATCCTGTCAGTAATATGCTTATCCCTATTAGTATGCAGAACGGGTTTGCCGGTATAGATATATTCGATTAAAAATGAACCTGAATCATGGATCAGAGCATCAGAGCTAAAAAACAAGTCAATATAATCTCCCTCGACTAACTTTCCGTTTTTTAAGTTATTCCATTTATTGTAATAATTATCGGTATTCTCTTTTCCCCATCCCGGCTTCTCTTCTAATTTATTTCGAAGTATCGGATGCGGTTTGAAGGCAAATTGTATCCTGCCTGCATATTCATCAGCGATGTTCAACATGACATCTGCATATTTTAAAAACGTTGAATAGCCTAAGAATGAGGTGTTGTCGTCAATGGAATGATGAGGTGCCCAGATAATCCTTTTTATTTTTTTATCGTTTTGTTTCCAGCTATATAGCGGGATAAAATTTCTCTTTAATAACGCATCCGTTCCGGGAAATCCTGTTACGACAACATTTTTCCCTTTATTTAATGCATACTTTACGGAGAAACTTTTATGTACAGGAGTCTCTGCAAATAATCGCCAGAGCAGATTGTGGAATTTCTGATTATACATGGTCTCATATAGATGGCTGTTCCCAAAATTATAAGGGGCATAACAGGTTAGGCAATCTGTATACCGGGTGATATAATATTGTTTCTTTGTTAAATTATTTGGATTGGTAAAAAACACAATATCAGGCTGGATTTCCTCTTTGATATTCAGCCACTGTTTGGTCACTTCGTTATAAGTTTTAATGACCTTGTAGCCTTTCTTCGAAAACGAATTATAGGCCTGTGTCATTACCTTCATCATATTTTCATCACCATATATTATATAAGGACACACAACAACAACGGGCTCAAACCGATCATCTTTCTCCATGAGCTGATAAATGCCTTCATACTTCCATACAGAATCATGAATTAGAAAAAAAGCAACTTTGATTTTATCTTTCTCCCTTAAATGACGAACTATTTTATAATATCTCCAGTTAATAAAACCGTAGTAGATTGATTTATATAAATTTATAAAATAATATATAACAGGCTTAAGGATATTGATCAGTTTTTTTGGAACAAACATTCTTAGCCAGGAGTTCCCGATAATTTCTGCCATAATGTGGAAAATTTGGAAGAAGCATCTGAATACGACTTCAGATTATTCTAAATATTTTGGTATGGACAATAAATGAGTATTCAAAAAGATTTATTCTTTATCATTTAATGGTGCAGGGAATCTTCCAATATTTCACGGATTATTGTACTCGATGTATTCTGGGTGTAATGGAAATAACAAATTCTTACCCCCACTTTGTCAAATTGTTTTTCCAGAGCAATCCATCGGGTGGAGTTTTTCCAGTCATCCCCCTTAAATATTATATCGAACTGATATTTCTCCCAGGCCATCATTTTATCGTTTACATTCTCCGGTACCACCTCATCGACATATCTGATACTTTTAATTATTTCTATCCGTTCACTAAAGGGAATAATTGGCTTTTTCCCTTTTAAATCGTATGCCAGCTCATCGGTCGTTACGCCGACAATAAGCCGGTTACACATCAATTTTGACTGTTTTAAAATATTGAGATGACCTATATGGAATAAGTCAAAAACACCGGTAGTATAGCCTGTGATCAATTTTTCTTTTTCCATGACAATTTAAGCGGGTTTAAATTCATGTTTAATAATTTAGTTTTTATACGACCAACCGATAATCAACTCACCGGGAAAACAATTAATCAGACAGTTGAACCTTAAGGGTTTCCTGATTTATTATCTTGTAAATATTCATAGTGGCAGAGAGACCGTAGGGTGGTTTAAGATATTCTAAAACAAACGCTTCTCTTTGTCGCCTTTTGATATCATTCCCATTTACAACTACATCTTCAATAAATTTAGTAATACCATCGGCATTGGTGGCATGATAATGCTGCTCGAAAGCCATTTTTCCGATTGCATTAAACCTGTCAGCAATTTTCTGATCCCGGATAGTATATAAAACCGGTTTATTAACTGCCAGGTATTCTGCCATAAACGAAGAACTGTCATGTACCATGGCATCTGACGTTATAAACAGATCCGCATAATCAGATTCCTCGAGTTGCCCATTGGGCAGATTCTCCCATTCTTTGTAGTAAGCATTCGTTTTCTCTGTTCCCCAGTCATTTTCCGAATATAATTTACCTTTTAAAAGAGGATGTGGCTTAAAGGCAAATTGTACCTTACCAATATAATCCGAGGCTATGTCCAGCATTATCCTGTGATATTTAATGAAATTTGAGTAGGCCAGATAACTTGTATCATTGTCAATTGTATGGTGAGGTGCCCAGATAATCCGTTTAATATTTCTGTCTTTAATGTTCCACGAATCATTCGGAAGATAGGAATACTGTTGTAAAACATCAGTTCCTGCATAACCTGTTACGACAATATTTCTCCCCTTGTTCCGTGCATATTTTCGTGCAATCTCCCGGTGCAAAGGGGTGGGTGAAAATATCTTCCAGATAAGATTATGAAACAACTGATTATATTGCACTTCATACAAATTTGATATCTGATAGGTATAGGGCAAATAACACGTCAGATAATTTCTGTAATTGGTTATATAAAACTCATCCATTGTAAGTTTATGAGGATCTGTAAAAAAGAGAATACCTGGTCTGATCTCCTTTTTCACATCAATCCATCTTCCGCTTTGGGCATTATAAGCCGAAACCACATTAAAATTTTTCGCTGACAAATAACTATAGGTACTTGCCATTTCTTTAAGCATTAATTCTTCACCGTAAACGATATAAGGACAAACTACAATGACAGGCTCAAATCTTTCACTTTGCTCGAAAAGCCTGTAAAGCTGGTCATATTTCCAAATCGTTCTGTGAATGGCAAAAAACACTATTTTTATCTTAGGCTGACGAACTGCTTTTTTAAAGGCCCATTGATGCCGTATGCCCGCAGTCAAAATAAGATAAAAATCAAAATAAGTCTGGTAATTAAGATATTTGATTATATGCGAACTCCAAGGTAAAACTGACCTGATCTTTTTAAGAAATTTGGTTATCATATTTCGAAAATATATCAGTAATAAATCGGATATCATTCATATTTACAACAGGGCATACAGGTAAACTTAACACCTCGCGGTGAATCTGTTCAGTTATCGGATAACTTGTATTGTTCCATTCTTTGTACGCCCTCTGCTTGTGTGGTGGAACAGGATAATGGATCAGCGTTTGAATCCCGTTTTCCCTTAAATATTTTTGTAACTGATCACGTTCGCGATGGCGGATAACGAAAAGATGCCAGACATGCGAAAGATTGGTGGTTACAGGATTTAGCAAGTGATTTTCTTTTGACTCCGGTAATACGATTTCAGCATTCGTAATATTCGCACAATAAAACCGGGCAATTTCGCGTCGGTGCTGGTTGTCAGTATCGAGCCGCCGGAGTTTTACCCGTAGCATCGCTGCCTGAATTTCGTCCAACCTGGAATTTAATCCCTGATAATCGCTTATATATTTTTTGGTACACCCATAATTACCCAAAGCCCTGATTAATTCAGCCAGTTCATCATTATCAGTTGTAACTGCTCCTGCATCACTTAACGCACCCAGATTCTTACCCGGATAAAAGCTATGCCCGGCAGCATTACCCAATGAACCGGTCCGCTTTTCTCCATAGTAACATCCTTGTGACTGGGCATTGTCTTCAATTAACTTCAGTTCGTATTTATCCACCAACCGCTTAATCTCCGGACACATGGCATTTTTCCCGTAAAGGTGAACCAGCATAATCCCCTTTGTCCGTTCTGTAATCTTTTCTTCGATAAGTAAGGGATCTATATTAAAAGTATTTATATCAGGTTCAACAAGTACCGGTTTGAGCCGGTTATCGGTAATGGCAAGGATAGAAGCAATAAAGGTATTGGCAGGAACAATAATTTCATCTCCTTCGTTCATTTCTCCCAGGATAAGGTAAGCCTTCAAAATAAGCCGCAAGGCATCCAGTCCATTTGCAACACCAATACAATGTTTGACTCCGATGAACCTTGCATATTCCTGTTCAAATGCCGTTGCCTCATTTCCCAATATATACCAGCCGGAATCAAGTACCCGTTTAATGGCGGATGACAGGTCAGGTTCATAACTGTCATTGATTATTTTCAGATCCAAAAAACTGATCATTTTTATTAATTATCAATTATTATACTAAATAGATATTTGACTATAAGCTATTACGAAAGGTTTGAGCCCATTTTCTGCAACCGGTTAACCACCTGTACAAATTTCTCCAGCCGTTCATTATTTAAGGCATTTATCAAGACCCAGTTTTCGTGCAAATGTTGATATTCCACATATTCAATATCGGTATCCTTATAATTTCCATGTCCGACGAATGTAGCTCCGAACTTACGCGTAACAGCAATAACGTCAGCATTATTTGGATTCATCCTGAAAAACATTCGTTTCAATCCGATTATTTCAAAGCCAAATTTGCAAATCAGGATAAATGAGGCATACAACTGGATAGGTGATTTTGGACAAATCAACCGTCCCATTTCTGCATTTAAACGTGTATCATCAAAATTATATAAGGATATAACCCCCCTTGGTTTGTCATCCACATCACAAATCACAAAATAATAATCATCTGGTTTGGATTGCTGTTGTATTATCCACTCAATCTGAAGATCAAGATCATTCTCTGTATCATTGATATACTTTGAGTATTTCGGGTCAGTGCGGAGTGAAAGGATAAACTGTGCATCCTCAACCGTTACATAGCGTAAATAAGCGTACCTGGCTGAAATTCGTTCCGTGTAAATCATCGTATGGGTGTTATCAAAATTAATGTGTGTTCGTTGTAACTATCAGTATAGATGGACTTTTCATAATATTATCCGAAAAATAATACAGGATTGTAATGAATTAAAAACGCATTGAAAACGAAAATTTGGGAGTAATTTCACAACCAATACTCTCTTTGAAAACACATAACCCGTAATTAGGTGCTGAATCATCTGTTGATGGGCCCAGATCTACAATATGTGCCCCATTCTGTTTATAGAATTCGAATATTTTATAGGATAAAAAATTCATACACCTTAATTTCCGGTATTCCAAAATGTCGCCCCAGTAAATAACCTGTACAATTTCGGGTGATACATGAAAAACGATGGCAGATGCTACGGGATGAGCGTATCGGTCCCTCACAAGGAAAAAATCACAATCAACAATTTCAGCCGTTTGAATAATCTGGTTAAAGGTCAGATGGAGCACAAACCCATTGGAGGCTTTATTCTGCCTGATAATGTCATATGCGATGGCTTTCTCGTCAAAACTCTCACAATAGTTAAAAACAAGTTGATTGGAAAAAGAATTTTTCAGGTTGTTTCTGGCTTCTTTCCAGATATTGTTGATATATGAGTCATCAAATTCTTCCAGCTTCAGGATATAGTTTAAGTCAATTTTTAAAAGTTTAAAAGATTTTCGATACATGCAGTTGATTGATTTTGACAATTGGGTCTCACTATAGGAGAAAGGCGGCAGGGTGATATAAATACCTTCCAGATCCTGGCTTCTTGCCCATTGTAAAAAACATTCGAGAGCCATGTCTATGGATGTTAATCTTATGTCACCGCGTAAAAATGTAAACCCGCCATATGGAGCAGAAAAAGGAGACATGAATATTTTATTCTTAACTCCACCTATAATTCCCATGCGGTAATGATCGTCCTTAATCAATAGATAATGAACCGAATCGCATTTATCTGAGTTCAAAATATTAAATTCTGTCTTTTTGTATACAAAGAGAGGATGCTTTATTACCGTGGCATACTGTTCGGGTGTAACTTGTAAAACTTCCATTTGGAAAACAATAAGGTTTAATATTTAAAATTACCGGAGATCATACTCCGGCAGGCTTAAATGCAAATAAATTGTTTAATTATAATTCTTCAATCAAACCATTTTCGTTTTGAAATTTTCGGTTACATTTTGAACAGCTTAAATTAACATCCAGCTTTTCACCGCATTTACAGATATACCCCCTTAATCCCGCAGGATTTCCATACCAAAGATTGTGATCGGGAACATTTTTTGTCACCACACTTCCGGCGCCGATCATAGCATACTTTCCAATCGTGAGTCCGCATAATATGGTGGCATTCGCCCCTATGCTGGCACCGGTTTTTATCAATGTTCGTTTCAGCTGGTAGACAGGCTTACCTGATCGTGGATACAGATCGTTTGTAAAAGCCACATTGGGGCCCACAAACACATTGTCTTCCAAAGTTATTCCATCCCACAACTGAACACCGGATTTAATCACAACATGATTACCCAGAACAACATCATTTTCAATAAAAACGCTGTAACAGATATTGCAGTTTTTCCCTATAACAGCATCTTTGAGAATCACACAAAACTGCCAGACTATGGTACCTTCGCCAATATTTTTGGTCTGAATATCAGAGGTTGGATGAAGCATATTTTTTATAATTATCAATATCTCTTATGTAATCTAATTCATCATATTTATGTGAAGCTAATACCAGACAAATTCCCCCTGATGAAAACTCCATCAATTCACGCCAGATCCCCGGTACAACCAGCAAGCCGTAATCAGGGCGGTTCAGGGTAACAACTTTCTTATTTATGCCATCATCGAGCAACACATCAAACGATCCACTAGCAGCAACAATTAACTGACTCAGTTCGATATGGGCATGCCCACCCCTGTTTTCACCACCGGGGATATCATACAGGTAATATATGCGCTTAACATCAAAAGGAATATTTCTTTCGCCTTCCACGACAGTAATGTTTCCCGCCCTGTTGTGTATTTTACTCAGCGGAAGTATTACACAATCATATACGCTTTTTTTATTCATCATTAACCTGGCTAAGTTTAAAAAAATCCGAATATTGAAAAATGTAATCATCAACCTTGTAATGAGTTGAACTCAGAATCATCGCTAAAGAATTGGTGGAGAAATTCTGCATCTGTCGCCATAATCCTGCGGGCAGATACAGGCCGTAATAAGATCTGTTTAAAGAGAAAGTCTGTTTGACTAACCCATCATCGACAACTACATCAAAACTTCCTGATAATGACACAATAAACTCCTGCTGCACTTTAAATGCATGTCCACCACGCATTTGCCCTCCAGGAACATCATAAATCCAATAGACTCTGGCAATTTTGAAAGGAATATTATTATTCTCCTCGATAATTGACAGATTTCCCCGTGGATCCTCAATTTTTGGTAAATTAATTATTTCGGGTTTTTTCATTGAGCAGACCTTAATTGATGAAAAATTTCAGTGCATAATTGGATTTCCATCCGGTTCAAAACGTGTATCAATTTTGGTTCTTAACACACCGTACCGAGAAACCATCTTCCTTAAAACTAATATTACGCACTATCCTGGAATTACCATTGACAAGCAGCCTGAACCATGCTGTCGAATTGTTACTTTCTGTGGCTGTCCACCAATAACCATACCATTCGAAGGCCATAAATTCAATTGAATTTGACAGGAAAAAGCCGCCAGGAAATGCCAGAAAGCCAACTTCGTCGGTTCCGTTTCCCTCTTCCGGCCATCCCATTGTTGCTTTTAACTTGCCCCCTTCACCATTTCCACGACTATCAATCTTATCAGACTCTGCCTGGCTCATGCCCAGGTACATTTCCAATTGTTTCCATTCCATATCGGTTGGTAAATGCCACCCTGCCGGAACCGCCTGCAAAGCAGCATCCCAGGTATATAAACGACCATACTTCGCCCCAATTGCAACATCTTCATAACTATACGACGATCCGCTCGGTGTTTTATAAGCCAGATTTTCGGCCATCCACACCTGGCTTCCTATTTTTATACTTTTATAAGTTTTACCATCCCGAATATCGGTAAAGGTGGAGTAATTCCATTTCGGAGTTGTAATTTCCACCTTTTCCTTTTGACAATGAGCGAAAACAACGGTCAATGCACAAAGCAGACCAAATCTAAATGCGGCGTAAAAATTTTTCATTTTAATATATTTATAATGGTATAACGTAATATATGGATGCAATTTCTTTCATGGGTTCAATCGTTTTAGTTCATGATCTGAGTTTACCATTTGTGCAATATTGATTTTCCCGATGCCCATGGAAGTCAGTTAGATTTTATCCTTTTCCTCAATGTAATCGGATACTTCCGATAACGCCCGAAAATAAGCGGATAAATCAGATTGTTATCGACTATGGAGCTGTTTTACAATACTTTAAAAATAAAATATAATAAATGCAAATGTCAACATCAGGTTTATATTTGCTCGACTTTTAATTGACACACCCGGCTTGAAAAAATTTCCCAGTAATTTATTTGTCTGTCATACAGACAGTTAATGTGGTCGGGATTTTAATGATAAGATATAGCTTCGCTACTGTCAGTCACAATACTGATGTTTTTGGCTTATTTTTTAACTTGATTTTGAAACTTGATTACCAATAAAAGGAATATAGTTTCAGGCTAATTTGATTAAGCGAATACAACCTTAATAACGAGAAACAGTTTCACAGGGTTTCATAAAATCTTGTTGAAATCCATAAAACTTAAATAACTTACTCATTTGTTATTGAAAAACAGCGAATTTGAGATTCCCAATTTTTAAAATTTCCGGAACGGTATGCAGAGACATGAACCCGACGTGGATAACCGGTCGAATATTTAACTAATTTTCGCAAAAAAAATGATCAGCATAACTTTAGCTAAATGAACTATCTGTCACATATCTATCTCTCGGGAGAGGACGAGGAGATTTTACTCGGAAATTTTATTGGCGACTTCGTGAAAGGACGGCAGTTTTTGAAGTATCCTCCAATGGTGGCAAAAGGAATTTTGCTTCACCGTCAGATTGATTCATTTACGGATATGCACAGCATAATTAATGAATGTATTTTAAAACTTAGACCGGGGTACGGAAAATATTCAGGAATCGTTGTTGATATTTTTCTCGATCACTTTCTGGCTGTGAACTGGCATCTGTACTCCTATGAAAAACTTTCAACGTTTACCAAGCGGTTTCATGCAGTACTTCTATCCAATTTTTTTCAACTTCCACCCCGGGTAAAGCTGTTTTTACCTTTTCTGATACAAAACAAACGTCTTCAGTCCTACGCATCGCTCCAGGGCATTGAAAAAACACTCAGAATCATGGTGCAACATGCTTCCTTACCAGCAGAAATTGATTTTGCAATGAAGATTCTCGAAGAAGAATATCAGTTTTTTGATCAGGCCTTTAACCGGTTTTTTCCCGAAATTATCAGATTTACTGAAATGAAAGGCGATTTTAAAATTCTACGTCCGTAAAAAATAATTGTGGAAATTAATACAGATTCGTTTTCAACGGAGGTTTTCGGTTCTGTTTGCATCGAGGCGGAGAAAAATGAATAACAGAATAGTAAAAGCCCAAAGCGACGATCCACCGTAACTGAAAAACGGCAATGGAATGCCAATTACAGGAGCAAGGCCGATGGTCATCGAGATATTGACAGCAATATGGAAAAACAGAATACAGGCAACGCCATATCCATAAACCCGACTGAACTGCGATCGTTGTCTTTCTGCGAGCCCTACAAGCCGGATCAACAACAATAAAAATAGCATCAGAACAAATGTTGATCCCACAAAGCCCCACTCCTCTCCTACTGTGCAAAAGATAAAATCGGTACTCTGTTCGGGAACGAAATTATACTTTGTTTGTGTGCCATTAAGAAAACCTTTGCCTGTCAATCCCCCTGAACCGATAGCAATTTTCGATTGATTGACATTGTACCCTGCACCCAGTTTATCTGATTTGATCCCTAACAATTCATCAATGCGATCACGCTGATGCGAAATCAATACATTCTTATAAAAGTAGTTGACCGACATCGAAATACCGATGGCAAAGATAAAAAACAGGAATATCCGCCAGACTTGCCGAACATGATAAAAAATGCCATAAAAAATAACCAGAACAGCAATTATGATCGTTGTAACCATCAATAAACGTAAAGGTGGATGTCCAATACCTAACAGATTATTTATCAACCATAACAAACCAAAAGTTCCGCCTATGCCGATAAATCCAATCATAGTCTCCTTAATACTCTGACGCATAACTCCATAAGCCGCAACTGAGATAGCCAGAAGGAATATTAATAGTTGAAGCTGATCAAGAACCAGGGAAAGTATGAAAAGCGCTCCTGCGGCAAATCCCCAGAAAAGTACCATACCGCTTAAGCCTTCCCTGAAAAATACAAAGACGAATACAGAAAATACGAGGGCAGAACCAGTATCGTTTTGTAAAATAATGAGAATAGCAGGCAATCCGATAATTGCGCCAAGGGTTAAATACGAACGTAAACTTTGGATCCTAAAATCGAACTGGCTAATGCATTTTGCAACCGCAAGATTAGTGGCAAATTTACCCAATTCGGCGGGCTGAAGCGCAACACTTCCAAATTCGAACCACGCCCGGGCACCATTTACCTCTTTCCCAAAAATAAGAACAGCCACAAGCAGCAGGATAGTGAAGAAATAAATATGATTGGCAAATGCCGCATAAAACTTACTGTCTACAGTAAGCACCATGATTGCAAGAATAGCTCCGGCTACAATCCAGATTAATTGCTTCCCGTATCGTTGCGCAACATCAAAAATACTTTGATGCTCATCACTGTAGACTGCTGCATAGATATTTACCCATCCAAGCAGTACGAGTACCACGTAGAGGAAGACCGTTATCCAGTCGAGATTAAGCCATATAGTATTACGCGCTTTCAATTTTCGTTTGCTAATCTCATGGTGGATATTAAATCTGAATTAAACATTTCCTCTTCGAAATGTTTCCTGCGGGGTGCAATCGAATCGTTCATGTACTTTTCGATGATCAGGCTGGCAATTGGTGCTGCATAGCGTGATCCCCAGACTCCGTTTTCGACATATACAGCGATGGCAATCCTGGGATTGATCTTTGGTGCAAACGCAACAAAAGCAGAATGTGCTTCTCCGTGAGGATTTTGTATAGTTCCGGTTTTCCCACAGATAATGACACTATCGACTTTGGCAGCATAACGACCAGTTCCTGCTTCGACCACCTGTTCCATACCCTGGATGATCATCTCATAATTTTCACGGGATGTGTCGACGGTATGCTTTTCAAACTGAAGAATTTTTTGAGTTCCATCATTGTTCTGGATACTTCTTACAAGATGAGGTGCTATGTAAAAGCCCCTGTTGGCAATCAGCGATACCATATTGGAGAGTTGCAATGGAGTCAGCAATAATTCACCCTGCCCGATTGACAGAGATCGGATCGTTAAAGCATTCCACCGGCCCGCACCAAAATATTTGTCGTAATAGGATACAGTAGGAATGCTTCCCGAAGTTTCGGAATAAAGATCGCCGCCGATCTTTTTTCCGATACCCATTTCAAGGAGATAATTGCGAAATGCTTCCAGTCCTTCGGCAGAAGTCGGGAAATGGTTTATTTCAGCCCTGAATGCCTGCCAGAAGAACGCATTACAGGACTCACGAATGGCCGAAACCAATCCCAACGGAGTTTCGTGGTTATGGGTGCATTTAATCGGTGATGATCCCGGTCCCTGGCAAGAAAATCGGGCTGTCTGCAAAATTCCTTCTTCGAGACCAATGAGCGCATTGGCAATTTTAAAGGTTGAGCCTGGCGGATACGAGGAGGTTATAGCTCTGTTCAACATAGGTTTATACGGGTCAGTTCTAAGCCGTACAAAATTTTTCGATCGTTCACGACCAATAAACAAACCAGGATCGAAAGTGGGTGAACTGGCTAAAACAAGAATCTCACCGGTTTGGGGTTCAATAGCCACAATACTACCCACTTTCCCGGCCAATAACCGCTCACCATAACTCTGGAGATCTGCATGTAATGTTGTAATAAGGTTTTTTCCTATTGACGCAGTTGTATCCATTCGTCCCTGTTCAAATGAACCTTTAACCATATTGTGAACATCAACCATCATATACGAAATCCCTTTAACACCACGAAGCTCGGTTTCGTATGATTTTTCTATCCCGTTCTGTCCAATATAGTCACCACTTTCGTAATACTTGTTTTCATCTATCCCTTTCTGATCAACCTCACCCACGTAGCCCATAACATGAGCTGCAATTTTGGAAGGGTATTGTCGTAAAGTACGGGCCTGAATAAAAAACCCGGGATATTTAAACAACTGTTCCTGCAAAATGGCATACGTCTGAGACGAAAGTTGCTTGATGACCGGTGACGGTTTATACATGGAATAACTCCTCGCCTTTTTGATCTCACTTACAAGTTCTTCTTTAGGAACTCCCACGATCCGACAAAATGCCACGGTGTCGAAAGTCTTCATTTCGCGGGGTGTAATTAGAACATCATAGGCAGCCTGATTAAAAACCAGCAGTTTTCCATTCCTGTCGTAAATTAACCCTCTTGCAGGAAAATTCACCACCCGACGCAACACATTACTTGCTGCCGATATTTTATAAGAAGGATCCATCACCTGAATAGAGAACAGGCGAACAATGATAATCAAGGCTGTAAGCGAAAAAAGGCCTATAACTAAATACTTTCGTTTACTATAAACGTCCAATTTTCTTAAAGTTATCCGGCTATTTCCGGAAAATTATAAACTGGCTCAGTAATATTAATACGACCGATAATACTGAACTTAAAATAACTCTTAACATTGTAATCAGGAAACTTTCGAAAGTGAAGGCTTCGATAAAAAACAGAAAGAGGTGATGAATTAATGCCATAAAAAGTGCATAGCCTGCAAACCATTGGAATCCCATATTTTCGACCCGTGGTGCATTAACCGATTCAAGTGTTTCACGCGAAGTGATTAACTGAAGAACTCCCGGTCTGACAAATCCGGTTATCAGACATGCTGAGGCATGAACACCGGGCGTATTGGTAAATATATCAACCACAAAGCCGAGCAGGAAAGAAAGGAACAAAAGCAAGGCACGTGGTGTGTAGTATGGGAGTAAAAGGATAAACAGAATATAAAAAAATGGCGCAATCACCCTAAATATGAGAATATTATTGAATAATAGTACCTGTAATAAAACAGCTACTATAAAAACAATTGAATATTTAACCAGATTTATTACCATGATTCTAACAATTGCAATTGTTTGATTTCATTAAGTTGTGTATTCTCAACTAAACCAACGATAACGAGATTCTTGAAATCGGCCGCCAGCATGACCTCAATCTTGTAAAAATTACTCCCCGTGCCGATTGAAAAATCAGAAATGGTCCCGATCACAAGTCCTTCAGGAAAACTTGCCGCATAGCCGGTTGTTACGATCGTGTCGCCGTTCTGAACAGGCACATGGTAAGGTATTTCGTTTAACTGAACTCTCCGGTAATCTTTTCCGTCCCACGAAAGCGATCCGAAATAGTCGTTTCTTTTAATTTTAGCACTGATTTTCCACCGGCTGTTTAGCAGCGAAATCACGGTACTGAAATTTTCGGATACCCGGGTTACAAGCCCGACAACCTGGCCATTTGCAATTACCCCCATATCGGGTTTAACGCCATCGCGTCGTCCTTTGTTCAGCGTTATAAAATTGTGCTGCTGATTTATCGAATTGTTAATGACCCTGGCCGTTGTAAAACGGTAAACCGCATTTTGCGATGAGTCCTTCGCAATTCGCGGAAGATAAATGGAATCAGATGATTTGTAGGTTCCCTGCCTTGATTTTAACAGCTGTTCCTGCAATGCAGCTCTAAGCAGGGCGTTCTCCTCGGCCATTTTATAATTCACCTGCTTAAACGAGAAAATCTGAGTAAAGGAGGAAAATTTTTCGTACAGAGTTCCCGTAAAAAAATTGCTTGAATCGAAAAAAGTGGCTCGCTGATAATTGTTATAGGTCACTACCATCGACAGCGATAGTGTTTCTAAAAGAATAAACAGAAAAACAACATGATACCGATATAGGAGCCTGAATAAGTTCTTCATAAGCAAAGTAGGAAGGGCAAAATCCCTTCCTGTTCCGCAGTATTATCGAAGTAAAAATGAGAATTTATCTACGTTTTTAAGAGCAACACCCGTGCCACGGGCCACGGCGCGTAAAGGATCCTCAGCGATATGGAAAGGAATATTGATCTTATCAAACAACCGCTTGTCCAATCCGCGAAGTAACGCACCCCCGCCTGCGAGCCAGATTCCTCTGGTCACAATGTCGGCATAGAGTTCCGGAGGAGTTTGCTCAAGCGCACTCAAAATCGCTGTTTCGATTTTCGAAATCGATTTATCGAGACAATGAGCGATCTCCTGGTACGATACCGGCACCTCAATTGGCAATGCCGTCATCTGGTTTGGACCTCGGACGATATAATCGGTTGGTGGATCGTCGAGTTCTGATAAAGCGGCCCCAACATTGATTTTTATGTCTTCGGCCGTTCTTTCACCAATTTTTATATTGTGCTGGTGACGCATATACTCTAAAATATCAGCAGTAAGATCATCACCTGCAATCCTGATTGATTTGTTGGTAACAATTCCCCCCAGTGATATAACAGCAATCTCAGTTGTTCCACCGCCAATATCAACGACCATATTGCCCTCCGGTGCTTCAACATCGAGTCCGATACCAATAGCTGCTGCCATGGGTTCGTAAATCATGTAAACATCGCGTCCGCCTGCATGTTCCGAGGAGTCGCGGACTGCTCTTATTTCAACTTCCGTTGATCCGGAAGGGATACAAATAACCATCTTCAGCGCGGGTGAAAAGAATCGTTTTTTAGGATTGATCATCTTGATCATCCCGCGAATCATCTGTTCAGCGGCATTAAAGTCAGCAATAACGCCATCCTGCAAGGGACGAATGGTTTTCAGGTTGGCATGCGTTTTACCCTGCATCTGCCTGGCTTTTTCACCGATTGCAACCAGTTTGTCGGTCTTCATATCAATGGTAACTACCGAAGGTTCATCAACCACAACTTTTCCGTTGTGAATGATGATTGTATTGGCAGTTCCAAGGTCGATGGCAATTTCCTGAGTCAGAAATGTAAATAAACCCATATCAATTAAATTTCTTTTAGTATATTCTACCTGTTTATCAATGTTTAAAATGTCTGAAACCCGTAACAACCATGGACATTTCATGGTTATCGCAGAATTCGACCGAAAGCTTGTCCCTTATCGATCCGCCGGGTTGAATTACCGACTTAATTCCCTCATTATTTGCAATCTCCACACAATCAGGAAATGGAAAAAAGGCATCTGATGCCATTACAGCACCGTTTAAGTTAAAACCAAAGGATTTCGCCTTTTCAATAGCCTGTCTTAAGGCATCCACACGGGATGTTTGTCCGACACCGCTGGAAATTAATTGCTTCCCCTTCGCGAGTACAATAGTATTAGATTTTGACTGTTTAACCAAACGATTGGCAAACAATAAATCATTAATTATTTGGGCATCCGGTGAAATTTTGGTAACCGGTTGAAGATCTTCAGCAGTTTCTTTTTTTACATCACGATTCTGTAGTATTACTCCGTTCAATACACTTTTGTACTGAAGGGCTGACAACTCTGCATTCTTCCTGATCAGGACGATCAGATTCTTTTTAGTCTGCAGAACCTCCAATGCATCAGCATCATATGATGGAGCAATAATTACTTCGAAAAATATCTTTCCCACTTCGTCAGCAGTGGCTTTATCGATTGTTCCGTTGGTGACAAAAACTCCTCCGTAAGCCGACACCGGATCGCCGGCCAAGGCAGCCAGGTAGGCATCGAATACTGTGGTTCTGGAGGCACACCCACAGGCATTGTTGTGTTTCAGGATAGCAAATGTTATTTCTGAAAATTCATCAATCAAATTTACAGCCGCATCGATATCAAGCAGATTATTGTACGAAATCTCTTTCCCGTGTAACTGTTTAAACATCGCATCGAAATTGCCAAAGAAAACACCTTTCTGATGAGGATTTTCACCATAGCGTAATTGTTTCGAGGAATCGAAACTTTGTCTGAACTTATCGGGCCACTCACCGGCAAAGTAATTGTAAATAGCAGAATCATAATGTGATGAAGTGGCAAAAGCCTCAACTGCAAATTTCCTGCGGTCTTCAAGCGAGGTTAACCCGTTGCCTGATTCGAGTAATTCAAGTAGTGTCGCGTATTGCCCCTGGTTCGAGACAATGACCACATCATTGAAATTTTTTGCAGCCCCCCTGATCAGTGAAATTCCACCAATATCAATTTTTTCGATAATCTCCTCGTCGGATGCACCAGACAATACTGTTGCTTCGAAAGGGTATAAGTCGACAATAACCAGGTCAATTTCGGGAATTTCGTACTGCGCAAGCTGGGCAATATCACCCTCATTTTCACGACGGGCAAGAATTCCGCCAAAAACTTTTGGATGTAAAGTTTTTACCCGGCCACCTAAAATTGATGGATATGTAGTAAGCTCTTCTACAGCCGTTACCGACACATTTAAACCTTCGATAAAACTTTTTGTTCCTCCTGTTGAAAAAAACTTTACTCCAAGATTATCAAGTTTAGTAATAAGTTCGTCGAGTCCGTCTTTGTGATACACAGAAATTAAGGCCGATTTAATTTTTTTTAATTCGCTCATTATAAATTTCTTAATAATTTTGTGCAAAGCTAGTAAAAAGCTGCAAGTATACCGAGGTTTTCCGTTACGGTTTTGTCACATTTCTGTTAATTCTATTCTGAAAACCGGGCTGCATCCAAAATAATTTCTACTTTTAGAAGGTAATAACTTTGATCTATGTTAATTTTTCGTCTTATTGTTGAGAGTTTCCGGTTCGCTTACAACTCATTAGTGGTAAATAAGTTAAGAACATTCCTGTCTTTGCTTGGCATCACAATCGGAATTTTTTGTATTATTTCGGTATTCACCATTATCGATTCGCTCGAAAGAACCATCCGTGACAGCATGTCAAAACTGGGCAGTAATGTAATATATATCCAGAAATGGCCATGGACACCTCCTCCCGGTGAATCGGAATACCCCTGGTGGAAGTACCTTAACCGGCCGGTTCCCTCACTTTATGAAACAAATGAAATTTTACGCCGGTCGGAATTAACTCAGTATGCTGTCTTTAATTATGGATTCGACCGAACAATTCAAAGTGGCAGCAGTAAAGCCGAAAATGTGACCGTTCTGGGTGCTTCGAATGGCCTGATCGAAGCCTGGAGTCTTAAAATCGCAAATGGAAGGCCGCTCACCGAGGAGGATTTTAATACAGGAGCGAACTTTGCAATGCTTGGTGCCGGAATAGCCGATCAATTATTTCCAAATGTATCGCCAGTGGGAAAAATGATTAAAGTTCAGGGATTTACACTTTTTATTGTCGGGATTTTCGAAAAGATGGGTGAAGATATGTTTGGCACAAGTATGGATAACCGGGTGTTGATTCCCGTCAAATTTGCCGCACGCATGGTCGATCCCCGGAATGAGATGGGACAGAGTATTATTGTTAAAGGGAGAACAGATGTTCCTGCAACCCGTCTTTCTGAGGAACTCGAAGGATTGATGCGGTCGGTCAGAAGAATAAAACCGGCAGCCGAAAATGATTTTGCCTTAAATGAAGTAAGCCTGATTTCGGGTCAGCTCGACAATCTTTTTAAGATTTTTAATATTGCCGGTGGGATTATCGGAGGATTTGCAATGCTTGTAGGTGGATTTGGAATTGCCAATATCATGTTTGTCTCGGTGAGAGAGCGGACAAAAATAATCGGGTTACAAAAGGCTCTTGGTGCAAAAAACAGATTTATTCTGCTTGAATTTCTTTTTGAGGCAAGCGTCCTTTCACTGATCGGCGGTGCGATCGGATTGCTGATTATCTATGGTTCAACTTTTATTGTCAGCAAAGCCTTCGATTTCAACCTGGTACTGACCGTTGGAAATATAGTTAAAGGACTATTTATAAGCATCATAATCGGATTGATCGCTGGCGTGGTCCCCGCACGTACCGCAGCACGTCTTGATCCCGTGGAGGCCATGAACACGGTATAATTGGTTATTACAACAATTTTTCGATATCGTTGGTCAAACCAATAAATTCAACAACAGAGAGTTGTTCAGGGCGGCGGGTTAGTAATACAGGATCCAACTCTTCAATACGGGGTGAAAAGCCTTTAATACTGTTCCGCAGCATTTTACGACGCTGATTAAAAGCCTGTTTTACAACTTTAAAGAAAAGTTTTTCATTACAGCCCAATTCCGTTCTTCCGTTAGCGGTAAGCCGGATAACCGCGGATTGAACTTTAGGTGGCGGATCAAAAACGTATTCGGGAACATCGATAAGATATTCGATAGTATACCATGCCTGCAGAAATACACTCAGAATACCGTAAACTTTTGAACCCGGGCCCGAACAGATCCGCTTTGCAACTTCCTTCTGGAGCATGCATACGATCTCTGGGATCAGTTCTTTGTTTTCCAGGACTTTAAAAAATATCTGCGATGAAATATTATAGGGAAGATTACCTATTATTGCAAAAGGCTGGTCGGAAACCTGTGTTGCAAGATCAAGTTTGAGAAAATCACCTTCAATAATCCGATCTTTAAGTTGCGGAAAGTGCTTGTGCAGATAGTCGACCGATTCGTGGTCGATTTCGATTACATGCGTCTCATAATTTGTATTTTCGAGCAGAAAATCAGTCAATATCCCCATGCCCGGACCAATCTCCAGTATTTTGCTCAAATTCTCTGCCTTGAGGCTACTGACGATCTCGCGGGCAATATTTTTATCCGTTAAAAAATGTTGGCCTAATTTTTTCTTTGCCCTTACCTGCATTCTGTATTTTTGGTTTTAAATTCTGAAATAGCGGAAGGACGAAGTAAATCAATGGCTTCCGCGATCCGGCGGCAAAAATACACATTTGTTAATCGCAGGTAGTATTTTTTTTTAAATTTGTAAAAAACACAAGCAATTATGACAACAATAATAATAGACGATAAAACAATTGGTGCAAAAAAAATGGTTGAGTATCTGAAAACTCAACGCTATGCCAAAATTATCGATGAAAGAACGCCCAATGCTTCGTTATTGAAATCGATGGAAGAAGCCAGGACCGGCAAAACCAAAGAGATGAAAAATACTGAAGAATATTTTAATGAACTTCGTAAAAGGGCAAATGTTTGAAATAATTTACACTAACCGGTTCGACAAACATGCCTTAATATGTGCAAAAAGAGGGTTGAAACTCGATTCCTTATCAAAAAACAATTATCCTTATTGGCACAGGCACCCATTCTGATCTTTTCAAATAAATTCCCCTCTCACATTAATTCCCTCCGATAAATTTTACTTTTGTACAAAACAACACACAGTGTCGCTATTTAACACAGAATTATTTATTGCCCGTCGCATATTTTTTACCAGGGGAACATCCAGAAAGTTCTCTGAATCAATTATTTCATTTGCTGTTTTCGGTATCGCTTTTGGATTGTTCGTAATGATTCTGTCGGTGGCTATCGTTACCGGTTTTAAAAAGGAAGTCAGGGACAAAGTAATTGGATTTGGCTCACACATCCAGTTAGTAAATTTCGATTCAAACTCGTCGTACGAAACTGTACCCGTTTCCAAAGAACAGGGCTGGTTAACTGAAATCCGAAATTTGAGCGGGGTAAAAAGCATTCAGACTTTTGCCACAAAACCAGGCATCGTTAAAACCGACGATGAAATTCATGGAATCGTGTTAAAAGGTGTAGGTTCAGATTTTGACTGGACTTTTTTTAAGAAACATCTGGTGGAAGGTACTATTTTTTCGGTTTCAGACACCGGCAGAAACGATAATGTTTTGATATCAATACAAATAGCCTCTTTGCTTAAATTAAAGGTAGGTGATCCGTTGTATACCTATTTTTTAAATGAAGAGACTAAAATGCAGCGAATGCGCAAGTTTAAGATTTGTGGTATCTATAGTACGAGTCTCGAAGAGTTTGACCGGCTATTTGTTCTGGCTGACATTTCTCACATCAGTAGATTAAATGACTGGAAGCCCGACCAGGTAAGCGGCTTTGAAATTACAATTAACGATTTTGATGATCTGGACCAGATTACTCAAAATATAAGGGAAATTACGCTGAGCTACTCCAGTGACGAGGAATCGATACTTAGGCCTGAAACCATTACTTCCAAATATCCCCAAATATTCGACTGGCTCAATCTGCTCGACATGAATGTCTGGATTATCCTGGGACTGATTATACTGGTTGCAGGATTTAACATGGTATCCGGTTTATTGATACTGATCCTTGAGCGGATAACGATGATCGGTGTTTTAAAGGCGGTCGGCTTCCGGAATTGGAGCATCAGGAAGGTATTTATTTATATCTCCTCGTTTTTGATTGTTAAGGGGATGTTCTGGGGAAATATTCTGGGAATTGCATTTTGCCTGATTCAATCGGAATTTGGAATATTTAAGCTTGATCCCGGATCATATTATCTTGATACTGTACCTGTCAACCTGAAAGTCATCCATCTTTTGATGCTCAACGCGGGTACAATCGCGATTACCTTGATTATGCTTCTGGTTCCATCATGGTATGTCTCAAAGATTGAACCGGATAAGGCGATCAGGTTCGATTAAACTGATCATTACAGAATTGGGACCGTGCGTGTAAAGTTTAAGGTTACTTTTAAAATAAAGAATTACGTTTATGAATCTCCGGAGGAATAGTCCGGTATTCATTCCCAACTCATCTTACGGAACAAGGATAAATTGTCAGGGAGCAAATATTTTTGTTAATAAAATTACAAATTGGTCCAAAACATTGCAATAATTAGTATCATTGCAACAAAAAACCGATAAAATATATATAAATGAAACAAACATGATCGAAACCATCAAAAGTGATGATTTGAAAATCATGCAATTTAGTAAGACCATTAACAAATAAATAATTTATACATGAAACTGTTTTTCCCGGAAAATTATAAAGCGAAACTCGATCTAAAGCAGACTGAAAAGGCCATCAAATTTGTCAAGGATTTTTTTCAGGAAAGCCTTTCTGCAGAATTAAGGCTTCGTCGTGTGACCGCTCCTTTATTTGTATTAAAAGGAACAGGGATCAATGATGACCTTAACGGCGTAGAGCGTGCAGTAACTTTTGCTGTCAAAGAGATGAATGATGCCAGGGCCGAAGTTGTACATTCGCTCGCCAAGTGGAAACGACTGATGTTAGCGCAATACGGTATTCCTGTAGGTTACGGGATCTATACCGATATGAATGCCATCCGCGCCGATGAAGAGCTGACCAATATTCATTCATTGTATGTTGACCAGTGGGATTGGGAGAAAGTAATTACCGCGAAACAGCGTAATCTCGACTATCTGAAAAAAGTGGTCAATCAGATTTATGCTGTCATACTTCGTACCGAATTTATGGTCTACGAAAATTACCCGGCTATCAAACCCCAGCTACCTGAAGAGATTGTCTTTATCCATGCCGAGGAGTTGTTGCAGCGTTTTCCAAAACTTACGCCTAAGGAGCGTGAGCATGAAATAGCAAAAGAGCATGGCGCCGTTTTTATCATTGGTATTGGAGGTGACCTTTCGGATGGTGAAAAACATGATGGCCGTGCTCCCGATTATGATGACTGGACATCAGAAAACTCGGAAGGTTATAAAGGTCTTAATGGCGATATCATCATCTGGAACCCAATTTTACAGCAATCTCTCGAACTCTCGTCAATGGGCATACGCGTAGACAAGGATGTACTTTTACGACAACTTGCCATCACCGGTCTGTCAGAAAGAAAAGATCTGCTGTTCCATAAAAAGCTTTTGAAAGATGAATTACCCCTTTCAATAGGTGGCGGAATCGGGCAATCACGACTTTGTATGTATCTGTTGCGTAAGGCTCATATTGGTGAGGTACAGGCGAGTCTGTGGCCCGAAGAGATGATCCGGCAGTGTGCGGAACGCAATATATTTATGGTATAATAATCATTTCAACTAAAAATCGCCATGATGCTTCAGCATATGGCGATTTTTAGTACTTTTGCACCACAATTTAGCTGGCCCAATAGCTCAATTGGATAGAGCAACAGCCTTCTAAGCTGTAGGTTTCTGGTTCGATCCCAGATTGGGTCACAAATGAATATATTAAACAGATACAAAAGCACTCAAATTCAACGATTTGGGTGCTTTTTGTTTTATTCGCCATGCAAGTCGCACAAACCTGAATAGAAGCTTTCCAACCTTGTTTTGAAATTAATCGGTCAGTTTTGAAAAAAAAGAATAAAAAAGCAGTTATCCATTCGTAAGTGATTTGAATGACTATATTTGAACCGTTCCAGGTGGAAAATTATTTTTTTTATTAAGACTTGATTACAAGCAAATTAAATTGTTTTTTTACTTTCTAAACTAATTAATTTACTACATTATTCTTACACTGACAATCAATAATTTCGGGATTAATGTAAAATAAATAACGTTCTCACTGAAAAACGTGAACATTTGGACACAGATTACAGCTAATAATAAATTATAAAAGTGCTCCATCTGACTGAGCAACCCAAAATTTTTACCCTATGAGGCACAAGATTTTAATTATCGATGATGAAAAGAGCATCCGATTGTTACTTGATAATTTTCTCTCGAAAAATTATGATGTCGTCTGTAAAAGCGATGGAATTGAAGCACTTGAATGGATGGAAGGCAATCTTCCGGACCTGATTATTTGCGACCTGCAAATGCCGAATATGGATGGATATCTATTTGTTGAAAAAGTACGTCAGAGAGGTTTCACCAAACATACACCTGTTATAATGTTATCTGGTGTAGAAAACAGTAAAGAACGAATTAAATGTTACCGCTTGGGTGCTCAGGATTTTCTCGCGAAACCATTCAATCCTGAAGAATTAGGTGAGTTAATTTTGAAAAATTTGTTTCCTGTTCATTATGCACTCAAATGGTAACTCCCTAAGGTCAGACGAAAATGGAAAAACGCTATATTATAACTTGTTGCAAATAGAGTGAAATGGAAAATTCATTAAAAATATTATATATTGGACGTTCTTCCGAAGCTATTGATGATTTGAGTGCGCATTCCGATGTTTCGGTTATACACACATCGAATACATTCGAAGCAGTAAATTATCTCACCTCGGGAAATAAACCGGATGCCGTGCTATCGGAAATGATTTTATCAGGAGGCGATGGTCTTGAAATGCATCAATGGATTCGTGAAAGACCGGAATATGATCGTGTGGCGTTTATTCTGATCTCGTATGAATTCAAAGAAGATTTACTTAAAACGGCTTTCACAAATCGCATTGACGATTTCTTCGTCCTTCCATTACCTTCAGCTGAAAAGATTGTCGGACGGATCAGGTTTTTAGTCGAATTCCGAAATAAGCACCCGTTAGTATCGTATGTAAATACCAGTATTCAGGATATTAAATATTCAATGCCCCTGTCGAAGCGATTGTTTGATTTGCTGGTCGCCATCTCTGCTTTAATTGTTCTTTCGCCCATCTTACTGCTGATCGTTCTGGCAATCCGTCTCGAATCGAAGGGAAAAGTCTACTATATTTCAAAACGAGTCGGGCGTGAGCCATTCGACTTCTACAAATTGCGTTCGATGCGTGTTGGAGCTGACAGCGAGTTGAACAAACTGGCCAAAGATAAAAATCAATACGCAAGTGCTTCAAAACAGGCTGAAATCGACTTTTCGAAGCCGTGTCCGGTTTGTGCCAAATTACCGGACGGGAAAAGTTGTTCACCTATACTTCACATCGGTCCACATAAAATTTGTGACTACGGGTACAATATTCAGAAAAGAGATGTGGCCAAAACCAAATCAGCGTTCATTAAAATTGTCGACGATCCACGTATTACCAGGGTGGGAAAATTCATTCGGAATACAAGTATCGACGAACTACCTCAATTGATCAATGTGATAAAAGGAGATATGTCAATTGTTGGCAATCGGCCATTGCCAGTTTATGAAGCAGAATTACTGACCAGAGGTTTGCTTTCGAAGCGATTTCTTGCACCAGCTGGAATAACAGGTTTGTGGCAGGTTGAACTCCGCGGAAAGGGAGGAGTGATGTCAGAAGAGGAAAGAATGAGGCTGGATAATGAATATGCAAACCATTTTATCCGAAATAGCTACTCTTTTTGGTACGATCTTAAGCTAATATTGAGAACGGTTCCGGCGCTTTTTCAAAAGGATACGGTTTGATTAAGCATTTTAATATATTTGCATTTAATGCAATCGATTAACTTGTTTTAGGTAATTTTCAACATGAGGCAAGTAAAATTATGATTTTAACTAATACAATTTCTCGTGAAGCATTGTTTTCATAGTTCACTTTTAACTTTAATTCTTTTTATCAGTCAATTATCAGGTTTTGCTCAGCAGGACAAAGATCCTGATTTATTGTTTGATGACATTGAATTGATGCTTCCCTCACTCGAAACAATTATCGATTCAGCTATCGCAAAAAATCCTTATGTAAAATTCAGGGATTTGCAAATCACTGTCAACGAACACAAACTAAAATCCGAACGGGCGGAATGGACCAGGGATGTTGGATTTCAGACAGATGTACGATACGGAACATTTGACAATTTTGCAACCAACGTGGTTGAAGGCCAGAATCCGGCATTGATATCAACCCGGAATACGCAAGCTAATTATGGAGTTGGTGCCTACATTCGAATTCCATTTTATGATTTTCTTAACCGAAAAAATCAGATCAATCTTGCAAAAGCCGAAATCGAACAGGCACAAAGCTTTTCGGAGGTTCAACGTAATGAACTTCGTCAGCTGGTTATCAGACAATACAATGAATTGATTATCAAACACAAACTGCTAAAAATCAAAACAAAATATACCGAAACTTCAGGCATCCATATGCAAATGGTTGAAAAAGAATTTATTAATGGAGTAATATCGCTCACCGATTATTCGAACCTATCGGAAATTGCATCAAGAGCAGAATCCGAGCTTGAGAGCGCCAAAATGGATTTTCGAACTGCACTTATGATACTTGAAGAAATTGCTGGAATAAAATTTAACCGAACTAATAAACGAAACCAATAGATGAAGATTATTGATCTGGTTAAACTATTACGTAAGCATCTTGTTATCTTGCTGTTCACTCCAATACTTCTTGCTGGCCTGGTTGTTCTTTTAACTAAAACCCCAAGTTTCACCTATTCCTCTGAAACAACGCTTTATACAGGAATCGCATCCGGTTCAAGTGTAGAGATGGGTAAATCGCTTAATTACTTTGCCACGAATACTTACTTTGATAATCTCATTAACGTAATCAACTCACGTGAGACACAGCAGGAAGTAGCAATCAGATTATTGGCTCAGCATCTTATGATTCCCAATTATGATCCCCGCTATATTTCAAGTGAGTCATTTGATTATCTTAAAAATATTACACCTGACTACATTAATGCCTTAGTCGTGAAGTCAAGTCCACAATCAGTTAAAACTTTAAATAAAGCAGAATCCGACTCTCAACGCACGATTACTCAAGCCAAAAACATTCACGAAGCTGAATATCTGGAACATGTAGTAAATAATGAAGAAACGCTTTACTCCATATCCCGTAAATACGGCATTTCAGTTGATCGGATCAAACTGATTAACGGACTGATTAAAAATAATATCACTCCTGGTCAAACACTTCGTATAGAAAAACTATCCGGTAATAACCCGAAGACTGCCAATGCAACGCCGGCTTCAGCTGGTCAAATTGATACGACCACTGCTTTTTCTTTTTCAAAGATTAACAGGTTGTCTCATGATTCAAGAACATTACCGGCTTCAATCGATCCGTTGGCATTTGAACAAACGGTTAAAAATCTGACCGATTTGGTTAAAAGTAATGATACAAATTTTGTGTATAACCTTCTGAATTTCGATAGTCCTCACTATTCTCTTGATGAAATCTCAAAAGTAAATGTACAAAGAATTGCCAACAGCGATCTTGTCAAACTAATATACACTTCAGATGATCCTGGAATATGCCAACAGACACTCTTTTTACTTACTGAAGTTTGTATTAAAAACTATAAAAGCTTAAAAGAGAACAGCTCCGAAGCTGTCCTGAAATATTTTGAATACCAGGTAAACCAGGCAACTCAGAAGCTAAATTCAGGTGAGGATAAACTTCTTGCTTTTAATAAAGATAATAACATCATCAACTATAACGAACAGAGTAAAGCTGTTGCCCTGGCCAAAGAAGCGCTGGATCTGGATTATAACAACAGGCGAATCAAACTCGCAGGTACAGAAGCGGCCATTAAACGATTGGAAGAAAAATTGGAAAAGCAACAAAAAATTCAATTGGAAAGCGCGCCTATTCTTGATATGCGTAATCAGCTGAGCAAAATTACTACAAAAATCGCAACAGCTGAGACTATTGGTTACGGCAACACCGCCGACGGACAAAACCTCGCATCGTTGAAAATTAGGGCTGAGGAGATTAAGGACGATATTCGAAAAGCAGTTGGAGAACTTTACCGTTTTAGCAACACGACTGAAGGACTACCAATAAGCTCATTGCTAAATGAATGGATAACAAATGTAGTAACTTATGAAGATACAAAAGCCGGACTTGAGGTCCTGGAAGATCGTATCCGGGAGTTTCAAAAACAGTTCGAAATCTATGCTCCGGCCGGCGCAAATCTTAAAAGAATCGAACGTGAGTTATCTGTTTCGGAACAGGAATATCTCGAATTATTGCATGGTTTGAATCTTGCAAAACTTAAAATGCAGGATATTGATCTTTCATCTAATCTTAAATCAATCGATCAGCCTTATTTCCCACTTTCTCCCAACCCAACCAAACGTAAGATACTGGTTCTTGGAGCTGGATTTCTCGGTTTTCTCATCGTATTGTCAACAATTCTGGCACTTGAATTTTTTGATGAAACATTAAAAAATCCAAAGAAGGCGGCTAAAATGCTAAATTTATTACCATTGGGAGTATTCCCGAAAATTTATCTTAAACCGCAGGCGCTTAATTTCCAGTTCATCACTCAACGACTGGTTGAAATTACTGCACAGCATATTGAGCTTTTGAAAAAAGAGAAGAAAGAATTTAATAATGCCTATCAGATTCTTCTTTTTAGTACATCAAACAAGGAAGGGAAGACCGTCATTGCACAAAATCTTGCATCCCAGTTAAGGAAACTCGGGAAAAAGGTGATCATGATGAGGTACTCACAAGAAAGGACACACCATCAAAACACAGTTCAGGATTATTGTCCGGGCGCTTTGATAACCTCAGAGGAAGGTGGTTCACCCTCACAAAAATTTTCATGGATTAATTGGCTTTTTGGTTATTCGGATACCCGGATTGACGATCGAAGTCAATTTTTACGCGAATATGGATCATCGCATTCAGATGATCAATACTTTGAATATGAGATCAACGAAGACTACCATCGGACAACCAACTATAAAGAATTGTTAATCAATAACAATCATGCACTTCCATTCAATCCTGATTATGTACTGATCGAAATACCTCCGGTTCTGTATTATCCATTTCCTTTGGAACTCGTTTCTTCAATTGATTTACCTTTAATAATATGCCGTGCCAACAGGGTTTGGTCTGAGGCCGATCAAAGTGCAGTTGAGACTATCTCTAAAATGATGTCACGTACTCCGCAGTTTTTACTGAATGGAGTAGAATTGGATGTTTTAGAATCGGTGCTTGGCAACCTGCCTAAAAACAGAAGCTGGGTCCGCAAGATTGTTAAAAAGATCGTTCATTGAAAACTGCATTTCAAAAAATAACACAGGAAGCAAATTTTCTTTCATTAGCCGGAAATCTGATGATTGCTTTTTTTGGCTTTGCCGGTTTTGCACTGCTTGCCAGAAGTTTTCCGGTAGAGGTATTCGGACAATGGATTTTGTATATTTCAGCTGGTGCGTTCATCGAAATGTTCAGATTCGGCATTACCAATACAGCCATTATAAGATATTTATCAGGAGTAGAGCATGAAGAACGATTGAAGTTTATTGGATCAAACGGATTTATTGGCTTGGTTGCCACCACCGCTATTGCATTTATTGTCTGGACATGTAACTTTTTCTTTGAAGTACCTATCGAAAATGCCGGATACGGGCTTTTCTTTGTCTGGTATCCCATTCTTGCGTTTATCAACCTCCCTTATAACAATGCGTTAGTTATTTTGCAGGCCGATCAGCAATTTAGTAAAATACTGTTTATCAAATCGTTTGAAAGCGGCGTATTTTTCCTGCTTTTGCTAATCAATTATTTCTTTCTTGAAATGACACTTGTGCAGTTGGTGATCGCTCAACTATTCATTAATCTGACATCTTCAGTTATTTGCACAGCAAAAGGATGGGATGGATTTCGTTATTTAAGACATGCTACAAGACGAACCAACAAAGTTTTACTCGATTTTGGAAAATACACCACTTTTACATTGATCGGGAGTAATCTGTTGCGTAGCGCAGATACCCTGATCATTAGTCTTAGCCCATTGGGAACTGCTGCAGTGGCATTGTACAGTATACCAATGAAATTAACTGAATTACAGCAGATTCCATTACGAAGTTTTGTAGCAACGGCTTTTCCTAAAATGTCGAAAGCAAGTGTTCAGGGAAAAGTCGATGAAGTAAGAAATCTTTTCTATTCATACGCAGGAGCAATGACTTACCTCTTCGTATCCATTTGTTTAGTAACATTTATTTTTGCTGAATTCTTCGTTTTCATTTTAGGAGGCAGTCAATATTTAGGAACGGATCCGGTTACAGGAGCTAATCCGGTAACAATCATGAGAATATTTTCAATTTATGGATTGTTGCTTCCGATCGACAGGATGACTGGCGTAGGTCTCGATAGTATCAACAAACCGGGTAAAAATCTTACGAAAGTAACGTTTATGGTGATTGCCAATGTTATAGGCGATTTGATAGCTGTTTTTATTTTCAAATCACTACTCCTTGTTGCAATTGCTTCGATCGTATTTACAATTATTGGGGTGTGGGTAGGCTTTTATTTTCTCGATAAAGAGATTCATCTCAATCACCAAACAATGTTTTCTTCGGGTCTGGAATTTTATCAGAACCTGTATAAAAAAGTAAAAGAACACAGATCTAAAACCTCATAAATTTCAATTTTCAAAATTATCCGGTACAATCCATTATGCAAGGCGAGACAAATCCATTCGAAATTCAGACAGGCTCCAATAAGTTGGCCAATCCAACTTATATGGCGTCGCTGCTTTGCACTGCGGCAATTGCCGCTTTGCTGATCAGCAGAATGGGAATTGCAATTAGTTTAGCCTTGATCCTGTTACCGTTTATCGCAGTCTACCTCAATATTCTGTTCCGTTACCCGGTAATAGGTTATTACTCGGCCATTGCCCTTGGGTTTGTATTATTAGGATCGGGAAGATATATTGAAGATCTTCCGATTGGATTAGCCATGGACGGGCTGCTGATTTTAACCTATATAGCATTGATATTTAATAAGTTTTATGATCGGGTTGATTGGAAACCGGCAAAAAAAGATGTGACGCTCCTGGCTGTTATCTGGTTTGGCTATTCCCTTCTTGAGGTACTAAATCCTGAATCGCGAAGCATTTCAGCCTGGATGTCGGGCATGCGGGGTATTTCACTCTATATGGTTTTAATGATACCGCTCGCTTTGATTTTTATAAATACAAACCACCGGCTAAATCTGTTCTTTTACTTATGGGGTTTCTTCTCCATACTCGTATCGCTGAAAGGGATCATCCAAAATACAATTGGCCTTGATCCCTGGGAACAAGCATGGCTCGATGCAGGAGCGGCAGAAACCCACATACTTTTTGGAAAACTTCGCATTTTTTCCTTTTTAAGCGATGCCGGACAGTTTGGTGCCAATCAGGCGTATTCCGCGGTTGTAGCCACAATCTTAGCACTGACATTTAAAAATCTTCGCATAAAAATCTTCTTCATCGCGATCGCAATTTTGGGATTCTATGGTATGTTCTTATCAGGAACACGTGGCGCTATCAGCATTCCATTCGCCGGATTAGCCCTGTTTTTCTTTCTCAGGAAAAATATAATTGTCATGATTTCAGGTGTTCTTATAATGATTGCAGTATTCGTCTTCTTTAAATACACAACTATTGGCCATAATGTCCAGGAAATTAGACGTATGCGATCAGCTTTCGATCCAAATGATCCATCCCTTAAGGTTAGAATTGAAAATCAAAAAAAATTGGCTGTTTATCTGGCAACGCGACCTTTGGGAGGAGGCATTGGACATGCCGGAGTAAAAGCCAGGAAATTTCTACCCAATGCATTTCTTTCTCAGGTGGCAACTGACAGCTGGTATGTTTTAATTTGGGCAGAACAAGGTATTATTGGGTTGATGCTGCACCTTTTCATTCTGTTTTATATCCTGATTAAGGCATCTTATCAGATATTGTTCAGAATCAGAGACCCAATATTAAAAATGAAAATATCTGCATTGGCAGCAGGGATGTTTGGAATTATGGTTGCTTCATATGGGAATGCAGTATTGGGAACAATGCCTACCGGGATGTTGTTATATACTTCGATGGCCATCATGCTAAATACAGATATACTTGATAAAGAAGCCATTTCAAAAAATAAAACCATAGCGGACTCCTCACCTTCAACATTTAAGGAATTGGTTCAGGTAAAATAGACTGTTATTGTAAAGTTGTAAAAATAAGCTATGGAAAGTCCACTTGTTTCGATTATTACTGTTAGTTACGATCATCCGGATGTTACGTGTGCATTGTTGGAGTCACTGCGGCATATCACTTATCCAAAATTTGAGATAATTGTGGTTGACAATGCTTCTCCTCACGATGATCCCGCAATTATCCCCTTGACGTATCCTGAAATAGTATTTATTCAAAGCAAGGAAAACCTGGGATTTGCAGGTGGTAATAATTTAGGTATCCGGCAGGCAAAAGGTAAGTATATTTTAATGCTGAATAATGACACAGTGGTTGAAGCCGGATTTCTCGAACCTTTGGTTGCAAAACTTGAATCGAACTGCAAAATCGGGGCAGTGAGTCCGAAAATAAAATTCTTCTTCCAGCCCGATACCATTCAGTTTGCCGGTCAGGCACCGATGAATCCGTATACTATGCGCAGCCATGGATACGGTCATGGCGCCAAAGATAAAGGGCAGTTCGACCACGATGCACTTACCAATTATGTACATGGGGCTGCAATGATGATACCTTTAGACGTCGTTAAAACTGTAGGTTTGATGGCTGAAACATATTTTCTTTATTATGAAGAACTTGACTGGTGCGCCCGAATAAGGGCTGCGGGATATGAGTTGTGGTATGTGCATAATTCGACTGTAATGCACAAAGAATCGATGTCCACGGGTAAGCTTTCACCATTCAAAACATTCTATATGAACCGATCGCGACTACTGTACCTAAGGCGTAATGTTCACGGCTTCACTTTTATGATCGCTCTT
Organism: uncultured Bacteroidales bacterium; assembly: GCA_942493325.1. GTDB lineage: Bacteria > Bacteroidota > Bacteroidia > Bacteroidales > Prolixibacteraceae > JAAFHB01. The sequence goes on along the minus strand of OW818689.1, from coordinate 6,274,783 downwards.
CTTTACCAGGTAGTTGTAGCTGTTCCTAAAAATGCATCTACATTCATCGTCAAAAGACAAAAAGGCCATTTTAAAGCATATGCCGGGGCTGCAATGTGGCATATTAAAAATCTGTTCAACAGCGATATACATATCAATCCGACACTTTAAATACATACTTGCATAATTCAAACAAAAAATGATTCCAGCACTATATTCTGTATTCCAGGTAATACAAATCATTGTATTTGCCGCCTTACTGCTATCGACTCTTTACATTTTCGTGTTCGCTTTTGCCGGGTTATTTTACAAACAACGATCCTACCCTGCAAGTCCCGAATTACGAAAAATAGCCGTATTAATACCCGGTTACAAAGAAGATGATGTAATTATCGGGGTTGCTGCAGATGCTCTGGCACAGGATTATCCTAAAGAAAAATATGATGTTGTTATTATTGCAGACTCATTTCAGCCGGAAACTATCAGGCAACTGAACCAACTACCGATTAAAGTGATTGAAGTGAGGTTTGATAAAAGTACAAAGTCGAAAGCTTTAAATAAGGCAATGGAACAATTGACTGATGCATATGAAATTGCAGTTGTCCTTGATGCTGACAATGTGATGGCTGCCGATTTTCTGTCGAAAGTTAATGCAGCCTTAGGAATGAATTTTATGGCAGTTCAAGGACACCGGACTGCTAAAAACATGGACACTCACCTGGCCATTCTCGATGCTGCAAGTGAAGAGATCAACAACCACATTTTCCGAAAAGGGCATCGCGTTTTAGGCCTTTCTTCGGCAATAATTGGTTCAGGAATGGCTTTTAGATATGACTTTTTCAAAACGATGATGTTATCTGTTTCAGCAATTGGTGGATTTGATAAGGAAATAGAGCTTAAAATGCTGAAAGCGAAACACAAAATTGATTATATGGATGATGCTTTAGTTTATGATGAAAAAGTGCAGAAAGCTGAAGTTTTCAGCAATCAGCGTCGTCGTTGGCTCTCAGCTCAGTTACATTATTTTCGCCAGGATTTTGGTTCATCTTTAATAGCTTTGATAACTAAAGGAAATATTGATTACTTTGATAAAGCGATCCAATTTATTCAGCCACCAAGAATCTTGCTGCTGGGAGGAGTCCTTTCGCTTGGAACAATATTTGTTTTATTAAATATTGTTTTCAAAACCAATACATCATTTATTTACCTGTGGATTTCGGTTGCAGTGCTCTGTATTCTTACCTTTGTATTTTCCGTTCCAGGTGCATTTTACAACACCCGTACTTTAGCCGCATTATCCAGCCTACCTAAAGGAATGTTAATTATGCTTGGATCGCTCATGAAAATAAAGGGTGCCAACAAGCAATTTATCCATACAAAACACAGTGCAGTAAAATCGCCACATAATCACCAGTCAATTGAAGGCTGATCTTAATTTCAGTTTTATTAATTCTTTTTGCAACAAAATTCTATGAATATCAGAAACAAAATACTTCTCCTATTTCTCTCATCAATAATTGTATTATTGATTGTATTGCTTCTCTTTCGTAAAACGCAGGAACGCCAGAATACGATGATCATCCAGGCGGCAGCAGAACAACAGGTTATGCTCATTAACACAACGATCAACGTACAGTCCGATCAGCTTGATCAGTTAGTGAAAGATTACTCCAATTGGGATGAAATAATTATGCATCTTAAAATACCAAATCACCAATGGGCACAAGATAATATCGCAAGCATTGTCCAATCCTTCAACCTTTATTCCGTGAGAGTATATGGCAATGACAATCAGCTTGTTTATGGTTTTGGCGAAACCTCTTCCGAAATTCCCGGCACTTCTTCAACGCGCGATTTAATCATTGATTCAGTTCGAAAAAATGGACTGTTACACTATTTCCAGGTAATTCCGGATGGAATACTGGAAATTTCTGCCGCTTCAATACATCCAACCCGCGATACTGCCCGCGTTACTGCACCTGCCGGCTATTTCTTTATGAGCAGAATATGGAATCTGAAATATTTACAGGAATTGTCGAAAAACACAGCAAGTACTATCCACTTTGAAACCAGCGTACCAGGCGATATTCAACTTATTGAAAATGATTCAATAACTGTCTCGAAAGCGTTTAAAGACTACGAATCAAAAAATATCGGGTACCTTGTTATTAAAAAGCCTAACAATGTTCTTGTCAACTATCACAAGGTTAGCGATTTTGTATTTTACTTTCTGGGGACACTGCTCCTGGCGCTGCTTTCAATATTCTTTATTATAGTGTACCTGTGGATCCGGCGTCCACTCAAAATAATTTCAGACAGTCTTCGCTACAACGATACCTCAAAACTGAAAATTCTCGAGAAAAATAAAAATGAATACAGCCAGATTGCCCGGCTTATTACAATATTCAACAATCAGAAGCTGGAGCTTGAACGCGAGAATATCGAAATAAACCAAATGCAGCAGGAATTAATTAAGCAAAGAGCCGTTCTTCACAGTATGGCATTGGCGTCCAATCATCTGCTCACAAACGAAGATTTCGACTCTGCAATCCATGATGCGCTTATGACCATCGGCAGTGCCACTGGAATAGACCGGATTTCTATTTATAAAAATGTATGGGGTACCCCGGTAAAAGAAAGAAGAGTTAAGCGTGTAACTGAATACATTGTGCCTGCCATTGCGGCAAAAGTAGATACGAATGAGTGTGAAGATATTTTCTATACCGATCAGACGGACGTATGGTATGCACCTTTGCTCAACGGAGAAATAATAAAGGGGCATGCCCGCGAATTCAGGGAAGAAGTAAAACAAGTATTTGATCGTCTATTAATTAAATCGATATTGGTTGTACCAATTATTGATGAGAAGAAACGGAATTTTTGGGGGTTTGTAGGATTTGCTGATTGTACCAACGAACACAATTGGACACCCGGCGAAGAAACGGTCTCCGGAATGCTCGCAAATAACATTGGAGGCGCCTTCCGAAGACAACAATCTCAGGAGGAATTAAAGCAGGCAATGGAAATGGCGAAATCGGCTGATCGCGCCAAATCGGAATTTCTTGCATCCATGTCGCATGAAATCAGAACACCAATGAATGGAGTAATTGGCATGACAAGCTTGCTGCTGTTATCAGAACTCACCCCATCACAACGCGAGTATGTAAATATAATTGAGACCTCGGGAGAAAGTCTGATGAACATTATTAATGAGATTCTCGATTTCTCAAAGATCGAATCAGGTCATATGGAGCTGGAAGAGAGCCCTTTCGATCTTCGCCTTTGTATTGAAGATGTTCTTGATCTCATTGCTCCGAAGGCCCTCGAAAAACATCTTGACATTATTTACTTTATTGATCCGGCTGTACATCAGTATATTTATGGCGATGGTTTCAGACTACGTCAGATCATTTTGAATTTAATGAGTAATGCAATAAAATTTACCAATAAAGGGGATATTCTGATTTACGTTTCAACTGTATCGCAGAAAGATGGCGATGTTGTTCTTGAATTTTCGGTTAAAGATTCCGGAATTGGTATTCCTTCCAATAAAATTAATTCTTTGTTCTCGCCTTTTACTCAGGTTGATGCTTCTACAACAAGAAAATATGGGGGAACAGGACTTGGACTGGCAATTACTGCTAGTCTCGTTAAGCTGATGAAAGGGGAAATCTGGGTGATCAGTCACGAAAGAGTAGGATCTGATTTTCATTTTACCATTCAAACCCGCATATCAGACCCAACCTTTGAGATTGATGATCTCAGTAAATCATTGCAAAGCCTGCCGGGAAAATCGGTTTTCATTGTTGATGACAATGCCACAAATCGCAAAATTCTTACGTTACAGTGTCATTACTGGGGAATACAGGCCATAGCTTTTGAAACGGGCGAGCAGGCATTGACTATGCATGAAAAGCAAAATTTCGATGCCGGAATTCTTGATATGCAAATGCCCAATATGGATGGTATTATGCTGGCGCGTGAAATCAGAAAAAAATTATCAAAAGATCAGTTACCTTTAATCATGCTCACCTCAATGGGCTTTAATACTGAAGCAGATGAATTAAACAAATTGTTTTCGTATTATGTGAATAAACCAATTAAGCATTCACAACTGGCAGAAATACTACTCAAAGTGATGGCCCCTGCTAAAAAGCAGGCGATCGTTAATTCAACTGATCTTGAAAAATTAAGTGAATTCTCGGAGAGGTATCCGTTCCAGATATTAATTGCAGAGGATAACATGATCAATCAGAAACTAATCCGGAAAGTATTTGAATTGTTGGGTTATAAGGCTGATATTGCGGCAAATGGTCTCGAAGCTTTGGAAGCGCTAAAACGAAAAAATTACAATCTGGTCTTCATGGATATCCAAATGCCCGAGATGAACGGTTACGAAGCAACAAGTATTATTGTTGAACATAGAAAAGAAGACCGGCCAATCATCATCGCCATGACCGCAAATGCAATGCAGGGTGACAAAGAAAAATGCATGGAAGCAGGAATGGACGACTATGTTACTAAGCCAATGAGAGTAAATGACCTTATGAAAGTAATTCAATTCTGGGGTGAGAAAAGTTTACAAAATGGTCAATCAAAATAAACAATGAGAATATGAAAATAGGTATTGAAGGACAACGTCTTTTTCGTAAAAAGAAACATGGCATGGACATGGTCGCGCTCGAATTAATTCGCAACCTTCAGGAGATCGATCATGAGAATGAATATTTCATCTTTGTAAAACCTGACGAGGACGACCAGGTTTTGAAAGAAACTCCCAACTTTAAAATTGTAAAGCTCAACGGTGGTTCATACCCGATGTGGGAACAATTTGCATTGCCTAAAGCTGCACACCAGGCTGGCTGTCAGATTTTACACTGTACAAGCAATACTGCTCCGGTGAACTGTAAAATACCTTTGATGGTGACCCTTCACGATATCATTTACATGGAAAGTAACTACCTCCGGATTTTAACCGGTAATGCTACCTCATATCAGAAATTTGGCAACCTTTACCGCAAAATGGTTGTACCCCGCGTGGTAAAAATGAGCCAAAAAATAATTACTGTTTCACATTTCGAGAAAACACGCATTGATGAATTCTTTGGAATGAAAGGGGATAATCGGCTAACAGCAGTTTATAATGGAGTTAGCGGGCATTTCAAACCCGTTACCGACCAATTGGAATTAAAAAGAGTCAAGGAGAAATATCGCCTTCCCGATCGTTTTTTCTTTTTTCTTGGTAATACAGATCCGAAAAAGAACACGAAAGGGACCCTGAAAGCCTTTTCTGATTTTATTCAGCAAACAGGTTCTGATCATAAGTTAGTAATGCTCGATTATGACCTCAGCGAACTCGAAAAATTACTTACTGAGATTGGCGATAAAACGCTGATCAACCGTATAGGTCTCACCGGGTATGTTGTAAATACTGATCTGCCAGCAATATATTGTCAATGCGAAGCTTTTCTCTATCCTTCATTACGCGAAAGCTTTGGAATTCCAATGCTTGAAGCAATGGCTTGCGGCGCACCTGTTATTACTTCCAACACCTCCTCCATGCCCGAAATTGCGGGAACAGCTGCCTTGATAATTGATCCTTACAAACCAGAACAAATTACAGATGCACTTATTCAAGTCACAACAAATCAAAATTTAAAACAACAGATGATTGAAAAAGGATGGCAACAGTCGGCCAAATTTTCGTGGAGAGCGATGGCAACTGATGTTCTTGAAATTTATACTCAAATCTGCAGGTCATCATCCAAATAATTGAAAAGCAAAGGCAATGATTAAAAATCGGGACATCATCGTAATTGGAATTCAGTCATGGGATATTGAAATTGGGAGTAACTGCAAAAATATAGCTACAGAATTCGCGAAAAACAACCGCGTTCTGTATGTGAACTCTCCATTGGACAGGATTTCGGTGTTCCGGCATCGGAAACTCGAAAAATTCAGAAAACGAATTGATATGGTAAAGGACGGAAAGTCTGAATTGGTTGAGATCTCAAATAACTTATGGAATCTGTATCCGGCGAATTTTATTGAATCAATTAATTGGATCAGGTCCCCTAAATTGTTCGACTGGTTCAATAAGATAAACAACAAACGAATTGCGAAACAGACTTTGTGGGCAATTGAAAAGCTTGGTTTTCATAACTATATTATTTTCAATGACAGCGACATGTTTCGAAGCTTCTACATGAAGGAACTCCTCAAGCCGGAAATATATATTTATTATATGCGTGACAATCTGATTGCTGTTGACTACTGGAAGAAGCATGGTGTGCGGATTGAAGCACTACACATGCAGAAAGCAGATCTGGTAGTTGCCAACTCGACTTATCTGGCAGCTCTGGCAAAAAAAAATAATCCAAATTCTTTCTATGTTGGACAAGGTTGCGATGTGAGTTTGTTCAACACAAATCTTGTTAAAATAATTCCAGCTGATATTCAAAATATTCCAAAACCAATCATTGGTTACATAGGAGCCTTGCTATCCCTGCGACTTGATATCAAAGTTATTGAATTCATTGCGGCAAAATGTCCGCATTGGAGTGTTGTGCTGGTTGGTCCTGAAGATGAAGCGTTTATTGCCAGTAAATTGCATCAGCTTGGCAATGTTTTTTTCCTGGGCAATAAAATAGGAAATGAACTCCCCTCCTACCTTAATCATTTCGATGTGGCTATAAATCCTCAGGTTCTTAGTCCGGTAACAGTCGGCAACTACCCGCGAAAAATTGACGAGTACCTTGCTATGGGGAAACCAACAGTTGCTACAAAGACGGAAGCAATGGGTGTATTTGCCGATTATACTTATCTTGCTGAAAACAAGGAGGATTATATTACCCTTATCGAAAAGGCACTCCGGGAAGATAATAACCAGATTCGGCTGAAGAGGAAGGCATATGCACAGAAGCACACCTGGGAAAACAATGTACTTGAAATTTTTAATGCGATCGAAACCGCAAAATCATCAAAACTATAAACAATGAGCATCGTTGATAAAATCAAAGCAAATCAGAAGCTTAAACAGATGGTTTTAAATGCTATGATGCCGAGAAATCAATCCAGACCAAGGCTTTGGGTGAAATTATTTCTGAATCCGTTTCAACACAAAAAAGGGAAGAATACCCGTATTTGCCGAAATACCAGAATAGATGTAATGCCATTCAACAATTTCGTGTTGGGGAATGATTCTACGATCGAAGATTTTTGCACTGTAAATAATGGCGTTGGCGATGTGATGATTGGCGACCGCACCCGAATTGGAATGAGTAACATTTTGATCGGTCCGGTGACTATTGGTAACGATGTTATGCTTGCTCAGAATATTGTTCTCTCTGGAATGAATCATGGTTACCAGGATATTTCTATAACACCTCATAAACAACCTGTTACGAAGGCCAAAATCACCATCGAAGATGAAGTTTGGATTGGTGCCAATTCCGTGATCGTCGCAGGAGTGACTGTGGGGAAACATTCGGTAATTGCAGCCGGATCAATCGTAACAAAAGATATACCTCCTTACTCCGTAGTTGCCGGAAATCCAGCCCGTGTAATCAAACAGTACAATCCTGACACAGGAATCTGGGAACGGGTCAATAAATAAAAAGTATTATTAAGTTGTTATTAATTAATCTTCGAGCCTTATGCATGTTATGCAATTAATATTCTGGTTGCTGCTTTTAGTTGTATTTTATGCATACATTGGCTATGGCATACTTTTATTTGTAATAATCCGGATTCGAAGAATTCTTGGGCTTACAAAAGTGTATGAAGCAAATCCGGAGTACGAGCCAGAGGTTACACTTTTTATTGCGGCATACAACGAGAAAGATTTCGTAGCTGAAAAGATCAGTAACTCGCAGAACCTCGAATACCCTGCAAAAAAGCTCCATATGGTCTGGGTCACTGATGGTTCGGATGACGGAACACCTGAAGAACTAAATAAGTACGAAGGAATAGAAGTACATCATCTGCCACAGCGAAGCGGAAAAATCGGAGCAATGAACCGCGGAATGCAATTCGTTAAAACACCTGTTGTTATTTTTTGTGATGCTAATACCATCCTGGGCCGCGAATCGGTTCGCAGGATTGTAAACCTGTTCAGTGATCCTAAAGTTGGCTGTGTTTCCGGTGAAAAACGCATTTTCGGGAAGGACAACGATAGTGCTGCCGGTGCAGGTGAGGGTCTGTACTGGAAATATGAATCAACTCTTAAGAAATGGGATGCAGAACTATATTCTGTAGTTGGTGCGGCAGGTGAGTTATTTGCCATCCGTACAGAGCTATATCAGGAAGTTGAAAAGGATACCTTGCTCGACGATTTTATCATTTCACTGCGCGTTGCCCAAAAAGGCTATACAATACAATATGATCCTGAGGCTTATGCCATTGAAACAGCTTCGGCCAACGTGAAGGAAGAACTAAAACGTAAAATAAGGATTTCAGCCGGGGGAATCCAGTCTGTAGTCAGACTTGGTTCATTGCTAAATATTTTTAAATACGGCACTCTATCGTTTCAATATATTTCGCATCGAGTTTTGCGCTGGACACTGGCTCCTCTTTCATTATTGCTTCTGATTCCGGCCGGACTAATTTTAGCAGTCAACGAAGGAATTTCTAAATTCGGGTTTTACAGCATCTTATTTTGGCTTCAGCTGCTGTTCTATATAAGTGCTTTAGTTGGCTGGTATCTCGAAAACAAATCAATCCGGGTAAAGCTTCTGTTTGTTCCGTATTACTTTTTTATCATGAATTTATCTGTTTTTCTGGGATTTAAACGCTATTTAAAAGGCTCACAATCTGTCAACTGGGAGCGTTCAATACGTAGCAAATAATTATCATTCAAATTGTTAAATGTTTAAAAGGCTTACGATTATTCTTATTTTTGGGTTACTTTCAAAAGCATACCTTTCAATTGGTCAAAAGACCAGTTACCTGATTGCTGTTGATAAATTGTACCTCGATGCCAGGGATCCGGCATACAAGGATGTAAAACCTGGCGACACACTATTATTTGCCTCAGGAAACCGAAACTACCTGTTAATCAAAAACTTTCAAGGCCAACCGGGAAAACCAATTGTGATAATCAATACAGGAGGTGAAGTTATTATCGACACCGATCATTATTATGGAATATCTATTCAGAATTGCCGGTACTTTAAATTTACAGGAACCGGCGACCTTAAACAGACTTATGGTTTTCAGGTGAAACGGGTTGCTAATGGCGGAGGAATAGGTATTGGTGATTTAAGTTCAGACTTTGAGCTTGATCACGTTTCGGTTGAAAACTGCTTAATTGGTGGCATTTATGCCAAAACAGATCCTGATTGCTCTTTGAATTCGGTAAGAGGTACTTTTACCCAATACAACACCAACATTCACGACAATTATATTGCAAATACCGGCAACGAGGGACTGTATGTCGGAAGCTCCCACTATTTCGGTCAAACGATTAAATGTGATAGTTCAGACGTAGTACTTGCTCCAGGTTTGCTCGAGGGGGTAAAAATATACAACAACATCATAAAATATTCCGGTTGGGATGGCATCCAGGTAAGTTCTGCTTCCAAAAACTGCGAGATATATAACAATACGATTCTATTCGACAGTCAATCAGAAACAGAGTCGCAAATGTCGGGGATATTGATTGGAGGCGGCTCAAAGTGCGACTGCTACAACAACTTTATCAGTCAGGGCAAAGGGGATGGAATCGAAAGCCACGGATTAGGCGGTTACAGTATCTTCAACAATATCATTGTAGATGCCGGCCGCAGTTTTAAACCAACCGAAATGACATTGATGAAATATGGCATTTTCGTCACAGATGTTTCTGTTCAAACCGATTCGGCTTTTTACATTCTGCACAACAATATTATCAATCCAAAGTCCGAAGGTATCCGGTTTTCAAGTATCAAAAGCAAAAATAACCTGATTGCCGCTAATGCAATTATCAATCCGGGGAATTTTGACTATTACCAAAATGGGAACACCAGTTTCAATGGGGAAGACGCCTATATCATGTTTCAATATACTCAATCAGAAGCTGTTATTAAAAATAATTATCTGGCCCGGAATGCCGGTTCGGCAGGTTTTTCATCGGCAACAATGAATTCGCCTTTTGATTTTAAGTTGGTTTCAGGATCACCTCTAATTGATCAGGCAGATATCCACAGGAAGGTTGGTTTTGATTTTTCAGGATTCCCCAGGCCTTTGGGAGCAAAATCTGATATCGGAGCCTTCGAATATGATCTGGCCACAGCTGTACAAACACTACCCTTGATTTCAGATAATCAGATACACCTTTTGCAAAATCCGGTAAAAGATTTTTTAATATTCAGCATACCAAAAGAATCAATTGCCACAATTTACCTGCAGGTTTATACTTTGAACGGAAAAATAATCCTGCAGTTAAAACAATCAGAGCTTGCTGCCGAACACCAGATTATTCAGACTAATATATCGAATCTGGCAACAGGCATTTATGTTTACACCATTCGTTCCGGTGAATATGCAAGCTCAGGTAAATTTATAAAATGGTAATTCACTCGTAATATCAACTTGAAAAGTCATATGGATATTCAGAAAAAGATAACATGTATCGTCGTTGGCGAAGGAAATCTACCCTTACGGTGCATGGGGATTCTCAAAGATCACGGAATCACTATTCAGGCATTGGTTTCGGGAGACGATAGTCTGCTTCATGAAAATGTGGCTGAAGACTTTCCTAAATACAACAATCTTAACGACTTAACAAATTTCGAACCAGTCGACTATATTTTCAGCATCAATAACAGTTTAATCCTAAAAAAGTCGTTTACCTCACTTGCCAGGATTATGGCCATTAATTATCACGATGCCCCGCTTCCCCGATACGCTGGTATGTATGCGACCAACTGGGCTATTTTGAACGAAGAGATAGAACATGGCGTTTCGTGGCATGAGGTGGTTGACAAAATTGATGCAGGTGATATTGTGGCAAGTCAGCTCCTTCCTGTACTCCCTAATGATACTGCACTTTCGCTCAATACCCGATGTTTCGAAGCAGCCATTACCAGCTTTGAAAAATTAATCACTTCAATAAGTGGAAACCGATTAACACCGGTGCCCCAGAATCTTGAAAACAGAACATATTTTCCCTATGCTGCCCGTCCCGAATCATTTGGCCTTATAACCTATGAAATGACAGCTAAATCGGCTGATAACCTGGTTCGGGCGACAAATTTCAGCAGTTATTATCCGAATGAATTTACGTTTCCCCTGCTATTTATTCGCGGCGAATATTATGTAGTTACCGGAACTTCAGTCATATTTGATCAAAAGGGCCATCCGGGGAAGATAATTGAGTACAGAGGGGAAAAGGGCTTTTACTGCCAGGATGGATTGATTATTCCCGAAGTTATTTACGATAAAAGCGGTAATAAGGTCATTACAGAATCAATTCTGCAAAACGGTCATCAACTCCAGCTTCCGGATAAAACCATAGCAGGCAGGGCATTAATTCACTTTGGCAATTTGGCTAAATTCGAGCCTTTCTGGCGAAAACAACTCGAAAAAGCAGAGTTTTTAACCTGGCCGGTACTGAATGGAGAACCCGGCCAAAGAGTTACAAAATCAAGCTTTGATAATGATAAAATTGCCGGACTTAATAAGTTATTCCCAAATCAAAATACGGAAGATATACTGTCAGCGGTTTTCATGCTATTCTTTCTGCGCTTGTCGAACCGGACTTCCGGAACACTGGGATTTGTTTCTTCAGAATTACCTCAGAGAATTAAGGGTCTTGAGGATTTTTTCAGCACGTGGGTACCCTTAAATAGTACGATCGATGATTCGAATAGTACACTTATTGAGATTGGCAAAATATTGATAACTATTAAAAATTCCCAATCGTCAGAAACGTTCACACGATCAACCAGAATCCGTTATCCGGAATTACGAATCAATGCCTCCGACCAACCGGAGATCATTCTATCAAATGCTTCAGTTGAAACAAATTATATAAATGAAGATAGTATTATTATCAATATAGAAAAGAATGAAATAAGCTATTGCACACATGGTGATTCCCAATTTCCGGGTGTTAATTCATTGGCTGAAAGCTTTGAGCTGTTTTTGAGCAACCTGATTCAATCGCCTGAGCAGCCAGTAAAACGAATCGGTTTGGTTTCTGCTGCAAAATCACTGGATATTACCAAATCTGTTAATCGGAAAGTTTGTGAGCCTGTGATGATAAATGATGTTATTGATCAGTTTCTTACCATAGCAGCCAAATTTCCGGACCAGACAGCCATTTTCGATTCAGGTAAAAGCTATTCCTACAGCGTATTCGCAAGAGATATCGGGAACTTATCGGCCAAATTATTGAATACAGGTATTTCTCCTGACCAGGTTGTTGCCGTTGCCATTGATCGTAATTACAATTATTTTGTGTCAATTATGGCAATCCTGCAATGCGGGGGCAGTTTTCTGCCCATCGATCCAACGATGCCCTCTGAGCGGAAGAAGTTTTTCTGTACCGATTCCAGGGTTTCGCTTATTCTGACCGATCAGGCAATACCTGACTTCGTTGATAATATCCCGGCTCTGAATGTATCGGAGATAGATCACTCAGATCAGGAAAATACTCTAAAAATAGCCTGTAATCCCGATAGTATTGCCTATATAATCTACACAAGTGGTTCCACCGGAGTTCCTAAAGGTGTAAAAATATCCCGAAAAGCACTTGCGAATTTCATTTCCGGAGCGTTGGGATTGTATCAAATCACAGACAAAGACCGTGTGTTACAGTTTTCAAGCCTTGCTTTTGATGCAAGCATTGAAGAAATTTTCACCTCATTTTGCTCCGGAGCTGGTATCTATTTACGAACCGCCGAAATGTTGCTGGCCGATGAATTGCTGAGTTTTTCGCACCAGCATCAGATTTCGGTCTGGGATTTACCCACTGCATTTTGGCGACAGGTAATTCAATCAGATATTTACCTTAGCAGTCCACTTCCTGAAAGTTTGCGATTAGTAATCATTGGCGGTGAAGCTGTCTCCACAAATGATGTAACCCTTTGGAACAAAAGGGAATACAATCATCGATTATTCAATACCTACGGACCAACAGAAACGACGGTAGTTGCACTTGCATTCGAAATTAAAACAGGATACAAACCGGAAACAACAGTTCCGATTGGTCAGCCTTTGCCGGGTTATAAACTATATATTACAGACGATAACCGGCATATAGTACCTGAAGGAGTTGCGGGTGAATTGATTATAGCCGGCGAAAGTCTGGCACTTGGATACCTGAACCGTGAACCTGAACAGAAAAAAGCTTTTATATTGTTCGAAACACCTGATGAAGGTTTTCAGAGGTGTTATTGTACAGGCGATCTTGTAACAGCTAATACAAATGGAATCATCTATTATCAGGGGCGTGTTGATGCGCAGGTTAAAATCAGAGGATTCCGGGTTGAGCCAGGCGAAATCGAACAACAAATCGGTTCCATGGATGGAGTTGAAACCTGCGTTGTTGCTGTTTCTGCAAATGCGTCAGGTGAAAAATCGCTTTATGCCTTTTATACAGTAAAGAATGTTGAAACGAATACCCAGGCCATCCGGGATGAATTAAAGAAAAAACTTCCTGGTTATATGGTTCCTGAAATGATTATTAAAGTCGATGAGATTCCGTTAACCAGTAATGGAAAAGTCGATAAAAAAAGACTGATCGCCACTGCAAAGGAAAAACAGATCCTGTCAGGCAACAAAATAGTAAATCCTACCAACGAAACAGAAGAATTTGTGCTCGACCTTTGGAAGAAAATTCTTAAGGTTGAAGCAATGGGAATTGATGATGATTTCTTTGACTTAGGTGGACATTCACTAAAAGCTGTTCAGTTGATGGCTGAAATGAAAAAACGCAAAGAAATCAACATTCCACTGGCATCCTTAATACAAAATTCTACCGTACGCACATTTGCATCTTTGCTTTCATCCGATAAAAAAGATAGCTTCTGGCGGTGTTTGGTACCAATCCGGCCCAAAGGAAAAAAAACACCACTTTTTCTTATTCATGGTGCAGGTTTGAATGTTCTTCTTTATCAATCCCTTAAACATCATCTTAAATACGATTGTCCCATTTATGCTTTTCAGGCAAAAGGTCTGGATGGAAATGGAGAGTTAAGCAACGATATTGAAGAAATGGCTGATGACTATATTGAGGAAATCAAAAAAATTCAACCAAACGGTCCGTATCTGCTACTGGGATTCTCACTTGGTGGATTTATTGCCTTCGACATGGCTAAAAAACTGGCAACTCAGGGGAATGAAGTTGGTTTTACAGGAGTTATTGATTCTGTTTCTTCGATGGCAAAACACATCCAATCGCCTTTGGGACAAATATTCTTCAAGCTAAAGATATCTGTAATAAAACCATTCTATGTTACATGGTTACTTTTAAAGGAACCAATGAATGGGAAGAAACAGCTTTTGAAAAATAAATACAAAAGCATTCGGTTCTCCATTATTTTCCGATTAATTAAACTGGGAATCATGAAAGAAAAAGAGCGGACAATCAGGATTGAAGACGGACAACCCATGTTTTTGTCGGACAATGTGGAGATGGCTATGACAGAGGCTCTTGTAAACTATAAAATTACATCGGCACCTATTCAACTCGATTTATTCAGAGCCGGCAAACCGACATTCTATATATCGGATCGTGGAGATTACGGGTGGGGTAGATTTGCACAAAAAGGTGTAGTTGTCCACACTTTACCCAGTGAGCATTCCTTAATTTTTGCGCCACCAAACGATAAGCATTTTGCCGAAGTTCTGGATCAACGACTGGCTGAAATAGAAGCAAAAATCAGAATGAACGTATGAACTGGGTAAAATCAGTCAAAATTCCGGAATTGTCGAATGAGCAAGAGTCTCTGGTAATTGTTTATGGAACTGATTATCAGTCACATTCACTGGCTTTAAAAGAAATTCTCACTCCTCAGGAATTGGCTTATTCTGAGAGACTTGGAAATAAGCATCAGAAAAGGACATGGCTTTCGTGCAGGGCAACTTTGCGGTTAATTTTGGGCACCTATCTTAACAAAAAGCCATTCGATATTGAACTCAGAAAAGGACGGTTTGGTAAACTCTATTTGTCCGAATCAAATTTATTTTTTAATGTTAGTCATTCAAATGATGCCTTTTTACTCGGCTTTTGCTTTGGAGGGAGAATCGGTATCGATATCGAAATACTGAATGGGTCAGAAGATCTGCCTTCGATGGTAAAATATGCATTTTCGGAAATCGAGGCTCAATATTGCAGAAATGGAGAAAATCAGGAACGGTTCGTTGAAATCTGGACATCAAAAGAAGCATTATTAAAAGCTTCCGGCGTTGGTATGGTTGATTGTTTATCGTTAATCACAGTATCCGAAAACGTTAAAAATGATATTTCGCGTTTAAATTTAATTCAAAAATCATTTTTATGCCCGGGGAATGAAACAGGAAGTATCGTTTATAGAACGAACAAACCATTGAAGACTATTTGGCTGACATACTAAATAAACTCATGAACATTACAGGCCACATATTTCAATCGAACAATTATTATAACGATATTGCGAATCTTTGCGAAAAAGATTGTATTCAAAGACTCAGTAAATAAACAAAAACACTAATTTATATGGCAGTAATTGATTGGGATCAGTTTAATGAGAATTTCCAGTACTATGATAAAGAAATAATCGCAGAGATTATCGGTATCTTCATTGACGAATATGAAGACAGGATCAGTAACCTGAAAAAAAATATCGAAGACAAAGATTTTACTAAGTTGGTTTTTAACGCACATAGCTTTAAAAGTGTGATTGCCAATTATATGGCACCTAAAGCACTTGAACTTACCCGTAAGTTGGAAGAATTGGCAATAAATAATTCGGAAGAAGGAATTGATGAAATTTTTACTGAACTGGTGAGTACAACCAAAGAACTGCTTTCAGAATTAAAGATTTACCTGCAAAACTCAGAAAAATCGTGATATGGATATATTGCGGGGCTAATGAATATTTATAAATCGATACTATAATCATCCGGACCAGCTGCCAGTATACTTCATCGCCGTTTTAGGTTTCCCTGAAGCTGTTTAATGAATAACAGGCAGCTGCTATAGTGGGTATCCACCACCAGCCACCATACGATGCAAAGAGAAAGGTAAGAATTAATGAAATTAATCCTTTTACCAGGTATCCACATTCCCTGATGATTTTCAGTTCTGCCTCCCTTTCTTCATCTGTCTTTACCGGATTCTTTCCGAGGTCGGCCAAATTAAAAGAACACGAAAAACCATTGGCATTATCCGGGAAAATACGGTTACACTCAAGTAATTCGTTTCTTTTAAGTTGAATCATTTTACTTTTTAAAGAGGGTTCAAAATTACAATATGCCGCAGCATCATGCTCTTCATTTAAATATCCCTTCACACTTTTTACCTCAGTTAATGAACCCTGGTCTGAATCTTCGGTAATTTTGCCAATCAGCTGAAAGGATTTGTTATAAAGTTCATAGTATCCTCTTGCCTCTAAAGAACTCCTCTCCTCTTTTCTTCTGATAAAAACAATGCTTTTTTGGTTAAGTGTTTCGGTTTTCATTTTTTAAATGTTTATCATAAATTAGACATAAAAAATAGATTGGATGCAGGGAAAATGATGCTGTTTTCAATATTGTTTACGACGTGCTTTAAACAATGTTTCGTTAAATAAATTTTTGTGCAAAAAGTACCGTAACTACATGTGACTGTGGGCGTTTCAAATGTATCCTATGTATATATCTGATATATAACAACTTACATCAAAATATTTTAAACGATTGATTTAAACTGAGCCTGATCAAACAGTCAAATATGTCAACTTAATTATATTTATTACTAATATATAAAAAATCGGAAAACTCATCTGATTACAATCCATCATGTTGCCCTGGAAAAGTCCCGTGTAACGATCTTTTTTTGTTAAAAACTGACCACTCTAAATTCATATAATAGCTGTGCAGGTAAATAAATAAAACTAAATTTGGGCTAGTGGAAGAGAACATTATGTAGAAGATCACATGAAACCATTCAATGACCATTCTGATTTAAATCAATTACTGTAATTAACTAATATGAAGCGCTTTTCACAATTCCTGTTTCTGTTCGGAGCTTTTGCTTTTTGCCTGTCATCGATGGCACAACAGCCCGCGGCAGACCTATCAAAGTCAGATGAATTATATTCTGCTAAGCTTGAAAATGATTTACTTACAATCGAAAACGACCAAATCTCCCGTTCGTATCGGTGGAATAACGGGAATATTATCACCCTTTCGATAACCGACAAGTTGAGCGGAAATGTATGGCAGATGAACAGTAAAAAGTCTGACCTGGCGTTACCGGGGGAAACGGAAAAAGCTGACAATGGTGTGTTTTCATCAAAAATAATTGCTGCAACTGCCATTGCCCCTGAACATCTGGAAGCTGAAATCGTATATACACTCGGTAAGCTTGAGATAAAGCGGGTATTCCGGCTTTATGCCAATTGTGCCGCCATTGCCTGCGACCTCTATTACAGGGGTGAATCAGTCAATACCTGGCTTAAATCAGGAGCAAATATGGCCGACATGGTAAATCTTGAAAAACTTACCGCCGGAAATGCGGGAAGTAACACCCCTGTAATCGAAAAACTTGAGTTGCCGGGGAAACACTGGCAAATTAATGCCGTTGAGTTTTTTGACATTACCGATCGGTTTAATACCCTGGTAAACAGTGTAAAAACCTTGTCGTACCGGCCTAATATTTTTCGTGGGAACCTGCTCTTTGCTTACAATAGTGTAAACAACAATGGGCTGTTTATACTTAAGGAAGCACCCACTTCCAACGTGCAGCTGGCTTACCCTGGTGGCGATTTCATGTCTGAATTTGGAACTTTCAGGGCAATCGGTGCAGGCATCAACCCCGCTGATCTGGATAAACGGGAATGGAAAAGGGGATACGGGTTCGTAACCGGGATTTATTCCGGTGATCAGAAAAATGGCTTATCCGCTTTACGTAATTATCAGAAAAACATCAGGTTGCATAAACCGGGAAGGGATGAAATGGTGCTGATGAATACCTGGGGCGATCGGGGACAGGATACCCGTGTCCGTGAAAGTTTTGCCATTGCAGAACTCGAAGCCGGAGCTAAACTGGGAATTACCCATCTTCAACTGGATGACGGATGGCAATCGGGTCGCTCTTCAAATTCAGCCTTCAAAGGAGGGTCATTGGAATCAATCTGGAACAATCCGAAATATTGGGAGCCAAATGCTGAAAGATTTCCAAACGGTCTCGAACCTGTGGTAAAAAAAGGGAAGGAATTGGGTATTGAAGTTTGTCTTTGGTTTAACCCAAGCCGGGATAACAGCAATGAACATTGGGAGAAGGATGCTGACGCGCTGATCGGCCTTTTCAATAAATATGGTATCCGTACCTTTAAAATCGACGGCGTTAACCTTCCTGATAAAACTGCAGAACTAAATTTCAGGAAATTCCTGGAGAAAGTAAATGCCGAAACCAAGAACCAGGTTGTTTTTAACCTCGATGTTACCGCAGGCCGAAGAGGTGGATACCATTATTTTAATGAATATGGCAACCTTTTCCTGGAAAATCGCTACACCGACTGGCAGAACTATTATCCTTACACAACACTGCGAAACCTATGGATGTTGTCGGAATATGTACCGTCTCAAACACTTCAGATCGAATTTCTGAATAAATGGCGGAACGCTGATAAATACAAGGGTGATCCTTTTGGACCGGCAAACTATTCATTCGATTACCTTTTCGCCATTGCTATGGTTGCACAACCGCTGGCATGGTTCGAAGGCACGGGATTACCACCCGAAGCCATTACAACAGGGGCACCGGTCATCAAAAAGTACCTCAAAATTCAATCCGATTTGCACAGTGGCAATATCTTTCCCATCGGAGATGTACCATCCGGCAGGAGCTGGACAGGCTTTCAATCGGTTCAGGCAAATAAAGGGTATTTTCTTGTTTTCAGGGAGGCTAATGAAATCCAAAAATATGAAATGAAAACATGGCTCAAAGCCGGTACTCTGGTAAAATGCACCTCCATCGCCGGCAAAGGAAAATCCTTCTCAGGCAAAGTCGGAACGAATGGCATGATCACCTTCGACCTGGCAGAGAAAAATAGTTATGCACTTTATAACTACAGCGTTATCAACTAAATTATAAACCCAAAAATTAATCCCGGAAGCAAGATGGAAAGAAGAAATTTCTTAAAAAAAGCCTCTCTTACAACGGCCGCCTTTGCCGCTTCGTTCAATGTCGCTTTTCCCCAGGAACGAAAGTTAAAAATCGGATTGATCGGTGCCGGCTGGTATGGCATGGTCATAACAAAAGCAGCGCTGAAAGCCGGCGGAGTTGAGGTTGTCGCTATTTGTGATGTTGATACTGAACATTTGAACAGCAGTGCCGATGAAGTGGCAAAGCTTCAGGGCACCAGACCTGTAACATTCAAATATTACCAGCAATTGTTGGATATCGATGGATTGGAAGCCGTTTTTATTGGAACTCCTCCTCATTGGCATGCGCTGCAGTTTATAGCAGCCTGCGAAAAAGGGCTTGATATCTATTGTGAAAAGCCGCTCGCTTACGAAATATCGGAAGGACTGGCAATGGTGAATGCAGCAAAAAAGGCTGGTAACATCGTGCAGATTGGTTTTCAACGACGCCAGAGCGATGCCTTCAAAAAGGCGAAAGAACTCATTGATAATGGAGCCATCGGACCTGTTCACCAGATAACGGCGCAGATACATTATGTTCCAGGCCCACAGGACGCGACCGTACAATCGCCTCCTGCTTCACTCGACTGGGAAGAATGGTGCGGCCCGGCACCCAAACTCGACTACAGGCCAAATATTGGTCATAAGGCATGGCGGCTCGAAAAAGAATACGGGAATGGTCACCTCGTTGACTGGGGTATTCATCATATTGACATTATCCGCCGGATCATGGGAGAATCGATGCCACTGGAATTTTATACTCAGGGAGGTATATCTGAATTAAAAAATAAGATCACAACACCCGATACACTGACAGCCAATATGGCTTTTAAGAAAGCACCGGTTGTCTGGCAACACCGTCTTTGGGGTACGGGTGATGCGGTTAAAGAGTTTAACAACGGCATATTCTTTCATGGCGAAAAAGCCACCCTCTTTGCCGAGGATTCGAAAATTGTCCTGTTCCATGCCGGAAAAGAAGGAAAATGGGAGGAGTTACCATTTCCATCCAACCTGATGCAGGAAAAACATGTGGAGAATTTTTTAAATGCGGTTAAAGCCAAAGATAAAAACTTGATTGCCTGTACTCCGGAAGATGCATTCCAGTCAACTGCCACCGTTCAGCTGGCCATGATTTCATATTACACGCAGTCATTGGTGAAGTGGGATCAAACTAAAAATCAAATTATTGATAATAAGCCCGCATCGCTATTAATGAAAAGAGATTACCGCGGGAAATACAAACACCCTTAACACAGGGAAAAATAATAAATGCAAAACTATCATTTAAAAAACAGGCCGAACCGTGAACTCACTTCTGTTGAAGATATCCATGAGATTTTAACGAACGGTAAATATTCAGTAATTGCAATGTGTCGCGATAACGAACCCTATATTGTGACGCTGAGTTATGGATACGATCCGGAGAAAAACACCCTGTACTTTCATTGTTCATCGCATGGACTGAAACTCGACTTTATCCGATCCAATCCCGATGTCTGTGCAACGATCATTGAAGACGGAGGATATGTCACCAATGAATGTGAACACGTATACAGAACTGCCGTTTTTTGGGGAAACATGAGTGTTGTCACTACGCTTGAAGAAAAGAAATATGGGATGAATATCTTGTTGAACCATCTCGAAACCAATCCGGAGATGATTAAACGAATGCACCAAAAATCGGATGAAGCGTATAGGAGTATGGAAATTTTAAAACTCGAAATCACGCAGATTCATGCCAAGGCAGGAAGGTAACAATCAAAAAAAAATGAAACAATCAACTATTCCGTTTTGCGTTTTATTAATTTTTTCGCTCGTTTCCGGTGAAGTGACTGCAGCGCAGTTTGCGAAATGGACTAAAACTGAATTAATACTTAATAATGGCGTAGTTCAGCGCACGATCAGCCTACCGGGCGAAAACGGAAATTTAATCACAACTTCGTACAAACCTGTTGAGGGAGATTTTAGGTATTTTCAGCCTGCAAACACCGATTTTCAGTTTGAGGCGAACGGGATTTCGTATTCCGGAAAAAGCAACTGGAGTCTGGTTGATGTAAGGCAAATCACCGATCGGCTAAAAGGCGATGGCGCTGCCATTACGTTAATCAGCCAGGATAAAAAAATAGAAATTACATTGAAATACCTGATGTACCCCGATCTGCCCGTGATCCGGAAAAGTCTGGTTGTTAAAAATCTAACCGGTGAAACTCTTTCACTGGAATCGGTTGATGTTGAAAAATTTAATGTAACGGGTTATTATGCAACCACATTCAGCTCGATTTACAGTGACTATGGACGACGGCGCTCGATCGGACCCTACGAAGGCAATATGCAGGATGCCCTGGTAATCGTGCACAACATGGACTGGGAAGCAGGTATAGTGATTGGCAATGAAGCTTCAGGTGTGATGAAACATACCTCTGTATTCCGGGATGCTCCGGAGATTTGCAGCGGTCTGACCCACAAAGATGCCCGATTCCCCTTCCGTAAATGGATTGAGGCAGGTGAATTATTCGAAACTCCCCAGGTTTTTACAATGGTTTATAACAATCAGAAGGATCCGGAGCAAATTCTGAATACGGCTGTTCCTGATTTTATCCGGAAGCATATGGGCATCAGGCTTTCAGAATTAAAAGAAAAGCCAACTTTTGTATATAATACGTGGCATCCATTTGGGAAAAATATCAACGAGAAACTGGTCATGGAACTTGCCAAAGCTGCCGCGGATGCCGGGATGAAGGAATTTGTGATTGATGATGGCTGGCAGGATAATTATGGCGACTGGGGTATCGATAAAACAAAATTTCCTAATGGACTAAAACCTGTTTTCGATTATATAAAATCTTTGGGGATGAAGCCGGGCTTGTGGGTGAGTGTTGGAAGTGCCTCCTCAGCGAGTAAAGTTTACAGCCAGCATCCTGAGTGGTTTGTAAAGGATAAAAAGGGAAATTTTGCCAATCTGCATATTGAGGGGGAAAGTAATGAAATCCGCTCGGCTTGCTATTCAACGGGATGGAAGGATTACATTAAAGATATATTGCTCAGACTGGCTTTGGATTACGGTTTGGAATACATGAAATTGGATTTTGCTGTTGTTACCAGTGCCTATGTTTTTGATCATGAAAAATCAGGATGTTATGCCAGCTCGCATGCAGGTCATAAGGATCACCCCGAATCGTTGTTTGCAAATTACGAGCAAATGTGGGTGCTTTTTGATGAGCTGCACCAGGCAAAGCCTAACCTTTTTATCGATTGCACTTTTGAAGCCATGGGCGGGCTGCAGCTAATCGATTATGCCATGCTCAAACACGCCGAAGGCAACTGGCTTTCAAATTATTATGAACCCAACGAAAAAACTGACCTGAGAATACGGAATATGGCCTGGTGGCGTTCACCGGCGATGTCAGCTACTGCCTTGGTAATCGGCAACCCCCGGATGGACGACAAAGGCTGGGAAACACACATTAAATCACTGGCGGGTGCATTGCCCATTATGCTGGGCGATCCCCGGAAACTATCACCGGCCGATCTGAAAAAATACCGCACCTATGCCGATTGGCTGCAATTGATGCAATCGGCATACGACTTTATGAGTTATCGCCAGGATTTAAATGGATTAGGTGAACCACAGCAAGGCAGATGGGACGGTTTCCAGCGTATCAATACCGATCTCAAAACCGGAGGGATCATCGGGGTATTCCGGCACGGGGCATTAGACACCAGCAGGATGATCACCATCAATTACCTCAACCCGGGCAAAAATTACCAGGTTAAAAACATTGAGGGAAAAGTTATCGCGAGCAAAACAGGTGACGAACTAAAGAATAATGGAATTAAAGTAACTATTCATGATCTGTATGGTGGTGAACTATTTGAAATCAGCTCAGTTAATTAAAAGGCACTCCGGATTTAGCTTAAGATCGATTTATACAATCAATCACCTTCCCGGAATGAAAAGGATCAAAACAAAAAAACGTGCTGCATGTTGTAAATTAAAGACATCGAAATGAAGATTCTCCTTACCGGAGCAACGGGTTATATTGCCCAACGGCTATTACCGGTTCTCTTACAGAATGGACACACTGTGTTGTGCTGTGTACGGGATAAATCAAGGTTTGATTATAGCCGGTACGACTCCACAAATTTAATTGTACTGGAAGTTAATTTTCTGATCGGATCTACCCTTGATCTGATACCCGATGATATCGATGTTGCCTATTATTTAATTCACTCGATGTCGACCAATATTGGCGATTTTGCCAAAATGGAAGATCAGTCAGCCCGGAATTTCAAGTCCCGCATCGAACAAACCCACGCAAAACAAGTCATCTACCTAAGCGGAATTACCAATAATGAACAACTTTCGGAACACCTTCATTCCAGACAAAATGTTGAACATATCCTGAAATCAGACAAATATCATCTTACTACGCTGAAAGCAGGCATAATTATCGGTTCGGGAAGCGCCTCCTTTGAGATTATCCGCGACCTGGTTGAGAAACTACCGGTTTTGATTGCACCCCGGTGGCTTAACACACGATCCCAGCCAATCGCGATCCGAAATGTGATCGAATACCTGACAGGTGTTCTGGATAACGAATTAACCTTTAACAACAGTTATGATATCGGGGGTCCCGAAATTTTAACCTATAAGGAAATGCTGCTCCGTTTCGCGAAAGTAAGAAAATTAAGACGAACAATCTGGATTGTCCCCGTAATGACCCCCCGGTTATCATCCTATTGGCTCTATTTCATAACATCCACCTCCTATTCACTGGCAAGCCACCTGGTCGAAAGTATGAAAATGGAAATCGTCTGTCAGGAAAACCAATTGAATGACCTGATTGGTGGAATTGACCTGATTAGTTATGACAAAGCCATTAAGCTGGCTTTCGGGAAAATCGAACAAAACCAGGTAGTATCGAGCTGGAAAGATGCCCTCACGAGTTCGACGCTTAACAGCGGAATATTAAAAAATATTCAGGTACCGGTAAATGGCTGCTTTATCGACAGACGACAAATAAAAATAAAAAACAGCGACCGTGTCCTGCGAAATATCTTGTCCATAGGCGGGAAAAACGGATGGTTCTACGGCAACTGGTTGTGGAGACTCCGGGGTACACTCGACAAGGTTACCGGAGGTGTTGGTTTAAGGCGCGGTCGGAAAAATCCAACTGAAATATCAGCAGGCGAAACCCTGGACTTCTGGCGTGTCCTCGTGGCAAGTAAGGAAGAGAAAAGACTTCTCCTGTATGCCGAAATGAAACTTCCGGGTTCAGCTTGGCTCGAATTTAAAATAACCGAAAATGACGAACTGATCCAGACAGCAACTTTCAGACCACTGGGAGTCTGGGGCCGCCTATACTGGTGCGCGGTTTTACCATTTCATGCTTTCATCTTTAAAGGGATGATAAACCGGATTGCGACAAATTGAATCCTAATCGTTATTCATAAAAAAATGAGCACGATCAAGAATTTTTCTGCACTCATCATTTGCATTCTTATTCCGATTGCCATCGGAGGAATCGCGGGATTTGCGACGGCATCAGGCGTTAACGACTGGTATATAACTTTGAACAAACCATCATTTAATCCTCCCGGCTACATTTTCGGTCCCGTGTGGACGTTCCTTTACCTTTTGATGGGCATATCGTTGTTTATCATCTGGAAATCTCCGGCAGGACAGAATCGAACCAATGCACTGATAATCTTTTCCGTACAACTTGTTCTCAATTTTGCGTGGAGTTTTTTGTTTTTCGGATTTAATCTGCCAGGCTGGGCCCTGTTTGAGATCGTACTGATCTGGCTGAGCATCGTGGCAATGATTATTCTTTTCGCCAGAATCAGTAAAACAGCTGCCTGGCTTCAAATCCCATACTTACTCTGGGTCTCCTTTGCAACTATTCTCAATGCAGCAATCTGGCATCTGAACTGACAAAATCATTTATTTTGAATATCAGGTATTTGTTTTGAAATACTGAAGCTACAAAAAAGTTATGCCTGTTTATACCTTAATTAACACGATAAAACTCCCTTCAACCATTGAGGAGGTCTGGGATTTTATTGCGTCACCTGAAAATCTGAAGCACCTCACCCCTCCGTATATGGGGTTTGATATCACTACAAATTAAAAAAATAGTTTCCCACGTTTTTATGTAATTTTTTACCCAATTTCGTGACATATTAAAAAAATCAATCTTAATGTTTTTAGAGAAAGTTTACGAAGGTAAAAGTGATATTGGCAGATGGATTGCAATGCTTGTAATCCTGGTTATTATCACCCAATTCGTTGGTGGCATACCTCTCGGAATAATGATCTTTTTAAAAATGTCAGACAATCCTGATCTTGAGCCTAATCCCGAAAATCTTTTAGACCTTACAGCTTACGATATATCGCCCATTACAGGATTGGTATTAATGCTTATTCCGTTTATTCTGGGGATGATCACGTTACTGCTGCTGTTGAAACCCATTCACGAACGTTCCGTACTTACGATAATTACAGGCTATTCCTCCTTCAGGTGGAAAAGATTTTTCTGGGGGGCCTTAGTCTGGTTGATTTTGATGATTATTTATGAAGGTTTTGCCGTATTGACAGGACTTCAGACTGTTGAATTTGAATTTAATCCCGCGACATTATTAACACTTGCCGCCGTATCAGTATTGCTTCTTCCATTGCAGGCCGGGTTCGAAGAGTTAATTTTCAGGGGATACCTGATGCAGGGGTTTGCCAAAATTTTCAAATACAGATGGGTAGCACTAATCATTACTGCGATACTTTTCGGGTCGCTTCATTTCATGAATCCCGAAATCAAAGAGTACGGGGCGGCAATAATGATGCCCCAATACATTTGGTTCGGGATAATCTTCGGGATATGTGCCCTCATGGATGAAGGTCTCGAACTGGCATGGGGCGTCCACGCGATCAATAATATATTCTTATCTGTCTTCTTTACACAGGATTCAAGCTCGTTGCAAACTCCTGCTCTTTACCGGATTACAGATTTCAACCCCATGACTGACCTGGTTTCGCTGGTCATCCTTACAGTAGTGTTTATCTTTTTTGCACGCCAAAAATTAAATTGGCCCGAATGGAATTTTTTACTGGCAAAAATCGATAAACCCGTTACTAAGGAAGGTGATATTTCGGATTATATTGAGGATGAATATGATGAATACACAGAAGAATGAACATTTAACCATTAGCAACTATGGAATTATTTTCTGCAAAAGAAGTTTCAAAGACCTATTCCAATCATCAGGCATTGACAAATGTTTCGATTTCGGTCGATGAAGGGACCATTTTCGGATTGCTCGGACCAAACGGAGCCGGGAAAACAACCCTTATACGGATTATTAACCAGATAACTGCACCCGACAGTGGTTCAGTATGGTTAAATGGCCGACCTATGAAGCAGGATGATATTTATCAGATCGGTTACCTTCCTGAAGAAAGAGGTTTGTACAAAAAGATGAAAGTCGGAGAGCAGGCTCTTTACCTCGGCCAATTGAAGGGTTTGTCACGACGGGATGCGATGAAAGAACTCAAAATCTGGTTCGAAAAATTTGAAATTATTTCGTGGTGGGATAAAAAAGTGATGGAACTTTCAAAGGGAATGCAGCAGAAAGTTCAATTTATCTGCACGGTTCTTCACAAACCACGACTCCTTATTTTTGATGAACCGTTCAGCGGATTCGATCCCATTAACACCGATGTCATTACCCGCGAAATCCTTCAGATGAAAAAAGAGGGGGCAACGATCATTTTCTCGACCCATAACATGGAATCAGTCGAGCAGCTTTGCGATCATATTGCATTGATTGACAAGTCAAAAAAAATTCTCGATGGCCCAACCCAGGCGATCAGGGAAAAATACAAATCAAACATATATGATATTGCTTATCGTGGTGAGCCCGATATTCTGAATCAGAATATTTTCAGAAAATACAATATTCTGAGCAACAAATCCAACGGCCATTCGAACAGGTTAAGCATCCAGTATCTTGCCGGAAGCAGTTCGAAAGAATTGATAAAAGACCTGGTAGACCATGTCGAAATCATCTCCTTCAACGAGGTCATCTCGAGCATGAACGAAGTATTTATTAAAGTTGTCAAACAAAACGTCTAAAAAATAAGGCCATGCATAAAATAGCACTCATTATCCGAAGAGAATATATAACGCGTGTTCAGAAAAAATCGTTTATTATCCTTACACTGCTCATGCCGGTGCTGATGTCGGCAATGATGATCCTTCCTGCCTATTTTGCCACTATGGACGATGAACAAATCCGGACCATTGCCGTGTATGACGGTTCTGCGGTATTCCTGGGTAGACTGGAAAACACTGAATTCACTCAATTTAAGTTTATCCCGGAGGAGGAATACCTGAAAATAAAGGACAAAGTCATGAGCTCGGATTATTATGCACTCCTGGTTGTAGCCCCCAATTTCTTAACCACCAACACGGTACAGGTCATCTCCGGAAGTAATATTCCGTTCGACCTCAAATCACAGATCAAGGATAAAATCCGAAGCGTGATCGAAAAAGACAAGATGGCTGAGGTCGTGCGACAGACTGCAATTCCTGACCTGGAAAAACGAATCGCAGCAACGCGGACCCACATCAATATCGACACGATAAAATTGGGGGAAAGCGGTGAAGCGAAGAAAAGCTCGACTGAGATAGGGATGGTACTCGGTTATCTTTTTGGATTTATGATCTATATGTTCATTTTTATTTATGGCACTATGGTAATGCACGGAGTAATGGAAGAGAAGCAAAGCCGTATTGTTGAAGTAATCATCTCGAGCGTACGACCATTTCAGCTGATGATGGGGAAAATAATCGGAATCGCCTTTGTCGGACTGACTCAGTTCGCCATTTGGGTAATTTTAGGTATTACAATTCTCTCGGGCACCCGCAGCTTTTACCCGGGAGCTAAACAATCTGAGCAAATCGGAAATATCATGTCGCAGAATCAGAATTCTGTACAACAGGCAGCTGCGCCACAAATGGACAAAATGCAGGAAATCTTTTCGATGGTCGACACCATTAATTTCCCGTTGATTATCGGTTGCTTTATCTTCTTTTTTATTGGCGGTTACCTGCTTTACAGTTCGATGTTTGCGGCCGTTGGCTCTGCGGTTGATGCCCCTGAAGATGCACAGCAGTTTATGTTACCGATCACCCTGCCGATCATCCTTTCGATCGTAGTATTGATGGGTGCCATTAAGAGTCCGGAAGGACCTATCGCATTCTGGTTCAGCATGATACCGTTTACATCCCCTGTGGTGATGATGGCACGGATACCCTTTGGTGTACCACCATGGCAGCTTGCACTTTCCATGTCTCTTCTGGTTGCAACTTTCATCGGAATGGTCTGGGTAGCTGGTAAAGTTTACCGCACAGGCATCCTGATGTACGGCAAAAAACCTTCATGGAAAGAGATCGGAAAGTGGCTGATGTACAAATCGTAGTTTGTAAAGAAACACATTGAAACAAATTGACTAAATTTGTTCAAAGATTTGATTATGAAAACAACAGATTTAAAACTTGAAATTCACAAAGCTATTGATTCAGTGCCCGATTCAGTTCTTGTTGATATTCTGGATTATCTCAAACAAATTCAGGAAACGCCAAACGATAAGATTAATTTATCCAAACACTTAGCTTTAATACTTCGTGAAGATAAAGAATTATTGCAACGATTGGCCCTATGATTGATATTCATGATGCTATTCGAATACATGAGGTAATAATTGATAAATTTGGAGGTATCCAAGGTGTCCGGGATTATTCATTATGGGAATCTGCATTATCCAGACCATTTCAGACATTTGACCAAAAAGATTTATATTCTTCTCCAATTTGCAAAGCTGCAGCCTTGATTGAGAGCATTCTGATAAATCACCCTTTCCTAGATGGCAACAAACGCGTTGGATATGTCTTAATGAGGTTGTTATTAATGGATTACGGATTAAATTTTACTGCTTCACAAGATGAAAAATATGATTTCGTCATAATGATTGCCAGAGGAGATTATCACTACTCCGAAATTGTTGATTGGATAAACAATAAACTTCGACCATGAGCCGGTATGCCGTGATTGATATTGGCACAAACACCTGTAATTTACTAATCGCCAACATCTTACCTGACAGAACATTTGAAACGCTGTACGACCGGAAATTGCCGGTCAAACTGGGTCGTGGTGGAATTCACAAAGAAATATTACTTCCGGAGGCGATCGAAAGAGGAATAAGTGCACTGCAATCTCATTCCAGAACCATCAGTGATTATGAGGTGAAGAAAGTTAAAGTTGTAGGCACTTCAGCTTTGAGAGGCGCTGCCAACCGGGCCGAATTTCTTGAGAAAGTAAAGCATTTACTGGGCTGGGAGATTGATATTATTGATGGTGAACTCGAAGCCGAATTAATTTTCAAAGGGGTGCGATTATCCTTACCCGACCAGATAGGGAAATACCTGATTCTCGATATCGGAGGCGGAAGTATTGAGTTTATCCTGGCAAATGACAATACGATCCTTTGGAAAAAAAGCTTTAACATTGGCATTGCGCGTGCTTTGGAAACCATCCGCCTGTCTGATCCCGTTACTCAGGCAGAAATTCTGGAATACGAACAATGGTTTGATGATCATCTCAACGAGTTATGGAGTGCATGCAAAATTCATCAGCCTCATACCTTAATCGGTTGCTCCGGCGCATTCGATACCTTTATGGATATTCACGAAAAAGCAATACCAGATCTTAAAATCAGGGGAGTGACAGAACTTCCGCTGGCAGATTACAGCCTGATCCACGAGCAGCTAATTAAATCGGACCACGAAACCAGGAGTAAAATGCAGGGAATGGATAAAATGCGTGTCGAAATGGTAGTGATTGCGTCGGTTTTTACTAATTTCATCCTCCGGAAATTATCAATCCGGAAGCTGTTGCATACGCATTACGCATTAAAGGAAGGGGTGATGGATCTGCTCATTTCTAATGGAATATAAATTAACAAAATGGTTAAAATTTTGGTCATTGACGATGAGCGGAGCATCCGAAATACGCTCAAAGACATTCTTGGTTTCGAAGGGTACGCGGTAGACGTCGCCGAAAATGGCTTACTGGGTATCGAAATGGTGAAAGGCACGGATTATGATATTATACTTTGCGACATTAAGATGCCGGAAATGGATGGAATTGAAGTCCTTGAGAAAATCATGCAACTTAAACCCGAAACAACGGTGGTGATGATTTCGGGACATGGAAACATCGATACTGCCGTGGAGGCCATAAAAAAAGGTGCGTTTGATTTTATAGTTAAACCGCTCGATTTAAACAGGTTGCTGATTACAATCCGGAATGCGGGCGACAAAACTGTCCTGGTTAAGGAGACAAAAGTATTAAAGCAAAAGATTAACCAGCGTTATGAAATAATTGGTGAATCACCCCTGATTAAAAAAGTACTCGAAATGACCGACCGGGTGGCACCCACCGAAGCCAGGGTTTTAATTACAGGTTCAAACGGTACCGGTAAAGAATTAATCGCGCGCCGGCTTCATGAACTATCGCCGCGGGCCGAAGCGCCGTTTGTTGAAGTTAATTGCGCTGCAATTCCTTCCGAATTAATTGAAAGTGAATTATTTGGTCACGAAAAGGGAGCTTTTACCTCGGCTATAAAACAACGAAAAGGCAAATTCGAACAAGCCGACGGCGGCACCCTGTTTTTGGATGAGATTGGCGACATGAGCCTATCGGCACAATCGAAGGTATTGCGTGCTTTGCAGGAGAATATCATCACAAGGGTAGGAAGTGATAGCCCGGTTAAAGTAAATGTCAGGGTGATAGCCGCTACAAATAAGGACCTGGCTGAGGAAATCAAGAACGGAACATTCCGTGAGGACTTGTACCACCGGTTAAGTGTAATTCTGATCAATGTCCCATCGCTTGATAGCAGAAAAGAGGATATTCCATTGTTGGCAAATCATTTTATTGAACAGATTTGTAACGAATACGGACGACCACCCATGGAAATTGAACCCGAAGCAATTGATGAATTGCAAAACCGATCCTGGACAGGAAATATCAGGGAATTCAGAAATGTAATCGAACGACTCATCATTTTGTGCAATAAAATGATCACCCTCGAAGATGTGAAACAATATGCACCCGGAAATGGAAAGACCGATTAATACGGAGTGCGAAAATCGTGGTTTATCTTTATCTCCAGATCATCAATCTGATTCCTATATTCGTGCTATTTTGATCACGGTTGTTCATCATTACAAACATAATCAGATTAACTATATGTGCAAATTATGTAATCATTATAGTTTATATCATTAATTATCAAAGCAATAAAAAAATAAAAGTTATTAACAATTGTTGATAACTCCGGTTTATAAAGAGTTGATAGAAATGATTCGAAAAACTTGCACGACTGAATACCGTCGTGTATCTTTGAGTTATCAGGTAAGCGATAAAAGGCTGCTTTGAAGTTGTGGAGACGGGAAAACGTTCTTAGTTGAGCATCGAACCGGATCATTCAGGCCCTCGGGTTTGCGCAATGGAAGAGTCAGAGGTCGGACGAAAAAGAGAGATCTTCCACGTCCGGTCAACCCTAAAAGACGCTCGTCGTTCATTTGAAAGGTTGAGTTGAAGACCGGGAAAAAAGGAGACGCAAGTTTCTTTCAATTCCGGGGGACAGGAAAGCTGCGAAGCCGCGAATGTTCCGTATGGTAAGTTTCTGATCGCAAGAGATGAATTCACCATATTCTGTCAGACGCTCCGTCCAGGAAGGTCCACCGCAAGGGAAACCGAAGGGACAGCCGGAAGATGATGCTGTAAAAGGCTGAATCTGAAAGCGATGGGCTGAAAGTAATCCCCTTGATTGCGTAAGTATGAAACGGATGAAAATGCAGCCAGCCATCATAACCGTAGCCTGACGCCGCGGCCGAAGCAATTCGAAAGCGACGAAATGGGAACAACTGTAAAGGGTTGTTCCCATTTGTGTTTTATACCTGCGCCATGTAAAACTTTCAACTTCAAAAAACCTGACAGGTTTCGGAAACCGGTCAGGTTTTGAAACTCAAATTAGTTGAATAATGAACCATTGTTGATTACTCCGGTTAATTCATGGTTTATTTCGTGGTTCACAAGCGGTGAATTTGGTGTTGACAAACTGTTGATTGTTAAGGCTTAAAATAGTTGCACCGTTGAATACCATCCTGTATCTTTGAAATATCAGGTAAGCGATAAAAGGTTACTCTGAAGTTGCGGAGAAGGGAAAAAGTTCTTAGTTGAGCTTCGAACCTGATCATTCAGACCTTCGGGTTTGCACAACCAAAGAGTCAGAGGTTGGACGAAAAGAGCAATCTTACCCGTTCAGTCAGCCGGAAGTAACGCCAGTCGTTCATTAGTAGGTTGAGTTAAGACCGGAAGAAAAAAGAAACGCAGGTTTCTTCCACTATTCCGGGGAACATCAAAAGCTGCAAGGCCCGAAATGTTCCATACAGCAGAAGTACAGATCGCGAGAGATGAACCACCCTGTATTCACAACAACACTCCGTCCGGGAAGGTCTTCCGCAAGGATAACCGAAGGGACAGCCGGAAGGTAATGCTGTAAAAGGCACTATCCGAACGCGATGGGTTGTAAGTAATCTCCGGAATGCGTAAGCACAAAGCAGATGAAAATGCAGCCAGCCACATAACCGTAGCCTGACGCCGCGGCCGAAGCAATTCGAAAGCGACGAAATGGGAACAACTCCAAAAGGGTGGTTCCCATTTGTGTTTTATACCTACGCCAGGAAAAAAGAATCCATTTTACAAAAACCTGACAGGTTTCGGAA
Source organism: uncultured Bacteroidales bacterium (assembly GCA_942493325.1). GTDB lineage: Bacteria > Bacteroidota > Bacteroidia > Bacteroidales > Prolixibacteraceae > JAAFHB01. Next base: position 6,241,640 of record OW818689.1, on the reverse strand, counting down.
ACCTGTCAGGTTTTGAAACAGGAGCATAAATACTAATTTATAAATTATTCCGGACTTCCTGGATTCCTGATAAACCAACAAATCAAATCCGGCACACGATAAAATATCCATATAATATTGCATATCAATTAAATAACTCTATAAAAGTTACTGACAATTGTTAATAACTTATGTTGAAATTGATCTGATATAATGTTAATATAAATAGCCCAAAATAGTTGCACGGCTGAATATCGTCCTGTATCTTTGAGTTATCAGGTAAGCGATAAAAGGTTACTCTGAAGTTGCGGAGAAGGGAAAAAGTTCTTAGTTGAGCTTCGAACCTGATCATTCAAGCCCTCGGGTTTGCACAACCAAAGAGTCAGAGGTTGGACGAAAAGAGCAATCTTACCCGTTCAGTCAGCCGGAAGTAACGCCAGTCGTTCATTAGTAGGTTGAGTTAAGACCGGAAGAATAAAGAGACGCAGGTTTCTTCCACTATTCCGGGGAACATCAAAAGCTGCAAGGCCCGAAATGTTCCATACAGCAGAAGTACAGATCGCGAGAGATGAACCACCCTGTATTCACAACAACACTCCGTCCGGGAAGGTCTTCCGCAAGGATAACCGAAGGGACAGCCGGAAGGTAATGCTGTAAAAGGCACTATCCGAACGCGATGGGTTGTAAGTAATCTCCGGAATGCGTAAGCACGAAGCAGATGAAAATGCAGCCAGCCATATAACCGTAGTCTGACGCCGCGTCCGAAGCAATTCGAAAGCGACGAAATGGGAACAACTCCAAAAGGGTGGTTCCCATTTGTGTTTTATTGATTAAGTATATTTGTAAAGGAACTACAACTTAAATGAAAGTCCGCAACAACAAAAAGGCCGGTGACAACACAAATCAAAATCATAAGCCCCACAGATTATAATTGCATAATATAAACTGCACAACTTATATATTTGAAATATAAACCGGAGGATATATATAACATCATTGAACTATTTTTAAGGCCATGGAGATAAACAGTGTTATTACGGGTGATCTGGTCAAGTCGCGTAAGATAAAAGATGCCGATATGGCCACCGTAATCGATTCGTTAAAAAACACATTCAATGAAATTAACCTTCATTTGCTGGGAGGAAAAGGAACATTTGAAATCTTCAGGGGCGACAGCTTCCAGGGACTGATACCCAACCCGGAATCTGCATTGCTTGTTGCGATCATCATACGTGCACATCTTCGGACCTATGAACCATCCCCGGGTAATCAGGGAAGGAATAAAACTAAAAAACCACTTCGGGCCGCATACAGTGATGCACGAATTGGTATCGGTATTGGCAGTATCAGGTACAATGCCGAACGGATCACTGAATCACAAGGAGAAGCATTTCAAAAATCAGGTCAGGTCTTCGACCAGATAACCCGGGAAAATGAGCGCCTTGCTATCGGAACTCCGTGGGAGGAAACAGACCGGGAGCTCGCGGTTGAATGTAAACTGGCCGATGCCCTGATCAGCAGATGGACAGCAAGTACCTCGGAAGCGATGTATTATCACCTGCTTTATGGTAAAAATCAAAAGGAGCTTGCGAAAGACCTGAAAATATCACAGCCGGCAGTGCATACACGACTGGCCAAATATGGCAACATTAACAGTATCCAGGCATTTTTAAACAGGTACCATGATTTAATGATTAAAGCAAAATAGTATGGATGCCTTAAATTTTGATTTACTGCTGCGAATACTGGTTGCACATTTACTGGCCGATTTTGTATTACAACCCTCATCATGGGTAGAGCAGCGGGAAACAATCGGATTTAAATCCCGCTATTTCTGGCTGCACATCGCCATTAACCTGGTTACTCTGATTGTCACTTTGTGGGATTGGCACCTGTGGCCTGTTGTCTTCTGGGTGATATCCGGTCATTTAATACTTGATGCGCTGAAAAGTAAACTCTCAAAGACAAGCATCTGGATTTTTTTGGCGGATCAGTTTTTACACCTGGTCATCATCGTATTCGTCTGGTTAGCATATTCGGGTCAGTTTCAAATATTTAACGACTCAATTACTGCATTGTCAAACAGTCCTAAAATATGGTGGCTATTCCTGATGTTTATTTTACTGAGCGCTCCTTCTTCAATCCTGATCGGGAAACTGACTCAAAAGTGGAGTAACGAACTCGAAGCAACAGGATTGTATAAAGGACTGGAAAACGCCGGCAAATGGATTGGAACTATGGAACGGTTACTGATATTTACATTTATTGTGATCGACGAATTCAGCGCGATAGGATTTTTGATTGCCGCTAAATCAATATTCCGCTTTGGAGATTTGAAAAATGCGCTGGACCATAAAAAAACAGAATACATCATCATCGGGACGTTTCTGAGTTTTTCGATCGCCATTGCAATTGGGTTGTTCTATAAACTGGTGATTAAAATTTAAGTTCAGCATAACTTAAAGTCCTGAATGGGGTTGCATCCCCGAATGGGTTTGGAACCCATTCGGGGATGGCAAATACTGAATTTCGGATGAATAACTGATTTATGGAGCAATTATTTTATCTTCCTGATAATCTGCCTTGACTCTATCAAATCCATCTATATAACTAATAATCAAATAAATAATTATTGCACAAATTACCATCCCAATAATAAATTTGAAAAAATACATTCCTGTAACATCAATATATTCATACCCCTGCTTAGAGCTGCTGGTCAGATTGGTTATTGAATGGAGCAGGATGGAAGCTTCAAGTGATTTTGTTTTATAATAAACAAAACTAAACAGAAGGCCCCAGATAAATAATGCTCCGATGTTGTTTAATTGCCAATGTGCGCAGGCAAACAAAGCCGAACCTAAAACGATAGCAACAGTAGGTGAATAGTTTTTAAGAAGGAGTCCAAAAATCTGCTTTCTCCAAAATATTTCTTCAACAATTGGAACAATTAAAACCAGAAAAATAAAATTTAATACCCAGTAAAAATTAAATTCCGGCAGATTAAAATTGAATAGCCGGACACTTCCACCAATCAGGGTAGTAATATAGTCAACAGGATTTATAAAAGGTTGAATAATTATCCTGATAGCAATAGCAAGCAGAACCAAAAGCAGAATAAACCGGATACCCGGGGATTTTAACTCCCATTTATATGAAATTCCACTTTTGCGGCTGACATAGATGATTAAAGGAATATAAATAATTGGTGAAGCAATAGGACGGAGTAAATCAAAATATGTAAATAAGGAAAATTCCCATCCAATTAATTTTCCAAATAATACAGGAATAGTTGTCGCAAAAAGAAAGAGTGTACTAATTGCGAAATAAAAAACCACGAGCAGTAAAATTTGCCTGCGATCCGGATAGTCAGGATCTAACGAAGCGGAAAATAATTTCATTTAGGTTTTAATTTAAGTTTTTTGGTTGGTCTTCCGAACGCACACTTAATGCAAAGATATAAATATATTATGATTTGCAATAATTGTCCAAAAGTGACCGGGTGACTGCGATTCAAAATTGAGCAAAACTAATAGGCCACTTAGCTTTCCTTAAAAAGTCACCCGGTCACTTTCCATTTCTCACATTTTCGCCCATTCGCCCTGATTTTAATCCTCCTATAATCTTTGTACCGTCATCCCTCCATCGACCAGCACCACCTGCCCCGTGGAATATGGCATAGAGCCCGTAGCCATTGCCGTTGCAACTTTTCCGATATCGGAAGGAACGCCCCAGCGCTGCTGAATGGCAAGTCCGTTTGCAAACAACTGATCATATTTTGAAACAACACCTGAAGTCATATCGGTGCGGATCACCCCAGGTTGGATTTCATAAACGGGGATATCGAACTCACCAAGCCTGGAAGCCCACAATTTTGTGGCCATGGCAATACCTGCCTTCGAAATACAATATTCACCCCGGTTTACCGAAGCTACGGTTGCCGATACCGATGAGACATTGATGATGCAAAAGAACTCGTCAACCATTTGTTTCTTACCTGCAATCATCGCGTTGGCAACCAGTTGTGTGAGAAAATAAGGGCCCTGAAGGTTGACCCTGAGCACATACTCAAAACTATCTTCTGTCGCTTCGAGAATGTCTTTGCGTTCGGGCGGAGCGATCCCCGCATTATTGACCAGCACATTTATCTTTCCAAAGCGGTCAAGAATTTTTCCAATCATCCCCAGGCGATCCTCCTTTTTCGACACATCTCCCCGGAAATAGGCCACCTGAACGCCATAACCGCTCAGTTCCGCGATTACAGTTTTAACCTCAACCTCTTCACGCATTCCGTTGATTGCCAGATCAAATCCGGCCTTTGCCAGTTCAATGGCTATTCCAAGTCCAATTCCCCGGGTTCCGCCGGTTATCAAGGCTATTTTTGACATAAAACAATTTTATTAAGTTTGGATGCAAAATAAATTATCCACAATAGTCACATAGAACACATTAGTTAAAAATTTCTATGAGAATCTACCTGCCTATGTCAATGTCGTTTAGTTAGCAATAGCAGTTGAAATTTTACCGCAGAGATCGCAAAGTTTTACGCAGAGAACCGCAAAGAAATTCGGGAATATCTACCTCTGCGATTCTTTGCGCCTCCTCAGCGTTCTTTGCGTTTAAATTTTTATTCTCATAGACTTTAACTAAACGACATTACTGCCTATGTGGTAAATTCTTCAGGCATAAGCTTGCGTACTACACCATGCCTCTGCCTTATAAATTTGGAATTTCCACCCAGCTTTTTTTAGCCCAGCTTTCGAGTCCTTTTTCGGCCAATTGAACTCCTTTTGCCCCTTCCATGAGGTTCCAGCGAAATGGTTCATCTTTAACCACATGTTTAAGGAACAATTCCCATTGCGCCTTGAATGCATTGTCGAAAACCTCCTGTTCCGGAACTTTCGACCATCCTTCGTAAAAATTAATCGGATTAGGAATATCGGGATTCCAGACCGGTTTGGGAGTATTTCCATAGTGCTGGGTCCAGCATTCGCGCAATCCGGCTACAGCCGAACCCTTCGTTCCGTCGATCTGTAAGGTGAGGAGATCGTCGCGGCGGACCCTGGTGACCCACGAGGAGTTAAAATGAGCGATAATACCGCCTTCAAGTTCAAAAGTTGCATAAGCTGCATCGTCAGCCGTACACTGATAGACTTTTCCCTGCTCATCCACACGTTCCGGAATATGGGTTGCACCAAGGCAGAATACCCCTTTCACATTCCCAAACAGATTATCGAGCACATATCGCCAGTGGCACAACATATCAACAATAATTCCCCCATCATCTTCCTTCCGGTAGTTCCAGCTCGGACGTTGCGCAGGGACATTAAATCCCTCGAATACCCAGTATCCGAACTCACCCCTAACAGAGAGAATTTTTCCGAAGAAATCGTTTTCCATTAACCGTTTAAGCTTCATGAGTCCCGGCAGCCAGAGTTTATCCTGTACGACTCCGTGTTTGACCCCTGCTTCCTCGCAAACCCTGTAGAGTTCAAGAGCAGTAGCCGTATCAACAGCAACTGGTTTCTCACAGTAAACGTGTTTTCCTGCGCGTGCTGCCATTTTCACCGCATCAGCCCGGCGACCCGTGGTCTGCGCATCGAAATAAACCTGGTATTGCGGGTCATTGATAACTTCGTCGAGGTTGGTGGTCCATTTTTCAACTCCCGACATTTTGGCCAGCTTACGGAGCTTCACTTCATCGCGGCCGACGAGAATGGGATCGGGCATGATAAATTCGGAAGGACTCACCTGCACCCCACCCTGTTTAATAATTTCGACAATCGATCGCATCAGATGTTGATTTGTACCCATCCGACCGGTGACCCCGTTCATGATTATTCCTACTTTGTGAACTGTCATCATCTATAAATTTTTATGCTTATGATTAATATCTATTTTTTGACACCTAACTGCGGAGGATAAAAATACCCCATCGTGGAACCTGCCACTCCTACCCTGTACTGGCGGTCCTGCATCAGGCAAATTTTTCGGTTAATTGCCGGAATATTGGTTGAATAAATGCGTAATTCACCCGGAAGACTCGTTACGATTTCTTCACGCCAGTCACCCAGTATATCTGCAATCATCATTACTTTACCTTCGATTTTCAATAAAGTATCACCTTTGAACTTAAAAAGCTGATTATCAATATTTACTTCCTTCAGTTCATCCGCATCCCACCATACGGGACGAGGGTTTAATGATCCCATATCTTTATCCGACAACCGGTTACCCCCTGCCGCATACATAAAATACTGGTCACCACCTTTAGCCTCTCCTGCATAACACTCCATTCCCGGGTGAGCCGGATCAATATCCCCTATCATTCCCTGCGAATGAACATGGGTAGTTTTCCCGTCGAATCCCCAGATAATCTCGCCCGTGCGGGCATCTACCAGGCAAACTCCATTTTTTGGAGATCGTGATTCAATGCCATAAAATATTTCCAGTCCGGGTCTCGAAGGATCAATATCGGCAATATATCCGGCATCATTGTGCCCAAGTCCTGTCCGCCACATCGGGATGCCGTTGTCATTCAGCGCGGCGGTTCCGATGATCAGTTCATCCTTGCCATCGGAATCGATATCAGCCGACAGAATTCCGTGCTGACCCTGGCCTTTATAATTAGCATAATCACCAGTGCTCTCCCAGTACCATAATTTTTGCAGATTTTTATCGAGTGCGCGGGTTTTGATGATCGTGTAGGTTCCCCGTTGCTCAATCAGCGACGGATTCTTTCCATCGAGATAGGCTACTGACAAAAAATTGCGACTCCAGTAATTGTACGAATCAAATCCTTCTTTCGTAAGCCATTCCTTTTTGGTTTCAATTTTGCCGGTTAACCCATTTATTTTTACGAGGTATTCTTTCCCATCGAGCACATGACCATCCATTTCGCGCGGGTCACCTTCACCTGCTTTTGCATAGATTTCGGCTTTCCCGTCCTGATCGATGTCGTAAATCATGTAAGGCGAATACCAGGTTCCCAGTTCGATGGACCATCCCATATCGTATCGCCACAGAAATTTTCCTGTTGATGAATAAGCATCAAGTTTATACGTATCAGGACTGCGCTTCCAGTAACCCGGCTGATGGTACGGATCGACATTAAAATCGGGGTGCTGAATAACAAAATCGTAAGCCCCGTCTCCATCGAGATCACCAAGGCCAATACGTTTGGCTTTGATATCATCCTTCAATTTTACAGCCAGATAAGGTTTATTATCGGTAAGGGTAAACACATAGGCTTCACCCGGACAATTTTCTTCACTGCCAATGTTCACTTTTTTAACCCGGTACCGGTATCCTCTGCCCGGTTTAACAGTTGTGTCGCGAAAGTCGGTTGTCTTCAATACCGGTGATGTGTTCACTTTTTTAAAATCAGTGAAACCGACTTCCGCACGGTAGATATTAAAAGCGGCATCAGGAGCATCATTCTGATGAAGCCGCCATCCGACATAAACTTCAGTTTCAGAGACAGAGAGGGCGATTACCCCGCGGTCAATTTTTTCACCGACAGTTAATTGTGCAACCCCTTGAAACGATAACAAAAACAAGGTAAAGAGCATCAGCAAATCACATTTTTTCATCTCATGTAAAGTTTAAGTATGCATGTTTAATTTTTTCAAGATAAACTTTCTGATCGGTTGCCCAGAACTTGTCGGAAAAGATCTCAACCTCATTAAACCCGTTAAACCCCGAATCTTCCACCCAACCTCTTATTTCAGGAATATTAATACAACCATCGCCCATTAAACCACGATCATTTAAAAAATCAAGGGTCGGGACATTCCAGTCACAAACATGGAAAGCGAATAAATGATCCTTACCGGCACAACGTTTTATTTCAGATTTTAGGTTATCGTCCCACCACAGATGATAGACATCAACAGCAATTCCTACCCATGCTGAATTGATCAGCTCCGCCATATCATTTGCCTGTTTCATCGTATTAACGGCCGAACGGTCGCCTGCATACATCGGATGTAGTGGTTCGATGGCCAGTTTTACGCCGGCGCTTTTGGCTGCCGGAAGAATCCGGAGAATGCCGTCGGCAATCTGCTCTCTCGATTTTTCGAGCGACTGACGGCCATCTGCGCCACAAACCAGCACAATCAACGGAGCTCCAACCGCTGCTGCCTGCTCAATTGCGTGTAAATTTTCGTCTATTGCCTCTTCCCGTCTGGCTTTATCCACCGATGGAAAGAATCCGCCACGGCACAGAGAAACCACATCCATGCCATGATCATCGAGAAGCGACCGGACCTGCGTCAGATTTTTGTTTTCGAGCACATTGCGCCAAATGGTTATCCCATGAATACCTGCTTCAGAATAATTTTTCACGCAAGTCTCAATATCCCAGGGTTTGGTTGTGAGTGTATGAACACATAATTTTGAGAAATCTTTTACTTTAGATGCCATTATTTAGATTAATCCGTTGAAAAATGTGTAATACGGTGATCCTGAAATAATTCGCGATAAATACAAAGCAGATTCGCGCATATGATAATCGCCCCACATGCTCGATTCGTTACAAGGTATTTTAAACCCATCTGGAATATTGTCCCACCCATTTGGGCGGTGATAGACTGAGTGAAGCAGAATACCCTGGTGTTTTGGATCGACTGACAAATACGGCGTTTCGAGAAGCCGCGACATCACCGTTAATCCTGCCTGCCAATAACGGGTTCCTTTCTCCACGTTTCCATTTGATAGGAGTATCCTGCCCAGCCGAAGAAGTCCCTGGACTCCAATTGCAGCGGCAGAACTATCCACTGGTTCGAATGTATTATATGGATCAGCGGGCCGGGTAAGATAGTCCTTCAGGTGTACCAGGCCCGGTGCGCCGGTATCCCAGTATGGAATACCGTCGACCGGCGTATGACTGATATAGAAATCACAGGTTGCTTCAGCTGCTTTTAGTAACCGGCCAGTTACACCAGCTTTTTCAAAAGCATCAAATTCATCAGCGGAAAGGATATTTAAAAACTCAATTTCCTCGGCAAATCCCAGCATCGCCCACGCGAGACCACGTGTCCAGGTCGAAAAGCCGGTGTAACCCTGCTGTGAATTCGGACACCGGTAATTGCCGTCGACAGGATTAAAAACAGATTCATGGGCTGTACGTCCCCTTTCATCCCAGATATCACGCTTTTCGTCGTAATATATTGAATATTTGGCCGTTGAAAGCAAATGTTCTATACCTCTGCTGAAAAGCGAAATTTTAACATCATTCTCACCGGGCAGGAAGTGACCCAAACGATGCGCGATCATAAGGACCCTGCACGAACGGATGGTATCGACAAACAGGGATTGAGGACCGTTGAATGAATAGATATAGCCACCGTCTAAGGTTTTACTCCACCGGCTTGCCTGAACAGCGCCCGAAGCTTTTAAGGCAAGCTCGTAAAAATTATTTTCCCAGGCATTCACGGGAATCCGGCCTTCCTTCATCAGGCGATGCAGATTCCCGTAAGTGCTTATATTGTTGAATCCATGATCATGAACTCCGATATGACTGATATGATGAGCCATTCTTTCCACTGTATTTTTGCGCCCGATTTCCAGGAATGTTTCATCACCTGTAGCATCAAACTGAAGGATTGAAGAACCGTACTGAAAACCCTGGGTCCATTCGGTCCAGCCACGCGTTGAATATTTCCCATTTACCGTAAATACAGGTGCTCCCGAACGCTGATCAAATTCCGATTCAATGATGAGGATTTTTTTTCCGGAAAGATCCCAGAAGCGGTGGAGTTTTGCTTTTAAATCCTCTGATTTCAGGTTATAGTCTATTATCATACAAAAGACGTTATGCAATTGTTTCTGAGGTTGTTTATATTGTTGATAATTCAGGCGCACACCGAATCACTGCAAGCAATCGAAGTATCCGGCTTTAGTTAGTTTTAGTACGTACCAAACAGGTTTGGTCACGATTTCTCCCTGTAGAAATCACCCGGTTTTAAAATGGCCAGTTCGAAAAGAAAATTTCCAATTTTTTCGGTAATCAGTTTAAAGAAAATTTCGCCCTTTTCGGCAGTTGCCTTGGATGGATTTCCGATTCCCGTATCCTGAGTCACCTGTGTCCATTTCCGCTCAGCCCAGGCCCATCCTTCATTAAGTGCATCCACATTAAATTCACGGGCCTTCCCTTCTCCAGCCTCCGATAATGGGAGAATGAGTTCCGGATTTAAATACTGCATAAAACTGGTCTCCACCTCACCGGCATGTTCACCCATATCCTCGAACAGGCTTTCACCGCCCGGAATTTTGAACCAATTACACTGACAAATAAACATTTTGGGAAAGAGTAGATTTAATTCCCTGATCATCTGTTTAAAATCATTCCCTCCATGTGTATTTAAAATCACAAGTTTACGAATGTCCTGGCGGTCAAGAACAGTAATCAGATCCTTCAGAATCATCATTTGTGTTCCCGGATTAAGGTTCATATCGAGTTTCACGTCAGGTTGTCCTGTATTTACTCCGTAGGCCATCGTTGGCAGGACAATCACTTTCCCTCCGCGATCAAAGGCTAACCGGGCAGCTTCAGCAGCAATACGATCGGCCAGAACATTATCCGTACCATAAGGAAGATGGTAATTATGGGCCTCAGTGGCTCCCCATGGCAGAATGGCAAGTTCAAAATCAGCCGGTTTAACTGTCTTCCAATTTGTTTCTGCAAGAATGTATTGTCGCATAATGTATGTTGGTTAAAACTATAAAATTAATAAATCCCGGTAAACCTCAAATATGTTGAAGAATTCTGAATCCTTTTTATTAAATTTAATGGTTTAAATCCATGAGCCAAAAAAAATGTTCCTAAAACATATGTTTATGTTATAATATTCACCAAAACCAAACAAAAATGGAAAACAGAATGCCGGCGGTTGCGGGTACATTCTATCCGGCAGCGCCAACAGTGTTGGAAAAGCAAATTTCTATGCTGTTCGAAAAAGCAACAAGAGTGCCTGAGACCGATGTTGCCGCATTAATTGTTCCACATGCCGGGTATGTTTTTTCTGGCCAGGTGGCTGCTTCAGCCTATGCAAAGCTCAACAGGCAGGCACACTACAAGAATATTTTCATAGTCGGACCATCGCACCGGAAATATTTCGAAGGCGTCAGTATTTATCCTAAAGGACAGTACATCACTCCATTGGGCAAAGTAAGCATCAATGAAGAGACGGCTTCCATGCTGATAGAGAAGCATGCTTTTATTTATTATGATGAAGAAGCAGACCAGGCTGAACATTCGCTTGAAGTACAACTACCTTTTCTTCAATACTGGTTATACAATGACTTTAAAATTGTTCCGATAATAATCGGTTGCGACCGGTCACACCTCTGCCACAAACTTGCAGAAGCATTGAAACCCTGGTTTAATTCCGAAAATCTGTTTGTGATCAGCAGTGACTTTTCACACTATCCCCCTTATGATATTGCGTGTAAAACGGATGAAGAGACCGCGGATGCTATCCTGGCCAACAATAGTTTGCGCCTGAAAACATGTTGTGAAAAAAACAGCAATTCATTATCAAAAAACCTTTTAACCGGACTATGCGGTGTAGCAGCAGTGCAAACCCTGCTCCATCTTACGGCAAATAATAAGAAGATTGCCTTCGAAAAAATAGTCTACAGAAATTCAGGGGATATTCCATCCGGAGATAAAAATCGTGTAGTGGGTTACTGGGCTATAGCAATTAACAGGATAAACAAATCTCTGAGTTTAACAGAGGAAGACAAAAGTGCATTATTAAATATCGCCAGGGACAGCTTGTTAAAATACTTTAAGAAAAGAAAAAGAAAAGATAAAGGAAATACAGCTGAGGCGGAACATTCTGCAACGCTGAAAAAACATTGCGGAGTCTTTGTAACCTTGAAAAAACAGGGTGTACTGCGGGGTTGTATAGGAAAATTTAATCCAAAAGAAGCATTGTATCAATCGGTAAGTGAAATGACGATTGCAGCTGCAACACGTGATTTACGTTTTAATCCGGTCACGTCGGATGAACTTGATCAGCTGGAAATAGAAATTTCAGTCCTTACTCCTCTTGAAATGATCACTTCCATCGATCAGATTCAACTGGGCAAACATGGGATCTACATCAGAAAAGGGATAAGCAGTGGAACCTATCTTCCTCAGGTTGCCCTGGAAGCCAACTGGACAAAAGAGGAGTTCCTCGGACACTGTGCCCGTGATAAAGCAGGAATAGGCTGGAATGGCTGGAAAAACGGTGAACTATATACTTACGAAGCAATCGCTTTTGGTGAAAAATAAACCAGATTCTTCCAGACTTTATCATGTTTGAGTCGTCAGTAAGTACCCGGATACCACTGCTGGCTGAAATATTTATGACCAAACCCAAATTCAGCGTCAATTCCGCGCGGAATAGATCCTTAATACTTATCTTTGGACGATCAACCTCGTTTCCAATTTCAGATAACCTCATTTATGATAATTCCGATTTATCAGGTAGATGCATTTTCAGATCAGTTATTTTCCGGTAATCCTGCGGCTGTTTGTCCGCTCGATTTTTGGCCCGCAGATAATATTTTACAGAATATTGCTGCAGAAAATAACCTGTCCGAAACTGCATTTTTCAGAAAAAAAGACAAATTTTTCGAAATCAGGTGGTTTACCCCAACTGCTGAAATCGAATTATGTGGTCATGCCACATTGGCCGCGGCGCATGTTCTGTTTAATCATCTGAATTTCAAAGGAGATCACCTGATTTTTGACTCCGGTTACAGCGGAAGGCTCAAAGTAAATAAAAACGGGGAATTTCTTACGCTTGATTTTCCAGTCGACCGCCTCGAACCTGCCCTACCTCCCGACCATCTGTTCGAGGCACTGGGCAGCAAACCATCCGAAATCTGGAAAGGAAAAACGGATTACCTGCTCTATTTTCCTTCGCAGGAAGATATCGAGGAGATCAGCCCCAATTTCAGCATGCTCAGAAAAATTGAAACCCGTGGAATTATCATAACAGCACCGGGTTATGATAGCGATTTCGTTTCGAGGTTTTTTGCACCCCTAATAGGGATTGATGAAGATCCGGTTACAGGATCATCCCATACCTCGCTCGTTCCGTTCTGGGCCCACCGGCTTAATCAGCTCGAATTTGAAGCCCGTCAACTCTCTTCAAGGGGAGGAATCCTTAAATGTCAGCTCACCGGCGACAGGGTGCTTATCTCCGGAAAGTCGTGTACCTACATGATCGGTTCGATCACGTTAACTTAATTACTTTTCATATTATCAAACTACAATTCAATTAATTATCATGAAAATTCGCACGTTAAAAACAACATCCCTATTATTTCTGCTCTTGTGGTCCATGGCAGGAATGTCGCAGGTTACACTTCCCCCCTTTTTTAATTGTAACATGGTCCTTCAGCAGGGGATAGAGATTCCTGTTTGGGGATGGGCTTCACCGGGTGAAAAAGTAACAGTGATCCTGGATAAGAATGCCGTCAGTGTTCGCACCGGGAAAAATGGCAAATGGCGCGTAAATCTCCCAAAAATGAATTATGGCGGTCCATATACAATGACGGTGAAAGGAAAAAACTTCCGCACAATCGAAAATATCATGATCGGTGAAGTCTGGGTTTGTTCCGGTCAATCGAATATGGAATTCAAGGTATCAGGTTCAAAAAATTCAGCTGAAGAAATTGCAGCAGCCAACTTTCCGAATATCAGGTTATTCACCGTCAAGAAAAGAGTAGCCAAAGAACCTCAGGAAAATCTCGAGGAAGGCGAATGGTGGATATGTTCTCCGACAACTGTGGGCAACTTTTCGGCTGTAGGCTATTTCTTCGGACGCAATCTTTACGAAAATCTTAAAGTTCCGGTCGGCCTGATCCATACTTCGTGGGGAGGTACGGTTGCCGAAACATGGACAAGTCCTGAAGCGATTGCAAAAGATCCGGACTTTTCGGATATGCTCGGAAAGCTCAAAAATGTGGATATGAATGCAACAAAAGTAGGACCTAACGCTTACCCAGCGCTACTTTACAACGGAATGATTAATCCGATTGTTCCTTATGGAATTAAAGGAGCTATCTGGTATCAGGGGGAATCGAATGCGTCAAGGGCCCAACAATACAAGCGGGTATTCCCGAATATGATCAACGACTGGAGAACAAAATGGAACCAGGGCAATTTCCCGTTCCTGTTCGTTCAGCTGGCTAATTTCAAAAAGCCGGTTACAGAACCCTCGGAGAGTGACTGGGCAGAATTGCGCGAAGCACAAACCCAAACCCTGCAACTCGAAAACACGGGAATGGCAAATACAATTGATGCCGGTGATGCGAATGATATCCATCCGAAAGACAAACAAACTGTTGGTTACCGTTTGGCGCTGGCTGCCCGCAAAGTGGCTTACGGCCAAACACTTGTTTACACAGGTCCTACTTACAAGAAGATGGAAGTGAACAAGAACAGTATCTATATCACTTTTGACAACATCGGCAAAGGACTCAAGGTGAATGACCGGTACGGTTATATCAACGGTTTCACCATTGCATCAAAGGATGGTGATTTTAAATGGGCAAAGGCCACTGTTCTCAATGAAAATACTGTGATGGTAACCAGTGAGGATGTTCAGAATCCGGCTGCCGTAAGATATGGCTGGGCCGACAATCCCGATGACCTGAATCTTTATAACGTCGAAGGATTACCTGCCAATCCGTTCAGAACCGATTCAAGACCAGGAAAAACAAAATAACACAACAGATATTATCATTTAAAGGCGGTCTTTGCAGATCGCCTTTTTTATTTTTTGAAATTATTTATGATTGAAATAACAAGCGTCTGATCACCTTCATTGATTATCATTGTATCGAATCTTTACTAAAATCTATATCGTTGGTTAGCGAAGACTTAGCTGTTCCAAATATTCGGTGTAAGTACTTTAAATGGCTCAAATTAAAATTATTACTTTAAAAAACTGTTTTTTACATTAAAATATATATTTTTACATTCAATTAAACTTACCGCTAATCTATCTAATTCATGAAACAGACAATTGGCATTACGGGGATCTTTCTGATGATATTTTTATTGTGCTCATCAGGATTTTGGGACAAAAAAAATCGGATTTACGGAAACTGGGAGTTGGTAAACGGGAAAAACGACGGAATTGCAGCCCCTAAAATGTTGTCAAACCGGATTCAGACTTTTGATAAAAATAACACTTTCGAATCGAATGTAAAAACGCCCAATGGACTGATCCGGTCAAACGGGGGTTTCTTTTATCTGATCAACGATACAACCATGGTCACGTATCATTCAAATAATGGTATAACAGGAACACTTGCGAACTCGTATAATTTTAGCATTAAAAATGATTCCCTGCATTTTTATGGATATTATTTAAGTCAGCTACCTCAGAATAAGCTACTCAGGGTATACGTTGATGAGATTTGGGTTAAATCCAAAATCCGTTAACCTCTGTCCGGTATGTCTGGCATCAAAAAGATGATCAACCTGATCATCTTTTTGATGCCAGGGTCATAAAATCCGAAGAAAGGTTGGCCCCTTTGGCTGCCGGATTAGAATTGATTAACGGAATAGAATTTCTTCCGCGAATGCGCGAAACGTTTAAATCCACTACAATATCTATGAAAAAAGCTTACCTGAGGCAAACAAAACAAGACAAGGCAAATGATTAGGTTATGATACAGGATATAAATGACATAACAAACTACAAGTCTGTAATTTACCATGGGAAACTTTAAAACCTACATTTAGTGAAACCTGATTAGCTATTCTAACAGAAATGGCCATAATCTTCCGGAGACCATAGCCTTTTCCCATACTTTAAAAGGTTTACCGGAAAGTGATATCCCATACTCTTCAACCGCCTGTGCGAAACTTACACCTTTGCGAAACAACCAGAATAAATGACTATCAAATAGTTGGCCAGGTGTGATCTTTCGGTTCATGGTGATTGCAAGATCAAACAGGTCCTTCTTCACCATTGCATCAGAGATGGGTTGATTTTTATCCTTGTGCAAAAGCGGTTCATGAGCTTGCAACTTATTCAAAACCCTATAAAAAAGCCGGTAATTCTCGAACTTAATTTTATAGGTGTGTGCTTTTCCGTTTTGTTTCCGGGCAAAACTAAAGCGGATAAAGTCAGGATGTACCACAAACTGGCTGGCTTTTAATTCGAGCGCTTCATCGATCGTTAATCCGTAGTTGTATAACAAAAATAAGATAATACGCTGGCGATCAGACTCACACCTCACCATCATTGCACGGATTTCCTCCGGCGAAAAAAAATCTTCCATAAAATTATTTACCTAAAATTCTTCGGATATGATAAGAAATAGAAAAAAAGCCATAAATACGGCTAAAGCGCGCAATTACGATAGATTTCACTAATTTAATAACAAGTATAAAAGTTCTGAGATTGAACTTTCTCTCCATATTTCACTGCAAATATATTCATTTCTGCAACGCTATCACACAATAAAATGATTTATTTTTTCTGCTAATTTAAATTCTATATTTACAGCTCATCAGCGGTTCCGAAATTATTTAACAGACAATTAGCCCTTAAAATTCAGGCTCTTATGTCTGATATACTTTCCCGTCGAGTTTGAACATTTACAGCCAACCTTTTCTTCTGAAATAATACAAAGTAAAACCTGATGAAGCCAACATTAGCAAAATAGCAAACGGATAGCCCCATTGCCATTCCAATTCGGGTAATATCCTGAAGTTCATACCATACATGCTCGCTATAAGGGTAGGTGGCATAAAAATTACAGCAACCACCGAGAACATCTTTATAACCTTATTTTGCTCAATATCCATCAAACCAAGAAAGGTGTTCTGCAAAAATTCAAGTCGCTCGAAACTAAATGCAGTATGCGTGAGCAGTGATCCCGTGTCCCGCAGCATTATCCGAATGCGCTCATCTTTTTTCGCAGGAAACCGGTCACTTTTGAGAATAGCCGACATTACCCTTTGTTTATCCACGATGTTCTCCCTGATAAGCATGGTAGCTTCCTGCAGAAAGGATATCTCAAGAATACCATTTTCATCAATGTCTTTTTCTACCCGCATTCTCTTGGCCATCTGATTGATAGTTCTCCCAATGCCCTCAAGTATATCAGCGATATAATCGATTCTAACATCCAGTTGCACCAAAAATATGTCATAGCCGTCAATGTGTTCAAACGATTGCCCCTGCAACCTTTCGAAAATAGCCATAAATGTTTTGATAGTTTCGTTATGATTCGAAATCATCACGCTGTTTTTCATGGTAAAGGAGACCGGTACCGTATCGTAATGACCTTCCTCAAGCTTCAGAAAATTTGAGTTTGCCCTGATTGTGTCTACTGTTTCAAAATAACGTGAACTGCTCTCTATCTCTTCCGCCTTTTGCCAGCTCAGTAACTGTATTCCAAAATAGTTCTCAACCAATCCAATCTCCTTTTCGGTGGGTATATCCAAATCGACTGCCAGAATCTCCCGGCCTGCAAATTCATCAATCGAATTATTGACTTCCAGAATTCTGATTCTGCTATTCTCTTTATATAAAAAACTAATCATCAGGATGAAGATCAGGGTGTGTAATTACAAATTCATCAAACATGTGCGTATATCTCCTGTTTATTCCGACTTAATACCCTTTCCCGGGAGAACCTTATAACTACCTGATCAGCGAATACAACAATCTGATTTCCTGTTCCCACAAATCTTCATCAGGAGTTTCAAGAATAATCGGCATATTATCAAAACGGGAATCATTCATTAATAATTCAAAAATATCCATTCCCAGAAAACCCTGCCCGATACTGCTGTGCCGGTCTACCCGGGTGGCCAGGTCCTTTTTCGAATCGTTGAGATGGATTGCATTAAGGTATTTCCACCCGATAATTTCGTCGAATCGTGAGAAAGTCATTTCAAAAACGTCTTTACTTCTGATATCGTAACCTGCTGTAAAGGCATGGCAGGTATCAATACAAATACCAACCCGGGTTTTGTCTTCCACCTGGCTGATGATCTCGGCTAATTGTTCAAACGAATACCCCATATTGGTTCCCTGACCGGCTGTATTTTCGATTACAGCCGTCACACCCGATGTTTTATCGAGAGCCATGTTTACCGATTCGGCTATACGTGACAGACATTCGGTTGGTGAGATTTTATTGAGATGACTACCCGGGTGAAAATTCAGCATTTTCAATCCAAGAAGTTCGCACCGTTTCATTTCATCAAGGAAAGCACCGCGTGATTTCGCAAGGCCTTCTTCCTCGGGATGTCCCAGGTTAATCAGGTAACCGTCATGCGGGATAATCACTTCAGGCAGGTATCCAAGGCTGGCACAGTTCATTTTAAAGGCTTCGATACTTTTTGCGCTCAAAGGGGAAGCATTCCATTGCTTCTGATTTTTGGTAAAAAGTGCGAAAGCCTTTGCTCCGATTTTTTCTGCATTCAGCGGAGCATTTTCAACCCCTCCGCCAGCACTTACATGCGCACCTATATACTTCATATGCAATCTTTTAAAATTCAATTTAAAAACAGAACCTTCATTGGTCAGACCTGCCTTTAAAATCATACAAATATGGTTAAATTAAACCGATTTCAAAATATTGGCATCCAAAAGTTTTGGCTTGATATTGCAATAAAATGCCGATATTAGTCGCAGCAATTCACTATGCCGCCGGCAATAATTTTAGACGGCGGCACAAAAAAACGATGAATCATGAAAAAGACCTCCCTAATCTTAATTTGCATTTTTTTCCTGGCAACAGGATTCTCCTTTGGTCAGGCGAAAACTGATAAACCGGATTCTCCCAGGATAAAGACAGGGTGGAATTTTGGCGCCATTCCGGCTGTAACATTCGATACCGATCAGGGATTTCAGTATGGTGCAGCGGTAAATTTTTACAATTACGGCGATGGCAGCACCTTTCCAAAATATAAACATTCACTTTACCTCGAAATTTCGCGTTTTACAAAAGGAAGTGGAATCTACCGGTTTTATTACGATTCCGAATCGCTTATTCCCGGAATCCAGATAACAACCGACTTAAGTTATCTGCCCGATCAGGCCTATGATTTCTATGGATATAACGGTTATGAATCGGTATTAAACAAAAACTGGGAAGATGAAGATTCACCTGATTATAAAACCAGGATGTTTTATAAATATCAGCAACGGCTATTCAGGTTTAAAACCGATTTACAGGGGAAATTTTCAGACTCACCCTTCGGATGGATTGCAGGATTCAATCTGCTCAATTACAATTCGGCCTCTGTCAACATCGACAAACTCAATAAAGGTAAAGATGAGAATGATAAGTTGCCTTCGGTTGAACAACAACCCGGATTATACGAAAAATATATTTCATGGGGTCTGACCAGTCAGCAGGAGGCGAATGGCGGATTTATCCCAGAATTAAAGGGTGGTATTGTCTACGATACCCGCGACTTCAAATCAAATCCCATGAAGGGAATATGGACGGAGGCTGTTATCGCCGTAATACCTCAATTCCTGGGCGCAGAAAGTGGATTTTCCAAATTTTCGTTCACGCACCGCCAGTATTTTACAGTTATAAAGGACGATCTTTCATTTGCTTACCGGATCAACTGGCAGCAAACTCTCAGCGGACACGCCCCAATCTACTACCAGCCACAGATTATCTCTTCTGTACTGACCGGGTCATCTTCGACCGGCCTCGGCGGGGCAAAAAACCTTCGCGGGGTTCGCCGCAACAGAATTGTTGGTGACGGTTACCTGCTTGGTAACCTGGAATTAAGATGGAAATTCTACCGTCTGGCACTTTTCAATCAAAATTTCTATATGGGATTAAACACCTTTGTTGATTTCGGGAAAGTGGTAAAGAAGATCGAATTTGGAAATATCAATATACCGCCGGCAGAAAACCCTTCCGATTATTTTAATTTCGGGGCAGAAGAACTTCATACAAGCTATGGTGCAGGTTTACGGCTGGTTATGAATTACAATTTTGTAATGGCCATTGACTATGGAATAGCTTCCAAAGAACAGGATGGAGATTCAGGTATTTATATTGGTTTAAATTATCTTTTTTAATATTATGAGAACAGCAATCATCGCGGGTGCATCAGGTCTTGTCGGTACTGAATTGCTCCGGAAATTAATCGACTCAGATCATTACCGGCTCATTTATATCCTTTCGAGAAGAAGCAGCGGTATTCTCCATGAGAAAATAAAGGAATTCGTGATTGATTTTGAAATGATCGGCCAATTGGAATTTAACGAACCAATTGATGATGTGTTTTGTACGCTGGGAACTACACTGAAAAAAGCGGGCAGCCGTGAAAAGTTTAAAATGGTCGATTACGGGTATGTCGTCGCACTGGCCAGCCTGGGAAAGAGGTGCGGGGCCTCACAATTTCTTGTTGTAAGCTCCATGGGTGCTAATCCCGACTCATCAATTTTTTACAACCAGGTAAAAGGGATGACCGAACAGGCACTGATCAACATAGAGTTTGAACAGCTGGTCATTTTACGACCATCGTTATTACTTGGAGAAAGATCGGAAGTGAGACCGGCAGAAAGATTGTCTGCCATTTTTATGAAAGCGTTGAATTTCATGATTCCTGATAATTACAAAGCCATACCGGCTGAAAAAGTTGCAGACAGCATGCTCAATCTGGCATTAAGGCCAACGGGAAGCGTCAAAATTGTAAAATCGGGAGAAATGCGTAGAGGGGAATTATGAATTACGAATTATAAATTACGCATTGGGGGATATGAATTAATGCATTGACAAATTGGCAAATTAGCACATTATCTCAACTTTTTCAATCGTATTCCTGTTGAACGGCCACCTTGCGTCGGAACATTTTTTTATTGACTAAAAATATTCCCATCAATACGATCACCGCTCCGAAAATTTCGATTTTTGTAAGGTTTTCCCCGAGAACAGGAATGGCAATCAGTGCGGTAAATACTGACTGGCTCAACAAACTTACCGAGGCGATTGTGGGAGGCATATAACCCATGGCATAATTTATCGCCAGCCATCCACCCAGTTGGGATATTAACCCTAAACCGATCAATGCTTCCCACGATTGTATAGTAAAGCCTGTAAGCTTCGTGCCAGTAAAGACGGAGAGAATTAAAAGTACAACTGAACTTGAAAGCATTGAGATCATAGTAAATGAAACAGTATCCAAATGAAGCCTCCCCTTTCGCATGATCAGTAAATAAAAGGCATAGAATAAACTCGCGAGTATGGCCAAAAAATGCCCTGCATTCAACCGGGAATTATAGATTTTGTCGATTCCAACAATCACAGCCACCCCCATTAAAGCAATGAAGGTACCCATCCAAAATATCTTTCCGGGTTTTTCCTTAAGAAAAAGTATCGCCCCGATTCCTACCCAAACGGGAGCAAGATTGGCAATTAAAGTCGATATTGCAGCTTTGGTTAAAAGGATTGAAATATTCCAGACTGCAATATCACAGGCAAATATCACTCCGCATAAAATAGCGATTCTGACAGATTTTTTATCAGTGACAGGCTTCCTGCGAATAAACCAGAGGGGAAGAACTCCTATGAAACCAATAAACATCCGGTAGAAAGCAGAACTCAGTCCTGAGACATCCGCCAATTTGACGAATATGGCTGACCACGATATACACAAAATCCCAAACAATAAAATCAGGTAATGAAACCAGCTGTTTCGCGTCATTAAAATTTGCATTAGTATTTCAGGAAATTGAACCGGCAAGGCTTGTATTTTTAGGTAAAAACCGCCTGTGGGTATTCATATTGCATAATTACCTGAATACCAATTCAACCTTAGAATTAAACCACAGTAGGGACAAAACGTACAAAGGTAATTATTGAACTCAGCTTTAAAACAGGCGAATCCGATTTTATTAATGTTAAAATAATATAAGTATCCCCGTCATGAATTCGTGGTGTGCAAAAATTATCAGGAATTGATTACTTATCGCGAACAGACTTCATAATATTATTAACCATCTGTTATACAGCACATATAGAGTCAATACCACAATATTGCCAGTAGAATTCAGATGATTGATAGTTAAATGTTTAAAAAACAAAGGCAAAGAAATTTCACCCATAAAACTGAGCTGATTATGTGCTTGTGAGAAAAATATCCCGGGTTCCATCGTTCCTCCACCCCATGGTTTTATCCTTCAAATAAATGATTACCTTTGCGGCTCAAATATCATAAATGCAAAATATCAGAAACATAGCGATCATTGCACACGTCGACCACGGAAAAACGACGCTGGTTGACAAGATGATCATGGACTCAAATATCTTCAGGGGCAATCAGAATCCCGGGGATCTAATCCTCGACAGCAATGACCAGGAGCGGGAAAGAGGGATTACCATTCTCGCGAAAAACGTATCCGTCGTTTATAATGGTACAAAAATCAACATCATTGATACCCCCGGACATGCCGATTTCGGCGGGGAAGTTGAACGAGTTCTGAACATGGCAGATGGTGTACTTCTGCTTGTTGATGCTTTTGAAGGAACTATGCCGCAAACCAGATTTGTTCTCCAAAAAGCTATTCAACTCGGATTAAAACCGATCGTGGTTGTAAATAAGGTTGATAAACCAAATTGTCGCCCGGATGTGGTGCACGAACAGGTTTTCGAATTGATGTACAGTCTTGACGCTACGGAAGAGCAGCTCGATTTCCCGACAATTTACGGTTCTGCCAAGCAAAACTGGATGAGTAAGGACTGGAAAGTCCGCACTGAAAATATTACGGAATTGTTTGATGCCATCATTGAACATATCCCTGCGCCTACTGAAAATCCCGGAACGCCCCAGATGCTGGTTACTTCGCTTGACTATTCGCAATACGTCGGACGAATTGCGATTGGCCGGATACATCGCGGAGAATTAAAAGAAGGAATGAACGTATCGCTTGTTAAACGCGATGGTACGATATCCCGTACCAGGATAAAAGAACTTCACCTGTTCACTGGTCTGACCAGGGAAAAAGTTGCAAGTGCCAGCAACGGAGATATTTGCGCACTGGTTGGCATCGAAGGATTTGAGATCGGAGATACCATTTGCGATTACGATAACCCGGAACCGCTCGAGCCTATTTCGATCGATGAACCAACAATGAGCATGTTGTTCACAATCAACAACTCACCGTTTTATGGCAAAGAAGGCAAGTTTGTTACAAGCCGGCATATCCATGACAGGCTGATGCGTGAACTTGAAAAAAATCTTGCATTGCGTGTTGAAACAACCGATTCGGCTGATGCATGGAATGTGCATGGACGCGGTGTACTTCATCTTTCGGTACTAATCGAAACAATGCGTCGTGAAGGCTACGAACTTCAGGTAGGGCAACCACAGGTACTTTATAAGGAAATTAACGGCGAAAAATATGAGCCGATTGAGTTATTGCACATCGACCTGCCGGAAGAACACAGTGGTACAGCCATTGACCTTGTCACTCGCAGGAAGGGAGAAATGCTCAATATGGAACGCAAAGGCGAACGCATCAATCTTGAATTTCATATTCCATCACGCGGAATCATAGGATTGCGTACAACCATGATGACCTCCACTCAAGGCGAAGCAGTAATGTCACACCGGTTTATTAAGTACGATCGTTTCAGGGGCCCTATCGAGACCCGTTTAAACGGTTCGCTCGTTGCACTCGAAACGGGAACAGCATTTGCCTATGCCTTGAATAAACTTCAGGACAGGGGAAGGTACTTTATCGATCCGCAGGATGAAATATATGAAGGTCAGGTTGTAGGAGAAAGCAGCCGCGAAGGCGATCTTGCGATGAATCTTACAAAATCGAAGAAGCTGACCAATATGCGGGCATCGGGTTCTGACGATAAGGTCAGACTTGCACCACCCATTAGGTTCAGCCTCGAAGAAGCGCTTGAATACATTCAAAAGGACGAGTACGTGGAGGTAACGCCAAAGTCGATCAGGCTGCGTAAAATCCAGCTCAACGAAAACGACCGGAAGAGGTCAGCCAAAAAAGTATAAAAGCTTTTATTTAATTCAGATATTTAGGAAGCCCTTAATTTACAATTAGTTGTAAATTAAGGGCTTCCTGTTGAATGACAAAAATCAACTATTTGCTTCTTAATTACTGCCGTCTGTAATAGACAACCACATGATTACCGAACAGATCGTTATACGCCATGTTGATTACACCGATTTTCGAAAGCTCAATTGGCGTGGCTAAAACCTCCTGTTTGATCCCCGGTTCGTAATTCTTTGTTTCATTTAATCTCACTGAGTAATCGGTACCACAAATCTGCACCATCACATCCAGGATAATAGCAGAAGCATCAATTATTGAATTGGAACTTCCGGAATAATACTCCCAGGTTACTTTGGTCAATTTATTTGAAGCGTCATAATGAAAAGTAGGAAATACATTCACAACATTAGACAGAGTACCCGATTGGTCCGGGATATTAAAAACCAGTGTTTGGCCGTTATATAATACATTGCATGAACTGAATTGCGGACCGGTGAAGTTCATGCGTAAACTAAAGAACGTACTTTGGGAAAATGACGACCTGGAATCCGAATTTTTTGATAAACTCCCGTCAGGACTGGAAAAAACCACAGAAGAAGGGGTGCTTTGATCTTTCGTGATAAAATTGATATGATAGGAATCAGGAGTTATCGCAGTCCTTGCAGGTGTAGTGGTGAACCATCCCCCATTTCCATCATACTGAAATGATAATTGATAATATTTATTCTCAAGGATATCAACTACACCATTCCTGTCTACATCGGGGTTTTTTATCACGTTCGAAAAATTTATACTTGCATATCCGTAAGCCTGGATTTGGGATGGAGTCAATTGTATCTTTTGAAGAACATTATTGGAAGCAGATACCGTTTGCTGGCTATTTGTCAGCTGACCCAAATCAACAACTGAAACCGTATCATTTAAATAATTTAAAGGCAGGGACTCAATTCCCTGTCCCAATGTAAGATACCCCAGGAAAGCTTTACTCGCATTAGTAAATATAAGTCCTACCGGGTCATCTTTTCTTACATTAACAGTAAATGAACCATTTGAGACCGGTGAAGAGACAAATTCTCCGGAAGAATTAAACAAGACAACCTGTGTTGCTGAACTAGCATCCAAAGAGGCAGATTTTGCAGTCGTAAAATGACCTTTGATTTTCACATTTGCAGAGTTCTGAGGCTCATCATCGCCTCCGCCTCCTTTTTCACAGCTTACAATAAACATCGATACAATAAGCACAATTGCAATAGTTTTCATAAGATTTGTTTTAAAGTAGTTACTAATTGGTCAGAAATTGAATTACGCGATTCTATAATGTGCTAATTAAATTATAATTACAAGTACTATTTCTGGTTATTTCCTTTGAGCCGGTTTAAAAGCCACTGAGTCGATTTTTCGTTTTGCTCCGGATAGGTCCAATGTCCGGTTTCCTGCATGATTAAAAGTTCTTTAGGTGCTGTAATGGTATTATACGCCGAATATGTGGATGTCGGCGGACAAGTCACATCATTAAAACCCCATGAATAAAAACCAGGGACTTTGACATTTTTGGCAAAATTCACTACATCGTAGTACTTTGTTGTTTCAATACTTTCCTTTCCCGCTTTGAGATCCCTGAACATATGCGGCCACCCCCCGGCACGGTTCGAAAGGTATCCGGTCAGATCACAAAGCGCCGGATAGAAAGCGGCGAGATATTTCACCCTGCCATCGAGACCTGCAGTTACTATGGATAAGGCGCCACCCTGGCTTCCGCCTGCAACTGCCAGTTCCGATCCGTCGAATTGGGGCAAGGAAAACAGAAAATCTATTGCCCTGACACATCCCAGGTAAACTCGTTTGTAATAATAACGGTCACGGTTATCGAGGTTAAAGTAAGGATATCCGTCAAGTGTAGTTTTTCCCAGATCGTTGTAAACCGCAGGATCCATTGTTACCGGAATACCATGAATACCAATTTCAAATGTAATAACGCCCTGGTCTGCCGTAGTTACATCGCCATAATAGGGACGTACTCCGGCGCCCGGAACCCTGAGTAAAGCCGGATACTTACCCTCCTTTTTAGGAATACATACTATCCCATAAAGTCGCGATCCCGGCTTAAAGTTCTGAATATTTGCCTGGTATACGTTCGTTTTTTCAGTACATCTGTCAGGAAGCAATGTAAGTTTTACATCGAGCGGAAGTTTCGCAAGGTCGTTTTTGGCATTCTCCCAAAACTGGATAAAATCGGCAGGATAATCAGTTGTCGTCTTAATTAATTCGGGATTAAACGCCGCGGTAGCCAATCCTTCATAATTCTTACCATCGTATTCTGCAATAACTTTGCATCGCAGAAATCCGGCTTCTCTGAGGGTTTCACCGGTGATTGTGATGGTGCCCTCCTTAAGAACAGCAGATTCCCTGATGACCGGCGTCATCATTTCAGGACCAACTTCATACCTGATCTTCACATTCTGAAGCAGCTCACTGTTTTTAGTAACCGTTACTTTAAATCTGACATTCTCACCGGTTTTATAAATCCAGTCAGCATGATCCGGAGCTATGGCAATCTTAACCAGTTTTTCGGCTGGCTGAGCCAATAAATTTAAAGAAAAAAGGAATACAGCAAGAAAATAAAAGATGTAACGAATCGATTGATTGGTTTTCATGCAAAGATTTTTTGTTAAAATTGGTTTTGCTTTTATTCAGTCAGGTAAAAATCCAGTCGAACTACTTCTCTCTTTTTCGTGAAAAACTCAACATCCGAAACGGGAATCCGGTTAAACTGGTCATTGCATCAAAACGGATGTTTATGTACAATGCGTTGACCGTACAAAATAGGAAAAAAGCAGCATTTCACCAATGAATACAGAAATTATCTCAATTCATTTTTTTCGGAGTTTTCAAGCATAACAGAAAAAATTCAAAATGGTTATTTGACTCCGGTAATCAGGGAATAAAATGATACGATTGCACCGAAAATATTCCATCATACTTTCACTTCCGTACATAAAAACGGCAAAAACGCGCGTTTTATTGATCCCAAAAAACCCTTTTTTACGGTAAATTTTACCAAAAATGTGCCTTTTATCACTGAAAATCCTTCAAAATCTTCCCAAAAAATCAATTTATTCTACTGATTACCATATATTTAAAAAATATTTCAAAAATTATTCAAAATTTTAGTACTATGTGTTGCATAGTACTATCTTTTAGATGTATATTTGTAATACCTACTTCAAGGTATAAGATGGTATTATAATTAAAAGTTACTCGAAATGAAAACGCTGATATTGAAGTTGAAATTGGGGGTGGTACTGACAGGATTTATTGTACTGGCTTCCTGTGGGATCAACTCCACCCTGTTAACTGCTACAGGGATCAGGGTAATTTATCAGACCCTACCTTATTATGATATTAAAGCAGCAAAAAGTGCAGGGGAAAATAAACAGATTTCTCCTGCATGGCATAAAAAAGATGGTTTAGCAAATGAGAAAGCTGATCAGAGTTTTAAAGCCAGGTCTATCTCAATAGGAATTACTGAAAAAGCCCGGCTGGTTTCATCACCTGTGTAGTCAAAAAATGTGAATTGAATATTAGTCTCCAATAAAAAATTTATAAAATGAAAAAATCATGAATCTCGAAAACACAAAAGCTCAAATGAGGAAAGGGATTCTGGAGTACTGCATACTTCTTAACCTTTCCAGAAAACCATCCTACGCTTCGGATATCATTGCCGAGTTAAAAACAGCGCAGATGATTGTGGTTGAAGGGACATTATATCCTCTGTTAACCAGACTAAAAAACGACGGATATCTCGGTTATCGCTGGGAAGAGTCGGTGCAGGGACCTCCACGGAAATATTATGAACTGACCGATGACGGCAGAAAATTTCTGCTTGAACTGGATATGGCCTGGAGTGAGCTTGTTGACGCAATAAACCAACTAAAAATTAATAATCTTTAGAAATTACATCATCATGAAAAAAACATTTACAATTAACATCAGCGGAACGGTTTTTCACATCGATGACGATGCCTATGAAAGACTAAATAACTATATATTTCAGATTAACAGGCACTTTGGCAGTGATGCTGATGCCCAGGAAATTGTTCAGGATATCGAATCACGAATTTCAGAACTCTTCCAGGAACGTGTAAAGGATGGAAGTGAAGTGATTACCATTGCCCAGGTAAACGAAATCATACAGATTATGGGAATGCCTGAAGCCTTTGCCGATACGGAAGAACCCGAAATAAAGGTTAGAATGCACCGTACCCGGGGAAGAAAACTCTACCGCGATCCCGATGACCGTGTATTAGGAGGCGTTTGCAGCGGCCTGGGGGCCTTTTTCAATCTTGATCCGCTGATTGTCCGGCTAATTTTTGTAATCCTGTTTTTTGGATACGGGTCGAGTATCATCATCTACCTGATATTGTGGATTGTCGTTCCAAAAGCTGCCAACACTGCGCAGCGACTCGAAATGAAAGGTGAGGAAGTAAATATCACGAACATCTCCAAAACCATCAAGGAAGAGATTCAGGATGTTAAAGAGAATTACAGGAATTTCAGGGCAAACCAATCCTATATCCGCGGACGCGAGCGACTCGATGATGCAGGAAATGTTGTGATGTCGGTAATCACAGCCATTTTGAAAATTCTCGTAGTCTTCTTCGGAATTGTGCTTGTGATTGTAGGCATATTTGCAATTATTGCGCTCTTCACCTCGCTTTTTGTCACCAGTGAGTTCATTGGTATGGCTCCGTTTGGTCATGGAATTCCCAATTATTTCAATTTGTTTGTGAACGGAGATACCCTTTCCTGGTTTTGGATCGGACTGGGATTAACCCTCGGAATTCCCCTGATTATGCTGGCATACCTGGGAACAAAACTTATTTTCCGCTTTAAATCAAATAATCCGGCAATCGGTTTAACATCCCTTGCTCTCTGGGTAATCGGCATTATTCTGCTGATATTTGCCTCGGTGCGGGGATTCAGCGATTTCAAAAGTGTATCGACAAGTACAAAACAAGAGGCTCTGACCACACAAACTGACACCCTTTACCTTAAACTAGGGGCGGACGAATTTGCCGATTATATGGATTCAAATATCGATATTGACGGACTGAGAGTTGCATCGGTAGACGGAAAACAGTTTCTGCTCAATAAACCCAGGGTTGATATCGTAAAAAGTGAAACATCGGATTTCAGTATAGTGATCAAGTCAAAAGCGAGAGGTCGTGACCTCGACAAAGCACAAAACAATGCCCGTGATATCACCTATAAGTACACTCTTCAGGACTCGATGCTGACTTTCGCGCCCTGGTTTTTGCTTCCGGAAAATGCGGTCTGGCGTAAACAGGAGGTAGATATCCAGGTAAAGGTTCCCGAAAACAAGACAATTTTTTTAGACGAGAGAATGGTAGAGCTTCTTCACGATGTTGAAAATACTTCCAACATGTGGGATAATGATATGGGTGGAAAATACTGGACAATGAAAGCCGACGGTCTGGAACTGACCCAAAGAAAAATTAAATCTGAAAACCTGGAAAAATAAAAATTATGAATCTTATCTACAGACTAGGACTATTGGTTGCCCTAATCGTGTCAACCCTGGCCGGATCGGGTCAAAGTAAGTCGTACCGGATTTTTGATGAATTTTCGAACGATGATGGCTTTACGTATCTGGCCTTCTCAAAATCAATGATCGATGCCATCGATTTAAATCTGGATGATGAAAATAAGAAGATCACCGGCGATTTAAAGGAAATCAGAATCCTGGTTTTAAATCGTGAGAAAAGCAAACTTGGAGGATCACTGCCTAAAATTATCTCAGACAAGTTCAGCAAGATGAACTATAGTAAGGTCGAACCCAAAGAGAAAGATAACGAAGATGTTGAATTTTGGATCGAAGGCAGTTCCAAAAAAGTGAAGGAATGTCATGTAATCGTGAAGGACAGTAAGGATAACCAGTTTAGTTGCCTGGTTTCATTCTATGGTGATTTTGACGTAAAAGACATCGATGGTTTTGAAAAATTCAGTCGGTCGCAGGCAAACAAAGAAGATTAGTGGTTGGTGGCTGGCTGCCGGCGACTGGTGGCTGGCTGCTGGCAACTGGCGACTGGATACTGGCTATTGGCAACTGGCAAATCGCCCTGTCGCCCCATCGCCCATCGCCCTGTCGTCTTCAGACTTCCGGCTTGCGACTCCCGGCTTTCTACTTTCTTGCTCTGGCCATTTCCCGTTCGGCATCTTTAGACTTCAGACTCTGGCGCTTGTCGTAATTGATTTTTCCGCGCGACAAGGCAATCTCCATTTTTGCCAATCCCCTATCATTCAAAAACAACCTGATCGGAACAATTGTTAATCCCGATTCCTTTAATTTACGTTCCAGTTTATTTAGTTCACGCCTGCTCATGAGCAGCTTGCGTTCGCGGCGCACTTCATGGTTGTTGCAGGTCCCAAAGTCATATTCAGAGATGCTCAGGTTTTTGATATAAAGCTCTCCGGCTATAAAATGACAATAGGCATCATTCATACTCACCTTACTGAGCCTGATTGATTTGATCTCGGTGCCCAGCAAGACAAGACCGGCAACGAATTTTTCGATAAACTCATAGTCGAAACTTGCCCTTTTATTTTTAATATTTATTTTCTGTTGAAGTATCATGTCTAAATTCTCAAAATGCTAAATGCAAATTTAACAAAACCATTCTGATTTTACGGCCTTCTACTTAATTGCTCCAAAGAATGAGTACAGGATGAAACTAATTATTAAATAAGTGATTAACATCGTTGTCACAGAAAGCGTACTGAACTTCGACTGACGCTCGGCCGGAATATCCAAAAGTACAGGCGTTCCGAGGAAAAAAATGTAATACGAATAAAGGAAAAACAGCCCAAGGATATAAAACCCTGGTGCCATGCCCAAAATAATTGCCACGATTATTCCGGGAACGAAGGAATAGATCACCAGCTTCGCCGCTATATTCAGGTCGGGAGTTCCTCCAAAGGTACGGATCATCGCATTTACGGCCAGAATGCTGATTAAAACTGAGCTCAATAAGCTTAAAAAAGGTTTTAATCCCGAAACGATCACCTTTGCCATGTCGACGGTAGCTTCTTCCGTACTGAAATAACTTCCGGTCATGGCTGAAACGAATGTGATTAAAAGCAAAGGAAGCAAAAAACCGGTAAACAACTGAAAAGATGAACCTTCCTCTGTCCTGATCGTGATCCACTCCTCCCGGGGGGAGCGGACGATTCCGATGCACTTCGTGAATAAATTTTTAATAAACGGGTTGAAATTCATTTTGATGCTATAAGATTTGCAAATTTAAGGTAATTTGCCAAACAATTTAAAATTGAAATGACCGGTTTAAAATTCGATATGGTTACCATACTGGGACCTACCGCTTCTGGCAAGACGGAAGTAGCTGTCAATCTGGCTTATAAACTCAAAGGGGAAATTATCTCGGCAGATTCAAGGCAAATATACCGTGGAATGGACCTTGGAACAGGAAAGGATATTGAGGAATATCGTATTGAAGGCACCGATGTGCCTTATCATTTGATTGACATCGCAGAAGCGGGTTATCAATATAATGTTTTCGAGTTTCAGCGTGACTTTCTGAAGGTTTATCAGTCGATCAGGGAAAAGGGAAGCTTCCCGGTAATGTGCGGGGGTAGCGGCATGTACCTCGAAGCGATACTTAAAGGTTACCGTTTAATCCAGGTACCTGTAAACGAAGCACAACGCGCCAGGCTCCAATTGTTAACTCTTGAGGAACTAACTGAAATATTAAGACAGTATAAATCACTGAATAACACAAGCGACACCGAAAATAAAAAGCGGGCGATCAGGGCCATCGAGATTGAAGAATTTTGTGCATCGCACCCTGAGACCGATCTCTCCTTTCCTGCTATTAACAGTCTGATCGTCGGAGTAAAATACGACCGCGCATCGCGCCGCAGCAGAATAACCTCCAGATTAAAACAGCGACTCGACAACGGGATGGTTCAAGAGGTTGAAAAATTACTTGCGGATGGTTTACAACCGGATGAACTCACCTATTACGGGCTGGAATATAAGTATCTCACCCAGTATGTGACCGGCCAGTTAACTTATGATGAGATGTTCAATGGTTTAAATACAGCCATCCATCAATTTGCAAAAAGACAAATGACCTGGTTCAGAAAAATGGAGCGCGAAGGATTTGAAATCAGGTGGCTCGATGGGAACATACCGACAAACGAAAAAACAGATAAAATCATTTCATGGCTTAACCAATGACAATCATTGGCCCCGGTATCTGAACAAAACTGTTCCAATGGGGTTATTTTGTATTAGTGGTTATTTAATGTTATTTTGCAGGAATTAAGAAAAACTGATGAGCATAATTATTAAGAATAAAGAACAAATCGAAGGTATCCGTAAAAGTTCGAAACTTGCGGGAGAAGTCCTGCTTTATATTTCAGATTTTGTCAAGGAAGGTGTAAGCACCTATTATCTTGATCAATTAATTCACAATTATATAGTCGAACGTGGTGCAATTCCGGCAACAATGAATTACAATGGCTTCCCAAAGTCGTGTTGCATTTCACTTAATGATATTATCTGCCACGGAATTCCGGCGGAGGAGGTTGTTTTAAAAAACGGAGATATTCTCAATGTGGATATCACAACAATTCTGAATGGCTATTTTGGGGATACGAGCAGAATGTACATTGTAGGAGAGGCCTCCCCGACTGCAATGAACCTTATTAATGCCACCAAACATTGCCTTAACCTTGGTATTCAGCAGGTAAGACCCGGAAACTATTTTGGCAATATCGGGTTTGCCATATCACGTTACGCGATTGCCCAGGGATTTTCGGTGGTGTATGAATATTGCGGTCATGGCGTGGGAATCGAATTCCACGAAGAACCCCAGGTTGACCATGCGGCACGAAAAAACAGTGGTCCAAAGATGAAGCCCGGGATGACTTTTACAATCGAACCGATGATCAACGAAGGAAAACCACGCGTGAAAATCGACGAAACGGATGGCTGGACAGCCAGGACGATTGATAAAAAGCTATCTGCTCAATTTGAACATACAATCCTGGTAACAGAAACCGGCAGTGAAGTCCTGACCGACGTTTCAAATGAATACCCGATTACCTGATACCCCGGTAATATCTTATTAACTGCGGACGTAAGGCCCTCATAGCGGATGTTGCTCAATGAATAAACAGCTTATCCGAGGTATTTCCGTACTTCAGAAAATGAGATCAGGTCTATCCCCCTTGTTTTCCAGGTATCGAATGGAAGGGGTAAGTCGGGTAATTCCCTGATCGCATCCTCAAAGACGTACACCTTTAACCCAAGCTCCGACAATCCTATAACTGCCTTATCCACACAGACATTGGTAGTGACCCCGTATACAAATACCTGTTCAGGATCAAGCAGCTGTACGATTTTTTCGGTGTGGGGATTCCCGGCAAATACATCGAAGGCATCTTTCCGGATCACAATATTCCTGAATCCTTTAAGTTTTTCAAGCTTACCCGCAATATCAGTCTCGTTCTCCCAATCAATCACCAGGGGAGATTCGGGCATGGTTTCGCTGATAAAATCGGCGCCGGGAGTACCTGCCATGCAATGAGGCGGAAAACTGGTCATAAAATCAGGTTCGGAAGAAAGTTCATGAGAGTTTTCAAGGTGATAATCGCAGGTATTGACAACCCTTATTCCCTCTGTTTTTGCAAATAAAGTGATCTCATTCAGCATCGGCCTGATTTGTTCCGCTCCCCGAACATAGAGTTTGCCTGACCGATCAATAAAATCCTCCTGGGTATCAACATTCCAGAACAGCGTTCTCTTGTTAGTCATAATCTCCGTTTTAAATAACTCGTTTTCATTCCTGTTTACAGATTCAGAGGTGAACGGTTGATTGCAATCCGCAAAATCGAGTCACATTTTCGCCTCGTCGCCTGTTCGCCCCTTCGCCCTATTCGCCTCCCGAGAACGACGTGATTCGGGATCGCCTCTCTCCGTCTCCCGCTCACTTTGCAGCCTGCCGTGCTTTAAACTCGGCAAGCCCTTTATCAAGAAATTCGATAAAATTATCAGGATTTAAATCCCTGGCAGTAGGTTTGGTAAGCAGTTTCTGATTATGATCAAGCAATACATAATAAGGTTGGGCATTCACCCCGAATCGCGCAATCTGGAAATCGGCAAATTTCTTACCGATGGTCTTTTTTACCTTCCGGTCATAGGTTGAAGTAACCCATTCACTTTCCGGGAGAGCTGTTTTGTCATCGACATACAAAGCCACAATAACGAACTCATTTTTAAGCCGCTCCAATACACGGGGATCTGACCATACATTGGCCTCCATTTCACGGCAATTTACGCATCCGTGCCCGGTAAAGTCAATGAATAACGGTTTGTTTTGCGCTTTGGCACATGCCATTCCCTGTTCAAAATCGAAGAAACCTTCAAGACCATGAGGCAATTCAAGAAATTCGGAATATTTTGGCTTTTCGCAAACCGCATCGGCAGTTTCGGTATAACTTGCGATTCCAGATCCACCCTCAACCAGTTTTACCTCGTCACGGATAATTTTATGCAGGTCGAAATCGTGTGAAGTCATTGGCGGAAGATAACCGGAGATTGCTTTAAGTGGCGCACCGAACATTCCCGGAATAAGGTAAATGACAAAAGTAAAGGTAATCAGGGCCAGCATAAGACGCGGAACAGTGATATATTTAGTTTCGCTGTCGTGGGCGAACTTCATTTTCCCAAGCAGGTAAAATCCCATCATCGTAAAAATGACAATCCAAAATGCGATATACACCTCCCTGTCCAGTATCCGCCAGTGGTAGGTCTGATCAGCAATACTGAGGAATTTAAGTCCCAGCGCAAGCTCTATAAATCCGAGTACGACCTTCACTGCATTCAGCCAGCCGCCTGACTTCGGTAATCCGGATAACCATTGCGGGAATATGGCAAAAAGTGTAAAAGGCAAGGCAAATGCGAGTGAAAAACCGAGCATTCCCACAATTGGCTTAATCACCATTCCCCCAGCTGATTCGACAAGAATCGCTCCCACAATTGGTCCTGTACAGCTAAACGACACCAGCACCAGGGTCAGCGCCATAAAAAATGCACCTCCAACTCCTCCTTTGTCAACCTGCTTATCGGCCCGGTTAACCCAACGGCTTGGAAGAATAATTTCGAAAGCGCCAAAAAATGAAAAGGCAAAAACAACGAATATAATGAAAAACAAAACATTGGGTAACCAATGAGTACTAATCCAATTGGCAAAATCGGCACCGAATGTGAGCGCGACAATCGTTCCGATCAGGGTATATATTAAAATAATCGACGCTCCGTAGACCAGGGCCTGCATCCGGGCCTGCAATTTTGTTTTGTTACTGCTCATAAAAAATGAGACGGTCATAGGGATCATTGGGAAAACACACGGAGTGAGAATTGCAGCCAGTCCGGCCAGAAAACTGAATATTAAAAACCACCAAAGACTGCGGCGTGAGGGAGATCCGCCATCTAAAATTGCCTGGTTAAAATTATCTGCATCTGAGCTATCTGCTGATACAACCTGATTCGAATCTACCGGCTCATCAACTGCTGCGGCAGATTCAGCCTGGTTGGCTCCGGAAATCTGAAACGAAAAATCGTATTCATCCAGCGTGCAGGTTTCATCGTCACAGCTCTGATATTCAATCGTCCCTTTCACCACAAAAGCCCGGGATGATAGAACTTTTATTTCCTGAACAAAAATCGCCTCATTACTGAAATATTCAAGGTCCATATCAAATATCTTGTCATGTTCCCGGGTGGGTTTTGTTTTGGACAAAATATCGCCCGCCAGCAGGTAGTTCGTGCTGTCGGGATTGAATGTGAAGGTTGTTTCAATTGGTCCGCCTTCGGGCAGACTGGTGGAATACAAATGCCACCCTTTCTCAATGGAGGCTTTAAAAATAAGCGCTGTATTACCGTTTCCACCCGGTTTTTGCTCGAGACTCCATTTCACGGGTTTCAGGAGTTGTCCGTAACCAAAGGTAAACGTCCCAAATAATAATAATAATAATATAAGCAGTAAATGTTTTTTTATCATGGTCAGGAATCAAAATTTCATTTAAAACTACAAAAAAAAAGCTCATGCATGATTTGCATGAGCTCCTTGTTAAAATATAATTTCCTCGGAGTTCTCATCGAAGAACTTTGAATCGAGGAAACTCATCGCATTGATCTCTTCGATTTTTACCTTCTTTTGGTATTTCCATCGCCATTTCAATGCTTTTGAGGGAAATCCTCTTGTCAGAAATGCTCCCACGAAGGGATGCAATTTAATTGTCAGCTTTTTTTTGTGCAGATCTTCGAAGATATACCTGATTTTCTGTTCAATCTCTTCGATAAATAATAAGGTTGGAGTTACTTTTCCTGAACCTTTGCAAACCGGGCAGGTTTCGGCAGTTTCGATCGCCATTTCCTGCCGTACCCGTTGGCGTGTGATCTGCATCAAACAAAACTTGCTCAAAGGCAAGATGTTGTGCTTTGTTCTGTCGGAAGCCATAGCTTCCTTCATTTTCTCGAAAACTTTTTGCCGGTTTTCATTCCCGTGCATATCGATAAAATCGATGACAATAATGCCTCCCATATCGCGAAGGCGTAATTGACTGGCTATTTCAGCAGCAGCAGCAAGATTAACTTCCAGAGCATTCGATTCCTGATCCCCGGTTTTCGATCTGTTTCCGCTGTTCACATCAATGACATGAAATGCTTCTGTATGTTCAATAATCAGATAGGCACCGCTC
The DNA here is from genome assembly GCA_942493325.1 of uncultured Bacteroidales bacterium. Lineage (GTDB taxonomy): Bacteria > Bacteroidota > Bacteroidia > Bacteroidales > Prolixibacteraceae > JAAFHB01. The sequence goes on along the minus strand of OW818689.1, from coordinate 6,204,834 downwards.
CTGAAGGAGACCGTTTTCCCAAAAGATGCTTTAATTTGTTTATCGATCCCGAAATATTCGAGAATAGGCACTTTGCCGTTGTAGTATTTTACTACTTTTTTCTTCTCAGGATCAATAGTTCCGACATATTCTTTGATCTCGGCGGCAATCTCCTCGTTATTGACAAAAATATTCGAAAATTCAGGATTATATAAATCCCTGATCATTCCGATTGTACGATCGAGTTCTCCCAAAATCAGCGAAGGCGCTACTGCCTTTTCAAGTTTGACAACTGCATTTTCAAACTTGGTAACCAATCTTCGCAGTTCGGGGTCTAATTCCGCTACACGTTTCCCTTCAGCAGCTGTTCTGACAATAACCCCATAATTCTTGGGGCATATGCTTTGAACTAATTTTTTTAAACGGCTTTTTTCTTCCGCCGATTCGATTTTTTGAGAAACTGAAATTTTGTTACTGAAAGGGATCAGAACCATATTTCTGCCAGCCACTGACAATTCAGATGTAAGTCTTGGTCCTTTGGTCGATATCGGTTCTTTGGCAATTTGTACCAAAATCGTCTGACCCGTTTTAAGAACCTCGGTAATCTTTCCATCTTTCTGTATATCAGGTTCAGCCTGAATTTTCAGCTCCGATGTCAGCTTAATCTTCTTCGAACTTGCCTGCTTCAGAAACTTGTTCAATGTCTGGAATTGTGGTCCCAGGTCCAAATAATGAAGGAACGCATCTTTTTCGTAGCCCACATCAACAAAAACAGCATTTAATCCGGGCATGATTTTTTTCACCTTCGCCAGGTAAATATCTCCAACCGCAAATTTCAGATCACTGCTTTCCCTGTTAAGTTCTACCAGTTTTTTGTTTTCGAGTAAAGCGATTTCAACATGTGAGGGCGATACATCAATAATCAGTTCATTACTCACGATCTCTACTCTTACTGTAAATAAATATTTATAAATACAACAAACCTAAAGTGCAGATGCACTTTAGGTTTAAAATCCTTTTTCTACCACGAAAAGACTATTTTTTCTTCTTGTGGCGATTTTTCCGTAAACGTTTTTTCCGCTTATGGGTAGCCATTTTATGTCCTTTTCTTTTTTTACCGCTCGGCATAATTTAATCAATTAATTATTTAACGTTGTTTTTTACACGACTAACAAAAGTTTTAGCCGGTTTAAAGGAGGGAATGTAATGTTCTGGAATAATGATAGTGGTATTACGTGAAATGTTACGGGCTGTTTTTTCAGCACGTTTTTTCACGATAAAACTACCAAAACCACGAAGATAAACATTGTTTCCTTCTGCAAGAGAAACTGATACGGTGTCCATAAATGCTTCAACTGCCTTCTGAACAGTTACTTTCTCGATACCCGTGTTTTTCGAAATCTCGTTTACGATATCTGCTTTTGTCATTGTTATAAATTTAAATGTTCGACTTTTTATTTCAATTTTGGTTTACAAATATATAGCTTTTGGTTTAACCAACATCATACTAATCAATATTTTTTGTTCTTTTATTGAAAAATATTCAAAAATTAAGGAATTATGCCTGAATTCCATAAAATATTGATAGTTTGGTATCAACAGAATATGCGGGCTCTGCCGTGGAGAGCAAAAAATGACCCCTATTTCGTGTGGGTATCCGAGATAATTCTTCAGCAAACCAGGGTTGACCAGGGAACGTCCTATTTCCTGCAATTTATCGAAAAATTTCCGGATGTTAAATCATTAGCAAGTGCCGGCGAAAATGAAGTTCTCAAAGTATGGCAAGGCCTGGGATATTATTCAAGAGCACGAAACATGCATATCGCCGCACGACAGATTATAAACGAATTCAACGGTCGCTTCCCTGAGAATATTATCAATATAAAGAAACTCAAAGGTATTGGCGATTATACCTCTGCAGCAATTGCATCAATCGCATTCGGACTTCCATACGCGGCAATCGACGGAAATGTATATCGTGTATTATCAAGAATTTTTGGAATCGATACCCCGATCGATTCGACACAAGGGAAGAAGGAATTCGATGTTCTGGCTACAGAATTGCTCGATCGGGTAAATCCGGGAATGTTTAACGAAGCGCTCATGGAATTTGGTGCCTTGCAGTGTACACCGCGAAACCCCGGTTGCGACTCCTGCCCCTTCCAGAGCCGATGCCTGGCATTTTTAACGAACGAAACAGCGAAATTCCCCGTAAAGTCAAAGAAAACAAAAGTGAAGAACCGCTTCTTCAATTACCTTTTTATTAAACATGAAGGATATATTCATCTTGAAAAACGCGAAACCAATGATATCTGGCGAAACCTGTACCAGTTTCCAATGATTGAATCGGAAAATGCCTTGACTGTTGGAGAGCTTATTAGTCATGCGGAATTTATATCGATGTTCAAAGAAAATAAGATTACAGTCGGCGCATCAGGTCCCGGAATAATCCATTTGCTTAGCCATCAAAAGCTTCATGTACAGTTCATTGAAATTACAATTCAAAAACCGGGGGTAAATCCCGCGTGGATTAAAGTTCTTTCTGATCAGCTTCACCGATATCCGGTGCCCAAAGTAATTGATAATTATTTATCAGGTAATGAACGGAACATACTTATGGATTAAAATAATATTCCCCTTATTTTTTTAACTTTGAGCAAAAGTATTAATGATTATTTTCGTAACTTAGACATACACAACCATAATCTTTTCAACCATGTCAATTAACAAAGTTATTTTAGTGGGGAATGTTGGGAAAGACCCTGAAGTTAAGCATCTTGACAGCAATGTTTCAGTTGCAAATTTTACGTTGGCCACCTCTGAAAATTACACCAATAAGGCGGGAGAAAAGGTGACCAATACCGAATGGCACAATATTGTATGCTGGCGCGGTCTGGCAACTATTGCTGAAAATTACATCCGCAAAGGGAGCCAGATTTATGTCGATGGCAAAATCAGGACCCGAAGCTACGATGCCCAGGACGGATCGAAGCGTTATGTGACCGAAGTTGTCGCAGACACTATCCAGTTACTCGGCAAGAAAAATGAAGGTAACTCACATGAAGGAGCCAAGGGAACTCATCCGGCCGGAGTCAGCGAACCATTCAATGAATCCGGATCCTACGCGAATGACGATAAAGAGGGTGATGATTTACCCTTTTGATAAATTAAACTGATTATTTTGGAAACAGACGCGGTTCCTTATTTTGAAACGCTTACAAGGGATAATGGGTACAATCTTTTTACCCCCGAAATCCTTGTGGGGATATTTGTTTTAATCATTTTACTTGCCATTTCCGCTCTCATTTCAGCATCGGAGGTTGCCTTGTTCTCGCTTGAACCAAAAGAGATCAAAGAAATTAAATCCAGCAAGAAACGTGCTGCAGGGCAGGTAATAAAATTACTGTCAGAGCCTGAACAACTGCTGGCAACAATCATGATTGGAAATAATTTCACAAATATTGCCATCGTACTACTCACAGTTCACCTCACCACCAGCCTGATCGATTTCTCGAAAAATCCAGCTTCTGGAATTATAATCAATACAATCGTTATTACTTCACTGATTTTGTTTTTCGGCGAATTAATACCTAAAATTTACGCAGCTCGTTCTCCTAAAAAACTGGCACTAAGAATTTCACCGGTTTTATCTGTACTCCTTATCATTATAAAGCCGTTAAACTTACTGCTGATCAACTCCACTTCATTTGTGAATAAACGACTGATTAAATACAAAAAAAACCTTTCAATCGACGAAATATCAAAAGCATTGCATCTTACCGATTACCAGGACATTTCGGATGATAAGGAAATTCTTGAGGGAATAGTCAAATTCGGCAATAAAGGGGTAGATGAAATCATGCGCTCAAGATTTGAAGTGACCTCGATTGATATTCACAGCAATTTTGAGCACGTTCTCCAGGTCATTAGAGAATCAGGTTACTCGCGCATACCGGTTTTTGCAGGGACACTTGATGATGTTCGGGGCATCCTTTATATTAAAGACCTTCTTCCTTACCTGAATAAAGGGGCGTCATACAGATGGCAACCACTTATGCGGCAGCCATTTTTCGTTCCCGAAACAAAAAAAATCGATGATCTTCTCGAAGATTTCCAGAAATCAAAAGTTCATATGGCTATCGTGGTTGATGAGTACGGCGGAACTTCGGGATTGGTAACCCTTGAAGATATACTTGAAGAAATCGTTGGAGATATTGCCGATGAATTTGACGAGGAAGAATCTTTATTTACAAAAATCAGTGAGAATGAATATCTCTTCGAAGGGAGGACAATGCTCCATGATTTTTGTAAAATACTTGATTTAGAAGATGATATATTTGATGACATAAAAGGAGAAGCAGATACATTAGCCGGATTGATCCTTGAATTAAAAGGAGAGTTTCCCATGGTTAAAGAAAAACTTCAGTGTAAAAACTTCACGTTTGAAGTCGAAGGGGTAAATACACGACGTATTACCAAACTAAGGGTAACGTTTGATCCCATCGAATCAACCAAGTCAACATAGGATGGGAAAAGTTTACTATATATACCTGATCGCACTGTTTGGAGTGCTCCCTTTTCTGAATGGGTGCCGAAATGATTTTACACCCAGGCCAAGAGGATATTACAGAATTACATTCCCCGAAAAGAGCTATAAATCACTCGGCCTGCCTCTTCCCTACCAATTTGAAATACCCTCCTATTCCGTTCCTGCAAGCGATCCTCTGAATCCGGATCAGCTTTACTGGCTAACGATAGAAATTCCGGCAAATCATGCTCAGATCCACCTGAGTTATAAGGAAATTGATCAGAATCTGGCTACTTATATCGAAGAATCCCGCACACTTGCGTATAAACATTCACAAAAAGCAAGTGCTATCGAAGAGCAGATTTTTATCAATCCGACAAAAAAAGTATATGGTACGGTTTATAATATCAAAGGAAATGCCGCTTCACCAATGCAGTTTTACCTGACCGACAGTGTAAAACATTTCCTGCGGGGATCATTATATATTAAAGAAATCCCGAATATTGATAGTTTACAACCTGTAATTGGATTCCTGAATAAGGATGTACTCCGGCTGATCGAATCCACAGAATGGAAAGAGAATAAGTAATGCCGCTGATACTGCACGAAAATACCGGGAACGCAGAGATTGGTCTCTGGAAGATATCCGAAGCGATCGATGACTTGCATATTCTTGCAAAATTATCAGTTGCCGACACGATTACTTATTCAGGAATTTCTGCCCTTCACCGCAAAAAAGAGTGGCTCGCAACACGGGCACTTCTCAGTGAACTGATCACGGATCCCCCCCTGATTAAATATCATAATGATGGAAGACCTTATCTCGAAAACTCGTCTGTCAATTTAAGTATATCTCATTCAGCGGGGTATGTTTCTATCATTCTTCACACAACATCAGTCCCTGGTATTGATATTGAACTCATTACCCGAAAAGTAGGCCGGGTAGGCAGTCGTTTCCTGTCACCCGAAGAGTTTGAGGCTTGCTGCGAAAAAGGGCATCCCACCGATTTTAAGATGTTGCTGCATTGGTGTGCAAAAGAGGCCATCTTCAAAATAGTACCGCTGAGTGATATCGAATTTTCCAGAGATATCAGCATATCAATCAATGAAGTAATTGAAGAAGCGGGCTCCTTTCGGGGATCTTTTAATTCCAGACCCGATCCGGTCACTTTGACGCTATATTACCGGATCGCAGATGAAGTACTTATGGTCTGGGGCTGGGTTGACCCTCTGAAGTTCAACCTTTAGATTGCTCCGTTTGTATTTTTCAGCCTGTTGAATGAACAATCGGACGGTAAATATGTCTCCTTATGTAGGCAAAGAAGACAAAATATTACAATTAATTTCTAACGTTTTTCAGGATGAAGATTTCAGATTCACATATCATGATTATTTTCGGAGCTTCAGGCGATTTGACAAAAAGAAAGCTCATCCCGGCTCTCTACCAGTTATTTATCTGTCATCTTCTGCCCGCCAATTTTGCAATTATTGGTGCAGGACGATCACCACTCACTGATGACCTGTTCCGTCACCAAATGACGGAATTTTTACCGCTCGCTGGAGGAAAAAACAGCCAGTTCCTCAGTAAATTCTATTATCATTCGTTGGAGTATGATAAAAAAGAAGATTACCTAAAATTGAAAGAACGGTTGGATCTGCTGAGGCACACGCTTGAAATACCTGCAAATTTCCTTTTTTACCTGGCCACTCCTCCAAATCTTTATGATGTAATACCTGATAATCTGGCGTTTGCAGGACTTCATCTGCAATCAGATGGTTTTAAACGGGTAATTATCGAAAAACCCTTTGGAAACAGCCTTCAAAGTGCCAAAGCACTGAACATTAATCTTTTGAAAAACTATAAGGAGAATCAGATTTTCAGAATGGACCATTACCTGGGGAAGGAAACAGTACAGAACCTGATGGTGACCCGGTTCGCCAACGGTATCTTTGAACCTATTTGGAACCGGAACTTTATTCAGCGCGTTGAAATCACCTCTGCCGAGAGCCTGGGTGTAGAGGGTCGTGGTGGCTATTATGACCATTCGGGAGCCATGCGCGATATGATTCAGAATCATCTGCTTCAGTTAGTGGGAATGGTAGCCATGGAACCTCCTGTCGTTATCGAAGCAGATGCAATCCGGCATGAAGTCATGAAAGTTTTTCAATCATTGCGCCCGATAAAGCCTGCTGAATTGCAAAAACATGTGATCAGGGGGCAATATACTGCTTCAACCATAAAAGGCCTGTCAGTACCTGGCTATCGTGAAGAGCCGGGAGTAAATCCCGGATCTCATTCCGAGACATATGTCGCGATGAAGTTTTTTATCGATAACTGGCGGTGGGCTGGCATTCCCTTCTATATCAGAACCGGGAAAAAACTTCCCACAATGGTCACTGAAATTGTAATAGAATTTAAGCCTACGCCCCATCATCTGTTTGACAAAAACGGATTCGACCAACACGCATCAAACCAGCTTATTATACGAATTCAGCCAGATGAGGGCATCCTGTTAAAATTCGGAATGAAGGAACCCGGAGCAGGTTTCAGGGTAAACCAGGTCAATATGGATTTTCATTATTCAAGTCTTGCCGATATCCAGTTACCATCAGCATACGAACGTCTGTTACTCGATGGCATGCGTGGCGATGCCACCCTGTTTTCGCGTGGCGATAGTGTAGAGATGGCATGGGATTTTATTCAACCCATTCTTGATGCATGGGAAAATGATCCTTCGATACCGATCTATGGTTACCCGGCCGGAACATGGGGCCCTTACGAATCGGACGCACTGATCGAAGGGGATCAAACATGGCGGTATCCCTGTAAAAATCTGACCGATGATGGATTGTACTGTGAATTGTAAGGTTAAGTAATCTGGACCCTTCGGGCGGTTGAAAACCCTCGAAGTGGCTTTAGAATATAAATCAACCTCTTCGAGGGTCAGAAGTCCACTCGACGGGTTTTGCGTTTATCTATAATTTTATTCTATGTATTCAATGAGTCCAATTATACATGCTTCTAAAACCCCCGAAGATCTGGCTAATGCATTTGCCTTACATTTAATTAGCTGGATAAATGAAACTGCCGGCGATACTTTTCACCTGGCCTTATCAGGTGGCAAAACCCCTGCATTGCTGTTTACGATTTTAGCTGAAAAATATGCAGCAGAAATACCATGGCATAAAGTTCACTTCTGGTGGGGCGACGAAAGAATGGTTTCGTCAGACGATCCGGAAAGTAATTTTGGGGTAGCCAACCAGCTACTGTTTTCATGGATAGAACTTCCACACACCAATATCCACGAGATAAGAGGCGATGCAGACCCGGTCCGGGAGGCAAAAAGATATGGGTCGGACATTAAAAGACTTATTCCGGTGAGCAACAACTGGCCTGTTTTTGATCTGATAATGCTGGGACTGGGTGAAGATGGACATACAGCCTCCATTTTCCCTGATCATATGCCGTTATTGGAATCGGAAGAGATTACCGTTGTGGCATTTCATCCGGTTACCGGGCAACAACGTATTACCATCACCGGGAAAGTAATCAATCAGGCAAAAAGAGTAGCTTTCCTGGTAACCGGAGCATCAAAAGCTGCCATTCTCGATGAAATATTTCACCGTTCAAAGAGCGCCGCCTCCTACCCTGCTTCGCACATTCATCCTGTAAGGGAATTGCATTGGTTTGTTGACGATACCGCTTACAAAGCAACGGCAAACACATCAGCGACTCCGGGAATTTCCTGACCCGAAATCCCCGGATTCGCTTGGACCTATCAATGAGTCACATTTTAAATTAGCTGTGACTACTTCACCAGGAAATCAAACATTTTCTGGTCACCGATAAAACCTTCAAGACGGTCGCTTATTTTGACCGGCCCAACACCAGCAGGAGTACCGGTATAAATCAGGTCACCTATTTTGAGGGTAATAAACTGTGAAACATATTCAATAATGGTATCGACAGCAAAAATCATATCCGCCGAATTCCCTGACTGAACCAGCTCTCCGTTTTTTTTCAGCGAAAATTCGATCTTTCCCAGGTCACCCAGCTTTTCTTTGGGGAGAAATCCCCCAAGAACTGCCGCCGAATCGAAAGCTTTTGACTTTTCCCAAGGCAATCCCTTTGCGATAAGTTCACGCTGTATATCGCGCGCGGTAAAATCAACTCCCAATCCGATTTCATCGTAATAGCGGTGTGCATAGCGCGCTTCGATGGTCTTTCCCAGGCGATTAATTTTGATAACCAACTCCACTTCGTATTGAACATCGTTCGAAAATGAGGGAAGATAAAAGTGTTTGTTATCCAGCAATAAGCAAGAATCAGGTTTCATAAAGAAAACCGGTTCTGTAGGAACATCGTGCTCCAGTTCCCTGGCATGCTTAAGGTAATTACGACCTATGCAAATGATTTTCATAAGATTATATTTTACGGTTTAAATCCTTTAGTTTGATGGCCGTTAACACCTTTTTGGTATAAAGCGGGAATTCACCCTGCATCATCCACGAATAATACCCTGGTTCGGCACGGAGTACCTGTTCAACTGGTTTGCCTTTATGTTTTCCGAAATTAAATACTTCAACCCCCTTGTCGTCATAAACGATTCGTCCTGCGAAATCAACGCTCTTATCGAATGCCGAAAATGATGATAAGGCATCGATGTTGTTCACAATAGGTACACTTTTCTTACCATTATCCTCATATTCAACTCCTTCGTATCTTTCAAGCTGGGCTTTCAGAATTTCGTACGTTGCTTTGGTATCAGCCATAGCACTGTGTGCATTCTGAAGTTCCTGTAAAAGATAGAATTTATAGGCCGCAGCCAGGGTGCGTTTCTCCATCCGGTGGAAAATAATCTGTACATCGACAAATTTATGTTTTTTCAGATCAAGGTCGATATCGACGCGCAGGAACTCCTCGGTGAGAAGCGGGATATCGAAACGAGTTGAATTAAAACCAGCAAGGTCGCATCCCTCAATAAATCTGGCGAATGTTTTTGCCACCTCCTTAAATAAAGGGGCATCTTTGATATCCTCATCATAAATACCATGAATGGCGGATGATTGAGCAGGTATGGGAATTCCGGGATTAATCCGTTGTAACTTCTCCTCTTCCCGTCCGTCAGGGAAAATTTTTAAAAGAGCGATTTCCACAATTCTGTCGGTCACAACATTAATTCCTGTAGTCTCGAGATCGAGAAACACAAGGGGATTTTTAAGATTCAGCTTCACTATATTTTCTTTTAAACGAAAAAACCCGGTAGTTGGTAAACCACCAGGTTTTTAATAAATATAAATTCAATAATTATGCATTAATCATCATTGGCATTAATAACATCAGGACATCCTCGTATTCGAGTTCCTTTTCTGCTGGAACCAGAAGTCCGGCTCTGGATGGATCGGAGAGTTTCATTTTTACATCCCCGGAAGAGAGGTTTGAAAGAATCTCGACCAGGAAGGTAGATTTAAAACCTATTTCCATGGGCTGACCCTCGTAAACACATTTAATTGTTTCGACCGCCGAAATGGCAAAATCAATATCCTGGGCTGAAACAATCAGTTCAGTGGGTGTAAGTTTCAGACGGACAAGATTACTTGCCTGGTTGGCAAAAACCGATACGCGTTTAAGCGTTGTGTAGAATTCAACACGGTCAGCCACCATTTCGTTGGGATTGTTCAACGGAATTACAGAATTATAGGCCGGGTATTTTCCTTCAACCAGGCGGCAGACCATCTTAAAACCACTGAGGGTAAAAAATGCATTCTTGTCATCGAACTCAAGTTTCACATCCGAATCTTCACGCGGAAGCAGGTTTTTGAGTAATGAGGCCGGTTTTTTAGGCAGGATAAATGAGGCTACATCGTTGTATTTTGCATCATTACGTTTGTACCTGACCAGTTTGTGAGCATCGGATGCCACAAAAGTTATCTCCTCGGGCGACAGTTCGATAAAAATTCCGTTCATCACCGGGCGTAACTCATCATCGGCCGTTGCAAACAAAGTTTTAACAATTCCTGTGAGCAGCAGATCGTGAGGCAAACTGATTTCGTGATGGATATCGTTTATTGCCGGTAAAACCGGGAAATCTTCGCCATTATGTCCGACAATCGAAAATTTACCATTGGCAGAAAGGATTTCAACCGCAAGAGTATCGGGATTGATGTTAAATGTGAGTGGCTGCTCGGGAAATTCTTTCAAGGTATCGAGCATTATTTTTGCCTGGATGGCAATCAGGCCTTCTTCTTCCGAATTTTCAAGTTCGATCTTTGTGATCAGGGTGGTTTCGAGGTCAGAAGCCGTAATCATCAAAGTTTTACCTTCGAGCTTTAACAGGAAATTATCCAGAATGGGTAAGGTGTTCTTACTACTGATCACCCGGCTGATTGCATTCAGATGCCTCAGCAATTCGGTACTTGAAACGACAAATCTCATCGGCTTATACGCTTAAATTAGATTACTGTAAATTATATTTCACGCTTTTAAAGGGGCAAAAAGATCCGAAATCTTGTCTGCAGGAATTTACGAATTTACGACTATTCAATAACTTTCCAATTTCAAAGCACAATTTTTTTAAAAATCTCAAAAACATTATGAAAATATGCATGTTGCGGTATGCATACATCTACTTACCTGACTGGCGACCTGAATATTTTCTGCGTCTGAAAAACCAAAAGACAGAGCCCCCGGCCAGGATAAGGATAACAGGAAGAAAGAGATTGACAAGCTGCCAGAATAATTTTTGCTCCCGTAATCTCACCTTATCGAGTAACCGCATTTGCATCGTACGTGACCTAAGTTGCATCAGTCCGGAATCGTCGCAAAGATAATGAACGGCATTGACTAAAAACTCGCGGTTCCCAAAAGTAAGATTTGAAACTTTATCGAATCCGAGAGCTAAAGGGGTGTATTTACCATTAATGAAACTTACTTTATTGGCAATTAATCCTCCATCCGAAATGAAAATCATCTTCGTCGGCTTGCTTTCCTGAATCAGGGGAGATTCGTTTACCATCCCAAATCCCTGAACCATACGATTTTTAAATACGGAGGTAAATTTTCCCTCCTTTAAAACACCTGTCGGGATAAACTGCCTGTTGAATAAACTACGGGCAGGCGGGGCATCTATCATCGCGAGGTTCACGATCATCGGACTCTGATTTGAACGTGCATAAGGCGAGGAAGATAGGATTACGGAGCTCTTCACCGAATCGTTTTCACCAACCTGGTCGATTGAACTTACAAACTCGGACAACACCATATTTACATTCTTACCAATCGGATGATTTTGCGATGGTGTTAAAAGTGGTGAAAAATACCACGGAGCCATTGCATATTTGGGGGGTTGACCGGCCAAAGCCGTATTTACCTTTATTTTAAGACACTCAACATCCTGGACCAGGTCAGTATTCATACGCACACCATAATGAAAAAGCTGATCCCCCAGATTGAGTTCCCGTGGTAAAGCCATTGTTGACATTCCGTTTGACAGACTATCCAGACTAACCATAACCGGATCGATAAGCCACATGATGCGTCCGCCATGCATTAGATACTGATCGATGGCAAATTTATCTTTTTCGGGAAAGGGTTGTAAAGGATTGGCAATGATCAGTGCTTTAAAACTATCGGGAACGGCAAGCAGTTCATTGGAAGTTATCCGATGAATATCAAAACTTTCGGAAAGTGTGAAGGAGATATCCTGAACCTGGACCTCTTCCAGTTCACCATGACCTGTCAAAAACGCAATATTCTCCCTGGTTTCAAGGAACAGCAGCTTCAATCCGCGGGTAAACTCATATTCAAGCAATTCTACTGATCGGATCAGGTTTTCCTCATCCCGCAGGAAAGGATCGTTTTTTAATAAATTAATTGCCACCTCTTTACCGGCAGCCCGAAGAATCATTGTCGGAAAAATAGTCTTCGTCGTTACGCCCTGTTGGGTATTTATCCGGAGATTTACAGGAGCGATCCCCTTTTTAATAAGATTTTCGAAATATTTTTTCTTTTCAGCCTCATTAAACGAAACCTCATAGGGATCGGTTGTGTGAATGGTAATGGGTTGATTACAATAAATTTTAAAATCACGCAATTTTTCAAGAGCGGCAGTTTGCAATTTCATAAAACCAGGCGGAAGATCACCCTCCAGCAAAATTTCGGCCTCAACGGGAGTATTTACCTTTAGGAGCAAGTCACGTGTCTGTGAAGAAAGGGTATATCTTTTTTCAGTCGTAAAATCAACGCGAAAGAACATGTTTCCGGAAATGAGGGTGAGCATTCCGGCAGCAAAAATATACAGGAGCAGATGATTCAGCGAATGTTTTAATGGCCTTCGTCTCCATTCCAGTATAATGCGCGTAACCAGCATAAAAAAGCCGGCCATAAACAGAAAATAAAGCAAATCACGGCTATCGAGTACTCCCCTGCTGACCGAATCGTAATGCGCTTCAATTCCCAGGGAAGTGATTACCGAAGCAAGATACGATGGCATCGGCAAGCGGGAAATAAATCCAAATCCTGAATACCAGAAAAAGCACATAAAAACAGCCAGTATAAATGCAACAATCTGGTTATCCGTTACCGAAGAGGTCATCAACCCGATCGTAATGTAAATTACAGCCAGGGAAAAAAGGCCCGTATAACTTCCCCAGGTTGCTCCCGTATCGATACTCCCCACCGGACTTCCCAGCAGATAAACAGAAAGGAAATAGACCAGGGTCGGGATTAACGTTAGTAAAACGACTGTCAGTGCCGCAAGGAATTTGGCCATGATCAGCTGGAATTCCGTGACAGGGCGTGCAAGAAGTAGTTCCATTGTGCCGCTGCGCTTTTCATCAGCAATCATTCGCATGGTAACGGCGGGGATCAGAAAAAGGTAAATCCACGGGGCAATTTCAAAAAGCCCGTCGAGTGTTGCATAACCACCTTCCGGAATATTGTAATTTCCCGAAAAAATCCACAAAAACAGCCCGGAGAGTAACAAAAATACGACCGATACCATTGTTCCCGTACCTGACCCGAAAAACTGGGTGATTTCCTTTTTTAACAAACTGATCATTCCAACCTCCAGTTATTTTTTCAATAATTCAACCATTTCGCGTGCAGCGCGTTCTGCACATCCCGGCCCACCAAGTCCGGCCAGTACTTCTGCATAACCATTCAGCATGGCTTCACGATATGCTGAATCGTTAAGTATCCTGTTTAATTCATTACCAACTGTTTCGGGGGTGCAATATTGCTGAAAAAGCTCTTTGACGATTTCGCGACCGGCGATAAGGTTAACCAGCGAGAAAAACGGAATCTTAACCAGCCTGTCCTTTACCCATGTTCCGAATCTGCCCGCTTCAATCCGGTAACACACTACCTGGGGAATATTAATATAAGCCGTCTCCAATGTGGCAGTACCGGAAGCTACAAGGGCGGCCGTAGATTGTTGCAATAGCTCGTAGGTTTGTCCGAATACGACAGGAATCAGTGTTTTGCCTAAAACTTCGGTATACAAGTGTTGTGACTGCGAAGGCGCACCGGCAATAACAAACTGGTAATCGGTGAATTGTCGTGACACTGCAGCCAGAACGGGCAAAATCCGTTTGATCTCCTGGCGACGGCTTCCGGCAAGAAGTGCAATAATAGGTCGGTCAGGAAGGTTGTTCCTGAGAATAAAATCAGCAAAAGATTCCTGTTGATTCGGCCGATGTGCAAGCTCATCGACCGTTGGGTTACCAACAAATCTGACCTTATAATCGTATTTGCCGTAAAAGGCCGATTCGAAAGGAAATATGGTAAACATCTCATCAACGAATTTTTTTACTTTATGCACCCGTTTGGTTTTCCATGCCCAGATTTTAGGTGATATATAATAAAAGACTTTTATCCCGTTAGTTTTGGCAAATTCGGCCATCCTAAGATTAAAACCGGGGTAATCGACCAGAATCAGAACATCGGGCTTAAATTCAAGGAGTTTTTGCTCTGCAAGTTTGAAGTTACGTCTTATCTTATTTAAATTCAATAAAACGGGAAATAGCCCCATAAACGCCATTTCGCAGTAATGTTTCAATAAAGTACCCCCTTCAGCAGTCATAAGATCTCCGCCAAAAAAAGTGAAACTGGCCGAGTTGTCAGCAATTTTTAATTCACGCATTAAATGCGAAGCATGCAAATCACCTGAAGCCTCACCGGCAATGATAAAGTATTTCATTGAAAAATTGTTTTTTATCAGATTAACTTCATGATGAAAATTACGATCCCAATCAGTATGGTTGCGGCCAGAACTCCGCGTCCGGCACTGTAACGGTTACTGTTGATAAAAAGCATAAATGGCGCAAGGTTTGGCAATACTGTAAGACTTAAGACATTGACGAGCTTTTTTGATTCAATCAGTAAATTGAGGTAATCTGCAAATTCGTATTGTGAGAAACGAACAAGATAGTAAAGTGCAAAAAAAATGATAGGGCTGATGAACCCGACTATAAGTCCGTGAATAATCTTGTTAAAAAACAGTGTTCTGTCATCGTAGTTCATCCGAAAAATATCTTATTTGTTAATATATTGACTGTTTTAACGTTCGGATGGAACTCCCATGCAGGAAATCATCCTAGAATTTCCATTTTTGCATAACCTGGAAAGCAGAGTAAGCAGTAAGGTCTGTATTCACAGGAACCACGGAAACAAAACCATTGAGCAGGGCAAAATCATCCGTATCGCGGGCTTCAGCTTCTGCATTATTAAAAACACCTTTTAACCAGTAATATTCCCGTCCGTGAGGATCCGTCCTTCTTTCGAATTCTTCCATCCATTTCCCCCGGGTCTGACGGCAAAAATTTATCCCTTTCACTTCCCCTTTCGGGATATTCACATTAAAACAGACCCCTAAAGGGAGTCCGAATTCAGCAACTTTTTGAAAAACTCTGGCCACAACTATTTTAGATTTCGAAAAATCGGCATCGGGACCATAATCATCCAGTGAAAAACCGATCGATGGTATTCCATGAATACATCCCTCGAGGGTAGCACCCATAGTTCCGGAATATAAAATTGACACGGATGTATTTGCCCCATGATTGATACCCGATATTACAAAATCTGGCAACTTATCCAATAACTGATTACAGGCCAGCTTAATACAATCTGCCGGTGTCCCCGTACAGGAATAGATCAGAAGTCCCTCTTCCTCCTGCAGGCGTGTAACCCTTAAAGGATGATCGACGGTGATGGAATGCGACGTTCCGGAACGAGGGCCGTCGGGTGCAACAACAACAATATCTCCGAAAAGGCGAATAACTTCAATCAGTTCGTTCAAACCTTTCGCATATATCCCGTCATCGTTTGTGATCAGGATTAAAGGTCTCTCCTCCATAGCTTACAATACAGATTTACAGTTCGCCAAAGATAATGAATCATCGGAAAGTATGCTGAAATAAGAGGAAAAAACGGTTTTTTAGGATTTGATCCATCAATATACCTGTTTTGATTGATTACCTGGTCTGCGGAAAAGTTTTTAATTCCTTCGTGAACATTTGAGTATGGTATTGGTTATGACATTTATAGGTCAGTGACAGGATGGCCGGCTAAGCAAGTTTGCTTAAACCAATTAAAACGAATTATACCCATGAAAAACAATTTGGAGACCGTACGCGATATTTATGAAGCATTCGGAAAAGGAGATGTTCCGGCCATTCTGGAACACCTTTCAGAAAATGTACAATGGGAACCGTGGGTTGATAATTATGCACAGAAAGCGGGTGTTCCCTGGCTCATGGAACGGCAAGGGAAAGAAGGAGCACTTGAATTTTTTAAAATCATCGGGACTTTTAACTTCACCGATTTTCGCGTTATTGCTGTTATGGGTGACGGGAACAAGGTAGCCGCCGAATGTGTGATTAATGCAGAAATCCCACCATCAGGAAATCAGTTAATGGAAGAAGAAGTTCATTTATGGACATTCGACGAGGATGGTAAAGTAATTCGTTTCCGGCATTACTGCGATACCGCTAAACATATTGCAGCTGCCGGGATTGGCAATTAACCATTTATTAAATTACCGGACTTATTTATTCCTGCACTTACCGAAACAAAACCATCGGAATGTGCCTGATATTGCCGGAAATCCATTTTCATAAACAATAAATGATTCCTTTTCTTCCCAATACTTTCCTTTTCTTTCCTTTTTGATGCCTTATCAGACGTGTTGTCCCATATCCAGCTTGAATATGAAATACTACTTTTACAATCAGACAGAACAATATCAAACGCCAGCCGGACAAGTTTCCGAAGGAATATATCCCTAAAAACTTCAGGATTTCTGTTATAAACCATTTGGAAAAATTCAGACAATAATCAATTCAATACCAGTATCTTCCACCATTTTAACCATTGATTCGGATATCCCGGAATCTGTAATGATCACATCAACCTGATCGAGGTTACATATCTTTCCGAAACCTTTCCTGCCAAATTTGGAGGAGTCAGCAAGAATAACTGTTTTTAACGAGGCATGCATCATCCGCTTATTCAGTTGTGCCTCCTCAATATTTGAATTGGTGATACCCGACTCCAGGTCAATACCATCGACACCCATGAAAAGCTTTGAGCAGGTAATGTCTTCAAAAAAACGGGTTGTATATTCACCAACTACCGAAAAAGAATTCTTTCGTACTGTTCCGCCAAGTTGCAGAACATCAACATTATTAAGCTGGTTCAGCAGGATGGAAACCTTTAGTGATGCGGTCACCACAGTGAGGTGCTGGATGGGTTTTATATTTTCAGCAAAAGTATAAACCGTTGAACCCGAAGCAATAATAATGGAATCATTTTCCTCGATCAGGTCGCAGGCAGCCAAGGCTATTCTTTCTTTTTCACCCTTTTTCATTTTTTCCTTTTCAACTACATTTAGCTCGGGTGCTATCGGATTAATCGGGCTGGCGCTGCCGTGAGTGCGGTAAAGCAACTTTTTCTCCTCGAGATACTTCAGGTCTTTTCGAATGGTTACAGGAGTCACTTCCAGTGTCCTGGCCATATCTGCAACTTTAATAAAACCGTCTTTCTTCAGGGCTTCCAGAATAAATTTGTATCGCTCGGCTATACTGATCATTTACTTTTCATTTTTGAACATGTTTGTCAAAGATAAATTTTTTATCGATACGAACCAACGAAAGATAATTAGTAGCAAAAGAAAATAGTAAAAGAAAGTTTTTGAAATATATTATTTCGTTTTGTTTCTTTTATATATCATTTTATTTACATTTGCAACATAAAACAAGTTTGAAAAAACAGCTATGAAACGGGACGCTTTACTCAAAGAAATTCGCGAACAAAATTACGACTGCAATATTTTAATCATAGGTGGTGGGGCCACCGGATTAGGCGCAGCGGTTGATGCTGCCTCCCGCGGATTTAAGGTTGTACTGCTTGAACAAAATGATTTTGCACAAGCTACCTCGAGCCGCAGTACAAAACTGGTTCACGGCGGAGTGCGTTACCTGGCCCAGGGCGATATTCAAATGGTGATCGGGGCTTTGCAGGAACGTGGCCGGATGCGTCAGAATGCTCCCCACCTGGTGAAAAATATGCGGTTTATCATCGGGAACTACCGGTGGTGGGAACAGACTTTTTATACAATAGGTCTAACCATCTATGATATCCTGGCCGGACGCCTGGGACTCGGCCTCTCTTTGCCGCTTCTGAAAAGAACAGTTAAAAAGGAGATTCCGGGATTAAAACAATCGGGTTTAAAAGGCGGAGTGGTTTACCATGATGGTCAGTTTGATGACGCACGCATGGCCATAACTCTTGCCCAGACCGGAGTTGATCATGGTGCAATATGCCTTAATTATATAAAAGTGGAACAACTGCTTAAGGATGATGATGGCAAACTATGCGGTGTAATTGCCCTGGATCAGCTTTCCGGCGAGCGGTACACCTTCAACACCAAGGTAATCGTCAATGCAACCGGAGTATTCGTGGATGACATCATGGGAATGGATGCACCCCAGGCAAAAAAGAGAGTCCGGCCGAGTCAGGGTGTGCACCTGGTTGTTGACAGCAAATTTTTGGGTGGAAGTTCCGGACTGATGATTCCCAAGACAAAAGACGGCCGTGTCCTTTTTGGCGTACCCTGGCATAACAAGGTCGTTTTGGGCACAACAGATACCCCGTTATCTAAATCAGTACTGGAACCACATGCCCTTGAAGAAGAAATAAACTTTATCCTTGACCAGGCTGGTCAGTATCTTGAGCAACAACCCACCCGGACAGATGTGCTTTCAGTATTTGCCGGCTTACGTCCGTTGGCAGCCCCTACGCGCAAAGACACGAAAAAAACGAAAGAAATTTCACGTAATCACAAGATCTACAAGTCGAAATCGGGACTTCTCACAATTACGGGCGGAAAGTGGACCACCTACCGCGAAATGGCTGAAGACGCTATCAACCAGTCACTACAAATTGCCGGACTCCCGTTAAAACCCTGTGTAACCAAAGATCTCAGGGTGCACGGTTATGCAGAAAATGTTGACATGAGTAAATGGGATTATGTGTATGGCAGTGATATCTCAAAAATCAATTTGCTCAAAAACGAAAACAGCGATTATTCTGAATTACTCCACAAGAATTTCACTTTTACAGTAGCTCACGTGATGTGGGCTGTAATCGAAGAAATGGCCCAGTCGATTGAAGATGTGCTTGCCCGGCGTGTGAGATTACTCTTCCTCGATGCCCGTGCCGCAATCGAAATCGCCCCAAAGGTCGCTTCAATAATGGCGAAACTTATGAAAAGGGACAAGGATTGGGAAAATTCGCAAATAAAGGATTTTACAGAACTGGCCAAAGGGTATATATTGTAAAATTAAAACCGGTTGCCTTAAATGCTGTTTGGAGAATTAAAATAAAAGGTTTCTTTTGTCAAATGGAATTCAACATTACAGCAGAATTGAAAGATCGCTTACGCGCAATCAGGCATATTGCTCTTGATATGGATGGCACCATTTATAATGGCAATACCCTGTTTCCATTCACCATTTCATTCCTTGAAAATCTTAAATTGATGGGGATTGGTTACTCATTTCTTACAAATAACCCCTCAAAGAGCATCAGTGACTACCTGAAGCATCTTGACAAGATGGGTATAAAGGCGACACATGATGAGATTTACAGTTCATCCCTGGCTACCATTGATTATCTGAAAAATAATCATCCCGGTGTAAAGCGCATCTTTATCCTGGGCACTCCGGGAATGATCAATGAATTTGAGGATGCCGGGTTTATTTCCACAACTGATGATGCAAACGATCAGCCCGATGCAGTTATTGTCGGATTTGATATGACATTGGTTTATTCCCGTCTTTGCCGGGCCGCGTGGTGGATCTCAAAAAAGATCCTGTACCTGGCCACAAATCCGGATAAGGTTTGTCCAACGGATGAACCGGTAATTCTGGTGGATTGTGGTTCAATATGTTCCTGTCTCGAACAGGCTACCGGCCGCCGGCCCGATATGATTGCAGGAAAACCCGATCCGCGAATGCTGGAAGGGATTCTTAAGCGTCATCAGCTCGAACCTGCCCAGATTGCAATGGCAGGCGACCGGATTTATACCGATATCAGGATGGCATTCGAGGCTAAAACTCTTGGCGTACTGGTATTGAGCGGTGAAACCCAACTGGAAGATGCCCTTCAATCGGATATTAAACCGGATATCATTGCGCGCGATCTGTCGGAGTTCGGACAGATGCTCCTGGACGCACAAAAAACAGAGTCAAGTTAGATGAAATGGGATAGTTTAAAAATCCATTTTATATTACTAAAATTGATGCCTCAGGATTTAATCAGAAATTATGAGAAAAATTTTGTACTTACTTAGTGGACTCTTTATTTTAACAGGTTATTCCAACAAAACAAACAATCCCGGGGATCCTTATTACTTTGATGGTAGAATTACTCATCAGGTACTTGAAAACTATCTCAACCGTAGTGTTACAATGTCTGAATTCCTTACCGTCGATCCCTTCTGTATAGATGGCAAATACCCATGCAAAGATAAAGACATACGTTTTATTAAAAATACAGGTGCAAAATTCATCGGCCGATCTATATATCGCTGGGGTTCGGAGGAAGTACTGAACAATCCTGAATTCTGGAAGAATGCAAAGAAAATCATTGAAAAAGTGCATAAGCAGGATCCTGATGTGATTTTTCAGGCTGCAGCATTTGAATCAGTTTATAAGGGTGTAAATTCCATAAAAATCCCGGAGTGGACATTTAAGGCTATCGGTTTGCCGGTAGAGGACAGAAATTTTTCATATGCAGAGATGCTCGATCGCCAGGGTAAGTTTATAAACCATTGGGGTAAAGGAGGAAGTGTTCCCGATATTACCCGGAATGAAACTCAATTATGGTTTTTATATCTTATCGGATCATACATAAACATAGGTATAGAAGCTGTCCATCTTGGACAGGTCGCGTTAATTGGGATGAATGATCCGCAATTGGAAGCCTGGAGCAGTTTCATGAAAAAAGTACGCAATTATGCTAACAAAAAAGCAAGAAGGCATATCGTATTATTCGATGCGCATACTCCTAACGGAGGGATGGTCAAAGATGGTGTAAGTCTGCTGGATTTTAACTCATTCCCTTTACGGATTAAGGAGTTGCCTGAAAAACCGATTGAAGGAATCCTGGAAAAAGGTCACCTTGATTCAATGTACGGGCGTAGCAAAGGATGTAAAACCCCAAGCGGATGGAGCTGTGAATCCTTACCCTATCTTGTGGAGTTGGATAATTTTGGCATCAGCAATCATCCGGGAGTCGCAAACATTAAGGACCATTATGTTTGGGGTTATGATGAAATATCATGGTTCTATTTGCAAAAAAAGGAATATAAAGACAAATGGCTTCGATATGCCTACAAATGGCTGAGAGAGAATGATAAAAATGCTTTTCTTGAAATGCCTGGAGCACGTGTTGTTACCCGTGGAGCAGGAGAACCGGTTATCACCTGCCGGGCCATTGCACCCAGCCCTGAGTGCCCTTACGGAATGGATATTGAACAGACTATAAAAGATATATGGACTGGTAAATAGCATCTGGTAAATCTATGTATTGCTCCCGATTCTATCAAAGTCCTGGAATTACAAAACCACTGGGCATCATGAACACCCAACAATAGATTAAACTTTCACCGGAAATGCGCAATGGCCCCTATTCCGCGCCGGAATTCTGGAATGAATTGGATAAAAAAATGCCCACTTACCGGGACCATGAGCTCAGGCGTAAACAAAACGGGCTGAAAATAGCGTTGTAAATACAAAATATTAAATTGTACCTGGATAACCTGCCTCTTTGATCTTACCAATATTATCTAACTCAAGGTAACTTCGGGCTTAATTTCAGCCAAAATGGATGCGATGCCGGTGCTCTCATTTCTTTACTGTTGCCAATCAAAACCTAAGAGGATTTTTATGTAATGATTGAATAATCCTCATACGAAGTGAATCACAACAATCACAAAGCATTGAACTAATCATTTAGAATCAATCTGTTTTATACGGATATGATTTTTACAATAGATTGTTTTTGTTAAAAATACGTAATTTGTGCCGCCTTACTATAATTTATCTTACATGACAATACACACGCTGATTTCCAGCTATTTTGCTACTATTGACCTGCATTATACCGTAAATTACAAGACTTGTACCGAATTTTAATTTTCGGGAACAGTAACACTGAAAGACAAAATGAAGTTGTAAATCCGCTGTAGTTCTCTCCCGTTTCATGGGACAAGTTGTGAATCCTCAGTGGTTCTCTGTGCTACAATATATATTACACAGAGTTACACAGAGAAATCACAGAGGTTCACAGAGAAAGGAAAAAAATTAAAAACCAACTAATTAGAGTCTGTCTGTAAAGTCACCTTATTTTGATTTTTTGGTCCTACGCATTTTATTTTCCCGACGATTTGATGATGATTTGCGTTCAAACTTTTGCTTTTCGTGTTTTTCTTTGAAAAATATGCTCCAGTATTTTCAACCAATCAATCTAACTAACATAATAACAAGCTTAAGGGCGTTCAAACTAAAGTGTTGTGATAAAAATTGCTAATCTCTCAATTAATCTTTTCAGGCAAGTCCCGCTATTCGGGACAATGTCATGTTAGTGAGTACCCTGAAGTTATAACCCAGGACACTCCACATCACCTTTGCTTTGAAATGTTTAAATCCTTTCCAGTTACAAATCCTCAAGTCGAAGCCCCGTTTGAGGTTTGAAATAGCGGCTTCAATACCGCTTCGCCATTTCTTCAAACGTGTTTCCATATTGAGGCTGGTGGCAACATTTTTAAGGCTTTTTGTTACTTTATTGAATACAATATTTACTATACCTTTTGATTTGCAATGATCTAAGCTTCCCTGACTGGCATATCCGCCATCAGCAGATGAATCTCTGGGAGTTATCCCGTAGTTATCTATCACCCTGTCAATGGTAGGGTTGAATAAAGTAATATCAGCTGGATTCCCGCAGGTATAACACAATCAATGATCAGGTTGCTTTTTCCTGTGGCCAGATTTACCTTGTGACCGAATTGTACTTCGCGTCCACCCTTGACAATAATGTCAGCGTGTAGTTCGTATATCGAGAACAATTTTTGGTCGTTCGGTACTGACTCGTCCTGAATCTGTTTCCGATAAGTCATGCTGTAAACCTTTTCCATCAATGGCAGCAGTTCTTCAAGTTCTGTGATAAAAATGTATGCTTTAAGGCCGAGGCTGTCGAACTTTTTTTTTATAATATTGGAAACCTGATTGATCGCCTTTGTGAATGTAACTAACTGTTTATTAAAGAGATCGGCTTGCTTATCTTTTGACTTGGTGACGTTTATCTTGAAATAGGTGGTTTTGGCAGATTTGGTATAATCGATAAACGAAAGTACACCGACCTCTTCTTTGAGGTGGCTCAGCAGACGGTGGCTTTCATGAATACAGTCCCAAACGAGTGAATTATTGGTCGGGTAATGAATATTGCTTTTGACAACTGTGCTGTCCTGTCTGATTTTGCTTATATCTTCATAGCCTTCGTCAATGGCAATTTTAATCAGCTCAACCAATACTTTGTGAAGGGTATCTTCACTTATTCTGGAAATGAACTTCTGGAATGTCTGAAAACAAAATGGTTTGCGCTCATCAAGCTTAATAAATGTAGCACAAATCCGTGAATCGCTTTGTGCATATTCAAGTTCCCGATAGTCATAACCTTTTAACTCTTTATAAATCGCAGCCCTGACAATCTGTTCAACAGTGGGTGTATCACCACGTCCAAAATTGTTAACCTCTTCATTGCCAGCTATATCGAATTTGAAAATGCCGTAAATTTCAGGATGAAGTTCAAGAATAGTGTCGATCACACCAAACTCGGGATTCTTGGCCCAATCAGATTTTTCAAATTTCAACACCAGGTCGTTAAATATTTTCATTATAAAAGCTATCTTTAATTCGATAACAAGATACAAAGAAGATTTGGATAAACCTAAGATATGTGCCTGATATTCATATATTTTATCTATTACAGACAGACTCTAATTAATCAAATGGACATTAACAAAATAACTGAAATTGTTATTGGGTGTGCAATCGAAGTACACCGGTAGCTTGGACCCGGATTACTTGAATCGGCTTATGAAGAATGCTTATGTTACGAACTTCAGCAAGCAGGGTTAAGGTTTGAGCGACAAAAGCCGGTACCAGTGGTTTACAAGGAGATAAGACTGGATTGTGGATACCGGGTTGATGTGTTGGTTGAAAATTGTGTAGTGGTTGAATTAAAAACTGTTGAAGTATTTAATCCGGTCCATGAGGCACAGGTATTAACCTACATGAAGTTTTCAGATAAAAAAGTTGGACTGATGATTAATTTTTATGTGACCATCCTCAAAAATGGGATTAAGAGATATGTACGATAAAAAAACTATACGACTCTTTTCCTCTGTGGCTCTCTGTGAATCCTCTGTGGTCCTCTGTGTTACAAAAAAAAATTACGCGACTTGTACCGATTTCTCAGGAGAGTTACACAGAGAATACACAGAGTTGCACAGAGAGGACGCAAAGAAAACAAAGAGATTTTTACTCTCCAAGGTCCTATCCCGTTTCACGGGACAAGTTGTGAATCCTTCGTGGTTCTCAGTGTAACTAACAACTAAATATTGAAAAATAAAAACCTAAAATAATGAAAAACCTAATCACCTTTCTGCTATTCTTTTGCACCATCACCTTATTCGCACAGGAAGCCGATCGTTTCATGGAGAACACCAGCGACCGGCCACGCGACATCCGTGCCGACCAGATGAATTTTATTCCTAACGAAGTACTCGTCAAGTTTAAGGACGCAGTAACTCTCACTTCCGGAACCAATCTGAAATCAGCGGGGATCAGTTCTGTTGACCAGGTATTAAAAGCCAACGGAGCCGGTTCGCTTGAAAAACTTTTCCCGACAGTAAAGAAACTAAAGAGCGCCAAAACGGTGAAAGACCCCCAGGGAAGGGAGATGAAGATTCCGAACCTCGACAATATTTATAAGATAACGATTCCCCAGCTCAAATCGACAGGAAATGCACCAACTGATATTTATAAATTCATCGAAGAACTGAAGGGATTGCACGAAGTGGAATATGCTGAACCTAATTTTGTGTACAGTATTGGTGACTTTAAACCGGCAGGACCTGAAATGAGCCTGGCAGAGGCGATTAACCAGCCTGGCAATTCAGAACTTTCGGCAAGTGCCGGCGGACTTATTCCCAACGATCCACTTTATAACTCCCAATGGGGCATCCCCGTTACGAAAATTGATGTGGTATGGAACACCACTACGGGTGATTCTACTGGTATTATCGCGATTCTCGACACAGGCGTAGACTGGCAACATCCGGATCTTGCCGCCAATATCTGGAAAAACAAACTGGAAATCCCGGACAATGGCCGTGACGATGATGGTAACGGACTGATTGACGATGTTCGCGGTTGGGATTATATCAGCAACGATAACAATCCCATGGACGATAACTCGCACGGAACCCATGTGGCCGGAATCGCAGCCGCAGTCGGAAACAACGGTATTGGAATAGCAGGCGCCAACTGGAAAGCGCGGATCATGCCCGTTAAAGTATTTCAGTCTTCAGGGAAAGGTGATGCTGCAACGATTGCAAAAGGGGTTACCTATGCTGCAACCAATGGCGCCACGGTCATCAATATGAGTTTTGGTTCTTATGCCGAATCGATGACCCTGAAAAATGCACTGGCCAGTGCCTATTCAACAGCCGTTTTGGTAGCCGCTGCAGGGAATGATGCCTTATGTATCGGTCCTGGAAAATGTCCAGACATGAGACTTGGTGCGCCAATGTACCCTGGAGGTTATTCTTTTGTTTTAGGGGTGGAAGCAAATGCAACAGGAGAACGGGCTGGATTCTCTAATTTTGACCAGGATGGACCTGTCTTTTCCAATTATTCCGACCTATTCAACTACGAATTAAAGGCTCCCGGTGCAGGAATTCTCTCTTGTGTTCCTGGTGGTAACTACCGCGAATACAACGGAACTTCGATGGCCGCTCCACTCGTGGCGGGTGCCGTATCGCTGTATCGCAAGCAAAAACCTACAGAATCACAGGAACTGCTGTTCGGAAATTTTATCAATTCTGTAGGACAACACATTGATTTGGAAGCCGCGCTTAATATTATTCCTGTACCGAAGCTAAATATTGTCTCGTATTTTGTAGCTGATACAATTGAAGGAGATAAGGATGGACGACCCGATGCCGGCGAAACCATTGAGCTAAAAGTAAAAGTTAGGAATACCTGGGGTCAGGCCAACGATGTTAAGGTTGGGATTGAGTTTGGTGAATTTGAAGATAAAATAGCGGCAACGATCCAATCTGCCGAAGCAAGTATCGGAGCGGTTTCTGCTTATGCAACCAAAGAGAATGCAATTTCCTTAAAATTAAAATTGGCTGCTGATATCAGCGATGGACGGGACATCGTTTTTAACTTAAAAACCTGGTATGGAGACCATCAGGGTGAAAAAAGTCAAGCCATTACAATTAATATTGAAAACGGGGTAGAGTTAAAAGGGATTATCAGTAAAGACATGACCTTGTATCCCAACAAACAATATATTATTACAGATAATATTGCGATACCACTTGGAGTTACACTGACGATTAAGCCCGGAACTACTTTAAAGTTTGGAGACGGAAAAAGATTGGTTGTAGCAGGAAATGTTAATGCTATTGGAACAAGTGATAGTCTGATAATATTTACAAAACGCAATAATGGTCAAGGATGGGCTGGAATTTCCATAGAATCTGGTTATAATTCTAAAATAGAATATTCAATTATTAAAGATTGTGTTACAAATTGGGACTACTATGCTATTTCATCTTCATCACATGCCTTTAAAAATTGTATTATTAACAATAATATTGGTCCCAGAGTTACTAGTAATATAAGTTTCGAAAATTCATGTTTTTATAATAATACTTCTGAATTTCCACTACTTTTCAATTTTAGTTCTTTAAAAAATTGTAACATTATTAACAATATAAATCGTTGGTCGGAATTAAATTTAGCAGGTACAATTTTTGGCAATGGAATTAATTTTCATAATAATGTTTTTTCAAATGTAAGTTCTTATTTCAATAAAGAGTATAATATTTCTACAATGTCTGGTGGTTTTAGTGTTGTCAAACTTGACTCACTTTACTATGGAACTTTCAGTGAAGATAAAATAAACAAGACAATTATTGATTTCCCTGAAAGAGGTCAAGGAGAATGGTATGACATTTCGAATAAAATGAAACATCCCTCACGAGAGGCCCATGGAATTGTTTGGAAAGTAGTAATCAATGGCAAAGATGCCCAGGATGAATACGATCAGTTGGATCCAATTGGAGTAGGAAAACAAAAATACGAGGTTTATTTTAACCGGGCAATGGATATCAAATACCCGCCAACGGTTTCGATGGGGGTGCGTTACCCCTACTCACAAACAGCAATTGCAGAAGAGGGAACCTGGAGTTCCGATTCAATGAGATATACGGTTTACGGAACCGTTAAACTGACCACGGGTGATGGAATCAATACAATCAGGGTCGTAGGTGCAAAAGACAATGATCATTTCGATATCCCCATTGAAGACAGCCGTTTTCGGGTGATTGTAAATGCGGCCAACTCTGCTTCGGCTGATTTTATGGCTATGCCAGGGTTGGGAAAAGTAAAAATGGAGTGGAACAACAGCGCGTTGGCCGATGGATTGGGATTCAATATGTACCGGATGGAGCATATTAACGACTCTACCCTAACACCGCCTTTACTGATCAATAAATCTTTAATCGCCGATACCCTTTATACGGACTTTAGTGTAATCCCAAACAAAAAGTACTACTACTATTATAAAGTGCTACGTACCAACCTTTCCGAAACCGATTCGTCGAAGGTGGTCAGCGCGATGCCGTTTACAGCAAGTAAAGGCGATGCCAACGGCGATTTAAATGTGAATGTGCTCGATATTACCACTATCGTTGCTTATCTGCTGAACAACAACCCGCAGCCATTTATTACAGAAGCAGCCGATTACAATGGCGATAAAAACGTCAATGTGCTCGATATTGTAGGGGTGGTAAATCTTGTACTGAATGGCGGAAAGAAATCTGCAGAGCTTGCGCAGAATGAGCAAATCCATCTGTATGTGAAAAACGATACGCTATTTGCCGATGCTCCTATTGCCATTGGAGGAATCCAGTTTGATATTAGCGGCGCTACTTCGGTTGAGGAGATCCAAAAACTTAAGGCGCTCGAAGGTTTCGAATCAGGTTACAGCCAGCTGGAAAATGGATTGCGGTTGCTTTATTACAGCATGTCGGGCAAAAATATTCCTGCCGGTGACCGTATTCCTTTACTGAAACTGAAAAAGGGAAGCGGAATTACAGAGGCCATTTTTGCAGATAAAATTGGAACCCCCATCGCTGTTGATTTCCTGGTTTCCGAAATCGGGAAAATCCTTGATAATCCAAAGAAGTTAGTAGCCGAGTTAGGGCAAAACTTCCCTAATCCATTCAATCGTCAGACGACGATTCCTATACGGATTTATGAACCAGTTGATGAGGCGGTGGTCCGTATTTTCAGTGTGAATGGCCAGGAATTGAGAATCATCCGGTTACCAAATCCAATTGTTGGAGAGCATTTGTTGCTTTGGGATTCTGGAACTCACAAGGGACTGTTTGTCTATATTCTGGAAGTCAGGCAGGGAAAAAAGCAAATTGTCTGCCCGGCAAGAAAAATGATCGTGCAATAATGCAAAATAATTTAACAGAGCTTTTGAATTTTTTATACGTAATTCCATGTTTATCAAAGTATGGTCCCATTTGGGATAAAATAATTGAAAAACCTAAAATATGAAAAGGGAACTTATAATGTTGATTATGCTGTTTGGTAATATAATTAACCTCCAATCGCAAACAACTCACAAGGCTTACGACCTGGCCATGAAAATTAAACATAAGAAGGGTGAGGTCATTGTGAAGTTTAAGGACGAGACAAACATTTCGTTGTTGAAATCGGCCGGAGTGATGAAGACAGGAAATTCTGCGATTGATGCAATAGCCAGGAAATGGGGAGTCAAAGATATGGGTAAGGTCTTCCAAAATGTTCCCAGGCTGAAGTCTGCACAATTTATTACGCTTCCAGACGGAAGTCGAAAACAACTTTCACAGCTTTACAATATTTATAAATTGAACTTCCCCGAAGAGCAGGATGCCACTCAGGTTGTTGCCGATTTTAAAGCACTTCCCGATGTGGAATATGCTGAACTCAATGGGGTTGCGTATATTCATGATCTGATCCCATCGTCACCAATTCTTACAGAAAAAAAGCTGTCCCATAAGGGAGCTCAAATTAGCGGAAGCGTTGTTCCGAACGATCCGCTTTACAGTTCACAATGGTATCTCCCTGCAGTCAAAGCAGATTCATTGTGGAGTTACACAACCGGTGATACGACTCAGGTCATTGGGATACTAGATACCGGAGTAGATTGGTTGCATCCTGATTTGGCAACAAAAATATGGAATAATAGGGATGAGATTCCTGACAATGGAATCGATGATGACAACAACGGTTTTATCGATGATATCAGGGGATGGGATTTTGTGAATCAGGACAATAATCCGAAGGACGATAACAGTCATGGAACACATTGTGCAGGTATTGCAGGAGCAGAATCGAATAATGGAATCGGAATTTCAGGAGTAAGTTGGGGTGCGAAAATCATGCCTATCAAAGTTTT
The DNA here is from genome assembly GCA_942493325.1 of uncultured Bacteroidales bacterium. Lineage (GTDB taxonomy): Bacteria > Bacteroidota > Bacteroidia > Bacteroidales > Prolixibacteraceae > JAAFHB01. The sequence goes on along the minus strand of OW818689.1, from coordinate 6,175,015 downwards.
TCAGAGCAATGGCATTGGCTACTTTTCACATATTGCTGAAGGATTCTGGTATGCAGCAAAAAATGGTTGTACTGTTTTTAGCAACAGTTGGTCGAGTAGCGGTGAATCAATTACAATCCGCTTAGCCATGGAATATGCTTATTCTAAAGGATTAATAGTGGCCGCTGCAGGAAATATGAATACCAAGACTGACCTTCCCTGTCCTCCCTGGCCACTGTACGAACCTAATTTCCCGGCATGTTACAATTGGGTTTTAGGTGTTGAAGCCACCGATCAATCTGAAAACAATACCGGGTTCTCTAATTTTGATCCGACAGGCCCGGTGATTTCAGATGGAAGACCTTACGGAAGCATTTATTTTAATGAGCACGATTACAACTATGAGATGCGGGCCCCCGGAGTTTCAGTTATGAGTACCGTGCCGAACGGACAGTACCGTGCATACAGTGGAACTTCAATGGCTTGTCCTTTGGTAGCTGGTAGTATTGCTTTAATGAAGAGTTACGACCCTAAGCTTTCGAACGAGCAGGTATTTGCCAAGCTGATACAAACCATAAAATTGAACAAGATGCAGGCTGGAGTGCTAAATATTTTGAAATGTACAACAACCAATCCCCCGCCAGAACTATACTATGTAAAAAATGAAATTTCCGATACCCAGCCTGGCGACGATAACGATGGCAGACCGGATGCCGGTGAAACCATCAACATGCATGTAACTGTAAAAAATGCCGGAGGCTTTGGAGATAGTATTTATGCAATGCTTCGATTTGCAGAGTTTGAAGACAAAACTGTGGCCAAAATTCTTGATAATAACTGTTATCTTGGAAGGATTTCAACCTATGGAACGCAAACAAGTTTAGATGCAATCAAGATCAAAATTGACAGTAATTTAGTCGATGCCAGAATGATCAGTTTTCAAATACTAATTTACCAACAGGGAAAACGAGATACTATTTACAATAAAATATCGATTAAAGTTGAACATGGAATTGAAATTCATGGAACATATGCTGGGTTGCTACATTTGAAAGGAAATGCATATTATCTCGTGACAGAACCTTCCATTATTGATTCCCTAATTATTGATCCGGGTGTAATACTAAGATTTAAAAACAATGCTTTTTTAATGATAATGAAACACTTGTACGCTGTTGGAACGCCCGATGACAGGATCACATTTAAAGGTGCTGATGATTCTTTTGTCCACAGTATAACCATGGCGAATAATGCTTATTCAAATTTCTCATATTGTATTTTCCAGGATGGAGCACCATTATGGAACACATACCTGGTGAATCCAACGAAAATTCATCATTCTCTTTTCAGAAATAATTTTTCTAAAAATTTGTTTTCATTCAAAAATGAGGGAAATTATCAATATAACGTATTTACTGAGAACAACTTTAGTTGGCCAAATGCTGAAAATGCTATGATAAAAGCGTGGGAAATAGCAACATTCAAGAATAATATTCTCGCAGATAATCAGGATTTAAATAAGACCGCAGCATTGATGATTTATGGTCATCACCTTCCCTATCCTCAAGGCTTGGATTCGATAATCAATAATACATTTATAAATAATAATAAATATAGCGTATCTACTTCGGATTGGAACGGTTGGCCCATGGGAATATACAAGTTAAATCAAAATTATTGGGGGACTTCAGATATCGCAACAATCAACTTACAAATTCTTGATTTTTACGAAAATAGTTCAGTGTCAGTTCTTGAACCAAAAACGATATTACAAACGCCGCCTGAATCATGTCACGGAGTAACCTGGAAAGTTGAGATCAATGAAAAGAATCCACAGGATACATCGCTTATTATTGGTAATGGCCCCACAAAATTCTCGGTATATTTTAATCGGCCGATGGATCCTGCTTTTACGCCATTTCTAACCTTTGGAGTCCGTTTCCCTTACACTCAAAATGTAGCATTGGATTCAGCCAGGTGGAGCTCCGATCATAAAACCTGGACTGCTTACAAAACAATTGATGTAAGCACGGGCGATGGGGAAAATATGATTCGCGTTGCATATGCAAAGGATCTGGAGCATTTTGAAATTCCGATTGAACGGAGCCGGTTTAAGTTTGTGGTTCAGGCCGCAAGTTCTCAATCGCTCGAGTTTATAGCAACACCGGGGATTGGCAAAGTAAAACTTGAATGGCCTTTGTCAGATAAAACGAATGTGGTTGGTTATAATATGTATCGTTTTACGATTCCCACTTCTTCCACTTTTAGTGATACGGTTCTTATTAACAATACCCTTATAACAGACAGCTTATATACCGACTTTTCAGTTAATCCCGGAACTAAATATTATTATATATTCAAGCCAGTACGAACGGACCTGTCATCGGGAGATTTTTCAAAAGTTGTTCAGGCAACACCATTTGATGCGCCTAATGGTGATGCTAATGGTGATTTAGCTATAAACGTACTGGATATTACTTCCATAGTGGCTTATTTACTGAACAATAACCCGCAACCATTTATTTTCGAGGCAGCTGATTATAATGGTGATGGAAAAATAAATGTGCTCGATATCGTTGCAGTAGTAAACGTTATTCTTGGTAAAAAGTCGGCAATGGTTGCTTCGAATCAGCAGATCCATTTGTATGTCAAAAACGATACGCTGTTTGCCGATACTCCCGTGGAGATTGGAGGTATTCAGTTTGAAATCAATGGAGCAACTGCTGTTGAAGATATTCAAAAACTCAAAGCGCTCGAAGGGTTTGAGTCGGGTTATAGTCAGCAAGAGAATGGATTGCAGTTACTTTATTACAGCATGTCGGGCAAAAGCATTCCTGCGGGTAACGGTATTCCTTTGCTGAAACTCAAAAATGGCAGTGGAATTACCGAAGCCATTTTTGCCGACAAAACCGGAACATCTATTGCTGTTGATTTCCTTGTTCCTGAAATAGGTAGGATCCTCGATAACCCGAAGAAGCTGGTAGCTGAGTTAGGGCAAAACTTTCCGAATCCGTTTAGCAATCTAACAACTATTCCTTACCTGATTTTTGAACCCGTTGATGAGGCGGTCATCCGCATTTTCAATATTGCGGGACAGGAAGTGAAAATCATCAGGTTACCAAATCCAATTATAGGTGAACATCTGCTGCAATGGGATTCCGACTTTCATAAGGGATTGTTGGTCTGTGTGCTCGAAGTGAGGCAGGGAAAAAAACAATTTGTCTGCCCGGCAAGAAAAATGATTGTGAATTGAAAAAGATTACACGGATTTGGTAAAGGATTACACGGATTTACAGAATTACAAAAAGTTATTTTCTCTGTTACAATCTACTGAAAAATTCCTGATACCCCCTAAAAATCGGGGCAGGCAGGGACAGGCTAGAAAAAATGAGTGCCCTCGTTGGTTCTTGGTGTTAAAAGCATTTTACACTGAGTTGCACAGAGTACCACAGAGGTTTAAAAAAAGATATACGATAAAATGATTCATTTCAAGAAAAAAAGTTATCTGGTTGGAACATTATTATTCCTGAGCGGAATATTTATCTGCCAAGGTCTTTCGGCAACGAATGTCCTGAAAATCGGTCAGTATCAGGTCTTGCCAAATACTGATTTTGTGATTCAGCTTGAGGCTGAGAACAGCGATCCGTTCGTAGCCTTCCAGGCAGATATTCCAATTCCTGAAGGATTTAGTTATGTCGCCGGTACGGCACAACTCACTACTGCGAGGATCTCAGGTCATAGCCTAAGCGCCAGCGTAGTTAGCGGGAATATACTCCGACTGATTGGATATTCGGCAGGTAATTCCGCTTTTACTGGTAGCACAGGACCTTTGGTGAGCTTTACATTTAAGTCGGGTACTTTTCCTGCCACTTACAAGCTTGAGATCAAACAACCGGTGCTTGGGGATAGTCAAACAGCGAATATTCTTACCAGCTCAACTGACGGACAGGTAATTGTTTTAGCTCCTAATCTTAAGTTATCGGCTACTGTAATTAATTATGGAAGTGTACCGCTTGAAAGTTCGCCAATACAAACCGTCCAGATTACCAATGAAGGCAATCGTGATCTCACGATCAGCAGCCTGAATTTCAACGATCCCCAATTTTCAACAACAGTAGCTAATAATTTCATCATCAGTGCCAATAGTAGCAGCACTTTACCCGTGAAATTTTCACCATTAGCCAAAGGTACATTTGCCAAAGAATTACAGATCAACAGCAACGATCCAGACCAACCAACAGCTACAGTTGCCTTAAATGCTATGGCGTATGCAGTAAACGAGATCCATACGGGAAACATCTCCGGGGCATCCTCTTCGACAAGAAAACTCGATTTTACGTTAAACAATATGGAAGCGTTTACCGGATTTCAGTTTGATATAAACCTGCCACAACCCTTGACTTATGTTGCCGAAACAGCCCTGTTATTTCGTTTGCAGGACCAAACAGTGACTGTCAACCAACTGAATGCACAGACACTTCGTGTTTTGGTATTTTCACCGTCCAATAAAACCTTCACAGGGACCAGTGGTAAGGTGCTCAGCCTGGATTTCCTGTTAACAGGATCATCCAACTATTACCAGATCAGCATCAGCAATGTTATTATTGCCAATACTTTGGGGGATAATATTGTATCCGCTTCATATGGTGGACAATTACAAATCACAGCTCCGGATATTGATGCTTTACCACAGCTCAATTTTGGTGATGTATCCGTTTTGTCCAGTGCAACCATGCTTCTCCGTATTCGCAACTATGGACAGGAGCCACTGATTATTAGCCAGCTGATGTTCCCGAACGATTACTTTAAAAGTACACAAATACTTCCAGTCACTATTCCGGCATATGGTACTTTTGATTTGCCGGTTGATTTTGGAAATTCTTTGAAAGGGGCGACAACAGGAACCCTAAAAATAGTCAGTAACGATCCGGATGAGAATCCATTTACTATCCAGTTATCAGGAAATGCCTTTTCGCCCAACTATTTGCTGATCAATACCCAATATATCAGACCGGGGGAAAGTAAGATTGTTCCCATCGAAATAGAGAATGAAGAACCTTTTGTCGCTTTCCAATTCGACCTAACCTTCCCGGATGGGTTTACTCCCGATTTAAACGCTATTGCATTGACTGCCCGTAAACAAGATCATGTATTGGCACCCATAGCCTTATCAAATACCAGCTTGCGAATTCTTGTTTACAGCCCCGGGCAAAAAACATTTACAGGTACATCAGGTCCGATCCTGAATATTCCATTTAAGGCCGAAACAAACCTTTTACCCGGAGCATACAACCTGACGTTTAGCAATACACTGATAAGCAACATCAAATCAGAAAACATTTTATACTCATCCAAAAACGGAGTTTTAAACATTCTGAAATTAAAGAATCCTCCCATTGCCAATGCCGGTCCCGATCAGTCTGTATTCGAAGGAACAACCGTTACATTGGATGGCTCGGCATCTTCAGACCCGGATGGAGATCCAATCACGTACAAATGGAGTGCACCAGCAGGAATTACATTGAGTTCAACTACCGTTGCAAAACCCACGTTTACAGCACCTGAAGTCACATCAAATACAAATTATACGTTTACTTTGGTAATGAATGACGGAAATGAGGATTCACCAGGTGATCAGGTGATCATGACGGTTAAGAATTCGAATAAAACGCCTGTAGCCAATTCCGGTATTGATCAGTCTGTCAATGAAGGATCGACGATTGCTTTGGATGGATCGGCCTCGACCGATCCTGATGGAAATTCGTTATCCTATAGATGGATGGCACCTGTCGGGATTACGATGAGTTCAACAACTGTTGTAAAACCTACCTTTACTGCTCCTGAAATCACAGTAAACACTGATTTCACTTTTACCCTTGTTGTCAATGACGGAATGGTTGATTCACCGGCCGACCAGGTGGTGGTAACTATTAAGCAGGTAAATAAGAGTCCGATAGCCAATGGTGGAATTGATCAATCTGTTTTCGAAGGAGCAGTTGTTACGCTGGATGGCACGGCTTCATCGGATCCTGAAGGAAATTCATTGACCTATAAATGGAGCGCACCGGTTGGAATTATCCTTAGTTCAACTTCCATCGCGAAACCAACCTTTACAGCTTCTGAGGTCAATGCCAACACAGACTACACCTTCTTTTTGGTGGTTAATGATGGAATAACAGATTCTCCTATCGATCAGGTCATAATCGCCGTTAAAAATGTCAACAAAGTACCAGTAGCAAATGCTGGTCCGGACCAATCAATCAACGAAGATTCAATTATTACTTTGGATAGTTCAACGTCTTCTGATCCGGATGCAAATCCTTTGACCTTTAAATGGACAGCTCCTGCAGGAATTACACTAAATTCAACCACTATTTCAAAGCCATCGTTTACAGCTCCTGAAGTCTCTGTAAACACTGATTTTACTTTTACCCTTGTCGTTAATGACGGAATGGTTGACTCACCGGCTGATCAGATAGTGGTAACCATAAAACAGGTCAATAAACCTCCGGTAGCCAATGCGGGAATTGAACAATCTGTTGATGAAGGGGTAACTATTACTTTGGATGGTTTAGCATCAACAGATCCTGATGGAAATCCGCTCACTTATAGATGGGGTACTCCTGCAGGAATTACACTAAGCTCTGTTACTGCAGTGAATCCAACATTTACTGCTCCTGAAATAGCAGTAAATACAACTTACACTTTCTCGTTAGTGGTTAATGATGGCATGTTGGATTCTCCTGCTGCTCATGTTGTTGTTACGGTAAAACAAGTCAATAAAGTACCAGTTGCCAATGCTGGTGCAGACCAAACTATTAATAAAAACAGTTTGTATACGCTTGATGGTTCCGGCTCTTCGGATCCGGATAACGATGTATTAACTTATAAATGGACTGCTCCCTCGGGTATTACACTGAGTTCAATATCTTTTGCAAAACCAACATTTACGGCTCCCGAAGTCAATGCTCGCACAGAATACACCTTCACGCTTGTAGTTAATGATGGAAAAGCAAATTCTCCTGCAGACCAGGTTGTAATTACTATTTTACAGGTCTTTAAAGCACCTGTCGCTACCATCCAGCAACCAACCTGTACCGTATCCACTGGCACGATAATGGTAACTGATCCAATAGGTACAGGCATTGCATACAGCATCAACGGGTCCGGCCATACCAATACAAATGGTATATTCACCCTGTTACCTGCCGGCATTTACAGTATAACTGCCAGAAATGCTGATGGCGTTATTTCCGCCGTGACTACTATAACCATCAATGCGCAACCGCCGACACCGACCCCACCAACAGCGGGTGCAACCTTGCAACCAACCTGTACTGTATCCACAGGAACCATCACGGTAACCGCTCCAACAGGATCGGGAATGACTTACAGTATTGATGATTTGACTTATACCAATACAACGGGGATTTTCACCGGTGTTCCTGCAGGCACCTACAATGTTACTGCAAGAAGCGCCGCCGGATGTACTTCCCACGGAACCAGTGTAACGGTCAATGTTCAACCGCCGACACCAACACCTCCTCTGTTGGGAATTATTACTCAACCGGCCAGGACAGTAACGACCGGGAGTGTAATTTTAAATGGATTACCGGCAACCGGAACCTGGAACTTAACAACAACTCCCGGAGGAACAACAACACCAGGAACAGGAATTAGTGTGACTGCATCGGGACTTGCAGCCGGAACCTGGTCCTACACCGTGACCAATGCTTCAGGGTGCACGTCAGTTCCATCAGCCAATGTGGTTATCCATGCGCAACCCGCGGCGCCTGCAGGACTGACCGCTACATCATGCAATGACCAGGTAACCTTAAAATGGAATCAAAACACCGATCCAAATTTCAAACGTTACAGGATCTATCAGGGTACGACAAGCAATCCCACAACACAGATAGACTCCACAACGGGTGGCATATCGGAGACTGAAAAAATAATATCAGGACTCACACGAGGTCAGATGAATTATTTCAGGATCACGGCAGTGAATAACGGCGGTGCTGAAAGCAATTTCGGTAACGAGTCATCCGTTGTTGTTAAGACAGGTGTAATTCCTGAGATAAAAGCCAAATGGGGAGATTTGCTGATCTGTTATAACCTTGACAATTTAATTTCAGGTTACCAATGGTACAAGGGCAGCACCTTAATTCCAAATGCAACCCTGCAATATTTCTCAACAGAAAAACAATCGGGTAGTTACTCGGTGATGACCACTGACCTCGATGGGTGTAAAAATTCATCAGATCCGGTTCAGGTGATTGCCGCAGGGCTAAAATCGCTCTTCGTTTATCCAAATCCTGCATCAGTAAGTTTCGCACTCAAATTAATGGACACCTCTGAATTAAAGGATGCAACCGACGAAAAAACAACTGTTACCTTAATAAATACGACCGGCCAGGTAGTGTTGGAATTACAGGCAAAGAATGTGAACGATGAACTGCTTAAAGCTATACCCGTAAGTAATTTGAAGAACGGAGTTTATATCGTGAAAGTAATCGTAAACGGGGAGGATATGTATTTTACAAAAATTGTTGTCATAAAGTAAAAAAAATCAGATGAAAATCTATCAAATAAATTCCAAACTAGTATTTTTTACAGCCTTAATTTTTATGTGTTTTCAGATTGAAATCTTTTCACAGATAAGGCATACCGGTGGCACAGTAAAACCTGGTTTATTTATCGGACTTGATGGGGGTTTGGCTCAGACGCATATTATCACTGAAGGCATCCTATCTGTTGCCGGACTTAAGAGCAATAGCATGAATTCCTTCACTGGTTCAGCCGAGTTCGGATATTTCTTTTCGGGAAATTTGGGATTGTCAACGGGCATTGAATACAATTCATACAGGAGTCAGGTAAATCTCACTAGTTATCAAAATAATTTTAACACACAGGATTCGGAAAATGAACCGTATGAACGCAGGGTAACAGGATCAAATATTAGGGAGGATCAGGAAATCGGCATTGTAAGTGTTCCCTTTTATTTGAATTTTCGACTACCATTTGGTAAGGTTTATGGCTTTTTCTTAAAAGCTGGTGCAAATGTGGCAGTTCCGATCAAAAGAAGTTATTCGGGCAGCGGAACATTTACCTATAAAGGATATTTTCCTGCTTATAATGTTCTTCTTGAAAATCTTCCTGCCTATGGTTTTCCTGATAACCATAGTACTGTTGCCGTCGGTGAATTAGAACTAAAAAAGTACATAATAAGTGCTATAGCCTCCGCCGGATTTGATTGGCTCGTTCAAGAAAATATTCAGTTCGGAGTTGCAGCCACTTACAATAAATCGCTTTCAAATATATCGGCCTATGTTCCTGACGATAAATTCCAGCTATCAATGGATGCTGATCAGTTGAACAGTCTAATGGGTGGATGTAGTAAAGTGTCTTTACAATCAATAGGGCTAAAACTCAGTATAAGGTATTACTTTAAACCACAGTAAATCGATTTAAAATAGCAATGACCTTAGTGTTGCATCCGCAATGTATCTTTATCATTTACAAGTGGCTGTCTCCAGGTTGATTTTGGTTTGTGATAAAACGGAGTTTTACGCGGGAAATTCTGATCCTATGTGATGTTTTGAAGTATGATTGAATTATCCCGATGTTTAAACCATGTTTAAACCAAAGAAAAAGCCAGAAAAATTACGTTTGTAACTTTCTGGCTTTCAGGGTGGGAACTGATGGGTTCGAACCATCGACCCTCTGCTTGTAAGGCAGATGCTCTGAACCAACTGAGCTAAGCTCCCTTCATTTTCAACTTAACAGTAACTGTTTCGTTCAAAAGTGTTGCAAAGATAGTGCTTTTTTTATTTGCACCAAATATTTTGGTGAAAAATCAGCAAAACATTGCAAACATATTTTTGATGGTCGCTACAGCAGTCAGTTCGCCAAAATTGAAGCCTTCATCTAAAACCAAAAGATGAGATCCGGAAACATACGTGGTCCCATTCGTTGTTGTTAATATGGTGGCAGCATACATTAAAAATGCACATAAATAATGCTGTGGAAACGACATCGGTTATAAAATAATTACATCATTTTCCTCCGGAATGACATATCTGAAAAAAAATGGAAACCTTTATTAAAAACGGACGTATTATTTGGATATTACACATAAGTAGATTACTTTCGGATCACTAATCTAAATTGGAATTATTTTTGTCAGATCATTATTCCAGGCAAACAGGAAGCCCGAAACGTCCATTATGTGAGAGACAATGTAATAATTATTTTTTCTTAACCCAAATATCATGGATCAAATTTTATCACCTAACCCACCTGAAATCCGCCGGATGCCGGATATGCGGGGACTCACGAAGGTGTGGTATATTATTCGTGAGAAAATGATTTTCTGCCTTATCCTTTTCCCGGTTCTATTTTTTTTCCAGAATGCTTCTGCACAAAGGTATTTTAACAGTCAAAGCGGAGCCATCTCCCCATGGGAAATTGGTGTTTCGGGCGGTGTTTCATTTTTTATGAACTCCGTTAATCCTGAGCAGGGGGCAGAGACAAAAAAAATCAATTACTGGTCACGGGAAGCAAACCCGGGTTTCGGTCTGGCAATCGTACGAAATATATCTCCCGCGTTTGGAATTGAACTAAATCTGCTTACAACACGTCTGTCCGGAACATGGGACGAATCCCAGCCAGCGATTCCGGTATCAGGTGTACATGATAATCCGTTGACCTTTGACAGCCGAATCAACCAGTTCGATCTGATGATGGCATTTAATATCAATCAGATGATGCTTCCCGGTGACGAGGATGATATATGGCATATCTATATAAAACCTGGAGTCGGCATCACTCACATTACCGATAAAAAAGAGTTTTTCCCGGGGGATTCTCCTTCTGATGAGTTGTCACTGGTACTGGATGGAGGAGTTTCAGTTTCTGTCAATGACAAACTAAAGGTTATGCTGGGATCTGCTTTTCGGGGCGTAAACAGTGACAATCTCGACGGGGTACATCTGCCCGGATTGAATCAGGAAGGCAAAGCGGTCAGCAATAAGGTGTATGAGCTATACAATTTCAGCTATTTACGTCTGAGTTACAGCTTTGGTGATTTTAATTCCAATAAGTCGTGGACACTAAAAAAAAAAACAATGAAGTACCGATCCTTCCGGAGACGGTAGCTGAAAAAGACAATCTTACAAGATGGGAAAAGTTTACAAAACGGTTCTTTTAATTTGAAATAAGTACAAGGATTACACGCAGAAATCCCCGCTGGTCAACCAGATGGGGATTGTTATTTTAACCGGATGAAATTCCGATGTGTGGATTATCTTTGAACTGGGCCCGGGAAGTTTGTTCAGCGGTTTTAAAGGACTCACTTCCCTGTACTATCGGCATATAATTTACATTGCCCATTTCTATTATCCCCAGGATTTCACCCACCAGGGAGTAACCAATATTGCAGGGACCGATTGGCCAAAGTGATGGAAAAGATTAATTTATCGTATCCCGGCGAAATTAATAATGATTTATAAAATAAATGATGAAAAGGTTGAATGTTAAAAGGTTGGCTTGGTTGATATTGGGTAGTTATTTAATGACCATAAGCTCGGTCTGCACAGCTCAGAAGTTTGTGATACCTGTGTTTCCTGATACGCAGGGAGAAGTTGGAGGTAAAATGGAAATGTTTAACAGTCAGCTAAACTGGATTGTCAGCCAGAAAGATTCGTTGAATATTCCGTATGTTTTACATGTAGGGGATATTGTCAACTTCGATAATTTTGGTCACTGGGAAAATGCAGATAAAGGGTTTAAAATCCTTGATGATGCGAAAATTCCGTATGTAGTTTGCCTGGGAAACCATGATACCGAAGCAGTGGGAGTGAATAGTGGGAGCGCCGCTTCCAACGTTCCGGGCGCCACGCACTTGAACCTAAGAAAAACCACGAAGTTCAATACGTATTTCCCGGTAAGCAGGTTCACTGGTCAGGGAGGCCGGTACGAAGAAGAGAAAAGTGATAATACCTATTCTACTTATAAAGCAGGTGGCCTCGACTGGCTTATTGTGTCGCTGGAATTTTGTGCACGAAAAGGTCCGGTTAAATGGGCTGGTAAAGTTGTGGCTAAGCATCCCAACCACAATGTGATTATCCTGACCCATTATCACCTGAATGGCAGTGGTGACATTGCCGAGCGGAATGCCGGATACGGCGACTTAAGCCCGTATGAAATTTATGACAAGCTTATTAAAAAATATCCCAATATACTTCTTGTCCTTAGCGGACATACCGGAAATTCTGCCTGGCGCAACGACCGTGGGGATCACGGAAACCGGATCTATCAAATTCTTCAGGATTATCAGGGCGAAAATATGGGTGACGGATACCTGAGGTTACTTGAGATTAATCCGGAAAGAAAAACAATTACAGGGAAAATATACTCACCTTACAACAACAAAGAAAAATGTGAAGCGTTGATCCGGTTCAATGGAGTTACGTTTATTCAACCGAAATAGAATTACGACGTAGGAATCAAAGTTTTACGCAGAGAACTGCAAAAAATCCAGGGAGTATCTGCCTCTGCGGTACTTTGAAACTCCTCAGCGTTCTTTGCGTTTAAATTGTTATTCTCAAAGACCTTAACTAAACAAAATTGATTTAGCAATTACGAATTCCATAGTGGTTAAATAATGAGCGGTTAGGGGAAATGAAAAATGCCTTTTATCCTCATAAATTTAATATCGAAGGGAATCTTAACAAAAATGGGAACATCATGGAAGTCCGTCTTCAGTCAATCGATAATATTTAAACGACAATGATCACATTACCTTATTATTAATATCTAAAACGTATCCTTATGAAACCACTATCTGTCTTAAAATTATTTGCAATGGTTGCTTTTTTGATTGCCTCATCATGCCAGCAGAAAAAAGGGGGGAAAGATGACGCTGCCAAAAAAAACGATATTTCACAGTTCTTAGGTCAATGGACCCTGGATATTGGCACAAGTCAGGTTGGATGGCTTGAAGTCCGTCAGGAAAACGGATATATTGATGCTGACCTTCTATGGGGCGGAGGAAGTATTCTGCCTGTGCCTTACATATACTTAGCTGAAAATATCTTATATGTCGGACGGGATCCCCGGAAAGTGGTTCGGAAAAAGGATGAAAACGGAATTGAAAAACGTTCACATAATTTCCCGACATGGGTGGAAATTAAAAGAGATGGCGAAAAAATTGCGGGTTATTATCTGAGACCCAAAAATACCGGAATAGGTTTTGATTCCGTCTTAATTAAAGGCAAAAAATTGCCTGATGTTCCACCGGCTTCAGACATGACAAAAGTTAAATTCGGGACACCCATTCATCTATTTAATAATAAAGATCTTACGGGATGGAAAATGGTCGAACAAAACAAGGCTAACGGATGGTCAGTAATTGATGGAATTCTTATCAATGATCCTGTTCAGAAAGAAGGAACAGCCCCTGTTGGTTATGGTAATATCAGGACTGAAGAGGAGTTTGAGGATTTCAACTTAAAGCTGGAAGTAAATGTGCCTGTTCACAGCAACAGTGGTGTTTATTTGCGAGGCAGATATGAGATACAGGTGGTTGATTCATATGAACGTCCACTTGATTCACATAACATGGGAGCTTTGTACAGCAGGCTCACGCCTGTTGTCAATGCCGAAAAACCGGCAGGAGAATGGCAAACACTGGATATCACTTTATACGATCGCCATTTAACCGTTATACTGAATGGCAAAACTATTATTGATAATCAACCTGTTTACGGACCTACTGGTGGAGCCTTGACATCCGATGTTTTTGCCCCGGGGCCAATTTACCTTCAGGGCGACCATGGCAAAGTACTATACCGTAACATTATACTCACACCAATCATTAAGTAACTAAAAGAAACCTATAAAAATGACTGAATATGAACTCTAAAACGTTAAAAACTACAAACCGCAGAGATTTCATTGGCACCTCCACAATCGCTGTGACGGGATTCACGATTGTTCCCAGTCTGACTGTCTCCGGAATGGGTCATATGGCACCCAGTGACAAGCTAAACATCGCTGGTATCGGCATCGGCGGGAAGGGTTCAGATAATCTCGCCAATGTCGCCAAAACTCAAAACATTGTTGCCCTCTGTGATGTGGACTGGAGTGATAGAACGGACAAGGTATTTAAAACCTATCCGGATGCAAAGAAGTATAAAGACTTTCGAATTATGTTAGACAAACAGAAAGATATCGATGCAGTCATCATCGCTACACCAGACCATACCCATGCAGTGATTACTCTGGAGGCCATCAAACGTGGTAAACATGTGTATACCGAAAAACCACTTACACATACTGTAAAAGAGGCCCGGATATTAACAAATGCAGCCAGAGAGTATAAGGTTGCAAGCCAGATGGGTAATTCAGGTCAGGCTGGGGAAGGCCCCCGCCGTCTGCGGGAAATGATATGGGACGGGGTCATTGGTTCGGTACGCGAGGTTCATTTGTGGACCGACCGATCCAATAAAGGTCTTTTTGAAACATATTGGCCCCAGGGAGTTAAGCGTCCTGAGGACACTCCCCCTGTTCCTGAAAATCTGGATTGGGATCTGTTCGTAGGACCTGCACCTATGCGTCCGTATCATCCATCATATCATCCATTTAAGTGGAGGGGCTGGTTGGACTTTGGTTGCGGGTCCCTGGGTGATATGGGATGTCATATTTTTGACCCTGTTTTCCGCGCTTTAAAGCTGAAATATCCAACCAGTGTTCAGGCGGTCTCCACGCTTGTCAATCAGGAGACCTATCCTTTAGGTTCCATTGTTCGTTATGAATTCCCCAAACGCGAAGACATGCCTCCCGTTAGCCTGACCTGGTATGACGGTGGCCTTCGCCCTCTTCGTATTCCTGAACTCGAAGATGGAGAACAAATGGGTGCAGGTGGTGTACTTTTCGTGGGTGATAAAGGTAAAATTCTTGATGACAAAATTCTTTCCAGGTCTCTGCGGGAATCATATAAAAAGCCGGAACCTTATATTCCGTCATCACCTGGTCACTATATGGAATGGATCCTTGCATGTAAAGGTGGTAAGCCTGCCGGATCTAACTTTGACTGGGCAGGCCCGCTTACCGAAACAGTGCTGTTGGGCAACATCGCTCTGCGCAAAGAACTGAGAGAACAAAATAGTTACAAGTCTCTTAATTTTGATCCTGAAAAACTTAGTTTTTCAAATATGCCTGAAGCGGATAAGTTCCTGCATTATGAGTACAGGGACGGATGGAGTTTATAAAAAAATATAACTTTAAAATTTAAGTGTATTTATATTAAAGAGTCTGACTAAAAACTCTGTGTCTCTCTGTGTATCCTCAGTGTGACTCTGTGTAATTAATTGTATCACAGAGTTTCACAACTTGTCCCGATCCTTCGGGAGTGTAGGCACAGTGTTTCACGGAGAAAAAAAGTATTGTTATTTTACTATTTGGACATCCTCATCCCGAAATTTCGGGATAGAAAATGTGATCAAAATATGGTGTTTGACTCCGGCCGTAATCAGATGTTTCTCTTTATTATCCTTCTTCTATCCCGTCCCGCATTTGCGGGATCGGGATACAAGCCCGTTGGGTTTGAATCTTTATATTTACAAAATATATTTCAAATAATTTCTAATTAACATAAACGCATGCAAATATGACCAGAATTTCAACTCTTTTAATTTATTTTCTTTTAATTGCCGGGCAACTTATGTCGCAATCGGTCGTCACTCCTGTTGTCAATGATCAATTATTCCCGGTTCAGGCAGTAGTGATGAAAGGTTATGTTGGTGGCAGGCTGGATGCATCTTATAAAAACCGCATCCTGGCACAGGATGTCGATCGTCTGGTAGCTCCTTTCAACAACCGCACTGAAACCAGTTGCTGGCAGAGTGAATTCTGGGGCAAATGGTTCACATCAGCCGTACTTGCATACCGCTACCGCCCTGAGCCGCAACTAAAAGCAATTCTTGATAAAGCTGTCGACGGTTTGATTGCAACTCAGTCAGCTGACGGATATATTGGAAATTATGCCGACGAAAAGCACCTGGCAGCATGGGACATCTGGGGGCGCAAGTATTGTATGCTTGGATTACTCTCGTATTATGATCTGACCAGTGAGAAAAAAGCGCTAAAGGCGGCAGGCAAGGTTGCCGATCACCTGATGAATGAGTTAAAAGTGCGTAATGCATTAATTGTGAATTTGGGTAATCACCACGGCATGGCCGCATCCTCGGTACTTGAACCAATATGCCAGCTTTACACAAGAACAGGAAATAAGAAATACCTTGAATTTGCCGAAGAAATTGTTCGTCAGTGGGAAACGCCTGAAGGACCTCAGCTTATTTCGAAATCAACTGTCAATGTTGCCGAACGTTTTCCAAAACCCAAGGTCAACTGGTATGGCCCTGAGCAGGGGTCAAAAGCGTACGAAATGATGTCGTGTTATGAAGGTTTACTCGAACTATACCGCCTCACCGGTAAGAACGAATACAAAAAAGCAGTTGAAAACACCTGGCAGAATATCCTCGATACCGAGATCAATATTGCCGGTTCCGGCTCGGGGGTCGAGTGCTGGTTTGGAGGGAAACATCTGCAGACAATGCACATCGGCCATTACCAGGAGACCTGCGTGACTGCAACCTGGATCAAACTCGGACAACAACTGTTACGTCTGACCGGTGAAGCAAAATATGCCGATGCAATTGAGCAGACATGGTATAACTCGTTACTCGGCGCAATGTATCCTGATGGTGCCGACTGGGCAAAATATACACCACTGGAAGGACAAAGGCTTGAAGGCGGCGAACAGTGCGGAATGGGACTGAATTGTTGTGTGGCAAGCGGTCCGCGTGGATTGTTTACCCTTCCACTTACTGCTGTAATGAGCGAAATGAATGGAATTTGTGTCAACTTTTTTGCGGAAGGAAACTACAAACTTCAAACCCCTGATCAGAAAAAGCTGGAGGTAGAACAGCAAACAGATTATCCTGTTTCGGGCAATGTGACATTAAAACTGTCACTACCGAAGGCGGAACAGATGAAGGTGCGGATCCGTATTCCGCAATGGAGCAAAAATACAACACTGGATGTTAACGGTCAGCAGGCTGAGGTAGTTGCCGGAGAATACACCGAACTAACACGTACCTGGAAATCGGGCGATGTGATCAATCTTTCGCTGGATATGCGTGGCCGGGTGGTTCATATGGGCGACCAGCCCGACAATATTGCCATTGTTCGGGGCCCGATCGTACTTACGCGCGATGTAAGGCTGGGATCGCCGCATGTTGACCTGACAATTGAACCTGTGGCTGATAAGGACGGATTTGTGAAGCTTGAACCTGCCGGCACAAACAAGGATGGTATCTGGATGAAATTTACCTGCCCGTTTATGCTCGAATCACATAAGGAAGGGGCCAATAAACCAACCAATATTACGCTCTGCGACTATTCTTCTGCCGGCAATACTGTCGACG
The DNA here is from genome assembly GCA_942493325.1 of uncultured Bacteroidales bacterium. Classification (GTDB taxonomy): domain Bacteria; phylum Bacteroidota; class Bacteroidia; order Bacteroidales; family Prolixibacteraceae; genus JAAFHB01. The sequence continues at coordinate 6,157,544 of OW818689.1, read as the reverse complement.
ATCATTCGTGGTTCAGGGTCTGGCTTCCACAACCCCTTGATCCCCGAAAAATCGACAATCATAACCATTAATCAGCTTAATTAATTCATTATGAAGACACCTAATTTTAAAATGAAGGCGGGATTGTTGGGGATGGCAGGTTTATTATTTCTAAGCGCTTTCATTTCGCCCGCGCAAAAATCCAAAGCAAAGGCCGGAAAATCAAATAACCCTTACTATGTGGCCGCTTATGTCTGGCCTTCCTGCCACCACGACGAACGTTTTGGTGATATGTTGTGGCCTGACGGAGAAGGTGAATGGGAAATAATTAAAAAAGGAACTCCCCGCTTCGAAGGCCATTATCAGCCCAAGGTTCCATTATGGGGATATGAAATGGATGATGATCCCAAAGTCATGGAAAAATGGATTGATACTGCTACTGATCATGGGGTTAATGTTTTTATTTTCGACTGGTACTGGTTTGACGGAGGCCCTTTTTTGGAAAGCTCTGTAAACAACGGTTTTCTAAAGGCAAAAAATAATAATAAAATGAAATTTTATGTCATGTGGGCTAATCATGATGTAAAAAGGAACTACTGGAATGTACACAAGTATAAAGACGATACTTCATTGCTCTGGGATGGGGCGGTGGACCTGAAAAACTTTAAGATAATTGTCGATCGGGTTATTAATCAGTATTTTAAACATCCAAGCTATTTCAAAATCGACGGTCAGCCTGTTTTTTCAGTCTTTAGTATCCAGAACCTGATCGAAGGACTTGGAGGGTTAAAGGAAGCAAAAGAAGCGCTTGAATATTTCAGGGCAGAAACAAAAAAAGCAGGATTTCCCGGTTTACACATCCAGGTAACGGCAGGTGGTGTCCCCAATACCGATTTAGTTGACCGGATAAATTCTCTGGGGGCTAACAGTGTCACACAATATAACTGGGGTGGCCCTCATCCCGAAGATTATGTACAGTGGGGTGCACAGTCGCTTGAGCGCCGCGACAAATGGAGTAAAGCGCTTTCAATACCCTATTTCCCGAATGCTTCTATCGGCTGGGATGACTCACCCAGATTTCCTCAAAAAGGAAAAAAGGATATTGTTCATTATAACAAATCGCCCGAAGGTTTTGCTGCATTTTTACAAAAGCAAAAGGATTATTGCGATGCTCATCCCAGGCAACCGAAATTAATCACCGTTTTTTCCTGGAACGAATGGATTGAAGGGGGTTATCTTTTACCCGACATGATGTATGGTTATACCCATTTGGAAGCAGTCAAAAAGGTGATGAGTGGAAAATATGGGCACTAAATTGCAAAATCAACCAATGAACCATGGAAAGTGACCGGGTGACTTATTGAGGAAAGAAAAGTGGCCCGTTAGTTTTGCTCAATTTTGAATTGCAGTCACCCGGTCACTTTTAAATATTTAAACAAAAATCAGGACGAATCCTTTGCGTCCATTGCGCAAAAATTTTCTGAAAATATTATATAATAACTTTAGACAAAACTTATGTCTGCTTCAAAAATGTTGAGCCGGTACCTGTTCCTGCTGATGCTTGTACCATTTGCGGCATGCAAAACACAATCAGAATCTCCCGGAGAATGGATTAAAGCTGAAGTGTTTTTGAATCCACCGGCCGATTTCAGGTCAGCTCCCTTTTATTCGCTCAACGATCAGCTTGATACTACCGAATTGATCCGACAGATCAATGGATTTAAAGATGGAGGCTTCGGTGGGTTTTTCCTGCACAGCCGCGGTGGCTTACTCACCGAATACATGGGAAAAGAATGGTGGGAAATGATGGACGCCGCAGTGAGAACTTCCGGTCAAATCGGATTGAAAACCTGGTTTTATGATGAAGATAAATGGCCCAGTGGTTTTGCCGGTGGAAAAGTTCCCCTGATGAGTGAAGATTTTCATGCCCGTTGCCTGACACGGGTGGATAAAACCGAAACGCTTAACAAGGCTGATCAACTCTTATTTGAGGATGCTCATTTCAAATATGTTATTCATAAGGCAAGGATGGGGAATTCCTGGTTCAACGGCACGGCTTACGTTGATCTGCTAAACCCCAATATGGTAAAGGCATTTATCGACAGCGCGTATTCCCCCTACGTTGACCGTTACAGAAAAGAGCTGGGGAAAACTACCTTGGGAATTTTTACCGACGAACCGCAGGTCTCTCCCAGGGTGTCGGGGGGAAAAGAAGGCTCAATAAGCTTTTCTCCATTCATAATGGCAAAATTTAAGGAGATGCATGGCTACGATCTCCTTCCTGAAATTCCTTCTTTATTTGATACAACCGGAAATTTTAAAAAAATACGCTACGACTACTACCAGACGCTGTCACGTTGTTTCGAAGAGAACTACACGAAACAAATCGGCGAATATTGCCTGAAAAATAATTCGATTTTCACCGGCCACCTCAATGGGGAAGAGTCATTCAATTCGACGATGACCAATTCCGGGAATTCGATGATAAACTACCGGCACATGCAGATGCCGGGCATGGATATGCTTGGTTTGCATTATATTCCGCTGAATGTGCCTAAAAGCGTATCCAGCGTTGCCAATCAATACGGCATCAGTCGCAGGCTTTGCGAATCGTATGGTATCAGCGGTCAGAACATGAATTTTGAAGACCGGAAGTGGCTGCTTGATTACCTTACCCTTAATGGGATTAATTTCATTGTTCCCCACCTCACACTCTACAGTATGAAAGGTGAACGCAAACGCGACTATCCGCCCAATTTCAGTCCTGCACAACCCTATTGGTCATACAATAAACTGTTTGAAGAATACACCGGCCGGATGTGTTATGTAAATACACTTGGGAAATATGCCGCTGAAATCCTCGTTATTCATCCCCTGGAATCGGAATATGCCGGAATCCGGAATAACAGTTATCAGCAATATGAACAGTATTTAAAAATGCTGCAGAAAGCCCACATGAACTACGATTTGGGCGACGAACAGATCATAGCCGAGATTGCAAAAGTTAAGGATGGGAGAATCAATATCGGAAAAATGGCTTATAAAGTTGTTATCCTGCCTAATATGGTGGTCATCCGGAAGACTACAATTGACCTGCTGAAGAAATTTAAGGCTTCGGGTGGGGTAATACTGGTAGCCGGCCAATATCCGGATGCAGTAGATGGAGAACAAGATCTGAAAGCCATTGAAGCGCTCAAACAAATAAGTCAGTTTGTTGAAAAAGAGGAATTTACCACAATAATAAATTCCGTTTTGCCTTCCACCTATGCATTGGAAGGTCAGGATAATGAATTGATTTGGTCGCATCATCGGGTTATTGCCAATGGCGGCATACTGCAATTATCCAATACCTCAAGATTGAAGGAGGTCGATTGTGAACTGTCATTTCCATCTCCGGTGCATGACCTTGCACTCTGGAATCCCGAAAATGGAAGTTCCATGAAACTAGTCCCCGGGAATGATGGCCGGATAAAACTACATTTCGATGCTACAAAAACGTGGTTAATTACCTTTGGTGAAGCTTCACGTGAAGCCACCCTGACTGATTCTTACCAGGTCCCGGCAGTAAAAAAAGAAATTGCAAAAATTCAGGGAGCATGGCAGGGACATCGGCTTGATCCGAATGCCCTGACGCTTGATTTTGCCAGGTATTCAACCGACGACGGAAAAACTTTCAGTAATCCCGAACCTGTCATCGGGATTCACCAACGCCTGGGAAAGAATAAATATACGGGTAAGCTACTGCTGAAATTTGAACCCCAGGTAACGGATGTTCCTGCCAAATGTTCCCTGGTGGCAGAGCAACCCCATTTATACAATTTTTCAATCAACGGAAAGGATATTAATTTTGAAGGCAAGGCGCACTACAGGGATCAATCGCTTAAGGTTCAGGGCATTTCGGGAACTTTGAAACAAGGTGTCAATGAAATTCTGTTATCCATGAATTACGTGGCTGCTGAACCGTCAAGTTTGAATGCCATAAAACGCTACGGTACAGAAATTGAAAGCATTTACCTGATTGGAGATTTTGGCGTTTCAACCTCCCTTTCTGCCAATCCAATAGTGGAATCCCAGAAATACAGCGATAAAATGCTTGTGGTAAAACCCGTGTACACGGTTCGTAATTTTGCCATCACGAAAGAAACCAAATCCTTTGAAAATGATTTGGTTACGAAGGGTTACCCATTCTATGCAGGTGAATTTGTCATAAACAACACTTTTTTGATGGGAAAGATTTCAACCGGAAAGAAATACTTCCTCTCCTTCCCCGCTTTCGAAGCCATCGTTTTAAAAGTAAAGATCAATGGGAAAGATTTTGCCCCGCTGATTTACAGTCCATGGGAAACTGAAATTTCGGATGCATTGAAGGAAGGTGAAAACCAGGTTGAAATCACCCTCACAAATAGTTTACGGAATCTGCTTGGACCTCATCACCATTCAGGGGGTGAACTAAATGCCGTTGGTCCGTCAAGTTTTACAGGTAATCCTTCATGGCCAAATACAGGTGGTGAAAATAACTGGTACGATCTTCGGTTAAAAGGCACTGCAACTTTATGGCGCGACGATTATTGCCTGGTCCCTTTCGGACTGCTTGACGCTCCTGTAATTTCGGAAGCCAATGTCTCCATCAAATAATGTCGCTACCCGATTCACCTAACGAACACTTATTTTACGGAAGAGCTTCAACGGGTTTAAATTGTTTTCAGTAAATTGACTATCTTTTTTGGCTTCAAGGGGTGGTTGTAGCTTTAATCCTGTTCTCACTTGGATACACAATATGGGATCGCAGAACTGCTTTACAACCTGCACTTGAAAAATCAAATGAGGAAGCAATAATTGCAAAACTGGTCAACGTTCTTCGCGAATATGCTCAGACTCATCCCGATCTGGCCAATATACTTCGATCTCACGGATTACTTTAAATCACCCTTTTCCGGTCAACAATTGTGGTTTTGCATTAATTGAAAACTTGTATTTATCACCCCGGTAGTAGGCTTTCTCAATTTCAACAATTTTTCCATCACTGCTAAATACCGCCCCGTCAAGAATAAAAACGGCAAGAGGTTTTTCCGATTCAAAATGGTTATCCGCATCGCCAGGAAGCAGGATGGTGGTTCCAAGTGTGCGTTGTACTTCTTCGAGTTTCAAATGATACCGGGTTTCATAAATTTTGAACAGGGGTTCGTCCATATCCAAAAAATTGATTTTCGGACAGCAGTTCATCGAAATATACCTCGTTTCGTCTTTCAATAAGGTTTCATTGCCATACCTTAACCGGTGAATCTTTAAAACAGGACCCTCCAGAATGTAATGACGGCCATTTATATTCGAGGAAATGCCGTTTTCCAGAACTGTCTTCTCAAGAGTAATATTTTTCGGAGTAAATCCTTCCTTAATAAGGTTATCATTAAAACTCTCCTTAATTGCGTGAAATGAGCCAAGAACTCTTGTCAGATGCTTGTCATCAGTGCGGTTTAATACAAAAGTACCTTTACCTTTAATTCGGGTAGCCCATCCGTAAAGCTCAACTTCAAGTAAACTTTTTCGGGCGGTTGTATTGCTTATTTTATAGGTCTTGATTAATTCGTTCTCCGAAGGAACCCGGTCGCCGGGCCGTAATTCTCCCGTTTCAATTCTGCGAATTATTTCTTTGCTGATTTCCTGGTATTTAGAGCTGTAGTTTTTGGTCATCTTTTATCTATTGGTAGCAAAAAAAAATCATGTTGTACAACACTTAGTTCAACAGGTTACAAAACTACAAAAATTATAAGCAATTAAAAAAGTACTGTTATATTTGCAACAAATACAACATAGTGCGTTAAGGATATGTCGCAAAAAACAAGAACCAGTTACAGTGTCATAATCGTATTATTACTATTAGCGACATCGCTGAATTTTCTCGACCGTCAGGTGCTCTCCATCTCTATTCTCAAAATCAAGGAAGATCTGATAATCACTGATATTGAATACGGATGGATCAATGCCGGATTCCTGGCAAGTTATGCTGTAATGTTCACCCTGGGAGGAATTTTAATCGATAGGTATGGCAGCAGGCTGGGACTTGCCTTCTCGGTCGGATTCTGGTCTTTTGCAACCCTTTTGCACAGCCTGGCGGGCAATGTGTTTCATTTTGGTTTTTTCCGTTTTTTACTGGGTGTTGGTGAGGGAGGCTGTTTCCCCGGAGCAATTAAGGCCGTGCTCGAATGGGTTCCCAAAAGCAAACATGCACTCGCTAACGGCATCGCAATTGGCGGTTCTGCGATTGGAGCAGTTGTTGCACCACCCCTGTGCGTCTTTTTGCTTGGAATTGTGGGATGGCGGGCCGTGTTTCTGGTCACCGGCGGACTTGGCTTTATATGGCTGATTGCCTGGCTGATGTTAACAACAGAAAAAAAGCATCCCCTGCAGTCTTCAGAAAGTGAAACCGAAGGTAATCGTCCGATGAATAGGATTAGTATCAAAACATTGGTGAAAAATAAAGAAGTACTGGTATTTGTGGCCATAAGGTTTATACTGGACCCAATTTTTTACTTCTACATGTTCTGGATTCCCAAATATCTGAATGAAAGTCATGCACTCTCACTGGAATCGATCGGAAAAATATTGTGGATTCCCTTTCTGGCCCTGGGATTTGCAAATGTTATGGGAGGATGGCTGTCGGATGCGGTTTTCAAAAAATCGGCAAACCTTAACCTGGCCCGAAAACTGGTGATGGGTGTGGCGGCGGCATTGACAATACCGATTGTTTTTGTGGATTTATTCAATCATATGTCATCATCCTGGGATTGATGACCCTCGCGTTTTTCGCGCATGGATTGTGGATCACCAACTACATCACATCAATTAGTGATATTTTCGGAAAACACGTTACATCAACTGTTGTTGGACTATCAGGTTCTGCAGGCGCCATTTCTTCCCTGGTCCTCAACCCCATCATCGGATACATTGTCATGAATTATTCTTACAGTCCGCTGTGGTGGTACGCCGGATTGATGTATCCCATGGCGTTTATTCTCCTGTTGAAATTTATTCCCCGAATTAAATTAATCAGTAAATTATGAATATTCTTGAGCGTAAAAAAAATGATTTCGAAGTATCCCCTTCCTTAACAAAGATTGGAGTCTTTGGAGTTGGTTACGAAACCTACTGGGAGCAATTTCCTGGGTTGTATGAGGAAATAATGCAAAAGCAGGAAACTTTTATTCAGAAAATACCCGATCTGGGATTAAAAATTATAGATTTTGGAATGGTTGATTCACCGTCAAAAGCCTATGAAGCGGTTAAAGCAATGGAGGCTGAAAACCTGGATCTGATCTTTTGCGATATGCTTACCTATGCCACATCGGGTACTTTTGGAATAATCATCAAATCAATCAAAGCTCCAATTGTGCTGGTTGCCCTGCAGCCGCAGAAAGCACTTGACTATTCCAGGGCAACAACTTACATGCAATTACTGAACGACGATATTTGTTCTCTTCCCGAATTCGCGGGAGTTGCACTGAGGCTGGGCAAAAAAGTTCCCGATATGATTATCGGAACCCTGTTTGATGATCCACAGGTTGATGTCCGCATCGGTGAGTATTGCAGGATTGCAAAAGTATTGCACGATTTGAAAAATGCGCAGCTCGGACATTTGGGCCATCCGATCAATGCCATGCTGGATATGCATACAGACGCTACGATGATCACCTCATTCTTTGGAAGTCATGTCGTGCAATGTGAAGCAAATCAGTTAATGACCTGTTATGAACGGGTTTCCGATGCCGAAATAAAAGCTTCAGAAAAGGAGATCCTGAATTTTTTCGATACCCCGGACCCGGTGTCTGACCCGATAGCAATCAAGCTGATTGATGAAGATTTGCGCATTGCGGCCAAAGTCAGTGTTGCCCTGGAAAATTTCATCAAAATAAATCATCTCCAGGGCCTTGCCTATTATTACGACGGTGCTCAGGAAAGTGAGATTCGCAAAATGATGTCAAACCTGATTGTTGGAAATTCATTGCTTACAGCACGGCATATCCCCATGTGCGGCGAATCGGATCTGAAAACCCTGATCGCTTTGTTTATCTTCGACCGTTATGGAATCGGGGGAAGTTTTGCGGAATTCCATCCCGTGGATTTTAACGAAGGATTTGTCCTCGTTGGTCATGACGGGCCACACAACATTTCGATTGCCGATGGAAAACCTATACTTCGAAGTCTTAAAAAGTATCATGGGAAGCCGGGACATGGAGCTGGTGTTGAGTTCAAAATTAAGGAAGGACCAATAACTATGCTCTCCATTAACTCAACCTATGACGGGAAATTTAAATTTATACTTGCCGAAGGTGAATCTGTGCAGGGACCTATTCCTGCTACCGGAAACACTAATACCCGGGTCTTTTTCAAACCCGATATCCGGACATTTCTGCAAAACTGGATGAAAGAAGGACCCACTCATCATTTTGCACTCGGTATCGGGCACCATGCCCAGGCAATTGCAAAAATTGCTGATTTTCTGAATATTGAAGCGAAAATTGTTTAATTATACCAGAATGCAAATATTAATTTGCTAAAATCGCCGGTGTATGGAGACTAATATCAAGGCGGGTTAACACTAATTCATTGTGTTATAAAACCTTATTTTTTTAAAAAAAAACCTCAGTAGAAAGTACAATCCCATTATGGCCAAACCTTATTACCTTATTTATCAAAAGACAATTAACCCTCAAATAAGGTAATAAGGTAGAGGACTGTTAATTTGGATTCTCTACTGAGGTTGCCATTTAAAATAAGGTTTAAAGAAAAGGTAGTAAAATGAAGCCCCTGTTATTAATTCAATTTTTAAAATACACGATTGATATGATCAATAAAATACCTGTACTACTGTTGCTGACCATCTGCATGCTGTCCGGAAACTTGTTTGCCCGGGTTTTGGACCCTCAATTGCAAAAGAACCGGTTTAATAACATCACGCTCGAGATGTCGCTGAAGCCATTCAAAAAGAACGACAAGACGTCTATCCGGGAAGTGGCTGTTGAAGTATTTACCCAATGGTCCGCCTTACTCCGTCACGCCGACACCGTTTCGGTGATGTTGTGGACCAGTGATGGTTCCGAAATACTTGATTATACCGGTAAGCTGGATCAGTCGCTTGAATGGGCCCGGTACATGGGAAATCCAAATACAAATCATGAAGTTGGCTCCGGCCCCGAAGATCTTTCCATCCATGAAAGGGCTTATCTATATCTCGAAAATCCACCAGTATACTCGTACAAAGACCTCAAATTTATCATCCGGACGCTGAAAGAGGAAGGTCGCCGGATCACCGGTAAACCCATCTTAATCGGCGCCACTTTTGATCCGGGTCCTGAATTTGCCAAATCGGAGTTTAAGTATAAAAAGCATACCGAAATATTAGGTGGCAATGCCATGGGGCATAAATCAATGGTCAGTTGCTATTCGGTGCTGAATGCAGACAATGACTCCTATGCCGGTTATCCGAAGGGAATTCCATCCAATACTCCCTTTGGAACCTTCTTCGGACGCCAGAGTCAGCATTTCCTCACCGATTTGAAATTTGATTTCATTTGGTTCAGTAACGGATTTGGGTTTGGGGCTGAAGGATGGTCGGCAACGGGTTCGATTTTTAACGGGAAAAGTTTTGATCACGAAAAACTCGACAGCCTTACTGCAAAAATTGGTGAATTCTGGAAATTATTCCGTATTGAATGTCCTGCTTTCCAGATACAGACACGTGGAACCAATTTATCGGTCGGAAGTGATCTGGCGAGGGATGCCGTTGACCTGAAAAATATCTACAAAGGGAATTTTAATATGCTTCCGCCACCCAACTCCCCATGGGCAGCGCTCGATGGTGACTTTGGCCTCGAAATGACCGGTTACATGTCGCGCATGTCGGAGTTGCCCGACAACCGTTTTCCGTTTCGGTATTATACACACGATCCGTGGTGGCTGAACAGTCCCTGGTTAGACCGTTATGGCCGCGAACCGCACGATATCTATTTACCGCTTTCAGTTTGCCGGATTGATGCCGATGGAAACATCGGGATCCCTACTCATCTTAGTTTTCTTACCATCGATGATTCGTACGGCAATATACCCGTACAGGTGCCGAATGAAGTGACCCCGCATATCCTGAAGGCCCGTTACGATTCGCCGACTGCACCAGGTCCGCTGGTTTGGGTTTATCCGTTCGATGAATATCACAGCTGGGCACACAACGCCAAAGACCGGTTACCCGAAATTTATTATGGCGACTGGTTTGTCCGGCAGGCGATCAACAATGGATTGCCATTAAATACGGTGATCTCCACAACATCATTCCAGTCGGCGATTGCAAAAAAGCCCGGACTGTTTAAAGAGTCTGTGCTGTTCACCATTGCCCCTGATGCAGGTTCGTCGTTGGAAACAGCCTTAATCCGGTTTGTGGAAACCGGTGGAAAGCTCATTGTGTTTGGTCCCGTTGATCATTCAGGAGAAACTTTTACCGGTTTTCTGAACCTTAAAAACGAGGCTCCGCTCGAAGGCGAATTGAAAATCAGTTCCGGTTATATGCCCGACAACCTCGAATCAGGCTACCCAAATGTCTTAAACCACCGTGCGCTGCTTTCCGGGGGTGGTATACGGACAACCGTGAAAAACGGCGGCGACCCCGACACGAAGGTATTGGTCCGGGCCGAACAATCGGGTACCACGCGTGACATTGCGTGGGTCCGGAGTAAAGCGGAGTGGAAAGGTGGAAAAGTGGTTTACCTGAGGGGAACCAACTCGGGCAATTTTACAGGCGGTCGATTGCTGACTCCCGACGATCCCTCAAAATGGTTCACGGGACCCATTCTGTCGAGGTATATACTTCATGAGTTTGGGATGGATTATTCGATCGACAAACAGAGTCCGGCCATCACTAATCCGGTACTCACGATCGCGAGATCAAACAATGCCTTTATTTTTTCAGGTTATAACCCGGGAAATACGGTCAGGCTTCGGTTCCGGATGCCGCAGGGAGCTCCTTTGCTATTGGGATTTGAGACCAAACTCGGGAATGGAAATTCGACCTACAATATGCCAACGGCATGGAACCGTGAATGCCGCATTTTTGTGGAACAGGAGAACGGAATAGTTTCGTGCAAAGAATTACACTCCGGACAGTTGGGAATTACAAAGCGGTTTCAGGCCACAGGATTAAAAAATGCGACGTTACGTATTTATCCTGCGGATCATGTTACGGCACAAACGTTTCACGCGTATCTGAATTCCGGTTATCCCTGGAAAACAGGACAGGTAACTTTCAGAAAAGGCACTTCGCTGCCGGGCAACTATTTTGTCATTGAAAACGTGACCGGTACTATCGTGGTGTCGTGGTAATAATCGATAATAAATCCGTAAGCTGACGGACCTCTGCCTTTCTCTGCGGTAAAAAATTTAACGGCAACCCGGGTTACAAATACCCGTTAAACACCCGGTGGATTTAAAATAAGGGAATAAGGAACAGGTTTTTTATGTTTCCTTTGCTACTAAGGGAATAAGGTGGGTGTGTTTTATAAATAAAACCTTTCATCCGGGAAGGTAGGGTAAATTTATTACCACCAAATTATATTAGTTCCCCACATAAAAAAATTTAATGCCATCACCGCTCTGTTAACAACTATTTTAAGAAAAAGACAATGATCAATTTTAAGGCGCTATAGTGATGTATAATCTATTGTGAGTGACCCTTATTCCCTTGGTAGAAAATTCAGTTCGCCCATAAATTCCCCTTATTCCTTTATTTTACGGTAACCCGGGTAACTATTTCCCATTAAACATCCGTTGGATTTAAATAAGGGAATAAGGAACAGGTATCCATATCTAATCCCTTCATTATATGATAGTGAAGCGGAAGTCCGAAAAAGTATTATTCTGCAAAATATATGTTGAAGAACATTTAAAGATTATGTAAAAAATATTTGATACTATTTTTTTACGGACTATTTTTACATGAAAAAAAATGACAATTACTAGATATTCCCTACCATATTAAGCAGATACGTCTGTTTTTCTAAAACATATAAGACTGGCATCCCTATCAAAACAGTGAGCACAGCAACTAACAAGCAAATTAGAGAATGAAATTAAACGACATTTTAGGAATTGGAAAAGTCTTACCAATTGATAAACTAATTGATATAGTTTCAAATTCAGTGGGTAAAATATCAAAATCATACTTCGACAGAAAAGATGTTGACACTAAGGCGTATGAAATTGAAAAACTTGCGGAAGCGAGAGCTAAAGAAATTAAAATAATTGCCTCAGCAGTAAAAGAGAATTTTCAATTGACAGGTGGAATAGAATACAAGGAAGAAACGCTTGCAATAAGTTCGCCAAAAGAGTTATCAGTAGAAAATCAGCATCCAATTTTAATCAATCCACCACTTGAAGACAGAACGCAAGAAAGACTAAATTTCCAAGAAGCCAAGAAGCAACTAAATATTGAAAGGGTAACTGCAATTGCTGCAGAAGAATTAAAGAATGAGCCACCCGTAACTGACGAATCACTTGATGAAGATTGGACAACTCGATTTTTCCGAATTGCAGAAGATATTTCAAACGAAGAGATGCAAGCACTATTGGGCAAAATATTGGCAGGCGAAGTAAAACAACCTAAATCATATTCATTAAGAACTCTTGAATTAATTCGCAATTTATCCAAAAACGAAGCTGACATTTTCATGAAGGTCGCGAATTTTGCAATCACAAATGGGAATACAAATTTACTTTTTAAAGGAAAAGACGATAACAAACTAAGGGAAAAATACAACATCAATTATAGCGACACAGCCTTATTAACTGAAATAGGATTATTGCAACCCGGAACATTTGTAAATTATCAGTTAATCCAACAATCTGTTGATAGCCAGCATGTTTTCACATCGGGGAATATCATTATAATTGTAAAAATCAAAGCCAATACACCAACAGTTAATATTCCTACTGATGTGTTTAGTAATGCTGGAAATGAGCTTCTAAGATTAATAAAATCCGATCCGCCAATGGACTATTTGACATCTTTAGCTAATTCAATAAAGAGCGAAAATGTTGATGTTAAATATGCACACATTTTAGAATTTAAAGAAGATTCAATATGGCACACTCAACCTCTATTAGACTTTCAATGAAAAGTGAAATAAGGGCAGCAGGTATTCGCAATAGGAGGGGTTTTGTGCTTTTGAGGCATTTTAGTGATTAAAGAAAGTTTGGTTCTGCGTATGAACATTTGTGCTGTAATGCCCGCACATCGCAAATCAACAATAAGTTAGTGGCTGTTAAAACGAACACCACCGCTCCCCCTCGTTTGTAACTGCCTGACCCGTTTCTACGGGGAGGGGTTTGTGGTTTTGAGTTTATAACTCGTTTTTAAATTTCTGTTGTAATATTTACCATTACTTTCAATGCAATAGTTTAATGAATCAACGACTACCATCCGGTAACAATTTCGGGTAAAGATATCAACCCAATCGGTGATGGTAAAAGTCAGAAAATAAACAGCGTTCTGATCGGCGATTGTATAGTCTTCAGATGACATAGTGTGATGTATTCTTGGCGGTTTATATGTCATTACAACCGACTGACATCCAACCCCTCCCCGAAAAGCTACTCTTTATACACAAATATAGAAATGATTATCTTCGTGATATAACTAATAAAAGACAAAGAGATGGAATCGCAACAATTAGAAATTGATTACTTCGGGATGTTTCAAGATAAACGTCTCGAAAAAAGGGGCTGGAAATCTTAACAAAAATGGAATCAAACCAAACGGCGGTATTAAACCAATTTGCAGTAAGTCATGCAGATAACATGGCTTACAGCCGGTTTTTTAATAACGACTCTGTAAGTTTTACCTCACTAAAAGAAAGCTCACAACGAAAAGTAAAGGAGTTAAGTAAGGGTAAGCATGTTCTGTGTCTTCAGGACTCCAGTGAAATAAATTATCAGAAACACCGTAATTTTTTCCACGTCGAAGATCAGGATCTTGGACCAATCGGTAATGAAAAAGACATAGGTTTTTTCATTCATCCGATGTTAGTTGTTGACACTAGTGGACATTTCCCTCTTGGGTTTTCCTCTATTCATTGCTGGAACCGCCGCTTTGATAAACTAGACCGAAATCAAAGGGATTATAAGAACCTACCCATTGAAGAGAAAGAATCCTATAGATGGATATCAACAGGTTTAGAGAATATAGACCTTTTAAAAGATAGTGTTGCCCATATGACCATTATCGGGGATAGGGAAAGCGACATCTATCAGGAGTTTATTGATTTAAAAAGCGCTCATTCCGATTTATTAGTACGGTCAAAAGAAAACAGGGAGTTGTATGGGGAAGAAAACAGATTAAATGAATATTTATCCGAACAGCCGATCTCGGGCACTTATAAAATATCCGTACGTAGCGATAAACGAAAAAACCGTGAAAGCAGGGACGCTATTATTCAGGTGAAGTATTGCAAAGTAAAAATAAGCCGTCCCAAAAGAAGTGTTTACAAGGATCTACCTGAATATATTGAGCTTACCGCGATTGAAGCACATGAAAACGCGGAAACAGTTCCTATCGGAGAAAAACCGATATTATGGAGATTGCTTACCACACATCAGGTAAATGATGTATCAGAAGCTATACTGATGGTCTCTTGGTATAAAACCCGATGGTTAATCGAGGAATTGTTTCGTTTACTCAAACAACAGGGAATTGACGTTGAGTCAAGCCAGTTAGAAAGTGGAAAAGGGTTAAAGAAATTAACAGTGATGGCCATGCAGGCAGCACTAAAAATATTACAACTCAGACAAGACAGAGACGGTCTATGTTCCATTGGTGCCTATGTTGTTTTCAGCGAACAGGAAATTGAGTTTGCTGAAAATGTATCTCAAGTCAAATATGAAGGGAAAACCAAATTACAGAGAAACCCTCACCCGGTTGGGACCCTTGCAAGGATGTCATGGATAATCGCCCGGATCGGAGGATGGAAAGGATATCAAAGTACTGGTCAGCCAGGCCCTATAACATTAAAACGAGGCCTCGATAAATTCAATCTAATGTACCAAGGCCTCGTACTAGCTGAACTCTACAGAGATGTGTATAAAGAGTAGCTTTTCGGGGAGGGGTTTGTGGTTTTGAGTTTATAACTCGATTTTTTAATTTCTGTTGTAATATTTACCATTCCTTTGGTTCCTGTAAAATCACCGGCTGAACTAAATAAATAGTCTATACATTTAGAACAATTAAGGCCCTTACAGGATTTTGGTGAATATAGTTGATTTTCTGATCGATTAAGTGATTGCTTTCCAATAATATTGGATGACTTGTATCCTGCCAGACCTTATAATTTTTAATCCGATGATCAAATTTACCAGCTGGATATTCCGGTGATGTTGACCCCCTCTCCGGTCATATTGACCCCCCATCAAGGATGATGGTTTCAGAGAACTCTAATGACTGACAATTTTACCGTTTTTTTCTTAAACTTTCACCTTTTAATTCAATTCTGTATGACGTATGTACAAGCCTGTCCAGGATGGCATCTGCAATGGTCTCTTCTCCGATTATATCATACCAATTAGCTACAGGTAACTGACTTGCAATTATAGTCGATGCTTTTCCATGTCGGTCCTCGATCATTTCCATCAGATCCAACTGTTGCTGTTGTTCAAGGTGCGACAGTCCAAAATCATCGAGGATGAGCAGATCTGCTTTGGAGAGGCTCTCAAAAAACTTAAATATAGTGCCTTCTAGCCTTGCCATTTTAGTTTTCAACAGGAGTTTCTGGGCGTTATAATAGACTACTTTATAGCCTTGTGCACAAGCCTGATGACCCAGTGCCGAAGCCAAAAAACTCTTGCCGCAACCGGAAGCTCCTGTAATTAGGATCGCTTCACCTTTTGAGAGATATTCTCCCGTTGCCAGTGTCATAAGTAATCCCTTGTCCAGACCCCTGGAAGCATCTGTTTTTATCTCTTCGATCGATGCCTGGTAGCGGAACCTGGCCGTCTTTCTTAACCGTTCAAACCGGCTGTTTGTCCGTTCCTGTTCTTCAGCCTGTAAAAGGAGTTCCAGGCCTTCGATCAGCGTGAGTTCATGCTGACGCCTGGTTTCAAGTAAGGCCTGCCAGCTGCGGTTCATTCCGTGTAAACGTAGCCGGCTCATGTGTGATTCGATTTGGATCATAAATAATTAAAATTAATGGTTAAAAATTGATGGTTGTTTGTGTGTAATATTCTTTCCCCCTTGTGTTTGCATGTGAAGGCAACGGCTTTTCCTGCACTGTTTCCTGAGCTTCAGTCATCTTGTTTTTAAGGACATTGAGGATAAATGAATAGGTGTAATTTTGACTATTAACCGCCAGTATACAGGCTTTTGAGAAGATTTGATCATCAATTTTGCGTTGCAGGCTTAGTAATCCATCGCAGGTCCGGTATAGTTGTTCGGGATGCCTGTTTTGTGCAAACAGATGTACAAGAAGCTGGTAAAGTGCAGCTGACTTTGATTCTGCTTTTTTCAGGTAATAGTCAGGGCTGCGGTCCAGGTAATGCTGATGCTCTGAACATAAATGTTCTTTATCTGTAGTGTAGCCGCCTTGTTTGTAATCGCGTATGTGCAAGGCTATTTGCTCTCCTTTTGCATAGATATGAACCATTGAACGGGTGTAGATTACTTTGACCACCAGACCGATATTCGCAAACGGAACACTGTAATAATGTTTATCCTCGGCAAGGTAGATGTGATTGTTTTTTGCAACTTTCAGCTCGCGGTAATGCTTTAACTCAAAGCGCTGATCAGGAAGTGGTTGTAACAAATGCCTTTCATCGGCCAGATACTTTTCTTCCCGGCAATAAGGTTTCTGCTGCATACGGGTCTGGTTATGCTCCCTCATCTTTTCACAAATTCCTTTGTTTAGTGATACTAAATCAAAAAACTGCTCGTTACGTAACTTGGCATACACCCTGTTATAAACCAGTTTTACCTGGTTTTCAACCAGTGCCTTATCTTTGGGTTTACGGGCACGTGCGGGTATTATAGTCGTATTATAATGATTGGCAAAGTCTTCCATAGCCCTGTTAACATCGGGTTCGTAAGAACTTGCTTTTACAATGGCCGACTTCAGGTTGTCGGGTACCAGTGCCTGTGGAACACCATTAAATTCCTGGAGGCAGCAGTCAAGCGCAAAAAGAAAATCGCCTATACTTTGACTCCTTACTGCCATGGCAAAACTATAATCGGAGTAGGGAAGACAAGCAACAAATACCTGGCACCAAACAATTTCTCCTGTCTCATGATTAACATAAGATAGCTTAGCGCCTGCAAAGTCAATAAAGAGCTTTTCAGCGGCTCTGTGCTGCAAAACCATCGAAGGCTTGAGTGCTGTTAGTTGTTGCGACAAATGGTAACAGAACTGCGTGTGACCGTATCCTTGCGGGTAAACACTGCGGTACTCTTCCCACAGCAATCGCTTGGTCACACCTTTGCGTGTCAACTCTTTTGAGAGATAGTCAAGTTTAGTCTTCAAATGTTCAAAACGCTCATCCTTGTAGGCCGGGTTTCCGGCATGGAACTTTGCTTCAAGGATCGGGTCTTCCAATTCCAAAAGAGACTGGGTATCAAGCGCAGACAAGGCCAGTTTTGAAAGGTAAACCTTAACCGTATTTTTACTGATCCCTAAATTTCTGGCAATAAACTTAATGCTATTGCCCTGCTTGTGTAACTGTAATAGTTGTTTAATCTGACTCATGGGTTTTGGTTTTCCGGCCATTGGAATATCATGTTAGTGGTTTGTATTTTCCACTAATGAACCAAAATCCTGTGATTTAATTTCATAAAAGGGGTCAGCATGCTCCGGATTTGTACCCAACCCACCTGGCAACTTCAAAGGGGGGTCAATATGCTCCGGATTTGTACTCCACAGGCAAAGCGCCAGGGGGTCAATATGCTCCGGATTTTTACCCAGCCCGCCCGGCAACTTCCAAGGGGGGTCAATATGCTCCGGATTTTTTTACCTCTTTTCTCAATTTTAGGGGGTCAACATCTGCCGGACTGTCATGAAAAATAATCATGAAAAACAGCAGAAAAATCTAATTTTTACCGGTCACAGGGGGGTCAGCTTGGTCCGGATTATCCACCAGCATAAGAAAATCGATAGAGTAACCAGATATCAACCCAATCGGTGATGGTAAAAGTCAGAAAATAAACGTAAGCATTCGGTGAAGTACGTCTTGTTTTCCTGAGAAATCAGGATGTCACTTTCAAAGTTATTCTAAAATGTACGGAGAACTTTGATAGACTTAGGAGAAGATGTTACAATTTTGGGTTTTGCAGTTTAAAGTTGTGCGGTAGTAGTTCTGCCAGGTCTTTGGTGTAATCCTGGTCATATTTATGGACGTTGTTCAGGAAGAAGACAAGCCATTCACGGAAGTTCACACCACTTGCCTTGCAACATCCCAGCATGGAATACATAATGGCTGCATTTTCGGCTGCTTCGTGATTGCCACAGAACAACCAGTTCTTCCGACCCAGGGCGATTGGCCTGACAGCATTTTCCGCAAGATTGTTATCCATCTTCAGCCGGCCATCCAGGTGATACCGGGTCAACTTGTGGTAAATTCCGTAGGTGTATTTAATCGCTTGGCCAATGCGCCCTCTGGGCAAAACTTTGGAGTATTCATTGACCAACCATTTTTCAAAGGCAACCATAATGGGATATGATAGTCGAGAACGCAAGTCGGCACGCTCGTCATAGGTGAGTTTTTCCTGATCGGCTCGTCTTTCAACGTCATAGAGCAGGCCTATCTGCTCCAGAGCATACGTCGCCCTGGCTTTATCCTCCTTCAATGCTTCATCAAATCGACGTCTACTATGCGCCCAGCAACCAATGGGAAGAACTCCCTTCTTATTCTCGTACATATCATATACGGCATAACCGTCCGTCTGGATTACCCCCTGATAATCCTTAAATATTTCCAGTGCCACTTTTTGTGCCCGAGAACCATAATCGTAATGGAAGAAGACCAGGTCCCGCATCACCGCCCGGACCATCCAGATGTATCCTTTTACAGTCTTGTGCTTTTCGTTATTTATAATCGGGATCGTGGTTTCATCACTCTGGATATAGTCAGAACTTAGGACCATCTCCTTAAGTCTGTAATAGCCCGGTCTCATCAGATCAGCCACATCCTGGAACCACCCGTTAATGGTGGCCGGGGAGATGGTTATGCCTTGTTGCTGAAACATCTGGATCTGGCGGTAGAAAGGAAGATGATTCACATATTTGTCAATGCTGATATCGGCCAAAAGAGTTGCTCCGGCGTAGCTTTTGGCGATTGGCAGTGCAGGCATTGGAGCTGTAATGATCTGCTTCTCCACATCCAGGCTCTTGTCCTTTAGTGCATATTTGTGACGAATGATTCTGCGCACGTACCATCTGGACGGATCGCGTTCCAATACTTCGGTGATCTCCGGTTCCAGCTCAATCCAATTTTTCAGGTCAGGTTGATCTGGATAAATATGGCATTCTTCCCTTGGAAGACTTTCAGGCAAAGGTTTACGTACAGGATGGTTTTTTGCTTTTACAGGAACACAGATTGTCTTGTACTGCTCGATCTCCTCTTTGGCGCTGGTGGCAAGTTCTTTTTCTTCCGGGAGCATGTCAAGTCCGTCAAAATCAAGGCGCCTTTGCTGCGGATCCTCATTGACGAATCGTTCACTGGATTTGCCCCAGATCTTGCGCAGAAGCATCTCGACCTGTTGTTTTAACTTGTTTATGGTCTGATCCAGTTGATTAACCGTCTGATCAAGTTGATTAACCGTCTGATCAAGTTGATTGATTGTCCGGTCTTTTTGATTGATTTGCTGTTGGTAAGAAACTCTTTCTGACTCGAAGTTTTCATAACTGGTAAGCTGACTTTTAAGTCGGGACGTCTCCCGGAAAAGCCGGTCCCGTTCCTCCAGAATTTGTTGTAAAAAAGCCTCTTCTCCAGCTGTCATTTTCCCTTGTTTTTGATGGCTCAAAGATAGTAAATATCAATCTTTTAGCCAAATAAAAAGCAAGTTTTCACCTGTTATTTTAAAGGTTTTTTCTTCTTTTTTTCTTCCCCTTTTCATCGCTCATAACACCTTGTACCATCATCATTAAATCCTGCCAGCTGGTTTGGAACGTATTGGTACTTTGATCAAAAACAGGTAGTATGAAACAGCCCGATTCCAGTTTCATATGATAGATCACAAGCCCGCCGCATTCCATGTGAAGGATTTTAATGCTGGTTCGGGGGCGGTTTATAAACAGGTACACGTCTCCGTCCTGAACGTTGCGTCCCATCAGATTGGTTACCATTCCGCTGAGGGTATAAAAGCTCCTGCGCATATCCGTAGGATACGCGTATAGATAATACTGCATTGCAGATGTGAGGCTGAACATCCTACTGATGCGTTAGAAGCAGCAGTGACCGCAATATCCCCGGGTCTGTAAAACCGTTCAGTTTTACACAAACGCCGTTGGGATAACTTATCTCACAGGAAATAGAATTGTTTGCTGCTGCCGGATCTTGAAAGGTCTTTGACCGGTTCTGTACCGATTCCGGAACCTGGGATGACCGGATCGCTTTCCCATTATCAAAAACCACCGGGATGAATCCTCTTTTAGGTGGTAATTGTGTTTTCAGCTTGTTCTGCCAATAAAAGAACTGGGATTCTTTCATGTGCTGGTTGGCGCAATAATTACGAACAGTTAGGCCGGATTCGAGAAACCCGTCATAGATGGATAGAAATTGTCTCGCTTTTAACATCGCTTGTCTTTAAAATGAACCCCAAACGTATAAACCAAAAAGACAATTTAAAATACGGGGTTTACCGAATGCTTACAAATAAACAGCGTTCTGATCGGCGATTGTATAGTCTTCAGATGACATAGTGTGATGTATTCTTGTTGTTACAAATAAAATATTTCATAACATGGGAGGTTTATTTGTCGTTATAAACGACTGACAATCAACCCCTCCCCGAAAAGACGGGGTCCCGATGGTTCGGGATTGCAAACGAGGGGGAGCACAGTGTATTGCAGACCACATGAAGGACTATTTATTAGGCAAAAGTTATTTATTTTCTTTTATGATTAACTCTCAATCCTTTTTTAGTTTCAGAAAAACTTGAAATAAACTGAATAGAAATCAAGTTTTCTAAAAATCGTCTATTTAATGGAACGTCAGCTAACGTTGCCTTTTTATCATAGTCAATAATCTCATAATACTCATTGCCAATTGTTTTTATGAATGACTTAACGAATTCACTATCAACAATTGAGAGATTATTGTTGAATATTTTTATCCGATTAGATTTTGGGATAACCACTGAAAGAAGAATTTTTCTTTTTGTTGAAGTCTTAAAATTGAAATTAACGTTCTCACTTATATAATTTGAGAGAAGAAATAAGACAGTGTCATTTGAATTAATCGTTTCTTCATCACAACTCTCATAAAAAACCTTTTTATTTGGAATACTCAACAATGATGATTCAAGAATTAATTTCAGGTCAAAACTATCGAATTTTAATTCGTCTATTTGTTCAATATATTTTGCCGGATCCTTTTCAAGTAATTTAATATTCACCCCGTTATGATTCTCTTTTAATTCATTGAAACTTTCTATTGTCGTATTTATTACTCCGTTCTTAATTAGGATTATGATCCTATTTTCAGTAATGCCGCTAGAGTCTATATCACTATAAATCCAAGGAATTGATTTTGTAATTAAATTGTAAGATTCATCACTTATTGCATTCTGCATTATAATCTTACGACATAGGCCAGAAAAAATATTATTCTCATTTACTTCAGTTGGCATTTTAAGTTTAGAAAGATACTCAGCATTGGGAATATTGTTTAGAAAAGCAATCAAATCCTCAGAAAAATCAATTTCTTCATTTTCAAAATTTGCAAGAATATTTTCCCATAAAGGAGAAACCTTTGAGTATTTGTAGAAAGTATTCCATATGCTAACATCTGAAATAGTTTTGATGTCTGTAACTTTTGTGTTTACATGAATTATTATTTGTTCCTTTAAATCTTCATCGAGGTTTTCATCATTCAATAACTTCAAATAATATTCAATTGGTTCATCTTTATTTGTTTCAATCTTCAAATAGACTGTATTAACGTAGACGTTTATATTAATGCCAATATAATCAATCATGGAGTCAAGAGAACTTGTCATTATGGAGGAGAAATTAGCAGTCGAGAATTTATCGAAATCAAACTTTTTGTAGTGTGTAAGTAGCATTTCAATCACTTCCATATTTACAACATAATAGTTGCCTTTCTTGACATAATCAACCAGAGATGTGGGCGAATCTGAATTAATCGTTTCAAATTTTAGGTCTAACTTTTCGATAATTTTTTTTAGTTTATTTTCATCATCAATAATTTGCAAAAAGTCAGCTCTTTTATTTAATAAGCTATGATGAGAACTGAATATCGACTTTATGTCTTCAATTTTGGCGTATCTAATAATTCGTATGAAGTAATCGTTTTTCTTCGCATCATCAAAAAGTGATTCAGATTCAATATATATCCATATATTTTGCCAATATTCACAAAGGTTCTGAATGAAAATCTTTATATCGGTAGTTATTTCAATAAACCCATCAATAAACCTTATTGAGCTTGATGACTGATTGCTTAGCTGTTTAAACAGACGTTTCTTTTTGTCAAAATCATTAGGTTTTTGTTGCAAAAATTCAACTAAGTCGAAATTTAAGATATACTCTTTTTCAAAATCAAACAGACTTATTTTTTCAATTAACTTTTCTGTTTTTGATAATTTAAAATCAAATTCAGAAGGTCTTTGAATCTTTACATTTATAAGAAATTGATAATCGGCTTTTGAAAGGCTACCCTCGTAAAATATTGAAATATAGTCTAAATAGTTTTCATCAATGTATCCGTTTCTAAGCAAAATGTTAATTAGTTCGTTTTGCTTTTCTGATTTATTACTTATTGTAATTTGTTCATCTGATATCAAATGACTTAATTTACTTTTTCTGATTTCAATTTTGCTGTTTTCTAAGTCTGATATTTGCTTTTTAAGGTTGTCAATCTTTGCGATATTTAAAACATTCACTTCCCTCTCTTTATAGGTTAAGTCTGGATTTACTAGTTTTTCAATTTCTTTAAAATTGTATTGAAATGTTGTTTTATAATTACTAGAACTGTTATATTGATAAAATATAGAACCAGTAAATAATTTTGGAAAATGGATTTCTTCAGTTAAGGAACTTATATCATAAGCAATATCATTTATCCAAAACCTCCTGAAAGGTTGATTCTGTGTTAAAACTATTTGTTCAATTATTTTATTTATGTAAATCAATCTCAATTCCTTAATATTTGAAAGCTTTGATTTTTCAGCTTCAATAATTTGTTTCTTTATCTTCTCTATTTTTTCATCAACTAATAATATCTTGTCTTTAATGTAAATTGATTTATTCGAAATTGTTTGAAATAAATTTCCTTTATTTTCACTTAATTGAGTAAAATCATTAGGGTATATATTTTTGTAAACAATCATTGACAGCAACTTTTCTTGGTCAAGTTTTGAGTCTAGGTTTTTAGAATAGATGTAATACTCGTTCATAATGTTATAGAGTAATCTCATATCATCAATAAATAGTGAGATATCATCTATTAAATCTGTTGAAATTTTATAATTATTCTGCCTAACAATATCTAATAATTTTTCATTTGAATTGGATGAATTTATTACCGGAATTATTGGAATCATAAAATCAAAGAATTTTGTCCTGTCTTTGTCAAGAAACATGTCGTCTTTAATTGCATAAATGAAAACAACTTCGCTTTCAACTTTTGTTGAATTATTTATAAGAAGGTTAATCTCTCGAAGTTTTGTAAAAACCTCTGTTTGCTCGAATCTATCCAAATCCTCTATTATAACAACATTATAGTCAGTAACTTCAAAGAAATATAGAATTTCATCAATATGATTATTTAAAATTGATTTGCTAATTCCGCTATCAATCTCAATTTCTGCATTACTAATATTCATTTTTTTTATCGCTAGACTTTTTAAAGCTCTTGAAGATTTGAAAATGATAGAAAACAAACCAAGTAGAGTTATTGAAGTTGCAGTAAAGTGGGTGAATGGAACAAGTTTTTTTGGAATATTGAACAGTGAAAATTTTGATAAAAAATTTGGAGCTAATAGAAATAATACGGACACTAAAAGTGCAATAAATCCAACTGAATAGTAAAATAAGTATCGCGTTTTATGGCTTTTGATTTTTTTAAACCTTGAGTCTGGAATCTTACTATCTTTTTCATGATAAAATAATTGTTGCAGAACACTTAATTCAATTAGTCTTAAAATATCGTTATCACCATTTTGGGGAACGTTGGGCTGCTCTTTTAGTTCTTTAAAAGTTGCAAGGGAAATATTTAAAAACTTGTAGTCTTTATTCGTACTACTTTTAATAAATGTTCTAATCACACTACTCTTTCCAGAGCCATATGCACCAGAAATAGCAATGTTTTTAATTCTATTTTTGTTTTTCAGTGCCCAATTTAAAGATTGAATATAATTGTCAACATTCTCAGCATCATCAGTTGGCGAAAGTGGATGGAAATTATTACCAATACTTAATTCAGATTCAAATTTGTTAAGAATATGCGATAAATTTCGAATAATCTTTTCTAAAGTTTTTTTTACAAATTTTTTCATTTATATAATGTATTCTATTGTCATGGTATAATTGTGACTAACGTAAGTCGGTATTAAACTTTTGGGATTGAGTGCAGGGGCATATTGTGGGTCCCGTATCTGCAGGATCAAACCGAAAAGCAGCCTGGGCGGAAAGATACACACTGATAACCACTGCTGCCGCACTTACCTGGTTGTTGATGCTATTAACTCCTGATGTTCTTTTTCTTTCTAATAATAACATTGTCATTTGCTTTGGTGACTTGTTATTTTTCCCAAATAACGCTTAAAACAAATTTATTTTTGTCAGAGTATATGCAATATTCATTAAAATGCCTTCCATAATCGCTATCGTTATTTAGCTTAAACCAGTCCTCGGCATAAACTAAATCGGCTTCACCTTCGCATTTCAATCCATTTTCATAAAAGAAACGACCTGCGGAAGTATTCGTAGGCACTTTAAATTCAGGTAGTGCGTCAATATACTTATAAGGGAAATCTTCGCTGTATTTAAACCATTTTATTTTTTTATTAATTGAGCATATAATCATTAAAGGGTGATTCCCAATTGATGCGAATTTTATTAAGGTTGCGACAATACTTGTTTGGTATTTTGTTGCAAGTTCTTCAATTAAGTTAAAAGAAAATTTTCTACGACTAACATCCTTTTTCAAACGAGAAAATGGAATTAATAGACTCGACGCAAAAAAATCTGCTTCTAATTCAACTTCATTGCTAGATGAGAAATTGGTGAAAGAAGCGTGTGAAGGAGCCAATCCCATTTCCAATGGTTTGCGATGTTCATCAATTAAGTAATGCCCCAATTCATGAGCTAAAGTGAAACGTAATCTCGGCTCATAAATGTGTTTAACCTTATTGCTATTCAGATACACATGAAATTTGCCTGATTTATGCTCTAATAAGCCATCAAAAGCATTACCATAATCCTCAAATGAGCTTGTTATACCGTAAATCTTGGCGAGTTTATGTGGACAGACGAATGTATCAACAAAATATTCATCTGCCACAAATTCTGCTAATTCAGAAAGTTCTTTCTTTCGATATTCCGATATGTCATATTTATTTTTCGCCATTTTCAGCTTTATCTCTGTCTGATTCCATTTTTTTAAGAATATCTTTAGGAATATCACCACCGTTTCGAGCAGCCCTTGCAAGGTTATCTATTGATTTATCATTCTCAATATGTGTCCTTTGGTCATTTAAAGTATGCTTTGCTTTTGATAGTAAATCACTTGCGTAGCAATAATTCTCAGGCGTTTCTTCTAACTTATTTTTCGCCACAAAAGAATCAACTTCATCTTCAGAAGTTGGGAAAAGATAACCAAGAGATTTTAATGACTTCTCAAATGAGTCTTCAAAATCGTTTTTTAAAGTATCGTTTATACCTGTCATGGTTATTTGTTTTTATTAGTTTTAATATACATCTCGACTTTAGCTAATGACCTTTTCTTAATTTGGCGCATGTTGTCCGGATGAGTATTCCACATGTCTGAAAGACGTTGTATCTCAATACTAGGCAAATTTCTATTGCCATCCTCAAACATTAAATAAGTAGTAAGTATATTTATATCTCGTTCACTTAAAGTTTGTAATGCCCTCTCTGCCAACAAATAATCGGCTGTGGGTTGAGATACGATTTCCTCCTCAATATTTAGAAAAGAAGTCAAATCATCGGTATATTCAATCTTATCCTTGTCAACTTTGAATTGCCGCAATAGTTGAAGCATCTCATTTTTGGCAATTTTACCAAGCCAAGATTTCATTCTCTTTTCCTGACGTTCAAATGGAATGCCTTCTATCACCATAAAACTTTCAGCTTTTGCATAAACAGTCAAAAACGTATTTTCAAACACAGCTTCAATTAATTCATCTCCGTACATTTCCCATGACTTGCACACATTTTTCACAATTGTGTACAGGTAATTCTTATTTCGGCTATAAAACACCGAAAAAGCCCTTTCCGCTTCTGGCCTATTATCTTCTTTCATTGCCATTGAAAGAAATAACTCTGCCAAAACTTCATTCGTCAAAGGTTGCATTGTTATTGTTTTAGCCATATAAGTGTTTTCATTAGTAAGTATGATAATTCGTGACTTTTTTATTAATGGGCTTGTCACGATTTCCCATACATATAGTTGAATTTAAATTTTTATATCATGAGCAAAACATCAACAAGAGTCCGGGATGCCGCAACAGGGCAATTTGTTCCTAGCAAGGAAGCTGTAAAAAGACCAGGAACAACAGTTACAGAAACGATTAAAGTTGGCCCAACAAAAAAGCATTCTAAGTAATGTTTCAAAACTGTTTTAGTTTGCAGCAAGCTAAGACAGTTGAAGGAACGAGTAATTAACCTTTTAATTTTTTCTATTATGTACTCAACAGGTGAAAAACCCGGTAAGGGTTTGTACAAATGCGTAAAATGTGGCGAAGTAATCAGATTGGATGATAATTCTGATACTCTGCCTCCTTGTCCAAAATGCCATGGAACAAAGTGGAATAAAATTGGATAAAAAAGTGGGCTGTTTCTATGTTGGAACAGTCCATTTTTATTTTTTATACTCATTATAATAGGTTTGTTCTCAATTTATATTTATCGTGGCTCGCAAATACACACAGGGCTGGATTTCACCGATGAACTTCCTATGAGAATTGCTTTTCAAATACTAATTTTCTGTCAAAGAAGCTGAAACCCCAGCTTGCGGTTTATTAAAATCCATTTCTGTAATGTTTTATATGGTTGTTAATTTTTCTCTCAATATTACCTAAAATGTTGGCAAAAGCACTAAGGGTAACGCATAACTTAAGAAGCTTAACCCAGGGGCAGATTGCGTGCGATTTCCTGAAAAACCGAAAAGCGGACTGAACGGAAAAATGACCTCTGAAAACCACCGCAGCCGCACTTGACGGGTAGCCGAAGTTAGCGGTTCGTGCTTTATTTACATTACTAATTCATCCAATTTTTTTGACATAAAATCATCAATTCCTCTCTCATTATCATTTCCTTTTAATTCCAGCAACACAGAAAAGTCACTATCAGTCAATACAATAACATAACCTTTCCCATCATTGAGTATATCTTTACATCTTCTATTCATAGAGATTTTGTTTATAACGGAACGACATAAAAGAATTCCAAACATTCCTCTTCGATTATTTAGTCTGCCTTGCAACTGGTCTATTTCTGGATTGCCAATTTCTCTACCATAATTTTTACACTCCATTATAATCTTAGGACAATATATATGATAGAGTGAATTTAGCTTATTAAAGAAACCTTCCTGATCGGAATTATCAAAAACTATGTCAATTCTTTTTCTTCCTTCGTTTATTTCTTTTTCTCTGTCTGGATTCGAAAGCCTATTACCAAAAATATAAATCAAACTGTTATATGAAATCTTGTGGTAATTAGTAGCATCTGCATTTCCAACAGGTATGTCGGTAAGAATTCGAATTCGTTCTTTTGCTGTTAAAAATTTTTTTTGAGGATTTAATTTTGCTTTACTGCCTTTTTTAACAGCAGTTTTTCTTAATTCAGATTTGTATTCTTCCAAAATCTGAGGATTCTCCTTTGAAAATTTATATAAGAAGTCCACACCTATTGGATATTTCTTCTTCAAATCCGTAATGCGGACGACTACTTTCCCATTTTTTAAAACTGAAGATAAAGAGTCTCCTGCATGTGCATGTTCTGCGCGTAAAAATTCAAGGACAAAATTTCGATAATATTTATCCTTACTTAATTCGGGGTCTTGTCTAACACTGTTAATTGGCAAAAGAATTTTTGCTCTCTTATTTATAACGGGTAATTTTTCAAAATAACTTATAAAGTTGAAATTATTATAGTCAAATACGTTATTTACAGCAACTTTACGCATAGGTATTGAATATTTTGTGCAAATATTCTGTGTAAACTTAATGAGTTGATTTTTTAGAATATTGGATGTTATGTCTGAAATTTTATCTCGACTTATTCCTGGAATTAATAAAGCGCAATCTGCAATATCTTTAATGTCTCCAGACTTTGCTGCTTGACTGCTTTCAAATGCTTCCCTAATTTGTTTTGCTTGCTTTTGACCAACTCCTCTACCACTCGGTGCGCCAAAAGAGTAGCCAAGAGCCACTTCATCTACTTCGTGTAAGGCATTTAATAGTTTTTCAATAGTTCTTTTATCGCCGTTCTTAATACTGTCAATTAGATATTGAAAATATGTTGTTATTTGATTTTCGCATTCCAGAGACCATTCTGAACCCATTGCTGAAATTCCATATGGGTCTAAGAAAAGTGGAATATCTTCGTTCGCGTAAATATCTAAAAACTCAATTTCATCTTGGTTCAAATTGAGTCCAAAGTGTTCACTGAATTTTTCTGGAATAATTTGTAATTTTTTCATAATTTTCATAGGTTAAATTTTTGTCTGATAACGTTTAGTAGCATGACCGCTATAGTCCTAAGCTTCTTGCAGGCGCGGATTGCGTGTCCCGCATCTGTGGGATAAAGCCGAAAAGCCTCTTGAGCGGAAAGATACACACCGAAAACCACTGTTACTTGTTGGGCAGAGATTTTAAAAACAGGACTTCGTTGTTTTTCATTTTTTTATCTTTAAAATTTACTGAAATGTCCAATCCATTGTGCGCTTGGATAGAAACACTATTTGAAAAGCCTTGGTTGCAGCATAGGCTTGTGGGTCTGTGGCAATGTATGTGGTTGTGTACGTCCATAATTCAAACATCTTTATTTATTGTTTGCAGGATAGGCAGTTATCAACTTTAGCAATTCTTCACCGCTCTCAATTATCCAAACTGTCACGATACAAGGATTTCTTTCATCAGGAGTATTAATTTCGCATTTCAATTCGTATTTTATCCCAAAGTCTGAGTTTTTTGTTTTTTCAATATCTCTGTCAATGGAATGCTGAATAAGTGAATCTTTGAAAGTGTTTATGTCTGTTATGTCAAAACCAAAACGCTTAAAGAAGTCTGCTTTGATCTTTCCAATTTCATGAGTTTCACTTAGCAAGTAGTCAGTAATTTTTTTATCTGCTACAAAAGATTGGTTGTTGTTTAGTATCTTCATCTTACTGCTTTTCTTCAATTTGATTATTAGATACCGTTTCAACTATACTTGAATTGTTTAGGATAAATTCCACTTCATAAGCATTGCCATTATCATATATATGGACTACTGTACCGATCGTTCCTTTTGGAACTTTTGAAATTTGAGTGTTTGCAACTACAAGAGTATATTCATTTATGGATTTTGGTACATTTTCAAAACTATCTTCAAAATCTTGTCTGCTTAGTACCGTATCAAATAATCCAACATCCTCTCCTTCGTGTTTGTTGATTCCAATGTATTCCAAACTGGCATCTTCATAACGTTTGAATTTGT
This sequence comes from uncultured Bacteroidales bacterium, assembly GCA_942493325.1. GTDB lineage: Bacteria > Bacteroidota > Bacteroidia > Bacteroidales > Prolixibacteraceae > JAAFHB01. Next base: position 6,127,422 of record OW818689.1, on the reverse strand, counting down.
AAACTGCATCATTCATTAATGCAGAATTGAAAACGCCAAGGCTAACTAATAATTCAAAATCGTTAACTGTTAAACTTGTTACTTTTTGGAAAAGCCCAGGCTCTAGTTGTTTGATTATATCTTTCAAACTTCTTTCGCGGTAGTCTGTCAAATACATAAACAAAGGAATACGAGTAGCAAATTTGATTAGCTTGTCTTGTATTCGTTTTCTAAGGCTTTTGTATTCTTTCTCCTGTTCGGATAATTCTTGTTTTTGCTTTTTAGTCAGTTCCTTGTCATTGGCTTCTTTCTTTGTTTTTTTAACGGCTTCTGATTTGTTGATAATGGTCTCAATGTCTTGATTCAGATTTCTAAAACCTTCAATGCTCATCAAAGCTCTCATTGCTTCTTCATTTGCCATCAATCGGGCAAGCGTGTTGTTGTCAACATTTACGAGTAAAGCACTTTCCCAACGTCTTGCCAAAAGGGTTGCAGTTGTGCCACTCATTGCCATATCCAAAATTCCTGCGGCATCTACTTGTTTCATAGAACTGCCGTCATAAGCCAATACGGGCAGGAAGTTGATAAACTCGGCAACTTTTATTTCGGGATTTGATTCGTTTATGTTCAAGCGGCAACTGTAATCGGCAATTTGTCGCAAAGCACGGTCAGGAGCAAAGTCAAAGACGTAACATTCTTCTTTCAGAATTTCTTCTTTGTTCGGTGATTTACTGTCGGGGTTTTTAATTACCCAAGGGGTTTGAACACGGAAAGCGGCTTGAAAATACGTTTCAGGGCTCGAAGAATTACGCAACATAAAAATACCTGACCAAGGTTTTATTGAAACGCCTGTAGTGAGCTTGCCACACGAAAGTGTAATGGTTTTAGACTCCAAAGGATTGTCGGTCATTGCTTCCAAAACTGGTGGCAATGCTTCTAAACCAATTCCTGCTTGTGTTCCTGCTGCAACAACTACAGTGTAATCGTTGTAAAATTTGTTTTGGCGTTGCTTTAGCAAAGTTGCCATTGCGTTACAAGCTGCAACGGTTGGCAAAAACCAAAAGGTATGATTTAATACTTTGAGCAATGGGGCGTGTGAAAACGGCAAAGGCGGTTTTTTTGCTCCCATCTTCAAAAGGTCAACGGTGGTTTCGCTAAAAGATCCGCGAATAAGGTCGAGCCATTTTTGCACTTCATCTTCGTATTTGAAACGGGCTTTTCGTCCTTCGCCTTCAGCTGCAAAGAATATATTTAAATCAAAGCCGTCAAACTCCCCTTGCATCGCAATTTGACGAATGGAATCGGGCAATTGGTATGTCATCATTACCATTCTCGGTAAAGCTGCATAAGGATTGTTTTCACCTGTCCAATTCTCTTTGGCTCTTTGTTCGTCTGAATACGTCCAATTGAAGATTTGCTCTTCTATAAATTCGCCTGAACTAATTGCACGAAAAGGAGTACCCGACAAATACAAATAATGATTAGTACTAATGGGCATAATTTTCTCCAAATGTTCAACCTTATCTTCTTCAGCAAATCCTTCTTTTTCTATTTTTTTAAATTCTTCAATTTCTATTTTGGCTTCTAAATCTTTACCGAATAAATCTTTTGCGTTTTCTCGCCAAGCACCATAATGGTATTCATCAAAAATGATACAATCCCAAACGGTGGCATGTACCCATTCATTTTTGGTTTTAATGCCACCTGTGTTTGTGTTTTTGCCTAAAAAATCCTGAAACGAACCAAAACAAACCAATGGTTTTTTAGTGTCTATATCTTGTTTGGATAATTGGTCTGCATGTTTAGAAATGAATTGCCAACCTTTAAAATCAACATGGGATAACAGGTCTACTTTCCAAGCATCTTCAACGGCAGGTTTAAACGTAAGAACCAATACTTTTTTCCAATCCATTTTTTTTGCCAATTGATAACTGGCAAATGTTTTTCCGAAACGCATTTTGGCGTTCCATAAAAAATGCGGTGTTCTGTCTTTGTTCTCTTTTTTAAAACTCTTAAAATAAGCGATTGATTTATTTACAGCTTCTTCCTGTTCGGGTCGCATACCAAACATTAGCACACGATTTTCTTCTGTTTGCTCACCTGTTTTTATTTGGTGTATGGCTCTTCGCAAATCATTTAAGCTGCATTTGTACCATTCGCCGCTTGCATTTACTACCTTCCATTCTCTTAATAGGCGGTGTACTTCGTGGTCGGTAAAAGAACTGCCGTCACACTTCATTGCAGATTCTTCAAATACAATCTTGTATTGAATGGCAGCGGTTCCTAACTGTTCCTTGATACGGGTTTGTGCATCACGGTCGGTGAAACCGATTTTAAGCAAACCCTTGTGCGTAGTAACTCCCTCCAATTCGTAAGCATAAATAGTAGGGTTGATGGATGGTCGAGGCGGAAAGAATTCTTTTCTCATTTTTAATAAATCAACAGAAATAAAATGATGTACTTAAGACATATTGAATCCATTGTTAAAATCATTAAGATCAAAAGCTGAAATATGACCTTGGATTCTTGATAAGGATTGTGGATTGCCCAAAACAAATCCTATTGATATTAAATCATCAATAATATCCCTACTATTTAAACGTTTATCCCACTCATCATATCCTGGCCTACCTCCAACGGTCATTAAATGAGTTATAATAGGCGGAATCATACTTTGACTTGAAAAGTATATCCTCATTTCTCTCCCCCTTTTGTTTGCATTATCAGGTAAAGATGTTATTGAATCGGTCCCAAAAGGGAATTGTAAGCCTGTTTCATTTAAATAACGTATCGCATAGTTATTGATTGTAATTTGGCGTCCTTCAATTTCAATTCTAGTGATACGAATTGGGTTGGCAAAGTACCCTGCAATTTCAAAAAACTCTTGTTTTGTCATATTTATTTAGTTAAAGGTCAAGAAATATTTTTATTTGTCGAATGGTTTAATACTGTTTTCAATCAGCTCAATCTCCTTATCAGTTAGTCCATACTTTTCGTTAAGTTTTTCTTCCGTCCATGAATAGTTGAAGTCTTGAATAGGTACAAATTGATAAGATTCTTTGGTGATGTGATGTGAGTACATAAATTGTGAAACCAAAAAGCGAAAGAATTTACTTTTCATATAATCCTTAAGGTTATTTGCTTCATTTGCTGTTTCGAAAGATCCAATAACTAAGTAGGTTTCAGTGCAAATAGAACCTGGCTCCAATATGTCAATTTTAGAAAAGACTTTTCTTTTTCCATCTTTTCCTGGATTTCCGGCATGATCATAACCCACATATGATGTAATAACCTTCCATTTGTCAATTATTTCTACACCGATACTCACATCAAACCTATTATAAGGTCCTTCACCGCTTTGCCATCGCAATATAATATCTCCTTTCTCTTTTGGTCTTCCATTTGTGGGTATTCCAAATGGCTTCCTACTTGATACCATAATATTCATTTTTGGTTCATTCATGGCAAGAACTTTTCGTATTATCGGAACTGCACCGCTGTTACGAATAATAGTTGGAAATTCATTAAGCGGTCGTTTTGAATGGGTTTCATTACCATTAATAAAATTAACTACTTCACAATCACCGTGATAATCTTTGGTCCATAAAAAGTAACAAATCCCCCCCGCTATATCCACGCCTGGAAAACACTCATTTGCATTTTCAAAGTCAACAATTTTTTTTATTCTTTTATCATTCAACATTTCCTTTCTAAAATCATCCAATCCTTTCCCACCAGCAAACCACCTTGATGGAATAATCATAATTAGATAACTTGGATTTAATTTTTTGGATTGTTGAACAAACTTGTGATAAAGAGGGGCAGCACTTTTCCCAAATCCACCATCACTCAATTGATAAGGAGGATTTCCGACGATAACGTCAAATTTCATATTGAATATTTTTTCAGGTTTGTCTGTGTGAATAAAATTGTAAGCGTATGTTTCCAAAGCATCTTCTCGGTCATACACTTCTTGGCTTGCTCCGCAATAAGTGCACTTTCCACTTTGCCAAGTATGTTTCATTAGTTTGTAACGAATATTTCCTTGCTCGTTGTCGAAGGATTCACAAATTGAATATTTACCATTGGCAGTTTTAGAACAATACACGGTTCTGCGTGAAAGCAAAGCGGTTAAATCTGTAATGGCAATGCCATAAAGTTGTTGGCTAAAAATATGGTCAATGCGTTCCTGTTTGTCTGGTATATGCGTTTCCAAACCTTTCATCAGTCGCTTCGCGATTTCTCTCAAAAACACACCACTTTTAGAAACAGGGTCTAAAAACTTTGCGTTTGGATTGCTCCACAATTCGGCAGGGAGCAAGTCTAAAATATTGTTCGCCAAAGTTGGCGGAGTAAATACTTCGTCATTGCTAAGGTTGGCGAGACAAGAAAGTACGTCTGGATTATAGTTCGTTTGCATCATCTTCGCCAAGTTTTAAGAAATGAATAAGCGGAAAATCTTTTACAGGTTCGTCAATTGCGGCAGCATTTCCTTCGTCGTTAAAAAGCGAGAACTGGTGTGTTTTTTCTACCAAGAACTTAAACATATAATCTCTGCGTTTAAGCATACTGCCGTTAACTGCACTCCATTCAGAAAATATAATTGGTCTTTTTGTTCCGGGATTTGTAAAGTCCAAAGCGTCACCCCAAAGGATATTTCTTCTAAGCAAGAATGTTACACTTCTGCTACATTCATCCTTGGATTTATCTTTGAAAAGAGCAGTGTATTTTTCGTCAAAAATTTTAAAAAGTCTTTTCCTGCATTCCTGTGCATTATCTTCCAAAATATCAACTCCATAAATGCTTGAAATAGCAATAATTGCATAGCGTTCCCATTCAATTTGGCTTTTGCTATATCGGTTATCAACTACTGATAATTTTCTTCTCAAAACTTCCGCCAAAAAGTTACCGTCACCACAAGCAGGTTCCAAAAACCGAGAATCAATCCTCTCTGTTTCCTGCTTTACTAAATCAAGCATAGCATTTACTTCACGTTCGTTAGTAAATACTTCTCCGTGGTCTGTTACACGCTGTCTTGTTTTTACTTGCTTATTTATATTTATATCGTCTGTTAAATCATTCATTCTAAAAATCAATTTCAATTAACTACAAATGTATCAAATTCCGATGGTGCGATGTCAAGAAAACAGATCATTCACAAACTTTGGGCGTTTGTTGGTTTGTATGGTTTATAAATGTGCTGTTTTGTGCATTGACTGCGTCAGATTCCCCGTCTTTTATCCCAAAATTCCACAATGTCCAGAAACCTTTAGGTGACCAGCAATGCCTTAACCACTGTACATAAGTAAATTTTGAATTAAAACACTAATTCGTAAATCATCGACTTACAGTCCTCTCTCTACGCATTCGCCACGTCAGTCACAGTCATTTTGTGCCAACGGATTTGCGAACAAAGTAAAAATAAAATAATGATAAACAAAGAAATTAAATAAATTAAAAAAGAGGAGATTTCAATACCTGAAACACCCTCTTTCAATTCTTTGTACACCTTAAATTGTTGTTGATTGATTTCAAGTAGGGTCAATACGTTCACCTAGGCCCTTGTAAATGCGTTTGGCAATGATTATAAGAAGATTAATTGCGGATAGGTTGCAAAATAGGTGGGAATTATCTTTTCAGTATTCTTTGCCTAGCAGTCTGTGTAAAATATATGGTGGTTCAGTAATTTTAAAAAAACGTACCCCATACTTTTAGTTTGGGGTACGTTAATATGTTTCTATAATCTCCGGGAGAATAAACTTATGCAAGGTTTCCTCGTTTTTAATACTTATTTTATCTCATCGACAACCTTATTTTGGGTGTATGTTTTAGCAAGTAGGTCGCCTATTTTAACAATTTCATCGTTTACTTTATCAACTTTTGCGCCAGTGATGGCTTTAACCCCTACCAAAATCGGTTTTACTGTTCCCCATACCATGGCAAACTTTTCCAACAAAGCGCTTTTTTCTCCTTCAGATGTCTCTGCACAGAGTTTATTCACAATAACCAGTAATTCATCAATTGCTTTATCAATTTTTGGCGGGGTAATGATTTTAACCAGTCTTAAAATTGGTTTTGCGATTGTCCAATATGAGCACAACTTGGTCAACATGTCATCCACATTAAATGGGCCTTCAAAATCTAATTTATTGCTAAATTCGTTCGGGTCTATTTCAACATTAATAACCAGTTCGTTGAACTGGGCATTCGTCATTAAATTTTCCATGTGGTTTTTTTTAAAGATTAATGAAATTGAAATTTTAAATTGCATTATGCGTTAAATCTATTTTGGAAATGATTGCGAGTTTAACAATTACTCGCGCCCTGCTATTGGGTAACCTGTCCTGCTAAGGTGAAACACGCCCTGCTAATATGAAACCCGTCCTGCTAAGGTGGCACTCGACCTGCTGAGGTGAAACCTGTCCTGCTGAGGTGAATTGCCGTCCTGCTAAGGTGGCCCTCGCCCTGCTGAGGTGAAACCCGTCCTGCTGAGGTGAATTGCCGTTCTGCTAAGATGTTTGCCGTCCTGCTACAGTAAATGCCCGTCCTGCTGGAATTAACGTCGTCCTGCTGGAATTTTTGTCGTCCTGCTAGAATTTTTGTCGTCCTGCTGAAGTTCTTAATGTCCTACATACCTGAAAGTGACCATATCAGGCAAAACGAGTAATTTTCAGTTTGGAACAATGATAACTAACATAAAGTCCGCATTTAAACGTCAAGGACAATAACTCTGAAAACCAGACCGGGGAACTTAAGAATTTGGGTTACCCGGTCTTTGAAAATTTTCAAGCTTCAGGTTTAACATGTGGTACTTTTACAGGTATCGAATGTTTACGCTTCCAATAGTCGCTGATATAACCATCGTACCGATCCGGATTGCGCCAAAAAACAAATTTGCCACATTCACGGATTTCGTCCATGTATGATTTTAACAGTGTAAACGCTTTATCCCTTATCACCATTGTTTCGTTATCTTTCTGCCTTTCACCGTTGGTAGCTCCTAACAGATCACCCATTTGATCAGACATCAATGCTGCAGAATCTAAAAGAACGGGATCAAAACTAATAGCATTTAACAACACTAAATTGGCTTTACCAAGTACTGAAAGATCATTGAGATCCTGAACCATATCTGCATTCGTATCACCTTGTTCAATATCAGCTATTCTGGAAAGCAAATCGTCATTTCTCCGAAAAGCATAACGAAATGAATGAATTAACTGATCACGTAACTGGAAGGCTTCAGGAGACTTTTTTTTCCAATCCTGTTCAGCTTGTTGACGAGTATTACGTTCCTTAATCCAAAGAGACTGTGCTTCTCGGCAAGCTCCTGCCAAAGCGGGTAGTTTGGTTACAAAATCCCAATTAAGTCCGACAAAAATTAAAGCGGCTTTGTCTTCGAGGGCCCAGTGATATAAATTTTCAGCTTCCTGGACATAGATGCCAATGGGCATAGTTGGTGCAGATGTTTCTTCAAGTTTGAGCGCCTGAATCTGGACCAATAAGTCATTATAATCAGATGTTGATGACATAAATTTATGTAATTAATAATTTCCAATTAAGCATAACACAAAATTTAAGTGAAAAAAAATGCTGCAAACAAAAACCAACGATTTGTTTTTGGGAAGAGCAGCGAACTTTTATGTTTTGAATAAGTTTATGCTGCTGCAAACAGAGTGTTTCTCAGTTTTGTGAGTGAAAAGTTGTACTTTGCTATTTACGGGATGGCTTCACATCCCTTAGGATATTGCCATAAACAGGTATTTAGGATTTAAAATTCAGGATAAAGGTCTTATTGGTATTGCTTTGTATTTGAGAATACTAATTTAGTGAAATAAAAAATTAAAAAAGAAAATTTTACAAAAAAAATTTTTACAAAAAAAAAGCTGTTTACTAAAACATTTTAATGCTTGCAGTATGATCACAGTAAAAACAAATTTGGCAAACCTTAAAGGAAAAATCATCCGACGCATAGCACGAAATGAATTTAAACTAACTTTACGACAGGAGAAACTCCTGAGGAAGGTTCTCAAAATTTGAAATTACGAGCGATTAAATAACATTTAAACAACTCATTATGAAAACAACAATGTTAGAAGAAAGCGTACTCCACAAAGCATCAGACGCCTTGAATGATGAGAGATTGATGGAGATTTTGAAAGGGTACATCGGCAACAAAGTCGAGGAGCTCGATGATGATGAAGATGAGGACGAGGACGAAGACGATGATGATGAAAGGAAGGAACTCGACGATGATGAAGAAGAGGATGACGACCTGGATGATGAGGATGAGGACGAGGACGAGGATGAAGACGAGGACGATTACAAGGACGAAATAGACGAAGATGCTGATCTGATTTATGAAGAAGATGATGAAGAGGAGCTCGAAGAAATAATTGAGGATGATGAAGATTATTGACACAGAGTGAAGCCTTCACTTTCCGCTTTAGCTTTGTACTACAGCGAAGGCACTGAGTGAAGGCTTCACTATCCGCTTACGGTTCAGAGTGAAGCCTTCACTTTCCGCTTTAGCTTTGTATTACAGCAAAGGCACTGAGTGAAGGCTTCACTTTGCCGGCATTTTTGCTCAATATTGAATAGCAGTCACCCGGTCACTTTCAGATAGTGACCGGGTGACTTTTTAAGTAAAGATAAGAGGACCGGAAGTTTTGCTCAATACTGATTCGCAGTCACCCGGTCACTTCTAATTGAGCAGGTGAACCGGAATCTCCGTGATGGGTTCGAGTTCGAGCGTTTTCACATAAAGCTCGCCTCCTTCGGATTGCAGCTGGATTTTACCTTTCGTTAGCGGCAACACCTCGCCGTTTTCGATTTTGCCCGAGTTGTAATTAACCATATTTACCTTCCCGTTTACCACATGCACGGAGGTTCCGCCAAAGCAATATAAATCAACCACGTTCCACTCTCCTTTGGGTTTCTCATAATCGGCGCTCTTTGAAGCATTTTTGGCCGTTTTCCCTTCGCCAAAAGCTGTCTTTTCGCCCGAAGGTGAATAAACGAATTTACCATCCGCGCTCTTTTCAACCGGAATTTCGAAGTAGCTCTGTCCCATACAATACGAATCACCCATTTTGGCTGTGCAAAGCTGCAGTTCGTGCGAACTCATCCAAACATTAAGCCCTGCCCCGAACGAACCGAAACTATGGTACAGTAATCCCGAGTTAAATGCCGAGTATACTTTATCACCCCATTTAAAAACCATTCGTATGTGGTAATTTTCGTATTCCTTTTGGGTGGCAACCGAAGCATTAACCTCGCCCGAGATATGGAGCACTTTGACACCATCAATCTTTTCGACGGTAAAAATATTCATCGGATCGACATTCAGACCCACAGGCGTACCACCCTTCTCTTTAGGACCGATATAGGTGTCCCAGCCCTTAAGGTTTTTACCGTTGAGCAGCGACTTCATTCCTTTTTGAGAAAAACCGCTTACCGCGAGGAACAACACGAAACAAGTGAAAATGATTTTCTTCATAAGATTTGTTTATTGATTTTGGTTATAAAAAGACTGCCCCATTGAAGGGGCAGATCTACTGTTTATATTAGAATAACAATTATTTCGCCTGGAGTATTTCCTGAGCCTTTTCGAGGATAGTGGTGTCATCAAGTAAGATAATTCCGCCTTGCGGACCCTGTTCGATGTGCATGCCAACACTGGCACCTTTTTCATAATGCGTACCTCCAAAATAATTTCTCACAGTCTCAACTTCAATTCCCAACTCCTGGGCTATCCGTTGCATCGAACCGTGAGGCAGATGATCTTTGATATCCCGAAGTTCATTGAAAGTTATTTTTTTTGTCATAGCGAAAAGTTTAAAAAGTTTATAATTAATACACAATATTAAAAACATTAATCAACAAGGACATTCCGAAAATTAACATTAAATATTCAATATTGTCATCCTGTTGTAACATCTTTTTTGATAAATCATCAAAATTTAGAATTATTAACAATTGGCAAAACGATGCCGCAAAATAATTAATTGTATTTCAAATCATTGAACCCATTCCGGGGACAATATCAAAAAAGTGTTTTACAACAGTTATTTCAATCCACCAGTTCATCTACATCGCGTCTTTCGCTTTGTGTGTCAATGTATCGCCTTTCAGAATAATTTCGAATGCAATTTGTTGAATGGATTCACGGATATTCAGATGATTGATAATATTATTTGCACGGGTAGGATAAATCCTGTTCGAAAAAAATAAAAACAGGATTCCCGTTTTTGGGTCAGCCCAGGCGAATGTTCCGGTATAACCACTGTGACCAAAGCTGACATCGCTTGCCAAAGGAGCCGGATATGCATCTTCGAGTTTTTTCAAACCATTTCGCGGATAAGGCTTGTCGAATCCATAGCCGCGCCGGTTGTTCAATTTCTCATAATGACGGCTTGTCCACTCTTTCACAGTTGCTTCAGTCAGGTAGCGGTCGCCGCCGTATTCCCCGTAATTCTGATACATCTGCATCATTTTCGCCGCATCGTTAATGGTTCCGAATAAGCCCGCATTGCCCGAAACTCCACCCAGCACCGCAGCACTCTCATCATGAACAAATCCCTGCAGCAATTCCTTCCGGAAGGTGGCATCGAATTCAGTCGGATCTATGGTTTCGACAGATTGGTATAAATAAGGCCTGTAGGTGAGCGAGTAAGCTCCAAGGGGGTGATAAAAAACCTCTTTCAGATAGGTTTCATAATCCTTTCGGCTTAACGACTCGATGATACCCGGAAAGATGATAAACCCGATATCGGAATACACATAGTGCTTCCCCCTTAGAAGTGCAGATTTTTTTATTTCGGCATAAACAGAATCGCGAAAGGTATTTAAAACAAAAAGATCTTTACTCACCCGGTAACTGTATTTATCGGTCGAATCTTTAGAGTAAAATCCCGGTTTGTAATTCCCATGGGCATCAACTGATTTTATCCAGAATGGAATCCCTGATTTAAGGCGGGCCTGGTGAGAGAGCACATCGGCGATAATCAAATCCTGCTTATTACTCCCTTTCCAGTCAGGCCAGTAATCGCTCATGCGTTTATTCACAAGGAATTTCTTCTCATCGTTCAACCGCATGAGTGCGGGTACAGGGGCCATAATTTTAGTCAGAGAGGCAAAATCAAATAAATCGTCCTCACGGAGTGGTCGTTCGCCGCTATAGGTATGGTATCCGTATGATTCGTTGAAGATGACTTTGCCATTTTTTGCCAGGAAGATTGCACAACCGGGGAAAGCTTTTTCGCTCAGTCCTTCACTGACCAGTTCATCAATCTTTTTTTTTAGCAAAGCGGAATCAACGCCAATCTCTTCGGGCAGGGTATATTTAAACCGTTTGGCTGGTAAGGTAACCATGCCGTCACCTGAACGATAATTCTCATTCACTGTAACCGGCAATTTACCCTGGGCTTCAAAGGCGCCAAAAACTAATTGCCCGGCAAGATCCTGCGCTTCCGCACTCTCCTGGTAAGCGACAACAAGACCCTGTGTTTTTTCCATCCCCTCAAAATAACCAAGCACATAGGGATTGCCAAAAATCACAAAAACGGATTTAACATTTTCAGCAACCTGCCGGACTATATTTTGCTGAATGTCGGTAATGCCGTATTTCGAGGAAATAAAGTTGCCGAGATTATTCACGCCCGCTATCACGAGGTTATATTTTTTCAACTGCAGCAACTGCTTCTTAATTGTCTCATCACTGGCTTCCTTCGAAATAAAATAATGATCTATCTTGGTATACCTGCCCAGTGAATGCTGAAAACCGGTCATCTTCCCGTATCCTATGCTCAGGCTCGCTATTTTAAGTGTGTCAAGGCGCCGCAAGGGTAAAAGCTGGTTCGTATTTCGCAGGAGGGTGAGCGATTGCTGTGCAACGTTGCGTAGTGTCATCCGGTAGGCTGAAGAGTTAATATCGGAATACAGGTTTTCAGCCGGAATTGGTAAAACCATATTTAACCCGGCCCATCGTTTGATCATCAGTATCTTTTTGCATTTCCGGTCAATCTCGCCCGTTGAAATCTGCCCGTCAGCAATTGCCTTTTTCACCATCCCGATGACTTTTGCGGGATTGATCACAAATTCGAGCAAATCGTTTCCTGCAATAAGGGCTTTTACTTCGGTACTGATACGATCATCCTGATCAGCAGCACCTTCCATATTCATGGCATCGGTAACTACAAGCCCTTCGAATCCATATTCATTCACCAGCAAATCATGAATCATTGGTTTCGAAACCGTTGCTGCCGCTCCGCTTTTATCAAGTGAAGGAACACTTAAATGACCGGTCATTATTCCGCCAATACCATACCTTACAGCATTCCGGAACGGAACAAGTTCAATCGAATCGAGTTGGGCCCGGTCATGCAGAATCACCGGAAGATCATAATGTGAATCTTTTTGCGTATCGCCATGGCCAGGGAAGTGTTTAAACGTAGCCAATACCTGTTGTGACTGCAGACCCAATCCGAATGCCAGCGCCTTTTGAAAAACCAGCCTCGGGTTATCGCCGTATGATCTGAAACCAATGACCGGATTAAGCGAATTACTATTTACATCGGCCACCGGGGCAAAATTTATATGGATACCTAACCTTCTGCATTGCCGGCCAAGGTCAGCGCCTGAATCAAAAATCAGGGAATCATTATAGATAGCCCCCATGGTGAATCCGTAGGGATACCTGATACAACTATCGAGTCGCATAGATAATCCATACTCAGCATCAATAGCCACCAGAAGCGGCGTTTTTGAAACTTTCTGAAGCTGGTTAACCATATTGATATGACGCATGGGACCTCCCTGCATCGTGATGATGCCGCCAATCTTATTTTCCTTTACCATTTTGATTAACTGCAACAGTTGTCCGTTTCCCTTTGAGGAATAAGCCGGAACCATAATAAGCTGACCGATTTTCTCGTCAATTGAAAGCGTATTAAAAACTGAATCAACCCATTGATCTGATTCATACAGATAGAAAGGGGGCCGGGTATTCTTCTGAGCAATTGATAAGAAACTGTATAATGATAATATGATAATAAATAACTTCCGCATATTTTTCGTTCCAGATGCAATCTTATTGAATGCGCCTAAAAATAGACAAAACAAAAGAAAGGCGCCAAAAAAACTATTTTTTTTCTCCTGTTACTTTTCATCATTCCAAATAAGTCGTTAAATTTTGAAAAGTTCAGAATATAAATATCTTTACATGAGGAAACACTAAACTCCTTCACTATGCCACAACAAATTAAACGCCTGATCAGTGTATTTGCGGTATTTATAATCCTGTTTCTAATCCTAATCTATCTTTTAAAACCAGACTCCTTTGGCGAGCTGGGACATTACCGCGCAAATGCTATCCACGAGAATACGTTAAAAGAACTTTATTATGCCGGATCCGACAGCTGTTCGAGGTGTCATGAAGAAATACACGCGGACAAAGCCATTGGATTCCATGCGCAACTTCAATGCGAAGTTTGTCATGGGCCAGGGTTAAAACATGTACGCAATGCAAATCTGTTTAAAAACAGTTCACTACCTGATTCCTTAAAACTTAACAAACCAAATGAACGAAAAGACTGTGCCTTGTGCCATCAAATCAATGCCTCACGTATAAAGATACAATTCGATACAATTAATACAACTATGGTTCACCAGGTCAATGTAATGGAGCATAACCTGAAGGATAAGAACACAAATCTTGAATTTAAATGTATTGAATGCCATAATCCTCATCAGCCATGAAAGAAAACGAAACTAAACTATCGAGAAGGAATTTCTTCAAAGTCGGAACAATCGTGGTTGGAGGAATTGCAGTCGCTTCGGCTCTTACACCGTTTGACGGGTTACTGATTGCGGGTGAACAGCCAAAAGGGAAAGGGAAATGGTATGGAATTGGGATTGATATCAATAAATGCATCGGTTGCGGAAAATGCGCCAGTGCCTGTAAACTGGAAAACAATGTACCCCAGGCGCCCTTCTATTTCCGTTCGTGGATCGAGCAGTATACCATTAAAAACGACGGTTCCATTCTTGTCGAATCACCCAACGGAGGAATTGACGGTTTCAGCCAACCGGTCCCGGATAATGAAATATTCAAGTCCTTTTTTGTTCCCAAAATGTGTAACCACTGCGCCAAATCCCCCTGTGTGCAGGTCTGTCCCGTGGGAGCAACTTTCGAATCTCCTGAAGGTATTGTCCTGGTCGATGATACTTATTGCATAGGGTGCAGGTACTGCGTGCAGGCCTGTCCTTATGGATGCCGGTATATTCATCCTGAAAAGGGAACTGTTGATAAATGCACGTTATGCATCCATCGTCTTGTAAAAGGTTTACAACCGGCCTGCTTTGAAATCTGCCCCACAGAGGCACGAATTTTTGGTGATTTAAACGATCCCGGGAGCAAAGTGAATTATTTCCTTAAAAACCATACCTGCATGGTGATAAAACCCCATTTGAATACAGGATCAAAATTATTCTATAACGCATTAACCTCTGAGGTAAGATAATATGGGACATCATTTACAGGACCTTTACGAAGTTCTTTCGAAAGTTGAGGGATATGTTTATCCCAATGAAATTGAACTTAACTGGAGTATACTCATCGTACTATATCCCTATATCACGGGATTGGTCGCAGGAGCCTTTATCCTGGCGTCGCTTGAGCGGATATTTAAAGTACACATCCTCAAACCGACCTATGGAATAGCGTTACTTACCGCTTTTTCGTTTATGCTCGTGGCAACAATGCCCCTGATCAGCCACCTGGGTAAACCTTTGAGAGCCTACGAAATTATGGTTACCCCGCATTCAAGTTCCGCAATGGCCATTTTTGGCTTTGTTTACTTATGGTACCTCATGGTGGTATTATTACTTGAAATCTGGTTCGATTATCGCCGTGATATGGTCATATGGGCAACTGAAACAAAAGGAGTCAAACACGCCCTTTATAAAGTGCTTTCATTGTGGACAACCGACATTTCGCCAAAAGCCGTTGCACTGGATAACAAAATAGGGTATATCATTACGGTGATCGGTGTGCCCTCTGCTTTTTTGCTGCACGGATATGTCGGATTCATATTTGGATCGATAAAAGCGAATCCCTGGTGGTCAACTGTTCTGATGCCGGTGATTTTCCTTTTTTCAGCCATCGTTTCGGGAATTGCGTTGGTTATGCTTATTTACATTCTGCTGACTAAAATCCGTAAAATATCCATCGATATGGCGTGCCTGGATACGATAGCAAAATACTTGTTTTACATTCTGGTTATTGATTTTGTACTCGAAGGCCTTGATCAGATTCACCGTATTTACGAGGCGGAAGAGTCATTCGAAGTCCTGCATAATCTCGTGTTCGGCAAACTCTTCTTTACATTGTTTATCATGCAGGGACTGCTTGGGACCATTGTGCCATTGCTTACACTGGGTACGATGCAGTTTTACAAACCCACAGAAAGGATTAGGAAAGCAATTTACCTTATTGTAGCGGCGCTTATTCTTATTGGCGTATTCTTTATGCGATGGAATGTGGTAATCGGCGGGCAATTGTTTTCAAAAAGCTTTTACGGATATACCAGTTTCAAAATCGGCCTGATAGGTGCCGAAGGTTATTTGATGGCAGCAGTCTGGCTGATTGTTCCGTTTATTATTTTGTCATTTCTGTTATGGCTGTTGCCACCATGGAAAAAAAAGGAGGACAATTATGACGAACCTTAATGATCTGAAAACCGCAGACCTGGAACAAATTCTAAAACGGCTGGATGTTCTTGAACAACGGATTGAACTGCTGGAATCGAACAAGGAACAAATTCAGCAGGCAAAAACAATGTCCGGCCAGGAAACAGGAGAAGAAGACAATGAATCTTTCAACGTAACGATCCCGTTAAGCTTGCCGTTTGAAACCCGGCTTGGTGAATATGGATTAGCGTGGCTGGGAAACATTGTATTGTTCTTTGCCATAACTTTCCTGTGGCAGTACTTTAATGATACCGGCAACCCTGTGTTCGCCATTATTACAGGCATGATTAGTGTCACAGGAATTTTTACGATGTCGCACTACTGTCGGAAACATTTCTCCTACCTGTCGTTCTTATTTAGTCTTTTCGGATTTATCATTTTGTATTATGTTATTCTACGACTTCATTATTACAACGATAAGCCCATCATAGAAAATCAACTGGCTGCAACAATCTTACTACTGGCGGCAGTAGGGTCTCAGCTATATTTTGCCATAAAAAAACAATCGCAGATTCTGGCCGGACTGGCTTTTACATTTGCATTGTTTACCGGTTTAACTTCGAATCATGCGGCAACATTTTTCCTGGTTTCAATAGCAACTACGGGCGCGGTTTTGTACGCATTCCGGAAATACGACTGGTGGCAAACCATGCTTTTTATTTTATCAGTCAGCTTTATCATAAACCTGGCCTGGTTGTTTAAAATTCCTTTGCTGCCGGATAAAACGCCGGATAATTTAATTTATCATTATACATTTATTTATTTTTCGATAATAACAGCATTGTATTCCCTCGGCGCATTAATGAAACCCAGTGAAGCCTATCCCGAAAATTTGATACTTTCTACAATTCTGCTTGCAGGATCTGCCTTTTCGTTTTTGTTGTTCACGCTGGTAATAAAACATTTTTCAAACTCGTATGTACCACTATTTACGGCAATTTCAATTTATTGCGTTGCTTGGTCTGTCCTGTTAAAGTTCTATTCGCCCTGGAAATTCGCACCCGCTCTTTATGCATTGTTTGGATTTGTTGCAATAAGTGTAAGTATTTATGGCTACTACCATTTCCCCGATTCATTCGTATTGCTTATCTGTCAAAGTTTTCTTGTACTGACTTTAGCGCTTTGGTACAGGTCGCAGATCATTACGTTAATGAATACCTTTTTGCTGTTAATCCTGATCATTGTGTATTACAATATCTCGGGAGAATTACAGGCAGTGAATTTCTCTATACCAGTGGTTGCTTTTTTATCTGCCAGGATCATCAACTGGCAAAAGGAGCGGTTGAATATAAAAACCGACTTTATCAGGAACATCTACTTGTTTATCCTGTTTTTCTCGATGCTGTATGCCACTTACAAAGGACTACCCGGGCAATACATTACCATTTCGTGGCTTTGCCTGTCAGGCATCTACCTCGGATTAAGCATAATTATTAAAAACATTAAGTATCGGTGGATGGCCCTTGCGAATTTGCTGGTATCGGCATGCTATTTATTCCTGGTTGATCTGGCAGAAATCGAATTAATCTACAGAATAATGATCTTCCTCTTTTTCGCCGTTACCACTTTAGTGATCTCAACCTATTATGTCAATAAAATAAAGAAAAAAATATAGACCCATTTTTTCTTGTTTATTAAATCATATCCATACTTTCGCAGAAATTCAAGGGAAGAAATCTCTTTACACAAGAAAAAAAAGTTGTTGTACCCCGATTTAAAATCAATCAGATGAATCCTGTTCTTGTCGCCATCCTGCTTGGAGGCTATTTTTTAATGCTCATTATTATTGCCCAAATCACCGGTAAATCGGCTACAACTGATTCATTTTTTACTGCAAACAGGAAATCCCCATGGTTTATCGTTGCCTTCGGAATGATCGGAACGACTATTTCTGGTGTTACTTTTATATCAGTTCCGGGTGAAGTCGGAAACTCGGCAAGTACTTATTTCCAGTTTATTATGGGCAACCTGGTTGGTTTCTGGATTGTAGCGCTCGTTCTGCTGCCTGTGTACTACAAACTTAACCTGATCTCAATTTACACCTACCTCGAACAACGTTTTGGTTTTTATTCTTACAAGTCGGGATCCTTCTTTTTCCTTCTTTCCAGAACGATAGGTGCCGCGTTTCGGATGTATCTGGTGGCAGAGGTCCTGCAGCTTGCACTTTTTGACGCGCTTGGAATACCATTTGGGGTTACTGTGCTGATCAGTATCCTGCTGATCTGGATTTACACTTACAAAGGCGGAGTTAAAACAATCATCTGGACTGATTCATTACAAACGATCTTCCTGCTTACTGCTGTAATAATGACCATCATCTATATCTTTTCAAGTTTTGACTGGTCACTTTCAGAAGCATTTCAAAAAATAAACGACCACCCCTATTCAAGGATCTTCGAATGGGATCTAAAATCGGATAAGAATTTTTTCAAACAATTCATTGCAGGAATTTTCGTGACTATCGTGATGGTAGGTCTCGACCAGGATATGATGCAGAAAAATCTCACGTGTAAAAGTTTGAAAGAAGCTCAAAAAAACATGCTTACTTTCAGTGCAATTTTTGTTTTGGTAGTGGGAATGTTCCTTTTGCTGGGCGTTTTACTTTACCTGTTTGCCGAAATAAACGGGATAAAGTTACCGCCAAAATCGGATTACCTGTTTCCGCTGCTTGCGCTTAACCACATGAGCGTAATGATCGGAATTTTCTTTTTACTCGGAATTACAGCGGCAAATTACGCGAGTGCCGATTCAGCCCTTACCTCGCTGACAACGGCTTTTTGTGTCGATTTTCTCGATATTAAGAACCGTCCGCAGGAAAGAAAACAGCCTTTGTTACGACGTACACACATTGGGTTTTCCTTTTTGCTTTTTTTTGTAATCATGGTGTTTAGAATCATCAATGACCAAAGTGTCGTCGTTGCAGTTTTTAAAGCCGCAGGTTACACGTATGGACCTTTACTCGGTCTTTTTGCGTTCGGATTTCTAACCAAAAAACAGGTCAAAGACCGGTGGGTTCCTCTTGTGACTATTTGTTCACCGTTTATCGCCTGGATGTTTGATGCTTATTCCGGTACATTCTTCAATGGCTATCAGATTGGCTTTGAGCTAATTATAATTAATGGTGGAATCACTTTTCTGGGTTTGCTGCTCATTGAAAAAAAAGAGAATATTTTCGTTAAAAAACGTTAAAGATTTGCGATTATTGTGTTATCTTTGAATTATTATATTGGGATAACTCTATTAAAACGAATTGAACATAATTGACCGAAACCTTAAATGAGGTGCTTTATCAAAATACTGATGCTATTATGGGTGATTTCTCTTTTCTATGCCTGTGAAAAAGAGAATATAAACTCATCTTCTGACGCGGTACTCCATTTTTCGTCTGATACAATCACCTTTGATACCCTCTTTACCTCAATTGGTTCGCCTACAAAAAATCTCCGGGTAATCAACCAGACAAACGAAAACATCGTGATATCATCGGTCAGACTGGCCGGGGGTGAGCAGAGTGGATTTCGTCTCAATGTAAACGGAGACGCAACCAATGAAACCTATAATGTTCAGATACCCGCACAAGACAGTATCTTTATATTTGTTGAAGCGGTGCTCGAAAAAACAGGAAAAAATACGCCGTTAATTACTGAAGATTCCATCATATTCAAGATCAACAATATCGACCAGAAAGTTCAGTTAATAGCCTGGGGGCAGGATTTTATAATGGTAAAGTCCGATCCAATAAAAACTTCGGTATGGAGCAACGACAGACCGTATCTTGTTTACAATGAAGCCATTGTCGATTCGGGACAGACATTGACCATTGAAGCTGGTACGACAGTATATTTCCATAAGAATGCCGGTTTAATCGTCAAAGGAACATTAAAAGTAGAAGGATCATTCAGTGAACCGGTGGAATTTGAAGGTGATCGTCTGGAATCGGCCTACAGCGACCTGCCGGATCAATGGAACGGGATAATCCTCTATTCGGGTAGTCATAACAACAAAATCAATTATGCCAGGATTAAAAATGCAAATATTGGTTTGCAGGTAGGAACTATTGAACACAGCGGATTTGCATCGTTGGAATTAACAAATACGCGGATTGAAAATATGAGCTGGGCGGGAATCTGGGCCATGAAGTCGAAAATTCTTGCCTATAACTGTATCATTTCAAATGTAAGATACTACAATACTGCCCTTTTACTGGGTGGTAATTACCAGTTCTACCACACCACTTTTGCCAATTACTACAATAAGTTATCCTCTGGTATGCGTACGACAGAGACACTGGTAATATCGAACTACCTGGTTGATACTAAAAGTGGCGCAAGGTATGTAGGTGATATTAATGAGGCAACTTTTGGGAACTGCATAATTACCGGAAACCGCATGAATGAACTACTTATCTCGATGGATAAGCAGGGAGACGCTAATTATCTTTTCGACAGGTGTATGATCCAGATATCCGATACCTTTAAACTCGCCGAAGCCAATCGTTTTGTGGATATCATCCGGAATGTTAATCCACGTTTTAAGAATCCATATAAAGGTAATTTTGAATTAGATACCTTGTCGATTGTAAAGGATTATGGCAAAGCCAGCTATGGAAAATCGTATCCTATTGATTTAAAGAATAATAGCAGAATCAGTGATGAAGGGCCCGACCTGGGGGCATTCGAACGGATCGATAAAAAGAAAAGCGCAAAATTATAGTTCATGTCCGGGATTCTGAAATGGATTCTTGTTTGTGCAACGATCAATCTGGCGGCTATATTCAGGGTCGAAGCGCAGACCAAATACAATATTGTATTCTACAATGTTGAAAATCTTTTTGATACGTGGGACGATTCCGAAACATCGGATGAAGAATTTACTCCCGCCAGTGAAAAACACTGGACAAGGGAACGCTTCGCTGAGAAAATTAAGATGATCTATAAGACCCTAATCACATCCGGCAATGGTCAGTTCCCCGATATAATCGGTCTTGCCGAAGTTGAAAATCGCTGGGTATGTGAACAACTGATCAGTAAAACCCCTTTAAATAAAGTGCCCTATGAAATTATTCATAAGGAATCACCCGACTCCCGGGGAATTGATGTGGCATTACTTTACCGGAAAGACAAGGTAAAACCAATTGACTATGATCACATACCGGTCTCTGATCAAGGGAAAAACGTTTTTAAATCACGTGATATTCTTTATTTTGCGGCAGAACTGGAAAGCGAAAAATTTCATTTTTTTGTTAATCACTGGCCCTCAAGAAGTGGTGGATATATCGAATCCAAAGCGAAACGGGAGATTACAGCGCGACTACTAAGGAATTACCTCGATTCGCTGATGTCAAAGGACCGGGATGCGAATATCCTGCTAATGGGCGACTTTAATGCCACACCTCACGAGAAATGCTTTACCGGAATACTCAGCGCTTTCCCATATCCCGGCAACAATAATCCTGCGGGTTTAATTAATCTTTCAACACTTTGGACGCAAACAGCAGATGGAACAATAAGGGCGGGTGGTCAATGGGAAATTTTCGACCAGATGATATGCTCCTATCATCTTATGTCAAATAATACATTCAAAATAGAGTTCGGACTAAGCGGAATCTGCAATTATGATTTTCTGCTTGAACCCGATCCCACCTGGCTTGGAAAAAAACCGTTCAGAACCTACCTTGGACCGAAGTATCACAGCGGAATCAGCGATCATTTGCCGGTTAAAATCTGCATTTCAACGCAGCAACGGTGAATCTATGCAGAAAGGGGCGGTCAGGCGAAGATGGGAAGAGGAGAAAATGTGCATGGGGCATGGAGCGATGGGGCATGGAGCGATGGGGCATGGAGCGAAAGGGCGAATCACATCGTTCCCGGGAGGCGAAGTGGCGAATGGGAGAGAGAAAAATGGAGTTTTATGGAGTTTTATATCGCCTTTTTAGGAGCAACATCGCTAGCCATAAAAATATGCCGTTCTTTTGGTATCCCGAAGGGATTCAATCTTAATGACCCCGGGTAAGCGATTCCGGATCAAAAATTAATTAATTGACATGGAGCATATTCGGTATCGCGCCACCCGGGGTTAGAATGACAGAACAAAATGCGGCGCCACTACCACCCTAATTGAAAATCAAACCTGCCATGCGCCGCCGGATTCGGCGTTTTGGAGTTCTTACAAAATCTGCCATCTGTCATTTACACATTACTACAATGTTTACTGCTAGTAAATGACACTTAAAATTCACACACAACTATCTGATTTTCTATCCATTAATCGATTAACAATTATTTAACACCACACGCATTAAACCAATAGTTTAGAACGATATCAAATAAGGGTAAAAATTATAGGAATTATGACAAAGTTTACCCTGTTGATATTGCTTCTTACAGCAATCATTTTTCGATTAAATGCCCAGACACCGGCACCTTTCGCAGGCCCGGCAAAAACTGAAGGGATAGAAAATGAAGCACCTGCCAAAAATATGGTTATTAAAGGAACCATAATAGAAGCTGTAACTCATTCACCCATGGAATACGCCAATGTAGCCGTTTATTCCGAAGCTGACAGTTCCATTTTAGGTGGTGTAATGACCGCATCCAATGGATCGTTCGAGATTAAAAGGCTGCCCGCCGGTAGATTTTTCCTTCGTGCCAATTTTATAGGATTTGAAAAAACAACCATTTCAAACATCGTGCTGAATCCTGAAAATCCGGTGGTCGATCTGGGCCGTGTTGAACTCAAAGCTGCAACCGAACAAATCGGGGAAGTTGAAGTCGTTGCTGAGAAAGCACGGGTAGAATTTAAAATCGATCGGCGGGTTGTTAATGTGAGCCAGGATATAAATGCCACGGGAGGTTCTGCTGTTGATGTACTTGAAAATACGCCGTCTGTACAGACCGATTTTGAGGGGAATGTCACCCTTAGGGGAAGTTCTGCTTTTACCGTGCTCATTGATGGTAAACCAAGCGTATTAAAGGGTAGTGATGCGCTGCGCCAGATACCCGCCACGAATATCGAAAACATTGAAATCATTACCAATCCGTCTGCGAAGTACGATCCGGATGGCGTTTCAGGAATCATTAATGTGGTGATGAAGAAAAATATCAAGGATTCATTCAGTGCTTTATTTAATTTTACTGCTGGCACGAATAATAAATACAGGGGAGACATGAACTTCAACTACAGGACCGGTAAGTGGAACTTCCTGCTGGGTGCCGATTTTTCGGATATGCAGTACAAGGGGACCCGTGATTCGAAAATGGAACTTTATTCGGGGGATACAATTTTTTCCAGAAACTCCACAGGCGATGGTTCTATGTTCAGGACCGGGAAAAGTGTAAAAGGGGGATTTGAATACCAGGTTAGTGACAATACCTCGATCGGAATGACGGGGACAATCGGAACCCGCAGTTTCAAAAATGCAAACACAGGATTTCGGCACGAATATGACAACAAGGGCACACCCGACATGTTTAAATTTCAGGATAATAGTTCTACCCGTGGTGGTGATTACTGGAGCAGTGATTTAAATTTTCAGCAGAAATTCAATAAGAAAGGGCACGAACTCCAGGGATTATTATATGTTTCGGAGAGCACCGGCAACGACAGGGAAAACCAGATAAGATATTTCACGGATGCGCAATGGAATCTGACTGATCTGGATTCTACCAACAGATCGAACGAAAAATCGGATGAAAAGGAGTACCGGGCAAAACTCGACTATACCTTACCGATCGATGATAAAAACAAATTTGAAGCCGGTTATCAGGCACGACTGGAGAAGGAAACCGAGATTTTCGATTTTGAAGAAGCAGGCGGGAATATGGTGAGTGATTTGAAATGGGTCAGAAACCCGATCTTTAGCAGCTCATACGATTTTACCCAGGAAATACATTCACTCTACTCAACCTTCTCGCATGAGGGTGAAGGATTTTCGTACCAGCTGGGTTTACGCGGTGAATATACCAACAGGACCATTGAGAGTGAAAAGTCTCCGGAGGCGCATCAATTAAGTCTTTATGATCTTTTCCCGACACTTCACTTTTCCCAAAAATTAAAAAATGATTTTGAATTTCAGGCAAGTTACAGCCGACGCCTGAACCGTCCGGGGGGTAATAGCCTAGAACCTTTTCAATCGTATATAGATGAGGACAATATAAGGATGGGCAATCCTGATCTTAAGCCGGAATATACAGGTTCGTATGACCTTACAATCCTGAAACGTCTAAAAACCTCATTCGTTTCCCTGGAAGGATATTACAGGAACACAAAGGATCTGATGACCCGAATTCAAACGCTGGGTGAGGATGGTATAATTTACCACACAATGGCTAATGTCAACGACGATTATTCACTTGGCGGTGAATTGATGGCAAATATTGAGATTAAACCGGGTTTCAGGATCATTGCGACCGGCACACTTTATAATTACTGGCTCGAGGGCGAAATCAACGGGAAGAGCGTGGATCAAAGCAGTACTAACTTTGATTCCCGGCTGAATTTAGACATGAAACTGGCGAAAAACACCCGACTGCAGGTAACGGGAATCTACCGGGGTGCAACAGCCTCGGCACAGGGAACCCGCGACCCGATGATGTTTGCCAATGCAGCCATTAAACAGGACTTTTTTAAAAATAAACTGACGGCTACTTTACAAATGCAGGACATTTTCGGAACCATGAACTTTGGAGGAACCACCTACGGCGAAGGTTTTCGTTCGGAGTTCAAGTTTACCCGTGAGCCACAGGTGGTTCAACTTACTTTGAGTTATAAACTCAATAATTTCAAATCAAAAGAACCGCGAAACGAAGATTCACAGCAAGGAAACGAGGGTGGCAACATGGGTGAATTTTAAAGCAATTCAGGATGTAAAACAGACACTCCTAACCGTATTCATAATTTCGTTGAATAGGCTAATAAATCACAAACGGTTCCGATAAACATCCGAATGTTCTGTTAATAAGCGTTAAATTTTGTGGCGCACCAATTGTTTTATATACTCCGGGCTATCAAATACCATGATTTTCCGGAGTTTATGCTATATACAATTTCCAATAGCACAATTTATTAAACAACCTAAGGGTCTTAATTATTTAGGCCAGGCCGGAACTATAATTATAATCCTTAAAATTTGCTCATATCATAAAGAACCAATATCTTTAGCAACCAAAACAAAATTATCAATACTTAATACGATTAGATCCTTATTTATGAAACGAGCATGTTCGCAAAACACAAACACGGATGCATATCTCACATGCGAGTTCCATCCGGCCATAAAAAAACAAAAAATACACGGATGAAAGAAAACAACAAAGTTTCCAGAAGAGGTTTTTTGGGTACCGGCGCGGCAGCAGCTGCAGCTATCACCATTCTTCCTTCTAACACTATTGCAGGCCTGGGGCACAAGGCACCCAGCGACAAGTTAAATATCGCTGCAGTCGGTATCGGCGGTATGGGTAACAGCAACTTAAAAAACCTAAAATCGGAAAATATCGTAGGTTTATGCGATGTGGACTGGAAGTATGCCGATAAAGTTTTTTCAAGTTTTCCTGAAGCTAAAAAGTACAAGGACTGGAGAGTGATGTACGATGAACTGGGAAAATCAATCGACGGAGTACTGGTTGCTACCGCTGACCATACCCATGCAATTATTGCAGCTCATGCCATCACCATGGGAAAAAGTGTTTATGTACAAAAACCGCTTACTCACTCTGTTTATGAATCACGCTTATTAACCAAACTGGCTGACAAATATAAAGTTGCCACCCAGATGGGTAATCAGGGTTCTTCTCAGGAAGGTGTAAACCTTACCTGCGAATGGATTGCCAATGGCGAAATCGGAGAAATCACCAAAGTTGAAGCCTTTACAGATCGTCCGATCTGGCCCCAGGGACTCAATACACCAAAAGAAACTCCTGCTGTTCCAAGTACCCTGGATTGGGATCTGTTTACAGGTCCTGCAAAAGTTATTCCTTACAACCCACTTTATCACCCATGGAACTGGCGCGGATGGTGGGCTTACGGTACAGGTGCATTGGGCGATATGGCCTGCCATATCCTTCACCCGGTTTTCGTTGGACTTGAATTGGGTTATCCTACAAAAGCCCAGGGAAACTCTACCTTATTACTTCAGGATTGCGCCCCTACAGCTCAATCAGTTAAACTGACCTTCCCTGCAAGAACACCTAAAAACAACATGAAGATAAAACTTCCAAAGGTTGAAGTTTACTGGTTCGATGGTGGTATTAAACCTATGCTTCCTGCTATGTGGCCAGCCGGTAAGAATCCTAATGATTCAGGCGGTGGTGTATTCTTCCATGGAACTAAAGGAATTTTAGTTTGCGGTTGCTATGGCGTTAATCCATGGATTTTACGACCAGACGGCTCTTCTGCAAAACCTGAAGCTCCAAAATTCCGTCGCCGTGTGACTGCTTCTCACGAAATGGATTGGGTTCGTGCCGCTAAAGAATCACCTGCATCACGTGTGAAAACCGCTTCTGATTTCAGTCAGGCCGGACCTTTCAACGAAATGGTTGTAATGGGAGTATTGGCTGTTCGTCTCCAGAACCTTAATAAGGAACTGGATTGGGATGGACCAAATATGAAATTCACCAACATCACAGACAAAGAACAGGTTAAAATCGTAATTGAAGATCGTTTCAGCATTACCGATGGTCACCCAACATTCGACAAAAAATATACCGAACCAGTTCCTGCCGCTACATTTGCAGCAGAACTGATCAAGCATACTTACCGTGCACCATGGAAATTACCTGAAATGCCGGCATAATGTTGTAAATCATATTATTAAAAAGGCGGAATCACTTCCGCCTTTTTTTATTGGATATCATTTATAATTACCCTGCTCATTCGCATCTTTTCCCGGACCTTAGACGCGGTCTGCGGGTATGAATTAATTATGAAACTTACCGTTTTTCCGCTTTACGGGTAACCTTTGCATTGACTTCTTTCTTAACATCACGATCTGCTTGCTTTTTCCTGATAATCGTTATTTTTTCAAGTCCTTTGCCAATATCTTTCTTATCGTACGAAATTACTGACTCATCATTAGGATCGAATGCAAAGGAATCACCTCCAAGCCGTTTACGAATCATCATCACGGGAGCATGTGGCGGAGGCGGAGGTAACGGTGCAATAAGTTCATCATTTTCATTCCCACGAATGTGAATAATCCTTCTTTCGTTTCGCATCTTTCCTGAATCGCCATGCTGTATATTAATATCAATTTCTTCATTACCCGGAAAATTACTGCCTTCACTATGATTAAAACTTAGCCGCTTTCCGCCACGATGGATAACGATATCAGAACCCCCTGATGTAAATCCGCCCAGGTCAAGATGTTTAAGCATTGAATCAACCTTTAACTGAACCATTTTTTCATCCGGAAGATTAAAGGTTGTATCGATTTTTATTTGCTTCCCATCCCGGTTGACAACCACCTTTACCCTTTGTTCCTTTTTCTGTGGGGGGTCCCCCGTCAACAATGCTGCATCTACAGGACCAAAACTAAATGAGGAGGCGGTAAACAACAAGCCGATCAAGCCGGAAGT
The DNA here is from genome assembly GCA_942493325.1 of uncultured Bacteroidales bacterium. Lineage (GTDB taxonomy): Bacteria > Bacteroidota > Bacteroidia > Bacteroidales > Prolixibacteraceae > JAAFHB01. Next base: position 6,100,123 of record OW818689.1, on the reverse strand, counting down.
CACCATAATGCTGTTTTTAAGACTTAGTAAACGTTTCATTTCTGTTAATTATTAAGTGTAATTTCAATCATAATTATGGATCAAAAATAAGGGCTGAATTGCGTAAAGGCAGTTAAGGTTCTGTAAAAAAGTGTTAAGGTAAAGTTAAAATTGAAAAGGTGGTTAAATTATTGACTATTTTTGGGTTAAGGAATCGGATCGTTAAATAAATTAACAAATGCATAAACGCATAATCATCGCTTTAGTACTACTTATGGGTATATCCCTGCTTGGAATTATAGGGGTTCAATTCTATTGGTTTAACAATTCGGTAAAAGTGCGGAATGAGCTTTTTGACCGGTCGGTAAATGATGCGATGAATAAAACTGTCCAACGCATGGAGACGATACATGATATCAGGATCATACGAAATATGGGATATTCTGATTCACTAAATGCTCCAATTCCGCCACCTCCAATTCCACCTGTCCCCGATTTCGAAGATATCGATGTTGTTGTAAAAAAAGATTCTGTTACAGGTAAAATCAGGGTAATCACATCAAGATCAAGATCCCCAAAATCGGAAAACCCGACTTCCGGGACAGAATCGACAATCGGAAAATCGCGTAAATCGATCAGGATAATCACCAGGGACACAGACGATTCGATAATCACCGATGACATAATAGGGACTATCAACGACTCCATGGTGATACATGGCCTTCCGGGAATTGAACTGAAAGTGCAGAAAAAAATGGAGCAACTCCAGAAATTATCGCACCAGATAACAAATGAATACCGGGGTTGGCAATCGGGTCGTCATATCGACGAAGATGAACTAAAAAGAATTCTTAAAGAAGAGCTGGTAAACAGAGAAATTCCAATCGATTTTGAATTTGCCATTAACACGCCCGGTAATTTGGTTAAGGATAATAACAATGCATCAGTATCCCGTAAATGGTACAGGGTCAACCTGTACCCAAATGATATATTCAGAAAAAATCTGGAACTTGCCGTGTATTTTCCCGACCGGAATCTGTTTATCGGGCGCACTACCACCCTGCTTCTTGGACTTTCGGTGGCGTTTACCCTGATTATTTTTCTCACCTTTGCATTAAGCATATTTTTGATCCTCAGGCAGAAAAAAATATCGGAAATGAAGTCGGATTTCATTAATAATATGACCCATGAGTTTAAGACTCCCATTGCAACCATCTCCATTGCATCCGATTCAATTTTAAACGAAAAGGTAATCAATAATAAGGCAAAGGTCAGGTTTTTTACAGAAATGATTAAAAAAGAGAACCTGCGCATGAACGAGCAGGTTGAAAGAATTCTTCAGATTGCCAGGCTCGACCGGAAAGAGTTCAAATTGAATTTCCAGTCGGTTGATGCCCATGAACTGATTTCGGAAGCAATTGAGGTGATTCTGCTGCAGGTAAAAAAAAGGGGTGGCAAAATTGAAACCAAACTGGAGGCAACCAATCCGGTCGTAACAACCGATCCTGTGCATTTTACAAATGTCATATATAACCTCCTGGATAATGCCAACAAATATTCCTCCGATGAACCGCAGATAACAGTTACTACGACTAATTATCCGAAAGGAATAACTATCACCGTTGAAGATCATGGCATTGGAATAAGCAAAGCTGCCCAGGCTAAAATTTTTGATAAATTCTACCGCCTTCCATCCGGAAATGTGCATAATGTGAAGGGTTTCGGGTTGGGTTTAAGTTATGTCAAAGCAATTCTGGATGCCAACAATGGAAGCATCAAGGTTCATAGTGAACCCGGGAAAGGAAGCCGTTTCGTTATTTTCGTGCCATATATAATTAACAGACGATGAGCCCCAAAAAATCACTTTTTTTTGTTGAAGACGACCTCAGTTTCGGAACTGTTCTTAAATCATATCTTGAAATCTGCAATTTTTCTGTCTTGTGGCTCGATGATGGAAAGCACGCGTTGAGTACGTTCAAAGATGGCTCATTCGATCTCTGCCTGCTCGATGTTATGCTTCCTCATATTGATGGATTTTCAATCGGACGGGAAATCCGCGCCATCAACCCTAACATTCCCATTATTTACCTGACAGCAAAATCGTTAAAAGAGGATATCATTACCGGGTACAAGCTGGGAGCCGATGATTACATTATTAAGCCTTTCGATGCCGATGTGCTGCTTTATAAAATTGCGGTAGTATTAAAGCGTACCGAGGGAAACACAGTGGCCGATACCCAGCTGTTTGAAATCGGGAAGTATACTTTTGATCACAAATTGCGCGAGATACGCCTTGGTACCGAAAAGCAGTTGATCAGCCCAAAGGAATCATCATTGCTTAAGTTGCTCTGCGAACATAAAAACGAATTGCTGCCCAGGGAAATCGCATTAAAAAGGATTTGGGGCGATGAAGGCTATTTTACAACCCGGAGTATGGATGTTTTCATAACCAAACTAAGGAAATATCTCAAAGACGATCCATCAATTGAAATCAGGAATATCCATGGAAGCGGTTTTATAATGACTCAAAAAAGTGAACAGGATTAAAAACTTCACCAAAAAACCATTTCGGTAAATTATTATCAGAATGATGAAACAGACTCACCATTTGGAAAATGCTCATTCCAATTTTTTCAAAACCATTTTGTACTTATTATTGTTTAACTATTAAAACAATCCATGGGATTACTATTTTTACATCCGATTTCCGGATGAACCATGAACAATTGATCCGGAAATCAATTCAAGCTCAAATCTAAGAATGCGAAAAATATTTTTTAATGTTGTGCTGGCAGGATTTATTCTGTTGCCCCTTATTCTTTGGCTCTCATGGGTCGTTAAACCGTCGCATAAAGCAAATATTCTTTTGATGGACAAAACCGTATTAACAAATTACGGATTGGAACATCGTGCCATTAACTGGGTGCTGACACACAGGAAATATTTAAAACCTGACGGTAATTTTTATACTCCCGAACATGATTACCGGGGATTCTTTCCCATTGAAAATTCTCAGTTTTTAATTAAGGATCTGTCCCAGCAGACGGAAATACAGTTGGATAGTCTCAGTACCGAGACAGATATGGCCTATTTTACAGACACGTATGGCATTTACGCTAACGAATGGTACCACAAAAAAGACATGACCGAACATTCAGACAAAGTGTATGGCGGCTTACATATTAATGATGTGCGTTATCTAAAGAAAATGAAGGAGAAGAATAAACTAATAATTGCTGAATTTAACCTTTTTGCGACCCCCACATCAACTGCGGAAAGGGTAGAAACGGAAAATATTTTAGGACTGAAATGGAGCGGGTGGACAGGCCGGTATTTCGAACAGCTTGATACGATAAAAAACCCTGGATTGCCCAAATGGGTCATCCGGCTTTATAAGGAACAACACCAGTCTCACTGGCCCTTCACCAAACCGGGAATTGTTTTTATTCATTCGGATGAGACCATTGCAATTTTGGAAAAGGAAACAGACCTGAACTTTGAAGTTCCAATAGTGAAAAGTTTTAACTACGGGGTGGAGAAATTCAATATTCCGAAGGAAATAAGGTATCCTTATTGGTTTGATATCACACTGAGTACCGACACCAGCAACCGTGTTTTATCCTATTATGAAATTTCTCCTAATGAGAGTGGAGATTCAATTCTTCATCATCACGGGATACCCAGGATTTTCCCTGCGGCTTTTGAAAATATTAAAGACTCACCGCATTATTATTTCTGCGGCGATTTTACCGATGTTCCGCTCAACAATACGTTCGAAAAATTAATCGGGATGGAATACCTGAAGATGTTTGTTCTGAACGAATACGATTTAAACGACAGGTCACCTTTCTTTTGGAGATATTACCTGCCGATCACCTCAAAAATTCTTGACAACTATTTTGAAAACCGGATTCCAACGCCGGTGATTGCTGCAAAAGAGTAAAAAGATTACACAGCTTGCCCCGGGAATCGGGGGATTTTAAATGGATTACACGGATTGCTTCGCCCGGCCTTTGGATCATTACACCGATAACATGTTAGCATATTACCGGTGCGCTGCACTTTGTGACTCTCAAACCGGATCTGTTGCTATAAATATTTACGGTGCGCTGCACCTTAAGCATCCCAATTATATGACCCGAACCTGCAGTCCGCACAAATTCGGAATGCTCCAAAGCTAAAACTGCCAGTTCCGGAGGAACGTGTCATATTGTAGCGCCGGATTTTAATCCGGTGAATATGAGCATAATATATCGCAATAAGTGCCGTAGGCACGATCCATATTTTAATGAATTAGGTCATTCCAATCTTAGGACAAAATTTTGTTGTTGTAACATTCACGGTTTAAAACTGAATTTAAGACTATCGGGAATCAGTTTATTATTCAAACTCGCCTTCAAATTATCAGTCTTGAATTTATCGAACTTTCGCTTAATTTCAGTCAGCTTTTTCTCATCCGTCAATTTAACCAATGCGAGATTTTCCGAAACCTTAAAAAGCTGATCATTTACGATAAAATACTCCCCGTCAATATAATCGATAATCTCGTTTTTGGTTCTGATAAACGGAATTGACCGTGTGTTTCTGAAAGTTGTCATGCTGTCTAAACCTTGTCCAAGCCAGGGAACATATGAAGGAAATTTCATCCCGTAATTATTTTTCAGAAAGGCCACCACCGAGGGGGTGAAATCGAGGTGTGATACTACCGATGAAAATCTGGCCGGGGATTTAATCATTGGCGAGAAAATAATCAGGGGAACATGAAAACGATCAATCTGAGTCGATATGGGTGGTGATGACATCCGGTGATCTCCCGTAATAATGAAAATGGTGTTCGTAAAATCTGCCCGTTTCTGATACTCCCCGAAAAAATAGCGCAGTGCATCGTCAAAATAAAGAATTGAAGCGTAATTGGGAAGATATTTGCGGTATTCTGCTTTTTGAGTTTCATTAAATTTGAATGTAGTTAATCGCTGCTCCACCTTTTCATTGTAATATTCCTGGTCAGGAATCCGGTACGGATCGTGCATAGCAAGTGTGAGGTAGATGTCGAGCCGGGGACCCGATCCTGCGCTGGCAAGAATTTCGAACCCTTTTTTAAAAATATCCTTTTCTCCATAACCCCAGGTAAAATTACCCGAATTGGCAGGCATTTTCTTAAAGCCGGGGCCAAAATCATTTTCTTCGATCACCTCATCAATACCCTGTTTGTTCAGAAACATTTTCATATTGTCGAAATCTGCATCGCCGCCATAAAAAAACCGTGATGCATAACCACGCTCTTTCAGCAGACTGATCAACGACATTCCATCCGGCATGGAGGTGCCCAATTCTGCAAATCCACTCTTACCGTAAGGCATTGATCCGAAAACAGAAGGCAAGACCTCAAAAGTACGACCAGCCGTGCTCAGAGTATTCTCCCAGTACAGACTATGATTTTCAAGCGAATCAAGAAACGGGGTAAAACTTTCGAGATAAGCGCCTTTGCCGCTGTAAGCCCTGCCAAGACTTTCAACAATGATAAAAACCAGATTTGGCTTATCTGTTCCCACATCAAAATGCTTTCCCAAAATATCGGGTGTATCATCTTTCCGGAGAAAAGGATACTCAGGGCCGAGGAATTCGAAGGATTTCCCGGGAACACTCAGACCAGTGTAAAAATAATTAAACAGTGCTGCTTCACTGGCATCCGCCGGATAAAGAAAAAGATGGGTAGCGGAGAAGATATGATACGCTTTATTGGTCACTACGTCATAGGCCAATTCCGAATTAAACCTGGCCGCATCAGGTTTGGTGTATTTTTGGAACGACAAAGACATTAAACTCAACACCACGAACACAAATGCCACGGTACGATTAGGTTTTAATCGTACCGAAACGGAGATTAACAGAATGGTGATCAATATCCCAACAAGGAAGGGAATAAGCGCTGTAAATGCGAAACCGCCTCCTGCAGAGGCAATTTCGACTATCTCCTTGAATGAGTAACCAAACAAATCGATTCCAAGCAACAGGGAAGTAACACTCAGATACTGAATCAGGGCAAGTTCAACGACAACGAAGAGAATTATTAGAACACCTGACACGATTACAGCCAGTCGCCTTGAAATAAGAAAGAGAAACAAAAACGGGATAATGAACCAGGCAGAAAGATTTAACAGCATTAGCGTGTCGTGTAAAATGCCCCTGAATTCAAGCGCCAGGCTGTCTGAAGGTATTGTTATTGAATTTTTCAGAAAAAAATATTCATAGATCCGGACTAAAACCAGCAGAATTAAAAACACAAAATTGATGGTCAGGTACCTGTCGATCCCGGAAATCAGGTGATCCCTCAGTAATTTTCTTCGGCTTATAATTTTCATTGCCCGGTTTGGTTTAAAATTTTTTCTTTCGTTTTCTCGGAAAATCCGGTTTTTTCCATTTTACCCCACGAAATATTTCCAACCAGGTACTGAAAATTGCCTCTGATTGCAAACCAGACATTTAATGGATGATAGAAAATCGGTTCAATAAGCGCTACGAGCAATAAACTTAAGACATCACGCTTTCGCCTGTAGCGGGCAAAAGTAAATTCTTCGAAAACGACTGCCCAGGCTGAATAAGTTACAGCGAACAAATAAGTAAATCCTAATAACAAAAGAAAAAATGGCCAGTCAGGATTTCCGATCACAATGACAAGTAATAAATAGAATAAACCAAAAAACTCGATTATTGGAGCCAACCACTCAAAAAAGAACCAGTAAGGGTGGCCCAGAAGTCCCAGATTTCCATATTTCGGATTTCCAAACAGAGTCATGTGTTTAAATAATGTCTCCATGGTACCCCGTGTCCAGCGGTTACGCTGCCGCGACAATATTTTCAATTTTTCAGGCACTTCGGTCCAGCAAAGCGGATCGGGAATATATACAATCCTGTATTTGAGATTATTTTCAATCATGTACCGTCTCATTCGTACAATAAGTTCCATATCCTCACCTACAGTCTTTGAATCGTACCCTCCTGCTTTAATTACAATTTCGCGGTCAAAAACTCCGAAAGCCCCTGAAATTAAAAGCAATCCGTTAAGACGGCTCCAGGCCATACGTCCCATTAAAAATGCCCGGCTATATTCAAGTACCTGGAAGCGGGCTAATAAACTTGACGGCAAATTAATCTCCACAATTTTCCCGGCCTTGACGGTACAGGAATTGGCAATACGAATAACACCACCGGTTGCAATAACCCGTTCCTGGTTGTCCTCCAAAATGGGTTTTATCATCTTAAGCAAGGCATCCTCCTCAAGAATACAGTCCACATCAATGGCCGCAAAATATTTTTTCGAGCTGATATTAATTCCTGCATTCAATGAATCGGCTTTCCCACCGTTTACCTTATCAATTACAATTAGCTTGCTATACGCTTTATTGGTCGATTTATAGATGCCGCGTACAGGCTTCGTGTGAATCGAATAATCAATCATAAAATCCACCTTTTCAAGTTGATAATGATCAATTATCTTTAAAAGCGAATCATCCTTACTTCCGTCATTTATAACGATCACTTCAAAATCACTGTAATGTATCGATAACAGGGACCTGATATTTTCAATTATCGTATTCCCCTCATTATAGGCAGGCGCCAGAATTGTTACCGGCGGGGCAAAAGGTGACGAAATAATTGCCTTGTAGTCAACAAAACTGTTCTTTTTCATATACCTCATTATTTCGGATCCCGAAATAATGGCCATAACAATGTACGTGAGGAAAATAGCAATGGCATAAACGAATATACCGTTTTCGATCAGGTAATTTAATATTCTAATGATATCGTACATCAGATTCTAATGTCTTTTGCATGAGTAATAATCTTTTTTAACACCGGGTCGGCATCCTTGTAGCATAAATCAAGTCTTTCAATACCCTGATTTTTCAACGAAACCAACCCTTTGGCAGCAAGAATGCGCAGGCTAAGCTCATTTTCATTTAGTAAGACCTCTTCAAAAAAGGGAATATGCATCGGATCAGCTATCGTAGTAAGCGACTGGATGATTACCGATTTATTAAGGTGCTCCTCGCCGGAGAACTGTTGAATCAGAAAGGAGCCCGCAAATGGTGCCTCCATTTTGCCCAGAGCATTGATAGCTTCAGTTCTGATATCTGTATCAGGATCCTGAAGTCGTTGGGTAATTAATTCAATATTGCTGAATTGTTTGAAAAATCCCGACATTTTGATCGCAAAAAGTGTAACGCTTTTATTTGTGAGTTGCAACCACCGGCCAAAATCGGGAGTTGGTACAATTTTTTTCAACGAATGGTGCGTATTAAGCAAGCCCCATTCGGTGAGTCGAATGTCCGGATCATCAAGGAAACGGAGCGGATCACCGGGATTCAACAGAATCCATGCCAACTGGGCTTCAATCTGAAGAATTGGATTATCGGAATTCAGGTAATTGTAGATCAGATTATTCCCCTCTGCAATTTTCATTTGAGCCAACTCCCTGAATCCTTTAGCCTTCACATGCCATGATGAATCATGAACTTTTAGGATCGAATATTTTTTTAATCCGGCAAAATGAAATAATGCGACCAATTTATCCGCACTTTCGCCGGTCAGATTTGCGTGCAGGGTCAGAAGTTCCGAAGTGAAAACATCACGATAAACCCTGTCCTTTAGCTCTTTTTCCAGCGAGTCGGGTAATTTCCCGGTATTCTCCTGGTAAAGCCATGCGGCTATATAATTTGGGTAACGCTCCTGGCATTTTTGTCTTTTTAAGTCATCAAATCCTTTCCTCATACGCCTGAATGAGATAAGAATAAGCAACAAAACGACCGAAAAAATAAAGAATAGATTCAGAACAAGAATTATTCTGAAAAGAATGCTTGATCTCCCGTAATAATACCATAATGTCTCGGAAAAAGTCGATCTTCGGGTAACAATGATTGGTTCCGAATAAAAAGGCAAATAGTCAGTCTGCCCCTGCATAATGGAGTCTGCGTCAGAAACTTTCAACAACCTATCTGCATGTTCACTGATAATGAGACCACTATTCAGGGTTGGTTTATCGTTAACTTCTGTTGCATTCCTGCCCGCAACAAACAATTGCCGGCCGATCCTTACCGTATAGTTCTGATCCAGGTGATTCCATTCTTTCAGAGAATCCATGGGCACTTTATACCTAAGGGATATTCGAAAGACGTTCTCCCCTGCCGTAACGATATGCCGGGTCGATGCCGTGTTTTCGGCTCCCGTACCGATACACGGGGCGAAAAGCAAAATCATTATTAGTGCTTTAATTGAAAAACTCATTATCAACCTGTTAACACGTTAGGATTTAAAATATAAAACTGCTTTGGTCAGGTTATTTTCACAAATTACACCAGACAATAAATTAAAACAGATAGCTGACTCCCAGATCAAAAGAGAATCGGCTACGTTTGGAATTTGTACGTATTTCCTCACGTGCAAAGCCGGTTCCGCAATTTAAAAAAAACCGGTTTGCGATTTTTTGTTGATAATCGAGATCTATCTTACTGGATTTCAAATAGTAATTAGGATTAAAAGCAAACTGTTGCTCGTCAGGCGAAAAACCTGTTCCCACAATCAGGGATATATAGCTGTCGGCATCAGCCAGGTAACGTCTGACAGTAAAGTTGACCGATTTCGACCATCTTTCTTTTCCAGGGGTGAAGTAGGATCGGACCGAAAACCAGTAATCGCCATAATATTTTCCGATAGTTCCTGTATAAATTAACACCTTATTCGAATCAAGGGTAGCAATCTGCTTGTCATCAAAATTAAGATACCTGAAACCTAACGACATTTCGAAACTTGCAGGTAATTTCACATAAGGCTCGATCGAAAGACGGGAAAAGGGGAAATTCTTTTTATTGGATATACCTGTATTAAAATACATATAAACGCCTTTAGCGATAGCAGGATAAGCATCGATCTCCAATTGGTGACCCTCATTTCCAAAACGCCGGGCATAGTTATACCGGAGGATGACTGTTCCGAACGTTGAAGTCTTTTGGCCGACTGCTGCCGAAGCAAAACTCCATGGATTTTCATTATCAAAGGCATATACCCAGGCATTGAGGGTCAACTTATGAACCAATTTTTCATTGCGGATGGTCAGCAACAATCCGGAAACATCCTTATTTGCAGGATTAATTTTGAGAAGTTGATTCAGAATGTCCTCCGCATGTGGAGAATCTCCGGAATTATTCAGAACCCGGGCTTTTTTATACAGAAATACAGCATCATCAGGATGTGATCTTAACCCTATATCTGTGTATTTTAAGGCCGCCTTGTTATCTTCACTCCAGATCTCAACATCTATCAGGGCATCCAATGCATCGTAATAACCGGGTTTTTGTTCAGTAACTTTATTAAGAATAATCCTGGCAGAATCGTATTTTTGATCCCAGGCATAGGTCCGTCCCATTAATACAGCTGCATCCAAGTATGTGCTGTCACGTTGCATGATCAGCCGGCATAATTTTCGTGCCTCAATCTTCCGACTGTTGTATGCATATTCGCGAGCTTTGACGAGCAGTTGCTTAGACGAAACTGTATCGGTAGCTTCTGCCGATTGTCCGAAAACAGTCAGTTTTGAAACAATTAAAAGAAAAATCACAAAGACCATGACGATCCTGGTTACAGACTTGATGATCGTCATATTATCTTCGTATTAATAACCTTTTTACACGGATTGATACTTCGTTCGGACTAAACGGTTTGGTTATGTAGTCATCAGCACCCAGTTTAAAAGCCTCAATAATAGAATCCTCGTTACTAAGAGTTGACAGAACAATGATTGGTGTGTCAAGATGCAAATCATTCCTGATTGCATTAATCAACTCAAGTCCTCCGACAAATGGCATTAACAGATCAGTCATGATCAGATCGTAGTGCGCAGTATTGATCTTTGCCACGGCCTGGTTACCATCAGCTGCAACATCTACCTCATGCCCTTCACTGATAAGTTTATGTTCTATTGCCTTCGTGATCATGAAGTCATCTTCGCAAACTAATATTCTCATATCAATTAATTAAATTAATAATTCCCGCTGTTACACAGAATATGGTTCCCGAACTGGTGCGAATACGGCGGGAATTTAAATAACTATTAAGCTAATAAGGATTAGGTAGTAGGTTTTGTTTCAAATCATTTTCTTTAGATCTTCAATTCCCTGATTGACAATCCTTGCCGCCCTTTCGGTGATTGCCGAGAGATTCCTGTTGGTTATGCTTTCATTTTCTATTTTAGTGACCAGGGGGATAGCGGCCACAATTCCAACAAAAGTAAGTTGTGGTAACAACTTATGTGCATCGAACCGCAATTTTTCATTATCACCGGCTAAAGCACTTTGTCTCATTGACTCCAACAATTCGGGTCCGTATTCCAAAAAATGGGAGATGATTTCTGTTACAAAAGTTTCATCGCCGTCGGCCATATCTTTAAGATAAGTCAGATCTGGGCGGGGGTAATTAATGCCATTTTTACAATCCCCGGTATTAACGGAAATGGCACTTTCGAAAGAATCAGACATACACAATCGATTAAGAAATTATCATTTAAAAATCAAACAAATCAAGATAGCGATCAAATCAATGGGGATCCAAAACTAACAAATTTCCAGATTATAATTAAAAAAATGTGTATATTAGCAATTGAGTTTTGGCTGTATTAATATGTAATTCTGGTCTGCTTTGCAGGCTTAATATCAAATAATATGGAAATAACTGACAAAGAGGTATTAATGGATGCAATTGAAGAATGTGCCAAGGATGAAGGCTGGGCCAATCTAGCGGAAGTTGGGGTTATACTTCGAAGCAAAAATATTAAATACGGCAAATTATCGAAATTCATCCTCAATTATTCCGATTTTGTAGAGGTCAGAATTGATGAAGTCATGCAACCTCCGGTCGCTTATGCAAGAATTATACGGGATCACAACAGTTAAAATCCTGTCACAAACTGAACAGAGCTTCGATAACTACCTCCGATTAATAAAATTATTCCCTGCAATTTTCTTGAACAGAAATGTTACTTTTGTCGCTCATTAATCCGGAGGGAACTTATTCGTAATGAAAACCCTTACATTTGATTTTATAGTCGTGGGAAGCGGCCTGGCAGGTTTATTGGCCGCATTTCATGCGGCTGATTATGGCACGGTGGCATTAATTTCAAAATCAGAGCTTGATATCAGCAACTCCTATCATGCCCAGGGGGGTATTGCTGCTGCCATTGGGGAAGATGATGATCCACGATTGCATTTTGAAGATACGTTGATTGCAGGACGCAATTTATGCGACCGTGATGCTGTATCACTTCTTGTTAATGAAGGCCTTGACCGTGTTAACGAACTTATCAAAAGGGGTATGGAGTTCGACAGGGATGAAGATGGCCATCTTAAATTGGGACTCGAAGGAGGTCATTCAAGGCGCCGAATACTGCACGCTGACGGTGATGCGACCGGAAAAATGATGACCAGTTTTATGCTCCGGAAGGTACTTGACAGACCTGAAATAACTCCCTTTGAATACTGTGCAGCGGTAAAAATAATTATTGAAGACAATATTTGTAAAGGAGTCCATACGCTGCAGTACACGGGCGGTGAAAATATTGTATTTCTTGGGAAAGCAATAATTCTGGCGACCGGTGGCCTTTCGCGTTTATATTCCCGCTCAACCAATCCATATACAGCAACCGGTGACGGTATTGCCCTTGCCTGGCAGGCAGGTGCACGCCTGGCCGACATGGAATTTATTCAGTTTCATCCTACAGCATTATCAATTTCAGGTGAAGAAGCTTACCTGATCAGTGAGGCGGTAAGAGGTGAAGGGGCTCATTTGCTCGATGTGAACGGAATCCGCTTTATGACTGATATCCATCCATTGGCTGAACTTGCCCCGCGTGATGTTGTCTCTTCTGCTATTTTTAAAAGGATGCAGGACACCGGATCGAACGTGTTTCTAAGCCTGAGGCATCTTCCGGCCCAAAACCTGCTTGAACGGTTTCATTCAATTGACGCCCATCTCCGACCGTTAGGAATCAATATGTTAACTGATTTAATCCCCGTTGCTCCTGCTGCACATTACATGGTAGGCGGGATAAGAACTGACAATTGGGGTCAAACAAATATAACTGCCCTTTTTGCATGCGGTGAGGTGGCAGCAACCGGAGTTATGGGTGCAAACCGACTTGCAAGCAACTCTCTGCTCGAATGTCTCGTCTATGGTAAAAGAGTGATTGAAAAAGCCCGGCATTTAAAATTCAGTGAGCCTCTGAAAACAACGCAGCATCCTATAGTTTTGCATCAGGCAACAGATAACGAATTTCTGAAAGTGAAAAACGAACTGGCAATTACAATGAGTGATCTGGTTGGTATTGTACGAAATGGAGAAGGCCTTGAAACGGCATTAGAGAGAATTGAATCCATAGCAGAGCATTACAAAGATCCGGGAAACGACTATAATTACAGAAAGATCATCAATCTCACCGATATCTGCAGGGCAATTACCCTGTCAGCGATTGAACGAAAGGAAAGCCGTGGCGGACATGTCCGGATTGATTTTCCTTTCGAGATCGAAGAAGAGTTGCATCACATCATACAGGAAAGGGGTAAAAAAATCCAATACGAAGCGGTCAGAATATCATGAATAGAAACGGAATAAATTTCGAGGCAATTAAGCCTGTTATCGATTATGCCCTGAATGAAGATATCGGGACTGGAGATATCACGACCTCATTACTGATTCCTTCCGATTTAGAAGCCCGTGCGACCATGGTGGCAAAGTCCTCAGGTGTTATAGCCGGACTTGCCGTTGCAGAATATATTTTCCGGACACTCAATCCCGATATTATCTGGAACACTTTTGTAAAAGATGGAGACAAAGTGGTTAAAGGAGACCTTCTCCTCGAAATATCAGGTTCATACCGTGCCCTGCTGACCGGTGAACGTCTTGCATTAAACTTCCTGCAACGGATGAGCGGAATTGCAACATTAACTGCTGAATGCGTGAGTTCAGTTGCCGGTTATAATGCAAAAATTCTCGACACGCGAAAAACAGTTCCGGGTTTGCGGTTACTTGACAAATACGCTGTACTCATGGGTGGCGGAACGAACCACCGGATTGGGCTCTATGATATGGTACTTATCAAGGACAATCACATCAAAGTAGCCGGAGGTATTACCCAGGCAGTATCACAAATAAAAAAAGGTCTTACTCCCGGGATACAAATTGAAGTTGAAACTACAAATATGGATGAGGTTCACCAGGCATTGGATGCCGGAGTGGATATTATCATGCTCGACAATATGACAACTGAGGTGATGGCGGAATGTGTAAAAGTCATCGCCGGCCGTGCAAAAGTTGAAGCGTCAGGAAATATGACCCTCGAACGTCTTGAACAAGTGGCTGCCACAGGGGTCGATTATATTTCTATCGGGGCGCTGACTCATTCGGTTACGGCATTCGATATTAGTATGAACATTGAATCATAAGAATTTGAATCTCGTAATCGATATAGGGAACAGTCAGACCAAAGTTGCGGTTTTTGATTCAGGCAGTATCGTGCAGATCATCTGCATGGAACAGTTCAATACCGCCCGGTTGGGTGATATCGTGCACCGCTATCCTGGAATAAACAAAGCTATCCTGTCATCCGTTGCCGGTATTGAACCCGGCCTGACAGCCTCTTTGAAAGAAGAGTTTGAATTTTTTATTGAATTCGGACCCCAGACGATCGCTCCGATTGTAAACCTTTATGAAACGAAGGAGACTTTAGGTCACGACAGGATTGCCGCAGCAGTCGGAGCCGGCACACTTTTTCCGGGAAAAGAACTTTTAGTCATCGATGCGGGATCTGCGATAACATTTGATTTGATTGATAAACAGAACCGTTTTTTAGGGGGGAATATATCTCCCGGACTAAGCATGAGATTCAGATCACTTCATGAATTTACGAAGAATCTTCCTGCAATTGAACGTTCAGACCAGTGGCCCGATATCGGCAAGACAACAGAAGAGGCTATAAGAGCCGGCGTTCAAAACGGGATGATTTACGAGATTGATGGTATGATTGACCATGTACTAAAGGACTGGCCGGAGTGTCAGGTGATTTTGACCGGAGGTGATTTATTCTTTTTTGAAAAAAAGTTAAAAAACACCATCTTTGTAAAATATGAAATTACCCTAATAGGGTTAAACCGAATTCTTGAATATAATGCTGAAAAAAATTAGTTTGACATTCGCAATTGCAACAACATTGTTATTGATGTCCCCCATCCTGAAGGCTCAGAAGGAAAACAGCTCAAGTACGAGTTCGCCTTATTCCCGTTATGGTATTGGTACGCTTAACGGGTATGCTCCGGGGCGCAGTGCTGCTATGGGAGGTACTGGAATCGGTTTCCGATACGGTCTGCAGATCAACACCAGTAACCCTGCTTCTTACACTGCCATTGATACAATGACCTTTCTTATGGAATTTGGGATGAATTCCAAACACACACTTTATGAGGCTGAAAATAAAAAAAATGGCAGCAATGACGTAAATTTCAATTACCTGGCATTTTCATTTCCTGTTAAAAAAAATTGGGCAATGGCCTTCGGAATTTTACCTCTTTCGGATAAAGGGTATAATATTGCGTCAACAGTCGAATCCGATAACGGAATATCTTCGACATCAATTACAGGTACAGGCACCCTTTCGAAAGCATTTATCGGTAACTCCGTTAATATTGGCAAAAACCTCTCGCTGGGAGTCAATGCATGGTATTTATTTGGCACATTATCGGATACTTATTACCTTTATTTCCCGTATGATGCCTCATCCTACGATTACCTGTTGGAAAATAAATTAAATGTACATAATTTTGGACTGACAGCGGGATTGCAATACACCTGGAAAAACAAAAAGAAGAATCAATGGACACTGGGTCTTATTTTTGAGCCGAAACAAAATATGTCAGCAAAGTATACAATACACGAAGAAAGAGTACTGTTCAGAAATTCTTCCAGCAATACTCCAATCATAGATACGCTTCGAAATGTTGTAAACGATACAGATGGGTTGACACTTCCATTGACATTAGGTGCCGGATTATCGTATACTTTAAAAAATAAAATTACTTTTGGTGCAGATTTATATCATCAGAAATGGAGTGTGGCACCATTATTGGGGAGCACATCACAGTATTTGACCAACAGTACGCGTTATTCTACCGGTTTTGAAATCACGCCGGATGCTTACTCGATCAGAAGCTATTGGTCAAGAGTACAATACAGAGCGGGATGTTTTTATGAGAACTCCTATTTAACCATTAATGGACAACAAATTAAAGGTTATGGAGTAACAATGGGATTGGGATTGCCATTTAGCCGGGCGCTATCATCACTGAATATTTCAGCAGAGTTGGGGCAATTAGGGACAACCGAAAACAATCTGATAAAAGAGTCATACGCAAAATTTACGGTTCACCTGCTTTTACATGACAGGTGGTTTATTAAACGAAAATTCGACTAAAAATTAAAATATATTAGAAATGAAAGCAATGCAAAAATCGTTAATGGTCGTAATTCTGATTTTTATTCTCGGGATTACAGGTGCAGTAGCTCAGTCAAGAGTTATTAAAGGAACTGTGTATGATGCCAATGGTAAACCGGCTTCAGGTGTAACAGTTTCCGCACATCGCTCGAATGAAAGTTTTTTTACCAGTTTTGACGGAGTATATCAGCTGACCATTGATGCAAAATCAAAATACATCAAATTTGCCTTTCCGGACCGCGAAGAGAGACTTGATATTGAAGGGAATACAAGTGACGTGATAGATTTCGGGAAAAAAGCTGAAGCTCCCGGCGCTGTTGTTGTTGCAACAGGAGATGTTGATCTGCGTACCAGGCCACAGCTTGTAGCAGCTGGCGTTAAAGAATATATCGAAACGGCTTCAGTATTTGACCAGTTTTACAAGCAAGGTGACTACAAATCGGCTTTGGGTCCCTGGACTGTGGAATATATGAAATATCCAAAGTCATCTGAGAATGTCTATGTACAGGGCATCAAAATGCACGAGGAGATGATAAGTAAAGCTCCGGAAGCAGAAAAAGAGGCTTTGCTGAATAAAATTCTGGAGATTTACGATAAAAGAATGCAGTACTTCGATAACGAAGGTTACAACCTGGGTCGTAAGGCTACCATTTATTTAAAATACAAGCTTGCTCAGGCTGATCAAATGACCAACGAGCAGAAAAAAGAGGTTTACAAAACCGGTTATAAATGGCTTGAATCATCTGTGGAAAAACAAGGCAAAGACTCTGAGGCAGCGGTTCTTTTATTATTAAACCGTGCGACAGCTTTATTATTCACGACCGGCGAATTCCAAGCCGATAAGGTGATGGCTGTTTATGATAAAACAAGTGCCATCATTGAAGAAAATCTGGTAAAGACACCCGATGATGACAATTATCAAAAGGCAAAAGCAGGGATTAACAGGGCGTTTGTTGAGTCCGGAGCAGTGACCTGCGAGATCCTGGTACCACTTTACGAAGCTGAATTTGCAAAGAAATCAGATGATCTTGCAACATTGAAAAAAATCAACTACATGTTGAACCGCGAGGATTGTTCGGACAGCAAGCTTTATGCTGATGTGGCTGAAAAACTTTATAAGATGGAGCCAACTTCACAATCAGCGTTCTCTATGGCACGTTTATTCCTCAAGAGAAACAATACAGCGAAAGCCATTGAATATTACGAAGAAGCAATCGCTACGGAAAAAGATAAATACGAAAAGGCAAATTACTGCTATGAACTGGCTATTGTAATGTATGGTCAAAAAGATTTTCCACGTGTCCGAAATTATGCCCGTCAGGCAATAAGTCTGAATCCTGAATGGGGCAAACCATACCTCGTAATAGGCGATATTTATGCAGCTTCAGCCCAATCAATTGGAGACTCTGAATTGCAACAACGCATGGTTTATCTTATTGCTGTTGATCAATATGTTAAAGCCAAGAATGTGGATCCCGACGTTACAGCGGAAGCAAATAAAAAAATTGCACAATATTCCCAGTATTTTCCACGCAAAGAAGATGCATTTTTTGAAGGTATAAAAGAAGGAAGTACTATTAAAATAGGAGGCTGGATCAATGAAAATACGACAGTCCGTCTTCGTTAATTTGTTCCAACCAGCAAATTTTTGCAAAAAATTAAGTATTGTCGCCCTTTTCTGTGGGGCGACAATACTCATTTTATCCTGTAACCAAAAAGTTGGCTCCGAACTCCCCTCCGATCTTCTGCCCGGGAAAATTATGCCCTCTGTTGAAGCTACAGATTTCCAGTCATCCATTACTGATTCAGGTGTGGTGCGATATTTCCTCAGGACACCAAAATTGCTGATCTTTGACCAGGAAAAACCTCCCTACAAAGAGTTCCCGGAAGGGTTTCATCTTCAACAGTTCGACGCTAACAAAAAAATCATATCTGAATTGTCTGCCAATTATGGTAAAGATCTCGAACGTGAGCAAAAATGGCTTGCCACTGGTAATGTTGTATTAGTGAATAATCAGGGAGATACCTTACGCACCGAGGAACTGATTTTCCTTGAAAAAGAAAACCGGATCTTTACTGAAAAGTTTGTTAGCATTAAAAAAGGCGACCAATTCGTTACGGGTTCGGGCGGATTTGAGTCAGATACCCAGATGACGAAATGGACTTTCAAAAAAATCAAAGGAAATCTTGAATTCGAAGAACAATAATGCCTGGCATTCTATCGATGAATGAAATCATAATCATAACAATTACCTTACTTGCCGCTGCCTTCTTCTCGGGAATGGAAATTGCATTTGTTTCGTCTGACAAACTGCGATTGGAATTTGACAGGACTAAAAATCTTATCAATACACAAATAATCAGTAAATTTCTGAAAAACCCGGGACAATTCATTGCCACTATGCTGGTAGGCAACACTATTGTACTTGTAGTATACACGCTGGTATCCGCAAAAGTTCTTGACCGGCTCTTTTTTCAATACCAATTAAACCAATCATTAGAGTTGTTAGTTCAGTCTATCATCCTGACACTGATAATTCTCGTTGTTTCCGAATTCCTGCCTAAAATAGTGTTTAAGGCTAAAAATAACCAGGCGCTCAACCTGTTATCCATCCCTGCAGCGTTCTTCTATTATCTGTTCTACCCCATCACGCATCTTTTGATACGCATGTCAACATCTCTGATTAAAAATAACCTGAATGCCGAAATAGATCAGAAACAAGAAATGCGTGTATTTGGTAAAACCGATCTGGATCAGTTTTTGGGTGAGATGGAAAATTTTCAGGGAAGCAAACAACATGAACTTGATAGTGAGATAAAACTTTTCAGAAATGCGCTCGATTTTTCGAAGATCAAAATCAGGGATTGCATGGTACCGCGTCCCGATATGCACCTGATTGAATTAAATGCCGGATTAGAAACATTAACCCTGAAATTTATTGAGACCGGTTTTTCCAAAATTTTAATATACAAAGAGAAGAGCGATAACATAATTGGTTATGCGCACTCCTCCGATCTATTCAATAATCCTCAAAATATTGAAGAGTGTCTCCGAAAAGTTTCCTTTGTGCCCGAAACGATGGAAGCGAGTAAACTGCTTGCCAAACTCCTTCGTGAGCATAAAAGCACGGCCATTGTTGTTGACGAATTCGGTGGAATTGCCGGAATGATTACAACAGAGGATATCCTGGAGGAGATATTCGGCGAAATTGAAGACGAACATGATATGTCCAATATCATATCTAAAAAGGTGAAAGAAAATCATTTTATACTTTCAGGAAGACTCGGTGTGGATGAGATTAACGAAACTTACAATACTAATTTACAGGAAGATAATAGCTATGAAACGCTTGCCGGGTACCTCCTTTATCATCACCCCAGCTTTCCCAAAACAAACACGATATTGTTAATCGGGAAATATGAATTCAAAATATTACGGTGTTCAAAAACCCGAATCGAACTTGTGGAGATGAAATTGGCAGGAAGTATTTAAATTTCATGCTCACACCGTATTTTAAAAGTCTAATTTTACTAACTTCGTACCCTTATAAACAATAAAAATAAGTAATAATAAAGTAACCAAATATCGATGGCAACATTACAGAAAATCAGGAACCGTGCCGGAATTGCGATTGCAATATTTATTGGATTGGCACTCGCAGCATTTATTCTCGGTGACTTGTTCAAATCATCAAGCTCGATCATGCGCAGCAATCAAATGGAACTGGCCGAAGTTGACGGGAAAAGTGTAACCTACCCCGAATTTCAGTCGAGAGTGGATGAGCTGTCCGAGATTTACAAAATGAATTCGGGCAAAACCTCCCTGGACCAGGAGACAACTGAACAGATTAAGGAACAGACCTGGCAAAGTGTGGTGAGGAATCTCACGATGCAGGATATCTACGAAGAACTGGGTATCAGCGTGAGCGATGATGAACTTTTCGAATTGGTACAGGGGAAAAATCCCCATGCCATTATTCAAAGTATTTTCCGTGATCCGAATACGGGAACCGTTAACCGGGGTGCTCTGATCCAATTCTTAAAGTATCAGCAGTCCAACAGCACCGGAAAGGAACGCAGCTATTGGTTATTTATCGAAAAACAAATTGTTGAAGAGAGGGCTTTTACAAAATACAATAACCTGCTTTCCAAGGGGATTTATGTGACTTCATACGAGGCAAAAAGCGACTTAAAAGGACGTAACCATCAGACCAATATTCAGTTTGTTGCCAAATCTTTTGCTTCAGTATCCGACAGTACCATAAAGGTTTCGGAACAGGAACTTAAAGCCAGGTATGAACAAAACAAGGAAAAATATCAGCAGGAAGAGAACAGGAACATCGAGTATGTGACTTTTCCGGTGGTTGCCTCAAAAGCTGATGAAGATAAGCTGATTAAATGGACCAACGATATTAAGGACGAATTCTCGACAGTAGCTGATCCTGCCGCCTTTGTAAATATAAATTCTGATGTTCCCTTCGATCCGTCCTTCTATAAAAAAGATGATCTGTCACCCGAGTTGGGAGAGTTCGCTTTCTCAGGAAAAGTTGGTGACATATACGGTCCCTACAAGGAGAATAATAGTTGGAAACTGGCCAAAATCCAGCAATTTCAGGAATTGCCCGATTCTGTCGAAGCACGTCATATACTGATCAAGGTAACTACACAGGAAGAGTTGCCATTGGCGACTGCAAAAATCGACAGCATAAAAAACCTTATCATTAAAGGTCAGAAATTTGAAGACCTGGCCCGCACACTGTCTGAGGATCCGGGATCTGCCACTACCGGTGGAAGTCTGGGATGGATGCGTCGCGGAATGATGGTAAAACCCTTCGAAGATGCCGCTTTTTTTGGGAAACAAAATGATCTGCAGGTGGTTAACACTCAATTTGGAGTACACCTTCTTCAGGTAACCGGCCGCGGTAAAACAGTTCCTAACATTCAGCTCGCAGTTATAAACCGGCTAATTGAGCCAAGCAGCCAGACCTATCAGGCAACTTACACTGCAGCATCGAAGTTTGCAAGTGAAAACCAGGATACAAAAAAATTCAATGAAGCCGTTGTTGCCCAGGGTTTAAACAAGCGTTTTGCCAACATTCGCGAAAATGACAAGGAAATTGCGGGTCTTGAAAATTCACGCTTATTGATCCGTGCTGCTTATAAAGCTGAAACCGGAGCACTTATTCAGAGTTCGGAAGGTACCCCGATATTCGAACTGGGCGACCAGTTTGTTGTTGCGGTAATGGCTGCAGAACAGGCTAAAGGAGTAGCATCGTTCAACTCTGTGAAAGCAGGAATTGAACTTGAATTAAAGAAAGAGAAAAAAGCACAGCAGCTGATCGAAAAGATGTCAGGCAAAACCGATCTTAATCAATTGGCTTCCGAATTAAACGTCACAGTTGGCGAGGCTCAGAATATTACTTTTGAATCCTCCTCCATTCCCGGCGTGGGATATGAACCTGCCATTGCGGGAGCAGCAACTGCATTGGAAGCCAACCAGGTCTCAAAACCTGTTGTTGGAACCAGCGGCGTCTATGTTGTAAAGGTAACCAGTGTTAACCCGGGAACTGATGAGGATCTTACCTCAGCCAAACAACGGTTAGCCGCCTCGGTTAATTATCGTGCCAATACTCTTGCATTCGAAGCATTGCGCGAAAATGCAAAAATCGTCGACAAACGCGCCAAATTCTATTAATAAAGAATTGCGCCACCCGTAACACCTGTACAAAGAGGCCGTCTCATGAAAATTGAGACGGCCTCTTTTTGTATTTGCTCATTTTCTCAGTTTCTCAACTTCGCACTTTCGCCTACTCGCCCTTTCGCCTACTCGCCTAAATCCCTTTCTCCCGATCGATCCTGCAAATTGCGGCGCATGGTAGGTTCAATTTTAAATTATGGGGGTAGTTGCGCCGCACTGTTATTGTTCGTCCTAACCCCGGGTGGCGCGATTCCGAATAATGTCAGAGAGCTTTTAATATTATATAGAATCCGGAACGCTTACCTGGGGTCATTAATATTTAATCCCTCCGGGATAACGAGAAATCGTACAAAGTTTAGGCGTTGCTGAATTACGAATTACTTGAATTAAAACAGCCTGCCCCGAAAATCGGGGAATTACACGAATTCGTTACCGATTTTCCTTTGCGCTCTTTGCGGTCTTTGAGTGACATTTTGAAGCATTTAAAAAAAGGAAATAAGGTTATGTTGGCAAGGTTCAAATTGACTCGTCTGGATTTTTGTATACTTATTCAGAAGTGACCGGGTGACTGCGATTCAAAATTGAACAAAACTAACGGGACTCTATTCTTTTCCTTAAAAAGTCACCCGGTCACTATTACTCTCATCTTCCCCTTGACACATTAGCACATTGGCAAATTGGCAAATTTTCTCATTTTCTCATCTTTTATTAATCTGTAAGCTGACGGATTTTCAGTAAATATATCCGAATTGGCAAATCGTCGAATTGACTAATTATTTCATCCTCTCATTTTCTCCCATTCGCACCCTCGCCATTTCTTCCTCACCTCCTCACCGATGATTCCCGTACGACAAGAGAGGTTTTTAATTCAACAGATCTGGGGGGTAGATTCATGTTTTCGGTCAGTTCAAAGAAAAGCCGTGCTGCCACTTTTCCAATTTCGTTTGTAGGATGAGTTACTGAAGTCAACGTCGGTTCCACGACGGTGGCATGAAACTCATCCGTAAAACCAACAAGCAGGATATCATCCGGAACATTCATCCCGAATCCTTTGATCTCCTTCATGGCAGAAAAAACAACAGTATCATTTATTCCGAAGATCGCATCAGGGGGAACAGGAAGCGTTAATAGCCGTCGTGTAGCCTGTGCAGCCGACGCGGTACTCATGTCGCATTGTTCGAGGTATTCATGTTGAAACTCAAGTCCGCAATCCGATAATCCCTGTAAATACCCACGCTTTCTTTCGTCTGAAATATTCAGATGCTCCGGACCTGAAATATAGGCGATGCGGCGCGCCCCATTTTCATAAAAATGGGTAGTTATTCCACGTGCCGCTTCAAAACTATCCGCAGTCACCGTGGGAACTTTATCCTTAAGACAAACCCTGTCGAAAAACACGAGCGGAATCTCTGATTCCACGATCGGGCCGAAATGGGAATAATCGGTGGTTTCCTGCGAAAGACAAACAATAAATCCTTCAACCCGGGCCTTCATCAGGTTCGCGATATTCTCCTTTTCCTTCTGATACGATTCAAACGAAGAGGAAATAATTACAAAATATCCCCGCTCTTTTGCCACCTCTTCAATCCCGGAAATTACAGAAGAGAAAAAATGGGTCACCAGGTCAGGTACCAGCACACCAATCATCCCGGTTTTTTGTTTTAACAATCCCATGGCCATGGGATTGGGCGAATAATGACGTAATCCTGCCAAATTCTTTATCCTGGTAATCATCTCTTTACTGATGTCGGGGTGGTCCCTCAGACCCCTTGAAACTGTGGAAATCGAAACTCCGAGCTCCAGTGCTATATCCTTAAGTGATATCCTGCGTTTGACCATGAATGTATAAAACTAATGGTGGGTAGTTCTTAAAATCATTCCGAAATTAATCAATAAATAGTTATTCTTTAGCTGCATCACATAATTTTGTGATGAAAATGGATTTGGCATGAAGGGTTAAGGTTCAGATTACATGTTTTACAACATTTTTTTCTTCCGCAATGCTTTGCGTTAACCTTTGCGGATTCTTGTGCTTCCAAACCATAACATCCGGAAGTTAACATTGGTTATATTTGAACTTCAGAAAATATATTCATTTCCGAGAAGATGCAAAAAACAACCAGTTTAAGGAAGTTAGGCAATACCGGCCTTACTGTTCCACCGATCATATACGGAACCAGTTTTATGGGAAATCTCTACCAGGAATTACCCTGGGATGTAAAACTTCAGATTATGCAGCAATGGTTTGAGGTATCAGAGACTACCCCAATGATCGATTGTGCGGGGAAATATGGCGCCGGACTCGCGCTCGAAGTTATTGGTGCCGGTCTGAAGGAGCTGGGGATCGAAAAGGACAACATTATTATCAGTAATAAATTAGGATGGTTCAGGACACCTTTGACTACAGATGAACCAACTTTTGAACCCGGAGCCTGGGTAAACCTGAAATACGATGCGGTACAAAAAATCAGTTACCAGGGAATACTCGAATGCTGGGAACAGGGTTGTGAATTGCTTGGCGGCTACTACAGACCACAGGTGGTTTCTGTCCATGACCCGGATGAGTACCTTTTCGCCGCCACAAATGCCGATGACCGGTTAAAGCGGTTCAACGATATCCTGGATGCTTATAAGGCTCTTTTTGAACTGAAGGAAAAAGGTGAAGTAAAAGCAGTTGGCATCGGGGCCAAAGACTGGCTGATTATCAAAGAGCTCTATGATCACGTAAAATTTGATTGGGTGATGTTTGCTAATAAACTGACCATCTACCATCATCCGGCTGAAATTATTGGGTTTATTGAAAAGCTGGATGGTGATGGTGTCGGAATCATTAATTCAGCCATCTTTAATGCCGGTTTCCTCACCGGGGGTGATTATTTCGATTACCGAAAGATAGATCCGATGTCCGGGGAGGATCAGAAATTACTTGCCTGGCGCGAGGCATTTTTTACAATATGCCAAAAATACAGCGTTTCCCCCGGTGATGCCTGTCTGAAGTTTGCACTGGCAATGCCACAGATCACCGCTGTCGCACTCAATCCCAGCAAACCAGCGAGGATTCGTCGTAATGTGGAAGTACTTGCGAAAGAATTACCTGACAAATTCTGGAAAGAGTTGAAAGAACAAAAAATAATTGGCGAACATTTTAAATACCTGTAAAATGATCATCGATTCACATCATCATTACTGGCAATACAATCCTGTTGAATACGACTGGATTGATGATTCCATGAATCTCATCCGGAACGATTATCTTCCTGAAAAGCTGGCTCAGACTATAGCAGAAGCCGGTGTCGGGGGAGTTATTTCGGTCCAGGCACGTCAATCAACCGATGAAACCAACTGGCTCATCAGTATGGCCCGTCAAAATAAATTTATGAAGGGCGTAGTAGGCTGGCTTCCTTTAATACAGGACGATATTGAAGACTATCTCCATAAATATTCAGGTGAAAAATTGCTCAAAGGACTCCGGCATGTGGTACAGGGAGAACCGGACCCTGCGTTTATTTTGCGAAAAGACTTTAATTATGGAATATCATTACTGAGAAAATATTCACTGGTTTATGACCTCCTGATTGTTGAACGGCAGTTGCCAAATACCATCCGGTTCGTCGATCAGCATCCCGACCAGATTTTTGTGCTCGATCATATTGCCAAACCTCTGATCGGAATGAATGAACTATCGCCATGGAAAGAAAATATCCGGGAACTTGCCAAACGGCCAAACGTTAACTGCAAAATTTCAGGAATGGTCACCGAAGCCGATTTTCATAAGTGGACACCTTTGCAATTACAACCCTATTTCGAAGTGGTGCTCGAAGCTTTTGGTCCCGACAGGCTGCTCTTTGGTTCTGACTGGCCCGTTTGCCTTGTCGCCACTACCTATAGTAACTGGCTGAACCTGGTTCAGGAAACAATTTCTTCACTTTCTGATTCAGAGAGTGGCAAAATAATGGGTGAAAATGCGGTACGGATATACCAATTATGAATTTTAAATTACTACTGTCCGGTTAAAACTGAAAACGATGAAGATGTCGCAACTACGTTGCTTTAAGAGTTTTAATACACTTATCTACAAAGATATAGCAACTACGTCGCAGAAAAGAATGCTGCGTAGCAGCTCAATCTTTGTAGAATTAAATGGAAATGTCAAATGAAGCCACGTAGTGGCTATATAAATGTAAAATCTTAATAATATTTACATTACGACGTTTAGTTAAATTTTACCGAACACCAGTGATTTAAAATTACGAATATTTTGCCAATAGCCGGAAGTTAACTGCAAGTTGCGGTAAAAATGAAAACATAAAAATAAAAAGACAATGAAAGCAATTCAAATAATTACTCCCGGGGAAATACAAATCGCCGATCGGCCGGTTCCTGTTGCAGGCGACGGAGAAGTGCTGATAAAAATCAACTATGTTGGCTTTTGCGGTTCTGATCTCAACACTTTTCTTGGGAAAAATACAATGGTAGAATTTCCCCGTGTTCCGGGTCACGAAATTTCGGCAGTAATTGCAGCAATTGGTAAGGATGTCCCCGAAAAATTCATACCCGGTCAATTAGTTACCGTTGTTCCGTATACCAATTGCGGACAATGTTCATCGTGCCGGAAAGGCCGGTACAATGCCTGTCGCTACAACCAGACCTTAGGTGTTCAGCGGGATGGTGCGATGCAGGAATTCATGACCGTTCCCTGGCAGAAACTCATCTGCGATGACCAGCTTTCAGCAAAAGAACTCGCGATGGTAGAACCTCTGACAGTGGGGTTCCATGCAGTAGATCGCGGACGGGTAACCGATATTGACATAGTGATGATTTTCGGTTGCGGAATGATTGGTTCAGGGGCAATTATCAGGGCTGCATTACGGGGTGCAACAGTGATTGCTGTTGATATAGATGATCAGAAGCTCGAACTTGCAAAGAAGATCGGCGCCAGATATTGCATCAATTCAAAGACCACCAACTTGCACGAAGCATTGCAACAGATAACAGGGGGACATGGTCCTGATGTTATTATCGAAGCAGCCGGAAATCCTTTCACATACCAGTCTGCTCTTGAAGAGGCTGCTTTTGCTGCCAGGATAGTGTGTATTGGGTACGCCAAAAATGAGATCAGCTTTGCCACCAAACTTTGGGTTCAGAAAGAGATTGATATCCTTGGTTCGCGCAATGCAACTCCTTCCGATTTCGAAGCGGTAATTAATTATCTGAAACAAGGTTCCTTTCCACTCGATGAAATGATTACCTTTATTGTTCAACCCGATGCTGCGGCTGGTGCCTTTGCGGCCTGGGCTGCCAATCCGGGTAAAATAATGAAAATACTTGTTCAATTCTAAGCATTAATTGTAAAACTGACAGCTGGCAACTGGCAACTAGCGACTGGCGATATGTAGTTCTGCTTAACGATGAGTTACAAGAATCTAAAATTTAATACGATCATTAAATGGAAGATTATTCTCAACATTGAATTTCTGATTGACAATACCATTTTGATTGAAGCACTCGCCAGAAGCCGGTTGCCAGAAGCCAGAAGCTCATCGACTAAAGTTCTCAATAATAAACTCAATAATAACAAATGAAACGCAGAGATCTTTTAAAATCAACAGCAGTATTAGCTGCAACACCCTTACTTACCGGGTGGACAGGAGCCAATCCTGTTTCCGGCGAATACCAGCCAGCCGATCAGCAACCTTCCGGGATTCCCCGTTTTGGCGACGGCAGGGACTGGTTTTTTGAGCAACGATATGGAATGTTCGTGCATTGGGGATTATACTCCATTCCCGGATGGCACGAGCAACATCAATGGCGCGGCAGGGTACCAAGGGAAGAATATGTGAAATTGGCGCAACAGTGGAACCCGAAAAAATTTAATCCGGAACAGTGGCTCGATTTAATGGAAGAAGCCGGAATGAAATACATCACAATCACCACTAAACACCACGATGGTTTTTGTTTGTGGGATACCCAACAAACCAGTTTTAACACGATGAACACACCCTACAAACAGGATGTGATCGGAATGTTGTCGGATGCCTGCCATAAACGCAAGGTACCGCTCAGCCTGTATTACTCGATAGCCGACTGGAACCAACCCAGTTATCCGAACCAGGGCCGGCACCATGAACTTCTTCCCCAACCCAACGATTCACCCGACTGGGATAAATACATGGTTTTTCTGAAGGAACAGGTTCGCGAACTATGCACAAATTACGGCGAAATCCATGGATTTTGGTGGGATATGAATGTCCCTGTTTTCAAAGATCCATCCATAAATGCGATGATCCGAAAGCTTCAGCCAAAAGCAGTAATCAATAACCGTGGATTTGATGATGGTGATTTCGGAACACCGGAACGCGATTATGATAATCCTGCAGTTGAAGCCAAAGGATTTGATAAGCCGGTCGAAGCCTGCCAGTCGGTTGGTATGGAAAGCTGGGGATATAAAAAAGATGAAGATTATTATACCGACCGTCACCTGATCAGCAGTATCGACCGCTATCTCGCCCGCGACGGTAATTATTTACTGAATGTAGGTCCTACCGGCGAAGGATTAATTCCACCGGAAGCAGCAGCCATTTTGAAGAGGATTGGAGCGTGGAAAAAATCGGTTGACCAATCGTTTCAACAAGTCCGGACAGATTCAGAAGTATTAAGTTTGCCCGGTGTTCTTGTTACCAAACGTGACAAAACCCTATATGTTCATCTCAATAAAGCAACAGTAGGAAATGGCTTTAAGCTTAAACCAATCAATGTATTACCGAAAAAAGCCACCCTGCTGAATACCGGAAAACCAATTGACTGTGCGGTAAATTTATGTCCCAGTGACCATGCCACGCAGCAGCCCTATCTTCGTTTACGCAATCTGCCGGTAAATGAGATGTCCAATACGGTACTGGTAGCCAAACTCGAATTTGACAGGCCGCTGGAACAAATTATTCAGATGAAAAGCCCGGATACAAATATTGAACTGACAAAATAAAGTATCAAATCGACTATAAAACCAAAAACTTCATTCAGTATGAAAAAGAACACATTTAAATTAATTTGCCTGGCAATTACGGCCATTTCGTTTTGCATTTTTCCAGGTTATCAGTTATCTGCACAAACATTTAAGCCGACCGAGGAGTCGTTTCAACAGTACAAATACCCGGAATGGTTTCGCGACGCGAAGTTCGGCATCTGGGCACACTGGGGTCCGCAAGCCGTTCCTCGTCAGGGTGACTGGTATGCCCGAAAGATGTATGAGTCTGATATATTGGATCGCAAAACAAACCAACCTACCGGAAAGTCAAGCAGGGAATACCAATATCATGTTGAGCATTATGGCCACCCATCCAAATTCGGGTACAAGGACATCCTTCCTTTATGGAAAGCTGAACGCTGGGATCCTGAGCAATTGATGGCCCTCTATAAAAAGGTGGGAGCCAGATATTTTGTAAGTATGGCTACACATCATGACAATTTTTTCCTTTGGGATTCCAAAATTCATAAGTGGAACAGCGTGAATATGGGTCCAAAGAAGGATGTGGTGGGATTATGGCAAAAAGCGGCAAAAAAAGAAGGTTTACGTTTTGGCGTTTCAGAACATTTAGGAGCTAGTTACACATGGTTTCAGCCAAGTCACGGAGCAGATAAAACCGGTCCACTGACGGGAGTACCCTATGACGGAGCTAATCCGGAATTTCAGGATCTTTATCACCCAAAGACTGCTGCCGATGATTTTGGCTGGCTCACCACGAATCCTGAAAATCAAAAAAACTGGTTAGCTTCCATCACTGAACTCATCGATAATTATCACCCTGATTTACTCTATTCAGACAGCGAACTCCCTTTCGGAGAAATTGGCAGAACCATGCTGGCACATTATTACAACCAGGATATTGCCAAAAACAAAGGTAAGCTCAATGCAGTTTATACAAGCAAATTGCGCGCCTCAAACGGAAGATGGGTTCAGGACCTTGAACGTGGAGCGATGGATTCCATCAGTCCTTTCCCATGGCAGACAGACACCTCAATCGGTGATTGGTATTACCGTACGGGCCAGAAATATATGTCGGGGACACAGGTGATCCAGATGCTGATTGACATCGTGAGTAAAAATGGAAATCTGCTGTTAAATGTGGTTCAAACACCCGAAGGTGATCTTGAACCGGATGTTTTGACCATTCTGGATGATATTGCCAAATGGACTCCTGCCAATGGCGAAGGAATTTATGGTACACGTCCCTGGAAAATTTACGGAGAAGGACCTTCAACCGAAAAAAAACAGGAAAAAGGACGCTTCGGAGGGGTTAAGGACGTGAGACCTTATGAAAATACAGATATTCGTTTCACCACTAAAGGTGAAACCATCTATGCTTTCTGCATGGGAAAACCGACAGGAAATATCAGCATCACCTCGCTGGGGAAAAATTCAAAACTGAACGACAAAGCGATTGCTTCGGTAAAACTCCTGGGCAGCAAAGAGAAGCTGACATGGAAACAGGAAGCAGATGCCCTCGTTATTAACAAACCTTTTAAACTACCAGACTGGCAGGTTGTTACTTTTAAGGTTGAGTTTAAATAGTACGGAGTGAAGCCTTGACTGATTCAGGTCCTGAACAAGTCAAGGCTTCACTAATTAAAAAAATTTAAAATTGAATATGAAATTAAGAATTCCATTGCTTCTGTTGCTTTTGATGATGAGCTGTATATCGTCGTATGGTCAGAAGAGATCTGCAGCCAAACAACCCAAAATGATGTTTGGTGATACTTCACGAACCGGTGTTCCTTTTGCCAAAGATCCTTATGTGATCAAATTCAAGGGGAAATACCTCATGTATTATTCCATCCCGCCTTATAAGGATAAAACGAATCCCATTCAGGGATGGGGCCTTGGAATTGCCGAAAGCAAAGACCTGAATAACTGGCATAAAATTGGTGAAATTACCCCGGATGGTGAATATGAAAAGAAGGGCCTTGCGGCTCCTTCTGCAATAGTCATCGACAATCGGGTTAATCTATTTTATCAAACCTACGGAAATGGACCGAAGGACGCAATATGCCATGCTGTGTCGACAGATGGAATCCATTTTACGCGAAACGCTACAAATCCGATCTTTCATCCTACCGGAGCATGGAATTGTGGCCGCGCCATAGATGCCGAGATTTTCAAATTCAGGGATAAGTTTCTGCTTTACTTTGCCACCCGCGACCAGGATTATAAGATTCAGATGCAGGGCGTGGCTTCGGCACCTTCAACAACGAACTTCGACCGTGATCAATGGACTCAATTAACCGATGCTCCGATTCTAAAACCAGATTATCCGTGGGAAGGTGATTGTATCGAAGCAGCGGCTTTGGTACAAAAAGAAGATTTGCTTTACATGTTTTATGCCGGAGCCTATAACAATAATCCGCAACAGATAGGTGTAGCCCGCAGCACTGATGGAGTTAAGTGGGAACGTTTATCGAATAAACCATTTCTGACCAATGGCGATCCCGGCGAATGGAATTACAGTGAATCGGGACATCCCCATTTATTTAAAGATGAAAATGGAAAGACCTACCTTTTTTTCCAGGGGAATAACGATAACGGCAAAACATGGTATCTCTCCAATATTGAGGTCAAATGGAATGAAAAGGGACCTTATCTGAAAAAATGATTCCATAGTGAAGCCTTGACTTGTTCATAACTTGAACCAGCGATTCGAAAGTGAAGCCTTGACTTGTTCAAAAGTTGGAACAGTCAAGGCTTCACTCTTTTTGACAATAATATTAATTGATTTTTTATTTAGCTTTGTCATCAGACGGAAATGCTTTAGTTCCATTCAAAATTAACCATCAATTAATCGCGCAAACATGAGAAATATCCCGGTAATTGCCATCACAAGAAAAACCTTGGCCGAAGCCTACGAAGCCG
Organism: uncultured Bacteroidales bacterium; assembly: GCA_942493325.1. Classification (GTDB taxonomy): domain Bacteria; phylum Bacteroidota; class Bacteroidia; order Bacteroidales; family Prolixibacteraceae; genus JAAFHB01. Next base: position 6,068,011 of record OW818689.1, on the reverse strand, counting down.
CGCTCATCGCTGTTTACGAAAAAGGAACGCGGTTTAAAACTCAGTACGACAAACCCGAAGATCCCGAAAGCATGGATTGTACGATGAACATCACCATTGAGGAACCGGAAACTGATCCGATGATTCACATGGCCTTCCCGGGAGGAATTGAAGAACTAAAGGAATACGTCATGGAATTAAAAGGGTTCAAAGATCACTGGACCAAAAACATGAATATTGAAAGCGATACGAGGTGGGAATATACCTATCATGGCAGATTACAGAATTACGGTGTCTGGAAAGAGTTAATCGGGATTGAATCGCAGGAGGTTGGCCCCTTTAAAGTAGACCAGGTACAATCGGTTATAGACAAATTATCGAAACAGCCGTTTACCCGCCAGGCTCAAATGATTACCTGGATGCCCAATATCGACAACGATTGCTATGATCCGCCATGCCTTCAGTCGTTATGGTACAGGATTCTCGAAGACAAAGAAGGAGTATACTGGTTGAACTGCAATATCCGCTTCCGAAGTAATGATGCATGGGGTGCAAACTTCATGAACATGTTTGGATTCACTCAGTTCAACAAGGAGGTGATTGCTGCCGGTGTTGCCGAAAAAACAGGGAAAACGGTTCGGCTGGGGCGTTTAAACTGGCAGGCCGATTCGTTCCATATCTATGGGAAAGACCTCAAAGTGGCCAAAGAGAGGCTTTTCGACAGGATTGACGACCTATGTTTTGAAGAACGAACCATGTCGTTCAATGATGAATTTATGCACGAGATGTACGATTTGGCGGAAGAACAAATCATTAAAAAAATCGGAACGTACGACCAAAATCATTAAAATACAATTTTGCTTTTCAATAATGTGGGCTTAAGTAAGGTTAAAATCAGGACGGGGGTTTAAAACATAGCCTAAAATATTGACAAAAAGTTCTCTTAAAAATCCTTCCTGAAATTGTTCCTCCTATGCAGCACGAATATTTTGATGGATTACAGGATTATGGAAATAGCAGGCAAACTTCTGATAGGCAACCTTCACTGTTTCAGAATCCAGTATTTTCAGATGTTTATTAATTACTGAATTTTGGAAAAATCCCATATCCTCTATATCATCATAGCCAATTCGTTAATAATTAGACTGTTCAATTAAAAACATACTAACAAACTTTTGATCAATTCATTTGAATTTAAACCGCCTCCTTAATATTATTACGGCGGCATGTTCGTTTCATGGCTTTATCTGTTTAGTTTCACAATCCGGTAGGGTGTCTCTTTATTAAAATCGGGATAAATTTTACCCTTTCCATTCTTGTCAATCACTTCAATAAGGTACATCACATCCCATTTGGAGTTGAACTGTTCCACTGGAATAATGGCCTGGTAGTTATTCTTTTCTCCTGAAGGCAGCATCGGCAAATTCTGATATTCCATTTCCTGGTTGACATTCCGGTAGAGCAAACGCACTTCTTTTACCCCGGAAACTGCAATTACCTGAATATTGATAGCAATTGGCTTGCCCACCGCAGCATTGGTGACAGGCTGATGGGTGATTTTAAACAACTGATCGTTATTCGCATTTGCTGTTTTCTGATAATGCGGAGCTTTGGTAACCGTACCATCGATTTTAAATTCTGCCCGTTTCTGTGCCAGACTTTTTAATCCTTTTTCGAGTGCCAGTAGTTCATCCTTCCAATGGCCGCAAAGATCTGCATTACGAACACCCATCATCAAATCGTCAGCATAAACATCGCCTGCAGCAGAAACCAACTGTCGCCAGGCTTCAATGGCTCTGCGTTCATAAGCAATCGCATCATCGAGCATGGAAATATCGTTGGTACGTTCGAACAGATTATAGCTTACCGCAGCCGGAATCCGGCGCGAATGATACAAGGCCAGTCCAGCCAAAATTTTAAGATCGGTCATCGTCGAATTGAATTCTTTATTTGGCCCGTTTCCTATAGCTTTTTCGGCCTGAATAATGAGCTCAGTCAGTTCTTCAGAAGTCTGCTCAAACCACCGGCTATTCATAGATGGTAACAATTTTGCAATTTCTCCTCCCTCAACTAGTAATTTGGCTTCTTCATCGAAATTGGCGAATTGACGCAGGTCACTTCCCGCATTTTTGGCATACGACGGTAAATCGCCAAGACGTTGTTTTTCGGCCCAGCCGCGGGTTGTCGGAAATCCGCTATATGGATAACAGGAAGCCACAATACGCGGCAATATCCAGCTGGCCTGATGAATGGCCTTTTCAACTAAAGGAGCAGCTTTTGAGCCAAACCGTTGCCTGAATTCATTTTGCCATGCATCGCCCAAAGTTTTCGGATTATACCCCACCCTGCCAAAAACCTGAAAGAAATGCCAGTAACGTTCAAACTCGTAATCGTAATAACGGTAGTTTGGCCTAAGTAAATCAAAAGGTTTCGCGTCATGCGGCTGGGCTTCCATTTTGGTAGCCAGTGGCTCATTGACTTCATAGCCATCGCCGTCGTATAGGTGCGAAGATTCGGCAAATCGTCTGACATACTCCGGGTCGCCCCATAAAAGTACACGCGAAGTGCCGCCATTCCACAAACGCCAGTGCATCTTGTAGAGTTGCGGATAACTGAGCAGAGCAGCATAACTTTGCCGGCGTTCACTCTTTTCGGGATTAATCTGTGTGGAATGCCATGGCATTCCCATTTGCTCCATCCAGTATTTGGTAGTAATCCTGAAATTAATCCCCGTATTCAAGGCGCTTTGAATAACCAATTCGGGAAGTTCTTTGGCACGAAGATCAAGCCTCAGATTGGGAGAGCTTGCTTTAATGGTTTTAAAAACATCGGCCCAGAAACTATCCTGTTCACTTTTTTTCAGGCCCGATTCGTTGTGCATCCGGAATTGAATACCATCAAGTTCAGGTACAAGCTTAACAAACTTCGCCAATGCAGTTTTGTTGTAGGTCACCAGGTTGGTGTCGTTTACTCCCCATACCAATCCATGGACAGGTTTTAACGGGGCATTGCGCATTTCGGCAATACCGCCTGCCTGAACACCTCCACGATAAATATGATCCCAGATACCAACGGAAAATTTCACTCCACGTGCATGAGCCATTCGGATCAGTTTATTCAATGCATCCAGATTGCGTTGCTGTTCCTTTGGAGTAATACCTACCATTTTCACATCCGGAAATTGTTCGGTATCAAAAAAATAAGGGTAACAGGGTGCCAGGAAACCACCATTCTCGTAGCCAAAAATCACCACCATGGAGTTAAACCTGTTTTGAGCCAGAATATCCAGGTAACGCGTCCAGTATGCTTCGTCGTAAAAACGACTTTCCCAGTAAGCGCGGTTCATAGTATAAAGCGAAATGGCTCTTTCCGAAACATCCGGTTTTTCTGTTATTTCCTTCACTTCGCCCAAGGGAGTCTTCGGATTATTGCTCCATCCGATACGGTCAGCAACATCGAGCAATCCATACATCAGGCCACGGTCATCAAATCCGCTGATCAGCCAAACCGGTTTCTTTTGCCATCTGGTTTTCCGGATTGTCAAAGCTTCGGCCACCTGCGGCACAATGTGATTTCCTGCCATGAGCAGTTGAGAAGCCGCACCTTCTCCCGATGAGAGGCCAGCCACAAGGATCGATTTTCCGCGGGCTTCCTGAAGTGAACCCACTTTTTCGAAACTGATTTTTTTTGCCGTCAAGGCATCGGTCAACTTCATCAGACCATGTGAAACAGATATTCCCGGGTTTGGGTCGCACACAAGGGATATCTCAGGAATGTTAATCGCGTTACAAATTCGACTGGTGATCAAGAGAATCGCTAAAATTGCCACAATTGATCGGGTACTAAAGTTTAAATTTTTTTCCATTTTGTTATTTCCGAAATGCGTTTCCATTAATTGGTTTCTTCTTTGGAACTTCTGCTAATTTAAGAAATGCCAAATTCCCAGTTTACCTTTTTTGTGTAAGAGCAGAATAAGGTTATAGTTTCCAGTTCAAAGCTAGCTAAAGCTCATGAATGAATTTTAAAATATTTATCCCAATGTGCATAAATCTGACGTGAAACTTTCAGTGGAGTTAGCAGAGTCGGTTTTCCGTTCTTAGCTACATCCTTCACATAGCACAGCCTAAAACATAACTATCTGACCTTAAAAGCCAAAAATACTTAAGAACGCCGATTTTTTTATATTTTTGTATTCTAAACTGAAAAAATGGTCTCCGGCCCGGCAAATACCTTTAATGCTGTTTATACAACATACTACAGAAAGTCTTTCCTTTTTGTGAAATCGTATGTGCATAACGAATTGGTAGCCGAAGATATCGTTTCAGAATCGCTTATTAAATTATGGGAGCGGATGAAGGCTCAACCTATAGAGTCTGTTCAGGCTTTCCTTTTTACAATATTAAAAAATAGTGCACTTGATTATCTGAAGCACGAAGCGATCGAACGGAAAGCTTTTAAAACGATGCATGAACATCTTTCACGTGAGCTTGAGATTCGTGTATCGGTGCTCCAGTCCTGCGATCCAAATGAGATCTTTTCATCCGAGATCCAGCAAATTATCCGGAAAACGCTGGCAGAACTTCCCGAAAAAAGCCGTAAGGTTTTTATGATGAGTCGTTTCGAAAATAAGACCAATAAGGAGATTGCCGGGGTATTAAATATTACAGTAAAAGGGGTCGACTACCATATTGCCCTTACACTTAAAGCGCTAAGGATTTCATTAAAAGATTATCTTCCGTTTTGCATCTACTTATTTGTACGGTAATGCACTAAATAATGCTGCTGGTTACTGGCAGCTGGCGGCTGGCAACTGGCGGCTGGCAACTGGCATGTGGCGGCAGTGGTAGTTTCAGAACTGGGTGCGGGAAGTGCCTTTGTTCTGAAAGGGCAGCTGGCGGCTGGCAACTGGCGGCTGGCAAATCCTAATTTCAAAGTGAAAATTGCTACTGAAGATGTCTTAATTCTATAACCTTTTCGCGTTATAATTTAGCAATTCCAAGTAATTTAATAGAGTTCAATAGATTGCAGCTCCCCACCAGCAGCCAGTCCCGAGTAGCCAGCAGCCAGTCCCGAGTAGCCAGTTGCCAAAAGCAAGAAGCCTGCTGCCAGTAGCCAGTTGCCAGTTGCCAGTTGCCAGTTGCCAGTCGCCAGTTGCCAGTTGCCAGTTGCCAGTCGCCAGTTGCCAGTCGCCAGTCGCTCTATCTTCATAAAAAATAAAAAAAATAGTGTTCCCCCACTAGTGATTCAATCCTTTGAATCGTTTAAGTTAACGGAAAGGGGAAACAAACAAATTCTCAACCCAAAATTCATTATAATTACATGAACCAGGAAACACTTATTCGTTACATTGCAGGCGATGCTACTACCGAAGAGAAGAGCAGCATGGCTGAATGGCTCGATGCAGATCCCGAAAACATGCGGGAGTTTCTCGCCTTTCGCAAATTGTACGATATGACCCTTTGGCAACAGGACCATACTGATCATCAAGAAATAAGCCTGTCTAAATCAGCAAAAACATTCAAACTGCGGGTGCTTTTCATAGAAGTAATAAAGGTCGCTGCAATATTTGTTGTTGCCTTTTTAGGAGCCCGGTACCTTCTCCCCTCTTTTACTGCCAATGAACCGGTTACGATGCAAACGATACATGTTCCGGCAGGACAACGTGCAGAGCTGACACTTACAGATGGGACAAAAGTATGGCTCAATGCCAAAACAACTTTCGTCTTCCCGAACCATTTTTCAGCCTCGGATCGGGAAGTTACCCTCGACGGAGAAGGATATTTTGATGTGAAAAGCAATAAAAAACAACCTTTTATCGTAAAGACTCAAAAGTACAATGTAAAAGTATGGGGTACCCATTTTAATGTGATGGCCTACTCCGGCAGCGTAATTTTTGAGACTTCACTACTTGAAGGATCTGTTGAACTGCTTAAAACAGGAACAGAAAAAGGGGTGATGATTCGTCCAAACGATCGGATCTTTCTCGAAAATGACCGTTTAGTAATCGCTCCAATCAGCAACTTCAATCATTTTCTTTGGAAAGACGGGCTGATCAGTTTCGACGACGAATCGTTTCCTGAAATGGCAAGAAAACTTGAACTCTATTTTGATTTGAATATTGTTATTAAAAACAACAGGATTTTGAACAACCGCTATACGGGCAAATTCAGGACTAAGGATGGGGTTGAACATATCCTGAGAGTGCTTCAGCTGAGTAACAAATTCAGATTTAAAATTGATGAAAAGCTCAATGTCATTACAATTGAATAATAATGAACCAACGTCTAATAAAATTAAAATTTGCCTATGCAGTAATTCAGAACTATTAAAAAAAAGCCGGACAATGCGTCAACATTCTCCGGCCGAGGGTTAAAACCCGACATCCCTTTTAAAAAATCAAGTAATAACCATTAAACAACAAATGTATGAAATTTTATTTGTCAGAGGAATTTTTTGACTCAACTAAACAATTCACTAGAAAGATGAGAATCACATGTCTTCTTCTTTTTGTACTGGCTTCGGGAGTCTTTGCAACTCCCGGCAGTTCACAGGTTGCAAAAGTCTCAGTCAACCTGAAAAATGCAACTGTAGCTAAAGTGATCGATGCTATCGAGAATCAAACAGATTACCTGTTTGTCTACAGCAAAAACGAAATTGACCTTACGCGTAAAGTTACGGTTGAGGTCGAGCAACAAACTGTCGCTGAGGTATTATCGGAAGTATTTGACCAAACAAATGTCGTTTACGCGATGGAAGGCACCAATATTATGTTGATGCAGCGCAACAATGCACAGCAACCCGAAAAGCTGATTACCGGTAAAGTAACCGACCAGACAGGTTTACCAATCCCCGGGGCATCAGTAGTAGTAAAAGGGACAACTACAGGGGTAACATCAGACAATGATGGTAATTTCTCGTTAGCGATTCCCTCAGACGCTAAAATACTCGTATTCTCATTTGTGGGGATGCAGGGTAAGGAAGTTATCATTGGTAATAAGACCTCGGTAAATGTGGTACTGGAAGAAGAAACCATTGGCGTTGAAGAGGTTGTAGTAGTGGGATATGGTACCCAGAAAAAGGCAAATTTAACAGGAGCCGTCGGGAACGTCCAGATGGAGGATATGGAAAGCCGACCTCTGACTAACGCAAGTTTGGCTTTGCAAGGTACTGTTGCAGGTGTATATGCTTTGCAAAGTTCGGGAAAACCAGGCGACGACAATGCGGTTATTGATATCAGAGGTGTTGGAACATTTGGCGATAATTCGCCGTTAATTGTCATTGATGGATTTCCTGGCAATATGTCGGATGTAAATGCCAATGACATTAAATCGATATCAGTATTGAAAGATGCTGCTTCTTCCTCCATTTATGGAAACAGAGCAGCCAATGGTGTCATTTTAATTACCACGAAAAAAGGAACATCAGGTGAGATGAAAATTAGCTATAATGGCTACTATGGAGTACAGAACGCAACCAGATTACCTGACGTTTTAAACTCGGTTGAATATGCCACACTCCGTAATGAGGCGTCGGCAAATTCGGGAAGTATTCCAAATTACACCGAAGCGGACATCCAAAAATATGCGGCACACAATGACCCGATGTATCCAGACATAGATTATTTTAAAGTGTATTATGATCAGGCAAATACACAGAATCACCGTTTGAGTATGACAGGCGGCACCGAAAATTTGCAGTACGCATTTATGCTTGGACAATTAAATCAAGACGGTATTCTTGTAGCTACCGGTTATAAAAAGACAGATTTCCGTTCTAACATTGATGCCTTTTTTTTAAAAGATAAAAAGTTAAGATTGTCTGCTAAGTTAGCCGGTAACCTTGGTGTTAAAAATGAACCGATCAGTGTGTGGAATGCAACATGGTACGCTACACTCGGGCCAATATATCCTCTCCAAAATGCAGAAGGAGAATATATGACTGTAAATGGTGAATTAAATCCCTATGCAAGCATTAAGACAGGCAGTACTTCAGAAACGAAACGATATAATTTTAGTGGACAGGCTGAAGCGGAATATAAATTCACGAAAGATTTAAGTGCGCAGGTTACTTATGGGTATAACGTAGTAACCTCAAACAGGAATGCTTTTAATGCAAATGTTGTATTAAAAAATAAGGATGGAAGTACAAAAACCGAAACATCAGATTTGAGAGTCACAAATGGAACAGACATTCAAACGATGTTGACCTCTTTACTAAAATACAATAAAACATTCGGAAAGCATGACCTGAACTTATTGGCAGGTTATTCAGAAGAAGAGTTTACTTATGATTGGCAGGATGGCTACCGTAAAAATTTTGTTAATAATACCCAGCGGATACTCTCTCTTGGTGATGCTGCCACTCAGACCAATAATGCCGGAAACTACGACCTGGGTTTGAGATCCTATTTCGGCCGTATAAATTATGCATTCGACGGAAAATATTTGTTTGAAGCGAACATCAGGCGGGATGGTTCTTCCCGATTTGCGCAGGGAAATCAGTGGGGAACATTTCCATCATTTTCCGGCGGATGGATAGTTACGAAGGAAAGATTTATGGAAAACGTTGACTGGCTGAATTCTCTTAAACTACGGGCCTCCTGGGGGCAGCTTGGCAGCCAGAACATCAGTAATTATTATAACGGCAGTGATATCTTGTCATCAGGTCAAAACTATTCTCTTGGGGGTACATTGTATTCCGGTGTGGCTATAAGGGATATGACGAATAAAGAATTAACATGGGAAACTGCACAGCAATTGAATTTTGGGGTTGATGTGATTTTTGAACATGGCTTTGAATTGACCGCTGATTATTTTGATAAAAGAACAAAAAATTTATTGCTGCGGGGACAAGTTCCGCTAACGATGGCATTAAATGCACCTTACGTAAATGCCGGTGAAGTTCAGAATAAAGGCCTTGAAACTTCCTTAACTTACCGAAAAACGCTTTCAAATGGGATGAAGTTACGCGCCACACTTAATGCAACTCGCATTGTAAATAAAATTACAAGAATGGATGTAGCAGAGCAGCTTAATTCGCCCAAAGCGATTAAAGTGGGTGCCGCCATTAATTCATTTTATGGCTACAAGATGGATGGAATTTATCAGATTTCCGATTTTAACCTTGCCAACGGTACCTATACTTTAAAACCGGGTGTAGTATCTGTTTCAAACTATAATGCACAACCGGGGGATATAAAGTTTAAAGACCTTAACGGAGATGGCGCTGTGGATCCGAATAATGACAGAACGATAATCGGAAAACAGTTTCCGGATCTTACTTATTCGCTGAACCTGAGCCTGGAGTGGAAAGGGTTTGATTTTAGCGCATTCGTTCAGGGAGTACAGGGCATTGAAGGCTATTTCTATTATGAAATTGCTACTCCATTTAGTGGTGTTGCCAATTTAGGTTCGTGGTGGTTGGACAGATGGACGCCAGCAAATCCTTCCAACACCATGCCACGGGTAACTTTGGATGAGTATCGTACAAATGTTCATTCATCGTTCTATATGGAGGATGCATCTTACCTTCGTTTGAAGAACATTGAATTGGGTTATACCATAAATCCAAATGTCATTTCAAAATTAGGTATCGGCTCAATAAGAGTTTATGGAAATATTCAGAATGCTTTAACCTTTACGAAGTTTAAAGGTTTTGATCCCGAGCAAACTGTTAATCAAACCAGGGCTGAATCTTTTCCTCAGGTGCGTGTGATGACAATGGGTGTAAATGTTAACTTTTAAAAGATCAGGATTATGAAAAATCAATATAAAATTATCACTTCGTTTCTTCTTTTAATGGTTTTATTTAGTTGCTCGGAAGATCTTCTGGATAAAACGCCAAAAGACAGACTATCCCCTTCAACGTTCTTTCAGAATGAAACACAGTGTAAGATGGCGCTCATGGGTATTTATAATGCCATTCAGCCAAATGCAACACCTACTCATTTTTATCAGTTCGAATTTATGTCCGATAACGGTTATTGCCAGGCTGCCTGGCAAGGTTCAAATGAAGTGGGTTCATGGAGTACCAACTCAACCAGCTGGGCACCGGGGGCCAAGTGGTCCATGGATTATGCAATTATTGCCAGGTCTAATGAGTTTCTTCAGGATATCGAAGCCGCCGCAGTGAGCGATGCCGTAAAAGCTCCGATGGTGGCAGAAGCAAAATTTTTAAGGGCTTATGCCTATTCCGATTTGATTACTTATTTCGGTGATGTGCCACTTATTACTAAAGTGCTGGCATTGGCCGATGCGTATGTAACCAGAACCCCAAAAAGCGAAGTGCTTACTCAAATTCTAGCCGACTATACCGATGCAGCAAGTGTTCTTCCTGTCTCTTATTCAGGTTCGAATGTAGGACGTGCCACAAAAGGAGCCGCGCTGGCATATAAGGCAAAAATATTACTCTTTAATCAAAAATGGGCAGAGGCCGCACAGGCAGCCAAAGAGGTTATGGATTTAAAACTTTATGATTTTTATCCAAACTATTCTGACCTTTTCACAGAAGCCCATGAAAATAACATTGAAGTTATTTTTGATATTCAGTATACTACATCACAAAGTCAGCCATGGCCTGCTGAGCCATTTGTTCTTGGTACCTGGCAAACATCGAACATTACAGCCGATATGATTAATTCATATTACATGACCAATGGTAAATCAATTACAGATGCTACATCCGGCTATAACGAACAGAAACCCTATTCGAACAGAGACCCCAGGTTAGCAGCTACAGTGGTGTTACCGGGTTCTCAATATGGATCATCCACTTTTATTCCTGCAAGTTATGCTGAATATCCCTGCGGTGCCAAACCACGAAAGTATGCAGAGTATGGAGTTGCTGACGTAAATATTAGTACACTGAATACTATTCTGATGCGTTATGCAGACGTCTGCCTGATGCGTGCGGAAGCACTTATTGAATCCGGTAGTACGGCTCAGGAAATCTATGACCTGATTGATAAAGTACGTGCGAGAATAGGTATGCCCACTGTTGAATCGGTAGAAGGCACCGGGCTTAATCAATCTCAGCTTCGTCAAATAATGCGGCATGAGAGAAGGGTTGAATTTTGTATGGAGGGAACACGGTACGCCGATATGCTGCGATGGCAAGATGTTGCTTTAGTGCATGATGTGTATGGTTATGACAAATCAAAATTGTCTGATCCTGCAAGTCCTGCAACATGGACGTTTTCGCAAATAAAAATAGCAACCAGAACTTTTAATGCAACAAAAGCCTGGCTGTGGCCGGTTCCACAAGCTGATATAGATATCAATGAGAATTTGCTTCCGAATAATCCGGGGTATTGATTCCTGGTTGAATAGATAAATCATGATTTACTACCCGGGAATAAATATATTTTCGGGTAGTATTTTTTAAGTACTTTGTACTTTTAAATAACAAATTCTGTAATCAATCAGAAACAATCTAATAAATGAGAAATTTGAACTATATCCTGGCTGCTTTTTCCCTGTTCTTCTTTTTTTCCTGCCATTCCCCAAAGAAACCAGCATCTTTTAAACAAGGCGAATTTAAAACATGGGCGCAAAGCCCACCCATGGGCTGGAATAGTTGGGATTGCTACGGCCCTACCGTTGAAGAGCATGAAGTGAAGGCCAATACCGATTACATGGCCGAAAAGTTGAAAGACTACGGCTGGGAATACGTTGTTGTGGATATCCGTTGGTTCGTTGAAAACGACAAGGCCGGAGGCTACAACCAAACCGATCCGCATTATGTAATTGATGAGTATGGTCGGTACCAGCCTGCCGTGAACCGTTTCCCATCAGCCAGAGATGGCAAGGGCTTTAAAGAACTGGCCGATTATGTTCACCGTAAAGGTTTAAAGTTCGGGATTCATATCATGCGAGGCATCCCAAAATTGGCGGTTGAAAACAAATTGCCGGTTAAAGGCACCAACGGTATTACTGCAGACATGATTTATTCCACCGAACTGCAATGTCCTTGGCTGCTTGATAATTACACCATCGTTGCCGACCGTCCCGGAGCACAGGAATACTATAATTCAATTATTGACATGTATGCCGACTGGGGCATTGATTTTATAAAAATTGATGACCTTTCCCGTCCGTACCATAAGCCTGAAATTGAGCTGATCCGCAAAGCTATTGACCAATGCGGCCGCCCCATTGTACTGAGCACTTCGCCGGGCGAAACTCCAATTGAAGAAGCTGATCATGTGCGTAATCATGCCAATATGTGGCGCATGGTTGACGATGTATGGGATACATGGCCACACATCACCCACTTGATGGAGGTTAGCCAGAAATGGTACCCGTACATTGCTTCCGGTACATGGCCCGATTGCGATATGATTCCGCTTGGACGGATTTCTATTCGTGGGGAACGCGGTGAAGACCGCATGACCCGTCTGACCCATGATGAGCAATATACGCTGATGACCTTGTTCACCATATTTAAATCGCCCCTTTTCTTTGGAGGCGACCTGCCAGGTAATGATGAGTTCACCCTTTCTTTATTAACCAATAAAGAAGTGTTGAAAATGCACAACGAGGGAACCGATATCCGTCAACTATTTCAACATGATGGCAAAGTGGCTATTACTTCGCGTAATCCCAATACCGGAGATATCTACCTTGCGCTTTTCAATATTTCGGACATCAGCTTACCTGTTGAAGTCTCTGTTAATTTAGCCGATTTGGGAATTGATGCCGATTGCACGGTCAAAAACCTCTGGACCGGTGAAAATGTTGGGCTTGTCTCCGGATTATTTAGCGTTAATTTGACAGCTCACGCCTGCGGACTATTCAAGTTAAGCTACTGATCATCTACGAACCAATTACTCCGGCGCAAAAATGAAAAAAGTTTATTTATTCCTGATTCTCGTTGTTGTGACTTTGCAGCAGCCTGTTTTGTCCAACGTACCCGATTCTGTCTATCTGTTTTCCTATTCAACCGAAAAAAATGGAGGACGCAATGGGTTGCATTTTGCATGGAGCACCGATCAGGAAAACTGGAAATCAATTGGTCCTGAGATGCGCTTTCTGTTTTGTGACTATGGACGATGGGGCACCCAAAAACGCATGGTCACTCCTTTTCTGTTTCAAACTCATGAGGGAATGTGGCATTGCGTATGGAGTGTGAATGAAAAGGACGGTGCTTTTGCTCATGCTGAATCAAAAGACCTTGTTTATTGGACGCCACAATCATACCCGATTGTTATGGAGAATAACAATTGTCTGGAACCTGAAATTTCGTACCATTCAAACACCGCGCAGTATAATGTTTCATGGCTTAGCACAACGGACGGAAAAACACAGGCATACCAAACAACAACCACTGACCTTAAGAATTTCAGCCCTGCGAAAGCGTTGCCTTTGTCTGATCGGTTGAACCAGCGCAAAAAAGTACTCATTTCAGGAAATACCGAAACCGGAACTGTTCATAAAGTTGCATGGAGTTTTGTTGAGAACCTGATTAAAACGCAACAATTGGCTGCCTGTAAAACGCAATTATATTCAGAAAATGCACAAACCGACCCTGTTCGTTTTGCCTCGTTAAAACCAGTTGATGCTACGATAACCATCGGTGGTAACCGATTTGTATGTTCCTGAAATGGGCTGGAAAAACTATGCCATGGTTCTGATGAAATCCGGCGATCTGATCACCTGGGAGTCGTCGGTAATTAATATCCCGGAAACTTTCCCGAAAGAGTTTGGCAATGTCTGGCGGGTTTGGGCACCGCAAACCATTTACGATGAAGTCGCCAAAAAATACATGGTTTATTTCTCGATGAAACAAAATGAAGATCCGGACAAAATTTATTACGCTTATGCAAATGCTGATTTTACAGGCTTTGAAAGCGCTCCCAAACAACTTTTCTTCAGCCCGACCAATAATGCCTGTATTGATGGCGATATCATTTTCAAAGAGGGGAAATTCCACCTGTTTTTTAAATCGGAAGATGGAGATGCCGGGATCAAACTTGCCGTTTCCGATCGACTGACAGAAGGCTACGTCCAGGCCGGACCGGAGCGCATCGATCAGTCGAGGGACCCGGTGGAAGGATCAGGAATATTTAAATTGAACAACTCGGATGAATGGATTCTGATGTATGATCTTTATACCAAAGGTGGTTACCAGTTCACCCGAAGTTCCGACCTCCGGAATTTCACGATAATCGATCAGGAAATATCGATGAATTTTCATCCCCGGCATGGCACAGTCATACCCATTACTCAAAAAGAATTAAAAGCGCTTGTTGCACAATGGGGCACTTTCGACGATCTGCTGGATGAACCGCATTCGGGCTTATTGAAAAAACAAAATGTCTGTTTCAAAACTACGGAACGAAAAATCTTCCTGCCGGTAAAAACAGGAACAGATATCAGCCGGTTTGATCCGGTATTCAAGACTTTCCCCGGAATCGGCATCAGCCCTTCCGGAGTGCAGGATTTTTCCGGAGGACCAGTACAATACTCCTTTGAGATAGAAGGAAAAGGAAAAGAAGTTTTTCAGGTTTATGCTTCGGAAGATCACAATCCGGTGTTGGAAGGATTTTATGCCGACCCTGAAATCCTTTATTCTGAAAAAACCGGTAAATACTACCTCTACCCTACCAGCGACGGGTTCAACAACTGGTCGGGCGACTATTTTAAGGTATTTTCTTCAGACAATCTGGTTAACTGGAAAGATGAAGGTGTGATACTCGACCTGAAAAAAGATGTGAGTTGGGCGGACAGGAATGCCTGGGCTCCCTGTATTATTGAGAAGAAAATTAACGGCGAATACAAGTATTTCTATTATTTCACTGCCGCCCAGAAGATTGGCGTTGCAGTGGCCGACCACCCGACCGGCCCTTTTGTGGACAGCGGCAAACCGCTGGTTGATTTTAAACCCAAAGGAATTATCGGTGGACAGGAGATTGACCCTGATGTGTTTACCGATCCGGTTTCAGGAAAAAGTTACTTCTATTGGGGAAATGGCTACCTGGCCGGTGCCGAATTAAACGACGAAATGGTTTCGCTTAAAAAACAGACGCTTAAAATCATGACCCCGAATGCTTCTTTCAGAGAGGGAGTCTATGTTTTTTCGCGGAATGGAACCTATTATTTCATGTGGTCGGAAGATGATACCCGCAATCCAAACTATAAAGTCCGGTACGCAACATCAAAATCGCCGCTTGGAGAACTGAATATTCCGGCTGACAACCTGGTTATTATGCAGGATGCAGCGCAGGAAATTTATGCCACCGGGCACAATTCGGTGCTCCGGATTCCGGGGAAAGATGAATGGTATCTGGTCTATCACCGGTTTACCTATCCCAAAGGAATTGAGATGGGCCGTTCGGCAGGTTTTCACCGGGAGGTGTGCATTGATAAAATGGAGTTCAGGTCCGATGGGACGATTAAAACAGTTATTCCTACCCTAAAGGGAATTGAAGGTTTGAGCGCGGAAGAAAAGAACTGAAATTCCTTAAATTTGAGAAATGAAACGAAGAAATTTTTTAACCCTCGTATCTGCAGGTGGAGGCATAATGTTGACACCTCCGGTATTTGGTATTCAAGGTGAAAAACCCAATGGGAAAAGGAAAAATACGTCGAAGCAATTATCGGCAGATTTAATCATTGCCGGTGGAGGCCTGGGGGGATGCGCCGCTGCACTGGCAGCTTGCCGGAACGGTCTGAAGGTGATCCTCACTGAAGAAACCGATTGGATCGGAGGACAGATCTCCCAGCAGGGGGTACCGCCCGACGAACACTCCTGGATCGAAAACCACGGTGCTCCTGCATCTTACAGGGATTACCGGAACAGGGTCAGATCATTTTACAAACGAAACTACTCTCTAACACCAGGTGCCCAAAATCGTAAATTTCTTAATCCCGGCGATGGTTCAGTTTCAAAGCTGTGCCATGAACCCCGCGTGTCGGTTGCGGTTTTAACCGAAATGCTGGCTCCCTTTATAAGTACCGGGAAACTTACACTTCTTCTAAACTACCGGGTGAAATCGGCCGATGTTGACGGAGACCATGTAAAAGCCGTTGAGGTGGTGAACCTGATAAATGACAAGGCATTGATACTTTCTGCTTCCTATTTTGTGGATGCTACCGAGTGCGGCGATCTTTTACCGCTGACTAAAACCGAATACATTACCGGAACCGAATCAAAAATCCAGACCAGTGAACTCCACGCGCCTGAAAAGGCCAATCCCAAAAACAACCAGGCTTTTACCCTCTGCTTTGCGATGGATTACCAGGCGGGTATGAATAATGTGATTGACCGTCCGCGGGATTATGGTTTCTGGAGCACCTATATTCCTGAAATGAATCCACCCTGGTCAGGAAAACTGCTGGACCTGGATTATTCAGACCCGCGAACCCTGAAACCTAAAAACCTGGGCTTCCACCCCGAAGGAAAGAAAACCGGCGATATGCTGAACCTATGGAACTACAGGCGGATCATCAATAAGGAAAATTTTGAACTGGGAACTTACGCGGGTGACATTACGATTGTCAACTGGCCGCAAAATGATTATTTTGCCGGAAACCTCATTGATGTGGAGGAGAAAGAATTCAACAAACATATCCAGGCTGCCCGGCAGCTCAACCTTTCACTGTTCTACTGGCTTCAGACCGAAGCGCCGCGTCCCGACGGGGGAATGGGATGGTCAGGCCTGAGATTAAGGGGCGATGTGATGGGAACAGAAGATGGCATGGCAAAATATCCCTACATCCGTGAAGCAAGGAGAATTAAAGCCGAATTTACCGTTTTGGAAGAACATGTGGGTGCCGAAAACCGGAAGCTGATTGCCGGTGAAGCGGCGGGTAAAAAATCTGCTGATTTTCAGGACAGTGTGGGAACCGGTTATTACCATATCGATCTCCATCCAAGCAGCCAGGGAGATAATTATGTCGATTTTGGCTCCCTGCCCTTTCAAATTCCGCTGGGTGCCCTGTTGCCCCGGCGAATGAACAACCTGCTGCCTGCAAATAAAAATATCGGGACGACTCATATCACCAATGGATGTTATCGTTTACACCCGGTTGAATGGAGCATTGGTGAAGCGGTGGGCATGCTGGTCGCTTTTGCGATAAACAAAAAGCTGCCGCCGAGAGCCATCAGGGAGCGCAAAGAACTGCTCGATGAATTTCAGAAATTAATTCGCAGCCAGGGACTTGAAACGCATTGGCCTGCGAATCAATAGGAAGACTTAATTTAAATGAATCAGAATGAAACGTTTCCGTTTAATCTTGTTTACGCAATATCTGTTATGGATATGCATGTTCCTGGTCCTGCCTTTTTCCGGATATGCGGGTTTTAAGAAAACGTTGCATGTAAGCAGTTCACCGACAAACGACCTGGTCCGCATCATACAGGGGCAAAAGAAAATCAACATCATCCTCCACGATAATGCTGCTGAAGCCGCAAAAAGTACCCGGTCCGGCGAAGCGCTTTTAATCTTAGCCGATCATTATCCTGGAGAACAGGTGGATTTGGGTAAAGATTTTTTTGAACTTATTCAGCGAAAAGGGATCAGGGCTTATGTGGAGTTTCCGGCTCAAATTCCCGGTATCACTCCCGGCAAAGTTGAAAAAGCCGGTGCGGAAAGAGCGGTGATCAATTCCGGGTTCTTCCACGGATTTCCCGATAGTTTAAGCATCCTGGGAATCAATGGACTACATTACATCAGGGTGGGTCCTGGTACAGGCAGGGAGCATATTGTGACTGCAAAAGTTGCCGGTTTTGACTCAGCCGTATACGGATTACCCGAAAAACAGGCACCACTTCTGTTTGAGATGAGGGATTATCCGGTACTGATCGCTACAACCAATCTTAGCCATTTTGTATCAGGCAGATATGCCCCGGCAAAAGAATGGGGGGAAGTATGGAAACGGATCCTTGAATTTGTCCTTCCTGGTGCGAAAATCGCAGAACTAAAATGGGAACCGGTTATGGGTTCCACTTATACCAAAGAGGAAGTGCTGCCAAAGAACTTTCAGCGTGAAAGCCTGCTGCGCGGGGTTGAATGGTATAAAAATGCCCGTATGCTGATCCCGGGTTCCTATAAAGATACGCTTCGCCGGTTGGTCGGTTCAGGCATACAACGACTGCCATGGAGCAGTGACATTCCTGCCGGTGATGGCTCCGGCGGGGTGTTTGAATGCATTTTCTCAGAGATCAATGAAAATGGAAGCCAACCCATCGGGATTATGGAACGGGGAGACTGCATCAGTGAAACCTCAATGGCGTTTGCAGTGGCAGGACGTGTTTTAAACAATGAAGAATACCTGTCAACTGCCCGGAATCTGCTCGATTATTACCTGCTGAATTCAATTGCCACAAAAAAAGAGTATGGCGATCCAAATCATAGCGCT
This sequence comes from uncultured Bacteroidales bacterium, assembly GCA_942493325.1. Lineage (GTDB taxonomy): Bacteria > Bacteroidota > Bacteroidia > Bacteroidales > Prolixibacteraceae > JAAFHB01. The sequence goes on along the minus strand of OW818689.1, from coordinate 6,049,673 downwards.
TATGGACTTATTCCCTGGGGCATCAGTAATTATGATTGGTACAAGTCCAGTTACGGCGATGACAATGCGCGCTTCCTGCTCTCGGCCTGGACCACCGCTGCCTTGACCGGCACTGATCGCTGGGACGAAATCCTGATGAAATCGTTGTTGGCCCTTGTCCGGACTACCGGCGTTAATGGGTTCCGTGGCAGCCGGATAGACCTCCCTCTACTTGAAAAAAATGGGTGGGAATACTACTTCAATCAGGATAAAACAAATTTATCGCCCCATTTCGAAAGTTATTTATGGGCCTGTTACCTGTGGGCATACGACAAAACAGGAGATTCGCTTTTCCTGGACCGCGCGCGGAAAGGAATTTATACCATGATGGATCACTACCCAAATGGCTGGACCTGGACAAATGGATTGGCGCAGGAAAAAGCCCGAATGATCCTTCCCCTGGCCTGGTTGGTGCGGGTAGACGACACACCCGGTAACCGGAAAATACTCATGACAGTCGTCAATGATTTCCTTGAACTTCAGGACAAAAGCGGGGCGATCAGGGAAGAACTTGGCGAACTTAAAATGGGCAAATATCCCCCTCCCCAGTCAAATGAGGCTTATGGTACCCACGAAGCTTCGCTGATTGCCAAAAACGGTGACCCGGTAAGCGATCTTTTATACACCACCAATTTCGCATTCCTGGGATTGCACGAAGCTGCTTATGCTACGAATGATCCTAAAATAAAGGCAGCAACTGATAAACTGGCCGGATTCCTGTGCCGGATCCAGGTAAAATCGAAAGATCATCCTGAACTGAGCGGCGGATGGATGCGTGCTTTCGATTACAAACGCTTTGAACACTGGGGTTCCAACGCAGATCATGGCTGGGGTGCCTGGGCCATTGAAACAGGTTGGACACAAGGTTGGATTACAGCTATACTTGGCATGAGGGAATTAGGCACCTCCATATGGGATTTGACGAAAAACTCAGAAATTGCAAGGTTCCATCCTGAACTCAAAAAAACATTATTGCCTCATCAACAAATTCCTTAAATTTGAGAGAATTATAAACTCAACTCTGATTTTTGGTGTTGAATAGTATCGGTTTTCATATTTTGAGTCAACAATATTAATTCAGGATAAAATTGACGGATTTCAGAAAATTCCCAAATCAATTATTCGTTTAAGTTCAGAAACCATATACAAGGGTAATGACATAAGTTTCCAGGAAAGTTCTGTATTTTTGCCCGGCGCATTAACCTTTGAATTAAACATTCCTTTGCTGGGAATATCCATGTTGAATCTTATACCGGCTTTAAGCTTTTTTTCATACAGATACATTTGCATAGATTTTAAAGTTCCCGTTTTCCCCGCTTTTACTTCAACAGGATAAATATTGTTTTTGTATTGAAAAATAAAATCGATTTCGGCATTGGAATTTTTCTCTTCCCTTGACCAGTAAAATAACCCGGGACTTAACCAGGCAGGCTGAATGCATAGCAATTCCTGTGCAATAAATTGTTCGGCAAGCATTCCTTCATTGGCGGTAACCAAATTATCCAGCCCGGTAAGTTCTATTTGGTTTAACTGGTTAACAAAACCAATATCCATGAATACAGTTTTAAATACATCTTCTTTAACATATTCTGCAATAGGCACTTTAGATGCATTGGTATGTTTTACCGAATGAATAACTCTGCTTAATACAAGCTTTTCAATTGCCTCTTTCAAATAAGTTGACCTTACTTCCCTGTCGATGTTGCTGTATTTAATTTTTCTGCCGGAATATCTGCCACAATACCTTAAAACTATTTGCAGGTAATCCTGTTGTTTACGGGTTCCATATTTTGCAAAATCGTATTGAATTGAAGTCAAAATATTGTTTTGTATCCTTTGAATATCGGGAAGGTTAGTATTTTCTGCAAAATTTTTTACGGCTGCAGGCATCCCACCAATAAAAAAGTAAAACCTGAGGTGTTGTGTTATTTGATTGTGAATGACTTCGCTAAATGGTTTTGTGAAATCAAACTCCTGTATATATGAAACCAGTTTTTCCTGGTTAATGGCCACCAGAAATTCTTTGAAGTTCATCGGATACATATACAGGAATTCAACTCGTCCAACCGGCATTGGCAATTTCATTTCGGTTAAGGTATGGTCGAGCAATGAACCTGCACAGATTACATGAAGTTCAGGAACTTTTTCTTTAAAATACCGAAGTGATTGTATTGCTTCAGGGCAGGTCTGTATTTCATCAATAAAAAACAAGGTATCCCCGTAAATCACATTCTCATTCAATAAAATTGAAAGTTCGGTCATGATACGTTTTACATCATTATCGAAGAATATTTTTTTCAATTCAGGTTTCTCTTCCAGGTTTATTTTCAGACAATTTTTAAACTCACTCTTTGCAAATTCCTCTATAACATAGGTTTTGCCTACCTGTCTGGCTCCTCTTATTATTAATGGATTCCTATCCTTCCGGATTTTCCAGTCTCTTAAATATTGGATAATTTCTCTTTTCATGCTATAATACAATGGTGTTTGAGCACTTTTTGTGTAAATATACAATATTCAATTACTATTTTCAACTTTCAGGTAAGAAATAATTATCACATCCTGGCATCCTTCCGTTTGGCTAATGAGCAGGAACGCCGTGTTGAATTTGCCTTCGAAGGCCAACGGTGGTTTGACCTGGTACGCACGGGCAGGGAAATTCCGGTCCTGAATTTCAAAGCAACTCAAATAGGGATCAAGAAGACATTAACTGATGACAACCTGGTTTTCCCGGTTCCTCAAAGTCAGGTGGATATTAATTCAGGTGGATATTAATAAAGAAAAAATCAACTAAAATACAGGTTATTGATTTTCTTCACCTTATAATTTAGTTAAAACGCTACTGGACAAACTCCGGTAGCGTTTCTTTTTATCAATTATTGTTTCTGACCGGATGGCTAAACTTAGACATTGATTAATGCCAATATTTCATCTTTATAGCTCCGGCTGCTGATTAACCGTGTTTGAGGATTATCAGCAAGTATAACGACATATTTTGATGCAAAGTACTTGCTTATCTCTTTAAGCATATCGGTGTTTACAACGAATGCACGGTGTATGCGGACAAAGCTGGAAGGTAGTTTTTCTTCCAGTTGTTTTAACGGCTGATCAATAAGATGTTCCTTGCCTGTTTTAGTATGCAGCGTCACATATTTGTCTTTTGCTTCCAGGTAGGCAATCTCTTCTATCCGTATAAACAGCACTTTGTCACCTGTTTTAATAGCAATGGAGGTCATTTTGCGGTTATTCAGGGGCTGCATGGCAGACATCATGTGAATCAGTTCATCGAAACGGTCATTGTTACGCAGGTGTTTTAACTTCTCAACCGCCTGATCGAGGCGTTCCTGTTGAACAGGTTTCAGCAAATAGTCAATGCCGGATGCAGAAAATGCCTGCAGCGCATATTCGTCAAATGCAGTGCAAAAGATCACGATTGGTTTGTGATTCAGTTGTTTCAGCATTTCAAAACCATCCATGCCGGGCATTTGAATATCGAGAAAAATAAGATCGGGACGAAGCGTGTTGATTAGCTCAACAGCTTCGAAGCCGTTTGCAGCTTCGGCAACCACACGGAACATCGGATTGTGCCCGGACAGCAACTCTTTTAACCGTTGCCGGGCCGGCGGTTCGTCATCTATAAGTATGGTGGAATAAGTTTGTTGCATTTGAGTTGTCCTGGTAATGTTTTTGAATTTCTGTTTTTTTACTGCTTTTCACTAAATACGCTTTCCCGGTTTCTCCTGGATTTCTTTTCTCAAAACAAGCCGAATGTATTTGTCGGGTTTGTTCTTCCAGTGCATTTCGTAATCATCGCCATAGAGCAAATGTAACATATCCTGTAAGTTCTGCAACCCGCTGCCGCCAACAAGTAATTCCGGAAAATCAGGGCCATTGTCGTAAACCGTGATCAGCATTTCACCGTTCTCCTTTGCAATTTCGACTTTCACAAAAGCCTCTCCCGGTATTTGCGAAACGCCATGTTTCACGGCATTTTCAACCAGTGGAAGTACCATAAAACGGGGTACGATCAAATCCTTAAGACTATCGGGCAGCCGTATTTCATAATTCATCCGGTTACCAAACCGTATTTTCTCAATTTCGAGATAATGCGCCACCATGTTCACCTCTTCCTGCAAAGGAATAAATTGTGAGCTTTGCCGGCCCAGGGTGTGTCTGAACAATTCGGACAACGAAAGGGCCACTTTTTCGGTTCTATCCGGATCGGTACGCACCAGTCCGGCTATCGAGTTCAGCGCGTTGTACAGGAAATGAGGATTAATTCGTGCGTGCAACGCAAGTAATTCAGCTTTTGTATTGGCCTCCCGCAAATGACTTAACTCTAAATCTTTGGCCAATATTCGCTGCTCATTCAGGTAACTTGTATAATCAATAAATAATCGGACAAAAGGGGCAAGGGCAAAACATAAAAAGATATACCATGAAAAAATTCCATAGTTATTTTCGAAAATGGAAGGGAGTATATTAACTGTTCGCCAATAACTCCCGATAAAGAATACCGTTGGATACACCTGATTTAAAAATAAAGCTAAATATATGATATAACAACTCAAAAAAGTAATTAGAAATGACCGGATCATGTTTTTGTATGATGATTGGTCTTCCCTGATAAAAAAATTCTGAAGAAGATTAACCACAATCAGGATTAAAGAAACGATAATGTAAAGACGGGCTATTAAAGTGAGTATAATTAAAGCGGGGTAACCAATCCGGATTATCGGCTTAAGAATCTTAATTATTTGATAATCATATGGTAATGCATCGATTAAAAGAATAATTGACGCCAGGATAAATCCTTGTGCAAAGACAAACGCGTTTAAGAACCAGCCACCTCGCTTCCATTTCTTTAAATTTTCAAGGATTTTAAAATACCGCAACAGCCCAAAATAAATTAAAAGAAAAACTAAAGCAAGGCTGCAGGACAGTATTTGAATTTCTATTTTGAAGCGGAATTTATAATACGAAAGCCAGCCATATTTTTGAGTCATATGATTTTTAAGCTGCTGATAAAAATCTTTTGCATAAAGTTTGGAAATAATAAAGTTTTCGTCATAAGGGAATGGGATAGTTTCAGATTTGAATTTGGTTGTATCCAAATTTTCATATGTTCCGGAGTATAGCCCCAATGGGTTTGTAGTCAGTGTTTTAACATTTACATAAAGATTAGTAACAATAAGTTTGTAAATTTCCTTATTTCTGCGGGTTGAGTCAGTACCGGCACTAAAATTATTTTCAAAAAATGTATAATCAAAAAACACAATTTCATTGCGGTAACGTGATGCACGAACAGAACGACCTCGTCGCCACGTATCATTTTTTTTGTGAAACATAATGGAAAAATTTCCTCCGGTTTTTACAACCTCAATATTTACACTTTTAATCAAAGGTTTAAGTTCATCAACCATTTTGCTGACTATCTTAAAATCGCCAGGTATCGTGTCACCTGACAGTTCGATTTTTATATCCTGCTCAAATCGGGCTGCATTTGTACTCCTCTCATCAAACAGGTGTTCCATCAAAAATTTCCAATTTGCTTCATAAGTTCCTTTATTTATCTGAATTTCTTTAGTGAATGCAGGTGATAATACCCGGCTTAAAAAGATCAAACCCAGCACGGCAATAAAGTTTACGATTACAAACAGCCTGAGTGGTGAAAACGAAAAGTTGTTCGGGATTTTGGAGAAAGGATTATTTTTCATAAGGTTGTAAATTTAAAGATTCCCTGCAAAGGAATCGTCTCCGTGATGAACTAAAAAGGAAAAACCGACGGAATGCCGGTTTCGGGTTTACAGAATGCCCTGGTGTGCCGATCAGATGCATTGGATTTTCTACCAAAATGCAATTTCAACTATTTGTCACTATCTTTTTCGGTGAAATAAAGATTTGACTGTGAGTTTTATTGAACTGGGTCAACCAAATTTCACATCTGGAAATACTAATTGACTGCTGAATAGCCATTCAAACGCCAGATAATAATTATGACAATTGATTCTCCAATTGCTGCGGATTCTGTCGGTTAATCCTATAGTATTTTTCATAGAGTTTACGCGCTGTTTCATGCGAATAAATCCGTCCTTCTTCTAAATCCTTTAATCCATTATTGATTGAATCCTGTTCACCACTTGTCAAAAGATTAGAGTTATCCATTGAAATAAGATTCAAGCCTTCAGTATCGACTGAAACATCCGGATCATCGAGAAAAATCATGACCCGAACATTTTTCTCACGTATGGATCTGAGTTCCGCCTGTATTTTTTTGGGGATATGAATCCTATTGTTACTTATTTTTGATTTAAATTCCAGCGCCTTCATTGCATTTGACTTTTTACAATGATAAATAATTTCAAACAGAAAAATAGCGAATTGGAACTTCGGATTGATGAACTTATACTCACTATCCCATCTGCCGATTATTTTATTCTCTTTCTTAAAACCTTCGGATTTCTGCTGAAATGAAAGGCAGCGAAGACGTGAATATTTTCTTCTCTAATGAAATAGTAAATTCCATATGGGAATCGTTTCACAATAGCCATTCTGATCTTCTTACTGACTATAGCAAATTGTCGAGAATTACTTGATATTTGTTGAATGGTTTTCTCAACCTCTTGAATAAATTCACGATCTAATCCGGCTTTACGTTCAGCATACCAATCAACAGCAATTTTTAGATCAGATTGCGCAAAAGCATTGATTATCACAGCGTATTGCTTCATATTAAAGGTATTCTTACATATTCATCCGATATCCTTTTTGAATGAAAACATGAGAGGATTTTGTTTCAGGCAAATACTATCTCATCGATTTAGAAGATCATTTTTAACGTCATCCCAACTTTTCCCTTCATCCGGATTCTTTAAAACATGAAGATAACGCTGTTCCAATTCTTTCTCCATTTCGAGCGAAATTCCGGTTTCGTCCTCATAAATGGCAACAAGGGGACTATCACCAGCAAGTTCTTTGACCATCCTTAATATCCTCCCGGATTCCTTGTAATTCTCAGCTATCTTTATGGTGTAATTCATGACATTAAATATTTGTACAAAGATTGTTCCGTACTTTCTTTTGTCAAAGGTAACGAATCTGATACAGATAGCTTAATTTTTTTCTAATAATTGAATTCGTTTTTCAGGAATCACGCTATATCCAATCCTTCCAAATAAAACACTCCTGTTCAAAATCTTCCTTGGTTAATTGCGGGTCATCCTTAAATAATCCAAAAACCGTTGATCCGCTGCCCGACATGGAGGCATAAAGAGCACCGTTATCAAGCAATTTGGCTTTAATTTCAGCAATCTCAGGAAAAAGCGGAAATACAGAGGTTTCGAAGTCGTTCACCATATATTCCTGCCATCTCTCAGGGGAAGATTGAATGGAATCAAGCAATGACAACTTCGGAACTGCGGGTTTGATCCCAGCATATGCCTCCTTTGTTCCGACTCCAAACGGAGGTTTGACAAGCATAATATAATAACCGCTTAATGTGAAGTCTAAATTCTGAAGCCTCTCCCCTATTCCACTTGCAAATGCGGGTTTGTTTTCCAGAAAGAAAGCACAATCGGCACCCAGCTTTATTGCATATACTTTTAATTGATCAAGCGTCAGACCCAATTCGAAATAATCATTAAGCCCTTTCAATAGAAATGCAGCATCGGATGATCCGCCTCCCAATCCTGCACCAAACGGAATGACCTTGTGCAGATGAAGATCGAGCCCTGGAAGAGCGTAATCCGCGGCAAGCAAACGGTAAGCTTTTACAACAATGTTCTCCTCTGAAGCAATATCCAGCGACAAACCCGAACCTGAAAAAATTATCTTATTCTGCTTATTTTCAATAAATTCAAGGCCATCTTTTAATCCAACAGGATAAAAGATCGTTTCCAGTTCATGGTAACCGTCCTCCCTTTTGCGGAGAATATTCAGACCGAGGTTGATTTTGGCGTTAGGAAACAGGACCATCTGACTGATTTGTATTTGTGATTAATTACAACGAAGAGGCGAAGGGGCGAACGGGCGATTGGGCGAAAGGGCGCATGGGCGAGTCAGTGATTAGTGACTCCATTTTTCAGGAGAATTAATCATGATGACCAGCTGTGAAAGGATATGGTCATATTTATCAAAAGCTAATTGATAAACCTGTAAATCCCTATGAGTCCTAATTTTGTTCATGATGTCACTTTTTTAAATTATCTAAAGAAAAATCATTTCATAATTTTTATCCCATCGCCGTTTCGCCTGCGCCCGTCGCCCCATCGCCCTGTCGCCCCATCGCCTTGTTTTACTCGTAACTCTCAAGCGGTGCGCAGGTACAGAAAAGGTTGCGGTCACCCCAGGCATTATCCACCCGTCCGACCGGCACCCAGAATTTATTCTCGCGAAGCCATTCCAGTGGGTAGGCTGCCTTTTCGCGTGAATAAGCATGTGTCCATTCGTTGGAAGTGAGCATTTCTGCCGTGTGAGGCGCGTTCATAAGTACATTATCAACCGCATCGGCAACGCCATTTTCAACCTCTTTGATTTCATCAAAAATTGCATTCATGGTTTCAACAAAACGGTCGAGCTCCTCTTTCGATTCACTTTCTGTAGGTTCAACCATCAACGTGCCGTGAACCGGGAATGAAAGCGTGGGAGCATGAAATCCATAATCCATTAACCGTTTCGAGATATCAGTCTCCGTAATTCCGGCATTGGTTTTCAGGTGCCTGCATTCGAGAATCATCTCATGACCCACCCGGCCGTTCTCTCCGGTGTATAATATTCCGTAATTATCTTTGAGCCGCTCAGCGATATAGTTTGCATTCAGAATGGCAATTTTGGTTGCCTCGGTAAGTCCGTCAGCTCCCAGCATTTTGATATATCCATAAGTGATCGTCAATACAGAGGCGCTTCCCCAGGGAGCTGAAGCAACGGCATGAATTCCAACATGTCCGTTATTCATCACTGAATGAGCGGGTAAAAATTCAACAAGATGTTTTGCCACACAGATAGGTCCTACTCCGGGACCACCACCTCCGTGGGGAATGGCAAATGTTTTATGCAGGTTCAGGTGACAAACATCAGCCCCTATCCGGCTTGGATTGGTCAGACCGACCTGTGCATTCATGTTGGCGCCATCCATATAAACCTGACCACCACATTCATGAATAATGCTGCACATTTCGGTAATGGCAGACTCAAAGACTCCGTGTGTTGAAGGATAGGTCACCAGGAAACACGATAGATCATTTTTGAATTCTTCTGCCTTCCTGCGAAGTTCATTTACATCAATATTTCCCCGTTCATCACATGGAACAACAACGACTTTCATTCCGGCCATTGCAGCACTTGCCGGATTTGTTCCATGAGCTGACGATGGTATTAAAGCGACATTCCGGTGACCCTCTCCCCTGCTTTTGTGGTATTCCCTGATCACCAATAATCCCGCATATTCACCGGCTGCACCTGAATTTGGCTGTAATGAAATATCAGCAAAACCAGTTATCTCGGCAAGATCACGGCGCAACTCCTCCATCAGCTCATGATAGCCCATGGCCTGATTCTTGGGTACGAATGGGTGAATTCCGTTAAATTCGATCCAGCTAAGCGGCAACATTTCGGTGGCAGCATTGAGCTTCATGGTACACGAACCCAACGAAATCATCGAATGAACCAATGATATATCCTTTTTTTCGAGACGTTTAATGTAGCGTGCCATCTCTGTTTCGGAACGGTATTTACTGAAAACGTGCTGAGTGAGGTAGGCAGATTTGCGCAGGTAAACCGCATCAATCGTAATATTTTCGGGGATGGTGGCAATAACAGGAACAGGCTTGTTGGCTGCTTTCGCGAAAACTTCAACTATCCAGTTAATGTCCTCAATATTTGTAGTTTCATCAATACTTAAACCCACCTGGCCGTTGGGGAAATAACGGAAATTCATCTCAAGGTCGAGTGAAAGCCATTCGATATCCTCCCGTTTGACATGCCGTGGCAGATCAATTTTTATTGTATCGAAAAAATTCTGATTTACCTGTTTATAGCCCAGTTTGGTGATCTCGTCCGATAATAATCCTGCAATATTGTGAACCCTTTCGGCGATCGCCTTAATCCCTTCCGGACCATGGTAAATTGCGTACATTCCGGCCATCGTAGCCAGAAGGGCTTGTGCTGTACAAATATTTGAGGTTGCTTTTTCGCGTTTAATGTGTTGCTCACGTGTCTGAAGTGCCAGGCGAAGCGCATGTTTACCGTTTACGTCTTTAGACACACCTATGATCCTCCCGGGAAGATCACGCTTGTATTCATCACGCGTTGCAAAGAAAGCAGCGATTGGTCCGCCATATCCCATTGAAACGCCAAAACGCTGTGATGAGCCAAATACAATATCGGCACCCCATTCACCCGGAGGAGTCAGCAGTGCGAGGGCAAGTAAATCGGTAGCAACTGCCACCTTACTTCCTTTTTCATGTACCAAATTAGTAAAATCGCTGTAATCTTCAATTTCACCATCTGAGTTAGGATACTGCAAAATGGCTCCAAACCAACTGTCTTCAGGAAGTGCATCCTTAAAGCTACCCACTTTCAATTCAATTCCAAGTGGTTCAGCCCTGGTAATCAAAACATCGAGTGTGTGAGGCCAGATCATTTCATCAATAAAGCAAATGTTTGCGCCTGCTTTTTCCTGCGCCCTTGAGCGAAGACTATACATCATGTGCATCGCTTCGGCAGCGGCGGTAGCCTCATCCAATAACGAAGCATTAGCCAGTGGCATTGCCGTCATTTCGCACACCATGGTCTGGAAATTCAGCAATGCTTCGAGCCTTCCCTGCGAAATCTCAGCCTGGTACGGCGTATACGAAGTGTACCATACGGGATTTTCGAGAATATTACGAAGAATAACAGCCGGGGTGATGGTGTCGTACCATCCCATTCCAATATAGGTATTGAAGACTTTATTTTTTTGGGCAATTTTAAGAATTTTCCGGAAGTACTCCCTTTCTGTCAGTCCGTTGGAAAGGTTTAATGGTTTGTCCAGCCGGATATTTGCCGGGATTGTCTGATCAATCAATTCATTAAGCGACTGAACACCAATCACTTTAAGCATCTCTTTAATATCTTCCTCACGTGGTCCGATATGTCGGCTCACAAATTTATCTATTGCCATTACCTCTGTATTTTATTATATTTTTTGACCCTGCAATTTTAATGCTTTTACGAAAACATTACTATGATTTTTTTGGTCTTTAACGAATCATTGTTAATAATATTCCATATCCTTTAAATTTAAAGCGACTGGCCGTTGGCTGTTGGCAACTGGCTGACATATTGCAAATTACTTTTTTTCGTTTATTGCGTTTAAGTTACCGGATGCCAGTAGCTCCTCATATTATTACTCATCCAATCATTAGCATTGGGATTATCAATTAAAGAAAGCTAATTTAGATAGGGGTTATTGTCCTTTTCAGCCCCGATGGTAGTTTCAGGTCCGTGACCGCAATAAACCTTTACCTGGGGATTGAGAATCATGAGTTTTTCTTTAATCCCGCTGATCAGTTGCTCATGACTACCCCCCGGCAGATCGGTACGTCCGACAGAACCGCAAAACAGGATATCACCTGCAATCAATAACTTATCAGTTTCTGAATAAAACGCAACACTTCCCGGCGAATGACCCGGCACACAAATTACCTTTAAGGATGAATTTCCGAACCTGATTATTTCACCATCCTCAAAAAAGTGGCCGGGCGCCGGCGGTTTAGCGATTGACATTCCAAACAATAAGGACTGACCTGAGGCTTGTTCGACCAGATATTTATCATTCATGTGAATTTCACCGGATAATCCCCACGTGTTCCTGACAAATTCATTCCCCAGCAAATGATCAAAATGCCCGTGCGTATTGAGCAGCTTAACAGGTTTCAGATGCAAGGTTTCGATAAACAACTTTAATTTTTCCTGCTCATAGGGGTAAAAACATGCCGCATCAATTATCACACATTCGAGCGTTTCGTCCCACAACACGAATGCATTTACCTCGATGGGATTAAATGTGAATTTTTTAATGTTCATATATGATGTATTTAATTATTCAATTTCCAATATGATCCTGATATTATCCTTCACCAATTCTGCCAGATCCGGGGGCAAATCTCCAATTTTTTTGATAAGTCGTTTATTATCAATAGCTCGCAATTGATCGATCATGATATCGCTATCCTCAACCACATTGGCAATCCCTTTCCTTAAGTGAACCCTCAAAATTTCTGATTCCAGTTTTACATTGGTTGTCAGGGGACAAACGATAGTTGAAGGATGTGGAATCTTATTAAGCAGGTTTGACTGAATTGCAAGCACAGGCCTTGTTTTACCAGTCTCTGTACCAATCTGAGGATTCAAATCGGCAATCCATATTTCGAATTGTTTAATCTGCATAGCCAAGTTGTTCAAAATCATTGAGTACAGCAAGAGAATCCTGGCTTACCAACTCTGATTCCATCTTCAGTTTTTTTTCAAGAATCACCCTTTTCTGAAACTTGTTATAATAGTCAATTGCCTCATTGATATACCTGTTTCGCGGTTTTTTCATGATGGTCAGAATCTTTTCGGTCTCACCGAAAATGGATTCATCTATTTTCAAAGAAACTGTTTTCATGATAGTAATATTTGATATCGTAAAAGTATATCATTTTCATATATACGCAAAGCAATTTATGCTAATATTAACGCCTTTTTAATTCATAGAGGTCGTGCCTCCGATCTTTGAGGTTTTTTACACTTCCAAAGTTATGAAGCTCTCTCAGCAGATCTATATCCACATCCGAAATTAATATCATTTCGGTGTTGGGAGTAGCTTCCGATTTTATTCCGGTTGTCGGAAATGCAAAATCGCAGGGAGTAAATACCATGGATTGTGCATACTGGATATCCATATTGTGAACCTTGGGCAAATTTCCCACACTACCCGCAATGGCAACATAACACTCGTTTTCAATGGCTCTTGCCTGGGCACAATACCGAACCCGCGAATACCCGTTTTGAGTATCGGTTAAAAATGGGACAAACAATATATCCATTCCCTCATCTTTCAATAGTCTGCAGACTTCAGGAAATTCGACATCATAACAAATCAGAATGCCAATTTTCCCGCAGTCGGTATCATAAGTCTGAATTTTATTTCCACCGGACATGCCCCATACTTTGACTTCATCAGGGGTCATATGAAGTTTTTCATAACGCTCAACGGATCCATTCCGTTTGCAAAGATACCCTGCATTATAAAGGGTATCGCCAACCAATTCGGGCATACTTCCCGTGATAATGTTGATGTTGTAAGCAATGGATAGTTTTGAAAATTCCTGGATGATGGGTGCTGTATATTCGGCCAGTTTCCGGATCGCCTCTGCTTCGCTCATCTGATTGTATTGCGCCATTAAAGGAGCATTGAAAAATTCGGGGAAAAGAGCAAAGTCACTTTTATAGGCACTTAAAGTATCCACAAAATATTCTGCCTGTTGCATCAGTTCACTGATATTTTTATAGGGACGCATCTGCCACTGTACCAAACCCAACCGGACAATCTTTTTAATCTCTTTTGCGGTTTTTGAAGGCTTTTCATAATAGATGTTGTCCCATTTTAACAAAACGGCATATTCACTCGAAGCCACATCCCCTTCAAGATAACCTTTGAGTACTCTTACGGGATAAAAATCATTCGATAACTGAAAGTTAAGAACAGGATCGGAAATTTTTCGTGACTTTACCTTTTCGATATATTCTTTCGGACTTAATTCTGATTTATACTTGTGATAGTTTGGAATCCTGCCACCAAATTCAATCCCTTTTAAATTCAGCTTTTCACAAAGCTCCTTCCTGTAATCATACAAACGTCTTCCGAGCAGAAGCCCCCTGAATTCCGGTTTAATAAATACATCTATGCCATATAGAGTATCTCCTGACTGCTCATGTGTGTCAAACGTATAATTTCCCGTGATTTTTTTGTAAGTGTGCTGTTCTTCGAACTTTTCATGGTCGATGATAATTGATAACGCGCAGCCTGCAATATATCCATTGACCTTAATCACGATTTGTCCTTCAGGAAATTTCGTCAGTAAACTCCGGATTTGATCCTCTTCCCAATATGGATTGGGTATAGTCTGGTACGCAATGATCATTGCCTGTTTTAATTCCTGGTAATCGTCAATTGTTAAAAAGGCAAGTTCAATGTTTCTGATCTTTTTTTTCATTTGAAAAACAGATATGTTGTACACCCTGACCTATGTATGAAGAGAAAATCCGTGTCATAGCATCGTGTATAGTACATCAAAGGTAGTACTTTTCTGACGTTCAGGCATAGTTCATAGTGATTGGCCACTGCGGGAACCGGGCAATGCATTTCCTCGGGCAGTTTTTTTTCACTGGTTTTTACTTATCAGGAGATTCAAAATTAATTACCATATGAGGCATTCGGACAAAATTTTGTACTTTTAAAAATAATTCACAAACTTATTGAAAATCATTTCGTGTATGATAACTACGAAAGAAAATGATTTATCACGCACTTGATCTATTTTTTACAGTTTTCCATATTTCGCTGATTCTCTTTAACCTGTTTGGCTGGATATGGAGAAAAACAAGGATACTCAACTTAATCACGCTGGCGTTAACCGGGGCGTCATGGTTGTTCCTGGGTTTAATCTATGGAATATTGGGGTATTGCCCACTGACTGACTGGCATTTTAGTATCCTTGCTCAGCTTGGAGAAACCGATCTCCCTGATTCGTATATTAAATACCTGGCAGACAGAATTACGGGTCTGGACATAAATGCAGCCCTCGTTGATAAGGTTACATTATTTGCATTTCTTGCTGCTCTTGCACTCTCTGTATTTTTCAATACCAGGGATTTAAAGAAGGGGAGGAAGACCGTATAACAAATTAAAATTATGGATAAACACTTAAACAGGCGCCATTTTATTAAAACAGGCGCCATTGCAGCAACAGGTCTGACACTTTTTGCATCGTATTTAAAAGCCGTGGAGAACAGTCCTGAAATTAATTCGGTACGATTGGGAGGACCTGTCCCCGGGCAATTTACCGACCCTGCTGAGTGGATTAAAGCTGTTAAAGCCTTAAGATACAGTGCTACATATTGTCCGCTACAACCCGGAGCATCGGCTGAACTTATAAGGGCTTTCCGGCAGGAGGCAAAAAAGAGTAATATTCTGATCGCCGAAGTCGGAGCATGGAGCAACTTACAAGATCCCAAAGAGACAGTGCGGAAGGCATCGGTTGAAAAGAATATTACAGCGCTGCAGTTAGCGGATGAAATCGGGGCATCGTGTTGTGTAAATATTTCAGGTGCAAGAGGCGAAATATGGGATGGTCCTTATGCGGCAAATTATGCAAAGGAGACATTTGACATGGTTGTTGAAACGGTAAGGTATATTATCGACCAGGTAAAACCTGTAAGTGCTTTTTATACGCTCGAACCCATGCCCTACATGATTCCCGATGCACCGGAAACCTATCTTGACCTTATCAGGGCGGTCGGCAGGAAACAGTTTGGCGCTCATCTCGATCCGGTGAATATGATTTCCAGTCCGCAAAAGTATTTTAATAATGGTGCCTTTATCAGGGAATGCTTTGCCAAACTGGGTCCTTACATTAAATCTGTTCATGCCAAGGACATCATCATTTTACCCAAGTTGACTGTTCACCTTGAAGAACGCAGACCTGGTTTGGGTGCATTGGATTACGCCGTCTTTTTACACGAGACAGTTAAACTTAAAGACATACCCTTTATGCTTGAGCACCTTGAAAATCAGGCCGAATATAAGCTCGCTGCCGATTTTATCCGCGGGATTGGAGAAAAGGAGGGAATTCCTTTCGCGTAATAAATTGGGGGGCACCCTGGTATCGTTTAATCCGCAAGTCCCGTCAGGAGTGGCACAAATACAAAGCCTCCCTTGTCTTCCTCAGTAAATTCGGTCTCGCTGATCCGTGTGATGATCTTCATAATTTGCAGATGACTCTGGCCAACGGGTATAACCATAATTCCACCAATCTTTAACTGTTGTTTTAACGGTTCGGGAACAAATGTGGCTCCCGCGGTGACGATAATTTTATCGAACGGACCATAGGTGGGTAGTCCGACAAACCCGTCCCCGTAGAAAAAATGAGGACGAAAACCCAGTGTTGGAAGCAAATTACGTGCAAAATCGTACAGAGCCTTATGACGCTCGATCGTATAAACATTCGCACCCATCTTGCATAAAACTGCAGCCTGGTAGCCCGATCCTGTCCCGACCTCGAGCACCTTATCGAATTTTTTAAGTTTTAATGATTGTGTTTGATAGGCAACAGTATAGGGTTGTGAGATTGTCTGCCCGGCAGAAATTGGAAAAGCCTTGTCGATATAGGCAAACTGGATAAAACTATTATCCATAAATAAATGTCGCGGAATTGAATTTATCGCTTCGAGTACCCCCTCGTCGGTGATCCCCTTCTGTCTGATTTCTGTGACCAATTTTCGCCGCATCCCCTGATGCCTGAAAGTATCTTCTATCTCACTCATATGTCAGCTTAAATTTCCAATAAATTATAAATCAACTCCCCTACCAAAAATCAACAGTTTCATCAAAGGCTAAGCTGAACGTTGGCAGCTGATCGCTCAGCTAATGGATAAAGTACAAAATTACGACATTTTGATGCTTTGTCAACAACCTACGGTTGATAAAATCATGCCCGCAGAAGATAAAGTGACTGAGTATAAAAGTATATTTGTTTCAGAATGTTAAGCACGGCCATTATACTTCCCGGTACAGCAGAAATGCTCCCTTTTGATTCCCTCCGTTCAATTGAAGGGGTGGACTGGGATGGCATTTTCTATTCCGGCGCAAAAAAAGATCATTCCTTTGATCGGGCAATTATTTTTTCCTCTCCCGAAATCATCCCGATGATCTGTGATCTTCTGATCGTGATTGATCCACAATTCTGCAATTTCGATTACCTGTCGTTTGCGATCAGAAGCGGATGTCATCTGTTTCTTTCGGATAAACTACAACTTACCACAAACGAACGCAGACAACTAGTCCTTCTGGCCAGTGAAGGAGGCACCTACATTCAGATTCAGAACGACTTTCTCTTTCACCCTTTCCAGGAAAAAATTAAAAGTCAGACTAATAGCAAATGTTTTATTGAAGCCTCACAATCAGCTCCGGCAAAACCCGGAATCCTGAATGAGTTACTTTTAAACAATCTGCTTATGATTCTCAGGGCGGCAGGAGCTCCGGTCAATAAGATAAATGTTTTTTGCGGCACAATTCCATCACGGCCACCTGAAGTCTTAAACGTTCACATCAATTTCAAAAATGGTTCGGTTGCAACCCTTACGCTTAAATTTATTGACCATCAGGTGATGCATTTCCTATCACTTCATGCCGGGGGTGAATTCACAACTTTTGACTTTTCGGGGAATAAAATAAGTCATTATCCTGAAAAAGAGACCAATAAAATGCTTCCGAAAGGTTCACCCGATCCGTTACAGGAGCAGATCACTGACTTTATCAAAAATATAGCGGAGAAGCAGAATCCCGGATTTAGTCTTGATGACGAAATCCAGGTTTATCAGCTCATGGAAAAAATAATGGAAAAAATTGAAACACAAATGGCTGAAGGCAATGGGGCTATAGTGCGAAGTTGGTTAGAAAATGAGAAAACATGAAAATATCACACCTGGCTATCCTGACATCTGACCTTGAAGGATTACGCAATTTTTATTGCACCTACTTCAAGGCAAAGTCCAACAAAATGTATGTGAATCCGGTAAAACAATTCTCGTCTTACTTTCTGACTTTTGAAAACGGGGAGTGCAGTATTGAACTGATGAACAAACCAACTATTGGCAGCAATACTGACAGGCAAAAGGGAGATAAATCAGGATTGGCTCATTTCGCTTTTTCGGTGGGATCAAAAAAATCAGTAGATGAGCTTACTGAACAGCTGAGGGCATCCGGCATTGAAATCCTTGGAGAACCGCGACTAACAGGTGATGGATTTTACGAAAGTGTAATTGCCGATCCGGATGGGAATATTGTGGAGATTACAATATAATCCTGGGGAAGTGACATATCGCAGGCAATTAAGATTTATCGGACAAACTTAAGCGCAATTGCAATATCAAAAACCATAAAAAGAAATACAGAACGTTTTCCTGAAGCTTTTATGTTCCAGTTAAACCAACAAGAGTTTGAAATCTTGAAATCACAATTTGTGACATCAAGTTGGGGAGGTACCCGAAAACTTCCCTACGGTTATAAAAATATCCAGGAATAACAGTCAAGCATAAAAATCCCGACTAACTTGAAACATCGTTCCAATCCAAAACATTATCAGGATTCTCCTGGTAGTCTTTTAACCTTGTCTGGATAATTTCTTTGTGCCAATCCGGAACTTCAAATGAGCCCTTTTCTTCCAGTTCAATTTCCTTGTATTTATTTTTCAAGTACTCTCAATCATGGATAGAAATGAATACGCCAGTTGTATTTCATTTATTATCTGAAAGATACTGTAAGTTCATTGATTAAAAGTTTTAAAATGAAATGTTTTTTAAACTCCAAGACACCTCGATAAATTACTTTTTCTAATGCCGCTTTCAATACAAATACAGATTCGATTATGACGGGTTGAATCGGCTAGCACTTGGGGTCATAAAACACCACAATACATGGCAGGGCATATATATGTAAGCAGTACCGAACCTTATCAAACAACACTTTGTTGTTTAAGATAAGATAGAAATTACCTTTTGGATTACCCTATCAAAGGCGGCTTTATCGAGCGAGGCTGCATTTTTAATGATAATGTTTTTGTCGGCAGTGAATATACGGTTAGGCCGTATGTTGCTTGGTGTTGTTAATTTACTGGTTTTAAAATCACTATCTTTAATCGCAATAGCGTACTCGTCTTTCGTTTGTTGGCTGGTAATCTGGCAAAGAATAATATCATCGCCTTGTAAATCGGCTAATACAAGTGCTGGCCTTTTCTTACTTCCCGAAAGGTCAGAGAATGGGAACAGGATAACAACTATATCGCCTTTTACAAATTTTTCCATGCTTCATCTTCCTGGGGTGAGAGCCAGTCTTTGGCTAAAGCCTTTTCACTTGCAAGATGAGTAAAAACTTTGTCATTGCTAATGCCTGTTCTCGTTTCTTTACGAATAACCTCGCCAAGTTTAACCTTCTCCTTATAAGGCAATTGTTTTACAAGATCAACAACCTGATTAAACTTAAGTGAAAGGCTGATGCGATCTGTTGAAGCTTTCATACCATTTTCATTTAAATTACCTAATTTATATCCCGAAATACGTTATAAGCAAATTTACGAACAAATAAGACATATTCAAATCATTACTTCACAAAGTCCCAGTATTCATCCTTACTATCGGTTGAATACTGATTCCAGTAGGCCGGGTTGACTTTCTTCCCATCGGGAGTCCTGAGCGCCAGTTCGTAAACCGCGATTACAGGATTAAAAACCAGGTCAGTTACACCAATTGTAAAAAGCGTTAAACCTTCCGCATTGACTTCTTCCGAAACGAGCACTTCAAACTTATTGAATTCCAGTAAATTTCTTAAAAAATCCACGCGACCGGCAGATGCACCTTTCTCAACAATAGTGCAACGTGTACCATTTATTTCCTCAACGATATGTTTAGCTTTTAATGTCATGATCTTCTTTTTATTCCTGATCTTTAATAATTCGAGGTCCTATTAGGCACCCTTCAAAATTTATTCACAAACACATTAATGAATAATTCCAAAACTTAAACTATTGATTATTTCGTATATCTGACTCCAAAATCCAAGAATGAATATTCCCAAACCGCTCAGGACCAATCCCGTTCGGGTAGATAAATCACTTTTGAAAAAAGCAAGTGGTGTTTCGTTTTTGTTGATGAACATGGCCTTAACAACCAGCAGGTAATAATAGAGTGAGATGGTCGCGTTAAGTACGGCTATAAAAACCAGCCAGTAATAGCCTGCGGATGCGGCTGATGCAAAAAGGAAGAATTTCCCGAAGAATCCTGCAACCGGCGGAATCCCTGCGAGGGAAAACAGCGACAGCATCATCAATAGGCTCAGCTTAGGATTTGTTGCATAAAGGCCGTCGTACTCATCCATCGATTCTTTGCCTGTAACCGTTAAAATGGCAGAAACCACTCCGAAAGCACCGAGATTCGAAAAGATATAAACGAGCACAAAATAGATCACGGAAGTCATTCCCATGATATTTCCACCCATAATCCCGAGAAGGATAAAACCGGCCTGTGAAATTGATGAAAAGGCAAGAAACCTTTTCATATTTTTTTGCCGGAGGGCGAACAAGTTACCTGTTGTCATTGTCAGGACGGCAATCAGGTAAAGAATATGATCATAAATGGGTGCGATGGTATTGAACACCGTAAACATCAGAATAATCAGGATAAATGCTGCGGCACCTTTTGAAATCACGGATAAATAAGAGGTGACATTTATCGGAGCACCTTCATAAACATCAGCCGTCCAAAGATGGAAAGGTACAAGTGATAACTTAAAGGCCATTCCTGTAAAGAAGAATATAAAAGCCAGCACCTGCAAAGGTGTATTGGCATACTGTTGCATTACCGTATCGAAATAAATTGATCCCGTTGCTCCATAAATCAGCGAAATGCCAAAAAGAAGTATTCCTGAGGAAAGTGCAGAACTAAGAATCAGTTTTATACCGGCCTCTGCCGATTTTGTCTGATGATGAGTATAGGCGGCAAGAGCAGCAATCGGAATTGTGGCGAGTTCAAGACCCAGGTAAAACATCAGAAAATCACCTGAGGAAATCATAAAGTTCATCCCGATCAGCGTCGAGAACAGCAAAATAAAAAACTCGCTGATTTTCTCCCTGTTTTCTTCTTTCTTTAACCAGGTTACCGATTGCAACAAAATAATCAGCACCCCTACATTAAGAATATTTTTCATCATTATCAGCAATGCGTTGGTGCGGTACATACCCCCAAAAAGCACGCTTGGCTCCGATGGCAAAAATCCAACGACAGTATGGATAAAAAACAACGAGAGCGTAATGGGAATAATCAAATGTTTATCCCTGTTGTGAAGGTTCAGATCGATGATGAGAATAACCAATGCCATTACAGTAAGCATCAGCTCGTGTCGCATGGTCAGAATATCGCTAAAGTTCATAAATGAAAACTTATTATGCTAAATAATTATAATCCTGTTATTTGAATCGAAGAGAGCCTTTCCACAATCGGAGTCAGGCTGAAATTAATCATGTTTGAAAGCCAGAGCGGGGCTGTTCCAATAGCCGTAATAGCCAAAACAAGTGTGATTGTCGATATCCGTTCGTACCATTTCGCATCGGTCAGTTCGAGAAAATGGTCATTTTTGATGGGACCAAGTAACAGGATTCCAACAACCCGAAGGATATACACTGCGGTGATTACAATGGATGAAGCAGCAACAATGGTCATGACGCGGTGAAAAACATCGGTATGCTGGAAGGCCCCGATGAAAATGGTCATCTCTGCTACGAATCCGCTGAAACCCGGAAGTCCCAGTGATGCAAGACCGGCTATCACATAAACCACCCCTAAAAATGGAATGACTTTCATTAATCCACCCATTTCATTGATCATCCGGGTATGTGTTCTGCCATAAATCATTCCAATCAGGGCAAAGAAAAGAGCCGTCATTAAACCGTGCGAGATCATCTGGATGATTGCACCGTTCATCGCGGTCTGGTTCATCATTAAAACGGCAAACAGAACGAGTCCGCAATGGCTCACCGATGAATAGGCATTAATATATTTAAGGTCGTTCTGAACAATGGCTGCAAATGCCCCATAAACGACGCTGATTGAAGTAAGTATAAGGAAAAACCATGCCTGCTCGTGGGCGGCTTCAGGCATAAGAAAGATTGCAACACGAAATGCTCCGTAACCTCCAAGTTTCATCAAAACACCGGCGTGAAGCATCGAAACTGCTGTCGGGGCAGATGCGTGGCCGTCGGGCGACCAGGTATGAAAGGGGAAAAGTGCCCCAAGAATTCCAAACCCGACAAATGTAAACGGGAAAAGAAAACGTTGCATTTCAATAGGGATGACCACCTTTGATATTTCCATGATATTAAATGACAACGGATTACCATCGGGAGCACTGAAGAAATAAATTCCGAGCAATCCTACCAGTAACATTGCTGAGCCGGCCATCAGCATCAGGGTGAGCTTCATCGCCGAATACTCCTTCGGTCCTGAACCCCAGATACCGATCAGCAGGTACATCGGGATTACTGCCAATTCATAGAACAGGAACATGGTAAACAAATCGATCGAAATGAAGAAACCAAAGACCCCGGAGGCAAGGATGATCAGGGAAATAAAAAACTCACGCGGCAAATACTCCATTTTCCACGAAGCAAATATTCCGGCAAAGACAACAATCCCGGTAAGGGCTATCATCGCCACAGAAATCCCGTCTACTCCAAGTGCATAGTGAATATTAAGTGAGGGAAACCATAATGCATCATACATAAATAACATAGGTGCAGTATTTCCCGCGCTTCGTTCAGCCAGGTAGAGATAAACAAGGACAAATGAAAGGATAAGTTGAATTCCCATCCCGACTGCAGAAACCAGTCTCGACTGCTTTAAGTCTTTGGTCAGCAAAATTCCACCAACTGTGAGCAAGGGGATCAGTACGAATAAATTAAGTATATTCATTTTATATTCAGTTTCTTATAAAAGATAAACAAAGATGAGAACTAAGACTACAGTTCCACTGACAAATACGAAGCCGTATTGCTGAAGTTTTCCCGATTGCAGGCCCTTGACAGCATAAGCAGTATATTGTGTAATCCCGGCAATACCGTTCATTGTAGCATCCACCACATGACGATCGAACCAGGCAATCGGTTTGGAAATCAGGCGGAAAATAATTTTACGCGTTACAAACAAATAAACTTCATCCCAATAGAATTTATGATGAGCCCAGGTGTAAAGATGTTTAAACGTACCAGCAATTTTATCAGGTAGTCCATTCTCTTTTTTATACATGACGGTAGCTATGACAATCCCCAAAACGCCAATCAATACCGATGGAATAGCAATCATCAGATCGATGTGTGAATCAAAACCGATCCCGTCGGAAGTCACAAGGTGATGGAAAGGAATAAAGCCGGCGAATACAGATCCGAATGCAAGAACCATTAACGGAATGGTCATCACTTTCGGTGCCTCATGCGGAGTATGATGATAATGGGTATTTTTCCCCCAGAATATTCCGTAATAAAGACGGAACATATAAAAAGCGGTTAATCCGGCCACGATGTATTCGATGGCAAACAGCAGTTTATTGCTATGAAATGCCGCTACAAGTATTTCGTCCTTACTGAAGAATCCGGAGAAAGGTGGAATTCCGGCAATGGTAAGACAGGCGATTAAAAAGGTGATATGAGTTATAGGAAGGTGTTTGCGAAGATTTCCCATACTTCCTATTTCATTACTATGTACTGCGTGGATTACTGCCCCGGCTCCCAGGAATAATAATGCCTTAAACATTGCGTGTGTGAAAAGGTGGAAATTAGAGGCCATAAAACCTAAACCCTCTTCGCCGCCATAACCCGAAACTCCCAGTGAAAGCATCATATAACCAATCTGCGACATGGTTGAAAAAGCCAGCACCCTTTTTATATCGGTTTGCGTACAGGCAATAACAGCAGCGAATATTGAAGAGAAGCCACCGACCCAGGCAACAACCATCAAAGCATCGGGTGCGCCAAGGGCATAAACAGGAAACAGACGTGCCACCAGATAAACACCGGCAACAACCATGGTAGCGGCATGAATCAATGCCGACACAGGAGTCGGACCTTCCATGGCATCGGGTAACCAGATGTGGAACGGGAACATTGCTGACTTACCTGCACCTCCCACAAATATAAAGATCAGTGACCATGTTAATACAGACATGCCCATAAAGGCTGCTCCCCCTGCCGATGCAATTGCCGGTCCGTTTGGATCGGTCAAAGTCTGGAAATCGAAGGTACCTGTATTAAATGACAACATCAGTATCCCGATCAGGAAACCAAGGTCAGCAAAACGGGTGACGATAAATGCTTTCTTCGAAGCGGCAACAGCGCTTGGCTTCTCGTAATAATAACCAATCAGTAAAAAAGATGAAACCCCAACCAGTTCCCAGAAGATATACATCTGAAAAATATTTGTGGCCAGTACAAGACCTAACATCGAAAAACTGAATAGCGACAGAAAAGAGAAGAACCGGTAAAACCCGGGATCACCTTTCATATAACCGATACTGTATATATGCACCATCCAGGATACCGTAGTGACTACCACAAGCATCATCACGGAAATCGGATCAATCAGGATTCCAAGATGGATGGTAAGTTTATCGGTAAGATTAAGCCATTCGACTTCAAAACCTTTGATCGAAGTGTAGGCCGCTCCGTGAACATGCTCCCCGATAAAATAGCGGAAGGCGGTGTAATAGGATAAGATCGCTGAAATTCCAAGACCTGTTGACCCGATCAGCCCGGTAACAAAGGGTTTCATTTTATGCCCTGTCAATCCAAGAAACAGGAACACAAAAAGCGGGATCAGGGGAATGAGTAAAGTGTATGTATAACTGGCCATATCTGATGATTCTCTTTTCGGTTAGTAAATTTTCAGTATTTCATTTCATCGACATTTTCCACATCGATTGATTTAAAATTTCGGTAAATATTAATAATGATTGCGATTGCTACAGCGGCCTCGGCGGCTGCCACAGCGATGACGATCAGCATAAAAAAATGCCCTTCAAGATGCTGAGGATAGAGGTAGCGGTTGAATGCCACAAAATTGATATTGACTGAATTAAGGATTAACTCGATAGACATAAGCATGGTAATCAGGTTCCGGCGGGTCAAAAAACCATAGATGCCAATAAAAAACATCAATGTACTGATTACTAAAAAATAGCTAAGCGGAATATTTTGGATCATATGACAAGAATTATCTATATCTGGAATAATCAGATGAATATTATAACCTAATGTTTAAGGATTCTCTCCTTTTTGGCTACGACGATTGCACCAATCATGGCAGCCAGTAAAAGAACGGAGACTACTTCAAAAGGCAACGCGTAGCCATCCCTGTTATAGGATACCAGCGAATTACCTATATCCTTAACAGTTAATTGAGTATCGGCACCAGGATTCGGAACAAAACTGAACCGCAGTATAGTCATCAGGGTTAAGGTTGCCCCTGCCAATGTAGCGAGTGCAGACAACAGACTTTGCTTCACTGTGGCCATTGCTGCCCGTTCACTTAGGTGACTGGTGAGCAGAATGGAAAAGATAATCAGCACCACAATACCGCCGGCATAGACTGTAAGTTGAACGGCAGCCAGGAAGTTATAATTCATCATGAAATATAATCCGGCAGTTGAGATCAAAACAAACAACAGGTAGACTGCCGCCCTCAGAATTCGCCTGCTTGTAACGGTCAGTACCGAAAAAATCAGGATCATTGCAGCAATCAGGTAAAACATCACTTCATTAACCATAAACTGTATTCTTAATATTCTGAATCAAATTGATCCGACTAAACTTAGAATTTATTCTTTAACGCCTTCCGAAATTTTGGAGCCCGGCTTATTCAGCACTTTTGTAAGTTTTGTGCGGTCCCAGACAGCATGCTCAAATTCCTGTCCCATTACAATAGCGCCTGTCGGGCATGCCTTCACACAAAGGTTGCATAAAGTACACATTCCCAAATGGTAAATATGACGGTCAATTACCCGTTTCTTTTTCCCATCGGGTGTTATGATTGATTTTGTAATAATTTCAATCGAACCGTTGGGGCAGCTGAGTTCGCAAATTCCGCAACCTGTACATTTGTGTTCGTTATTTTCGGTGTGAGGCATGATTACCTCGCCACGATAACGTTCGAACATTACCAGAGTATCGCGATTTTCGGGATATTGATGGGTAAGGTGTTTCCATGGGGTAAAAAAGTACTTTCCGGTAACTTTCATCCCGACCAAAAGTGTCCAGACACCTTTGAAGATTGAAACGATATATTGGATAAAAGAATTCATATTAGCCTATAATTCAATTAAAAATGAAATTTTGTCAAAACAACGAGTGCCATCAGTATAATATTGACAAGGTTGATTGGCAGAAGATATTTCCACTCAAGTGTCAGGATTTGGTCAACACGTAAGCGGGGGAAAGTCCATTTGAACCACATAATGATAAAAATAACTCCCAGGACTTTCATGAAAAACCACACGATCGGTGGAATAAAGTCCATGATATGATTAAATGACTCGAAGTTGCCGAAATGTAACGGCATCCATCCTCCTAAAAACACCGTAGCCGCAACTGCCGCAATAATAAAAAGATTGATGTATTCGGCAAGAAAGAACATTGCAAATTTTACTCCCGAATACTCCGTATGGAAACCGGCAACCAACTCCGATTCGGCTTCTGCAAGGTCAAACGGTCCGCGGTTTGTCTCAGCTGTTCCTGCAACCAGGAAGACTACAAAGGCAATGATAGCAGGGATATGACCCGAAAATATAAACCAGGCATCGCGCTGACTTTCCACAATGGTTGAAAACTGCATCGAACCCGCGAAAACAACCATTGTCAACAATGATAATGAAACGGATAGTTCATAACTTAATATCTGTGCACCGCTGCGCATCGCGCCAATGAGTGAATATTTATTGTTACTCGACCAGCCTGCCAGCAGGATTCCGATAACACCTACTGACGAAACAGCGGTGAGATAGAAAACACCAATGTCAAAATCGAGTGACTGAAGACCCGGTGCAAACGGGATCACGGCAATTGCCAGGAAAGAAGCGATTATTACAATAAAAGGGGCAAGGTTATAAAGAAACCAATCAGCCTTACGTGGCATAATCAACTCCTTCATTAACAGTTTTATAAAATCGGCGATCGTTTGAAGCAGACCCCACGGGCCAACCCTCATCGGCCCCAGTCGTTGCTGAAAGGCAGCGCAAACTTTCCGTTCGGCATAGACAAGAAACAACCCGAAAAGGGCAACAAACAGAAGGTAGGTAACCCCCACGATTACCCATTCGATTGCTGTTGCAACAAATGGTGAAAAACTTTCGCTTAACCCCTGATGTATATCGTGGGTAAAGTTTGTAAAGTCATAAATATTAAAAGCCATATTGAAAAAATCTTAAGCGTCAGTGTTGATCTACATTGTTTATTACCGGTCGATATCGGGAATTATAAGGTCGAGCGTCGACATAATCGCAACAAGGTCAGCTATTTTATGACCTTTAGCCATATTATTAAGGGCAAAGAGATTCGAAAAACCAGGTGAACGGAATTTTACACGATAGGGATTTTTCTTCCCGTCACTGACAATAAATACCCCGAATTCACCCCTGGCAGATTCAACGCGCTGATAAAATTCTCCTTCCGGAAGTTTTAAAACACCCTTCATTTTAACGGCGTAATCGCCCTCAGGAATATTATCGATCAACTGTTCAATGATTGATATTGACTCGTGCATTTCTTTAATGCGAACTTCATAGCGCGCAAATGTATCGCAACGGTGATCAAGAATTTCATTAAATTTCACAAATGGATAAGCGCTGTATGGAAGGTGTTTACGCACATCGCACGAAAATCCCGAAGCCCTGCCCGAGGGGCCTGTAACCCCGAAATCAATAGCCTCTTTCAGTGAAAGATGACCAACGCCATCGGTTCGCTCCCTTAAAATGACATTACCCGAAAGCAATTCATCATATTCAGGAAGTTTCTTTTTGAAATATTTAAGATAATCTTTAACTCTTTTTTGGAAATTCGGGTGTATATCGAACATCAATCCACCCGGTGTATTGTAACTTACTGTCATCCGGGCTCCGCAGGTCTCCTCAAAAATATCGAGAATCAGTTCCCGGTCGCGAAGTCCGTAGAAAAAGGTAGTAAGCGCTCCCAAATCCATCCCGAATACACACCACCACAACTGGTGCGAAGCCAGACGGCTCAATTCGTCCATGATTGTACGAATATATTTTATACGGTCGGGGATTTCAACCTGTAATGCATTCTCAACACATAACGCCACAGCTTCATTATTCATGTGAGCTGAAAGGTAATCCATGCGATCTGTCAGATGTATGATCTGAGGATAGGTGATTGCCTCGCACATTTTTTCAATTCCGCTATGGATGTAGCCCGTATGAGGCTGAACATTAAGAACTTTTTCACCCTCAAGGGTAACCAATAAACGTAACACCCCATGCGTGGAAGGGTGCTGCGGGCCCATATTAACCTGGTATTTATCGGTAGCCAACCTGTCGGTTTTTACAATGACCTCTCTAATTTCGGACATAATTCTATCGTTCTACTATTCTTACTTCGTCCACATAATCTTTGCGGAGGGGAAAACCCCAACCGTCTTCCAGAAAAAGGCGACGTAAATCAGTATGGTTATTAAATATTATCCCAAGCAGATCGTATGCCTCACGCTCATGGTATTTTGCGGTAATCCAGACATCACTTACGGTATCGATTGCCGGATTAACCCGATCAGCAGTTCTGACCTTTAGCACCATCATGTGCCTGTGGAGGATTGACTCGAGATGGTAGATAACGGCCATATTTTCGGCATAATCAACACCTGTAAGGCAAATCAGAAAATCAAATGAAAATTCCTCTTCTTCCTTCAGAATGACGGCAATCCCGTGAAGCGAACCGGCTTCAACTGTCATTTCAACATATTGCTTTCCAGGTACTATAGTTGCTCCGGGAAATCGCTCTGTCAGTTGCGATATTAATTGCTCATTTGTCATTTGACCTTATCGTTTAAGGGGTCGTTTTTATCAGGAAAGATTGGTTTGGCCTCAAGATACTTTACCTTACCAAAGTTTTTCGTGCTTTTTATTTTCTTTTGCAACTGCATCAGTCCAAAAAGAAAAGCCTCAGGTCTGGGTGGACAACCGGGAATATAAACATCGACCGGAATCACATGATCAGCACCTTTAACAATGGCATACGAATTATAAAAAAACGGTCCGCCTGAAACTGCACAGGCACCCATGGCGATTACATACTTTGGATCGGGCATCTGCTCGTATAACCGCTTTAATACCGGAGCCATTTTATAATTAATAGTTCCTGAGATAACGAGCAAATCAGCCTGACGCGGTGAAGGTCGTGCAACTTCAGCACCGAATCGTGCAAAATCATGACGTGAAGCGCCTGCCGACATAAATTCGATGGCACAACAGCGTGTACCAAAAGTTAATGGCCACAACGAATTGGCTCTTGCCCAATTGACGAGTGCATCAAGCTGAGCCAACATAATACCTCCACCCTCGTATTCCGCGATAATGGGGTAATCGTTTTTTTCGAATTCCTTTTTATTTTTTATTCCCATCTTAACGCATGTTTTTTCCAACCGTACAATAATCCCAATCCCAAAATCGAAAAGAAGATCAGGATTTCAATGAATCCGGTTAACCCGGCATTTCTCATAACTACTGCCCAGGGAAAAAGAAAAATAATCTCCACGTCAAAAATGAGAAACAGAATTGCGAACAAATAATAACCGACGGTGTACTGAAGCCAGGCATCGCCAACGGTCTCTATACCACATTCATAAGGTTCAAATTTTGTTGCATTTATCGAAGTAGGCGGAACATAACTGGAAAAAAGCATAGCTAATCCAACAAGCGTAACTGCGGCAAGAAAAAAGACTAAAAGTGCGCTACTTTCCATATTGTAATTTTTTTATCAAACTAAGCTGGCTATGTGTTTAACCGACTTTTTTATTTTGGAAATGAAGCGGCAAATGTATCAATTTTAATTGTGCACAATTCTGTTTCAGGATTTTTTTTTAATGATTTCAGTGACAGCATGCTATTTAGATTCAGAATAACTTTAGATCAGGGGGATATTTAATTAGAAGATAATAAATTACAATTTTTATATAGATCCGAAAACCCTATAATGTACTATCCGCAAAAAGTATAAAAGTCACGCTGGGAGTTCACACACATCACTGACAACTCCTCAGATTTATCAATTACTTTACCATCTGTTAATCCCAACAAGGCATCAATAAAGTTTGGATTGAAACTCACAGCAATAATCAGCATAGCCGATTTCAATCCCAGAGCATGGTAAAGTGAGGCTTTTTGGAGCTTCCAGGTTGGAGTATGACTTTCGATCACCTGAAATGGAAATCTGAATTTTCCGTAGAGTCTTTGGATTGAAAAAAGATTGCGCTTCACCTCGTTCTGATCGGCGCCCCAACCTTCATCTGCAACAAAAATATCGATCATTGCTCCGTTATGCCGGCCAAGGTAACTGGCCCACAAAGCAAGATCCTTGCTTTTCTTCATGTAGCCAACCGGCACAACGATATGTTTGTAAATCTGATCAATCCCGACTTTTGACGATACAAATAAAAACGGGAAAGCGGCATATTGCAGGACCGGCAAAAGCTGCGGCACAGATCGCTTATGCGCTACGAGTACCAGACACTCATACAATTCAGCAAGATCGGTTAACAATGATTTGATATCCTGGTCACGCACAAAATATTTAACCTCCAGGGTGGAAAACAAGGGCGAGATTTGAGAGGCCGCTCCCCTTAGACGAGCTTCAGCTATCCCGATACTTTCATGAATCTTCCTGTCCAACTGGTGAAAAAGACAAAGTTCCTTACGAAGTGTAATTGCAATGATCATTCCATGTAAAATTGCATCATTCATTCCTTCCGAAAAATTACACCAAACAAATATCTTCTGTTCCCCGTTATTCATCGCTCAAAATTAGGAAATAAAAACCGGCAATTCACCTTTTTTCGCGTCTATAAGGTCTTTGTATTTGATGCCGTCGCGTGGAAATTTAACCACAATTTATTTTTATCTCCGGATTCTTTTTTATTTACTGACTGATTGTTCTCATTTGTAATTGTCTAATTTTCGATTACGTTTGATTACTGTATTATTAATCGGATAAATTCATGTTAAACAGACAATTGTTGGCCCCTGAAAGTATTGTAGTGGTAGGAGCATCTAATAATATCACCAAACCGGGTGGAAAAATTCTTAAAAACCTGATTGAACATGAATATAAAGGCCGGTTGTTCGCCTTAAATCCCAACGACACTAATATCCAGGGAATTAAGACCTACAATACCTGGGATGAATTGCCTGATCTTGATTTGGCAATCCTGGCAATACCAGCGGCAGGTTGCCCTGAACTGGTTGAAAATCTGGCATCCAAAAAAAATGTCCGGGCATTTATCGTTATTTCAGGAGGATTTAGTGAGATGGGGGCTGAAGGAGAAATCCTCGAAAAACAGATGGTAGCCTCTGTCAATAAAACCGGGGGATGCCTCATCGGCCCTAATTGCATTGGGATGCTCACTCCCGACTATGCCGGAGTCTTTACTACTCCCATTCCAAAACTCGAAACCTGCGGTTGTGATTTTGTCTCCGGCTCAGGTGCTACAGCAGTTTTCATCATGGAATCGGCAATTCCAAAAGGATTAAACTTCTCAAGGGTAATTTCTGTGGGCAATTCCGCGCAGATTGGTGTAGAGGAAGTTTTGGAGTATTGGAACCTCAATTCCGAAGAAGAGTCATTTTCGCGTGTTAAGTTACTTTATATAGAATCAATCAATAATCCGGATAAATTCCTTTTTCATGCCCGTTCACTGGTGAACAAGGGTTTCAGAATCGCGGCCATAAAAGCAGGAAGTTCATCCGCCGGAAGCAGGGCAGCATCGTCGCATACTGGAGCTATGGCCAGTTCTGATTCGGCAGTCGAGGCACTTTTCCGTAAGGCAGGAATCGTAAGATGCTATGGAAGAGAAGAATTGACCACCGTTGCCGGGATTTTCATGAATAAGCCACTCACCGGAAAAAACATGGCCATAATCACCCATGCCGGCGGACCAGCCGTGATGCTCACCGACGCGCTCGAGGCGGGTGGATTGAATATTCCGCACCTGTCCGACACTCCGGAAAAAGAGCAACTGAAGAAAAAATTGTTTCCAGGTTCATCGGTCGAAAATCCCATCGACTTTTTGGCCACAGGAACTGCACAACAATTGGGTGATATCATCGATTCGTGCGAGAATGATTTTGACGAGATCGATGGAATGGCTGTAATTTTCGGAAGTCCGGGACTTACTTCAGTAAAAGATGTGTATGAGGTGCTGGATCAGAAAATGAAGACCTGCAAAAAACCTATTTTCCCGATACTGCCTTCGGTGATGAATGTGAAGAACGACCTGGCCTATTTTTTATCGCATGGTAATGTCAATTTTCCGGATGAAGTTCTTCTGGGAAGGGCATTAACCCGTGTTTACCGGACTCCGGCCCCTTCGGATGAAAACATTATGCTCGAAGGGGTAGATATTCCTCAGATCAGGCGAATCATCGAAAGTTGCCAATCGGGCCAGCTTCCACCCGATAAAATACATGACTTGTTAAATGCAGCTTCTATTCCCTATGTCAAAGAAAGAGTAGTTTTCTCCTCTGAAGAGGCTCTGCATGCTGTTCATGAAATCGGTTTCCCGGTAGTTATGAAGGTCGTGGGCCCGATTCATAAATCTGATGTGGGAGGTGTTTCGCTCAATATCCGGTCGGATGAGTCTGTCTTCGTGGAATTCAACCGGATGATCGCTATTCCGGAAACCACTGCGATACTGATTGCGGAACAAGCTGAAGGCACAGAACTGTTTTTAGGTGCGAAATATGAACCAAAATTCGGTCACGTAATTCTTTGCGGGATCGGGGGTATTTTTGTTGAAGTACTAAAAGATGTTACTTCAGGGCTTGCACCACTTACTATGGACGAAGCGTTATCAATGATCCGGAACCTCAAAGCCTATCCCATCATTAAAGGCTTCAGGGGAAACCAGGGGGTAAACCGGGAAAAATTCGCTGAAATCATTGTACGGTTATCGACTATGCTGCGGTTCGCCACTGAAATCAAGGAAATGGATATCAATCCGCTTATGGGTAGCGGAAATAAGATCGTAGCGGTAGATGCACGGATCACGATCGGGAAGTGAAATATTTCAAATACAGGTGTACTCCGTTAGGAAAATCACCTTCCAATTCTACGATTTGTTCATCTGATAAGTGGTAAGCCGTTTAATCTTGCCGTTTTCCATCTCAAAAACATCACAAAAAAGTGCATCCAGAATTCCGCCGGCTTTTATTTTGGCCTGGACGGCACCCTCAGCCGCAACAACATTATTCTCCTCGGTCATCCTGATGATCTGAATGGTGGGACTGCCTTCAAAGAGATCGTTTTCGATTTCCTTGTCAAAAGCCTCTTTCCCGGTCAGACTAAATATTCCCGGCATATACCACTGTATATCATCGGTAAGGCATGACAATATTTTTGCATGATCACTGGCGATAAATCCCTCAATATAATGCTGTATGATTAATTTATTTTCGCTCACAGGTATTGCTTATTAAAGTTTACTTTCCCTTCAAACTACCATTATAAACGAACAGGTGGGTGAAAAAGTTGGGGTTTTAACATCTATAAGGTTGTCCGTGATGCCCGTTACAACGATCAGAATGTTACCGATCATTTTTCTGTAGGTGCTTTATTCAGGTTTCTTCCAGAATTGTTTGGAATCAGTCGTGTAATAAACACCATTTATACGCCTTCCCAATTCGATATTTTCAGGCTTATAATTTGCCGGTAACAATTGAATATAGGTTCTACCTTCAAGAAAAGAAGTATCCGACAAATATTGACTGGATTTAGGCAGCATTATTCGTTCGTTTCGCGGTTTGTAATCGGTATTCTCATAAGCTGCACAACTATTCAGTGGAATGTTCAGCTGGAATAAATTCTTTGCCATGTAATTGTGCAGATATTCCTCACCATCATGCGGTTTTCCATTCCAGTTTATACCGGGCGAAGTTTTAACCGGTAAACCTTTGACCAGACGTTCCCTGACTTCTTCGATGTTCAGATAATTTCCATTTCCGTCCTTAACCCATGTATCGAAAGTGGGATCCATCCAAACCCATTTGTTCAGTGTTTTTGAAAATACACAATTGATCACATGGCATTCGTGATCAGTTTTACTCATGGGCAAACAGGTCACAAAGTGCGACGGGAACCCCATGGCAAGATAGGTTTCATTAAGAATCGTGGCGAGAACACGACAATTTCCACCCCGGTTATGCATTTTACAGAATTCAATCATCGCATCAGCATGCCTGTCAGTTGGATTCGTGCCATTGCTATGTCGAACAGTATTATGCACCCATCCCATCAGATTTATAATTTTCGAAATTTCATCCCCATTTCCGGCAACTGAATCAAGCTTATACTTTTCACGCAAATCTTTAAGTTCTTTGTCATTTTCAAATTGGTAGGTATAGCGAGGCAAAGCCTGCTTTTGCGCCTGATAAGCCGGATGCTGTGTTAATATTCCCTCAAAGGAAGAACTATTTAGTTGTTTAAGTAGTAACTGATACCGTTTCTCAGTATGCAAACTTTTGAACGAAGAATCCTTCGAAACACCATAATAACCGGTATAGCCAGAATCAATTGCCTTTTGCAGATTTGCAAATGCCGAATCTTTTTGATTGAGCATCGCATAGGCTTTTGAAATGTAATAATAAAAGGAGGGAGGGATTTCCCGATGATTCGCATTAAGTGTATCCCCGTTTTTTTGATAATAGAGTTTTGTCTCGTGTATAAACTTTAAAAATTCCTTATACTTTCCTTCATCCCACAGTTTTTCAATCTCTTTATTCCGTTGAGCCATCACAGTATCAAAGGAATCTTTATTATCCGACACTTTCTTGGAATCCCTGCAACCGAAGCAAATCAACAGGATTGAAGCCATTAATACGAATTTCCGCATGTATTTGTCGTACGTTACTATTATTGAAAGAATAAGAATGGTACTTTTTGGTTTGTGCAACAAATAAAATAATAAAAAACATAATAAACAAATCCTTCAGGACAATATCAGATTCCCCCGAGGCCTGGCAACTATTGGCTTGGAGTAAGAAATGCGACACTAAATTCGTTTGATTATTTATGGCTACCGGAATATGCTCTTTAAGAGCATTTTGACGACTATTGCCTTCAGAATGACGAATTGCCTGGCCATTATATATCATTAATCGTTAATGGTTCAGGTTGTTTTCCATCAATATCTGTAATTCCGTATTCCCTGGCCAAAGCAGCTGCGATACAGACTTTACCTGACCGCTTCTTTTTATAAGGATCAAGATATAATGCGGCAATCACTCTTCCAATAAACTGTGGCAATTCAGAGTTACTAAGATCAAGATATTCAGCAAATTATAAGACCACTTCCGTTCTTACCATTCCCGAATAAAGTGAAACAACAGAGATTCCGGTCTTATCAAGTTCATGCGCCATATCCACGGTCAGTTTATCTACTATGATCTTCGCTGCTCCATAAATAACATTACCAACATATTTTTGGGCTGCCCAGAACGAGATATTTACAATTAGCCCTTCGTTATTGGGCATCATTAACTCCATTGCATTTTTTGAATTTACAAATATGGTTCTAACGCCAATATTAAAAATTCTGTCCCAACGCCACACTGGTTGCGCCCAGAACTTATTAACCCAGGTAAAACTGCCGTTTTCGACCATATCTTCATAACCACCCCAGGCACAATTTACAAGAAGCGATAAAGTTTCTCTTTCGTGTTTAATTTTTATTTAACGTTTAATTTTTCTTCAATATTTTTCAGTAGTTCTAATTGTGTCGCCTGACTGTCAACCAAAACTTTTATCTGTTCTTGTAGAAGCAAGTCGATTTTCTGATGCAAACTTCTTAATTCAAGTTCTGCCTTTAGATTTATCAGGTAATCATTTTCACTTCTCTTTCTGTCTTTTTCTTCTTTCCTGTTTTGGCTCATCATAATAATTGGTGCTTGTAATGCAGCTATCGCTGACAAAACCAAATTCATAAGTATGAATGGATACGGATCAAAATCATCTCTGTTTGGTGCAAGTGTGTTGTATAAAATCCAAACAGAAATAATAACTGAAAAGGAAATGATAAAATTCCAGCTACCACCGAATCTTGCAACCTTGTCAGAAATGCTTTGGCCTCTGCTCAAAATTTCTTTTGGTTGGTGCAAAAGATTTTCAACAATGAGTTTTTCTTCGATGATTGCCTGTTTAACTATTTGTTGAAGTTTAGAGAGTTGTTCATCCTCTGATTTTAGGAGATTAGTTATGTCCATTGTTGAAGTATTATTTAATCGTCCGCGTCTGTTTCTGCTTTGGCTACAATTTAAACAGGATGCAAAAAACCAGGTAAATGGTAGTTTAGTAATTAATACTCTTATTTCATCGAACCGGGATTAATGACCCTGGTTAAGTCGCAGGCTATTCATATCAAAGGAAGTAATAAATGAACTAATTACCATCATTTTTAGCAAAATTAGTGGTGCGTTTACTTGTTCATAACCGGAACTCGTCAAGGCTTCAGTAAAAATATTACTTTTACAAATTAGAATTGAGAATTCAAACAAAACAAAAACCAGGCACATGTCGATGATAAGTTTTGGTAAATATGTAGATGGAATAAATTATAAAGTTCTTGACGAAAGACAAGTAAGGGCAAACTCAGGCATCATGTTCGTGTTTGGACTGGCTGCATTGATCAACGGCTTTTCAGGAAATTATTCGGTAATACCCTATATCAGCGGATTTCTGCTGCTCTCTTTTTCAGTTGCGGTATTTATTAATCCACGGTATTCACCCACAATGCTGCTCGGATCTGTTTTCGTACGGAAACAAACTCCGCTTTACATCGGGGCAGTTCAGAAGCGGTTCGCCTGGAGCTTAGGAATGGCCTTGGCTTCAGCAATTTTTGTGCTCTCATTTTTCCTTTTAAAAGACGCATCGTATTTTGAGCCACTTTGCCACTTATGCATCATTTGCCTTGTTCTGTTATACCTTGAGACTGCCTTTGGCATTTGCATTGGGTGCAAACTCTATTTCCTGTCGATTAAAATGAGATTATTGAACTCGCCGGCAGAGAAACCCAATTGCATGGGCGACGCCTGTAATATATAAGATTTTTAACCGGTTGGTTCGATAAGATTAGATAATAAAGCCATCGATTTATGTCTTTGCGGTCATTTGCGCTCTTTGCGTGACGAATAGACGGATTTTAAAAAGGAAATAAGGTTTTGTTGGCAGGAACCACGTTGGCAAATTGGCAAATTCTTTATCATCCTCTCATTTTCTTATCTTCTCATCTTGACTCGTCCTCGCCCGATCGCCCTTTCGCCTCTTTCGCCTCTTCGCCTTTCCGCCCGATCGACCCAGGAATCTCCGGCGCATGGCAGGTATATTTTTCAATTAAGAAAGTAGTTGCGCCGCATTTTGTTTGATCACCCTAACCCCGGGTAGCGCGATCCTGAATAATGTTAGAGCTGTTAATAATTTGTAGAATCCGGAATCGCTTACCCGGGGCTACAAAGATTTAATCCCTCCGGAATTACTCAAAATAAGAGCGCAAAAAAGGGAGTCGATTAAAGCTCCCCTTTATTATATCCGATTGATTGATCAATTATTGAACAATCAGTTTAAAATTTTGATCTTCAAAATATTTCGCAAATTCGAGATCGGTTTTAGCCAATTCCCTGTATGCCGGATCCTTTTTGATCGCGTTGGCAAGATTTTCGTACATCATACTTGTTTTTGCGGTACGAGCCGCAATAACTGCTTTAAGGTATGAAATACGTCCAGACTCAACAGGAGCGGCGTTTAATGTACGTAATGCACCGTTGTTGTCGTTGTTCAACATCTGGGCTAGCGCACGATTGGCTGAACTCTGAGTCTCGTCAGTGAAATATTTGGTTGCTGTTTCATATTCACCCTGCATAATTTTAACGATTCCAAGGTTATCATTAACCTCTTTACCGGCGCCAGTTGCAGCGCCAAACAACTCTTCAGCCTTGGCAAGGTTCCCCTTTTTGAGTTCAATGCCCCCAAGATTATTCTGAACAATCGGATTTTTAGGATCAAGCTGATCAGCCTTTTCGAAATTGCCTGCCGCGGTTTCAGTATCACCTAATGCAAAATTGACAGTACCAAGATTGTTGAAACCTCTCCAGTCGTCAGCATATACCGTGGTAAAGTTAGTATGAATCGTTTTTTGTACCTGTAAATCGTTGGT
This sequence comes from uncultured Bacteroidales bacterium, assembly GCA_942493325.1. Classification (GTDB taxonomy): domain Bacteria; phylum Bacteroidota; class Bacteroidia; order Bacteroidales; family Prolixibacteraceae; genus JAAFHB01. The sequence goes on along the minus strand of OW818689.1, from coordinate 6,011,369 downwards.
CAGTGTAGCTGCATAAATCAGTTCTGCCTGATTCAGTTTCGAAGGATCGCTGATTGCAAGTGCACTTATTTCATCGTCTGTGCGACCAACTAAATCAACCGATGCAGTGATCTTTGACCTGCGAAGTTTTGGTAAGATATCGTTAGCAACTGCCGAAAATGCAGAAGAAAGATTTTTAATCTCACGTTCACGAACTTCAGGATCGGAATACATTGAAAGTACACGAAGAATTAATTCCTTATCCTGGATTGTCGATTTTTCCATCAGTTCTTTGAAACCATCCCAATCCTCGGGAGTATATTTGGTGGTAAGCTGAGTCTGAACCTTGTTTTTGTCCAGGTCCTTTTCAATCACCTTCGACGCAGTACCTTCACGCTTTTCAGAAAGCTTTGTATTAAGATCCAGAGCGCCGTCGGGAGAGGCATAAGCCGAAACTTCAACACCCTTAAGTTCTTTGCGATCAGCTTTATAGGCATCTGTAATATACTGGCTCAGTTGTTTAATCTCTTCCTTGGTCATTTCCTGGCCACGTACTTCTGAACTGTTGATCAGGTAAATAAGATCCGCCACATATTTTTCAGGGACGATTCTTTGGAATTTATCGATCGAAGCATCATAAACACCTGATGTGTTTTCCTTTTTCTGAATTCCAGGTAATACGTAAGGACTATTGTCCAGAAGGGTGGAGGTTGCTATCACACCATCGGCCAGCTTAACCGGCTCAAAATCGAGCGTTTTACGACCTTTGGAAGCACGAATCTTTAATTGAAGCTCTGATTTCCGCATTGGATATTCAAACGGAACAGATCCTTTATAAGAAACGCTACCACCATCTGCAAAGCTAATCACCTTATTATTGGCTTTAACCGATTCTCCCTGTAGAATGAATGGCTCGTAAAATTTTTCACCAGCTGGTGTCACTAAAACGGGTGTAGCCACAATAGTTGCCTTTTTCAGGAAATATTTTTCAGGAATACGTCCCTGCAATGAAAAATCCACTTTTCCGCCATTCGTTTCAAGCGTCTCAGGTGTAACTGAATAACTTACCTTCCCGGCATCCTTCTTCATTTTTTTCAGGGAAGCACAACTCATTATAACTGATGTGCCTAAAATGAATAAAACCAAATAACTGAATTTAAACCTTCTCATTACAATAATATATAAATTATCTACTAATTTTAGTATACGTAAAAACAAAACTACTACCTTTTAGGCTTACTGAAAAACTATTTAAGTAATTTTAACCGTTCAAAATCTCACGATTTATACCGTTTGAATATTCCTTTTTGAATATTATTTGTTTAATTACCTGATAATCTGATGCATTCTTTACAAAATCAAAGGCTGAAGTATCAATAATCAAAACCGGAAATTCGGTCTGTTGTGAAAAAAAATTAAAATATCCTTCTCTGATAGTCCTCAGATAATTGATATCAATCGATTGTTCGTAATCACGACCCCGTTTACGGATATTTTCGAGCAACAGGTTTTCGGGCATATGTAAATAAACGTACAGATCAGGTTTTGGCAGACGCTCGTAAATAATATCGAAAATCTTCCTGTAAAGGTTAAATTCATCGGGGCCGAGTGTATTTTGGGCAAATATCAGCGATTTCATGAAATAGTAATCCATTATTGTCACTTCATGAAAAAGATCGCGGTTTGCCAGATTAGTTTTCAGCTGCGAGTAACGCTCTGCAAGAAATGAGAGTTCCAGGGGGAATGAATACTTTGCAGGATCGCTGTAAAACCCTGGTAGAAAAGGATTATCAGAAAATCCTTCCAGAATAAGCCTGCTGTTTAAATCAGCACTCAACATGGTTGCCAACGTTGTTTTACCTGCACCAATATTTCCTTCAATAACCAAATAATCAATACTCATAACTTATCTTTCTGTCAATCCCGAATATACAATAAAATGGCGCAACAAAAAAGTGCCCGGGTTTTCCGGGCACCTTTCAAACTATGTTTTTACTGATTGGGTTTGCGTAATGAATGACTGTGGCCCGGGTCTCTCCCTTCGCCCCGTTCGGGACGATCGGAACGTTCGGGTCGTGGTGCGCGTTCACTCCTTTCGCCATCTCCGGAACCTTCCGGTTTTGGGAGCAAGGCTTTACGCGAAAGTTTAAGTTTGCCGGACCGCTGATCGACCTCTAGCAATTTAACCTCAATAATATCACCAACCTTAAGTACACTTTCGGGATTTTCGATCCGTTTCCAGTCGATTTCCGATACATGAAGCAAACCTTCTTTACCCGGCATAATTTCAATAAATGCACCGAACTGAACGATGGACTTCACTTTACCTTTGTAGATTTCGCCTACTTCGGGAATGGCCACAATGGCGCGAATACGCGCAATGGCTGCATCGATAGCTTCTTTATCCGGAGCACTGATTTCGATGCGTCCCATATCCTCAACCTCTTCGATAGCGATTGTGGCTTTGGTATCCGCCTGGATCTGCTGGATAATTTTTCCGCCGGGACCAATAACAGGCCCGATCATATCCTTAGGAATCATCATTGTGACAATTCTTGGAACATTTGGTTTGTAATCTTCACGCGGTTCACTGATTACTTCGAGGATTTTTCCAAGAATATGGGCTCTTCCCTCTTTTGCCTGTTGCAATGCTTTAGACATCACTTCGTACGAAAGACCGTCAACTTTGATATCCATCTGGGTTGCAGTAATCCCTTTGGAAGTACCCGTAACCTTGAAGTCCATATCTCCCAAATGATCCTCGTCGCCAAGAATATCGGAAAGAACGGCAAATTTATCAGATCCTTTATCGGTAATTAAACCCATCGCGATTCCTGAAACCGGACGTTTGATGTTGATACCCGCGTCGAGCATTGCCATGGTTCCTGCACAAACAGTGGCCATTGATGAAGAGCCGTTTGACTCAAGAATGTCCGAAACAACGCGTACGATATATGGAAATCCTTCAGGAATCATACGTTTCAATGCACGGTGAGCCAGATTTCCGTGTCCGATTTCGCGGCGCGAAAGTCCGCGGGGAACTTTTGCCTCACCTGTACTGAATGACGGGAAGTTGTAATGCAGCAAGAAGCGCTCGCGACCTTTAAAGGTAACATTATCAATTATTTTCTCATCCATTTTTGTTCCCAGGGTAACACTTGTCAGCGACTGAGTTTCGCCACGTGTGAAGATTGCTGAACCGTGTGATCCAGGCAGGTACGATACCTCACCCCAAATCTGGCGGATCTGCGTGGTTGAACGGCCATCGAGCCGAACGCCATCATCGAGGATCATCCGGCGCATGGCCTCTTTCTCTACATCGTGATAATACCTTGAGATTAAACCGGCATTGATTTCGGAAGCGTCCTTTCCTTCACTGTAGGAGGTAGTGAAATCTTCCTTGATTTTTGCAAATGAATTAACCCGCAGGTGTTTATCATTAATCAGTGAACGGGCAGTATCGTAAGCTTTCTGGTAAGTTTCTTTCCAAACCAGTTCGCGAAGTACTTCGTCATTTTGTTCATGACAATATTCGCGTTTGACGATACCAAGTTCAGCGGCCAGTTCCTGCTGTATTTTGCAGTGAATTTTGATATGTTCGTGGGCATATTTAATGGCATCAAGCATCTCTTCTTCCGAAACCTCATCCATTTCGCCCTCAACCATCATGATATTGTCATAGGATGCACCTACCATAATATCAATATCGGCACCGGAAAGTTGCTCGGCCGATGGGTTAACAACAAACTTACCCCCAATACGGCTTACACGGACTTCAGAGATTGGTCCGTTGAACGGAACATCCGAAACGATCAGCGCAGCCGATGCTGCAAGCCCGGCAAGGCAATCGGGCATTTCGTTTTTACCTGAGGAGATCAGTGCGATCATTACCACGGTTTCAGCATGGTAATTATCAGGAAATAAAGGACGCAAAACACGGTCAACCAAACGGGCAGTTAAAATTTCATCATCCGATGGCCTTGATTCCCTTTTCATAAATCCACCCGGAAATCTTCCGGCAGCAGAGAATTTTTCGCGGTAATCAACAGAAAGCGGCATAAAATCGACGTTTGCAGCAGCTTCATGTGCAGAAACCACAGTAGCAAGCAGCATGGTATCACCCATTTTTACTACGACCGATCCGTCAGCCTGCTTTGCAAGCTTACCGGTTTCGAGGCTAATCGTACGGCCATCGCCCAGATCAATTGTCTTACTAACAGCTTTGTACATAATTTAAAAGAATAATTTTATTAATACTATAATCAAATGGGTGGGGCTTTGAAATTCCTGGCAACTTTAGACGGGAAAATAATAGGTTTGCCAAATTAGTGTTTAAATGAGATGGCCTTCCTCTGCTTTTCCCGCTCAGCATATATCTAAAAAAAGGCAATTCGAAAATTGCCTTTTTAGGTAGTTCGTTATTTACGAAGATTGAGTTCCTTAATAATTGCGCGGTAACGATCGATGTGTCTTTTCTTGAGGTAATCGAGCAACGCACGACGTTTACCAACCAATCCAATCAGCGCACGCTGTGTACCGAAATCTTTCTTGTTTACTTTCAGATGTTCAGTCAGATGGCTGATCCGGAAAGAAAAAAGTGCAATCTGGCCTTCAGAAGAACCAGTGTTCGTTGCACTGCTTCCGTGCTTTTCAAAAATCTCCTGTTTTTTTTCAGCAGTTAAATACATTACTTAAAAAGTTATAAATGATACAATTATCGCCCCGCAGTATTCGTGTTCGATAGCAACGGTTCGACATTATTTTAAAATCGGCTCAAAAGTACAAAATTATCTCTTAATATCTTGGTTTTAAAACAAAATGTACAGGAAAAACAATATTTCATTCTAAACACCCGCCACCGATCATCTGTAAATTGTGCCGGAAAGTCAAATTATTGACTCCGAAGCGTATCATCAGTTTTTCAGACAGGTTCATGCAAAATGATTTTATGCCCGATTGTGCACTCCAGGCAGCGCTTCGGCTCGCAGTAGTTGCGTTGCAACTGAAGCAATGCCTGTGATTCGAGTGCATTAGCTGCCGCTATTCCTGCTCCGGCCCACCGTGTGATTGCACTGTTGTTTTCGGCCGGCATCTGTTCAAGAATCTCGAGCGCCCGGTCTTTTAGAGATAATTTATTCTGGTTATCCCCGAACAGGAAATAGAAAGGAACAATGACATTAATAACAACCAACCTGAAGATCTGGTCCCCGAATACCTTTTTTCGGATTACAGATGGCTTGTTAAAACTATAATGACTATCCCAGTATTCAGATGCTTCAACAGTAAAAAGCTGCTTTAAATTGTCAAGATTTTTGGCTTCAACCACAGCGGTAAAAAGTCCGCGGGAATTGTGGATCAATTGTGCGAACTGGGCGAGCCGTAGCGTAGGGAAATTCCCGGGATGCATCCTCATAAATTTCCAAAGGTGACCTGCAATGGGTTTCAATCCATATTTCACTGCCAGAAAACGGTATTCATTACGCAAGTTCAGATAATAATCATCGCCAAACAGTTCCTCCCCGAGTAATCCGGCTTGCCCGAATAGCAATGCCTCTATCTGGAAGAGGGAATCATGGTGTTTCGCAAGCACAGACTGGGGTAACGATCGGGCCACCATTTCGAAAGGGAGAGCATTTTCCCTCAGTCCAAAACTTCGGGCCAGCATGCAATAAAAAGTTTCACCCCAATCCTCTTTAGTCTCTGAAAGCACAATACTAATGGAATCGATTTTCTGCTTTAATCGTTCAACGACCACACCGTTTAGGAAAAATTTAATTCTGAACGGATCAACCTGGTATAATAACGAGGCACAACTGATCCAGTCGTGACTTTTTATCAGTGTTTCATAATTATTTTCAATCCATTCCGGCCACCTGATCACCAGAACAGGCACTGCCGACCCCAGGTCATTAAAGACGCGAACATCGGAAACAGCCACCACATGCAGAATGGTATTCCGGTATACCGGGTCGTTTTGATGCCCGTGTTTATTCCAATCCGAGGCTTTTGGATGGATTTCGATATTCCCGGCCCAGAGTGTCTCTGCGATCCGGATCCTGGCATCAAAAAAATCGGGACCAGCATGCGTGTTATGCCGTCCCGGATGTAAAATTTGCAACGGCTCCTCTTCATCGGTAAAAAGGGAATCGTTTTGATACAACTTATGTTTCCAGATAAAATGGAGAAATTCCTCTTTCATAAGCATAACCTTTTAGCTTAAGGAAAGATACGAAAATTTGAGGAAATAAACTTTAATAAGGAACTTTATCGCTGAGTCTACTCCGAAAAGTCAAAAACCCCTAAATCCCCTGAAGGGGACTTTGAGGAGTTCATTGAATTCAACGGGTTCCCCTTTAGGGGTCAGGGGTAAAGAAGTTGAAATTCAATGAACTCTGACTTTTCGGAGTGGACTCATCCTTGAACATCTGCCTGACTATTCCGAAATTTTCCGAAGAACGGTCATCCCGTCCCTGATTGGTATTATAAAAGTCTCGACACGGGGATCGTTTTTTACAAAATCGTTAAACTGCAAAATACCGATTGTTTGCTCATCTGTATGGTCAACCTTCTTAACCACTTTACCTGCCCATAAGGTATTGTCGGCAATGATCACTCCGCCAATATTCACTTTTGGAAAAGCAAGATTGTAATGTGACAAGTATTTTCGTTTGTCGGCGTCAATAAATACAAGGTCAAATTTTTCATCCAGTTGCGGAATGATGGTTTCAGCGTCGCCGATATGCTGAATTATCATGTTGCTCATACCGGATGCTGCAAAATAGGAGGCAGCCAGCCGTTCCAGTTCATCATTAATTTCGATAGTATGCAAAATTCCATTCTTCCCTAAACCTTTGGCAAGGCATAAGGCCGAGTAACCGGTATAAGTACCGATCTCAAGAATTCTGTCCGGATGAACGAGTTTACTTAACAGGGTAAGCAGCGATCCCTGCAAATGGCCTGAGCACATTCTGCCATTCACCATCTCGAGGTGGGTCTGGCGGTAAAGTTTTGTCAGCAGCGGATCCTCCTCTTCTATATGAGATAAGAGGTATTGCTCCAAAATCCGATCAATCTTTATCACTTTGTTTGTAGATTAGAACTGACAATTTATCGATATCCAGAATCTCATTGGCAATATCCCTGAGTTTGTCAGGAGTTATGGCATTGATTTTCTTATAAATAACATCGAGATCGTCCATCTTGTTATAAATCATAAAACTCTTACCAAGTGTAAGCATCAGGTCTTCGTGATTTTCCTGCGACATGGCCAGCTGTCCAACAAGCTGCTTCTGTGCCTTTCCGATCTGTATATGTCCCAGGAATTTTGTCTGAAGAAGTTTGATTTCACGTTTGATCAGCGAAATTGCTTTATCAAGATTTTCCCGGTCTGTTCCAAAATAGATGGTAATTGTCCCCGTATCAGAATAAGCAGTATAGGAAGACTCAAGATTATAGGCAATCCCGTTTCTTTCGCGCAGGGCCAGATTAAGCCTCGAATTGCCCGATTGACCTCCCAGGATATTATTTAACAACCCAAGGCCGATCCGATCGGGATGATGCACATCGTAAGCCAGGCCACCAATGAGACAGTGTGCCTGGAAGGTTTCCTTTTCAACTGATTTAAACCTCACTGTTTTACCAGTGAATACCGGCCGGATAAAAGTACGTCGGTTTTCGGGCAGGGAACTGAAGTATTTTTGGGCAAGATGAAAAAACTGTTTGCCAGTGATTTTCCCAACCGAACAAATGACCATCTGATCCGTATTGTAATTGCGGGCCATGAACCGCTGAATATCCTCACGGCAGAATGCCTTTACATGTTCCGGAGTTCCAAGTATATTCCGGCCGATGGGGTGTCCCTCGAAAATCAGCTCTTCAAAATCATCAAAGATCAATTCAGAGGGAGAATCATTGTAGGAGTTGATCTCATCAATAATGACATCTTTCTCCTTTTTGAGTTCCTGCTCCGGGAATGTGCTGTTAATCAGAATATCGCTGAAAAGTTCGATCGTACGCCCGTAATATTCGGTAAGAAAGGAAGCATGGATGGCCGTCTCCTCTTTAGTTGTATACGCGTTCATCTCACCTCCAACATCTTCGAGCCGGCTCAAAATGTGAAATGACTTCCTCTTTACGGTACCTTTGAAAATTGTGTGCTCTATAAAGTGAGCGATACCTTGTTCCTGCGACACTTCATCGCGCGAGCCGGTATTGATAATTATTCCGCAATGGGCAACAGGTGAATCAACATACTGATGAACCAGCCGAATTCCATTGGGTAAAAGGGCAGAAAAATATTCCATTAAGTAATTTTGAACAGGTTGCAAAAGTATTGAAAATAAATTTGATTTTTTCTTTCATTTTTTTCAGTTTAGGTTTGCTTACAATCAAATTTTGATTAGTTTTGCACCGCGTTAGAAAACAAGGTGCCATAGCTCAGTCGGTAGAGCAACGGACTGAAAATCCGTGTGTCCCTGGTTCAATTCCAGGTGGCACCACATCAACCGGACATCGTTTAAATATGATGTCCGGTTTTTATTTGAATATCAACCACTTACCACTTCAATTTCACACCATTTTCCCTTCTGAATCCATTCAGTCACCATTATTGATTCAAAAATCATTTTCATTCAAAAATGACTCATAAAAAATGACGGCTGAATGATTGTTTACAAAACAGAAAATCATCAAAAAGGATGGAACATCGGTAGTTTATTCGTTAGTGCATATTGACAATAAGACTTTATCGATAAATACAGGCGTGTCGGTGTGCCTGGATCGATTCGGTTTGAAAAAAGGAAGGGATCGATCGATAAAAACCAGGTTATAAATCCAGTCTATTTTTTGTTGAAGGGATTTCTAATTGCTTACAAATAATATTTTAACCTAAAATGCAAACAAATTTTACATTTTTTTAACACAAAATATTTGGTAGTCATGTGCTTCGCCCCTACATTTGTATTACATTTTTTTTCATAAGTTTAGGTTTAGTTAGGTTAGTTAGTTTGGTTAGTTTTAGTAAAAGGATGAAACCGCCCGGTTTCATCCTTTTCAATGTGTGCCGCGCATGGCGAATAATTTGACGGTGAAAGTCCGTTATGGGGGTATGTAGCATAGCCAACCATTAGCCAAGAGCAAGGGTGTCCATCGTGAGGTGGAATCTGAAGGAAGCTGGAGGCAAAATTCCGACCCGAGGAACACAAACGTTATCAGGCACATCCGGTGGGATGAGTTTGCATTACAAAACAAAGTCCTAAAGCTACACGGACACCGGAGTGTAAATGATGCGGGTACATGGAATGAAGGTTATTCGCCTTACCGCGGGAGATCTCACAGACGTGCGGAAACGAAGTATGAAGCACGGTTGAAAAAGATTTACTGTGAGAAGTCAGCAGAGGCCATAGTAGCTGAAGAAACGAGCCATCATAGATAGATGGAGGACTCACAAACACAGTGAAGGGCTGAACCTTAAGAAGTGAAAGTAAATGAATGTTACCAAATGAAGGGAAGAGAGCAGAAAAAATCGAAAGATACCTGCCTGCAAAAAGATAGGGCGGAACCCAAAGCATATGCAGAAGGGCAGACCTACATGCGGATAGCTGAAAACAACATCACTAATGCAGACCAACCGAGTTATGGAATGCTTGAGCAAATCCTATCTCCAACCAATATGAACCGAGCCTATAAAAAGGTAAAGAGTAATAACGGAAGCGGAGGTATTGACAAGATGGAAGTCGAATCCCTAAGGGATTATCTTGTTGCAAACAAGGACAAGCTTATACAATCCATATTGGGCGGAACTTACCGTCCAAATCCCGTTCGGCGGGTAGAAATACCCAAGGATAACGGGAAGATGAGAATGCTGGGTGTGCCCACGGTTTTCGATCGTGTTATCCAACAGGCTATTACACAAATCTTATCTCCAATCTACGAGAAACAGTTTTCAACAAACAGTTACGGGTTCAGACCTAAACGCAACGCTCACCAGGCATTGAACAAATGCAAAGACCATATCACTGACGGATATAAATATGCTGTCGATATGGATTTGGAAAAGTTCTTTGATACTGTAAATCATAGTAAATTGATTGAAGTATTATCAAGGACGGTACAAGATGGACGGGTCATTTCTCTTATCCACAGGTACCTTAATGCTGGTGTTGTAGTACGGAACAAGTTTGAAGACACAGAAGTTGGGGTTCCCCAAGGAGGTCCACTTAGTCCGTTGTTGAGCAATATTATGCTAAATGAATTGGACAAGGAACTTGAAAAGCGAGGACACCACTTTGCTCGTTACGCTGATGATATGGTCATTCTTTGCAAAAGCAAACGAAGCGCCGATCGGATACTGACGAACATCATCCCGTATATTGAGAAGAAACTTTTCTTGAAAGTGAACAGGGAAAAGACTGTGGTTGCCTATATCTCAAAGATTAAATTTTTGGGATACACCTTTTCGATGTATAAAAAGGTTGGACAATTGCGATTACATCCCAAAAGCTTAGCTAAGATGAAGGAGCGTTTAAAAGCGATCACATCACGGAGCAATGGGTGGGGAGATGATAAGCGGAAGGAAGCACTTAAACAGTACATTACTGGATGGGTGAACTATTTTAAATTGGCAAACATGAAGTCACTTTTGCAAAAAGTGGATGAATGGTATCGCAGACGCTTACGGATGGTTATCTGGAAACAATGGAAAAGGATAAGAACCCGTTTGCGGAATCTCATTAAACTTGGCATTAATAAATACAAGGCCTGGGAATATGCGAATACAAGAAAAGGTTACTGGCATACTGCCAATAGCCCAATCTTAGCAAGGACTATCACTAACGCACGTCTTCAACAAGCAGGTTACATCTTCTTTACGGGATATTTTCGGAAAGTCAATGCGTAAATTAAGGAACCGCCGTATACCGAACGGTACGTACGGTGGTGTGGAAGGACGAAACGGGAATTAATCCCGTTTCTCCTATCCGATTTTTAGCCCAATTGGAAGTATTCAGATTTAATCGAATAAATCCAGGACCTGTTCTTTCGAAATATCTTTCAGCGGATCATTTGAATTAATAAACTCATTCGCCAGCATTGATTTTTTTCCCTGTAACAGTTGAATTTTTTCCTCGATTGAATTTTCGGAGATAAACCGGTAAACAAACACTTTTTTATCCTGACCAATACGATGGGCCCGGCTGATTGCCTGCATTTCGGCGGCCGGATTCCACCAGGGGTCTGTAATAAAGATATAATCAGCTGCAGTGAGGTTCAATCCTACCCCTCCCGCTTTTAATGAAATTAAAAAAATCCGCTTGTCAGGATTTTCCTGGAACTCCTCAATGACTTGTTTCCGGTCGGTTGTCTGCCCTGTAAGCATACTGTAATTCCACTGTTCATTTGTAAACTCATGGGCTAACAGCTTCAAGTGTTTCACAAAGGATGAAAAGACGAGTATTTTATGATTCTCGGCTACCAGGATACGGAGCATTGCTATGATCTCCAGAAACTTACCTGATTCAAAAGCTGAATCTCTATCGATTAGTTTTGGGTGAATGGCGATTTGTCGTAACCGGGTAAGGGCCTGTAATACAAAGAATGTTGATTTTTGTAATTTCTCGTCCCTGAAATTATTGAGTAAAATATTCCTGACTGCCGATTTCTCGGTTTCATAAAATTCAAATTGCTCGGGGGTCATTGCCACCACTATTGTCTCTTCAGTCAGCGAAGGAAGATCTTTCGCTACCTGCTCCTTGGTACGTCTCAGAATAAATGGCTGGATTAAATTCTGGAGCAATTCGCTGGCATCGGTCGATTTATCCCGCTCAATCGGAATAAGGAACTCCTGCTTGAAATAATTTTTGCTTCCCAATAATCCGCGATTAAGGAAATTCATCTGAGCCCAAAGATCGGACAAGGAATTTTCGATTGGCGTACCCGTCAGTACAATCCGGTGCTGCGACCTGATTCCTGTAACCGTTTGATAGGTTTTTGATTCACTGTTCTTAATATATTGACTCTCGTCGAGAATCAGGAAGAAAAACTCGTGTTGCGAAAATTCTTCAGAATCATTTCTGACCGTTCCATAGGTGGTCAGAATGATATCATAATTGACAATGATGTCAGCCAGCGAATTTTTCTCGCGCCGGCGGGCACCGCTATAAACAAATACTCTTAATGAAGGGGCAAATTTTCGGATTTCTTTTTCCCAGTTGTGAACCAGTGATACCGGCAAAACAATTAACGTAGCAGGCTGAACTCTTTCTTCCGGTTGTTCCTCCGCTACAAAAAGCGATAACTGACCGGTTTTTTGGTGATTAAATATGGGGAGAATTTGATCTTGTCGTTTTAATCGGAGCAATAATGTGAGTGCCTGAATTGTTTTTCCAAGCCCCATGTCATCAGCCAGACATCCGCCTAATCCATTTGCATAGAGATGATATAACCAGGTATATCCATCATACTGGTAATGACGAAGATCAGCACACAAATCCGATGGGACTTCCTGTTTTTCAATACTGCTGTTCTTTAATGAAACAATCCGGTCTTTCACAGATTGGTCTGTTTCATCGGCAATCTCGGAAATCAGCATGAAATGATAGTTCTGTATACGGATCGATTGTTCAGCGACTTTTCCAAAACTAAATACATTGTGAAATTTTGCAAACCATTCAAGAGGAAGAATAGCTATTTCGCCATTAGGCAATTTAAACTCCCTGATATGGTTCAGAATGTTTTTCCTCAGCCGGATAAAGGGAAAGGAAAACTCACCAAAAGTTACTGTTGCGTAAATGTCGAACCAATCCTGAACTTTGTTAATCCGTAGATTGAGTGTCTGTGGCCCTGTAAAATAGTTATAATCAAGCTTATCCTGATTTATTGTGATCCCTGCTGCTTCCAGTTGACCGCTGTTTTTCGATAACCACCCGATTGCATCATATAACGCATTGTCATTATTATCCTTATTATCAGCGATATAATCGGATAGGTGGAGCGCATGGGATTCACCTTTTAAATCGAGTTCCCTAAGTTTGCCGATCACCTGTGATTCCCAGGCCAGGTCTTTCTCAAAGCGACGGAAAATAAAATTACCGTTTGCAACTTCAAATGCTGCAACCTTCTTTCCTTCATCACCAACCTTAATTGTGCTATCGTTGTATTTAAAAACAGGAATAAAAACCGGATGTCCGGTTATGTCGGTTGCCACAGACAGAATGGCCTCTTTCTTAGCCGGGATATCAATAATTTCAAATCCTGAGAAACTAACTTCCTGGCTTTTAACTGCATTTAATATAAAGGACCCGTAATACTTCTCTTCAAACCTTTGCGGTATACTGATATACTCCTTGTCAAAAAAGGGTTGCAGCTTCGATCCTGAAATATCATCAAAAAAATAAAGTTTATTTTGGTATAAAATTCTGCAGGGCTCATTGACAAGCACAATAATATTACGATGCAGCAATGAAAGTTGATTCTCCCCATGCCTGATGGTCAGAAAATAGCGTGTTTCGTCTTCGAGCTTGTGAAAATTGAAAACTGTGCTGATATCTTCATGGCACAATTCAATAAGATCTTCGTCATACAGATTCGCATACTTTGCCCGTTTAAAATAGACCGGAATTCCCGCAGTTTTAAGTAACTCCAGGCACTTAACCATGATCTCCTCAATATAAGGCACCAGTTTTTTATTGAATTCCTCTGTCTTGACGTTTTTGTAAAAATCGTTCAGCGTCCCTTTTTTATTGTATTTTTTGGCCAGAATATCATCCGCGTATTTCTCGGTTAATTTTACCAGTTGCGTCTGAATGCTTGTAAAAGTAAAATTACCGGATGACAGGTCGTGTAACCGGAGTCGCTGTTCAATTGAAATATACTTTTTGTCAATTCCATCAACTGCAAGAAATGGCAAAATCAAAAAACCGAATAGACGGTGTTCTGAGACAGCCACAATAAATTTTTGTTCCATGCACAATTATTTTGTTTCTATGCTCAATCCTGTTTCTGAAATCAGTAAAGTTTCGTCTTAAAAATTCGAAATCTTCTTGACTGAATTCAGTGAATCAAATTAAATCATCAAAGTTATCAAAAATTGGTTAAGAGTCTTGATTTTTTATTGTTTGCGGCCAACTTTAAATAATAGGGACCCGCAGTTGTTTGATATTATAACCCAAAATCTGTCTGATAAACCGGGCTGTGCAAATTCTTTAATGTTTTGATGGTTCAGTAAACAGGGGAAATTTGCCAATATTTTGTAAATTTGCAACTTCGCAGGCTGTTCTATCGCCCTGATTTATCAGGGAGGAAAGTCCGGGCAATTCAGGGCACTATGCTTCCTAACGGGAAGGCGGACGCAAGTTTGCAGTAGTGTAACAGAAAATAACCGTTCCGGTGAAAACCGGAATAAGGGTGAAAAGGTGGGGTAAGAGCCCACCGGTAGTCGTGGTAACACGATTAGCCGTACGCCTCATAGATTGTAAGGCCAAATATATTACGGGTTCTTCGGAACACAGGGTTGCCCGCCCTGGTTCTGGTCTCCGCAAGGATACCAGGAGTCGTAAGGGGTAGGCTGCAAGAGGCTGTTGGTGACAGCAGTCCCAGATAAATGATAGAATGAAAAACAGAACCCGGCTTACAGGCCTGCGATTTTTTTTTAAAAAAACCTACACCATGTTGAAATATAGACTTCTAGTCCTAATGTTTTTAGTCTTTTCGGGTCTTTTTGCCCAGGAAACAAAGAAACAAACTGAGTATAAAGTCTCCTTCGGCACTTACCTCTCCTCCGGAAATGATTTGCCATTTTGGATGACCTCCAACCGTGATGGAGTATTCTCTCTCAGCAACAATAACTATCAGCTGATCCAGGCAGGCTTAGCGAAAAAATTTGTTCCTGATTCTTCCGGCACCTGGGACTTTACCTGGGGTGCCAGTTTAGTTTACGGATATGGCGGAAAATCTGATTTCCAGGCGAATCAATATTGGTTGGGAATGCGCCATAAAAAGGTTATAATCAAGGCGGGGGCACAATCCGATCCCGTTCTCTACGGAGGATTATCATCAACCAACGGGAATGCCGACCGGTCGAATAATGCCCGGCCGTTACCGGGAATCTCATTTTCGACAGATGGTTATATCCCTTTCCTTTTTTGGGAAAAATGGTTTTCGTTCAAGGCTGAATATGAAGAAAAATTCTTTTCGGACCACACCTATGTCAAAAATGCCCATTTGCACCATAAATCACTTTACGGTAAAGCGGAGCTGGAGAAAAACTGGAGCATAATATGGGGATTGGAGCATTTTGTATTATGGGGAGGAACTTCTCCCGATATTACCATAGGTGAGATGCCCGGAATCTCGCAGTACTTCAATTATGTCCTTGCTTTAAAAGGGGGGCCCGGAGCATATAAAGACGACCAAAGCAACCGTGGCGGAAATCAGTTGGGGATTTACTCTCTCCAGGTTAAAAAAGAGTGGACCAATTCCTCCCTGGAATTTTACTGGAATCATTTTTTTGAAGACCGGTCCGGAATGGAGATGGCTAATCTGCGCGATGGCTTATGGGGTTTACACCTGAACAAAAAAGATCAGTCAGCATTATTTACCGGTTTCGTTTACGAATTTATGTATACCCTCAATCAGAGCGGATCGGTCCATCTCGTCTCTGCTCAAATGCCCGATGACCCGAATCGTCTGACAGGCAGGGGAAAAGACAATTATTTTGATCATTATATTTACCGTTCTTTCACCTATTATAACAGGATGATGGGAACGCCGCTTTTTGTACCGCGTATCGGGACAAATGGTAAAGCAGACGGTTTTGAAAGTACGAGAATGTGGATGCATCATTTTGGCGCCAAAGGAGAGCTGAGGCCTGGACTAAACTGGAAAACAATGCTCACCTGGTCGCGTAATTTTGGTACTTACACTGATGCTTTCCCATGGGCAATAGGCCCATATCCTGATCCGCTGAATGAATTTTCGTTCCTTTGTGAATTGATTTATTCAGGGAGCAAAATCCCTTTTCAGCTCTTTGGCGGCGTTGCCGGTGATTATGGTACCCGATTTGAGAAAAGGACAGGAGGATATGCAGGGATCAGCTATCAGTTTTAATTCACAAAAATCAGATGGATCAATTTTATAATATTTCTGTTCAGGATTATACCTATGTTCTTCCCGATGAGCACATTGCCACCTATGCCCTCCCCGATCGTGACCAGTCACGTTTGCTGGTCTGGAAGAACGGCGTAATTTCCGATGAACAATTTTGTCATCTCAGCGATCACCTTCCTGCTGACGCGATGCTTGTATTTAATAATACACGGGTGATCAGGGCAAGGTTATTTTTCAAAAAAATGACAGGCGCCAGGATTGAAATTTTCTGTCTTGAGCCCCTTGATCCTGTTGAATATATTCAATCTTTCTCTCAGACTGCACACTGCCGATGGAAATGCATTGTCGGAAACCTGAAAAAATGGAAGGATGAGATACTGACCCAGGCGCTTGAGATCGGTGGGAAACGGGTAAATTTTCGTGCTGAAATGTTCGGCAAACTGAGCAACAATGCCTGTGAAATTGGGTTTAGCTGGGATAATCCCGAATTTACTTTCGCTGATCTTCTCGAATTATCGGGCAATATTCCGATTCCCCCTTACCTTAACCGCGAATCGGAAGATATCGATCTGACAAGCTACCAAACCATTTATTCAAAAATTAAAGGCTCTGTCGCAGCACCAACCGCGGGGTTACATTTTTCAGAAACGGTTTTTGAAGCTTTGAAAAAGAAAAACATACGGTGCGAAGAGGTAACGCTTCATGTGGGTGCCGGGACTTTTCAACCTGTGAAAGCTGAAACAATCGGTGGTCACGATATGCATACCGAGCATTTTATCGTTCTCCGGGATCTTATTGATCGCCTGGTGTCCTTTCCGGGCCAAATAATCGCCGTGGGAACCACTTCAGTCCGGACACTTGAAAGTCTCTATTATATTGGCTGTAAAATTATTGCTGATCCACAGCTCGGGCCGGAACAACTTGCAGTAAATCAATGGGAACCTTATCACAAATTGGACAATATCCCTTCACGTGCCGAAGCTTTTGAGGCGTTATCAGTATGGTTGCACCGGCATAAACTTACCGAACTGAACAGTTCAACTCAGATAATCATTCTGCCGGGGTATAATTTCAATGTGATCAGCGGAATGGTTACCAACTTCCACCAACCGCAAAGTACACTTTTACTGTTGATTGCCGCATTTCTCGGAAATGACTGGAAACGGATTTATGAACACGCACTCAGAGAAAAATACCGCTTCCTTAGTTATGGGGACTCGAATCTTTATCTGAAATAATTAACAAAGGCGGCTGGCAACTGGCGGCTGGCAACTGGCAACTAGTGCCGATGCTTTGCTTATGCATCGGGAGCAACTGGCAACTGGCGGTTGGCGACTGGCTTCAAATGATTATCAGACTATCGCGTAGCGATTTAAGTATTGTAGAAACATCGTTAGTGAAGACATCAGTTACCGCGGAGCGGTTAAACTATTTCAAATTATGATTTCTATCAACATGTCGCTCCACGATTTAAATTTATTCTTTTTCATTCCTTCATTCTTCATTTCCCCAAAGTCTTCCTTGCCACGTGTCCCGCTCCATTAGCCGCTTTTCAACCTTTGCAACAAATTCATAGTTTTTCATCCCCCAACGGGGTGCGATAACCATGGCATCAGGAGCAGAACTTACAAACCGTTCGACAATTATTTTAGGATTCAGGTTTTCGAGATAATCGACCACCAGTTCGGCATACTCTTCCACCGTAAAGGGATGATATCGCTCAGGGAATTGAGAGTATTCATAAGCCATGGCTGTTCCTGTATGTATTTGGAGCTGATGAAGTTTTATGTTTTCAACGGGCAATGCCGAGATGACTTGGGCCTGTTCGATAAAATCACGGTAATTTTCCCCGGGCAGACCAAGTATCAGGTGTGCACAACTGTGAATCGACCTGCGCGAAAGCTCTCTTATCGCCCTTTCCGATTCTTCCCAGGTATGACCTCTGTTAATTCTTTGCAACGTGCTGTTCTTTATGGTTTCGATTCCCAGCTCAACCATCACGTAACACTTTTGTGAAAACTCCTCGAGCAGATTAAGCACCTCATCATTCAGACAGTCGGGGCGTGTCGCGATTACGAGACCAATTACACCAGTATATTGTAACGCCCGATCGTACAGTTCACGCAATACCGCAATGGGCGCATAGGTATTTGAATAAGACTGGAAATAAGCCAGGTACCGCATTGATGGATACTTCCTGGAAAAAAAAGCGATTCCTTCGTCTAGTTGTATCTTCAGGGTATTATTTAAATCGCAATACGAAGGCTGGAATGTTTTATTGTTACAATAGGTACAACCACCATTCCCGCGGGTGCCGTCGCGGTTTGGACATGTAAAGCCCGCATTGACAGAAATTTTCTGCACACGTCCTTCGAACAGCGATCTGAAATATGTTGAAAAATCATTGTATCTTTTAGGATGACCCCACGTATAATTTGAAACTACCGACATTAAAATAATTTTAGAAATGCAAAATTAGTTTTTATTCATCGCGGTCCAAGCAGCCTTTACCTGTTGATAAATCTGTTGAAAAATGGTTGCCTGAAATTTTAAACGAAGTGCAATTTTTTCAACATTTTATTACCTTAGCACATTAAGAAATTAAAAAAATGTTTACAATTAACGATATCGGACAAATTGAAAAAGAGAGGTAGTTTCCTTCCGGAGATCGAAAAGCAGATTGCCCATTTCAAGAAAGGTTTTCCTTATTTGAAGCTGGTCAGACCTGCTATTATCGGTGACGGAATCATTCTTATGGAGCAGGAAAGTGTCTCATCAGCCGTGAAACAATTTGTTCAAAAAGTCCGCGAAGGATTAAAGACTGTAAAATTTGTTCCCGCCTCGGGAGCTGCGAGCCGGATGTTTCAATCGCTGTTTGCATTTGCTGAAGCCGCCGATACAAACGAAAAGGCACTGGAATTACTTAGCCAAGACCGGTTTAAAAGTGTCCGGCAATTTTTCGACCGGCTAACCGATTTTGCCTTTTACACGAAACTGGACACCGGACTCGGCGGAATAAAAACCGCTGAAGGCGACCTGAAATACCGTGAAATTATTGATTTTGTATTGTCTGACAAAGGCCTGAATTATGGTTTTTTGCCAAAAGGATTGCTTGATTTTCATCTTTACGGTGAAGACTCACGTACTCCCGTCGAAGAGCATATGATTGAAGGTGCATTATATGGCGCCGATAATAAGGGAAATGTAAACCTGCATTTTACAGTTTCACCCGAACATCTCTCGCTGTTCGAATTAAAGACATCCGAGGCCGCCCGGGAGATTGAGCCAAAGTACGGCGTAAAATTCAACATCACTTTTTCTGAACAAAAACCGTCAACAGATACAATTGCGGTAGATCCCGATAATAATCCCTTCAGGCTGAATGATGGTTCACTCCTTTTCAGACCTGCCGGTCACGGTGCATTGCTTGATAACCTGAATGAACTGAACGGGGATATAATCTTTGTCAAAAATATTGACAATGTTGTTCCCGACAGGTTAAAAAGTGAAACGGTGAGGTATAAAATGGCATTGGCACTTTTACTTTCAGAATACCAGGAAAAGATTTTCGGCTATCTGCAACTACTTGAAAAAAGAGCCGATTATATCTCCGATCAGCAAATTGCTGCGATGGTTGAATTCTGTGAAAACAAACTATGTATTGAACCCGATGAAAATCAATACTATATAGATAAAACGACATTGGCTCACTATCTTTTCAGGAAACTTAACCGCCCGATAAGAGTCTGCGGAATGGTGAAGAATGAAGGGGAGCCCGGAGGAGGTCCTTTCTGGGCCAGGAATGCAGACGGAACAGTCTCGCTCCAGGTGGTTGAGAGCAGCCAGATTGACAGCAATGATCCGGAACAAACGGAAATCGCGCATCGGTCAACCCATTTTAACCCGGTAGATCTGGTCTGTGGTGTACGAAATTATAAAGGTGAAAAATTTGATCTGCTGAAATACAGGGACCCTGAAACGGGATTTATATCCACAAAATCGAAGGATGGCAAAACGCTCAAAGCACAGGAATTACCTGGCTTATGGAATGGTGCAATGTCCGACTGGATCACTTTATTTGTTGAGGTTCCGGTCATTACATTTAACCCCGTAAAAACGGTAAACGATCTTTTACGCAGCGAACATCAGCCGTTATAGCTCAAAATGTTATCTTTGCAAATTAATTAATAAAAGAAGCATGGCAATGTGGGAAGGGGCAAGAGAAAATTCCGAAAGTAAGGAATTTGCCGGAGTAGTGAAACGTTATAAAAAAATGCTGTCTGATGATCAGATGGGATTCTTTGACGTATCCGACTTCGAACACATTGCCGACCACTACATTGATAAAAACCAGTTAACAAATGCTTTGCAGGCCTGCGAAATTGCCATATCGCAACACCCTTATTCATTGACGGTTAAAATTAAAAAGGCACAGGTATTGCTGGGACAGCTCAAAACCGATAAGGCACTTGACCTGCTCCTGTTGTTGTCGAAAGTTGAAAGTACAAATCCCGAAGTATTATTAATGCTTGGAAATTGTTACAGCCTCCAGGGCAACGAGCATAAAGCTTACGAATATTATCAAAAAGCCGATAAATTCTCCTTCGATGACCGGGATGAATTGCTCTACAACATTGGTGCAGGCTATGTGCAGAATGGTGATTATCCAAGGGCAGTTTTCTTCCTTGAGAAGGCCTACGAAGAGAATCCCAAAAACGACAGCGTAGTATACGATCTGGCCTTTAGCTACGACAAGCTTGGCAATGACGATAAAAGTATCCGTTTTTATAACGAATACCTTGATATTGATCCTTTTGCCGAATCAGCCTGGTACAATCTTGGGATCATTTATACAAGACGTGAAGCCTACGATAAGGCTCTTGAGGCATATGATTTCGCGCTGGCGATTGACGAAAATTACGCATCAGCCTTATTTAATAAGGCAAACACGCTGTCGACAGCTGAAAGGTACAACGAAGCTCTTACCTGTTATCTTGATTACCTGCATTTTGACAAGAGTTCGTCTGATGCGCATGTGTATATTGCAGAGTGTTATTTTCAGCTCGAAGAGTTTACAAAATCATATTCCTACTATAAAGAGGCGATACAACTCGATGCGAAAAATGCTGATGGCTGGTATGGCGCAGGAATTGTGCTCATGGTCGAAGAAAACATCACCGAAAGTCTTATATTTTTAAAAAAGGCGATTAAACTTGATGACAGTTGTGCCGATTTCTGGAATGCGTTCGGAAAAGTGAATGCTGCCCTCGATAATTATGAAGAGGCGCACCTGGCCTTTGCACGATCGGTCGAAATAGAAGCTACAAATACTGATTTCTGGATTGCCTTTGCAGATTTTTATTACCACTACGACCAAATCGGTCTTGCGATACAAACCTTGTTTCGGGCAGAAAAATCGGTTGAGGACAATGCACCTTTAACGTATAAGCTTACAGGATATCTTACAGAAAACGGAAATGCACAGTTAGCCAAAATCTATCTCGAAAAAGCGCTTATACTGGACTACTCGCTGCACCCCGATTTCTTACTCGACTTTCCGGGACTTCAATCGAAGCGCTGGATCAAAAAAATGATCGGCAAGTTTGACCTCAATAATAACGACTGGTAAATGAAACGTGTATACGGATTGATCGGGTATCCACTTTCACACTCGTTTTCGCGAAAATTTTTTACCGAAAAATTCTCGGACGAAGGTTTTGACGCTGAATATCTCAATTTTGAAATTGAAAATATCTCCCTGTTATCTCATGTTATTGCAGCACACCCGGACCTTGTCGGACTCAATGTGACGATTCCCTACAAGGAACAGGTGATCGAATTAATTGATTTTATTGATCCGGCTGCCGACGAAATTCATGCGGTAAATACTATTCGTGTTCAACGGACAGGCCAGGACTTTACGCTACATGGTTATAACACTGATATACAGGGATTTCAGGACTCAATCCAACCGTTGCTTCAAACTTACCACCAAAAAGCATTGGTACTTGGAACCGGAGGGGCATCCAAAGCGGTAATTAAAGCCTTAACAAACCTCGGAATCGAATCAATTTTAGTATCCAGAAATCCTGAAGAAAAAGGGAAATTATCCTATAATGATCTGGATGAAGATGTTATGGAAAATTATAAAATTATCATAAACACGACCCCCATTGGAGCCTATCCGGCAATTGAAGGTTGTCCGGCCATCCCTTTTGAATTTGTTACCCCTAAACATTTGTTATACGATCTGGTTTATAATCCCGAAACCACAGAGTTTTTGAAAATGGGAAAACAACAGGGAGCAACAATCAAAAACGGCCTGGAGATGCTTCATATACAAGCGATTGCCTCCTGGGAGATCTGGAACCGGAAGTAGAAGAATGTAATTAGTTACTATTAATTTACCGAATTATTAAATTTCATCGGCCTTTTCAGAGATAGTCTTAACAAGCTGTTCGCTATCAGATTCTTTATAGTAGAGTTTAACAAGCGTTGATGTGTCAAGAAAAACTACCATTTTTCGGTGCGTCTTTCGTTAACAATCACCTCACTTAAATCCAAAAGGATTAATAGCCTAACAACCGATTACTCCAATTCTCCTGTCTGATCAAGCCCTTTGAAAGTTCTTCGGGATATCCGATATCCGTTAAAAACAATCCTTTTGCATCTACACTTGCTCCTGCGGCGCAACGATCGCGTGCCTCAATAATTTTGCAGAAATCATCAACAGACATTTTGCCAAAACCAACTTCCAGTAACGTACCAACAATTGCCCTCACCATATTTCGTAAAAAACGATCAGCCCTGACAGTAAAAACAATCCGGTTGCCTTCATCTGTCCATTGAGCCAGGCTAACTTTACAATTATTGGTTTTTACATCCGTGCCTAGTTTACTAAAACTTGTGAAATCTTCGTAATCAAATAATTTTCGGGCGGCTTCATTCATTATCTCAATTTCAGGACTCCTGGCTTCCTTTGCCGCATAGCGTCTTGCAAAAGGATTTTTCGTATTAGTTATGTAGTATTTATATGTCCGGCTTGACGCGTCAAACCGGGCATGAGCATCGGAATAAACTTTAAAAACTGACTGGATAGCAATGTCGGCAGGTAAAAGACAATTCAAACTGTGAAGAATCTTTTGATTATCAAGCAGATGATTTTCGGTATCAAAGTGAGCTACATAAAACGAGGCATGTACACCGGCATCGGTACGTCCCGCCCCTGTTACCGAAATTTTCTCCCGGGCCACAACAGACAAAGCCTTTTCGACCGTTTCCTGTACTGAAATACCATTGGGCTGAAACTGCCATCCGTGGTAGTCGGTGCCATCGTATGAAAGTTGAATAAAATATCGTTGCATTGATGTCCATATTTTAAATGAGAACCTTTGTGATGGTAAGGCAACTGGCCATTGGCAACTAGCTGCTTGCCGGACTGTACCAGAAGCAATTGCAGGTAGCCAGTAACCAATAGCTAATGCCTCCCCTCCCCTTTCTTAATTTTCAACCTGATACCGGCCGATTCCTCAGAGAAAAGAAAATCCCGTGTAGAATCCGGCATAAACTCAAGAACTTCATTCAGTTTGTCCGATTTAATTGCTTCACGAATCTTCGAAGCACTGATAAAATCGACTGAATTATCTCCTCCCGAACCAGCGGCTTTTCTTCGAACTTCGATCACTTCGACACCAAATGACGGCAAAATTGTTTTCATTGCCTGGTTATAGGCCGCAGTTGTTGCACAATAAATCTCGGTTCCCACGTAGCGTTTTTTAATACCCAAAACCGGGACAACATAGTTGGCAAAAATCCGGACATCGAGTTCAGCCTGCTTCTGCATAACATCACTGATCATTTCATTTTTAAGGAAATAAGCGGGGAAAATGGTTCCTGAAACAATGTACATGCCGCCGCGAACCATCACCACATTTTTCAAATGACCTATTCCTTTGCGGATCAGCTCCCATCGAACCGAAAATGGAAATGCCGAAAGATCTTCTTCGACCACAAACAGGTACACCAATTCGTTTTCATTACTGGCCTTTTCGATCAGAAATTTATGCCCGTTGGTAAAAGGATTACAATTTACAACAATGGCTGCAACATTATCTGATTTGGCCGGAACAAGCAATGTTTTCAGGTAATCCTGGTAAGTAAATATCGATTCGAAACCAAACTCAAGGACGGCAAACAGGGGCTCAGCAGTAGCAATCAATGTATATCCAAGGCCGCAGAACCGAACAGAATTTTCGGGACGGGTAAATACAAAGGTATGTTTATAAATCTTTAAAAGCTTCTCCGTCATGTAAGTTACAATCAAAGCAAAAGCCGTAGTATCACGAAATTTCGGGGCAACGGCGACATATTTCAAAATTCGTCCCAGGTGCGATCCTGTTCCAACCAATTCACCTTTCAGATTATAGACAATCATCGTGCACTCGACCTCCGACCGGTCGAATTCGAAACCGAGGCCGAAGAGAAAATCTTTTACCAACTTGTAATCGTAAGGATTTTCGAGGTCAAGGGTCTCCTGTCGGAAATCAGTATCTTCAAAAGTCATGGTGATATTTTTTGAACAAATATTATTTTAAACGGATGATTACCTAATATTCGGAAAAGGGTTACCTGTTGATGGCTTCAGGCAAACTGATGCGTTTCATCAGAGGGTTAACCCTGGCAGAAAATCAGATCGCTCATCTGCCCTGATCACCAACCATACAAAAATAGTCACTGCAAGCAGATCGGCGGAACCACCCGGCGAAATATTTTCATTTTTACAAAAACAGATCACTTCCGAATAGTTGTCCTCATTGAAGTTTTCCAAAGCGTGTTTACACAGGTTCTGAAACGTGGTCAACACATCGGGTCCGCGACGATAAAGGATATTCGTATCGTTATTGACTGATGCAATTACCAGAAAACATTTGGTGAGGGCTTCGTCACTCAATTGATCAACACCATTCAACTGAGCTAAACCATGTCCGAAAACCGTCTCAAATCCATTCTCAGCCTCGCCGCGTGCGCCTGCAAATCCATATTCCCGGAAGATTTTCTCACCATGGCTTTTTAATGAACCAGTTAAATCAGCGAGTTCACGCTGAACAAGATCCAGGCAAATATTACGGATCAGGCTCCTGAATTCATCCCTATCAAACCGGTCACTCTGACTGAGCAATTTTCCGCACGCGAACAATGAAAGGCCCATTAAAAAGATGATCCCTTTTTGGGTATTGATGTTACAGGTCGCCTCACACATCGATGTTTCCATGCGCAGACCAATGTTACGCATAAGTGGTAGCGCTTTCCTTAGATCCTTGTCCCGGAAAGCCAGACCTTCGCGGATCAGCTCACCAAACCATGGAGATATTGCAGCAGTAGAGTCAATAAAGGTCTGATAATTCATATCTGTATGACTGCCATTGCTCAACTTATCGACAAGCCCGGGTTTCGGGGTAAGCGAAATTTCGTAAAGGATTGCCTGCTGCGCCAGCGATGAAAGCTTGTTAACGATCGAAGCCTCCCGCTGCTGCTGGTTATAACCCGATATTTTAGGAAACATAAAAGCTCTTAATTCATCAGCCTCGTGAGCATTTTCCCGCCGGCACTCAATCGCGGGCCTTTCCAGACAGAAGAAGCACAATTTTGATTTTCCGGATGAGATAGTATTTCCCGTCTGATCGTTTAAATCGGCATCAATAAACCGGCCTAAAGGATGGTTTTGCTCAAAATCTTCACAGACCTGTTTGATTTCCTGAAGACTTAAAACACCGGGAATAAATGGAACGAGAAAAAAATCTCCGGCTGCATCACTTATTTCTATCCCCTCGTGATCAATCATTTCGATCTGGTAAGCCTTTAATCGATACCGGAAATCGCGCAGGCAATATGCAAAGAATGTTTTTAACAGCTGATTACTTTTCGGAAATCCGGGAACGTTCAGTGTTAGACTTAGAGTAGGCCAGCCTTTCCGTGAAAGTTGCATTTTCAGATTAGCCCGTTCATCACGGGCAGCTAATATGGATTGGAGCGGTTCTGTCATTATCCACTTATTTCTCCTTAAGCTGATGAATCACATCGATAATGGTACCATCACGGTATTCGACAATGCCAACAATTTTATCGGTGTATTCAAGCGGACCCGGAATGCCCGTGATCTTATCAACTTCAATTTCAAGATCATGAATATCCTTAACATTCAGACCTGCTCTCCGCAGATTTTCCTCAAGTTCCTTAAATGCCGGGTTTACACAGATTCCCCGCTCGGTCACCAGCACATGGACTGTTTCACCGGGAGTTACAATTGTATGGATCCGTTTTTTGATAATGGGAATGCGGCCACGGAATGAGGGACAAACCACCACCGTAAGTTTTGCGCCCGAGGCAGTATCGGAATGACCACCCGAGGCGCCACGAATATTGCCTTCGGAACCGGTTATCACATTGACATTAAAATCGACATCAATCTCGAGTGCACCTAAAACCACAACATCGATTTTATTTGTGATACATCCGCAATTGAACGGATTTGCATAAAGGGCTGCAGGGATCTCGATGTGATGTCGGTTATTCAGCAGCGAATTACTCACTACCGCGTCAAAAGATTGTACGTCAAAGATGGTTTCGAAAAGTCCCTCATTGAGCATATCCACACAATATGACGTAATGCCACCCAACATGAAACTACCTTTGAGCCCTCTTACCTTCATCTTCTCACGTATGAATTTGGCTACTGCCAGCGAAGCGCCGCCGGCACCAACCTGGAAGGCAAATCCCTGCACAAAGAATCCTGAATGTTCGATCACATCGGCCGCGAGTTTTGCGATCCGCAGATCCATAGGCGATTTAGTGATACGTGTTGTTCCTGTTGCAATTTTAGATGCATCACCTATCGAATCAACCAATACCACATGATCGATAAAATTCTGGGAGATCGAAAGTGGAATACATGGATAATTCACCAGGTTATCTGTTACCACGATCACCTGTTTGGCATACCGCGCATCAATTACTGCATAACCAATCGAACCAAAAGCCGATTTTCCGGTCGATCCAGTGGCATTTCCTTCGCAGTCGGCTGCAGAAGCCGGAATGATTGCAAGATCGATCTGAATTTTACCGGTATGAATACTGCGAACCCTTCCCCCGTGTGAATGTATCACAACGGGTGTATCGAGGATGCCCAAAGCGATCGCACGACCCAACTCGCTCCGGATACCTGAGGAAAAAATCCGGGTAACCGTTCTGTCTTTCAGGTATGGAAGGATCGGGTCATGACACTCATTGAGCGACGATGAAGCCAATGTAATATCCCGAATGCCCATGTTATGCAGTATCGTAAGTGTCTGAACCAGAAGAATATCGCCATTACGAAGATGATGGTGGAATGAGACAGTCATCCCATTGTGAGGATTGCTTCGTATAATTGCATCTTCGAGAGTTTTACACAATTTACTCTGGTGAGGCAGGTATGCTTTATTCGGGGCGGGAATGGTAGGCTCATCCATCCATCCTTTTCGAAGTTTTGTCAATGCACCCTGAAAAGGTTCCAATTTCCCTATTCCCTCAATAAATTCAGGAATCTCCCTCCCTAAACTATTTAACATGCGGATATTTTTTAATGTTGAAATGTATTTTGAAATTCAGTAGCTTCTAAAATCAGGAGCTGGCTGTTGGCTGCTTGCTGTTGGCTGCTGGCGACTGGCTACCAGCAACTAGCTTAACATGATTAAAAGCTACCTCATCAAAGTGGCAACTGCCAGTTGCTAGGTGCTAGCTGCCAGCTGCCAGATGCCAGATGCCAGAAGCCAGTTGCCAGCTGCCAGATGCCAGTTGCCAGAAGCCAGTTGCCAGATGCCATAAGTTTATCGCCCCACCGTAACATTTGCCAGTCTCAGAATATATTCAGCCCGTGCGACAACCGGGGCATCTACCATCTTACCGTCGATGGCAAAAACACCGATACCGGCAGCGACATTGGCTCTGAACTCTTTTACGATCCGGTATGCTTTTCTGATCTCCTCTTCTGTGGGAGTAAAAACCTCATGTATGATATCGATCTGACGCGGATTGATTACTGCTTTACCGGTAAATCCGATTTTTTTGGCATACTCGGTTTCTCTTCGCAGACCCTCCTCGTCGTTGACATCGGGAAAAATGGTATCTATCACATCGATATGGCTTGCCTTGGCGGCCATCACAATCCTTTTCCGGGCAAAATCGATTCCCATTCCATCAGGAGTATAGATAATATTCATATCTGCCGTAAGGTCCTGCCCTCCGATTGTTATGGCATCCACACGGGTGAACATGCTTGCGATGTTAAATACATTCTGCACACCCATTGCTGTCTCAATCATCGCGTGAAGGGTCATTTTGTTGTGGGGCAAACCATGCCTGTCCTCAATCCTTTCAATAATCTTTAACAATTCCGCGACTTCTTCGGGTGATTCGGTTTTAGGATACCGGATGGCCGAAGGTTGCAGCGGAACGATCTCTTCAAGATCGGCCAGACCAAAGGGAGTGCTCAGGTGATTGACCCTGACACAAATTTCTGCATCGTAGAAGTCAACAACTTTAATCATATTTCTGACCAGTGTCCGGGCAGCATCTTTCTGGTTCAGGGCCACAGCATCTTCGAGATCGAGCAGGATGCTGTCGGCTCCGTAAATTCCCCCCTGCTGAATCATTGCCGGATTATTTCCCGGAATGTAAAGCATTGTTCTCCGTTTTTTAGAATTTCTTATCATGGCTGTTGTGATTATTTCACAGTCCCTTCCTGAAGTTCGAGTGAGCGTTTGATCGCTGTTTCAAGCCGGGCTTTAATCGTGGGTTCAAGGGCTCCTTTATCTTTTGCAATCAAATGGATGTCAGTCATTTCGTAATGATCGAGCATATCTATAACAATACGATTAAAACTTGACCCGAACTGCTGCATGACGGTTGATGAAATCTCCAGTTTTCTCCCCGCATTATCAGGCAGCGGTTCGATCAGAAAAATCACATCGCTCGATTCGAAGGTGCCGGACTGAGCCGCTATTTTTGGCTTCATAAGTTAAAGTTTAATGATGCTCTTTTATTTAATATTTGACTGATTACATGAAACATCCATGAAATTGTACATCCTTTTCCAGTGTATAATCCCTGTTGATTTGTCTTCACCTTATCTGAGATGATCAGTCGTCGAATTGAATTTACGACCCTTTTCCACAAAAGTAGGACTTTAATTTTTCTGAAAGATGATATTTCTTAGTTTATTTGGGAAGAACAGAGGATAATTCAATGTCTAAAATAACCTTATTTTAAAGAAAAAAACCTCAGTAGAAAATACACAACCAATATGGCCAAACCTTATTACCTTATTTATCATATTCTATCAAAAGACCATCAACCCCAATGAGGTAATAAGGTTGAGGACTGTGATTTCAGGATTTACTACTGAGGTTGCCATTAAAAATAAGGTTTAAAGAAATGACAGTGAAGGTTATTTGCAGATGCAACAGTGGGAGTCAGGATAAGTCGAATAAAACAAAATATGGCATTAATTCATTCCCTTTTAGGTAAAAGGCCGGGTGAATTGTTTAATCCTAAACATTCACCCGGTCTCTTTAATTCAATAAACCAACTTCTATTTCAGAAACTGTTCCCTCTTCTGGAGATTAGTTAACCCGCCAAGTAAAAAGATAATACTGCTTAAAAACAGGAAAAGCCGGTTTTTCTGGGAAATCTGGGCCCAGATTACTTCATTCATCCTGTCGGGAATCGAAAAGGGATTGTGGAATACATTCCATTGTGTTCGGTCGAGGGTCTCACCCAGGATCATTAAAATTACCCCGATTATGATCATCACCACCGCGGTTCCGTTACCGTTCTTGATGATTGTTGAGACCAGAAACGCAAGACATCCCAGGAAACTTACCGGAAACATCAATTCCCATGACATTTCAAAAACCGGATATGGAATCAATCCATAATAACCGACCCAACAGAACAGGTAAAGGAAAAACCAGGTAAGCAAAAAAATCATAAACAGCCTCACCAGCCATACTTTATAACGGTAATCGGGAATGCCAAAGAGTATTTCCAATATTCGTGAATCAGCGTCGTTCTGTATTCCAAAAACGGTCGGGTAAAAAACCAGCAATATCCCCGGGAAAAAAAGTATCCCGTAAACCGATGCAGAATTATAACCCGGGGAATTGAATACCAGGTTGATCGATAAGAGAATAAAAAAGACAAGTGCTGCGATCACAAACCAGATGAACCTTCCGGCAAAAATGATTTTAAGATTGTAACGGGCCATTCTATGGATCAGGTCCACCCAGAAATACAAACGGCTTTCTTTGGAAAATATTTTAGAAGATGTTCCCATTATATTAATATTCAATTATTTCGACTTTCTTTAACTTAATGCCTTTGAGCAAACAGAGATAAGCTTCCTCGAGTACAGGTTTTACCAGTATCGCATCTTCTGACGGCTTTTCGGCGGAAAGAAACCTTAGTTTAATATTTTCACCATCTCTCATATGGTGCACGACCCGATCCTTGGCAGGGAAATTATCAAAATTGCGGGCCGGAATCGTGAACTGCCATACAAATCCCTCTGCAAGTTTGACCATATCACCCGGTGTTCCCGCGTAGTGGAGCTGACCACGGTTAACTACTGCAACCTGGTTACAGGAACTTGAAATATCCTCGATAATATGGGTGGAGAATATAACCACTCTTTCGCGGCTTAATGTCACGAGCAGGTTCCGGAACCTGATTCGTTCACGGGGATCAAGCCCTGCTGTAGGCTCATCAACAACGAGTATCCGGGGCAGATGGAGCAATATCTGGGCAATTCCCATTCGCTGCTTCATACCACCTGAGAAACCTCCGATGTCATCATCTTTTCGATCCCAAAGGTGAACCGAAGTCAGTACATATTCGATGCGGCTTGCGCGTTCCACCGGATTTGTCAATCCTTTCAAAATTCCCTGGTAATCAAGAAATTCATAGGCAGACATATTCTCATAGGTTCCGAATTCCTGCGGAAGGTATCCAATGAGTCCCTGCAATTCCTCCCTTTTTACCTGGGTATCGATACCATTAATCCAAACCTTGCCATAGCTTTGTTCATAAATTCCGCAAATCACGCGCATCATGGTTGATTTTCCGGCACCATTGGGACCGAGTAATCCAATCATACCTGTTCCGATTTCGAGCGAGACTCCTTTCAAAGCTTTAAATGCATCGCGTTTGCGACCAATGATAGGCATCTGTTCAACAAACTTGAAGAAGTAACGCCTTGTAGTGGCAAAGCGCCCTTTCAGTCTTTCGATATTCACCTTCTCATTGTAAAGCATTTCAGCCGTGACATTTACAGTGAGTGCAAAATACCATAACGTGCCGATCATCACAACAGATCCTATCGATTCCCAACTTAGATAAAAAAGAACCAGGAAGATAAACGGTAATCCCCAGTAAAGGAAATTATATCCCCACCGTGCAACTTTTACCGGCAAAACCGAATTTGCAATGACTCCCTTATAGTTGAGATACTCACTCACCGGACTCCACAACGATATACACATAAAGAAGATAAAGTGAGCACATATAAACATATAAAGTCCATTGTTCAGGTATCCGAAGGTAAAATAGAACAGGAATCCCAATAAAGGAAGCTGCCATAAAAAGTCATCGAAATCGGTCCAGCTCCTGTAGTATTTTATCTGGCCTGCCCGTTCGCGAATATTGCGGTTACCCATCCATTCACGTTTAAACCGGCTACCCCAGTTGTAAATCTTAACAAGATTCTGTACGCTGATGTGAATTGGCTGTGATGGGTCAACTACCGTATCTTTAGCCTTACGCAAGCTATTCATGATAAACCATGTTGCCCCCGGGATGAAGATCACCAGTGCAATCAGATCGAGCAATTGCCACAGGAAGGCATCAACCCCCGTAAAAATCAGATAGACTCCAATCACGAAGAGGACAATTTGCATTAGCTGCAGCTTGAGCGACAATCCCCGCATCCAGATCATGGAATTTTCGAAGCCGAAATACAAAGTAGGGATGAAAATCAGGGTCAGTAATGTACTCATGCTTAATCCCCCGATGACTGTAATGGCAAAGGGTGCGCCAATCGCCCCAACATATTCGTTATCGCCAAGTGCCAATGGAATCATAGCGACAACTGTAACGATTGCTGTGATCAATATCGGGCGAATACGTGACATGCCCGCGATGATTAACGAGCGGTCGGTACGAAAACCACGTTTGCGCAGAATATTGGTATAGTCAATCAGGATGATCCCGTTATTTACCACGATACCTATCAGGATAATAAAACCGATAAGTGTATTGGCACTAAACAGTGAATTACCCGATAAAATCAGCGCGACAAATGAGCCGATCGCTGCCAGAGGAATCGAGAACATAAGGACAAAAGGTGTCGTCAGGGATTCAAAAACCGAAGCAAGAATCATGAAAATCAGAATAAAAGCGGCAAGGATCAGAAAATAAAAATCCTGGAGCTCATCTTCTTCATGAATAACCTGCACAGCAATGCCTGAAGGCAACTTATAATTCTCAACCACTTTGTCAACATCTGCACGATAGGTTGCCAGTAAATCTTTCGAATCCTGGGCAGCGGCAACAAAGGAATACGTAACCTCAATTTGTTTTTCACGGTTAACCCTTGTGATATTGGCATACCCCGACGAATAAATAATTTCGCTGAGATTCTGTAGTTCGTGCAGACCACCATTGGCATCGGGAACGGAGAGGGTGCGCAGATCGTAAATTGTCCGCGGTTTCTTTTGGTCCTCCTCGGTCATTCCAAGAGCTGGCATCTCTCTTATGAGGATATCGTATTCTTCGGTTCCTTGTTTAAACTGGATATTCGTATTAATTTCCTTGCTGAATGAATTCAGTTCACTTGAGATATTAGCGAGCGAAAGGCCGTATTCACTCATGACCAGCGGATGGAAACGAAGGTGAACCTCGGGACGATTATCGGTGTAACTCACCCGGACCCGGTTCATTGACTCAAGAGATTCGAGGAAATACTGAAGGTCGCTGGCCACATTTTTCATTTCATCAAAATCCTGGCCTTTGATTAATATACGTTCCTGATTTGAGCCAACACCCAGCAATCTCATCATATTGCCCGATCCGCCTCCACCGCCCATGCCACTGCTACCGGATGAACTACTGGCAGCCTCTGAAGCATCTGAAATATCAATCTCGGCACCGGCGATACTACTAACCTTTTTGCTGACATCATCCCTGATCTGTGAAATGGTACGTTCGCTCTCTTTTTGAAAATCTTCCTTCAATAAAACAGTGACGACAGCACTCTCAACTCTAATATTACTGCTTACATCTTCCTTTTCAGCGAGGGTATCGATCCGGCTTTCGATCTGGGCTACAATTTTATCGGTAGCTTCAATCGTTGATCCTGCAGGCATCGTAACACTTATTCTGAAAGCATTCGTTTCAACCGGCTGAAGATTATTCATGCTCACCGCAAGACAGAGAAAAATCGTGAGAAAGAAAAAGATCAATACTCCTACAATGGTCTGTGCCGGTTTCCGTAAGGAGTATTTGATCAGCATCACATAAGCCTGTACCAGTTTATTCCTTGTGGAAACAACGTTAAAACTCAGTTTACTGCTGTTTTTCTTCTTCAGATAAGCATAAGTCATCATCGGTACAAGAAACATCGCCACGAACAACGAGATAGTCAGGGTGGAAATGATGGAGACCCCAACATTTTTACCAATCAGAGTGATCAGAAAATTATCGGAAAAAATAAACGGGAGAAATACCGTGATGGTAGTCAGGGTAGACGCAAAGATAGAACGCCACACTTCAGTTGTACCCTGGATTACCGCTTCACGTGGAGACTTTCCCATCCCCCGCAACCGGTAAATATTCTCAAGAACCACCACACTGTTGTCGAGCAGCATCCCTACTGCCAATGCCATTCCGACCAGGGTCAGGCTGTTAATTGAGATATCGGCCGCGTAAAATACATTGAATGCTGTAAAAATCGAAATCGGGATCGCCAAAGCAATGATAGAGACCAATTGAAAATTCTTCAGGAAAATCCAAAGGACAATAATTGCCAGGATACCACCCACGAGCGCAAGTTCGCCGATCTGGTTAAGATTTTCCTCCATGGTCTCGGCAGTGTTGTTCTGCACCTTGATCTGAACATCTTTTGAGGCAAGACTCTTGTTCAATTTCTCGATTACTGCCAACGTATTATTTGACAAGTCGATAAGATTTGACTGAGCATCGTTCACCAGGGATATTGAAACTGCATCCTTGCCATTTACACGTGAATAGGAAGTTTCCTCCTTCGTTCCGAAATAGACTTTTGCAACATCTTTGAGCAAAATCGGACCTGTTGCAATCACCAGATCACCAATCTCTTTTAAATCAACAAATTCGGAAGTAACCTGAACAAAATACTGCTTGTTTGCCTCATATACATTTCCGGCATAAGCCCTGGCCATGTAATTCTGTGAAATTTTGCTGCGGATTGTTGCCGCAGTGATGTGATAAGCTTCACAGATGTCCATATCCAGCTGAATTTCAACTGATTTCTCACGGCCCCCAAATACATTTACACCTGCAATGCCATCGATATTCTCGAGTTCGGGTGTAATTTTGAGATCCGTAATATTCCGGACCCGGTCAACACCACCCCCCCCCAGAACCTGGAGTTGCATAAACTGGTTATTCATCTGATCGAGGTCAACCTTTTGAACTGTTACCGTAAACTGCTCAGGCAGTGAAGCTTTAATCTCGTCAATTTTCTCCTGTACTTTAAGATACGTATATTTAAAATTGACGTTTTTATTAAATTCCACCATGATGGTTCCCCGGCGTGACTGAGCCTGAGATTCCATGTTCTCGATTCCCTGCAGGGTACCAACGGCCCCTTCAAGGGGGACAATAGCCTGACTTTCCATGTATTTAGGGTCAACTTCCTGCTGACTTGACACCTGAATATAGAGCATCGGTAGTTCAGCATTCGGGAACAGTTCCATGGACAGATTCTTCCACGAAAAATATCCCATCATACTTAACCCGATGAAAAGCATGCTGATAAGAACCTTTCTATTTATAATAAAATTCATACGTTAATAATTTGTTTTGTATGATCGTATGGAATTCGCATAAAGTTAATTTTCATTCATTGGTGTTTTAGAATCGTGATCATTTCATAAGCTTTCCTTTTCCGCATTTGCGGTTGGGTTGTCGCTTTATTTTCCAATGCCTTGAATTCTCAGCCCATTTAATGTTCCGCCTCAGCGACCATCGGTTTATTGCTGGTCATCAGATCGTATACGCATGGAATTACCAGGATTGTCAGTAACGTACTGGTAACCATACCACCAATTACTGCCAGTGCCATTGGGGCGCGCAATGATGAACCCTCACCAAATCCGAAAGTCAACGGCAACAATGCGATGACTGTGATGATACTTGTCATAAGGATTGGTCTTAACCGTTGCTGACTGCCTACGGCAATCGCCTTACGTTTAGCCATACCACCAGCTCGTAACTGGTTAATCCTGTCGATCAGGATAATGGAGTCATTTACCGCGATACCGCCCAGCATGATGATACCGATAAGTGCCATCATATTAAAGGTCTGACCCATAATAAAGAACAGGATAACGGTTCCTACAATGGCAAAAGGAATTGTCAGGAGGATGATCAACGGATGGATCAGCGATTCGAACTGGCTGGCCATTACCATGTAAACCAGGATAATCGACAACAATAGTGCAAAACGAAGATTGGTCATCGACTCTTCACGTTTCTGCTCTTCTCCGGCTACTTTAATTGTATAATCAGCAGGAAGCATTATAGGTTCCGTTTTGGCCTTGATAGCAGCAACAACCTGGTTTAGTGATGCATTTTTATCAATTTCGGCCATTACCTTGCCGATACGGTTTTGATTACGGCGATAAATCTCTGTAGGAGCAACTGATTCGGTGAGTTTTGCGACTTCATACAGCCTGATCACCTGTGTTCCGTTTTTAATAATCATATCTCCAAGTGCAGCAGTGCCTATCTCCGGAAGATGGATCGTGATATCTCTCAATTCCCCGTCTTTATCCATTTGCCCGGCATTCTGGCCTTTGAGTTTTGCAGTCACCTGATTAACAATTTCGGAAACGCTCAGGTTATACGAACCTGCTCTGAACCGGTCAACCATAACGTTTATTTCCGGATAACCGGCTTCCATATTGGTTTGCAGATTATACAATCCCGGTATTTCCTTTAAAGAAGTTTCAACTTCCTGGGTGATCCTTTTTATCTCGTCAAGCTCCTCGCCGCGTACTTCAACAACAATTGGAGCATCCTGGGTACCCAGAATACTCTGCAAAGCCGTTTCGTTCTGACTAAATGTAACTTCAAACTGTGGATTTTCGGCATACCATTTTGCAATGGCAGTAACCACCTGCGAGGCTATATATTTTCCATCGGGTTTAAGAATTACCTTCATCTCTGCTGTGTTTTCACCTTCGAAAACGGCTGATGAGGAGGATGAACTTCCGGTAGACGGGCCAATTTTGGAATAAACTGACTGGATATCATCACCCAATAATTCCTTAAACATGTTTTCCATGGATCCGATGGCAGAGGAAGTTCGTTCGAGTGAGGTTCCCTCGGCCATTTTTACATTTACAGTAAACTCCTTACTTTCGGTTTTAGGCATAAACTCACTCCCGATAAACGGAACCAACAGAAATGATAATCCCATCAGCACCATTGCAACAATTGTGATTGCCCAGCGGTGAGGAAGAATACCCGCAATAAAATTCCCGTATCCTTCGAACCTGGCCCCGACAGGTACTGACTTTGTCTTGTTCTTAAACATACGATGATACAACATCGGTACCAGGAATATGGCAACAGCTAATGATGAAAGCAATGAAAAAGCAACTGTCCATGCCTGGTCCTTGAATAATTCACCCGATGCACCATGCATGTAAACAATTGGAAGAAAAACAACTATAGTAGTCAGTGTTGATGATGTGATGGCACCCCCTACTTCGGCAGTACCAACGATAGCCGCTTCTTTGGCCGACATTCCGTTCTCATGATTTCTGAAGATATTCTCCATTACCACAATTGCATTATCAACTAACATACCTGCTCCGAGGGCGAGACCGCCAAGAGTCATAATATTCAATGTTAAATCATTGAAATACATCAGATTGAAAGTGGCTATAATTGAAATAGGAATAGCAACACTCACAATCAGTGTTGTACCAATCCGGCGCAGGAAAAGGAAAAGTATCACTATCGCCAGTAGCACCCCGATGATCAGCGTGTTTTGCACCTCATCGATGGAGGAACGGATAAAATTACCCTGGTTGGTAACTATCTGAAATTTATAGCCCGGAAGAGCTTTGGTAATGCTCACGAGGGCTTTCTGAATATCCTCAACTGCTTTTACCGTGTTGTAGCGTGTTTCCTTAAAAATCGACAATCCCAGGCATCTTTCACCATTGATCCGGACAATATTTAAAGGATCCTTATTTGCAAAATTAATTGTCGCCACGTCACGCAGGTAAGTAGCCGTCTTCTCAGCATTTGCATTTCCGGTAACGGGAGACTTATACCCAATAATCAGGTTATCGAAATCCTCCTTTTGCTGGAGCATACTCACCCCTTTAACCACGTATTGAAGCCCCGATTCGGTAATCGTTCCGCCGGAAATACTGCGGTTGAATGCCTGAATCTTCTGAGAAAGCTGATCCACCGTGATATTAAACGATTCGAGTTTATAGGGATCGGTATCGATTCGCACCTCATTCTCCTCAATCCCCGAAAGTTCTACTTCAGCAATCCCTTCCAAACGGACTAATTCGTTACGGATGTAATTCACAGCCACTTTTCGCAACTCATTCATATCGGTAATCGACTCATGCGAGAGGCCCACGATAACAACAGGTTGTGTATTCGGATCATGCTGAGTTATAGTCAGCTCGTCGATCTGTGCGTTTTGAGAATAGCTGGTCAGCGCTTTCTGAAGATCAAGGAATGCTTCATCCATATCTTTACTCCAGGCATATTCGACAGTCACCTGGGCAGAACCTGTCCGCGATACGGACGAAACTTCCACAACGCCACTTTGCCGGATAGCTACAGCTTCAATTTTCTCAATAAACAATTTCTCCATCTCTTCAGGAGGTCTCTCTCCCGATTTTATTTCGACAAAAACCCTTGGAGAAGAAAGGTCAGGGAAAAGGTCAATTCCTAATTTCTGGTATGATATTACTCCAAGGAGTAAAATCCCCAGAATGAACATTAACACTGTTACAGGGTAATTGACTGCAAAGGAAGTCAGTTTTTTCATTCGCAATTATCTAATTTAATTTATTGACCTTCTGTGCGATACATAAAGCACACCAAGATTTACTTACATATTATATTTATTCCTTCTGAGTTGCCGGCTTTATTTTTACCAGCCGCAACCCTGCTACGTATCCCTGAATTATCGGTTGACCTGATGTGACAGACAGGAATAGGTGATGATTCATGCTAAAAAACGGATCGGTTTCCGGATTACTGCATGAATTCTATGAAACCCACTACTTTATTACCTTAACTTTAGAGTTAGACCTGAGGGTTTCGTAACCTTTGGTAACCAAACGGTCATTCTTTTTTAAACCTTCGACCACCTCGACCATCGTTTCATTCTCAAGACCGGTAGTAATAATCCGGTCGCGGGCTGCATCCTTCTCAATAATGTAAACCGTTTTTCCCCTGTTACCCGAGAGAATGATTTCCTTTGGAATTACGATAGCCGTATCGCGACGTGCGATTTCGATATCCGCTTTTACAAACATTCCCGGACGTAATTTCAGTTCAGGATTGGCAATCAGAAGTTTTCCCTTATAGGTGCGGGTTTCGACACTAACTACGGGCGAGAGCTCATTTATTGTAGCTCTTAATGTATCCTTAGGAAGTGTATAATTAGTGATGGCAACTTCCTGCCCTACCTTAATGGTTGAGATGGTCTTCTCAGGTAAATTAATTTCCATCAATAATTTACTGTAATCCATCAATGTTACAACAGCGGTATTGGAAGTAACCCTTGTGCCACTTGTAATTTGCGGCAAATCGACAATTGCACCGCGGAAAGGGGCAATAACCTCCATCTTGGCAAGCTGAATTCTCGCGTTCTCATAATCGGTAGTGGCCTGGGCGAGCGAAACTTCGGAATTCTTCAATTCACGCAGCGTTACCCCTCCTTTTTCATAAAGTGATTTCTGTTTCTGGTTCTCGAGTTCCGAAATATCCAGATTTAGCTTTTTTGTGGCGATTGCAATACTGTTTTGGGTTTCAGGATTCTCAAGCCTGACAATGACCTGTCCCTTTTCAACGATATCTCCCAATTTGAAAGCGCCACCAGTTTTCGGATTGTTCACCAACCGGTATATTCCAGCCATTTCGGTGTTTAGTATGGCCTGGCTGGCTGCTGTGGCTGTACCTGTAGTATTAATATACTGCACAATAGATCCCTTTGCAACATCAGTTACGGAAACCGGTACAGCAAGTTCAGTGTTGACCTGACTTCCCTGATTTCCGCATGCGGCCAATACCGGTATTAAAGCAAACAACACCCATTTACTATTTTTTTTCATTTTTAATTTCATGATATGTTAATAATTTTTAGATTACTTATTTTATTTTACCTGCCTCATATTCCTTTAAGAACCTTTCAGGTACAACTGCCTCGTTGGTTGAGAAATCATACAATGACTGAATCTTAAGATTCAGAAGTTCGATCTTATAATTGATCAGCGACTGTGCATAAGCCATTTTCTTATCCGAAAGCTGTACCTGGATAAGGTTTAGGTTCATACTTGTAAGGTCGCCATTTTTATACCGTTCGAGATTGATATCATAGGTGAGCTGCGAATTTTGCTGGTTTTGAAGTGCAATACCAATCTGGTTTTTCAGATTACTTAGATTCCTGACCACTTGCCGGATATCCATTTTAATCTGCGTTTCCATATTTGAGTAACCAAGCTGCTGTGATTTTATAACTGCTTCCTGAGCCCTGATCCGTGCCGCGCGTTCTCCCCAGTCGAACAACGGAATATTAAAGCCTAAACTTACGCGTGGGCTTTTAGTTGCCTTGTCGAAAACGTTTTCAATGTTTGGATTATCACTCGACAATCCAATTGACAGTGTCATATCTCCCCTGAATTCGTTTTGTGATTTTACCTGTATTAAATCAAACTGCGAGGTTTCGACGCTGATCTGGCGCTGCCGTAATTCCATGCGCGAAGCCAGGCCATGTTCAAGAGCCTTTTTGCCATCTACCTCTATCGGGTTGACAACCACGTCGGTCATCACGGCGATTTCCTCAAAAATATCCATTCCCACGTATTCCTTAAACTGATCTTTGGCATTTTCAAGCGATACGCGTCCTGATTCAGCTCTCGATTTAGCAGTGGCAAGGTTCACTTCCGACTGGTATAACTCTTCCCGGGCAGCAAGTCCTGCATCCACTTTGTTTTTTATAATCTCGTTACTTTTTTCGGTATTGGCCAATTCTTCCTGCGCGATACTGAGACTCATTTGCGCCATGTAAACATTGTAAAAAAACTGAGAGACATTTTTTTCAAGCGTTAATCGCTGTATGGCATAACTGAGCATGGCATTTTCATTGTCAAGTTCCAGGTTCTTAATCTGGAGCTTTGTCCTGTTATAAGTAAATAAAGGCTGAGTCAGGCTTAAGCTAAGGTTGTTGAAATACGACTGATCTTCATTGGCACCCCTATCTGACTCAGATTTATTTGATTGCCATCCAAAGCTGTTCACGAGCGAAATCTTACCATCGGTGTACAGGATAGGCTGATCGATCCTGGCTGTACCGGAAGTTGTAAGACTCTTGTTCGTAAGCCATTCCGAATTCTGAATAAAAAACCTTCTACTGTTGCTGTATTCCATCGGATTTACATTCAGCGAAAACTGCGACTTCAGGGCAGCCCGCTGCGCGTTTAGTGACTCAGTGGTTCTGTCAAGATTGTATAACGAACTCTGAAGACTCGGACTCCCCTTCGAGGCCATGTCGAGTGCCTGTTCGAGTGTAATAATCGATTGTGCTTTCACCTGAACCAGCAAGACTGAAAACAACACCAGCAGGATAAATTTTTGTTTGTTCATTGTTAAATAAATTCTGTTTAGTTTTCTTTGACTAATTTGACTGCGTCGGCAAAAATAGTTCTTGCCTTCGAAAGGTTGGCGAGTTCAATTTTCACGGTATCAGGAGAAAAATGATACGATCCAATCTCTATCCATCCACTTTCATTATCTTTCATATTGATAACCTGTTTTTCCTGCCCATCGTCATGGAAAACAGTAAAATTGTATTCCTCATCTCTTTTTTCATCACGGCCGAATCCGCCCCTGAGTTTGGGAATGTGGGCAGATAACTTATAATATCCAGCTTCTTTAAGTGGTATATTCCAGGTCGCAGTACGATCCCCGATTCCACCTTTCAGATAGTAGGCCGACCTGATCTGCTTGCCGTAGAACATCTCACTTGTGGTAAGAGTCCACTCTACCGGTGGATTCCAAAAAACCATGCCCTTGTACCTGGCCTCCTTTGTATTTTTGAACGAACGCACTGCTGATTTTTTAAGACTCTTTGCCGAAGCCTCAGGTGCCTCCTCAGATGGCATAAATATGCGCTGAATTAAACTGCTTGATTTCGGTTTACTTACCATAAAACCAGCATCTTCATTATCAAGAATAATTTCGTTGGGTTCAATTCCTTCGGTATAGGCAATAACCTGTTCGCCTTCGGTCGCCTGTAATTTTTCATCTATCTCAATTTTTCCAAATTGCTGCGAAATACTTGAAGGGATATTATGAGAAGCAAAAGTATTGATTGTCATAGAGCGCGGTTCCCTGTTAAACAGGTAAGTGACTTTTTTAGATTCCTTACCTTCGATCAGTATGGTTTTTTCCATGCTGTCGTCTGATCCGCCACCGCCTCCACGCATTCTGAACGGGCCGCCACCACGCTGGCCACCACCAAGCCTGAAAGTGACCGAAACAGCGCCGGCATCCTTTTCTGTGTTGGTCAGAACAAATGTCACCATGGTTTTGATCTTATCGTCCTGTTTTAGTTTGACCGTAGTGATTCCGGAAACAATATAACCGGGCAGCGTTTTCGAATTGTACCAATCGGGAAGGTAATGATTAAGATCGAGGGTAAACGAACTCATTAACTGCTCACTCAATGAGTCAATCGGAAAAGACTGAAACTTCTTTCCCTCGATAAATTTATAGATGAAATCATCAAATTTATCAGGTCCGACGGCCCCTTTCATCAGTGCGAACAGGAAACCACTCTTTGTACTTATAACATTATCAATGATATCAGGGTCATCCTGCTGATTTAGTATTTCAGCAAAGGAGGCATCCTGCAGCGCAATATTCCCTTTCTCATTGTCAGATAAACCCATCATACCGCGCATAAATGGATTTCCTCCATCGGTGGCCGTCTTCGAAAGATACGATTCAATTGTCCGGTTAATTATGGGGTATTTATCTGATTTAACATATGTTACAAAATTATAATAATTTGGGAAAATAAAATAGGGATTGGCCTCATCCGGTCGTGGTGTAGGGGCTCCAAACCGGATGCCACCGCCTCCGAATGATTGACTTATTTTACTTGAAAGCAGTGTTTCATTCACAAATCGCCTGAAATAATTCTCTTCAGTTTCTCTTGGACTTATGGTTTGATTATCTCCTCTACCCCATCTTTCGGTCTGTTTTTTTTGCATGGCGAAATTCGTGCTGTTCAGCTTGAAGCCCCCTTCAGGAAGATAGACTGTTTCGGGTTGTACCTGTTCTCCGGCTCCCGTCCAGACGTGATCGAAGGAACAAAACTGAACCGGAATTTCTACGAGGTTTAATCTTTTATAAGGATAGCTAAAACGCACCTTCGTTTCCCAGGTTTTCCGAATATCACGAATTACAGGCGTGATTGAATCGGGTAAGATTTTAAAGAAAGGATCAAAATAATTGTGACCATTCAGAAAATTTAAAGTATACTGAACGCTGTCAACCATCACTGAACGGGACACATAATCTCCGATAGTAAGCGAGATTTGCGGTAATTTGCTTTCGGGTGCAAAACTAAAAGTTCCGTTTCCTTCATCCGTTAACTTTCCCTGGGAGATCGCTTTGAGTCCATTGCTTGTTTTTACCTTTAATCTGAAATCCGAAAATTGGGTGGTCTGCCAGTTAAATCCTTCGGTCGAGAAGCTAATACCGGGGGTCGGATACCATCGTGTCTCGGGGGTGAGCAGGACATATTCTGTGGAAATAAATGCATGTTTCTTATCTGCAATTCCGTTTCCGCGTTGTAACCATAACTCAAGCCGTTCGCGGTTCATATCAAGATAACAAAACGTTTCATCGATCGTGCCGTTGTAGGACACTTTAACAGACAAATCGGCTCCCGACTGAATCGGTGATTCAGGTGTAAATTTTATCAATTGCATTTCGCGTGTAAACCTGGCTCCGGAAACTGCTGTAACCTCGAGCCCCGGATTAAGAGTAAGAACAAATTCACTGAGTGGTTCGTTGTTCCGGTTTTTAAGGACCAACTCTGCCTCTGCTATTATTTTTTCGCCTGCATGTTCAATGGTAAGATCACATTTTGTTACATCAATAACCTTTGCTGTTGCATATTTATTATTCAGCGACAGCATTTCAAAACGATGGCCATCGGCGGCATTAATATTGGTGATGTATTTAACCCCCAGCCCAAAACCCAATGCCAGAAACACTACACTAAAAACCATGGTCGATTTCCGGATGAGGGGTGATTGAGGAAGCCGCTGCAGCAAAAGAATGGTAAGACCAATAAATCCGAGTCCTAAAAAGAGGTAGATACCCCTGTGTATCAGAATTTCGCTGAGGAATCCAAAACCCACGAAGTCAGAATAGGTCATGGGAAGATGGAACGCCATGTAATCAAAAAGATAGTGGTATATATTCTGCAGATAAAACAGTGTCGCTGCGATGTAACCGAGCAGGATTACAAATGTTACTGCCTGATTCTTAATCACCGACATCAGGAAAAATGAGAAACCAAGAATAAAAATCAGTGTCGGAAAACTAATCAGAAAGAAATAGTAAAAATAAGGAGCCAGCGAAAACTGAGTGAAAGGAGAAGCCAGGTTAAAAACCGCGACCATACCCAGGGCCACAAAATTCAGGATAAAGAACACCCAGATGTTACCCATTGTTTTTCCGATCACATAGTCGGCATTGGTCATCGACCGCATGTAAATTACCTCTGTGGTATCCAGTTTTTTATCTCTTTTGAGAAAATCAGATGCGAGAAAGACTGCAATGATTGCCTGCGCTATATTGATGATGTACAAGTTAATAAATGGAATCATCGAAGGCAGGGAAACCATATCACTATTGGGCATACCGATGCTGGTCTGGGTTCCAAGGTTAAAAAAGAAAACAAAGACAAGTGCCAATATAGAGAATATTCTGAAAAACCAGCTTCGGAACAGTGTTTTTGACTCGTATTTTGATACGGTCAGAATGTTGTAAATTGATTTCATGAGAAAAAATAGTTAGTAAATGTTTGAATGTTTAAATGGAATCCCCCGGCAGGACAATCCATTGTTTCATCCGGATATTTTTTATTTTTTTAGCTGTTCCCGCGGCGTGAGATAATTGGCATAAAGCTGGGACCGGAGAAAAAATGCTGTATCAGATCTCATGCCAGTGCTGATTAAGTTCGTTC
This sequence comes from uncultured Bacteroidales bacterium, assembly GCA_942493325.1. Classification (GTDB taxonomy): domain Bacteria; phylum Bacteroidota; class Bacteroidia; order Bacteroidales; family Prolixibacteraceae; genus JAAFHB01. The sequence continues at coordinate 5,966,473 of OW818689.1, read as the reverse complement.
TCCATAAAATTCACATAGGCATGTTCAAGATTTGGTTCAATTTGTTCACCATCATAGCCGTTTATACTTTTGCTTACTACCTGCACTTCCCAGCCGCCTTCGGATGGAATAGAGGAAATTATCGGGTATTTATCCTGTATTTCGTGATATTCCGTGTCGGTTGCGTTAATGCGCCAGACATTATTCCTGGCCTGAACGATCAGGTCTTCGGGCGATCCCTTGAACGCGAGCAGTCCTTTATTCATTAAGGCCATGTCGGTACAGGTACTCGAAATATCACCGACAATATGGGTCGAAAGAATGATTACAACATCGCGTTCGCTGATTCGGGTAAGAAGATTCCGAAACCGGATTCGTTCTTCAGGATCAAGTCCGGTTGTCGGCTCATCAACAATAATAATCTGGGGATCGCCAATGAGTGCCTGCGCAATTCCGAGCCTGCGCTTCATACCGCCCGAAAGGTTATTGGCATACCGGTTCCTTGCTTCGTAAAGACCCACTTCTTCAAGCATTTTCTCGACCGCGTCATTTCTGACCGATGATTTATTCATTCCTGCAAGACGGGCAATATAATCAAGAAACTCGTAGGTCCTCAATTTGGCAAAAAACCGGAAATCCTGAGGCAGATAACCCAGCATCGACCTGATCTCCTTCCTGTTCTTCTGAAGGTCAAGGCCATTGACCAGAATCTGACCCGAAGTGGGCTTTGCCAGTGTAACCAGGATGCGCATCAAACTCGATTTACCCGCTCCGTTGGGCCCTAAAAGACCAAACATCCCGTTTTCAATGGTCATGCTCACATCTTTCAATGCGTGATTTCCGTTAGGATAGACTTTATTCAGTCCTTTGATCTCAATTTTCACTCGAAAATAAAATTAGTTAATATTTTAATTATCTGTTGGTTCGCGCTTGTAATCCACTGTAGAAATCCTCGAACGAAAGCCATTACAGCTTCTTTTCCCGCCTTTTAATAACACTATTTCGGTGGGATCTCTTAAATATATGTTACAGGTTTAAGTTAGATATTTTATTTCTAACAGCGTTTTGACTCAATTAGTATCAAATAGTTTAATTTGAGCACACTTTAAACATCTTTTTTTTAAACTTTAATATTAAGAAAAAAATCACGTCAATTGAATAATTTTTCAGGTATGAATAAACCTATGCCCCTGTCATTTTGTTTTACTATTTTTTGAATGGATTTTGACCATTTATTCAGTTCATTAACCTTAAAAACAAACGATTATGCAAAGGTCAATTGTGTTATTAACTTGTTTGCTGTTCTTCGTTCTGGTTACGACAGGCAGCGCATATTCGCAGAGCGCTGCGGATTATAAAGCAAAGATCGAAAAGATCAACAAAGAGATGGTGCAAAACATGCTGCAAGGCGATATTGAAAAAAATCTGGCCCTGTATACCGCCGATGCTATCTCATTGCCAAGTTATGAACCCATGCACGAAGGCATTGCAGCTATCAGAAAAGCCAGTGAGGAGATGATTAAGTCAGGTTTTAAATGCAATTCATTTGAACCCACAACCCTGAAGGTTTTAGTGAATGGCAACACGATCACCGAAATAGGCACGTACAAAATCAACATGACTATTCCGGGCATGGACAAGCCCATTGATGATCAGGGAAAGTACCTCACCATCTGGGAAAAGCAAAGCGATGGATCGCTCAAAATTAAAGTTGAGACCTGGAATTCGGATGTGAATCCCATGACGATGATGGAACATAAACCAGCTACAGGCACTCAGCAGTAGCAATAGTTCTGGAAATCCAACGTGATTAAAGCCGGGATATTCGATTTTATATTTTCCGGACATCATCCTTTTATTATCCCGCACATTATTACATCATAATAATGCGCGGGATAATTTCCTTTTGGGTTTGCTCCAAAGATTTTTAAGGATGATTTCCCTTTTGGGTCCCGCGATTTTCAATCGCGGTAAAAAAATCAGGTTATTAAAAATCGCTCGACCCTTAGCAACCTTTTTTTTATTGACGATAAGATTAGTTGCCCAAAAGAAAACAAGATTAATCATTGGGACGTGTAAGGAACTTTATTTTTCTTTTTATATCTGCGAATTACTAATTATTTTATTTGATAATTTTCGTAAAATACATTCGAATGACTGGTCGCATCAACTTCCAGATTTTCCTTATTAACATTCATGAAATTATTTATCCGGAGCCACGACTTATTTTCTAAATTTCATAGGGGGGAACCTTTTAAATAAAACTTTAATACATTTTTCGTGTTATATTCAGCATGACTGGTCGCATCAATATCCAGACTTTCCTTATAATCCCTTTTGAAATCATTCATCCAGAGCCACGACTTATTTTGTAACTTCCCCGAAAGCGTATCAATTGAAATATCAAAGATTTGCATTCTACTATGATCTAATTGAATATTAAGTTTACTAATATCAGGCTTAATAAGTTGTATTTTAGACTCCTTTGAAATAATCGAAAGAACAAAATTCTTTTTCTCGTCTTTATTAAAATCGCAATAAAATGTTGCCTTGTCAAGTTTTATTATCAATGTATCGCCCTGGAATTCATCCAATCTCAAATCGGCTTTTTCTTTTAACAGGAATGATTTTACCCCGTTACACCCGATCTGAATCCATGGGAAGTCAGATTTCGGATACGACAGAAAGAAAACTGTGTCATTGCGCAATTCATAAGGTGGAAACTTACATATGTTACCTTCATTATGGAATCCCAAAATTTTTGAAATTGAATCGTGTTTTATGATCAACCTGACACCCGGTTCAGCGACCACAACAGAAAAACTGCCCAATGCTTTTGTTTCTAACAAAGACTTGACTGGAAGATCGGCTTGAGGATTAAGTTTTGCTGCGGAGAAGAGCGCTATAATTCCTCCGAATAGGAAGATCAGATAGGAAATGGATATATAATTACTTGTTTTCATGATTGTCGTTGGTTTTTATTACGGATATTAATTCATTTAAATCGGCACTGTTGAGTTTGAGCAATTTTACTTTACGGATAAAATTGGGTAAATCGTTGTTGAAAAAGTGGTTTTTTTCGTTGATCCTCACCAGTTCAACGGCATTATCAGATATAAAAAATCCGATTCCGCGTTTGTTGTCAAAAATGCCCGCTTCCTGCAAAATGGTGTAGGTTCGCATCACCGTATTGCGGTTCACTTCGAATTCGGCTGCAAGGTCACGCACCGACGGGACCCGTTCGCCCGGTTTTAATTGTCCTTCCAGTACCTGGTGACACAGGTTATCGGCAATCTGGAGAAATATTCCTTTGGAGGTTATAAATTCCATGCTTCAGGATGTTTTATAAATTTCTTATCTAATTTTGTATATAATCTGCCATCTTGCTTTATGCGGGATTCGGGTATGTGGATAATTCTGTTACACACCCTAAACTTCCCTTTCTTTTAGTTTGAAATAGGCCATTAGAAGGAAGAAAAGCCAGGAAAGTCCTCCGAGAATAGAAAAGAAACATTGGGCATTTGTCCATGCGGTGTCAACATAATAAGCTGGTAAAGAGATGCTAAAACCTGAGGTTTCTCTGGGATAGAATATATGTGACAATATTACCAATGTTGAAAAAACAGTACCATAAATTACTACTAAACTGACCAGCGTTTTGAACAGTGCAAACCGTTTGAAATAAACGGATCCGGAAAAAAACAAGGTTGTAATTGAAAATAATGAAAATACAATTGCGAGAATGTCCCTTGTAATAAGATGGTTAAATGAATCGCTGAAGCTAAAATCGGGTATAAAAAAAGGATCAAACCCGGTAGCCGGATCAGCAACCATTGACGCCTTGGCCAAATGTGCACCTACCCAATAGAGGAACAAGGCTAAAGGGATGAAAAGGAGAATCCGGATTACAAACTGCACCAGGAATTTCTCGAAAGTTGAGCCGGGTGAAAGTAGGTAATTGCTCGTTTTGATCTGATTTTGAAATGCAGGAAAAGAGGTGCCTGCAACCAGCCAGATCACTAATATATATATTAATAAAGAAGAGGTGTAGGCAGTAATCGTATCGAAGTTTAGTTTATCCTTTAGCATGAAAAAAGAAATTAAAGCATAAATGGCAAGGCCCAGTCCGGCGATGGCATACAGGTAGGTTTTTTGATTGATGATCAAATCGTTCCGGAATAACCGTACAAAACGACCGGGATTGAAGAATTTATTTTGTGGCATGGCTAATGGAGTTTAGGTTGGCGTTATTGACAATGGCATTAAAAAGGAGTTCAATATCGATGTCCGATTTGTCTTCTTCACCCGCGGGACAGATAATCCGGAAGCCCCTGGGGCATTTCTCGTGATAGATTGGATTTTGGATTTCTGAAAAGCTGGCCACTTTTTTAAACTGCCATTTTTGAGTGATACCAGTCATGCTCTCGTTAAAAACGATCTCCCCTTCATCGAGCATCACAATTTTATCGATGATCGTTTCGATGTCTTTGACCTGGTGGGTTGAAATCAGCACCAGCTGCTCTTCGGTAACCGAAGTGACAAGGACCTTGCGGAACAGGCTTTTGGAAGGGATATCCAACCCGTTGGTGGGTTCATCCAAAATCAGGAGCCGGCAATTGGTCGCCAGTGCAAAGGCAATCAGGAACTTCTTGCGCTGCCCGTGCGAAAGGGTGTTGATGTTCTTTTTACGGTTAAGTTCAAATTCCAGCAGAATTTTATCCAGCTTTTCGTACCCAAAGTTGGGGTACAGCGGGGCGGTTGCTTTTACGTAGCAATCGATGGTCACGGGCGGAAACGAAAATTCTTCGGGAACCATAAATACATCCTCCAGGAAATCGGGCAGACGTTCGAATGGTTTAAATCCGTTGATGACCAGCTGACCCGTTTGCGGCCAGAGCAGACCAGCCATCAGTTTAAGGAGAGTCGATTTCCCGGCCCCATTTTTTCCGAGCAGGCCGGTGATGCTTCCGTTTTCCTGCTGAAACGACAAACCGGCAAACAGGGCAGGTTGCTTTTTGTAGTGAAAGGTTAAATCTTGAATTTCGATCATGGCATAGAGGATTAGTGTCCTATTCTTGTATGACACAAAGAAAAACCATTTTTAATTCACCTGCAAGTATTTTGACTTATTTTCTTGAAGTTTGTTGAAAATATGTTACGATTAAAATTGAAACCGATTAAGATGTCGCAACTACGTTGCTTTGAATATAACATAATGCATTCATCTACAAATATAAGGCAACTACGTTGCTGAAAAGGATACTGCGGAGCAGCTAAATCTTTGTAGAAAAATATGGAATGGGAAATTGAAGCCACATAGTGGCGAAATCATTATAAATGATTACTATTTATTTTTTTTTGTTCGGAAGACCAGTTTGGATAACGCTGTACTTCATCAATAATCAAATGGCGTCTTCATAAACTGTAGTTTTAACACAATGAATATAATACAAATATGTTGTACTTACACAACACATTTTGTGTTATTATCCTATTTCTGATTTCAATATTTTCAGATATTTAAAAATCCGGAAATTCCAGGACAGGAAATCATGAACACAAAATCCGGAATTGGGCCCATTGAGAAATTTGGGTTCCGCGATTTGCAATTGCGGAATTTCAAAAAGCGATTAAAATCGCCAGACCCGCAGCAACAATTGGGCCCCGCGATTTTCAATCGCGGAATTATAATCAATATTGATTTACATTAATTTTACTCGTAGCATCCCTTTTCAGCGAAATCACCAGCGGTTGCCGGACATTATTTTTCGAACTGTCAGATAACTTGCCGCTGATTATCCTTGCATTCGACGACAGATTTGCTTCTGAAGAACGATCCCGAGGATCTCAATCCCATTGTATTTCTTTAAAGAATGAAAAATCATTCCGTTTTTTTTCAAACTGGTAACTTTTATGCATGCGCGAGAAAACGATTTGATAACCCTTTCCTTTCATAAATTGGAGGTCTTTGAAGATTGTACGGCGCGATACACAAAGTTTTTTGGACAGTTCCTCAGCAGTCCCTGTATCGGAGAAATTCAACAACCTGATTAACCGTTCAATTCTTACAGCCTGGTCTTTGATGTTCATGATTTTGGTATTAAGAGGTGAATATTTAGTATGGGAACATCCTATTAATAGGAATAGGCCATCAATTGTTATCTGAAAATCGCAAGTATTCCTTTCGGGATCTCTTTTTCGCTAATTTTGCAGGTCAATTCTAAAATATCAAAATGGAATACCTTCCCCTGATCGGTACAGTGACACTTCTTAATTTACTGGCTGTTATAAGTCCCGGGCCCGATTTTATCGTTACGGTAAAAAATTCGCTCCATTATTCGCGCCGCTCGGGCATATTTACGAGTCTTGGAATCGGACTCGGGCTCTGTGTCCACCTTGCTTACTGTGCCGCCGGGATTGGTTTTATTATTTCAAAGTCACCGGTTTTATTTTCCATCTTAAAATTCCTTGGTGCCGGTTACCTGATTTATATCGGCATTTGCTCCATTAAATCAAAAAGTTCAAAACCTGAGATTGTGGAAGAAAAAACCAGCGATGACCTAAGCCGATACCAGGCATTCAGGATCGGTTTTTTTACCAATGTCCTTAATCCTAAAGTCACCCTGTTTATCCTGAGTTTATTTACGCTGGTAATCAGTCCCGACACCCCACTTTATGTAATCTTTATTATTTCACTCCTGATTATTTTCACCGCTATTACATGGTTTATTGTGGTCTCCATCTTTTTTACGCAGCCAAACGTTCAACGGCTGTTCTACAAATTTGAGAATAAGATCAATCATGTCCTGGGAGGCTTACTGGTGCTGCTGGGAATAAAAATTGCACTGTCGGTAATTTAGGATGAAAAACCGCTACAATTATACGAAGGGTGTTCTAATTTTTATCAGTGTTCATTAGTCACCATTAATTGAACACTGATGACACAGATTAAACTGATTTTCACGGATTTTCTTATCCACAAATATCTATGCTCATCTGCGTTATCCGTGTCATCCGTGTTCTAATTTTTATCTGTTTTCATCTTTTACCGTTTTTTGGAAAACCACCTTTTTATTCTGTCACCCCAACGATTCAAAAATTTAGTTCCGTCCTCCTCTTCTTCAACATTCTGGTCACCGATTAAGAGTGCAATCGGCTGAAGCTGAATATAGTGCTCACAAACAACACGTAACATCGCCGCAAATGGCAAAAACAGAATCATGCCGGCAACACCCCATACCGAAGCGCCAATGATAATACTCAGAATGGCGGTTAAGGCATTTATTTTTAAATTACCGCCCACAATCCTGGGTGTAAGGAAATTACTTTCGATGATTTGAACCATCCAAAACATTATGGCCACCGAAACCGCCATCCATGGCGAATCATAAGATATGAAAGCATACAGCACAGGAATTGCCGCTCCAAGAAAGGTACCGACATAAGGAATAATAGCCAGAACCGCTGCCATAAAACCAAAAAGGAACGGATTATCCAGTCCGACAATCATGAGTCCGATACTGTTGATGAGTCCCAGGATAAACATGATCATCAGCATACCAAATAAATATTGCTTACCCACCCGCTGAACCGATCTGAACATACTGCGTGCCTGTTCTCTCTTGTCTTCAGGAAAAAAACGGCAAAAAGCATATATTATTCCCTCCCGGTAGATCAGGATCAGAAAAGTATACACAATTGCCAGCAGCAGTCCTGCGGTAATTGCGGTTGTGCTGTTAAATGTTTGTTTTAACAATAAACCTGACGACTCTTTAAACCACTCCTTGATCCGGTTAAATAACTCGCCTTTTTCCAAATTGGGTATAAAATTGATATTGTTGTTGGTGTACAAGGTAATGTCCGCAAAAATCGAAAGAATCCGATCCTGAATATCAGACATTTCCCTTGAAAGATTGATGATCTGGGTTGAAAATAAATAAAGGGCTCCAAAAATGATGATTATAATTGTCAAAATAGAAAGAAAAGCTGCAAATAAAATGTTCGCGCCCAATAACTCGTACCTTCGGGCCAGGGGATACAGTATAAAGGATACCAGCAAAGCAAAACCAAGGGGAATAAGGATGGTTTTCGCCAGAATTAATATTGCAAAAATTGCACATACAGTGGCAATTGCGAAAAACAACTTTTGAAAAGAGAGATTCATTTTGATAATTTTTGTATTTCCTCAGCAAGAACAACTCATCCCGGGGTTTGGTTGAATGCCAGTGCGGATAAAGGTGTTCTTGAAGCGATGAACCTGTCTATGTTAAACAGTTCTACAAATTCTCCTATTTAATTAGATGATTATCCGAAATTTTCTGACCCGGCTGACTTTAGTGTTATTCATCATCTTTGATCAATTTAATTTCCATAAATTCATCCCATTCGTCCCCATCGGCCGATTGTTCCCAAATATCTGAGAACTGTAAGTAATTGTTACTGAAACCACCCTTAAATCGTAATGATCCACCTACAAAAGTCCAGGTGTCATTATCCACAGCAGCAACCATAAAGCCCGAGTCACCATAATTGTCGTAGTACTGCATGGTATACTGAGCCAGAGATTTGTCAAACCCGATGATCTCCAGGGTATAATTTTTCTCGTCTCCTACCAGCACGTCGGCTATATGCAACAGAAAAAAGTTTCCGGGCAGCCACTCGTAGGTGTCAGTCCCGCTAATTTTAATTTCAGGCGTCAGCTCAGTTTGAAAAATACGTCCTACAGTATTCCAGCGGCCGGCAAACCTGTTCAGATTCATGTATTCCACACCCCGATTTTCCATAAAATGTACATTTTTGAGTTCTCAAAAATCAAGAATCCTGTGCTTGTATTCCAGTTATAGCATTGGTTCATAATACATCCCAAATAACAACAAATTAGTTTATGGTTTGTTTGAAAAAGGCCTGTTAATGTGATATGGGTGGCTGTGGTTTGGTGGGTTTTTAATCCAGAATTAACGAAACCTGTAGATTACCGGGGTGTCGTGATTTATTGATCATATCTTTTGAAAAGGACTCGGAAAAATCGGTTCTCCACATGTATCCGGGATCGCGTAATGATCTGTTATAGGTGAGTGGAAGTTCATTATCAAACGTGAGACCGAAGCCAATACAATCACCCGAATGCGGCAGATAAGTGACATCACCCTGAATGGCTTCAATTCCTACGAAAAGCACACGTTCATTCAAAACGAGATTAAGATATGACAAATCAATTTCATAGTTTTTTCCTAATTTTCGATTGATGATGATGTCTTCATTAAGTAATTCTTTGCCGGGCAAATCCTCCGGATTTTGGTTGTAAATATGGAGTCGTGCCAAAGATCTGGCTTTCGTATTTCGTGCATTCAGTTTAACGCCCCTGATTCGATACGCAGAAATGGGTTCGGGAAGTGAAATTTTGAGTACAAGTTCATAGTTTCTGTTTCCCCGAAACCAATACTTGAAATCAGTTTTAGATTTGAATAATCCAACCGACTGTTCTTTATCCTTTTTTGCTTTTACTTTAACTTCTCCCAGATTAATAACGACAGGTTTAAGAAGGATTTTGTCCTGTATTGGGAACACGATTTTTGATTCATAACCGACGCAGGTTATAAGCAGTGAATCCTGGTCTGAAATCCGCACATCGAACTTCCCCGCTTCATCAGCGTAGGTTCCACCCTCTTTATTCAGAATCTTTACGGTGGCATACGGAATAGATTTAAGCGTGTTTGCATCACGAATTTCCACCTGGTGTGAAACCTGTGTAAACCCAGACAAAAACGGAAGAACCAAAAGCAAGGCAAGGAAGGTTGATTTCATTGGGCGTCATATTTTAACCATAAACAAATCTTACCGATTATATCTCAGATAAATTATGATGTTGTTCAGCATATGATTGGTTGCTTATCAATAGGAAAAAAAAACAGAAATCGTGTCATTCAAAATACGTTGTTGTAGAGACAGGGCATGCCCTGTCTCTACAACAACGTACCCTGTACCAGCCGGATACCTGTGATATAGGTAATCATCATTAATCGTAAAATCTATCATTCGTCCAGTTGGCCTGATTGTTTTGAATATAGGTTGAAATTCTTTCAAATTCCGGTTCATCCCTGATAATATGGTCATGAAACCTTTCCTGCCATTCAAAATCAGGATTCAACCGGTGGACATGTTTTGATACAACAGATTTGTATGATCCGATTATTGATGAAACGGTTTCTTTTCCCTGATTGCCATATCGTAATTGACCAGGTGTTTGATATTGATGATTGGTATGATAGATGTGAGTGGTGGGCGGTGGGCGTAGAGTGTCTAAAAACTCTGTGTTTCTCTGTGTATCCTCAGTGTGACTCTGTGTAATTAATTGTATCACAGAGTTTCACAGAGTAGGCACAGAGTTTCACAGAGAAAAAAAGTGTTGTTATTTTACTTTTTGGACATCCTCTACACGTGCCCAACACCTATCGTCGACCCAACACCTACCGTCGACCCTGCATCTACACGTGCCCTGCACCTAACGCATGACCGGTTCTATCGTATACCCACTGTTTCTAACCTATACCCCGTACCTACACGTGTTCCCTGTACCAACAGGATACCTGGTTGTTCCGCATACCCTGCCTATTCCGGGAGAATTTGATATTCCACCCCCGGAAATATCATCACGCAAAAAAGGAGCCCAATGAGCTCCTTTTCTTATCTGAAAATTTATTTCGCCTAACTTTTCAAATTACTTTACCTTATTAACAATGGCGCTGAATGCAGCGGGATTGTTCATCGCCAGATCGGCAAGAACCTTACGGTTGATTTCGATATCGGCTGTTTTCAATTTACCCATGAATTGAGAATAAGAGAGACCTTCGATGCGTACAGCAGCGTTGATACGCTGAATCCATAATGCACGGAATAATCTTTTTTTACTTTTTCTGTCACGGTACGCATACCCTAATCCTTTTTCGTATGTGTTTTTGGCAACCGTCCAGACATTTTTACGTGATCCAAAGTATCCCCTGGTGAGTAGCAGAAGCTTTTTCCTGCGCGCTTTCGATGCTACATGATTTACTGATCTTGGCATTTCTTTTTGTTTTAGGACAATGGCGTTCCTTTTGAAGGGAATCTTTGTAAGCTCATTGCCCGGTTAAAACTGATTCTATATGTTGTTAAAAGAGAACATTATCTCATTGCAAGGAGCCTCTTGACATGATGCGTGTCAACATCGGCTACCAAACCCCAGTAAGTGAGGTTACGTTTGCGCTTAGTGCTTTTCTTGGTCAGAATATGACTCTTGTAAGCATGTTTTTCTTTTAATCTTTCCTGAACCGGTGAGCAAGAAACGTTTCTTTGCCCCGGCATTCGTCTTCATTTTAGGCATTCCTGTCTAAGTATTAAATTATTTTTTCTTTTTAGGCGAAATAAATATTGTCATTCTCTTTCCTTCGAGTTTCGGAAGTTGTTCAACTTTACCGACTTCTTCCAACGCATTGGCGAAGCGGAGCAGCAAAATTTCTCCTTGCTCGTTATATAAGATCGACCGTCCTTTAAAAAACACGTAAGCCTTAACTTTAGCGCCTTCCTGAAGAAACCGCTCAGCATGTTTTAATTTAAAGTTGTAGTCATGGTCATCCGTATTAGGACCAAAACGAATCTCCTTTACAATGATTTTGGAAGCCTTGGCTTTTAATTCCTTAATCTTCTTCTTCTGTTCGTAAAGAAATTTCTGAAAATCGGTAATCCTGCAAACAGGTGGGTCGGCATTTGGAGAAATCTCGACCAAATCCAGTTCAAGCTCATCAGCTTTACGCAGAGCATCCTGAATTCTGAAAACTCCGGGGGTTTCAATATTGTCTCCTACTAACCGCACTTCAGCAACACGAATCTGGTGATTGATCCGAAATGGTGATTTCTCTTCTTCTCTTGGGCCTCTGGGCCCGTTGCCTCTAATAACTGCTATGGCTATATCCTCCTATATTTAAGTTAATTAACACCTTTTTAGTATGCCTCTGCAAGCTGCTCACTAATCTGATTGATAACATATGCTGAAAATGCGTCAACAGACATTGATCCCTGATCTCCTTCTCCCTGTCGTCGCACGGAAACGGTATTACTTTCCAACTCCTTTTCACCTACTATCAGCAGGAAAGGAATATGTTTCATTTCATTATCCCGGATTTTTCGGCCGATTTTTTCATTACGGTCGTCAATTCCGGCGCGAATATCGGAATTATTTAATTGATTTGAAACTTTTTGGGCATAATCGTTGTACTTTTCGCTGATTGGCAGAATAATTACCTGCTCCGGAGTGAGCCACAATGGAAATTTCCCGGCTGTATGCTCAATTAGCACAGCTACGAATCGTTCCATCGAGCCAAAGGGTGCCCGGTGAATCATTACAGGACGGTGACGTTTATCATCAGCCCCGATATATTCAAGACCAAATCGCTCCGGCAAATTATAATCAACCTGGATTGTTCCCAGCTGCCAGCTCCTACCCAGTGCATCCTTGATCATAAAATCAAGTTTTGGTCCGTAAAAAGCAGCCTCCCCTAATTCGGTTACCGTTTTCAACCCTTTTTCGGCACAGGCTTCAATGATCGCTGTCTCGGCTTTCTCCCAGTTTTCGTCCGAACCAATGTATTTCTCCGTATTTTTAGGATCACGCAACGAAATCTGCGCGGCATAATTTTTAAAGTCCAACGCTTTGAAGATAATGAAAATGATATCAATCACTTTCAGAAACTCCTCCTTTAGCTGATCAGGACGACAAAAGATATGGGCATCATCCTGGGTAAAGCTCCGTACGCGGGTAAGTCCGTGCAATTCACCGCTTTGTTCGTACCGGTAAACGGTTCCGAATTCAGCCATTCGCACCGGCAGGTCTTTGTAGGAACGTGGTTTGAATTTATAAATCTCGCAATGATGCGGGCAGTTCATTGGTTTAAGCAAATATTCCTCCCCTTCGTTTGGAGTGCGGATTGGCTGAAAGGAATCCTTCCCGTATTTCTGAAAATGTCCCGAAGTTTTATAGAGTGACACATCACCGATATGGGGAGTAATCACCTGATCGTAGCCATATCTTTTCTGAACCTTTTTGAGGAATTTCTCCAATTGCTCACGTAAAATCGCTCCTTTCGGCAACCACAGCGGAAGTCCCATCCCAACGGCAGGTGAAAAATGGAACAGCTCCATCTCCTTACCTATCTTACGATGATCACGCTTTTTTGCCTCTTCGAGCAACACCAAATACTCTTCGAGCAATTTTTGTTTTGGAAATGTGATCCCGTAAACCCTGGTGAGCATTTTATTTTTCTCATTCCCGCGCCAGTAAGCACCGGCAATACTCGTAAGTTTCACCGCTTTGATAAATCCGGTGTTCGGCAAATGGGGCCCGCGGCAAAGATCGGTAAAATTACCCTGTTTATAGAGCGTTATTGTACCGTCCTGCAAATCAGTAATTAACTCAAGTTTGTATTGATCACCTTTTTCGGTAAATAATTTTAATGCGTCGGCTTTCGAAATTTCGCTTCTGACAATTTCCGATTTTGTTCTGGCCAGCTCAAGCACTTTCTGCTCAATACCCGCGAGATCCTTATCACTCAAAACCTTTCCTTCAGGAAGGTCGATGTCGTAATAAAAACCGTTATCAACAGTGGGACCGATGCCAAACTTCGTACCCGGGTAGAAGAACTCAATGGCTTCGGCCATAACATGTGCTGAAGAATGCCAGAATGTCTGGCGTCCCTCGAGGTCATCCCACAGGTGAAGCTTAATGGATGCATCTTCATCAATAGGCCGAAGAAGATCCCTTACCTCGCCATTGACAGATATTGAGAGCACTTCTTTTGCCAGACGGCTGCTGATTGCCTCAGCAATTCCAAGTCCGGTTATCCCTTTATCAAATTCTTTTACTGAATTATCAGGAAGAGTAATTTTTATCATTAATTAATTTTTTCAAAGGTGCAAAATTAGTTATTCTCGAACGGTTCTTCAAAATTATCCGGAATATTAATCATCTATTTTTAAGCTCACCACTTTAAATTTCTTCTTACTCCCCATTTTTTAATATTTTTGAGGTGGAAAAACAGTTGATATTTCATATACTATGCGTAAAATTATTTCAGTTTTATTCTTGATTACAGCCTGTTATGCCTCTTTAACGGCGCAACAAATCACCCTTGAGGATCTTTTTGTAACCCGGGTTTTTCAGCAATCGACCGTAACCGGACTTGCATCGTCCAATGATGGGCTGAATTATACCACGCTGGAGCACAACGGTCAGCAAATTGTGAAGTACAGCTATAAGACGGGTGAAAAGGTCAGCCTGATCCTTGATATTCAAACACTTAAAAACGATTCGCTTAATTCGGTCAGGGAATACACGTTCAGCGCTGACGAAACAAAGGTCCTGCTGATGACCGACAGGCAACAGATTTATCGCAGATCATTTACTGCTGTCTACTTCGTCTATAATTTTGTAACGAAAGAACTTTCCAGATTATCAACAGGCAGACAACAGGTTGCAACCCTTTCGCCCGATGGCGAGCGGATTGCATTTGTGAGGGATAACAACATTTACATGAAAAGCCTGCGGTTTAATACCGAGCGTCAGATAACATCCGACGGTGCGTTCAACAAAATAATTAATGGTATACCCGATTGGGTTTATGAAGAGGAATTTGAATTTTACCGGGCATTCGAGTGGTCGCCCGACAGCAAACAACTTGCCTATATCAAATTCAACGAAGAGGCTGTTCCTACTTTCGGAATTCCGATGTACAAGGGACTCAATCCCGAAATCAGCGAAAACAGCATTTACCCGGGTGAATACAGGTTTAAATATCCCAAGGCAGGTGAAAAGAATTCAATAGTCAGTGTCTGGGTATACGATATTAAAGCAGGTCAGAATATTAAAATGGATACGGGTACCGAAACCGATATCTATATCCCGCGAATCAGGTGGAATTACAGCGGAAAGAACCTCGGAATCCTAAAAATGAACCGGTTACAGAACCGTTTCGAGCTCCTGTTTGCAAATTCCTACACGGGCGATACCCGGTTAATATTTACCGAAAAAAACAAACGGTATATTGAAACCGATTTTCTCGATTACCTGCAGTTTTTACCCGACGATAAAAGCTTTGTGATTTTAAGCGAGCAGGATGGATTCAAACATCTTTATCTTTATGATGCAGGCGGTGTAAAAATCAGGCAGCTCACTACGGGTAAATTCGATGTACTTAAATATTACGGGTATGATCCGGCAAGCAAAATGTTTTATTACCAGGCAGCAGCTGTTTCACCTATGCAACGCGAAGTTTACGGGGTAAGTATCGATTTAAAGAAAAAGGTCTTGCTCTCCACACAAAAAGGATCGAACGATGCCGATTTCAGCACAGGATTTAAATACTATGTGAACAAGTATTCGAATGTGACTACGCCATTACGTTACACGCTGCACGAGATTTCGGGAAAACAGATCCGGATACTGGAAGACAACACTAAATTAAAGTCAGTCATTGCCGAAAAGAAAATCCCGCAAAAAGAATTTTTCACTTTTAAAACAAGTGAAGGTATTGAATTGAACGGATGGATGATTAAGCCCCAAAATTTCAGTCAGAATACAAAATATCCTGTTGTTATGACCCAATACAGCGGACCAAATTCGCAGCAGGTACTGGATCAGTTTGGGATTGGCTGGGACGAATATCTTGCCTCAAACGGTTATCTTTCCGTTTGTGTCGATCCACGGGGTACAGGCGCACGGGGTGAGGATTTTCGTAAATGCACCTATGGTCAGTTGGGGAAGTACGAATCGGACGATCAGATCGAGGCAGCCAAATACCTGGCCAGTCTTGCGTATGTAGACGGGAAAAACATTGCGATCTGGGGATGGAGTTACGGCGGATTTATGTCGGCGATGTGTCTTGCCAAAGGGGGTGAAGTCTTTAAGGCAGGAATTTCTGTTGCTCCTGTAACCAACAGTCGTTACTACGATACCGTGTACAGTGAACGATATATGGGTTTGCCAGGTCAGAACCCGGAAGGTTATGACGAGAACTCCCCTATCACGCTGGCCAAAGGAATCAAGGGCAAATTATTACTTGTTCATGGTACAGCTGATGATAACGTTCATTATCAGAATACGCTTGAGTTTGCCGAAGCGATGGTCCAGGCAGGTATTCAGTTCCAGATGATGTCGTATGTCAACCGTAATCATGGAATCAAAGGAGGTAATACGACGATGCACCTATACACGATGTTCGACAATTTTTTGAAAGACAACCTGAGATAGAAGATTATTTAACGCGCCTTTTTGATAAATCGTGTTTTGGCTTTTTGTTGGATTAGCCACTGGCAACTGGCAACTGGCGACTGGTCCCGATGCTTCAGCGATTTTTTGATGGTATTTCATTTGAGTTAATCCATTTTAAAATATTGTAAATGTGGTTATTATACCTCTTTAGGCTAAATTTAAAATAGGCGGTTCTTTGTGAACCCTGGTGTCTTTGGGTCTTTGTGGCATCCTGTTTTTATTGCCACCAAGGCACTAAGTCACAAAGATGCACTAAGATTTATCCGCCATATTTAATATTTGCTTTTAGAATTTTAAATTATTGATTATTAATATATTGATATTTGATTCACTAAAATTAATTAGGTCTATAAAATCGCTGATGCTTCAGGAGCGGCTGGCAAATGGCGGCTGGCTGTTCCTGGGTAAAATTTACTTATGAAGTGCTAACAGCCAGCTGCCAGTTGCAAGCTGCCAGTACAGCGTAATAACTGTTTCCCGTTCTTTGGTAAAATTTACTTGTGAAGTGCTAACTGCCAGCTGCAAGTTGCAAGCCGCCAGTACAGCGTAATAACTGTTTCCCGTTCTTTGGTAAAATTTACTTATGAAGTGCTGACAGCCAGTAGCAAGTTGCAAGCCGCCAGTTGCTCCATTTTAATCTTAAACGGCACAAAACGTAACAATGCAAATAATAAGTATTAAAAAACCTCGTAAACAGTTTGGTGAATCTGAAAATCGGCCTATATTTGCACCCTCCAAGCCCAGATGGTGAAATTGGTAGACACGCTAGTTTCAGGGACTAGTGACCGCAAGGTTGTGCAAGTTCGAGTCTTGTTCTGGGCACCGTAAAAACCGCTTAACATGCTAAATGTTAGGCGGTTTTACTTTTAGGAGTAGTCATTTGGTACGAATCCGGTAAACAACAAAGCCAAAAACGCCAGGTTTTACGGATTCATAAAAGGAGCATTACTGCCAAGTCAACGGAAAATTCCAGACAACAGAATATACTAAAAACCATACGGACTAAGCATTAGATTAGAAAAACAATTATATTCCAAGAATGATCGAAGCCTCAATATTAAGTATTTTACTGATATTCCGCGCTATTTTTAGGGTGGGTTCACTTTTACCGCTGAGATACTCACTTACGCGCGAAGGCGAAACACCAATTTTTTTTGCAAATGTGCGTTGTGACATAGACTCCTGTTCCAACCTCATCTTAACAACATCTGCAAGCGAAGGGTTGCCGATTGGAAAATGGCTCTCTTCGTACTCGATCACAATATCAGACATTATTTTCAGTTCAATGGCTTTACGGTCGTATATTGGCGTTTCGTCAGTAACTATGGGTAAGAGCTCTTCTATTCTCAGGAGTGCCGTCTTGTAAACATCATCAGATATTATTTTTTCCATATTTTACTTAACATTAAATTGTTTTACAATCAACTTTATCATATTCAGCGTGCGTTCCTACGAATCGGATGTAGATATATCCATGGACAAATTGTATGACGACTACCAATCTGTAATCGTTTCCTTTAATGTTGAATATGTACCGCTGGCTGCCAATACTGTCCACACTGTTAAAATCCTTTTTTATATCAGCGAAACACTTCCATTTGGCCTTCTTAGCAGTTTTAAACCAATGTTCCAATGGTATTTCTGCCTCATTGTACTTTTGGTAAAAATCAAATAAGCGCTTATGCGAAACTATATTCATCAAATTTTGTATTTCGGCACAAAGATGGGCATTTATTTTGCAATACGGAACATATTAAGACATTAAATAATTGAATCAATATGGTTTTTTCCGCGTATGAGGTTGCAGTATAGTAGTAAAATGAACAGTCCTCCATCGGGCGCATATGTTTCTTTCAATTGAAAAGTTTACCCCATACTTACGCGGATGCGCCGCAGGCAGAAATTACAAATAGAAATTAGTCTACAAATATTTATTCATATGTAAGAAAAAACAAGTATAATTGTTTTTTATTTCGACCATAATTGTTTTTATACCTATACTATTTAAAGATTTCCGGCGTGACCGGGAGGACCGGTGGCAAGAACTCTTTAAGGGCAGCATTGGTAACGGGACTGATCGTTCAGATTAGCTCTGTTTTGAATGTATTCCGCAGGTTTTACCTGGCTTTTTCTTCCCATAAAACCATTCCCGGCAGGGCACCTATGCGTGTAAGTACGGTTTCTGAACCCGGGAAACAAATAATTGCACTGAGCAATTCAAAAAAGTACACTTGTACACTTTTCATGAAAAACAACCGACCTTCAAATCATATCATAAAAGTCAAAAGTATTAAATCAAGTTGTAACATAAAGCCGGTCGGAGTTTTGGATTTCTGGTTTAGTTGACCGATCTGATTTGGGTTAGTTCATAAAAGAAGGCTACCTCTCACCCACCCGGGACTGAGCAGGCGAAGCTGTAAGAAGCGGCTATATACTGGTTATGAAATAATATCATATTATGTATTAATGTCGTTTAGTTAAAGTGTATGAGAATAAAAATTTTAACGCAAAGAACGCTGAGGAGGCGCAAAGAACCGCAGAGGTAGATATTCCCGAATTTCTTTGCGGTTCTCTGCGTATTACTTTGCGATCTCTGCGGTAAAATTTCAACTGCTATTGCTAACTAAACGACATTGTATTATGTATTCAATATCATTGACTGCCTTTTCTTTGCGGTCTTTGCGTGATATTTTGAAGGATTTTAAAAATGGAAATAAGGTTATGTTCTCATTGTCGCCCTGTCCCCCATTCTCATCTTCATTCTGTTGCGGCGCATGGCAGGTTTGATTTTCAATTAAGGGGGTAGTTGCGCCGCATTTCGTTGATTGTTCCAACCCCGGGTGGCACGATTCCGAATAATTTCAGAGCTATTAATAATGTAAAGAATCCGGACTCGTTTACCCGGGGTCATTAATATTTAATCCCTTCGGGATAACAATGATTCCACGAATTAGAGCGAATTACACGTCCGTCAGCTCACGAATTGCAAGAGAGCGATATACGTTTAAGGTTAACGATTTTTCTTTACGGTCATTTGCGATCTTTGCGTGACACATAGAAGGTTGTTTAAAAGAAAACAAGGTTATGTTGGCAGGGAGCAAATTGGCACAGAGAGCAAATTGGCACCACCCTGACTCGAATTCGCCTTTTCGCCCCATCGCCTTGTCGCCCCATCGCGCCATCGCTCCTCGCCCCTGCAATCACCGGCGTCCCGAGCGATTTTTGGCTACTGAGGTTAAGGCTATCGATTCTTCTTTGCGGCCATTTGCGTGACACATAGAAGGTTGTTTAAAAGAAAACAAGGTTATGTTGGCAGGGAGCAAATTGGCAAATTGACTCGTTCTGATTTTTGTTTAAAGATTTTGTGTTAATACGATCTTGTAATTTCCTTTGAATTTGCGGCGCACATATCAACATCGTTTCAATAAACTTTTCCTGTTGCGCCTATTCTTAATCTATTTCTTATTCCGGGCTACCAACATTTCACCACTCTGTGGTGATTACTTAAAATATAATCTTGCCATATTCTCAGCTTATCGGATTTTAAAATTAAATCAATACTCTATGAAACAAATTTATTTATTATTAGTCTATTTTATTCTCATTTCGTGTGGGATGAAATTGGGATTTAATCAAAAATCCAATTTAAACAATGATTTGAAGGATAATGATATCCATTGTCAGAATATTGATGATTCAATAAAGGTGATTCCATTAAACTTGTCAAATGATGTAATTTTAACATCAGCTATATTTGATCTGGAATCAATGGTTTATCTGGATTCAACGGCACTTATTGGTGAGATTGATAAGATAATTTATTTTGAAGAAAGATTTTATATCCTGGATCAATCTAAGGCCGAAAAAGTTTATTGTTTCGGCACGAATGGAAAATTTCTGTTTACTATTTCAAACAAAGGTAGAGGCCCCGGTGAATATTCTGCACTTTATGATATGACAATTGACGAATGGAACAGAGAAATTTTATTATATGATGGAAAAAAAGTGATTTTTTGTGATTTAAACGGCAATTTTATTAGGCAACGGAAAATAGACTTATTTGGAAAAAATTTAAGCGTCATTGATTCTTCAGGAACCCTGTTATTTAATCAGGGTAATACCATTTATAATAAAGATTTGATGTTCAATCTTATAGCGGTTGATACTGTTAATCGGATTCGGGCCAAATTAAGGCCATTTAATGAATCTGATGCAGGAATAAACTTAAGGCCATGGTTTTATTTAAGTCAAAACAACAAAAAAACTTATTATATTGAGGCATTCAATGATACTATTTATCAGATAAATAGCAAAACATTCGCGCCAAAATTTATTATGGATTATGGAACTTTTAGCACTCCAATAAAACTAAGAGAAAAAATAGCATTAGGTGAACAAAAACAAAACCCGGAAGAGATGAATCACATGACAACAGTCATACAAAACGATAGTACGGTTTTTGTGCTGAACTCTACTCAAGACAAGTTCATTTTTACCTTCTATGATATCAGAAGTGAATTATCACGATCTTTCAGAACAAGCGTAAACGATTTAATCGCTCCATCGGTAGTCATGTATCCGAAAGGGTCTTTTGGTGACAACTATTTTGTAGTTCCAATTGATCCGTATTCTATCCACATTCTTTACAGGTCAATTATTAAGAACTCCACTAAAGTTCAATTAGAAAAGTTTTTGCAATCGCCACAATCAAAAAACATGATCCAAATTTTGAACAATACCAACGAAAATTCCAATCCGGTATTAGTACTAGTAAAGGTTAAAAAAAATTATTATGAAAATAAATAAAACAAACATGAAAAAAATTACAAAAATTTCTCTTTATTTACTATTATGGTTTCTATTATTTATTGTGATATATGGATTAATTGCTGGTGGAAGTTCAATCAGATCGGTAAATGATATAGACACCTGGGGAAGGTCATTGATCTCGAGTCCATATTTTTTAATGTCAATCTCCGCAAGTTTTGGTTTTTATTTTGCAATAAGTGTTTTAACAGGGGCTTTCATTTTGATAATTACCTATTTTACGAAAAGAATAAGCCGCTGACAGAAGCAACCATTTTAACAGGAAGAGGCTATCTAAAAACTCTGTGTCACTCTGTGTTTCCTCTGTGTGACTCTGTGTAATTAATTGTATTACAGAGCTTCACAACTAGTCCCTGCCAATCCCGATTTTTCGGGGGATCCTTCGGGAGAGTAGGCACTACTTGTCCCGATTTTTCGGGAGAGTTTCACAGAGAAAAAAAGTGTTGTTATTTGATTTTTTGGACATCCTCTTCCTTACTAACCTAATAATATGAACTTGTATAACCGGAATAACATATCAAACAACATGGCACGATTGATCTATTTTATGATATTATTGTATATTTTAATGGGCTGCAATGATAAAAGCAGTGTACGTGAACAGGACTGTTTATTAAAATTTGACACCAGAAATTGGAATGTAGAAAAACAAATAGCGCTGAATACAATTGAAGAAATAAATCTACTTCCGCTTGAAACCTCTGATAGTGTATTAATTGGAGAGATTAGTAAAATTGTTTGCACTCAAAAATACTATTTTATTGCTGATAATAAATACAGTAAAAAAATATTTGTCTTTGATAAACACGGAAAATATTTGTACAGTATTGGGAAAATTGGACAGGGCCCGGGAGAACACCTAAATTTGGCAGACTTTATAGTTGATGAAGATAAAAACATCGTTTATATTTTAGATCGAGAGAGCAGTAAATTATTTATATATAATTTAACTAATGGTGATTTCATAAGAAATATTAAATTGAAGTTTTGGTCAAATAATTTTGCTCAAATTACTCCTGAATTATTTGTTTTCTGGTCTTTAACTCCAAATCCAAAATTAAACGCACCTTTAATTTACTATAATATTTTAAATGGCCAAACTAAGACGTATTTAAAATATGATGAATATGATACTTCAATATTTAGTCGATACAATATAATTAATTCCGATAAAATATTATATTCGTCATTTTTAAGGGATGAGGTATATAGCATAACAAAGGATGGGGTTACCCCTTATATTAAATTTGATTTTGGTGATAAATTAATTCCTGCCGGAAAAATTAAAAATGCTAATACAAAATCCATAATTGAACTCATTTCAAATTCCAGCGCTGAATGGTCATATAATGCCACCAATTTTTTAGAAACCAGCGATTTCCTAACGTTTAATTTATCAGTAAGGAATAGAACTATTTTTGCTATTTACAGTAAAAAAAGCGGCATTTATTTATATGGTAGCTCATACGAAGGATTATTTAAATTATTGGGATCAATATCCAATATAGCAATAGATGGTGAAAACTTTATCTCTGTAGTTAACTCCCGTCGTTTAGAAGCGTTGATAAGGAGTGTGCGAGAAAAAAAATATGATACCAGTTTAATTGAAAACTGGTCTATAACAGATAGTTTAGACTTAAGAAATGCGAATCCAATATTAGTGCTAACCAAATACAAGCACTTTTAAGATGAGATATTTAATATGTGTATGTGTAGGTATAGTAATTTTTATTACAGGATGCAATACCAGGCCTGCAGAAAGTGGCACGAGTAATTCAACTCTGCAAATAATTAATGTTCCTTTAGAGGAAATAATCTACAACGATTTTGTTGAAAGTGCAAGTTATGTTTTCCTTGATTCAAAATACCTGATTGGAAGCATTTCAAGAATATTATTTTTCAAGAATAATATCTATATCCATGATGAGATCACTGACCGAATAATTGCTTTTTCAATTGAGGGGAAGTATTTGTTACATATCGATCAGAAAGGGAAAGGCCCGGGGCAATATCTTAAATTAAGTGACTTTACGATAGATGAATCAAATAATAACATAATAATTTTAGATGAAAATTCGCATAAAGTATTAAGCTATTCCATTGCAGAAAGGAAGTTTATTAAAGAGCATAAAATAAACTTTTATCCCACAGCCTTTGCATGGAATTCGGGTTGTTTGTTTTTTTATAATCCTTTTACTATCAATTATCCACGCAATAGCGAATATCGGTTTTCATTGATTAAGACGTCAGATAAAATGGAGAATGAGAAAAAATATTTTGAAATTGATGAAAAGATTGGGAAATTCATGTCAGATCCAAATCCAAAGTGTTTTTTCTACGGGAAAAATCTTTGTATGCTCAATCGGTTTGATAATGTTATATACACATTAACAAAAGATAGTGTTTATGCCCGGTATAAAGTGATTTTTGCAGAAAATGGCGATTATCAGGATGCCTTAAAGGAAGCAATAACAAAAGGAACAAGAAATACAGATCGCTATAATAAATGTGCAACAGAGATTAGGGATTTTTGTGAGACTGAGAATCTGGTAACATTCAATTATGCAAGAAATAACCAGCAATTCTCAGTTATTTACTCAAAGGAAAAAAATAAAATACTTTTACATCAATCAGGTTTTAAAATGACTCCATCGATATTGGAAAAAAATATCCCAATTCTTCTCTTTCCAACGAACGTTGACGATGATTTATTTGTTTCAATAATTCCTTTTGGATTGATAGAGCAACTTAAGAGTAGCCCTAAATTACAGAAATTGATGAAGGAAAACATGACAAATGCAGACTTGTTTAAAAAATTGAAAAATTTCGATTTGAACAGCAATCCTGTTCTTATTCTTTATAAATTCAAATCCTGAGTTATGTTTCCTACTGCGGTGAGCCAATTCCAAAGTGCTGACTCCATCAGGCTAAGATCTCTCGCGGTGGCAGAATCAACTGCTACCTCAATTCCCATTTAAATACGCATGTAAAATATTTAGGTATGAAAATTACGTTTCAATTATTCGTATTATTACTTGTTATGCTCATAGGTTGCAAACACAGTAAAAAGGAGGAGGTGTCAAATTATAATTTAGATTTTGAAATAAAGATTTTTCCAGAGAATTCAAAGGAATTTCCAATCAACCAGTTTTATGACTCGATTCGATTTGTGACATTGGAAACAAATCATAATTGCTTAATAGAACATATTGCTAAAATATTGTACTCAAATGACAAAATAATTGTTTTTGATCAAGGAAGAAAACTAAGTCAGGTTCTATGTTTTGATCACCAGGGGAGATTTATTAATCGAATTGGGAATAAAGGCAAAGGTCCTGGTGAATATAGATCATTACAAGACATTGATATGATAGGGAACAACATTTACTTACTCGATTTAAATGGAGAAGTTTACTGCTATGATTTAAATGGAAAATTTCTTGATCAAATAAACTGCAAACTTCCTGCCCAGGAGATTTGCATTGTAAATGATTCCACCTTCCTGATCGGGTGTGACGGAGGATTTCCTCCTGCTGAAGATGGGTATTATTTATATTTATTTATTAATAATACCATACGTGATAAATATTTTAAGATTCCAACGGAGCTAAATAATGGATTTAGTAGTGTTTCAAAGCTTACAAAAATAAATAATAAAATATATTACATTAGGCCATTTTCTGATATAGTTTATATGTTCAAAAATAATCAGATCGAGCCTCATGTGAAAATCGATTTTAATGGTTTTTATAAAACATTTGAACAAATTGCAGGTTCAATGAGTGAGAAATGCGAGCAATGGGAATATGGATTGAAGTTACGGCAACATTTAAGTAATAACCAGGTTGTTAAAGGACTAAGTTACTATCTTGAAGATGACACATTCATCGAGGGAATATATGTTATAAATAAAACGACTCAAGGTTTTATTTATAACAAAAACACCAAACAGGTCATTAATATAAATAACATCAAAGGAAATAACTTTATTTTCCAAGGTTGGGGCAGTCTGGCATTTACAAATAATTCTTTTAAAATCTCATATTTCGTAAAAACAGATTTTGACAACAAAGACTTAATCCCTATAGGTAACACAGATAACCCTATTGTGTATTTCAGAGAAAACCTAAAAATTGAAGATAATCCGGTTTTAATATTTACACATTTTAATCCTAAAATTCAATGAAAAATGTTATGATGCCAGTCTGATCTCATACTGGATCTTTATCTGTAATGAAGTTTTCTCCTTCTGGGGGTGTAGTAATAAATCTTGTAGAATTTCTTAAAAGTGACCACAATAAAATATAAACAAAATATTAATGAATCATAACACAATATCTCTAACCCTTATAGTAATTGCAATAGTCTGCCTGCAAAGTTGCAAACAAAGAAATGCTCCGGTAAAAACTGTTACTATTGAAGATAAAGTAACCAGACATTTACCTTTTGAGATTGATAAAAAAATAGTTCTGAAGAATTTCGACTCTATTTTTCAGAAAGACAGAATTATTAAACTTGAAACCAATAGTGAGTCATTTATAGTAGCGACAAAAAAAATTGAATACCATAATAAGAAAATTTATTTAATCGACTCTTACGATGAATATTCCGTCACATGTTTTGATGTAAACGGAAAATTTAAATTTAAATTAAAAAATATAGGTAAAGGTCCTGGTGAGTACGTTAGCTTTCTGGATGCAAACATAAATAAATATACAGGCGATATCGAATTGCTTGTAAGAGGAAGAATTTTAATGCTTTACGACTCTTTAGGGATCTTTAAAGAAGGAATCAAACTCCCCTATTATGCAGATCAATTTTGTTCTCTCAAAGGTATCCGGTTCTTTTACAAAAATTACACAATAGAAAATGAAAATGAAGTAGAGAGCTTTAGGTTATACAGCATGGACAAGGAAGGTAATATTCAAAAATATTTAAAGTTTAAATCAAATGGTTTAGGTTTTGGAACTATTCGACATAATAATTTTTCAAGATACGGTGAACATGAATACCGTTTTATAGAACGCTACAATGATACTATTTACAGTATAAACTCAAAAGGTATAGAGGCATTATATAAAGTTGATTTTCCGGGTTATGAAAACAACAAACCTAATGATTTTCTGACAAACAGAGAAAAATACCCGGACTCACACAAATCAGCAAAAAAATTGTCAATTCCATTTCTTTTTTCTTATTATGAATTTGATAATTTCATTGTAGGGTATTACAGAAAATTTATAGGTGATATTCCAGGCATATTTTGTTACGTATTTGATAAAGAAAATAACAAACTGTTGCAAAATCAAAACTTTATAAACTACAGCTCATTAGATGTGTCAAGAAATACTTTTTGTCCTGAGTTCCAAATAAACAATAACCCCATTACTATTTTTTCTCCTGATGATATCGCCAGGATGATAGCAGAACAAAATAATCCGGATTATAAAAAGAAAATAAAATCATTTTTTGAATATGATGAAAATGTTTCGGACAATCCGTATATCCTTCAATATAAATCTTTTAAATAAAAAAGAATCAAAAAATAATTGCAGATGAAATCGACTTCGGCACTAAATTATTTATGCTGTACTTTTATAATGGTTGCTTCATTAAGTTGTAGTAATACCAAAGACAATGATTCAAAAAGCAGGTCAGCAAAAACCTTCCAGTTCGTTGCTAAGCCACAAAAGAATGAGAAAAAATTGGCCTTCAATGATTTAGTGGAAGAATACAAGTACATTAAGTTAGAGACATCACCACAATGTTTACTCGGTGAAATTGAGAAATTAGAGTTTCATGATTCGAAAATTTACATACTTTCCGGCGGAGTGTTTTGCTTTGATACAGAGGGAAAATTTTTATTTTCAATCAATAACCGGGGTAAAGGTCCGGGTGAGTTTTTAAAGATTTACTCGATGTCGATAGATAATGGTAAAATATATTTGTACGACAATAGCCTGTGGCAATTACTTTGTTTTGATGCGAAAAATAGTCAATTTATCGAATCCCAAAAAATCCCATTTTCTGTGCCAGCCATTGAAGTCATAGAAAATAAGCTATATATCGATCGTTCTATGTTTCCCGATAAAATGTTACTTAAATCTTATCGTGGGCCGGAACGCATTCTGGTGGCATCAATTGAAAAACCGGCTGACCCTTTATACCGCTTTTTACCTGAAGATCGTTATAACGCAGTACTTAATAAGCAAAGTTACAGCTACTCGGGAAAATATTATTTTATAGATCCTTTTTTATTGGAAGTATATCGAATCAAAAATGACAAAATCGAGGGATTCTTCTCCATAGACTGGCCGGGAAAAAAGTTATCCGAAGAGCAGATAACAGTGCTGGTAAATGGTAAGCAAACAGCCAACAATCTAAGCAGGGAATCAGGAAAAGCACATTATCTCAACAGTGTTTTCGAAACTCCTTCGTTTGTCCTGGCGTATGTGATGGTTGATAATGACATGTCTGTAGTGCTTTTTGATAAAAAAAGTGGCGGCACCCGTGTTTTTAATCATTTGGGTTTGGAAAGAACAGATTATCAGCCTGATTTAGACCAGGGAAGTGTGAAAGCAGTGTACGATGAATATTTTTGCACAACCACCAGTTATGGTTTGTATTCTGTAACTAAAAAAACGCAGGTAAGTAAAAATGATCCGGAATACAATAACGTTGAGTTGATAAACTCACTGGATTCCCAAAGCAACCCGGTTATTGCCCTGATAAAATTTAAGCCATTAGTCAGGTGATTAAGATTCGATGTTTTTTCACCCCCAATCCCGTGCACGGGACTCATGCTTTTAATATCATCAGTGCTTGTGAGCGACGAAAGTCCCGATTTTATCGGGATTTTGGTGTAAATCAAGAAAAGGATACAACATTATTTCATACCTATTACTTAATTTATCATATTCCTAAAAATGAAAAAATTAATCTTTATAGCAGTAGCGACAATTTTCCTGGCTGGTTGTGAAAATAAGCAATATTTCAATCAAACGAATTCAGGAAGTTTATATCACATTACTTTCCCGGATTTTAAGCAATACCCGGATTCATTAAAAATGTTTGTCAAGGGGAATTATTTTGTTCCTTTAGAAACCAGCATCAAGAGTCTTCTTGGTGAAGTACAAATTATTAAAGTCAATGGTGAAAATATCATAATGTCGGATTTTAAAAAAATGGTTGCTTTTAAAATGGATGAAGAAATGACCGCCGGAAAAATAACCAGTTGCATTAATCGTATTGGCAAGGGGCCTGGAGAGTATCCTAACATCGTCGATTTCACATTTAATAGTAAATATTATTTTGTCTATTCAGGTATGAAAATTCACCAGTATGATATAAATACATTGGAATTTGTAAAGTCAATAAAATTAGATTTTTGCGCTACGGAAGTTACAGCCTATGGTGATTACTTAATATTTTTCACTTTATCTGTTCAGAATGCTCCTGTAAACAGATTTGAACTAATCGTATTAGACACTAAAAACAATAAGAGGTATAAATATTTCAAACAAACAGAAAAATGTTTCGATTCAAAATCGCAGTCGAGTCGCCAAATAAATAAATATGGTAATGATGTTTATTATTGTGCCCCATTCAGGAACATTGTTTATAAATTTACCGATGAAGCAAAACCGATTGCTTTTGTAAATTTAGATTACAATAACAATGAAATCATAGATCTTTATAAAGTCCCGGAGTTGAAAAATACTGCTGACATAGTAAGAAGTAATTACTACTACCTATTTAGTGATTTAAAGGTATTGAAAGATCGTTTGGGTATTGATTTTATGTACAAAGGTATGCCTGGGGTTATATGGTTTAATACGAAGAATAAATCTGCTTTTATCATGGGTCAAAGTTCTTCTGAGCTTGTGTATAAGGATATTCTTATTTCACCGGTGGACAGTTGGGCGATTGCATCGTTTGAACCTCTTAAGTTTAAAAATGATACAATAGCGTTAAAAGCGTATTCAAAAGTTTTAAATACAACAAAAGATGATAATCCATGTTTGTCCTTAACAACTATTAGTCATGAATAATACTTCACTAAGATTTAAAATATGAAATTAAAAATATATGGTAACTGCATCACGAAGAAACTAATTGTGTTTTCATTATTTAGCCTTTTGCTGGTTAGTTGCAACAGTAAATACAAACTGGAAGAAAGCCCCGTATTAGAAAATTCCATTATAGTTATTAAACCAAACCTCGAAAGAGTGCAGCTTGATATTTCTGCAATTTTAGATACAGTCAGGTTTGTTAAACTGGAAATAGTTGAAAAGTCAATTATAGGAAAAATTGATAAATTGATTGTTTTTGAAGATCGCATCTATCTCTTAGATAATCAAACCAGTTCATTATTTGTATTTAACATGGACGGAAAGTTTATTTTCAAGATATCGAAAATTGGGCATGGCCCCGGAGAATATACCCAGTTGGATTATTTTGATATCGATTTCGAAAACAGGCAAATTGTACTGACTGATTTGACGGGCTACTGGATATTAAAATATGATTTGGAAGGAAACTATATATCACGAAAAAAAATACCCTTTTGGATAGAAGGTGTAGCTCCTGTTTTAAATAATGGAACCGTAGTTTATGCCAACCACAGAGACAATAAACATGTATTTGAGCAGGAATACAACCTATTTTATCTTGATTCTTCAATGAAAATTTCAAAAGCCTATTTCCCTTATAATTCATCTGATTTTATTAATCCCACAATTAAATTTAGTACACCGGAAACTGGCGACTTCTATACCTATAATAAGAACAGGCATTTTTTCTCACCCTATAAAAATCAGGTGTATCAGGTTACAGAAGAGGGTCTTAAATCAAAATATTTATTTGACTTCAAAGAAGAAGGTTTCAATGAAGAATACCTTAGCCAGAAAACTGATTTATACCAGCACATGAAGAAAGGGGAATTTTATCAGTTAGCTGGTGTTTTTGAAAATGAGGATGTTGTAATTTTTTCATTTTACCAACGGTCAAATGGTATTGGGCATCTTGGATATTATTCCAAGAATAATAAAAAGTCAATTTGTAGCCTTGGTTTTACAGCAGGAAAAAATAATTATTTTCATGGAAACACTATAGCGGCTTATAATTCGTGGATTATTGCCAAAGTTAAACCTGAAGAACTGTTATCCTGGGTAAAAACTATTGATAAGAATACGATTTCTCCTGAGAACGAATATTCCAGATTAAAAAAGAATATAGCTGACAGTGTTTCGCAAGATGATAACCCGTTGCTGATGTTTTACAAATTAAAACAATTTTAATAACTACTCAGGTACTTTATTTTTAAATCCGTTTTAAATATGATTTGCTAATTTATTTCGGAACGCGTTGTAGGCAAACAGTGAAATTAAAAAGTTTGATAAAAAATGAAAAAATGAAAAAAATGAAAAAAATATTCGTAATGATGATTATTGCTAATGTAATTCTTGTCTCCTGCATGAATAACAAAAGCAAAACTATTGAGATATCACCTCTAACAAAAATGAATGATTTAAAAGAATACAACTCATTAACAATCAACAGAAATATCGAACCATTAAGGATATCTCATGAAAATATTGTTCAAATTAATATTCCGGAAGAATTTACAAATTGCATTTTAGATATAGATTCGCTTGTGGCAAATTACAAATTCATTAGATTAGATACAAATGACAGCTGTTTAATAGGTAAAATAGATAAAATCATTTCGGACTCTTCCTGTTTATTTGTCTATGATAAAAGGAATAGTAGTGTGTTTAAATTCGATGATAATGGTAAGTTTTTGTGTAAAATTGACTATAAAGGGAAAGGTCCAACGGAATATAATGAAGCCTGGGATATGACTTTAAATAGAGTCTGTCTGTAATAGATAAAATATATGAATATCAGGCACATATCTTAGGTTTATCCAAATCTTCTTTGTATCTTGTTATCGAATTAAAGATAGCTTTTATAATGAAAATATTTAACGACCTGGTGTTGAAATTTGAAAAATCTGATTGGGCCAAGAATCCCGAGTTTGGTGTGATCGACACTATTCTTGAACTTCATCCTGAAATTTACGGCATTTTCAAATTCGATATAGCTGGCAATGAAGAGGTTAACAATTTTGGACGTGGTGATACACCCACTGTTGAACAGATTGTCAGGGCTGCGATTTATAAAGAGTTAAAAGGTTATGACTATCGGGAACTTGAATATGCACAAAGCGATTCACGGATTTGTGCTACATTTATTAAGCTTGATGAGCGCAAACCATTTTGTTTTCAGACATTCCAGAAGTTCATTTCCAGAATAAGTGAAGATACCCTTCACAAAGTATTGGTTGAGCTGATTAAAATTGCCATTGACGAAGGCTATGAAGATATAAGCAAAATCAGACAGGACAGCACAGTTGTCAAAAGCAATATTCATTACCCGACCAATAATTCACTCGTTTGGGACTGTATTCATGAAAGCCACCGTCTGCTGAGCCACCTCAAAGAAGAGGTCGGTGTACTTTCGTTTATCGATTATACCAAATCTGCCAAAACCACCTATTTCAAGATAAACGTCACCAAGTCAAAAGATAAGCAAGCCGATCTCTTTAATAAACAGTTAGTTACATTCACAAAGGCGATCAATCAGGTTTCCAATATTATAAAAAAAGTTCGACAGCCTCGGCCTTAAAGCATACATTTTTATCACAGAACTTGAAGAACTGCTGCCATTGATGGAAAAGGTTTACAGCATGACTTATCGGAAACAGATTCAGGACGAGTCAGTACCGAACGACCAAAAATTGTTCTCGATATACGAACTACACGCTGACATTATTGTCAAGGGTGGACGCGAAGTACAATTCGGTCACAAGGTAAATCTGGCCACAGGAAAAAGCAACCTGATCATTGATTGTGTTATACCTGCGGGGAATCCAGCTGATATTACTTTATTCAACCCTACCATTGACAGGGTGATAGATAACTACGGGATAACTCCCAGAGATTCATCTGCTGATGGCGGATATGCCAGTCAGGGAAGCTTAGATCATTGCAAATCAAAAGGTATAGTAAATATTGTATTCAATAAAGTAACAAACAGCCTTAAAAATGTTGCCACCAGCCTCAATATGGAAACACGTTTGAAGAAATGGCGAAGCGGTATTGAAGCCGCTATTTCAAACCTCAAACGGGGCTTCGACTTGAGGATTTGTAACTGGAAAGGATTTAAACATTTCAAAGCAAAGGTGATGTGGAGTGTCCTGGGTTATAACTTCAGGGTACTCACTAACATGACATTGTCCCGAATAGCGGGACTTGCCTGAAAAGATTAATTGAGAGATTAGCAATTTTTATCACAACACTTTAGTTTGAACGCCCTTAAGCTTGTTATTATGTTAGTTAGATTGATTGGTTGAAAATACTGGAGCATATTTTTCAAAGAAAAACACGAAAAGCAAAAGTTTGAACGCAAATCATCATCAAATCGTCGGGAAAATAAAATGCGTAGGACCAAAAAATCAAAATAAGGTGATTTTACAGACAGACTCTAAATAGAGTCTGTCTGTAATAGATAAAATATATGAATATCAGGCACATATCTTAGGTTTATCCAAATCTTCTTTGTATCTTGTTATCGAATTAAAGATAGCTTTTATAATGAAAATATTTAACGACCTGGTGTTGAAATTTGAAAAATCTGATTGGGCCAAGAATCCCGAGTTTGGTGTGATCGACACTATTCTTGAACTTCATCCTGAAATTTACGGCATTTTCAAATTCGATATAGCTGGCAATGAAGAGGTTAACAATTTTGGACGTGGTGATACACCCACTGTTGAACAGATTGTCAGGGCTGCGATTTATAAAGAGTTAAAAGGTTATGACTATCGGGAACTTGAATATGCACAAAGCGATTCACGGATTTGTGCTACATTTATTAAGCTTGATGAGCGCAAACCATTTTGTTTTCAGACATTCCAGAAGTTCATTTCCAGAATAAGTGAAGATACCCTTCACAAAGTATTGGTTGAGCTGATTAAAATTGCCATTGACGAAGGCTATGAAGATATAAGCAAAATCAGACAGGACAGCACAGTTGTCAAAAGCAATATTCATTACCCGACCAATAATTCACTCGTTTGGGACTGTATTCATGAAAGCCACCGTCTGCTGAGCCACCTCAAAGAAGAGGTCGGTGTACTTTCGTTTATCGATTATACCAAATCTGCCAAAACCACCTATTTCAAGATAAACGTCACCAAGTCAAAAGATAAGCAAGCCGATCTCTTTAATAAACAGTTAGTTACATTCACAAAGGCGATCAATCAGGTTTCCAATATTATAAAAAAAGTTCGACAGCCTCGGCCTTAAAGCATACATTTTTATCACAGAACTTGAAGAACTGCTGCCATTGATGGAAAAGGTTTACAGCATGACTTATCGGAAACAGATTCAGGACGAGTCAGTACCGAACGACCAAAAATTGTTCTCGATATACGAACTACACGCTGACATTATTGTCAAGGGTGGACGCGAAGTACAATTCGGTCACAAGGTAAATCTGGCCACAGGAAAAAGCAACCTGATCATTGATTGTGTTATACCTGCGGGGAATCCAGCTGATATTACTTTATTCAACC
Organism: uncultured Bacteroidales bacterium; assembly: GCA_942493325.1. Taxonomy (GTDB): domain Bacteria; phylum Bacteroidota; class Bacteroidia; order Bacteroidales; family Prolixibacteraceae; genus JAAFHB01. The sequence goes on along the minus strand of OW818689.1, from coordinate 5,932,730 downwards.
CTACCATTGACAGGGTGATAGATAACTACGGGATAACTCCCAGAGATTCATCTGCTGATGGCGGATATGCCAGTCAGGGAAGCTTAGATCATTGCAAATCAAAAGGTATAGTAAATATTGTATTCAATAAAGTAACAAAAAGCCTTAAAAATGTTGCCACCAGCCTCAATATGGAAACACGTTTGAAGAAATGGCGAAGCGGTATTGAAGCCGCTATTTCAAACCTCAAACGGGGCTTCGACTTGAGGATTTGTAACTGGAAAGGATTTAAACATTTCAAAGCAAAGGTGATGTGGAGTGTCCTGGGTTATAACTTCAGGGTACTCACTAACATGACATTGTCCCGAATAGCGGGACTTGCCTGAAAAGATTAATTGAGAGATTAGCAATTTTTATCACAACACTTTAGTTTGAACGCCCTTAAGCTTGTTATTATGTTAGTTAGATTGATTGGTTGAAAATACTGGAGCATATTTTTCAAAGAAAAACACGAAAAGCAAAAGTTTGAACGCAAATCATCATCAAATCGTCGGGAAAATAAAATGCGTAGGACCAAAAAATCAAAATAAGGTGACTTTACAGACAGACTCTAAATAAGGTAAAAAAGGAGATAAGTATATTAGATTTAGCGGGAAGAAAAATTGTTATTTACGATTACAATGGTCAATTCATTAGAAAGATACCAATGTATTATTTTTATACAGCACATGAATACAGCGAGGAAAAATTAATATTAAATACCGGATCGTCATACAATAAAATGCTGCCCAGTATTGATTTAAATGAGATTGTAATAGCCAAACAAAATCAAATTCCATTATATAAAGGCTTTGCATATCCAAAAACACATAGGGATAATTTTACTTTTACGCCAGAACATCCTTTTCAAAAATTTAACAAGGATGTGTATTATTATCATATTTTAGCCGACACCATATGGCAAATTAAAGACTCGATCTGCAATGCTGCTTATGCGCTGAATTTTTTAGGACGGGGTGATATTTACAGAAATATCGACATGAACAAATTTAATGATTTTGATTATAAAAATTTAGAAAAAAATAAAATTAGATTTCATGGAAATTATCTTATGTTGAAAGATTATCTGTATTTAGGAATGGTTGATAAAACAGGTGGAATAGTACCAATGTTTTATTCCAAGACATCAAAAATTATCAAATATGGAATGCCAATAAGTAATAATAAGAAAATACTAATTAATTATTTATTTGGAAACGCAGTTGATTTCTGCCTAAGTGACGATTTGTTTGTAAAGGTATTGCAACCTTATTTAATCAAACAAACTTGTAGTTCTTTAAGTGAAAAGAATCTTCTTTTACTTAGCAAAAATGAGCAGGAATTTATTAAAAGTATTAATGATCAGGATAATCCAATTTTATTAACCTTTACCTTAAAAAAATTCTAGCTTAAACATAATAATGAAAGGAATAACAATTACAACTTGCATTTTATTATTGTGTATTTCATGCGCAAATGAAGTAAAACATAAAAGTAGTGGTGAGTTACCGACAATAAATATTGATGTTTCCGCTCTTAAATCGGTCATGGTCAACAAATTAAGTGATATCTATGAGGCGTTAGAAATGATTGGCTTAGAAACAAGAGATGAATCAGTTATACAAAAAATTGACAAAATTGAAATACATGATCAAAACATTTATATTCTTGATTCTAAAGGGGCTAAAGCCTTATTGGTGTTTTCAATAGATGGCAAATACAAGTATAAAATTGGCAGCATAGGAAATGGACCGGGTGAATACATTGAGCCAATAGATTTTGATGTGGATGACAGCCAGATTCGAATATTATCATTTAAAAAACTTATCATATATGACAAGTTTGGTAAATTCAAACGAAATATAGCTTTAAACTTTATGGCTCAAAATATTCTGAATCTATCTGCAGACTATGATGCCTATTATGGTTCAGGATTGGAAGACCGGATTATTGTAGCGAATAAAACAGGGCTTATGAAATTTAGTTCATTTAAATATTCTCCCAAAAACAGAATGACACCTTTTGCCCTTCAAAAAACAGATTCATTGACATTATTTAATATTCCCTATTGTGATACCATTTTCAATGTCACTAAAGATGCAGTCGCTCCGTATTGCGTAATTAATTTTGGGAAAGCTGCATTTACAAATGATGATTACATCAGGCATTCTACGCATAATGACTTTAATGTGGCTGACTATATTATTAACAGTAACAACTATGCGTTTAAAGCTTATTTTTCAGTAACACAGGACCATTACATTTTGTCGTTTGGTTATTTAAAAAGGCCTGTTTGCTGCATTCAATCAAAAAATATACAAAGTAAGATTTACTATGACTTACTTGCCTGTACGGATGATATCTGGTTTTCAAAAACCTTTGCCATACCATCAGGGATAACAAAAGAAAATAAATTAATTTTTGTTCAAAATTATCCTGAGCTGATCATTGCCGGACAGAAATACTTAACGGAGAAAGCAGGATTAAATAACCTTTCAAAATTTGAAGAAAGCCGCCTTGATGCATTAAACAAAATTTGCAAAGGGATGAATGAATTATCAAATCCAGTTCTGTTTATTGCTAAAATAAGGGATTAACACTGGATTTCGTGAGCAAACGACCATTCGCCAATGAATTTTAACTATCGATTACTATTACGCAATAGTCGCTTTAATTAATTAAAATATGATAAAATTACTTTTCTTATTTGTTGTAATTACCTCTGTATTATTCAATTCCTGTACCAATTCGAATGTCAACAACAAGCATTTCGGCTCAAAATTTGAAACAATCGAAATAAACAACTCAAACTATCAGACAACAATTCCATTGTCAGATTTTGTGAGAAAAATCAGGTTTTTGCCGTTGGAAACTACGCCGAACTGCTTAATTACTGAGATTACAAAGCTGATCGAAACTGAAAAAGAAATTTTTATATTCGATCGACCAAATAATTGCGTTCTTAAGTTTACAAAGGATGGTAAATTAATTGGCAAAATTGATCAGGAAGGAAAAGGCCCGGGCGAATACCTTCATCTCGTTGATATTGAGATTGAAGGTAATCGATTGTTATTACTGGATTATTCCAGTCAACGGGTGAAGTGCTATAATTCAGATCGGTTGAGTTATATCAATGATTTTATACCTCCGGTTGGCGCTGTAGAGATGAAAGCAGTTCAGGGAAAGCTTCTGTTTTATTGTGGTCCCTTATTAAATGAAGACAAGCCAAGTATCTGTTTTTGCAATAATGACGGATCAATGCCTGCAAGACTGATTGATTCAAAATATGCACAAACTGCTATTAAAACTCAGGGATCCTCAGTATTTTGTGGAGAAGAACTCTTTTCCCGTCCCTTTGAGAGTAGTTTATATTCACTGAATAATAACCTTTTACTCATGAAATATAAAATTGACTTTGGAAGCAGGGGGATGCCGGAAATGACATTACATGAAAATTATAACCTGTTCGATAAAAATTTCATATATTATTACCGGTACAAAACCTATGATTGTAATAAAATATTGCTTTTTGACTTTTTTAAAACCGATGAAAAGATAAAACGAGTATATTGCCTTTACGACAAGGATAAGAAAAAGTCAATATGGGGTCCGGTCAAAAATGATATTATTTACCAAAGTTCCCTCCCATTTTATCCAGGCTTTTCTAATTCAAAAAGTTTGATCGGAATTTTCCAGCCGGAAATTTTCATCAACAAGAATGATAAAGAGATTGCACCGGAGCTTAAAATGGTAAAAATAGGTGACAATCCGATTTTGGTCTATTATGATTTATAAGCAGGCACTTTGAAACAGTTAACGCTTTCACCGGTAACAACCCTTTGAAACTCCGAATGAGTTAAATGTTAATGACCCCCAGTGTAGCTTGCGGAACTGGGGGAAATGAAAATAACACGGAAACAACCCGGTACGGGTTGAATTATATTTACACAATCGTGCAATAATTTTGAGGTGGTGTTCGTCGTATTACATTTAATTCAACCCGCCATCTGGCGGGTTGCGGCTCAGTAGTCATGCGAACCCCCAATAAAAATTGGGGGTCATTAATCCGTGAGCCGACGGATCCACCTGCGGTGGAATTATACCGGCATCAAGCAGATTTAAATATCTTATCATTTTAAAGCAACATTTTAAAGTCTTATATGAAAAAAATAATTTGTGGATTTATAATTCTAATTGCCTGGAGTTGTAATCAGAAAAATAATGAACTGAATAAAAATCCAGATGGCGAGGTCATAAATCTTATTGATTTTGATAACTTGGTAACAGTCAGTCTGTCTGAGATATATGATTCTATTTCAATAATTCCATTAAAGACAAAGTTGCCAATTGGAAATATTGAAAAAATATTCATTGAAAATGACAATATGTACATTTGGGATAAGAAAGGCGAGAAAGTTTGGGGATTCAAAAGTAATGGAGACTCACTATTTTGTATTGACAAACAAGGGAAAGGTCCAGACGAGTATATTAGAATAGACGACGTATCGATATCCGATTTGGGTTTTATTAACATATTAGATATAAGTCAACACAAGCTTTTAACTTATGTCATAAATACAGAGCTACGTGCCAGTAAAAAATTAAATAACTGGGTTCATAATTATGGTTATGCTGGTGGATATGAATACCTTTTTTCTGCAACTCCTGATCAGCCTGGAGGTCACTATGTTGATGTAATAAAAAACTCAGCAAAAATAAAATCATATTTCTCAACTACACACAATTGGCACTTTGATCATACAAGTTTCTTACCAGTTAAAGATTCTGTGTTTTTCACCAGATATTACGATGACAGCATATATTATTTTAAAGATGGAATCTTAAATACAGGGTATTATGTGAATTTTGGACATGATATAACATTTATGGAAAAGCTGCGTGATGCAGAAAATTTAAAAAAACATAAAGAACTTATCAAATCTATAAAATACACAGGAAATATTGCGGATTTAGCTATTTCAGATACCTATCTTACATTTAATTACAGTGAACCAGTAAAAGACTGGGTTATAAAGAACCATTTTATTTACAACAAAAAGACACAGAAAGGATTGTCATTTAAATCATTTGGTGACAGTAATAAAGAATACTTCGATATGGGAATTAGTATGGCATCGGATGGACATTATTTCTATTCTTTAATTGAACCCTCGAACTTAAATGAAACTCAGAAAACCAAATTGCAGGAAAAAATCAACTACCCATTAGATCAGAATTTAAATTGTTTAGTATGCAAATTTTTAATAAGACTGTAATTATAGTATTGCCGATATTTTTTTTACTAATATCTTGTAATGAGAATAGTAAAAAACAGGGTATAGAGTCGTCAAAAGAGTATATTAAGGCTTCTATTGGAGAGGAAAATGAATTTCCATATTCCGATTACATTAGTGATTATGAATTAATTCCATTAGAGACATCAAAAGATGCTTTAATAGGACAAATTCAGACAATAATCTTTAAAGGAGGAATGTTTTATATCAAATGTTTTAATGATGATAGGATCCTTATTTTTGATAAAAATGGGAAGTATTTCAAAACTATAGATTTTAAAGGGAAGGGGCCGGGTGAGTATTTACAAATAGTAGATTTCGCTGTAAATAATAGCTCAATAGAAATATTTGACCAACGAAAAATTATAAAATATTCTGTATCGGGAGAATTCATTGATGAGTCCAAAGTTTGTGAAAACGATAATTTTAATCCGATAAGCTTTATTGTTACACCATCAGGAAAGAAAGTATATTGGAATCTGAGTTATAGCAAAAATAGTAAAAATAGTAATAGAAGAAAGATATTTTTATTTGATAAAAAGTGCAGGCAGGAATTTGAATATGGTAATATTTTGTATGACGATTACTTTTCAAAACGTTTCTACGACAATGGAAATTCAATTTTGATTGAACCATCAAAATTCGATTATGATATTTTAAGTATTGAGAATGATAAATTAATAAAGCGATATACAATAGATTTTGGGTCGAAGTCCATACCACAAGAACTTTTATCTGAGTCGTATATAAAAAAGAATGAGGATCAAATTACTGAAAAAATAGTGGATTTATCAGTTTTTTGGGATGTTCACTATCCTATTGAAACAGAAAAATATCTATCATTTATGGCAACTTTAGGAAATAAGGACTTTCAGTTCTTTTATGATAAAATCAAAAAGAAATGTTACAATATTTCCTGGAAAAAAAATAATTTAACTTACCCATGGAGGATAAAGGGAGCCATTGATAACAATTTTTTCTCGACAATAGATCCATTATATTTAGCTAATTATATGAAAATAATTAGTTCAGATGAAAGAGACAGAATATTGACAAAGTTAGGATCCTACAAATTATCTCCAACAGATAATCAAATAATTATCTGTTGGCATTCAAAGTGATCGGGGTACCACAATCACATCATTACGGGCTGTTTCCCGTCGGGAATAACAATCAATGGTCGGCCGATGATTTTGGGCACTTGCTAATACCAAACAAATTACAAAAATCATGGTAATACCAGGCCGGAGTTGCGTTTAAGAAATAGGAATGAAATCATGTCATATTTTGTATTCAAATAACCTTGACTGCCTTTTCTTTAAACCTTATTTTTAAAGGCAACCTCAGTAGAAGATCGATACTCACAGACCACAACCTAATTACCTTATTTGGAGTGTCTTTTTATAGAATTTGCTAAATAAATAAGGTAATAAGGTTGGGCTATATTGGTTATGTACTTCCTACTGAGGTTTTTACTTAAAAAATGAGGTTATTTAAAATACGACATCCTATTTATCGTAGTACTTAAATTCTCGCACTTAATGTAATCGTGACGGATGATCTGTTTTTATTTATGAGTGATGCTGCTATTGCAACGGACACTGAAACTAGTACTAATACTGGAACTGAATCTGACCCAGCTTGGTTTGCAATAATCGTTTCAACACCCGTACCTGGACAAACTGCAATTTTTACAGGTGGGTGTGAATTTCCAATAGAAAATATACCAATTTGTATTTCATGTAGTTATACAACAAATAATCAAAGAATTGTTGGTTATAATAAAAATAGTAGCTTTTGGTTATCCTCCTTGCAATCAATATAATGTAGGTTATTATCCGGTAAGTCCCACTTATACCCCGTATTATTAAATATTAAACGTGTTATTAAATCATAGGTGTCCTTTTAAAATATTATAAAATCTTGTAATCGAAATATTACTAAGCCTTTAAATGGATATCGCCACTACGTGGCTTCACTTTTCTTTCCAAATTATTTCTACAAAGATTAAGCTGCTACGCAGCACTCCTATCAGCAACGTAGTTGCTATATCATTGTAGTTAAATGCAATACAAAATTCCAAAAACAACGTAGTTGTGACATCTGAATCGTATTCAATTTTAACCGGACAATATTATTATTAAATATTAAAATAAAATCGCAGGCATGTCCTTGTTAGGATATGGCTGCTTAAAAACAAACCAACCATGTTAAAAAATGTATTATACATTTTATGTCTTTTTTACCTGCTTACATCATGCAGCAACTCCCCTGATCCTGGTTTTCAAAAAAGAGAATCCGGCAATGAAATTGAACGTATTAAATTATTAGACAAAAAAATATCAGCAATATCTCTCGATGATTCCTTTGTTGAAATAGTTCGTTATATTAAGCCGGAAACAGGCCCTCAATCATTAATCAGCAATTTCTCTAAGATCCTTTTATGCGGCGATACACTTTTCGTTTTAGATAAAAGCATGTCTCAACAATGTATTTTGACTTTTAATTTTGATGGGAAATTTCTTTTTAAAATTAGTGCCCGGGGGAAAGGCCCCGGTGAATACCTTGAAATATCCGATTTCTATGTTGACACTAAGTCGAAGCATATCGGAATCCTTAATCGCGGCAATGTGAATAAATATAATTTTAATGGGAATTTCATAGGGAAACTGAATTTGCAGAAATACAATATCCAAAGTATTGATTACCGGAACAACCAGCTATATGCTTACAAATGTCCGGATTGTCGGACAAAAAAGGGATTTGCTTTTGCTGCCTTTGATTTGGATGGTAAGTTGCTGTACGAAGATTATCCTGAAAGGAAAGACGTGTTGGCATACCAGTATCAGAAATTAAACTACTTTGCATCAAACTCCGGACATACCTATCTGAACCTTTTGAACAGCGATACAATTTATGAAGTGAAAGACAAATACCTACAACCAAAATTTGCACTTGACTTTGGTAAGATTAAGTTACCTGATGCCGAGTTTGAAAAACTGATAGCTAAAGGAGTTGATTTTGCATTTGATTATTTCAGTAAATCCAGTTATCCTCTTTTTGGCCTTGGACAATTTTTTGCAACTGATAATTATTTATGGTTAGTATGTTCAGGGTATAAAGCGTCATACACCACTATATACTCCTTTAAAACAAAAAAAACAAAAAAATTCAATAGCCATTATCCAGCAAAAGAAATCTTGTTTCCCGGGAACATAAATAGTTTAAATGGAGATTTATTTTACGGAACTCTCAGTACCACTGCTATCTTAAAGCTGGATAAAAGACAAGATGAAAACGATGGGATTCTTGATCCAACAAAAAAATTCAGCCAAAGGAGGTTAGATAAATACAATTTTATAAAAACCCTCACGCCTGAGGACAATGGCATCATTGTGCTGTTTAAGCTTAAAGATTTTTGAAAGTTCAGATCAGATTCCCCTTTTTCCTTTGTTCAGGGTTTTAAAATAAGGGAATAATGAATATTAATTAAATTATGAAATTTATGAATAATACTTATTTAGGGAGACTTCTTTTAATGACTTTTTGCTTATTAAGCTTGACAATGTGTCAAAGCAATAATAAAAGAATAAAAATCAGCCATACATTCAGGTCCGACAGTTTAATTAAAATAAATATTGATAGTATTGAAAATGAAAAACAGATTCTATTTTCATCAGTATTTAAAGGGTTAAAAGTAGTACCGCTTGAAACTGGTGACAAGTGTTTGATTGGAGATATAGTGCAACTTGAAATACACAATAATATCATATATGTTCTCGATCAGTTCGTTGCAAAAGCCTTGTTCTTATTTGATATTAAAGGAAAATTCATTATGAAAATTGGCGCTGTTGGTAAGGGCCCCGGTGAATATATATCACCTAAAATGTTTTCGATAAATCTCAAAAGAAATCAAATTCAAATATTTGACTCTGGCCAAAATAAAATTTTAATATTTTCTGGTGAAGGGAAATTCATAAATCAAATTAAATTAAATGATCATTTGTTTAATTCTCAGATCGCTCTGCAAAATGATATCACATATATCGAGGTATTAAATACAAAATATCAGAAATCAGAATATTTATTATATACTATAGGAGATTCAGGTAAAGTTATATCCAGATGGTTTCCTTCCCAAATATATTCCATGGGATTTGAACAACCATTCAATTTCACGTCTGATTTTTTCAAAACGAAGGATGATATTAAGTACACTAAATTCCTTTTTGACACTGTTTTTAGTGTGAAAGGAACTATTATTAAACCTTATATTGTTGTTTCCACTAAAAATAAAATTACTTCTGAAGTAATAAATAAAATGAATAGTTACAAAAATACAGATGATTTTTCAAATTACTATGCAATGGAATGTGACAAATTTCTTGGAGTTACAAATTTCAAGGAGAGTAAAAACCTAATTATGTTTAGATTTAAAAATAATCGCAACAACCATCAATTGTTATATTGGCGTAAAAGTCATGAGGTGTATTATTCAAAAAAATTTATTGATGATATAACAAATGCAGAAAATTTTGATTATTTTCATTGTGTATTCGAAAACCAATATGTCTCCTCTATAAAAACAAACATTCCAGAGAGAATTGAAAAATTAATTAAGAATTTAGCGCAAAATAATATAAATATTTCAGAAAAGGAATTAGTCGCACTAGGTAAACTTACAACAAATAGCAATCCGGTTATTCTTTTTTTCGAATGCAGGGAAGATATGAATAATAGTCCAAAATATTAAAAACTAATTAATTAGTATTGTAGATACATCGCTGACGAAGACATCTATTACGTAGCGGTTAAACTTTTTTCCAATTGTAATTTCTGCCTGTGACGCATAGATTTTAAGCTTTTCAAATGAAAGAAGCAGTTGCGCCCAATGGAGGCCTGTTCATTTTACTACAATACTGCAACCCGTCATCTGACGGATAAAAACATTTTGATCTGCACCTGGATGCAACTTCATATAACATTGACTGACTTTTCTTTAAACCTTATTTTTAAAGGCAACCTACTATATTACTCCTTATAAATCTCTGATAATCAATACTAATATTTCAAACCCAGGGTTTGTATCCCGAATTTTCGGGATAGAAATGGGTTACTAAAGAGCAACATTCGACTCCCGGCCGGAGTCGAACATCATATGTTGATCTAATTTTCTATAAACATGCGACCTCTCTGAGGTCTTTTGAAAGTAAATGCAATTTCATTTTTATGGTTATCTGTTTTGAAGTTCGATTCCAGATTCGAGGGACTCAGTAGAAGATCGATACTCACAGCCCACAACCTAATTAACTTATTTGGAGTCTATCTTTCGTAGTATTTTCTATTCGTTTGCGCGCTTAATGTAATCGTGACATTGGATGAACTGATATAACAACATCTTCATTAATATTACAAATAATTTAAACAAATTACTTAATTAACAATATGAAATCTCTACTCTTAGTATTATTAGCACTGCTGTTATTAGGGTCTTGTGACGAAAAGAATAAAAGAAAACAATTGCAAAGCAATTCATTCCCCATATTGAAAGACTTATCAGAAACCATTAAGGTAAATACACTATTTGATGAGTTTGAGTACATTTCTTTAGAAACAACTGAAAAAAGTATTTTCGGATGGATCGACAAACTGATAATTCATAATAATCAATTTTATATTTTAGATAGGGCCAAAACGAAAAAGGTGCTTGTCTTTACACTGGAGGGAAAATTTTTAAGATCCATAGGAAGGGTTGGCAAAGGGCCAGGGGAGTATACTAACCTTGAAGACTTTACAATAGCTCCACAGTCCGACAATGTAGTACTGCTGGCTTTCCCTTCCAGAGTAATCACATATGATCCTACAGGAGAATTTATTTCTGAAAAGAGACTGTCATCATCCGTCTCATTATGGAATATCGCTTCATATAAAAGTGGTTACGTTTGTTCCACTAATCATTTTTCTCCTCCACAAAGTAAAGATGCTTTTTTAATTTACAAATTTGACATGGCTTTTAATCTTCAGGGAAAATTACTTGAAGCTTTACCACAACAAGTTGGTATGCCATCATTAATTCATAACCCTCTAATTAATTGCAAAGATGAGATTACCTATTTTGATTTTTTCAAATCATCCATTCATCTTAATATCACCAATTCTGATTTTAAAACTATTCGTTTTGATTTTAACGAGAAAGAAACCCCAATAGATGCCTTTGTTCACCCACAAGTTTTTTTTACTAATCAACAAGAATACAACTTTTTTACAGATGCATTTTTTGCCCATAATATTATATACACAACATTTATAAATCGGGGAAAACAACATGTCTTAATAATGGACCTTGCGAACAATAAAAATACAACACACAGGGTTGAGGGATGGTTTCCTGAATTTTTATTTTCACAAAACGACTTTATTTATTCTGCGATGGAATCCTCCAGAATTTTAAGAGGGCATAATTTTTTTAATGCAAAAAAAACATCAAAATACCCAATAGAAGATTTAAGCAATCCGGTTATTTTAAAATTTAAAACAAAACTTTGATCGGGCTATGAGATCAAAAATAACCCGTACCAAAAAATCCGGACAACCAGTACTCTTGTGATCGGGGTACCACGATCACAAGAGTACTGCCTTATTAATAATTTAAAATGGTATCCTTTTGGAGTGAACTACTGGTATACTTTTCGGTTGAAATAAACAAAATATCATATGATGAAAGGATTATTCTACGGCTTTTATTTTACTTTCTTATTAACAATGATTTTGTCTTGTTCCGATAAAAAGACAAATACAAATAGAGCATTAAGTAAGGCACCTATTAACATAGTGCTTGAAAATATCAAAACAGAAACGTCCTTTTTGTATGACAGCATTACAAATTATCATTTAATTCATTTGCAAACCACTGATAATTGCGCAATTGGGAAGGTGGATAAAGTGATGATCTGTAGAAATAATATCATTGTCTTTGATAAGCGACAAAAGACCGTATTTATTTTTGATGAAAAGGGAAACTTTTTATCTAAAATAAACGATATTGGAAGAGGACCAAATCAATATATTCAGATAAACGACTTTTGTGTATCGGAAGAGACGAATTCTATTTTTACTTTGGTTGCCAGTGGAGGCTTTAAATCTAAAGTGTTTGAATATGATTTTGAAGGAATCATTAAGAATAATTTCTCACTCCCTTATTCAAGCTCAAAAATAGGATATTTCAATAAGAATTTAACGGTTTACTCTGATTTCCAAACTTCTGATTCAAAGAACTTTAATATACATATTACAACAAGAAATGGAGATATTATCAGTAAGTTCTTCCCATATAAACGACGCAAAGGAGGGTGGAGTATGGATTTGAATACATTTCTAAATTTCAAGGATCAATTATATTACTATCCGGTTTATAGTGATACAATTTATCGTTTTTCAGATTCGAATACTATAGAGCCATATATTGTTCTTAAGGAGAAAGAGAAAACAAATACTCAAATGCTAAATGAACAATTTCAGAATATTTCATCTGACGAATTTGTAATACTTGTTCAGAAAAGTAACTACAAGAATTTTCTTGATTTAATCATTTCTGAAAAGTACCTCTTTTTTGAACAAAGCTCCAATGGACTGGAAGAGCGCTTTATTTATAATTTGAAAAACAAGAAATTATATTCATTCAAAGACGGTGATTATCTGACATCGCTCGTTGCATCACCAATATTTACAGATGGGAATTGGTTGGTTAATATCTTTAATCCTTATGAAGTTCACGAATTTATATCCCAGGTGAAAAATAAACTTTCCGCTGATAATTTTATCGATTTTCTCGACAATAATTCCTTTATCAAAGAAGTATATGAGCATTCAAAACCTAATGATAATCCAATAATCATAAAGTATACACTGGAATAACTATAAAAATCATACAATTCTTATGTTAATTTATAAAATTACTATCGTCCTATTTCTTGCAAGCGTATTAAGTGGGTGTAAGGATAAGGAACATACTGGAATGGTTGAAGTTATTAAAATCAATCCGTATGAAGTTAAAGATGAGATTAACTTATCTGAGATTGCAGATTCTGTAATATACATCAAGCTGCAAACCGATTCTAATTGTGTGATGGGCAGGATTCATGATATTTTTATCAGGGAGAAATATATTTATGCGTTGGATGTGAGCCAACATATCATTTTCGTGTTTGATAAACATGGTAAGCTTATATCAAAACTTGATAAACGTGGCAAAGGCCCGGATGAATATCTACGACTTGGTCCTACTTTTATTGATGATAACGAAGAGCTTATTGAATTTATAAATTATAGTGGCAAAAACCCCAACATAACAAAATATTCAAACATTTCATTTAACTTATTAGATAATAAAACCCAAATGCCGGGAATATCTGCAAATTCCTGCCGAAGGGAAGGTGATACATATTATTTTGCTACACAGCAAATTGAAAATATTGTTAATGGAATTTAAGCACTTATAATTGTGGCATAAGCCATGAAGTTTGGTACAAAGACTATTTGGTGGATATCGTATTGCCTGGTGACTACTTTTCAGGTAATGAGACTAAAAAAACGGTGCAAGGTCTCGGAGAAGTATCAATTGAAGATAATCCTATAATTGTATTGATGAAACTAAAGTGAGGGTAACTACTCTGGTACAATATTTAAAATTACATATTTGTGAATAATCAATTATTGAAAAGTTCTATTGAAATAAATAAAATATAATTGTCATGTATAAAATATTTATGCTTATAATTTTTATTCTTATAAACTCCTGTAAAAGCGATAATAAAAGTTTAAACTCATCAATACTACAAATAAAAGATCAAGATATCGAGAATTCCAAAAGTTTAAAAATATCAGATATAATCAAAACTTATGAGTTAATCCCATTAGAAACCAATGATTCATGTTTGATAGGAAATTGCAAAAAGGTATTAATAAGCACATCACGCATATATGTTTTAGATGATTTAACAAAGACAATATATTTATTTGATTTGAATGGGAAATATTTAAATAAAATAAGCAGGTATGGTAAAGGACCTGACCAGTATTTAGATATTGATGATTTTTGCCTTTTTAAAGAGAATAATATTGTGTTGCTTGATACTCAGCGAAAAAAAATTCAAATATATGATGCATCATTTTCTTTAATAAAAGAATCCAAATTCCCATTTTATGCGGATGCCGTAGAGAGTTTAGATGATCAATTTTTAGTATTGAAAGGAAGTTCATTTGAAGATAGATTAATAATTTGGGATACCGAAAAAGAATACAGAAAAGAGTCATATATCAAATACGATAAACGCTATTCGGACCAGGTATTAAAACCATTTACTAAATTTAACAATGAAGTCTTGTTCTCGCAGAAAAATCAAAATCTTTTGAAAAAAGTAACATTTAATGGTGTTGAAGATGCCAAATTTATTGATTTTGACAATCGAAACATTACTGGTAGGACAACTAAAAGTAGTATAATGGGGTATATGATTGATCGTCTTCCTTCGAACGAAGCAAGTATATGTTTTTATACTGAGACTAATGAATTTGTAATTTTTCGGTTTACATGTGGCGAGATAAATGATGGAGATACTAATTTTACTTTTATATCAAAAAAAACAGGAAAAAAAGCAATATTCAATATTGTTGATCATAAAGATGATGTTACTTATTATATTTCTCCTCCACAAATAGAAACGGCTGATCCCAATGGTGGATTAGTCGCAGTTGTTTTACCTAATATTTTACTAAATAACATTGCAAAGATAGAATCCAAACTTATGGATAAAACTGAAATTCAACAACTTACTTCTTTCAAACATAGAACTGGAAATATTAAAATAACAGACAATCCAGTTGTTGTAATTTATACCCTTAAATCTTTTTAACTCAATTATATTTGAAATTATTGTTGTTGCAACTAAAAACATTCGTTTATGAAAACGCTTTTTCAGGGTTATCTTGTCGTAGGTCTGCTTTTGATGGTATTATCCGGTTGCGGATCAAAAGCCCGGTCCGAAAATAAAGAGGAAGAGATTGCAAAAAAGTCGTTTGTTGAAAAGCAGGTGGTAAAAGTAGCTACTTCGATGGTCCGGAAAGGGTTCTTTTTTCGGGATACAGTAAAACAAATCTATATGAGATAACCTGTCCGTCCACAATTCTTCAGCCTGTTGAATGTCAAGTCCGGGGTTAGGAGGAATGTTTAATAATTATTGATGTAACTAAATGTCGTACAGGAACAATTTGCGATTGATTAAGAATTATAAATTAAATTTCTAAAATGAAAAAATTGAAAAAAATAGTTTTTTTTCTTGGTATTTCCTTAGCAATAATAGGTTGCGAAAACCAATCACAAAGTTTTATAAATTATAAATATAAAATTGAAATCCCTGAACTAAATATAAAAGAGTTTGATTTGTCATTAAATATCAACGATTATTTCTACCTGCCGCTTGAAACAAGTTCATTTCATTTAAGAGAAATAACAGACATCGAAATTCAGAACAATATGATATTTGTGACAGATCGTTTTATTGTAAATTGTTACAATTTAGAAGGTAGAATACTTTATAGTATTAATAGATCAGGGAAAGGACCAGGCGAATATAACAATATTACCGATATTGCAAGCAATAAAGATTTTTTATTTATTTATGATAATAATGGATATAGGGTGCTTTTTTACGAGATACAAACTGGTAAATACCGGGAAGAAATTAAACTGAAAAGTTCTTATGTTGAAATGAAAGCACAAAATGAAATGTTAATTTTCTACTCTATTAATGGCTTAAACTCAGGCTTAACGGATTATGAAATAACGATTTATAATACTGAAAAAAAGAAATTCTCTTATTTCCTGAAGCATCCTAAAAAAATGTATAAAGAAGGTTATGAAAATCAACTCACTAACAATAATGGGGAAATTGTTTACGCATCTCCATTAAGAAATACAATTTATAAATTTAATAATAAATCAGGGTTTATAGATTATGCTTTAGTTGATTTTCTCAAAACAGGAAAAAGAATGGATCTAAAGGAGTTATCTGCTGACCTAACTAGCAGAACAAAATTAAAGGAAAGTAATTATAGCTATGGCATAACGCAATGGCAAGAAACGGATAATTAGAGTCTGTCTGTAATAGATAAAATATATGAATATCAGGCACATATCTTAGGTTTATCCAAATCTTCTTTGTATCTTGTTATCGAATTAAAGATAGCTTTTATAATGAAAATATTTAACGACCTGGTGTTGAAATTTGAAAAATCTGATTGGGCCAAGAATCCCGAGTTTGGTGTGATCGACACTATTCTTGAACTTCATCCTGAAATTTACGGCATTTTCAAATTCGATATAGCTGGCAATGAAGAGGTTAACAATTTTGGACGTGGTGATACACCCACTGTTGAACAGATTGTCAGGGCTGCGATTTATAAAGAGTTAAAAGGTTATGACTATCGGGAACTTGAATATGCACAAAGCGATTCACGGATTTGTGCTACATTTATTAAGCTTGATGAGCGCAAACCATTTTGTTTTCAGACATTCCAGAAGTTCATTTCAGAATAAGTGAAGATACCCTTCACAAAGTATTGGTTGAGCTGATTAAAATTGCCATTGACGAAGGCTATGAAGATATAAGCAAAATCAGACAGGACAGCACAGTTGTCAAAAGCAATATTCATTACCCGACCAATAATTCACTCGTTTGGGACTGTATTCATGAAAGCCACCGTCTGCTGAGCCACCTCAAAGAAGAGGTCGGTGTACTTTCGTTTATCGATTATACCAAATCTGCCAAAACCACCTATTTCAAGATAAACGTCACCAAGTCAAAAGATAAGCAAGCCGATCTCTTTAATAAACAGTTAGTTACATTCACAAAGGCGATCAATCAGGTTTCCAATATTATAAAAAAAGTTCGACAGCCTCGGCCTTAAAGCATACATTTTTATCACAGAACTTGAAGAACTGCTGCCATTGATGGAAAAGGTTTACAGCATGACTTATCGGAAACAGATTCAGGACGAGTCAGTACCGAACGACCAAAAATTGTTCTCGATATACGAACTACACGCTGACATTATTGTCAAGGGTGGACGCGAAGTACAATTCGGTCACAAGGTAAATCTGGCCACAGGAAAAAGCAACCTGATCATTGATTGTGTTATACCTGCGGGGAATCCAGCTGATATTACTTTATTCAACCCTACCATTGACAGGGTGATAGATAACTACGGGATAACTCCCAGAGATTCATCTGCTGATGGCGGATATGCCAGTCAGGGAAGCTTAGATCATTGCAAATCAAAAGGTATAGTAAATATTGTATTCAATAAAGTAACAAAAAGCCTTAAAAATGTTGCCACCAGCCTCAATATGGAAACACGTTTGAAGAAATGGCGAAGCGGTATTGAAGCCGCTATTTCAAACCTCAAACGGGGCTTCGACTTGAGGATTTGTAACTGGAAAGGATTTAAACATTTCAAAGCAAAGGTGATGTGGAGTGTCCTGGGTTATAACTTCAGGGTACTCACTAACATGACATTGTCCCGAATAGCGGGACTTGCCTGAAAAGATTAATTGAGAGATTAGCAATTTTTATCACAACACTTTAGTTTGAACGCCCTTAAGCTTGTTATTATGTTAGTTAGATTGATTGGTTGAAAATACTGGAGCATATTTTTCAAAGAAAAACACGAAAAGCAAAAGTTTGAACGCAAATCATCATCAAATCGTCGGGAAAATAAAATGCGTAGGACCAAAAAATCAAAATAAGGTGACTTTACAGACAGACTCTAATTACATTCAATTTCATTATTATAAAAAGGGGATTCTCCATCAAATTCTATATTCCAAGATAAATAATAGAAGCTTTTCATTAGATAATTTAATTTCAACTTTACCTATATTTCTTTTTGGTTTTCCCACGGCTGTTTACAATAACTACTTTATTCGACCTGTTGATAGTTATATATTTGGTAAACAAACTTTTAAAAATCTAAATCTTAAAGATAGCCTGACAATGAAAATTTATTCTCAAATAAAGAATATTACTATTAATGATAATCCATGTTTATTATTTTATAAATTTAAAGATGAAATCAATTAAATAAATTTATTTATTGGTGGCTATGATTCCATATCATCAACAATAAGGTCTACCCCCATTTTATTTCATTCACATAAAATAGAAAAAAATGAACAGATTAATTTACTTCATGATAGCCTTGCTTCTTTTGTCATGTTCTTCAAAAAATAACACCGATAAAAGCATTTCTTATAAAACCGGTCGAAGTACTATCCCATCAGACAGTATCTGCAAGCTAAACGAGAATATTAGTTTACTAGGAAATATCGTATCCTTTGATTTCATTAACAAGACTCACTTTGTTGTTTCTACTTCGAATCCATCGAATGTTTTCATATATGATATTAAAGGGGTTCAGGTCAATCAAATAAACAGAGTTGGTCGTGGTCCCTTCGAATATATTGATCCTAATATTGTAAGGACATATGATGATAAAATATATGTGTGGTGTGCCGGAAAACTAAAATTAATAGTTTATGACATAGAAGGCAATCAGCTTAAGGAGTATTCTAATTTTAAAAGGGCGATAAAAAACTTTGAAATATTCAGAAATCACATTTACTTTTATATTTCGGGGAGCTTTAGTAAGTCTATTATTGAAATGTATGATATAAATACGAACGAATTCATTCATTCCTGGGGTACATTCTCAAATGAAGATGAATTATTAAATATGAGTAATCACTCAGGAGGATTAAGCTTGCATAATTCAAATATATTATTTGCCAGTTCCAGTAAGTTATCTGTAAATAAAATAGAAACTGATAATTACATTTCTAATTTGAATACTATTGAAGATAAGGAATTTAAGGTAAAAACTATTGAGGTGGAGGCTACTAGTCTAATAAATTCAAATAGAGAAGAAGCAATTGATTATACATTGAAAAATAGTTTAGTAACAGGATTGTATTCAACAGAACACAATATCGTATTAACAACTGAAATGGGAGAATATACAACAGATGGCCTGGAGATTAAAGATTTTTCCAATAGATATAATAAAATATATATATTAGATTTAAATATGAAAATTATTGCAACAAGAAATACTCAAATTGATAGTGATGTCTGTCTTTATTCAACATTTGAGGATAATTTGTACAGCATAAGTTTAAATATAAAAGACAAACCAGTTAGATATAGCTATCATTTAAATAAATTAAACATTAAAGAGATAATATCCTCAAAAACTAGTCTATAGAATTGTTTTGTCATGTCTCACAAAATGCATAGTAATTTATTATTGGGTGAGGTGTCATCCGGAGAATGATTCAAATTCATCAACAAAATGAAATATCTTATTGATTAATTATTATATTTGAAATTATCTTTATTGCAACTAAAAACATCGTTTATGAAAACGCTTTTTCAGGGTTATCTTGTCATAGGTCTGCTTTTGCTGGTACTGTCCGGTTGCGGATCAAAAGCTCAGTCCGAAAATAAAGAGGAAGAGATTGCAAAAAAGTCGTTTGTTGAAAAGCAGGTGGTAAAAGTAGCTACTTCGATGGTCCGGAAAGGGTTCTTTTCGCGCGAGCTGCTAAGCAACGGAAAACTGTCGGCTTCACAAAAAGCAGTTGTTCCCTTCCTTGTGCAGGATCAGATTACAGCTGTACACGTCAACAACGGCGACCGGGTGAACAAGGGAATCCTGCTGGTCCAGCTCGATCCGTTTGTCTACGAGAAACGGCTCGAGGATGCGCGTAACCAGTACGAGAAGACCCGTATAGACCTCGAAGATCAGCTGTTAAGCTATGGCTATGCGATGAAAGACACCGCAGATGCCCCCGATAATATCCTCAAAATGTGCCTTATACGAAGCGGCTATAACCAGTCCCGCTCGAACCTCGAAGTGGCCGAACGGAATTTTTCGCAAACCAGGCTGGTTGCGCCAATCGCAGGGGTGGTAGCCAATCTTGAAGCACAAACAAATAACCCTTCGTCAAACTATAAAAGATGCTGTGAGGTACTCGACGACCGCAAGATGCAGGTGGAGTTTCCGGTATTGGAAGGCGAAATGATAATGGTTGAAAACGGACAAAAGGTCGAAGTCATCCCATTTGCTTTTCCTTCGCTAACGTTTATTGGCAGCATCACGGCAGTGACCCCTAACGTGGATGTAAACGGAATGGTTATGATAAAAGCTGAGATCGACAACCCGCAGGGCAAACTGATCGACGGCATGAATGTTAAGGTACTCGTGAAAAACGAAGTTCCCGATTGCCTGATTATCCCAAAAACGGCCTTGCTTTACCGTCAGAACAGGAAGGTGGTCTTTGTAAATGAAAATAACATTGCCAAATGGATTTACGTGGAGACGGGCCAGGAAAACTCATCCGAAGTCACCATTTCGGACAAAAGCCTCGCAGCTGGCCAGGAGGTGATTATCAGCAACAATCTGAACCTCGCACACGAAACACCGATAATCGTGAACAACTAACCGATGAGGGTAAAAAACTCCTTCACCATCAACATTATTTTCCTGGTGCTCACCATTATAGGGATAAGTATGATCCCGTTGCTGAGTATTCAGCTATACCCTTCCACGGTAGGTAACGATCTCTATGTGAGCTGGTCGTGGAAAGATATTTCGGCCGAAATTATTGAAAAAGAGGTGACCACACCGCTCGAAGGGGCCCTGTCGGTCATCAAAGGACTGGATGAGATCACCTCATCGTCTTCAAAAGGATACGGACAGATCACCCTACGATACAAGAAAGGGACCGACATGGACGCCGTGCGGTTTGAGGTGGGTTCACTGGTTAGGAATATTTACAGGAAACTTCCTGAAGGAGTCAGCCTCCCGTCGGTAAATGGACAGGACAGGAATGCGGGAGATAATAAAATATTGATCATCTACACGTTGAACGGTGAAGGGAGTAGTCTCTCCCTGCAGCAATATGCCCAGGAACATCTGCTGCCTTCAATTGCGCTGATCGACAAGGTAAACCGCGTGGAGGTCACCGGCGCAACCCCGCTTGAATGGGAGGTGACCTATAATCCAACACAACTCGTGGGGTTGAAGCTGTCGACCAACGACCTTAGCCGGGCGATCAGCAATCACCTGACCAATCGCGAATTAGGGGGCGGCTCATTTGAGCAGCAAAAGGATACTTCGCATCTTTACCTCTCCTTTTACGGTCAGCCGGGCGACTCCCTGATCTGGAATGATATTATCGTCGCGAACAGTGCCGGACGTATTATCCGGCTTACTGATTTGTCAACTATACGATTAAAAGAGCAGAAACCAAGGGCCTATTTCCGCATCAACGGGCTCAACACGATCTATCTTAATATATATACCGCTTCGGGTGCGAACCAGATGCAGGTGGCAGACCAGGTATACCGCGAGGTGGAGGAACTAAAACGTGGGTTCCCTCCTAATTTTTCCCTCATGATGAATTATGATGCCTCGAAACAATTACGCGAAGAGACATCGAAGATTTTGAAGCGTTCCGGCCTGGCCATACTAATCCTTTTGATTTTTGTGTTGCTGGTAAGCCGCAGCTGGCGTTACCTGTTCGTGATCGGGGTAAGCATGATCGTAAACCTGGCCATTGCGGTGATTTTTTACTACTGGCTCAGGATCGATATCCACCTCTATTCGCTGGCAGGAATTACTGTTTCATTGGGGATTATCATCGACAACACCATTATTATGGCCGATCACCTGCGGCATCACCGCAACAAGCGGGTCTTTTTGGCCATATTGGCTGCGACGCTCACAACCATGGGTGCCCTGGCGATTATTTTCTTCCTCAAAGAGGCGCAGCGCGTAAACCTCGTTGATTTTGCCTGGGTGATGCTGGTCAACCTTGGCGTATCCTTGTTTATCGCCCTGTTTTTTATCCCTTCGTTACTCGATAAAGTACCTCTTCCGGTGAAAAGTGGTCGAAAATTCTTTAAACAAAACCGGCGCGTTGTTAAGATCACCCGGGGGTATAACCGGTTCATCGGGTTTTCGTACCGGTTCAAATGGAGTTTTATCCTCATTGGCATCCTGGGTTTTGGATTACCCCTGTTTTTGATTCCCGACCGTTTGGGCAAAGAGTACAATGAGAAATTAAAATGGTATCAGCAATGGTACAATATTTCATTGGGGAATCCCACCTTCGTGAGTGAAGTGAGGCCATGGATGAATAAAATACTGGGCGGCTCGCTCTATTATTTTAAATCGTACATGGCAAACCAGGATACGAACTGGGATCAGCAACGGACCCAGCTGACGATGAACGTGAGCATGCCTGACGGTGCTACGCTTGATCAGATGAATAAGGTAATTCTGGAGTTTGAAAATTTCCTCGCCGGATTTGATGAAATAGAACGGTTTGTGTCGAGGGTAACCGGTATCGATCAGTCTTCGGTTGCCATCAGCTTTAAAAAAGGAGAGGAAAATACCTCCTTTCCTTATTACCTGAAACAAATGCTTGAATCGAAGGCCGTTGAAACGGATGGTGCTGATTTTGCAATTTACGGAGTCGGACGTGGATTCAGTAATGCACTCAACGAAAACAACCTCAACTCCCGCATCAGTTTATATGGCTATAATTTTGATGAGCTGATGAAGCATGCCAGGTATTTAAGGGATGAATTACTTAAAAACCAACGCATAAAGGATGTTCTTATCCGTACGGATAATTCATGGTGGGGTAAGCCCCGTTATGAATTTGTACTGGATGCTGATCCAAAAACCCTGGCCTACAACGGTTCTTCGTTGGGCGATCTGTATTATCAGCTTTCCATTCTTGCACAGGCTGACCAGCAGTCAGGTTATGCGTTGCACGAAAAAAGTTTGCTGCCCGTTGTACTCAGGCCATCATCCAATGAAGAGGCCGGTATCTGGAACCTGCAGAATGCTTCAGTAAAAAGCAAATCAGCAGGCATTCTGCGATTAAAAGATGTGGGTAAAGTGGTGAAGGAGCGGGCCGACGGATCGATCAATAAACGGAACCAGCAATATAAGGTTACCGTAGCTTACGACTTTATCGGGCCCTATTCTTTATCGAATCTTGTGAGTGAAGAAAAAGTAAAAATGATCAATACTTACCTGCCCCTGGGGTTTTCGGCGGAGTCGGATCGCAATAACGGGTGGTGGAACAACCAGGAATCTCAGCAATACTGGTTACTTTTTTTGGTGATTGGCATTATCTATTTTATTTGTGCCATCCTGCTTGAATCGTTCTGGCAGCCACTGGCCGTGATTGTGACTATTCCGCTCTCATTTATCGGGGTATTTGTGGCATTTGCATTTTTTGAACTTCCGTTTAACCAGGGAGGATATGCGTCGATGGTATTGCTGTGCGGACTAACCGTAAATTCAGCCCTGTACATTATCAACGATTTCAATAATAATCAGCTCGACAAGCCATTGCGATCAATGGGAAGGAATTACCTGGCCGCATTTAATCACAAAATCATTCCCATCTTACTCACGATCCTGTCTACTTCGCTTGGGTTGATCCCGTTTTTGATCGATGGACTGGAAGAAGGCTTCTGGTTCTCGCTGGCGGTTGGAGCAATTTCCGGATTGGCATTCTCGGTTATTGCACTCGTGTTATGGCTGCCATTGTTAATGAGACTAAACTATAAATCAAAAAAACAATTGAACCGGAACGCCCCGATCAGGATCGTTTCGTTAATATAAGTATTACAAATTTTATTTCACATGGTAAAATTTCTTGTCCACCGGCCCATTGCAGTTATCATGACCTTTATTGCCATCCTGCTTTTGGGTGCAGTGGCTGCCGGATTACTCCCGGTTTCGCTGATGCCCAATATAGATATTCCCGAAATAACCGTTCAGGTCGAACGCGAAGGAATATCGGTAAGGGAACTGGAGAACACTGTTGTTCTGCCGCTGCGCCAAAGCCTGATGCAGGTAATTCATCTCGATGACATCTCCAGCGAAACACGCGAGGGTCATGCCCTGATTCATCTCCGGTTTAAATACGGTACCGATATCAACTACGCGTTTATCGATGCCAACGAAAAGGTCGATGCAGTGATGCGTTACCTGCCCAAAGAGCTCGATCGTCCATCCATTATCAAAGCGAATGCCACCGACCTGCCCGTGTTTTATATCAATGTCAAGCCACGCGAAGAAAATGCAGGTACTGCCCGTTTTATGGAACTTTGCGAGTTTACCGATGCAGTAATCCGTAAACGGCTTGAACAACTGCCGCAGGTGGCAATGGTCGATATTACGGGTATGCTGTGGCCTGAACTTTATATTCAGCCCGATCAGAGCCGGATGGATGCACTGGGGCTGAGCCAGGCAACCATCCAGAATGTATTAAGGGAAAACAATATCACCGTGGGATCATTACAGGTAATCGACGGTCAGTACCAGTACAACATCAGGTTTTCGAATGCCCTCAGAGATGTTGAAGATGTGAAGAATCTCTACCTTAAAATCAACGACCGTATTTTTCAACTGCGCGAAATTGCCGAAATAGGTTTAAGACCCCGTTCGCGCGATGGCCTTTTTATGCAGGGAAACAAACAGGCGTTGTGCATGGCCATCGTCAAGCAAAGTGATGCCCGTATGGACGATCTTAAATTTGAGGTAGATCAGTTGCTGGGAACCTTTAAGAACGATTTCCCGGAAGTTGAAATGACCATGACGCGCGATCAGACAGGGATTTTAAAGTACGCAATCGACAATCTGAAGCAAAACCTGCTCATTGGCGGCCTGCTCGCTTTTTTGATTATGTTTTTCTTTTTAAGGGATACCCGCTCGCCTCTGCTTATCGGTTTAAGCATACCGGTTTCACTGGTGCTAAGTTTGCTGCTTTTTTATCTCATCGGCATGTCGCTGAATATTATTTCCCTTTCGGGATTAATCCTGGGAGTGGGGATGATGATCGACAATTCAATCATTGTTATTGATAACATTACCCAACGGATGGACCGGGGCGAAAAGCTCACGGAAGCGTGTATTGCCGGAACCAACGAAGTGATTCGTCCGCTTTTGTCGTCAGTGCTCACTACTTGTGCGGTTTTCATCCCGCTTATCTTTATCAGCGGAATTTCCGGAGCATTGTTTTATGACCAGGCCATAGCTGTTACTATCGGATTATTTGTCTCCCTGGTGGTGGCTGTTACACTTTTGCCGGTTCTTTACAGGTTAATCTGGTTACGTAGTGACCGGAAAGGGTCTAATCATAAAGGGCGAATAGTAAGGTTTGTCGAACGCCTGAATCTATGGGAAGTCGACGATGCCTATGAAAAAGGGTGGCACTGGGCCTTCAGACATAAAAATTGGATGTGGCCGGTTGTCCTGTTTTTGCTGATTTCCGGGGCTTATATGGCCTGGCATCTTCCTAAAGAACGATTTCCTTCATTTGAACAACAGGAGCTGGTGATCCAAACGGAATGGAACGAACGGATTAACCTCGCTGAAAACCAGCGGCGGGTGGAGGCATTGCTGGAATATGTAAAAGAAAGCACGCAGATTTCGAGTTCATTTGTGGGTCGTCAGCAGTTTATCCTGCAAAAGGATATGGATTTATCCGGTACCGAATCACTGATCTACCTGAAGTTAACAGAAAACGCCGTCGTAAATAAAGTACAAGCGCGCCTGCAACAGTGGTTTAATCAACAATTTCCCATGGCAGAGGTCTCCTTCAGATTCCCGGAAACCATCTTTGAACGGTTATTTGCCGACCAGGAAGCTCCCTTTGTGGCACGGGTGAGCAGTCAGAAAATCAAAGGCGTTCCCGAACTCAGCGAAATAGAATCGGTTATGACTACTTTTCGGGTGCAGTATAATCAAAATGAAATCGGGCAGATTCCTGCCGATGAATTTATGGAAGTACGCGCCTTACCAGAGAAATTGTCGCTCTATGAAGTTGACCAGAGCCAACTCTATTCGTCGCTAAAATCGGCTCTGAATGAATACCAGATTGGCATTTTAAGGTCCAAAACCCTTTATGTGCCCATTGTGATCAGTGACCAGGAACGAAGCATCAACACCATACTGAGGGATTTAAAAATAAGGAATAAAAACGGGAGTGAGATTCCGGTTAACCAGCTGGTCACCCTGCAACTAAAAACCGACTACAAAATAATCCATGGCGGCAAAGAGGGTGAATATGTAAAAATTCCCTTTCAAAAAGTTGCGGATATTTCACCTGATGTGTTATCGGGATCGGTAAGAAAATTACTGCAGGACAACTATTCAATGAATGTCTCGTTTGTGGGCTCAATATTCTCTTCACGTGTATTAATTAACGAGTTGATTATTGTGATGATGATCGGGCTCGCGTTGTTGTATTTTATCCTCGCTGCACAGTTCGAGAGCTTTTCGCAACCATTGATTGTACTGCTGGAAGTTCCGCTCGACATCGCCGGAGCACTGGGTATGCTGTGGTTGTGGGGCGGAAGTATCAATGTAATGTCGATGATTGGAATTGTAATTATGTCGGGCATTATCATCAACGATTCTATTTTGAAGGTAGATACGATCAATCAGCTTCGAAAGCAGGGAATGGGATTGCTTGAAGCCATCGAAACGGGTGGAAACCGGCGGCTCAAACCCATCCTGATGACCAGTTTAACCACCATCCTGGCCATTGTCCCTTTCCTTTTCTCCAGCGATATGGGAAGTCAGTTACAACAACCTCTTTCGCTCACGCTGATCGGCGGAATGGTGCTGGGGACATTTATCAGCCTCTATTTCGTTCCCATTTTCTATTATTATTTATACCGTAATACCGTACAAAAAACGGTGTAGTATTATTGTGATAAATCAATATTCAGATCTCCTAATGCAAAGTTTGAAATACAAATAAAAATGAACCGAATCGTTATTTCAGTAATTTTTCTTGCTGTCACTCTTACAGCCAGGGCTCAGGACAAAATGATTATGACCCTTGACAATGCCTTGCAACTGGCTCAGTCGCAGTCATTACAATCGTTCCTGGTGAAAAACAGTTACCTGGCGCAGTACTGGCAGTACCAGAGTTTTAAAGCTGATTATCTCCCATCACTTAGCCTAAGATCAAACCTGCTGACTTATTCAAATGCCAACCAGTTAAGGTATAATTCGCTCACGCAAACCGACGGGTTTGTCCGCACCAAAACGTTGAATTCGGATGCTTCGCTCTCATTGCGCCAGAATGTGGGCGTTACGGGAGGCACCTTTTTTGTTAATTCGGATTTGGGGCGTATTGAAAACTACGGAACGAAAGGTTTTGTGCAATATTCATCATCACCGATCCGAATCGGTTACAATCAGGAATTATTTGGTTACAACCACTTTAAGTGGAACCTGAAATCGATGCCAAAAGAGTTTGAAAAGGCAAAGCTCGAATACCTGCAAAATGTGGAAAAAATGAACCTGACCACCTGCAGTTACTTTTTTCAGCTTGCCCTGGCCAAAACCAACCAGGAAATGGCTGCGTACAATTACCGCACCATTGACACGCTGCTCAGCATTACCCGTAAGCGTTTCGATTTGGGGACCATCTCAAAAGACGAGTTGCTCGATCTGGAGTTAAATCTGAACAATGCCACGATAACCCTGGAGGAATCGCTGCTGAATTCGAGAAAGAGCAAAGAGGC
Source organism: uncultured Bacteroidales bacterium (assembly GCA_942493325.1). Lineage (GTDB taxonomy): Bacteria > Bacteroidota > Bacteroidia > Bacteroidales > Prolixibacteraceae > JAAFHB01. Next base: position 5,904,742 of record OW818689.1, on the reverse strand, counting down.
ATTTTTATCCTTTCTCCGTTTACCCCTCGACGCCGATCCTGAACTTGTGTTACCGGATACACCGGATTTTAAAGTTTCGGACAAGATAGCGCTTGACCAGGCCATGATCAACAATGCGGAAATACTCGATCAGCAATTGATATTGCTCGAGGCAGAACGACAGGTGGCTCAGACAAGAGCACAAAACCGCTTCCAGGCAAGTTTGGGTGTTTCATACGGTATTAATAAGGCAGACGGTCAATACGACTATGAAAATAATCGTGCGGATAACGGAAGCATAGGAAATGTTTACCAGCCCGAATTTGAAAATTATCAGCAACTTAATGTAGGGCTCACCATTCCTATTCTGGATTGGGGTAAGCGAAAAGGACAGTATATGATGGCAAAATCGAGACAGGAAGTGACCAGAATTGCCACCGAGCAGACCATTAACCTGTTTCAGCAGAATGTGGTCACCAAGGTGATGGAGTTCAATATCCGGAAAAACAAGGTGGCCTCGGCTGCAAAATCGGATACGCTTGCGCTGAACAGTTACGAACTGGCAATGGTTCGTTTCAGGAAAGGGAGTGCCGATGTATTAAAACTAACTTCCTCACAAAAAGCGAAAGACAATGCGAAACTTCAGTACATCCAATCGCTGTCCAACTACTGGAGCAGCTATTTTGAGGTACGTCATCTCACATTATACGACTTCATATTGAATAAACCACTGGAGGCTGATTTTGAAAAAATTCTTAACAGGCAACAATTTTAGGAAAAGTCTGAGTTAGTAAATAGGATGAAATAATGGCATTTATTGTATTCAAATAACGTTGACTGATTTTAATTAAAACCATATTTTTAATGGCAATCTCTCGCTACTATATAACTAAATGAAGAAGTTATTTTATTTGAGATCTGACTCCAAAATCCAAGGGACTTTAAAGTAGATTCAATAAATATTGGCCTTTATAAAATAAGAATATTGAGATGTAAATACTCCGAAGGAGTTGAATGTTAATGACCCCCAGTGTAGCTTGCGGAACTGGGGGGAAATGGACATAACGCGGAAACAACCCGGAACGGGTTGAATTATTATTTACAACAAATATTTTTCATCAAAGTCAACGCCATTCTCCTTTAACAACCTGATAAACTCTTCCCGGGAACTTTCCTTTTTATGGTGTTCCTGCTGATTTATGACATATTTTATAATTGTATCCTTTTCTCTGATTGACAGGGTAAAAGCCCCGTAACTTTCAGCCCAATTTGAAAACAATGGATAGATGCCCCTTTCTTTGATCCAAATCGAGCTTGAGACTTTGATAAAGTCTGCCAAAGCAATTGAAGGATGAAGGTCGCAGACAATATGAATATGGTCTTCAACTCCATTGATTCTGTAAAGTCGGCATTTTTTGTTTTTAATTACTCCCCATATATATTTGAAAAGCTCCTCATTCCCCGAGTTATGTAATACTTTTTCACTGTTCCGGGTATGAAAAGTAAAGTGATAAAGGATTTGACGATAGCTGGACATGATATAAGATTTATTAATAAATAATTTAATAAACTGAAAGTTACAAAATATCCAGCAATAACTTTAAGGTGGTGTTCGTTGAAAAACATTTAATTCAACCCGTTTCGGGTTGCGGGTCAGTAGTCGTGCGAAAGCCCCCAATAAAAATTGGGGGTCATTAATATTTATCCACCTTCGGTGGAATTATTCCACCATAAATCAGATTAAACCTCTTATCTTTTTTTTTTCGCAATACTTCTGGGAGGCGGTCCCGGAATTACAAATGACCTGGATGGAGGTTTGGCATTTGTGCCCATTTACCTTACCGGAACTTCAAAATCGCAATTTCTGGTAAGCTGGATTTACACTTATGAAATTAAAGCCCATGTTGCAAGCGAGTCGTTTAAAATCTCAACTCCCAAATACCCGGTTAAGAAAAACGACTTTGAAAAACTGGCCAGTCGCCTGACCGGGAATGACAATCCTGTGTTACGTTTTGCAAAACTTAAAAACTAAAGGTATAGGAATACCAGCAATTAATCGCGCAAAAATATGTTGGATTCTTAAACCAGTAAAAAGGACCCGAAGAACACCTGCCACGCTGTGGTAATATTCCCGGTGCGCTGCACCTCCCTGTCAATAACATATTGTCATTTCTATAAATATGACCGGTGCGCTGCACCTTTAAAAGTCAGTAATAAAATTTACCCTTATATCCGGAAAGGTATCATTCACCAAGTGGCAAATATTAACTAGTCCAATGAAATATAAACAATACATTCCGGAAGTGAATATCTGTAGCAGTTAATATTATTTGAAAATCCTTGGGTGCAGCGCACCGGTAACATCGTCTGTTGGATGATGGGTATTTATCTGATGATTTATAACTTTGTGTGACTTTGTGTCCTTACTTTGTGTGACTTTGTGTAACTTTGTGTAACTTTTTTTCCTGATGAAGAGTCTCAGCACATCAGATTCGGAGTCAGCAAATCTTTTTAATGCAATAAGGTAATGAGGTTGTGGGAGCGTGGGCGTATAATTTGCTACTGAGGTAACCATATAAAATAAGGTTTTAAAAAATAGGTCATGCGAATTATTGAAACCATGGAAAATCCTGATCTTATTTTAACCGTTGATTTTGGCAAAATTCCTGCCTCAGGTTCTATGAAAAAATCCCTGTTGCAAAATTCCTGCCGCAGGTTGTATGATAAAATCCCTGTTACCCAAATTTCCCGCTGACATAGCTAAAGGTGCAGAGCACCGCTAATATTTGTAGCAGATTACGAATCCCATCACCGGGTAGGTGCAGCGCACCGGTAACATCGTCTGTTGGATAATGGGTATTTATCTGATGATTAAAGACTTTGCGTAACTCCGTATTTTTATTTTGTGTGACTTTCCCGAAAAAACGGGACAAGTTGTGTCCTTACTTTGTGTGACTTGTGTAACTTTTTCACCATGCCCTTTTAATCGTAAATTTAGCATAATATATACACTATACAGCCATGAATAAAACAATTACACTCATTGCGATTAATTTGGTGATATTCTGCACGTATTCCTATTCTCAGCCAAAATTACTGACAATTGATCTGGAGAAAGGTATTGAAAATGAAGGTAGCGTTGCGTTAAGTACGCTTGCATCAACAATTGAATATATTTAGATCATTTTCCCGTTAAAACGGCAAGCATGGTCCTGGAGCTGTTTGCCAGCGAGCATCTTCTGCTTCAAAATATGTATTCCGACTGGCCTGAGAGAGGAAAAAGGAAAAATGAAATCGAAATATACAACACTAAAGGAAAGCTGATTAATGCTCTTCTGAGTACCGTCAGTTCAACTGCAAAACCAGGCTTATCGTTTATTCCAACCATTATTTATAATTTCAATCATACATGTTATTATAAGGTTCCTTCCTGTGATACAATGTTCCAGATCCCCGCATTAAAGGCCAAAATACCTTATTGGTACTTTAAAATGGGAGCCCAAAAGCGGTCCGGCGATGCCAATGAACTCAGTGGTTACAAGACAAAAAATACGGTCGCCATTATGGATATTCATGAATCGGATAACTTACTGTTTATTACATGTACGGGTGAGAAAAACCGGCAAAATATTCTGTTTAACAAGAAAAGTGCAGAAATCACCAATTTAAATGTTGAAAATACAACAGGTCTCGAAGAGGACATAATGGGAGGAATGCCATTCTGGCCTTATCTTTATTCAGGCTCTGATGATCAAAAACATATGGTTGATTGGGTTTTTGCACACGAGTTAATCAAACGAACTGAATCTGAATTATTCAACAAAAAATGTAAAACGTCACAAGGGGCAAAAAATCTCAAAAAAGCAGTTAAAAATATCCGTGTCGATGATAATCAAATTATACGCATAGTTACGCTAAAATAGATTACAAGGGCTTCTTCATGTTGCGATTAGCGAAAATGTACGAATATGATAAATGGGCAATTATTCCGGTCGGACAGCGAAATGAATATCTTTCATTTTTATTCAACTTCATCAAACGCGAGCACTTTTAAAGACACTTTGGTTTGTTTGTATCGTTCGGTTGCAATAAATCCATTAATCAGTGAATAAATACGTTTGCGAAAAGCTTTTTTGTTTATGTCGGTGTTCACACCCGGAATTGAGTACTTGTGATCAGTAAAAATTCCTAAATCAGAAAGGTTATCGTTATTTCCGGATTGTATTTCAGTATATTGGCTTACCATTTTCGAAATGGGAGAATTTGATATGAGACTATCCACCTTCCTTTCGGGCTCATTGTCTTGATTGTCTTCAGGGCATGACTTTGATTGATCGTTACTGATTTCGGTTTCAATAGATTCCAGGTCTTCCAATTCAATGGCAATTTTCCTGTTTTTAGGGCTTGTCAACAGATAATCAACGTCATTCTTTAATTGATAATCAGGTAAAGAAACAGAATCCTGAATTTGGTCCGGCGTGGAAACAACCGGGGTAATTTGGTTCTTTTGACATGAACTAAGATTGAGCAGGAAAAGCAGAACCAAAGTCGGAAAAAGATAAATTTCAAGCCAATTAAATTTTTTAAACTGAATTTTATTCATGTTTATGATTATTATTCCTAAGCATTTTATTTCCCATCTGTTCTTAATCCAATATCCGATATTGTATTAATAGGGAACCATCTGAAATTGTCACCGGAAAAAAGTATTATTTTGCCCCGATTCCCATTAAAAAGAATAAAAATCAAATATTTTAATTCCTATACAATTTACTAACAGTATTATACAATCTATTTTTCAATTTCATGTTCTGCAACATTTTTCTGCGCCGGAACTCTTTGAAGCGGATTATTCCGGTTAGTGGGTTCAGGTTTATCTAAGTGGCTCCGTTCAATACTACACCAATTCTGCAAGTTCACTTATTGCATACAGAGGTAAGTTTGTAAGCCAATCCTCTTTTCTGAAGTCAGACATGGAAGTTCTGACTGCCGTTTTTGGTGAATATTTTTGACAAAATATTTTCAGACTTTTGGCCTGCAAATTTTCTTCCGCTTTAACTTCGATGGGGATTACCTGGCCTGAATACTGTATCAGGAAATCGATTTCAGCACTTGATCGTTCGGCAGACCAATAATAAATCACCAAATCAGGTATCGTATATAATTGTTGTAAAACGTATTGTTCGGTCAAAGCGCCTTTGAATTCCTCAAATATCAAATTTCCTTCAAGAAGCGTCCGCACATCAATATCCCCCATCGCTCCCATTAAGCCTACATCTGCGATAAACAATTTAAAAGCGCCATAATCCTCATATGCTTTCAACGGAATTCCCGGTTTTGATACCCTGCAAACTTTATGAACCAAACCACAATCGATAAGCCACGATAACGCCAGCTCATAGTCTTTTGACCGGGAACCGGGCTTAACTGCTCCGTAAATAAATTTTTTATTCTCTTTCGACAGTTGCGATGGTATAGAATTCCACAGCATCCTGATACGAGGAACGATATCAGCAGGAGCATGTTTCGAAAAATCGTGTTCGTAAGCGGTGAGTATTCGTTTCTGAATATTGCGAACTTCTTTAAAGTCGTTTTGTGTTTTGTAGGAAAGAACAGCTTCGGGCATACCACCGATGAAATAATATTGTCGTAAGATTTGAATGTATTTCTCTTTGAAACTTTTAACAAGTGTCCAATCTTTGCTTTTCAAAAGATTATGTAAGGAAAGCTGATCCAGTGCCAGCAGAAATTCGGAATAATTGAGCGGATAAAGATCAAGAAATTCAACTTTTCCGACAGGAAAGGAAGTGTGTTTGTGCATGGCAACTCCAAGCAGGGAGCCTGCTGCAATGATGTGGTATTGGGGGGCATTCTCACAAAAGTATTTCAATGAAGTTATCGCTCCTTCAGCTTCCTGTATCTCATCAAAAATAATCAGTGTATTTTCAGGATCAACCTGAACACCTGTTTCAATTTGCAATGCTGTAATAATTCGATTGATGTCGAAATTATCGGCAAACAGTGTTTTCAGGAGCTTCGAGCTTTCGAAATTTACATAGACCAATTTGCTATATTCATTTTTACCGAACTCTTTCATCAGCCAGGTCTTGCCAACCTGACGGGCCCCTCGTATAATCAGGGGTTTCCGTCCGGACTTATTCTTCCAGGATATCAGATCCCGCATTGCAAATCTTTCCATAACACCAGTGCTTAATACATATTGACAAACGATTTTCTGTGCAAATATACATTTTATCAAACGACTTTTTGTTATTTTCAACAAATATTCAAAGGACTTTTAGTGCATAAACACATTTTATCGAACGACTTTTTGTAATTTATGGTAGTAATTCCGAGCCCGACTATAAATCATGGCGAGACTAGCATAGCGGATTGGTGTAATCTTGCAGGAGGTCTTGTTGGGTTTGCTGCTGTTGCTGTAGCTGGTCCAGAACTTGCGTTTCTTTTAGGAGCGACTTCAATTGTATTAGGTATTGCAAGTAATATTCCGGTTCTCGGGGATAGTCAACCCCACAATTAAATCCGTATTAATTATTTGGATTACTTAAGTAACCCACAACTTAAATGTGTAGCCTAATGAAAAATAAAAAAAGTATCATAACTCTTTTAATCTTTTGGAAGTTCATTACAGAAAAAAATCTCAAAGGTAACATGCTGTATTTATTACCCTTTATGGCAATTGCTTGGATTATACAATCAATATTTGGCATCTTTTTATACTTGTCAGTTAAATTGATGCATCTTCCTAGTCCTTTTGTACGAACTATTGCTCTTTTGGTGACATTGGCAATACCTGCATTTTTAATTTATAACTATGCTAGAAATAAAGATACTGAAAAGCTTAGATTACAATTTAATCGTCTTAATATTAGGTTGAAAAAAAAAATAAAAAAAAGAGGGTATATAGCTTTAATTATAATAGCACTACTTCCTTTTTTTTCTTTAGGTATAATTTCGTTATTGAATAATTTAAATATTATTTGATTTGAATGTATTATTTAGATTGTGTCTGTTAAGGGTTTTTCGATAGGCAAATTGCCTTGAAAGGCTCTATACCTGATTGTATTGTGTAGAACAACACGTTATGAAACATGCAAATTCTTAGGTCAAAAGCCACGTTTGAAGTTAGAAATAACGGCTTCAATGCCGCTACGTCACTTCTTCAAAGGTGTTCCTATCTTAATTGTTTTAATTTTTGGTCAAATTGTGGATTAACTAATAACCAGTACACTGCAGGTATTTCCACTGGTTTTTCTAATGGAAATGGATCTGAAGTTTCCTTAATAGTAACTGCAATTTAGTACATAAGGCATTGCTTACATGAGGATTTAGGAAAAGATCTCAAATGGATTTGTCCTATTCAATCCATATGATGATGGAAATGGAAATATGACGATTGGTGAGGACATTTAATTAAATAGGGAGAAGATTTCCGTGCGAGGTAATGAATCCCCAGATTCTCTCCGACAAAACCCCGAAAAAACGGGGCAGACAGGGGGCAGTCAGCATGGAGAGTGAAGCCTTCACTGCGAGCTTTAGCTATTCATTCGGAACAATCACAATAGTGAAGGCTTCACTTGGTCTGCGCTCCCTCTCCCCCGTCGCTCCATGCTCCCTTTCAAATCTTCTTTCATCCACGGCGCATGGCAGGTTCGATTTTCAATTAAGAAAGTAGTTGCGCCGCTTTTTGTTGATCGTCGTTACCCCGGGTGGCGCGATTCCGAATAATTTTAGTGAAATTAATAATATGAAAAATCCGGATTCGCTTACCCGGGGTCATTAATATTTAATCCCTTCGGGATTGCAAAAGTCTTTGTTTGAGTGGTAATTTTGGTGGTAATTCCGAGCCCGACTCTAAGTCAGAACCGGGTTATTCGTACCGATAATAATCATCAAACAGATGCTCGCAAATTGACAAGTTGACAAAGTCGGACCCGGAATTGTAGAGGTAATTCCGAGCCCGACTATAAATCAAACCCGGGTTATTCGTTTCGATAATAATCATCAAACAAATGTTCGCAAATTGATAAATTGGCAAAGTCGGACCCGGAATATCGCCTTAAGCACAGAAAATCGCCTCTTCGCCATGTCGCCCGATCGCCTTGTTCGGATTTTGGCATCCTGCGGCGCATGACAGTTTCAATTTTCAATTAAGGATATAGTTTTCCGTTTATAGCAGGCGTTGGGAATAGGATCCCAACGCCTAAATTTTTTTCATACCGATTTTGTTGAAGGTAAGTTGTATCCGGCATTACGCGGATCAGAAAGTAACTGGTTAGCCTTAACCGAATGATCACCAGTGAATAGTTCTGTCTTACCATCAAATTTCAGCCATGGTCCAACAACATATTCAGCTTTATTTTCCGGCACACCCATGCCATCGCGTGCTATGGCATGAATTTTCATAAATTCTTCGTAAGCCAGTGCATTATCACCAAATCGTCCTGCTTTTTCATTGAAAGGAACTTTTTTACCTAACCGGTAAGAAGTATTCATCAGGTGACCAAGTGCACAACTGTAATGGGCATCGTACATGTTGCCATTAGCCAATTTGGGATCGTTGGCACGACATGCAGTAATAAAACTTTCCCAGTTGCCACCAGGTGTTTGCCGAACATCTTTGATTGGTACATTCCGGGGCTGACTTCCATTGTGAGATTCATATTTCCCTTCAATAAGTTTTCCGCCATCTTCAAAATAAAACCGGTTTGTGACTTCAGTCTTGTATTCCGGATATTTCACATTACGGACATTGAAAAATACATATTGCCCGTTTGCAAACTCTGCAAGGGCAAACATGGTATTGGGCGTTTCACCCTGATCTTCCCATACGAATCTTCCACCAATAGCCATAACACGAACAGGATGAGTATTTTCAACTTCCTCATCAAGTCCCCAGTATGCTACGTCGAGCTGATGAGTTCCCTGATTATTTAATTCTCCATTCCCTACTTTCCAGTTCCAATGCCAGTTGTAATGAACCAGATTCTTGTTGTAGCTTTTAATAACTGCGGGTCCTTTCCAGATATTCCAGTCCAGATTAGCAGGAGGATTTGAATCAGTTTCAAATCCAATTCCTTCACGGGGCTTGCAGGCAAGTCCATGTGAAACCAACATTTTACCATATTTACCTGATCGGATATCGGAAACTTGTCGTGCCCAACCAGCCTCGCTGCGTCGCTGTGTACCGTGCTGAACAACTATTCCGTACTTTTCAGCTGCTGCCAGCGCAATTCGTCCTTCATGAATGTCGTGGCTTGCAGGTTTCTCAACATAACAATGCTTTTTTGACTGAGCAGCCCAAATCACCATTTGAGAATGCCAGCTATTGGGAGTTGCGACGCTTATCGCATCAATATCCTTGTCGTCAAGTACGCGGCGCACATCCGCCACACCTTTTACTTTAGAGCTAAGGCCCTCTTTTCCACGCAACTCATTCACTCCCTTTTCAAGTACCTGACTGTCGGGATCGACAAGATAGGCTATCTCCAGATTGTCAAGTCCGCCAAAGCCACCAATATGAGCTTTTCCCCGACCATTTACTCCACATACTGCTATCCGGATACGGTCGTTGGCTCCAAGTATTGAACCGTACGATTTAGCACTTAAGCCCATTCCTCCAATGACAATACCCGCTGTTCCCAAAATACTTTTTTTGATAAAATCTCTTCTTTGTGTCATGTCATAAAACTTTAAGGTTTAATTTACAAAATATTATACAATGGTAAGTGTAATGAAATTTAGATGGGTGAAGATATCAATTTAGTGATCCGAATAGCAGCCCCGCCACCCTGAGCAAGAATGATCTTTAGCTTCGTGTTACGGTCAACGGTGATTTTCCGGTTTTTATAATCAGTCGCAACTTTATTTGCGTTAATTCCATCGGTAAACAGGTCTGCAGTATAACTTCCTTCGTCAAGGAATGAAAAATCGACATTAACTTCCCGTTCAGTCCAGTTATTTAAGGCACCAATATACCATACATTTTTGGATTTTTTGGCAGTTACCATATATTCACAAAGTTTTGCATCCAAAATTACGGTTGTATCCCAGCACGTTTTAAGACTGGCTAAAAAATTGAGGATAACCAGCTCTTTTTCATAAGCGGTGGGTGCATCACTGAGCATCACAAGGGGTGAGTCATAAGTTATGTACATGGCTAACTGATGGCACCTTGTTCCCTGACTCATTGGTTCATTTCTTACAATCCGAAAATTCTCCTTTGACGCATTTCGCAAGGCACCCGGCGTATAATCCAATGGTCCGGATAACATTCTGAGAAAAGGGATCATTACATTATGATCCGGATTTGAGAGATCACTCCATTTTGAATATTCAGCTCCCCTGACCGCTTCGAAATTCAGAATATTTGGAAACGTCCGCTGGATACCGGCAGGTTTACTGCAGCCATGAAAGTCAATGACTATCTGCCGTTCTGCCGCCGCTTTTGCAATATCTGCAAAATAGCGTACTCCTAACTGATCGTCACGCTCAATAAAGTCAATTTTGAGTCCGGCAACGCCCCACGATTTATAAAGATCAAGATATTTCTCTATATCCTGATCGAATGTATTGTTGGCAACCCAAATTATCACACCTACATTTTTATCCTTACCATATTTTGTAAGATAAGGAATATCAAGCTGCGGATTGGTCTTCGTAATATCGTTCCGATCCGACCACCCACCATCAATAATAATGTATTCCAGGTTATGATTTGCCGCGAAATCCATGTAATATTTGTAGGTTTCGGTGTTCATCCCTGTTTTGAAATCAACACCCGAAAGATTTTTCGAATACCACCAGTCCCATGCAACTTTTCCCGGTTTTATCCAGGAAACATCCACTAATGCACAGGGTTCTGCCAAAAGATAAACCAATTCGCTGGTTAATAATTCCCGCTCATCATCGGTGATAATCATCATACGCCACGGAAACGACCTGTCACTATTTGTTGTTGCTATAAAATCAGCCCTCTTTTTTATGTCGTACGACACCTTATTATCCACAACTTCAAGGGGATAAGCGGGCCATTTGCCCGATAAAAAAGCCATTCCACCGATTGTGCGTTTTTCAAGATACATGCCTGGATAATCCATCAGGGCAGATTCAGTGAGGGCGACTTTAATGTTATCCGGATACTCGACTATCAGCGGTGAAAATCCCAATGTCCCATCTTTTAATTCCGATAAGTTACAATGCTGGTAATGTTCTTCGTAATGTGCCACAAACGATTTTGCTACTGGAAAATAGCACTTAAGGTCAGATGGAAAATAATAATCCGAAAGCTCGTTTACAACATTGATTTCACCTTCCCTCTTTGTTACAAACCGATAAGCCAGCCCATCATTAAAAACCCTGAAAACGACCGAATAATCATCTTTCGAATTGATTACTAATTCGTTATAATTATTCTTCAAATATTTAAACTTGCCAAACAAAGGTTGAACTGTTTCATCCGCACTCTTTTGCCTGACAGAACTGATTTTAATATTTTCGCCCAACACCTCACCTTTTCCTATCGTCATCGAAATGGCCGAAGGCAGTAAGATTGCCATATTTTTATAGGAAACTTCGTACAAAAGACGAGAACCAGCTGAAACTTTCAATTCGAGCTTATTATCGGGTGACTTTAGGTTGAAGGATTTGACTTTTTGTGCATTCAAATCCTTGCCAATAAAGAAACTAAGAAATAAGATGAATGGAAAAATTGTTTTCATAAAACAAAGTTTAGCTTATTAGTTTTTCATTACCTGCTTTGGGAACATTAAATAAATCCGAATCTTGTGAAATAACCAGATCCTTGATGATGTGAAAAGAAACAAAATCAACTAAAATATAATTTTCTGCCAAACATACTGAAAATTCAGATCAGATAATTCCTGCGAAATTAAATTTCCTGCATGACCTTCCTTATACTTTTTAGAAAGTAACCTAATTTATGCAGGGATAAAAAGTCTGAAGGTATAAGAAATAAACCCCGATGCCTATTGCTTCAGTTGCATCTCCTTTTTTAATTCCTCGTTTGCGGCTTTCATTTTATCGGTCAGCTCATGATAAACTTCAAATTTGGTGTTCATTAAGCCCCGATTTGCCCGACGCACTTTTGAATCCACATCCATTGTGATAAACCAACCGGCCCCAATCACAAAATCCAACGATGCAAGTTGCCTGATACATGCTTCATAGGCTTCGCCGCGCTCCTTCTGTGTTCTCAGAACCTGGGGCCAGCTCCAGTCCAAACGTCGGCCAAGAGAATCAATTCCAAAACTATATAACTTTGAATCGATTGCAGGAACACTCCATTCCCCGATTATTACTGGTCGGCGGGTACCCTCGAAAAGCTTTTTCATAATTTCAAGTTCACCCTCTTCAAACCCGATTTTGTTGTTTTCGGGATAGATATTCATGCAAATAATGTCGTACTTCGACCAAAGATCGATGGTTCGGTGAAGACCGGTGATTGCCCCCAGGTGAATTCGGTTAGAGATAACAAGATGATCAGGATCGAGTTCTTTAACCAGATCATAGGTATACGTAATGTATTCCCCCATCATTTTTCGTTCGAAATCAGCAAAATCTTTCCAGAGCGGATCATTCCAGTCTTTTGGTTCGGGTTTATCACTTAAGATATCATTAAATGACAGGTATTTATAGACTCCGTAAGCTGATGTCCATTTCTGGTTCAGCCTCCCAATTGTTGAATATTTCGCTTTTAGATTTTTAATAAACTCCTGCGAGGAAAAATTTGCCCAAACATACTGGTACAGATTACCGAACTCCATCTCATTGTCAATATACCAACCAACAAACCACGGTTTATCTTTATACCTGGGAATAATTTTCGCTGCTTTTTCACGCGCAGCCTGTCTCCACACGGGATTGAAAGGATCCACTACTGGATGCCCTGAGCTGTTCAGTAAACGACCCTCCCTGTCCTGTGCATAAATTCCCGGATTATTATCCATCGATGAAAGGCCCAATACCTGCGTCACGGGCATATAAGGCAACCCCAAATTGTATCTCTCCTCCGAAATTGCGACAATCTTTTCATTGCTCCAGCCTGCCAGTGAATTGAATCCGCAATCTTCGGTAAAAAGGTTGTATATTTTTTTGGCAACTGATTCGCGGGTTGTGCCATATTCCTGTTTGAACCAATCGGATTGTGTAACAGGGTTTTCGGGATCTAAAGCCGGCACAGTACCTGCTACCGCAAATGCCCAGGTCCGGTTACCGTGAGGATCAACCAACCACCATCGGTCCTGCTTTTTTTCAACTTTATAAAAACCTGTCGCTTTAAATTTTTTGACCGGTGCTTTTCCGGCGATCGGGGGAAGCTGTTGTCTGCGCCATTTTTCAAAGAATTCAACCTCTTTTATCCCTGCCTCAACGAAGGTGATGTCATCGAGCCAGATGCTTCCTTGGGTGGAGATTTCAGTACAAAAATCAATCCGGACGTCTAAAGCATCCGCGGGAATATTGTCAAGCAGAATATAATACTGTTTCCACTGATCAGAATTACTTACATTTTTCTGGTACCTGACCGACGGAGTCTTTTCGCATCTGACGATGAACTTCGAAATTAAAGCCAATGGATATTCGTCGATGTCGCGGGTCTTATACCAGAAATTTAACAGGTATTTTTTATGCGGATCGATTGTAACCGGATTTGCTGTACTTATTCCAGGCCCGGCAGACGCCAGCCAGTTTCTTGAAATTTTGCAGGATGCATTTCCTGAATGAAACTCAGTTTTGTCGATGCCTGATTTATAATTCAATTTATCTCCATTTACCCGCTTCACCCATTGTGATGGTTCTTCCCCCTCTCCTGTTTCAAATCCTGAATTAAGAACCAGATTTTCAGGATTCTGACCAAAGGATAAGTGTAACCAACAACTTAAAACCATTATCACTACTACAGTTTTATGCATCAGGCGATTTTTCATAGGTTGTGTCTTACATTTTATCAAAGGTGACAGGAAGTCATTAAGAATTTTCAGGTCATCATCAGGAAAATGTACTATTTCCTAATGATGATCGGATCAAAATTCAGGGTCTTTTCTTCAGAAAAAGTATTTATTTCCAGTCCAATAATTGCAGACTGGCTTCCTGGGTTATGCCGGATTCCTCCATTTTATTACTCATTAAGACAGGAATCGAAAGTAATTTACCGGTGGCAGCCAAAGTTATTTCCACAATACTGACATTATCGATGGGCTTTTCATCTTTTGAATAGGCCTTAGCCTTTACTACACGCAGATGAAAACCACCCGACAATAAGCATCTAATATAGAATGTTTTACCATTTTGCGAAAGAATGGCTGTATTCCCTTTGATTTTCACCGCCGCATTCGTAATAAAACGCCATGAAACCTGACTGGCTCCCGGCTTTAAAACCAGTTCATCCCTTACCAGTACCGATTTGGGGGAAAGCAATTTAAAACCCCTGTAAACTGAAACTGCCTCATCAGTGTAATAAGGACTCAGGTCAAGTAATCCAAACGGTTGAGAAGAGTTTTCATTATATTTTGAAATCTCCCCCACCCCGTCGGAGTTTGTAATTTTTTTATCGATAGCCAAAGTAGAATGAGCCTGGTTCGTATTCCTGAAGTAGTTCCACCGGATACCTCCGGGCTTATAATCCCAGAAATCGGGCAGGCTATAACTTTCGGCTCCGATTTCAATTCCCCAACGCTCCCCGTCACAATCCAGTACAAATGATCCGCCATCAAGATGATTATGCGACCAGCTTCCCCTGCCGGTTTTTGCCGCGAGATAGAGTCTGTTATCTACAGATTTTTTATCCCCGTTAAGGATGATCAGATCAGTAACTCCTTTAAAAACAGTAAGTTTATTATTAACAACGTCCTTTGATTCTGAATCATCGAACCAGGGGATGCTAAGAAAGAACAGCCGGGGAAAACTAAAATCCCCTTTTATCTTATGCTCCTCAAGAGCCGCTTTTATCAGCTTTCTGTAAAAGGAAGCGACATCAGGCTGGTTGTATTGCCTGCTCAGTAAGAAAAAGGTCGGACTGTAGTCGATCTTTTCCGATGCGTCACCAAAATTAAATGATTCGTTAGCGGCACCGACCTGTGCCATATAAAAGCGTGCAGTATTGTCCAGACCTTTAAAATCGGGCAGGCCATAATCTTTCCGTAAAATGCGGTTCAGGTTATCGAAAAAAAGTGCCATAAACATGCCATTATAGGACCAGTATCCAGGACCTTCATTAAAAACACCTTCGGGAGCGAAAGATTCCAGCAGATGCGGGGTATATTTTATCGCATACTTTACAATTTTTTCAGCTTCCTCAGGGTATTTGTCACCGATGGCGAGCGCTCCGTTAACCATACCTGAATTGCACACCATATTCCAGTTATTTTCCCGGTTAAAAGGTGTCTTGCCTTCCTTCTCATAAATCGGCCAGGCAGGGGCAAAGGCTTTTTCCAGGATTGCTTTTTCGACTATTTCACGCGTTGCAGGTGAAAGATAATCATAGCACCAGTCATAACCTATCGCGACCGCAGTAGTCATTTCTGCATCATCCAAAAAATGGCTTGGGCTCCATGAGACGAATGCACATACATTCAATAATTCTTCCGTGACTTTTTCCGCATACTTTTTTTCATCAAACAAACGGTAAGCCATTGATAACGTGAGAACACGGGATATCTGTTCCCTCGAAACATGTAAAAGCTTACCTTCGGAGGTAAACTCCTGCAAAGGCAGTTTTAATTTCTTATCCGCCTCAATCCGAAGCGTTGAAATTAAATCTGCTAACAGTTTATTTTTCGCTGCCTGTTTAAAAACCTCAGTTTCCTGACCTTTCGGGAAAAATAAGCGCGGATGATCGGACAATTTAGCCGGCAACACGGTAGAATTACCTGTCGGACTGACTCCTGTTTGCGCCAGGATGGTATTTGTTACCAATAATATCAGAAGAATATTAAAACCTGAAATTTTGAAAAAGAATTTCATCATCTGAGTTAGAGATTTGATTAATTGAAATTAAAAGAATGAAAGAATTATGAACATTCCAAATTCCTTCATTCTTTAATTCTTTCATTCTTTAATTGAACTACTTGTATCCTGGGTGTTGTGTCAATGCCGGATTTGTCTGGATTGCACTTTGCGGGATGGGGAAAAGTTCATCTTTATTGGCTTCAAAACCCGTCCCGGGGTAACCCGTAATTGCGGCGGTTAAACCGTTTGTATAGGCACGGGCTTTATAGCCCAGCGCCAAATAAGGTGCAGGAACAGTGCTTGTATTTCCAAATACTTTTGGATTATCTGTCTCCGGATTGTTCTGTGGTAAATAATACACATATTTGGGATAGGTGGCATCTGTCCTGAAAAGATCGTACGCTTTTTTTGCAGCTACTAATCTTTCTCCGAGCTTATTCCAGCGGATCAGGTCCCATTTCCGGATCCCTTCAGTACCCAATTCCCATGCCCGTTCATCCATCAGGATTCCAAAGAATCCGGTTAAATCGGTTGGATATGTTTCAGCTTCGATCAATGCTTCGTTACCTTTGAAGGCTCTTTTCCGCACTTGTTTTAAAGCAGCAACAGCATCCGGAGTCGGACCATTATTCAGCCAGTTATCTGCCTCTGCAAACATGAGCAGCACATCGGCATAACGTAGCAAAATATGGTTGATTCCCGTGTAACTTGAGGTCGATTTATAGGTCGACCACCATGTTCTCCATTTTCCCGGGTTGTATTCCCAGACCCTGTCCCTTACGACCCTCATTCCTGTAGCATCAATCTCAAAATCGGCAACCGTTACATCCTTTCGCACATCAAAGGGTTTAAATGAAGCCACATAGCCGGGTAAAATTCTTACTTCAGATCCTCCGGCGCCATACGTTGCAATTTGTGCCGAATTAACAGGTACCCCAATCTTGTTTCCTATATAACCGTTACCTGCCTGTTCACCGGTTGGGTTCCATAATCCTATTTCGAACATACTCTCCCCATAATTTGTATCAAATTTCTGTCCGCACAGTGTTTTCCAGATATCAATAAAAACGGGGTTTAAACCGTGATTTTTATTGGGATC
This sequence comes from uncultured Bacteroidales bacterium, assembly GCA_942493325.1. GTDB lineage: Bacteria > Bacteroidota > Bacteroidia > Bacteroidales > Prolixibacteraceae > JAAFHB01. Next base: position 5,887,677 of record OW818689.1, on the reverse strand, counting down.
ACTCATGATATCCCAGGTCTGATCCCTCGCGATCTGGTAGTATTCCCGTACTTTGGCAGCATCAGCATTCGTGCGAACCCCGATATTTCCGCCGTTGGCATCCCAGCGAAGCGAATATCCTGCAGCATGTAATGCAATTCTGGCAAGCATACCTTTGACCGAACCTTTGGTGAACCGGGCCTGAACGGTGACCTCTTTCTGCCAGGGCACAAGATCAACTGCAACCAACAAATCTTTGATAATCTGTGCATAAATAGTGTCCCTGCTCACCCTGTCAACGAAAAAGTTTTCTCCCGATCTCGAAGCTGTCGTCTTGAAAGGTACATCTCCGAACATTTTAACAAGGTCGAACATAAAATAAGCCCGCAAAGTCAGCGCCTCTCCCAAAAATCGTTTGAGTTCATTTTTTTCAGCGTCGGTTCCTTTTGTATAAAGATCCATTTGGGGAATCCTTTCAATATTAACATTTGCCCGTTCAACTCCTGCATACAGTCTGTCCCATACTTTTGTCAACTCCGTATTGGCAGTGGCAGAATTATAACGAGCTGCCAGATTCCGGTCTGCTGTTGTAATACCTCCCGATGTCTGCATTTCATCATTGTCACAGCTAAGATGTGTATTTATCGTCCTTGTGTAAATGTCATTGGTGAACGTATAATAAATCCCGTAAGTCGTCATTTTTGCCTGAGATATCGTTTTAAACAGGTTATCGGAAGAATAATCAGACTGTGAGGGGGTATCGAGATCAAATATATTGCATGATGTAAATGATAAGACTATTATACACAAAGCAACATTTATGAATGAAATTTTCAGTGTTTTCATAATCTGCTGTATTAAAAGGTTATGTTAAGACCTGCAATAAAGGAACGGCTCTTGGGGTATGAACTCTGATCGACACCCGGAGTATAAGGAGTACTTCTGACACCATTTACTTCCGGATCAAAACCCGAATAATTAGTAAGGATAGCGACATTATATCCGGTTGCGAATATTCTGAATTTTTCCATTTTCAACTTTTGACTTACTGTTGCAGGAAGTGTATACCCTAAAGTAATATTATTAATTCTGAGAAAAGATCCATCTTCCACTGCCCATGAATAAACCCGGCGGGGCAGATCTCTTTCAGGAGCCCATACTTTAGCATCTTTATTCAGTTCACGTAATGCATCAGGATCAGAAACAAATTCTCCATTGTCATTCAGATAGGTAAAATATCCCCGCATCGTAGCCAGAAGATTCCTGTTGGTGCTGTATCCGCTTGAATATAAAATTTTGTTGGCATTTAACACATCATTACCCACACTGAAATTAACAAAAATACTCATGTCAAAATTTTTGTAGGAGAATGTATTGTTTAGCCCCCCAAAGAACTTTGGTTGCGTTCTGCCGATAATCGTCCTGTCGTCTGAAGCGGTAACTACCGGGTTTCCGCTGGCATCCAAAGCACCCCCTAAATTCTTGAATTTCATATCACCCGGCTTTTGAACCGACCCGGCCAGTCTGGTAACACCATCTTTAAGGGTATAGATCTTTGTTGTCGGATCATAATTGAAATCATCAACTCCGTAGAAGCCGTCCGATTGATAGCCATAGATCAATCCGAGTGGTTCGCCGACTTTAACGAGGAAGGCGTCGGTTGCTGCAGACCAGTAAATCGTCGATACGAATGATTCCTGCGAAAATGTCGCTTCCTTATTCAGTCCGGTTACCTTGTTTTTGAAAAAAGCGATGTTGAAATCAGTATTCCAGTAAAAGTCCTTGCTGTTGAAATTCCGCGAATTCACGGTCACTTCAATACCTTTGTTCTCGGTACTTCCTACATTTTTAAACTGTGTAGGATATCCTGAGGAACTGGGGATCTGTGTCTGTAAAAGCAAATCTTTGGTGGTATTGGAGTACATATCCACGTTGGCGCTAATTCTGTTCTCCAGAAAGCCGACATCAAACCCGAGGTTTCTCGAAACAGTAGTTTCCCATTTCAGATCAGGATTAGCCGTTGCATTGGGAATTAGTCCCACACTCGAAACAGTACCATCAGCCGCATAAAATACATTTTTAAAAGTAGAGGCGTACTGGTTATTGCTGATTCTGTTATTTCCGGCAACACCATAGGTAAGCCGTGCTTTCAGGTTCGAGAAAATGCACAGATTTTTGATGAAATTCTCCTCTCCCGCCTGCCAGGCAATTGCAGCAGAAGGAAAATAACCCCAACGATTTGCCTCAATAAATTTTGATGAAGCGTCGCCTCTAAATGTTCCGGTGAAAAGGTACTTGTTCTTGTAAGAGTAAAACGCCCTTCCAAAGAAAGAGAGCAGTTTATTTTTTTCGAGTCTCGAATTAGGTTTTGGGAACTGATTTCCCATTGCCAGGCTTGCAAGGCCAATGTCATCGCTGTCGTACATCGAAGCGCTCGCCTCTACCATTTTATAGTCATCAAGCACAAACTCCTGTCCGATCATAACGCTCACTTCATTATCTTCCCTGATGGTTGTTTTATAAGTTAAAAGATTTGTAGTGTTATATTTTTTGTTGTCCTCTATCCGGATCAATCCAAAGGGTCCGCCACTGGTGATAACTTCACTGCTGTTAAAATCGTCGAATTCCTCCCTTCGCTGGTTGTCGAGGGTCATGCCCCCTAATATTCGGAGTGTCAGTTTTGACGTCAGTTTATAATCCAGCGCGGCATTAAATACAATAACACCGTTTGCTTTTAGCCGGTGTTTCGCCTGTGACTCGGTGGCGATGTTAACAAGACCTGAAACCTGGTCTGCATCCGACTCAAGGAAATCTTCATAATCGGCTTCACCTGGAGCCGGCCCGACAGCGGGATCGCCTAATCCCGAGAGTGGCCGGTACATCACCACATTGTTAAGGATGCTTTTTTCGGAAGTTCCACCACCCTTTACATTTGTAAACGAATAACTTGCATTGCTTGAAAACGAAAGCTTCTCGGTGACTTTCTGGTCCAGTCTCAGTTTAAAATTATTACGATCGAACCCATTCCCGGCAAGCAATCCTTCTTCATCGTCGTGAGAATAACTTAATCGGTAGGTAGTAGTTTTTGTTCCCCCGTTGATCGAGATGTTATGGTTCTGGTAATAGGCATTTCCTCCCAAAATTTTATCCTGCCAGTTAATTGATGGAACATCTTTGTAACGGTCAAAAGAATCCCACGGGCCATATTTGCTTATAAATGTATCGCTTGGTCCGGTATTTCCTGTTAAAGCCTGCCTTTCATACTGATACCTGAGAAATTCCATGCCATTCATCACCTCCAGCTTTTTTCCCAGACTTCTGCAACCGGCCCAACCATCGTAAGTAATATTCGCTTTACCTTCAGTGCCTCCCTTGGTAGTAATCAGTACCACTCCATTAGCCCCTCTTGCTCCATATATAGCGGTAGAGGAAGCATCTTTCAATACATCAATGTTTTGAATGTCTGAAGTGCTTATATTTCTTAATCCTTCTTCCGAAGGAAATCCATCGATTATATAAAGCGGTGCATTAGACTGTGAAATAGATGTTCCACCCCTGATCTTCAATACGATATCGGCTCCAGGCTGACCTTCGGTAGTGGTTACCTGCACGCCGGCCATTCTTCCGATTATTGCCTCGGCTGCTGAGGATACGGGAGCATTGGCAATATCGGCCCCTTTTACCGCTGCCGATGCACCAATAACATCGCGCTTTTTCATCGTACCATATCCAACCACAACGACCTCGTCGAGATTAGCGATGTCCTCCTGCATGACAACAGTAAAGACCGATTTGCCCTGGACGGGTAATTCGAGCGACTTCATCCCTACAAACGAAAACAGAAGTGTTTTAGCTTCAGCCGGGACTGTCAATTTGAATTGTCCATTATTATCAGTAATCGATCCAGTGGTCGTGCCTTTCACAACTACCGAAACGCCTGGCAGCGAAATTCCCTTGGAATCTTTGACTGTTCCGGAGAGTTCAATTTTCTGTTGTTCAACAAGGTTTACCGAAGGCTTTGCGTTCCGGGCATCGTGTTCTGAGGCCGCAACCTTGCTTGCACCCTGAAAAAGAATTGCAAATGTGAAAAGCAGCGCAATTCTCATCGTAAAAAAATCGTTGAGCCAACCGCTACTGCGGATGGGATTCCATAGTTTTTTTTTCATAATCCCGCACTTTTAGTTTAAACAGTTTGATTCTTATAATTAATTCCAGCCCGGATTCTGGGGCATTTTTTTAGTCAGATTGGCATCAATTACTATTTGTGGAATTGGGTATAAAACATCCCTGTCTGCAATGAACTGACCTCCGTTGAAATTATGCAACCTTGTTCTTTCCAACCATTTACCCGTTCTCAATAAGGTATAACGCCTGTGTTCTTCAAATAACAACTCCCGTGATCTTTCATCGAGAATAAAGTCGAGAGAAATATTGCCAGCTGTGATCTCACTTGCATTTGCCCTCCGTCTTAAGATATTTATCGTATTTGCTGCCTGATCGGGTTGATTTAGCAGAAACTGGGCTTCGGCTTTTAAAAGGTAGGTTTCAGAAAGCCTCAGATATACCTGGTCGTTATACGATGAACCTGCTCCCGGATTTGCAGGGTCGGTTCCGTCAAATTTTCTCGAATAAGGCCAGTCAGTTCTGCTACTGTAGAGAGGTGTCAGAGGCTGACTCCATTTCAGTTTGATCGTGTCGCCATAATTATAACCTGCAGGCCGGAGATCGGCAGGAGAAGGTGCATTTCCAGCCGCATCTTTCAGAATAAAGTATTTTCTGATGACATGGTTTGAAGCCCGGTGATCATATGGTTCATAGAGATCAACAGCCCATTTTGTTATTGTCATACGTGAAACTCCTCTTCCGCCTCTCTCATAGGTTAGCTTCAAAGGCCTCACACCCCCGATATTTATAAGATCATATTGGCTCATGTGCCAGCGTCGCATGATGCAAACTCCTCCTCCGCTAATTCCGTATGCCCATTGCCAAACCCAAAGGGCCTCTGTATTACCTTCCTCGCGATTTGAATTACCATCCAAAAACATATCCATAAATGGAACACCAGGGTCGGTTTTTTTCACGCCATAACGATTTGTAATAAGTTTATATTCGGCTGTATTGATAACTTTATTTGCCCAATTCAGTGCACTGTCCGGTTTATTGATAGCCAGATACATTTCAGCCAGATAATGTTGAACAGCTCCCTTACTTATTTTTCCTCTTACCACAGGCTCGACAGGTACATATTTTTCTGCAAACAGAAGATCAGAGATAATCTGCCTTCGTACATCTGCAACAGGTGTTCGCTCCCAGTCGGTTCGAATCACCGAACCCACTGATTCCTGAAGGGTTAACGGAACATCGCCCCAGCCATAAGTAAGATGCCGGTAAGCCCATGCCCGTATAGCTTTTGCTTCAGCAATTACAATATTCCTGCTCTGCTCCTGGGTACTGGCTCCTCCGGACCAATCAATATCACTCCTGGTTTCTGCCTGACTAATTATTGTATTCGCTGCATTGATAGTGGTGTATAGCCATATAAAATTTGAAGTGATCTGTACATTCCCCGGACTGTTACGCTCGCCCCAGTTTGCAGCCACCAGGCTGAATCTGTCAGGCACGTTGGTGCACATGTTATCGGTACCGTTCATCGCAAGTTCCACCCTAAGGGCATTTGGATTGGAGGTGTATGGAAGTATTTTCCCTTCGCTCCCTTCCCTTTCCTGTCTTGCCAGGCCATAAAGACCATTCAATCCGGTTTCAAAGCCCGCTAGGCTTGTATATAAGGATACGGTAGTGATCATATGAGGTGGCGTCTCTTCCAGCCATTCTTCTGAACAGCCTGCAATAAACATCATGCTCACCAGCGTGGCAATTTTATAAGATATCTTAATTTTCATAACCTTGATTTTTTCAGTTTTATTTAATGTCTTATTAAAATCCAAACGTGAGACCTACAACAAATTCTTTCTGATAGATACTCTCGCGTTGCTCATCTAATTCCGGATCCATTCCTCTCCATTTTGTGAAAGTAAAAAGATTGCTGCCTGTAACATACAGCCTGAGTTTATCAAGATTTAGCCTGGTTAACAGGCTCTTTGGGAAATCATACGCCAGTGATATTTCTTTAATGCGGATAAAACCAGCGTTTTCATAATAAAAGTCCTGGCTTTCATCTCCCCCGAGTATATTGGCATATTTGCTGTTCATGTAAAAATCGTTCGTCGGGTTTTCAGGCGTCCACCAGTTCTTTTTTATAGTGTTACGACGCACTGTTTCATAAACATCATCGATCATCAATTCGTTGACCCTTGTAATCCCATGGACACCGTGTACAAATATGTCGAGTTTAAAGCTTTTGTACGAAAATGAATTGGTCATTCCCCATAAGAACTTTGGATCCTGCTGCCCGATTATCTTTTTATCCTCTGTTGCACTAAGGAGTGTATCTCCGTTAATGTCCAGAAATTTGACATAACCCGGTTGTGAGTTCCACAGTGCAGCTTCTTCTGCTTCATCCTTCTGCCAGACTCCGATCATATCGTAATTATAATTAACACGGATAGGCTGACCAATAAACCATTTATTGGCAACATCATCTACTTCATTGCCGTTTTCGTCAAGTAAACCGTACAACGAAACGATCTTATTTTTCATAAAAGCCAAATTGCCCGAGGTCAGCCATTTGAAATTGCCCGAAACGATGTTCCTTGAGACGATCGAAAATTCGAGACCTTGGTTTTCGGTTTCCCCAATATTCTGTGTGATTGAAGTTATCCCATGGATTGGAGAGATCGTTCTGTTTAATAACAGGTCGGTAGTATTTGTTTTGTATAAATTGATATCCCCGCTGATCCTTTTCCGAAGTATACCGAAATCGACACCGAAATTTAGGGTAGTTGAAGATTCCCAACCCAGGTTATCCTGTCCCAGGGATATTGGCACATAACCCGGGAGTGTGGCTTTATTTTCAACAATGTCATATGATCCAAGCTTTGAAATAGTTTCATATGAACTAACGGCCTGGTTTCCGTTCAGTCCAAAGGAACCTCTGACCTTTAATTCATCAAATAAATTTTTCAGTGGGAAAAATTTCTCCCTGGCAAGATTCCAGCCTATCGCCACTGAAGGAAAGATACCCCATTTGTTTTGGGATCCGAAACCTGAGTAACCATCTCTGCGTCCTGTCACTGTGAAAAGATAACGACTATCATAGGAATAATTCAGCCGTAACATTTGTGAAATAAGGACAGTCTGGTCATAAGTATAAGAAGGCGTTACGACTTCAGCCTGAGGGGCTGCATACCATGTTAAAAAATCATGTGGAAATCCACTGGCATCCAATTGATTCGAACTGCTTTCATTTTCCTCAAAACTATATACTGCGGTTGCGAAAATGCTATGTATGCCAATTTCCTTATTGTAAGATACAATATTCTCCAGAACAGAATTATTATTGAGCAGACGGTTTGTACTTGACCGGCCTCTTACTTCAAAACCGGTCCCTGTATCTCTCCCTGCATAGAAACCGGCATCCCTCGACCTTCTTCTCAGTCCGTAATTTAACCTGTAGTTCAATCCATCAATAAAGGGAAAATTGATAATGGCGTAATTATTTGTCGCTACCTGAAAAGACTTATCTTTATCATCAAACAGGAGACTTTCAAGAGGGTTTTCAAAATAGATGTCTTCAGGCCAGGGATAGATGATCTGATTTCCATCCTCATCAAATGGTACACTCAATGGATTCATCCGCCAAACCCCTGACGAGGGAGACTGTCCGCTTTTATCATCGAATGATAAATTAGTCCGGGTTCCGATTGTAAGCCAGTCATTAACTTTAATATCAAGATTTATCCTGTTGGTAATCCTACGGTAATTATCATTCACCTGTATCCCCTTGACATCGATAATACCACCCGCGATATAGTATTTGATTTTTTCAAGACCTCCCGATAAAGAGAGATTATGCTGCTGACTGTATCCTGTACGTGTGGCAAGATCTACCCAGTCGACACCCTTCCCGGAGTCATACACTTCCTGTTCGGTTTGAGTAATACTGCCAGGTTCACGTTGCCTTTTAAAATTATAAAACTCATCACCTGTCATTAAATCAGGTAAATTTGAAGCTTTCTGAACGGAATATTTTCCATCGTATAAGATTGTTGCTTTACCTGCAACACCCTCTTTCGATGTGATCAGAATAACACCATTGGCTCCCCGGGATCCATAAATAGCGGCCGATGAAGCATCTTTAAGCACTTCAATAGATTGAACATCAACCGGATTAATATCACTGATCTGACCGCTGTACGGAATTCCGTCAAGGACAATCAGCGGATCATTACTTGCCAGAATCGAATTACGGCCTCTCACCATGATTACCTGGCTTGGTGCTGCCCCTGCTGAAGTGGTCTGAATCATTACACCCGGGATTGCTCCCTGTATGGCCTGTGCAATATTCAGGTTGGGAGCCATCTCCAGCCTTTCTTTTGGTAATGAGGCGACCGTTCCTGTAATATCGCTCCGCTTTTGTGTTCCATAACCCACAACAACAACCTCATCGACGCCTATTGTTTCCTCGTCCATCACCACAATGAAGGTGGTCTTCCCTGCAATGAGTACTTCCTGCGATTTCATCCCTACAAATGAAAACACCAAAGTTTTAGCTTCAGCAGGCGCAGGTAATTTGAATTGTCCATTATTATCAGTAATCGTACCTGTGGTCGTGCCTTTCACGACTACCGAAACACCTGGTATAGATACACCTTTGGAGTCTTTGACTGTTCCGGAGAGTTCAATTCTCTGTTCAACTTTCGTTGCAGACCTGATCACAGAGGGTATTTCTTTTGGTATACCGGCTGAAATCACAATCTGTCGATCGATAATCCGGTAACCAAGGTTGGTTTTTGTAAAGGCCTGATCTAAAATCTGATCAACCGTTGCTTCAGCAACATTAATAGTTGACCGGTGATTGAGATCGATCTGGCTGTCTTTGTAGAAGATAATAAACTCACTTTTCTTTTGAATCTCCTCAAAAACCTGTTGAATAGTTGCATTCTCCATACGGAGTGAAAATCGCGTATTTTGTGAATACGTTAAACTTGCAAAAGCACTGCTTACTGCAATTAAGAGAAAAAATAGTGTTATTTTCATAACCATTAAAATTCTCGTTAATAAACTCCACCCACTGAAGTGAGTTCTCCAGTTGTTACATTTTTTCATACATTTGTGCTTGTTTTAGTTAATAAATATCGCTGTAAGGCGATGTAAGTTAAAATGTGAAGCTTGTGGATGGTTCCAACATCTGCAAGCTTTTTTGATTCCGGTAAACATTAATTTGCAACAGGCATTTTATTTGGGTTAATAACTATTTTTCCATTACTTGCCGAATATGAAATGGCAGTGGTTTCGTTTATTACAGAGAGCACTTCTTCGGGTGTGTCTTTCAAATCGAGATATCCTGAAAATGTTTCATTCTTCAGCGCTGGGTCATTTACAATTATTTCAATGTTATAGTAACGGCCTAATTTTTTCATGATAGTTGCCAGTCTTTCACTCGTGAAAATCAGATAACCTTCACGCCAGGATAAATATTTATGCGGGTTCACCTGCTTTTGCTCAAAAGATTTCAGATTACGATCAAAAATCGCCATTGAACCCGGGGAGATATCAAGTTTTTCGTGCGATAAAACAGATGCCCCCCTGCGAAAAAGTTCTATCCTGCCCTGTTCCAATACAGTACTTGAATATTTATCGTCTGAATAGGCACTCACATTGAAAACCGTTCCCAGCACCTTAATGTCAAAATCCTTTGTACTTACAACAAAAGGTTTGTCTTTCACTGACACAACATCAAAGACCGCCTCTCCATCGATATAAACTGCCCTTTTGCCATCAGCAAATACAGCCGGATAAACCAGTTTAGAGCCGGAGTTCAACCAGACTTTTGTTCCTTCAGACAAAGTAATTTGGGTGCGTTTTCCGTAAGGGACGATCACGGTATTGAAAACTGCTTTTGAATTGTTTATCTTCTGAACAATTTTTTGATCTGAATCAATGAGAATATTTTCTCCTTTGGCATCATAGGTAATCTCAGATTGCGTCTTATCTATACTGACTTCTTCGCCATTCTGAAGGATGATGCGCGTGTTATTCTCAGCCTTGATTGTGTTAAGTGTCTGTGCAAAACTGGCTATTTCTGTTGTTGAGTTGACCTGGAAATATCCAACCGAAGTCAGAATTACTGCAACTAATACAGTAGCAGCAACCGACCACCTAAGAATCTGCCTTTTGATCGAAAGCTGCCTGACTGAAGATCGGATCTTATTTTTCGTCTGTTCTCTTTCTGAATCAGTCAGACTATCACCTGACTTCACCAGAAAAGAATGTATACTTCGGGCGATCCGCAATTCATTTTTATCGATCAGATTATGCGATAAAAATTCTTCAGAAAATTTTTCATCAGATAATAGTTCTTCGGCCCGTAATTTTGATTTTCGCATCGTTGGTATTCTTCTTTATTAACAGAAAGAAGGGAAAAACCAAAACATAGACAGAAAAAATATTCTTTTTGAGAATATTTTTTAAAATCCCAAAATTCTGAATTTATGAGCGTTGGAAAAAACTAAACAACAGTTGAATAGTAACTCCTTTATGTTCAAAACACTTCCGAAGTTCCTTTAAGGCACGGTATATTATAGTCCGGGCTGACTCAATAGTAACACCCATAATTTCTGCAATTTCGGCATAGGAACAATTGTGCTCAAATTTGAGAGACAAGCCCTCTCGTTGACGGTTAGAGAGTGATTTCATCGCTTCGCTTAATGCCCGGTGATTTTCGATTTCGGTTTCGATTGAAATAAGGGAATCTTCACATGAAAGATCCGGGTTATCATTCATTGAAAAGTTCAGTTCGTGGTATTCACGTGGAATTACTTTTAACAGTTCTTTATGAATTATCCGGCGAAGAGAACAGAACAGGTAAAATTGAATATTGTCCGTTTCTGAAAGCTTTTTCCTGTATTTGTACAAATCAAGAAAAAGATCCTGAATACAATCTTTTATTAAGTCTTTATCCCTTGAAAAGTGACCGCCGTATTTATAAAGGTTTCCGGCATAGTGATCGTACAGCGTATAAAATGCCTCATCGTTACCTTCCTTAAATCTTTTCCAGAGATTATAGTCACTATTTAACTCTTTCTGCATAAAATAGGTTAGTTTCAGAGGTTCGTAAACAGCTTGGATTAGTTACTCAAAACTAATATAAAATTAGCTGTATGTCAATGGCAAGTACTTTATTATTAAAACAGCTTACTCTTTTGCATCTCGTCGTGTATTAATCGTAAACAACTTTGTCCTTCTGTTTTTGAATCCCAGTACATTCCATGAGTTTTGACACTATGGAGCAAAATGAAATCCATCAATCCGGTTTTACGTACGGAGGCTACCTCATAATTGATATTCACAGGCTTATTCGATTGATTATCTATACCAAACTGCGACTCCCCGATTTTGGCATCTTTACGGAAATTTGTTGCCAGCGGATCTGCAATAGAATAGATATTAAACCAGCAGATTTTGTTGCCCAATTCATTTTGACGATTTACATAAAAATAAGGATAATATGATTTGATAAACTCAAAGGGAGTCCCTATTGTTATCAGCGCCTCTGTAAATTGCAATGCATTGCGCGTCAGTACATTGCTAAATGGAAAAATGTAATCAATTGCGACAATACTTCCGAAACTGTACGTATGAAAATGAATCCGGCAGTCACCCTCCTTTTCTGTAATATAATCAACCAGCATTTCAAGATTCCCTTGTACCAGTTGTTTCTGAACGCCATGTTCGATATAATCGTTGGCACAAACATATTCTGTTGCCAGGTTGGTAATTAAAACATTTGCATTAGGAAGAATCAGGAGTAATACCGCTGTTACAGAAACGATCACCTTTGAGATAATTTCGACATAGGGTTGGGAGATTACGGGGGATTTAAAAAAATCATTGATCACAGCAACAGTTGCCGGAAGCATGAGTAGAACTGATCCGGCTATAACGAGGAAAATCATGAAAACATAGAATGACTGAAAAGGTCTTGAGTAATCCTTTGGATCGAACAGCCGTTTAAAAAGCAGCGGGATCTTTTGAATCACCAACAGGAACAATAACAGATTCTTAATAATTATAGAATGGCAATTGAATTTTTCAGTGAGTATTTCGTGGTATTGAAAATCATACATCTTATAAACGAGCCGGGTTTCGTTTTCGCTCTTCTCAAAAATACTTACCACAGTACTGTCTTTCTCTTCGGCATAATTGATCTTTTCGGTTTTTAACTCATATTTCACGCCGTGCGTAAAATAACTCATCTCGTTCATCAACCGGGTTGAATATTTTTCAACCGATTCCTGAACAAATGACTGCCCTAAACCACAAATATAAATTCCTATTTTCATCGGTTCACAGTTATCGGTTATCACTCATTTCTCGTCCTCTAAGTGTAAACGAATAAACCGAATAATTGTTACTTTTATTTTGCCGGAGTGGCATAAATAGACCTGATTCCGGGCAAATCGAAATACGCAATTTGATTTTAGGTTATTCCCTGATATCCGATAATATCAGTATTGACTCAGGACTTACGCATACAGGTGATTTTACCGGCATCAAATTTCTACTGCCTTCCTGTGTAGCTACGTTTATATCTTCTCCGAACCGATTTCCTACACTAATATTTCCTGAAAAGCCGGGCATATTCCTGAGCTCTAAAATATTCTCCGGGCTATTTTCATCCGGTAGGTAGCCTCCCCATTTTTCGTCTGCGGAATTCAGTAGCGGAAATAATTTAGCCGTGCCGTATGCTGATAAATCCACCAAAATTTCATCCGGTTCGAAATTCATAATGGCAATGAGCAGGTTATCTTCATAAATTCGAGTCAGGAAAATGGCGTTCTGGTTGTTAATAACCTCAGCAACAATTCCCTCCCGTGGTGTATTTTTTAGTACAGGATGATTTTTCTTCAGCCTGATTAATTCCTTATAGTAAGATAACAAGCTTGCCTGTTTTTTATCAGACCGGTAGCTCCAGTTAAGCTGAGATGACTGCACCGACTGAGGGGATTGCGGATCGGGAAATTGGCCCTCTTCCGGAAAATCCCTGAATTCATTTTTACGTCCTTCGCGTACCTGACGAATTAATTCTTCATCCGAATGGCTCGTAAAATACAGGAATGGTGCAGTTTCGCCATATTCTTCACCCATGAATAACATCGGAATGAATGGACTAACGAATAAGGCACCCCCAAGAAGTTTAAGCATTTCAAAATCGACCAGGGTACTTAAACGGTCACCAAATATCCTGTTGCCAACCTGGTCGTGATTTTGTGTGAAAACAATAAACTTGAATCCGGGCAGTCCGGTTGTTTTATTCCCGAATGTTTTCTTCCGGTGAGGTGAATAAACCCCATCAAAAACAAAGGCATCATTGAAAGATTTTACAAGGGAGTAAATACTTCCAAAATCGGAATAATAACCTCTCTTTTCATTGGTAACCAATGCATGCAGCGCATGATGAAATTCATCGCACCACTGATGGTCAAGTCCGTAACCACCCTTTTCCGTCGGATTTATATATCGCACATCGTTAAGATCCGACTCGCCAATCAGAAAATGATTCCGATGGGTATGATCAATCAATTCGTTGACATGCTCCCTGATTTCTTCCAGTATATGTTTAGCACTAAAATCTCTTAGTGCATGAATGGCATCCAACCGCAAACCATCGATATGAAAGTCGCGAAGCCACATCAGGGCATTTTCGATGTAAAACCTTCTCACGCCATCGCACCAGGCATCATCAAAATTTACGGCATTTCCCCATGGAGTATGATATTTATCCGTGAAATAGGGTCCGAACCGGGCCAGGTAATTGCCCTCAGGTCCCAGGTGATTGTAAACTACATCGAGGATAACTGCTATTTTTTTCTTATGACAGGCATTCACCAGCTTTTGCAGGCCGGCAGGGCCTCCATATGAATTCTGAACAGCAAAAGGAAAAACTCCGTCATACCCCCAGTTATGTGAGCCCGGAAATTGGGCGACCGGCATAATTTCTACAGCCGTAATTCCTAATTCCTTTAAGTAGTCTAACCTTCGCGCAATAGCTTCAAAAGTCCCCATTGGGGTAAAAGTTCCGGTATGAAGCTCATAAATGATAAGTTCCTTGGGGTCGACACCTTTCCAGTCGGTATCGTTCCATGCAAATGCATTCAAATCAAAAGCCTGCGATGGCCCATGAACTCCATGAGGCTGATACAGGGAGGCCGGATCGGGTAACGATGGTTGTTCATCGAGAGAAATCTGGTAATTATCACCGGGTTTGATTTCGGAAGTTTGCAATTCCCAGTAGCCTAATTCCCTTGCATTCAACGAAAGAATCTTCCGTTCGTTGATATGAATTTCTGCCAATTGAGACTCAGGAGCCCACAAGAGCACATTTGCTTTTCCTTCGGAGGAAAAATTTATACCAATGATTCGTTTTCTGACGATTTTTTCATGCATTATAAACAGAATTTTTCCGGTTTGTGCATTAAAAGATATTTCAGAAATTCAGCGATAAACCCTTTCAATAAATTATTAACACCCTGTAAAAACTTAATAAAACGGGAAGAGCTTATGATTTCTTCACTGCTCTCAGGGTATCATCGGGTATCTCCTTTTTACGCTAAATGCACCCGAAAAGGTTACATATTGGCTGTATCAATTTCAAGGCAGAAAACGTGGACAATAAAAAATTTCAGGTAGTGGTGGAAAATAAAAAGTAAATTCTGAATTATTCGTATCTTTAAAGGTCATAATCCATTTTGAATGAGCAATTTCAGCGAACGACTGCATAGCGCACCATTCATAAGGCTTATAGTTCCATTTATTGCAGGAATTGTGTCAGGCGACCTCGTTGGACCTGAACTTAAATGGGTATTTTTGGGAGTGTCGCTCTTCTTTGCGCTTCTTCTTCCCTTCTTTATCTCTCTCCCGTATCGGAGCGAATCACTGTTTGGAATCATTCTTTTTCCGGCTCTTTTTTTCCTTGGAATTTTTATCAGTATCGACCGTAAATATATGCCGGAGCAATTACCGAAAAACGATTACTATGCCGTAATTCACGAGTTCCCGGTTGAAAAAGAGAATTCAAACAGGGTCGTAATCCGGTTAATTGAGCCAAAAATAAAAGTGCTGACTTATATCGAAAAATCGGTCTCACTCTATGGTATCGAACCTGGGACAATAATATGGCTCAGGGGACAACCTGATTTGCTGCTTAGTACCGGGAATCCGTTCGAGTTTGATTATGCAGCTTATGCAATCCGAAATAAAATCGGTCACCGGATCTATTTAACCAAAGATAACCTTCACTTTATAAACGTTGAGAAACATTTAAATCTCATGGAATGGTCGCTGATCCTGCGCGACCGGCTGATCCGGATTTTGGAAAACAGCGGATTAAAAGGCGAGGTCCTGCATTTGGTGTCGGCTGTTGCCTTGGGAGCACGGGAGGATCTTGAGCCTGAAACCACTCAAAGTTTTGCCAGGACAGGGGTGATCCATGTTCTGGCAGTCTCGGGAATGAATGTTGGATTAATTTACGTGGTACTTCATTTCCTTTTGAAATTCCTTGTCCGTAAAAAAGGGGGTCTCCTCATCGAAACTTTGCTGATAATCTGTGCCTGCTGGGGATACGCACTTATCACGGGGCTTTCAGCCTCCGTACTCAGAGCAGCAGCCATGTTTTCGTTTATTGTCATTGGTAAAAGCATGAGCAGGCATCCCAATATTTACAATACACTGGCCGCTTCGGCGTTTGTGCTGCTCTGCTTCAATCCGTCACTCGTGTATGATGTTGGATTTCAGCTTTCTTATGCAGCCCTATTTTCAATAGTCAGTTTCCAGCCATATCTGTACCATTTATGTTATTTTAAGTACTGGATTCCTGATTATACCTGGGCATTAATCACGGTTTCACTTGCGGCACAAATCGGAACACTACCTGTACTATTGCATTATTTTCACCAGTTCCCCACCTGGTTTCTTCTGGCCAACATCATGGTCATACCACTCGTTACTGCAATTTTATACCTCTCCTTTATCGTTTTTGCTATTGCCCCGGTCGTTCCCCTGCTGGGAGTGCTCATAACTCACCTTCTTGACTGGGCCGGACAAGGAATGCTTTTTTCCGTCCATTTTGCTGAACAACTGCCATATGCCCTTTTGGATGGACTATACCCATCGGACATGACACTTTTTTTAGCCGTACTCACCTCTGTTTTGCTTGCGCTCTTTATCGTATATAAAAGAGCGGAAGCCTTGACATTCGCTTTTGCTTCAATAGCCATAGCTCTATTGTTCCATAATCTGGATAAATTTAACCGACTTTCACGCAAAGAGGTAGTCGTTTTTAATATCCCGGGAAAAACGTTAATCGCTCTCACTTCGGGATGTGAAACTATATGGTACACCACCGAAAAAAGTGAGACCACTGAAAGGTTGAAATACTACACCACCCCTTATGAGGGATTCCGGGGTATCAAAAAAAGTTCGACAATATGTTTTGCGGATTCATCCCGGATAATTACAGAAAAGGTATCGGGTAACA
Source organism: uncultured Bacteroidales bacterium (assembly GCA_942493325.1). Lineage (GTDB taxonomy): Bacteria > Bacteroidota > Bacteroidia > Bacteroidales > Prolixibacteraceae > JAAFHB01. Next base: position 5,871,044 of record OW818689.1, on the reverse strand, counting down.
GGGGTTTTTTGAATTTTGAAGGATTAAAATTATTTATCCTTTATAACCGGGTAATTACCGATATTGATTGGGAACATATTCCCCGTGCCGATCTGATCATCCTTTCGGGAAAATCATCCGGCGACCCTGTTCTGGTACATCAACTTGTCCCCCGATCGGTAATTATCGAAAACCGGATACCCTTCAAAACAGGAGGGGAAAACTACCCGAAAATTGCTTCAAATGACCTGAAAATTGTGAATACAACGGTTAGCGGAGCTGTTCAAATACGGTTCAGGCCGGTCAAAAGTGAGAAAAGATCTTTCCCGGATACGGATATTTTTATCACGAATATATTACCTTAACTTTGCATCAGAATTTTGCAGGATTGTTTCAGAGCCCGAACACGTCAAACCGGAGTTTTGCTGTCTGAAACTTCTGCAAGCGGAGACTAAAATAATTAATTTCAGGATGAAAATTGTAATTGCTGGTGCGGGTGAAGTTGGCACCCATTTGGCTAAAATGTTATCAAAGGATGAACATGATATTGTTCTGTTTGACGAAGCTCAGGATAAGCTCGACAGTATATCAGCGGCACTCGATGTACTGACTGTTACAGGAGGCGCGATTTCGATCTCCGATTTAAAAGAGGCCGGTGTGAGTAACTGCGATCTTTTTATCGGGGTCACTCCCTACGAGGACCGAAATATTGTAGCCTGCCAGTTAGCCAAACATCTGGGCGCTCAGAAGACAATAGCACGTATCGACAACCAGGAATTCCTGTTTACGCAAAACCGTGATTATTTCAAATCGATCGGAATCGATGAATTGATTTACCCCGAACATCTTGCTGCCAAAGAGATCATTACAAACATCAAGCAAACCAGCATGCGGCAGATTTTCGAATTCTCGGGGGGAAAATTAGTGCTGTTCGCTGTGAAAATCAGGGAAAATGCCCCTATTCTGGGAATTTCTCTCAGAGATCTCCGCAGTACCATCGGCGATTTCGTGGTTGTTGCTATCGCGCGTGATTCGAACACCATTATTCCTCACGGTGACGATACGATTAAGGTAGATGACCTGGTCTTTTTTATTTCCAAACCCATAACCGTGGAGTCTATTCTTCAAAAAGCAGGTAAGGAAAAGTATGTTATCAAAAATATAATGATTCTTGGTGGAAGTCGTATCGCGATGAAAACAGCCTTGCGGCTTGGTGATGCCTTTAACATTAAAATCATTGAGCAAGATAAAGCCCGGGCGCTGAAAGTGACGAGCAAAGTCAGCAATGCACTCATTATCCATGGTGACGGTCGCGACCTTGCCTTATTAAGATCGGAAGGAATCGAGCAAATGGATGCGTTTATTGCCGTTACGGGTAATTCAGAAACCAACATCCTCTCCTGCCAGCTCGCCAAAAAGATGGGGGTTAAAAGGACCATTGCAGAGGTTGAAAATATTGATTACATCGATTTTGCCGAGAAAATTGGGATTGGCGGAGTAATTAACAAAAAATTGCTCGCAGCATCCTATATTTACCGTTACACGATGAATGCTGAAGTTTCGCATGTTAAAGTACTTACTGCTACTGATGCAGAGGCACTGGAATTTATCGCAAAAGAGGGGTCAAAAGTTACCAAATCAATCATAAGTGAACTCGATTTTCCCAAGGAAGCAACCATCGGTGGATATATCCGGCACGACCAGGGATATATTGCAACAGGAGATTCACAGATTATGCCCGGGGATAAAGTGGTGGTTTTCACACGACCTATTGCAGTAAAAAAGCTTTCGAAATTTTTCAATTAAGAATTACTTTCATTTCTCTTTATAAAGTGTAACGAATCACCCCATTCTCCATACCCTGGTTCACCATCCGTCAATGCAATACGGGCATCAAGACAACCCGTGCATTGGGCAGGTTCGGCATCGATGTTTGGTTTATTTTCGTAAAGACTATAATCATTGCGGTATAAGCCCGGGGTGATGTTTGGCATGATAATATTTGCACCGGCCTGAATTGCTTTCACGCGACCTAGTGGATCAATAACTTGCAGGGCTGTAGCGGCTGCAATATTAATGTCACTCATAAGGATTCGAAGTACGGCAATCATCTTTATTGACATTTCAAACCGCTGCTGAACAGGCCAAAGTTCATGCCGGAAAGCATATAGCGGGGTTTCGGAATGTTCGATATAAGGGCCCATTCCCACCATATCGATCCCAAATTGCTGAAAAAAGAGCAGATCATCGGCCAGATCGGCAATCGTCTGAAACGGCAATCCGATCATCACACCGGTACCGGTCTGATAACCAATTTTCTGTAAGGAATACAGGCAATCCATGCGATGTCGAAAATCGTGTTTCTGATTATCAGGATGTATTTTGCGGTAGAGTAATTCGTTGGTTGTCTCAATACGCAGAAGATACCGGTGTGCGCCTGCCTCGAACCATCTCCGGTAAACCGGCTCCGGCTGTTCTCCTACAGATAATGTAATACCCAGGCGACCGTTACTTATTTCCTTTATCTGAGTAATTAAATTTTCAATCCGGCGGGTAAGTGCCTTAGAACTGATTTCGCCCGATTGCAGCACCACAGAACCAAACCGGTTCTCATCGGCAAAACGTGCAGCATCAAGTATTTCGTGATCAGTCATATTGTAACGGCGAACCAAACTATTTGAATTCCGTATACCGCAATAATAGCAATCTTTATCGCATATATTCGAAAACTCAATTAATCCCCTGAAGTATACCTTCGTTCCTACGACCAATTCTTTAACAGCTTTCCCTTTGTGCAACAACAGGTCCATGTCCCGGCCGTCACATTGCAGGAGTTGTACCAGGTCGGAATGCGAAAATGAAGTTTGCGTCATGATTGCAGAAATGTCGCACATTTTATCATCATTTTATAAGATAAACTTGTTATTGATTACACCTAATCGCCGTTTACCAGTTTCATTAAATCTGTTTCAATTCAATCAAAAATACGATTCTTTTTAGATAAAAATGCTCAGGATATCGTAAGTTTGCACAAAGCAATTGAAAATGAAGAAGGCCCTTTATTACAAGTCGCTTGAAAACGGCATCGTGAAATGCTCACTTTGTCCTCATTATTGCCTGATCGGAGATAATGAACATGGTATTTGTAACGTCAGGGTTAACAAAGCAGGAATTCTTTATAATGAGTTTTTTGAAAAAGTGACAGCAGTTTCCATGGATCCTATTGAAAAGAAACCGCTGTATCATTTTTATCCGGGATCAAAGATCCTTTCCATCGGTTCCTTAGGCTGTAATATGAAATGTTTTTTTTGCCAAAATTACCGGATCTCCCAGGTAACTTCGTTAAATACTCCCGAAACAAAATCCTTAAGCATTAATTCCCTCATCAGTCTTGCCCTTCAACATTCCGAAAATATCGGAATAGCATTTACCTATAATGAGCCAGCCACTTTTTATGAATATATGATCGAAGCGGCGAAACTCGCCAAACCAGCAGGTCTAAAAACCGTGATGGTTACAAATGGGTATATTAACCGCGAACCGCTCGAAGCCATACTTCCTTATATTGATGCCTTTAATGTTGATTTGAAAGCTTTCTCGGATAATTTTTACAAAACAATTACACAGGCAAGACTAACACCGGTAAAAAAAACAATCAGCCGGATTGCCCTGGCACAAAAACACCTGGAGATTACAAATCTTGTCATTCCGGGAATGAATGATAATTATGAAGAGTTTGAACAAATGGTTCAATGGATAGCAAAAGAAACCGGCGACCGAACTGTCTTACACATCTCGAGATACTTCCCCAATTACCAGATGAAAATTGAAAGTACACCTGTAAAAACCTTGCGCGATCTGTATGAAATCGCGAGGAAACACCTTAAGTTTGTCTATCTTGGTAATATGTACGCCACATCAAAAGAAACCACCTATTGCGACAAATGCAACAATCCGCTGATTGTAAGAGATCCTGGCAAAATATTAACTTTGGGATTAACTAAAAATGGGAACTGTACCAACTGCGGCAACCATGTTTTGGACTATCTGTAACGATTTTCAATCATCGGGATAGTTGCGCCGCACGTTTATTGTTCGTCCTAACCCCGGGTGGCGCGATTCCGAATAATCTTAGAACTATTAATATTATATAGAATCCGGAATTGCTTACCCGGGGCTACAAAGATTTAATCCCTCCGGGATTGCAAAAGAGCGTTGTACGTTTAAGTCTATCGATTTTTCTTTGCGGTCATTTGCGGTCATTGCGTGAAACTTAAAAGGATTTTAAAAAGGAAATAAGCTTATGTTGCCAATGTGCAAATTCGCGCATTGGCATATTGGCACATTGTCTCTTCTTCTCATTTTCTCATTTTCACACCTTTGCCCTGTCGACTTGTCGCCCTGTTGCCCCGTCGCTTCTCATTGTCATTTCGCCCACTCGCCTCCCGAGACCGAAGGGATTCGGGATCGCCCCGTCGCTTTCTATCAGGCCCTGGGAATTTTGATTCTGTAACTGGTTGTTACGTTTCCTTTTGAGATATCTGCCAGCTTACCTTTGAGTAACCTCTTTTTTAGCGGAGAACAATAGTCCACGAACATAATTCCGTCAAGATGATCATATTCATGCTGCAGAACACGCGCCGTAAATCCTGTATAAACCTCATCATACTCCTGCCAGTTCTGATCGAAATACTTTATCCTGATCGTATTAAAACGGAGTACATCTTCGCGCAATCCTGGTATACTCAGGCAACCTTCATCCATAAGAATTTTATCCCCGCTCTTTTCAATGATATGAGGATTGATAAACGCTTTTTTGAAACCGATTAACAGGGGTTCTTCCTCTCCAAGTGGCGACAGGTCGACGACAAATATCCGGTCAGCAATACCTATCTGCGGAGCAGCCAATCCTACACCTTCAGCATTATGCATGGTCTCGAACATGTCATCGACTAATTTCTCCAGCCCCTCATAAGTTTTATCAATATCTGTGGTTTTCTTTCGAAGTACGGGATCGCCGTACACTGTAATGGGATAAATCATTCTTTTTACTTTAAAAATTTCTGTCCTTCAAGATAGGATTGTAAAATTATTGTAGCGCTAACTCCATCGACTGTAGCCTTGTTTTGCCGATCCTTCTTTTTTACACCTGCATCGATCATTGTTTGAAATGCCATCTTCGAAGTAAATCGTTCATCCATTAACTCGACCGGCATCTCCTTGTACAGTTGTGTGAATTTCTTTAAAAAAGGGTTGATATACCGGATTGCTTCTGAAGGTTCATTATTTAACTGACGCGGATAACCCACCAACACCAGGTCAACTTTCTCACGTGCGAAATAGTCAGACAAATATTCCCATATCTCTGTTGTAGAAACCGTTGTCAATCTTGTCGCTATTATTCTTAAAGGATCTGTAACTGCCAATCCTACGCGCTTCTTTCCGTAATCGATGGATAAAACTCTTCCCATCCTATATTATATTAATAATTTGCAAAGTTATGGATTTTATTTATACTCTTTTCTGAAAATAAAGTCAAATCCGGAATTTGGACTTTGGTTAGTTGCAGTAAGAGATAAAAATTTAAACAACTGGTACTCGATGGTTATTTTCTGAGGTTCGATAATTTTAGTTTTCTTGTCGAGTGCAAATGTAAACTGATAACTGACGAACAAATTTTTACTGATATACTTCCCAATGGTTACACTTCCCGTATTCCAGTTATCTTCGCCGGCGATTTCAACAACATCCAGGTTCAGTGATGATTGAAGTGCATCCTTGAGTATTTCGGACATCTGTCCTAAAGCCAGGCTTTTGGCCATTCCGGAAGTGCTGGTACTGATTGACGACCGCTGTCCGTCGGTAAGCTGTTCCATCGAGCTTCCGAAAACAAGGTATGAAAGTGCATCCTGTTCTTCGAGTTGGGTTCCGTCCAATTCAAACGAAACGTCCGGGTTTTTTAGCCGGCCCGTAATGGTCAGTTCAAGGTTGCGAAGCTGCCGCTCAACGTCCCGGAAAGAGTAAACCACAACAAAATCGAGTATCGGATTGATCTCCTCATCGCCAGTTAAGGTGATCTTACCACTTTTAAAATCAAACCGTTTACCATAAATTTTATAGAACCCCCGTTTAACGTCCATGTCGCCATACAGAATCATCGTAGGGCCTTCTTTTAATGCCTGGAGATTACCTTTCACTTCAAACCCCATTTCCTTACCGCGTATCCACATATTGCCCGGAACAGTTATATTTAACTTTCCTCTCAGATCTCTGAATAATTGAACATTGGGATTTATCTCTACCGCAGTGGTGTCGCCGGGAGTGAATTTTACCGTATCAGTTTCTCCCTCCAAAGCTTCGATCAGCATCGGGAGCTCAGAATCATCGGATGCCTTTGTAAGATCATATATAAATGCATCTGCATTGGCCTCCGAACGGATCACCTCCAGTTGGCCATTAAAAACCGGATTTTCACCCTTTTTTATCAGCGTCATATCCGTATTGATAGTGGCTTGCATTCGCTCCGAATCGATCACTTTAAACTCCTTTCCGTTAATTTTCAACGAAAGTGCTCTTGGAGAATAGAGATCATGCTGATTAAATAGGGAGTAACCGGTCACACTCAGAGATCCAGCTCCTGCTTCGGCCACAAATTCAGTAAAAAACAATGAATCGTTCTCAATACCTGTTATCATCCGGATACGATCATATAACAGTCCATATTCAGGCATATGAAATTTTCCCTCTTTCCAGTCAAGATAACCATTGATATTTAAATTATCCAGCGAACCTTGAATCTTGAGATCGGAATTTACAATTCCCTGTATATCTGCACCTTCAGATGGCACGAAGGGCGTCACAAGCGACAGATCAAAACGGTTCATCTTAAGTTGGGCGCTCAACGGATCTGACTTTGACGGCATCCTTACCGAATCTTCAAACGAAAGGTGGTAACGACCCGAAACACTACCTTCCATCCTCACTGTATCTCCATTAGTCACATTTGCATCAAGGGAGATACTGTCGGCCTGATAAAGCAGTGCAGCCTGAAACTGGTCAATTTTTCTTTCCTTGGCTACAAAATTATCCATTGTCAGTTCACCCTTAATAATCGGGGCAGCAGAAGTTCCTGTCATTTTTAATGTGCCATCCAGATTGCCGGAAACAGGAAAGTTACCCCCAAGCAGATTATTAATATTTTTCATATCCAGGTTATGGACAGTGACATCCAGGTTTTCCTTGCCTTTCATAGCAAAAACTCCATCAGCCTTAAGATATTTATCGTTACTTGCTGCAATCAGCAGATTTCTAATATCGAAGGCTTTATCCGCATAAATTATACTGGTTGAATCACTGCCCCCCTTCCACGTTTCGGCATTAGAACGGAACAACAAATTCCTCAAACCGATTTCAATATCTTTTTGCATGTTAACATCCACTCCCAGTTCACCGCTGACTGTATCGGAGAGTGTAAAGGTCAGTTGATTCTTAAAGATTTTATGGGAGAAAGTTGTGAAAAGCGTAGTTTCTTTTACCCTGTATTGATTATAATTGATACTGTCGCCGGTCAGGAAAAGTGTACCCCTGTAATTATTCTTCTCTGCCACTGCATTTATGTCGGCCCTTATTTTATCTGCCGTTAAGGTATCGTACGCCAGATTCCGGAGATCAAGGTGTCCTTTCACACTGACAGAATCACGCCTCATGGAAGCCACGTAGTTTTTTAAAGGTTCCGGATTAAAATTATCGGTGAGTTGATGCAATACTGCTGTTAAACCGGTCTTTTCATCCCCTTTCGGAAACCGTGATTTCAGGTCAAAGCTTGTCGCCCCGATTTTATAAGGATGATAAATCAGGCTATCGAGTACAAACTGGGCATCAAACCTGACCGAATCATCTGTCTGTAACGATGCTTCCCCTTTGATTGCTCCTAACAGTTCATTATTCAGGCTCACACTATCGGTGTTAAGTTTGATTTTCGAAGACAGTTTTTCTCCAAGAGCAACATTAAAATCGGTGTTAAAATTCCGCAAGACTAAACTGTCCATTCTGATCTCCCCGGCTGTCAGCGAAGCATTAGTCCTGAAATTTGTGTCTTTCGACAAAACCAGGTCACCTTTCAGATCATTAACAATTAAAGAATCTATTCCAATCTGCAAAATATCTGTCACAGTATTAATAGTGTAACTTCGGGTTGATCCCAATACTTCGGCCTGAATTTTTCCGTCCAGGGTATATTGTCCGAATCCCATCAGTTTGAGCAAATCTTCAAAATCCCGGGTTTCAAAGTTAAGCCGGATCTGGTTATCGCGCTTAGGATTTCCTTTCCCATCGGCCGAAACTACGAAATACGGTGAGTTCAGCACAAAATCCGAGAGGTTGTAGTTTCCATTATTATAGGAGAAACTTGTATGAAATTCATCAATCGGGCGGCTTCTGATTGTTGATCCCAAAGAAGCGATGTTTGCCCGGATTGATCCCGTCATCGGATTCATACCTTCTCCTTCTGCCCTGATTTTCAGATTTATAGCAGAATACAACTTCTCCGGAAGGTACAGTTTTGCCAGGTTGATATTTCGCCCAGTGCCCATTACCGAATACCGAAACTTATCAAGGTAATCTAAAATAGTAAAGTCTGCTGTTACTCCACCAAACCAGGCTGTAGTCGCCAGGTTACCCTTAATATTTATGGAGTCTTTTTCAGCCTCAAAAATGAGATCCGTAAGTTTTTTATCCAGAAAGATCACCTCGGTAAAGTTACCGGAAGCGGTCACCGAACTGTTTTGCGGATCGTAACCTCTCCCCCGTGCAATAATTTCACCTGTAATTTTTGAAGCAAATTGGGGATCACCTGTCCAGGATGATCCGTCGATATTGGCAATATTCAAATTAATATCATAATCCGGAATTGTATCCAGACCCCTTACCCATCCGTTAATCCGGCCATTCTGCAATTTTTCTTTTATAAGAACCGTAAAATCAATCTTTTCGGTACCACCTTTTGCCGTAAGATTGACAGAGGGGTTTCCCTGAAGACTAAATTGGGGGTTGAATTTCCGGATATCATCAAAAACAAGGGTATCGATATTTAGGGACGCGTTAGTCAGTGAAGGTTGCCGCGGATAATATTTCCCTTCCGAGATTACAATTGTGCGGGGTAATTTTAACCTGAAATGATCCCATTGATAACTGGCAGAATCACTTACAAAATCAAATATGAACTCTTTAATCTCCATATCCGGAGAATAAGCTTTAAGGGCCATCTTTTCCATATTCAGCTCCATGTCATCGTCTTTCATACGAAACTTCAATGCCAGATCAGTTTCGATGCTCTTGGGAATTATGGATGCTGTATCGAGCGGATGAATTTTTGCCCTGAACCGGTTTAACTCCACCCCCTTTACTATAATGTCCATATTGAACTTACTTTTCGATTCCTTAACAGCTAATGTATCGGCGGGCTTGTAAAGTTTTTGAATATTCCAGAATGAATCGGGTTCCTGGACCACATCCATCATGAGATCATTGATTTTTACTGATTTGATCACAATCTCATTATTGATCAGACGTAACAGGTTATAGCTAAACTCAACCTCCCCGATGCTGATTACGACTTTGTCTTCCTGTGTTAAGGTCAGATCGCGAATTTTAAGGCCACCGAGCGGATTACCGGAGAGTTCGCCGATAGATGTTGTGGCATTCAATAACTTATTCGCCTGTGAAACAACCTGACGCAGAATAAATCCGTTCATGGTACCTGCATAAATCAAAATAAAGGCAACCAGGATCAGTATCGTGAATCCTGCCAAAATACTCAAACCTATTTTTTTGCCTTTTTTCATTTAATAATTTTCTGCGAAACTGTGTGTTACTCTTTCAAAAAGCATGCCCGATTGAGACAAAAAATAAGCCTTTAAATTTCCCATCAAAGATTGGTGTTGCAATGTCAAATCTTATAGGACCAATTGGTGTACTTACTCTGAGTCCTGTTCCAATATCATAAAGTAAATCAGATATATCAGGGAGACGCGATCCTTTCCATACGTTACCGGCATCCAGAAATAAGGCACCTGAAAAAATATTGTAGATTGGGAAACGAAACTCTGTACTGGCTTCGAACATACTGTTTCCGCCGATCAATGCACCAAATTCGTTTACAGGCGAAACCTTATTTCTTCCCCAGCCTCTTAATGAAAGGGCTCCTCCGAGCATAAACCGGTCTTCAATAGGGGTAAACTCATCTCCCATTATCGGTTTCATCCCTCCTGCCCTGACCTTTGATGCCCATACCCAGTCATTTGGCAACGAAAAATACTTCCGAAATTCCATTTCCAGTTTGACGTAGTGATACCTGGAGTTTAAACCTACACCCATAAGGGTCAGGTAGTTGTTTATCCGTATCCCCGAAGATGGATTAAATAAATCGGTGGTCGTATTACGAGTAAATCCAAGCGTAAATCCCGATTTATTATAAAGCAAACTATCCTGCTGGCTGACATCCTGAACACCCGTCTTAAAAGTGAACCGTGTTCTTTCGAACGAATACATCAGGTAGGCCGTGGTATACCGCGAGAAATTGTACTGAAAAGTGGTTCCTCCTCCGAGCCGCTCTACCTTGTAACTCGTTTCATTCTCCTTGATATAGAACGGATTAATAATTAAATCGAGATTATCGGCAAGGAAATCAGGCTGAATAAAGCTGAATTCGAGGCTAACAGGAAGCGTGTAGGATGTTTTGCCAGAAAAGATCAACTTTCGCGCCCCGCCAAAAAACTGGCGCCTGGTAATCTGGGTAGATAGCCTCAAACGATCTTCTGAGCCATAACCAGCACCAAACTCCAGCAACCACCTCGGTTTTTCCTTGAGATTTACGGTCATAGGAACCTTATCACCCTCAAGAGTGTCAAGCAAAGTGCGGATAACCACAAACTGAAAAAGATCGGTGTCGTAGAGTTTCTCCTGCGATTTCTCGATCAGTCTTTTCGAATAAGGCTCACCTTCCTTGTATCTTAGCCTGTTCCGGATAAACGAAACTGGCACCAGTGAATCGCTTTTGATAAAAGTTGGTCCAAAATAGCTTTTCCGGCCCGGACTGATCCTGAATTTAATATCAGCCTCCTTGTTACCGGGAAGAATAGTTACCTGGTTGTCGATTTGTGAAAACGGGTAACCCCCATCGGCATATTTTTTCTGAAGGAAGGCATCATAAAGTTTTATATTTTCATCCTGAAACCGATCACCTTCTTTGGTGGGAATTTCTTTTTTTTTACCTTCGGTTGAAGGGAGGTTTTCGGCATCGCTTAAAATCTCAAAATCGATTTTATTTATTGTAACAGGCTCACCTTCCGAAACCTTTATAACTATTTTTAAACTCTTCGATTCTTCATTCTGACGGAAGGTGTAATCAATTTTAGGTGAAAGAAACCCGTTTCGCTGGTAATACTTGACCATACGCCGGATATCGTCTTCAAATGTTGATGGTGAAAATCGCGGAGCCTTGACCCAGAATTTGAGTTTTCCGGTCAGCGTCTTAGCCTTCGTATTCATTTGTTCCTTAATATCAGCATCTTTCAGGGTCTTGTTCCCAACAACTGACACTTTCTTAATCTTGTAATCCTTTTGACCGTATCCATGAATTGTTGCAATTAGTATGAAAACAAATAGTGATACAATCCTTATTTTAATCTTCTTCAATAGCATAAAAGTATTACACTGATTTACAGCGATAAAAATAACAATTTAAATTGATTATAAATCACGAAACCAGATTTGCATACCGAATTAGGTGAAAATGTCGTTCGAAGAGCCTATAAACAGGCACAATTCGGGTCGTTTTGCAAAATTGAAAATCCACAGGATTCATTGAGACTTCTTATGATTGGGGGCAGTTTGACTTTTTTACCAGGCCTTTGCCGTTTCCGTATTTTCGGGTTTAAAATCGGGCGATTAAGGTGTCCTGTATTTGTAATTATTCCAATTACTACGACCGTAATTCTTTTCAATACCATTTAAAAATCTTCAACCCTGCGAAAAACGAGACAACCCCTATGGAACTTAGCACGAGCGCCTCTCTCCAAACCTCGGCGAGACCGGCGCCTTCATTAAATATACTCCGGAAACTATCGGCTATCATGGTAAGTGGCAGGTATTGTATGACAGGCACGATCCAGTCGGGAAAATTATGATAGCTAAAAAAGATGCCTGAAACGACCATCATCGGTGTTACCACGGCATTGATGATTCCGTTTCCAATTTCAGGGTTTGCCGTATGCGATGAGATGAGTATTGAAATTCCCGAAAAAGCAATGTTCCCGGCAAAAAAAAGGACAATCAATGAAGGAAGGCTACCCTGAATTTCGATGTCAAAATACAACCAGGCAAACAGAAAAAGCAATGATGCCTCAGCAAGATTCATTGCAACGCGGGCGGTAATCAGTGCCAGCAAAAAGTTTGACTTTTTCATTGGGGTAGCCACCATTCTTCGTAACAGCTTCTTCGAACGGCGTTCGATAATGGTGTAACTGATTCCCCAGCTGCAGGCCATCATGATACCCATGGCCAGCAAACCCGGGATTAAAAAATCGATGTACCGGGTTCCTTTCATGGTTAACGGTTCGATCATCGATTGATTTTCAGCATAAAAATCTTTTCCATGAGTGGCGAGATTGGAAACGAGGTAGTAGGCCGTTTTACCGGACGCGTTCGCCGGATCGAAATGAAATTTGCTTTCAGAAGCCCTGTCTTCAATAATCAGGGATACTTTGCCCTTTTTAAGCAGTGTATAGGCATCGTCCCATGACGCTTCAAAAAAAATGAGCCTTACATTTCCGAGTTTTTCATTTACAAGATTAATCGTATACTTATTGGCTTCCCTTAATCCATTTGCCGATAAATAGCCGGCCAGTTTTGTATCCTGATCCTGGTTTTTTTCACCACTACCCTTCACGATAGCGAGATTAATATTGACTTCACCTTTTTGAGTAAATGCAATTCCAAGGCCCCAGGCCATTAATATCGGGAAAATAACACCCCAGAAAATAACGGCAGGTTCACGGACTATTTCAGCAAAATGGGCGAAAATTAACCGGTATAGCTGATGATTTGTTAGTTTATTCATAAAGATGGCGTCCTGTCAGTGAGATAAACAATTCGTCGAGTGAGCGGTGGCCGCCATCGAACGTGAGAATTTGTTCAAGCGTACCTTCGGTCAATATATTGCCCTGATCCATAATTACAATCCGGTCGCAAAGAAATTCGGCTTCTTCCATATAGTGAGTTGTAAGAATCAGGGAGGTGTTCTGTTCTTTTTTCAGGTCGAGAAGTATTTTCCATATCTCACGTCGTGCATTAGGGTCCAGTCCGGTTGTGGGTTCGTCAAGAAGCAGGATTTTTGGTTTATTGAGCAATGCTACACCCAATGCCAACCGCTGCCGCTGCCCTCCTGATAAATTATTGACATAGGCTTTTTTCTTCTCTTCCAGGGCTATTAATTTAAAAACCTCATCCACCCTTTCTGAACCAAGCTTATAAAAACTGGCGAATAACCGCATCGTTTCCCAGGCCGTGAGCTTGTCCATAAAACGTGTTTCCTGGAGCGAAAGTCCTATCATCAGATGAAGTTCGTGCTGGTGATTTTTCCATTGTTTGCCCGCAATAAAAATTTCACCTTCATCGGGATGCTGAATTCCCTCGATCATTTCAACCAGGGTTGTTTTCCTTGCGCCATTCGGACCAAGCAACGCCAGAAATTCACCGGGCTTTATTACCAGATTAACCTCTTTGACAGCCTGCACATCTTTAAACGATTTTTTAACCTGCCGAACCTCAACAATATATTCACTATTTATCATCTGAAAAACGTACAAATTAAATTAATCGTGTAAAATTATTGCTAAATTTGCAATGCCTCAATCAATACAAATCATTATTTATCTGATTTAATAACCTTAAAAGCATTTCAACATGAACCGACTTTTCTTACCCGGAGTTTTCCTTATTTTTGCTGCCTGTAATACACAGCCCAAGACAGAACAAATTAAAGTAGAAAAAGTTAAACTGGAAACCACTGCAGAAGTTCCCTGTGGTGTTACCGGCGTCCCATCCTGTGCAGGATGTCCTTCAGCGAAGGCAACCAAAGCAATCGTTGTCAGTGTTGATTCGGTTCAGAAAAATCCCGAAAAATATTTCGACAAAGCAATTGCCATACAGGGCCGCGTAATACATACCTGCAAAGTAAGCGGGAAAAAGATGTTTCTTTCGGGCTCAGATGAACAGAACCTGATCAGGATAAATGCAGGTGATAACATCAGCCGGTTTGACGAAAGTCTGCAGGGGGAAATCGTTATTGCAAAAGGCATTTTAACCCCGGTTACTGAGGTGGTCATTGAAAAGGAGAAAGATGGAAAAACAGCATGCGTAACTGATGGTAAAGCGAAACAGTACGTTTTAGCCTGTTCTGAATTCGAAGTCATCGCAAAGAACTAGGTTTTCGCGAAACCTTATAATCTGTCATGTCTGTTTTATTTATTGATAATAAATAGAACAGACATGATTTTTTTAATCAATCAACAAGCATGAACTTTTATAAACTAAACAGGGCGCTACACCGCGATTTCGGATATTTTTTTGCAGCAATGACCATTATTTATGCGCTGTCGGGCATAGCATTGAATCACAGGAAAGACTGGAATCCAAACTATAGCATCCGGCGAACCGAACATCAGGTAAAAATCCCGGCTGATATTCACACAAACGAAAAATTAGTTGTGGAGCAGATACTCCAACAAGTCGGTCAGGAGAAAAATTACCGTCAGTATTATTTCCCATCCGTAGATGAATTAAAAATATTCATGAAAGGGGGTGGCTCCATCGCGGTTAATCTGCCTACGGGCAAACTGTTGTTCGAAAATCTTTACAAACGCCCGCTCTTTTTCGAGGTTAATTTTCTTCACTATAATCCCGGTAAATTATGGATGTGGTTTTCTGATTTTTTCTGTATTGCGTTGATGGTCCTTGCCATAGGCGGTTTGTTTATCCTGAAGGGGAAAAACGGAATCACCCGGCGCGGAGCCTGGCTCGCCACTGCCGGAATTCTTGTGCCGGTTGTGTTTTTAATAATGTACTATTAGATTTGCATAAACTTTTTACTCCCGATGAATCCAAATGCAGTCCAGTTTGCAGATGTAATACTTCCACTTCCGGTTACAGGCTATTTCACCTACAATGTTCCCGATGAATTACTTGGCAAAGTGGTCCCGGGAATACGGGTGATCGTTCAGTTTGGGGTAAAAAAATTCTATTCTGCGCTGGTTTACCAGGTTCATGACCGAAAACCTGAAGGCTACAGCACCAAACCAATTGAATATGCAATCGACACAACGCCGATTATTCCATTTCCCTGTTTTGCGTTCTGGGAATGGATAGCCGGATATTATCATTGTACGATAGGTGAAGTTCTTAAAGCTGCCTTACCGTCAGGTCTTAAATTGGAAAGTGAAACAAGGATAAATTATAACAGTGAATACACGGAGCAAAATAACGAAAAGTTGTCCCCGCGGGAGCAACTTCTTCTGGATATTATCTGCGAAAAGCGCAGTCTTACAATTGCTGAATTAAACAATTCATTACTAAAAAAAAGTTCAATTGCCGTAGTCAAGGATTTATTGGGTAAAGGTGCAATCTCGGTCGAAGAGCAGATGAAGGAAAGTTACCGGTTAAAAACAGAATCGGTGATCGAACTACCCGAAAGATTAAGAAACGAAAAATCGGTCAACCTGGCTCTCGACCTCTTAAAGAAAATCCCTTTACAACAGAAATTACTAATCACGTACATCGAAAGGTCGGAAATATTTAATCAAACTACCCCACTTTGTGTAACCAAAAAAGAATTACTCCAGGCAAGCGGGATAAGTACTTCGGTATTGAACGGACTCGTTAAAAAAAATATTTTATCGGTTACCGACAAAAAAGTCGACCGCCTGGCTTCCTACGCCGGCCTGGTGAGTGAAACTTCTGATTTGAGTCCCGCCCAATCCATTGCGCTTGACCAGATAAAACAATTGTTTGAAACCAGGCCGGTAACATTACTTCACGGGGTGACTTCCAGCGGGAAAACAGAGGTTTATATCAAATTAATCAAGAGTTGCCTTGATGAAGGAAAGCAGGTGCTGTATCTTTTACCCGAAATAGGACTTACTACCCAGATCATTAACAGGCTGACCAAAGTTTTCGGCGATAAGGCGGGAATTTACCATTCAAAATTTAATGATGCCGAGCGGGTTGAAATATGGAACAAAGTTTTGAATTTTGGAAATGAAGGCGACAATCCGAACCAGGAAACAAAGTACCAGTTAATTGTTGGTACCCGATCGGCGTTGTTTCTCCCTTTTCAAAATCTCGGCCTTATAGTAGTCGACGAAGAGCATGAGAACAGCTTTAAGCAATATGATCCGTCACCGCGTTATCATGCACGAGATGCCGCCATTATTTTGGGACATCTGCAGCATGCGCCTGTTCTACTGGGTACTGCCACGCCGGCAGTCGAAACCTTTTACAACGCGACCACAGGCAAGTTCGGACTGGTGACGTTGAACGAGCGGCATCAGAATATCGAGATGCCTGAGATTGTAACCGCGGATTTTAAAGATGCCTACCGGCGCAAACAAATGAATGCGCATTTGACTCCTTTGCTGTTTGCCGAAATCACAGGGGCGCTTGAGCGTAAGGAACAGGTGATCCTCTTCCAGAACAGGCGGGGTTTTTCACCGTTTATCGAATGCAAAATGTGCGGCTGGGTGCCTAAATGCAACCAGTGCGATGTCAGTCTTACTTACCACAAGCATAACAACTCGCTGGTCTGTCATTATTGTGGCTATACTGCAAATCATCCGGGAAAATGCACGACCTGTGGAAGCGGGGAACTCACCAACAAAGGTTTCGGTACTGAAAAGGTTGAAGAAGATCTTCAGCTAATTTTTCCGGATGCCAGAATCGACCGGATGGACCTTGATACCACGCGATCGAAAACAGGATTTGAAAAAATCATTCATCGTTTCGAACAGGGAGAAATCGATATACTTATTGGCACCCAGATGGTAACCAAAGGACTTGATTTCGAAAATGTAAGTATTGTCGGCATCCTGAATGCGGATAACCTGCTGAACCAACCCGATTTCAGGGCTTATGAACGTAGTTACCAATTAATGGCGCAGGTAGGTGGACGATCGGGGCGTAAAAATAAAAGAGGAAAGGTGATCATCCAGACATCGGAACCTACCCATCCCATTATCCTGAATGTGATCAACAATGACTATGAGGCCATGTATCGCGGACAGATTGCTGAAAGAAAGCACTTTAAATACCCACCGTTTTACAGGATGATTGGAATAACGCTCAGGCACCGTGAAAAAAATGAACTTGACCGTATCGCGCAGGAATTAGCATTACAGTTGCGCGAAAGGTTCGGCGCGAGGATCCTCGGCCCTGAATATCCGGTTATAAGCCGCATAAAGCTGCTTTATATTAAACAATTGTGGATAAAGATTGAAAGAGAAATATCGGTAGTACATGCGAAACGGCAAATGCAGGAAATTCTTGACCGGGTTAAGATCCATCCGGGAAATAAATCAGTTCAGATTGCGATCGATGTTGATCCGATATAGTTTGTCCACCCGAAAAAATATCAACGTACCGAAAATAGAGGACCGGGTTCATCTGCCTGTTTTTCTTATCTTTACAAAAAATAATTATTAAATATTGTTGATAATTTTAATTTTTCAACAACGAAAACGAGCCATTTGAGCAAGAGTTAAGGCTGATTCGGCTTAAAATACTAATTTTGAGGTCGTCATTTTAAATTGAAAATAATGGGAAAGGTGATTGCGATAGCAAACCAAAAAGGTGGTGTAGGCAAGACAACTACAGCGATTAATCTTGCTGCCAGTCTCGCTGTTCTGGAACATCGGGTTTTACTGATTGACGCCGATCCGCAGGCTAATGCCACGTCAGGCGTGGGATTTGATGTGCGTAACGTAAAAACAAGTATATACGAATGTGTTGTCGATGACGTTGATCCGAAAAGTATCATTCTGAATACCAACACCCCCAATTTTGATCTTTTACCATCTCATATCGACCTTGTTGGAGCCGAGATTGAAATGCTGAATCTTCCCAACCGGGAACGGGTACTGAAACAGGTGATTGATAAAGTTATCAATGAATATGATTTTGTCCTGATCGACTGCTCACCCTCGCTCGGGCTCATTACTGTTAATGCCTTAACTGCCGCTGATTCGGTGATCATTCCTGTTCAATGCGAGTATTTTGCACTGGAAGGATTGGGAAAATTGCTCAATACGATAAAAATTATCCAGAGCAGGCTCAATCCCGAACTTCAGATTGAAGGATTTCTGCTTACGATGTTTGATGCCCGGCTCAACTTGTCGAACCAGGTTTACGAAGAGGTAAAACGGCACTTTCAGGAGATGGTATTTGAAACGGTGATTACGCGGAATATCCGGCTTTCGGAGGCCCCCAGTTACGGACTTCCGGCAATAGAGTACGATGTTAGTTCAAAAGGAGCCCAGTCGTACCTTAACCTGGCACGCGAGTTGTTACAAAACAACAACCTTACTAAAATCGATCAAAAAGAGATTGTAGAACAATAATTTGAATTAAAATATTACCGGAACATGATTAAACGAAACGCGCTTGGCCGAGGCCTCGGGGCATTAATTGAGGAGAACGACAGCAGATCCAATACACCGGCTTCGAATGAGATAGCAATTAACGAAATTGAGGCAAATCCGTTTCAACCACGCATACACTTTGACGAGGAATCGCTCCAGGACCTGGCGACTTCGATCAGAGAACTGGGTATTATACAACCTATTACATTACGTAAACTTGACAATAACAAATACCAGATTATTGCGGGCGAACGCAGGTTCAGGGCATCCAAAATTGCAGGGTTAATCACCATTCCTGCCTTTATCAGGGAAGCTGGCGATGAAACAATGCTCGAAATGGCACTTGTGGAAAATATTCAGCGCGAAGATCTTGATGCCATCGAAATTGCATTAAGTTACCAGCGCCTGATTGATGAATGCCGGCTTACTCAGGAAACACTCAGTGAAAAAGTCGGAAAAAAGCGTTCCACAATCTCGAATTACCTTCGCTTACTCCGGCTACCTGCTGTCATCCAGAAAGCGATCAGGGAACAGGAAATCACTATGGGACATGCAAGGGCACTGGTAAATATTCAGGAAACAGAAACCCAGATCATGGTTTACCGTCAGGTGGTGAAATACGACTTTTCGGTACGCAAAACGGAGGAAATCGTCCGGAAGATCAGTTCCGAAGATGGCGAAGGTCAGCCAGTGAGAAAATCTACTCCTTTCCCTGATGAGTATCGTGATTTAAAGAATCACCTGTCCAAACATTTCAACACCGGAATTGTATTCAAAATTAATGATCTCGGGAAAGGTAAAATTGAAATTCCATTTAACGATCCCAAAGACCTGGAGCGTATAATTGGAATATTTGATCAATTAAATTCCTAAAAACAGTTAAATTTGGTATTTTGAAAACCATTATTGCAGGATTTACGATTATTTTTACTATACTTACCGGAAATCTGGCAGTAAGCGCCCAGCAGATTAATATTTCGAACGATAGTTTACAGGTTAAAACACCTGTTGAAACTGAAGTTCGTTCACCTAAAAAAGCATCGATTTATGCTGCGCTTTTCCCGGGTTTAGGCCAGATTTATAACCGGAAGTATTGGAAACTTCCGATTGTATATGGCGGATATGCCGGATTGATCTATGTTTTAGGATGGAATAACAATAACTATAAGGATTTTTTTCAGGGTTACCGGATAATTGCTCAATACACAAATACGGAAACTATGAAACCTGAAGAGCGGGATTTTTTAGACAATCTGATCAAAAACCCCTCTGTAAGTCTCGATAATCCGTCAACGTTCAAATATATTTCCACTCAGTTAAAGAGCGGAAAGGATTTTTACAGGCGCAGCAGGGACTTAACGATAATTGGCATTGCTGCGCTGCATGTTTTAAGCATAATCGATGCCAGCGTTGATGCAAATCTTTTTGACTTCGATATTAGCGATGACCTCAGTATGAGGATAGAACCGATGCCTATCTATTCAACAAACCAGAATATGGTGATGGGTTTAAATGTGGCCATTAAATTTTAAAACGGAAACGTATGAATAAAAACTATTTAGGAGTTTTAATTTTGACATTCTTGATAAGTGCGCTCAACACAAATGCACAAATCAATAATAACCAGACTAATACTTCGACAATTAGTGGAGAAGTAAAAAATCTCGATGCGATTAAATATGCACCTAATGATTCATTATCAACCGATAGTCTTGACACCATTATATCCGATAAGCTGGATGCATTAGTCGACTCGTGGTATGTTCAGAATGCATTTGCAGTTGATAGCCTCGAGAATGCTTATACAAACGATGGTGATCAAAAAGAGTTACCCGATTCGGTGTATATCAGCCGGCTTCAGAATTTAGATTCCTATATACCCATGCCTTTTAACGAATCGGTCAAGAAATTTATTAATTTTTACCTTAATAAACGCGGAGGCCAGGTCGCTATCATGATGGGACTTACCAATTACTATTTCCCTCTTTTTGAAGAAGCCCTCGCAAGGTATGATCTTCCTGCAGAGTTAAAATATCTTCCCATCATAGAGTCGGCGTTAAATCCTAAAATCGTGTCAAGGGCAGGAGCGTCCGGACTCTGGCAGTTTATGTATGGAACCGCAAAGATGTATGGGCTGGAGATTAATTCTTACATTGATGAACGGAATGATCCTGTTAAATCAACGGATGCAGCAGCCCGTTACCTTCGCGATCTGTATGCAATTTATGGTGACTGGCACGTTGTTATTGCGGCCTATAATTGCGGACCGGGAAATATCAACAAGGCAGTACGTCGCTCAGGTGGAAAGCAGAGCTACTGGGAAATCTATCCCAGGCTTCCTAAGGAGACAAGAGGTTACGTGCCTATCTTCATCGCTGCCAATTATGTAATGAATCACTCCCAGGAGCATAATCTCTTCCCCGTTATGCCAACGTTCAAGATGCTAACCGATACCATTATCCTGACATCCTACCTGAATTTCGAACAAATCTCTGCGAATCTGGATATCCCGGTTCAGGAGATCAGACAATTAAATCCTCAGTATAAACGGGATATTATTCCGGCACGACAAGGCAAAACTTATGTACTGAAATTGCCTATCGATAAAATTTCGCCATTTATTGAGAATGAAGCTAAGATTTATGCCCATAACCGGGATAAGTACTTCCCGAACAACCAGATCGTTCTCACAAAGGAAAGTAATGCATCGATGGACCTCGACGGTAAGCAAAAGGTCTACTACACGGTCAGACAAGGTGATACACCTGGTGCTATTGCCGCTAAATACAGGATCAGTGTAAGTAACTTATGTGCCTGGAATAACATCCGGAAAAACGTGATCAGGACAGGGCAAAAACTCGCTATTTACTCGAAGGACAGCGCACCTGCAATTGCCAAAGTCGAAACACCGGTGCAAACTGCAAATTCCGCAAATCAGGCTGTGAGCAAAGTTGCGACGGCTGAAAAATCACCGGTAACTAATGCCGAAAGTGCATTAAGCGGGGAATTCACTATGTATACAGTCAGAAGCGGAGATAGTCTTTACACGATTGCTAAACAATTTACAGGCGTGTCTGATCACGAACTCAAATTACTGAACAATATTAAAAATGCCAAAAATTTAATGCCAGGCCAAAAAATTAAAATTCCGGTCAAGGCATAAATTGATTAACGGGTTAACACGAGCGGCGATTTTCCGGCCAGACCAAGTGATAATGTGCCTGAGAAAACAACATTGGCTTTCACGGACTCCGGGCTCAGGTAAAGCTCCGAAACATATAACCGGGCAAGATTTCCGTTCAGTTCAAAACCGAATCCAAGGGGATAATGGACAAAAAACCGGGAGATCTGCTGTTCAATCTCCGATATATTCGATTTAAAAGGTATGGCAACCGACCGGGCAATCATTCGTTCTATTTTACCGTTGAACAGCCATTTTGCGGAACTCATAACCAGGTTTCGTGTTTTCAGATCAAATTTCAGATCTTTAATCCGAAGTGTGGTATCTCCGGCATTATAATAAGGAATACCCGTGAGATAAAGCGTTCCTTTTATACTCCCGGAAACCGTGGTTTCGACCGCCATTTTTCCGTTAGTTCCATATACCCTGAATGTCTCGAACCGGATCCTGCGTTTTCCAAAAACAAAAGTTGAATCACTAAGTTGTTCCCCGATCATCCGGTTAATTGTCGTGTAAGGTATATCGGTCAACAAGTTAACTTTAAACGTATCGCTTGGCAACTCCATCGGTTGAATATTGGGCAATGCGGTGACTTTCCCGGATGAAGGGATATTTTCAAGCAGACATTCAACATCGGAGGTAATTGCAGCCCCGAGCCGGATGTGCCCTGCAGATCCTTCAATGGGTACAAACGAAACAGAATATGGTGTGATCGACAACCAGGCATCGTAACTGCCAGGGATTCTGAACGGATTGAACAGCTTACGCCACCCCTCCTCGGCATAGCCCCTGAAATCCAGACTGCCCGCAACTAAGTCATCAATGTGTTGTGAAAAGGCCTTGAGATTCGAAGGAAGCAGCATATTTGCCACAAGGGTAACAGGAATATCAATCCCGCCTATCTTAACCGCGGGCTTTTTGACCCAAACATAGCCATCAGGCACCGTAGTGGTCTTAATGCTCCAGTCACGGTTAACAACTAAGGTGGTTTTAAAGCGAAGTTTCACCTGACCGTTATATTCCCACGAATCAACCAGCGGAACATTGAAACCAAATACTTTCATCCCCTTTTGAATGGAAACTTTCACCGGAAATTCCCAGCTCAGGTCATGCTGTTCAAAATTAAGCCTGACATCTCCATCTTTCCATGCTTTAAACTTAAGATTATCGCCATTATTGTCCTCAAAACTATTATCTTCATATAAGACGCTATCCAATTGATCATTAACATATAGCTCCAATCTAGCGGTCTCAAGATCCGCATACAAATTGATAATTGAAGTCTGTGGTTTACGGGGGACGACATTGTAGCTTTCGGCAGGCATCGAAGGTTTGAAAACTTTGCAACCAGCAAAAAGGAAGATACCGACAATTATCGCTACACAGAGGATAGCAAGCCGATTGAATTTCATAACTATATAAACTAATTATTTGTCACGATACCTCACCCGGGAGAATTCGAACAGATACAAAACAGGAACTTTTACTTTTGCCCGGGGGACAAAATTTAAAGAGAAGCAATCAACTCCCTGATGATTAAACTCATTTTGGGCTCAGCCTTCATGGCAACTTCCTGCACCTCTTCATGCGATATTTCGACAATTTCGCCGGGTACACCGCTATCGGTAATTATGGAGATACCGAAAACACTCATTCCCATATGACGGGCCACAATAACTTCGGGAACAGTCGACATTCCGATAGCGTCGCCGCCAAGAATACGGAACATTTTATATTCTGCAGGAGTTTCGAAAGTTGGACCCGCAACGCCGACATATATGCCTTCCCTGAGATCAATATCATTTTTCAGCGAAATTTTCCGTGCAAGGTTTCTGAGATGGAGATCATAAGCCATGCTCATATCGGGGAAACGGGTTCCAAGTTCGGTGATATTGGTACCCCTGAGTGGATTATCCCCAAACATGTTGATATGGTCACTGATCATCATTACATCACCCACGTTAAACCCGGGATTAAGTCCACCGCTGGCATTCGATACAAATAACATCTTTATTCCCAAATCGTTCATTACCCTAACCGGAAAGGTTACTTCCTTCATAGAATAACCTTCGTAGAAATGGAACCTTCCCTGCAAGGCCATAATATTTTTACCACCCAGTTTACCAAAAATCAACTGACCTTTATGACCATCGACCGTCGAAACGGGGAAATTAGGAATATCGGTATAATTCAGTGTCTGAATAATGTCAATTTCATTCACCAGACCACCAAGCCCTGTACCCAAAATAATTCCGATTTCGGCCTTAAATCCTGTTACTTCTTGAATAAAGGTTGAAGTTGCTTTTATTTTCTCTAACATAATTCACAATTTTACGGTCAAAATCCTTCCCGGCGTTATTTAAAAAGCTGATTTTAAGTGGAATATAATACATGTTCTTTCGCAAATCTTCAGGCACATTACCCAGATCGCGGAACCTTACCATGTCTTTCTCGGTAGTAACAATGATTTTTTTCCCAGCCGCGATAGCATCAAATTTGGCCAGAATCCGATCGATATCTTTCGGGACATAGCGGTGATGGTCAGAAAAATTAATCTCATGAATATCATGTGTGCCACGCCGGAGATACTCTTTGAGTGACGAAGGGTTTGCAATTCCGGTAACCATTAATACGGTTAATCCTTCAATCAGTTTTACAGTTTTAGAGTCCACATCAGCCGGGAAGACCGGCATTAATGATCCGTAATCGATTCTTGAAAAGTACAGGTTTTGATAAGGCCTTATCTCAAGTTCTTTAGTAATTATGCGTTCTTCGATTGGCTTTAACTCGGGGGGACACTTGGTAACAATAATTATAGTAGCCCTGCTTTTATTTGAAGCTGATTCACGTAAACGGCCATATGGGAGCAGTGAATCTTTGGTAATTAAATGGTGATAATCAGTGAGAAGGATATTCATCCCGGGTGTAACATATTGATGTTGAAAGGCATCATCAAGAAGAATTACATCAGGCTTATTGGGCAGTTGCATCAGTTGCTTTATTCCCCGTACACGGTTTGCATCAACAGCGACCGTTAATTCATTGTATTTTAGTTTGATTTGTAAAGGTTCATCACCAACCTGGCGGACCTTTGAAGTTTGTTCGACAATTAAAAATCCCCTGGTTTTTCTTTTGTAGCCTCTGCTTAATGCAGCGACCTTGAAATTTGATTTTAACAGTTCAGCGATATATTCAGTATGTGGAGTTTTCCCTGTCCCACCCACGGCGATGTTTCCAATCGAAATTACAGGCATGTCAAATTCCTGCGAAGAAAGAATCTTAAGATTAAACAACTCATTTCTTATGCCTGTAATTATCCCGTAAAAAAATGCCAGTAATTTCAGAAATAAATATTTCACTTTTGATTTTTAAATAATTAATCTAATTTATTTCCAAACTATAAGGCATGCGTGCATATATACCGTTTGCACGTGCTTCGCGGGATAGATTTTCCCATAAAATATATGAATCACCCAATTTGGATTGAAATACACCATTTTGCACTTTGGCGGAGAAACTTTTCATTAACTCTTCGAAGGTGTCTTTTTGTTTTGGCAATTCCTTAATCCTGTAACGATCAATTCCAGCCCTGAGAGCCGCCAGCTTTACCGCTTCGTTCAGACCGCCGAATTCATCAACCAGCCCGATTGATTTACCATTCTCACCACTCCAGACACGTCCCTGCCCGATTGAATCGACAGATGATGCTGATTTTTTGCGGCCCTCGGCCACATGAGCGATAAAAGTTTCGTAGGTCGATTCAACATAGTGCTGCATCAGGTTGGTCTCAAACGGGGTCATTTTTCGTGTAATAGAGGGCATATCGGAATGTTCGTTCGTTGAAACATTGTCGAATGTCACACCGATTTTATCTGTAAGCAATCCGCTTAGGTTGGGAATTGTTCCAAAAACCCCGATAGATCCTGTAATAGTGGTTGGATTCGCCATAATCGCATCTGCGCCGCAGGCAATGTAATAGCCTCCTGAAGCTGCATAATCACCCATTGAAACAATCACCGGCTTAGTCTTTTGAGCCAGGATTACCTCCCGCCAGATTACTTCAGAACCATAAGCCGACCCTCCCGGAGAGTTAACCCGGAGAACGATTGCTTTTATTGCAGTATCAGTGCGGGCTTCCCGAATTGCCTTGGAGATTTCCTTTGAATCGATCTGATATGGTCCATCTACGCCGGTGTCAATATCACCTTCGGCATAAACAATCGCGATTCTGTTCTGAGGTAATCCGGCCGGATCAATCTGTTTAGGAACTTTATCATATTCGGAAACAGAAACGACAGGAATTTCATCGTTTTCCCCCAGACCGGTCAACTTCCTGAAATCGGCAAGCACCTGATCTTTGTACTTAAGATTATCGAAAAATCGGTATTCCAGGGCTTTATCCGCCTTCTGGAAAGTCATTACCTGATCGGCATAGCTGTTCAGGCTATCGACAGGTATATTTCTGCGTTCTGAAATTCCTTTCAGGACATGATTCCAGATGCTGTTCAGGTAGACACTTGTTTGTTCCCGGTTCGCATCGCTCATCTTATCAAACAGGAATGGCTCAACTGCCGATTTAAACTTGTTGTTTTTACCGCGCACCACCTGCATTTCGATGCCGAACTTATCAAGCGCCTTTTTATAAAAAGTGTGCTCAGCATTAAGTCCGCGAAAATCGAACATTCCCATAGGATTAAGAATCAGACTGTCAGATACCGTAGCCAGGTAATATGCCTTTTGTGAAATCATATCGGCATAGGTATAGATAAATTTTCCGGTAGTTTTGAAATCAAGAAGGGCATTTCTGATCTCCTCAACGGTTGCATACCCCGATCTTATCTCAGACAATTCAAGGAAGATACCTTTGATCCGGTCATCGGTTTTAGCTTTTTCGATACAACTCAGAACCTGGTTCAAACCTGTTGTCGAAGCTGACTTTAACCCGGGAAATTCAAGGTCTTCAAACGGATTGTTGGACTTACGTTCGACAATGCGGTTATCAAGCTTAATCAGCAGCAGCGTCTGATCTTTAAGCGTAACGGTCTGATCTTTAAATGAAGTAATCGCCGAAATCATGCCGATAAGCACAAAGAGCAGGAGAAACGACGCTACAACGATGGCAAGGAGTGATGCAAAAAAAGCTTTCCAGAAGATTTTCATAAAAAAATAATATTTGATACTTAAGACAAACGAGATATTCCCAATTATCCGTACTATTGTTGAGATATAATGTGCAAATTTACTAATAATGGCCGAAGTTTATATCCTTTTAGGTGGTAATCTGGGAGATAAGCCAAAAATATTTGAGGACACCAGAAAACAGATTTCTGAAAGAATCGGGCCTGTTACCCGGCTCTCATCAGTTTATGTAACTGAGCCCTGGGGGTTCAAATCGGAACTCTTCTGGAACCAGGCCCTGGTTGCTGAAACGAAACTTGCACCATACGAAGTTCTGAAACAATCCCAGGCGATCGAAATGGATATGGGACGAATCATTAAATCAACACATTACATCGCCAGAGTAATGGATATCGATCTGCTTTTTTACGACGATCTACAACTAAACACCCCGGATCTGACCTTACCTCATGCCAGGATGCAGGAACGGAAATTTGTACTGATTCCGCTTAATGAAATTGCTCCTGACAAGCTACATCCCGTTTCCGGACTTAGTGTTGGGGAAATGCTCCGGTTGTGTTCCGATCAGCTTAATGTCAAACGATTATAAATGGGAATGTATCACACTCTCCTTGGAGTCCATTTTTTCACCATATGCAAGATCTCCGGCATCGCCCAGCCCCGGAACTATATATGATTTTGGCGTCATCCCCGGATCAACAGCCCCAACCCACAGCGTAATCCGGTCGTTGGGAAGTTTGTTTAAAACGTAATCAATTCCCTGGCTGCTTGCAATAACCGATACCAGGTGCACATGACGGGGTTCCCCTTTTTCGAACAATGCATGATAAGCGATTTCCATGGAAGAGCCCGTGGCCAGCATCGGATCCGACATTATAACAATCTTATTATCAAGGTGTGGCGATGCAATATACTCAAATTCGATTTTAAATTCACCATCCGTTCCGTATTTGCGGTAAGCAGAAATAAAACAATTTTCGGCTTTATCGAAATAATTTAAAAGACCCTGGTGAAGCGGGAGACCGGCACGGAGAATAGTAGCCAGTACAGGTTGCTGTTCCGGTAAAGGAATTTTAGCAACCCCAAGCGGAGTAGTCACTTCCTTCGTTTTGTAGACAAGACTTTTACTGATTTCATAAGCAAATATCTCACCTACGCGTTCGAGGTTTCGTCTGAATCGCAGTGGATCCTTCTGAATGACTTCGTCCCTGATTTCAGAAATAAATTGATTGAGTAAGGAGTTGTTTTCACCTAATATATGTACCATGGAAAATTTTTGGGCAAAAATAAAAAAATATATTACAGCAACCCCTCATCCGCAAAGCTAAAATAACCTGCCTGGGTAATTATCACATGATCGAGCAATGGAATATCCATAATAATGCCGGCATCTTTAATCTGCCGGGTGATTTTACGGTCGGCATCACTGGCATCCAGGTTACCTGAAGGGTGATTATGGGAGATGATAAGCGAAGTTGCATGTTTTTCGATCGCCATTTTTAAGATCCGGCGGACGTCAATTACAGTACCGGTTATTCCCCCCTCACTGAGTTTATGCTTTTCAAGTATTTTATTTTGCCGGTTTAAAAACAAAACCCAGAATTCCTCATGCGAAATATCGCCCATCAGAGGACGGAGATAACGTGCTACATCCTGGCTCCCTGTTATTTTACTATTCTCCAGGGCGGTAGAATGGTTACGTCGCCGGCCCAGCTCCATTGCCGCAATAATAGAGATTGCTTTCGCTTCGCCAATCCCTTTAAACTCTTTCAGATTCTCGACATTAAGTTTGCCAAGTTCATTCAGATTGTTCTTTACATTCTCCAGGATCCGGCGGGAAAGTTCAACGGCGGTCTCCTCAGAATTTCCGGATCCGATCAGTATTGCAACCAGCTCAGCATCGGTGAGAGAGGAAATGCCCTTGTATAAAAGTTTTTCACGCGGACGATCCTCAAGTGCCCAGTCTTTGATATTCAGTTTGCGATATTCTTCCATGGCAGGTTGATTCATTAATTATCAGGTACTTTAACAAACTTACCAAAAAAAATAATGAATAACAAAAAAAGCCCATCCTTTATAGGATGAGCTTCAAAATTATTTCTGATCTGAAAAACTACAGGCTGTTAACGTGTAAAGCCAAACTTGATTTCAGGTTGGATGCCTTATTGGAATGAATAACGTTCTGCTTGGCCAATTTGTCAAGCATGACCGATATTTTTGGCAACAGCTCAGTTGCAGTTGCCTTGTCAGTAGTTTCGCGCAATAAACGAACCGCATTACGGGTTGTTTTTGAATAATACTTATTATGCAGACGACGCACTTCACTCTGCTTAGCTCTCTTTATAGCTGATTTATGGTTTGCCATATTTTATAAAAATTTCTTTGTTCTAAAAATTTGTAGTCTGTAGGGGATTCGAACCCCTATGGCAAGAATGAAAATCTTGAATCCTAACCCTTAGATGAACAGACCATCTCGATATTTCCCCATTGATTGGGGTCGTAAAAGTAATCTAATTTTTTTGATCGGCCATCTTTCCAAACCTTTTAATTTAAAAAAAGGACCCGATGTAGTCTGTAGGGGATTCGAACCCCTATGGCAAGAATGAAAATCTTGAATCCTAACCCTTAGATGAACAGACCATCAAACAATTCAAAATTCGCAAAACTATCCTTACGGAGGTCTCAAAAAAATTGAAATACAAAACCGGATCTGAAGCTTATTGCCCTTCCGATTTTAGCGTTGCAAAGAAAGAAACTATTTTTCGAAATGACAAGTTCAGATTAAAAAAAAAACTCATAATTTTAAAGATTGATAATTCACTGACAATGAATGAGTGCCATAAGAGAATCAGTTTCCGCTGCTGGTAAAACAGGTTTTATTATATCTTTGTCGAAATATTGGGTTCCATAAATGGCTGATTGGCCCGGTTAAAACGATAAAAAGGAAACCGGAATTCCGCCTGTTTTCAAATAATATAAGGATTTGCTTTTGAATCATTTGGCTGAAGCCTTAAAAAAACACTAAAAAATGAAACGACTCTTCGCTATTGCTGCAATCGTATTGATAATCGTATCCGCGTGTGGTCCCTCACAACCAAAACTTGCCGTGCGGAAAATTGAAATCGCTGAAGCGCTCCTGGCCAAAGGCGACACAATTAACAGTTTATTGCATCTCGACTCCATCCCCTTACTCTATCCGAAAGCAATCTCAGAAGCAAAGAGCGCAATTCAGATCAGTAACCGGGTCAATGTATCGAAGCTAATGCAGCAACGCGAAAACTTCGCTGCAGCCAATACGGTGATCGATTCACTCATCACTCAATTCAATCCTGAAAAAGGGGAGTATGACAAGAACACCTACTTTTTCTATAACGGACCTGGATCAGACAAATCGGGAACACGCACCACACTGTATGTTTACCTCAGCGAAACGGGAACCCTTTTCCTGACCAGCAGTTATCACGGAGGGCAATGGCTTAACCATACTTCAGTAAGTGTCGAGTGTGATGCAACAGCGGCTAAAACTGACTCCGTTTCGTCTGACCAGATGAACAACCATCGTAGCGAATTCGGCGGTTCGAAGTGGGAGAAGGTGACCTACCGGAGCCCTCAGGCTGATCAGGTTATTGCGCTGATTGCTAAAAACTACAATAAAAAGATGCAAGTCAGATTTATAGGCAAGTCTTCCCACACTATCTGGCTTGAAGAGAGGGATAACAACGTGATTAAGGCAGCCTATGAACTGTCACGGGCGTTAAAGGTGAAAGATGCCTCCGGGAAAGCGATCGCTGTATTGGAGAAAAAGATCAAATCGGAAGAAGAGTAACTCAGGGATGAGTCCCTATTTCTGCGCTTGTAAAACGATTTTTAATAATTACTTTTACTAGGTTTCAAAGATTAAAAAATTCTCAGTATGGTTGATTACAGAAAAATAATTACAATTCAGGCGGGGAAAAGAGGTGGAAAACCATGTATCCGTGGAATGAGAATCACTGTGTATGATATCCTCACATGGTTGGCTTCCGGAATGTCAACAGATGAAATTCTTGAAGATTACCCTGAATTACAGGTTGATGATATCTTTGCGGCATTAAGTTTCGCAGCCGACAGGGAACATTGACCAATTTTCTCATCTTCTCATCTTCGCCACCTCCCCCATTCTCATCTTCTTTCTCTTGCGGCGCATAGCAGTTCCGATTTTCAATTAGTGGAGGTAGTTGCGCCGCATTTTGTGTGATCGCCCTTTCCCCGGGTGGCGCGATTCCGAATAATGTTAGAACTATTAATAAATTACAGAATCCGGCATCGCTTACCCGGGGTCATTGAGATTAAACCCTTTCAGGGTAATGACTTTAGGTAATTTTTTGAATGGCCAAATTTTCGGATTGACAAATTGTATCATCTACTCATCTTTTTACCACGAAGTGGTAATATTTGAATAACCCCCGGTGCAGCTTGCGGAACCGGGGAAAAATGGACAAGGCACAACGACAACAAATATTATTACCCCTTCGCTTCTTTGCCCCCTTCGGGCGAAAGGTTATAATTATAAATGCTTAATCCTTATTCCCTTAATAGAAAGCATATCCCAAAAACCGTCTTCCTTATTCCCTTATTTTAAACCCACAGGATGTCCTGAATATCATCGAAAGATTAGTTTTGAGGAAGAATTGAAGACATTCCGATAATTCAAATAAAGGAATAAGGAAAAGTATGTGACGAAGTGAATTTTTCTATCAAGGGAATAAGGATTACTCACCACCTCAATTTAAGTATAGATTCGGAATCGCTTACCTGGGTTACTGTATATGATATCCTCTCATGGTTATAGTCCGGAATGTCAACAGATGAAATTCTTGAAGATTACCCTGAATTACAGGTTGATGATATTTTTGCAGCATTAAGTTTCGCAGCCGCTAGGGAACGAAGCATTTATCACGTAGCCGTATGAAGTTACTTTTTGATCAGAATTTCTCATACCGGATTTTGAAAAAATTACCTGAAACCTATTCAGGTTCCAGCCATGTCAAAACAGAAGGCTTAATGAATGCTTCAGATCTTCAATTTTGGGAATACGCTAATCTTCATCAATTTATTATTGTCACTCAAGATTCAGATTTTAATGATATTTTTCTTTTGAAGGGATTTCCACCTAAAATTTTGTGGTTTAAAACTGGCAATCTTCGGACAGAAGAACTTTCATTCATTTTAATAAATCAGCAATCTGATATACGAGATTTCAGCTATAGTGATGATTTAGGATGCCTTGAATTTTCAAAGGTAATTTGGTGATTTCCTTTACCAACTGATCTTTTTGCTCAGGACGGGGCGCTTTTGAGATCCTGGCAGTTAAAGTGAAGGCTTGACTCTTCAGAATTTGAACAGTCAAGCCTTCACTATTAGCAGGTATTTATCACCTATTTATTCTTCAGACTAATATATTGCGGGCTGGCAGTAAGGGTAATGGTGATTGCATTTTCACCATCTTTTACCGGCACATGACTTCCATAAAGATCCCGCACTTCTGCAGGACCGCTGTATTTCTTCCCGGGAATTGTCACTTCATGTGCCAGGACTTTATCCTGGGTTTCATCTCTTTTCACGGGAGTTGTCCAGGCTACGATTTTTACATTACCTGATTTGTTTTCGAAAACAGCAATATAATCGTTGGGTGTTCCTATCTTAAGCCGCTCTGCATAATGATATCCAGCCAGCTCTGTGGTCATATTTTTGCATGTGCTGAATATCGGGAGCGATTCGGGGCCGTTGCTGCGTACCTT
Organism: uncultured Bacteroidales bacterium; assembly: GCA_942493325.1. Classification (GTDB taxonomy): domain Bacteria; phylum Bacteroidota; class Bacteroidia; order Bacteroidales; family Prolixibacteraceae; genus JAAFHB01. The sequence goes on along the minus strand of OW818689.1, from coordinate 5,838,279 downwards.
ATGTGTCGAAGCATCGTTATCATCCCAATTGTACCAGATCGTCATCCGGATATTACACATCTGGTCTACGAGGTAAGTCCGGACGAAAAGCATAGCCCGCTGCTCCTCCGCCTGCCCTGTTAAAACACCCTTATCTTCGGTGCTATAACCAACTTCAGAGTTCACAACAGGAAAACTCACCGGCGCACCGGCCTTTTCCATCTTCTCGCGTAAAAGTGCATATCCCTCTTCCCCCGGAATGCCCCCCTCCATGCACAACTCCGGACGGGGATAGCCATAAGGATGAACAGAAAGCGCATTTATTCCGGTCTGAAGCAGTCCCTGGCTGAATGCCTGGTCGATCCATTTGAAAGAGTCGCGCCATAGACAGGAAACAGAACCGCCGAGGATGTAACAGTCAGGATCGGCGGCACGCATCGCCGGGACACACTTTTTTACCAGCGCTACGTACTCGTTGGCGAATTCTGCGGAATTCAGTTTACCTGTTCCCTTCCAGAAATGTACGTTTGGTTCGTTCCATATCTCCCAGATCACCTGCCTCCCTTTGAAGTGCTTCACAGATGCTACTGCAAACCGCGCAAAGGCTTCACGTCCTGCATCAGTGGTTTCAGGATTTGTGTAGAGACTATTTCGGTAATCAAGTATAAATAATGCCCTGATTCCTCGTTTAGTCAAGCCGTCAAGCAACAGGTCATATCCATCGAAAATATATTGCCCTTTTGTCTTTTCAATCTTTGTCCAGGTCAGATCGGCACGGATAAATTTCACACCCGAGGCTTTAATACTGTCCAGATCCTTGTCCGAACTCATGATATGGATGTTAAATCCCAGGCCGGCAGGAATTACCTTTACCGGAAGTTCCGTTTTTTTCAATCCTGGCTCATCAGCAATTGATGAAAATGTTTGAAGCAGAACCACTAAAATTAATATCGTTTTTTTCACAGATTAGGTATTAATGTCGTTTAGTTAAAGTCTATGAGAATAAAAATTTAAACGCAAAGAACGCTGAGAAGGCGCAATGAACCGCAGAGGCTGGTATTACCGAATTTCTTTGCGATTCTCCGCGTAAAACTTTGCGATCTCTGCGGTAAAATTTCAATTGCTATTGCTAACTAAACGACATTGGATTAGGTATTAAAAGATTTGCAAATGTAGGTGAATTAGCCCCCGAAAAAGTTCCACTATTTGATTAATATTTTGCCATTCAACCTTATCACATTTAAAATTTTACCAGACTTAATTCTTTGGCAAGATTATGAATTCCCTGCTCTATCTTCTCTTTTTGCCTGGGTTCCGCTTTGGATAAGCCACTCTTGTAACGTCTTAACAAAGATGCATTTAATCCGATTTTCCCCGCCAGGGCGCTCACATCAAAAAAGTTGTAAGTTTTGAAGAACCCGGATAAATCATAGCGGTAATCGAACTCAAAATCAGACCTGAATACACTATAATCGCCCCACTGCCCGGTCTCTTCAACATATTCCTTTGCCGAATCAACGGCTTCAAGTAATGCCTCCTTGGCTTCTGTTTCTGTTTCTCCGGTTCCATACATTCCCCGAACATCAGGTAAATAAATAGAATACAATCCATCGTTTCCCTTTTCGATAATTGCTTTAATCTTTTTCATATAAAGTATGGCCTTGTTGATTTGAAATAATTATTGCTAATAAAAATCGAATTAGATGTCGCAACTACGTTGCTTTTAGATATTAAGTAATAGGAATGAAATATTATCATATTTTGTATTCAAATTACATTAACTGCCTTTTCTTTAAAACCTTATTTTTAAAGGCAACCTCAGTAGAAAATCGATACTCATTACCCACAACCTCATTACCTTATTGGGATTTGAGTTTCTTTTAGTAGAATTTAATAAATAAATTAGGTAATAAGGTTTTGCCATAAGGGTTGAATACTTTCTACTGAGGTTTTTTCCTTTAAATATGAGGTTTTTAAAATACGACATCCGATTATTCGTAGTACTTAATACTGCTTCCACCTACAAAGATATAACAACTACGTTGTTTAAAGAAATGCTGTGTAGCAGCTTTCCCGTACGTACGTGATTGCAGATACATTTTAGTAGGAAAATGAAGCCACGTAGTGGCTAAATCTAAATGTAGACTTATTATTATATCCGCATTTATTTCCCATTAAGACAAAAGATTTTAGCGTATTAAGCTCTTTGCAAATGCAGGTAAATCCTTTCCTGAAAAGGTTCCGGAGCTCATCAGCAATAAGTTTTTGTTGATCCAGTCCACCTTTTCCAGCTCAGCAAACAGAAGATCAGAATCGGTAAATACCTCCAGACCTTCCTGTCCAAAAGCTGCCTTCACCATTTCTGCAGTTATCGGTTCGAGACGTTTATGTTCGACCGTAAGCGGGTCAAAATAGACAATCGCACGATCGGCAAATTTCATGGTTTCGTGATACTGAGGTAAGAAATCCTTTTTCAGACTGCTGAAAGTATGCAGCTCCATGCAGGCCACCAGTTTTCGGCCCGGAAACTGTGACTTCACCGCTTCGGTGGTTGCACTTAACTTCGATGGGGAATGGGCGAAATCGCGGAAAACAGTCGTTGATTCAGCTTCAGCCAGCACCTCCAGCCTGCGCGCCGCACCTTTAAATCCAGCTATCGCTTTATAGAATTCTTCATCGGTAATTCCAATCCTGTTACACACCAGTTTTGCACCATTAATATTCTGCAGATTATGCCTGCCAAAAACATTTATTTTAATTTTTTGATGATCAACAAGCAGGCAGGTCCGGTCATTTTCGAGTACTGCAGGATGTTCATTGTACGGAATTGTATAGAGTCTTGATTTATTTTCACGCGCAATTTCAGCAAGCACCTCATCATCATTAAAATAGATCAGGTCCGAATCATCGGGCATCAGGGTAGCAAAAGTGCGGAACTGTTCCACATAATTTTCGAATGTCGGGAATACATTGATGTGATCCCAGGCAACACCCGTGAGTAATCCGATATGAGGGTGGTACCAGTGAAATTTCGGCCGTGGATCGACCGGTGATGAGAGATATTCGTCCCCCTCGAAAACAGCGATACGGGATGTACTGTTAAGCCTGACCATCGTTTCGAAGCCTTCGACCTGGGCACCGACCATATAGTCAAAATCCAGCCCGTGAAAATTCAGCACGTGCATCACCATCGAAGTAATGGTGGTTTTACCATGACTGCCACCAATCACGACCCGCATTTTGTCTTTGGTCTGTTCATATAAAAACTCGGGATACGAATAAATTTTCATCCCCAGTTCCTGTGCCCTGATTAATTCAGGATTATCGGGTCGGGCGTGCATACCCAGAATAATGACATCAATATCGGTAGTAATATTCTCCGGAAACCAACCCTGTTTTTGGGGCAGCAATCCGTGTTTTTCGAGTCTTCCGCGTGAAGGTTCAACTATTTCGTCGTCCGATCCGGTAACCTGGTAACCTTTCTGGTGAAGTGCGATAGCCAGGTTGTGCATCGCAGCTCCGCCGATTGCAATAAAGTGTATTCTCATAGGTGGTGGCAAAATTACATAACTCTTTTTCTCTGGTCGTTTGGTCAGCGGACTTGCTGCGGGATTTCCAACGACCCGGGCAAAGATAGCACTTGTATGCTAAACCTGACAGGTTCGTACCTTAAAACCTGGTTAGGATATAAGTATCTACCGGAAGACCCTTAACAATACATCACCAAACAATTGTCAGAACTTTTAAACATGACATACCTTTTAAACAAGTATTCAAAAGACAATTGTTCAGATTGTGGAAAAGAAAGAATGGTTGTGGAATTTGAGGATTTACCGTAAGCACCCCTAAAAGCATTTGCAGGACTTTTAAAAATGCCTGTCTACAAGACCAGAGCTACTTTTGTTTACTGTAACCATTGTGACCAATATTCAATTTTAAGTAGTCCTTTTTTGTGATCTTCAAATAAGAATAAACGAAATGAATTAAACGAAATCCGCAACATGCGGATTTTTTGATTTACAATAAATTTAATCAGAAACAATTGTTAATGAAAATACTATTACTAATTTTGTTAAGTTTCAATAGTGAACTTATGATATGAATTCATGAATTATTGCAGAGATAATTTTTACTTTTATTAAATTACTCAAATCAAAAGTAGACCTATCCGACTAAAACAGATGAATAGGCCTAATTTTATCAGATATACAAGTTATAAGCAAGCTTAAAAAAACAAACCAATGAATTTCATAAAGAACCTATTCGGGAAAAATAAAGCTAAAGAAAATGCATCTTCAGAAAGTTTCATTGTTGCAACAATTAATGATAAAGTGATGCCTATTGACAGAGGCCAATTATATGAAGACCCTTTGGACGAATACATTCAAACGAATGGTATTGGAGAAGTGACTGGTGGTGGCACAATGCAACTGCAAACTGGAGAAATAGAATATTGTGACATTGAAATTAAATTAAATGATGACACCATAAATGAAAATCAGGTAAAAGCAATCATTAAAAAATTGGAAAGTTTAGGGGCTCCAAAAGGTTCAAAGTTGACAATTGAGAAAACTGGGGAGCAAATTCTGTTTGGTATTAAAGAAGGATTAGGGATATATTTAGACGGGGTTAACTTGGACGAAGAAGTTTATAAAAATGGTGATTCAAATGTTGTTGTTTCTGAAATTAAAAAGCTGACAAATGACAATTCAGAAATTGTGAGGTTTTGGGAAGGTCAGGCAGAAACAGGGCTTTATTTTTATTCAGATTCATATGACAAGATGAATGAATCAATAAAGAAATTTTTACAAGAATACCCTTTATGTAAAGGAGCAAGGGTTGAGAAAATTGCATAAAAGCCTGCTAATAACACGGGTTTTGCGTCAGGCGGGCTGACGTGCAAACTTGAAGCTTGGTGCTTCTAAAGAACTTTAGTAATAAATTTAAACTTTATGCTCCTAACCCGTCCGAACGCAAAGCCCGAAAACGTTAGCAAACATTATAAATTAAACATCATAAGCAGATGAAAATACATGAAAATAATTATGTGGGATTCTTATTTTTTGTAATACTTGGTTTATTATCAAGTTGTCATTTCAATAGTCAATATTTAGACAGAGAAGAAGACAAAAACGAAGCAGAAAAAGTTTCAAATTTATTGTATGAAGACTTGAAAAATGACACAATTACACAATCAACTATTAACTTGTTTAGTGATAAGTTTTGGACAAATGAGAATTCTGCAAGCTTTAAAACTAAAATAAAAAAAACACAAGAAAAACTTGGCAGGCTTACCGAAGTAAAATTGGACCATTGGAAAACGCAAATAGTCGTTGGTTCCAACCCGTCAGCTGAATACATTCTTTTTTATTTGAACAAATATGAAAAGTATACTGCAATGGAAAGTGTTTCTATGGTAAAAGAAGATGACTTAATAAAAATCGTAAGATATAACATTAATTCTAACGGATTTATAAAATAGTCGGCACAATCAAGAATTATTACGATCGACATTAAAAAGAAAATATTTAAATTGAAGACATAAATAGTGTTTGCTAATAGTACATACCCGCAAGTCGGGCAGTCAGCTTAGTTGACAGGAAAATAGAAATGGATAATTAAGACGCTGAAAGATTTTGAGAGAATTGGACAAGGTGTCCCCTGCGGTAACCCCTAAATATATTATATTTATATAAGTATTTGAATTAAAGCACTATAAATGCAACATATTTAATCCTGTCAGGTTTTGCATTTGATCGAAATCGGAAGTTACAACAATGAGCAATTCGTGAATCCGTTTACAGCTATTCCTTCTACACAAACCAGAACCACAACCAAATCTCAATCCGGATCAATTTGTGTAATTAGTTAAGCCGCTTCAAGGGTTTGCAACCCCTTGAAGGGCATCTAATGTTTTAGACTGCAACAAAGTGATTATAAAATACAGCGTTTTGGTACGTTATCTTACCATTATACTGCGACATCAGACCAAATCAGTGCATGATCGCACCCATTAACTGCGATTTTGCACCTGGCCGGTCTGATATCGCACCTGATTACTGCGTCATCTTATCAATTGTACGTGATGACAGGGTAATTTGCTGTGTTATTACGCTGTTTTACCGTGATGTCGAAGTAAATTACTATAATTCTGCTCGGCAATCGTTCAAGAGCTATGTGAGTGAATAATCATTAAAACAAAAACGTCTGTAACCCGGTACAGACGTCTTGAAGTTTCCGGCATTATTTAACCGGTACTTTAGCAGCTGCCGGACTCTGTTTGTAAAGTTTACCCAATTCGTCAACAATGGCCTGCATACCGGGAGTACCCATTTTCAGTTCCATCTTTGCTTTCGAGTAAACATACCTGGCAACTTCGTAGGTTTCGCCACCAGCCAATTGTTTGGTATCGCGCACCATTTCCAACAGCTGAAGCAATTCATTTTCCAATGACATTAAAAAAGAAAATAGATTAAGATCATGCAACCCAGCTGTTACCATATCGGCTCCCGGGTTGATGATTGCACTGCGCGAGGCAAGGTCGTAAGCTTTTTCGACAAACGGTTTGCGGCCATCGCTGATCATTGGCATCGTATCACGATCAGCCGCCGAAAGTTTAATTAAAAAAGGCATCATTTTTTTCAAGTCGGAAACACTTTTAAGGATCTGATCCTCGGTTTCCTTTGTCAAAACAACATCAATTCTGTTCTCCATAGGAATTTTTATTTAATTAAAAATGAAACTATATACCGGCTGTATCCGGGAGTACAGGAGGTTTCGATTTAATTTTATAAAAGTTGAACAGGCCCGCTCCGCCAATAAGTAAGAGCTGGTTAAACTGGTACATGAAAATCTGTTGAGTCTTGAAAATTAACAAAAAATATTGATCATTTTGTTTGTTTAAGGCATCTATTTACAGAAAAATATTTTTTTAACTTTTTAATACACCTCATTGTCGACGATAATTTTGAAAAGCCGCTTCAAGGGTTTGCAACCCCTTGAAGGGCATCGAACATCACAAAAAATGGCCATCCCGTAAGCGGAACAGCCATATTTTTATTTTATTGCGCATTATTCGGAAAGCTACTGGCAGCTGGCAGCTGGCGGTTGGCGGCTGGTCCCGAAGCTTCGGGAGCTACTAGCGGCTGGCAACTAGCGGCTGGTAACTGGCTACTGGCGGCTAGCTGTTGCCAATAGCCAGTAGCCAGAAGCCAGTTGCCAGAAACCAGCCGCCAGAAGCCAGTTGCCAGAAGCCAGCCGCCAGAAGCCCTTTATTTAACCTTTCATAATTTATAACGCGGAATCCTTAAATCATAAATCACAAATCAATCTTCCTGCGCGGCAACCAGAATTTCCATAATTTTCTTTCCCGCTGAAGCTACAGAGGTTCCGGGACCAAAGATCGCTACAACCCCTGCGTCATACAGAAACTGGTAATCCTGCGCGGGGATTACTCCTCCGGCAATTACCATGATATCGTCACGACCCAGTTTCTTCAGCTCTTCCATAACGGCCGGGATCAGCGTTTTATGTCCGGCAGCAAGGGATGAAACACCCAGCACGTGCACGTCGTTTTCGACTGCCTGTTTGGCCGCTTCAGCCGGCGTCTGGAACAAAGGTCCCATATCGACATCGAAACCAAGGTCTGCATAACCTGTGGCAACTACCTTAGCTCCGCGGTCGTGCCCATCCTGACCCATTTTAGCGATCATGATACGTGGCTGACGACCCTCTTTTTCAGCAAACTGATTGACAAGCGCAAGTGCCTGTTCAAAATCTTTGTCATTCTTAGCTTCTGATCTGTACACGCCTGAGATGGTTCTAATGGTTGCTTTATATCGTCCTGCAATTTTCTCGCATGCGAGTGAAATTTCGCCAAGTGAGGCACGTTTCTGAGCGGCAACAATAGCCAGTTCAAGAAGGTTTCCTTCACCTGTCTGTGCGCATTTGGTAATTGCGTCAAGTGCTTCGGTCACTTCTGCCTCATTACGTTCAGCACGAAGCTTTTTCAATCTTTCGATTTGTGAGAGACGAACCGCCGAATTGTCAATATCAAGAATATCAATAGGATCTTCTTTTTCAAGGCGATATTTGTTCACCCCGATAATGGCCTGTGTGCCGGAGTCAATACGACCCTGTGTGCGGGCAGCAGCCTCTTCGATGCGCATTTTCGGAACGCCCGTTTCGATGGCTTTTGACATACCGCCAAGCTTTTCAACTTCTTCGATTAACGCCCATGCTTTCTTAACCAGTTCGTTCGTCAAAGACTCGACATAATAGGATCCTGCCCAAGGATCGAGCGAGCGGCATACTTCCGTTTCCTGCTGAATATAAAGCTGCGTATTGCGCGCAATACGTGCCGAAAACTCGGTAGGCAATGCGATTGCCTCATCGAGGGCATTGGTATGCAGCGATTGTGTATGACCAAGAACAGCGGCCATTGCTTCGATACAGGTACGACCCACGTTATTGTAAGGATCCTGCTCGGTCAGTGACCAGCCCGAAGTTTGTGAATGTGTGCGAAGCGCCATTGATTTGGCACTCTTTGGATTAAACTGCTTAACCATTTTCGCCCAGATCATACGGGCTGCACGCATTTTGGCAATTTCCATGAAATGGTTCATTCCCACCGCCCAGAAAAAGGACAAACGAGGGGCAAAAGCATCGATGCTCAATCCGGCTTTGATCCCGGTGCGGATATAATCCAGACCATCGGCCAGGGTATAAGCCATTTCAATATCGGCTGTAGCACCTGCCTCCTGCATGTGGTAACCCGAAATTGAAATCGAGTTGAATTTAGGCATGTGCTGCGAGGTGTACGTAAAAATATCGGCGATAATCCTCATGGAGAATTCCGGTGGATAAATATAGGTATTGCGCACCATGAATTCTTTCAGAATATCATTTTGAATGGTGCCCGCCAGTTCCTCGAGTTTTGCACCCTGTTCAAGTGCCGTAACGATGTAAAAAGCCAGAACCGGTAAAACGGCACCGTTCATGGTCATCGAAACTGACATTTTATTCAAAGGGATATTGTCGAAAAGAATCTTCATATCCAGGATTGAATCGATAGCAACACCTGCCTTGCCCACGTCACCCTCAACACGCGGATGATCTGAATCGTAACCACGGTGAGTCGCAAGGTCAAATGCCACTGAAAGTCCTTTCTGACCGGCGGCAAGATTACGGCGGTAGAATGCATTCGATTCCTCGGCGGTGGAAAATCCCGCGTACTGACGGATGGTCCAGGACCTCGTGGCGAACATTGTTGAATAAGGCCCGCGAAGGAACGGTGCAATACCGGCAGCATAATTCAAATGCTCGAGTCCTTCGAGATCTTCTTTGGTATATACTCCTTTCACAGGAATCAATTCCGGAGTCATCCAGACTTTATTAATCCCGTCATTCTCTTCCCTCTCCTTAGCCGAATCGCAAGGTTTAGGGACACTATTTATATTTATTTCTTTAAAATCAGGCTTCATAATTGATACTATTTTATCCCAAGTTTATTATTATATTCAGTCAGTGATTCGAGTAAATTTGTCTTCACACTGATGAAATTTTCGATTCCGGCAGCTTTAAGATCCTCCATACAAGCCGGGGCTCCTGCCACTACAAAAATTGCTTTATCCTTCAACTGGCTGAACGCTTCAGGGGCAAATTCAGCGTATTCTTCATCTGAACTGCAAATCACAACGATATCGGCTTTCGCTTCAAGGGAGGCTTTTACTCCATCGTTTACTGTTGCAAAGGCATTGTTGTCAACTACTTCATAACCGGCAACGGCAAAGAAATTACAGGCAAACTGGGCCCTTGCCTTACTGAAGGTTATACTTCCAATGGTGAGCATAAATGCTTTAGGACGCCTATTCTTAACCGAAAAAGAGTCAGTGGCATACCTGAGCGCTTCGAGCTGCTGGGCACTGCGGTAGAATTTTATGGTTTCAACTTCAGCATCCTCAGCCGTCTGATCAACAGCTTCGAACAAATGACTGCTTATATTATCGGTGATTTGCTCGGTATAATTCGGAAATTGATTTACTCCCAAAAGATTATCACGGCGTGATGCAACCGCTTTTATCCGCTTAGCAGCCATTTCGTTAACCAATTTCTGAACGAATCCTTCGCGGAAGGCACTGATAAAACCACCTTTTTCCTGGATTTCGAGGAAAAGCTTCCATGCTTGTTCGGCGATGGAGGCCGTTAAAGTTTCAATATAATACGAGCCTGCAGCAGGATCAGCAATCTTGTCAAAATTTGCCTCATTCATTAAAACTTCCTGTTGGTTACGCGCAATTCGTTCCGAAATATCATTTGGCTGTGCGTAAATAACATCAAAAGGAAGAATTGTTAATGAATCGGTACCGCCCAATATCGCCGACATGGCTTCTGTTTCGGTACGCAAAAGATTTACATACGGATCATATATGGTTTTATTCCAGACAGAAGTCTCGGAATGAATATTCATTTCGCAGGCACAGAGACAATCATCATCACTGCAATTTTCATCGCAATTATTGTCAGGACCGCATTCAGGATGGTAAGCCTTTACGATATTTGCCCACAACATCCTGGCTGCACGAAGTTTAGCCAGTTCCATAAAATAATTACCGCCAATACCGAAATTAAACCGGATGCGCAGAGCAACAGTTCCTGCATTTAGTCCAAGATCCGTAAGACGGGTAAGATATTCGGCACCAATGGCTAATGAAAAAGCCAGTTCCTGTACAATCGAAGCGCCTGCATTGTTGAAATTTTTGCCATTGACGCCAATCAGTTGTACTCCGGGATAATCAACTGCCGACTCCAGCACCTCTTTTGCGCGAACAAAAGCTTCAGTTTCGCTGGTACAGAATTTTCCTTTGAGTGTAAATACACCTATCGGATCAAAATTCACCGATGCTTTTACTTCGTCACGATTAGCCTGCTGGTCTTTCAGAAAAGCAACCAGGCTTTTTACCAGCGGGGCATTTTTGCAGGCCATCACAAAATTTACCTCCATTTTTTCGAGGCAGATACCGTGCAGCAATTGTTTCAAATCATTCATACTGATCTCCTGGCAGTTTTTAAATACAAAACCGAGAGAAGTAACTCCTTTAGAGGTGATTTCCAAGGCCTTCCGGTTAGCGTCACGAAGATCGACCACGTCGATGTCCTGGCGGATTAACCAGTTGTTTCCGGCTTTTCGGTTTCCCCGAACATAGGGAAATTGTCCGGGTAAAGTTCCGACAAATTCAAGTCCGTTCAAATTTTCACTACGGTAGTACGGGCGCACATTAATACCCTCATTTGTATGCCAGATCAGGGTCTTGTCATAATCCTTACCCTTTAAGTCTGTGTTAATCTGAGCTTCCCATGCTTCGGTAGACACAGGCGGAAATTCCGAAAATAATTTTATATCTTTCTCATTCATAATTAAATAACTATTTGGAAAAATCGAATTGCAAAGTTAAAGGATTAAAACTGAATAACGTAAAAAAGTCATTGCTATTTTATCATAAATGACAATAATCAGATTTTACTATTTTTGACCGTAAATAGAACGACAAATGACAAACACACAGCGATCGGCCTTAACGATTGCATTATTGACCTCGTTTCTGGGGCCATTTCTGATTTCCGGAGTAAACATTGCTTTGCCCGCGATTGAAAATGAGTTTAATCTAAATGCTGTAGCCCTGAGTTGGATTGTAACTTCCTACCTCTTGTCATCCGCCGTTTTTTTACTTCCTATCGGGAAATTTGCGGATATACGCGGGCAGAAATTTGTTTTCAAGTGGGGAATTCTCATTTTTACAGTGGCGACTGCTCTGTGCGGGGTTGCACCTGATGGTCTGACATTAATTGGATTCAGAGTTCTCCAGGGACTAGGCGCCTCCATGACTATGACCTCAGGGGCTCCGATACTTGTCTCCGTCTTTCCTCCCGCGGAACGCGGCAAGGTCCTCGGACTGAATGTTGCAGCAGTCTATCTTGGTTTATCGATGGGACCCTTTATCGGAGGAATTCTCACACAAAATTTTGGATGGCGCAGTATATTTCTTTTCTGCGTCCCATTGGGTATTGCTGCAATTGTATTGGTCTTCTTTAAATTGAAGACTACTCTGACGGCCAGCACTCAGGGTAAAATTGATCATATCGGGGCACTTTACTATTCTGCCGGACTTATCGCGATAGTTTACAGTTCATCAAACCTGAATACAAGCTATGGCTGGCCGTTGCTTACAGTAGGCATGCTAATGATGATGCTCTTTATCCTGCGATGTAAAAAATCGACCTGGCCCATTTTCGAGATCTCACTCTTCACGCACAACCGGTTATTTGCTTTTTCGAACATAGCAGCACTGATCAATTACAGTGCTACCTTTTCGCTGGTTTTCCTGATGAGCCTGTTTCTCCAGAAAATAAAAGGATTCACACCTCAACAGGCAGGGACGATTCTTGTAGCCCAACCATTGATGATGACGATTCTCTCTCCTTTCGCGGGGAAACTATCCGACAAAATTGAACCCCGGAAGCTCGCAACCGCCGGTATGCTGATCAGTGCAATCGGTCTGTTTATTCTCGCATTTATTAATCAGCAAACTCCGGTATATTTGATTGTACTTGTTTTAATCATCATGGGAATTGGTTTCGGATTATTCTCTTCGCCCAACATGAACACAATAATGAGCTCTGTTGAAAAGAGACAACTGGGAACAGCTTCGGGAACTTCGGCAACGATGCGAGTTATCGGACAAATGTTAAGCATGATGATTGTTACCCTGATTTTTTCGCTGTATTTTAATGGCGCGCAGATCAAAGAAGTTGATCACTCTTTATTTATGAACGGCGTGAAGGTTTTATTTATCATTTCAGGATTGATCTGCCTTTCGGGAGTATATTTTTCAAATAGCCGGGGTAATCTCAGAAAATGATTTAGCTCTGGAATTTTTGAAAGATATACGACATTCAGTGTCAATTTGCAATTCCTTTATTCATAAATCTGGTATAATTGTTGCATCGCAATTTCCTCACGACTATCATTTTCATTTAAATGGAAAAATTTCTAAAAAGTTTACTTATTTTATTTTTGTTCAATTCGGTATCTGCACATACATTCGCGGACATGACCGGCACATCCCAAAAAAAGCTTATAAACACTGGGTATTTGTCGGAACTGGAAGATGAAGTAGTGGAAGAACTCAACCTGGCACGAACTCAGCCGGGAGTCTATGCCGATTTCCTGACGGCCTATTCAAAACTATACATCGGTGCCGAGGTTCACGAACAAGGCGAAGCAATATTAATGACCGTAGAGGGTAAAAGTGCAGTGAACGAAGCGATCAGGTTCCTTCGGAATCAAAAATCATTACCTCCGCTTACTGCATCCAAAGGGATGAGCAGAGCGGCTAAAGATATGGTCCGGATGCAGGAATCGACCAATCAAATAGGTCATACCGGCAGAGATGGAAGTACATTTAATCAACGGCTCAACCGGCATGGTACCTGGGGAGGTTCATGTGCCGAAAATATTGATTATGGAAATAACTTGGCCCGGAAAATTGTTATGGCACTCATTATTGATGATGGAGTCAGTAGCCGGGGGCATCGTAAAAGCATTTTTACCCCAGCATACCGACGGGTCGGTGTGGCATGTGGTTCGCACAAAACCTACCGGTACATGTGTGTGATTGAACTGGCTCAAAGCTATACTGAAAAATAAACATAAGGCTCAATACCAGGATCGCCCTGACAGTAATCACACTGAATCCCTGTGATTATTGATATTTCATTCCCTGGAGTTATTGGACGAATATACATTAGCCCCTAATTCTTCCCCCAATTTTCTGTTATTGAAATAACCACCGGTAAACCATTTCTATTCAGATTTTTATTAATATCTTTACAATGTAGCATGATATTTTGTTTTGGATCCCCCAATAAATTAATCGTTTAGCAAAATTTCAATGCCACTTTTTATCTTTAGACAACATTATTAGACGACCTGCCAATTGCATGCGGTAAATTATTGAGGTATTCCATGAATTCCTGATTTTTCGTTAGACCTGGTTATATAGTGTATCCGTATGCATAAATTTCTCAAAATTGTAACCATCCTGGTATTAATCGGTGATTTAACTGCCCTTGCAATTCCTTTGCGTATGGGCAAATGTCAGTCGGATGAAAATAATTCCGGCTATTTATCCTACCTGGAGTTTGATGTTGTTAAGGAACTTAACCTGGCACGGTCGCAGCCCGAAACTTACGCCAAATTCCTTTTGCCGTTCTTACATATGTTCAACGGAAATGAATTCCGCGAACCCGGTGAAACCTGTGTAGTTACAAAGGAAGGCCGAAGCGCTGTGAGTGAAGCGATCAGGTTTTTGGAAAATCAGGATTCGATCCCTGTTTTGTTTGCATCCCCGGGCCTGAGCAGAGCGGCCACGGATATGGTACGCATGCAGGAAATAACCATTCAGACAGGGCATATCGGTACAGATGGCAGCCGTTTTTGTGATCGGATAAGCCGGTATGGCACATGGGATGGTTTATGTTCCGAAAATATTGATTATGGATATAATATTGCCCGCAGAATTGTTTTGGCGCTGATAATCGATGATGGAGTCAGGAATCGCGGGCATCGTAACAGCATTTTCAATCCGCGTTTCAGACGTGTAGGTGTAGCCTGCGGCGGGCACAAGAAATTTAATTATATGTGCGTGATTGAGCTGGCCCAGAGCTTTACGGAAAAGTAGTTTTGTTTTAAAGTAATTCATTGACTGTCACAGGAAAATTTTCGTATTAAATACTTACATCCGGTGCTGATTTTTTGTAGCTTTACAGTGATGAAAAAGCCATTCCTTCATATTGCAGTGTGGCTTATCCTTATTGGCACATTTTGCACTTCCTGCAAAAGAACTGAGCTTAATCCTGAGCCAGAAGTTCCAACGATCCCTTCAACCGGAGAATCTCCTGAGGTAAAATCAATTTTTGCCAGTTCCGATAATTCCTTTTTCATCAAACCAGATAACACCTTATGGGTTGCAGGTTACAATTTCAATGGACAATTGGGGAATTTGATTTCAAATTATAACGACCATTTCATCAAAATCACTGAAGATGTAAAATCGTTAAACATCGGGGATGTTCAATCAATGATCATAAAATCAGACAACTCTCTTTGGGCCGCAGGAAAGAATTCTTCCGGACAATTGGGTAACGGTTCTACTAATTCAATATACAATTTTGAAAAAGTAGCTGAAGGTGTAAAAGCTGTATCTTCCAAAGGTTCCCATACACTATTAGTAAAAACGGACAATTCTCTTTGGGCTGCCGGGCTAAATTATTCGGGTCAATTGGGTGATGGCACGACTATTAATAAGCAAAATTTCGTGAAAATCATGGACGATGTAAAGGCAGTTGATGCCAATGATTATTTTTCGTTGATTATCAAAACGGATAACTCTCTTTGGGGATCGGGGATAAATTATGACGGAATATTTGGCGATGCCACACTCCCTAATAACAAATCCAGTTTTGTAAAAATAATTGACGATGTAAAATCGGTAGCTGCCGGCTTTAATAATCATGTATTTATACTCAAAACAGACAATACGCTTTGGGAATCGAATGGGAAAAGCGGTTTCGATTTTATTGCAGATGGTATCAAAAGTGTAACCCTGAGTTATGACTACTATTTTATACTAAAAACAGACAATACCTTATGGGCAACAGGTGCGAATAGTTTTGGCCAATTAGGCAATGGAACCAATACTCCGATTGCCGGTTTTGAAAAAATTGCCGATGGAGTTAGAGCAGTTGCTACTGGTTATTATATTAATCAGTTTGGAATTATTATTGGTCGGAATCAATATAAACCTTGTAGCTGGGATTGCTTTTCTTTGATCATCAAAACCGACGATACGCTATGGGGGACAGGAAGTAATAATAACGGCCAATTAGGTGATGGAACAAAAACCAATAGGAGCAGTTTTGTAAAAATTGCAGATAATATAAAAGCTGCCGGGACCGGGAACTTCCATTCCCTTACACTGTTGTCCGGTAAAAAAAATAGAACCGAGTTAGCCTTTGAAGACTAACCCGGTATGGTTACCTTTGAAGTTACGAAGCAACAATTGTAACCATGGGTAAAAGTAAAAATTTTAGCGGACAGCCGATCTTTAATCAGCTAATAAAGTTCATTGACAAGGGAGAGATTAGAAAAATTGCCAAACAGCATCGTGCTGAACACTATGTGAAAAAGTTTTCCACATACAATCATGTCATTGTGATGCTCTTTGTTGCTCTGGAAGGCTATCATTCAATCAGAGAAGTCATTCTGGGATTGCTGGCCAACGCTCATAAGCTTTCACATTTAGGGTTATCCTATGTGGTGAGGCGAAGTACGTTTTCTGAAGCAAACCAAAGGCGCACCAGCAAGGTTTTTGGAGACATCTATATGAGTGTTTATCGTAATCATGTATCAAATTTAGCGGACAGCCGATTGAGTGATGCCGACTTAAAGCGACTTTATATCATGGATTCAACGACCATCTCGCTGTTTAAGGATATTCTTAAAGGTGTGGGACGTAATCCAACGGAAGGCAGGAAAAAAGGTGGAATAAAAGCTCATACGATTATTAAAGCCAGCGAAAATGTGCCATGTCTAATCCGGTATAGTGAAGCAGCCAGACACGACCACATGTTTCTGAAAGAGGTTCATAATCTGGCACCCGGCTCCATAATCACTTTTGACAAAGGATATGTTGATTATGCCCAATATGAAGCATTCTCAAAAGGTTCAATCTGGTATGTAACAAGACTAAAAGACAATGCCCTTTACGAGGCCAGAAAAGAATTCGATATTCCGGATGATGCTGATTCCGGTGTGCTGAAAGATGAGGAAATTGTATTGTACTATGGTGAGAAAAAGAAAGAGGAACACCGTTCAAGACGAATTGCTTATTGGGACAGCGAAAATGGTCGTTTATTTGAGTTTATTACCAATAATTTTGATTTGTCGGCCGAAAAAATCGCTTTAATTTACAAAAAACGTTGGCAGATAGAACTGCTGTTTAAGCAACTAAAGCAAAACTTTCCATTAAAATATTTTTTGGGAGACAATGAAAATGCCATAGAGATACAAATTTGGACAGCCATGCTTGCTAATTTACTGATAACTCTGGTGAGGGGTCAGTTGAAACGCAGTTGGGCATTTTCTAATCTGGTGTCCATCATAAGACAACAATTAATGAGTTACATTAACATGTATGGATTTTTGGAAGACCCTGAAGGAAGTTGGCGCGAAATAATAAAAGAGAACAAAATGAATTATCAAAATTCGCTATTCCCCGAAATAGAGGGGGCTTACTTTTGAAATTTTAAAATATGCAGATTAATTATCAATGCATTAAACACAATAATTAAACAAATTCCGGTTTTACCGGACAACAATGATTCCCTTATAATAAAAACGGATAATTCCCTTTTTGGAACAGGAGCCAATAATGCCGGTCAGCTAGGTTTGCCTTATGGTAACCCCAATTTATATTTTACGAATATCCAGGATCATGTAAAAGCTGTTGCGAGCGGAAGCCATCATACACTGTTATTAAAAACCGACAACTCACTATGGGGTGTAGGAAATAATACATGGGGACAATTAGGCGATGGTACTAAGTCGGATAAAACTGATTTTGTAAAGATTTTGGATGATGTAAAAATGGTCGTAGCAGGAGCTGATAATTCTTTGATAATAAAAAAAGACAATTCACTCTGGGGTGCGGGACTAAATTATTACGGATACCTGATGAGCGATGGTTCATCAGGCAATGATTTCCGATTCGTAAAACTTTTGGACAATGTAAAAATGGTAGCTAACTGGGGCCATGATTCTTTCATAATAAAAACCGACAATACACTCTGTGCCGTTTATGATGATACTCCAGGACAAATTACATCCACTATTCAAAGCTATGTTCTGATTACCGATAATGTTAGAAGGGTAGCTTCCGGCGCAGGTCATCTTTTAATCATCAAAACTGATAGTGCACTTTGGGCGAGGGGGTATAATCATGAGGGCCAATTTGGTAATGGCACATATACTTCAGAATTTGGCTGCATAAAAATTATGGACAACGTAAAGGCAGTCGCAGCTGGCGCCAGCTATTCCCTGATCATTAAAACGGACAATTCCTTATGGGCTTCCGGATATAATCCGGTAGGGCAGTTAGGTGACGGAACCAAAGTCAGTAAATCAAGTTATGTGAAAATTATGGAGGATGTAAAAGAGATTGCTGCCGGGGAAAATCACTCTCTTATCATTAAGAAAGATGGAACACTTTGGAGCACCGGAGAAAATAGTTTTGGAAAGCTAGGCGATGGCACAACAATTGAAAGATCCGTTTTTGTAAAAATTAATATTCCTTAAGCAAGTCTTAGTCCTTAATAAAAAATCTCCTTACACCACTTTATCACGCCAGTTTCCCTTCTTGAGATACCAATAGGATAGCAAACCGATTAATGTGCTGTAGACGTATTCGGCAGTCCAGACATATTCGATATTCATCTGAAGTTTTACAGCTACCAGCCAGGTGAACACAAGATAAGCGAAAAGGGTAATTGCCTCAATACCAAGCGCAATTTTAGTATTTGCCGTACCCAGAACGCCGTTAAAAAGGATACTCACCAAAGCAAACAGGAACAACGCAATAAGAACAATGTAATAAGACGGGATCGTCGCTTCGATCAGTGAGGGATCATTGGTGTAGACCGAAATAACAAGTCGGGGGAAAAGCGCAGCAATCGAAATGGTTAACGCCATCGAAGCAACACTGAACTTCATGATCTTCCTTATTATGGGAATCACCTGCTGAGGCATTCCTTCACCCAGGGCATTACTCACCAGGGTATTGGTAACCGAACACAATGCCCAGCCCGGGATCATTAACAACAAATAAAGACTCCTGATAATATTGGAAACTGCGAGTGGACGCTCTCCCATCTTTTCGATGATCATGAAAAAGACAAACCAGCTTCCCAGTGAAAGTACAAATTGCAACATCACAAAAAAAGATACCCCCAACGTATTTATGATAATCCGGAGATCAGGTTTAACCAATCTGAAAAGTGCATAATGCCTTAACCGGCTGTTGCGGAAAGTGATGATTACAAAAAACAGCAACGCACATACTTCGGAAACTACCGACGCAATGGCGGCACCTTTTATCCCCATTGCCGGAAATCCCCAGTGTCCGAAAATCATCGCATAATCGAGAATAACATTGATCCCGGCCATTATTGCCGAACTTATACTCAGGTACTTTGTAAAAGCGATACCTGTGTAAAACGAACGGAACAGCAATCCGGCCGAAGCAAAAAATAATCCCAGTACACGATAAACCAGGTAAGTGGAACTCGCCCCGTAAACTGCCTCCGAGGCCATGTGAGGTTTAAGCAAGTCAGGACCGAAAAAAAACACAACAACCGTAAGCAAAATTGAAGTAATTGCCAGGAAGTAAAAGCTATTGTCAAAAATACGGCCAATTGCCAGGTAATTTTTTTCACCATTCCGCCGTGCAATCAAAATCTGGACGCCGGTGGTAAATCCGAATGCCACCATAAACAAGGTGGTATACAATAAACCCCCGATCGCCGATGCACCGAGTTCAATCTCCCCCACCCTCCCTAAAAATGCAGTATCGGTAACATTAACGACATTCTGGGCAACCAGGCTCAACATGATCGGCCAGGCAATATCCCAGATTGTACGGGTGGAGGGGGCGGACATAAAACAGAAAAAATTTTAACGATTTAAAAAAATAAATAGCCCGAAGAGAAATAAATGAACAAAATATTAGCGAATGGCAACTGGCAACTGGCTGTTTAAAACAGGTCAAATGATCCAATTTCCCAAGTTATATTTAAAAGGTGTCAACGAATTTATCAAAGTTGACTTTTTTTTTCGAAGTGTGATTTGCCAGTTGCTAGTTGCCAGCAGCCAGAAACTATTTATTAATCTCTCCAAAAGCCAAAGAGCCACAAAATTAATACTTTTACCTGACAGTCAGGATTACTCCTCCAAAGTACTCAAATCCCCTTCAGGTAAGCCCAATGCCCTTGCTTTTAGCACACGCCGCATAATTTTTCCGCTCCGGGTTTTGGGAAGCTGATCTGTGAAAATGATCTCTTCAGGCCGGGCAATAGGACCCAGGTGATCAATCATATGCTGTATCATTTCGTGCTCAAGTTCTTTGCTGGCGGTGTATCCCATACGCAAAACGGCAACAATATGAATGCTGTTTCCTTTCAGAACGTGTGGAAGCGCGATTGCAGCCGATTCGGCAATTGCAGGATGACCCGCCATAACGCTCTCAATTTCTGCAGTTCCCAGCCGATATCCACTAACTTTGATCACATCATCGGTACGACCTATAATCCGGAAGTAGCCATCCTTGTCAATTTTGGCAGAATCGCCCGTAAGATACCACCCTTGTTTTTCATATTTCTTCCAGTACGTCTCTACAAACCGCTCCGGGTCACGGAAAATACCGGCGGTCATACCCGGCCATGGCGTTTTAATAACCAGGGTGCCCTCCTCTCCGGTTTTCACATCGTTACCGTTATCATCGACCACGGCAATCACATTTCCAAAAAATGGTTTTGTGGCGGAACCTGGCTTCAAAGGTGTAATTGGAAGGGGGCAAATCATAAAGCCGCCTGTTTCGGTTTGCCACCAGGTATCAATGATCGGACATTTTTCGCCTCCCACTGCTTTATAAAACCACCGCCACGCCTCAGGACTGATTGGTTCACCAACCGACCCAAGCAAGCGCAAGGAACTTACATCATTACGATTGGGCCACGAATCTCCAAAACGCATTAAACTTCGGATAGCTGTGGGGGAGGTATACAATATATTAATCCCGTATTTTTCCACCATTTTCCACCAACGGTCAGGATAAGGATAAGTAGGTGCACCTTCATAAAGCATAATGGTAGCCCCGTTCATCAGGGGACCATAAACGATATAGCTGTGCCCCGTAATCCACCCCGGATCAGCAGCACACCAGTACCGGTCTTCGGGTTTAATATCGAAAACCATCCGGTGAGTGGTTGAAGTGTAAACACTAAATCCACCATGGGTATGAACCAATGCTTTAGGTTTTCCGGTTGATCCGGAGGTATAAAGAAGGAATAACATATCCGAGGAATCCATCTGTTCGGTTTCACACTTATTGGCCGCGATCGGAAGAGTTTTCAGGTCGTGCAGCCAATAATCACGCCCATTTTCCATATAAACATCCACCCCGGTCCGTTTTACAGTGATGCAAATTTCCATCGTAGGAGATAACTCCATCGCCTTATTCACAATACTTTTCATTTCGACAACTTTACCGCGCCGGTATCCTCCGTCGGCAGTAATAACAATCCTGCTGTTGGCATCATTTATCCGGTCGGCAAGAGCTTCATGACTAAATCCTCCGTAAACAACGCTATGGACTGCACCTATTTTTGAACAGGCAAGCATCGAGATGATTTGTTCAGGAATCTGGGGCATATAGATCGTAATCACATCACCTTTTTTGGCCCCCATGCTTTTCAGAATATTGGCAAACTGGCAAATTTCGCGGTTTAGGGCATGGTATGAAAAGGTCCTTAAATCACCGGGCTCACCTTCCCATATCAGCGCAAGCTTGTTCCGGTTTGCATTATCCAGATGCCGGTCGATTGCATTGAGTATAATATTCGTTTTACCCCCTTCAAACCATTTATAAAACGGAGGATTACTTTTATCAAGCACCTGATCCCATTTTTTGTACCACGACAATTGCTCTGCCTGTCCTTCCCAGAATTTTTCCGGATTTTTGATGGACGATGCGTACAATTTATCGTATTCCTGAACATTTGCCTGTTCGATTACCGCCTGGGAGGGGTAATAAATCTTCTCATCATTGTTGTTTTCCATAGCAGGTGAAGGATTTAAATAAAAATGAAGATTATCGTTATGCAACTATACTCCAAAAGTGTATAATTAAAAGTGAAATACAAAATGTTGTTACCTGCAAAAACAAACAACGATTTGCGGATAAAGTTTTTGTACTAATTCTGTGTCTTGATTGCAACTGTAAATCGATAATTCTTTCCAACTTACCATTTTTTTGTTTATATTTACCTATAGTAATAATTTTCAGTATTTTAGATAATCATTACCTCATGACAGATAGACTATCACAACGGGATTTGAGCATTTTCGAACAGATCAGGCAAACAGATGAATATGGAAATGAATTCTGGGGCGCTCGTCAGCTTGCTAAGGTATTGGAATATACCGATTTCAGAAATTTCCAATCAGTAAAAAATAAAGCAAAGGAGGCTTGTTTAAACAGCGGTCAGTTAGTCGAAGATCACATCGTTGATTTCAACGAGGAGATAATTCATGGAAAAGGAGCCAAACAAGTATACCCAAGCGTAAAATTAAGCCGTTATGCTTGTTATCTGATTGTACAAAATGCTGATCCTTCGAAAGAAGTAGTAGCCTTAGGTCAAACTTATTTTGCGGTTCAAACACGCTTGCAGGAAATAAGGCAGATGGATGAGTACAATAGTCTGAGCTCTGAAGATGAGAAACGCCTTTTTCTTCGTGATGAAATGGCGAAACACAATATACAATTAGCCTCAGGACATGACAATAAAATTGGTTGGATTGTTCTTGATCAGATTCGAACTATAGATAAACAACGAATCATTAAAAAGCTTGGGATCTTGTCGAAGCCGGAAATAAAAGAGGTAAAGGCAATACTGAAAGAGACGTATATTGATTAGGTTACGACTGTAATTCTCTGATCCGGCAAAGAAAAACAATGGCTAATGAACGACAAAAGAAATCGTTATCTTTGTTGTAAAGTTTGATTATTTCCCGAAAAGACAATGAATAACAGGAATTTAATACGTTTTGACTGGGCGATTAAAAGACTTCTTCGCAACAAGGCCGATTATTTTGTTCTTGAGGGATTTTTATCCGAATTATTGCTGGAAGACATCATCATTCAGAATTTTCTGGAAAGCGAAAGCAATCAGCAAGCAGACACTGATAAATACCACAGGGTTGATTTATTGGTAAAAAACTCAAAAGGTGAGTTACTGATTATCGAGATACAAAACCAAAGCGAGTACGATTACTTCCATCGGATGGCTTATGGGACATCGAAAGTGATTTCGGAATACATTTCAGTTGGGGAGCCTTACGTAAATTTAAAGAAAGTATTCTCGATCAACATCGTTTATTTCGACTTGGAACAAGGCGAGGATTATGTATATCATGGAAAAAATGATTTTATCGGAATGCATAAGTTTGATAAGCTGATGCTTTCGGAACGGCAAACAGAAATACTTGGCAAAACAGAGCCGTCTCAGATTTTCCCTGAATACTATGTGATTAAAGTGAATCAATTCAATGATATCGCGAATGACTCACTTGATCAGTGGATCTATTATCTGAAAAATAACGAGATAAAAGACGAATTTGATGCACGTGGTATCAACAGGGCCAGGGAACTCTGGAGAGTTGATAAACTTTCGTATGAAGATCAAAAAAATTATAACAGGCATCTCGAAGACCTACGATACGGGGCGAGTATGGTCTGGACGATGAAGGCAGATGCCGAATATAATATTAGAAAAGAAGAGAGATTAAAACTCGCTCTGGGCTTAAAAAACAAAGGTTTTGATAATCATGAGATTTCCGAACTGATGGGATTGACAAGCGATGAAATCGATGGATAGTGAAGGCCTGACTTTTTCAGATTATGTACCAGTCAGGTCTTCACTATGGAATTCAACTTTTACAGAATAGGGACCAGTCAGGCCTTCACTAATAAATTCAATCGGCCCCTTCGGAGAACTCCATCAGGTAAGCCTTGATAAACCCGTCAATATCGCCGTCCATAACGGCCTGTACATTACCGGTTTCGAAACCCGTACGCACATCTTTTACCAGTTTATAGGGCTGCATCGTATAGGAACGGATCTGAGATCCCCACTCTATTTTTTTCTTGCCTGCTTCAATTTTGGTGGTCGCTTCATGACGACGCTGCAGCTCAAGGGCATAAAGCTGCGATTTAAGCAGTCTTATCGCGTTCTCCTTGTTTTGAAGCTGCGATCGCGACTCCGTATTTTCGATCGTAATACCTGTTGGAGCATGTTTAAGACGTACTCCGGTCTCAACCTTATTCACATTCTGCCCTCCGGCTCCGCCCGAACGAAAGGTATCCCATGAAATGTCACCCGGATTGACATCAATAACAATGGTGTCATCCACAAGGGGTGCAACGAAAACCGATGTAAATGAAGTCTGTCTTTTCCCCTGCGCATTAAACGGAGAAATACGCACCAACCGGTGCACACCATTTTCACTTTTAAGATAACCGTAGGCAAAATCACCGTCAATCTCAATTGTAACACTCTTTACACCTACATCTTCACCGGGAACAAAACTTGCTTCGCGCACTTTATATTTATGCTTTTCAGCCCAGCGGAGGTACATTCGCATCAGCATGTCAGCCCAGTCGTTCGACTCTGTTCCACCTGCACCTGCATTGATTTTCAGGACTGCTCCAAGCCTGTCCTCCTCACGGCGCAGCATATTTTTTGTTTCGAGATCCTCGACCAGACCTCGGGTCTGAACAAACTGTTCTTCAAGCTCCTCCTGGGTTATTTCGCCCGCCTCACTGTAATCGAACAGGATCTGCAAATCTTCAACTGCCTGATCGATTGCCTTAAAACCGTCAGTCCATTGTTTGATTGAACGGATCACCATCATCTGCGCCTCGGCATCTTTGGGTTTCTCCCAGAAAGCGGGGTCCTGGGTTTTAAGCTCTTCCTCTTCTAATCGTATTAATTTATTATCGACGTCAAAGAAACCTCCTCAGCGCATCCCGGCGCTCAACAAGCTCTTTGAGTTGTTCCTTTTGGATCATTTTGGATTATTTTTAAATTAAGATGCAAAGGTAGTAAATTTGGGAAGGGGTGAAAACGAGAGGGGGGTGAAAATGGGAGGGTGAGAAGATGAGAAAGGGCGAATGGGCGATGGGGCGAATGGGCGACGTGTTAATAAGAACATAAAGTTGGAATGGAAGTGACCGGGTGACTTCTCAAGGAAAGATAAATGGCCCGTCAGTTTTTGCTCAACTTTGAATCGCAGTCACCCGGTCACTGTTCACTTTTCATTGCTCATTTCTCACTGTTCATTGTTCACTGTTCATTTCCAATCAGTTTACCAGCTATCCGGAAAGCGAGATCCGCTTCAAACCCGTGACTTTGCGCAAAAACAGCCAGCTTCCCTTTCCGCTCATAGTCGGAGGCCCCTTTCACCGATTTGACTTTTGAGGATAATAATTTGTGAAGGGTTTTCTCATAGAGACCATCATCGATCTGACCGAGCGCTTCACGAATCAGGTTTTCGGGGATTTGTTTCTGTCGCAGCATGTACGATAACTTAACCTTGCCCCATTTATTGAACCGCAGCTTGTCGTTCACATAAAAACGGACAAACCGTTCCTCATCAAGGAACCGCTCTTTAACCAGGTAACCGATTGCATCGGAAATCTCCTCATCGGTAAGCTCCCATTGTTTTAATTTGACAATAATGTCGAAACGGCACCGCTCCGACTGACTGCACATGCCCATCGCTTTTGTGAGCGCCTGCCGATAGTTGATGTTACCCTCCATCTTAAAATTCAATATTTCAAAGCAAAGATAATTGTTCTTACATGCGTTGTCACCTTTTTGTGCGGGTAATCATTTTAGAAATGCCGCTGGCAACTGGCTTTGGGTTACTGGCAGTCTTCAAATGAAAGTTGTTTTTCAGTCTCACGATCTCCCTACTGCTTATCTTCTTTCCCTTTAAATAAGCATCAATAAACCCACCTGTTAGTCAACAATTGCTAATCAAATTGATTATGAACAAGTTGCCAGCAGCGAACAGCCAGCAGCCAGCTTTTCATCTAAATCCAAAAAAATTTATACTTTAAAATATATATATTTATCTATATATATTCCTAATGATATTATTAGATTTGCAAAAATTTTAACACCTCATCCAAAACATCACTATGAAAAAAACAACATTTGGAAAATCTTTCATTTTCATTGGTTTACTTAGCCTTAGTGCAACATGTATGGCCACGGATGGCTATTTCAGTCTTGGCTATGGCACGATAAACAAGGGTCTTGCCGGCGCAGGCACCGGGTTTTATCAGACTTCGCTTATTGGCGGTAATCCTGCCGGGAATGTCTTTAACGACGCTCAGTGGAACATTGGTGCAGCCCTGTTCAACCCGAACCGTAAATACACGGTTACAGGGAATCCATCGATGATGCCTGGCACCTTTGGACTGACTCCCGGAACGATCGAAAGCGATTCGAAATATTTTGTGATGCCCAGTGTTGGCAAGAACTGGAAGTTAAACGACAAAAATGCTTTTACCTTTTCAGCGTACGGCAATGGAGGGATGAATACCAACTACCCAACTGCGACCTTTCATGACCCATCCTCAGCATCAACCGGTGTAAATTTGGCGCAAATGTTTCTGGATGTTGCCTACTCGCATAAGCTTGCTGAAAAACACAGCATAGGTATTAGCGGCATAGTTGCATATCAATACTTTAGTGCAAAAGGACTTGCTTCATTTGCCGGGATGTCTTCGAACCCCGCAATGTTAAGTGGCACAGGAACGAGCAATAGTATGGGTGCAGGCATCAAGATTGGCTATTTGGGTGAATTATTTAACGGATTCTGGCTTGGAGCAAAATACCAGTCGAAAATCTACTCCGGTGCATTTAAAGATTATGCAGGCCTGTTTGCTGAGCAGGGTAAATTCGAGGTGCCATCCAACTGGAGTTTAGGAGTGGCCTATAACATCACCGATAAGTTTACTGCAATGGCTGATATAAAAAGAATTACTTACAGTGATTCAAAGGCAGTTTCGAATCCAATGATGACGCCGACAGGCATGAATCCTTTAGGTACTGACAACGGTGCCGGCTTCGGATGGGACGATTTTACGGTCTACAAATTAGCAGTAAACTATTTAAGCAGTAAAACCTGGACTTTACGGGCAGGTTACTCGTTCGGTAACCAACAAATTCCGACGAGTGAAGTAATGTTCAACATCCTGGCGCCGGCTGTGAATCAAAACCATTTGGCATTGGGATGTTCCAAAAAGCTGAACGATAAGGGAACAGCCTTAAACTTTTCTTTCAATTACGCATTGGACAACTCAGTTAGTGGCACAAACCCGATGGAAGTTCCAGGCCAGCAAATTATCAAGCTTGAAATGAATCAGTTTGAATTCGAGGTTGGATTATCATTTTAGAACACAATTTATTTATCTTTGATCAAATTCTCCGAGTTTTCATTTCTAAATGATTTTCACATGAAATGATAACCGATGGGTATAAATGGAAATGTTTATGCCTCCCGAAGGAACAATTCCTTATTTTGGAAAGGAGATACAGTTTTGCTTATTGTATTGCGCTTCATCATCGGATGAAAGCTGTATCCGTGTTTCGTCGGAAGCAGAGAAAAAAATATTCATATAATGGAATATCTGTTTCTTATCTTCCTGTTTGTTATTGCCTTTTTATATTCTTCCGTTGGACACGGTGGAGGATCGGGCTATTTGGCGTTGATGGCACTCGTTGGAATTGCTCCCGAATTCATGAGATCCACCTCTCTCACGCTGAATGTTTTTGTCTCGCTGATTGCTTTTATCGCCTATTACAAAGCAGGTTATTTCAGACCTGCTTTAATTCTTCCATTCCTTCTCAGCTCAATTCCCCTGGCTTTTATCGGAGCTTTAATACCCATTCAGCCTACGGTCTATAAGATCATCCTGGCCGTTTTTTTGCTTTTGGCCATTGCACGAATGTTATTTATTCCAAATGCCGTTTCTGATCAATTGAAGAAACCACCCTTTCTGGTAGCGGTATTGATTGGAGCGGTACTGGGCATTTTATCAGGCATGATAGGAATTGGCGGCGGAATTATTTTAAGCCCGATCCTGATCCTGTTGCATTGGGCAAATATGAAGGAAGCTGCTGCCGCATCGGCCTTATTTATCTTTCTGAATTCTGTATCCGGCCTGATCGGTTTGTTTCAAATGGGCTTCGTATACGATCCTCATATTGTTTCATGGATCGTGGCTGGGGTATTCGGTGGTATTGCGGGATCCTATAGTGGCAGTTTTAAAATGCAGGCCAATAAATTAAAATATACTTTGGCGTTCGTATTATTTGTAGCGAGTATAAAACTCTTTATGGTATGATTCAAACTAAAATGCCTGAAATGTTATTGATTGCCGGAAACGGACGAAATTCAGGCAAAACAACATTGGCATGTCGGATAATCACAATGATCAGCGCCAGTATTCCGGTGGTAGCCATTAAAATCACCCCCCATTTTCATGAGAATTTTGGTGCCGGCAAGACATTGTTTAATCGTGAGGATCTGGTTATCACCGAAGAATCAGATCCCGAAAGTGGTAAAGACAGTGCGTTAATGTTAAAGGCGGGAGCAGTAAAATCCTATTTTGTCATGGCAAAGGATGAACAGTTGAATGAAGCGTTGCAAGTGATCCTGAAACACGTTCCGGAGAAGGTCCCCGTGGTTTGCGAATCGGGCGGATTAAGGCATATCGTTGAACCGGGATTATTTATAATGATGCAAAGAAAGGACAATAACGTGTTGAAACCCGGGGTGGAATCCTTGAAAAAATCAGCAAACAAGGTGATCACCTTTGACGGGAATAACATTGATTTTGATTTTAATACTATCAGTTACTCTGAAAACAAATGGAAAATCATAGCAGGGAAATGATCGCTTTTGAAAAGGCCTTCGGACTGGTTATGTCTTCTGCACAGCCAGGCAGGAAAGAACAGGTTAATTTGCTTAGTGCTTTTAACCGGGTGCTTGCAGAAGATGTATATTCAGATATTGAGATGCCGCCATTCAATAAATCAGCGATGGATGGATTCGCGTGTCGCTGGGAAGACTTGAAAAATGAGTTGGAGATAATTGATGAAATACCCGCAGGAACCGCTCCTTCAAAAACAATAGGCAAAAATCAGTGTGCCCGTATCATGACTGGCGCCATGGTGCCCGAAGGAGCAGATTTTGTGATGATGAAAGAATATGCTGAGCAGATTGATCAAAATAAGATCCGCTGCACCAAAGAAACCTCCAAAGCAAATATCTGCTATGCAGGCGAAGACCTGAAAGTGGGTACACAGATATTAAAAAAAGGACATGTAATCTCCGCTTCCGCTGTTGCTATGCTGGCATCGGTCGGCTGTGCTCATCCAATGGTTTACAAGCTACCATCAGTTGCCATACTGTCTACGGGTAACGAATTGGTAGAACCCGACGAAAAACCGGGCATTTCAGAAATCAGGAATAGCAATAGTTACCAGCTGGCTGCTCAGACTCAGCAGCTGGGAATAACTCCGGTCTACCTTGGCATCATTCGCGATGATGAAGAATCGTTAAAAAATATTCTTACCCGTGCCCTTGAAAAATACGATGTAACTATCATCTCTGGTGGGGTATCGGTGGGTGACTTCGACTTTGTCCCAAAAATTCTGAAAGAGTTGAATGTTAATGTCAGGGTACATGGAATGGATGTAAGACCCGGTAAACACCTGCTTTTCGGAGACCGTTCAACCCATAGTGTTTTCGGATTACCCGGCAACCCTGTTTCCTCATTTGTACAGTTTGAGGTTTTGGTTAAACCGTTTCTTTATGCACTGATGGGAAAAACCGAGGTTGAATCGTTTCTGTATTTACCGCTCGAAGAAGATTATATACGAACAAAAGGGGATCAGTTACTTTTCGTTCCTGCTATCATTACAAAGCATGGAACAGCCTGGCCTGTTGAATATCACGGATCGGCACATATTCATGCTTATGTACGGGCGAAAGCCATCGTGGAAATACGTCAGGGCATTTTAGCCATTAAGAAAGGAGAACTTGTCCGTGTACGACCGATTTAACAGACATATTAATTACCTGAGGATATCGGTAACCGACCGGTGCAACCTGCGGTGTCAGTATTGCATGCCGGAGGAGGGTGTTCATCTGATGGATCATGGGGATATATTGTCATTTGAGGAAATAACAGACTTAGTTAAGGTAGCTGTAAATGAGGGTATTGATAAATTCAGAATTACAGGTGGAGAGCCGCTTGTACGAAAAAATATAGTGGCACTGATCGCCATGATCGCCGCTGTGAAAGGAATTAAAGACCTGTCAATGACGACAAATGGCCTTCTCCTGGAAGAATTGGCCCTGCCTCTGAAGGAAGCGGGCTTGCAGCGGGTAAACATCAGCCTCGATACGATTGACCCTTTGAAATTCAAAAAAATAACACGTGGCGGAGACATTAGTAAAGTTTTTCGGGGAATCCAGGCAGCAAAGGATGCCGGCCTGAAACCCGTGAAAATAAATTGCGTGGTATTTAAATCATCCGACGAAGATGACGCGAAAGCAGTAAAAGATTTTTGCCGGATCAATAACCTGCAGGTGAGGTTTATCCATCAGATGAATCTCGAAAACGGGGAATTTTCGGTTGTGGAAGGCGGAAATGGCGGGGATTGTCTTCAGTGTAACCGGTTAAGGCTGACCGCCAACGGCATGGTAAAACCATGCTTGTTCGATGAACAGGAATTTTCGGTTCGTGAAATGGGCGCCCTGAAAGCACTGCTTGGTGCCCTGGACAGTAAGCCTTTAAACGGCTGTTCGAATAGCAAAGGAAATTTTTACAATATTGGAGGATAAACAAATATGGCAAAATTAACGCATACCGACTCGGGGGGAAATGCCCGTATGGTGGATGTCGGGGATAAATCGATTCAATTACGGGTGGCAAGAGCATCGGGACGAATTCAACTTACCCGGGATACTTTGAACCTGATTTCTCAAAACCTGCTTAAAAAAGGCGATGTGCTTACTGTGGCTGAAATAGCGGGAATCCAGGCTGCAAAGCGAACCTCAGATCTCATTCCGCTTTGTCACAACATTGTTTTAAACAAGGTTCTTGTAAAGGCGAATATTGATGATTCAGGCGTCATTATCAACAGTGAGGTAAGCTGTTCCGGGATGACAGGCGTTGAAATGGAAGCACTTACGGCCGTGAGTGTGGGGTTATTAACGATCTATGATATGTGTAAAGCTGTCGATAAAACAATGGTTATAGGCGAAATCCGGCTGCTTGAAAAAACGAAAACCAATCTTTCGGAATAAAATGGAAAAAATAAAAATTTTGTCGGTAAATGTTTCCGTTAAAAAAGGAACAATTAAGTTACCGGTTGATAAAATCGTGCTGACCTCTGAAGGGATAAATGGTGATGCACATGCAGGTGCATGGCATCGGCAGGTTAGTTTACTGGGAAAAGAAAGTCTGGTAAAAATGGAATCAGAAACGGAACGAACATTTACCTATGGCGAATTTGCGGAGAATATCACAACTGAAGGTTTTCGGCTATACACGATGAAACCCTTCGACCGGCTCGTTTCAGGTGATATATTACTTGAAGTCACGCAAATCGGAAAGAAATGTCACGGAAATAATTGCGCTATCTTCCAGGAGACCGGTGAATGTGTGATGCCTAAGGAAGGTATTTTCTGCAGGGTAATCCGGGGTGGGGAACTCAAAGCCGGCGATGTGCTGGAATACCATCCTAAAATTATAAGAGTGCATATCATTACCCTTAGCGACCGGGCCAGTCAGGGTATTTACGCAGATAAAAGCGGACCTTTACTTAAACAGTTATCGGAAACTTTTTTATCAGGTGCAGGCCGTCACGCTGTGATTGAAAACTCTGTTATTCCCGACGATGAGGAACAATTAAAGACGCTGTTAAAGTTACTTATTGCACAAAAAAATGATATCATCTTCACTACCGGAGGCACAGGCATCGGTCCCCGTGACATCACCCCGGATGTTGTGAGGACCCTGCTTGATAAAGAAATACCCGGAATCATGGAAATGATTCGCGTAAAATATGGCATGCAATTTCCGAATGCACTCGTTAGCAGGAGTATTGCCGGTGTAGCCGGAAATACTTTGATTTATGCACTGCCCGGAAATCCTAAGGCAGTTAAAGAGTACGCTGAAGAAATCTTCAAAACAGTGGAACACTCCTTTCGTATGCTTCACAATATCGATGAACACTAAATCTATAACCGGAATTGTCCTGGCCGGGGGAAGAAGCCGCAGAATGGGTACCGATAAGTCGGTAATCACTCTGAATGAAAAGACATTGATTGAATATTCGATCGATGCATTGAAACCATTATGCGACAAGGTGGTCATCAGTTCAAATAATTACATTTACGCTTATACCGGTTGCGAAGTCTGGCCCGACGAATTACCCGACCAGGCTCCCATTG
The DNA here is from genome assembly GCA_942493325.1 of uncultured Bacteroidales bacterium. Lineage (GTDB taxonomy): Bacteria > Bacteroidota > Bacteroidia > Bacteroidales > Prolixibacteraceae > JAAFHB01. The sequence continues at coordinate 5,805,872 of OW818689.1, read as the reverse complement.
TAGGTATTTATTCCTGCCTAAAAAGGTCAACGACTGAATACAATATCATTTTGTCGTGCGACATGCCTTTGATGAGCACTGTGATGATCGAATACCTGCTTGCTAATTCTGAAAGTCATGACATTACCGTTCCTGTGCATGACAACAGCCTTATCGAACCGTTGTGCGGTGTCTATAAACAATCTGCCATGGGCATTTTGAAAAAATATATCGACAGAGGTAATTTTCGTTTGAACCAATGTATCCGGGAAGCATCGCACCGTTTGATAACTGTCGATGAGCGACTACCTTTTTATTCTACAGACATGTTCTCAAACATAAATACGCCTGAAGATTTTCAGGATATTTTGTCACTCTGAAGGCGATGGTTCTGTCAGGTTTGATGAAGATAATAATTTTATAGCTGTTGGCTGTTGGCTGCCTGCTTCTTTCAACTGGCTATTTTCCTTTAAAAAAGAAAGAAGTATTTTAGTTACAATTACAAAGGATCAATCGAAACGTTTTTTTATTGGATCGGATTATCCAAATTCGCTGATCCGCTCTAACCGGTCAATGTCCAACAACTCAATTTTCTTGCAACTCATATCGATCAGGCCATCATCCTTAAATTCTTTCATCATGCGGATAACACTTTCGGTTGACATTCCTGTTAAATCGCCTAAATCGGCTCGTGAAAGCGGGAGATCAAATGATTTGCTTTTGAAAATCCTGTTTGATAAACAAAGCAGTATATCAGCCAGGCGGCCGTGCAATTGTTTCTGTGTCAATGAGAAAAAACGTCCGTAGATTTGGGAGGTACTCTCATTCAACAGATTTATTACATGATACGAAAACCCCGCATTCTGTTTTAATAATTGCCTGAAGATTTGAAGGTCAATCATCCTGATAATTGAATCTGTATAGGTAGAGATGGAATAAGGCAATTTATTGTTCCCTTCATAAATTGAACACAGACCCATCAAATTGTTTTTTTTTGAAAGTGCAATAATAAGATTCTTACTCTTCTCTTCAAGATAGATTTTCACCAAACCTTCTTCCAGGAAATAGATATGTGAGGCGAAAGCACCTCTTTTACAAACTGTTTCTCCTTTCTTAAAATTGATACTTACCGAATGAGTATCGATTAACAACTTCTCATCTTCAGTTAAAAGCTCGTACCAACTCTGAGCAAAATTGAACGTTGAGCAGTGACTTATCCCTATCATTTCACTATTTTGATTCATATCGGATATTAAAATTTAATCGATCACAAAAATAGTTATTTCATGTCAGTTTATTTATGACCAAAATTAGCTTTTATCCAAGTAAAAAGCAGGCCACCTAATTCGATTACTAACATTAGCACTGATAGTTTTGTCTCAATCTGACATGATAGAATAACAATCATAACCAAAATCATATTCTACTAATAAAGAGTCAGTTATCCTATTTTAACAAATTTAATTTACTTATTATGAAAATCTTTATCAGAAACAGTACTCTTATTGCAATGCTTATCCTGGTCTTTCTGTTGAATGCTTGTAAAAAAGATCCTCCACCAATGCCCAATGATGCCTATGCGACCTTAAAAACGTATATGTTGGTGAATAATCTCGATTTACCAGCTTTGCTGGCAGGTTGGGTGGTCGACCCAAACGGAATCAGTGCTTCAGGTATTGTGGATGATGCAACAAGTTCAATTCCTGGCTATACTGTTTATGACCTTCGTACAGCAGCTGACTTTGCAACCAGCCACATCAAAGATGCTAAAAACATCGTTTTAAAAGATGTGATTACAATCACTGAGACACTTGGGTTGGCCAAGGATGCTAAAATTCTCGTAGTTTGCCTAACTGGTCAGACAGCAGGACAGGCAGTAATGGCGCTGCGTTTACTGGGTTGGTCGAAAGCACAGGTACTCAAATGGGGTATGGCAGGTTGGAATGCAACTTTCCAGACACCTTGGGTAAACAATTCCGGCTTTGTGGATCCGGCAAAAGGCGACCTTGCAGTTGGTAATGCCAATTGGGTAACCACATCTGCACCGGCAAACGGTTCATTTGCGGAACCAACCCTGACTTCTGCTTCAGCAGATGGTGCTGCAATTCTCAAAGAGCGCGTTCAGGCTGTGCTTGCAGCGGGTTTCTCAACTGCCGATGGTGCAACAGTATTAGGAGCTCCGGCATCTTACTCAATAGTAAACTACTGGTCATCTGCTGATTATACAACTTTTGGACATTTTGCCGGGGCATATAATATTCCCGTTATTTCACTGACTAATGACCTGGTTAAAGGATTTGATCCTTCGAAAGAAATGCTAATCTACTGCTATACTGGTCAAACTTCGAGTGTTGCCTCTTTCTGGATGAATGTATTAGGCTATAAAACAAAAGGTATTGGTTTTGGAGCAAACAGAATGGTATACACCGCATTAAAGGCGGCAAGTAAAGCAGTGTATAAAGGGCCAAAAGCATGGACAGTTACTCAATAAATTTTACAATTCTCACGAACAAAATATTTTTACATGAAGAAAACAGTAATAATCACTCTCTTTGCTTTAGCAATAAGCATTCAAAGCTCCTTTGCACAAGGTTGTATGGAACCATCTTCCTCTGCAGCCGGTCCGCAGGTTATCGGATATGTCCAGTTTGAAAATATAACCGACTTCTTAGGCACCAATGCTACAGGAGTCGATTTAACCAAAAACTCATTTGCTTTTCGCAGGGCACGAATCGGCGTCACAGGATCCATCCCTTATAATTTTAGCTACTACGTAATGACAGAATTAAGTCCGACTTATGGTGGGCCCTATGTACTTGATGCCTTCATAAGCTACAAAGCTGCCGGTTCCTACCTCAAAGTTTCAGCCGGACAGTTTAAATCACCTTTCGGTCTTGAATTATCGACACCTTGTCAATCGTTGTTTACCGTCGATCGTTCACTTGTAGTGAACGAACTGGCATCCCCGTTTCGCGATCAGGGTATTATGCTTAGCGGAAGTACCGATTCCTTGAAATTATTTGGCATCGAAAAACCCAATATATTTTCCTATTCATTGGCAATAACAAACGGTACAGGTTTAAATATAACCGACAACAACAAATCGAAAGACATTTTAGGTCGTTTGGTATTTGCTCCATGCAATTTTATCCAGGTTGGAGGAAGTTATCACCATGGTAAACAAAAAAATCCGGATCCAAGCGTAACTAAAGAAGATGAACTGACACGTTGGGGTGCTGACATTCAACTTAAAAAATCATTTGGCAAATTTGGATTAATTTCTCAATCTGAATACATTTTAGCAAAAGACGATGGCTCCAAACTTGTTGGAGGAGGATGCGGTGCAACTCCGGAAGTTGTTCAGGGATCATTTGAACGGAATGGTTTTTATTCACAGTTGATGTTACAAACACCATGGAAAATTGAACCAGTTGTCAAAATTCAAGTCTATGATCCAAATATGGCTCTCGATAATACCGATACAAAGGAATTCAGTAAAGAATCCTGGATTTTTGGCTTCAATTATTATGTGAATGATTGGACACGTGTTCAATTAAACTATATGTATAACATGGAAACCAGTTCAGATACAGATTATTATCATTATAATGAAATAAAGAATGATATGCTCGTTCTGCAGGTGCAATTCAAACTCAATTAAATTGTTAGCAATGTTGAATAAACTGATCACACTCATATTTGTACTGCTTTCAGTCGGTACTTTTGCACAAAATCCTGTCATCTCGGCCAAAGATTTTGCCACCGAACTAAAAACCAATAAGAATCTCGTTGTCATTGATGTGAATGCAGCTGATTTGTACAATAAACAGCACATCCAGGGCGCTGTCAATCTGCCTCACAAAGAGCTTTATAAAACCGGGGTTATTGAGGGGCAAATTAAACCGGCAGAAGAATTGGCGGTTATTTTTGGCAAAAAAGGGGTATCGAACACTAATAAAATCGTGTTGGTCGACGAAGGTTCGAACCGCTACAACAGCCGGGTCTGGTGGATTCTGAAATCAATTGGTGCAAACGACGTTTATATTCTGCACAAAGAAATGAACCAGTTTGCAGCAGCCAGAATTCCACTGACGGGCACAGCTGCAAGCGCAAAAGCGACCACTTTTAAAGTTACCGAAAGCACATACAAAACTTGCTCAATGGACGAAGTGCAGAAACTTGCCGAAGGAACACTTTTGCTGGATGGCCGCGAGAAAGACGAGTTTGAAGGCGCTGATGCCGCCATGAAAAGCAAAGGCCATCTTCCCGGAGCAATTTGGATGAACTTCAAAGAAGTACTTAGTGCTACAGGAGCCTACAAATCAAAAGATGAAATTATTGCAGCAGCAGCCAAATTTGGTGCTACTCCGGAAAAGCCGGTCGTAGTATATTGCAATTCAGGCATTAAAGCGGCTGTTTTATATATCGCATTAAAAGAAATTGCCGGATTCCAGCATGTTGGTAACTATGTTGGCTCTTATGCCGACTGGACTTCAGTTCCTGAAAATCTGGTTGTAAAGTAGGTTTCAGGTAAGTTAGTAAGAAGAGGCTGTATCAAAAGTCTTTTTACCGCGGAGAAACGCAAAGAAGGTGCAAAGTTACGCCGAGATATTTTGCTGTACTTTAATACTTTGCGATCCTCTGCTGTTTTCCTTAGCGGTTCTCTGCGGTTAAATTTTTTACTTTTGATACAGCCTCTTTTAATTTAATGTTGAATCTAACAATATCAAAACTACCAAACTGGAATAATACACTTTCTACCCCGCCTTGCAAGCGTTTTCTGATAATCTTCCAAAGCCATATCCATTACTTTTGATTTTTCATCGTGGCAGGTCAAACAACTACCGACAACCAAAATCCTTTTTTGCTCGGTTACCGTAAATGGCCGGAGTGTTGTTCTGGTAGAGTTGGGTTTGGCGGCCTCTTGCAAAAAACCAGTCCAGGCATCTTCCGGAAGTTGGTCATTTTCATTGAGTGCAAACCTGGATGTAAAATTCCATCGGCCAGTTAACCCGGAAACCTGATAGACCAGTTCCCCACGCCCAAATCCAATAGCCAGCGGATCGTTATGGCACGATTTACAACTGCGGCCTATGCGTTGGGTGGTGTGCCCCGAAGCAGGTGCGTACAAGCGGTGAAAACTCTTCCCCTTTCCTTTTTCAAATGTCTCCTTATCAATCGTCATCACCATTCCAGGCATGGCTGTAACCACTTTTTCTTCATCGGTTGTATTTACTCCTAAAACAGGTGGCTCTGCCAGGTTCTGTCCTGAGAATTCAACCCATGTGCTTTTTGTTGTTTTGTTGGTCAGCAAATCAAATCCGGCAGTTTCTTTTTCGTACGAATTATGACAGCCAATGCATTGCGGGACCCATGCGGTATGGCAGGCCTCGCAGCTCAGGCGAATGTGGCCTTTCCCTTTGGTGCAAACGATAGCTTGTGGTTTCGACTCGTGAAGTTTTCCGTTAAGCTTATCCGTCAGGAAGATCCGGTTCAATGAGTCAACCCAGGTATTCATCAGCGGTTGATTTTTTTTGGTGGAGACCACCACCCGGATTTTGGGATCAGCTTTGCGGAGCCACGCGATCATCTGTGATTCTTTATCCGGAAGAGCGGAAATGGCTATCGTATTTACTTTTCCTGCCGTATGGCAATCGCTGCATTGCACATTTACAGCATCTTCCTTGTGGGCGTAGTGCTTCCCATCACCCATCAGATCATACGAATTATGGCAGTCGATACAGGCCATTCCACGTTCATGGTGAATATCGGACTGAATAAATTCAAGCACACGCTTATCTGGCAATACTTTTGATTTGGCCGTTGGATTTAGTTTAGTACCCTCCCCTGTTTCGTTCCAGCCTTCATAGCTGAGCGATATTCTTCCCGACCGGCTGTGACAACTCAAACAGCGATCGTTCGAAACCTGAATATCGATGGCGGGATGAATTTCTTTTGCTGCTACAGATGTTTTTGATTGCATCCGTTTCATGCTTTCAGTAGCCTGATCGCTGTAGTGAAGGTGACAGGCGTTACACCCACCGCCTCGCCCGAGCCATTCAGCATTTCCGGTTTTTGTTTTTTCATTTCCAAGGTGACAGTTGGCACATAGATTTCGAAGATGCGTGTCGGCAGCTGAATGACCAAGATTTTTAATGTGAAAGGTATCGTTTAACGACGTAGTTTCTCCAAAGACAAATTTATCAACTCCAATGATTCCACTTTGTGTGGTCATCAGCGAATTCAGCATCCGCCCAGTGATTTCCAGGTGACAATTTTGTGTCCCGCAGGTTTGCTTTACATTCGAAAAATCCCCGGGTACTTTAATCATTTTACTGTGAGCCACTGTTTTATCTGGCGTGAACGGATCACCTTTATGACAGGCAGCACAACCTATAATTGCTGGATTATGGGATACCGACAAACCAGTCATTGCACTATGGCACAACAAACAACCCTCTGTTTTTTGATTTTCCGGAGTTACTGTCGGACTATTCTTTACAAATAAATTGACCGGATCGAAAATCAGGATTGGCTCGCCCGACTGGACCACATCCTTCCATCCCAGCCATTGCCAGTTTTCACCCCGGAATAAAAGCACGATAAAGGACATGGCCAGGTAAAAAATACTCACAGCCAGCAGAATACGTTTGATGATCTTTCGGTTCTTTCTTACAATCCCCGGAAGGAGATAAAACAGAACAAGCAGCATCCCAAAAACTAAAACGACATACCCGGGATGACTGGTTAAATGCAACATTTCCTGGATACCAACAAAAAACCAGGGACCTTTAACCTGGCTGCTCTCAACCTGGCCAAACGGAGCTCTCAATACGAGGCTAAACAGAAAAAGTATAGCAAAAACGATGACAAATGTTCTTAGTCTTGGCCAAACTGTTTTCACATGTTCGTAAATACCGATAAATAACAGGATTGTTCCTGTGGCCACATGCTGAATGTAAACAACCTGCCAATTTTCGTCGGTTCCGGTAAATGCAGAACTGATCATCCGTCCTGCAACAGGAATCGATTCAAGCATTGAAGTGATAATCCGACGGGCTTGAATTCCGCCTGCATCACCTTTGAGGATAAATCCTGAAATCATTTCATACCCCAGAGACACAACTACGATACATAAAATCAACCAGGTTCTTTTGGTCCTGATATTTGTTTCAGTCGATTTTTTAAGGTGATCGTAGATATGCAGAAGAGTGAATATAAAGAACATCTGCGCACTCCAATAATGTAAATTCCTGACAAAAACTCCAGAAGGATTAAAAAGCAGGACTTCTGATACAGACTGGTGTGCACGGGTAAAATCATACGGAATAGCCAGCAAAACGCCACTCAGGACGCACAACAGCAACGCTGATGTGGCAATCCATCCGGCAGTATCGAATTGTACATACTTTATTAGCTTTTGCGAATCCATGTTTGTTCTGATTTAACCATTTCCATCACCGGGTGAATGAAATTTAACGATCCACTGACCTGATTTTATATCGAACCGGCATTCTAGTTCCTTTAAAGGTTTAATTGCCGGACCTTTTTCAGGCTTCCCTGTCTCCCCTTTAAATTGCGAACCGTGACAACTACATTGAAGCATATCTCCATTGCCCATCCCAATCCGGCACCCGGCATGTGTACAAATAGTTGAAAAAGCGCGAAGCGATTTTTCGGTACGGAAAATGTAATACCTTCCAAAATAACTGATTCCCAACGGAATATCCTGACCATGACTGAATTCTATTTTAGTTTCACGCTCAGTTTGAAAATTGGTAATCCGGTACCAGATCCAGGCTGCAAAACCAAGCGTCAGACCTGCCATCCATTGAATAAATAATTTGCGCGATAACCGTTTTTGTTTTTTCATTTAGAACAACCTTGGGGCATCCAAAGCTACAACAATTTATTTCGGTACATATAAAGCCAATATTTATCAAAAGATGTTTTGTATCAGTTTTATTTATGATCCAAATCATATTCTTTAGTGAGAATATCAACAAAATCATATCTTACTGATATCCAAACATATATATTATCGTATCCAAATATCTATATATTTAAATGTTATCATCTATACACCTATATAACTGTTTGTTACATGTATGCTTGTTTAAATACTCCAAAATTATATTTGTTAAATTCCTATAAATATGGAACTTATAATAATTCCAATTAAAAAAATCAATTTGCAAATGACACGACAATCAGATACTTTTGCCGAAAATTAAAGAGTGCCGAAAAATTCGGCGATCGAATATCATACTGAGAAACTCTAAATATCAGCCGAATGCGTACGAGGAGGGATTTTATTAAAATTAGTTCACTGGGATTAGGAGCTGTCGCCCTGACCGGAGGAGCGGTGAAATGGGTGGTTGGTGCATCTGCTCCAAAAACTCTTTCATCAGACTTTAAACAGGCTTCAGGGTTCAAAAGAGTACCCACCTATTGTGAAGTTTGTTTCTGGAAATGTGCCGGATGGGCTTATGTAACTGATGATGGACAAATTCAGAAAATCATTGGAAACAATGACGATCCGCAGTGTAACGGGCGTTTATGTCCGCGGGGAACCGGTGGCGTCGGTATGTTTTCAGATCCCGATCGTCTCAAAACGCCATTAATCCGTGTAACGAAAGACGGCGTACAAACATACAGGGAAGCCACATGGGATGAAGCGCTGAATTTAATCGCCTCAAAAATGAAAGCGATTGCAGCGAAACACGGGCCAGAAAGCATGGCACTTTTCAATCATGGCAGTTCAGGCAAGTATTTTACGCATCTGCTTAATGCTTTCGGTTCAAATAATGTTGCAGCACCTTCGTTTGCCCAATGCCGCGGCCCACGCGACACCGGTTTTGACCTTACTTTCGGCGAATCGGTAAGTAGTCCCGAAGTAACAGATATCCGCGATTCGCGATGTCTCGTCCTGATCGGGTCACATATCGGAGAGAACATGCACAATGGCCAGGTGCAGGAAATGTCTGAAGCCATTGACAAAGGGGCAGTGATCATCACGGTTGATCCACGATTGTCGACCGCTGCGAGTAAATCGAAATTCTGGCTGCCCATAAAACCATCAACAGACATTGCACTATTATTGGCCTGGATCCATATTCTCATTTACGATGATCTGTACAATAAGGAATATGTGGCAAAATATGCAGAAGGCTTAAATGAACTTAAAGAACATGTAAAAGATTTTACTCCTGAATGGGCATATGGTATCACAACCTTAAAACCTGAACTTATCCGTCAGACAGCCCGCGAGATGGCAAATGCAGCTCCATCAGTATTAATTCATCCCGGCCGGCACACCTCGTGGTACGGTGACGATGTTCAGCGTTCGCGTGCTATAGCCATTTTGAACGGTTTATTGGGCGCATGGGGAAGCAGGGGTGGAATTTTTCTTAAAGAAGGTTTTAAACTCCCTGAATTTCCTCATCCTGAATACCCAAAGCCTCGCTGGTCATGGCAGGATACCCTTAACGGAAGGTATCCATTCGCTAAAGAGGCCGTTACAAACACAATCATAGAAGCATCGATTCCCGAAGCAGGAAAAGAGCACATCATAAAAGGCTGGATAGTATCCGGCACCAACCTCGTGGTTTCGATACCTTTGAAGGAACAATTAATGAAAGCAATGCAATCGCTTGATTTATTGGTTGTAGTAGATACCATGCCCATGGAAATTACGGGTTATGCCGATGTGGTATTGCCTGAATGTACTTACCTGGAGCGGTACGACGATTTGCGCGCTTCAGCTCATCGTGAGCCAACTCTTGCCTTGCGAATGCCTGCCGTTGAACCGATGTATGAAACAAAACCTGCCTGGTGGATGTCGAAACAAATTGGCGAACGGCTGGGGCTGGGCGCATTTTATAACTATACTGATCTCAAAGAAGTGCTCGACTGGCAACTCAAACAGGTGGGTTTATCGCTCAGTGAAATGGAGCGCATCGGTGTCAAAAAGTTTGCGCGCAAAACCCCTGTGTACATCGACCCTGCCGAAGATTTCCAATTTAAAACTGAATCCGGAAAAATCCAGCTAAATTCCAAAGAGTTGAAAGCCTTTGGTTTCGACTCCATGCCAAAATATACACCGCATCCACAACCCGAAGCAGGTTTTTACCGACTTATTTACGGACGGGCACCTATGCATACTTTCAGCCGAACGGCCAACAACCGGAATTTGGTGGCTTTGATGCCCGAAAACTCGGTGTGGGTCAATCCCCAGGTGGCTGAACTGTGGGGATTAAAAAAAGACCAGTATGTCTGGCTTAAAAATCAGGACGGTATTATTTCTAATTTTTCAGTTAAAGTACGTATAACAGAGCGCATCCGTTGGGATTCGGTATATATTGTACATGGATTTGGGCACCACCACAAACCGCTGACTTACGCGTTTGGCCGTGGTGTAAACGATACCGAATTAATAACCAGCATAAAAATCGATCCAATTATGGGAGGAACAGGAATGCGGGGGAACTTTGTCACTTTTATTAAAGACAATCCAAAAATGGAGGCTAAATTATGAGATATGCAATGGCGATTGATACCCGGAAATGTGTGGGTTGCAGCGACTGTGTGGTAGCCTGCCAGACCGAAAATAATGTACCGGTAGGGTACGCCCGCGATTGGGTGATCGAAGTTGTTGACGGCACCTATCCCAACGTCAGCATTGAATTACGCTCTGAACGTTGTAATCACTGTAAGAACTCTCCCTGCGTCCGTTGCTGCCCCACAGGAGCAAGTCATTTTGAAGAAGGCGGAATCGTCGTAGTAGATCACGAGAAGTGCATCGGATGCGGAGCCTGTATCGAGTCGTGCCCTTACAATGCCCGATATTCTCATCCGGATGGATACGTAGACAAGTGTACATTCTGCATTCACAGGGTACGTCAGGGTTCAGACCCCGCCTGTGTGAGCGTGTGCCCTACCAAATGCATGTATTTTGGCGACCTGGATGATCCGAACTCGAAGATTATAAGTATACTCAAGAACCGGAAATTCAAATCACTGGCTCCTGAAGCAGGTACCAAACCGCAGATATTTTACCTCCTTTAATCCGCAAAAAATAGATATTATGAGAGAAGAATTGTTTGCAAGCGGGCGCAACATCCCGAATATTGATCCATATCTGGAAATTTGGCACTGGCAAATTCCAAGCTACCTGTTTCTTGGCGGGTTGGCTGCCGGTATCCTCTTTTTTGCCGGTGTGTTTACCATCCTGGGAAAAGAAAACAAGATGCCTGCCACTGTCAAGATAGCACCTTTACTTGTACCATTTGCCCTTATCCTGGGTTTATTCTTTCTTTTCCTGGATCTGAAGCATAAGCTCTATTTCTGGCAGCTTTATACCACTATCCGACTTGAATCACCGATGAGTTGGGGTGCATGGGTACTAATGATCATGACACCGCTTTCAATTTTATGGTCAGCCAGTTATGTCAGGGAAATATTCCCAAACTGGGACTGGAAATTCAAGTTCCTGAAAACATTTGAAACCTGGATAATAAAAAACAGAATACTAATTGCCTGGCCTATGGCTATTTATGCCGTCATACTGGGTATTTATACCGGAATTTTGCTTTCCGCCTTCAATGCAAGACCATTATGGAATACCTCCATCCTGGGACCTCTTTTCCTGGTTTCCGGAATGTCAACCGGTGCCGCGGTCATCCTGCTGATCAGTAAAAACCATAAGGAACGGAAAATTATGGCCCGCATTGATATCCTGCTTATCGTGGTCGAATTATTCTTTATTACCCATATGTTCATGGGCTTTAAAGCCGGATCGGAGGCGTCGATAAATGCTGCCAACCTGTTCCTGGGTGGAAGCTTCACTGCCCCGTTTTTCGCTTTTGTTGTGATTCTCGGGTTAATTTTCCCTGCTATACTCGAAATACTTGAGCTGAAAGGATACAAGGTGCCGGTTATTGCTCCGGCAATCTTAATTCTTGTTGGCGGACTGATCTTCAGGTTTCTGATCGTTGAGGCAGGCCAGATTACAAAGTATTTGTACTGATTGAAGAATTTAGATTTTAAAAACAGATCAAAATGAAGAAAATAAAAAACGACGGATCGTTTTACCTTAACCCCTACCTGGGTGGGGTGATACTGGGAACAATTCTGTTGCTTTCGTTTTACATTTCAGGCCGTGGACTTGGTGCCAGCGGAGCAGTGAAAAACACGGTGGCTGCAACAGTTAATGTAATCGCGCCGCAGCATGTCGAAAAATCAGCTTACTACTCCCAGTTCGCAGGGGGAGAAAACAAACCAATGAGCAATTGGCTTATATTTGAGGTACTTGGAGTTTTGGCCGGCGCATTTTTATCCGGAATTCTTTTTAACCGGCTGAAATTTAAAGTGGACCATTCGCCCAAAATTACATCCCGCCGCAGACTAATTTTTGCTGTATTGGGCGGAGTAATATTTGGTTTTGGCACGCAACTTGCCCGGGGCTGCACAAGTGGTGCTGCACTAAGTGGGATGGCCGTTTTATCGTATGGCGGTTATATCACCATGATTGCAATTTTCGGTACCGCTTTTGCGGCAGCATGGATATTCCGTAAAAACTGGATTTAAACATTTTAAGCTAAAAATCATGATCGGATCTATCATCTCGTCAGGAATAATTTCCCCGGCCTGGGACAATTTATTTGCCGTTTTACTTGGTATGGGTTTTGGCTTTGCGCTCGAATCGTCAGGTTTTTCATCTTCGCGTAAGATTGTCGGAACCTTTTTCGGCTACGATTTCGTTGTTCTCAAAGTATTTTTTACGGCAGCTATTTTTGCATCTTTGGGTTTGCTTTACCTTAATTACCTCGGATTCGTGGATTTTTCAACACTCTATATACAGCCAACATTTATGACTTCAGCAATTGTTGGAGGAATCATCATGGGAATTGGTTTTGCAATGGGCGGGTTTTGTCCCGGTACCAGTTTGTGTGCAACAGCTATCGGGCGAATAGATGGGTTGGTTTTCTTCGGAGGAATGTTCATCGGCGTATTTATCTTTTCTGAATTATTCCCTTTGTTCGAGAATATGTTCTATAGCGGTTCACAGGGAGCCAAAATGATTAATACCGTCTTTGGCATTTCACCCGAACTGTTTACTTTCTTCCTCATTCTGGCCGCTGTGGGGATATTCATCGGGGCATCATGGCTTGAAAAGAAAGTAAAGAAAGTCGAATATTAAACAAACCCAATTATGGAAAGAAAATATACAATACTTGCGATTCTTCTGATTGTACTGGCCTTAGGCCTTGTAATTCTTCCGAAGAAAAGTGAGCAGAAGGAAATTGATCCAAAAGTACTGCTGTCGGCTATTGTGGAGAAGTCGCGCTATTTGACTGTTGACCAGGTAACGCACAGGATCATTGAGAACGACCCTACCCTGATGCTTATCGACCTGCGTTCGGCCGATCAGTTCAAGACTTTTGCCTTGCCTGGCTCCATCAATCTTAATCCCGACTCCCTGCTTACCAGCACGAACATCGAACTTTTTAACCAGCCTGGTATGGATAAAGTATTGTATGCCAGCTCGGATCTGACTTCAGAAAAAGCATGGTTGCTTTGTTTGCGTTACTCAATGAATCGGATATATATCATGAAAGGGGGAATGAACGAATGGTTCAACACGATCGTTAAAGAGAATACCGTTTCTGGCACTCCCTCCTCTTCCGATCTTGATCTGTTAAGCTTTAGAAAAGCGGCCCGACAGTTTTTCATTGGTTCAGGCGAAACTGAAAAAGCTTCGGTCAATCCTGTAGTCAGTGAAAAGATTAAGGTAGTTCGCAAAGCGCCGAAAGCCACTTCCGGGGGAGGATGTTAGGCATGATCGAAATAGATGGACTTAAGTATAAAACATTTTCCGTCTATTTTAAGGATCTATTTATGCAACTGGCAGCTGGCAGCTTGCACGAGTTCAAAGATAGGTGAGTATTGCAAAAGAAATTGCAAATAGCCTCATAAAATTTATACTAATATTTTTAAAACGTTTTGTAAGATATTGTTTTAAGTACGATTAGTTTTCGAAAATCTGCCAGTTGAAAATTGCCAGTAGCTAACAGATTTAAAAACATTATATACAACAAAACATCATAATACTGATAAGTTCTTAATAACCTTCAAAATATTCGAAACATGAATCGTTTCCTGAAAACAAATTTACCCTGGCTCAGCCTGCTTGGCTTAGCGCTGGTAATTGTACTGTTGGCTTTCATTTTCAGACCAAAGTCACCTGATTATCAAATCAGCGCCGGCGAAACATTGAAGCTGATGAATGATCAGTCGATGCAAATTGCGGTAAAAGATATTGCCGGAAAACAATTAATCGATATCCGTTCAACCGAAATGTTTTCACAAGGACACCCGGAGAGTGCGATAAATATACCAATCCGCCAGCTCCTTGATGAAGAGTCTGTCGAATTGTTTGATAACCTTTTAGAAAACGGGAAAGAAGCCATCCTGTATGGCAGTGACCAGTTGCAGGCTACTGCTCCCCTATTTTTACTTCAGCAACTGGGTTATAAAAATCTGAAACTATTAAAAGGTGGATTGACTTCATTCAATGAATTTAAAGAACCTGAAATTGCCTCATCAGAGGTTTCAGTCGTAGATACTGCTTTCATCCGCCTTAAGCCTGAATTGAATAAAGTAGCGGTAACCAAAGCGGTAACGAAAACGCGCGAAACGGTGATTCCAAGCCGCAAAGCAGCCTCTTCCGGCGGAGGTTGTTAATTGAGAAGTCCGATTCAGTAGTGTTGAACAAACTCAACAGGAAAATAATTCAAAGAGATCCGCTAATGGCGGATTTTCTGTTTTGAGAATTGAAGTGATAGCCTGACTTCTTCAAGACTTGAACAAGTCAGGCTATCACTATGTTCATAAGAATCACTGGTTAATAAAGAAGAAACATAACAGAATAATTGATTTACTCATGAAACACACGATAAATATCAAAACCCATATCGTGGACATGCTGCAGGCGAGTCGTTTTGCAGTTCTGGCGACAGAAGGGAATGGCCAGCCACATGCGAGTCTGATCGCCATTACCCCAACTGAAGGATTCAGGTCCTTGATCTTTGCAACGTACCGAAACACGCGTAAGTACCTCAACCTCGCAAACAACAGCCAGGTGGCCGTTCTCATGGAAGGTGAAAATATAAACCGGTCAGCCCTGCAGGAGGGCTTCGTATTAACCGCTTTTGGCTCTGCGCACGAGATCAGCCTGGCCGGGCATGATGTTGCACAGCGTGCACACCTGGACAGGCATCCCGACATCGAAGCATTTGTGCGGTCAAAGGAGTGTGCACTCATTCAGGTAAAGGTTGAAGCCTACCAGGTCGTGAATGGAATTGATGATGCCAGGTGGTATTCAATAAAGGAACTAAATACCTTCTAAAGCAGAATAGGAACGGACTTGTGAATGACCCCCAGTGAAACCGGGCGGAATAGAAATACAGCAGAAGGATACAACCCGGTACGAGTTGAATTACCCCATCTTTTTAATCGCTTCCAAAACCCTTGCAGGAGTCATCGGCAACTGGAAAAGCCTGGCACCCGTGGCATCAAAAATCGCATTGGCCATAAGTCCTCCCATGCAGATGATTGCAGGTTCTCCCCCGCCCTGCGGTGCCTGGTCCTTCTTGTCCAGGATCAGCGTACTTATTTTCGGAAGCCACGAGAAACGGGGCAACTCACATACAGATATAAATGATTATTTTCGATTTTAATCGGATATATGCGATTATTATGAAACTAATACAAAAACAGTAATTTAACTTTAATACTAAATCACTTATTCTAATATAAAATTCATGAGTGGTATTACAAAAATATTGTAATATTTATTATTTGCACGCTTTACCCAAAGCGTGAGAACCAAAGTTCGTGCCATATAGGTTCGCCTCTAAAGTCCTTCGACCACCCCGCTTGATCCACGCTTATGGGTAATCAATGCAAATACTGCTGCAGGGCTAGAAATCTGGTGCAGCAACTGAGGGGCATCAGATTTTTTCAGGTAAATTAAACAAATGCCTGACAAACATTTCCGGCGATGCTACTTACCCCCCTGCCTGAAAACTGGCAATCTGTGCAGACAGTACAATGGATGAAATCAGTATTGAAATTCCGGCGCATTTTACAACAGGTTGTTTTAGTTTTTTAAATTTTTCTCTTGCATCGAAGATTGAATTAGTAAAGTACCTAAGTCGCTATGAACAAGCCTTATACATTGTTGTTCACAAAGGCATGGACAATCCTGCTCATCGCTAACAAAATTACCATCAGTAAACTGAGCCGTACCAAAGAAAACAACCCTTACCTTAAAGTCCTTGCACTTTTCAACGTTTCCCGGGAATACATCTGGTGGAGATGTACTGTCACAAATATCGGGGATACAGCCCGGGTATTTTTGGAATACCACGAAGCTGTTAACTTCGGTAGCTATGGGTTATTGAAATATACCTTGCTCAGTAACACCGGCCAAAGATTTTGTTAATCAATTAAATATCAATTCACACTAAGAGATAATCGTACAAGAATATCCAATCTTTAAATGAACAGATTATATAAATAAAATTACAATGAAAAAGTCAATTTTAATGTTAGTTCTTATGCTTGTCTGCGGGTTGGCAAACGCACAAACCTGGCAGCCTCTTGGGCCAAATGATATTGGCTTGAGTCAGGCATCTTTCGGAAGGGCTGATTACACCTCAATGGCTATTAGCCCCGACGGCACACCTTATGTGGTATTTCAGGATTCTGAGAATAACGGTAAAGCCACTGTAAGGAAATTTAATGGCAGTAGTTGGGAAACTGTAGGCATTGCGGGATTTTCAGAAAATCAAGCTTTGTATAGTTCTATTGCTTTCAGCCTCGATGGCACACCCTATGTTGGTTACCAGGATGGAGCCATGGATAAAGCAACTGTGAAGAAATATAATGGCAGTACATGGGAGACAGTGGGCATTCCACACTTTTCAACAGGTCCATGGGCTTACTTTACTTCCATCGCCATTAGTCCCAACGGCACGCCTTATGTAGCATATCAGGAATATAACGATACACGGAACAAAGCTTCGGTAATGAAATTCAATGGTACTAGCTGGGAAATAGTCGGCAGTGCGGGGTTTTCGGCGGGTCAGGCACCTTACACCTCCTTAGCCATAAGCTCTGGTGGAACACCCTTTGTAGCGTATATGGATGGTGGTAACGGCGATAAAGCCACAGTAATGAAATTTAATGGCAGCAATTGGGAAGCCGTTGGCAATGCGGGATTTTCGGCAGGTCTGGCTTATTACACCTCTATAACCCTGGATGCAGGTGACACTCCCTATGTAATATACCAGGATAACCAAAATGGAAAAAAAGCCACGGTAAAGAAATTTAATGGTAGCAGTTGGGAAACTGTTGGCAGTGAGGGATTTTCAGCAGGCCAGGCTTGGTTTACCTCAATAGACATCCACTCCGATGGCATTCCATATGCAGTCTATTCGGATTATGGAAACGATACCAAAGCTACAGTGATGAAATACAATGGCAGCAGTTGGGAGATGGTAGGTAGTTCCGGATTTTCTACTGGTCAGGCTTGGTACACCTCAATAGCTATAGATGCTGGCGGGACACCTTTTGTTGCTTGTAGGGATAATGGTAATGGAAATAAAGCCACAGTAATGAAATTTAATGGCAGCAGTTGGGAAATATTAGGTATTGATAAGTGGGGTTTTTCGGAGGCCCCGGCTTCCTATACTTCCATAGCCATGAGTCCCGGTGGCAGTCTCTATGTGGTCTATCAGGATCATGGGAACAACGGTAAAGCCACGGTAAAGAAATATAACGGTACCAGTTGGGAAGTTGTAGGCAGTGCAGGTTTTTCACCAGGTCAGGCCCTTTACACATCCATAGCTATTGATGTCAATGGTACTCCTTATGTGGCATTTCAGGGTTCTAAAGGCATGGTAATGAAATTTAATGGTTCAAGTTGGGAAACGTTAGGTGCGGAATTTTCATTTTTTCCGCTCAGAAGCCTCTCCATGGCCATTAGCCCTGATGGTACGGTCTATGTACTATATAATGAAAATTTAATGGCTAATTATGGCATAGTGAAGAAATTCAATGGCAGCAGTTGGGAAAAGGTGGGTAGTACGTCAAATTTTTCTCCTTCATTTCCAACTTTGGACAGAAACAATTACATAACCATAAACAGCAGCGGCACACCTTATGTGGTTTGTGGCGGAAGTGGAAGCCTACTCATGGTAAAGAAATTTACTGGCAGCAGTTGGGAAGACGTTGGCAGTGGGGGAATTTCTGCAGGTTGGGCAGATTATGCCTCCATAGTCCTAAATTCTGACGGTACTCCTTATATTGCATATCGGGATCGTGCAAACGGTTACAAAGCCACAGTAAAGAAATTCAATGGCGACAGTTGGGAAACAGTTGGCATTCAGGGGTTTTCAGCTGGTCAGGCCAACTACACTACCATTGCCATAAATGGCAATGGCACACCCTATATTGTATATAGGGATTATGTCAACAGTTATAAAGCCACGGTAATGAAATTCAATGGCAGCAGTTGGGAAACCGTTGGCAGTGCAGAATTTTCCGGAAGTCCGGTTGATCACACTTCTTTAGCTATAAATGACGGTGGGACACTCTATGTGGCTTATGGTAATGGTGGGGCATGGGGCTATAAGTACGGGAACGATTGCATAAATCCCACCAGGGGAGGTACTATCACAGGTAACCAAAACGGATGCGAAGGCTTTGACCCTGAAATACTTGCAAGCTCATCCTTGCCAAATGGGAATGCCGGCAATCTGGAATACAAATGGCAGAAATCCACAACAGGCAGCAGTTCGGGATTTTCGGATATTGCCAACAGTAATGCGGAAACTTACGATCCTGATATTCTTACCCAAACCACCTGGTACAAGCGTATCGCACGGGTTGATTGTATGAGCAATTGGATAAGTGCAGCAGAATCGAATGTTTTGACCGTAACGGTTAATCCAACACCAACAGTTGAGATCAACAATCCTGCCGCAGTTTGCTCACCCCAAACAGTTAACCTGTCAGCAGCAGCCATAACAGCTGGAAGTACCGAAGGACTGACCTTCACCTACTGGACGGATGCCGAAGCGACAGCATCTTATCCAGCTTATGCAACGACAACAACTGCTGGCAACTATTACATCAAAGGAACCACCGCGGAAGGATGTTCGGCTATTGAGGCTGTAATTGTAACGGTTAATCCAACACCAACAGAACCGATAATAGGTGAAATTATCCAGCCTACTTGTTTCACTGAAACCGGCAGTGTAGAACTGACTGGTTTACCAGAAGGAAATTGGGTGATAAATCCTGGAACAATAACAGGAGCTGGTTTAAGTATAACTATTTCAGACTTAATTGCAGGAACCTACAATTATACAGTAACCAATGCAGATGGATGTTTGTCTGTCGCATCCGGCAACGTTGTCATTAATGAATATCCTATTTTAACTGTTACTGCATCATCAGGAATCATTGCAACAAACGGAGGAACAACTATCCTGACTGCCGATGCAACAGGAGGAAAATTGCCTTACAATTACAACTTAAATGGTGGAACATTTCAATCTTCAAATACTTTTACTGTAAGCGCAGGCACATATATTGTTTTAGTGCAGGATGCAAATGGTTGCACTGCAACTTCCAACACTGTGACAGTCACCCAGCCTCCGGTTAAAAGCACAACCACTCTTTCCTATAAAGGAACAAAGCAGGAACAGTATTATTCCCAGGCTAGTTTGTCTGCAGTTCTTCGTGATGCACAAACCGGCAATGGTATAAGTAATGAGACCATCTCATTCACTGTTGGTACACAGACTCTGACTGCAACAACTGACGGTATGGGGCAGGCCTATGTAACGTTGTTAATTGATCAGGTTCCCGGGAACTACCATATTGTTAGTGTTTTTGAAGGTAATGAAATTTATCAAGGGAGCAGTGATGATGATTTATTTACCATTAATCAAAGACCAGTTACTGCTGAATTGACAGGAATTGTAACCAAAGTATATGATGGAACAAAGGAAGCTACGATAGCCGCAGACAATTATATTTTAACGGGTATTGTTAACAGTGATATGGTATTTCTGAATAATCCAACAAATGGAACCTATAATAATAAAAATATAGGGACAGGGAAAAATATTACTGTAAGAGAATTAGCCCTTACCGGAGCGGATGCCGATAAGTATAGTCTTACCAAAACAACAGTAACTGCAAAAATTGGGGTAATTACTTCTACATACAAATTAGCTTCTATCGTTCAAGATGTACAAACTATCGGGTCTGCTGAAATTAGAGCTTATCCAAATCCATTCACTGAAAAGTTGAATGTCGATTTCAGCAGTCCGGTTGATACCTATGCAAGGCTGGAGATTTTCAGCATTACAGGTTCAAAACTGGAAACGCTGTTTGACAATCCAATTGAAGGTGGTCAGTTGTATCACACTGAATACCTGCCGCAGATTATGAGCAGCCAAATCCTTTTCTATCGTCTCACTTTAGGTGACCATTCCTACGTTGGTAAACTAATATTTCAGGAGAAGCGATAACTATTCATAGAAAGTGAGAAAGGACTTTGCAGAACACTATGCACGAATGAAGTTCAATTTTTCCGGGAATAACTTCTGATAATAAAGATTGAAGTGATAGTCTGACTTCTTCATGACCTGAACAAGCCAGGCTTTCACTAACAATAGTAGAAAACGTAAGATTACCCCATCTTTTTAATCGCGTCTAAAATCCTCGCAGGAGTCATCGGCAACTGGAACAACCTCGCCCCGGTTGCATCAAAGATCGCATTTGCAATAAGCCCTCCCATGCAGATGATTGCAGGTTCTCCCCCTCCCTGTGGTGCCTGGTCTTTTTTATCCAGTATCAGGGTGCTGATCTTAGGAAGCCAGGAGAAACGGGGTATTTCGTAAGTATCGAAGGAACGATTTGCGATTTTTCCCCCCTTGAACTGTATCTCTTCAGTAAAGCAATACCCCAGTCCCATCGTGATACATCCTTCCATTTGAATGGTTGCCCCCTCAGGATTGATAGCCAGGCCCATATCCTGGGCACACGCCACCCGCAACACCTGGACATGCCCTGTTTTCTTATCCACTTTCACTTCAGCCATATGGGCCACGTAAGCACCCACGTCTGTGCCGCAGGCGATACCAATTCCCCTTCCGCTTGGATTCTTTGCCGGAGTATAGCCGAAAAGATCCGCTACCGCCTTCAGCACCCCAATCATCCGTTCATCTCTGAGGTTTTTCAGCCTGAATTCCAATGGATCGATTCCTGCTTTTGATGCAAGTATATTGATCTGCGACTCCCTCGCAAAGGTATTTGTATTATTTCCGGGAGCACGCCATGCACCTGTGCCGAACGGATGCGCCTTAGGATCTGTCGCGCTGCTGCCATATGAGGTTGTAAAGGCATTGGGAACATCATAAATAGTTTCCGAGCCCCTGTCGCCGGCAAAATATATATGATAATCCCAAAGATTTATTTCACCCGACTTAGTTAACCCCGAGGTGATTTTCACGACGGCGGCCGGCCTGAAGGTGTCATAAAAGAATTCTTCCTCTCTTGTCCAGGCAACCATTACAGGTTTACCTGTCATCTTCGCGAGCTTTGCAGCTTCGGAGGCCTGGAGGCCGGCAGACTTTCCGCCGAATCCACCCCCGACGAAAGGAGTGTTGACGCGCACATTTTCCATTGGGATACCCAGGTCCTTCGAAATGGTCTCCTGGACAGCATGGGGGCGTTGGGTTGAAGCCCATACGGTGAGTTTTCCATTTTCCATCCGGGCTGCTGCTGTATGAGGTTCTATCGGTGCATGAGCCACATAACTGTTATAAAATACCGATTCGACAACTGTTTCAGAAGCCGTTCTGCCCGCGGCCAGATCCCCTTTGCCGGCAACCGGCTTACCTGCGGCAGCTATTTTCAGAAAATGTTCAAAAATAGACTTATCGTCAACTTTCATCTCATCAAACGAATATTCAGCTTTCACCTTAACAATCGCTTCATCTGCCTTATCACGGTCTTTATGCAGAACAGCAATAAAATCGCCCTCTCTAACCACTTTAATTCCGTCCATCTTTTCTGCTGCAGACACATCGGCCGAAACCAGCTTTGCCCCATGTGAAGGGGGTCGGAGCACCCGGGCATGCAAGGTATCAGGAAACAACATATCACCCGAAAATTTTGCCTGCCCCGTAACTTTTGACCAGGCATCCCGGCGCAACATTGGTTTGCCCACAATCTGGAATTGGATATAATCCTTTACATCCGGCTTAGTGTCAAGGTGTTTCTCAATTTTCTTACCCTTTGTCAGCGCGGCATAACTTACCGTTTTCTTGTTGTCTGTCTTATCGGTGATCATCCCGTGCCTGGCTTCCAGCTGTGATTGAGGCACACCAAGATGCTCAGCGCCGAGCTGTAGCAGGATGGTCCTGGCCTCGGCAGCTGCAGCCCTCATGGGAGGTCCAAAGAAACGCGTGGTCATCGATCCGAAAGTACCCATATCCCAGGGACAAAGTTCAGTATCCCCCATCACCATTTTTACCTTTTCTATCTCAACATCCAACTCATCGGCCATCATCTGGGCAAGCGAGGTAACAATACCTTGTCCCATTTCGATTTTCCCGGTATAACAACTGACAGAGCCATCCTCGGCGATCCAGAGAAATGCGTTAAAGTCTGTTGGTAATGATCTTCGCTGTTCAGCAGGTAAAGCAAAGAGCTGAGCAGGGTCCCACGTCTCGAAAATAACAAAGATCCCTGCACCGAGAAGTTTAAAAAAATCTCTTCGCTTCATTCCTGCGAGTTCCGGTGAATCCGGGGATATAGTCTTATTTACTTCTTCTTCCCTTTTCATGATATTTTCCCTCCTTTCATTTCTTTGGCGGCTGTCTGAACAGCTTTTACAATCCGAACATGGGCTCCGCACCGGCATAGGTTATCATCCATTCCCTTAACGATCTCCTGCTCGGTTGGTTCCGGATTCCTGAGCAATAATCCTACTGCAGTCATGATCATGCCGGGGGTACAATATCCGCATTGCAGCGCATCATGCTCAATAAATGCTTTTTGTACCGGGTGGAGATTTCCGTTGGTTGAAAGTCCTTCGATGGTTATTACTTTCTTGTCCTTCACATCACTTACGGCTAACATGCAGGATCTCACAGGCTCATTGTCTAACAGCACGGTGCAGGCTCCGCAGAATCCTATTCCGCATCCATACTTGGTTCCGGTAAAACCAAACTGTGTCCGCAGCACCCATAATAGGGTGAGTTTTGGATCCAGCAGCATCTCCTTCTTCTTTCCATTCAGTTCAAAACGAATCATTTCTTCCATATGCCTCTGAAAATAATTGGTTTATCGCGTCAGTGCGTAATTGATTTAATGAACTCCCGGAAGACCGGGAATCGTCTCATTGGAATTAACCGATTTCAGATACTCCTCCCGTGTATCAATGTCCATAAGGATGCCGGGCGAATTCACTTCTACCTCCAACACATCGCCGGGAAATTTACACGCGAGGTCGCGCAGTCCGATATTCTCATCAAGCTTTTCTATCTCCTCTCTGTATTTGTGGTCAATCAGTATGGGATGTCCACGTCTTTTCTGAAAGACAGGGATTACTATTCCTTTATTGAATTGCCTGTAAGCTCCGATAATTAGTGTTACCGCATCCGGAGTAATCCCGGGCTGATCTCCCTGAAAAACAAGCGCCGCACCAAATTCACCGGGCAATGACCGGAAGGCTAACTTCACCGACGACAGCATTCCACGTTTGTATTGATCGTTAAAGCAATAGGTTACATGCAGATGATTCGTCGCACCAACTATTTCATCCTTATCGCATCCAACCACCACGAGCGCATGGTCAACTTCAGAGCTGATCACATTTCCGATCACCTGTTCGATCATCGTCTTACCGTGATAAGGCAGCAGCAGCTTCTGTACTTTCATTCGCTTTGACTCTCCTGCCGCAAGTACAATACCCCAGATTTCAGACATAGGCAGGATTTTTACTATTTTTTACGAGCACCAATTGAGCGGCTATGCTTATTGCGATCTCCTGAACACTCTTCGATTGAATATCAAGACCGATCGGTGCATGAATATTTTCCCACGCTTCGGATGAAGACCATCCCTGAAGTATAAAATCATTACGCATCAGGGCAATTTTGTTTTTACTGCCAATCATCCCGATATAGGCAATATCTGATCCGATACATGCCTTTAAAGCCCGGGCATCGTCTTTATGACCATGTGTCACGATCACGACATAAGTATCAGGGGTTTTCTTCAACTTCCCAATAGCAGTTCCGATATCCTCCACCATTACGTGATCGGCATCCGGAAGATTTGCAACGTTTGCAAATTCCGGTCGGTCATCAATGACAGTAACTTCAAAATCAAGCAGTTTTCCGATACGGGAAAGAGCCTTGCCAATATGGCCTGCCCCTGCAATAACCAGGTGGGCAGGTGGAATGATCGTTTCAATCAGATACAATAACTCTGAATTATCTTCAGGCTCAGAAATTTTTAACTCACTGTAACCATTGGGATTTGCAGCCGACAATAAATGTTGAATCTCATCTTGAATCTTATGGTTAGTAAGGCCGGGAATATCCGGACGCTCATTTTTAGTTGTCCAGTAACGTTGTATAGTAACACCTCCATTGGAAATTTTTGTCACCCTGGTAACAAGCACACCGGGAGTTTTGTGAAGGATTGATTGTTTAATATTTTCAAATACGGGATAATGATCACCCGGGGATGCGTCAATTAATACGCTGGCATCCCCGCCGCATATTGCACCATGGGCCTCTGATATTGAGCTGTTTAGTTTGAAATTGTAATAACCTGATTTACCCGAACGAATGGCACTTTGAACGATTTTTTGAACTTCTCCCTCGATAAATCCGCCTCCGACAGTTCCGCGTAGCAGACCACCGGGGCCAAAAAGGGCAGAACTTCCCGGCTTTTGGGGACTCGATCCAACAGCCTTTGTTACTGTTGCCAATACCAGGGGGGTACCGGTTTTCTGAATATCCAAAAATTGAAGATATATATTATCCATGATTGGGGTAATTCAGTAAAAATCATTCCATGCACCTTTAAGATGTATTGGAAACGTAACTAACGGAATGGAAACTCTTTATTGTCGTATTTTTCACCCCCAACCCCCTGAAGGGGACTCATGCTTCTGCTATCGTCAGTGCTTATGAGCAGCGAAAGTCCCCTTTAGGGGATTTAGGGGTAAATCAAGAAAAGAATACGACATTATTTCATTCCTATTACTTAACGGATTTTCAAAGCAGGAATATTATTTGTGAAGGTATTTATTTGATCGAAAAAAAACAAATCATTTCTTTAAAAATTTTGGATACAACTCATCCCTGACTAGAATAAATCCAGGCTCGAAATTTAATATCTCTTCATACATGAGCTTTGCATTGACTAAATCGTTAACTGATTCATAAGCTATTGCGATTGTGGTCATTAGATTTAAATAGTTCCAGTCGCCACGAATTTCTTTCCCTTTTTTCTCCATTAATAATTTCGCTTTCAGGAAATGTCTAATCGCTTCAGTTTTCGATCCTCCCATTAATGCAGGCGAATGAAGCTGAACATTGCCTAACTGGATGTAACCAAAAGGATGATTCGGATCGAGAAGAATGGCCTGCCGGGCACAATCGTTACTTTTTGGACCCAGAAACGGAGCAGAAAATTTATTGATAGCTATATGAAATCCAAAAAAAGCCGCTTTATAAGCATTCACCACTGAAAGTTCAAACCTGTTCACTTCAAGAACCCTGACGTTTTTCTCGGCAAGTTTCAGATATGTAATGGCTTCCTCCTTTCGATTGCTTTCGAGGCACCATCCTATGTAACCATATTGGTAGTTCACAAGCTCAAGCAATAACTCGTTGCTAAGGTCCGGCTGGCTGTTTAACTGATCAATAAGACTTTTCCAAACCGGCATTCTATTATTGAAGTAACAATCGTAAATCTGAGCTTTGTTATTTCCCTGGAGTCCTGTTGCAAATAATCCCAACAGGATAATTATCAGATAGTATCTTTTATTTTTCATTCAAATGACAAATACAATTAATTGATAAATACAAGTAATACAGCAAAGAATACTATCTGGCATATAAAAATAGCGGGAGCCAGCGGATTTGCGGTTTTAACTTTTCTCCATTTTACCAATCCATGAAAAAACAAGGCCAGTAAAAACCAAACCAGGTAATTTTGAAACGGAACTGTATTCCCGCTCCGGTACCACATGTCAAGACGGGGAGCCACCATTTCCAGAATAATATAATATAAAAGCACAAGAATTGAGGCCAAAAAAATCTGTAAACCTACCGGCAACCGCAACTTTTCTGTAAGTGAAGCGCTGCAATAAATCAACATTGCCCAGTTAATGCCGATCATTAATGGTGTTTCAAACACCTTAAATCCTAAACCGGGGCCATACTCGTAATTGCCGAAAATCAGCCCGGTATTAACCGCAATTACTTCTACCAGATAACTTATCAACATAATCGAAATAATAACAATACGGGTACCAGAGCTATTCAATGCTTTATGGAACAACAATATTGCGACAAAGCTTAATAACAGGGCAAAAGGGAGAAGCATGCCAAAAAGAGGCTGAGTATGTGGTATGACGAGCCCAATGACTCCGATTGAGTAAAAGAGGCCAAATAAAACTGTTGTATTCAACTTTTGCTGAACCAAATATTTTGACATTATTTCCATATCCGAATCGTTTAGCCTGACGCAATATAGCATTTTTTATACTGGCACTTCCTTTTTAACTCTAATAATTCTCTTTTTTATCTCCTGTTCAATTAAGATGGGAACTTTTTCTTCGATCACATTCGACGAATCGAGGCCCAGTGCCTTAACATCATCGATACCGAGGCGCCGGACGAAATTGTGAAGACCCATAATAAAAATTTTGAGCGGCGGTAGTTTATAATCACTGGTGAGTACCCTATCGAGGTTAACGAAAAGAAAATCAGCGGGTATAGCGTGGGCTTTAAGTGATTCGTACTGACTGACCAGGCTGATCTCCCCACTTTTTACAAGGTCTTCGATGACCTCCCTGAAATAGAGATTGATTTTCCGTTCAATTTTAAAACCCAACCGGAACTCCACCTTGATCAGAGCTCCGGGAATAATATGGTGGACTTCGTATTCAAAAGTGTTGGGCGTTTCAAGATTATCAATATGCAAAAGCCAGTAAGTATTGGCCCTCTTTGGATGCTTATTGAAAATGGAATACATAATTTTTGCCTCAATCTGATTATGCCGGTTTGCCTTGGTTATATATACAAGATTAGTTGCAATCTTCGGTACAGAAGTGTCGTTACTCAACGCCCTGAATATTTCCGGATCTTTGTTTATATTAACAAAACTGATGTACTGGTTCTTGATCTTCCTGCCAAAATACCATCCATACATGACCAGGAAGAAAACAGATGCCAGCGCAATAGTTAACCATCCACCGTTTGAAAATTTATGGAGGTTGGCATACAAAAATGTTCCTTCGATTGAAAGAAAGACAGTTAGCAGCAGAGCAATGAGCAATATATTAACCCGGCGTAACCTAAGATGAAAGGACAACAACAAGGTCGTCATTATCATTGTAAGCGTAATTGAAAGGCCATATGCTGCTTCCATTCCTGAGGATTCGCCAAAATAAATTACCACAAAAGTGCAGGCAATCCAAAGGAACCAGTTTACAAATGGAATATAGACCTGACCTTTAATATCGGTCGGGTACGAAATCCTGATCTTTGGCCAGATATTGAGCGAAACCGCCTCACTGATAATGGTATACGAACCACTTATCAGAGCCTGGCTCGCAATAACCGAAGCTGCTGTAGCAATTAAAACACCCGGAAGTATAAACCATTCCGGCATTATGGCATAAAACGGATTGGTACTTGTCATCGAATCTAGATGGTGAATCAGGTAAGCACCCTGCCCAAAATAGTTTAGAAGTAAAGATATCTTAACAAATATCCACGAAATGCGAATGTTCTTTATCCCGCAATGACCAAGATCGGAGTACAATGCCTCTGCTCCGGTTGTTGCAAGAAACACGGCTCCAAGCAATATTAATGCATTAGGAAATGTACTTATAAATCGTATGGCATACATGGG
This sequence comes from uncultured Bacteroidales bacterium, assembly GCA_942493325.1. Lineage (GTDB taxonomy): Bacteria > Bacteroidota > Bacteroidia > Bacteroidales > Prolixibacteraceae > JAAFHB01. The sequence goes on along the minus strand of OW818689.1, from coordinate 5,777,648 downwards.
GTTAACTGCTGCCATTACGCCGGGCTCCTTTATCAGGTAACTGATACCCAAAACAGAAAGCATCGAAAACCAGACTAACATCATTGGTCCGAATGCCTTTCCCATAAACCCCGTTCCGAATTGCTGAAAAAAGAAAAGTCCCGATAAGATCGAAATCACAACCGGGACGACAGGAATATGTGGATGTAACAACCGTAATCCTTCAACAGCCGATGTAACTGTAATCGCGGGAGTTATAACACCATCGGCCAGTAATGCACTACCACCGATCATGGTAATGATGGCCACCCAGTTATTTTTCTTCCGGATAAGTGCGAACAGGGCAAAAATACCCCCTTCACCATGATTATCCGCGCGAAGGGTAATGATTACGTATTTTATTGTTGTTTGAAGAGTAAGTGTCCAAAATACACAGGATAGCGCCCCGAAAATCAGAAATTCATTATACTCCGTCGAAGCATTGATAATTGCTTTCATGGTATAAAGAGGACTTGTTCCCAGATCACCAAAAACAATTCCCAGGGTGATGATCAGACCAGCGGCCGAGACTTTACCAATTCCGGTATGTTGTTTATCCATAATAACCAACCAATAAATCAATCAACATTTAATTAATTATTTCACAACCACCCATGTAAGGAATAAGCACTTTAGGAACAAGAATTCCTTCGGGAGTCTGATAATTTTCAAGGATAGCAGCTACTATCCGGGGTAAAGCAAGGGCACTGCCATTGAGTGTATGTGCAACCTGTGGCTTTGTACGACCCTCCTCGCGAAAGCGCAGTTTAAGACGTGTAGCCTGAAAGGATTCAAAATTGGATACCGACGATACTTCAAGCCATTTCTCCTGCGCTGCCGACCAAACCTCAAAATCATAGGTAATTGCCGATGTAAAGCCCATATCACCTCCGCATAAACGTAAAACACGGTAGGGTAAACCGAGTTTCTCAACAAGCGATTGAACATAGGCCACCATTTCGGTCAACGATTCATACGATTTATCGGGATGCGCAATCTGGACAATCTCAACTTTATCGAACTGGTGCAAACGGTTTAATCCGCGCACGTCTTTACCGTATGAACCCGCTTCACGGCGAAAACAGGCCGAATAAGCCGTGGTTTTGATGGGTAAATCCTTCGCTTCGACTATCACGTCGCGGAAAATATTCGTAACGGGTACCTCCGCGGTCGGAATCAGGTAAAGATTATCAATTCCACAATGGTACATCTGGTCTTCTTTGTCAGGAAGTTGCCCGGTACCAAAGCCCGAAGCTTCATTCACCAGGTAGGGCGGCTGAACCTCGAGGTATCCCTGTTCGCGTGCCTGATCCAGGAAGAAATTGATCAATGCACGTTGAATCCTGGCGCCAAAGCCCATATAAACCGGGAAACCGGCTCCTGTAATTTTCACCCCAAGTTCAAAGTCGATCAGGTTGTACTGTGCAGCTAAATCCCAGTGCGGCTTGGCTTCTGCATGCAAAGAGGGCATTTCACCCCCGGTTGCAACGATTTCATTATCATCCGCGCCTCTCCCTTCAGGTACCTGCGGAGATGGCAGATTCGGGAGCAATACCTGAAGTTTGGCAAGTTCTGCATCTATTACATCAAACTCACCTTCTAAATTTTTAATCTTATCCTTGAGTTCAACCGTGTGCTCCTTTGCCACATTGGCTTCCGAAACTTTTCCATCCTTAAAGAGTTGTCCGATCTCTCTCGAGAGCTGATTCATTTCGGCTTTTTGAGTTTCCGCTTCGTTTTGTACCTCATTACGCCTTAGGTAAAGTGAAATCACTTTCTCAACAATTGCACGGGCATCAAATCGTTTCACAGCAAGACGTTCAATGACTAACTGAGGATTCTCCTGGATAAATTTTAAATTTAACATATCTGATAATTTCCAATTTTTACTTTGCTTTCTTTGCTTTTAATGAATTCTCTTTTCAAAGATTATTTCTGGTCCCACCTGGGATAAAACCGATATAATAAGAAATAAGAAATGAACGAAATAATACCATTTCAAACCCGGCGGATTTGCATATCTATAGAAACAGGAAGGGAAAAGGAAACGTATGACTCCGGCCGGAGTCGAATGTACGATAATAAAACATGTTTTCTATAATCATGTGACCTCTCTGAGGTCTAATGTTTTTGATACTTGGTAATTTCCCCCATCAGAAATAAATTTCTACAACAAACCTTCCTTCTTACCCCAACTTTACAGCAAACACTATATAGTGAAGCAAAAGTACAAATAAAAAATCTCCTGTTTCATTACCACAGTAACAAAACAGGAGATTAATCTCGTTATTTAAAATCCGGATTTACTCTACAGATTTAAAAGGGAGAACAGAAACATACGATTTGTCATTTCTCTTCTTCTGGAATTCAACTGTGCCATCAATCAACGCGAAAAGCGTGTGATCTCTGCCGATTCCAACATTTGCTCCGGGATGGTGAGAAGTTCCGCGCTGACGAATAAGGATATTACCAGCAACAGCAGCTTGTCCACCATAAATCTTTACGCCCAGGCGTTTGCTTTCCGATTCGCGACCGTTCTTCGAACTACCCGCTCCTTTTTTATGTGCCATGGATAATCTTTTTTAAAATTTACGCTAAAATTTCAGTAATTTGAATTTGTGTCAGGTATTGACGATGACCGTTTTTCTTCTTGTAACCCTTACGGCGTTTCTTTTTGAATACGATCACTTTGTCACCCTTGAGATGTTTAAGTACCGTTGCCGTTACTTTTGCACCCTCAACAACAGGAGCACCAATACTGATAACACCTTCATTGTCAATTAGTAATACTTTCTCGAAAGTTACATCACTTCCTTCATCCTGTGGGAGGCGGTGAACGTAAACCTTTCTTTCATTCTCAACCTTAAACTGTTGTCCGGCGATTTCTACAATTGCGTACATTCTTACAATTTATTTTATTTGGGTCCGGAAGGCGGGAAACCTACATTTCCGCTTTTAGAGCCTACCTGAACAATTGGAGTGCAAAAGTAAACATTCTGATTTAACTACCAAAGGAACAACAGATATATTTAAAGAAAAGAACATCGATATACTGCAAACCTGTTGTTTCAGATTTTACACCGGTTAAGGCGAAGGCATAGGAATGAAATTTTGTTTTAAATTTGAAACGGAATTCATCAACATAATAACCTGCACAACTAAAATATTTTGAAATGAAAATACCCACTTTTGGAAGAATCGTACTTTTCGCACTTGTTTTACCACTGATTGCATTAATTGTGCAATGTACTGCAATCAAATCGTCAGAAAAGAAGTATTCGGCTTACCTGTTTACCTATTTTACGGGGAACGGGCCTGGTCAGGAAGCCATTCGGTATGCCGTAAGTCAGGATGGTTTCAGTTACAGAGCCCTCAACAATAACGATCCGGTGGTTGATTCCAAAAAAATAAGCTCATCGGGCGGAGTTCGTGATCCGCATATTCTGCGCAGCCACGACGGCCTCTCGTTCCGGATGGTGGTGACCGATTTGTATGTACCTAAACAAGGGTGGAGTAATTTTGCCATGGTTATGATGAAATCATCCGACCTGGTTAAATGGGAATCGAATGTTGTGAATATCCCGGAGACCTTTCCCGAAAAGTTTGGCGATGTCATGAGGGTCTGGGCTCCACAGACGATTTATGATGAACTATCCGGGAAATACATGGTCTATTTTTCAATGAAACAAGGCAAAGATCCCGACAAAATATATTACGCTTATGCCAACCCGGAGTTCACTGCACTTGAGTCGGCTCCGCGACAGCTATATTTCAGCCCGACAAATAATGCCTGTATCGATGGCGATATCATATTTAAAGACGGAAAATACCACTTGTTTTTTAAATCTGAAGATGGTGATCCTGGTATCAAGCTTGCTATCTCCGATAAACTGACCGAAGGCTACGTCATGGCCAGCACTGAGAGGATCGATCAATCAAAAGATCCGGTTGAAGGTTCCGGTATTTTTAAATTAAATCATTCAGATGAATGGGTACTGATGTACGACCTTTATACCAAAGGTGGTTATCAGTTCACCAAAAGTTCCGATCTGCGTAATTTCTCAATAATCGACCATGAGATATCAATGAATTTTCACCCGCGTCATGGAACAATAATGCCAATCACGGAAAAAGAGCTGAAATATCTGGTGGCGCAATGGGGAACTTTTGATGATCTGCTGATCGAGCCTCAATCGGAATTGTTGAAAAAGCAAAATGTATACTTCAAAAATCCTGATCACAAAATCTACCTGCCTGTAAAAAAAGGAACCGATATCAGCCGGTTTGATCCAGAATTCAGCAAATTCCCGGGTATCAGTATCAGTCGGTCGGGCAAACAGGATTTTTCGAAAGGGCCTGTGGAATATACGGTTGGAATAGATACCAAAGGCAAGGCAGACTTTCAGGTAGTTGTTTCAGAAGATCACAACCCTGCGCTGGAGGGCTTTTATGCGGATCCTGAAATTCTGTATGCCGAAAAAACCGGCAAATACTACCTCTATCCAACCAGCGATGGTTTTAATAACTGGTCAGGCGACTATTTTAAAGTTTTTTCATCCGATAATCTGGTCGACTGGAAGGACGAAGGGGTTATTCTCGATCTCAAAAAGGATGTCAGCTGGGCGAATCGCAATGCATGGGCACCCTGCATTGTTGAGAAAAAGATGAATGGCAGTTATAAATATTTCTACTATTTCACTGCAGCCCAAAAAATTGGCGTTGCGGTGAGTGATAACCCTGCGGGTCCATTCACAGACAGCGGCAAACCGTTGATTGATAAAAAACCGGAAGGAATTTCCCGCGGGCAGGAAATTGATCCAGATGTGTTTACTGATCCGGCAACCGGCAAAAGTTACCTGTATTGGGGAAACGGATATCTTGCCGGTGTTGGATTAAATGACGATATGACCTCAATTAATGAAAAGACATTAAAGATTATGACGCCGGATCAGACTTTCAGGGAAGGGACTTATGTTTTTTACCGAAATGATACATACTACTTTATGTGGTCGGAGGATGACACTCGGAGTCCGAATTACAAGGTACGGTATGCAACATCAAAGTCGCCACTCGGGGAACTCACCATTCCTGTGGAAAATGTAGTGATTAAACAGGATGCGGAAAAAGAAATTTTTGCAACGGGCCACAATTCGGTCGTTCAAATCCCGGGTAAAGACGAATGGTATCTTGTTTATCACCGGTTCACCTATCCAAAAGGAATCAGGATGGGAAAAGACGGTGGTTTTCACCGCGAGGTGTGCATCGATAAAATGGAATTCAATGCCGATGGATCAATTAAACCCGTAATTCCGACACACCGGGGAATTAAACCCATTACTCACAAATTGTTTTCAGGACTGTAAGCCGAAAATACTAACTAATAATCTTAACCAGTATATGAGACTCTTAATTCAGGCAATTTTACTCGTTGGTTTTTCACTGAATTCGGGTGCACAAAACGAATTAAAGGTTATAACCCCAAAGATCGACCGGAAAGCTGTTGTTGAAAGACATAAAATTACAACTACAGTAACTGATCCGAAGAGTCCGGCCCAGGTTGGAAATGGCGAGTTTGCATTTGGGGTTGACATAACCGGGCTCCAAACATTTGTGCCGTTCAATACAATGTCGCACTGGAGCTGGCATAGCTTCCCGCTACCAAAGGGCGACCGCGTCGGAAATTTCAAAGGTTCACTACTTGATACGCACGGTCGCATGGTGAAATATAATGTGCCCAATTATGATCAACCTGAATTATCCTCCTGGTTATCAGGAAATCCGCATTCCTTTAATTTAGGCCGTATTGGATTCCTGCTTTTGAAAGCAGACGGATCCAAAGCCACAATGGACAATCTGAGCGATACGCGGCAGGAAGTCGATCTGTGGAATGGAATTATTTACAGTTATTTTACCCTGGAAGGCAAGCCGGTGACTGTAAAAACAGCCTGTCATCCTACATCTGATGCCATCGGAATTTTAGTAAATTCGGACCTGGTTAAAAAGGGGCAAATCAAAATTTTCCTTGATTTTCCTTATCCTGACACAAAGAATTTTGCAGATTATCCCGGAAATTATCAGCTCCCCGGTGCACATTCAACGGTCATTAATTCACTGAACAACAATTCAGCCGTAATATCCAGAAAAATGGATGATACAAAATACGTTGTTTCTCTGAACTGGACCTCTGGTGCAAAATTAGTAGCGGGTGATACCATTTCATCTCCGCACCGGTTGTACCTTGATCCGGAAAACACAAACGAAATTTCATTTACGTGTACATTCTCGCCCGACAAAGCTTCACGACCATACCTTACCGCCTCACAGGTTTTCGGACAAAGTAGTAAATCATGGCCCGAATTTTGGGAATCAGGGGCTGCGCTTGATTTGTCACAGAGTAAAGATGTGAGGTGGAAGGAACTTGAACGCAGGGTTGTCTTGTCGCAATACCTGATGAAAGTAAACGAGGCCGGTTCATATCCGCCGCAGGAATCAGGATTGGTTAACAATGGATGGTATGGTCGTTATCATTTTGAAATGATTTGGTGGCATGGCGTACATTATGCATTATGGAACAGATGGCCTTTGTTTGATAAAAGTTTGCACGTTTATCGCGACTTTTTGCCCACATCAAACAAGCGTGCAACAGAACAAGGATACAAAGGGGCACGCTGGCCCAAGTGTACAGCCAATTTCGACCGTGAATGGCCTCATCCGATTCATGCTATGCTTATTTGGCAACAACCACATCCCATTTACTTTGCTGAATTGGATTATCGTTTACATCCCACTAAAAAAACACTTGAAAAATGGCGTGATGTTGTTTTTCAAACAGCTGAATTTATGGCAGATTTTGCATTTTATGAAAAAGCAAACGACCGTTATATTCTGGGGCCACCAATTTACATCGTTTCAGAGAATACAAAGCCACAGAATACCAGTAATCCGGCTTTCGAATTGAGTTACTGGCGTTTTGGCCTGCGTACTGCACAAGTATGGAAAGAGCGCCTGGGATTAAATAAAGATAAAAAGTGGGATGATGTAATCAAAAAACTATCTTCCTTACCGAAAGAGAAAGATGTATACATTACTCATGAAGGGATTGATAATATGTGGACAAAATTCACTTTCGAACATCCCGGTCTTACCGGTTGTTACGGAATGCTGCCTGGTGACGGAGTGGACACGGTCTGTTTTGAAAAAACATTGGATCAGGTATTATCAACGTGGGATTTCAACCGTACATGGGGCTGGGACTTCCCAATGGTGGCAATGGCTGCTGCACGAACCGGCAAGCCTGCACTGGCCATTGATATGCTTTTGCATAAATCCAAAGGGTTTCAGTTTGATGAACATGGATTAGCCACAGGCGGACCCTTTCCTTATTTTCCATCAAATGGTGCCCTGTTAACGGCAGTGGCTATGATGGCTGCAGGATGGGATGGTTCGCGGGGCGAAGCGCCCGGATTTCCTAAAAATGGAGATTGGGTGGTGAGATACGAAAATTTCAACACAATGCCGTAAATAATTGTAGTACAACTAAACACTATCAAACACAAGGTTCTCTTAAATCATAAATAACATAAATCACGCGTGATGAATTACAGATATTTATTGATACTTGTCTCTGCAATGCTTGTTTTCGCTTCATGTAAGCATTCACAGCAACTACCGCCGGGTTACCCTGACCGTTCCTCTGAATTGGATGTCCTGCCCGGCTTCAAAAAGCCGCCTCCGGGATATGGAGAAGTTCCGTTCTGGTGGTGGACTGGCGACACGCTTGATCCGGAACGTATGATCGGCCAAATAAAGGAGCTGCACAAAAAAGGAATCAGCGGGGTACAGGTGAACTACTCGCATTATGACACTCCGGGCTGGCTCACCGAACAGGATGAACCTGCCATCTTCACCGAAAAGTGGTGGAAAGTATATTCTAAAATATCTGAAGAGTGTGCAAAACTGGATATGGGCATCGGCCTGAGTACTTATACGATCGACTGGCCGAGAGGTGCGCCCAACCTGTTCTACCATCTCTTTTACAAAAAGCCTGAACTCAATGCAATCCAGCTCGAGACAGGTGAGAAATGGCGCGTTAAAGGTGGCTCCGTAATCGAAAAGAAAGTTCCCGATGATACGTTCGCCATGCGAGCCTACCTCCTGAAAGATGGTAAACCGGAGCGCGGAGGAACTGATCTTACGGCACTGATCAATGATGGTAAAATAGTATGGAAGGCACCCGAAGGCGACTGGGAGGTCTGGACCTTTCGTGCCGTCCGGAAAGCGGGATCGCTAAATCCGCTAATGGCCGGATCGGGCGACACGGTGATCAATGGTTTCTTCCAAAAATTTCAGGATCGTAATCCCGCAAAATCTTCTGAAGGTCTGAATTATTTCTTTAATGATGAACTGCACATCGGCGTTGACAAATTCGCCTGGAATCCTGATTTTACAAGCGAATTCCTCCAGCGTAAGGGATACGATCTTCTTGAAGTACTGCCCGCGATGTGGCAGGATATGGGCAGCATAACTCCGAAGGTGCGCATGGACTATGCTGATGTTCGTATGGCACTGATGGAGGAGCGTTACTTTAAACCGATTTACGACTGGCATGCGCAGCGCGGAATGCTTTATGGATGCGATTCGGGTGGACGCGGTCTTAAGCCCGATGAGTTCGGCGACTACTTCCGTGCTACCCGTTGGTATAGCGCACCAGGACACGACACGCCAGGCGGCAATGCCGACCTGATCAAGGGTAAGGTCTCTTCTTCGGTTGCCAATCTCTATCAGCGGCCGCGGGTATGGCTCGAAGGTTATCATAGCCTGGGCTGGGGAGCAACCCCCGAACGCCTGATGTTTGCTACCCGCGAGAATTATCTCTACGGGTGTACGCTCCTTAATCTGCACGGACTTTATTACACAACTTATGGTTCTTACTGGGAATGGGCACCCCCGTGCTATCACTTCCGAATGCCCTACTGGGCGCATATGGACGTCTTTCTCGGTTATTTTGAACGTTTGTCTTACCTGATGAGCCAGGGACACACAGTGACCGATGTTGCGATAGTTTATCCTGTGGCACCATATGAGGCCGAAATGGATGGAGAAAAGGCCCGAAAAACCGCGTTCGGACTGGGAAGAAGCCTGATGGCAGCAGGTATCAATTTTGAGTTTATTGATAACGAATCACTTGAACGCGCGGTGGTGGAAGATGGCCTGTTAAAAGTAAAGAATGCAGGTGCCGCTTACAAAGCATTGGTATTCCCCGACATGAATGCCGTACGCTGGTCGGGTATTGAGAAAGCATCGGCGTTTGCCCGGGCAGGTGGTTTGGTCTGTTCCGTGGGCGCATTACCATCGGCTTCTGACCGCGCGGGACGCGATGATAACGAACTTGCTGCCTTAAACGATCTGACATTCTCACCATCCAACCGTTTTAATACAAGTGAACAGGCTGTTGAGTCAATCCGAAGTGCTTTTGTGCAGGATGTGCAGGGAATCGGACAGACCGTCCGTGCACTGCATCGCAAGGCAGGGCCGCGGGATATCTACATGGTTATGGATGCCCGCCCCGGAACAATAGTAGAGTTCCGTGCCAAAGGTGCCGTGGAACTTTGGGACCCGTGGACGGGCAATATATCACCGCTGCACGTAACCGAAGAAACGACTACCGGAACAAAGGTAGAATTACCTCTCGAAACCTATGAAGCCAGCCTCGTAGTCTTCACACCTGACCGCAGGCACATAAATCCACTGCCAAAGAACGATCGCACAGAACAGAAAAAAGCATTGACCAATGAATGGAAAGTCACCTTTATCCCGACGATGGACAATACATATGGCGATTTCAGAATGCCTGTCACACCCGACAATAAGCTGATTGGAGTGGAAGCCCGACGTTTCGCGTGGGCCATCGAAACCGGTGACCTGGCTAAAACGGCCATGCTTCCGTCGACCGAAGACAGCCTTTGGATGAAAAAACTGAATGGTTTCGGCACGCAGTTCTATGTATTGGGGCCGGTTCCAAAAGAAATTAATGCCACACAGCTTGAATCTGAGTTGGCCCGGCTTACGCACGTTGACCCTACCATTCCTTTCGAAACAGGTGGCAGGTCGCTGGCGTGGCATCCCTACGATTTCTCGTGGCGATTTGGTAAAGAAGGCGATTCCGGACATCAGGGTTATCACGGATTAAAGCGCATGGTGACTGACGATTTCCTCTGCCTTGGAAAACCTACACCCGCGCTGAATGAAACACGTTATACAGACGAACCTGGCGGGGGACGTTATTACCTCTGGAGCTGTGCCACGGTGGACGAGGCAGTCACCGCCGACGTGCTGTTCAGCCGCGAACAGCCCGAAGACAAGAGCCATACCTCCCCTATCCTTACTCCTGCCGCGGTGTATGTGAACGGTTCCCTTGTCGGGGATATCACGAAAGGAATTAATCTTAAGGCCGGTGCTAATCCGGTACTGGTGTGCTACAACGGGGCCGGACGTGGCCATTTTGTGCTGCGCCGCCAGGGTGTTCCGTCTCCTGTAAAAAAACAACCGTTAAATATGCGGTGGACCAGTGATGAAGGCGTAATTCCGTTCGATGTATCAGCAGGATCACAACCCGCCGAATGGTTTCGTTTCACAACGGCACCCGGCACATCAGCCATTCGTGTCAAGGCGTTGGGCACTGTCGGGGTATGGATTAACGGCAACCCAATGAATGCAGAGAAAGACGGGCGTTTTGTTGCCGTCAAAGTTCCTTCAAGCGCAGCAATAATTGCACTTCGGGTGCAATCGGCCAAAGCCGGAGTCAGTGGTGGTGCCCTTATTCCGGAACCAATAACCGTTGAAACTGACGGAACAGGCGTGATGGCACCCGGCGACTGGTCAAAAGTAGGTATCCTGAACAACTACTCAGGCGGCGTCCGCTACCGTACAAGTCTGTCAATCACAGCTTCCGAAGCGAAGGCTCCGGCAACGCTTGATCTTGGGCAGGTGGCCGGAACTTCAGAAATCATTGTAAACGGCAAAAAGGCCGGAGTTCGGGTTGCCCCGCCATGGAAGCAGGAAGTTACCGGATATTTAAAGGAAGGAGAAAATACGATAGAGGTGCTGGTTTATAACACACTTTCGAATCATTATCAAACAATCCCATCGCTTTACCGCAGCGACCCTGTCTCAGGCCTGCTTGGACCGGTGCAGCTAGTGTTTCAAAATCAAACAAAATGACAGCTATAAAATTTATTCAAAAATCACCTGCAGGATTACTGCCTTTGTTGTGAATATCAAAACCTGGATTGTGATTTTCAGACGTATAAAAGAGGATGTCCAAAAAGTAAAATAACAACACTTTTTTTCTCCGTGAAACTCTATGCCTACTCTCCCGAAGGATCGGGACAAGTTGTGAAACTCTGTGATACAATTAATTACTCAGAGCCACACTGAGGACATCCAGAGAGACACAGAGTTTTTGGACATCCTCTTTTATATAAAGACCAGATCTTTCTATGAAATGAGAGTCAAGCTTTTTGAATGTTTCAAAGCAAACGGATAAGTCACCAATAATTTACCGGATTTACCGCGATGTATCAATTGCCTGACTAACGACTTTAATCCAATCAATTATCAGCCTGAAACTCCCCGATTGTTTTCCTGAGATCAGAAAGCCAATCTGGCTGATTTGCAGATCTTCAAGAGCAGGAACATTCGAAAGCGTTCTTCCCCGGAAGGTTGGAATGAAATCAGACGGCGAAAATTCATGTTCGGTCCATTCCTCCTTTTTTATCGAAAAACCGCCGGCATAGGCCACACCGTTGAAGTTCTGATCGGTCCGGATTCTAAAACTGTATGTTTTACCATCTCCTTTCACCCTGATTACAAGTTTTTTAAAGCTACCCGGAACCGGTTCATGCAGCAATGCTCTAACTGAGGCAAATCCACCATTATTTTCGAGCGAAACACTTCCCGAGAACAGGGCAGTCTGATCGGTCTGAATCCGGAAGTTACTGTAAGAAATTCCACCCATCACATCATCATTAATGACTTCCCAATGCAGGTGCTTATCAGGATCAAATTCCTCGATCAAAACCGTTGTAGATTTTTCCATTTTAGGTGATTATTTTGAATTGAAACTGTAATTAAGGCAAAATAAAAGCCCGGGTATGACTTCATTATTAAGAAATAGTGTATTCACTAACCTAACCAATGGAATAACGAAAAGTTTAAAAACAGGACCGATTGCATGATCATAGTGCTTCTAAACCGAGCATAATAGCTGCCTGAAACCTTCCTGGCAACTCCTCATTTGTATACTACTTCAGGCGATTTGCATTTACCTGAGTAAGAGTTCTGTTGGAAATGATATATTTGTACAAATAAACTCACAACATGCAAATAGTTGCGGAAGAAAATAGCAGACGAAAAGCCGATGTACTTTTTGATCAGGTAAAAGCCGGTGATCAAAAGGCTTGTGAGCTTTTGTTTTCTATTTATTTCGCCCGTTTAAATGATTTCGCAAAAAATGTGGTTAAAGATGATGCGATCTCGCAGGACATTGTGCAGGACGTGTTTGTGAAAATATGGGAGAATAAGTCGGGCATTGATAGTATCAATCTGGAAGCCTATCTTTTCCGGTTGGTCAGAAATCGTTGCATCGACTATATCAAACACCTGAAGGTTGTTAATAACCGGATGCAGGAAATTCAGATCACGTCGAAATACGAAGAACTGTACCGCATCGATTTTGTTGGAAATGAGCCATACATTCTTATCGAACAGGAACTTAAAGCCAAAATCGAAAAAACCATTCAGCATTTACCTGACCGGTGCCGCGAGGTATTTATTCTGAGCAGAATGGAAGGGTTTAAGAATAAAGAAATAGCAGAAAAGCTTGATATCAATATCAAAAATGTGGAACGACATCTGAACCGCGCCCTCCAATCGTTCCGGAAAAATTTCACCGAAGAAATTCCGATAGCACTGATCATATTGGTATTAAAGAGCTTATAACGAAAAAGATAATAAATAATAAAATAATTCCGATTCAATGATGGGTAAACCCACCCTATTTCAGTTATATAGTCAAAGGCTAGATAACTCCTATGGACGATCAGGAATTAAAAGAAATCATATCCCGGTATTTTCGGGGACAATTAATTGACAGTGAATATGAACTGTTGACCAACTCCCTTCAGGACAAAACCAAACGTGAATACTTCGAAAAGGCAAAAATTGCATGGGAGAATCAACCCGAACTGGATGAATTGGGATACCGGAACCTTAATCGGCTTAGTTACCAAATCAATAAGCAGAAAAGTATTGCACCACAAACACCGATTACCCGCCAGCTTTGGGTTCAGGTCGCTTCTATTGCTGCGATACTGGTCTTTGGTCTTCTGTTTGGAAGCACCGTTACCTGGCTGATTACTAAAAACAGAATAAACTCAGAACAACTTGTATTTGAAACTCCTCGTGGTGAAAAATCGCTGGTAAAATTGCCTGACGGATCGGAAGTATGGCTAAATGCCAATTCGAGATTGATTTACAACTCATTTTCATCGAAACGCAGGTTGGTTGAGTTGAAGGGAGAAGCCTTTTTTAAGGTGGCACGGAATGAAGAGGCACCATTTATTGTTAAAACAGACGAATGTGAGATCGAAGTTCTGGGTACAACCTTTAATGTAATGGCTTATAATGAGTTTGGGCGCAAAGAGATCACACTGTTAAGTGGAGAAGTCAATATTCATACCAAAGGTAGCGAACTGGTTTTAAAACCTGGACAAGCACTGATTCTAAAAGATAATAATTCTCTGGTAGTTGAAGTTAATCCGGAGCAGGCTTCAGGCTGGGTTGAAAATATATTCAATTTCAAAGATATTCCATTGTCAGAACTGATGAAACGGCTCGAATACTGGTATGATGTGGACATTACGATTGAAGACAATACCGGAAGGGACGTTAACTTCACGGGTACTTTTAAGAACGAAGAAACAATCTGGCAGGTACTTGATGCGATTAAGGTTTATACTCCAATCACATACAAAAAAACTGATTTGCGCCAAATCAACGTTCGATATAATTCAGTAAATTGAAATAACTACAAATAAACTTATCAATAACCTAAAAAATGAAAGGAGGACCAGAGTAAAAAAAGCGTAAATAAGGGGAGGTTGAAAATGGGAGAAATTGAGATTGTATGAGGGATGTTGCACATTGCTAACCACCATAAGCCTGATGATTATTCTCCACTAATAATAATTCAGTACAATTAAATTAAATAACCAGGCAATAATGCAAAAAAGACGCCAGTTGAGCGGCAACTCACCTGACGTCATTGATACAGAAATTAATATTCATTAAAATCGAAGCAAAAGTATGAAAAAAAACGATCCACAGCAAAGGCATCGCGGATGGCCAATGCTCAAAAAAATGTTGACTATTATGAAACTAACAACTGTTTTGTTTTTTATTGCGCTTTTTCAGGTTTCAGCCAAATCATACTCGCAGGAAACGCGTCTGAATTTGAAGTTTGAAAACGAAAACCTTGAAAATGTATTCAGTAAGATTGAAGCCAATTCCGAATTTTCGATTTTTTATAAAAATGAATTGATCAAAAATTCAAAGGAAGTTAGTGGAGAATTCAAAGAAGTACTGATTTTTGAAATTCTTGATCAAATACTGAAAACCGAGAATTTAGCTTATACCGTTAAGGATAAGCTAATTATGATTGTTCCAAAAAATTATGCAGCTACCCAAAACAGCAACCAGCAACAAAAACAGGTTACCGGTAAAGTGACAGACGCCACTGGAGCTACACTTCCCGGTGTTTCTGTAGTAGTCAAAGGAACCACAATAGGTGTAATAACAGATAGTAACGGAAACTATTCATTAGCTAATATCCCTGAGAACGCTATTTTACAGTTTTCGTTTGTAGGGATGAAGATGCAGGAATTGAAAGTTGGAACCCAGACAAATGTTAATGTGGCGCTTGCTGAAGAAACCATTGGACTCGAAGAAGTTGTAGCAATTGGGTATGGGACCCAAAAGAAAACCGATTTAACCGGTTCAGTTGCGTCTGTAACAGCCGCTAATCTGAAAGAAAGAGCCGTTACCTCTTTTGGTGAAGCCCTGATTGGGCAGGTTGCAGGGGTACAAATCCAGCAGATCAATGGTGCACCAGGAGGCGAAGGATTATCTGTCAGAGTAAGAGGTACGGGTTCAATCACCCAATCCAATGAACCTCTTTATGTTGTTGATGGCTATCCAATGGAAGGTGGTGCCTTTAGATTGCTAAATCCGTCTGACATAGAAAGTTTGCAGGTGTTGAAAGATGCTTCTTCTACTGCGATTTATGGATCGAGAGGCGCCAGCGGTGTGGTTATCATCACTACAAAAAAAGGAAAATCAGGTGCTCCATCTATCAATTTCAATATGTTTGGTGGTGTTCAGCAACGGGAAAAAACAGTTGAAATGATGAACCGCGACCAGTATGTAGAATGGTTTAACGATGGAAGAAACCAGGCATGGCTAGATGCATCAATCATTTCTGCCGATCCCAATAAATCACCTCATAGTGCAATTGACCCCAACAGCCGTCGGAAATTATATCCCAGCGCGAATACCCAGTATTTAATTCCGGATGGAACATCCGGTTCCCTGTATAATTTTTTAGACCCGGCTTCTGTTGCGCAAATGCCTGACAACGATTGGCAGGATCAGCTTTTCAGAAATGCAAAAATGCAGCAATATGAACTTTCAATAAGCGGTGGAACGGAAAAGACACAGTACACATTTTCAGGCAGTTATATACAGCAGGATGGAATCTCTATCAATACGGATTACGATCGGTTTAATTTTAGAACTAATGTAACCTCACAAATCAACGATCGTGTTCAGGTAGGAATGAATATGAATGCATATTTGTCCAATAGTAACGAACAAGCCAATGGTAAAGATGCACCAATTATGTATGCGTTGAATTTACCTCCGATTTATCCTTCAAGAAATCCTGACGGGACTTATGGTTCTATGGAAAGAAATCCTGAAATCCTTGTGGGAGATGTAGCGAATCCAATAGGTATTGCCGAGCAAATTTATGATTTCCGCCGGAGAAATGGCTGGATGGGAATTTTGTTTGCAGAATGGGAAATTATCAACAATTTGAAATATAAAATAAGCGTTAATGGAGGTGTACAGGAAAACAATCGAAAGCGATATCAACCTTCCTATGTTGACCTTGATGGATCAAAAGCACCCAGGCCTGCACAAGGCACTAATGAAAGCTGGACTGATATTGATTGGGTGATCGAACAAACCGCAACCTATCAGAAAATTTTTGCCGAAAAGCACAATTTGACAGCAATGGTCGGATACACAACTCAAAAACATTCCTATGACCATGCTTTTGGTGAAGCGCGGGGATTCCCGAATGATAATATCTATACGCTGAATGCCGGAACGATGTATCAACTAACAAGCGATGAATCGGAATATTCGATGATTTCTTATTTGTCACGTATTAATTATATTTATAACAACCGATACTTGTTTACGGCTACTTTCCGTAGCGATGGTTCTTCCCGTTTTGGACTAAATAACAAGTGGGGTTCGTTCCCTTCTGCGTCAGTTGGCTGGCGTGTCAGTCAGGAGAATTTCATGAAGAATATTCAACTCATTAATGACTTAAAGATTCGGGCCAGTTATGGGATTGTAGGGAATAACCGTATTGGAAATTATTCATCAATCGGGTTGTTAGGCACTGGATTCTATCCTACGGGCGATGCTTTGCAGAATACAGTGAACCCAAGCACTATGTCAAATGACAATCTTGGATGGGAAATGACACAACAGGCTAATTTTGGCTTTGACCTGGGAGTGTTAGATAACAGGATTCGCCTGGAAGCTGATTTTTATGATAGTCGATCCCTCGAATTATTACTTAATGTGCCGGTTCCGAGCATAACTGGTTATTCCAATCAGATGCAAAACGTGGGAAAAGTCCAGAACCGCGGTATGGAATTTCAATTGTCGACCAAAAATTTAGTGAGAAAATTTAAGTGGTCGAGCGATTTTAACATCTCATTCAATAAAAACGAAGTACTGGAAGTCGGCCCTGATGGACGTCCAATTTTTGGAAGTGCTCCAAATGCAAATAATGCATTCATCACAAAGCCGGGTTACCCGATTGCCAGTTTCTATGGCTATGTTTATCAGGGAGTATTTATGAACCAGGCGGAGCTGGATAAATACCCTCATCTTGCAATTGATAAAGTTGGCGACGGGCGTTACCTGGATGTAAATAAAGATGGAAAAATGGACCAGAACGATAAGGATATTATTGGTGATAACAATCCTACCTTCACTGCAGGATTCAATAACAATTTTGCCTACAAAAATTTCACCCTGGGAATTCAGTTTACCGGCGTTTACGGCACACAACTGTTTAGTTTCTTTAAACGCATGGTAGGCATTTACCATGGCGACCGTAACGCAATGATAGAGCAACTAGACCGGTGGAAATCTCCTGAAAATCCTGGCGATGGTATTCATTTCAGGCCTACCCGTACTCCTTCGGGTTGGCAAAGAGATCCCTCATCAGCCTGGGTAACTAATGCATCTTATGTGCGATTGCGAAATCTTTCTCTTGCTTATGATTTTGATGCAAATAAAATTCAAAGCCTTAAAATGAAAGGATTGCGCTTATATTTGACTGGACAGAACCTCTTTACTTTAACCAAGTATCCGGGATACGATCCGGACACCAGCAGCCAGGGTGACGGATTATCAAAAGGAGGAGACTACATTGGATATCCGGCAGCCAGATCTGTGATTTTGGGAGTAAATGTAACATTCTGATTATTTTCAGAATATCACTAATCGTAATTAATCCATACGCTTAAGTGATTTATTATCTGGGAAATAATAAAATGTCAAGATTTAGTAAACAACATGAATTCTGTATTTTAAATTTTATATAGATGAAAAAAATATTCATATTTCTAACAGGAATGATATTTCTGGTATCCTGCAACCAGAACTTTATCGACTTAAATCCACCATCAAGCCTCAATTCTTTGGGATTTTACAAAACGCAGACAGATTTGAACCAGGCAGTTTTATCGGCTTACGGAAATTTGCGTTCCGTTTATAATAGTACTTTTGTTAATCTCGGCGAAATCCGGTCTGACAATTCTACTTATTCATGGTTAGCAGGTAATCCTGCCAATGAAAAAGGAGTTGATGATTTTGCTTCCCCGTTGTTACCTGAAAACAGCTTTCCAACAAATTCCTGGAACGACTGCTACAACGTTATTATGCGTTGCAATATAGTCATCGAACGAGCCGGGACGGCTTCCTTTACCAATGAAGAACTACGAAATCAATACGTTGCTGAGGCAAAAATTCGTCAGGGCTTTGATGTATTTCTGGTTGAACAGGGTTTTTGGAGGAAATGCGATAAATGGTCAATTGTTAGGTGTAATAAAGGTGGATAAGGAAATTTCCCAGGTAGAAGCTTATGCAATGGAACGTGCCACACTTCAGGAAATTTATGATTTGATTGTTGAAGATCTGAAATTTGCCGAGCAATATTTGCCCGACACCTATAGCTCAACCGATAAAGGTCGCGCTACAAAAGGCGGGGCTAAGGGATTACTAGGTAAAGTATATATGACGATGGCCGGACTTCCACTGAACAAGGGCATCGAATATTATAATCTTGCCGGTCAAAAATTACTGGAAGTTATTAATGATTCTAAATATTCCTTAGTGTCGAGCTATAAAGATCTTTTTGACGTAACGAAAAAGAACAGCAAAGAATCTTTATTTGAAATTCAGTATAAAAAGGGAAGTCCGAACGGTGCTACCGGTAGTCCCTGGAATAATAATTTTGCACCACGTTTTTCTGATAAAGAAGTTGTACTTGTTGGGGATAAAGGAGGCGTAAACGCCCCTACCGAAGATATGTCGAAAGCCTATGAGACGGGTGACCCCAGAAAATTTGTTTCGATGCGCGACGGTTGGAAGAACGCAAAAACCGGAGCCTGGGAAAATGACAAATATGTTTGTAAATACTATGATGTTGCAACAAGTGGCACCGATAATGGTAACAATTGGATTGAACTCCGGCTTGCTGATATTTACCTGTTATATGTCGAATCATTGGTGCGTACAAATGGGGATAAAACAGTTGCATTATCTTATGTGAACCAGATTCGTCAAAGGGCACGCAACACCCCCGGAGATCCGGCTATTCCAAAACCAGCTGATCTTTTGAAAGACTATAAACTTAGCGATTTCTCCACGGATCAGGCCTTATTGCTGGCAATCGAAAAAGAGCGGCGCACAGAATTGGCTTTTGAAAATCACCGCTGGTTCGACCTGGTCAGAACAGGACGTGCCAAAGACGTAATGATTGCTGAACAAGTGGCTGATGGTTATGGCGCTTTTGTATGGAGTGACGACATGCTGACCTACCCAATCCCGATGACAGTTATGCAGTCAAATCCTGGGAAAATTATCCAAAATAAAGGGTATACACAGTTATAAATAGTTACTCCGGAGGCTGATTTGTTACAGGTTGGCTTCCGGTTTTTTTTATATCTTTTAAAATCAAATCATAATGAAAAAGCGAATATTAATTTTGTTCTTTTGTATTTTTTGCGGCCTAAATATAATCTCAGCCCAATCGCCTAAATTAAGCCAAAAAGAGATCATACAAGGCTGGACTCTTTTATTTGACGGAGTCACCACTAAGGGCTGGATAACGCCGGCGGGCAAACCTGTTCCGGCCGGCTGGGAGGTAAAAAATGGCTGTATTTCTACGGTCAAAGATGGTAAAGGTGGCGATATTATTACTGAAGGGGAGTATTCGGACTTTGATTTTTCGGCAGATTTTAATATCGAACCTGGTTGTAACAGCGGAATAAAATATTTATATACCAAATATGCTACCGGGGGAAACCTGGGAATGGAGTACCAGATCATTGATGATAAATTAGCGGAGGATAATAAGCAGGAAAACCACCTTTGCGGATCTTTTTATGATGTGCTACCTGTAAATGCAGGTAAGAAAAAGGTAAATGCCCCGGGCGAATGGAATACGATACGCATTGTATCCAAGGGAAAAAAAGTTGAACATTGGTTAAATGGTGTGAAAATCCTTGAATTTACACGTGGAGACAAGACCTATACCGATGCTGTTGCACTTAGTAAATTCAACAAAACAGTGCCTGCTTTCGGAATGGTCGAAAAAGGTCATATCCTGTTACAGGAACATGGTGGTGCAGTATCGTTTAGAAACATTAAAATCAAATCATTATAAACAAATATTATGGATGACAGACGTGATTTTATTAAGAAAGTAGCTGCCACTTCAGCCGGCCTCGCCATTGGCGGAACTGCTTTTGGCTTTAGTGCAAAGAGTTACAAAAATATTATTGGAGCTAATGACAGGATTCATGTTGCAGCGATTGGTTTAAACGGCCGGGGAAACAGCATGGTGGGGACTATCGCCAAACAGAAAAATGCAGAGGTATCATGTGTTTGCGATGTCGACTCCAGAACAATGCCAAAGGCAATCAATTCTGTAGCCAAAGCTGGCCAGACAACAATACCAAAGGCTGAAGGTGATTGTCGCAAAGTATTGGAAGACAAATCAATTGATGCAATATACATTGCAACTCCCGATCATTGGCACGCACCGCTCACCATTATGGGTTGCCAGGCCGGAAAACATGTGTATGTTGAAAAACCATTATCTCATAACCCGAAAGAAGGCGAAATGGCTGTTGCCGCCGCACGAAAATATGACCGCGTAGTACAGATGGGTGCACAACGTCGTTCAGCGCCGGTACTAACTCAAGGCATCGAACAATTACACAAGGGTATTATTGGTCGTGTTTATCTTGCAAAAACCTGGTACACCAATTCGCGCAAACCAACGTTTCTGAAACCAGGGACTGTTCCTGACTGGCTCAATTACGATTTATGGCAGGGTCCTGCCCCACGTACAGCTTACCAGGATGGTTTGATTCACTATAACTGGCATTGGTTTTGGAATTGGGGTACAGGCGAAGCGCTGAACAACGGAACGCATGAAGTTGATGTTGCCCGCTGGGGTCTTGGAGTTGACTTTCCTACCCGGGTTACTTCGGTTGGAGGCAGATACCATTATAAAGATGATTGGCAATCTCCTGATACTCAAATAATTACTATGGATTTTCCTGACCGGGTCTCCCTGATGTGGGAAAACAGAAGCTCGAACGGAAGAGCCATTGAAGGTTCAGATCGTGGCATTATTTTTTACGGCGAAAAAGGAAGCCTGGATACCGGTGGCGATAGCTATAAGGTATATGACAACGATGGTAAATTAATAAACGAGGTGAAATCGCTTATTGTAGAAGGTACTGTTGAAGGACGTAATACTGCCAGCCCGAGTTTAGGAATGGATAGCCTTCATATGGCAGACTTCCTTGATGCTATCAGGAATAATCGCAAACCCAATTGTGATGTTGAAATCGGACACAAGAGCATCCTAGGTATGCAGTTGGGAAATATTTCATCACGTGTGGGTCGTGATCTTAAAATTGATCCTAAAAATGGACATATTATAGGAGACTCCGAAGCCCAGAAATTATGGGGCCGGGAATACGAAAAAGGTTGGGAGCCTAAAATTTAAGTTGTTTATACTATATTAAATAACGAATTAAAATAACCGATTTTCCTTAAAAAGAGGTATGAGAACTTCAAACTTTTCATGCCTCTTTTCAATTTTACTATTATTTTTTCTTTTCATTAACTGATCATATCAATATGCCGAAGATGATTAAAATTAGAACCAATTTATTGAAAACCTCTGTGTTTGTTTGTATAAACTTTGTATTAATCTCATGCTTTTCCCCAAAACAAAACTCTCCTTCCAACCTACCCAACACATTATCAAATAAAGAAATCAAAGATGGTTGGACGCTTCTTTGGGATGGGAAATCTTTTGAAGGTTGGAGAGGTATTTATAAAAACAATTTTCCTAAACAAGGTTGGATTATTGAAAATGAAGAACTTATATGCCTTGGAAATGAAATGCCTGATTCCCTGAAAGGAGGTGATATTATCACATCGAGGAAGTATGGAAATTTTGAATTAACATGTGAATTCAAAATTACGGATAAAGGGAATAGTGGAATTAAATATTTTGTCAATGAGTCAGTTAAATCATCCCCGGGTCATGGACTTGGATTAGAGTTCGCCATTTTAGATAATGAAAATTGGCCTTATGATAAACCTGATTATAACAGGACTTGTGGCTCTTTATATGATTTAGTTCGTGCACCCGAAAATGTTAAGATGCAGCCTAAGGGAACGTGGAATAAAGCCGTGATTATTGTTGATGGAAATCATATTGAACACTGGTTAAACGGGATAAAATCTGTTGAAATTGAGAAAAGCAGTGAAAAATATTATCAGCTTTTGGCAAAGAGTAAATATGCGAACATAAAAGGATGGGGGGAGTTTCAGGATGGACATATATTATTGCAGGACGAAGGGCCACGGAGTTCTTTTCGTAATATCAAAATAAGAGAAATTAAAAACTGATAAAGTAGATTTATATGGGTTAACTATATTGAAGAAATGCAATTTATCATCTGATCTGATTCACCCGGAATATGAATAGCGAACAAATAATCGTAAGGGAATTACAAAGCGGAGATATTGAAAATACCATGAAACTGGTTCGTTCCGAAGGATGGAATCAAACGGAAAAGGATTGGCTGACCTTTATTGAAAATCCCTTAAATATCTGCAGGGCTGCTGAGATTTGCGGAAAACTTGTTGGTACTGTCACCTCCATCAATTATGGCAACGAAGTGGCCTGGATTAGTATGGTACTGGTCAATAAAGAGTATCGGGGTAGAGGAATAAGCAAAATTCTGCTTAATTCGGTTATTAAGGATCTGGAATTCTGCAAATCCATAAAACTGGATGCAACTCCAGCTGGTCAGCCTGTCTATCAAAAACTTGGATTTTCAGAGGAGTACCTGATATCTGATATGGTTAATAATTTGTTCAGGGGAATAGCTGTTTCAGCTACTGAAAATATTCCACAATTAGTAACTAATGCAGATATTCCCGAGATTATTCAGTTCGATAAACTTGCTTTCGGGTCTGACAGGACTCAATTGATTCTCTCTCTAGTGAAAGATTTTCCGGAGAAAAGCTGGCTAATCAAGCGAGATAATAATATCACCGGATTTGCCCTTGGCAGAAAAGGCAATAAATACCACCGTATCGGCCCGGTGTCGGCTCTTACTGCGGAAGATGCAAAAATCCTGATTAGCCGGGCGCTGAATGATTTACACGGACAACCGGTTGTTATGGATATCCTGGATTCCAAAAAAGAACTCGCAGATTGGTTAGGTTTGATGGGGTTTGTCAAACTTCGGTATTTTACCCGGATGTACCTGCATAACAACATATTCCCCGGGAAAGTAAACTTTCAACATTTAATTGGCGGGCCGGAGTTTGGGTAAGCGTAAAAAGATTTGAATCAATCTAAAACCTGTTTTCAACCAGCCGTAAACTGGTCACCTGGCTTTGAAAGATGATAAATGCGTTAAAAATAATTTTTGCTCAAATCTTCCGGATTATTCCGCTAATTTTAGTACGTTCGATCTTCGAAACAGAAAACAACCTGATTCATCAGCAGATTGAAGTATCGTGATCTGATTTTAAGCTTAGACAATCACTTATAATAAGTCCATCGAATATTGAAAATTACTAATTGACAATTACTTATGAGCACTTTTAGCAGGCGTAATTTCATCAGGACTTCGGTAATGGGCGGCATTGCGGCAACCGGAATATCCTCATTATACGGGTTTACCGGTTCGCCGGAGAAGGTTCAAAAAGAAGCACAGGTGGCACTCACGACAGGTGATAATCGCGCAGACCTTGCATTTCGCGCCTTACAGCCGTTCGCAAAGGAAATCCGTCATGCGATCGGAAATCGCCGCGTGGTACTCAAGCCCAACAATGTGCTCACAAATGTTCCGCTGACTTCAACCCATGTAGATACGCTTGAAGGAATTCTGGAATTTTTAAAGTCGATTAGAAAACTCGATCATGTGATCATTGCAGAATCGGCTGCAAACGGGCCAACCTTTGACGGTTTCGATAACTACGGTTATTTCCGTCTGATGAATAAATACCCGGTCAAGCTTGTCGACCTGGATCAGCAGCCTTATGATGTGCTTCACGTTTTTGATGAAAAGGATTTCAGACCTCATGCCATGCGCATGTCGCGTGTACTGCTTGATCCTGATTCATATATCGTTTCAGTTGCCCGAATGAAAACCCACGACCGGGTGATTGCGACGCTCTCCCTGAAAAATATTGTCTTTGGAGCACCGATAAAAGATGCAGGATTCACCTGGACTTCTCAACGTAAACCCGGGGCTAAAAGTGATAAGGCAATTGGTCATGGCAGCGGATTCCGTGGAATAAACTACAACATTTTCTCCCTCGCCAAACAATTACATCCCCATCTTGCACTCATTGATGGCTTCGAAGGGATGGAAGGTAATGGTCCCAATAGCGGAACACCCGTCGATCACAGGGTTTGTGTTGCAAGCACCGACTGGCTGGCTGCCGATCGTGTCGCGGTAGAACTTATGGGAATTGATTTTGCGAAGGTTGGCTATCTGAATTTCTGCAACAATACGGGCATGGGAATTGGTGATCTGGAAAAAATTGAAATTATCGGGGAATCACTATCGGGGCATATCAGGAAATATAAATTAAACGATAATATCGACAAACAGTTGATCTGGATGAACCCGGTTTCATAATAATTATAAATTTTCCTCTTTAAGCCTTTATTCTTCCTTTGTACAATTGAATTACAGGAAAAATCAAATCCCAGTTTTTGCCCCATACAAGGTTACCGGCTTCAATCCTGAATTGTTTGAAAAGTTGAATATCCTTGTACTTATCGTATCTAGGGTGTGAATGTTTAACAAGAAAGCTGCCAAAATCAACTGTTTGGGTAGTTTTGTCGTTAAAGGCGATCTCGACTTTGTAACCATCAACATATGTAGCTTTTTCGACTTGTATTGTTTTCATAAATGATCGTTAGAGTAAAGAAAGAATACAAATCCTAAATATTCAAAAATTTTTGGCATCGACAAAATCGATATTGAATTATCCTTACAAATATAACCAAAATATTACCCATTAATTTACTTAGCCTGTTGTCTTACGCTTCGGTTAAAGACTTTTGCCGTAAAGGTAGGTGACATCATGTCAATTCCCGGAGAATAATCCCGCTATGGCGAGTATAAGATATATCTGATGGATTCAATCGTAAGTAATCCCGGAGGGATTAAATATTTGTAGCCCCGGGTAAGCGTTCCGATTTATCGGAACGTGCCACCCGGGGTTAGGATGACGCAACAAAACGCGGCGCAACTACCTCCATAATTTAAAATTGAACCTGTCATGCGCCGCAAAATTCGAAAAACGAAAGGACGTGAGGCTGAAGGGTTGAGGGTGTGAAGCGGAGAAGGGGAGAAAATGAGAGGAAGAAATAATTTGTCAACTCGACGATTAGTCAATAAGTGCAATTCCAGCAACTTATTCTCCAGCATGTATGCTTTAGCAGAACAACTTGTTCATTTTGTAAAGGGACAATACGTACTTTCCTTCCTTTGCCCATTAGGTTAGGAGTGAAAAACTTGAATTAAGAATTTTTCATTATTTTTGAGGGTATCGTTGTAAGTTGCACGTAAAGCTGAAAATTGAAATAGTTTTTCCATTTTGTCAGATGCTTTCTACAAAAATAGCAATAAATTGTCAGACCCATCTGCCAATTTCAGGTTTTTTTATGTTGCTGAATTTCCGCTGCTACTTTGATTGAATCTGATGTTGAATTATTATTACAAATGTAACTTACCTTTAGTTTACCTGGCCTGGTTCCTGATCTCCGGTTACCCCCCCTCAAACACAATAATATTGTACTGAAATACAATTTAAATGCATTTTTTTGTATTGCATTACAATTGGCTGTTTGGCTTTTTGTATTAAATTTTTTAATGCTCTGATATCTTTCATATAATTATTCACTATCATTGCATAGTACTACCCAGAGGTTGGGGAATGCGAAAAACCATTAATATTCTAACCACCATTATCGGGACATTAACTGTTTTTATTTAATTATTACCTTGATGTTCATAATGAGAAAAACAATTGATATTCAATTCGAAGACAATCTTGCGGTCCCGAAATACAAACAGATAATTGACGCCATTCACCAGCAAATACAGACCGGTGAGCTCAGGAAAGGGGATAAAATTCCATCACTGAATCAGCTTTGTAAACAACATTCCCTCTCGCAGGATACAGTGCTGATGGCCTATAACGAATTAAAATCCAAGGGAATAATTACTTCCCAGGTTGGAAAGGGTTATTATATTCAGAATGAAAATGTTGAATTCAAACACAAAGTCTTACTAGTTTTCGATCGTCTTACTGCTTATAAGGAAGAGTTGTACGATTCGTTCAAAGAAGCATTGAATACAAATGGGAGTGAGCAAATCTTTTTTCACAACAACAACCTGAAGATGTTTAAAACTATCATTGAGGGCGCTGTTGGTGAATATTCAGAATATGTAATTATGCCGGTCGATCATCCGGAGGCGATTCAACTGATCGGAAAATTGCCTCCCAATAAAGTGTTTATCCTGGATCAGGGCCGTAAAAAGTACAAAGACCTTTATCCGTTTGTCTGCCAGGATTTTGAACGCGATATCAACCGGATATTGAATAAGAATGTCCTGTTGGTTTGTAAATACAATCGGATGGTACTTGTTATCCGTAACCTGAAATCACACTATAAGGATATAGCCACCGGCTTCCGCGAATTTTGCAGACAACAGTCTGTAACATCGGAGGTAGTTAGTGAAATTAACTCCTTCGCGATTCAGCCGGGCGATGCATTCGTGGTAGTTGATGACCGCGACCTGGAATTCCTGGTTCGTTACGCAATGGATAAACAGCTGGTTCTGGGGATCGAAATGGGAATCGTATCCTACAACGAGGCTCCATTGAAAAGCATTGTGGCCCGTGGAATTACAACCATCTCAACTGACTTTGCACAAATGGGAAAGAGTATGGCGGATATGATTCTGAACCACCAAAAACTCAAACTTGATAATCCTTTCGTAATGAATAAAAGAAATTCGTTTTAATGATTTGATATGAAAAAGATTCTCGCTTTAACTACTTTGTATTTCATTGCATTAAATCTTAATGCGCAAATATTCTCAAGAAAAGGAAATCAGTTTTATTGGGATAATCAAAAGCTTTCAATGTGGGGAGTCAGGGTGGCAAGTGCTTCACAATCGGATAGTTTAACCCATCACTTAATTGATCAGTTGGATGATTATAAACAGAATGGTGTTAATGTAGTCAGTGTTTTTGTTCAGGGATCGAGCGGAGGTTATAGTGACCCGTTTTCGGAAGATGGCAAACAAATTGATAATGAACATCTAAAAAGGCTTGTCCAAATTATCGAAGCATGCAGGAGCCGCTCCATGGTCGTTATTGTGGGCATCTTCTATCAACGAGTGATGCAAAACGCGCAGGAGACACGAAAAATAAAGGATAAGGAAGCAGTTTATAAGGCTGTTGAAACGATTACTCAGAAATTAATCCCCTACCAGAATGTCATCATCAATATTGCAAACGAACAAAATTCATCAGGATATAAAGGATTTAAACCGTTTGATTTTAATGATCCGCAAAATATAATTAGCCTGTGTAAACTGGTAAAAAATACCGATCCTCACAGGATCGTTGGCGGAGGAGGCTACAATGATACATCGAATGTGGTGATAGGGAAATCGGAATACGCTGATGTTCTTCTTTTCGATACTTTTTCAGAAGATATTAAAAAAGGTCATCACAGCGGATGGCATTACGATTATTTCAGACAAATGGGGGTGCCTGATAAACCAATGATCAATGTCGAAATTTTTGGAGGCTGGACAGCTCAGTTTATTCCTCCCGGAGTATTTACTGAGGAAGGGAAAAATATACACATTCAGGAGATTGAAGAAGCAAAGAAACGACCTGGTTTATATGTTCATTTTCATTCCAATGTATGGTTACAGGGACCGTCGGGTGGTTATCCGGTCCGTTTCGAACTGGGTGGACTTGGAACAGAACAGGATCCCGGATTAAGATGGTGGTTCAACAAACTGAACTAATCAGTAGAATATAAAAAAAACCAATTATCAGTTAACAACCAGTGACAACTACAACAACCAATAATATTTACAGCTATGAAACATCTGTTTCTTTTCCTCTTCCTTTGCTTTTCATTTCCGGCCCATTCCGTCAATGCCGGACAACGGACAGTGATCAACCTGAACGGGACATGGCAATTCGATCAAACTATAAACGCCTTCCCTCCTGCCAGATTCACAAGAACTATTCCTGTTCCGGGTCTTGTTCACCTGGCAGTTCCCAGGATTGCCGATTACGACAAATTTTTCAAACGTGCAGAAAAGGTTGAAGCCAAAGAACAACACAATCTTTATAATATTGATTATACACCCCGGTACAGCTGGTATCGGAAATCGGTGTTGATTCCCGGCGACCTGAAGGGCAAAGAAGCAACGATTACAATTAAAAAAAGTCAGTACGTTACCCAGGTTTATGTGAATGGAATCGATATGGGTACATCGATGGCTTGTTACACACCAGTCGAATTTCCGATCACAAGTGCATTAAAGTTTGGCGCAGAAAATGAAATTCTTATAAAGGTTGGCGACCGTGTCTGGCTTCCAGCCGAAGCCGCTGGTGGCACAGATAAAGAAAAAGAGCATTATCTGCCAGGAATCTGGGACGACGTACTCGTTTCGTTCACAGGGAAAGTACGGATTAACAGGTTACTGGTTTTGCCCTCAGTAGCCGGAAAAAAGATTACCGTAAAGGCACAGTTGCGAAATTTAAGCCCGGCCCAGATTTTTTACGGCGACGCCATGAGTGATTCGGTGACTCTCAATATCTCGGTTACCGAAAAACTCTCCGGGAAGGTGGTAGCGGTTGCAAAGGGCCGTTTCGCAACCAAACGCGATAATTTATCAGAGGTTACACTCGATATTCCTGTCACAAAGTTTACAAATTGGTCGCCTGACAAACCATTTCTGTATCAGGCAAAAGCCACATTAACCACTGAAAAAGGCGTTTCGGACGAAATAACCAAACAGTTTGGAATGCGCGACTTTACCCGAAAAGGGAAGTTCTTTTACCTGAATGGTGAAAAAATCATCTTACGGGGAACCAATGTTACCTTGCAGCGCTTTTTCGAGGATCCCGACTGCGGTAACCTGATCTGGGACATGGAGTGGGTAAAGAAATTACTGGTCGATTATCCCAAACAGCTCAACTGGAATATGATGCGGATATGCGTGGGTATTGCCCCCGATTTTTGGTACGATCTGGCCGACGAACATGGGTTATTGTTTCAGAATGAATGGCTTTACTGGCAAAACCATGGCTGGGATGATCAGATCCGAAAGGAATATACCGATTGGGTCTGGACTGACGGCAACCACCCGAGCATAGCCATCTGGGATGCGATCAACGAAAACCGGGACGATTACATCGGCAATACACTGATTCCCGAACTGAAGAAGCTCGATCCCACGCGAATCTGGGATGCCGGTTATATGACTGGCGATCAGATGGGGCAGGATGAAATGGACGAACCTCATCCCTACCAGGGACGCATCAGCGAAAATCAGCCTGGTTCAACCAAAAATTTCTATCCGCTTGGTAACCTCGATTACAAACCCGGTAGTATCCGCACTATCCAGGAATCGGGTTCTGCCCAACTGGTGAACGAATACGGATGGATATGGTTATGGCGCAACGGAATGCCAAGCAAATTAACTGTTGAAGTATATGACTATTACCTGGGGAAAAATTCAACTCCTGAACAAAACCTTGAACTGCAGGCATACTGGATGCAACTGGAAACAGAGTGGCTCCGAAGCGAACCATCCATTGCCGGGGTATTGGCATTTTGTTACCTTGCCAACAATTACGGGTATACAGGCGACTGGTTTTCGGGTAATATTAAAGATTTGAAGCCAACTCCTACGCTCGACTGGTTCCGCCATGCATTTGCACCGGTTGCTACGTTCATCAACCTGACCGATGAACGTTACACCAAATTTACCGAACCTCACCAACCAGGATCGGCCCTGCTATTTACCCTGGCCGGAATCAACAATCATAATAAACCGGTCAATGGAACGGTTAAAATAAAAATGATAAATGCGAATGGGGATAACTTCTCCGAACAAAACTTTCCGGTAAAGCTGGAATCGTTTCTTCGCACCGACATCCCTGTTTCATTTGTGTTGCCCACCCAGGCTGGTGGATATGTGCTCGTTGCCGAATTTACCCCCGATAAAGGTCAAACAGTCATAAGTCGCCGGTTTATGAAAATTGGCCAATCAGGCAACAACAGCTTTTTCAAATTAAACCCTTTGACAAAATGAAACATTTACAAATACTTAAATCTCCCGTTGCGTTAAATCCCGACGATTATACCCTGAAAGGCGATCCTGTTACAAACCAGATCAGGACATTGAAAGAAGTTTCTGCCATATTTCTTAACCAGGATGAACTGGCCAATATGAATCCTGAAATGCCGGTATACTCCGTCCAATCCTGGCTGCCGGTCGATGAGGGTACCCCGGGTGGCTTATTTTTCGGTGCCTCGACCATTATGCCGGGGAAAGTTGGCAGTGAATATTTCATGACCAAAGGACATTTTCATTCACAATCGGACCGTTCCGAATTTTACTGGGGTGTCCAGGGAAAAGGGATGCTGATCCTGATGGATCGCGACCGGAATACCTGGGCTGAGGAGGTTTACCCGGGAAGTGTGCATTATATCGGGGGTGAAATTGCCCACCGGTTGGCCAATACCGGGAATACCAATTTAATTGTCGGTGCCTGCTGGCCGTCGGATGCCGGTCATGATTATATTGAAATCATGACAAACGGTTTTTCGGCCCGTCTTGTTGAATCTGACGGCAACCCGGTGCTGGTGGAAGAAAAAATGTGAAACTAAATGGAAAACACATTTGTGACATCCAGTACAATAAGTAATGGAAACTCTTTATTGTCGTATTTTTCACCCCCAACCCCCTGAAGGGGACTCATGCTTCTAAAATCTTCAGTGCTTATTAGCAGCGAAAGTCCCCTTTAGGGGATTTAGGGGTAAATCAAGAAAAGAATACGACATTTATTCATTCTTTTAACTTAATTCATAATTCGTAATTCATAATTTAATGAAAGGATACGTCATCTTAATTTCTATCGTCGCAGCATTAGGCGGCTTACTTTTTGGCTTTGATACGGCTGTTATTTCGGGAACGATAAATTTTATTCAGCCCTATTTCGGACTGTCGGAAGCGGGAGTTGGCTGGACGGTCAGCAGTTTATTGTTTGGCTGCATCGCAGGGGTTCTTATTGCAGGAAAAGCAGGTGATTATTACGGACGGAAAAAAATGCTGATGCTGGCAGCGCTGCTGTTTTTCTTGTCTGCTATTGGCAGTGCTTCAGCACATTCGCTGTCGGTCTTTGTGATTGCACGCGTTTTAGGCGGCATAGCGGTCGGAGTTGCTTCGATACTTTCGCCCATGTACATTGCAGAACTTGCACCTGCCAAATACCGGGGAACACTGGTTTCATTAAATCAGCTGGCCATCGTGATCGGTATCCTGGTTGCATTTTTCAGCAATTGGCTGCTCGTCGATTCTGGTATTAACAACTGGCGATGGATGTTGCTTGTGATGGCAGCACCTGCCGTATTACTCTTTTTTAGCTTATTCCTGGTTCCGGAAAGTCCGCGCTGGCTGGTTGCACGAAAGCAATATGATAAAGCCTTTAAAGTGCTGCTGAAAACGTCAGGAATAGATGCCACCAGGGAACTCAGCGAAATCGGGGAGACTTTAAAAAATCAGGAGGAATCGGTCTTCAGCGATTTGCTGGCACCTAACATCCGGCCGCTCTTGTTTATCGGTATAATTCTGGCAGTATTTCAACAGATTACGGGTATTAATACGATTATGTACTATGCCCCGAAAATATTTGCAAACGTGGGTCAGTCAAATGATTCGGCCCTGCTTCAAACCATAGCCATTGGCGGCACGAATCTGCTCTTTACTCTCGTTGCCATGATGCTGATCGACCGGTTTGGACGAAGGCTGCTGATTATAATCGGCTCAACGGGCATGTTTTTGATGCTTACCGGTTTGTCGGTGTTGTATTTTACCAGACAAACATCAGGTGTAATGGTCCTGGTATTTATCCTTGGGTACATCGCCTTTTTTGCCGCCTCGCTCGGACCGGCACTCTGGGTAGTAGCAGCTGAATTATTTCCGAACCGCCTGCGCAGTAAAGGGATGTCGGTTGCCATCGTATCGCTCTGGATCGCCTGTGCCATAGTGAGTATCTCCTTCCCCATCATGCTCGAACAACTAAGCGGTGGCATTACCTTCATGATCTTTGCGCTGATCTGTCTGGCCAATATGATCTATGTCTGGAAATACGTGATCGAAACCAAGGGAAAAACACTCGAAGAGCTCGAAAAACATTTCAGCATGTAGAGACGCACGGCCGTGCGTCTCTACATGGGCCGTGCGTCTCTGCCCATGCTGAAATCTCTATATAAAAACAGAAAATATGCAACACACCATTGCAATTGACCTTGGAGGAACAATTATTAAGATTGGCCTGCTTAACAGCGGACAATTAATTGACAGGCGGGAAATCAAAGCCCGATCGGCAACTGGTCTGCAACCACAATTACCTGAGCTGGAAATTGCAATCAACGGGATGCTTAAATCCAATAAAATTCAAAGGGAAGATGTGTCAGGAATTGGTTTCTCGTTTGCCGGGCTGGTCGATTCATCCCGGAACAGGATTCTTTCTACCAATCAGAAATATGAAGTACAGTTGAAGAAAGCAAAATTCCCTGAATCCGCAGCGTTATATGGTGCCGATTACCTCGTAAGAACTTCCTTAAGCCCAAAATAAATTAACCATCAAACTAATATCATGAAAAATCTCCTGCTACTCTTAACGCTCACAATTGTATTTTTCGGTTGCCGCGAATCGGTCAATCAAAGACAGGTAATCATTCTGAACGGAACCTGGGAAATCACCAAAACGGACACAATCACCGAACTGCCAGCCGCTTTTACAGCGAAAGTGCCCGTGCCCGGATTGGTTGACATGACTGTACCTGCGATTGACACCCAGGATACTGCTTATGACAATTCAGTTTACTGGTACCGAAGAACCTTCACTGTTGAACAATTGAATGCGGATGTCATTCAGTTGAAAATCAATAAAGCCAAATACCACACCCGGGTATATGTGAATGGAAAACTGGCCGGGGAAAATAGTTACAGTTTTACCCCTTCCGTTTTTGATGTAAAAACATTTCTGAATAAAGACGGTAAGGAAAATGAACTGGTTATTTCGGTTGGATGCCGGAATAATCTTCCCGATACGGTAACTAACGGTGGCGACTTCGAAAAAACAAAGTATATCCCCGGCATATACGACGATGTTAAACTTACGCTCGCCGGATATCCATTTATTTCGAATGTTCAGGCAGTACCCGATATTGAAAACAGGCAACTTCGCGTTGTAACAGAACTTATGACCGGTAATACCGACCGGAACAGGAATATTTCCTATGTCGTTCGCGAGGCAGTTTCCAAAACAGTAATTGCACAGGGAATTATTGAACAGAACAAAAAGAATGATGACGAGCTGCAATTGGCAGATTTTATCATCAAATTGGACAGTTGCCAGCTCTGGACTCCTGATAATCCCTTCCTTTACGATCTGGAACTGATCACTTCAGGCGATAATACCAGTACCCGTTTCGGGATGCGAACTTTCGCAGCAAGTAAGGACAGCAGTGTTTTTCTCTTGAATGGTAAACCTTATTATATGCGGGGGACTAATGTGTGTATTTTCAGGTTCTTCGAAGATCCCGACCGGGCTGGCCTACCCTGGGATTCAAAATGGACTGCCAGACTGCACGGCCGGTTTAAGGAAATGCACTGGAACAGTATACGTTATTGTATCGGATTTCCTCCTGAAAGGTGGTATGAAATAGCCGATAGTGTTGGCTTCCTGATCCAGGACGAGTACCCTATCTGGACAGGAGGGAAAGGAGGTTTTGAAAAGTTACTGAAAGGGATTACCTCCGAACAACTTGCTGCCGAGTATGGGGTGTGGATGCGTGAACGATGGAATCATCCGTGCGTGGTAGTGTGGGATGCCCAGAACGAATCGGTCAACGATACCACGGCAAAAGCGATTCAGATTGCCCGAACTGCCGATCTTTCGAATCGTCCTTGGGACAATGGATGGGCAGCTCCTGCTAGTAACCTGGATGCGATTGAATCACATCCTTACTTATTTTCAAGATACAGGAAACAACTCCCCGGTAAGGAAGGTTATCTTAAGGAATTATTTCAACAGCCTCAGGCACCACGCAATGATCCCAACGCTCACTCGCCTGCCCCTGACGGCAGCATTTATACTAATCCGGTGATTTTAAATGAATATGGCTGGATATGGCTCAACCGGAATGGTTCCACTACAACACTCACCGACCAGGTCTATGCCAACGTATTCCCTGAAGCCGACACCCCGGCAAAAAGACTTGAAGTATACGCTAAAAACCTCGCGATTCTGACCGAATACTGGCGCGCCCATCGGAAAGCCGGAGCCGTATTGCATTTTTGCGGACTGGGTTACTCACGTCCGGAAAAACCACGCGGACAAACCAGCGACAATTTTACGGATATCAACAATCTCACTTACGAACCTCATTTCTATAAATATATGAAAGCGGCATTTAGCCCGGTTGGGATAATGCTTGAATTCTGGAAAAAAAACCTAAAATACGGAGAGAAAATATCAGTTCCGGTACATCTGATCAATGATACTTACGATAGCGTGACCGATTCGGTCAGATTGACGATTCACAGCGGTGAAGAAGTCATTTTCAGCCAATCGGCAGCTTACAAGCTTGACGGACTGGAGAAGAAAATCATTCAAATTCCGGTAACGGTTCCCGCAATTAAATCCGGACAATATGTTCTTGAAGCAGAAATCCACTTCAAAGGGGAAACTGTTAAAAGCATCCGTGAATTTTCAATCAATTAATTTTAGGCAAGTTTAAAAATCATATAATGAGCAATAGACGATTTACAATCTGTTTTTTAATCCTTATTATTGGATTCTCAGCGGTACAAGCGATCGCGCAAAAGGCAACGGTGACTATTTTTCCTGAATTAAAGCGACAGAAAATCCAGTCAATCGGAGGAAATTATTGCCAGGCTAACTACTCCGATCATGCATGGGATGCGATTGGCGAAGAAACTTTAAAACAGTTCAGACCATCGTATGTGAGGGTCGCGCTGCCATTGAAGTTGAAAAAAACAGATTTTGCGGTATATAGAGGTGAAAATTATATCAGACAACCTTTAGTGATCGAGGTAATGGAATCGCTGAAACGGATGAAAGAGGAGTTTGGTGTCAAAAATTTCACCATCTCAGTCTGGGACGTGCCCGATGAGTTTATCAGCGATCCGGCAAAAACTGCGCAGCGTGTGATTAAGCCTGAAGCCTATGAGGAGGTAATCGGAATGCTGGTTGATTTTCTTTTGAAGGCTAAAAACGAATATGGTGTAGAAGTGGATCAGTTTTCGTTCAATGAGTCTGATGGCGGTTACCAGATTATTTTTTCGCCGGAAGCAACAATCGCATTTATCCGAATAGCAGGAAAAAGGATGGAAGAAGCTGGTCTGAAAACCAAATTCCTTTGGGCCGATACCGCACAAACAAAGGGAACCGTTGAATTTGCCACACAGATCATGGCCGATCCCTCCATCTGGAAGTATCTCGGTCCGCTTTGTTTCCATAGCTGGTGGTCGGAGAAAATAGCCGATCAGGAATTTGAACGGGTTGCCGGTCTGGCAAAAGCCTGGAATAAGGAGGTATGGTGCAGCGAACTGGGATTTGACGCGATGTCGTGGAAAATAAAAGACATGAACAAAAGCTGGGATTACGGATTGCGATTTGCCAAAATAGCTCATCGTATGATGAAATATGCCCAAATAGAAGTTTCGCTTTACTGGACCTGGCAAAATAATTACGCGATAATGTCGGCTGATCTTCAGCAAAAATATCCTTCGTATTATGTCACCCGCCACCAGACCGATTTTCTGAATTCAGGGACACAAATTGTTCATTCATCAGGTTCAGATCCTGAAATACTTTCACTAAGTGGTATTCATCCCGACGGCAGCAAAATAATTCAACTCATCAACCTTAAAAAAGCACCGGTTACTGTTGAAGTAAATGGCTTCGATGCACGGGTAATCGATCAGGTTTCCACCACTGAGGCAAATAACTGGGAGACCAGCAAGAATATAAATAAAACTAAAAACGGAATTGCAACGTTTAATTTAAAAGCCGAATCGGTCAATTCCTTCAGCTATAAATAAAGAAATGAAAACAAATTATTTGAAGAACCCCTCCCAATTCAACAATCTTCCGGTTGTAGAGGTCAAAAACACGCTATACAAGGTGGAAAACGGATGGGAAGCGATATGTTCACGTTTAAACCGTCAGATTGAATCGATTACCACAAAGAAAAAACTGGTAGTGATCGAAACCTACCAGGGAGTGATCCATGAGGAACTGATCTCGAATTTGAAAAAAGGTATAAATCACTCCCGGTTTATCGTGGCAGAAGATTTTATGTTGCCTGAGGAAGAAATCAGGAAGCTTGTTTTTCAGGATGTGACCAACGATCGCATCTTTGGGTATATGACTCGTCTCACGATCGAATCGTGGTTCGATGCTCCGAAAGTTGCAGCATTACAAACCGAACTTGATTCTGCCACAACTGGTGTCATCGTGATTTACGGAAGCGGGGCCTCACTGATTTGTCCGAAGCCCGACATGCTTGTCTACGCCGATATGGCCCGCTGGGAAATCCAGCTGAGAATGCGTCAGCATCTGGTTGACAACCTGGGTGTAAAAAACAGGGATACAGAAGACTGGATGCTGCTCTACAAGCAAGGTTATTTTGTGGATTGGCGCGTTTGTGACCGGCTGAAAAAAACGTTGTTTGACCAATGGGATTTCTTGCTTGATACAAATAAAGTTGATCAGCCCAAAATGGTTGAAGGCATAGCTATTATGGAAGGGATGAAAATTGCTTCGGGCCGTCCGTTCAGCGTGGTGCCGTTTTTTGATCCGGGACCATGGGGTGGCCAGTGGATGAAGGAGGTTTGCAACCTGGATCCATCTGCCCCGAATTATGCCTGGTGTTTTAATTGTGTGCCTGAGGAAAACAGCCTGCTGCTTCAGTTTGGTAACGATGTGATTGAAATTCCATCGATTAACCTTGTATTCCGGCATCCGCGCGAATTACTTGGCGATCCGGTTCATGGACGTTTTGGCGATGAATTTCCGATCCGATTCGACTTCCTTGATACGATGGACGGGGGTCATCTGAGTTTGCAGGTCCATCCGCTCACTGAATATATCCAGGAGAAATTCGGGCTGCATTACACGCAGGATGAGAGTTATTACATGATGGAGACCGGTGATGATGCGATTGTTTACCTGGGATTACGTGAAGGTGTAAACCCGGAAGCCATGCTGGCAGAACTGGAGGAAGCCCAGGCGGGCGGAAAACCTTTTGAAGCGGAAAAGCATGTGCAGACGTGGCCTGTAAAGAAACATGATCATGTGCTGATTCCTGCC
The DNA here is from genome assembly GCA_942493325.1 of uncultured Bacteroidales bacterium. Taxonomy (GTDB): domain Bacteria; phylum Bacteroidota; class Bacteroidia; order Bacteroidales; family Prolixibacteraceae; genus JAAFHB01. The sequence goes on along the minus strand of OW818689.1, from coordinate 5,739,758 downwards.
GGAACGATTCATTGCTCGGGAAAAAGCAGCATGGTTCTCGAGGTGAGTGCCACACCCTATATTTTCACCTTCAAACTTTGGGATTGGGGCCGCCTGGGGATGGATGGAAAACCACGGCCCATCAATATCGAACACGGGAAAAAAGTGATTCAATGGGATCGCACCACCGAATGGACCAGGGATAATCTTGTGAACCATGTTGAAGTAGTTGCAGAAGGTGATGGCTGGGTCGAAGAAAGTACAGGATTGCACGAACGTGAATTTATCGAAACCCGCCGGCACTGGTTTACAAAAAAGGTGGAACACCATACCAATGGCGGTGTAAATGTGATCTGTCTGGTTGAAGGAGATCAGGTGATCGTTGAGAGCGTGGATACTGCGTTTGAACCGTTTGTGATTCATTATGCCGAAGTGTTTATTGTTCCGGCCAGTGTGGGAGCCTATACTATTCGTCCGTTTGGTCCCGGTGAAGGGCAGAAATGCGGAACATTAAAGGGATATGTTAGATTTTAAAGTGGGTTTTAAAAAAATAAGGAAGGAATTGATATTGAATAAATAATTGTGTATCTTTTATACAAATTTGACTTATTAGACTATTAATCTGTCCAAAATGTCAAATTTGTCCATTGATAAGTAAATAGTAAATGTGAATAACATGGATAAGCAGTATAACCCCGATGGTTTTATCCCTAAACATGGTGGTTACGAAAAATTGATAACTTACCAAAAATCGGAAATCATTTATGATGGAACTTACCATTTTACAAAAAAATACTTTCAACCTTATGATCGTACAATTGACCAAATGGTACAGGCTGCTCGTTCAGGAAAACAAAATATCATTGAAGGCAGTATGGCTTCCGGTACTTCAAAAGAAACGGAAATTAAACTCACAAATGTTGCCCGCGCCTCACTTGCCGAACTTTTAGCCGATTATAAAGACTTCTTGCGGGTTAGGAAGCTGAAACAATGGGGTAAAAATCATGAATATTATGTCCCTCTCACAAAATTACTTACAAAGCAGGATGCAACCTATCAAACCTATCAAAAAGGCATTGAAAGTCCTGATCCTGAAGTAGCTGCAAATGTAATGATTGGATTAATCAATCTTACCTCCTATTTACTTTCAAGGCAGATTCAAACGCTGGAAAAGGAGTTTCTAAATGAAGGAGGTTTGCGCGAAAAGATGTCACAGGCAAGGATCGACATAAGGAAAAACAGAAATAAAAAGTCAAAGAAAAGTATTATTCATCATATAATTAATAAGATTTGAAATTTTATCCGGGATTTGATATTACACCTACCACTCAGCCAATGGGTTTTGAATACGGCCCGGGCGTTTTTGGTCCGAAAGTCGAAAACCGATCACTCGATTCAATCCGTCAAAGTTTGAGTGATCCTCATTGTATTGGGCCTGATCCTGTCTATTCCATTGCGATGGATGTCGGTAAAGAAGATCATCTCCCCCTGCTAAAGCAACTTCACCTGCTGTATGGTGCGGTGACCTATGCAGCCGGCAGGTTGGGTAATGAACCGGTGCGTAGCCAGGGACATATTCATAAAATATCGCTTCTTTCAGGTTGGTCAACTCCTGAAGTTTATGAAATCTGGTCGGGCAAAGCCATAATTTACATGCAGGAGACTGCGGAGGACAATCCGGGCCGGTGCTTTGCCGTTATTGCCGGGCCGTGTGATGTCGTCGTTGTGCCACCCGGTTGGGCACATGCCACCATCAGTGCCGATCCGGGACAGCCCCTGACTTTTGGTGCATGGTGCGACAGGGGTTATGGCTTTGAATATGATGCCGTAAGGGCACACAAGGGACTGGCCTGGTTCCCGGTTATTCAGGACACAGGGCTAATCGGATGGGATAAAAATCCGTATTATCAGCATAGTGAATTGATTATCAAAAGCCCGGAGATATACCATCAGCTGGAAATCATTCCAGGCGAACCGATCTATCGTCAGTTTGAAAAAAATCCTGAGAAGTTTAGGTATGTATCCTATCCACAAAATGCGGCAGAAATATGGAAAAAGTTTACCCCGTAATTCGGAACGGAAAAGAGCAAATAAAATGACACAAGGAAAGGCTGACCCGGAAACAGGGTCGGCCTTTCTTATACTGTTAAATACCTTTGAATTAATATTGGGAACTATAAACTAAATATCCGGACCAGGAATGTTTATGGTTTTCTTAACAAGTCCCGGATCTCGGTCAGCAACAATACTTCTGCTGAAGGAGGAGGGGGAGCAACAGGAGCAGGAACCTCTTTTCTGCTCAGCCGGTTAATCAAACGAATCATCATGAAAATAGCCATTGCAATGATCAGAAAATCGATGGTTACCTGGACAAAATTGCCATAATTAATGGTAACGGCTTCCGATACAATCTGATCCCCTTGCATAACGCCTTCCTTTAAAACGATTTTGAGATCGGTGAAGTTAACCCCTCCCAATAATAACCCCAGGGGTGGCATCAAAATATCCGCGACAAAGGAGGCAACAATTTTTCCAAATGCACCACCAATGATTACAGCGACCGCCAAATCGATCACATTACCGCGCATAATAAACAGCTTGAACTCGTTTAGCATTTTCATTTTGATTACGTTTTAAGGTATATTTATAACAAAGTTACTATTTAACTTTCAACATGTTTTTGCGAATCGTAAAATTTTCATTTAATTATCGTAACTTTATCTAACGATCGTTAATCCACAACAATATGCTCGTAAAAACTTATGGCAGTGCAGTTCATGGAATTGACGCCACAACAATTACAGTAGAGACTGATGTCTCACGGGGGATCAGGTTTAACCTTGTCGGACTGCCCGATAATGCCGTAAAAGAGAGTCAGCAGCGCATCGACTCGGCACTGCGCTTTAACGGGTACAAACTTCCGGGGAAAAAGGTCGTAATCAATATGGCACCCGCCGACATCCGGAAAGAGGGCTCGGCATACGATCTACCGATTGCTATTGGCATTCTGGCTGCGTCGGAGCAAATAAAAGCCCCGTATCTGCATAAGTTTATGATGATGGGAGAGCTTTCACTCGATGGAGGGTTACAAACGGTCAAAGGTATTCTTCCTATTGCTATCCGTGCACGTGAAGAGGGTTTTGAAGGATTCATTGTACCGATTCAGAATGCACGCGAAGCTGCCGTGGTCGACAAACTCAAGATTTTTGGCGTTGAAAATATAAAAGAAGTGATCGACTTTCTGGGGGGTCGCGGTGACCTGGTACAGACCATCATTGACACACGCGAAGAATTCAAATCGAAAGTAAGCAATTACGACCTCGACTTTGCAGACGTAAAAGGTCAGGAAAACGTAAAGCGTGCGCTTGAAATCGCGGCCGCCGGCGGCCATAACCTGATCATGATCGGACCTCCCGGTGCAGGCAAAACAATGCTGGCCAAGCGGATACCTACAATACTGCCACCTTTCACCCTGAAGGAGGCGCTCGAAACGACAAAGATCCATTCCGTGGCAGGAAAAATTGAGCGTGAAACATCACTGATGACCCTGCGACCATTCCGGAGTCCTCACCATACAATTTCTGATGTCGCTTTGGTCGGGGGCGGAACTTTCCCACAGCCCGGAGAAATTTCGCTTGCACATAACGGTGTTTTATTCCTGGACGAGTTACCCGAATTTAAACGAACCGTGCTCGAAGTTTTACGCCAGCCGCTTGAAGACCGGCTGATAACCATTTCGAGGGCAAAGTTTTCTGTTGAGTATCCCGCAAGCTTTATGCTCGTGGCATCCATGAACCCCTGTCCCTGTGGCTTTTACAACCATCCTACCAAACCGTGTGTCTGTGCCCCTGGAATGGTGCAGAAATACCTTAGCCGGATCTCAGGACCGTTACTCGACAGGATTGACATCCATCTCGAAGTGGTTCCGGTCCCGTTTAATGAGCTCACCGAGATGAAACCCGGGGAGAAAAGTGAAATTGTGCGCCAGCGCGTGATCGGAGCCCGCGAAATTCAGCGTCAAAGGTTTAGCGATACCGAAATATATTGCAATGCCCAGATGAATTCGAAACTCCTCCACCAATATTGCGTTCCCGACCAGGCAGGACACCAGCTGCTTAAAAATGCGATGGAGAAACTCGGCCTTTCGGCCAGAGCTTATGACCGCATTCTTAAAGTATCAAGAACCATTGCCGATCTTGATGGTTTTGAATCCATCCAGGCAGACCACCTCGGCGAAGCGATCCAATACCGTAGTCTTGACCGGGAAGGTTGGGGAGCTTAAGAAGTGGCTGACTCTTAACAAAGATGGATTGTGATCCGAAAATATATTAAATAAAATTTACGTCATGAAAAATTTAGTTATTCTTTTGATCGTACTTACGGGACTTTCATTAAAGAGTGACCGTCGGATTATCTGGGAGAAGTCATATGATTTTCAGGTGTATTCGACCTGGATTAATAAAATTATTCCATGCGACAATGGGTATATTTTCCTTGTAAATTCGGAGGATTCACAAATTCATCCCGGTATTATTGCAAGGATTGACAACGATGGAAACCTGGTTTGGTATAAAAAATTTAACGACAGACGTTTTGACAATCTGATTTTGACCAAAGATAAAAGTCTGGTAATATCAGGAGATGCAAAGGGTTTACCATTCCTGATGAGTTTTGACTTAAATGCCAATGTAAAATGGGAAAAAATTTATACCACCATCGATCAGCGTGAATACATCAATATCAATTATGATAATAGTTTTTGTATAAAGGAATTACCAGATGGTAATTTTTTGGCGGCAATCTCAAATGGATCCCCTGAACTGGCAAATTATGTGAGTTTTATTTTAAAAATCAACACACAGGGACAAATTCTTTGGGATACCTCCTTTGATTCTAAAACTAAAACCGTAATTCATTCAATTGAACCCGGTTATACAAATGATTTTATTGTGTGTGATTCAAGAAATGATACACTTCGTCTTACCAAATATAATGTAACAGGAAAAAAAATCTGGTCAAAAATGTACTTCGCTGCCTCAACTTTTTTCGGAGCAGAAATTTTAAAAACCAATGACGAGTGTTATATCGTAGGCGGTGTTGCCGAGGAGTCAAAGGACAATAATTTAAATTGGGATATTGGACTTTTAAAAGTTGATGGCAATGGAAAAGTACTCTGGTATAAAAAGTATGATGCGGGAAAGGCGGAAATATTACACCAAACTAAACTATTTCAAGATCGTAGTATCGCATTGATTGCTTCATCGGATTATAAAATTTACGTCTTAAATCTGGAAAATAATGGTGAAATAAAGTGGAACCAAAAGGTTGATGTATTCTCTAAAAATGGCGCTGATATCATTGAAACCTCTGACAGATGTTTGTTGATCGGCTGTATGAATAATTTTAAAGCATGGATAGCAAAAGCGGATACCATCAGAGACATCCCTGCATATGCGATGAAATCGGAGACAATCAGTGAACGGGATTTATTATCCGGGAATAATGAGCAGGGAAAAGGTGACAACAAATTTTCATGTTATCCCAATCCATTTGATAAAAACATATTCATAACCACTGATTTATTGAATTGTAAATATTGGATCTACGATTTAACCGGGAAGATCAGGAAATCGGGTGTTTTAAATATTTTACCAACCGAAGTAAATACAGAAGATTTAGATCGGGGAACATATTTTCTTAAACTAAAATCCACAACTGAAGAAGCTACCTTCAAACTTATAAAGTAAAAAAAAACGATGTGGTTAGTTTTGAATCCATCCATGCACACCACCTCGGCGAAGCAATTCAATACCGCAATCTCGACCGGGAAGGATGGGGAGCATGAGAGCTTCCAAGGTTTTTTTCTCAATTTATTGCAAATTGAGCTAAATCGAAATCCTCGATAATAAGGCTCTCTGATACTTCAAATTCCATAAATTGATAGCTGGTAAGACCAAATTTAAAGGTTTTGTTTTGTAAGTTTAAGTAGTGTATATTTGCATAAACAAGAAAAACTTAGTCTAATACAATACTTTTAAGTATAGCTTTTGGCGAACATATACTGCTTTTACTTAAGGAAAAATAATGTTCTCAGGCAGCTTTGGGTAAATTTGAACATCGAGCGATTCCACTTTTTCGGACAAAACTAATTAATTATAATCCGTATGATTAATATGGCTTTGTGGGACTTACACAAAAAAATAAAAAATTAAAACGATGAACTTACAATATGTTACAGACAAAAAAGGGCATAAAAGCGCTGTGCAGCTACCCTTGAAGGATTGGGAACAGATACAAAAAGACCTTGGTGAACTGGAACGATTAAGGAACAAAAAGCAATTTATGACCGAACTAACCGAAGCAGTTGAAGAAATGAAGCTGATTAAAGAAGGTAAAATACAAGCCCGTAACGCAGAAGATTTCCTAAATGAGCTTTAATGTTAAAACAACAACCGTTTTTGAGCGACAGGCAATTCGCCTGATGAAAAAATTCAAGTCGCTAAAAAAGGAAATCCAGGACCTTATAAGTGAACTAAGGGCAGAACCGGAAAAGGGCACTTCCATTGGCAATAACTGTTACAAAATACGCCTTGCCATTGCCAGCAAGGGCAAGGGTAAATCGGGTGGTGCAAGAGTTATTACTCATCTTGTTTTTAAAGATGAGACCGTTTACCTTCTCACAATTTACGACAAGTCGGAAATTGAAAAACTTAGCCATAAAGAGATTCTGGAACTTATAAAGTTCATACCATAAACGAATAGCGACTGGGCACAATAGTGTTTTATTTCCTGAAAAGCGAAACATTGCCGGTCCCGATGGTTTTGAATCCATACAGGCAGACCACCCCGGCGAAGCGATTCAGTACCATAGATTCGACCCTGAAGAATGAGGAACATTAATAATGGTGAACTCTACCCGGCATTGAAAGGAGATCCGAGGTGGATTCAGATAGACAGGGTACAAAATAAAGAGGCTAACACTGGGGAAGCCTCTTTTGAGATAATTACTGTCTTACTTATTTAAATTTGGAAATTTGTCAGGTAAGTGAAAAGCCCAAATACCTTTAAAAGCCAGATGACAAGAACGACCACGACCACAATATTAAAGATCGATTTTATCTTCCGGTCCATGGGAATGAATGTATTGATGATCCACAGTAGAACACCAACAACGATGATTGCAATTAAAACATTAAGAAGTGACATAGAATTGATATTAGAAGTTTATGCTCAAAGGTAACCTGCTTAAAATAAGTTACTGTTACACAATTGGCGGAAATATTTACAATATTCACACATTTAGAGGACATTAAGCTCGCAGAGCATCGGTCTAAAAGTTTAATGCTAAGATGAAAATTAGCGGCAACAAATGCCTGTCCGTCAATCGAAGCAAATTACAATTCCGATGACCCCGGTATATTCGTTTTAATGATGTTGTAAAAATAGCCCGATGATAAATGCACAAAAGCGAATGTCAATGTATACTTATCATCGGATTATTTCTCAAAACTTCACTACATTTGAATATTCACCGTTTCAGTAAAATTGTAACGGCCTGAAGGATTGCTACATCTGGCACCGATACGAATATAATATTTCTTACCTGAAACCAGTTTATCGAGCGTAACAATTTTTGCAGCACCAAAATCGGCATTAGTAATCCCTACATCCACGGAACTCAGATTGGAATCGAAAACAACAATACCTAAAAAAGGCGTTTTATCTGTTACAAATACTCGGTAATTTTGAGGTACCGATGTACTTACATTTTTAATTAAAGTAAAAGTAGCCACAACATTAGATCCAGCTTTAACCAGAGAAAGGCCAGTAAAACTAATGTATGGAGTAACAGTAAAAGTGATCGAAGTTACATTACCCGATGTAATATCGACAGTCTGAGGATCAGGCGCAACAAACGCACCTTCCACAGGGGTAATTCTGTATTTTCCGGCAAATAACCGGGCATTGTTAAACGTTCCATCAGCTTTACCCCAGAAATACTGTGAAATTGGGGTATCGCTCCAACTGATTTCGTCATATTTGATCCGAAACCCCTGGGGTTGTTCGGTAATAATTGGTTTTCCCGTTACAATGTCAATTACACTGCCTGATAATCTTCCGTCGGGCGCCTCAAAATTGTCGACTTTACTACAGGAAACCAATAATGCAGCTATTGGTAAGCACACAAATGGCAATAAATATTTACTCATTTTCATTTTGAATATGTTTTTACAATTAGTAACCCGGGTTTTGAATCATAAGAGAATTCTTTTGAATTTCAGTATTTGGGATTTGCTGATAATAGCGGAACTTCTGGAATGTATATTTCCATTCGCTGAATACAGTCTTTTTCATGTAATATTTTTGTTCATCCCAAATATAAATAGGCCATAAAATCTTTATCTCTCTATTGGAAAATTCCAGATCGAAAGTACGCCATCTTTTCATGTCCCAGAAAATCTTGTTTTCAAAAAACAATTCCATTTTGCGCTCCTTACGGACGAGATCAATGGTTAAATCTGCTGCAGAATAGACTTTCCTGGCTCCGGCTCTTTCGCGAATGGCTTTGATACAGTTCACGGCATCGTCTACTTTTGAAGCATCGCCAAGCGATTTCATTTCAAGTGCTGCTTCAGCGCGGACCAGTAACATTTCTGCATAGCGCATTTCGATCCATGGAGTTTCAGTTCTGCTGCCGGAAACATCCGACCTGGGTATGGCGGGATTTAACCATTTCCGGATATAAAATCCTGTATAGGTGCTTTCGTTATAACCCATTCCGCTTGCGCCCTGAATCGTCATATTGTTATACTTATCGGTAAAACTATTTGTTGATGTGATAGTTGTTATTGGGTCGCCCGACTTTACAATTCCCTTACGAACATCTATAACTTCACCTTTATAGTTGTCGCCCGGAAAAATAACTATACCCTTTAAACGAGGTTCTGCCTTGGCAAATAAATCCATCCGATTGGCATACAAAACAGGGGAATTATCAGTGCCTGTATTGAGAATAAATGGATTTCCATCTGTATCGTCAAACATTTCAATAAAATCCAGCGTTGGATTAGCGCGACCAGAATAGTTTTGGGCGCCACGGATTTGCCATGGAATCATAAACAATTCCCAGCTATGACCGTAATCAGGGTATTTGTAATACTTGACAAACATGTTCTCAGGACTACTTTGATCCAAAAATACGTTTGAAAAGTTGGTAGCCAGGTCGCCACCTTTGTTATACAGGGAATATTTACCATCAACTGCTTTTGCAGCATCATAAGCAATTTGGAAAAAACTCTTTGCCTGATCAGCAGGTACACCTAAAACCCCTGCCAGCTGAATGGTACCATATTTCGCAACCGAAGCGGCATAAAGTGCCACCCTGGCTTTAAGGCCATAGGCTACATTCTGGTTGGTGCGGCCTGATGCCAGACTCTTGACAGGGAGCAACTTGATCGCCTCCCCCAGATCGGCAATAATGAAATTAATGCAATCTACTTCTTTATCCCTGGCAGCCTTCAAATCTTCTATTGGCGTTTCGGGATAATTCAAAACTTTATTAACTATCGGTATCCCTCCGTATCGTTTTACCATTGCAAAATAATGATATGCACGCAAGAAGTAAACCTCACCTGTCCATGCATCAATTTTTTCCTTTGTGAAATTGCCTGAGTACTTAAGAAACTCCTGTAAAAAATAATTCATGTTCCGTATGGGGGCATAATCCCAGTAAGGGAAATCGCCGCCACCCAGATCACTGCGCCGCGGGTCGCACTTCATAGATTCCCCTGTAAAATCGTGGGTATTATTTTCAGGATTATTTCTTATGCCGCTAATATTTGAGCTGAAGTCTTCGATTGGCAAATCCCAATAAAGACGAGCCATATATGCATTAATTCCTGATTCTGAGGAAAAGGCTTCCTCATCTCCAACAATATTCATGGGTGGGACATCCAATGAGTTGCATGAAACTGCAACGGCAAAGATGCTTATTAACAATATTTTAGCTGCCTTCATTTTAATCAATTTTTAGAAAGTAAGGTTTAATCCAATATTAAAAGTCTGACTTAAAGGATAGGTATAGGCATATTCATCACCAGTGTGTTCCGGATCACAATAAGTTAGATTTGTAAGTGTAAGTAAGTTATAGGCATTAACGAATATCCTCGCCTTACTGACGCCCACTTTTTTTGTTAAGAATCCAGGAATAGAATAACCAAGCTCAAGGCTTTTCAAACGGAGGTAGGAGGCATTCTGCATCACAAAGGTGGAATTAGTCAGGAGAAAATCACTTCTTCCATTATCTCTGTAAGTAGAAGGGAAATAGCCGGGAATCCATGCACTGTTTGGATCAAATTGATCGACCCTGTGCCAACGGTCTAAAAACATTGTCAATCCGTTACGGTTCCATGGAAGAGGCATTTCAAGCTGCTCGGGATACCTGATCCAGCTCATTGCAGCTCCCTGAAAAACGATATTTAAATCCAAACCTTTATATTCAGCGCCAAATGTGAAACCATAATTGAGCATGGGCATACCCCCGTTAAAATTAGCCTTATTTATAGCGGTGTTGAAACCGATTGGATACATATCATTATCGTCAATAATTCCATCTTCATTCCAGTCTGTAAAAACCAAATCGCCAGGAAGCATCATCGAATTGCCTTTACTCTTATCGTAGATAGGTGCGGAAAAAATTTCTTCCTTTGACTGGAATCGCCCGGTATTTTTTAATCCCCACCACAGATCGTTCCACCTGTTGTTGGTGTTGTTTCGCCAATTAAGGTATGAATTTCCTTGTTTTGCTATTTCCCTATATTTCCATTTGGTTCGCGACATGGCCATATTCCCGGATATGTTGTACTTAAAGTCGTTTCCAATTTTATTCCTATGAGTCAATGTTAACTCAAAGCCATGCGTTTTATCACTTTCCAAATTTTCCTGAGGAAGGTTTGCACCCACAAGTCCGGGAAGGCTTTCGCTACGTGTCGCCAGCAAGTTAGAGCGGTCACGCCGGAAGACATCCGCACTTACCCCCAACAAACCTTGCCATAATTCAGCATCAACACCAAAATTCAGCACTGCAGCTTCATACCATGTAATATTCGGATTTGACATTCCGCGCATGCCAAATGCATTTACGTAGTTACCACCAAAAACATATCCATTAGACGGATAATTATACCCTGACAAGAATTGGTAGGAAGAGGCTCTGTCATCTCCCATAATTCCATAAGAAACTCTCCATTTAAAGTTGGTAATAAACTTAAACACTTCACTATTTTTTATGAATCCTTCCTCAGACATACGCCAACCTACTGACCCTGAAGGGAAAAACCCCCATTGGTCGCCTTTTTGAAACATTGAAGATCCATCGTAACGGAAGCTGAATTCTGCTATATACTTCGAGTTATAATCATAGTTGAAGCGACCCACCAAAGCTTTGTTGGTATATTTATACAAGTCAGAGGTATTCATTGTCCCAACCTGGTTAGTGCTGTTACCTGCAAACAGCTGATCGACAGCATCCATACTAAAATCTCTTTGAGCATAAAAATTATCGGCAATACGATTATTCTCTTCGTAAAGCAACAACCCGCTCATATTGTGAACCTGGTTAAACAACTTGCTATAAGCCAGTGACAATTGAAATTGGGAAGTTATGTAGCCAAAATATTGACGCGTTAAACGCGATGGTGAATTTACAGCTGCAGGAGTGTAATTTTGGGTAGATTCGTTGTAAGTATAAAGGTTAAATGTCTTGCGAAAATTTTTATTTTCATTTTGACGATAGTCATAGCTATACATCCCTTTTGCTTTTAGTCCATTAATCCATGGGATTTCCCACTCCAGACTTAAATTGGATTGAAACAGACGCTGGTTTGCATTTTGGTAACCCGATTTTTCCTGGTCAGTCATATAATCGGGATGAAGGCCATCGGCTGCAAAGAATGGATAATCGGGATTGTCATTAGCATAATATGGGTTTAACGGGATTTGAGTCCAGTATCCCTTAAAAAGATTCCAGGTGGGCCATGAAGAGGGTTGATGTTTGGTATCTGTCATAGCATTGATCAGTAATTCAAGATGAAGACCTCGTGCTAACTCAGCACTGACATTCGATCGCAGGTTATATCGTTTGTACCATAAATCACCCGACTTCCAATAACCCTCTTGTTGATTGTACCCAAAATTTACAAAATAAGTCAGTTTGTCAGTACCTCCCGTTGCACTGAAACTGTGCTGGGTTTGTAAGGCTTGTTTGTTCATCGTATTGCCTTGCCAGTCAGTCGATTTCTTCGTTCCGTTAAGGTATGGTTCAAAGGAAGATAAAGGATAATAAGGAGTTGTGGAGCCACCATTGAAGGCTTTTTCATTTTGCAATTGCATAAAGCCTATGGCATCAAGAGGTTCGGGCTGATTAATCATGTGTTGAAGGCCAACGTAACCTGTGTAGTCTAATCGGAAAGCGGTTCCGTGTGCACCTTTTTTTGTGGTAATTAAAACCACCCCATTTGCGGCACGTACCCCGTAAATTGCTGCCGAACCATCCTTCAAAATAGAAATAGATTCAACTTCATTAGCATCAAGTTTTGTAAAGTTATCACGGGCAACGCCGTCAACCAAAACGAGTGGATTACCCATACCTCGGATCTGGATATCGTTATCGAACCTACCTGGCTCAGAGGTCTTTTGTGTTATCTTAACACCGGCTATTTTCCCGGAGAGCATGTTTTGAATATTATCACTTTTAGTGGTGATAATCTCGTCACTACGGATAGCTGCAACAGCACCTGTCAAGGTAATTTTCTTTTGCGTTCCATATCCTACAGCAACCACTTCTTCAATATCAACTGTTGCTTCAGCAAGCGAAATATTTAAAGTTGTCTGGGTTCCAACTTTCACTTCCTGGGTCTTCATCCCTACAAACGAAAACTGCAAAGTTGCATTTTCAGGAATATTGATGGAATAGTTTCCCAAATTATCAGTGATTACACCTGTTGTAGTACCTTTCACAATAACTGAAACCCCGGGAAGTGAAACTCCGGCAACATCGGTCACTTTTCCGGAAACAAGTTTGCCAGGCTGTTGCGAACCATTTAGGTTTCTTTCGGCAGTCTGACTGTAAGAGTTCACGGCTATAGCTCCCGACATCGCAACTAAAATAAGTCCGGCTGTTAGCTTCATAATTCGGATTGTTTTTTCACACCTTTGCTGTGAAATCAATAGCCAATCATAAATTTTCTTCATAATTAAAATTGTTTTTAAGATTAATATTGAAACTGACTCCACTCAGTTTCGATTGCTGAAATCAGGTGAATCCCTTCACACGTGCGCTTTTTTGATTATTGTCAGCCAAAATTTATGCCTTGCCCTCCTTTCTGTCTTTAAATATTTTACATTGTTAGTTATTGTCAACATCCTAGCTAAAAAGGACATCGCTTACGACTCTTAATGTAATGACCGCCGGTAAGGAAATGGTTCACAATCACAATCTTGAAAGTGCACCATCGGCAGGAATAATTGGGGACCTGTTTTGGAAATCGAATCGCTTTCATTGATCCAGTCAGCATTTACACCCGTACGAAGGATTATTCACATCAACCTTGCACTGAATTGATATCACTCTGATTATTCACTAAACACATAAACATTAAAGTACCCTATCGTGAAATACAGAAAAATGAATAATCATAAAACTGTCAGGATATTGAATCCGCCAATCGCGTTTGAGTACCGGATTCTTCAGGGAAGTAAAAATTACTGTCAGGCCGGGTACCGAAAAAACCATTACCGGCAGCATTGTTGATTTAAGGGGATATTTTTCTAAACAAAACCACCATGTTATTGTTTATGATTTATTGGGGTGCATGAAACTTGAGTAAGTCGGCTTTCCGCTCAGCCCAAAATTTTAAAACCAAAAATCAACATGTCAGACAAATTTTCAGATCCAATTGGCCGGCTGATGGGTTTGCGCTATAAGTCGCACCCCTGGCACGGTGTTCATATCGGCGATAACGTGCCTGAAAAAGTAACCGCATTTATCGAGGTAGTCCCCACTGACACCGTTAAATATGAAGTCGATAAAGACACCGGCTACCTCAAAATCGACAGGCCGCAACAATATTCAAATGTTGTTCCGGCACTTTACGGATTTATTCCACAGACCTATTGCGGGAAAAAGATCGGTCAATATTGCATGGATAAAACTGGTCTGACCGGGGTTAAAGGCGACGGCGACCCACTGGACATTGTTGTACTCACCGAAAAATCGATTCATCATGGCGATATCCTCGTCACCGCACGTCCGATCGGCGGATTCAGAATGGTCGATGGCAACGAGGCCGATGACAAAATTATTGCCGTGCTGAACAACGACTTCGTGTATGGTCATTTCAAGGATCTGCTCGATGTTCCTGAAACCATTATCACGCGTCTGAGGCACTATTTTCTCACGTATAAAGACCTTCCCGGTGATGAGAAAAATTCGGTCATCACCCATGTTTATGATAAAAAAGAGGCCTATGAAGTGATCCAGTGTTCAATTGACGATTACCACACACGCTTCGAAAATCTCGGTAAACTGCTGATTCTGGATGACTAAGCGATAAGAAGAACCAACTTGAAAAATCGTCAGTTTTAAATACACAAAAAGTATTTGGAACTGACGATTTTTTGATAGCTACCTTACAATTTAAACTTCAGATCAAAAAATTATGACTACTTTTCGCCGCCTTTTTCACTGGGAACCGGGCAAACCTAACAATACAAATAAACCGTTTTAATTAAGGTTATGGGGATCAGGTTTCGTCTTACGCTGATGAATTTTCTTCAGTTTTTTATCTGGGGATCATGGTTAATTTCGATTGGTGGTTACCTGGGTGGTACACTCGGTTTTAGTGGAATGGAGATAGGCGCTGTCTTTTCAACCCTGGGAATCGCTTCGCTTTTCATGCCTGCCGTGATGGGCATTATCGCCGACAAGTGGATCAACGCCGAAAAACTGCTTGGGATGTGTCACCTGCTCGGAGCCGTGTTGCTTTTCTGGGCTTCGACCGTCACCAATGCCAACACATTTTTTTATGTGATGCTTTTGAACTCCATGTTTTATATGCCCACAATTGCACTTAACAGTACAGTTTCATTTGTGGTGCTTAAGCAAAAAGGATATGATGTTGTGAAGGATTTTCCACCTATCCGCGTTTGGGGAACCATCGGTTTTATTGCTGCCATGTGGATTGTCGACATTTTTGGATGGAAATCAAGTTCGATGCAGTTAATATTTAGCGCGGTTTCTTCCTTGGTTTTAGGATTTTATGCCTTTACAGTACCTGCCTGTAAACCGGAACCATCGATCCGGAAGAAGACGCTTCTTGCGAGGTTCGGACTCGATGCACTGGTACTTTTCAAACAAAAAAAGATGGCTGTATTTTTCCTGTTCGCGATGTTTCTGGGAGCAGCATTACAGATCACCAATGCTTTTGGAGGGTCATTCCTCGAAAGCTTTAACCTGACACATCCCGATACGTTTGGTGTAAAACACCCCATCGTATTGTTATCAATTTCACAAATGTCGGAAACATTTTTCATCCTGACCATACCGTTTTTCCTGCACAGATTTGGCATCCGAAAAGTAATGCTAATCAGTATGTTTGCATGGGTGTTACGTTTTGCATTGTTTGGAATCGGCAATCCCGGCGGAGGTTTGTACCTGCTTATTTTATCGATGATTGTTTATGGCATGGCATTCGATTTTTTCAATATCTCGGGATCATTGTTTGTCGAAACTGAAGCAGATCCTCGTATCCGGGCAAGTGCACAAGGGTTGTTTATGATTATGACCAATGGTTTCGGTGCATTTATAGGAGGGATAGCAAGCGGCTGGGTGGTTGACTTATTCACAGTTAATGGAACCAGGGACTGGCAAAGCATCTGGTTTGTCTTCGCCACGTACGCGCTTGTTCTGGGACTGATTTTCCCATTCGTATTCAGGTACAAGCACGAAAACAGGGTGGTAAAAACCTTGCAGGCTGAAACAGTTGCCGACAAAACGACCTTCAGACCATAAGTCACTCACGCCTCACCAATTGAAATTAATGAAATGAAGTTTGAATATAAAATCATCACGGTTAACCGGCAGCATCTGAAAAAGGAGGCCTTTCAGATTGAGATGCTTGACAAATTCAATTCCCTGGGAGCAATCGGCTGGGAACTTGTAAATGCCGAAGGGATAATTGACGCATCAATATTCTGGAGAGTTGGTCAAACGAAGGAGGTCCTTTTTACGTTCAAACGGGAAATCTAATCACAGCAAACCACTGATCAACGTGTTGTAATCGTACACTTATACTTCAGTGCAATCTAAACCAATCAGTTATACCCGAACAAGATCAATATTGGAATAACTGAAGTTGTTCTTTTCATCGAACAAAGTTTCACGCGACAGTTCCTTCCATTCGCTGAATACGATTTCAGGGAAAAAAATATCAGCCTCAAAATCCTTATGAGCCATGGTCAGGTAAAGCCTTCCGGCAATGGGATAAAACTGTCTGTAGATCATTCCTCCGCCAATCACAAACGCGAGTTCTTCATTTCTCACAGCCTCAACAGCCTCATCAATTGAATATACCGTTTCGCATCCTTCAAAAGACTCGCCCGGAATATCCGTAATCACAATATTCCGACGATTTGGAAGCGGTCCTTTCGGCAGTGAAAAAAGGGTTTTTTTCCCCATGATTACTGCATGACCCGATGTTATTTTTTTAAACCGTTTCAGGTCATCAGGGAGATGAAATAACAGCCCATTGTTCCTGCCGATGGCAAAATTTTGAGCAATGGCAACTATTATGGCAATATTCGGATAGATCATAAAATTTATTCAACGGGAGTTACTATTAAACCGAAACATCACCCTTGATATGCGGATGACTCTGGTAATTAACCAATTCGAAATCTTCGTACTTAAAATCGAAGATTGACTTCACATCCGGATTAATTTTCATCTGAGGAAGCGGGTAGGGATTACGTGTAAGCTGTAACTTCACCTGTTCGAAATGGTTATTATAGATATGTGCATCGCCAAAGGTATGAACAAAATCACCCGGCTTTAAACCAGTAACCTGCGCAACCATCAGGGTCAGCAAGGCGTAAGACGCAATATTGAATGGAACACCCAGAAAAATATCGGCACTTCGCTGATACAACTGGCACGAAAGCTTTCCTTCGTTCACATAATACTGGAACAGCAAATGACAGGGTGGAAGATTCATCTTATCCAGATCACCAACATTCCATGCACTCACAATTAATCTGCGGGAGGTAGGATTGTTTTTTATTTCGTTGATCAAATGTGTGATCTGATCGACTGAATTTCCGTCGCAGGTTGGCCACGATCGCCACTGGTACCCGTAAATATGTCCCAGGTCCCCGTTCTGATCGGCCCAATCGTTCCAGATCCTTACCCCGTTGTCCTGAAGATATTTCACATTGGTATCGCCTGCAAGGAACCACAGCAATTCGTGTATAATTGATTTTAGATGAAGCTTTTTGGTTGTTATAACCGGGAATCCGTCTGCAAGATTAAAACGCATCTGGTAACCAAATACACCGAGGGTTCCGGTGCCGGTCCTGTCTTCACGCGGTCTGCCATGATCAAGAACATGGCTAAGGAGATCAAGATATTGTCGCACGATTATGGCTTTCTTTTTTTTATTTCGTCCCTGATTTCAGAAGCTTTTTCATAGTCTTCGTTGGTAATGGCCGAATCAAGCAGTTCATTAAGTTCGTCAGAGGAATATTCAGAATAATCAACGGGATGACGTCCTGAAGCTTTATCGGTACTTGGACGATCAGACTCGTCGGCTTCCTCACTCAATTCACCCGACTCATCAAACTCCATATTGATACCCGCTTTCTCAATGATCTCTTCCGTTGTGTATATTGGGCACTCGAACCGAAGGGCTAATGCAATGGCGTCGGAAGTCCTGGAATCAATTCTGATCCGGTTTGAATTCTGTTCACAAACAATCTCGGCATAAAAAATACCTTCTTCCAGTTTGTGAATAAAAACTTCGGCAATCTCAATATCAAAAGCAAGTGCGACATTCAAAAACAGGTCATGGGTCAGCGGACGGGGAGGTTTAAGCCCCTCCAGCTGGATTGCAATGGCCTGAGCTTCGACCGCTCCGATAATTATTGGAATTCTTCTGTTGCCATCAACCTCTGATAGAACCAGTGCATATGCACCTGTTTGTGTTTGGCTGTATGACAAGCCCAGAATATTTAGTTTTACTTTTTTCATTACAAAATGAAGCGGTTGGATAATAGAACAAATATAAAAATAGTTTTCCGTGTATTTTATTTTGTTCTCACAAAAACCAATGTTGTATTTTTCTTTCCTGATTCACGTTCATCGATTTCGAACTGATCGAAACTTTTGATCAGGGGTACCAGTTTTTTAAAGCCATAGTTTCTGGGATCGAAATCGGGTTGCTTTTTCAGGATCAGGTTACCCAGGTCTCCTAAAAAAGCCCAGCCATTTTCATCTGCCAGGTCGTTAATGCTGTCGGAAATTACTTTTGCCAGGCCTTTGTTCGCAATCTCAATAACATTGACAGCCGGTGTTTTCAGCGCAGCAGGTTCCTAGGCTTTGGATCGCGTCCGGGATTTAGACTTTGCTGTAACTACTGATTTAACCGCAACATCAACAGGCTTAAGGATTTCAAGATAAATAAACTTATCGCATGCGGCAATAAACGGGGTTGGTGTTTTCTTTTCGCCTATTCCATAAACTTTCATTCCTGCTTCCCTCAGCCGGATAGCAAGTCGCGTAAAGTCACTATCACTCGACACGATACAGAATCCGTCAACACGCCCGGTGTAAAGAATATCCATAGCATCGATGATCATGGCCGAATCAGTAGCATTTTTCCCGGTGGTGTAGCTGTATTGCTGCACGGGTGTAATCCCGCTTTCGAGCAATACAGTTTTCCATCCGGAAACGGTCGGCTTGGTCCAGTCGGCATATATTCGTTTAAACGTGGGTGTCCCGTATTTTGCAATTTCCGCCAGCATCCCTTTCACATTCGAGTAGGGCACATTATCGGCATCGAACAGCACGGCCAGCCGCGGATCTCTATTTAATTCCATCATATTAATTTCATCATTCCCGTTAAATTTTTTTTAGCGCCTAATCCAAACCCCGCCGCTGCAGTAAAGGCTTAATATCAGGCGCACTACCCCTGAATTTGGAATAAATTTTCATTCCCTCATCCGATCCGCTTTTAGTCAGAAGTTCGCGAAACCTGGCAGCAAGTGCAGGATTAAAAAGGTCGCCGCTTTGCTTAAAAGCGTTAAAAGCATCGGCATCCAGAACGGCAGCCCAAATATACACGTAATATCCGGCCGAATAACCTCCGCTGAAAATATGTGAAAAATAGGTGCTCCTGTAGCGGGGTAATACTTCAGGAAGAAGACCTTCCTTTGCAAGGGATTCACGTTCGAAAGCACGGACATCGGCAATTACAGGTGTTGCAGTTGTGTGATATTTCATATCGAGAATCGAAGCCGCGAGGTATTCGACAGTTTCGAATCCCTGGTTAAACTGCCGGCTTTTTTCAATTTTGGATATGAGGGCATCAGGTATTGATTCACCTGTCTTATAATGAGTTGCATATGCTTTTAACACTAATGGCTCTGAAGCCCAATTCTCCATAATCTGTGAAGGCAATTCGACAAAATCGCGCGGCACGTCCCCCGCAGTCCGGTCATAAGGCTGATCCTGGAGCAGGCGATGCAGTGCATGTCCAAATTCATGAAACATTGTTGTTACCTCGTCGAATGACAGCAACGCGGGAACGGTGCCGGCAGGGCGTGTAAAATTCATCACCATCGATACCACAGGTGCAATCTTTTTCCCGTTTCTGTATTTCTGGGTCCGGTAAGTGGTACACCAGGCGCCTGCCCGTTTACCATCCCTGGGATGAAAATCCATATACAATACACCAATATGAGTTCCGTCGGCCTCCTTCACCTCGTACGGGAATACTTCGGGGTGATAAACCGGAATATCATTACGGCTCTCGAAGGTTATGCCATATAATTTATTAGCCACGTAAAACATTCCCTTCCGAACGTTATTAAGACTGAAATATGGTTTGATTTCAGATTCATCCAGGTTGTATTTCGCTTTGCGCAATTTTTCGGAATAAAACCACCAATCCCATGATTGCAATTTAAAATTCCCGCCCTCCTTGTCAACGATCGATTGCATTTCATTAAGTTCACTTTTGGCACGGTCCAATGCTGGCAGCCATAGTTTGAGGAGAAAGGCATCTACATTTGCCGGCGTTTGTGCCATATTTTCGGCGATCACAAAGGCTGCAAAGTTTTGATAACCCATCAATTTTGCTTTTTCATCGCGAAGCCTAACGATATTTTTAATAATATCCTTATTATCTGCACTGTTACCGTTATCGCCGCGCATAAAATATCCCCTGTAGAGCTTTTCGCGCAAGGCGCGGTTTTTGGCATACTGAAGAAACGGAAGCATACTTGGTTTTTGAAGCGTAAAACTCCATTTTCCTGAAAGCTTATCTTTTTCTCCCTGAATGGCGGCCGCTTCAATGACATCGCCCGGAAGTCCGTCCAAATCTTTTTGATTATCAATGACCAATCTGAAGTTTTTATTTGTTTCGGCCAGTATATTTTCGCCAAACTGAAGGCTTAACTTCGAGAGTTCTTCGTTTAAAGCACGGAGCCTGAGCTGATCCCCGGCCGAAAGGTTGGCACCGCCCCGCACAAAATCAATATAAATCTTTTCAACAACCCTTAACTGATCGGCATCAAGACCAAGCGTTGTTCTCCGTTCATATACACTTTTGATCTTTTTAAACAGCTCAGGATTGAGCGAAATATTATCATGATGTTGGGTCAGCTTTGGTGAAATCTCACGGGCCAGTTCCTGAATCCGCGGATTTGTATTGGCACCGTTAAGATTGGAAAACACCTTCGATACTTGTGTCAACAGCTCACCCGAATTATCATAAGGCAAAATGGTATTATCAAAATCCGGGACTTCCTTCTTTTTAATAATAAGCTCTATTTCAGCTACCTGACTGCTGATTCCAGCTTCGATTGCCGGTATAAAATGTTCCTCCTTTATTTCATCAAAGGGGGGCACCTGAAAGGGTGTTTTGTATTCTTTAAAAAAGGGATTGTTAGAATTCACCTGATTTACTTTTTTTTGGGCAACCGATCCCAGGGTTACCACCAGACCGACAATAATAAGAGCTAAGTTTCGCATAAAAAATTTGTTTTTTCAGGGTGAAAAGATAGTGATTTTGAATCAAATAGTAAATGATATTTGAGGTTTTATTACGTGTTTCGGATTTCGGAGAAACTGAAAGAACTGAATAATATTTTTTCTGTACCTTGCGCATGGTTTTCAAACGGAAGAAAGGGGAATGGGTTACAATGCTGAATAGAAAATTTTAAAAAGCGCAAAACGATTTCAATTTAAAAACAACTTATTAACAAATGAAAATAACTTTACTTTCTTTAACCCTACTGCTAATCTGGTCTAACATCAAAGCCCAGAATTCAGTTGACACATCCAAACAGGCCAACTATTTAAAAGTGATTTCTACCTCTGCCCAGGCAAATCGGGTTGAAATCGCGTCTGATATCGATTCAACCTGGAACAAATGGAAGGAAAGAGGATATAGTTTCGGTTTTAATCCTGCTCATACGCCAATGTACAGCACCGTAAATGGCATCTTAAGTACCCCTTATATGGTTCAGGTGAGAGGAAACGAAAACGAAAAAAACAAAAAAAGATGGGGTTACCATCTTTTCGAGGGGTATGCGAGTGATGATAAATCGCGCATTACCATGCTCGTCAACAAACATACGGAATTCAATAAACCGGTGGGCGAACTTTATTATTACAGTACAGTATATAACCATACTGAACCGGCCTACAATTGGTTACGCATTGGATCTGATGTACAGCTCCATTCTTTTCTTTTTAACCGCGACAAAGCGGTATTTTATGGTTCTCTTCAGCTCAGAAATGCATTTACACTGGGAAATATTGGGAAGGAGATGATCAGAAAGGATAAGCCGGAAGGGGATGATGAAAAGAATGCGGTTGAGGATGCAAAATTTGTCAACTTTACAGAACTCAAGGGAAGCGGCGACGGGACGATGTTTTACGACAAGGATCATAATATCGTTGTGATCAGAGTTGCCGGCAAATGGATGAAACTGGTTGTAGAGCAGCTTCCCGATTCGATACAATACGCTTTTTAGAATGGATATTTCCTTTTCAGTCAATTGCATTACAGGTGTTGTACCTCAAAATTCTGATGATAAATATGAATTACTGTAATTTTTACTATGAATAAAATTTGTTTTTGAAATTAACTGTCTATTTTTATACCATCAAAAGACCGGTAGAACTGACTAAAATATTTTACAAGGTATAGTGCCTGCGAAAGAACCCTACACCCCAATATGCACTATGACCGGATATACCTTTAAAATTATAAATTAGATAATGTTTAAAGTTTATTTATGCTTCGCTTTTCTTTTCCTTCAAGGCTTGCCAACATCGGCTTATTCGCCGGTAGACACTAAACAATCGGAAACCGGGGACGGGAATATCGATACACTAAACGTTAATTACCTTAATCAGCAATGCTGGTTACTCAGGAAAACAGATCCGTTGGAAGCAATTGCAATAGGCAACAAATCGCTTGAGCTGGCTGAAAGGATGGGATATGATAAAGGCATGGCTCAGGTATTGAATTATCTTGGTGTATGTTATTTAAAACTTAACGATGCCCGCACGGCTTCATCCTATTTTTTTAAGGCACTCGCTTTTAGTGACAGTTTAAATATAAAAATCGAGAAAGGCTATGCATTAAACAATATTGCAAGTGCTCTCATACTCGAAGGGGAATACAAGCAGGCACTGAACTATACGAACAAAGCCTTATTACTTCAAACTCAAAATAATGACAGGAAGGGGATCGCCTATGCATGGCTTCGGATGAGCGATGTTTACTACCGTCTTCAACACTATGATTCGTTGTTAATTACCGCCAAAATGGCTCATGCACTGCTGGTAAAGTTAAATATGCCGGATAATGACCTGTTAGCATTGAAGAATATTGCACGTGGATGGGAAGGTAAAAGGCAATACAAAAATGCATTAACCTGTTATCTGGAAATAATGAAAGCAGATACAACTGTGAAAAGTATTTATGTAAGTCTTGCCAGGGTTTGCAATCTTCTTAATTTGCCTGATCAGGCTATACATTACGGGAAAAAATGGCTGAATACACAAAAGGGGAATGGTTATATTTTACAACATCTGTCGGATGCTTACGCGTTAAAAGAGGACTGGAAAGAGGCATATCGATACTCCCGTCTGAGCCAGATTTTCATTGACAGTCTTGTAACGGCGGAAAGGAATGTGCAGCTAAAAAATATGAGAATTCTATACAAAACCCGGGAAACTGAGTTGGAAAATGTGGGATTAAAGGCAAAGCTTAGTGTTAAGAACCTGTACCTTTTCACACTTGGGATAATTATTTTACTGATTGGTTTGTTGTTGACTATACTCCTTGGCAGGCGAAAGCAGCAGCTTCATTTGAATCATATTCTGAATCAAAAGAACGAAGAGATTTGTACCCAACGTGACCGTCTTGAGGAGATAAACCAGACCAAAGACAAATTGTTTTCAATCATTGCTCATGATTTACGCGGTCCCATCGGAAATGTCGCAACTTTCCTTGAGCTACTGACTACCGACGAAGGAGAATTTACCAAAGAAGAACTCCTTAATAACCTGATTTTACTTAAGAATTCTTCAAATGCAACCTTCAAACTTCTTGAAAATCTCCTTACATGGTCACTTTCACAAAGAGGTGAGATTGAATTCAAACCATCGAAAAACGACCTGTCCAAATTAGTTCAATCGAATATTGATCTGTTTGCATCGAATGCGGAAAATAAGAAAATCCAGATTGTAAATACGCCATATGAGCAGCTAATTTTCGAATTCGATCATGATATGATCAATACAGTGATGCGCAATCTGATCAACAATGCGATAAAATACACGCACGAAAAGGGTCAGATTACAATTTCTGCCATCGGAAATCATCAGCATGTTGAAATTAGTGTCAAAGACTCAGGAATCGGGATAGACACCAAAACGGCTCAGCAATTATTTGTTACACAGATAAACTTAATCAGGAAAGTGGGTACCAACGGTGAAAAAGGAACAGGGTTGGGACTTATGCTTTGCAGGGAATTTGTTGAAAAACACAGTGGAAAAATCTGGGTTGAAAGCAAGGTCGATATAGGCAGCACGTTTAAATTTACTTTACCCCTGCGCCATTCCATTGAATTATTTGAAAATTGAAGCTTGGGCTTTTGACAATGGGAAATATTCAACTGAACGAAGAAAAAGTTGGCATGCTAAGATAATTGATATTGACCTCTTTCAAGATAAGTCCTGGAAAACACTCTTCCGGCAATCCGGCTGAATGCCCAGGGGTAGTAAATTCCGACCGTGACAACTGTCAGCAAAATTTGTCCCCACATAAACAGGAAGTCTGAAATCTGGTCACTGTCGTACCCCATTGATAATTGCTGTCCGTTCACGATATTACTTTTAGTGTGACCAACAAAATAATGGTATAGCCTGATGTAGGCCAGCGGAAAATAGATGCCAAAGGTGATAACTGCAAAAACAAGTTCGATGGCAATTTTACCGGTCGCCGCGAAAAATCCTGTGTCCCATCTGATCAAAAAATCTTTATAGCGGATATCTGCCATCCATTTTAAAATCAGATAAATGTTCGGAACAAGACTAAACATAACAATCAACTGATAGATGAGGAGAAAGTTTTGGGACTGGATATCTACAGTTGATTCCAGAATGCTGAACAATACGATCCCCACAAGCAGAAACGGAATAAAAATGGTAAGTGTTATGATCAGAAACAGTTTACCACCCGCACCTTTAAACGCGAATTTATGAGCATTATAGGAAGCTCCATGGATAAAAAAACTGTGCATATTTTTTATAAACCAGGGTATGTAGACTCCAATTGTAACAATGGATAGCAACAGTCCCAGCACAATGATGCCAATGTAACGGACCGGATCATAATCACAATGCACTTTCTCTCCATTATATTCAATGTTTTGAACCACAAGCTGAGTCATAGAGAATATAAAGCTAAAAGCGGCAACTAAAACGATGGCCAGATACAGAAAGAATAGTTTCGACGGTCCGTCTGCCGGAACTTCTGCTGCGGTAAGTTCATTCAGTTCTCCAACCAGAAAATAATACGGGATCATAAAGAAAAAGAAGAAGGCAATCCATAAAGGGAGCAACTGACTTCCGCGTAATGTGAAATTCAAATAAGTTTTCATTTAATAATATCGTATAATTATCGAAAGTCCTGAAGTATTGAAGGTTTTTAGCCAGTTATAAGGTTATATTTGCCTGATATTCTGAGGATCTTCTATTTCCCAACTTTTCGGTGTAAACTTATAAAGATCTTTCGGGAATGATATTATTTCCAACAATCTTAATGCAAATTTGATATTCACCGATAAAAAAATTAGCGGTTTGTATCCGCTTTAAGTAATAACAGCAGGAAAAGCAATCCGATCACGAAAAACACGGCGATCGCGAGAACGGAATACCGCATGCTTCCTGTCACAACTTCAATAATTCCGAAACTAAATGTTCCTGCCACGGTGGCCAACTTTTCCATCACATCGTAAAAGCTAAAAAAGGAGGTGTGATCGGTTGTTTCAGGAAGCATTTTCGAATACGTTGAACGGGCTAACGATTGCGAACCTCCCATGACAATACCAATAAATACTGCCGCAACGATAAATCCGACAGCATTTCGTATCGTAAAGGCATAAATACAAATGATGATCCATACCATAACCGAAATGATCAAAGACCGGAGATTCCCGATTTTACCTGAGAGCCGGGCGAAAAACCATGCACCGAACATGGCGACCAATTGAATCCCCAAAATTGTGGGTATCAGGATACTCTCATTAAGCCCCAGCTCTTTTTCCCCAAAGGTAGCGGCCATAAACATCGTCGTGAGCATACCCATCATTAAAAAGAAAAAAGCAACCAGGTAAATACTCAGCCTGAAAGACTTTTTGACTTCGTTAAAAACTGCCTGTAGCTCGCGGTAGCCATTGGTGAAAATCCGGCCTTTCGAGGTACGCTTCCGATAAATATACTTAGGCAAATACCGGAAGGTGATGGTGGAGAAACCAATCCACCAGATAAAGACAGTCAGGAAAGAGATGCGTGCAGGCATATCAGACTGTTTATCGAATCCAAACAGTTGCGGCTGCATGATCATCAGCAGGTTAAACAGCAGCAGGATTACTCCGCCCAAATAACCCATTGAATAGCCCCGCGCGCTGATACGATCCTGATCTTCAGGCCGGGCTATGACGGGAAGGAAAGAGTTGTAAAACACTATACTGCCCCCGTAACCTAAGGTTCCCACTGCAAAAGCAATCAGGCCAAGTTCGATATGGTTTGCATCAAAGAAAAACAGCATGCCGCAGCCGGTAGCACCAATAATTGTAAAGGCGCGCATAAATCCTTTCCTGCGACCTGTGTAATCGGCTATCGAGGAGAACAGTGGCGAACCGATAGCTACTAAAAGATAGGCTATGGCAATTGCCCAGGAATAAAGCGCAGTGTTGACCACTTTAAAGCCGAAAAAAGAGACCATAAAATCGTTCCC
The DNA here is from genome assembly GCA_942493325.1 of uncultured Bacteroidales bacterium. Taxonomy (GTDB): domain Bacteria; phylum Bacteroidota; class Bacteroidia; order Bacteroidales; family Prolixibacteraceae; genus JAAFHB01. The sequence continues at coordinate 5,712,969 of OW818689.1, read as the reverse complement.
GTGACGTGTCACCGAGTTGTAATAAATGGGGAAAATGGCCGATGTAATGGTTAACTGGTAAACCGAGTTAGCCCAGTCGTACATTACCCAGGCTCTTACAACTTTAGGGTCGCCTTTTTTGATGACTTCAATATCTTCTCTTTTGATCAATGGTTTAACAATTAATTATCAGGTTCAAAAGTAGAAAAAGCTGCATTAAAGTTATTGCTGAATCTTTATGGCTTTATTTGACGTGATTTTTTTATTCTTCTTATAATATCATTTCTCCTTATCGAACTTTATTCCTTTCGTGTATTCGGTCCGGAACTGACCATTTTCGTCAGAATAAATCATATAGGCATCGAGTTCAGGGTGATGCTTCAGTAATTCACGCGCTCCTGCAAGACCAAGCACCATCAATGGGGTATCATAACCATCCGCCGTTAGTGCATCTTTAGCGAGAACCGTAACACTTAACAGGTTATTTTTATACGGATAACCCGTGTGTGGATCGATAATATGGGAGTACTTACGACCATCTTCCTCGAAATATTTCCGGTAATTACCTGATGTTGTAATAGATTGGTTATCAAGCAGAATAATAGTCTGCAAACTTTCTCCTGCGGCATTTCCCGCAATTGGTTTATCGACCCCTATTCTCCAGAAATCTCCTTTTGGATTTTTTCCTTTTGTCCTTACTTCGCCACCAATTTCGATCATGAAATTTTTGATGCCCAGTTTATCCAAATAACGATAAACCACATCAACCGCATAACCCTGGGCAATTGAGTTGACATCGATCTTAATCCCGGGAAGATCCTTGATCATCTTTCGTCCCTCGATCCGGATTTTTTCCATCCCGACATATTGCATGAGGCTGTCAATTTTGGAAGAGTCGATAACGGCTTTTTTTTCAGGACCAAATCCCCACGCATTTACAAGGGGACCAACGGTAAGATCAAAAGCACCATTAGTCTCCTTATTGATCTCCAATGATTTATTAAAAAGCTCAATAAACATATCATCCAAAAGAACGGTGGAATCATTTTGGTTAATTCTCGAAACCATTGAGTTGGGCATATATTCCGAGAAAGTAAGATCGAATGCCTTGAATATTGAGTCCACCTCACCGGACAGATCCTTGTCAGCTTTGTCTTCGTAAGTGATGTGAAATGTGGTTCCCTGGGTTAACCCCGCCAGTTTACGGTACGGGGCAGGTTTTTCAGTCGTACAACCTATGAATATCAATAATATCAAAAGAAAAAAAGAAATATTGAATCGCATTTTTGGTCAATTATTACAAAATTTTTAAACGTCCTCAAAGATAAAAAGATTAGAGAAAGCTAAAAGGTAGTAATTCAAAACTCTTAAATCATCACTTACGTGTACCCTGGATACGTTCGCCATGAACAGTAGTTCTCATTCTGCCTCCCCGGTTACTAATTTCTCGGTCGCTTCATTCTGTGGTGTTACTTGCCTGGTATGCAACCGGTTCTGCCTGATTATGGCGAACCAGTAAATAAAAACGGCTAATATAAAATACACAAACATCTGGATTAACAGGAAGAGGAGTTCAGGCCGTACATCACCGATGGAGACGCCCATTGATCGGATCCTTAAAAAGGCGGGGATCATTGTTGTACTTGGAAAAATATGTCCGATTTGATTTAATACAGGTGGAATGGAGGTTTCCGGCCATGATAATCCACTAAGGAACAGAACTATAGGAGAAATAAAAACGAGTGCCATAATGGAATGTTCCCGGCGACGAAACAGCATCGAAATTATTAATCCAAGGAAGATCACCGAAAAAAGATAGGGCACCAGTAAGATACAGACATTTGTAAAGCTCCCCTTATCAGGAAAACCAAACCATTTAGTCAGGTAAACCAAGGTAAAGACAACATTTACCAGGTAGATGGTAAAGTATGCCAATCCCTTCCCAAAAACAACAGAAAACATCCCATGGCTCACTCTGCCGGAATGTTGTACTGTAAAATTGGTACGTCGCTCCTTTCCTGCCCCGCCGATCATTCCAATCCCGATCAGCAGTGTCTGCTGAAGAATAATCAGGATAATCCCAGGCATAACATACGAACCATAAGAACCCGCAGGATTGTACAGATTATAAAACCTGGCCGGTATCGGATCACGTTGCTGTATTGCCTGCTCCTCACTGCTCCCAGTTGACATCAGCCGTTTGATCTCAATACCGGCCGAAAATGTTCCGATAGCCTGGAGCGCTCCGTTTAGGGTCTCTTTGTAAATAAGAAAATAACCGGCATCACAATACACACTCACTGATGTCTGAATTCCCCTGAGTAAATTTCTTTCAAATCCGCCGGGAATCAGAATGACTCCTTTCGAATTTCCATCCCAGAAGAGTTGCCGTGCTTCGTGAAGAGAACCAACTTCCTGCGCTACATCCAGCTCTTTCGTTGCACCCAGCATTTTTACCACCTGTTGACTCGCAGAAGTTTTATCGAGATCAACGACTGTAACGGGGATATCCCTCACCACGTTATTCGAATAGGCTATAGAATAAATCACGGGGTAAGCGATCACCGCCAGGAAAAAAATAAGTAATGCCCCTTTATCCTTAACGATTGTTTTAAGTTCATCGAAAAAGGTGTACCTCGTTAATTCAAGCCCTAAAATTATATTTTGCCACATGTTCACTAATCGCATTGCATAAGTTTAATCAATTACTCCCGGAACCAGTACCTGGGATGTGAAAGTTTTCGTTTCATTCCGGGGAAAGCAAGTAACCCGCCAAGGATAAACGGAACAAAAGCAAAAAAAGGAATTATAACTTCCGAAACAGGCTCGCCTCTTAATGTCTGGCTCATAAAAATCTGCAGCCAGAATGTATACGGAAAAATTAATGAAAACATTTTAGCCAGTAAAGGCATAGCCATTACCGGAAAGGTAAGTCCGGAAAAAGTGAGTGCCATCATGGTATAAGCGCTTCCCAGCGAAAGAGATAACCGCAGATTGGCTGTAATTTTCAGAAAAAGGATCGCCAGCAACTGGTATGAAATAATCAGCAGCATCTCTGAAATAAGGATAAGAGTCAAACTTCCGTGCACTGGAGTCCCTAAAGTCTTCATCAGCAAGATGTTCATAATCATCAGATCCATAAAAAAAAGAATCGTGTAGGGAAGCATTTTGCCTGTCAGCGCAACGAAAACGTTATGATCAGCCAACGCGATCAGTTCACCCGCACTTCCCTCCTTCAGTTCCATACCAAGCGCATAAACAGACCCCAGGAAAATGAAAACCACCGCTAACAGAGGTAATAAACCGAGAACCAGGAAGTATGCATAATTTCCGAAAGGATTAAACAGCAGGTGTATATCCATGCTCACAGGTCGCGCCCTTTCAGTTGCCTGGGCAGGTGTCTGACCTTTCTTTACAGCTACCTGCACCTTTACGCCGGCGGAGATGGTCGATAGCGTCTTGTAAAGTCCTGATTTCAAGGCACCTCCTTTTACAACATTGGTATTGTTGATATAGACAGCAATTGCGGGTGCAGTGCTATTCAGCACTTTTCGTTCAAGATCAGCCGGTAACACAATAATGGCATCAATCTTACCGGCCGACATCATTCGTCTGGCTTCATCCGTTGAACCCGGCCGATACATCACCTTGCATGCCGGTGTCGCATCCACCAAACCGCTAATCTTCGATGAAAAGGCCGTGTGATCCATATCGACAACAGCCACAGGTAAATCCCTGACCACCCCATTCGAAAACAGCCATATAATAACAAGAAAAGCGGCAACAGGTGCAATTAAAGTCGTAAATATCAACACCCAGCTACCGGCAATCCGCCTTGTTTCGCGCCTGATCACTTTAAAAAGCGCTGTATTAATTAACTTCGTCATACGTTTTTAGGCAATTTATTTAAAAACTTGCTGCTGGTTTTTGGCAATCAGGCAGGTGTTGCCAATCAGGAACACGAAACCAGTTGCTAATTGCCGGCTGTCGTTTGCTCCCTCACCTCATCCCAGTTTACCAGTGCAGACATTCCTGGTCTTAAACCATTCATCTTTTCAACCGGAACAGCATGTACTTCAAATGTTTTCATATCAAAATCGCCTGACGTTTTTGTTGCGTTCCAGGTAGCAAATTCACCCAGTGCCTGAATATAGTTCACCTTAAGCAATACTGTTTTCATACCCAGTGCCAGGAAACGGGCTTTAAAAACGGATCCTTTCCGGATGACAGCCAATAAATCTTCCCGGAGATTAAACGAAACCCATACATCGTTTAAATCGACGATTGTAATTACCGGATAACCTGCAGGAATCAGTTCGCCCCGTTCGGCAATAATATTTGCAATTTCACCGTTGATCGGTGCGAAAATCCTGGTTTCGCCAAGGAAAGAATTCACTTCTGTCAATACGCCATCGGCCTGCATAACCAACGCACCGGCAGACGCTTTATCTTCATAACGTGCACCATTCAAGGCCTTATCATACAACGATCTGGCGGCCTTTTCCGTTTCGACGGCAGCTTTCATACGGGTATCGGCTTCGTCTTTTTGCTGTTCGGATACCACTCCGGACTTAAAAAGGTTTTCAGTCCTCTGGAAGGTCTTTTTGGCAAATTCGGCAACAGCCAGTGCCGTCTGCCAGGAATTTAAAGCAGCCTGGATATCCTCCTTCTGAGCGCCATTTTCTGCTTTCTCCTGCTGGGCACCTGCGGCTTTTCTCACCGCAGCCGCCTGCAGATATTTTGCATCAAGTTCCGGACTGCTTATTGTAAACAGCAGTGTTCCGGGCAGTACCTCATCCCCTTTGTGCACAAGCAGGCTGTCGATCCTTCCAATCAGTTTTGAGGCCACTTTAACCTGGGTTGCTTCCACTTCGCCCTGAACCTCCAGAGGAATCGGCGCGGCCACGATCCAAATGGCGTATCCAATGAAAATGATTATTGCAAAAATTACACCGGTAATTACAAAGTGTTTAGTCTTGTTCATAATATAAGTATCCCTGTTTTGTTTTCAATTTTTTTTCTCCGGGTCTCCCTCCCATTTTCTCCTGGTCTCCCCCTCTCAGTAGCGCACCTGCTGCGCATCGGGGTGGTTCATATAGGATACAAATTTGTCAGACTGACCAGAATAATAGAGTAATTTCGACAACGCAACTTCCCATGAATAAATGGCCTGCAATCTTTCGATTTTTACTTTCGCTACGGCCAGGTTTGCATCCGATACCTGTGTTGTAGTCGCCATTCCTTCTGAAAAGGCTTTTTCCCTTGCCAGTGAATATTCTTTTGTGAATTCCATTGCTGCATCCAGTTCGTTGATCTGATCAAGATACATGTGTAGTTCCTGGTAGTACCGGGTGATGGCAGACAGAATGTCGGATTCTGCTTTTGAATAGAAGTCATTGGCTTCCATTTCCTGAAACCTTGCAGCTTTAACCTTTCTGCTTCGTGCATTTCCATCAAAGAGCTTCCATTGCAAGCCCACTCCTACCAGATAATCCGGAATATAGGGTGAAAGATCCTTATTGACAATATCGATAGTGCCGGTAGCGACAACTGTGGGAAAATAAGCTGACTGTTCGGCTTTAATACCCTGCTGTGCCAACTCTTTTTTCTTGCTCACCTGCCCCAGTAAAGGACTATTTTCCTTTGCCTTTTGTCTGAAAAAGTCGAGGGGACCAATATTTTCTATATAAAATAACTCAGATAACGGATTAATTTTAGATTCTACGGTCTCTGCAACTGTATTTAAAACAGCTTCATTTAATATTTCGACCTGGCGATCCGATTTTTTAAGTTCACGGTCAGCATCCGCAAAATAAACTTTCGCATTTAATACCTCCACTGCTGCAATCATTCCCTGCTGAGCAAGCTTTTGTGCATCATCGAGATGTTTCTGCATTCCGGCCTTTACTTCCATCCTTACTTTTACAGCCTGGTTAGCCAACAATAAACCGAAATATCTTTCGACAAGCTCGCCCGTCAGTTCATTTGCTTTCTGGATTGTCTCAATTTCGGATGCTTCAAATCTGATTTTCGCAGCTTTATTGGCGGCGTTAATTTTTCCCCCGGTATAAAGCGGAAAAACAAATCCTGCGTTTACCATGCCAAACTTTTTCTCCTGGATCGTCTTAATCCACTCAGCGTTGTTTACAGTTTCGAGACCTTCAAGCATTTTTCCCCTAACAATGGTTGTTGATAGTTCCTCGGGTAAAAAGGGCATCACACCGTTTGTAGTCGGATCCGGATTTGGGACCCCGCCAAATTTACCATAATGTCCTAATGCACTATAAAGCGGTGATATGGCATCACGAACGGGGGTAAGGTCGAGTTCCAGATTATCGGACATAAAGGCATAGGTGGCGTTAAGGGAGATTCCCGGCAGATGTAAACTTTTGGCGGCCTTCATCTCCTGCTCCAACCGGAGTGATTTATTGTTGTACTGTTTGATCAGATGATTGTTCTGAAGCGAAAGTCCAAGCGCTTCCTCAAACGTAAGGCTGATCAGATTATCCGGATTATTCTGCCCGCAAAGTGATAATCCCAGCAATAGAAAAATTAATATCAATACATTGATTCTCATTTGAATCTGATTTACTTTAAGGCGTTAATTGAAAATTGAGTTACCCGTTTCTGATCTTCCTCTGTCCAGGTGGTGGTCCCAAAAAATCCTTTCATCCGCAGATTGATAAATTCAATCGGGTAAATAACCACCATTCCATAGGCTTCTTCATCTGAAACTGAGCTGCTGATCTCTCCGTTAGTGATGCCAATACGTATAACTTTTTCACAAAGACTTTTAATATGAAGTCGTTGTTCATCCGATACCTGGAAATTATAATCATGCATCAGCACGTGGATAAATCTGATCTCTTCAGGAGAGTCGTTTGCTGTCCGAAAAAGTTCGTCAATCAACTGGCTGATCACATCTTTGGTAGTAGTGCATGTATTCAGCAAAAACTCGAGTTTTTCGATAATACGCGACACCTTCGAAAAAAGCAATTCGGTAACCAGTTCCTGTTTACTGGTATAAAACCGGTACAGGTATCCCTCGGCAACTCCCGCACGATGTGCAATTGACGAAATCGCTGCCCCGCCATAACCCTTCTGAACCACCAATTCTATCGTTGCTTCCCTGATGCGCTGAATTTTCCCCTCATCTATTAATCGTGCCATTTTTTAAAATATTTAATGAATGATCATTCACTCATAAATCCACGCGAAAATAGGTAAATGGTTTTAACTATAAGCATCTGTATACAAAATTTACAATTTCTTAATGTGATAACAAGGATAGAATTTATATTTTTGGAAGTATATAATCGGCAAATGCAAAATATCTCAAAAACATATAAAACCTGGATTCGAAATTAAAGAAAAGCAATTTATACATTATGTGTCTATAGGGAAAAGAGATAAGCAAAGAACTTCAAACACTTTTACAAGAAATGTTATCAAAATACTAAGAAAATTGCCGGGCGATCATCGACATAATGATAAAATCCAATTAATTTTAAGATTAATTATAATGCAATCACCGCAATGCCCTTCATAAATCGGTGATCTTGAAGAAAAATTTTAACTTTGTCTTAAAATCTAACAGCTTTGAAAAGAAAAATTATTCTTCTCGGTACGACCTGGCCCTTTCGAAGCGGAGGTATTGCTACTTTCAATGAACGACTTACACGAGCGCTTATTGATAATGGCGATGAAGTAATCAATTTTACGTTTTCGCTCCAGTATCCCTCATTTCTGTTTCCGGGTAAGACTCAACTTTCGGATCAACCCGCTCCGGAAGGTCTGGATATCCGGATAAAAGTCAATTCCATTAATCCTTTTAACTGGCTCGCAGTTGGCAGAGAAATCAGTCGCCTTAAACCCGATATACTGCTGGTACGTTACTGGACGCCATTTATGGCGCCATGCCTGGGAACAATTGCAAGCCTTGCCCGCCGGAATAATCATACAAAGGTGATTGCTATAGCAGATAATATCATTCCTCATGAAAAACATATTATTGACAATCTTTTAACCCGGTATTTCACAAAAAATTGCGATGGATTCATCACCATGTCAAGAGCGGTATTGAATGATCTCAAACAATTCAGGCCTCTGGCGCCAACGGTTTACACGCCCCATCCTCTTTATGATATTTTCGGCAGTATTGTACCCCGGGAGGATGCGCTCAGGGAATTGAACCTGAGTACTGAATACAGGTACCTGTTATTTTTTGGATTTATTCGCGATTATAAAGGACTCGACTGGCTTTTGGAAGCATTCGGAGATGAGAAACTTCGCAGGTTTCCCGTAAAACTGATCATAGCTGGTGAGTTTTATACTTCATCAGAAAAATACCTGCATATCATCCGGGAGAAAAATCTTACCGATTATGTGATTTTAAGAACGGATTTTATTGCCGATAAGGATGTTGCAAATTATTTTGGTGCAGCAGATATGATTGTTCAGCCTTATAAATCGGCTACACAGAGTGGCGTTACCCAGATCGCTTACCATTACAACAAACCTATGCTTGTAACTGATGTTGGCGGACTCGGAGAGATTATCCCGCACGGGAAAGTGGGTTACGTTGTAAATCCGGGACCGGAAGCGATTACGGAGGCTATTTTCGATTTTTATACCCATCAGCGCGGTGAATTCTTTACCAATAATGTAATACGCGAGAAAGAAAAGTTTTCGTGGGGCACGATGGTAGAAACACTCGATATTGTATCCGACAAAATTGATACCGGCAAAAATATATGAACCCAATCTTATCCATCTGGACAAAACCCCTGGAAACATTCAGTTACCTGAAACAAAGAAGCATTGATGGAAAAGACAACCATATCGAATATTTGATTGCTATATTAACTACCTGCATTGCCTTCCCGGCACTTATTTCCAGGACGAACACCTATGATGTACCGAAGATACTGGGTTTTACGCTTGTCCTGATTATTTTTCCGCTGATGGGACTGTTCATTTTTAAATATGTATTTTCCTGGTTAATCTGGAAAATGGGGAAAATTCTCCAGGGGAAAGCCACTTTGCCGGAGGTTCAACTCGTCGTTGCCTATTCTCTGATTCCTTACTTAATTTATATTGCCGTCGTCCTGGTTTTAATAATACCAGCACTTGGATCGGGTAAAATGAACCTAATTTTGATCCCGGGTCCGTTAACCCATTTAGTGATATCGATTTTTGCATTCCGGAACTTTATTTACGGGCTATCCTATTTCAATAAATATACTTTTGGCTACGCGGTGCTGAATCTCATTTTTATAAGTGCCCTATTTGAAGTTTTTCGATCTTTAGTTACCAATTAGTCTGAAAGTACGTTAAAGTTTTGTCACCCATGCATCCTGAACCTGCATCCCAAACAGCATCGCGTATAAATCTTTTCTCTCTAACTCAAATCCAACTGTATTTAAAAATTTCCGGACCATTATTTGCTGCAAACAAATGGTAATTTGTAAACGTTCAGAATAAAAAGTTATTTTTACGTTTCATAAGTCGCGCCAGAGGGGAAACATGCATTTAACCCTGGAGAAGCGACAATCATATCAGCCGGCAGCCAGGATTCCAGTTCCCGCATGAAAGTTGGCAACCGTTGCAATTAATATACAAGAGGCAATAAGTACAGAATGGATTTGCAGACCGAAATAGAAAAAAGAGAAATTGAAGATTTATTCGAAGACCTGATTAAGTCGTTTACGAGGCCTTTATCGTCCGAAAACGAGCAACTGATCCGAAAAGCATTTCAATTTGCAAATACTGCCCATCTGGGAGTCCGGCGCAGGTCGGGCGAGCCGTATATTATTCATCCGATTGCAGTGGCCAAGATTGTCGTGAGTGAAATTGGGCTCGGAACAAAATCGGTTCTTGCTGCAATTTTGCATGATGTTGTTGAAGATACCGAATATACCCTCGAAGACATTGAGAATATGTTCGGGGAAAAAGTTGCCTCTCTGGTTGACGGCCTCACGAAACTTTCGGGAAAGTACGACTCAAACCAGGCTTCCAATTTCAGGAAGATGCTCCTAACGCTATCTGACGATGTGAGAGTAATCCTGATCAAACTGGCTGACAGGCTGCATAATATGCGCACCCTCGAATCGATGCCTTATCAGAAACAATTAAAAATTACGTCAGAGACACTTTATATTTTTGCTCCGCTTGCTCATCGTCTTGGTCTGTATGCCATTAAAACTGAACTCGAAGATCTGAGTCTGAAATATAAAAACCCCGAAATATTCGAGCAAATTGAACTCAAACTGCGAAGCGAGCAGGAACGAATCAACTACCTCGTTTTCGATTTTGCCAAACCAATACAGGAAAAGCTTTATAACGAAAATTTCGACTTTACCATCAGCGGGCGCCCTAAATCGATCTACTCGATCTGGAATAAGATGCAGACCAAGAATGTCACTTTCGACGAAATCTACGATCTGCTCGCGATCCGGATTGTTTTTAAACCAAAGGAAGGAGTCTCGGAAAAGAGACAATGTTTCGATATATTGTCGTTAATCACAGATATATACACCCCAAAACCTGACCGGATACGCGACTGGATTACCATCCCCAAGGCAAACGGTTATGAAGCATTACATGTTACAGTGATGGGGCCTGAAGGACAATGGGTTGAGGTTCAGATTCGTACAGAACGCATGGATGAAATTGCAGAACGTGGTTTTGCGGCGCATTACCGTTATAAGGAAGAAGGTTCCGCAGAAAGTGAACTGGACAGGTGGCTTGGTAAAATACGTGAGTTACTGGGCAACCCTGAATCGGATGCTTTGGACTTTCTCGATGAATTTAAATTAAATCTTTATTCACAGGAAATCGTGATTTTTACCCCTAAGGGGGAAATGAAGATGCTTCCCAAGGGTGCCACAGTACTGGATTGCGCCTATGACATTCACTCCGAACTTGGAAATCATTGTATCGGCGCCAAAGTGAATCATATTCTTGTTCCGATGAGCCATGTTCTGAAAAGCGGCGACCAGGTCGAAATCCTCACCTCCGACAAACAGTCTCCCAAACCAGCGTGGATCGATAGTGCGATCACTGCGCGGGCCAAAACAAAAATCAGGGATTCGTTCAAACAGGAGCAGAAAAAGCACATCGAAGATGGCAGAAACCAATTGAATGAACAACTCGAAAAATTAAATGTAAAACCATCCTCCAATACGCTCAAAAAACTGATTAACCACTACGGGCTCCATACAAAGGAACAACTGTACGCCGAAATCGGAATGGGACTTGTGAGCCTCGATAACCTTGAGACTACACTGCTTGAAAAATCGGAAAATAAATTTATAAAATTCTGGAAACTCTCTTTTGCTTTCGGGGGAGATAAAAAAATCGACAACTATAAAATTGACCGGAAAAAACCCTATTTACTCGACGAAGATCAAAAAAAAGCAAATTACCTGCTCGCCCCCTGCTGCAATCCGATCCCCGGCGATGATGTGGTAGGCTTTGTTTCCCTCGACGGACAAATTATGATCCACAATAAATCGTGTCCCGAAGCGGTTAAACTGATGTCGAGTCACGGCGAGGACATTATTGAGGCCAACTGGACCAAGTCAAAAATGCTATTCTATCTTATTCATCTATATATCAGAGGTTTCGACCATCAGGGAATTGTAAATAAAATCACGCATGTTATTTCGAATGAATATGCAATCAATATGCGGTCGATTAATATTGATGCCCATGACGGGGTGTTTGAAGGGAACCTCTATCTCTATATCCAGAATACAGAGATTTTGGACACGCTGATCACAAAGCTCTTAAATATTAAAGGCATCGATACGGTGAATCGGAAAGAGATTTAAATTTCTCAGTTTTTATTTTTGTGATAAAATGCTTGGTTACTAAAAATATTTTTAATTTTACCCTCTATTTAAAGTTAGATTAAGTATGAATAGCCTTCAAAATAATAGGGAAACAGTTAAAGCGCTTTTCACGGAATATCTCGAACGAAAGGGTCATAGAAAGACCCCGGAGAGGTATGCTATTCTTGACGAAATTTACTCCAGGGAGGGACACTTCGACATCGAAACGCTTTATATTTCGATGAAAAACAAGAATTACCGGGTAAGTCGTGCGACATTGTATAATACAATTGAATTGCTGCTTGATTGTAAATTAGTAGTGAAACATCAGTTTGGAAAAAACATTGCGCAGTTTGAGAAAACCCTGGCATCGACACAACATGATCACCTGATTGATATCCGCAATGGCAGGGTCATGGAATTTCACGATCCGCGTATCCTTGAAATCATTGAGGACGCCTGTGCCAAAAACAATTTCAAGCTCTCACATCATTCACTGTACCTTTATGGCGAAATGGAAGATCCCAAATAGGACAATCCATCCTTGATTTTTAAAATACAATTCATACGTTTATAACTTTTAAAAAATATTCTCTACCTTTGGTCGATTTTGCCCGCCGCCTGATAAAAAGCATAAGGCTTTAAAATATCAGGTATTCAAGCTTCAGCAAAGATCACTGCAGAAAGGAAATAATACGTAAAGATATTTAAAAATGAAGGTAGATGTATTGCTTGGTCTTCAGTGGGGAGACGAAGGAAAAGGAAAAGTTGTGGATGTTTTAACACCCCGTTACGATGTGATCACCCGTTTCCAGGGAGGACCTAACGCGGGACACACCCTGGAATTCAATAACATAAAGCACGTTTTACACACCATTCCTTCAGGGATATTCAGGGAGGATAAAATCAATATTATTGGAAACGGTGTGGTAATTGATCCATTGATCTTTAAAAAGGAAATCGATTCACTGCTTAAATTGGGTTTCGATCTTAAAAATACGCTTTTAATCTCAAAGAAAGCTCACCTGATTTTACCGACACACCGTTTGTTGGATGCCGCCTCCGAAGCATCAAAAGGAGATGCAAAAATCGGTTCAACATTAAAGGGTATCGGCCCCGCTTACCGCGATAAGATTGGACGTGAAGGACTCAGGGTTGGGGATATCCTGAATAATTTTGAAGAAAAATATAAAGCCCGCGTTAAACAACATACCGACCTGCTAACCAATTATTATCATTTCGATTACCAGGTTGCCCTGGACGAATATGAGAAAGCATGGTTTGAGGGGATCAAGACAATTCAGCAATTTCAACTCATTGACAGTGAAACGGTCATTAATAAACTGATAGAATCGGGGAAATCGGTAATTGCAGAAGGTGCACAAGGTACAATGCTCGATATCGATTTCGGCTCCTACCCTTTCGTCACCTCGTCAAATACAATTACCGCCGGAGCTTGCACGGGACTGGGAGTTGCTCCCAATAAAATCGGAAAAGTTTACGGAATTTTCAAAGCCTATTGCACCCGTGTTGGAAGTGGTCCTTTCCCAACTGAGTTGCTTGACGCCACGGGTCAGAAACTAAGGGATATCGGTAACGAGTATGGCTCTACCACGGGGCGTCCGCGTCGTTGCGGCTGGCTCGATCTCGTGGCACTCAAATACGCCATCATGATTGACGGAGTTACAGAATTGATCATGATGAAGGCTGATGTTCTGGATAATTTTGATTCGATTGAAGTATGTACAAAATATAAAATCGACGGACAGTTTACCGAAGATTTTCCTTACGAACTCGATGAACGCGTAGAACCAATTTACGAGACATTACCCGGTTGGAATAAAGCTCTCACGGGAGTGACCAGCGAAAGTGACTTTCCGGCAGAGTTGAGTAACTATATCGAATTTATTGAATCGAGGCTAAATGTTCCGGTCAGAATTGTATCTGTTGGACCTGACAGATCGCAAACAATAGAGCGATAGGAAATAAACAGACTCATGTTTGCCTGATGTTAAGCGGTGAACCTGATCTGTCTGAAATCGGCCAGCAATGAATACAAAAATCCCGGAACGTATCCGGGATTTTTGTATTTTATATCAATTACTTTTATAAATACTGTTTTCGTAAGTTAAAAGAATGAATAAATATCAAAATGAAAATAAATACAACCGCTGAAACTTTAGGCCTTTATACCGATTTCTATGAATTAATGATGGCTCAGGGTATTTCTTCGCCGGGAAAAAGGATGAACAAACCGTCTTCGACTATTTTTTCAGAACCAATCCCTTCGAAGGGGGTTTTCTGGTTTTTGCCGGTCTTGCCGATTTCCTGGATGCCCTATCTTCGTTCCGTTATTCGGACGAAAACATCAGCTACCTTGAACAGCAAGGCTTTCGGCCTGAATTTCTTGACTATTTAAAAGACTTTAGTTTCACCGGGACCATTTATTCAGTCCGTGAAGGGGAGATTGTTTTTCCCCGGGAACCGATTCTTCGCGTTGAAGGAAATATCATTGAAGCTCAGCTTGTTGAAACTTTGCTGCTCAATATTCTGAATTTCCAGTCACTCATAGCAACAAAAGCATACAGAATAAAATCAGTTTGTGGTGACAAGGCATTTTCCGACTTTGGTCTTCGCCGGGCACATGGAACCGGTGGAATACAGGCAAGCCGGGCTGCGATAATTGGAGGAGCAGCCTCAACTTCAAACGTTCATGCGGGATTTTTATACGATATCCCCGTTTCCGGAACCATGGCGCATAGCTGGGTCCAAAGTTTTGAAGATGAGCTCACAGCTTTTCGCGAATACGCACGATCGAATCCAGACCGGACTATCCTTCTGGTTGACAGTTACGATACATTGCGGAGCGGAATTCCGAATACAATTATTGTCGCCAAAGAGATGGAAGCCCGGGAAAATAAAGTAGTAGGCGTCAGGCTCGACAGCGGCGACCTGGCCTATCTGAGCAAAAAGGCCCGGAAAATGCTGGATGCTGCGAGTCTTGAATATGTTAAAATATTTGTATCCAACCAATTGAACGAATACGTAATCAAAAGTCTGCAGGAACAACATGCTCCCATTGATGGCTATGGCGTCGGGACTGAACTTGTTACCGGCAAACCCGATGCGGCTCTTGACGGAGTTTATAAACTTGCGTTTTGTAACGGTACAGCACGCATGAAAATTTCAGAAAACATCGAAAAAATGACTTATCCCGGGAGAAAATCACTCTACCGTTATTACGACAGTGAAGGGAATTTTTTCCGTGACGGCATCCTGCTTAAAAACGAGGATCCTGATGCCTGCGAACAGATCTACAACCCTGTTCATCCTGAAAAGTACACCACCATCATAGGATTGAAAAAAGAGAATCTGCACAGTATTGTGTATGAAAATAAGGCGATTACCAATCCGCTACCCGCTCCGATGGATTGTCATGACTATTTATTGTCGCGTGCCGCATTATTACCCGCAGAGCACAAACGCTTTATCATGCCGCATATTTACAAGGTGGGGAGTTCGATAAAGTTGCTTGATTTGAGTGATCAGCTTCGTTCTAAAATAGCGGCAACGCTGACTGATAAAAAACACTGAATCGCCAACTTCATTTTTGATCCTGTCAAAAGGATGGCGGGTATACCTTCAGTTGTGCCAGGCCCCAAGAATAGCGCCCATGGCGGTGTAACTGCAAACATCGTAACCTGCATGAATCAGGTAATGACGAAGTGAGTAATTCTCGTAAAGCGTAGTATTTGCTTTAGATGTTGAAATCCATACTATAGAGACCACGGCACCAAATCCGGCACCTGAGAAGGCGGTAGATTCGGGTGTAATAAAAAAGACATTGCCAGAGCGGCCAGAAAGGCAAACGATAACGAATAGATGGCCATCAGGCGCAAAGGGTGTCCTTTTTTAAAATCTTCCTCGGTGAAACGATTCTCATCCATCCAGCTCTTTCCGAGGATCAAGGGTGAATACCAAAAACTGCCCAGGATCACCTTGGTAAATGCGGCAAGTAAAACTGCCCAAAAGTTAATATCCTGAAACAGATCCATCCGTTTACTTTAACATTTGTTATCAACATATTAACGAATTTCACTGATAAAATGTTTTAAAAAGCGGGATAAAACGGAGCAGTTAATTTTTTATAAGCACCTGTGAACAAGCCGGTTTCGTCCTGCACAATTAACTCATCATCAACCGGATAGCATGGCACAGCAGAGAACTCCAATAAAACCCGTTTTGGAATTCTGCCTGTCTTTGGAACAACCACCGTCAGATGTTGCAGATAAAAGCCAGCAAGACGCGCACATTCCCTGAATTCTGTACAACTCGTGAAAGGGATGACAATACAAAGTCGTCCGGATTTGCCAAGTAATTTATACGCGCCGGTGATCAGCTGATTAAAAGTGAGCAGATCGTTATGACGCGCAACTGCACTGGCCGCACTGGCAGTTTTCAATGAGTTTATAAAGAAAGGCGGGTTACTGACTATCAGATCGTAAGGATCGTGCGGTTCCTCGGCAAATACCTGAAAATCGGCATGATAAACCCGTAACCGGTCGTTCCATTCAGACTGTTCAAAATTAAATGCCGCTTCCGCGGAAGCATGTTCATCAATTTCAACAGCCTCAACAATTGCATCCGAACGCTGTGCCATCATTAATGCGATAAGCCCCGTTCCGGTTCCCACATCAAGAATCCGCCGTGCGTTTTCAACGGGAGTCCACGCCCCGAGAAGTACCCCATCTGTGCCGACTTTCATCGCGGCTTTGTGCTGCTCTATCCTGAATTGTTTGAATTCAAACCAGTTATTTCGACCCATCTACATACACTAATAAATTAAAAATTTCTCAAACACTCCCAGTCCCAATAAGGCAAAATCATACTTCATTGACGAATATTGTTTTAATGAATTAATTATCATTCATTATTTTCCGTCTTCCGCAATATCGTAAAACACCAACAACTCTTGTTATCCGAATAGGCACAGTCTTTTTAAAATAGTCTAGCGTCCCAAAAATAATCTTCAGTTCTTACTAAGTGAACATGTTTTGAAAATTCTATGTGTTCCGTGTTAATGACATAATTGTATTCGAGTGGAATTACAGCAGAAGGAACTTTCAATACTAAAGATTCTTGATTTTCATACCAATCAGATCCTATTTTTTGAAGTACCGAATAAGCCGCCATTTTTCTCCAATTATCAGGTAAGTCATCAATCATAACTTGCTTTATTAAATGATCGAAATCAGCTAAAGAGATAATCATTACTTTATATTCAACCTTAGGTTTGACAGCATTCATATGCACAACCAGCTCCAAAGTTAATAATGACCTTGAAGATCCGGCGTATATTACATTTTGCCCTTCAAAATTCCACCTGTTTGCACTGCCTGAGGCAGTTAACTTTTCGGAGTGCTTCTTAATTGAAATACGAAATATTTCCATAATTATACATTATCTCCGTATTCCATTGCTGTTAATCTGTCTTCAATAAATCTGATGCCAGAAACTGTATTTAAAAATGTATCCGGGGCAACACCATCAAAATGGAAGTTTTCAGAATTGAGCCAATTATTAAATTCCTCACTCGAACCAAAAACCTCATTTCCATGTTTGTATAAAGAGAGTAGAAGAAGTAATTGCTCTTTTATATTACTTTTAAATTTAATTTCAGTTTTTTTATAATTCCTCAGAGTTCTGACACTGATGTTTAGCATATCTGATATTTCTTCATCTCTACGTGAAGAATAATCTTTGAAAATGTTTATGTATTCCCAATTTATCTCTTTCGATCGAAGCCAGTCTAATACTTCACTGTCAGATATGCTGTCGGGGATTTTTCTCAATTCTGCAAGTTGTTTTTCTTTTATAGTTTCCATGATATTAGACTTTATAATACAAATATAGGCAAATATGCCGATGAGATCAAGAAATATTGCCTATTAAATTGTAAGTTCTGTAATTAAATTGTGCATACCCGATTCACTCAAGGGAATTTCACAGTTGTTGTATAGATTATTTAGCTGGAAACAAACACCTTTCTTGAGTATCTTTGACCACATAAAAGAGTTTAAAATTGAATAGTATAAGCCCTGAAATAAAGGAATTCCTGGATGAGATGGTGGATAAGTACAACAATCCGGCGTTTATTGAATCTGATCCGATAAGCATACCTCATCAGTATGAACTTAAAGAAGATATAGAGATCGCAGGATTTCTTGCTGCCACTATTGCCTGGGGAAACAGAACGATGATCATTAAAAATGCAAATAAACTTATGAATCTGATGGGACATTCTCCTTATGATTTTATCATGAACCATAAGGAGAGCCACCTGATTCGTTTCGAAGGATTTGTGCATCGTACTTTTAACCCGATTGACTTAGTTTACTTTATAAAGGCATTGAAAAATATTTACCTCCATGAAGGTGGTCTCGAAACGGTTTTTGCAAAATCAGCGGGTGAGTTTTCTACACAGCCAGCAATTCACGAATTTAAACAGGTATTCTTTTCATTGCCTCATCCGGTCAGAACGATCAAACATGTGTCTGATCCGGCAAAAGGTTCAGCGGCAAAAAAAATCAACATGTTCCTCAGGTGGATGATCAGGAATGATGACCGTGGGGTAGATTTCGGAATATGGAAATCAATCTCTCCCAGCCAACTCTCATGTCCGCTGGATGTGCATTCCGGAAACGTCGCAAGAAAACTTGGCTTACTTTCAAGAAAATTAAATGATTCGAAAGCACTTGAAGAATTGGATGGCAATTTACGTAAGATGGATATAAATGATCCGGTGAAATATGATTTCGCCTTATTTGGATTAGGGGTTTTTGAGAAGTTCTGATTTAAAAAATATTCCACTATTATTTCGACTAAAAGTTTGAAATTATGTAAATAATCATTTCCTTTGATATTAAAAATATAAATTTCAGACTACATTATTAACCGCAGGATATTTATGCCACGTTCAGTTTACATACAAGGCAAAAATATATGCCACTGTGGCGGTTACACCGACGTTATGTGCCATAGTAAGTGACAGACCTATTCAAAACGACATGAAAGAATTAAAAGGAAAATTCATTTCAATTAAATATCGAGACAGAAAAGATATTATATCTGGATTTTTAATTGATTTTAACGATGACTGGACATTGATAAAGCAAAACCCAGTTGACTACGTTATTGATGGTTATATGTTATTGAAGACAAATAAGATCCTCAAGCATAAAAGAGATGACTTTGAAGAGTTTCGCGAGAAAGTTTTGATTTTAAAAAAATTACAACCAACAGAAGAGGACATTTTCCCACTGACAGATATAAATGAGACATTACAATTAGTGTCGGATAGATTTGGTGCGTTTCAAATAGAAAATAAGGATGACACTGTATGTTATGTTGGCAAATTAGTAAAGACTACAAAGGATTATATTGTGATTAAAGAGATTGACCCAAAAGCACGGTGGGTTGAGACAGAAAAATACAAATTGAAAAGTATAAGGACAATTGAATTTGATACAGACTATGTAAATTCTTTGATATTATACAGTAAACTAACTGATAATGAATAAACTACGGCACATAACAGCGAGCTACCCGCAAGTCGGGTTTCGGTGCTTCGTTGACAGGTAAGTAGTAAATTGAAAGGCAATACTCACCAGGAAGTTTATCAGTTAAATCCCGCCTTGCGTGTATTTGCGAGACGTTTGCGGTTAGCTAAAAATTAGAAACAGCTGGACAAGAAATTGTCCGCAATCCTCCTCAGCGTGTAGCTTCCAACGTTATATTCAATTGTAAACACATCTAATCATAAAATAAAAATCACAGCAAATTGCACTGACCATTGGACTCGATTATTGGTAATTTTAAAATTTTGTGCAAACAATGAAATACTACTTTGGTATTTGAAGATTCAATTTTATTAATAGGACAATATGAAATTTTTGAATAACGTATTCGCATCGATTTATCTTTTTTTTGACGCTATAAATAATGACAGACCAGGAAACATTGAGTCACCTGTATTCGCAACTATCTTTATTCTGACTATACTTTTTACATTTAATGTCCTTTCATTATTTTCCCCCGAAACCATCACAGGAAAAAACATAACATATTACTCGTCCGTCAGCATTTCAGGTTCTACATTAATCATGCAATTTTATGTCAAAAAAAAATATATCAGGATTGTAGATCAATTAAAAATCAAAGGCAACAAAGAACTTTACTATTTAATTTCAATTGTCTATATTGTCATATCGATTGTTGTTTTTGCTATGACGAGATAATTTCAAGACTATATTAAACTTTATGACATATTTCAGGCGAGAAAATATCCTGATTCAAATGGCTCCTTCATGATTGGCTTATGCTATTCAACACTTCCAATCGTGTCGTACACTAAACCGGCTGCATCACCAACTAATTTACGGCAAATGAGCTGATGATGTTCCCGTGCGATAACTTCATCACGGGTTACATGCAGTTCAAGTAATTCGGCACAAATGGTTGTACCGTGTATTGCTTTAAACTGACGGTCTAATTCCTGCACTTTATCATAGGCATAAAGTTTGGTATCCATGTCCCCGGGATCGGTATTGCCGAAAGCAAGACCCAATACCATAAATCCGCCGGTTACTGCGCCACATTTTTCACGAAGCCGTCCCATTCCGCCGCCAAAAGTTGAAGAGATCCGTTTGGCCGTTGTTTCATCGAGATTAAAGGTGCCGGCATAAGCGAGTAAGACAGATTGCGAACAGGCATATCCTTCATCAAACAATGAGAGGGCTTTATCAATAATTTCCTGCTTTGTAGAATTCAAATTCATGGTGATAAAAATTGAGGTACAAAGATCGGATAAATTCGTATAATTGATATAAAGACCCTAAGGGTTTTAGAAACCCTTAGGGTCTTTATCTGTCGTTTTTGTATATTTGTCATAGAAATTGACAGATCATGAAAACAAAAGAGCTTCAAGATAGCATAATTCAAAAAGTATTACATACTGATGACGATCAATTGCTTGACTACCTCAATAAACTTTTAACTGAAGGGGAGGAAAATGAAATCTACAAACTCACCGATTTCGAAAATGCCCTGATTTCTGAAAGTCAGACAGATTACAAATCGGGAAATATTGTTTCAAATGAAGATATTATTTCAAGAAATAAAGAATGGCTAAAATGAAAATCTTCTTAAAAATAAACTGTTAATTAGTTTTAATCTTCTTAATGTTCGCCATATTTTGACGAGTGCATTGACTGGAATGAAAGATTCTCAATACTACTTTCTTTCTCTTACTTCCAGCCATTGTTCAAAATCTATCATACCTTCCTGTACAATCTGCTTTGATGTCGGAATAATTCCACCGAAGGTGGATAAATATTAATGACCCCCAATTTTTATTGGGGGCTTTCGCACGACTACTGACCCGCAACCCGAAACGGGTTGAATTAAATGTTTTTCAACGAACACCACCTTAAAATTATTGCTGGATATTTTGTAACTTTCAGTTTATTAAATTATTTATTAATAAATCTTATATCATGTCCAGCTATCGTCAAATCCTTTATCACCTTACTTTTCATATCCGGAACAGTGAAAAAGTTTTACATAACTCGGGGAATGAGGAGCTGTTCAAATATATATGGGGAGTGATTAAAAACAAAAAATGCCGACTTTACAGAATCAATGGTGTTGAAGACCATATTCATATTGTCTGCGACCTTCACCCATCAATTGCTTTGGCAGACCTGGTTAAAGATATCAAAGTCTCAAGCTCGATTTGGATCAAAGAAAGGGGCATCTATCCATTGTTTTCAAATTGGGCTGAAAGTTACGGGGCTTTTACCCTGTCAATCAGAGATAAGGATACAATTATAAAATAAGTCATGAATCAACAGGAACACCATAAGAAGGAAAGTTCCCGGGAAGAGTTTATCAGATTATTAAAGGATAATGGTATTGCATTTGATGAAAAATATTTGTTGTAAATAATAATTCAACCCGTTCCGGGTTATTTCCGCGTTATGCCCATTTCCCCCCAGTTCCGCAAGCTACACTGGGGGTCATTAACATTCAACTCCTTCGGAGTATTTATACCTCAATATTCTTATTTATGTAACAAATATTTATTGATAAATCTATTTCAGTTTCCTCTGGATTTTGGAGTCAAACCTCAAATAAGTTAACTTCGGAATTTGTTATATAGTAGGTTTCCTTTCAAGATAAGGTTTAAAGAAAATTGTTACCCATTCCGATCAGCCCCAACATTTCAACATGAGCAGGAACAGACGAAGAACCGGCAAACTGTGCATCGGAATGCCTACGCCCCCAAATTGTCAACCATCGGTCATACCATTCTTACTTTCAAAAAAAGACACGAACCTCGGGGATTATATTTCCCCGGATTCGTGTCCTGAAATTTTATTAAATAAATTATACCTGCGAAAGGGCAACGGCAACTGCAACCGTGGCACTTCCGATCAGTCCCATCATCTCAACATGAGCAGGAACAGACGAAGAACCGGCAAACTGTGCATCGGAATGCCTACGCCCCCAAATTGTCAACCATCGGTCATACCATTCTTACTTTCAAAAAAAGACACGAACCTCGGGGATTATATTTCCCCGGATTCGTGTCCTGAAATTTTATTAAATAAATTATGCCTGCGAAAGGGCAACGGCAACTGCAACCGTGGCTCCAACCATCGGATTGTTACCCATTCCGATCAGCCCCATCATCTCAACATGAGCGGGAACAGACGAAGAACCGGCAAACTGTGCATAGGAATGCATACGCCCCCCAATTGTCAACCATCGGTCATACCATTATCACTTTCAACAAAAAAGACACGAATTCGCGAGGTTTATATCCCGTCGATTCGTGTCTTTATATTTAAGGCAAATTTATGCCTGATTTAAGCTGATTTATGCCTGCGAAAGCGCAACGGCAACTGCAACCGTGGCACCAACCATTGGATTGTTGCCCATTCCGATCAGTCCCATCATCTCAACATGAGCTGGAACAGACGAAGAACCGGCAAACTGTGCATCGGAATGCATACGCCCCATTGTATCGGTCATACCATACGAAGCGGGACCTGCAGCCATATTATCGGGGTGCAGGGTACGGCCTGTTCCGCCGCCTGATGCAACCGAGAAATATTTCTTTCCCTGTTCGATACATTCTTTTTTATAGGTACCGGCAACAGGGTGCTGAAAGCGGGTTGGGTTGGTTGAGTTTCCGGTAATCGAAACATCAACACCTTCACTGTGAAGAATAGCCACACCTTCACGCACATCATCGGCACCGTAGCAATTTACTTTTGCCTTATCACCTTCAGAATAGGCGATACGGGCTACTTCTTTCAATTCGCTCGTGTAATAATCGAACTGGGTCTGAACATAAGTAAATCCGTTAATGCGTGCAATAATTTTTGCGGCATCTTTTCCCAATCCGTTAAGGATAACCCGTAAAGGTTCGTTTCGCACACGGTTAGCCGATTTGGCAATACCAATGGCACCTTCGGCAGCGGCAAATGATTCATGACCTGCCAGAAATGCGAAACATTTGGTTTCTTCGCGAAGCAACATTGCCGCGAGGTTTCCATGACCTATGCCAACCTTGCGGTCATCGGCAACTGATCCGGGAATGCAAAATGACTGGAGACCTTCGCCAAGTGTAGCCGCGATTTCGGCAGCGTTGGTCTGTCCTTTTTTGATGGCGATTGCTGCGCCCACGATATAAGCCCACATGGCGTTTTCGAACGCGATGGGTTGAATGTTTTTTACAATGTTGTAAACATCCACACCTTTGTTATCGCAAATTTGTCTGGCTTCTTCAACCGAAGAGATACCGTAAGAATTCAACACGGCATTGATCTTGCTGATCCTTCTGTCGTAACTTTCAAATAATGGCATAGCTGTTTCTCCTATTCTTTACGTGGGTCAATTACTTTTACTGCTTCGTCGATACGACCATATTTGCCTGAAGCTTTTATGACTGCTTCGTTGGCGTCCATACCGGTTTTGATCATATCCATCATACGGCCAAGGCTGATAAACTCATAGCCGATGATTTCGTTGCCTGCATCGAGGCCGATTTTGGTAATATAACCTTCGGCCATTTCGAGGTAACGCGGACCTTTTGCAACTGTTCCGTAAAGGGTTCCGGTTACACCACGTAGTCCTTTGCCAAGGTCTTCGAGACCAGCGCCGATTGGCAGACCGCCTTCGGAGAAAGCCGTTTGCGTACGTCCATAAACGATCTGGAGAAAGAGTTCGCGCATTGCAGTATTGATTGCATCGCAAACGAGGTCGGTGTTCAATGCCTCAAGGATGGTTTTTCCAGGTAAGATCTCAGAAGCCATAGCCGCTGAGTGGGTCATGCCGGTGCAACCGATCGTTTCGATCAGCGCTTCCTGGATAATTCCTTCTTTTACATTCAGGGTAAGCTTGCAAGCTCCCTGCTGTGGTGCACACCAACCAACTCCGTGAGTTAAGCCCGAAATGTCTTTTACTTCTTTGGCTTTAACCCAACGCCCTTCTTCAGGAATCGGAGCCGAACCATGATTAGCGCCTTGTGCCACGCAAATCATACCTTCAACTTCATGTGTAAAACTCATACTGTCTGTTTTTTAATTTGAAATATATTGAGAACTCATATCTTCATTACAACTTGCAGCAACTTAATTCTTTCTTAGTCACATGATTCCGGCTTCCTGATGTGCCGGACCAGGTGCAGGATGAAAACCTTTTGATCAAAATTCTTAAGCGGAAAACATTAAAATCAAGTGATTTACGGATGAAAGGTCAACACCTTAGGTTTCAACCACACCATCCCTGATGTGGATCATCCGGTCTGACATACCTGCGAAATGTTCATCATGGGTAACGATGATAAAGGTCTGTCCGAATTTTTCACGAAGGTCAAAAAAGAGCCGGTACAACTCTTCCTGGTTATGGGAATCAAGATTACCGGAAGGTTCATCGGCGAGGATTATGGCAGGATTATTAATTAATGCTCTGGCAACTGCAACCCTTTGTTTTTCACCGCCTGAAAGCTGAGATGGCTTATGGTCAAGACGATCGGACAGTTCAAGAATATGGAGCAATTCTTTTGCCCGGGATTCCACCTCTTTCCGGCTTCGCCGGGCAATGTACCCGGGTATACAAACATTTTCGAATGCAGTAAATTCCGGCAGTAAATGGTGAAACTGAAAGACAAAACCAATCTCTTTATTACGGAAGCGTGAGAGATCCGTTTCGTCATAGGCAAAAACGTTCTTATTATTAATCCAGACTTTCCCTGTGTCAGGTTTTCCAAGTGTTCCCAATATCTGGAGTAAAGTTGTCTTCCCGGCCCCGCTGGCGCCGACAATCGAGACAATTTCACCTTTATTTACGTGAAGTGAGATCCCCTTTAAGACCTGGAGATCGCCAAACGATTTAACAAGTAACTCGGCTTTAAGCATTAATTCAATTTTAAACTACTCCTTGAGTTCTTCCTCAATTTTCCGTTTAACATCAGTACCACCCTTTTCAAGATTATCGGTCAACTTGTTAAAATCCTGTTTAATATCCGATGTATGGTTTTCAAATTCACTTTTAAGATCAGCAGTAGCTTTATTGAACTCACGCATCCCCTTTCCAATTGTTCGCGCCAGGCCCGGTATGGCATCAGCACCAAAAAAAAGCAACGCGAAAAAAACAACTACTATTAACTCGCCGCCGCTGATAAAGAGTACTATATGTTCCATGTAGATTTACTTTTTGACAAAGATACAATTTTGAACTATGAATCCCCTTTTTGGATCAACGATTTTATTGGAGGAGACAGCGAAAGTGTTATTAGCGTGAAAATTTTAATACAATTAAGTACAATAAAACGATTAATATTCAGCAGGAAGTAATTTTAGTTGTTCGTAGCTGAATACAGGTCCGTCTTTGCACACATACACATCTCCCACATTACACCTTCCACATTTCCCAAATCCGCATTTCATACGGTTTTCGAGAGTTGTGAAGATATTCTTACCTGCAAAACCCAGCTTTTCGAGCACCGGGAAAACAAATTTGATCATCACAGGTGGTCCGCAAACAATGGCAACTGCATTTTCTGCTGATGGAACTGCCTTTTCGAGAATGTGAGGAACAAGGCCCACTTCACCTCTCCATCCGGGAGTTTCGCCTCCCGGATCAACAGTCATTATCTGCCTGATATCATGACGGCTTGCCCACTCCCGGAGGTCATTTTTATAAATAAGGTCATCCGCAGTCCGGGCGCCATACACAATTGTAATATCACCAAAATCTTCCCGCAGATCAAGGGCATTCCATATCAGGCATCGCATCGGGGCAAGCGCAATACCTCCGGCTATAAACAGCAGGTTCTTCCCTTTCCAATCGCCGATCGGGAAATTATTGCCGTAAGGTCCGCGAAATCCAATTAAATCACCCTCTTCTGCTGAAGTTAATGCAGTAGTCACCTTACCTTCCTGCCTGAAAGTGCATTCAATATACCCCTTCCGGGTGGGTGACGATGCAATACAAAAAGGCGACTCACCAACACCCATCATGGAGAATTCACCAAACTGCCCGGCCTTAAAGCTGAAAGATTCCGCATCCCCGCCGTTTTCAAATTTCAACCGAAAAGTTTTTACCCCGGGCGCTTCCCGGACAATTTTTTCGATGCTCAGCAGGTAAGGAATGTAACTATTAGCATTATCCATTTTGATGCTCTTTTTGTATACGGGTTAGTGTATCCAGGATATTGATGTCAGCCGGACAGGCTCTTGAACATCGTCCGCACCCGACACAGCCGGTGATTTTTGACTTGCCAGGCAGATATAAAAACTTGTGCATAATTCGTTGTCTCCAGCGGGCACCCTGGGTAGCGCGCGGGTTATGCCCCGATGTATGCAAAGTGAACAAACCAAATCCACACGAGTCCCAGCACCTGAGACGGATTCCCCGGTTGCCATGCGCCTCATCCTGTATATCGAAACAGCTGCAAACCGGACAAACATAAGTACACGCACCGCATCCCAGGCATGCCCGTGATTGTTCGTCCCAGACCGGATTTTCGAAAAGATATTCCAACTTTGCCCTGATCTCTTCGGGATTAAAGCGGATCGTTAAACTGGCAAGGTTCTGCTCCTTGCTTTCTTCATAATACTCTTCAAACAAACCTACGTTTTCAGTTACCAGCATATGCCCTTTTTCGGTAATCACTTCAGCCAGGTAATTGCCATCCGACAATTTTGTAAATAAGATATCGCTTCCACGGGTGTTGCCCGGTCCGCCATTGACCGATGAGCAAAAACAATATTCGTCGCTTCGGCTGCAGCTGAAACTTAATACAAGAATTTTCTCACCGCGTCTGGCGAAGATAATATCCTGTGGATCATCATTAAAAACATTATTCAAAGGAATAAATGCCTCCGCATCACAGGGCCGGGTTCCCCACAGGACTACTTCAGGAAAAGTATCGGCTGCCGCATCGGTGATTTCCGTTTTTTCTTTCGATTTTTTATAGGAAAACAGGGTTTCGGTACGCGGAAAAACGAGCGACTTTGCTGAATTTGCCGTTACAATATAATCCTCTGTCATATCCTCAAAGTTACGGATCCTCTCAAAAAGCGTCACTTTTCCGTTAGCCCGTGGTCCATAAATAGTTTTCCCGCTCTTATTTAGTTGATTAAATAATTTTCCGAGAGAGGACTTTCTGACCAGATAATATTCTGTCTGCATGGCTAACTGATAAAAGTTTCACGATCATTCGGGTTAAAAACCGAAAGGGTATTCGCCTTTTTAAGTGTAGGTATATAGGCACCGAAATTTTCCGTTACATCCAGTATCATACTTTTGGTTAACAGGTGAATCGGAATACCCATCGGGCAGGCATTGGAACAAGCTTCACAGTCGGTACATCTGCCTGCCATATGCATTGCCCTCATAATATGCCACTCCAGGTTTCCAATCGCGTGAGAGGCGACCGGGATCCACTGGGGCTGGTTATTCTCAACCGTACAACGGGCGCAGTAACAAAGCACGCATGCACTCCGGCAGGCATAACATTTGAAGCAGGGTTCCAATTCTTTGATCCAATATGCAAACCGTTCGCCGACTGGCATAGCTCTGATCTGCTCAATTATCTTCAGATATTTATCTTCAATTACGATCCGGTGATTGGCGAGAAAGGTCTCAACTCCCAGGAAGGTCTCAAACTCCATCAGTTTACTTTCAGGAGTAACACCTAATATATGAAGGTCATTTTCGTTGAGTTGATTTTCGGACGCAAGCTGAATAATGCTTCTCAGCACGGGAATCGGTGCAACAATGGCAGGTTTACCCAATTTTTTGATTTCGGACCTGGTCAGGTAAACAGCAAGATTCTGAATACAGCGGGTGCCGAAGATCAGTTTTTCGCAATCTTCGGGGTGGGTCACAAAAATTGCCCGGGTTCGGTCGGCTGAACCTTTCCCATAACCGATCACCACCTGAACGGTTCCTTGTTTTAGCAATTCCTTTGCCCTTATGACCAGTTGGTTCATACGTTTGTCTCCTTTTCAAGGTAACCGGCTATCTTCCTGTAATCAGTATATGGCCCCAGTTCGTTGATGGTCTTCACCGTTGAATTTACAACATCAGCCCATTTGCCTCCTTCTGCCGCCGATACCCATGAAAAACAAATTCTGCGGATATCTATTCCCAGCAAGTCAAGCAAACCACGGAAGATAATCCAGCGCCGGCGGGCATGAAAGTTCCCGGATGTATAATGACAATCGTTGGGATGGCATCCGGATACGATGATTCCGTCAGCCCCTTCACCAAAAGCTTTAAGGAGCAGCATAAAATCGATTCGCCCGGTGCACGGAAAACGAATGATCTTCACATGAAAATCATAAGGTATCCGGCTGGTTCCTGTCAGGTCGGCTCCTGTGTAGGTGCACCAGTTACATACAAAAGCTACTATTTTAGGTTCAAATTCCGTCATCATAATTTATTAAGTAATGGAAACTCTTTATTGTCGTATTTTTTCACCCCCAATCCCGTGCACGGGACTCATGCTTCTAATATCGTCAGTGCTTGTGAGCAGCGAAAGTCCCCTTTAGGGGATTTAGGGGTAAATCAAGAAAAGAATACGACATTATTTCATTCCTAATCATTATTGAGCATCGCCATCACTTCGGCAAACATCTGTTCGTTCGAATAACCTTGCAGGTCAATTGATTTTGAACGGCAGAAAGCGACACAAGTACCACAACCCTGGCACAACGCGGGATTGACCCTGGCGACTTTCTTTATGACTTTTCCCTCCCTGCCGGTGATCAGTTCTTCTTCTATGGCCTGGTACGGACATGCCGTCGCGCACATAAAACATCCCGTGCAGGTTGAATAAAGCGGCGGAGCGCTTCGGTTGACAATTGCAATTACCGGATCGCGGCTTAGCTCATCCTGCGAAAAGAGGATACACACCTTGGCTGCTGAGGCCGACGCCTGCGAAACTGTCTCCGGAATATCTTTGGGCGCCTGGCACGCTCCCGCCAAAAAGATCCCTGCCGTATTTGTCTCAACAGGTTTTAATTTAGGGTGAGCTTCGGAAAAGAAACCATATTCATCAGTCGCCACATGCAGTTTCTGAGCCAGTTCTTCCGAACCAGGATTCGCTACGGCTGCAGTAGCCAACACTACCATATCGGCTTCTATCGCAACAGGCCTGGCAGACAACAAGGTATCCACACCTTTAACGATCAGCCTGCCGTTTTCATCGTAAATTTTTGATACACGTCCGCGGATATAGTTCACATCATCACCGACAATGGCCCGCCTCACAAATTCCTCATAATTCTTTCCCCCTGCCCTGATGTCCATATAAAAGATGTACGATTTCCCGTCAGGCACCTTATGCTGGTAAAGCATTGCATGTTTGGCCGTGTACATACAGCATATTTTAGAGCAATACGGAATTCCTTTGGCGGGATCACGTGAACCGGCACAGGCAACAAATACAATTTTCCGGGGAATAGTACCATCTGACGGGCGGCGGATTTCTCCCAGGGTAGGTCCCGATGATGATAAGAGCCGCTCGAATTGTAATCCTGTAATCACATCTTTATATTTGCCATACCCATATTCCGGGAAACCTGAAGAATGCATGACATCAAAACCGGTGGCAATCACTACCGCGCCAATATTCAATTCCACAATTTCATCAGACTGACCGAAACGAATAGCCCCTGTGGGACAAATCTTTTCGCAAACCCTGCATTTTCCCTTTTGATACCAGGTGCAATTTTCCTTGTCGATAACCGGAATGTTTGGGATCGCCTGCGGAAACGGGACATATATGGCGGTGCGTGTTCCCAGGGCCGCATTAAATTCGCCGGCGATCTTCCTGTTGGGACATTTGGTGGTACAAAGACCGCAACCATTGCACAAATTTTCGTCAATGCTCCTTGCCTTTTTGCGGACAGTGGCTTTAAAATTTCCGAGAGTTCCTTCCAGCTTTTCGAGTTCTGCATGGGTTATGAGGGTAATATTGGGATGCTGAACAACCTCCACCATCCGGGGGGTAAGAATGCACTGCGAACAGTCGAGTGTCGGGAAAGTCTCTGAAAGTTGTGCCATGTGACCACCAATCGACGGATCCTTTTCAAGAAGAATTACTTTGTGACCGGCATTGGCGATATCGAGACTCGCCTGTATTCCTGCAATTCCTCCACCAATGACAAGTGCAGTTTTGGTTACCGGAACCTTAACCGGGTAAAGTGGTTTGTTGAGTTTTACCTTCTCTACCATAGTTCTGACCAGATCGATGGCTTTTTGTGTGGTTGCCTCACCTTTACCGTGCACCCACGAACAATGCTCCCTGAGGTTCGCCATTTCGCAGAGATACGGGTTCAGCCCGGCTTCCTGGCATGCCCTGCGAAAGGTCGGTTCATGCATCCGGGGTGAACAAGCCGCAACAACGACACCGGACAGCCCTTTTTCACGGATCGCCTGTTTAAGGATGTTTTGTCCCGGATCGGAGCACATGTACTTATAATCGGTACTAAAAGTCACTCCCTCCAGTTTTCCTGCAGCTTCGGCAACTTTGGCACAATCGACGGTTGCACCAATATTTTCACCGCAATGACATATAAAAACCCCAATCCTCGACATGATCGTCAATTTTTAACATATCCCGGTCAGATGCACCGGTACAAAATGCCTTTGAATACCGGCCTGATCAGGTGTCAGGCCCATTGCAAGCGCAATTGCCTGGGTAATATAAATAACAGGAATATCGATTTTTCGCTGGAGATATTTTTCTATAGCAGGTCGGCGCATATCCAGGTTGGAATGACACATCGGACAGGCCACCACGAGCGCTTTCGCTCCACGACCCACTGCATCCCTGAGTATCTTGCCGGATAGTTCACCCACAATTCCGGGTTTCGATACGCTAAATCCGGCTCCGCAACATTCGGTCTTAAACGGCCAGTCGATAGGATTTGCTCCCAGGTTCTGCATAATCACGTCCATGGTCATCGGATCTTCGAAACGTTCGGTTTCCAGTACTTTCGGCGGGCGCACCAGAAGGCACCCATAATAACAGGCAACATCAATGTTTAAAGGACTTTTCACCAGATGATCAAGCAGCGGAACAATATATTGCCCGAGAAACTGCAATACATTACGTATTATAATTGTGTTACTCAATGGCAACCCAAGTTTCGCGGATACCTCATTTTTAAGCTTTTCATCTTCGCTGAGCCGGTGCTGCGTGATCACCAGGCGGTTGTAACAGGCGGCACATGGAATAACAAGTTCATCCATATCAGCCAGTCCCGCAAGTGCCAGGTTCCGCGCCGGAAGCAGAACGGAGAGTTCCTGGTTCAGGTTATGAGCGGCAGTGGCACCACAACAGTTCCAGTCGGGTATCTCACTGAGTTCAATACCTGCTTCTTTGGAAATGGCAAGCAGCGATTCGCTGTATTCCCGTGCAGAGCCTGCTAACGAGCATCCGGGGTAAAATCCTATCTTCATGACGTCTTATTTTTGAAATGATTCTTAAATAAGCGGGCAATGGATTTCCGGTCTTTAATCTTTTCGGGCAACAGGTGGAGCTTTCCCTTGCGGAACATCTCCGGGGCAAGGGTAACGTCCTGGAACAATTTTCCGGAATGCAGTTTATAATCAACAATCAGGCTCATCTCGTGAAGACGGCCGGTTCGTTCGATTGTATGGAGGAAAGATTGATGAAAAGCAATAAGGTTACGGGCCTTGGGATGAACTTTCCCTTCGGAGTAAGACCTTTCTCTAAGATAATCCATCACTTTGGGAATATCGAGATCCATCGGGCAACGCGAATAGCACGTTTCGCAGGTCAAACACAGCCAGATGCTTTCAGACCTGAGAACTTCCTCCAGGTCAGTAGCCTCATCCGATTGTAGCATGCGCATGATGATACTGGGGCGTAAATCCATGTGTTCTGCAACAGGACAACCTGCCGTGCATTTTCCACATTGATAGCACTCTTTAACATTGACACCAATTAGCTGATGGATCTTAAAAGACAAATCTTCCTTTTCCATAATTGATTTCAATCAGAATATAATACTGTCGATTCAGGTACTAAATAAGAACAGACGGGAAAAATTTCAAGTTGTCAAGATAATCAAATTATTTTAAAAATGAAAATATGATAAGCCGGCAGAAAAACAAGTTGAACAAAAAAACCCGGTGCTTTTTCGGCGCCGGGTTTTTTAAATATTAAGGGGTGATTATTTTTTATCTTCTTCCAGTTTATTCTTCTTGGATAAAGAATCAAACGCGATTGGAGTTGCCACGAAGACTGAAGAATAAGTACCGATGAAAATACCAAACATCAACGCGAAAACAAATCCCTTAATTGATGCGCCTCCGAACATAAAGATAGCTACCAATACAACTAGTGTTGTCATAGAGGTATTGAAAGTCCGTCGTAATGTACTGTTCATAGCATCATTATAGGTCTTAATAGTCGCCTGTTTCGGATGCAGGTGCAGGTACTCACGGATACGGTCATAAACGATTACTGTATCGTTGATCGAATATCCCAATACCGTCAGGATAGCCGCGATAAACGCCTGGTCAACGGAAAGTGAAAAGGACAACACTCCATCAAGCAGGGAATAGGTACCGAGCAGAATGATTGCATCATGGGCAAGCGAAACCAAGCCACCCAAACCATAAGCCCAGTTTCTGAAGCGAACTGCGATGTAAAGGAAGATAACCAGCAATGCAAAAACAATCGATAATATGGCATCCTTTTTTATATCATCCGAAATAGTAGGACCAACTTTCTGTGAACTTTGCCGGTAATCGTCCAGGAATTTATCCTGTGACACATCACCCAGGAATGGTTTTAATCCTTTGTAGAGCAATCCCTCAATCTCTGAATCAACCGCTTCCCCATCCTCATTAATCCTGAAATCGGTTGTTATTCTCACCTGGCGATCGCCACCAAAGGTTTTTACTTCAGGTGCAGTCCCAAATTCGGGAGCCAATGAATTTGCAAGTGCCTCAACCTGAACTTCCTTATCAAAACGGACGACATAAGTACGGCCACCCTTGAAGTCGATTGAATAATTCAATCCTTTAAAGGTAAGCGAAACCAGTGAAATAACAATTAAAGCACCCGAAACGTAGTAGAAAATTTTGCGGTTCTGGATAAAAGGAACTGCTGTATGACGCAACCACTCTTTGGTCGCGTCAGATACAAAAGTGATTTTCTTGTTCTGATCGAGCTGACGCTCAATGATCAGCCGGGTAATAAAAATCGCAGTGAAAAGAGAGGTGATAATACCAATGATCAACGTTGTGGCAAATCCTTTGATAGGACCTGAACCGAACATATAGAGTACAATACCTGTAAGCAGTGTAGTAACCTGTCCGTCAATAATTGCGGAGTAGGCATTATTATAACCATCCTTTACCGCGAGACGGACTCCTTTGCCCGCCCGGATCTCTTCTTCAATACGCTCGTAGATTAACACGTTTGCATCAACAGCCATACCCAGGGTTAAAACGATACCCGCGATACCCGGGAGTGTAAGTACAGCACCAAGGGAAGCCAGAATACCGATCAAAAAGAAAAGGTTGACCACCAGGGCGATATTCGCGGTAAGACCGGCGCCTTTACTATAGAAAAATAACATGTACGCCAATACCAGGAGAAAGGCTACAATGAAAGAGATCATCCCGCTTTCGATTGATTCCTTACCCAGTGTCGGTCCCACTATTTCCTCCTGTACAATTGTTGCAGATGCGGGCATCTTACCCGATTTCAGCATATTTGCAAGGTCCTTTGCCTCTTCAACTGTAAAGTTTCCGGAGATTTCGGTGCGTCCGTTAGGAATTTCTCCCTGCACAGTCGGGAAGGATTGCACATAATTATCGAGCACTACGGCCACACTCTTGCCCACATTTTCGCGGGTCATACGCTGCCATATTTTTGCGCCCTCGGCATTCATATTCATATCCACCACGCTTGTAGCCTGATTTTGTCCATAATCCTGGCGGGCATCCACAACGGCGTCACCATCAAGAGGAGCCTTGCCGTCACGATTGGTCACCTTCAGCACGATCAGCTGGTAAAAATTTCCTTCCTTTTCGGTGGGTTGGGCAGTCCATCTGAACAACATCGTCCTCGGAAAAATGGATTTGATCTGTGGCATATTCAGGTATTCGCTTACAGCGGCAGTATCTTTGGTGTGAGCATATCCGACTACAGGGCCACGGAATAGCTGTCCTTCGCGCGAAGTGCTAGGAGACAAAACGGCGAAAAGAGGGAAGTTCTTTGCAATCTCATCTGCCGAACCGGCAGCCAATGAATCAGTACCCTGTTTTTTAATCTCGCTGAGCAGATCATCTGCTTTAGCTGAATCAGCAGCGGCAACCAATTCTGTTGAATCAGGCGCTGTTTTACCTGATGCTTCGAGTTCCTTTAACTCGCGCAGACGTTTGTTTGCCTCGAGTAAGAACGGGTAAACTTCGCTGTTTTCGTGCGTTTCCCAGAATTCAAGATTTGCAGTTCCCTGTAAAAGTTTCCTTACACGTTTGGGATCCTTAACACCGGGAAGTTCGACAAGGATACGCCCTTTGGTCTGAAGCTGCTGAATATTCGGCTGGGCCACACCAAAACGGTCGATACGGGTACGCAGGATCTGGAATGAATTATCCACCGCATTATCGGTCTCCTGGCGGATGACCTTGAGTACGTCGGAATTCGAGGAGTTAAAGTTTACTTTATCCCTTAAATCGAGGGTATTGAAAATTGCGGCAAGTTTTGCATTAGGATCAACCGTTTCGAATGCTTTACCGAATAAAGAGACAAAATCTTCCTGACTGTCCTCCTGGTTTTTAACTGCCAGCTTAATTGCTGCATTAAATGTTGAATCAGTACTGTAACCCGACATAGCCTTTACAAGATCAACGACCGAAATCTCCAGGGTAACATTCATACCCCCTTTCAGGTCAAGGCCCAGCGGAATGGCATATTCGCTCACTTCACGGTAGGTGTATTTACGAAGGCCCAGGAAATTGTAAACAGGTTGACTGGCAATTGAGTCAATGTAATTTGCCTCACTTTTCTGAGCAAGTACCTGTAACTGTTCAGGCGTAGCACCTGGATTTTTCAGTCTTGCCTGAGTAATGCCATAAGCTTTTGCATCTTTTTCAACCTTATAGGTTTTATAAGTAAAATAAAGCTGGTAAACACATACTAAGGCTAACAAAATGGCTAAAAGCCGAATCAGTCCTTTATTCTGCATTGGATAAACGGTTTAATTATCTGTATTGAATTATATTAAATACTCAAAAAACTTAGGAGGCAAAGATATTTAATATTTCCGGAATAAAAACGTCATAAAGCAGCATAGACAGTTTTAAAATTATTCTTTTACATTTATAGTGAAGCCTTCACTTTGAGTGTGCATTTATAGTGAGCCTTTACTTTAAGTGAAGGCTTCACTACACCAGGGCGGTGTATACAAAGGCATGCCCTGTCTCTACATTAACCAAAATTATCGCTTACTTTGTATAATGAACTTATCCCATTTACAGGAACCATGTCTTTACACATCAGGATAGTCAGGGCTATTGATTTCTTCAACCGTTTCCGAAAGTGGTTCATGAACTTCCTCGATACTATTGGAATAGTGGCTGCACTGGCCGGGTTTCTTATTTTCCTTTATCATATTGGGTTTACCCATATGCCTGCTGAATTACTTGTGATACAGCATTTATATAATGTGATACTCCTGATTATAATCTTTAGCGCTCTTGCAGGCGTAACGGTAAAAAAATGGGAGGAACGCTCGCGCAGGTACAGAATCGCTGAACTGGCTATCGTACCCATACTTTTACTCATTCTTGATGCCCGAACCGGTTATACGGGTATCGACTGGTCACAATTACGGCTTCACACAATTCTTAACCGTAACCTGGCCATTTACGCGGTTTTAATCCTCTCGTTAATTGTTGAAGTTTCAACGAGTTCACTTCAGTTAAACAACCGCAATACAAATCCGGGACTTCTTTTCGCTTTCAGTTTCCTTTTTATCATTGCCTTCGGAACCGGATTACTGATGTTGCCAAATGCAACTTACGCGGGTATCAGTCTAACGGATGCCTTTTTTACTTCGACGAGCGCTGTTTGTGTTACGGGCCTGATTGTAGTTGACACAGCTACCTATTTTACACCTCTGGGCAGGACTTTCATCATTGTTCTGATTCAGATAGGTGGCCTGGGTATCATGACATTTACCAGCTTTTTTGGATATTTCTTTAAAGGCGGATCAACTTTTGGTCATGAATTCCTCCTTAAAGACCTGATCAACGAAGAGAAGCTTGGTGAAATCTTTAATGCCCTTTTGAAGATCATTTCGATCACCTTATCTATCGAAGCCATTGGAGCACTACTTATTTATTCAACCCTCGATCCCTCCTTGTTTTCAGGAGATATATCATTAATCGGATTTTCGGTGTTTCATTCCATCTCGGCATTTTGTAATGCAGGTTTTTCAACACTTTCCGAAAACCTTTATCAACCCGGCTTCAGGAATAATTACATGCTTCATTACATTATTGCGGTATTAATTATTTTAGGGGGTTTGGGTTTTCCGATTGTGTTCAATTATTATCACTTGTTTAAACAGTATTTAATCAATAAGTACCGTCAATTCACCACCAAAGAGATGTATATTCACCTGCCTAATATTATAAATATCAATACCCGCATCGCCATGATCACAACCCTGGCTCTGCTGGTAACAGGATTTGTCTTTTTTATGTTTTCCGAATATGATCATTCACTGAAGGGTCTCCCGGTGTCCGGTAAGATAGCAGGGGCATTTTTCGGCTCGGTCACTACCAGAACTGCAGGGTTTAATACCGTTGATATGAACTCACTGGCTCCTGCAACAATATTATTTTATTTTTTTCTAATGTGGGTAGGCGCTTCACCTGCTTCCACCGGAGGAGGAATCAAAACCACTACTTTTGCTGTTGCAACTTTAAATTTTATCAGCATGGCAAAAGGCAAAACCAGGACAGAGATTTTCGGCCGTGAGCTGTC
This sequence comes from uncultured Bacteroidales bacterium, assembly GCA_942493325.1. Lineage (GTDB taxonomy): Bacteria > Bacteroidota > Bacteroidia > Bacteroidales > Prolixibacteraceae > JAAFHB01. The sequence continues at coordinate 5,675,541 of OW818689.1, read as the reverse complement.
AAACGATTCCGGCAGGAGAGCATTTTCGGTTATATTTCTTTCGTTCCTGGTAATTGGGATCGCGGTGCTACTGCTGACAATAACCGAAAAAAATTCAGACCTCACCAAAGTTATTTTTGAAGTTATTTCAGCTTTCAGTACCGTTGGATTGTCATTGGGTATTACTGCTCAGTTGTCTGTTGCCGGAAAATGGATTCTTATTGTCACCATGTTTCTCGGGCGTGTCGGAACATTGACCATTTTGGTGGGTATTTTCAGGAAAATGCATAACTTCAGGTACAGTTATCCATCGGAAAATGTCATGATCAATTAAATTATAAGCAGATGAAATTCATTATTATTGGCCTCGGGAATTTTGGCTCATCCCTTTCCACCAAGCTTACCTCCCTGGGCCATGAGGTAATCGGTGTTGACGAAAGAATGGAGAGGGTAGAAATTTTTAAGGATGTAATTACCCAGACCATTTGCCTTGATAGTACCAGCGAACAAGCCCTGGCAACACTCCCGCTAAAGGAGTGTGACTATGCCATTGTGGCAATTGGGGAAGATTTTGGCGCATCAGTGATGACAACTGCCTTATTGAAACAGGCGGGAGTCAGCAAACTTGTTAGCAGGGCGATTACTCCGCTTCATCAAAAGGTTATAGAAGCTCTGGGGGTTGACCATATCCTTCAGCCTGAACTCGACGCCGCATCACGTTTTGCAGACAGTATACTGTTCTCAGGACTCAGTAATTCGTATGATATCACAGATGACTATAAAATTATTGAAGTGCGATTGCCCGATAGGTACGATGGGATGACACTCAGTGAAGTTGATTTTACCAACAGACATTCCTTGCTTATTTTGACGATTATCAGAACCGAAGAGTCAAAATCCATATTTGGCCAGGTCTCTCTGAAGGAAAAATCCCTTGGGTTACCCTCGGCAAACCAGAAGCTACAGAAAGGTGACCAGATCCTTCTCTTTGGCAAGGTAAAAGATATTGAAAAGCTTTTAAGTGTCCAGGATTCATAGTGACAGAAGAATCAGCTATTTTGCGCTGACATACACGATGAAACCTGATTTATTCCCGTGGTTTCTCTATCTGGTCTAATAAATTATACTTCGACTGTCTCATTTTCCATCGCTCGCGTGCATATTGCCGCATATCAATAACAGTATCTTTTTCATCAATAATTTCAAAACCCAGCAACGTCTCGATAATATCTTCCATTGTAACGATCCCTTCTATGCCTCCATATTCATCAATAATCATAGCAATGTGTTCCTTTTTACCCAAAAGAGTTTCCCATAAGCTGAAGACGGGTTTCGAATTATGAACAATTACAATATCCCGTTTTATATCTTTAAGAAGCAGATCTTCCTCATGTTCTGCAAGTTTTTCAAAAACCGTCTGCCGGAACACATAGCCGGTAATATTTTCAATATCATTTGAATAGACAGGAATTCGAGAGAAACGCAGATAATCTTTTTCTTTAAGAAAATCAGCCAGGCTCATATTCTCATCGGCCAATGTAACGACTACTCTCGGGGTCATTATTTCGGAAACAACAACTGTTTTGAGGCGAATTAAGTTTTGAATAATTTTGTTCTCACGCTCTCCAAAAACCCCTTCTTCTGTTCCCAGATTTGCCAACGCAGAAATCTCTTCACGACTCGTTGTCTGCTCATCACTGCTGTAGGCAATCAGTCTGGTAATTAATGCGGATAATATGACCAGCGGATAGGCTATAAAAATCATGACATTAATGATATACCCTGTTATTGCTGTCAAATTTCTCCAAAATCTTGCCCCGATCGTTTTGGGGATTATTTCTGTTAAAACGAGGATTAAAAGTGTGAGGATTGCTGACACAATTCCGAAATACGCTTCGCCAAATACGATGGTGGCCTGTGCTCCGACACCCGCTGCTCCAACAGTATGCGCAACGGTATTCAAGGACAGAATAGCAGACAGAGGTCTGTCAATGTTCTCTTTTAACTTAATGAGCCTTTTTACCGCTGGATCCCCACTTTCTACCTGACCCCTCAGGTAGGAAATTGGAGTAGAAAGCAGTACTGCCTCCATGATCGAACAAAGAAAAGAAATGATTAAGGCAAGGAATAAATAAAAAAGTAAAAGTGCCATTTACAATTTTTCGCCAAATATAGCCATTCCAACCGGATTATTGCATAATAAATAGCCAAATACGTGGCTATGTATTTGATTATATAATAGATATAGTTCGATTATTAATTATTCCCTTCAATTAGTTATGGGGAAAGAATGAATTTTTGCCAAAGAAATACAATTTCACAAAACGGGATTATTTTACGGGAATGGACATGATGTCCCGGGTATGAACGTAACATTGACATGGTAATCTCATGCAGTTATTGGGACCCTAATTTTCAATCGCGGCGGTAAAAATGTTGATTGAAAACAACCAGACCTTTTGCCTTATAGTCGTAATGCATTGGTTAATAGACATATTCCCCCATCGTCTCATCTTCTCATTTTCGCCTCGGCGCCCATTCGCCCATTCGCCCGATCGACTGTTGAATTTACGGCGCATGGAACGGATGGTTTTCAATTAAGAAGATAGTTGCGCCGCATTTTTGCAACGGCATTATGTTGGCTACTGAGGTTAAGGCTATCGATTTTTCTTTGCGGTTTTTGCGGTCTTTGCGTGACATTTGGAAGGATCTTAAAATGGAAATAAGGTTTTGTTGGCAGGGAGCTAATAGTAGTCTGTTCTCAATTCGCAATTTACTTCGCCTTGTCTCCTTTTCGACCTGAATCGAACTTTGTATTAGTAAGTGTTGCGCCTGAAGAAGATGAGATAGTGAGGTGCAGAGCACCGTTAATATTTATAGCAATAACTGTATCTGAAAGTCCTTAGGTGCAGCGCACCGGTAATATGCTCTGCTGGCTTTTGATTCTCATCCATTCTAATTTCTCCCTTTCGCCCTATCAACCTGCAATTTGCGGCGCATGGCAGGTTCAATTTCCAATTATTAGTGTAGTTGCGCCGCAATTATGTTGATCGCCCTTACCCCGGGTGGCGCGATTACGAATAAGCTTGTTCTCAATGAATTAATTTTTGATCCGTAATCGCTTACCCGGGGTCACTAATATTTAATCCCTTCGGGATAACGAATTGAATGCATTGGGACATTGGCCAATTGGCAAATTGACACATTAGCACATTTTCTCATTTTCCCATCTTCTCACTTTCTCATCTTCTCATTTTCGCCTCTGTGTAATCATTTTATTAGGCCACGGTGAATCCAATCCGGAGGCATTGGCAAATTGGCAAATTTTCACATTTTTTTATTTTCGCCCGGTCGCCAAGTCGCTCTTTCGCCCGTTCGATTGGTTGTCAGACGCACGCCGTGCATCTCTACAAGGCAACACCATGCCCCATGCTCCATGCCCCCTGCTCCATGCCCCATGCTCCATGCACCCATGCTCAATGCTCCATGCCCCATGCTCCATGCCTTATTACGGTGTGCTGTATTCCTGGTAAATGCCATTAAAGAAGGCCCTGGCATTTAAACCTAAGGATTGAGTTTTATATCCTCCTTCCTGAATAATTAGCATAGGAAGTTTTGTGCTGCCAACCAGTTTTCCGGTATGGAGAAAATTTGCGGTAGTGAAATCCCAGGTTCCCGTTGGATCGCCTTTCGATGTATCGAGTCCCAGGGCTACAATTAAATAGTCGGGATGGAAATCGGTAATCAGCTTCAGCGCTTTGATCAGTGTTTTGGAATACGACTCATAGGTTAGCTTTTCAGGCAAGGGGAAATTCACATTGAATCCCAATCCCGGACCTTCACCTTTTTCATCTGAAAAGCCTGAAAAATAAGGATATGCAAATGAGGGATGACCATGAATTGAAATGGTTAAAACATCGCTGCGCGAGTAGAAAATCTGCTGTTGTCCATTCCCATGATGAAAATCAATATCCAGAATAACAACCTTTCCCAATTTACTAAAACGATTCGCGGCAATGGCGCAATTATTGAAATAACAAAAACCTCCGAATGCCGACCGCTCTGTGTGATGCCCGGGAGGACGGGTTAATACATAGGCAATCCTGCATCCTTCGATGATCTCATCGGTTGCGGTCAACGTACAATTAACTCCCCAGCGGGCTGCCAGGTACGCATTCTGGTTAAGCGGAGTAAAGGTATCAAAACAATAATAACCTGCCTGAACCGACAGATCCTTTGGTGCCCTGGCAATGTTTCGTATCGGAAATACATACGGGTAAACGGATTTTCCTTTCGGAAGATTCCGGCATACTTTTTTGAAGTAGTTAAAATAATTACGATCGTGAACTTCCAGGATAAACTTATCGGGGTATTCAATTACTTTTCCGTAGTGAAATAGGCCTGTCTTATCGAGTTCCTTCTGAATGCTCTTAACCCTGACCGGAGATTCAACATAGCCTCGTTCCTTAATATGATGAATAATGTGTTTGTCATTTACGATCAACAGAATCTTATTCTTTTCGCTCAGATGGGGCTTGTATAAACTTGAATTTTTATTCCTGGTATATTTTGGCGCACGAAGAACAACAGGGTCATCCTTGATACTTTCAATTACCATTTCGATATACGACCGTGGACAATAGTCGGCATATTTGCGTTCGAGTATCGCTCTTACAATTTCACGGGCCCTGACATTTGAGAGGATATTTTGCCTGCTAAGTCCGTCAAAGACAAGGTATGGCGGACTTTCATCCCCGGGGAACACTTTTGATTCATAGCTTGTATTCGCAATTGGTCTTGACCCGAATCGCTCATAAAACGCGAGTCTCTTCTGATTCTGTCTGTGGATCAGTTCCTCAGCACCACTGATTGCCAGATCATCGGGTAAACATTCAAAAAAAATTCCGATTGCATCGAGTGATTCGGCTTCCTCCCTTACTCTTTCATAAAGTGCACCACCTAACCCCGAAGATGCTTTATCGGGTGATACGGCAATAAAATCGAGATAGCAGAAGCGCAGATCGGACATATACAACATCAGGGCAAATCCTCTTACCGCATCATTAATATCCTCCGCGATGAAAAGTGAAGTCTGGTATTTATACTTGAGCGGATCGATCATCTGATTGTCGATCTCGTCAATTTTGCTTTCGGCCAGAAGAGGAAACTGGGTTTTAATGATTCCCTTCACCTTTTCCATCTTCCGGATATTTGCCTCGAGATAGGGATTGGTAATTTTCCGTATTCTGATCATCTTTTCCTGTGTATATATTAAATCCGGGTTTTAATAAGAGTTGGATTACTGAATTTTTCATTTCGCATCAAGGGCTTCCAGTAACTTTAATAAAACAGCGATATCGGCTACATTGTACCTCGCAACTGAAGGACTTAAGCCAACACGAATGGTATAAGCAGATTCGGGCAAGGCCTTAAAAAGGAATTCATCGGTTTTATCGTCTCCCGCGGCAAAAATAAATCCGAAATCCTGATCCGCCAACAGGGCATTGGCAGCCTGTCCCTTATCATACTTCCCATTTTTAACTTCAAGAACTTTATGTCCTTCAAGAATTTCAAAATCTGTTTTATAGCGGATAATATCTGCAAGATCGTCTTTTAATTCATGAAGCCGCAATTGCGCAAAATCGGAATCGGCATTCCTGTAATGCCATGCTATGCTTCCGGTTTTTTCTTCGATAAATGTACCATTGCAACGACTTACATACTCATTCAATATGGGTAAAACTGCCTCCTTCCAGTTTCCGTTCGTCGTAATTGCCGTTTCCCAGTTTCCGTTCTCTTTTTTAACAAAATAACCATGTTCGGCCACCATACTGACTTTAACACCGGAAAATTGCCTTTCAAGAAATTTTTTATCCCGTCCGCTGATAATCACAATTTTGTTTTTTGGATCTTCTGTCAACATCTGAATAATCTTTAACGTAGCATTATCGACTGTTGCCATTTCAGGATATTTAACAAATGGAACAAGGGTGCCGTCGTAATCGAGAAATATGATCCGCTGATCTGCCTTACGATAATCGGAGACAATCTGTTGGGTGATTGTCTTATTGACAAACCTGACATTCATCAGTTTTTGCTCCTCCTTGGTCTGGAATGTTTGTTTGAAAAAATCAAATGCCCAGGCAAATACATCGTAGTTCGATATCCGGTTCTTCATCCGATCCATACGGGTATGTTTTTCATCCTGCTTCATTTCAAGCGCAGTGAAAATGGCCTCTGCCATTTCAATGTTATCAACCGGGTTAATAATCAGTGCCTCGTTCAGTTCAGCAGCCGCTCCGGCCATTTCACTCAGAATTAAAACTCCTTCATTTTCGATCTGACATGCCACAAATTCTTTTGCAACAAGGTTCATCCCATCACGCAAAGGGGTAATCAACCCGATGTCGCTCAAATTGTAAAGTGCAACCAGCTCATTAAATGTCAGCGATTTATATTGATATATTATAGGTTGCCATGATAGGGAACTGAATTTTCCATTAATCCTGCCAACGGTCGATTCAATCTCCTTTTTCATTTTTTTGTATTTCTCAATAAGGTCACGCGACGGGACAACAACCATATTAAAGACAACCTTTGACCTCCATTGCGGATAAGTTTCAAGGAATGTTTCATATCCTTTGAGTTTTAAAAGAAGACCCTTTGAATAATCAAGCCTGTCGACAGAGAAGATAAGTTTTTGTGAGGAAAGATGATTAATAAGTTTTCCCTTTTCGGCCTGTACATCTTTTTTAGCACACCCGTTATGAAATTTGCCGAAATCGATTCCGATCGGAAATGCATCTGCCTTAACAAGTTTATTAGGTGTGTAAATAATATTCTGATAACACTCATAACCTGTTGTCCGTTTGACTGATTTAATGAAATTCTGCGTATAGTCGTGCGTATGGAATCCAATTAAATCGGCGCCCAATAATCCTTTTATGATGGATTCGCGCCAGTGACGCGGCAATAATCTGAAAATTTCGAACGAGGGGAACGGAATATGCAGAAAGAAACCAATTGTGGCATCGGGCATTTTTTGACGGATCATTTCGGGAAGCAGCATCAGCTGGTAGTCGTGTATCCATACAAAGTCTCCGGGCCGGATGGCTTTCACAAGTTCTTCGCAAAATTTTACATTCGCCTCTTCATAAGCTTTATAATAGTCATTATCAAATACAGCATACGAAGGAAAGTAATGGAACAAAGGCCAGATCAGGTCATTACAAAAACCGCCATAATACAGATCGTCAACTTTTTTGGGAATGGTAACCGGCAGGATTTCAAAACTTTCATTTTCAAAACTTTTGGATGAAACATCATCGGGCAAATCATCAGCCATCCCAGCCCATACAATTTTATTACCCGACAAATCCGGACTGCTGCTTTTGAAGTTTTCAGATAAAGCCAGAATCGCCGAAACAAGTCCGCCCGAATTTTGAACAGCTTTATACCCTTTCTTTGACTTACTCAATTTAAAAGGGAGGCGATAGGCCGCAATTACCAGCCTTTCGAATTGCATTTTATTATCCATATCATGAGAGTTTTTACTATTTTGTAACACGTACTTCCGGCTAAAAGTTCCATTCAACACAAGATTAGCAATCTAAGGCTTGATAAACTTCGAAATAAAACGCTCTTCCGAAAACAGGGTAGCGGTATTAATTAACGCAAGATGAGAATAAGCCTGGGGAAAATTTCCAAGTAGTCTTTTCGTCGCAAAATCGATGTCTTCACTAAAAAGTCCCAGATGGTTTCCACATGCCAACAGGTTATCAAAAATTATTTTTGCCTCTTCAGTACTTCCGATTTTATACAAAGCCTGAACCAGCCAGAAAGTGCATATCGTAAACGATGAGGTTGGATTACCAAAATCATCAGTGGCAATATAACGATACATCAATCCATTATAAAACAGGAGGTTCTTTATTGCAATAACAGTTTTTTTAAAGCGTGAATCATTCACTTCAATAAATCCGTACTCAGCCATCAGAAGTAGCGAAGCATCAAGATCGGTATTGGAATAAGTTTGCGTGAATGTCTGCAGTTTTTCATTCCATCCATGCTCTAAAATATCCTCTTTAATGTCGTTTGCTATACTACGCCAATGTTCGACATATTTCTTTTTATTCAATATTTCAGCAATTTTTGCTGAACGGTCCATGGCAACCCAGCTCATTACCTTTGAAAAAACAAAATGTTTTTCATCGTTTCGTATTTCCCATATCCCTTTATCCGGCTTCCCCCATTGTTCTGAAACAGTACGGGCTATATTTCGCACGGTTTCCCACATATCTTCGATTTCGTCGAGGGTACCGGGGAAAAATTCATAATACTGGTAGATGACATTCAACAGGTACCCGAACACATCGTTTTGCCTTTGAAAATAGGCTGCATTTCCGATACGAACCGGTTTTGAATTTTCGTATCCTGACAAGTGAGGAAGGTTGGTCTCGGTAAGTTCGCGCTCTCCCCTGATGCCATACATAATCTGGAAGGAATCCTGTTTAGTCTGAAGTATTCCTTTGATATAATTTAAGAATCCTTTTGCAGACTGATAATGACCCATACGAAGCAAGGTATCAATCGACATGGATGCATCGCGTAACCAGCAAAAACGGTAATCCCAGTTGCGAACCTCTCCGATGGTTTCGGGTATACTGGTGGTTAATGCTGCCAGTAATGCACCCGATAGCTGATACATCATTAATTTAAGTACCAATACACTCCGGATGATTTCCTCAGTGTATTTCTTGTATTTCTTTGTTCGATTTGTCCAGTTTAACCAGTAAACCTTTGTACGCTGGTATTCGAGATTTACCCTTGTGATATCGATATCGATCAGCTTCTGGTTATAGGATAAAAGAAGAAACTGGTTATGGGTAAGCACAATTACTTTTTCTTCCAGAATGTCATTTAGGCTTAGACTCGAATATAAATAAAGGCAATTACTTGGATTAACAACGGAGTTAGAACGGATGTAGTTTTCCTGAATTGTATGCGAAACTTCGTCACGTGCATAGTTAAGTAACGGATTATACCTGACCCTGAAGGTCGGCGCACCCGAAATAATCCGGATGTAACGATAAATTTCGGCAGGGGTAAAATAATCGTTGTCGGAGGTTTTATACCGTGGCATAAAATCAATTAATTCAAATGAACCTTCAGGCGACAAGTAAGTAGTAACCAATACATTGGTCCTGTCCAGATACTTTTGTGAAATGGTGTAGGTATCATCCACCACGATACTGAAAGAGCCCCCCTTTTCGTTATCCAAAATCCAGGCAAAAACAGAAGGAGAATCAAAATCGGGCAGGCAACACCAATCAATACTGCCTTTATCCGATACAAGGGCAGCGCTCCTGCAATTGCCGATTACTCCATAATTCAGATTGTTCATCATAAACGCTCAATATTGATAGATAAAAAAAAAATCTTAGCCTTGCAAAAACCGAACTTACAAAACCATCGCTAAGATAGTCATGAAAATTGCTTGCGTAAGGATGTAAGAAAGCTTTTTATCTGCCATTACAATTATAATATATGTTAATACTCCTTAAAATTAAAACAGTAATAATTTACTATTTTAATTTGATAAATATATTGCCGGATTGTTGAAGAGGGAGATAAGAAGAAAGCCACCAAAACTATAGACCGGGTGACTTGTTCAAGTCCTGAACAGTCACCCGGTCACATAAATTTCGACGAATATCAGATTGATCTGAAAAACTCGTAATTAAGGTGTTCCAGTTCAGGCAAACCAGGAAATGCATAAAAAATAATTTCATCTTTCGAACCAACGTAGAACCCGGTTTCAATCGTCCTGTACAGAAGTGAGCCGGAAAAAGTCCGGTTAACGGTTTTCATTCGTTTCTCATATTCACCACGTAAAATTTCAAGGCAGTCCCGCAGATGTTCGATATTTGCAAATGCAACATAATCAACTGAAGTAGTCAGTGGGTTGGTTGCCAACTCTCCAAGTTTCAGTTCAACGAAGAATAGTTTTGGAAGAACAATGGGTGTCGATCCGTCGGTAAGCCGCTTCAGAAATGCAGAAGGCAATAAATCGCTTGCAATTAAAGGGGTTACAGGACACAACTCCTGATAAAGATGCAGTTTACCTTTAACTTCACCTGATGCATCGTAAGGTGTTTTTTTCAACTCAAGGAGATGTCCATTATCAGTTGTCAGGTATAAACTCTTGAGTGCAGACAATGGGACCATCTCAAGCACCTTGTAAACTGAAAGATACACTGAGCTTTTTGGGCTGCCGTCAGGTTTGGCAACACACCGGCGGTTCAGGCTATCCATATCGATCAGATTTTCAACCTGAGCAAGGTCGACCTCAAAGAATATTGCCTGACCCTTATTCATTTTTTTTGTTCCTGTTGAGAAGTATGCTCCAAAGTCTTTAGGTGGCAGCATGGAAGCAATCAGTGCTTCAGGGGTTGTGGATAAATAAATATACTTGTTCATAAGGTTTTAAGTTATTAAACAAATTTGTATTTATAAGACCAAAGTTTGGGAAAGCTTGAATTACGTTAAAGATAGCACAATTTTTTTAATTAAAAAACAATTTGGAATACTTTTCTCAGCAATGTCGGTTGCTGTTGGAATACCTGTACCTGCTTGTGTATCAGCTCCAAAATTAAACAATAAAAAAAGTCCGGCCGGCATTATCATACCTCCTAATGCACCAAAGATGGGCAATGAAGCGTTTTTTATATCCGAAAGTTCCCCCTTATAAATCTCCCTTTCAAGCTCAAGACCGATTAGCAGAAAAAAAAACGGTCATCAATCCGTCATTGATCCAATGTACGGCAGAATGGCCACCCATGTCAAATCTCCAAAGTTTTACATATTCAACCTGCAGAGGCGAGTTCGCCAATCCAAGAGAGAGAACAGTCACGCAAACCAAAATTACTCCTCCAGCCTTTTCACTGTTGACAAATTCACTGAAAAGTTTTGTTAATTGCATATTGTTCTTTTTACAGGTGAGCAAGGTATTATGCCAAACCAATCCTCATAAAAAATCAACTACTGCGAACCGATACCTGATTTATAACATACTAACGAAGAACTATCTTAGTTTGTTCGAAATCGAGGAGGGCATTATGGGAGTACAGAAAATCACAACCAATCAATCCCACTATCTTTTTAGCTGAGAATTTCGCATATTCTTCGTTGATATGATGAAAATCAACCAATGCGACTTTAAGTGGGCCGAAACTAAAACCGCCAATTTTTAATTCAGGAATTATTCCGGAAATTGTCTCAACCACCTCTTTGCCCAAACCAGTGGCCATCACTGAATCCTCCTGATCTAATGCATAATAATTAGTCAATGTTACATCAAAAACACTTTTCGATGCACCTGAATCAATAACCCACCAGTATTCCTCCAGTCCCGGGAATTCTGCCTTCAGCAAAGGATGGAATGTGTTGTCCTCGAGCTCAATAATTTCAAAACAGATCTCCTGTATCATTTCAATGGCTTTATAATATTTTATCGCCAGCCGCCAGCAGCTAACCGCCAGCCGCGAGTTGCCAGCCGCCAGTTGCCAGAATAAAAAAGGGGCACGAAGCCCCTTTCCGGCAAAAAATAAAATACAATTATTTCTTATTCAGATCGTCAAGTACATTCATCACTTCACGTACCTGCGCTTCGCTTGATTTCATCATGGTCATTTCCGCATCGTTTAATTGCAGTTCAACGATTCTTTCGATACCGTTTTTGCCTAAAACAACAGGAACGCCGAGGTAGCAATTGTCAATACCATACTCTCCCTGTAATTGTACGCAAACCGGGAAAATACGACGCTGATCCTTAACGATTGCCTCAACCATCTGGGCTGCGGCTGCACCCGGTGCATACCAGGCAGAAGTACCCATTAATTTCACCAGTTCACCACCACCCGCTTTTGTGCGTTCAACAATTGCATTTAAAACATCGGCTTCGAGCAATTCTGTTACCGGAATGCCACCTACTGTTGTATAACGGGTTAAAGGAACCATTGAATCACCATGGCCACCCAGGAGCATTGCCTGAATCTCTTTCTGAGAAATATTCAAAGCTTCGGAAAGGAAAGCACGGTAACGGGCTGTATCCAGGATTCCGGCCATACCCATTACTTTGGTACGTGGTAATTTTGATGTTATATGTGCCTGGTAAGTCATTACATCCAAAGGATTGGAAACAATAATGATAATGGCATCGGGTGAATATTTGACGACATTTTCAGTTACCGATTTGACAATACCTGCATTAATTCCGATTAAATCATCGCGGCTCATCCCCGGTTTACGTGGCAATCCGGATGTAATTACAACAACATCAGATCCTGCAGTGCGCGAATAATCATTGGTAACTCCAACTGTACGTGTATCATAACCATTGATCGGAGCTTTCTGAAGAATATCGAGGGCTTTACCTTCGGCAATACCTTCCTTGATATCCAATAAGACTATCTCATTAACTACTTCGCGATATGCCAATACATCAGCACATGTCGCGCCTACGTTCCCTGCCCCTACTACTGTTACTTTCATAAATTTCGAATTATAGTTGTGAATATCAATAAATTATTATTGTTTGTAAATAAACGCAAATTTAGCCTGTTTATAAAGATAAAAAAAAATTTTTACAACACTTAACAAATACTTAACAACTTTAATCATCAGATTTCGGCAATCCCCCGGATATCGGCAATGATTTTTTCGGCCAGGGCATTGGCACCGGAGGCTGATTTGCTTTCAGAATAAATCCGGATGATGGGTTCGGTATTCGACTTGCGTAAATGGACCCATTCAGTGTCAAAATCAATTTTCACTCCATCAATATCATTTATTTGCGCATGACAATATTTATCTTTCATTTTCAGCAGGATATCGTCCACATCAATGCCAGGTGTAAGCTCAATTTTATTTTTTGACATAAAATAGTCGGGATAGGTCGCGCGAAGCTCCGAACATTTCAAACCCGAGACCGCCAGATGTGAGAGAAAGAGACCGATCCCCACCATCGAATCGCGACCGTAGTGGCTCGCAGGATAGATTACTCCACCATTTCCTTCGCCACCGATAACAGCCCCGGTTGCCTTCATCATTGAGGTTACATTAACTTCACCAACCGCTGAAGGCATGTAGGTTCCTCCATGTAATGCGGTAATGTCACGCAGTGCCCTTGAAGAGGAAAGATTGGAAACCGTATTCCCTTTAGTATGTGAAAGTACATAATCGGAAACAGCCACAAGCGTGTATTCTTCGTTAAACATAGTTCCATCTTCATTTATAATGGCAAGGCGATCGACATCAGGATCAACTACAAAACAGACATCAACTTTCTTTTTGCGCACCAGGTCGGCAGTACCGGTAAGATTTTCGGGTATCGGCTCGGGATTATGGACAAACTGACCATTTACAGCACAGTTAATTTCAACCACTTCAACAACACCCAAAGCTTTTAACAATTCCGGTACAATTATTCCGCCAACTGAATTAACAGCATCGACTGCTACCGTGAACCGGGCTTTCTTAATCGCTTCTAAATTCACAAGTTCAAGATCTAGAACATGCTGAATATGGTACGCCGTATAGTCCATAACAGTGACATGACCCAGGTCGGTCACCTCTGCAAAAATGAAACTTTCATTTTCAGCAATTGCAAGGACCGCTTTTCCTTCAGGATCATTCAGGAACTCTCCATCCTGATTCAGCAATTTAAGGGCATTCCATTGCATAGGATTATGGCTGGCCGTTAGAATAATTCCCCCGTCGGCTTTTTCGGCCACGACTGCAAGTTCGGTTGTAGGTGTCGATGCCAGGCCGATATTCACCACGTCGGCACCCATGCCTAATAGGGTTCCTGTAACTACTGCGTTGACCATCTCACCTGAAATACGCGCATCGCGGCCGACCACGATTTTTAGTTTTTTGCCGTTGTTTTGGCTCTGTCTCACCCATGTAAGGTAAGCGGCAGTAAATTTAACCAGGTCAAGCGGACTAAGGCCTTCGCCCGGTTTACCACCGATTGTTCCCCGTATTCCGGATATTGATTTTATAAGCGCCATATTCAAGTTACTTTTAGATTATTAACTTGCAAAGTTCTTAAATTGGGTTAATTAATCAAAGGATTATTCGTCTTAAGAAAAAAATTTGTTCTGTTTTGGGAAATTTTTCCGACATTTGCACCCGAATTATTAATAAGTCAGAGAATTAAGAAATGATTATCAGAAGATCGAGAGGACAGGAACGCACAGATTCGCGTACCGTCGGAAAACGTGAGCCCGGAACAAGGCCCAGAGTTCAAAAAGGAGCGTCATCGTCGAATGACCAGGGAAGAAGGCCATTCTCAGGCCGTCCCGATACCCGGGAACCCCTTGTGGGGAAAAGGGTCGGAAAAACAAAAGTTATCAAAACCGCTTCGGGTTCCAAACCGGCACCCATCAATACCAACCGGTATGGAAAAGAGCGCACCTCGGATGTATTCCGAAGGGAAGTAATCGGCAAACGCCCCGAGAAAAAATTTGAGGGAGCCGAATCAGACCAGTTCCTGAATAAAGAGGGCAAAGTTTTGCGTGGAAAATTTGGCAAACAAAATCTTGCCAACGAATTTAATTCCTCACTAAAACCTTCAAAGCAGGTTGCATCAAAAAAAGAACCGGGTTCAATGCGGCTGAATCGTTATGTCGCCAATGCAGGTCTGTGTTCACGACGTGAAGCAGATACATTTATCGCCACCGGTTGCGTGACTGTGAACGGGAAAATCGTTTCAGAAATGGGATACCAGGTTTTACCCGGCCAGGTGGTTAGTTTCAACGGAAAAATAATCTCAGCCGAAAAAAAGGTCTATGTCCTGTTAAATAAACCTAAAGGCTATGTCACCACACTTGACGATCCTCACGCCGACAAAACGGTTATGGAACTTGTGGCCAGTGCCTGTAAGGAAAGAATTTATCCTGTAGGCCGGCTTGATAAAAACACAACCGGACTATTGCTTTTTACCAATGATGGCGACCTTACAAAACTTTTAACCCACCCAAAATACAACCGCAAAAAAATCTATCATGTATTTTTGGATCAAAGGGTGTCAAAAAATCATCTCCAGGAAATTATTGACGGGGTTACACTCGAAGATGGTTTTGTGGCAGCCGATTCGGTAAGCTATGTCACGGAGGATGACAAAAAACAGGTGGGAGTAGAAATCCATTCCGGAAAAAATAAAATTGTGCGCCGTATTTTTGAACATCTTGGCTACAAAGTAGATAAACTCGACAGAGTCTATTTTTGTGGTTTAACCAAGAAAGATCTTCCGCGTGGAAGATGGCGTTTCCTTACCGAAGAAGAGGTGAATTTACTTAAGATGAGTTCACGATAGAAATAAATCCATCCTCCCGCACACGTTAAAATCACAATGCTTGTAATTATTTAATACTAACCATTACTAATTAACGTGTGAAAGAGGAATTTCTTCGAAATATTACAGACAACCAGGGGATCATTCACAAAGTCACAAGAATGTATTGTGACAATGTGGATGACCGTAAAGACCTGTTTCAGGAGATTCTGATCCAACTCTGGAAATCGTATGGATCGTTCAAAGAGCAATCCAAATTTTCGACATGGATGTACCGGGTGGCTATTAACACAGCCATTACGGCTTACAAAAAGGGGAGCCGTCAAACGGCAAACGCTCTGTTTGTCAGGGATATCCCTTCCATCGCGTATGATGAATACGATGAAGAACTTGAAGAAAATATAAATCTTCTTCACACAGCCATTAATCAGCTTACCGGGATTGAAAAATCGATTGTTCTGCTTTATCTTGAAGATAAATCGTACGAAGAGATTGCTGAAATCACCGGGATTACTCAGAATTATGTGCGTGTTAAAATGAACAGAATTAAGAAAAAACTGGAATCTCTCATTAAAGGAAAGATATAATGGAACTGAACGAACTTAAAAAAGCCTGGGGAAAAGTCTCAGAATCGAAAGATCAGGACCATTTTGTAAATACGGATGAGATCAGGCAACTGCTTAAACGCAAAGGCTCCGGGATACTTTCGATCCTTGAACGCAATGTCAGAACCGGATTCTGGTTGCTGGGGATTTTTATTTTACTTACAATTGCCGATCAGTACCTTCCCTATGACCGTATTTTTCCTTCCTATCTGAATGAACAACTGCCCACTCCCCCGGTCATCAGTATAATCGGGTTAATTGTCAACACCATTATGATGCTGACTTTCATTCTGTTTGTTTTCCGGTATAAGCGACTAAAAATAAAACTGCTGGCAGCCTCAGACATGCAGGTGGCGTTGCGAAAGGTAATCGAGCTCCTCGATACTTTTAAAAAAGAGTTCTATCTTGCACTGATTGTTTTTTCGTGTGCTGCATCTGCCGGATTTGCATTGGGTGTCTGGAAAGGAATTAAAATGATGCCCGAAACCCAAACCGTAAGCCGGCTTAAACTAATCACGGGTGAATTGCTGATAATAGTGGTAATGGTTGCACTTATCGCACTGATTTTTTACATTTTTCATAAAGGATTCAACGCCCTTTACGGAAAATACCGGCAACAACTTATTGGAACCCTTAATGAACTGGAAGAAACTGAAGAATAGCTTATTGATCATCGGATTTGTTTTAGTAATGAATTATCCAGATCATGTTTTTGCGCGAATGTCGCAGTCGTACTCCCTTAACTCTGCCGATACACTTTCCCGAAGCGATACGGAGAAAATCCTGGAAATGGTTTTGCAGCAGTTAAACGGGAATGATCCCTCATCTTTTAACAGTTATAGTGCCATCAGCCTGGAGCAGTTTAGTGTCAAAAATTTATCGCCCGGCGCACAGCACTTCCCGGCTGATTCAACAGTTTCCGATTACCTGTATTCGACAGAAATCCTTACGAATAAAAAGTACCTGAAACCCGGATTTTTCAAGTCTGAAAATCTTTCTTCTAAATTCACCGGGAAAAAGGAGGAATTCTATTCCGAACTGGCCATTAGTCTAAACGGAATCTCGCTGCTTCAACCGACAATCAACCTCCTGAACAAGAGCTTTATATCGCCGTTCCAGGAAGCTGCATTTCCGAAATACAATTATATGGTCAGGGATTCGGTCAGTGCAGACGGTGATTCACTTTACACGATTAATTTCCATCCAAAACCGGGTGACTCTTTTGACGGATTCACCGGAACGGCAATAGTTGATGCAAAAAAATATACTGTGCGGCAAATAAAGGCACACTCAACCCACAATACTCCGCTTGAACCACAGGTTTTCATTCATCAAAACTTCGAACTCCAGGATGGACGATGGTTACCGTCTGAAAAAAAAATAAAAGTTTTGATTTCCAACTTCAATAATCCGGATAACACGGTTTACGCCGAGAGTACCACTCAGATTTATCAGCAACAGATCAATCCCATGCTCACACCCGGCGATTTTAAAAATTCGGCTTCAGGGCAAGGTGTTCAACATGGGGAAATTTCAGACAACCAGGATCAGCAGGCTAAGTTGATCAGAATAATTGCCGAAGGCAAGATTCCAATGGGTTATATTCACCTGGATTACAATAAAATTTTTGGTTATAACCTGTATGAAGGAATAAAATTGGGAATGGGGGTTGAAACTACGCGGCGGTTATCAAAGCATTTTACGGTTGGCGGTTACTTCAGCTATGGACTTAAGGATAAATCTGTTCGACATGGAGAATGGATCAATATTTATCCGTCCGATCGCCCTGATCTGAGGATTCACCTGGGTTATAAAGATATGAGCCTGGAATTCGGCGGTCCTGAGTTTCTCGAAACCAAATCATTGCTAAATCCGGAAACCTACCGCAATTTGCTTATAAAGAATATGTTTACAACAAAGCGGTACACAACCGGAGCGGAATTTCGTCCATTTAATGATCTGAATATTTACCTGTTCGGAGATCATTCCGAAAATTATGCGAGGCAGTATACCCCATTTCTGCTGATGCATGCCTTCGATCCGGTTACACTGACCAGGACTGGATTACAATTAAGGTTCTCACCCGGGATAAAACTGGAAAATGAAGATGGCCGTTTAACTGAAATCAGGGAACCGCGATCGGATTACTATGTGACATTTATTCAGGGACTTGAATTATTAAATGGCGAATCACGATATACAAAAATAGAATTTAAAGGGAAATTTAACCTTCCATTCAAAGGCATTGGCACGACAACAATTATGCTCAGAGGTGGCACGATTAGCCAAAACGGACCCATCATTGAATTGTTTAACGGTTACGGAAGTTTTGCCGGAACCGTTACCCTTGCAGCACCGTACTCGTTTGCCACAATGCAGCTTAATGAATTTGGAGCATCGGAATATTCGGCCCTGCATCTGCGGCATAATTTCAGTCCGTGGTTGTTTGGTGCCCGGTTCAAAAAGAGACCGGCATTTATTTTTGCCCAGAATATCGGAGTTGGCCGATTAAATGAACACTACAAGACACAATTCAATCTTACCGATTACAGGGAAGGTTTTTTTGAATCCGGTATTGAGATAAACAATCTTCTTAGGATGAACTTCCTCTCGTGGGGAGCAGGTGTTTATTACCGCTATGGCCCTTACCGGTTAAGTCGGACAGGCGATAATTTCGCTTACAAATTCGGGTTTTTCTTTAAATTGTAGATTCTTACTTCCCGGTAAGCAGCTCCTTAACTTTTTTGTAAAGTGCTTCTCCCCGTAAATTTTTGTCAATGATTACTCCATTTTGATCAAGAAGGAAATTTGCCGGTATTGAATTTACGGCATACAATTTAGCAGTTTCACTATTCGTATATTGAAGTTCTGATACTTGAGTCCACGTAAGCTGGTCTTTTGCAATAGCATTTATCCACTCTTCTTTATTCCTGTCAAGCGATACACCGAGAACGTCAAACCCTTTACTTTTAAATTTGTTATACACCTTTACAACATTTGGATTTTCAGCACGACAAGGGCCGCACCAAGCCGCCCAGAAGTCAACGAGCAGAAGTTTTGCTCCAATTTTTGATGACAGGGAAACTGGCGCTCCGCTAACATCGTTCATCGTAAAATCAGGTGCTTTTTTCCCAATATCGACTGCCTTTAATGCCTCTATCCTTGATTTGATCTCAATTGCAATTGGTGTTTTGGCTACACCGGGATCCAGGGAATTTAAAATTAATTCAATATCTGCAGGATTCATGGTTCTAACTAAACCTTGAAGAATTGCCGGAGTGGCATATGACTTAGGATTATTTATAACAAAATCTTTCTGGATTGCATTTACCTCAGATATAATAACATCAATCTCTTTTTTAATCTGAACCACTCTGGCAGTGTCCTTAATTTTGATTGCAGACTGCAGATCTTTAGATTTACTTTCAAAATTCCCTTTGAACGCGTCAATTGCCGTTAAATATGCTAAGAATTCATTTTGAGTTTTGGATCCTGTGACTTTTACTTTTGCAAGGGAGTCAAGATGTCCCGTAATCGTGATTTCTGCATTTTCAAGGTAAAAAGAGGCACGTTCACGCTTCCCCGGCGTTGTCAGAAATACAATTTCCGGATATTCAATTGCCTTCCCTTCCATCTTAAATACCCCATCTTTAACGATGGCAGCATTTATATTTACCATTGAACCTCCAACCATTTTAATAAGGCTCATAGCCACCCCTTCTGCGCCCTGCAAATAACCAGTCAACCGATAACTTCCTATACCTTGCTGGTTTCGAAATTCGGGAAATTTCTGAATGGATGTAAGAATACGCCATTGACCTTTTTGTTTGACATAGTTGCGCATAAAACTCATCTGATTACCATTCTCTGTTTGTAATCCGCTTAAAGTGGCGGTTGAATCACTTAATAGCATGACTTCGATGCTATCCGTCGTCAACGAATTTAATTCTAAAGTGGTAAAAAGATTTTTCGTTTGTGCTTTATTTCGGATGTGACCAAACTGATTCGTTCCGCTGTAGTTTTCAGCCAAAATTTTATCTATTACCTGAACATCATGCTCAATTTTGGCCTTTCGAAATTTTTCCTCGGTCTGAAGAATTAATTGCTTTTCAGTAAGTTCTGCCTGTTTTAACATCAAAGTTTTTTCATTTTTCTGATTGGTTTGCCCAAAGAAGACCGGGTTGAAGATCATGGCAAACAAGAAAAGAAGGTAAAACTGTTTCATAAAATATTTTTTAAATTAATAACTTTATGACAACAAATGCATACAAATAATACGTTGAATTCAAAGCTTCAAATATTTCAGGAAAAGAACTTTGTATGCCAATATCAAATATACAAAAAACAGGAAAAAAAACTCACTTTATTTATTTATAATTTACGAAAATCAGTGAATCGAAGATCAGGGAAGCTAAATCTGTGGGGCAAATTTTTCTTGTGAAACGACGATACCGCCGGAAATAATTTTATGGTGAAGTCACAAAAAGGAATGAAAATATAATAACTCAGTTGCCAAACAGAATAACATTAAACTGTTGGTTGTATGTCTTTGACAAATACTGATCAATCCAGCCATAAAAAGATGAAATATCTTCGCCTGTTTTTGTACCTTTTTCTATTTCATCCGTCAATAGATTAGTTCTTTCAAAAATCTCATTTTCAATAGGCTGAAGCAGTTGCATGTAGCCGTTATTTTGTTGATTGATTACTGCTGACAGATTGATATAGTTAGAACCCCTGTCGTAAGTAATCGGGAAGCATTCTGCCTTAAATTTTAAGGCAGCCACACAAATGGGCGATTTAAATGTTTTATCCATAGTTACTGCTTTGGGCAACTGATTTCCGGCCGATATCCATACAGGAATAGCCACCGAGGTTAGCGGAAATCCTAAAATGGTCCACATCATGGCCTCTTTAACATGCATTTTATCTCTTGCACCAACCATCATAATTGCCGACGCGGTTGACTCCCGGGGAATGTAATCAATAAAGAATTTAAATTCGGGAGAATTCCTTTGTTTGGGTAAATCAGCCAACAAATCAGTTTTTGTTAATGAATGATACAGGTTCCGGGACAGAATATTAAACAGGAACTGAGGCGATAATTTTTTCTCATCAGAGGCTTTA
This sequence comes from uncultured Bacteroidales bacterium, assembly GCA_942493325.1. Lineage (GTDB taxonomy): Bacteria > Bacteroidota > Bacteroidia > Bacteroidales > Prolixibacteraceae > JAAFHB01. The sequence continues at coordinate 5,654,472 of OW818689.1, read as the reverse complement.
TTAATTGACTGAAATGCTGTGTTATACCTGCAAAAACCAAAACCTTTTGTAAGGTCAGAGCTTAGTGAATGATTGGTTCGGACAAGGATTCCATTCGATGTAACAGTGGTATCATTCGCATCAAATTTTATGAACTTAAAATTTCCTGTTTCATAAAATGCAGCTCCGCCAGATGCATCGATTACGCCAAAATTTGCATCCGATCCCATTGGTTTATGAATGTTTTTGAGCAGATTCTCAAAATCCTCAAGCGTCTGACAGGTTTGCAGGGCAAGTTTCATTATAACGCCTTCCTGATCCTTAAGCTTTGTTGTATCGCCTATATTATTGTTGTAAGCTGCCGTATTGATAATGGCAAACCCGGATTCGTTATAACCTCCCCAGACCTCTTTACTCCAATTCGCTGTTCCATTCACCAAACCGATGTATTTGTATTTTCCATCTTCGAAAAAAGCCAACCCGTTTTGCATCTGATCGGCATCCCTGTTTTTAAAAAGCAGTGGCTTCCCATCTGTTGTATATTTCCCGGATATTAGAAAGGTGGTACAGGCAGAAGCCTGGTCCGTAAAAAACAAAAGAAAGCTAAATAGGACTATTTTCCCCATTTATAGAACGTTAAAATTGAAAATCAGACAAGAATTATGTATCTTGTATTGGTTCTTCACCAGTCTGTATTAATATTTCATTCAATAATTTTTTTGAAAAGTATCGTTCATTATCAATCCATTTCACAAAAACAGACCTCAAATTATCTATTAGTCCTTTTTGTTTTGATTTCAACAACAAGCCGATAGAACCAATACAATTTACATCAAATGATTCAGCAATAATTCGCGCTTTGTTATCATCAATTAACAAATAGTTTGCATTCAATTCCTCATACAAGATCACAGATTCTGATTCACCATAATCCATTATTACCGAGAGATAATTTCTTGATTTAATCTTTATCACATGTTTTTCAAGTAAAGGAAGGACACTTTTGTCAAATTCAGCGTTCTCATATTCGTGCAGTTCTTCCCATACGGCATTTGGGATATAAAAATCCCCAAATACCTTTTCTATCAGGTCAATATGCCCAACAAGCCCCAATGAAATCAATGCTCCTGTGTCAGCAACCACGAGTATCATCCTCTACAAATCTCTTAGTTTTTCGGCATCAGACATAATCTGGTTCGTATCCAAAATAGAAACCGGTATTTTGTTCTTTGCCAGTACCTTCTCAAATTCAAAACGGGTTAATCCGGATAATTGAATTGCTTTTCCAATTGTCAATTTTCCTTCCTGAAATAGCATCATAGCCGTTGCAGTCTGAAAATGAGATTTCAATTCTTGTTCAGATTCATTAAGTGCAACCAGTAAATCGGATGGTATATCAACTTGTATTGTTATATTTTTCATGTTTTTTCTCAAAGATACAAACTTTTAATAAATGTCACATCCCTGAAAAAGGAACTTTCCGGCATCTCTGTTTTTAAAAAGCAGTGGCCTTCCATTGGTAATATACGACAAGTGCCTGTTCGGTATAGACCAGCTTCATTTCCTAAGATAATCATTCGTCCGCTGAACGATTTCATCTCTGGATAAAACCTTTCCGGCATGAATATCACTTATTCATACCTCAACGCCTCAATAGGATCAAGTTTCGAGGCTTTAATAGCAGGTAGCACACCCGAAGCCAGACTCACCAGCAGGCATAACACCACACCACCCAGCATCCAGTGCCAGGGAACAATGAAGGAACTGCCGATCAGTGCTGAAACGCCATTCCCGGCCAGAATGCCCAATACAATTCCGAACATTCCTCCAAGCTGACCAATCACTATCGATTCGATCAGGAATTGTTGTTTGATGGAGCGGGAGTTAGCCCCCATTGCTTTATGAATGCCAATTTCGCGTGTTCTCTCGGCTACCGTTACCAGCAAAATATTCATCAGGCCGATCGCGGCGCCTAGAAGGGTAATAAATCCGATTATCGTGGCTGCAAGGGTTACATATTTAATATTGTCGAGCAGTACATTTACAAGGTTATCGCTCTTCTCAACTATAAAATCCGATTCGTCCAGAACATTCAGTCCCCTGATATTCCGGAATTCTGACTCGGCTTCGCCTATGGAAGCATCAAGCAACTGTGGGGATTTGGGCATCACACTGATTCTGAAGTTCATCTGCGGTCGAGGGAAATATTGCCTGACATTGGTAAATGGAAGTAATACTACCTGATCACCACTATTCCCGAAGCCACTCCCTTTATCTTTCAGTACTCCCACAACCTGGTATTTCCCGCTTCCTACTGCAATCATTTTTCCCAGCGGATCGACATCCTTCGGAAAGATCTTCTTTACCAATGCTGCGCCCAAAAGAGCTACATTATTCCCGTTGAACGATTCCTGGTACGAGAGACCTCTGCCCGATTCAACTTCATAACCGGCTGTGACCAGGTAATTTTCGTCGATTCCGCGGACCGTGACATTGGGATTGCTCTTTTTTGATTCATATTTCACGGTCGCAGTCTGAGTGGCATGTACAGAAATTGAAACTACCGCCGGAAAAACATACCGTTCCCTGAACGAACGTGCCTGAAAATAGCTGATATAGCTGTAATTCTTTGACCTGTAACGCTTATTTCCGATCTGAACCCGCATGCTTCGGCTTTGAATACTGAATGTATTTGCACCCAGGCGGGTGAATTCGGCAGTGATAGAGTTCTTTATTGAATCGATTGCTGTTAAAATACCAACAAGGGCTGCAATGCCAATGGCAATGATTAATATAGTCAGCACGGAGCGAATCAGGTTTCCACGGATGGATTGAAACGCGATTTTAATATTTTCGAACACCAAAGGTTTAATCCACAACATGCTAAATAAGGGATTGATCAGGGTAATTTTTCTGCTAATTTAAAACTAACTTTCAATTAATGTGTTAATAGATAAAGGATTTTTTCATACTTATCATCAATAATGGTTAACATTGCAGTCAATTCTGAATCTTAAAATTTTATCCATATGGCTTATGACATTGAAATGATCCGCAAGGTCTATTCACACATGCCTGAACGAGTTAATAAACTCCGTCAATTGCTGGGCAGACCTGTAACATTAACCGAGAAAATCCTTTACTCACACCTTTCGGGCGAATTACCTGAACAGCCGTTTGAGCGGGGAATTTCCTATGTTAATTTTGACCCTGATCGTGTTGCGATGCAGGATGCTACGGCTCAAATGGCCCTTCTTCAGTTTATGCAGGCCGGCAAAAATACGGTATCGGTTCCTTCGACCGTTCATTGTGACCATCTTATCCTGGCCCGCACGGGTGCAACGGAGGATCTTAAGGAAGCTGAAATAACCAACAAGGAGGTTTATGAATTTTTAGCCTCTGTATCAAAGAAATATGGCATAGGATTCTGGAAACCAGGTGCAGGCATTATCCACCAGGTGGTGCTCGAAAATTATGCATTCCCGGGTGGGATGATGATAGGAACCGATTCGCACACGGTTAATGCGGGCGGATTGGGAATGATTGCCATTGGTGTTGGCGGGGCGGATGCCGTTGATGTGATGACCGGAATTCCTTGGGAATTGAAATTTCCAAAACTGATCGGGATCAGGCTCACCGGAACACTCAGCGGTTGGTCATCTCCAAAAGATGTGATTCTTAAGGTGGCTGCAATTCTGACGGTGAAAGGTGGAACCGGCAGTATTATTGAATACTTCGGACCGGGAGCCTCCAGCATCTCGTGTACCGGTAAAGGAACTATCTGCAATATGGGAGCTGAAGTAGGTGCAACCACCTCCACTTTTGCTTATGATGAAACGATGAGTAATTACCTGAAAGCGACAGATCGTGCCGATATTGCCGGAATGGCTGCACAAATCGCATCAGAGCTCAGGGCGGATGACGATGTTTATATCAACCCGGAAAAATATTTTGACCAGGTCTTCGAAATTAATCTCTCAGAACTGGAACCCCATATCAACGGACCATTTACCCCCGATCTGGCCACTCCTCTTTCCCAATTCAAAACGGTAGCCAAAGAAAAAGGATGGCCGCTGGAATTGAAGGTTGGTCTGATCGGTTCGTGTACCAACTCTTCCTACGAAGATATCAGCAGGGCTGCATCAATTGCACGCCAGGCAAAACAAAAAAATCTGAAGGTTAAATCAGAATTTACCGTCACTCCAGGGTCCGAACTTGTCAGGTACACTGTTGCCCGCGACGGTCTGCTGACATCATTCGAAGAAATGGGTGGAGTCGTTCTGGCCAATGCGTGTGGTCCGTGTATCGGGCAATGGGCACGTCACAATGCTGAAAATCTTCCCGAAAATTCAATCATGACCTCCTTTAACCGGAATTTTGCAAAACGGAATGACGGAAATCCTAAAACTCATGGTTTCGTTGCATCACCCGAAATAGTTACCGCTTTCTCCATTGCAGGAACCCTTGATTTTAATCCCGCAACTGACTTTCTAACCAATGAAAACGGAGAAAAAGTGATGCTCAGTCCCCCCACTGGCGACGAATTGCCCGCACGTGGATTCGCAGTCGAAGATCAGGGATTGATACCCCCATCAACACAATTCCAAAGCATTGAAGTTATTGTAGATCCCCAGTCCGACAGGTTGCAATTGCTCACCCCGTTTGCTCCCTGGGAGGGGGAGGATTTATACAATCTGAAACTTCTGATTAAAGCACGGGGCAAATGTACAACCGATCACATTTCAATGGCTGGTCCCTGGTTAACTTATCGGGGTCATCTGGATAATATCTCTGAAAATATGCTGATCGGCGCGATAAATGATTTCAATGGCAAGACCAATACTGTTAAAAATCTGTTAACCGGTGAATATGGTCCAGTTCCAACTACCGCGAGAAGCTATAAAAAAGCCGGGTTGGGATCAGTAATTGTTGGCGACGAGAATTACGGTGAGGGTTCTTCACGCGAACATGCCGCGATGGAGCCTCGTCACCTGGGGGTAAGGGTCGTAATTACGCGGTCGTTTGCACGTATTCATGAAACAAATCTCAAAAAACAGGGGATGCTTGCACTGACATTTGCAGTTCCGGATGATTATAACCGGATCCTGGAAGACGATTCAATCGATGTGAAAGGTCTTAAAACTTTCGAACCAGGTAAACTCCTTACTCTGACTTTGCATCACGCTGATGGATCTACAGAAGATATTTTGGCAAAACACACCTATAATGAGGCTCAGATTGAATGGTTTAAGTCCGGTTCCTGCCTCAATTTTATAAAAGAGAATCAATAGATTCTACTATTTTGGATCACTAAAAAGCCGGGCAATAACCCGGCTTTTTTTTTGCATTATTCGAACAAAACATATTATTTTTCATAAATTTGGAGATTACATAAATCATTACGTAAATTTGTAGTGGTTAGTATTGAAAAAAAAGACCATGATATTTAGATTCAATGTCATATCCGACACGGTTGAAAATTTTGCATTGCACATTGATGCCGATGAAAATAACACTTTCGTTGAACTTCATGAAGTAATTCAGAAGGAATGTAATTACAAAACATCGGATCGTTCTACCTTTTTCCTGGCCGATGAAGAGTGGGACAAGGAACTGGAAATTAAAATTTTCGAAAACAATTCAACTAACGGCTCGACTACTAAATTGACTACCCCTGCAACAAAGGGTGCAAAACTTGGCGATTATCTGAAAGAGAGAGAAGATAAACTGATCTATGTATTTGATGTTATTAATAAAAAGTCGTTGTATATAGAATTAAATGAGATTGTTATGGAAAAGAATTTAAAGACTCCGGTTGTCACTTACAACAGAGGCAATGCTCCAGTACAGAGCTCAACAAATCACAATGACACTGATTTACTTGCCAGTGAAGATGCCGAGCTTCATAATGCCTTCACAGATTTTGGAGAACTTGAGGATCTGAACATGATTTATGGTGAAATGGGCGAGGTCATCTAATGAAAGCTACTGGCTATTAGCTACTGGCAGCCAGCGAAAGCATAAAGTAGCTGATTCTAAAACGAGAAAAATTTTTAAAGGGAAAATTAATGGCTTACTTTCAATTGAGCGGATGCCAGATGCCAGTAACCACTTGCCAGCCGCTAATTTATTCAATTAAAAGCTATTGGAAATAATGCCAAAGTCTCTTATTATTCTTCTCGGGCCTACAGGTGTTGGCAAAACAGACCTAAGTATTGAACTTGCAAAATACTACGATACGGCTATCATTTCCTGCGATTCGAGGCAGATTTACAAAGAGATGCGTATAGGAACAGCGGTTCCTGAACAACGAATTCTGGATGCCGTTCCGCACCACTTTATCAGATCACATTCCATTCACGAATGTTACAATGCAAGTAAATTCGAGATGGAAGTACTCGACCGACTGGAATTGTTGTACAAAAAAAAAGAGATGATACTGATGACCGGCGGTTCGATGATGTACATCGATGCGCTTTGTAAGGGCATTGACGATCTTCCCGAGGTTGATGCTGATTTGCGCAAATCACTGATGAAACGCATGGAATCGGAAGGAATTGAAAGTTTGCGAAATGAACTTCGGTTCTTCGATCCCGATTATTACAACAAGGTTGATTTAAGAAATCCGAAGCGGATTCTGCACGCGCTGGAAATCTGTCTGATGACAGGCCTCCCCTACTCCTCTTTCCGGACCAACCAGCCAAAAAAACGTCCATTTACCATTATAAAACTGGGAATCAACCTCGACCGTGAAGTTTTGTACAACCGCATCAACCTCCGTGTTGATAAAATGTTCGCGGAAGGCCTTGAACAGGAAGCACGCGATCTGTACCCCTTCCGACACCTTAACTCCTTAAATACGGTGGGATTCCGCGAATTGTTCGAATATTTTGACGGGACAATTTCGCTCGAAGAGGCAAAGGAAAAAATTAAGGCGAACTCCAGAAAATATGCACGCAAACAACTTACCTGGTTCAGGCGGGATCCTGAAATTACATGGTTCACCCCCGGCATGAAAGAAGAGATTATTGCATTTACCAACAGACAACTTCAAAGGCCAAATCCTGAATAAATGCAAAAAGCCGGTAATTTACCGGCAATTGTATTTATATCAAGATAAAATTATCTGTTAAATATCATCATCATCGTCCTCTTCAGGTAAATCGTCAGGGATATCATTTACATCTTCATCGACATCATCGTGCCCTTCAAACTCCTGAAGCGCAAAATCGTCGCGCAGAATTCCATCGTCATTAAAATCGTCGTCATTTTCAACAATGTTATTTGCCTCTTCGAGTGTCATCCGAACAAGGTAGTAATGATCTTCGGTTTCGTAGGGTAATGCGGAGACTACTTTCCCCTTGGCATTGATATAAGTAATCAGATTTCCTGCAAAACCCTGTGGATATGCAAGCTTGATTTGACCCTGAACATCCATCGGAAGCTTGTCATAGTCCTTAACGATTCGCGGTTTATTGATTGTTGTCATATTATCTACAGATTACGTTTATCTATAATGTGTTCATATTCATATCATTATTCCGAAACACCAGTACTTTTCCTACCATTGTTTTACGGGTGCAAAATAATAATTCAATAACTTAAAAAAATACTTTTTCGCAATTTGTCGAAAAAAAACTCAATTTGTTAATATAAGTGAGCTAAATTGAAGATAATGAGAACAAAAAATTAACATAACCGCTCCAGTTAATCGCGTGGTGAAGTCATCCCCGATTTGGGCATTGAACCTAAATTGCCTACCTTTGCCCCTATTGTATTATTATGCAGAAGATTTAAAATGAATATTTCATACAACTGGCTTAAAGATTATATCAATCTGGATCTTTCACCTGCCGAAGTGGCAGCTACCCTCACTCAACTAGGACTTGAAACCGGCAGTGTTGACGAGGTCGAATCCATCAAAGGAGGATTAAAAGGGATTGTTGTGGGTGAAGTAATTACCTGCCTTAAACATCCAAACTCCGACCATCTTAGTGTTACAACGGTCAATATAGGCGGTGAAGAAAACCTTCCGATCGTATGCGGCGCACCAAATGTCGCTGCTGGTCAAAAGGTACTGGTCGCCACTGTTGGGACAGTTCTTTACAATGGCGATGAGAAATTTACCATTCAGAAATCCAAAATAAGGAGTGAAGTCTCAATGGGAATGATCTGTGCTGAAGACGAAATAGGTCTGGGTCACGATCATAGCGGAATCATGGTATTGGATCAGGACGCTAAACCGGGAACACCTGCAAGCGATTTTTTCAACATTCAAAGTGATTTTGTTCTCGAGGTAGATCTGACACCTAACCGCATCGATAGTGCATCACATATTGGTGTGGCACGTGATCTGGCAGCCTGGCTGAGTCAAAAAGACACAGTAAAGTTTTCCCGTCCTGACATTGATTCCTTTAAAATTGATAATCAGAAACTTCCCATATCGATCTCTGTCGAAAACAGCGAAGCATGTCACAGGTATAGCGGAATAACCCTCTCAGGTATAACCGTTAAGGAATCGCCGGACTGGCTCAAAAACAGGCTCAGGGCGATTGGACAGAATCCGATAAATAATGTCGTAGATATTACAAACTATATACTTAACGAAACAGGTCAGCCGCTTCATGCCTTCGATGCCGGGGAAATAAAAGGTGGGAAGGTGATTGTAAAAACACTTCCTGCGGGGACAAAATTTATCACCCTCGACGGCGTTGAACGGGAACTGTCTGATAAAGATCTGATGATTTGTAATGCCGATGAAGCGATGTGTATCGGTGGGGTATTTGGAGGACTTCAGTCGGGAGTAAAAGAAAGCACTACTCAGATTTTTCTCGAAAGTGCCTATTTTAACCCGGTATACATCCGTAAAACCGCACGGCGTCATGGCTTAAATACCGATGCCTCCTTCCGCTTCGAACGCGGTGTTGATCCCAACGGAACCTTGTACGCTTTAAAACGGGCAGCTTTGCTGATTAAAGAAGTGGCAGGGGGAACAATATCCTCTGATGTTATTGACATCGTAGCCGATCCTTCAATACTTGAATACTTCCCTGTACAGGTTACATGGTCAAACATAAGCCGGCTGATCGGTAAAGAGATTCCTAAAGAGACCATAAAAAACATCTTAATTTCACTTGAAATTCTGATTAATGAAGAGACCTCTGACGGGTTAACTCTTTCAGTCCCTCCATACAGGGTAGATGTGAAGCGGGAAGCTGACATTATAGAGGAGATTTTACGCATTTATGGCTACAACAACGTGGAGCCCGGTAAAACAATTAAATCCTCGATCCAGCTTGCCCCTCATCCCGATAAAATGATGTTACAGAACCTGATCTCCGAAATGTTAACAGCGAGAGGGTTTAACGAGATTATGTCCAATTCTCTCACAAAATCGTCTTATTACGATCAGCTTGAATCGTATAAAACTGAAAATATTGTACAACTGTTTAATCCGCTAAGTTCCGATCTTAACGGGATGCGCCAGACGCTGCTGTTTGGCGGACTTGAGGCGATAAACCGTAATTCCAACTTTCGTAATGCCGATCTCCGGTTATATGAATTCGGAAATGTTTATCACTATGGCGGTGTCAAATCCAATGGTCATCCTGTGAAGAATTACAGCGAGGAAGAACACATTGCTATATGGATAACCGGCAGGAAAGAGGCCGAAAACTGGAAGACAAAAGCGGAACCAAGCTCCTTTTTCACCTTGAAAGCCAATGTTGCGAACATTCTTGCCAGACTTGGCATTCGTGAAGAAAATTGCAGTATCGAAACGATATCAAACGACATCTTTTCGGAAGGACTTGAATACCGTTTCAATAATGTGATAATCGGCCAGATTGGTTTTTTGAGCAGTAAAATTCTTAAAAACCTGGATATTCACACAGATGTATTTTATGGCGATCTTCGCTGGACAGCAATTGTTAAGGCAGTCAAAAACCATAAAGCCAGCTATACACCGCTGCTGAAATATCCTGAAGTACGACGCGACCTGGCACTGCTTATTGATAAAAATGTGCAGTTCAGTACCATCAAAGCGCTCGCGTTCAAAGCCGAAAGACAAATCCTGCGCAGCGTGAATATTTTTGATGTTTACGAAGGGGCTAACCTTCCTGAAGGCAAAAAATCATACGCGGTAAGCTTCATCCTCCAGGACGAAGAGAAAACACTGAATGACAAACAGATAGAAAAAACAATGAACAGGCTGATCAGCGTTTATGAACGCGAAGTCGGCGCTCAGATCAGGTAATGGCACAAATCGAAATCATCAGGGGAGACATTACACGGCTCGATGTTGACGCGATAGTAAATGCAGCCAATCGTTCACTGCTTGGTGGCGGAGGTGTTGACGGGGCAATCCACCGCGCAGCGGGACCAGAACTGCTTGAAGCCTGCGAACTGCTCAACGGATGCAACACCGGGGATGCAAAGATTACACCCGGCTTCAGACTGCCTTCAAAATATGTCATCCATACAGTAGGTCCTGTCTGGAACGGCGGAAGCCATCGTGAAAAGGAACTGCTGGCCTCATGTTACAGACAAAGTCTCAGGATCGCCTCCGAAAACCATATCAAAACTATTGCCTTTCCCAATATAAGCACAGGTGTTTACGGATTTCCAAAGGAGCAAGCAGCAGCCATTGCATTCGAATCTGTATTCAACTTTTTACCCGATCATCCGGAAATAGAAAAAGTTATATTCTGCTGCTTTGATGAGGAAAATTTCAGATTATACAATAACCTTAATATAAATGCAATAACCATTATAAAGGTTAAGTCGCTGCCCCAAATACAGGTAGTTGCCGACCTCGCTTCAAAAATATGGAATGAGCATTATATCCCGATTATCGGAGTAGAACAGGTCGATTATATGCTGAAAACCTTTCAATCAGCGGTGGCTATTGAAAGACAGATTAACAGCGAAAACCAGGAATATTACCTGATATACCATAAGAGTGAACCATCCGGCTACATCGCGGTTAAGTACGATGGCCTTGAACTATTCCTGAGTAAATTTTACCTGCTTAAGGAAAAAAGGGGTGCCGGGCTAGGAAAAGAGGGGCTGAAATTCATCATTAACAGGGCCAAAGAACTCGGAGCCAGTGCAATAAACCTGACTGTAAACAAATACAATATCAACAGCATTAAGGCTTACGAACAGATGGGATTTTTAAATATCGGATCTGTTGTGGCCGACATCGGTTCGGGTTATGTGATGGACGACTTTAAGATGAGACTTGAGATAAAATAATTTGTGAATCATTTATTTCATATTGAACCTGGCGTTGGTACGAATAACTACCGGCCCCAGCAGACCCGACTCCTCCAGGGGTGAATCTTTCTTCCATAGTCTCCAGCTTGTGAAAGTGAAGCGGCCGCCAGGACTTGGTTTTCCTTCCTGAAGCCATTGCGGCCATTTTTTGAGTGTTCCGTTTTCATTCCGTTCGCTATCTTCAGGTAAAAATTCATCACCAATCATGCGGTTTACCATAAGGTTTACCACGCTGATTTCCAGTATGTTTTCCCCGTTTTTGACCGCATCTGTAATGTCGGCCAGGTATGGCGCTTTCCAAAGAATGCCAAGATTTTTACCGTTTAGTTTAACTTCAGCCATTACAGCCACTTTTCCGAGATCCAGGTAAACGACAGGTTTAAGCTGATGGTCAGTTAACTCAACTGGTGTGTAATCAAAAACTTTCCTGTAAGTGGCTTCTCCCGAGAAATATTTTATGCCCTGGTTGTCGTGATCGCTCCATGATACCAGGTTGTCCAGTACCACTTTTTCAGGCGCACCCCATCCGGGTGTAAATCCCAGATCCCAGGGACCTTTGATTTCTATTGTTCCCGGCAGTTCAGTTGCAGTAATTTGAAGGGACTTGCCGTCAGCCATAAGCAAAGTATAATTTCCTTTTTGAGAAATTTCACGACCGACAAAGTCAAATGCGGGATTTTGTAAATTGACGGTGGTATCAGGTACTGACTGAGCCAGTTTTTTAATCTCATCGCCGGAAAGAGCTTTCGGGAACTGACGAAGGTCAGCAGACAGACCGGTAAATGGTTTGGCAGTCCTGTCATGATTAATTCCAATACTACCATGCACAATCTTACTGCTCTTTAATCCTTTGCGGGAAAAATGACCGTTCAGCCAAAGACTTGGTGTTCCCTCCTGGTAAACGACAGCGACATGGGTCCAGCCAGTTATCGGCTCCGAATGAACCAGTATGGCCGGGTAATAGTTGTCGCCGTGCTCATATACACAAATACCATTTCGCCCGGCACCGAAACCGGCACCTGCATCTTTATCTGTCCATACTTCATGTCCGGGTGCCGGATAAACCACAATGTCTGATGTTTTATTCAAGGCCGGAATACCCTCATTGGTTTCATTAGAAAACTCAATTTCCATACCTGGCCTGATCCAGGCAGTCATGGTAAAGGAATTGATCACATCAGGATATTTGACCATAGCATCAACGGTATCTGTGTTTACGAGTTCTTTACCGTCATGCTTAATTGAAACGATTTGTTCTGATGTGTTCACCTTACCCTTTCCGAACACGACAAAAGTGGAACCGGATGGGCCGAACGTCAATGGAATATGGGTATAACCATCTGATTCAGAATATACTGAAATGGGATTCATCTGACCAGTTTCGGGGTCCCATGCTTCAGGTCTCATTCCGTTGACACGGAAGGTGCAAACAACATTCACAGACTTCAGATCTGAATTAGCGACAAAAAAAATATCTTTATTATCCATCGTACGATGAATATAGCGAATGGACCGGGTAGCCCTGAAATCGGGTTTAATCCCTATCGCTGATAAAACCTCTTCCGGAGATTTATCTGTGAAAACATGTCCCTTACCAACCTTTCTATCGGTTTCGTTTTTCAATCCCCACAATTGTGTTACCAGGGTCTTTACCGTTTCATCAGAATCCGGATATCCTGAGAGGCCGGGAGCGCTTACCGGTGGTTTTCCGAGAACCGTTGCGCCAGCTTCAACCAGGCTACTGATTTTCTCCAGCATCTGTGGAGTCATCTCCCTGACTTCAGGCAAAACCAACAGGTGGTATTTCATCCCTGAAGGCAATTCCATCAAGCCGTCTTTGACGGTTACATTCTTAATAAAAGCCTCCGGACTAATGCCATCATAATCGTATCCTGATAACTTAAGGGTTTTGAACCGCTGCATGGGTTCCTCCGATTGCAGGCTAAGGACATCCGCAACAAATCTTCCCTGCCTGAGCATATACTGACAGCGCGCCACATATTGATGCCAGGCCTTCGAGTTCTCCCACCAGGTTTGGGTACGCTCGTAGTGCAATCCCCAGGGACCCATGGTCATTCCGGGACGACGGTCTTCAACCCATGGTTGCATGGCATACCGATGGACAATAAACCTGTTGATTCCGTCACAAAAGGCCCGGTCGCCAAGCGCTTTTATATTGGCAGGATGTGCCAGCCACCGTTCGTCACCCCCGGCAGTAAAGGCTTCCGCTCCTACAACGGGCAGTCCGTTTACATGTGCAACTGACGCCATTGCCTTCTGCGACCAGTAAAAACCACCACCATTCGGCCACCAGAATTCGGAGATCGGTTCCTCAATATGATTTGCAACATCAAGATCGTTGGCTGGAGTAGAATAGGATTCCATTGAAAGTCGCAGACCATCTTTATTCGCCAGTTTCCGCAGGTGACCAATATAGTTTTCGGCAAGCAGGTCCGAAACCGTCTGTCGTACATCCCGGAGAAACCGTTCGGAGATTTCAGGATTATCGACAACCCGGCCCGTGAGCACCGGCATAAATGGCATCATATCATAACCGCGCAGTCTCATAAATTCTTCACGCATTTTTGGCGTCCAGTTCTGAGCGCCAACCTCCCAGCTGTCGACATGAGTGGACACGAAAGTTTTCCCGGCTAATTGAGCATTATCTTTGACCAGTTTCCCGATCATCCCATTATAGTTCGCCTCAATGCCTTCCTTACTGAGCTTGTCGCACTCCGGACCTGCACCTGTAGCCGGGGCCGGATGACTTTTTGCTCCGGTGAAGGTATGACCAAAACGAATCACCGTCCAATCCCCTGATGGTGAACCTTGCAATAGCGGAGCTTCCCACAGGAGCTTACCCTTAGCATCCATCTTCGACGTCAGATCGATTATCCGTTCCCGCGCGATGACTGATTCAGATGGGACTTCGCCAGGTGAGCCATCTTTAAGACTGCCGCCATATAACCTATTCCAGGTCATGCTTTTCACAGGCATATTGGGGATGCGGTAAGCGGGATTCGCCGGATCTTTGGGAGTAGGAAAGGCAAGCACAGCGATATCGCGGAAGAATCCTTCATTTGTCGGTGGCTGAGGCATCTCCCCTTCAAATTTCGTTCCTCCCCGGACCTGTTTTTCACTGGTGACAACTACCTGCATGGCCTTGTCCAGCGGCACCCAGGGGCCCCCGCTTCCATTCCAGCCTGCATCATTGTTCATATTGATATCGATACCCAACCGGTTCGCCTCCGATAACATGTGTTTAAAAAGTTCCCGCCACTGATCGCTCATGAAAACCACTGGTCCTTCGGGTGCACCCTGGTCGACTTCCATGATTAAGGCCCCCCCGATACCCACCCGCTTCATTGCCTCCAGATCGGCAGTAATTCCCCCGCGGGTAATATTACCGTTGAGCCAGAACCAGTATACCCATATCCGTGCTTCATCGGGCGGGGTCACAAATTTTTTTGCAAGTTCATTTTCATAACCTGCTTCCTTGTCCATTGTACAGCAGGTAAGCCAAATACAAGACAATAAGCCGAATAGAATTATCAGCGGATGTTTCATCTTGAAAACTGAACATTAATCAAACAATTCCATCAGGCTTCCCACGTAGTCGGATTCCCAACCTTCCGAAATATTTTCGTAAGCATCGTCCGGAATATTGGTCTGATGGATTTCAATATTGGTTCCGTTTTTCTCAGGATGTAGTTTAATGGTCACAACAGAGTCGGACTCCTCCCCAAAATACCACTGCTGAACAATTTTCTGGTTGGGAACGAATTCGATGTTGCGGCCGGTAATTTCACCACCCCATAACGAAAACTCACTCCCGGGTTCGGTACTCATCACGGCGGTTTCGCCGGTCCAGACTTCGATCATTACCGGATTTGTAAGGGCATTATACAAATCTGCCGCCGAGGCGTTTAACTTAAAGTATTTTTTAAATTCCTTCATTTTAACTTATCAATCATTTGATTCAAAAATAGATAAATTTGGCACTATCACAACATGCGCTGGTTAAATTTAAACTGCGACTTCAAAATTCTTAGTAAGCTACTGGCAATTAGCAACTGGTCCCGATGCATCGGGAGCAAATTGATTTTTTTTTTGTATCCCATTAAAACAAACCAGCTGCCAATAGCCAGTAGCCAGCCGCAATGAATTATTCGCTATTTTAGCCGCTCGAATTAAACAACCCTATGAAGAACACTTTCGGAAATTATACACGTCTTGTCAAATTTGAACATACCATCTTTGCGTTACCGTTTGCCCTTATAGGTTTTTTTATGGCTGTTGAGCAGGAACCCCAGGGTCTATCGCTTATCCTGCTGGTAAAAGTGCTTGGCTGTATGGTTTTTGCACGAAATGCGGCAATGGGATTTAATCGTTACCTGGACCGCAATTTCGATGCTGCAAATCCCAGAACTGCCATGCGTGAAATTCCATCAGGAATCGTTTCACCAAAAAAAGCACTGATTTTTGTAATCGTGAATTCACTGCTTTTCGTTATTCTAAGCTGGCTGATCAACGACCTGTGTTTTTATCTCTCGCCCGTTGCTTTGCTGATAATCCTGGGATATAGTTACACCAAAAGAATTACACCGCTTTGTCATTTTGTGTTGAGTGCCGGCCTGGCATTAGCGCCTATCGGAGCTTACCTTGCCGTGACGGGTCAGTTTGCCGTTGCTCCATTGTTATTCTCGATGCTCGTATTTTTCTGGGTAAGCGGCTTCGATATCATTTATGCCTGCCAGGATGTCGATTTCGACAGGGCATATCAGCTAAACAGCATTCCTGCGATGACAGGGATTAAAACAGCATTACAAATCTCCGTTCTGGTTCACCTTATCACTGTAGCCTTTGTTATTTCGGCAGGAGTAGTACTAAAATCAGGGTGGCTCTACTGGGTTGGTTCAACCATTTTTATTGGGTTGCTCACCTATCAGCACCTAATAATCAAACCTGGCGACCTGAGTCGGGTCAACATGGCCTTCGGCACCACCAACGGAATAGCCAGTGTCCTCTTTGCCATTTTTGTAATCGCATCGCTTTACCTTAAATAGCACGATCACAGGCAGCTCTTAAAATTTATAGGTAAGTCCTATCGTGAACAATTCCTTAAACTGCCATTTTGGTTCCTTGCCAATTTCTTTGTCGGCAGCATCTTTGATTGGGAATTTGGTATTGTAATCGTAAAGAAGGTCTGTCATAACCCGGACATTGATGAATCGATTGACCCGCATGATTACTACCTGTTCCCACTCAAACGCGAATTTTTGAAAGGTATACCTGTAATTATTAAAAAACTCGGCCTTTGTATCATAGGTGATATTCTCCGCCAAAGTTCTGTGCCAGTTTGTCTTTACGATAATACCCGGTTCCCAATGCTTCCTTGTTCCCGGTTGCAGTCCGTATTTAGCTGGTTTAATCAGAGCAGTGTCAAGAACATAGGTGGTCTTGGATGTGAACGGAGCCAAAAAGAGTGAAAAATTTTTATTCGGCTTATAATCAAGACCTATTGACATGGTATGGTACCCCGGTGACATAAATGCCGATATCGGCTTCTCCTTATCCGGGAATCTGTATCCCCGGGCAATTTGAGTCCTGAAGTTGGTTTCAGCCGAATAGTACCAGCTTTTAAAAGCCGAATAGCCGAAACGACTTTGAATCTCAATTTTATCATCATTCTTTTCGAAGCCCCGTACTTTAGTCTGTGTAATTCCATAACGGAATTCCCCGCTATTTTCCCATTTGACTTTTTTCTTTGAGTAATTTGCATTGTATTTCGTCATCACCAGCAAAGCCAGCGAACTTTCGCCTCCCTTAGCCCAGTTGGATAACGAAGTTTGCGTAAATCCAATGGACCCATTCCCGAAGAGATTCCATGGGGGCAACACAATTTTTTTAAGATCGACCTTTTTAAGTTTCTTGTCAGGGGCTTTCGTCTCGAAGGTAACTGTCCGGTTCTGTGATTCAGCAATCGTTGAGAGTTTTACCGCATCATCAATAACGAGTTTCAATTCGCCTTTGCCATTGTTAATCAGAACCACACTTAATGAATCGTTCTGTGCATTTTTTAGGAACATTCGGATAGACTTCATCCCACGATTTGCCGTCCAGACTGCTGTTTTTTCATCTGCCAGGTTGATTAGCCGGACTAATACCGAGTCAGCCTCTGCATGAGTTGTGAGATAGCGTAACGCTGTTTTCAGGGAATCATTAACCATGCTCACTGCCTTATCATTATAGGCTACTAAAAGCGCGTAATTCTTTTCCTTCACCGCATTTTTGTAAGCAAGGATCCTTTGATCAGCCTGCTCCGTGATATATTTATTACGATACAAATAAGTGACTCTTTCGCGCCAGCTGTTCATCACCGAATCGTTATAGAATTCACGGTAGGTGGCAAACAGCTCGAAACGGACCGAATCCATTGCCTCATCGGATATATCAACGGGAAATTGTATGGCTTCCATCTTCTTTTTCATATTGGCCACAAAATCCGCCGGTAAACTGCGTTGATTTCGTAATAAACTACGGGGATCACCATAAGGAACCTGCGGCGCCTTCGAGAGTTCAGCCTGCAACAATCCAGCGGGAACAATTATATTGCTTAGGTTTAAACTGTCAATTACCCGTAATCTGATTGCCTCTGCCTCTTTTTTGATCTCCTCATCCGATATATAACCCTCAACCTCCTTAACATTCCGAATATCCTGGGGACGTCTTTCAATCAGGTAAACCAATTTTTCATTACTTAACAGGTTTCTGACATCAACAATCACAGAATCGAGTGGATCGTTTTCGGCATAGTTAACTACACCCTTGACCGGTTTACGATGTGTTGGATCGGTAAAATACCATTCACCACGGGAATAGAGCAATTTATTCAGATAATCCACACTCCATTTCAGCGAGTCGCCTGCTTGTTTTTGTAATGTTTGTCCATTTCCGGGAAACACTCCTGGATTTTCTGCCTGAAGATTTCCTGTGAAAAAGACTATCGAAGAGATAATAAGTAATAGAATTACATTTTTCCTGATCATCATTAAAATCTTTGTGGTTATTAAAGGCCAAAAATAGGTAAAAGCGACCTACTTTTGATGACTAAAATTCAATTCCGGGTTTTATCTGAAAAGTTTTTAAAAAAAATCAGCCCCTTTTGCTTAAATTTCCTATATTTCAAAAGAAAATCAGGTATGACTATTATATAAGAAATGGAAACTCTTTAATGTCTTTTTTTTCACCCCCAACCCCCTAAAGGGGGCTCATGCTTCTAATATCATCAGTGCTTGTGAGTAGCGAAAGTCCCCTTTAGGGGATTTAGGGGTAAATCAAGAAAAAAATGCGACATTTATTCATTCATTTAACTTAAGTCAAATCGCTGAATTCTATATACAGTGTTACAAATACTCACAATAAAAAATTCAAAACCATGAGAAGATCGGTTTATTCAATCATTATCTTTTTTACACTGACTTTTGTTACGATATCATTGTCAGCTGCGATCCGCCTGCCATCCATACTGGGGGATCATATGGTTTTGCATCAAAGCAGCGAGGTGAAACTTTGGGGATGGTGTAGTCCTGCCGAAAAAATAGTTGTAAAAACAAGCTGGGATACCATTACCTACAAAACTGTTGGTGAATCATCGGCCAAATGGAGTCTGGCGATAAAAACCCCGGCTGCAGGTGGTCCTTATAAAATTACAATCAACGAAAACACGGTGCTTGACGATGTGATGATTGGTGAGGCATGGCTATGCAGCGGACAAAGTAATATGGAATGGAGCGGCGATCAGGGTCTGAAGCAATCGCTTGAGGAAGCCCCGAAGGCAAATAACCGGAATATCCGGTTTTTCTATATCCCTAAATCAACTTCGGAGTTTCCCCAGGAGAATTGCGAAGGAAGCTGGAAAGTATGTACTCCCGAAGAGATGAAACATTTCAGCGCGCTGGGTTACTTCTTTGGCAAGAACCTTCAGCAGGCGTTGAATATACCGGTTGGTCTGATCAACAGCAACTGGGGAGGTACTCCGGCAGAAGTCTGGACACCGAAACATCTTATTGAGGCGAATCCCGAACTTAAAGCGGCATCGGGAAAACTTAACCCTGCAGCGTGGTGGCCTGTTCTTCCCGGACTCACCTATAATGCAATGATAAATCCGATTACAAATTATGAAATATCGGGCGCTATCTGGTACCAGGGAGAAAGCAATGTCGTCACATATTCAACCTATAAAGAGTTAATGAACCAAATGATTGGATCATGGCGCAAGGCCTGGCAGAAAGATTTCCCATTCTATTTTGTACAGATAGCCCCATTCTCCGGCTACGGAAATAACAATTTTGGCGCACTGCTGCGTGAAGCTCAAACCAATTGCCTGAACATTCCTAAAACGGGAATGGTGGTTATAACCGACCTTGTCGATGATCTGTCGAATATTCATCCAGTCAATAAAATTGATGTGGCTGCGCGCCTGGCGAACCTGGCCTTGGCTGACCACTACAATAAATCCGGACTGACCTATAAGTTCCCGATGTACAAGGCGATGAAAAACGAAAAAGACAAAATAAGAATTGAATTCTCAAATGCCGATAACGGTTTGATCGCAAAGGATAAAACCATTTCAGAGATATACATTGCCGGCGAAGACCGCCAGTTTCAGCCCGCGATGGCAAAAATAGACGGGAACAGTTTAATTGTATGGAACAAATCAATCAAGGCGCCTGTGGCCGTGAGATTTGGTTTCAGCAACACCGCAATTCCCAATCTTTTCAGTAAAGAGGGGCTGCCCGTAAATTTATTCCGGACCGACACCTGGTAGAGACGAGGCATGTGGTATGTTGTAGAGACGAGGCATGCCTCGTCTCTACAACACCAACACCATATATTACCCTGAAATTACTATCTTTGCAAAAATTTAAGGAATAATTACGGATAGAATGGCACATAAATCAGGATTTGTCAACATCATTGGGAATCCAAACGTAGGAAAATCAACTTTAATGAATGCGATGGTTGGTGAAAAACTTTCGATAATTACATCGAAAATGCAGACCACACGTCACCGCATCAAGGGGATAGTCAACGGCGAGGATTTTCAGATTGTATATTCCGACACTCCTGGTATTTTAAAACCTGTATACAAACTTCAGGAGTCTATGCTGGGGTTCGTAAATACTGCCCTGGTAGATGCCGATATCCTTTTATATGTGACCGACGTTGTTGAAGATTTTTCGAAAAACGCCGATTACCTCGAAAAGATTAAAGCTGCAGAAGTTCCTGTAATTGTATTAATTAACAAAATTGATCTCACCGACCAGGCGAAACTTGTTTCACTGGTTGAACAATGGAGAACTCTTTTTCCCAAGGCTGAAGTCATGCCGATCTCCGCGAAAGAGAAATTCAACCTTGACTATGTTTTTAAACGGATTCTTGCCAATCTGCCTGAAGGGGAGCCGTTTTTTCCGAAAGATGAACTCACCGACCGCAATGAACGTTTCTTCGTACAGGAGATCATCCGCGAAAAAATTCTTCTGTTTTACGATAAGGAAATCCCCTATTCGGTCGAAATTGGAATAGAATCTTTTGTTGACGAACCGAAGATCCTGCGTATCGGTGCGATAATCTATGTAGCCCGTGACACCCAAAAAGGAATCATAATCGGGCACCAGGGCAAAGCGCTCAAAAAAGTGGGAACAGAAGCACGTTTAGATATTGAAGAGTTTTTTGAGAAAAAAGTATTTTTAGAGATATTTGTAAAAGTCGCCAAAGACTGGCGCGACAAAGAAAGTCAGCTTCGTAATTTCGGTTACGATATCCAATAATAGAAAATCTGATAATGAGTAATATAGTAGCAATAGTCGGCAGACCCAACGTGGGGAAATCGACCTTTTTTAACCGTTTGACCGAAACGCGTGCCGCAATTGTTGATGACATGCCAGGCGTTACGCGCGATAGGAATTACGGGAAATCAATTTGGAATGGTGTTGAATTTTCGATCATCGATACAGGAGGTTATGTTTCGGGATCGGATGATGTATTCGAGGAGGAGATTCGTCGTCAGGCTAACCTGGCCATCCAGGAGGCGGATGTGATCGTATTTCTGGTCGATGTGGAAAGCGGCCTGACCGAACTTGACATCTCGGTTTTCGATCTTCTCCGCAGAAACGACAAACCGGTTGTCACCGTTGTCAATAAAGTTGATAATCACCAGCGCAGTCTCGATGCCAATGAGTTCTATGCTTTAGGCATTGAAAAATTATTCACCGTTTCATCGATCAATGGTTCGGGAACCGGCGATCTGCTCGATGAAATAGTCGAGCTGCTTCCTAAAGTAGAGCAGGTGGAAACGGATGAAAAGATACCAAGAATTGCGGTAGTCGGTCGTCCAAACGTAGGTAAATCTTCGATAATCAATACCTTAGTCGGAGAAGAACGCCATATCGTAACCGAAGTAGCCGGAACCACACGCGATGCCGTGGCACAGCATTACAATAAGTTTGGTCATAACTTTATCCTTGTCGATACAGCCGGATTGCGCAAAAAAACAAAAGTGGCCGAAGATATCGAGTTTTATTCGGTAATGCGCTCGGTCAGGACGATTGAAGATTCGGATGTCTGTGTGCTGGTTCTTGATGCAACCCGTGGTGTTGAAGGTCAGGATGTCAGTATTTTCCACCTGATTCACCGGAATAAAAAGGGAATCGTTGTGGTGGTAAATAAATGGGACCTGGTTGAAAAGGATAATCATACGATGAAGACCTTTGAGCAAGACATCCTCGAAAAATTTGCCCCGATTGTCGATATCCCGATTGTGTTCACCTCTGCCCTGACAAAACAGCGGATACTCAAAATCCTTGAAGAAGCGATGATGGTGTTCGAAAACCAAAACCGTCATATCGCGACTTCGAAATTAAACGAACTGTTGCTGGGATTTATTGAGGCCTATCCGCCACCGGCATATAAAGGAAAATATATTAAAATAAAATATATTACACAGTTACCAACAAAGATTCCCAGCTTCGCTTTCTTTTGCAATCTCCCGCAATACATTAAGGACTCCTACAAAAGGTACCTTGAAAATAAAATCAGGAGTAATTTCAATTTTAAAGGTGTACCTATACAACTGTATTTCAGACAGAAATAACAGATGTGAATAATATATCAAAAAGGAATTCTTAAAGTTAATCCGATCCGGTTTAAGAAAAATGGTGAAGGTTACCTGTTAATGTTTTCGTTTTTATCCTCTTAAACCTGGATGACAGAGTTGCCTTCTCTGCCTTTCACGGGGTACCTTGTACGCTCCATATACAAAAAATTCATATTTATATGCTATAATCTCCGATTTTTTTGTAACTTGCGCCACTTTTCCCGCTCAGGGAAATGAATTTTTATAGAAATAAAATAAGTCGGGTAATTGGTTCATTAAATAGCTATAACGCCCGCCACAAAACACAGATGATGCAATTTAATGAAATGGGTCTCGACCCCAGAATCCTAAAGGGGATTCAGGAAATGGGCTTCGAGCAACCTTCGCCAATCCAGGAACAGTTTATCCCCTTATTCCTGAAAAAACCCACCGACATTGTTGGGCTTGCCCAGACCGGAACCGGGAAAACTGCGGCTTTCGGACTCCCGATCTTACAGATTATTGATCCCAAAAAAAGAGTTCCACAGGCACTGATCATCAGTCCTACCCGTGAACTTTGTGTTCAAATCGCCAGAGAGATCTCGGATTATGCCAAGTATCTCCCCGACATTATCGTTACCCCGATTTACGGCGGAGCAGACATTGGAGCCCAGTTAACAGCTTTACGTAAGGGTGTGCATATTATTGCCGCAACACCGGGCCGTTTGCATGACATGATCAGGAAGAATAAAGTCGATCTGTCACAAGTTACGATCCTGGTGCTCGACGAAGCTGATGAAATGCTGAATATGGGTTTCCAGGAAGATGTTGATGCAATTCTTGAACAAACACCAAAAACCAAGAATACGCTGCTGTTTTCGGCTACAATGCCGAAAGAGATTGCGGCTATTGCAAAAAATTACATGACCGACCCTATCGAAATTTCGGTGGGAAGAAAAGGAAGCGGTGCCGAAAATGTAGAACATATCTACCATATGGTACATGCCAAAGACCGTTACTCTGCGCTTAAGCGCGTAATGGACTTTGTTCCTGATGTTTATGGAATTGTTTTTTGCCGTACCCGGATGGAGACGAAGGAAATAGCCGCCCAGTTGATTCAGGATGGCTATAGCGCAGAGGCGCTTCACGGTGATTTAAGTCAGCAGCAACGCGACTATGTCATGGATAAATTCCGCACACGCGGCGTACAGATGTTAATTGCTACCGATGTGGCAGCAAGGGGAATCGACGTAAACGACCTTACACACATTGTCAATTATAACCTTCCTGACGATATTGAGAACTATACTCACCGAAGCGGCCGGACAGGCCGGGCAGGTAAATCAGGAATCTCGATCTCGATCATTCACATGAAAGAGCAGGGAAGAATTCGGATGATTGAAAAAGGGATTGGTAAGAAATTTCTTCGTATGCCTGTTCCAACAGGAAAAGTAATCTGTGAAAAACAGCTTATGCACCTGATTGACAAGCTGCAATCGGTTACTATCAATGAAGAAGAAATCGGACCTTTCCTCCCGTCAGTATACGAAAAAATGGAAGCTCTCTCAAAAGAAGAGCTTATCAAACATTTTGTATCCCTCGAGTTTAACCGCTTTCTTGAATATTATGGCAATACCGCCGATCTGAATGCACCTGATACGCATGAGGGCAGAGGAAGAGATGGTCGTGAAAGCCGTGAAGGTGGTCGTGAACCCCGTAAAATTTCATCAGAGGGTATGACTGCGATTCGCCTGAATGTTGGCCTGTCGCAAGGATTAATTCCGAAGGATATCATCACATTTGTGATCGATGCCACGGGACGCCGTAATGTTGAAATCGGAAAGATCGATCTTTTCAAATCGCATGCCGTTGTTGAAGTAGAATCAGGATTTGGCAGCACCTTGTTGAAAAACAGCCGCGGTATGAATTTCAGAGGTTCATTCTTTGATGCCGAAGTAAGTAATCCGGGTCGCGAAAGCGGTGACCGGGGAGGCGACAGAGGTGGCGACAGAGGTGGCGACAGAGGTGGCCGGTTCGAACGTGGATTCCGGAAACCCGAAGGTGGTGGCGAATTTAAACGTCGCGACCGTAAGAAAAGGTTTTAACCTGTAATGACATATATAAAGCCGGAAAGCGTAACGCTATCCGGCTTTTTTTGACTTAATACAATCCATAACAGACGGTTATAAGCTGAATTTTAAATTGACACTATTTACTTTGACAGACTCTGATAAAAACCGGAACTGTCCTGACAAAAAGCGGATCAGGGTAGCCGTGGCACTGTTTTACTTCAGCATGGGACTATGTTTTGCCTCCTGGGCGAGCCGCATACCCGATATTAAGACAGCTCTTCATCTAAGTGATGCGGCATTTGGCACCATATTGTTTGCCTTGCCTGCCGGCCAGTTCCTGATGATGCCTTTTTCAGGTAAACTGGTTACCCATTTTGGCAGCAGTAAAGTAATTCTTTTTGCCATTCCGTTATATGCACTTTCTCTGACCAACCTGGGACTCGCGACACAGGGCTGGCACCTGGGAGTGGGGCTTTTTTTGTTTGGTGTATTTGGCAACATGAGCAATATATCGATTAATACCCAGGGCATTGAAGCTGAAAAACTTTATGACCGGCCCATAATGTCATCCTTCCATGGCGGATGGAGCCTGGCAGGGTTCACAGGCGCACTTGTGGGGCTTGCGATGATCAATCTGAAAATCCTCCCCTATCTTCACTTTTGGATTGTTATTGCTATGGTTTTTGTTATTATCTCGATGAACTACAGCATGCTGATAAAGGTAAAATCGGGACCGCAAATGGCCTCATCAAAGAAAAAATTCTTCTCAAAACCCGACACTGTCCTGTTACAGCTGGGAGTCATCGGATTCTGCAGCATGGCCAGTGAAGGGGCGATGTTCGACTGGAGTGGCATCTATTTCAAAGATGTGGTCAAAGCCCCCTCTTCGCTGGTCATTCTGGGCTATACCTCATTTATGATCATGATGGCTTCAGGAAGATTTATTGCCGATAACCTTGTAGCACGGTTTGGGCGCAAACATCTTCTCCAGGTCAGTGGAATATTGATCTCATCCGGCCTGTTTCTTTCGGTTTTGTTCCCTTATCTCGTTACCTCCACCATTGCTTTTATGATGGTCGGTCTTGGTGTATCAAGTATCATTCCATCGGTATTCAGCGCGGCTGGTCGGCACACTGCAGTGGCTCCCGGGATAGCTTTGGCTACTGTTTCGAGTGTAAGCTTTCTTGGTTTCCTGATGGGCCCCCCGTTAATTGGTTATATTTCCGCGGCGGCAGGACTACGCTATTCGTTCGCAGTAATTGGTATCTTCGGAATTTGCATCACGCTCCTGGTCTCCAAAATAAAGGTTATGCATTAAATTCACATCGGATTTCTTTTGAAATAATCCACCAGATTAGCCGGGCGGTAGGTCTCGTCATTTATATACCGCTCAATTACAGACGGATGCAGAGATTCATAAGTTTTTCCCGTGCCGGGTTCGACGACTCCGATCGGGCGCGATAGTTTTTTCTGCAATTTGTAAAATCCCTTGAACGACTCATGTAATTCAGCCAAAGGATTAAGGTTCAGATCAATCGGATCAAAATTCAGATTGCAGCTTTCTGCCTTTTCGACCATCCATTTTAAAACAATATCTGATAATTCGGTGTCTGGATAACCTCCCCCCACATCAGAATGGACACCCGGAAACCAAACCTGCTCCAAAACCTGATCTTTGCATTCTCCCGACTGGTGCCAAAGTGTTGCCTCAAAGTTCCTCCGTTTCTCATCGATTGCAAGCGCATGAAAAGCGTTTCTTACCCTTGAAGATATTTCTGGATCGTGAAACTGATTCCGTCTGCTCAGAATACCATTCAGCAAAAGGGGATTTCCCAGCGCACCTACCGTATCCCATACACCGATAAACTTTAATATTGTAGTTTCCTCAACGGCAAAAGTTTTTCTGAAAAGTGTAGCCTCGATTGCCCTTGGCTGAAGATTGGCCCTTCGTGAACGATAAATACTATATGCCCTTTCCACCATATCAAGATTTTCAATCTTTAATATTCCTGAATTTCTGATCAGTCCCGATAAACTTCGGACAGTATAAGCTCCGCGGCTGAAACCAAAAAAGTAAAGTTCATCACCCTGTTCATAGTTTTGAATAATAAACCTGTACGCCTGAAGTATGTTATTTGTAATTCCGGTTCCCGTTGCCCCGTCATAGGTACGCGCAATCAGGCTACCTTCACTGCCTATTCCGGTATCATAATACAGCAATTGTGCGGTTCCGTCCTTTGATCTTTGCGAAAGTGCATTCGCCATTTTAACCACATTAGTCTGGCAGCTTTTGCCACCTTCCGAAATATCAGGAGTATTCCAGGTTCCATCACAAAAAATTGCAATTCGTTTCATTCAGGCTGCTTTTAAAAATTGGTGAATACTAATCCGGTTACTTTTGTTTATCTTCCGTAGATGAGCTTGCCAGGGAAGCACGCAATTTCATAAATTTATTGAGCAGGTCAAACCAGAAGGAGGCTCCCAGGGATATAGCCAGGGCTGTAATGATCCAGCCTGCAATCAACAAAATATAACACCCCGGTTTACCCGATTTGCATACCGGAGCATCCCATCCTATAGCAAGAGAGTAATTAACATTGGAAATATCATTTTTCATTAATAAATCAGCTCTTTTGAGCAGGGTATCACGCCTGGCCCTGATGTCATTGTAAGTTACCAGTTCCATTGAATCAACCAGAAATTGGTTATAAAGGCTGTCACTCGATTTCAGTTCCTCACGGGTGTATTGTGCGAGAAATTTCTCGTTTTCCTTTTTTTGAAGTATAAGTTGTTTATCAAGATCCGGGTTTGCATTGGCAAAGGCAGTTGCCTGTTGAACAATCTGCTCTCTCAGTTTAGGGTCTTTCTTTAGTTTATGAATAAGTGTTATCGTATCAACATTGAATATAATAGCTATAACTAATCCCACTAAAAGAAGCAGAAATTGTGTGTGTTTCTTATACCAGCCTGTAGCACGTTCCATAGTTTCATCAAACCAGCCTTCAAGATTTTTTTTGAATTGTTCAATATCGCCCTGCGCATCTGCCCAAAATGATTTTAGAAGACTTAAAGTCTCGTCACTGATTCGGGCAAACCCCCAGTTAATTGCTTTTTGATCCAAAGCATGTTGAATTAATGATCTTACATCATCGCCGGGATTTACCTGGTCTCCACGAAGCAGGTCGATTAATACTTTGGAAAAAGTTTGATTGTTGATATAGGCAGGTTTGCTGTTTGGCTTATTGTTACCCAAAAACTTAACCAGTGGGTGTTTATAAAAATCGCCGGAGACACTGCCCGGACCTCCGCCATTCCCGCATTTTTTGAACAAATAAAAAAAACTCATTGCCCGGGAGTTAAATTTACGGTCATCTTCCAGCATACGGAATATGGCCCTTTCCAGAATTTTGGCACGAAACCTGAATCCGGAGGCAATAAGTTCAAGCACAGTAGTCGCCAACAGACTGTATAACAAAAAGATAAATACAAGTGAGATAACTACATCCAGTGCAACGGAATTAAACATGGCTGACTTTTTTTCTGCCTACTCTTTACATCGGATTTTCGGCAACTCCGGATTAAAAACTGTCAGGTTAATTGATTCCTATACGTCAATTGTAAAATGTTGGTTCCTGTTAATGCAGGTTTTTTTAGAAAAAATATTTATATTAACGTTTAAATACATTATCCCGGGATCAATTATCTGAAATACTTCCTATCTTTGCTTTAACCCCTCCCAAACTTATGGATATCTAACTTATGTGCTAAACATTTATTCCGTTCAGCAATTTTTGCATTCAATAAAAAACATTCAATTATGAATAACAAAAACAACAATCAAAACGGTTCTCAATCGTGGATGGAGATTGTTTCAAAATACAACTTTTCAGATCCTGTTAAAAGTTGGTGGCAGCTAATTACTTCATTAACAGCATACCTGTTACTTTGGGGTGCGATGATTGTAAGCCTGAATATCTCGTATTTTATCACCTTCATTCTATCTTTTTTTGCTGCAGGATTTCTGATCAGAATTTTTATCATATTTCATGATTGTGGTCACGGGTCTTTCTTTAAATCAAAGAATCTTAACCTCATTGTCGGGATTATAACCGGCTTAATGGCATTTACACCCTATCACAAATGGCATCGCGACCATAAAGAACATCATTCCACCGTTGGAAATCTTGACAAACGCGGTGTCGGAGATGTAAAAACACTTACAATCGAAGAATATGTAGCGCTGTCGAAATGGGGTCGTTTCAAATATCGTTTATACCGGCACCCGATCTTCCTGTTTGGCATAGCACCGTTTCTGATTTTTGTTTTGCAAAACCGGCTCACGGTAGCGTATATGAACAAAAAGGAGCGGTTGTATCTTCATCTTTCAAACCTGGCACTGATTGTCACCGGTCTCCTGATTATATGGGCAATCGGATGGAAAGGTTATCTGTTAATCCAGCTACCGGTTCTTTATATTTCAGCAGTGGTTGGCGTATGGCTTTTCTATGTCCAGCATCAGTATGAAGATGTGGTGTGGACACGCAGCAATGAATGGACTTACAAAGACATCGCGCTGGAGGGAAGTTCATTTTATAAATTACCACGCGTATTGCAATGGTTTACAGGAAATATAGGTTTTCACCATATCCATCATCTGAGCCCGAGAATACCCAATTACAAACTACCCACCTGCCATAAGGAAAACCAGATTTTTCAGGAGATTAAACCCGTTACGCTCTTCTCAAGTTTCCGATCGCTGAGCCTGCGGTTATGGGATGAAAAGAAGAAAAGACTGGTCGGTTGGAAAGCGCTACGATACCATCCTGTATAGAACGTTATAAAACTAGCTGGTTACAGGAAAAATCGGGAAAAGGAATCATAAAACTATTCAGATTCGATTCTTTAAATTACATTTGGCCAATATTCAAAAACTATTGGCCTGATGTGATAGCCTTCGCACGTGATCATCATTCACAGTGATGACCTGAGGGTCTATTCCATGTGTCCTGTAAAACAATTTGTATCACATGAGATTAACCCAGCTAATTTTCCTTCTTTTCTTATCGGAGTTTCTTTTCGCACAACAAACCGAAATCAGGTACCTCTCAGGAACGGGTGCCGATAAAACCGTCGAATGGCAATTCTATTGCTCAGCCGGGATGAACAGTGGCAAATGGACCACTATTGAAGTACCCTCCTGTTGGGAACAGCAAGGATTCGGCGCCTACAATTACGGACACGACAAATTTGATAAAAGGCTCAATGAGACGGGTATTTACAAATATAATTTTACCGTGCCCTCAACCTGGAAAAACCGACAGATCACCATCATTTTCGATGGAGTGATGACCGATGCACAGGTAAAGATCAACGGGAAGCTTGCCGGACCTGTTCACCAGGGGGCTTTCTACCAGTTTAAATACGATATTACCAAACTCTTAAAACCGGGCAGGGAAAATAGCCTAGAAGTTTTTGTAAAAAAACACTCTGATAACCTGACTGTGAGCCGGGCAGAGCGTGAGGCGGACTTCTGGATTTTTGGAGGAATTTTCCGTCCTGTTTTTCTCGAAGCCAAACCTGTCGAAAATATACAGCGTGTAGCCGTCGATGCAAAAGGCAACGGCGATTTCAATGCTGATGTTTATTTATCTGAATCTAAGAATGCAGCACGGGTTATTGTCGATATCGTTTCACCTGAAGGTAAAACCGAAGCGAGCTTCGAAGCCCCTGCAACCGGAGCAGTCACACGCGTTAAAGGTAAAATGGCGGAACCAAAATCATGGAATCCTGAATTCCCGAATCTTTATACTGCTGTTTTTAAACTGATGGATAAAAACAACCGTGTTATTCACGAAATGAGCAAACGGATCGGATTTCGTACCGTGGAAGTGCGGGCTGAGGATGGTGTTTATGTGAATGATGTACGGATAAAGATGCAAGGTGTTTGTCGCCATACCTTCCATCCGAAATATGGTCGTACCTCATCAAAAGCCATCAGTACCGAGGTGGTCAACCTGATGAAAGATATGAACATGAATGCGGTACGGATGTCGCATTATCCGCCGGATGAACATTTTCTGGATGTTTGCGATTCACTCGGACTGTTTGTACTCGATGAACTTACTGCATGGCAGAAACCTTCGTACGACGATATCGTTGGCCGGAAATTACTTGAAGAGCTGATTGCCCACGATGTAAATCACCCATCTGTCATATTTTGGGATAACGGAAATGAAGGGGGCGAAAATAACAACCTCAACGACGATTTTGCCGAACTCGACATCCAGCAAAGAGAGGTGTTGCATCCCTGGCAGGATTATGGCAAAACCAATACGATCCATTACACCGATTACAATTACCTGTCTCTGGACGGTTTCAGCAAACGGAAGATTTACTTCCCCACTGAATTCTTACATGGATTGTACGATGGCGGACATGGCGCCGGACTCGAGGATTACTGGCTCCGTATGTGGAACGCTCCGCTTGCCGCCGGCGGATTTCTCTGGGTTTTTGCAGATGAGGCTGTCGAACGAACCGACCGTAACCGCGCCCTCGATACCAACGGGAATACTGCCCCTGACGGAATTCTGGGACCTTATCATGAGAAGGAGGGTAGTTTTTTCACCATCAAAGAGATCTGGTCACCGCTATACTTTGAAAAACGGTACATTACTCCAATGTTTGACGGATCGTTCCGTATCGAAAACCGATATTTCTATACAAATCTGAATAGCTGCACGTTAACCTCTGAATGGGTAACTCTTTCCAATCCCGATGATCCAAAATCAGAAGTAATTTCTCAAACAGAGAACCTCAAAACTGATCTGGCTCCCGGACAAAAAGGTAGGCTCACTGTAAAATTGCCTGCAAACTGGCAATCGATGGATGTCTTACGGATTAAAATGACTGATCTGTATGGCAGACAGCTCAATACCTGGAGCTGGCCCGTTAAATCACCCGAAGTCAAGGCCGGTGAGTTTATTACCGCCTCTTCCTCCTCTAAACCTGACATCCGCGAGAGCGGAAATGACTTGCTGGTTAAGGCCGGAAACCTGAATTTTGTTTTTAACAAAGGTGATGGTACTATTCAAAAAATCAGTCAGGGCGAAAAAACAATCCCCCTTTCTAACGGTCCCTTATTTGTAAGCAGGGAAAAGAAAGTAACTGAGGTTTCAAACCGGTTCGAAGGCAACAATCTCGTGATCGAAACCCTTTACGACAACAAGGATCGGGCAAAATGGACGATCAATCCGGATGGCCTCGCCGATCTTGAAGTGTCTTACGAACATTCGAACAACAGTTTATTTGCAGGGATCACGTTCAGCTTCCCGGAAGAAAATGTGGCAGGTATGAAATGGCTTGGCGATGGCCCTTACCGTGTATACAAAAACAGGATGAAAGGAACCGGCTTCGGGGTATGGGAGAAGGCATACAACAATTCAGTCACGGGCGAGTCGGGCTATATTTATCCCGAGTTTAAAGGTTATCATTCAGGTATTTACTGGGCAAAAGTCATCGGAAAGAATGTCCCGGATTTTAAGGTTTATATCCACAGCAAAGATATATTTCTTCGTATGCTGACCCCCGCTGAATCTAAAGCACCCGCCAAAACAAAGATGGAATATCCCAAAGGTGATATCTCCTTTTTGCACAGCATCAACGCCATTGGCACAAAGTTTAGCGACCCTGCTTCTTCAGGACCGCAGTCGCTTCCGGCTCCATTCAGCGCTGCCAAAATACACGGCGGAAAACTTACGCTAAAACTTACGTTTGATTTCAGATAACCGGCATTAAGAACTTTTTATACATTATTTTATCTTAATTTTGGAATAATCAAAATACTAACATTAAATATTGAATTAATAATGAAAAGACAAACACTTTCTTTAACAGGAATGCTTCTGTTTGCAATTGCATTGTTTAGTTGCGCTGAGAAGCAAAATGAATTGACCGAACAGGAAAAGCAGGACGGCTGGAAATTGCTCTTCGACGGACAGACTATGAACGGCTGGAAAAATTACAATGCGCCGGGAGTCACCGGGTGGACAGCAGAAAATGGATTACTCGCCGCAAGTGGCACGGGTGGTGACCGTTCGGGCTACATCATCACAGACAGGATGTATGACAATTTTGAACTTGTCTTTGACTGGAAAATAGCACAGGGTGGGAATAGTGGCGTACTTTATCATGTGATTGAAGATGCCAAATACAAAACACCTTACCTAACAGGTCCCGAGTATCAGTTAATTGACGATATTGGATTTCCGGGCAAGCTCGAAACATGGCAGAGTGCAGGTGCCGATTATGCCATGCATGTCGCCGATTCAACGTTGAAGAAAGTTATGCCTGTCGGGGATTGGAATACATCCCGGATTATTTTCGACAATGGTCATGTGGAACACTGGCTGAACGGAAGTAAAATCGTAGAGTTCGAAGCATGGACTCCAGCATGGTTTGAACTAAAAAACAGCGGGAAATGGAGTACTGCACCTGAATATGGTCTTTCAGAAACAGGATATATTGCCTTACAGGATCATGGCAGCCAGTCCTGGTTTCAGAATATAAAAATCAAGGAACTTCCTAAAAAGGAAAAACCTTCAGTGGTACTTTTTAATGGAGTTGATCTTTCGAACTGGATTGCCTACGGAACGGAAAAATGGTTCGTAGAAGATAGTTTACTGGTTTGCGAAAGTGGTCCTGATAAGGGTTATGGTTACCTGGCCACTCAGCATTATTACAAAGACTTTGATCTTTCGGCCGATTTCAAACAAGTATCAAATGGCAACAGCGGTATTTTTTTCCACTCAACTGTTAATGGAACAAAAGTATCGGGATGGCAGGTAGAAGTAGCACCCAAAGGACACGACTCGGGCGGAATCTACGAATCGTATGGTCGTGGATGGCTGAACCAAATCCCCGATGAAAAAGAAAATATTCTGAAACCCGGTGAATGGAATACCATGCGAATTAAAGTCGTTGGTCCCGATGTAACCACCTGGCTGAATGGTGAGGAAATGACTCATCTGAATGATTCACTGATCGGTAAAGCCAATGGACGAATTGCACTTCAAATCCACGACGGAGGCGGAATAAAAGTTCAGTGGAAAAATCTTGTTCTTCAACCCCTTTAAATATAACAAGCTAATACAGAAGAAGCCAATTCACCAGTTGGCTTCTTCTGCAAAATGCAAAAGTAAGTCCCCTAATAAACGATTCGATAGAATTATTACAATCACTTTCATGAAATCATTTTCCCTTATCACAATTTTACTTTTCTTTTCGATGTGCTTAACGGCACAACTCCGGTTCATCGGCCATCGCGGTGCATCATATTACGCTCCCGAGAATTCACTGGCTGCCATGGAACTGGCCTGGGAATTGGGTGCTGACGGAGCTGAATGCGATATCCAACTCACGAAAGACAATAAAGTTGTTTTATGGCACGACGGAAATACGGAGCGCCTGACCGGTAAAAAACTCGACATTGCCAAAACCAGCTATTCCGATCTTAAAAAGCCCGACATTAAACTCAGTAAAACCAACACGGTTTATTTCGAAGGACAGAAGATGCCACTTTTAAAGGATGTGTTGAAAACGATTCCCGATAATCAATTGCTGGTGATCGAAATTAAATGCGGTAAGGAAATATTTCCTAAACTTCAGAAGGATATCAAAAAATACCACAAGACAGGGAATATCGCGTATATCGGGTTCGGATTCGAAACGATAGTGCTCGCGAAAGCCCTCTTTCCTGATACGCCCTGCTACTATCTTTCCTCATCAAAGGAGGATGTACTGAAGAAAATTCCTGAAATTCAAAAAGCGAAACTCGATGGCGTCGACCTGAATTCGAAAATCATTGACAAGCAACTGGTTGATGCCTTACGTAAAGCCAATCTGGAAATATGGGCCTGGACCATCGATACCTTGGATGAAACCCTTCGTTTGAAAGAGTTGGGTATAAATGTGATCACCACGAACAGGCCATCGTGGCTCAGGGAGCAAATCCTGACCATCAAATAGATACCAGATGTCCAACAACTCTCTGGAATATTCATTAATCTTAGCTCTTTAAAGCAGTTGCCAGGTACTCTTGCAAAAGCTTGATTTTAATGCTATTTTTGAGATGTAATTATCTGAATGCTTGATGTTGTTAATTCAAAAACCTCACGGTTAATCCGTTAAATATTAATTTTATGCGTACATATCGTATTATATTGAACCAGGAACCTGAGGGTGGTTACACGGTTATTGTTCCTTCCCTCCCTGGCTGTATTACTTATGGCGACAATGTTAATCATGCCATTGATATGGCTAAAGAAGCTATTGAAGGATATTTGGAAGTTTTAAAAGAACAAGGTGATGAAATACCCGATGACAGCCGCTCTCTGGAGTATTCATTAACCTTAGCATCTTAGCCATGAGCAACTTCCCTTCACTAACACCAAAAGAACTTATTAAGATTCTTGAAAGTAAAGGCTTTGTTTTAAAACGTATACACGGAAGCCACCATTATTACATACATCCTGAAACTGGCAAAATCACTGTTGTTCCGTGTCATACTAAAGACCTTGCCAAAGGCACTTTACACGCCATCCTTAAACAGGCAGGTATTGGTAAAGAAGATATTTAACACGAATTTTCTCGTTATTACCATTTTCAATCCGCAAAATGAATATGGAAATAATCCGGTACAAATCCATATCTGGAAATTTTGCAAATCGACTGACCCATGGACCGAAGAATTTTCCTTAAAAATTCGCTTTCCGTAAGTTTAGTTCTTACGGGAATACCCGTTTTCTCTGCCTCGCCGGAGGACGGTTTTATACCCGTCAGGATAACTGAAGGACCAGATGCACACTGGTTTGGTTATTACGACAAGAACCAGATTGATCCGACCGGCCGGTTCGCGTTGGGTGCCCGCGTTTACATGGAGGGAAGGAGTCCAAATGAAAATGATTCACTCACAATCGGTCTGATCGATTTACTCAATAACAAGTGGCGCGATCTCGGAACATCGGGAGCCTGGAGCTGGCAACAGGGTTGTATGCTGCAATGGATACCCGGATCTTCGGAAGAGGTGATCTGGAACGATCGCGAAGGAAACCATTTTATCAGCCGCATCATTAATATCCGGACCGGTGAAAAAAGAACACTACCCAAAGCAATATATGCCTTAAGTCCTAACGGGAACTGGGCTATCGGAACTGAATTTTCGCGGATTCAAAACCTTCGTCCCGGTTATGGATATGCGGGTGTTGCAGATCCGTTTGAACAGGTTAGATCGCCAAAAGAAATCGGCCTGTATAAAATCGATCTGAAAACGGGGGCACAAAAATTCCTGTTTTCATTGGACGATGTCGCATCCATACCACATAACGGCGTTTCAGTAAAAGACAATTTCCATTGGTTTAATCATCTGCTGATCAACACAGACGGCACACGATTCACATTTTTACATCGCTGGCGCACGGAACGGACCGATCGTCAGAAAATGGCAACCGGAGGTTTTGTGACGCGCATGTTTACAGCTTCCGCCGATGGTGATGATTTGTATGTCATCGACCCATCGGGTTACACCTCCCATTTTGTGTGGCGCGATCCGACCCATATTTGCGCCTGGACCCAGCCTGCAGGTAAGGAGGCGGGTTTTTACCTGCTCGAGGATAAAACCGGCAAATTTTCGGAAGTTGGTAAAGGAATTATGACACGAAACGGACACAATACCTATGTTCCGAACACGAATAACGAATGGATACTGAATGATACTTATCCCAACGGGAAAGAACGTTATCAGGAACTTTACCTTTTTCATGTTCCTACTCAAAGAAAGGTCCTGCTGGGTCGGTTTTTTGAGCCTGACAGGTATAAAGGGGAATGGCGCTGCGACCTGCATCCCCGGTGTAATCAACAGGGAACCAAAGTGTATTTTGATTCAACACACGAAGATAAAGGGAGACAAATGTATTGTATCAATATCGAAAAGATTGTCCGATAGCGTTTAAGGCAGCGTTACTGAAACTTGTTTAATCTCCGTGATCTCTGATAAGGCTTTAAGGGATTTTATGGTAAGCTGACAGATTTATTGCCTAATTTTGCGACTGGTCTAATACCAGCAACCGGCATGTTAACAGGAAAATATAAAATACTCTTTCAGCAGCTTACAGCAACCATCGATCCGAAAAGAATCTTCCACGATCCGCTTCATACCCTCGCTTACGGCACTGATGCGAGTTTTTACCGGCTTATCCCTAAAATGGTCATCAAAGCTAAAGATGAACAGGAGGTTTCGCTGATCTTGAAGGAATGTTCGAAACTTGAAATCGCAGTTACTTTTCGTGCAGCAGGTACTAGTCTTTCGGGTCAGGCAATTTCCGATTCGGTTTTGGTAATTGCGGGAAATCACTGGAAGAAATTCAATATTTTGGATAATGGCCTGAAGATAAGGCTTCAGCCAGGATTAACCGGGGAGCGGGTAAATGCGCTGCTTGCCCCATACGGACGAAAGATAGGTCCCGATCCGGCATCAATTAATGCTGCAATGATCGGAGGTATTGCCGCCAATAACGCGAGCGGAATGTGCTGCGGGACTGCCGAAAATTCATATAAAACCCTCGACGGCATGCGTATCATCTTTGCCGATGGTTCGTTACTCGATACTTCAGATCCCATCTCCAGGGAAAAATTCCTTCAGGCACATCAGCAATTAATCGGAGAAATTACAGATATCGCTGTCTCAGTCAAAACCAATGCTGCATTAGCGGAGAGGATAGCCCGGAAATTCAAAATGAAAAACACGACAGGTTACAGCCTGAATGCGCTTGTCGATTTTTCAGACCCGTTTGATGTGATCGGACACCTGATGATTGGATCGGAAGGAACGCTGGGCTTCATCGCTGAAATCAGTTATAAAACGGTCGTTGAACATCCCTTCAGGGCGAGTGCACTGATGATCTTTCCCGATATCGAAAAAGCATGCAATGCGGTATCCTTGCTGAAATCGACCCCGGTTGCTGCAGTCGAACTAATGGATCGGGCTGGCTTACGTTCAGTGGAGTACCAGGCTGGTATGCCCGTTTACCTTAAATTACTGAGTCCGACAGCCTGCGCAATTCTGGTTGAAACACGTGCACTTAACGAGGCGGATCTCGACAAACAGATTGCCATCATCCTCGAAACGATCCGGATGATTCCGATTGCAATTCCCGTTGTATTTACCAGTATCCCGTCGGAATATAACCTGCTTTGGAAAATCCGTAAAGGACTGTTTCCCTCTGTGGGAGCCATGCGCCAAACGGGCACCACGGTCATTATCGAAGATGTTGCGTTTCCTGTTCCACGCCTTGCCGAAGCCACACTTGATCTGCAGGCGTTATTTGTAAAATGGGGTTACAACGAGGCAGTGATTTTTGGTCATGCCCTGGAAGGAAATCTTCATTTTGTATTCACACAGGATTTTGGCATACAGAGCGAGATTGACCGCTACCGGCAGTTTATGGCAGATGTTGTTGAACTGGTGGTCGCAAAATACGACGGCTCGCTCAAGGCGGAACATGGTACAGGCCGTAATATGGCTCCTTTTGTGGAATTGGAATGGGGCGAAGAGGCTTACAAACTGATGAAACGAATCAAAAGCATATTCGATCCGCATTATCTGCTAAACCCGGGTGTGATTTTAAATGCAGATCCCGACGCGCATCTGAAAAACCTCAAACCTATTCCGGCCGCGAATGAAAAAATTGATAAATGTATCGAATGTGGCTTTTGTGAACCTACCTGTGTCTCTGCTGAACTAACCCTCACTCCCCGTCAACGGATTGTTGTTTATCGTGAAATGACAGGTCTTGCCAAAAGCGGGCATGAACCACATATCCTGGCTTCACTGACCAAAGCTTTTAAATATGAAGGTGATGAAACCTGCGCAACAGATGGATTGTGTGCCACCAGTTGCCCTGTAAAAATAGACACGGGTAAATTAATCAAGGCTTTACGGGCCGAAGATAATGCTTCAGGTCAAAAACATGCAGTCTGGATTGCCGACAGGATGGCTGGCGTCACCGCAACTGTACGAACCGCGCTTTCAACAGTAGGATTTTTTCATTCTTTGTTGGGAACTCCGATCATGAAAGGGATATCAGGAGGTTTAAGAACCTTGTCGGGAAACCGTGTACCACTTTGGAATCCATATATGCCTTTGGGTGCTAAAGAAATTGATGTAAAGAAAGTTGGAATCCCGGAAAATGAGCGGAAAGTGGTTTACTTCCCTTCGTGCATTAACCGCGCGATGGGTGTTTCAAAGGAACACCGCTCAGAGCAGCAACTTTCCGAAAAAATGGTGCAACTTCTGAATAAAGGTGGCTACCGGGTGATATATCCGGAGAATCTAAACCAGCTTTGTTGTGGCATGGCGTTCTCTAGTAAAGGATATACCGAAGCCGGCACAAAAAAATCGGCAGAACTCGAAGCTGCGCTGATTAAGGCTTCTCAAAACGGGAAATACCCTGTTCTGTGCGATATGAGCCCCTGTCTGTTTACGATGAAGGAAAATATGGCGCCCACGTTGAATCTCTACGAACCCGTTGAGTTCATCCTTGACCACCTCCTGCCCCATCTGGAAATCACCCCAATTAATGAGACCATCACCGTTTTCCCGGTGTGCAGTATGAAGAAAATGGGATTGGAACTTAAACTTGTTGAACTGGCCGAAAAATGCGCGGCAAAGGTGGTGGTTCCTGAAACCAACTGCTGCGGTTTTGCCGGCGATCGCGGTTTCTCATTCCCTGAACTTAACCAGCATGGATTGAGAGAACTTAGAAATCAACTACCGGGTGATATTAAACATGGCTATTCAACGAGCCGAACCTGCGAAATCGGATTAAGCCTTCATTCGGGAATTTCACATGAGTCGATTGTATATTTGGTTGATCAGGTGAGTAGGTCTATAACAAGGGATTAAAATAATTTGCAAAACTGCGACCCAGGCAAATGATCAGGGTATTGAAAATTAAACAGTTCACGATCAATTGCTTTTATACTTGATCGCCAAAACAATTATCCCGATGGTTCTTGAGCAAGGTAATTGTGACAACAAGATTGGATTTTTAAGTAATCACCACAGCGTTGTGAAATATTGGTAGCCCCGGGTAAGAGAACGAAGTGAACGCCACCCGGGGTAAGAAATGAGCAACAAAAAAGGCGCAAGCAGGAAGGCTGGATTGAAAGGCAAACGTTTTATGCGCCGCATATTTATGGATAATTCAAGGCACCATTAACTCAAAACAGGGAAACAAAATTCAGGTCGAGTCAAAAGCCAACAAGCGTTTGATCCGTTATTTTAGAAGTCACCCGGTCAACGTCTGCGTGCATTTGTTCGCTCTTTTGGAAGTCGCCCGGTCACTTCAGATATTTCAGGCAGATAGTCGTGCGGAATCAATGTCGCCGGAATAGCCATTAACCGATCTGGCCAATTTGAGTAATCCATTGATTGATAAATCTTCGTCTAAACGGTTCCAATGGATTCCATAACCCGACGGCGATACTTTGTAATCATTTCTATCGAAGTCAGATGCTTTGGCAAGCTTCTTTGAAGCATCACAAATGCGAACCTTTAAAATGGAATTATCCACCTTGATAATTAAAAAGTCATTATCAAATTGAATATCTGATATGTTATATATTTTTTCCATTGCTTTATTTCAAAGGTACTAAAAATAATTATTGAGTCAGAATCCAAAAGATAAAGTCACATCATTCAAAACCTGAATATTCACCCGGTCACCCGGAAGTTATCCTATTTCAGAAAAAAGTATTAAATTGCGATTGAATATTTAAAAATATGATCGAATTTGAAAAAGAAAAAAATGAAAAGTATTCCTTCATAAATTCTGCCCTTAAGACTTCAAAGATTCTCTATGAGCGCAATAGCTCAGGAATTCAGAGAATTTGCTGTCAGGATAACTGAAAATAAAAATTAATCATGCCAAACCAAATCTCACTAACACTGATGGTGCTGTTACTCACCGCCATCTCCCCTCTTTTGTGTCCTGCACAAGGAATTCCGGCCGATTATCAGCGGGCCGATACCATCTCAAAGCTGAACGACCTGGTGTATAATCAGATCAATAACGTGAACTGGATCGACTCTACCTCCATTTTCTGGTACCAGGTGAAAACCAGGAACGGATTGGTTTACAAAATCACCGATGCAGCAAAAAAAACATGTAAACCCGCCTTCGATACGGAGAAACTGGTACAGCAGCTGAATAAACAACCGGGCGTAAAAGCATCTGCAAGATCAGTTCAGCTTACAAAACTGAAATTCGATCTGAAAAAGAACCTGATTCATTTCGAATTCGCGAAATTTCATTGGACTTGTGATCTGAAAGACTATAAACTTACACGAGGATCTGCAGTCAAGACTGACACTCCGGCCCCTTACTGGAATGACACTTCCGACGAACCGGATAATAAAACGGTAACTTCACCCGACAAAGCCTGGGAGGCATTTGTGCGGAATTACAATGTATTTATCCGTAACCTGCACGATAAAAATGAGATTCAACTCAGTTATGATGGTTCGACCGGCGATTTCTATTCATCCGCATTCAGGTGGTCGCCCGATTCAAAAAAACTGGCCGTAAATAAAATCCGCAAAAATGAGGATCATTTTATCTATTTTATCGAATCATCACCTAAAACTCAACTGCAGCCGATTTTACAAAAGCGCAAATATTTAAAACCGGGGGATGCACTTCCAATTAAGCGACCCTCGTTATTTGATATCAAAACCCTGAAACAAGTCCCGATTGAAACACAGTCCTTTGAAAATCAGTATAATCTTTCGGGCCCCAAATGGAATAAAAGCAGTTCAGCTTTTACCTTCGAATTTAACCAGCGTGGTCACCAGGTATTCCAGGTTGCAGAAGTCGATGCAACTTCGGGAGAAATCCGGGTAATTATCGACGAGAGAAGCAAAACGTTTATCGATTACAGCGGCAAACATTTCCGGCATGATCTGGAAAAACAGGGAGAAATCATCTGGGCATCTGAGCGCGACGGATGGAACCATCTCTATTTAATTGATGCAAAAACAGGCGAGGTTAAAAATCAGATTACCAAAGGCAACTGGCCTGTGCGCGAGGTTGTAAAAGTGGAGGAGCAGAAAGGGTATATTATCTTCAAAGCATCAGGACGAAATCCGAATGAAGATCCGTATTACATCCATTATTACCGGATCAATTTTGATGGAACCAGCCTTGTTGATTTAACTCCTGAGAAAATGGATCACCAGGCCACTTTTTCGGCTGATTTCAACTTTTTTACCGACGCCTATTCAACGGTGACTACTCCTCCCCTTACCGTGTTGCGTAGCACCACTGATGGCAGGGTGCTTATGGAACTGGAAAAATCGGATATTGCCGATT
This sequence comes from uncultured Bacteroidales bacterium, assembly GCA_942493325.1. Classification (GTDB taxonomy): domain Bacteria; phylum Bacteroidota; class Bacteroidia; order Bacteroidales; family Prolixibacteraceae; genus JAAFHB01. The sequence continues at coordinate 5,612,584 of OW818689.1, read as the reverse complement.
TGCTTACCAGCGGCTGGATCGCTCCCGAACCTTTCGTAGCCAAAGCCCGTGATGGAGTAACAGACATTTGGGGCAATATTTACCGTCCGACCAACTTCGATCCGAAAAAGAAATATCCGGTAATTGAATATATTTATGCGGGACCTCACGGTTCGTTTGCACAAAAGAATTTCAGGCCAACCAATGGTTCCTTTTCCGGTCTTGCAGAACTGGGTTTTATTATCGTTCAGTTGGATGGCATGGGAACATCAAACCGTTCGAAAGCTTTCCAGGATGTTTGCTGGAAAAATCTTAAAGATGCCGGCTTCCCCGACCGGATGCTGTGGATTAAGGCGGCTGCCCAAAAATACAGCTATATGGATACTACCCGCATTGGCCTGTTCGGAGGTTCTGCAGGTGGTCAGAATACCTTATCGGCACTGCTCTTTCACCCTGAGTTTTACAAGGCAGGTGCATCTTCATGCGGATGCCACGACAATCGCATGGATAAAATATGGTGGAACGAACAATGGCTTGGTTATCCGATCGGACCCCAGTACAGTGAATGTTCGAATGTTGACAACGCCGGCAAACTTCAGGGTAAGCTATTACTTATTGTGGGTGAGGTGGATGACAATGTCGATCCTGCCTCAACCATGCAGGTAGTAAATGCGCTTGTCGCGGCTAAAAAAGATTTTGAACTTGTGGTACTTCCGGGTGTGAGTCATACACTTGGCGGTGAATACGGTGAACAAAAGCGGCGAGACTTTTTCGTGAAGACATTTTTAAACCAATCAACACCGGAATGGAATCTTATAAAAAAGTAAGCTTCTGATTTTAAGTAATCACCACAGAGTGGTGAAATGTTGGTAGCCCGGGGTAAGTGAACGAAGTGAACGCCACCCCGGGAAGAGTAGAAAAATAAAAAAAGGCGCAACTCTAAAAATTTATTGAAATGAAAACGGACATATGCGCCTCAAATTCATAGGAAAATAAATGCAGTATTAATACAAAATCTGTAAACAAAAATCAGGACGAGTCAAAGTGACCGGGTGACTGCATTTATTAATTGAGTAAAGTCAGCGCATGGCAAGTGACCGGGTGACTGCAGTTATAAATTGAACAAAGTCAGCTCAGGGCAAGTGACCGGGTGACTGCACTTATAAATTAAGCTAAGTCAAAGGGCATTTGTACTCTGTTTTAGAAGTCACCCGGTCACTCAAAAGTCCGCGGGCGTTTGTCCGTTATTGTTGAAGTCACCCGGTCACTCAAAGTCTGCGGGCATCTGTTCTTTATTTTGGAAGTCACCCGATCACTATATCCGGGAAGGTTTGCGGTTGGAGTATGCGGGGATATGGCAAGTGACCGGGTGACTGCGTTCATAAATTGAGTAAAGTCAAAGGGCATTTGTACTCTATTTTAGAAGTCACCCGGTCACTCAAAGTAAGCGGGCGTTTGTTCTCTATTTTAGAAAAGTCACCCGGTCACTGGTTTGCGGTTGGAGTAGCTGGGTGGACAAGCAAGTACCCGGGTGACTGCTCGTTGTTTGAAAATTAAATTGTTCACTATCAATTGCTTTAAAATTTGATCACTAAAACAATTATCCCGATGATTCTTGAGCAAGGTCAAATCTATCATCTTTACAATCAAGGCAACAACCAGGAAAGAATTTTCTTTCAGAAGTCGAACTATTACTATTTTCTTAAAAAGATAGAAAAGCATATCTGCCCTTTTGCGAATGTTTTGGCCTGGTGCCTCATGCCAAATCATTTTCATATGATTATTGCAATGCGAAATTTAGAGACAAATTATCGCGAGACTAAATATAATCAATTAACTACAAAGGAGGATGTTACTGCCAACATGTATTTAAAGTCACTATGGCAGTATCAACTTAATAATTCGATTGCAATAATGCTCCGTTCATATACCCGGGCAATTAATATTCAACAACAACGAACAGGATCACTGTTCCGGGAAAAAACAAAAGCGATATGGTTGGGAAGTATTGAAGGGGAAAAGATAAAATATCAAAACCGTTCTAACGATGCAGAATTTGACCATAATTTGGAAAAAACCTATTTACAAACATGTTTCCAATACATTCACAATAATCCGGTTAAGGCAAAACTTGCAGAACAAATTGATGATTGGGAATTCTCTTCCGCATTGGATATTTCAGGAATACGAAAGGAATCTATTATCAATAAAGGTCTGATCAATGAATTGGGTTTGCGCTTGGAATAAGCGACGTACTCGCAAGACTGACCTGTTAAATTGAGCAAAGTCAGCTCATCGCAAGTTACCGGATGACTGTACCTATAAATTGAACAAAGTCAGCTCATGGCAAGTGACCGGGTGACTGCATTTATTAATTGAGCAAAGTCTGCGCATGGCAAGTGACCGGGTGACTGCATTTATTAATTGAGCAAAATCTGCGCATGGCAAGTGACCGGGTGACTACACTTATAAATTAGGCTAAGTCAAAGGGCATTTGTACTCTATTTTGGAAGTCACCCGGTCACTCAAAAGTCCGCGGGCGTTTGTCTGTTATTGTTGAAGTCACCCGGTAACTCAAAGTCTGCGGGCATTTGATCCGTTATTTGAAAAGTCATCCGATCACTATTGGGTAATCCTTATAAAATCTTAATAATCTTATAGTTTCGGTTCGCATTTTAGTACGGACAAAATTTTTCAGATCGGCATCCATTAATTCTCCCAACCCTTGCAACAGACCCTTATCGCTCATTGATTCAAGAGTATCAATGCATTTCTGAAGGTAAACGGCATATGACATTTCCATACGGAATTCAATAATATTCTTGTTGACAGGCGTTTGTTTATCCATAAAAAACCAGCAATCGAAAATATCACGGTTCGTTAGAATGTTTCTATCTAGTAAAGCACAAAGTTTGTGGGCGAACATATCCGGCAGGGCCAAAACCTTCATATTAATACCAAGCAGGTTTTTAATTTCATAATGGTTATCGAATTGTCGTACGGAGATTTCCACCTTCAACTTTCGCTCATCTATTCCATAATCCAGAACCATGATTGGACCGTAAAACTTTTTGGCTTCGTCAGATATTGTGCCATATTTGAGTAGAATTGAACGCACTTTATCATAAACATAATCCGTTTTTTCTGCATTGATGAGGTTGAAATCCAAATCAACCGAAAAACGTGGCAGGTCGTAAAAAAACATTAACGAAGTGCCACCTTTAAATCCTAACCAACTGGCAAGTTCGATATCGGAATAAATGTCTTTCAGAATTTGAACCAGGAAGAATTTATGTCGGTTGATATCCATCATTGTGCGAGTAATTTGTTCACACGTTCTGTCAATATTTTCGATTTATAAATTGGCAATATTTTATAAACTAGTTCCTTATTTAAAGGACTCAGATTATCGAAATAATAATCAGTATTGAGGTATAGCAAATCTAAAAATGCACGTTCGGCAGTTGCAATATTTACCTGGTTATTTTTCCTGATGATCCCTAAAGTATTTACCAGAATTTCCCCTTTAATTTTTCGGTAAAGCAAAGTTTGATTCCCTACGGTAATACTTCTGCTTAGGTAACTGACTAACGATATACATGAATCGAATTGAAATACTATTCCGCTTTTTTGTAAAACATACTCCAACGAAATATAGGAAGGTGTATAAATGGTACAGGCCATTTCTTCCGGATTGTAAACAGGTTTGGCATAAATCCCTTTTCTCGGATTTTTTAACTTGGCTGTGCGAACAGCATAGTTCAATTTTTTGCTAAGTGATTGAAAATTGGTTTGACCGGTGAGCATTGCAATATCACTAAAGCGAAAAATAGTACGAATGTCCTGATAGATGGACAAAACAACATCACCCGTATTTATTTGTGAACTAAACATACCAAATTTTTGCTTCTTTAGTTCACGAAAATAATAAAACTATTTAAGAGAAACAAATTTTCAACCAAAACTTTCCGTGTCAGCACTGCTGGCATTAAAATCGTCTCATTTCCAAAAAAAAATAGTATGCGGTTGGACTGGCTGGGGGACTCGCAAGTGACCGGGTGACTACACTCATAGATTGAGCAAAGTCAGCTCATGGCAAGTGACCGGGTGACTACACTTATAAATTGAGCAAAATCAGCTCATGGCAAGTGACCGGGTGACTGCGTTTATAAATTGAGCAAAGTCTGCGCATGGAAAGTGACCGGGTGACTGCGGTTATAAATTGAGCAAAGTCTGCGCATGGCAAGTGACCGGGTGACTGCCCTTATAAATTGAGCAAAGTCAGCTCATTGCAAGTGACCGGGTGACTGCACTTATAAATTAAGCTAAGTCAAAGGGCATTTGTACTCTGTTTTAGAAGTCACCCGGTCACTCAAAGTCAGCGAACGTTTGATCCGTTGTTTGAAAAATCACCAGGTCACTCAAGATCTGCGGGCATTTAATCCGTTATTTTAGAAGTCACCCGGTCACTCAAAAGTCCGCGGGCGTCTGTTCTTTATTTTTGAAGTCACCCGGTCACTCAAAGTCTGCGGGCATCTGATCTGTTATTTTAGAAGTCACCCGGCATTTAATCCAGCCGAAGTATCATTCTAAACCGGACATTAAAATCTTCTCATTCCCCATCAGAATCGAAGGGTTTAATTCAGGGTTCATCCATTTCAAAAGTCCTTCCATATCGCTTTTGGTTATAACCACACATCCGGAACTTGAATTAGGACGATCACCCATGCTAAGATGTAGAAAAATAGCACTTCCCAGACCTCTTACAACCGGATGCATATTGTATTCTATTGCCATACAATATTTATACTCATCGCTGTTTATTTTCAGGTTTTCGTATGATTTTGCAGTAGTTTCTCCCCTGATGTACCGGTTGTAATCAGCTGAACTGGGATCATCGATCCATTTGTCCTCCGATGTAGTCTGAATATATGGCATCCTGGTATTCACGACTTTATCGTAGCAAAACAATTGTCCCAATCGAAACAAGCCAGTGGGTGACTGCTCATCACCTTCTCGTTTTGCGTTTGGAGCAGCGAATCCTTTACGCCCGATGCCAGCCTGTACAGGTGGAGAAATCACCCGCCATTGTTTATTTTTTTTCTCCATCGCGACCAGTACAGCCGAATTTTGTTCCGGCGTTTCATTAAAAACAACGAGTAACTGACTGATGCTATCCAGTAAAACCGCATTTCTTTTCACAATCTGAAGTGCTTTCTTTTCAGGATTACCCTGGACTTGTCCCGTTGCAGGTTCATTGACCAGGCAAACGATAATAGATTGAAATAGCAGGATGCACAACAGATATCTCACGAAATGGTGGTTTTATCAATTTTGAATGTTCAAAAATATCATAAAAAGCATTAAATTGCAATTGAAATAGCCCGGGAATCCGGAGAACCTGATTAAATCCTGCCAATGAAAAAACTTATTGTATTTATTGCACTTCTTGGTTTATTACTTGCCTGTTCCCACAATAATTCAGGACAAGGTACCTTAAAAGCATCACTGGAAAATATAAAGGATGGTACAATTCTTAATATCATTGATTTTGAAAGCGGAAATGTGTTTCGGAAGGTAACCGTTACGAATGGCAAATTCGAAATCAGCTTTAGCTTATCCGAACCAAAATTTTTCGGTATCTGGGGAGAAAATCCAAAGTACCCAAAAGACAGGTTATTCATATGGCTGGAAAATTCTGAAATCCAACTGAGTGGAAATTTCGACTATTTTATTAATGCAGAAGTTACAGGTTCTGCTTCAAACAAAATTTATAAGCAATTTGTCGTATTGGAAAAAAGTTTTGAGAATCGGTTGACTCGATTATCTGCATCGAAAGAAACTATAGTTGACCTGTCAGTTAAGGATCGTATCTCAAGTGACATTGAATTGGTGAAGAAACAGTATCGGAATGAAAAGATTGAGCTTTACTCCAGCCAGGCAAAGAGTAAGGTTGCATTTTTAAAATTATTCGATGAAACGACATCTTCAAATTCAGTATTAACAAAAAATGATATCAACGGATTGTATAATGAAGTCCCCGAAAAATTTAAAAAAAGCAAAAATGGTGAGCTTCTTAAAGCATTCATTTCATTGCCTGAAGCACCAAAAACGGGTGAAAAATTCATTGATTGCGCTCAACTTACACCAGGAGGAGAAATTAAATCAATCTCAGGTAATTTAGGGAAGTACACACTCCTTGAATTCTGGTCTTCAAGTTGTGGGCCATGCCGGGCAGAACACCCGGTTGTGAGAAAAATATATAACTTATACCACGACAAGGGACTGAATATCATAAGTATTTCGGGTGATACTAACATTGATGCATGGAAATCAGCAATAAAAAAAGACAGTTTGACGTGGATAAATATCTCTGATCTAAAAGGATGGCATAATGAGGCATTTATCACATACGGAGTCAAATATATACCCCGGATGATATTACTCGATAAAAATGGAATGATCGTTGATAACCAATTTGGAAATAAGAACTGGCAAAGCGAAATTGAAATATTGTTCAAATAGAGCCTCCCAGAATATTTGTCCCGTTCCGGACGCATAACCGTTAAAACATAAACATTTTGGGGTTAAGTTAGAAAATTATCTTATTTGAGTATCGCGTAGCGATTTAAGTATTGTAGTGTTAGGGTACACATCTGAACCTTTACCGCGTAGCGGTTAAACTATTATTAATCAAGAAATTTAAACAAATCTTGTTCTTCACATACAATACTGTAACCGCTACGCGGTAATTGGTTTGTATGTATACAGTTTCTACAATACTACAACCGCTACGCGGTAACGAATTTGAAATTAATCACAATGAATAAACTCCTTTATTTCTTCGGAGTATGATCGCCCGGTTTCTATTTTGGTGTGGTTGACATCGTCAAGAACCAGAATATATTTTCCCCTGAAATACTTCCGCAATTCCTTAATATGGTCTGAATTAACAATCACTCCACGCTGAACACGCTTAAAAGCAGCAGGTAACCGTTCTTCCAGTTTTTTCAGGCTGAGTTCAGTCATATATTTCCCCCCATCCAGGGTATAAAAATCAACATATTTTTCATTAGCCGAGAAATAGGTGATTTTTTCGGGTTTAATCAGTATGACCCGGTCGCCGATTTTATGAGGAATTGAATGTAGCTTTTTGGTCTCAGCCTGGTGGTTGACAAGCTCCATTAACGCATCAAGCTGTGGCTTGCCGATTGTCGCTTTTGCCCTTTTTAATTTATCTACAGTCAATTGCAAACGTTCCTGTTCAACAGGTTTGACCAGGTAGTCCAATGCCAGTGTGTTAAAGGCCTGCAAGGCAAATTCTTCATAGGCCGTGCAGAAAACAACAATAGGGAATTCATCCAGTTCGTTCAGCAGCTCAAACCCTGTTTTACCGGGCATCTGAATATCGAGGAAAATCAGATCCGGTTTCAGCCGTTGAATCATCTCAAGCCCCTCTTCCCCGTTCTTTGCTTCTGCAATAATCTGAAACAGCTCTCCGTAGTACGAAAGCATACGCCGCAGCCGGGTCCGGGCAATCGGTTCATCATCGATAAGTATTGTGGTGAATTTTGCCATCTTAGTTCAGTTTTATAAGTACCTGTTTTTCAGGTGAATTAATAAAGTTTAGTTCAAACTTGTCCGTGTACAGAATTTCAAGTTTATCGTAGATGCTTTGAATGCCAAATCCGGGAGCCAGGTCATTGGGGAAAGCGGGTCCGTCATCTGAAACTGTAATTAACAACTTTTTACCTTCCTGTTTTACTACTACCTTTATTTGTCCGCTTTTTACCGATTTCGAAATCCCATGTTTAACCGCATTTTCCACAAGCGGCTGGATCATAAATCGTGGAATCTTGTAGTCCTCCAGCTCCTTGGGGAGTTCTACGGAATAATTCAGCCGGTCGTCGAACCGCACTTTTTCCACATCGAGGTAAATCCTGACCATCTCCATCTCTTCTTTAAATGTCGTCCAGTCCGACTGGTCTTTATTGATCGAATACCTGAAAAGTTTGGAAAGCGACAAAGCCATATGCTCCGTTTTATCGGCATCCTCGTGCGCGAGGCCGGCAATAGAGTTGAGTGAGTTGTAGAGAAAATGTGGATTAATCCGTGAGTGAAGCGCATTCAATTCGGCCCTCGATTTTAGCTCTCGAAGATTTGAAAGCTTGGTTTCATTTTCAAGAATTAAGTCTTTTTCTTTAAAATAGAAATAGCTGATTACTGATCGGATTGTGGCTACGACCATGCAGGTTAAAAAGATGTATGAAATCAACATTGTTTCACCTTTCGGAATTTGCCTTCCCGATCCAAAATACATAGCAGCGAATATAGCGCCAAATGGCAATAAACCAGTTGATAAAAAGATTAACACTATTTTCAATAACTTTTTATGTGTGTTTTTATGAATAACGATCTCGATTAACCTTAATAAATTGATGGCGGGGAGCCCAATTGCTTGTGAAACAATAAGTCCACCAATAATATTATGCCACAACCGATAAGTGATAAGAGTATTATATTTTAATGAATCTGACAAAGCTGAATAAAATGTAACAATCATACCGATTATTAACAAACCAATAACTCCATTGATATTGAATAACAATAATTTATTTGACACCAGAAGTCCGATCTTTTTGGTGATTTCAAGGAAAAGGGCAATTAGTATAAACAGCAGGATACCAAACGGGAGAAGAAGAAATACCTGCGTATTAATTCTTACCCAGTCGGGAATAACAATTAGAGTAAATTGTTTTTTAGCCAATAATAATTTATTTTCAAAATCGGGAGAATAAACTTCTTTTAACAGTTTTTTATCATACTCCTGCATCCCGCTAAAGAAGATCTTTTCTCTTTCGGTTATATCTATTGACCGGAAAATACTTTCATCAACTTCCTCTTTAAGCTGTTTTTTTCTAAAATACGGCTTGTCAAACCAATAGACTGGATATAAATCAAATGCTAAAGTGTTGGTCAAAAAATTCTGCTTTGATTCTTCAGGGATTAACTTCATGTTTAAAGCCTGATTTAATACCCGGGTTTTAAAATGATTGTTAATATTCATAGAATACATTGAATAATTTGACTTCTCATTGGGATTTAAATTAATAAATTGTATATAAACTGATCTATTTGTACTGTCAATGAAGAAAATTTCCAGATTTCCCCGGTCATACGGCGACATGCAAATATGAATAGTCTGGGTTATTTTGTTTAGTTCCGAAATAGCGTTCTCAACCATCAACGAGTCGCTTTTGGTATAATTACCAAAAAGCTTAACCCTTATGTCTGTTTTCCAGATATTTAGAAGTTGTGGATTATGGGTCTCCACAATTGCCCGCCAGGGGATTTCGGGAAGTTTTTCCGCCTCTTTGGCAAAACAGAAGCTTAAACTGAAAAACAGAAGGGATAAAAAGGTTAGTTTTTTCATTGGTTATAAAATTAAGATTAAACATGGCACAAAAAAATAAAAAACCAGAATCCCCGCCTATCAATTTCCGACGAGTTGGTTGATGGATGGAATGAATTGGTTTGCGTGTGAAGTGATCGGGTAAGTGCGGTTATGAATTGAACAAAATCAGCTCATGGCAAGTGACCGGGTGACTGCACTTATAGATTAAGCTAAGTCAAATGGCATTTGTATACTATTCCAGAAGTCACCCGGTCACTAAAAGTCTGCGGGCGTTTGTTCGTTAATTTGGAAGTCGCCCGGTCACTCAAGGTCTGTGGGCGTTTGTCCGTCATTTTGAAAAGTCACCCGATCACTATATCCGGGAAGGATTGCGGTTGGAGTAGCGGGGGACTGTTAAGTGACCGGGTGATTGCAGTTATAAATTGAGCAGAGTCAGTTCATGGCAAGTGACCGGGTGACTACACTTATAAATTAAGCTAAGTCAAAGGGCATATGCTCTCAATTTTAGAAGTCACCCGGTCACTATATCCGACTATTTTAAATGAATAATATATCCTTTATTCAGGCAATCCGCCCGTTTAACTTTTAAACTATTTGACCGGATCTCCATATCATTGGTGTTGCTCCCGGACTCAATAAACAAATCATCAACATCAAAAATTGAAACTATTTTTTTCCCTGCCGGAATTGTAACCTCACCTTTCTCTGTTAAAAACACTGCAAATAATCTTTTCGTCTCCGGCTGAACGACGGCAATTACATCAGGACTTGCATAAGCAGTTGGACTTTTATAGACTACCCCGTCCCACGAACGTTGCTTTAATGGCGTTTTATTTATGTTTTCCCAGTTTGCCAATACCCTGATCAGCTTCAGACGAGCCGGCACTTCGGAAATGCTCTTATATGCTGGCATGTCTCCTGTTCCTCCGAACCGCCCGTACCACGAAAACCACGCACCATTGATCGCGGCGCTTGCAGCATAGAGCCGGTTGTCGGCTTCGCTAAACCGGTCGGGAGTGGTACTCATCACATTTGGTTTTCCGATCAACCCTGTGGCAAATATTCGTTCATCATTAACAAACTCAGCGCCAAATCGTTCCTGGGCCAGGATATCCGGTGTAACCTCTTTTGCATCAGTACGATCACCAACCACATTAATCCAGTCTTCAAAGATCCTGTAGGGTTCCATGATAAACTTTGCACCGGGAAATTGCTTGCGGGATGCGTTAAAAAGCTGTTTATAATAGGCAATACGGCCATCGCTGTAGGTTGAAAAATCATGAGTAACACCGGGATGTTTCGCACCGGAATCTTTGCCGGTCCAGTATTTCAAGGTGATCTGTTTACCCGGACGTTGGATTGTATCCCAGAAATCACCTGCCGGTTGCGGAACATCCCAGGCAAAGCCACCAAAGCGGAATTTCGAATTTTTTGCCTCAATCGAAGCAACGTACTGAAGGATGCTATCCACCGCCCAGGTAATTATCTTCTGTTGTTGAAAATCAAGCTGAGCTGTAAATGAATGATCGTTCTTAAACCACCCCCTGGCAATGTTATCCGGAAACGGCTTTGTACTATTCATTAAGGAATAATGAGTTTCGGCGAAATGTTTAGCTTCGGGAGAGTACGATTTCTGAGTTTCAATATCGCGTTTATAGATGGAATATTCGGGCGTTTCAATATAAAAATAAAGACCGTTCGAAAGGGAATCATTTTCCATCCCTTTTTGGTAGAACACATAATCGTAACCCATCTGACGGGCGAAAGCAAGATTCTCATGAGGTGTGCCTCGCCAGGCGATTCCATAAAAATTCCGGAATTCAGATTTTTCTTTTGCGGGCTGAACTTTTCCTGTGAAACTGTTGATTACAATCAGAAAAAGGATGATGCCAGTCATTTGGAAAGTACGTTTGGTTAACATTTTGACATTTTTTTCGTTTTGGGTAAAAGTACAAAATTTAGCTTACAGCCTGTTGTCAACCAATAATTAATGATTTTAGATGAGAATAAAAGTAAGCCTGGCACCAATTCACAAAATGGTACCGTTCAGCATATTGTGTATAGTTTAAAAAATAACTAAAGAAATTAGTAAATAAACTACTAAATATAGTTGCAAAACTAAAAAACATAGTTACCTTTGTTTTGCGATCAATTTTTATTGTGAAAACTGCAGGTTCTGTCAAACCGTTTTCAGGATTAGATTTTCAGAAAAAGGAAAGATGGAAACAACGTGAAATTCATTGCAAAAAAGTTCAATCTGACAACAACAATTAAAAAAACATACCATGAAACATTTAACAAACCGGGAAGAGGAGATCATGGATATCTTTTGGCAAAAAGAATCCGTATTCGTAAAGGATATTATCGATGAGCTGCCAGAACCAAAACCTCACTACAACACAATTTCCACCATCGTGCGCGGCCTCGAGGAGAAAGGATTCGTCGGGCATGAGCAATTCGGGAATACCTACCGTTATTTTGCGATTATCTCCCGTGATGAGTTCAGCAAAAACACGATCAAAAACCTGGTGAGCAAATATTTCGACAAATCCTATTCATCGGTCGTTTCGATGTTTGTGGAAGAGGAGAAAATATCGGTCGAGGAAATTAAAGCGTTGATACGCCAAGTAGAAGATAATAAAAACGAAAGCCATGAGTGACCGGGTGAATGTTCATTAGTGAAGGCCTGACTGTTCAGGACATAAAGAGTCAAGCCTTCACTAAAGCACACTAAAGCACACTAAAGCACACTAAAGCAAAAACCAATTAAAAACCGATAACCATGAATATATTTTTGTTGTACTTGTTAAAATCGGCACTTAGCATGAGTGGCCTCTATCTTGTTTTCAGGACCCTGATGCGGAAACAGACTTTCTTTCAGTTGAACCGGGTGATACTGCTTTCGATTGTTGGGTTTTCGGTAATTATCCCGCTTGTGCATTTGCCGCAAACGATACAACCTGTCGTTTCGTTTCAATTGGCTCTGGTTGCGGATAAAATTGTGGAGTACGACCTAAAATTACCTGTGGAGCCGGCCTTAACAGGACAGGAAATTGGCGGTCAACCCGTGGAAACAACATCCCCGCAGTTTGCAATCTCCTGGGCAAAGTTGCTGCAAATGATTTATTTATCCGGATTATTTGTTGCGGTGCTGGTTTCACTGACAGGCTTTCTGAATATTCTTTTGCTGTTTCGTAAAGTACCGGTGATCAGCAAGGATGGCTTCCGGTTACTTATCGCCCCAAATGATATCCCGGCTTTCTCGCTTGGCAGGTACCTGTTTATTTCGAAAAACGATTTCGAAACCAACGGGGAGACCATTTTAACGCACGAAAAAGCGCATATCCGGCATGGCCATTTTTACGATCTTCTTCTATTGGAAATGGTTAAAATCATCTATTGGTTTAACCCGGTTATTTACTGGCTGACCAGGGACCTTAAAGCTGTTCACGAATTCCAGGCAGACGACAGTACCCTAAACTACGGCATCGATGCAACTCAATATCAGTTATTAATTATTCAAAAATGTGTCGGACATCAGAAGTTCGCACTTGCAAACAGTTTTAATCATTGTCAAATTAAAAATCGTATTGTTATGATGAACAAACAGAAATCAAACAGCGCGTGGAGATGGACGGCGGCGGCCTTTCTTCCCATGCTTGCCCTGCTGCTGATATTTTGCGGAGGGAAAGGAAGTAAAGTACCAGTTGATCAAAACAAACAGCTTAATCGCCTGGATACAATCATTTACGGAAAAAGATTGATTGTGAAGGATACCACCCAATATGCCTCATCTTTTATCAAAAAATTGAAAGAATCATATGTAGGATATGAAACATTAATTGTGAAGGATGATAGTTTAATCATTAGGCATCGGATGAATAATTCGAGAAGAGATACCATAGTATTGTCTAAATATACATTTCCGACAAATTTGGAGCTAAACAAGGAAATCGTTTTTTCAACAAGAAACAAAGATACATCCCTGGTCTTAAAACGGACGAATTATACCAACATCGAATATCAAGTTAAGAATGGAAAAGAAACAATAAAAGCAGGGACAGCCATACTTCAGAGCACCTTCTATTTTGGAGCTGAATTCGATCATGATGAAAATGGCAAAGAAATAGTTTCCAGACAATACTTTAATTTAACTTCAGATTTAGATTGGGCTGGAATTAAAGTAGAAATTTATCAAGCCAAAATTGCTTCAATAACCTACTGTGTGGATCCGAAAGCAAATAAATTTGAAACCTTGTCAAAGCTTTTACGAGAATAAAAAAGCTGCCGGCTTCGGTGCAGTTCCGTCGCCGGTAAGTGAAGGCTTGACTGTTCAGGTCATGAAGAGTCAGGCCTTCACTAAAGCACACAAAAGCAAAAACCAATTAAAAACCGCTAACCATGAATATCATATTGTTGTATTTGTTAAAATCGGCACTTAGCATGAGTGGCCTCTATCTTGTTTTCAGGACACTGATGCGGAAACAGACGTTCTTTCAGCTGAACCGGGTGATCCTGCTTTCAATCGTTGGGTTCTCAATAATTATCCCGCTTGTTCATTTGCCGCAAACGATGCAACCTGTCGTTTCATTTCAATTGGCTCCGGTTACGGATAAAATTGAGGTGTACGACCTAAACTTGCCAGCGGAGACAGCCCAGACTAAAACGGAAGTAGCCGGTCAACCCGTGAAAACAACATCCCCGCAGTTTACATTCTCATGGCCAAAGTTGCTGCAAATGATTTATTTTTCTGGATTATTTGTAGCGGTGTTGGTTTCACTTATAGGCTTTCTGAATATTCTTTTGCTGTTTCGTAAAGTGCCGGTGATCAATAAAGATGGATTCCGGTTGTTGGTCGCACCAAATGATATCCCGGCATTCTCCCTGGGCAGGTACCTGTTTATTTCGAAAAGCGATTTTGAAACCAACGGTGACACCATTTTAACGCACGAAAAGGCGCATATCCGGCATGGCCATTTTTACGATCTGCTTTTACTGGAACTGGTCAAAATCATCTACTGGTTTAACCCGGTTATTTACTGGCTGACCAGGGACCTCAAAGCGGTTCACGAATTCCAGGCGGATGACAGCACCCTAAACTACGGCATAGATGCACTTCAATATCAGTTATTAATTATTCAAAAAGGTGTCGGACATCAGAAGTTCGCACTTGCAAACAGTTTTAATCATTGTCAAATTAAAAATCGTATTGTTATGATGAACAAACAGAAATCAAACAACGCGTGGAGATGGAAGGCGGCGGCCTTTCTTCCCATGCTTGCCGTGATGCTGATATTTTGCGGAGGGAAAGGCAGTAAAGTACCAGTTGATCAAAACAAACAGCTTAATCGCCTTGATACAATCATTAACGGAAAAAGATTGATTGTGAAGGATACCACCCAATATGCCTCATCTTTTATCAAACAATTGAAAGAAGCATATAGAGGATATGAAGCATTAATTGTGAAGGATGATAGTTTAATAATTAGATATCGGATGAATAATTCGAGAAGAGATACCATAGTATTGAATAAATTCACAATTCCGACAACTTTGGAGCTAAACAAGGAAATTGTTTTTTCAACAAGAAACAAAGATACATCCCTGGTCTTAAAACGGACGAATTATACCAACATCGAATATCAGGTTAAGAATGAAAAAAAAACAATAAAAGCAGGGACAGCCATACTTCAGGGCACCTTCTATTTTGCAGCTAGTATGTATCATGATGAAAATGGAAAAGAAACAGTTTCCCGACAATACTTAAATTTAACTTCAGATTTAGACTGGGCCTTAATTGAAGTAGAAATTTATCAAGCCAAAATTGCTTCAATAACCTATTGTGTAGACCCGAAAGCAAATAAATTTGAAACCTTGTCAAAGCTGTCACGAGAATAAAAAAGCTGCTGGCTTCGGTGCGTCTCCGTTGCCAGCAGCTTCACAATCATTGTCAAATGAATTGCATTGCTGCAACGAAACAAAGTTAAGGAATAAAATAAAGATAAATTGCCAGTGACCGAGTGAATGTTCACAAGTGAAGGCCTGACTTTTCAGGACATGATGAGTCAGGCCTTCACTGGAGCAAACAGAAACCAATTAAAAACCGAAAGCCATGAATATAATACTGTTGTATCTTCTGAAATCTACCCTTTGTATGAGTGTCCTTTATCTTGTTTTCAGGACACTGATGCGGAAACAGACTTTCTTCCAGTTGAACCGGGTGATACTGCTTTCGATTGTTGGGTTTTCGGTAATTATCCCGCTTGTGCATTTGCCGCAAACGATGCAACCTGCAATCACTTTTCAATTGGCTCCGGTTGCGGATAAAATTGTGGAGTACGACCTAAACTTGCCAGCGGAGACAGTCCAGTCAAGTACGGAAGTTGCCGGTCAACCCTTGGAAACAACCTCCGCTCCGTTTACAATCTCATGGCCGAAGTTGCTGCAAATGATCTATTTATCGGGATTACTGGTGGCGTTGCTGGTATCATTGACCGGTTTTCTGAACATCCTTGTACTGTTTGGTAAAGTGCCGGTGATCATTAAGGATGGCTTCCGTTTACTTATCGCACCAAATGATATCCCGGCTTTCTCGCTTGGCAGATACCTGTTTATTTCGAAAAACGATTTCGAAACCAACGGGGAGACCATTTTAACGCACGAAAAAGCGCATATCCGGCATGGCCATTTTTACGATCTTCTTCTATTGGAAATGGTTAAAATCATCTATTGGTTTAACCCGGTTATTTACTGGCTGACCAAGGACCTCAAATCTGTTCACGAATTCCAGGCAGACGACAGTACCCTAAACTACGGCATCGATGCAACTCAATATCAATTATTAATTATTCAAAAAGGTGTCGGACATCAGAAGTTCGCACTTGCAAACAGTTTTAATCATTGTCAAATTAAAAATCGAATTGTTATGATGAACAAACAAAAATCAAACAAAGCGTGGAGCTGGAAGGCGGCGGCCTTTCTTCCCATGCTTGCCCTGCTGCTGATGGCGTTCGGCAGAACGGGTGAAAATGTTTCAGAGAAAATGAATCTACCTGAAAAAGGTTTTGCTCCATTAGAAATTATTCAAAATCAGAGTGAGCAGACTGGTCGTATAATTGAAATCAAAACAGATGGCAATTACATTAACAATAAACGATGTTCGTTGGAAGAAATTGTTAAAAAGGGGCAAGAATGGGGAAAGGCCAGTAATGATTGGATCCATCTTCAGATTGATCAATCAATTCCGTACATCCGGATAGATGAGATACGGGAAAGACTTGCAGCATCAAATGTCTATCATGTAACTCAGTCAACGGTTAATTCAAATGAAATTATTTATCCGGCAGGAGATGTATCTGAGACCGCAAAGTTTAAACAAGGTAAATGGAATGATTGGTCACAAAGCCAGTTAAATCATTTTTCCAATGGAAAATCCAAAACGTTGGAATACAAAATTGCCATTAGTTTCATTATCGACAAAAACGGAAAAGTCATTGATGCCCATATTGTTAAGGGTTCTGAATACCCTGAAATTAACGAAGCTATGGAAAAAGTCCTGGCCCGGATTCCAGATTGGATACCCGCAAAAAGAGGCGGTGTTGCTGTAAGTGTCCTGGCTCACTATAGTGGTGGGGTTAAGGTTGTCAAAACTAACATTGAAAAATAGAATAAGTGCGTAATAGTGAAGGCCTGACTGTTCAGGACATGATGAGTCAGGCCTTCACTAAAACTGAGGTCATGAAGAGTCAGGCCTTAACTTAAGACAACAAAATGTATTATAGTTACCTCATGATGCATGCAGAAGTTTATGCTCTCTGTCAGCTGCATAAGCCAAACAGGCTTTTATATCCTCAAGAGTCAATTCAGGAAAATCCGCTATGATCTCATCAAAACTCATTCCTGATGCCATACAATTCATTAACTTTGTATCAGGATTTTATATTCTAAAACCGAAGTTAAACTAGAATTTTGAAACATTAAGCAAAATAACTTACCGATGTTAGTGGAATTGAAAGACCTCGGATATACTAACCAACTTGAGAAATTCAGGACAGAAAATAACCTCAACGGCTTTGAGGCAGGCCGGGTTATTGCAGAACATAAGGATCGGTACATTGTCAGCACGGCAAGGGGTGAATTTGAAGCAGAGATAACAGGCAATATGCGTTTCACTGCAAAAAACCGTGAAGATTTTCCTGCTGTGGGTGATTGGGTCGCCCTAATGACCTATGAATCCGGTTTTGCAATAATTCACAAAATATTTCCCAGGTTTTCATTAATTAAACGACAGGCGGTTGGACAGTTCGGAGAGGTTCAGGTCATTGCAGCAAACATTGATTATGCTTTTTTAGTCCAGGCCGCCGACAGGGATTTTAACATCAACCGGCTTGAAAGATATCTTACTATCTGTTATTCTTCTAAGGTAAACCCCATAATCATACTAAGTAAGATAGATTTAATTAATGAGCAGCAACTTTCTGAGCTATTGGCGAATATAACAGCGCGGATTAAGGATGTACCCGTTATTGCGATAAGTAACCAATCACAGGAAGGGTATGACGAAATAAGAGAAATCGTTGAAAAAGGAAAAACATATTGCTTACTGGGTTCTTCAGGTGTTGGAAAATCAACCTTGTTAAATAATCTTTCCGGCAGGACCTTAATGCGGACTGAACCAATCAACCAGAGTATAAACCGAGGCAGACATATTACCAGTCACAGGGAATTGGTTGTCCTTGAAAATGGCGGAATACTGATTGACAATCCCGGGATGCGTGAAGTAGGTGTTGCCGATTCTGCAAACGGATTGGAAATGACCTTTAACAAGATTGTTGACAGGTCTCAAAATTGCAAATTCATTGATTGTACTCACACAACGGAAGTCGGATGTGCAATTCTTGAAGCGGTTGAAAACGGAGAAATTGACAAAGCTTCCTATGAAAATTACCTGAAAATGGAAAGAGAGAAAGCCCATTTTGAATCTACAATTGCCGAGAAACGGAAAAAGGAAAAGGGATTTGGAAAAATCATGAAAAACTATAAAAAGGACATGAACAAAAATAAGTTCTGAACTTAGTGACCGGGTGAAACGAGCATGGCATTTAACTACAAAAAGAGATGTATAAATTCTTGCGAGTTCCATGAGTGGGTACTGGTATGGTAAGAGTATATTCTCTTCGATCCAAATGAAATACAGTAACTTAATAGTAAAAAAATACGAATGAATGTTCAAGTCGTCAGGATTCACCCGGTCACTTCCCCAAAAACCAAAAACCGCTTCAAGGGTTTTCAACCACTTGAAGGGTGAACCTCACTTCACAATCAAAGCTCCCCTTTTAATCCGATTATTTCCGCTCTTTTTTGCATCGCAAGAATTGTCTCATCAACAAGCTCTTCGAGCTTCATTCCCAACATAGCCGCTCCTTTTGAAATTACATCGCGGTTCGCCCCGGCGGCAAACATCCGCGTATTCCATTTTTTCATCACCGATTTAGTTGTCAGATCAAGGATGCTTTTGGAAGGCCTCACATAAACACAGGCCGTAATCAATCCGGTAAGTTCGTCGGTGGCGAAGAGAATTTTTTCCAGGTAATCAACGGGTTCAACATCCGAACATATTCCCCATCCGTGACTCACAATTGCACGGATATATGACTCAGGCCATTTTTGTTCTTCGAGTATTTTACGGGTCATCGTACAGTGCTGATCGGGAAATTGCTCATAATCAAGATCGTGACAAAGACCAATGACGCCCCATTTTTCGGCATCTTCTCCCGCTTTTTCGGCGAAATGACGCATTACTGCTTCAACAGCTAATCCATGCCGGACCAGGCTATCCTGTTTATTATATTCGCAAAGCAGTTCGTAAGCTTCCGTTCTTGAAGGTTTTTTTTCCATTTCTTTCAATGTAATAAGGAACGTAAAATTGATAATAATTTTTAGATTTGAGTGTTGTTTAGGTAAATATAATTATGAAGCGACAAATAAGCGGTTGGTCCCGAAACTTCGGGAGCGGCTGGCTTTTGGCTACTCGCAACTTGCAAAAACCGGATGGAACAATTCAATCTCTAACTTTGGAAAAGTTTCACTATTTTGGCACTTACTCTTTTAACGGAGGTTTGCCAGCAGCCATAAGCCTCAGAAAAATCGTTAGAGGTTCTAAAAAATTAATTTATAACTGAATCATGGTTAAAAAAGTCTACAACTGGGGAATTCTGGCCCCGGGAAATATTGCCCGTAAATTCGCAATTGAATTGCAACAGCTTGACAATGCCCGTCTTTATGCTGTCGCTTCAAGAAATGCAGAACGATCAAAGGAATTTGCGACTGAATTTGGTGCCAATCGTTTCTACAACAGCTACGAGGATCTGGCCACTGATCCGGATGTAGACATCATCTATATCGCTTCGCCACACGCGCTGCACGCGGAACACGCACTGTTATGTCTCAATCACGGTAAATCGGTTCTGTGCGAGAAGGCACTCGGGTTAAATCAGGCAGAAGTTGACAAAATGATTAATTGTGCCGTCGAAAACAAAGTATTTTTTATGGAGGCATTTTTTGTTCCGCACCAGCCTTCGTACCAGGAGGCAAAGCGGATCATTGAATCGGGAGAACTGGGAAAGGTGAAATACATACAGGGATGGTTTGGATTCAATAAATCACCTTACGACAACTCACTCCGTTTGATGAATCCATTACTCGGAGGAGGCGCATTACTGGATATCGGATTATATCCTGTATTTGATTTACTCTATTTTTTGGGAGAACCTGAACAAATCAACGCGAAAGCAGAATTTGCCGAAACAGGTGTCGATCAAAGCATTTCCATAAGATTTGAATATGCCGGGGGGATAACGGCTTCTGTATTTGCTTCATTTGTATGCGCATCGGGCGTAGGCACAGACATTTTTTGTGAGAGAGGTACGCTTCGCCTGAGAAGATCAAGTGCAGCAGATCAATGGCTTGAGATTGACCAGCCAGGTGTGGAAACAAAACGTCTGATTTGGAATCAGGAAGAATGCGGATTAAAAAGAGAGGCCGTAGAAGTAATGAAATGCATGGATCAACGACTGCTTCAAAGTAAGCTTATGCCTCATTCTATGAGTATCAGCTTAATCCGGACGCTGGATAAAATCCGCCACCAGGCTGGCATTAACTACCCGGGTGAAGGGAAATAACAGTGCATTCCTCTCCCCTGTTGATAAGTGAGTTATTGAAATACCCAATGCCGCTAATAATAAAAGCCCGCTAAATTTAACGGGCTTTTAGTCTATATCTTCCTGTTATTATTCAGGAGAAATTGCATCAACAGGGCAAACTTCAGCGCAGGAGCCACAATCGGTGCAAATATCTGCATCAATTTTATAGATTTCACCTTCACTAATAGCTTCAACCGGACACTCGTCGATACAAGTTCCACAAGCGATACATTCGTCAGAAATTTTGTAAGCCATAACTAACTTTGAATTTTTGTTTATAATTAATAAATTATTTTTTTCAATTTATCGTGCAAAGTTACAAAGAATGGACAAAAAACAAATTCCATTGGTAATTTTTACTTATTTTAAACTGCGGGCTTTTTAATCACCTTATTATAGTAGTCGCAAAAAGGCTGAAGTCCGCAAATCTCACATTTTGGTTTTCGCGCAACACATATGTACCGGCCATGAAGTATAAGCCAGTGGTGTGCAATCGGAATCATCTCTTCCGGGATGTAAGCCATCAGTTGTTTCTCGGTCTCAAGTGGTGTTTTTGAATTTGTGGACAGGCCCAGTCGCGCCGCTACACGAAAAACATGGGTATCAACAGCCAGTGCAGGTTTATTGAATATTACAGAAGCGATTACACTTGCAGTTTTTCGGCCGACACCTGGTAGCTTCACCAGTTCATCAACTTCATCGGGCATAATACCGTTGTACTCGGCAACAAGTTTACGCGCCATTCCAACCAGGTGTTTTGCCTTGTTATTAGGATAGGAACACGATCTGATGTAGTCAAAAACTTCGCCCGGCTCAGCTTCGGCCAACTTTTCAGGTGTTGGAAATCGCCGCAGGAGCTCTGGTGTGATCAGGTTTACGCGTTTATCGGTGCATTGTGCCGATAGAATAACCGCCACCATCAATTCATAGGGGCTGTTATAGTGCAGCTCACTTACTGCAACAGGAACATTCTCCTTAAACCATGCAATAACCTTTTCAAACCGCTCTTTCTTTTGCATTTTTTACTTTAAAAACCGACCTAAAATTAGGATTAATTCTGTTTGCATCAGACAATCACATTTTGTAGATTTTCGTGCTAATTTTGCCCCTGTAATTTTAGTTGTTTATGATCACATATCTGCAGGTAGAAAATCTTTCAAAATATTGGGGTGAATTAGCTCTTTTTGACGGTATTAGCTTTTCAGTTTCCGAAGGACAAAAGGTGGCGATGATCGCCAAAAACGGTGCCGGAAAATCAACATTAATGGATATCATTGCAGGATTGGAGTCCCCTGACTCCGGAAAATCATCACTGTCAAGCGATATTTCGATCGGTTACCTGCGTCAGAATCCAGACCTGAACCCGGAGGATACGGTGCTGGAAGCTGCCTTTAACTCAACAGGTGAATTAATCCAGGCGGTTAAAAACTACGAAAAGGCGCTCGAAAATCATGATTCGCGGTTATTGGACAGCGCTATTGAGCGAATGAATACGCTTAATGCCTGGGATTTTGAGCTCAGGATCAAACAAATTCTGACACAGCTAAAAATCACCGATGTTAATCAGCAAATAAAATATCTTTCGGGCGGACAGAAAAAAAGGGTCGCACTCGCGCATATTCTGATTGATGAACCCGACTTCCTGATCCTGGATGAACCCACCAATCACCTTGACCTGGAAATGATCGAATGGCTCGAAAAATACCTCGAAAAAGCAAAAGGCACCCTGTTTATGGTGACGCACGACCGGTACTTTCTCGACCGTGTTTGCAACGAAATAATTGAACTGGAGGACAATACGATTTACAGATATAAGGGGAACTACTCTTATTATGTCGAGAAAAGGGAAGAGCGGATTCAGTCAATGAATGCAGAAATCGATCGTGCAAAGAATCTGTTCCGTACCGAACTGGATTGGTTACGCCGGATGCCCCAGGCACGGAGCCATAAATCGAAATACCGGACAGAAAATGCATATAAGCTGCAGGAGAAAGCTTCTCAGCGCCGTGTCGAGGATGAAGTTGAGCTTACAGTCCAGGGAAAACGACTCGGGAGTAAGATTCTTAATGTTAAAAACCTCTCCAAGGCTTTCGGACCGCTGGTAATTTTAGATCATTTCAGCTATAACTTTGCCCGGCTCGAAAAAATCGGCATAATCGGAAAAAATGGCAGTGGCAAGACCACTGTCTTAAATATGCTGACAGGCGCAATGCAACCTGACAGCGGTACTATTGATGTGGGAGAGACCATCAGTTTTGGTTATTATCAGCAGGATGGCATTAGTTTTAAACCTGGTGACCGTGTTATCGATGTTATCAAGGAGATCGCTGAAGTCGTTGATCTTGGGAATGGCAATCGCATGACAGCATCACAGTTTCTGAACTATTTTCTTTTCCCTCCCGATACGCAATACAATTATGTGGAGAAGTTGAGCGGTGGCGAAAAACGGCGCCTTTACCTCTGCACCATATTGATGCGCAATCCCAATTTCCTCATTTTGGATGAGCCAACCAACGACCTGGACATCATGACGTTAAATGTTCTGGAGGATTATCTGCGGAATTTCCAGGGTTGCGCCATTGTGGTATCGCATGACCGGTTTTTCATGGATAAGATTGTCGATCATTTATTTGTATTTGATGGTGAAGGCAAAATCAAGGATTTCCCCGGAAATTATTCTGACTACCGCGATTGGCTCGATGAACAGGAAAAGGAACTACGCACCCCGGAAAAGCGGGAAAAAGCAGCCAAACCTAAACCGGTAAAAGAGGGTACACGCAAATTAAGCTTTAATGAAAAAAGGGAATTAGATCAACTGGAGAAGGAAATTAAACTGCTTGAGAAAGAGAAACACATCATCGAAACAGCCATGAATTCGGGCGACTGCCCATCTGAAGAACTTGTCATCAAATCGCAGCGGCATGGTGAACTAAGGGATTTACTCGATGAGAAAGAGATGCGCTGGCTGGAGTTAAGTGAACTGGAATAAGGAAAAAGGAAGATTTAGGATTTCAGTTGACAGTTGCCGGAATCAGATACACCCGCAGACAAAACCTTCGGCGAGCCCTTCGAGCAATTCTTCAACTTTGGCCTCTTCTTGCTCCGATCCACGACAGGTGTCGCATACGGGTAAATGAATTTTTGGATGGTAGGTAATATTTTCGGATAGTGTCTGTTTTTCGCAAACAAAACAGATTTTTGAATCAGCAAACAGCTTAATTGAGTCCGAATTGGTGTCCACCGGTTAAATCAGATGTTTCGTAACTCTCACGCTCCATTACAAAAGCGCCCCCTGTTCCTTCGGCATCACAACTATTTCCGGTAATTTTACCATCTGGCAAAAGTTCTCCTACCCACGTATCGAGCTCATAGATAATATCTTCGTCACTAAACAGGATTTCACAGGAATGAGATTTTAAATTGATCTTTGTACCATCAATTCTGCCTGCAATTTCCTGTTTGACAATGAACGTCTCCTCACCGTCTATCTGCTCAGAAAAACGCAGAACTCCCTTCAGATGATTTCCTTTCTGGTTAATTTCAGCGTAGCCGCTGTCCTTTCCAAATCCGAAATCCTCCTCAAATCGCCAACGTCCTGTAAGATCAATTTTTCCGGGCATAATTCAATAATTTGCTGTGTAAATATAAAATATCTCATCAAAATTTATGCCTTATTTTGAACTAATATTATTAAAATCATCAAACAGACTTTTCTTAACCTTTAAATAACAAAGATCACAAGCGATTAAAATGAAAAAGGTAAATTTTTTCATGATTAAAGAGTTTAAGCTCTAAAGTACAGAAAGCTTACCTTTTGGGTATTACACAATTTCCTGAATAGTTTATATAATTGTGGCCCGATAGAGACAAAACTGGTAAAATTTCAGCAAAATGTTTTCATGGTCTTCCATTTCATCATCATAATGGTCAACTTATCTTTTCCATGAAATCCCATCAGGGAACAACAGCAGCACATCAATTTTCATTTTTCAAGTTATGAAGGTCTGAACTTAAGTATATCGCTTAATTGACTTTCGATTTTTTTATCGAAATCTTTATAAAATTCATAAATTTCAATCTTTGCCTGGTAATTATTTTGTATGAATCTGTATTTTAAGTATTTATATTTTCCATCCTTTGGAATTCGCAACCTGATAAAATAATCCAAAGCCAAATCTGAATTTAATTTTTTTATCTTATTGCTATCATAATTATTAATCTTTTCTTCATTAAATGGCTCTTCACCAAAATTTTTGCATAAATATTCAATTTTTTTTAAATAATCTTTAAGAAATCTTCGGGAATAGGTTAACTTAAGACAGTTAAAGCCGTTCAAAAGGCTGTATCGCCAGGCGGCAATGGGTTAGGTTCCGAAAAAACCCTATTCTCCCATCAAATGAGGAAAATAGGGTTATCGGAGTGGATTCACTATTCTTTATTTCACGTACGAAGCCTTGTTGAGGAAATCAAAACTTTTCTGAACACTTACCATAGGTTCAAAATCGTATCTTTCAACCTCTACGATACAAAGTTTAGTACCTGCTTTTTTCTTATTCTCATAGATTGGTTTGAAATCGATCAGTCCGCTTGCACCGATTTCCTTCTCATCTTTAATATGCAATAATTCAAATCTTTTCGGATATTTATTGAAATAATCAACGGCAGTTTTACCGCCACGGTATACCCAGTAAACATCCATTTCAAAGGTTACTTTTTTGGGATCTGTGTTTTTTAGCATATAATCATAAACAAGATCCTCTGCGTCTACAATCTTTGTAAACTCCTTGTTGTGATTATGATATCCGAAACGGATACCATTTGCATTACATTTTTCACCGATTGCATTAAAATACTCACAGGTTTTTTTTATTGCTTCAAGATTTTTGTAAGGATATTCTCCCATCGAAGGTTTTACGATATATGAGCAACCCGCTTTTTTATGCGCCGCAATCGCCTCATCCCACCAGCTCATGGCAGCATCCCATGAAGCCTGATCGCCGGTGTAATTTGCGCCAGTATGTGAACTTACAAATTTCATCCCGTTTGCCTTTAACAACGCTGAAAATGCTTCGGGTTCCATTCCGTAAAATTTACCCTTATCGTAACTGGCTGCCTCAACAAATGTGTACCCGATCTTCCCCAGTTTCTCGATCGTTCCCTTAACATCCTTTTTCAGATCGTCGCGGAGCGAATACAACTGAAGGCCGATACTTTTCTTTTTTTTGGCAGAAACTGTCTGGGAAAACCCTGCAACAATAAATGCAGCTAATACAATTAATGCCAATGGTTTAATTAACTTTGTTTTCATGCAATTTGAAATTTTTTAAAATTATATACAAGTAAAAACGAATTATACTTCATGATCGTATAATTTGATAAAAATAATACTTTTACGGGTAAAGACACGTGAAATAATATCCTAAGGAAAAAAATGAAAAAAAATCAACTGGCATGGTTAGGTTTATGCGGTGCATTGACAATTGCATCGGCTTCGGCTTCTGAGCCTTCGAAGAAAAACATCCGCAAA
The DNA here is from genome assembly GCA_942493325.1 of uncultured Bacteroidales bacterium. Taxonomy (GTDB): domain Bacteria; phylum Bacteroidota; class Bacteroidia; order Bacteroidales; family Prolixibacteraceae; genus JAAFHB01. Next base: position 5,586,462 of record OW818689.1, on the reverse strand, counting down.
GGAAAACTCCCCAATGTTGTTTTAATTTTGGCAGACGACCTTGGTTATGGAGATCTAAACTGCTACGGTGCAACGCGGTATACTACACCAAATCTCGATAAGCTTGCTGCCGGCGGGGTTCGGTTTACCAATTTTTATGTCTCCCAGGCTGTGTGCAGCGCCTCCCGGGCTGCGTTACTTACCGGTTGCTATTCAAACAGGGTGGGAATCGCCGGGGCATTATTCCCCTATTCGGTCATAGGATTAAATCCCAAAGAAGAGACGATTGCAGAAGTACTTCAAAAAAGCGGCTATCGCAGCGGCATTTTCGGAAAGTGGCATTTGGGTTTCCAGCGTGAATTTCTCCCGTTGCAACAGGGTTTTGAAGAATATCTCGGATTGCCCTATTCGAATGATATGTGGAAATACAATATCGACGGAACCGTTGCCTCTGCAACACAAAATAAGAATAAGGCCAACTACCCTCCTCTCCCGCTGATCGACGGAAACGAAATGATAAAAGAAATCAGTTCGATGAATGACCAGGCACAGCTGACTACCCGGTACACCGAACGTGCAGTATCATTTATCGAAAAGCATAAAAAGGAGCCATTTTTTCTGTATTTTCCCCAGTCAATGCCGCATATTCCAATTGCAGCATCCGAAAAGTTCAAGGGAAAGAGTGAACAAGGATTATATGGCGATGTACTTATGGAGATCGACTGGTCGGTAGGGCAAGTTTTGGAGGCCCTTGAGAAAAACGGACTCGCGGAAAATACTCTGGTGATTTTCACTTCTGACAACGGGCCCTGGCTTAATTATGGAAACCATGCCGGCTCGGCAGGAGGCTTACGCGAGGGTAAAGGAACAAGCTGGGAAGGCGGTCAGCGGGTGCCATGTATTATGAAATGGCCCGGACATATTCCTGAGGGCTTGATTTGCAACAAAATAGCGGCTACAATTGATATTTTGCCTACATTGGCAAATATTGCCGGAGCACCCCTGCCGAAACAAAAGATCGACGGCGTAAATATCCTCCCGCTGATGTTGGGAGATCAGAAGGCCAATCCGCGTGAAGTATTTCTATACTATTATAACGCCAATTGCCTGGAAGGTGTACGTAAAAATCAATGGAAGCTCGTTTTACCGCACCAGTCGCAAACTTACGAAGGATTTGCCCCCGGGAATAATGGCACAAGCGGGAAAACCGCCCGGGTCCAGGTGCCGGCAGCCCTTTATGATCTGCGCCGCGATCCCGGAGAACGATACGATGTGAAAGACCTTTATCCGGAAGTAGTTGCAGAACTCACAAAAATCGCCGATGAAGCCAGGAGTGAACTCGGAGATGGGATATTGAAGATCAAAGGAGCCGGCGTCCGGGAACCGGGAAGAGTAAACTAAAAGTTAATGATCAATGGTCAATGATCAATCTCATGGTAAGCTAATTGAACATTGAACATGAAAGAACTGAGAATTAGAATAGGATTATGATGATTTTAGAAAGAAAGAAATTATTGGTTACCATTGCTGTCCTTGCGCTATTTACAATTGGAGAACTTTCAGCAGGGACAAAAAAGAAAGTGCAATCCAAAATTGAGGCCGGGATAATGCAGCGCGAATACCTGGTCAATACCCTGGTCAAAATTGCTGATCCTGTACTGGTGGCGTTAAGTAAAAATCAGCTAAAAGAGAAAATGTCTGTGGAATCTGCCCCCAATCAGGAGGCTGACCGGAAGAATTACACCTACCTTGAGGCATTGGGACGGACCCTTGCGGGTATGGCTCCGTGGCTCGAACTGGGTCCCGATGATACACCCGAAGGCCTGCTGCGTGGAAAATATATTCAGTTGGCATTACAAAGTATCCGGAATGCAACCAATCCGGAATCAGCCGATTATATGAACTTTACAAAAGGTGGTCAACCAGTCGTGGATGCGGCATTTCTGGCACAGGCATTGCTCCGGGCACCAAATCAATTATGGGGACAATTAAGTTCGCAGGACCGGGATCATGTGATCACTGCCTTAAAATCCACAAGAATAATCACCCCGGGTTATAATAATTGGTTATTGTTCAGTGCTGAGATTGAGGCAGCCTTGCTGAAGTTTACAGGCTCCTGCGACAGGATGCGCATCGATTATGCGGTTAAAGAGCATCTGAACTGGTACAAGGGAGATGGAATTTATGGCGACGGTCCAAATTTTCATTACGACTATTATAACAGTTTTGTGATTCACCCTATGTTGCTGGAAGTTGTCCGAACGCTGAAAGAGGCCGGCGATAAGGTAGATGGCACCTACAACCTGGTTTACCGGCGAAGCCAAAGATATGCAGAAATTCAGGAGCGGCTTATCTCGCCCGAGGGAACCTATCCCCTGGTAGGGCGGTCACTTGCCTATCGGTTCGGGGCTTTCCAGGTATTGGCACAAATGGCCCTCGTGCATGGCCTGCCCGATCATGTTTCGCCTCAGCAGGTTCGTGCAGCATTATATACCGTGGTAAAAAGACAGGTCGAAGTTCCGGGCACGTTTGATGCCAATGGATGGCTTACCATTGGGGTAGCCGGCCACCAGCCCGGAGCTGGGGAAGGTTATATCTCCACGGGAAGTCTCTACCTTTGCACGGAAGGTCTGCTGATGCTTGGTCTGCCTGCAACTGATCCGTTCTGGCAGGGAGCAGATGAAAAGTGGACTTCAAAGAAAGCGTGGGACGGTGAATATTTTCCGATAGATCACGCATTGTAAGGAATAGATTTGAATTATAAATTTTCTGAAGAGTCCAATTAGTGTAAATAACGAATCATTTTGTATATTGACTGATCAGAAGTACGGTTTAACTTTGTTGAATCTAACAGTCAGATTTCAGTCAAAACCAGACTAAAACCAAATACATAGCAAATAAAAGTGAAAATGAAAAACATCAAAGTGTTGGCATCGTTAGGATTCTGTACAGCAGGGTTGATTCCCAATTGTATGGGACATGCTCCTGAACAGAAACGCCCTAATATTCTTTTCATCATGAGCGATGATCATGCCTACCAGGCAATCAGTGCTTACGGGTCGGGATTAAATTCCACCCCTAACATCGATCGTATTGCAAAAGAAGGGGCAATTTTCACCCGGGCATTTGTCACAAATTCGATTTGTGCTCCTAGCCGGGCCGTAATGCTCACGGGTAAATTCAGCCATCTGAACGGGAAGATCGATAACCGGGTCCCTTTCAACTGGAACCAGGTGAATTTTCCGATGCTTCTGCAGCAAACCGGTTACCAGACTGCCCTGATCGGGAAAATCCATCTTGAAGGCATTCCCAAGGGTTTCGATTACGCGAATGTGCTGCCTGGACAGGGGATGTATTACAATCCCGATTTTATTGAAAATGGTGTCCGCACGAGATATCCTGGGTACGTTACAACATTAACCACTGAGTTTGCTTTGAACTGGCTCGATAAAAAGCGCGATAAATCAAAACCATTCTGCCTGCTTTACCATCAAAAGGCCCCGCACCGCAACTGGTTACCTGAAGAAAAATATTTAAACCTGTTTGAAGATCGCGACTTCCCGTTTCCGGATAATTTCTTTGATGATTATTCGGGTCGCGGAACTGCTGCTCATACCCAGGAGATGGGAGTTGTAAAGGAGATGACATGGGGAGGAGACATGAAGTTTGAAAATGATCCTTATACAGGTAAGCCAACCGGATTCACCCAGACCCTCAACAGGATGGACGAGCAGCAAAAAAAGGCATGGAGAGCTGTATACAATCCAAAAAACGAAGCGTTTCTGAAGACTAAACCGGAAGGTAAAGATCTCGCGAAATGGAAATACCAGCGGTACATTCGCGACTATCTCAAATGTATTCAATCGGTCGATGATGGCGTGGGTGAAGTCCTGGAATACCTTGATAAAAATGGTTTGACTGATAACACCATTGTCGTCTACACCTCCGACCAGGGTTTTTACCTCGGAGAACATGGCTGGTTTGACAAGCGTTTTATGTACGAAGAATCATTCAGGACGCCCTTGTTAATCAGGTATCCAAAGGAGATTAAACCGGGCACAGTTATCACCCAGATGGTTCAGAATCTCGACTTTGCGCCCACGTTTTTAAACTATGCAGGAGTAAAACCTCAAAAAGAGATGCAGGGGGAATCGTTCCGTAACCTTGTAAATGGAAAATCAGTAAAATGGAGAGATGCAATTTATTATCACTATTATGAATATCCTGCGGAACATGCGGTTAAACGCCATTATGGTGTAAGAACAGAGCGCTATAAATTGATTCACTTTTATCACGATATTGAAGAATGGGAATTGTATGATCTTGAGAAAGATCCACATGAAATGAAGAGCGTTTATAATGACCCTTCTTATACCGATATCAGGACGATGCTCCATAAGAAACTCGAAGGGCTTCGGGTTAAATATAAAGATACCGATGAGGTTACGAAGTCGTTTTTACCCAAAAAGAAAAGCCAGTTATCGGCTGTAAGTGTTCCATAATTGCAATGTTCATTTTCCTTTTTAAATAAATCAGTTTAATAACCAATAGATTTCATTCTGGAACGTATCCTGGTTCAATGAGATCAAACCTTAATTTAAAATTATTGCGAATGAAAAAATTCAAATTTTTCCTGGGGATGATTACCCTTCTGTTGTTAATCAATGGAATACCTGCTCACGCATTGGCTAAAAACGTGGTAAAGCAGCTTATTTGTGAATATCAGACGAATCCGCTCGGTATTGATGTGGTAAAACCCCGGTTAAGCTGGCAGCTCACCTCTTCGGAAAACGATGTCATGCAGACAGCTTACGAGATCAAAGTATCAGAATCGCCCGCGAAGATGAATTCAGGTAAACTGGTGTGGTCTTCGGGAAAGGTAAATTCATCGCAATCTGTCGGTGTTGTTTACGAGGGACCCGCTTTGCAGTCGATGCAGCGCGTTTACTGGCAGGTTCGTGTATGGGACAATAAAAACAAAGCTTCGGCTTGGAGTGAACCCGCCTGGTGGGAAATGGGAATGTTACAACCCCAGGATTGGAAAGCCTCATGGATTACCTTTACGAATGAAAAAGAAATGCAGGGTTCAAAACCTGCCCAATATTTCCGGAAAGAGTTCGAAGCAGCAAAAAAAATAAAGTCAGCCAGGGTTTATGCAACAGCGCTTGGTTTGTACCAGTTATTCATCAATGGAGCTAAAGTATCCACCGATCTTTTTACTCCAGGCTGGACAAGTTATAAGAAACGCCTGCAATATCAGACTTACGATGTAACGCCGATGCTCAAGGCGAAAAATGCAATCGGGGTTATTCTGGCCGATGGCTGGTACCGTGGAAACATCGGCTTTTCGAAGCAGAATAGTTATTACGGAAAACAACTGGCCATGTTGCTGCAGCTTCAGATTACCTATACCGATGGAACTACCGCGACAGTATCATCTGACGACACCTGGAAAGTTACCGACAAAGGTCCCATTGTCGAATCGGATATTTACAATGGCGAGCGGTATGATGCCTCCCTTGAATTAACCGGATGGGATCAGACAGGTTATGATATGAGTTCATGGAACAATGCTGCCCCGTTCAACCAGACAAAAGACAATCTGATTGCGCCCCAGGGCGTTCCGGTTCAGGCGATCGAAGAGATAAAAGCGGTTAAACTGCTGGTCACTCCCAAGGGAGAAACTGTATTCGACATGGGACAGAACATGGTGGGATGGGTCAGATTAAAAGTGGCCGGAAAGAAAGGGGACCAGGTGACCCTTAAATTTGCCGAAGTACTCGATAAGGCGGGCAATTTTTACACGGATAATCTCCGCGCAGCCAAATGTACCGATGTCTACCTGCTTAAAGGAGCAGGAACAGAGACATTCGAACCTCATTTCACATTCCATGGTTTCCGTTTCGTTAAGATTGAAGGATTGTCCGCAGCCCCGACAACAGATCAGATCACAGGCGTTGTGATCCATTCGGATATGAAACCTACCGGAACCTTCAGTTGTTCAGACACACTGATAAATCAATTACAGCATAACATACAATGGGGTCAGAAAGGTAATTTCCTGGATGTCCCAACCGATTGTCCGCAACGTGATGAGCGGCTTGGCTGGACAGGCGATGCCCAGGTATTCAGTATGACAGCAGCCTTTAATTTTGATGTTGCTGCGTTCTATACGAAATGGATGGGTGATGTGGCTGCCGACCAGTTGCCTAACGGGAAGGTCCCCCATGTGATACCTGATGTTTTAAACGGCGGCGGAGGTTCAACTGCCTGGGCCGATGTGTCAGTTATTGTTCCATGGACGGTTTACCTGTCTTATGGAGACAAACGGATTCTCGAAAAACAATACCCAAGTATGAAAGCATGGGTGGGATATATGACAGAAAGAGCAGGTGAAGACCACCTCTGGACTGGTGATACACATTATGGTGACTGGCTCGCTTTTGCCACTAACCGTTCCGATTATCCGGGTGCCACAACCGAAAAAGATCTGATTGCGACTGCTTATTACTGTTATACCACGACCTTGCTCGGTAAGATTGCTACTGTAATCGGTCGGAAAGATGATGCTGCCGGTTATCAGAAAATGGCTGCACAAATAAAGGAAGCCTTTAATAAAGAATTCGTTACAGCAAACGGCCGGTTGGTATCACATACACAGACTGCCTATGCCCTGGCACTTGCCTTCGATCTGCTTCCTGAGAACCTGGTTCCCAAAGCAGCAGAATACTTTGCCGGGGATGTTCAAAAATTCGGGCACCTCACCACCGGATTTGTAGGTACTCCACTGTTGTGTAAAACACTTTCTAACATTGGTCGTGACGATCTGGCATTTATGCTGCTCAATAACAAGAAATATCCTTCATGGCTGTACCCTGTTATGCAGGGAGCCACCACAATCTGGGAACGCTGGGATGGACAGAAACCTGATGGTACTTTCCAGGACGTGGGGATGAACAGTTTTAACCATTATGCCTACGGAGCGATCGGTGAGTGGATGTACAGGCATGTTGCCGGGATTGATATTGATGCTGAATTACCAGGCTACAAGCATATCCTTCTGGCACCACACCCAGGGGGTGGCCTCAAGAATGCAAATGCCGAAATTTCTACCCTTTACGGTAAGGTGGCTTCGTCATGGAAATTCGAAAACAATGAATTTGTTTACGAGGTGGAGGTTCCGGCCAACACTACCGCGACAGTTACGCTGCCATATGCAAAAGCGGAGCAGGTCAAACAGGACGGATTACCAGTAAAAGCGGGATTTATCCAGAACAAAACGGAACTTCAGCTTAATCTCGGCTCCGGGAAATACCTTTTCAGGTATCCTGCCGAAGGGCTTCTGGCAGCCACAACGGTGAAGAAGAAGTAAATAAGTATAAGCGTATTAAAAGAAAAAGGTTGCCGGCGCAGCCTTTTTCTTTTAATACCCTGAAGTGTTAATCAGCTACATGTTAATATAATATGCGATTAAAACCAGAAATTGGTCTTCCGGCAGGACAAACATGCGCGGTTGAACAGTTGCAAAATAATGTACAAAATTCTGAAGTACAAATCGCAAGAATTCAACAAGATACAAAGCTGATTAAAAAAGATCACCCGAAGTGTTTATAATTTGTTAATCTGTTTTCAGAGTAAAAAAAAACCTTTATATTTGCATCCGCTTAGCAGAAACAACAATACTGTTTTATACGGTCCCTGGATTGTATTGCGAAGTAAGATTAAAGCGGGAATAGCTCAGTTGGTAGAGCACGACCTTGCCAAGGTCGGGGTCGCGAGTCCGAGTCTCGTTTCCCGCTCAGATTTAGAAAATCGTTCATTTTTTAGTGCCGTATTAGCGGGAATAGCTCAGTTGGTAGAGCACGACCTTGCCAAGGTCGGGGTCGCGAGTCCGAGTCTCGTTTCCCGCTCATAAGCATGCCCAGGTGGTGGAATGGTAGACACGTTGGACTTAAAATCCAATGGCCATTACGGTCGTGCGGGTTCAAGTCCCGCCCCGGGTACTTATAAACCGCTTAACTAATTGATAGTTAAGCGGTTTTATTTGTTTTAAAGAGAGAATGAAAGAGAGAACGGTGTTTTTCCTTTGTAATATGCTACTTTGTTTAATATTCCTTCCAATATTTATTGCAGAACCAATCCACAAAATTACAATCGTTGAAAATCAAAACTTACGATTTCAAAAGGAAAGCATGTTCTGGAGTTTAAGAAACTGCACCACACTTAGGGATAAAGAGTCTCCTAAAATCTAATTGATTACTCCATAATATTTTATGCCTAATATCTACTATATCAGACAATCAACCAAATAATGACATTTGGCTAAATCTTACGATTTGATTTTTTAAGCGGTGACCTCAGAAAAAATCGTAAACTGACTTTAATCCCCATTGATTCCAACGATATATTACTGCATCCACCCATCATACTGTTCAGTTGCCGGTCCGACACTTTTATTCCGGTCTCGCTCATCCTGTCCAGCATCTCTGCGCTTATCGGATATTTTGATTTTTCAATGAGCTGAAGAATCTGAAGGTACCGTTTAATTTTGGCTTGGATGACATATTAAAACAAAATTAAAATCATAATAATTAAGTCAGATCTATTAGATTTGGGGATGAATTATTTGCTATTTTATCCTGTATATTACTAATAGCCAATATATATAAATCCTTTGATTGTGCGGTTTGTTCCACCTAACCTAAGTACGTAATAATAAGTTCCGCTCAGGACAGTAACCTTATCCTTCGACCCCTTGTTCAGAAATTTCGCATCCCAATCGTTCAGATAATTATCACTTTCGTATATTTTCTCCCCGGCTCGGGAACAAATTATCAGTTTTGATCCCGGATAGTTTTTCAAATCCTTGAATATTAATACATCGTTTATACCATCACCATTAGGAGAAATTCCTTCTGTCATTGTAAATGTTGGATTTGTCACTTTTATTTTTATCACTGTAGAATCTTCGGATGTACAACCGTTCTCATTGATATAATTAATACTTAAGGTTTGCCATCCGTAATTAATCCACTTAACAGTTGTTGAATTGGTTTCTGTTCCTGTTGAAATGAATCCTCCCGATGAAACAATCCATTTGTAGTTTGTCATGTCCGCCTCAGTTGTGTAAATATAACTTGACCCGATCCAGGTAGTGTCCGAAATAGAGATAGTGGGCGCTTGCAAAGGATTCACCGTAACATTCTGTACTGTAGCATTTATTGCGGAACAACCCTCCGCATCGATATAGTTTACAAATAATTCTTGATCACCAATAGTATTCCATACGACGGTAATTGCATTGGTTTTAACGCCGGAAATGATGGTTCCTCCTGTGGAAACAATCCAGGTATACTCAGTCATTGCTGATTCTGCAGTATAGGTTATACGCGAGTTTCCTCTACAAACAGACACTGGACCTAAGATTGTAGGTATCGGACGAGGTTTAACAGTAATTGTCTTATCGGATGCAGTGATAGCAGTACAACCATTTATATTTATATAGTTAACAGTCACAGTTTGAATACCAGGAGTGGTCCATTTCACATTAATGGTATTGGTTAACGCACCATCTATAATTTCTCCACCTGCAGATATAGTCCACAAGTAACCACTCATGCCCGATTCTGTAGTATATTTGACATCGGTAGTTTCCGCACAAACTGTTGAGATACCATTAATTGTTGGAACCGGTAACTGATTCACAGTAACAGCCTTCTCAGTGGCGGTTGTGGCGATACAACCGTTTGCATTGATATAGTTAACAGATATTGTTTGAACGTCGGGTGTGTTCCAGGTAACGTTAATGTTATTGGTAGTGGAACCGTCGGTAATTGTTCCACCCGGTGAAACAATCCAGGTGTATCCTGACATACCTGCTTCTGTTGTATAATTATATTTAACCCCCAAACATGTGTTCACCTGACCGTTAATGGTCGGTGTTGGTAACGGATTCACAGTTAAATTTTTAACTGTAACAGCTTTTGCTGTGCAACCACTGGCATTGGTATAATTAACAGTTACTGTCTGAGCACCCGGCGTTTTCCAGGTTACATTAATCTCTTTTGATGTGGCGCCAGTGGTAATATCGCCACCTGACGACACAATCCAGGTATAACCAGTCATTCCTGCCTCCGTGGTATAAGATACGTTGGACGTGCCTTCGCAAACAATGGACAAGCCTGCAAGAGTCGGTGGCACTGGCAACTGATTTACAGTCACATTCTGAAAGGAGGCAGCTTTTGCGGTACAACCGTTTTCATTGATATAATTGACATTCACTTGTTGAGCACCGGCAGAGTTCCAGGTTACTGTAATTGTATTTGTTGCAGATCCTCCAGTAATTGTTCCACCTTCAGAAACATTCCAGGTGTATCCGGTCATATTCGCTTCTGTAATATAAGTATAACTTCCGCCCATACATGTGGAAACCGAACCAGTGATGGTTGGGAACGGCAAAGGATTCACTAAAACTGTCTTAACTGTGGCAGAGGTACTACAACCATTTGTATAGATATATATGATACTTAAAGTCTGTATCCCTAAAGTATTCCACTTAACAGTCACCGAATTGGTTCCAAAACCACTCATGATGGTTCCACCAGATGAAACAGACCAAATGTAACCAGTCATACCTACTTCAGTAGAATAGGTAATGGTTCCACCGATGCAGACACTTTCCACACCGGGAATAGATGGTAACGGCAACGGATTAACAGTAATAGTCTTCTCAGAAGCGACTGGAGCAGTACAACTATTTGCATTGACATAGTTTACAGAAACTGTTTGAGCACCAGCGGTATTCCATGTTACATTAATCGAATTTGTTCCAGCTCCTGATGTAATGGTTCCCCCGGATGAAATCGTCCAGAGATATCCGGTCATATCCACTTCTGTGGTATAAGTTAAATTGGCAGTTCCAGCGAAAACAGAAGCCGATCCGGTGATCGTTGGTGCTGTTAAAGAATTGACAATCACATCCAATACTGTGGGGGAAGAAGCGGTAAATCCATTTTCATTGGTGTAATTAACTGATAATGTATGAGTACCGACAGTATTCCATGTTACTTTAATCGAATTTGTTGAAGCTCCTGATGTGATAGTTCCGCCAGATGAAACAGTCCATATATAGTTAGTCATTGCTGCTTCTGTTGTATAAGTAACACCAATAGTTCCAATACAAACAGAGGCTAACCCGGTAATGTTTGGTACCGGCAATTGATTGACAGTAATAGTCTTAGAAATAGCTGATGTAGCAATGCAACCATTTATATTAATATAATTGGTGCTTATCGTTTGTGCCCCAATTGTGTTCCACTTTATAGTTACGGAGTTGGTTTCGGCCCCTGAGGTTATGGCTCCCCCGTCTGAAACTGTCCATATATAACCAGTCATTGCAGCTTCCGTAGTATAGGTATTATTTCCCTCAATACACGTAATGGCTGAGCCTGTAATGGTTGGCACCGGCAAAGAATTGACAGTGACTGTTGATGAACTTGAAATGACTGTTGCACAACTTTTATTTTGCACAACTGCGCTAAATTGGGTAGATTCTGTCAAAGCTCCAGAAGAATAGGTGGTTGTTGTGTTTTCAATATCTGTCCAACTGCTGAATGGTGAAACTGAACTTCGCCATTTTAGCACTGTACCTATGTGATCTGAAAGGGTGAGAAAACCACTCATGCTGCCGTTACAGATAGATGTACCTCCCGTGACACTTCCACCAACAGAAGGAGAATCAACTTTTACTGTTGTTGTACCTGAACTGGCTGAGGCACAACTTCCGCTTTGAACGATGGCTCGGAATTGTGTAGTTTCGGCCAAAGCTCCGGAAGTATAAGTGTCTGCAGTGTATGCAATATCTGTCCATGAACTGAATGGAGTAACTGAACTCTGCCATTTCATCACTGTGCCCGTATGACCTGAAAGGGAAAGTAAACCACTGGTACTTCCTGAGCAAATCGTTGTACCACCTGTAACTTTTCCACTAACAGAAGGAGGATCAACTGCTACTGTTGATGAGCCAGAGCTGGCTGAGGCGCAAACTCCGCTTTGAACGATGGCTCGGAATTGAGTGGTTTCGGTCAATACTCCTGAAGTATAAGTCGTTGACAGATTGTTAATATCGATCCATGTATTAAACGGTGAAACCGAACTTTGCCATTTCAGCACCATACCGGTGTGACCTGAAAGCGTAAGTAAACTGCTGGTGCTGCCATTACAAGTTGAAGTGCCACCCGTGACGCTGCCACCTACCGAAGGAGGATCAACTGTCACTGTTGTTGAACCAGAACTGGCCGAAGCACAATTCCCGCTCTGAACGATGGCTCTGAACTGAGTTGTTTCTGTTGACTCTCCCGAAGTAAAAGTGGTCGCCGTATTTGCAATATCTGTCCAATTGTTAAATGGAGTAACTGAACTTTGCCATTTCACAACCTTTCCGGTGTGTCCGGAAAGGGTAAGTAAACCGCTTGTGCTTCCTGAACATATTGCTGAGCCTCCAGTAATACTCCCTCCTACGATTTGACTATCCAACACAGTCAATGTAAGAACTGCCGAAGCCCCTTTGCAAATAGATTGCGTTCCAATCGCTGAAACCAAATAAACTCCGGGTGTTAGCCCCGAAAGTGAAAGAACTGCGTTTGAAGAGGCGACTCCTTTAGATATGCCATCGACAAAAAACTCATATTGATCTGCACCGGATGCTGTTGCAGTAGCCGAATTACTACTGCAGATAGTATCTGTGCTTAATACTAATGTGACAACAGTACTGCCCGGATCGCTAAGAATTGCAGTAGCTTGTCCTGTACAACCCAATGAGTCGGATGCTGTTGCCACATAGCTACCGGCCAATAATCCTGTGATAGTAGCGGTATTTCTGACAGGGTAAGTGTTCCATTCGTAAGTATAAGGAGTTGTTTTAATAAATGGTCGTCCACCTAAAACTGTAACAGATGCTGTTCCTGTCGGAGAATTGCACGCAGTTGGATCAGTGGATGTTAAAGTAACCTGAACAGGTGTCGCCACATTTACCATGAGTGTATCGCGTGAGGAACAGCCATTGGCACTGATTGCTATGAAAATATAGTTGGTAGTAGTGGCTGGTGATGCGACAGGATTGATAATAGTTGTATCATTAAGACTTGCAGATGGTGTCCATGAATATTGATAGGGAAGTGTACCACCAGAAACATTACCAACCAATTGCACAGATTCTCCGGGACAGATCCAGGGATCAGTAATAGTTATTTTTACAACTGGAGCTGGTCTAGTGGTAACATTAATTGAATCGCGGTGCGAACATTGAGCGCCGTAAGTTGCTTCTACCCAATAAAGACCTGGTTCGGTAATCGTATAATTAGGTTTTGTACTTCCATCCTGCCAAAGATAAGAATAAGCGCCGTTAAAGTTAATGGTACTCAGTGACTCTCCGATACATATTTGTGTATCAGGTCCCAAGCCGTAGACATAACCGGGCGAGTTATTAAAGATCCATCCGCTGTTGTTCCCCAAGTTGGTACTATAACTCCCGGCATAGAAAGTAGCACCACCATTGGCATCAATATCGCGTAACTCAAGGAAGTCACCAGAGACAATTCCTCCAGGCTTCCATATTGTAGCCCGTTGACCCTGAATGGTAGAGCGGAGTTGAATAGGGAAGCAGTTATTTCCCCGAATCAGAATCTCCTTGTTTACTTTTAAGATATCACCCGCCCTGATTTGGTAAATTCTTCCCGGCGACAGGTACAATGAATCGATTGTATTAAAGTTCTCAAATGTCCCGTTTCCTCGCAACACAGCATGTTCCACCTCATTGATCCCTGTGAACCGGCTGTTACCCATCACCACTAATCGACCGAAATCATTCTTCTGGTTTACCTGCCAGATATTGCTATTATAATCACGTGACGACCCATTAAACGTACCGTCTCCAAAAATAGAATCGCATTGAATAATACTGTTTTGATTAATCGTCGCATTACCAAGCACCCATAAGGAATCGATCTTATTGTTGCTCTGTATTATCGCATCCTTTCCTATGATAACTTTTCTGGCAAATGAGGTAATTTCGTTATTTGTATACATCATACCTCCGCTATTTATATTCAGATTCCGGGTCGTTCTGACATAATTAACAGAGTCATACGAGAAATTATTCTGCTCCCGCGAGTACGATATAATTGAATCTGCAAAATGCACCGAATATAAACTCATGCTATTTGGCGCATTACTTAGCATATCGTCAAGTGGATCTCCTGACTGTATTATATTAAACCTGCTACTTCCTCCATGGATGTATGCATAATAGCCGCTTAAAACCTTTACATTATTGTATTGCAAGGAAGTCCCGGTATGGTTCAGCTTCTGATCTCCGCCTTCAATTACAATTGAAGAATTAACAGAATTAAATGTTAGCCCTGTTCCGTTTGCATCCCATGAAAAATAAGAGTTGTTTCCTGTGCTATACCCTGTTATCTTAACTAAACTATTGGCAATATTGAGGCCGCGAACATTCCCTTCTGTAGATGAAAACCGATTGCATTGTACTGTTTTACCGTTTGTACTCAGGCTGCCACTCCTTAACTGCCACACTGCGGATGTTGTCAAATCATCCTGTAAGGTCCATCCCCCAGTCCCCTGAAAAACAACATCATTATTGAACGTCTTCCCAGAACTCGTAACCGTATTACCCGACGTTGTCGCTTCAAAATATACTATGCCAGAAAAAGTATTGGACATATCAGAGATAAAAGTCAATGACCCATAAATACGGAGCGCATTGATACTGGGCCCTGCCAATGTCGGGTTAAATTTTGCCCCAGCCCAGGTCTTATTCCGGCATACCGCATTACCGGTGTTAACTGTGACCGTTTGTCCGTTAGCAGTAAAAGATTTATAATCGAAAAAGACATCATCAATCGCTGTTGGTACGCAGGCACCACCCGGACCGCCGCTTGTGAATGACCAGTGGGCAGAATCGTCCCAGTTGCCAGTCCCCTCAACCCAGTATAGCGACAGCGATGCTGCTGTATTGATCGTCCAGCCACTGTTATTGCCAAGATCTACCGAATTGTTGGCCGTAAAAGTCGGCCCACCCTCGGCTTTTATATCGCGCAACGAAATATAATTGCCGATTACTGCACCCGAAGTCTTATGCAATATCGCTTGTACGCCTGCAACGGTGGACTGCAATATTATAGCTCCCGTACAGGAGCCATCCATCGACAGCACTTTGTTGATGGTCGTTGTTTGCCCTCCACCAAACTGGTACATCTTTCGCGGCGACAGGTACAATGAATCGATTGTATTAAAGTTCTCAAATGTCCCGTTTCCTCGCAACACAGCATGTTCCACCTCATTGATCCCTGTGAACCGGCTGTTACCCATCACCACTAATCGACCGAAATCATTCTTCTGGTTTACCTGCCAGATATTGCTATTATAATCACGTGACGACCCATTAAACGTACCGTCTCCAAAAATAGAATCGCATTGAATAATACTGTTTTGATTAATCGTCGCATTACCAAGCACCCATAAGGAATCGATCTTATTGTTGCTCTGTATTATCGCATCCTTTCCTATGATAACTTTTCTGGCAAATGAGGTAATTTCGTTATTTGTATACATCATACCTCCGCTATTTATATTCAGATTCCGGGTCGTTCTGACATAATTAACAGAGTCATACGAGAAATTATTCTGCTCCCGCGAGTACGATATAATTGAATCTGCAAAATGCACCGAATATAAACTCATGCTATTTGGCGCATTACTTAGCATATCGTCAAGTGGATCTCCTGACTGTATTATATTAAACCTGCTACTTCCTCCATGGATGTATGCATAATAGCCGCTTAAAACCTTTACATTATTGTATTGCAAGGAAGTCCCGGTATGGTTCAGCTTCTGATCTCCGCCTTCAATTACAATTGAAGAATTAACAGAATTAAATGTTAGCCCTGTTCCGTTTGCATCCCATGAAAAATAAGAGTTGTTTCCTGTGCTATACCCTGTTATCTTAACTAAACTATTGGCAATATTGAGGCCGCGAACATTCCCTTCTGTAGATGAAAACCGATTGCATTGTACTGTTTTACCGTTTGTACTCAGGCTGCCACTCCTTAACTGCCACACTGCGGATGTTGTCAAATCATCCTGTAAGGTCCATCCCCCAGTCCCCTGAAAAACAACATCATTATTGAACGTCTTCCCAGAACTCGTAACCGTATTACCCGACGTTGTCGCTTCAAAATATACTATGCCAGAAAAAGTATTGGACATATCAGAGATAAAAGTCAATGACCCATAAATACGGAGCGCATTGATACTGGGCCCTGCCAATGTCGGGTTAAATTTTGCCCCAGCCCAGGTCTTATTCCGGCATACCGCATTACCGGTGTTAACTGTGACCGTTTGTCCGTTAGCAGTAAAAGATTTATAATCGAAAAAGACATCATCAATCGCTGTTGGTACGCAGGCACCACCCGGACCGCCGCTTGTGAATGACCAGTGGGCAGAATCGTCCCAGTTGCCAGTCCCCTCAACCCAGTATAGCGACAGCGATGCTGCCGTATTGATCGTCCAGCCACTGTTATTGCCAAGATCTACCGAATTGTTGGCCGTAAAAGTCGGCCCACCCTCGGCTTTTATATCGCGCAACGAAATATAATTGCCGATTACTGCACCCGAAGTCTTATGCAATATCGCTTGTACGCCTGCAACGGTGGACTGCAATATTATAGCTCCCGTACAGGAGCCATCCATCGACAGCACTTTGTTGATGGTCGTTGTTTGCCCTCCACCAAACTGGTACATCTTTCGCGGCGACAGGTACAATGAATCGATTGTATTAAAGTTCTCAAATGTCCCGTTTCCTCGCAACACAGCATGTTCCACCTCATTGATCCCTGTGAACCGGCTGTTACCCATCACCACTAATCGACCGAAATCATTCTTCTGGTTTACCTGCCAGATATTGCTATTATAATCACGTGACGACCCATTAAACGTACCGTCTCCAAAAATAGAATCGCATTGAATAATACTGTTTTGATTAATCGTCGCATTACCAAGCACCCATAAGGAATCGATCTTATTGTTGCTCTGTATTATCGCATCCTTTCCTATGATAACTTTTCTGGCAAATGAGGTAATTTCGTTATTTGTATACATCATACCTCCGCTATTTATATTCAGATTCCGGGTCGTTCTGACATAATTAACAGAGTCATACGAGAAATTATTCTGCTCCCGCGAGTACGATATAATTGAATCTGCAAAATGCACCGAATATAAACTCATGCTATTTGGCGCATTACTTAGCATATCGTCAAGTGGATCTCCTGACTGTATTATATTAAACCTGCTACTTCCTCCATGGATGTATGCATAATAGCCGCTTAAAACCTTTACATTATTGTATTGCAAGGAAGTCCCGGTATGGTTCAGCTTCTGATCTCCGCCTTCAATTACAATTGAAGAATTAACAGAATTAAATGTTAGCCCTGTTCCGTTTGCATCCCATGAAAAATAAGAGTTGTTTCCTGTGCTATACCCTGTTATCTTAACTAAACTATTGGCAATATTGAGGCCGCGAACATTCCCTTCTGTAGATGAAAACCGATTGCATTGTACTGTTTTACCGTTTGTACTCAGGCTGCCACTCCTTAACTGCCACACTGCGGATGTTGTCAAATCATCCTGTAAGGTCCATCCCCCAGTCCCCTGAAAAACAACATCATTATTGAACGTCTTCCCAGAACTCGTAACCGTATTACCCGACGTTGTCGCTTCAAAATATACTATGCCAGAAAAAGTAAAACTCATATCAGGGATAAATGTCAAAGATCCGTAAATACGCAATGTCTGGCTGCTGTTACCCAAGAACATAGGACTATTAAGTGCTCCCGTCCAGTCCATACTTTGGCACACTACATTGGCTATACCGCCGCCATAGGTGATTGTTACGACTTGATTTGGGCCTGTAAAGCTATTGGCATCAAAGAACACATTGTCGTTGGCAGTAGGAACTGTAAAATGATAAATTCCTCCACCACTGGTAGTTGCCCAATGGTTAAGATCAGACCATATACCCGTACCTTTTACCCAGTAGTAATCGGCTGCCATTAATTGGGCAGTGAAAAAGAACAGGAAAAACGGAACAATGAGGAATTTCTTCATACTTGAGACTAAAACGAGGGGCTTCAATATCTTTCTAAACTGAACACAAAATTCTTAAAGCCATATATCAGAAAAGGAATAATTAAAAAGTAGACACTGCTTTAATTCATGATTATTTACAATACATTTAGTGGGCAACAATTTTTTGGCGTATTATGCAAAGGGTATTAGGAAATTGCTCTTCAAGGATTCAGTTTATAAAGTAGGTTAGATAATTGGTAGTCTTTAGATTAATATTATTTTTAATCCCGTAAAATTATTAATAATAATTTATTTGAAGATAAAAACATCAATTATTTCATACTAAAATTGAAAAGAAGATGCAGAATATGAATTTGCTGATATATTCCTAAAACTAATGGACTTTTACTGTGAGTGAGTATTTCTTCAAGTTGATATCAGATGTAATATTAATGAAACGACCATTCTTCAGAAAATAATCTTAATGGCAATTCAAATTATAGATAGTTTCATGAGGCCAATAAAATTGCAAATTGTAGTGCTCTTTGCGTGAAAATTAGTCTAAAGTTTTAAGAGTAAGCAAAAAAAGGAGCCATTCAAATTTATCTCAATATTCTCACCCCCGTCAGTTAAATTAGCTGGGCCGTTTTACCGGATTCCAAACTGACATTCTGTCCTTTGTTATGTAATTCAACAGAAACTCCAATATGATCGCTTAGCGTTTTATCCAGGTTCCAGGTTTCAATATTTACATTTTTTTCGCCAATAAAAGTCCTTGTCATGATGATGTGATCAATGTTTTGAGGAATATTTGCGGTCAGGTTGACTAAGTTAAGTTCCTTAAAAGAACTGTTTAGCTTTTGTCTCCCTTCTTTAGTAAAGTAATAATTATCTGAAAATGAGATATTCAAATCACCTGCAATGCAGAAATTGCCTGATTTTGCAATTTTGCCGAAGTCACTCAATTGTTGGTCAAGGACTTCAATAAAACTTTTCCGTCTGTTTCTATATATGCCAATAACGGTACCGTAAACTGCAAGGTCACCAAATGGAGTTTCGAATTGAACACAAATGCTTGTATCGTTTCTGAATGTCTCAAAGTGTCCGATTAAACTGAATTTTGAATAAATACTCACTCGCCGCTCTCCGTCCTTATAAAAAAATTCACCCGGTTTTGAGGAATGAAAACAGTTGTAATTATCCCCCAGATTGATTAGTTCATTCGATTCAGTGAGAATGAAGATGTCCGCATCAATTTTTTCTAAACAATCAATGATTGCCTTATTATGCCGTGTTGTTTTACTCGGTCGTTCAAGATTCCAGGTTGCGATTTTCATACTTTGCGATGTTTATGTGAGCATAGTCTGTCACAATCTATAGAGAAAGACTTAAAGACTCCAGGTAACTTTATTGAAAACGACAAAAAGAGGGAATTAGACAAATCCAACCTCTTTATTTTAATCCCGATTCACTCTCGCTAATAATCCCTTCAAGATGACTGATCAATTTAATAGAGAATAACTATTGCAAGTCCCGCCCTGGGTACTTATTAGCTTAGATAATCCTTTGAAATACAAGGTTTTATCGGAGTTTTTTATTGCTTCTGAAATATTACGATTTCTGTTAAATTATTATTGGTTGAAAAATTTATCATTTTCCCATTTGAGAGGATTGTAAATGATGTAATTTGAAATGGTTTGATACGATTGTTCATCACGAATAATGTGTTCCCAATAATTTAGTTACCATAATTTACCATCAAATCGTCGCCATCCCGATTGTTTCACCCCATGAATATATTCTACCGTTGTAATTGATTTGAATGCATCCATCATATCACCAACGGTTATACCCATCAACGATGTATCAACGATTTGCAATATACCATGAAAATGATTGGGCATTACGACAAATTCGTACAATTCGATATTTGGAAAACGTTCCATTAATTTCAACCATTCGGTTTCAACCATTTTTCCCGAGTCATTCAATATCATTATCGGGGCGACCGTAGGGGCGTGCCCTTGTGGCCGCCCATTAATTTCCAACGCCCTATAATCAAACCGCCCATTAATATCCAACGCCCCAGCGTCATCCCACCGCCCAATTATATTATTCGCACCCACATCGTTCCGAACAACGTCATTATTGTTTTGGATAGCATTATTTTAAATATCAATGTTGTTTTGGGCAATCACGTTGTTTGGATGGTCATCATTTTGTGAACAATTGTTTTGGGCAATCACGTTGTTTGGATGGTCATCATTTTGGGAATCATGATTATTTTGGACACCCACTAGGGGCGCCCCTACATTGCCAAACAAACATACCCTATCCTGCACGCAAATGGTTATGAAATACAAACCGGCCTGCGAATAATGGTATCCTTTTAACCGGATCGATCGGAGATGATGGATGTTCGGATTGCAGGTCATTCTACCCCTGCCTTTTTACGGGCATTCTGCTGTGCCATTTCCGCATCCTGTTTATGTTGCTCGAAGGTTCTTAAATCAAATTCGGTTAAAATATCGGCCACTTTAACATCGGGTGAAACACTCTCGATAATCGACCACTCTTCGTCGTGATAAGTAGTAATTTTCACCTTGCGACCATATTTCAATTTAATCTCATTGAAACGGTTGCAAAACGGCCAGGTATGCAGAAAGGCCTTTTCGAGGTTAACCGGTGCACAAACCAGATTTTTATCCCATTTTCCGGTTTGAGCAATCATTTCTCCCGGGATATCACAAATCATTGAGGGACCGGAACGGGTGCTTGATACAGTTACATATTTATGCTGCCACGCTTTACTGTTAACAACCTGGCCTCCGCCATAAGCCGATGGCCAGAAAACAATCTCGGCTCCCTGCTCACGAAGACTTTTCCAACTATCGTCCCACAACAAATCGAAACAAATCTGAACCCCAATTATTCCAAAATCGGTCTGAAAAACAGGAGGGACACCCGGTCCCGGAGTTAACCCCGATTCTATTTCATCTGTGGTTAACCTGATTTTGCGGTATTCTCCCAATTTTGTCCCCCGGCGGTCAAAAATCACAGCTGCATTATAGGATAATCCATTTTCGGTAGTGTAAACCGGGCAGATCGTGTAACAGTTGTTTTGTTTCGAAAAGTCAGCAAATTTCGCCAGTGACTCAGCTGAAATTTCAAGTTTCTGTGCCAGACTGTACGATTGTCCTGAAATCTGAAGAGGAAATGCTTCGGGCAAACAAACAATATCGGGTTTGTAAACACTCAGGTTGCCAAGCAGTTTTAGTATTTGCTCATTTAATTCACGAGGTGATTTTGCACTAATCCCGTTTTGTGAAAATGAAGCTATCCAGACTTCGCGGGGAAGTTTTTCATTTTTAATATCTGTCAATTTGGGATTTGTGGCCATTACCGCTGATCCCGTTGCGGCGACGCCAGTTACCATTACCGATTTTTTCAAAAAATTACGACGTGTTGTAAGGTTAGATTCCATGGTTTTGACATTTTAGTTGGTTTAATATTTCCAGAAAGCCGGTGTAAACAAAGCGAAGAAGGTGAGCAATTCGAGTCGTCCGATAAACATGGCAAGTGACATAATCGATTTGGAAAAATCGTGAAGGTGGGCGAAATTATTTACAGGGCCTACGGAACCAATTCCAGGTCCGATTCCACCTAAGGCAGTTGCGATACCACTGGCAGCCCCAGGCACATCCAAACCATCAAGTATTAAACAAAATGAAAGAACAATAAAAACAACAAGATAGAGAAGAACAAAAGAGAGAATTGCCCTGTTATTTTCATCCGACACAGCAATCCCATTAAGTTTAACCGGGTAAACCCCATTCCGGTGAACTGTTTTGTAAAGTAAAGTTTTGATGTTTTTAAGAACCAGAAGATGACGGGCCATTTTTATACCTCCTGATGTTGACCCGGTACTTCCGCCTGCAAACAGAAGCAAAAAGATAGCCATCCATGCCGCCGTAGGCCAAAGCAGGTAATCTTCGGTGGCAAATCCGGTGCAGGTAACAATAGACACGACATAAAAAAATGAAGACCTGAATACCTCTTCGAATGGCTTATTCGTTTTTAGGAGAAGAATTGACATGACAAATAAACCGGCCAATACGACAACCTTTATATAAAAACGAAGCTCTTCATTGGAAAAAGCCTTTTGGAAATTACCTTTTAGAAGGCGGAAATGAACCAAAAAATTAACCCCGGCTAAAAACATAAAGACGGTGACTACATACTGAATATACGGGGAATACCCGGCAATGCTCGTGTTCTTTGGCGAAAAACCACCCGTTGCTACAGTTCCGAAAGAGTGGCAAAGACTCTCAAAAAGATTCATTCCTCCGAACATCAGCAGAATTACTTCAGAAAAAGTAAGCAACAAATAGATTGTCAGCAAACTACGGCCAACTGTTTTTATACGGGGATGAATTTTATCCTGCAATGACGACTCCAGCGAAAAAATACGGTAACCTCCAATATCCAGTGAAGGTAAGATAACAATTACCAGGGAGATAATTCCAATTCCACCTATCCAATGAGTCAGGCTACGCCAAAAAAGAACTGACTTGGAAAGGCCTTCAATATTAACCAGTATGGAAGATCCGGTAGTCGTAAAACCAGATGTTGACTCAAAAAATGCATCGACAAAACGAGGGATAGCGGAACTGAAAATGTAAGGCAAAATACCGAGTAAAATCATCAGAATCCATCCAAATACAACAGAAAAAAGGGCTTCATGATTTTGAATCTCATCTTTTAAACCAGGTTTTAAAAAGACTCTGATCGCCAGAAAAGGGATACCAGCGCAGAGTATGGAAAGCAGAAAAGGCTTTAATGGTTCATTGTAGATAAAAGCCACGGGTAAACACAAAGCAAATGCGCATGCTTCGATAAAGAAAATAAAACTAAATATTCTCAGAACAATCTTGAAATTAATCTTTTTCATTAACGCAAATAGTTTTTGTTTATTTTACTCTGCCTGGTCCTGTAACAGCATGGCGAAAACATGCAAATTTAGATACAATAAGCCCCATTTAAACCGCATTTACGAATATTAAGATTAAAATAATATTTAAAAGAATAATCTACATAAAATAATATCACGGTAATTACCAGGAGGTAAATATTAAGTTTATCAGGCAGCAGGTATGAAGTCCGGATTTTCCTTCAGATATTGCACGGACTACAAAAAAAGGAGAGCTTAGCCCTCCTTCCAGGAGATCGTTTGCACGTTAATCTCCAATTTTGCACCAACTATCTTCAAACTTCAACAACCAATAATTCAGTTGATGTAAAATTTATTAATACTATTAAAATTATCATTGCAAATGTAAATAATATATTAGCTTTATCTTACATATATTTACTTTTTTAAAAGAATAGTTATACATTCTTAATAGAATCATAAAAAATCCTTACAATGAGCTTTTTTTAACCTTGATAGTCATATTTTAACCGCAGTACTGTTTTTAACAGTTTTTGCCTTTGCTGATTGCTTTTCTTTTCATTCTCCACCGATATTTACACCTGTTAAAAAAACTACTACACATATTCCCAATAAATTGTCATCTACCAAATTATCGTGAAAAAAATTTCATATATTGTTAAGTCTGTGACTTAATCATTAAATTTGCATAATTATTAGTGCAAGGTAATATAATTATAGTTAAATAATCGCATAATAAAATTTAAACTATTATTTAGTACCTTCTATAATAAGTTTAAAGGACCAGTTCATATGAGGCAACTTAAAATTACAAAACAGATTACAAATAAGGACGCTGCTTCCTTGGATCTTTATCTTAACGATATAAGCAAAATAGGTCTTTTATTAATAGAGGATGAGGTTATACTTGCACAGAAAATTCGAAACGGCGATCGAAAGGCACTAAAAATGCTAATTACTTCAAACCTTCGCTTCGTGATTTCAGTTGCCAAACAATATCAGAATCAAGGATTAAGCTTATCCGATCTAATTAACGAAGGCAATCTGGGCCTTATAAAAGCTGCAGAGCGATTTGATGAATCGCGAGGGTTTAAATTTATCTCTTATGCTGTCTGGTGGATCAGGCAGTCAATTTTGCAGGCATTGGCCGAACACTCCAGAATAGTCAGGCTTCCGTTAAAAAACATTGCGTCAATTTCGAAAATTAACACTGCATTTATCAAACTTGAGCAGATTTATCAGCGGGAACCAGTTCCGGAAGAAATTGCAGATATGCTGAAATTCCAGATAAAAGTCGTTAAGGAAGCTTTTCAATTAACCCATTACCGTATTTCAATTGACGCTCCTTTTCGACATGGCGACCATGACGAAATTACACTTTGTGATATTCTGCCCGGAAATGGTGAATTTAGTCCGGATACAGCACTGATTGATAATTCATTAACTATTGAAATCAATAGAATTCTTGCTTCGCTGGATGATCTTGAAGCAGAGGTTATCCGTCATTATTTCGGATTAGATGGTAAAAATCAATTATTTATCGATGAAATTGCTGCCGAAATGAAAATTACACACCAGGTGGTCAGAAGACTAAAAGACAAAGCGATTAAAAAGCTACAGGACAACTATAAAAAAAGACTGCTTCGTCAATTTTTAGGTTAAATTGCACCAATAATGTACATAAGACAAATTCCCGGCCTCCGAAAGATATCAATTCCTCTTTAAAGCAAAGCCGGCATCGCCTTTGAAATTTCAACGACCCTTGTACTATTCTTCACCTTCACTGGAATAACCGGTTGTCTTTTCATTCGGATCACCTTCAGCAGATGATCGCCTTGGTCTGACCGGACTGTCCTCCTTTTCTTCCATATTTTTTCGCGCACCGCGGGGATCATGAATTATTTTTTCATCCCGGTTCAAAGCGTCCCTTCCTGATCCAAAGGACCGCGATTTAGGGTTTTTCCTGTCCTGTTGTTTCTTTTCCATTTCTTTTGTAATAAAGTTTTGATGAAAAACTATCCGTTTAATTCACATTAAAAGTAAATACGCCGAAAAAATATTTGTTACAAAAGTTTGCGATTTAGTTGCAAGATTATGCTACCTGTTTAAATCTGGCCTCCACTTGCCCGAAAGAAAATTTATAAAAAAAAAGGAAAGTAAAACTCTCCTTTTTTAGACCAGATTATAAACCCTTTTCATTGTGATACCGGTCTAAAGGTCTTTCACCTGAATCAGAATCACCCGATGAGCGTCGGGTCTGTGCGGTTTGTTTGTCGTCTTCGGATTGGTCCTTGCGGGCATCCCAGACATTTCGCTTTTTTTCTTCCCGTCCATGGTTATCTGTACCGAATGACCATGGACGACTTAGCCTTCCTGATCTAACTTCTTGATCTGTTTGTTTTTTGTCCATTTGTTAAATTTTAGTGATTGTTCAAAGATTAAAGTTTATTCCAATTCAAACGTAAACAGTCAAGAGCAGAATTTGTTATATCATTTGGGAATTAATTTACAGGATTATGCTAATTGATCAGGAATATGAAATTTCCTTTATTCACTATTGACAGTTCTTCATGCCGGTCTCTGGCTTCATATTGCCGGCAGGACGGGAACTTTTGAAAGACACTGAAAATTAATTGCATGAACAAAATGAACTGAAAATGAACAACTAAAAAGGAACGGTTTGATTTATCATGATTAGATTTGTACACCATCGGGTTTAAAAATCAGGTTATCGCTTAACTAAACAGGTTAATCCCCACCAAACTTCTATTTAAGCCGTTGTCGAACACCCATTTTTGTTGATATCAACCAAAACTGCAGCATTAATCTAAAAATGACAACATGAATTATTCAATCAACAAGACAGGAGAAATTTGTACCCCTAATCATACACGGTATGAGAAAGTGGACGAAGCATTGCCGAAAACGCAAGAGCAATCGAAAGCCATGGAACCAGTTTCCATAGTACAGGATGGAAAATTTGTTTTTGTGAATCACGCCTTGCAGCATAAATTAGGTTGCAAAAATCAGCACGACATAATTGGAAAACTCTTTCTTTCCTTTGTTCATCAGGAATCGATGTATAAAATAATGATGATCATGGAACGTGTTGAAAATGGGATTTCGGGGTTAACGGTAAAAGCAAAATTTTACAGGTCAGACGGCAGCATATTTTTTGCGGAATTTATTGCGTATTCAATTTTTTTCAAGGGAAAACCCGCCGGATATTTCAAGTTCAACAACATTACGCAGGGAAAACCAGGAAATTTATTGTTTCGACTCCGTTCTGCTACCTTCGGCTACCCTAAGCTACCTTCGGCTACGCTCAGGTAATATAGGCTTCGCTCATGCTTCAGCTACGCTCAGTATACGTGGTACGCTCAGCATACGTACTTCGGCTTCGTTCGCTCAGCACAAGTACTTCGGCTTGACGGGACAAGGCAGAGTTAAACGATAATCCTGCCTTGTAACAATATTATTGACAAGCTTAAACGAGAGCCCATTCTAAAAAGTTATTAAAAGCATTATCTATCAGATTTTCAGACTGACTTGTTTTATTAACGTGGTGTTGGTTGTATAAATTCACCGATCGGTCAATTTGAAGTCAAAACGCTTGCCAGTTCATCTTCAAACTGGTAAAGTACAGTCGATAAGTAACGTTCACCAGTGTCGGGAAGAATTACTACAATCTTCTTTCCCTTATTCTCAGGGCGTTTGGCAACTTCAAGTGCAGCAAAAGCGGCTGCCCCGGAAGATATACCCACGAGCAAACCTTCAGAACGTGCCAACTGGCGGCTGGTTTCGAATGCCTGATCGTTTGTAACTTTGATAACTTCATCAATTACAGAAAGGTTGAGCACGTCAGGGATAAAACCGGCCCCGATCCCCTGAATCTTATGTGGTCCGGGATTGCCACCCGAAAGGACTGGTGAGTCTGTTGGTTCCACTGCAATAATCCGGATTCCCGGCTTTCTTTGCTTTAAAACTTCTCCAACACCTGTGATTGTACCACCAGTGCCAATTCCTGATACAAAAATATCAATATCACCGTCGGTATCGTTCCATATCTCTTCGGCTGTTGTAGTGCGGTGAATTTCGGGGTTGGCCGGATTTTTAAACTGCTGTGGCAGAAATGAATTGGGGGTCACCTCCGCAAGTTCTGTTGCCCTTTTGATTGCGCCTTTCATCCCTTCTGAGCCCGGACTAAGGATTAGTTCAGCACCCAGTGCCTTCAATAAATTACGCCGCTCTACACTGAATGTTTCCGGTAAAACGATAATCAGGCGATATCCTCTGGCAGCAGCCACGAGTGCAAGGGCAATCCCCGTATTCCCGCTAGTGGGTTCAATAATAACGATATCTTTATTCAGCAAACCCTGCCTTTCAGCAGAATCGATCATTGCAAAACCGATACGGTCTTTAACACTTCCACCAGGATTGAAAGATTCGAGTTTTGCGATAACGGTCGCATTCAACTGGTGATTTCTGTTGAAATTCGTGAGTTCGAGTAAAGGGGTATTCCCGATTAAATCTGTAAGACTTGTTGCAATTTTTGCCATGATTATGATTTATTGTTGATTTATACAAAAATGGTCAACATCGTTTTAGGGTACAATACCTGTAATTCAGTATTTTCGTATACCTCACAATAGGTATACTGCACGTTGATAAAATCCGAAGGAAGGTTGTAAATTGTCGCTCACAGCGCACAGTTCAATCAGAGGTTCTCCGCGAAAAGCATTTTATCAACATAAATATCCTGAAAATCAGGATTGCTTTCGAGGTTGATATGCCGGGTAAGTGACAAAATTTCACTGGAAATTTCCTGGCCCGAGAACAGGAACATTTTGGCACCGATCAGCGCGGTATTGCCCATTTTATGAATCTTCTGCTCAGGCAATTCAATCATTCCCGTAGTTACCACATTCGCGATGTTAATATAGCTTCCGAACCCGCCCGCAATGTAGATTTCATCAATATCCGAAACCCTGATCGACAGTTTATGGGCAAGAATGACCAGGCCGGCTGCAATGGCTGCCTTCGCGAGCTGAAATTCGTTAATGTCCTTTTGTGTCAGGCTGACTTTACCGGATAGTAATATTTGTGATTCTCCTGAATTTATTTCGCCAAACATACCGATCAGTTCAAAGCGGCGGAGAATGGCAATCGCGTCAATAAGGGCGCTGCCACAAATTCCCTTTGCCGAAGTATTTCCGATCACACTGGCATTTATCTTCCCGTCGGTGAGACTAAGAGATGAGATTGCCCCGGTTACTGCCCTCATCCCCATTGAGATATTGGATCCCTCAAACGCCGGTCCTGCGGCTGTGGAGGCGCAAACGATGAACTGTTTATTCCCCACAACAATTTCGCCGTTGGTTCCCAGGTCAATCAACGCGGTATAGTTATCTTTTTTGTGCAAACCCGTCGCCGCAATTCCTGCCAGGATATCGCTGCCTACAAAACTTCCAATGGACGGATAGAATTCAACTTTTTCACGGATCCCGAACTTCCATCCCAGTTCAACGGGTTCAAAAGTATTCATACCAAGGTTATCGGTATGAAAAGGATACGCTGATAGCGGCATAACATCGCAGTTACTGAATATCAGGCGCATGGCCGTATTGCCAACAATGACCACCTTTTTCAGGTCTACTGTGTGTTTTTTAAGCATTAACTCAATCATCGTCCCTATGGCTGAACGGATGATTTGCGTTAATTCGGTTGAATTGCCATCGAGGCAAGCCTGGATACGTGAGATCAGGTCAGCACCGAATTTAACCTGGGGATTCAGCATGGTTTCGACCGCAAGAACTTTCGCTGACGATAAGTCAATCAACTGTGCCACTACTGTCGTAGTTCCAAGGTCAACCGCAATTCCATAACCTTCCTGCGGACAGAAATCAAAATCGCTTTCATCAGCCAGGATCATATGATTAAACTGCTCAATCTCGAGGGTGATATCATTGGTGCACAGGCTGTAACAGGCCAATCGCCAATCTTCCGAAAGCCCCAGTTGATTTAATCTTTGTTCGTGCGCCTCGGTTTTATCAATCTCTCCATCCAAAAGTCTGACCTTACATTTTCCACAGGTTCCCTTGCCTCCGCACGGAAACTCAATTCCAAATTCATGCAACACATCAATAAGCGGAGTCTGATTATTTACCTGCAATTCTTTTCCCAACGGGTGCAGACGGATTGTATATTTTTTCATTTATGCAGGTAGTCTTTTGAAAAATGATTATTTTGAAAATGAGTTCCCCTGTTATCACCGGAGCTTAACTTCCCCCAAAATTAATAAAACTAACAGAGGAGCAAACAAATCAATCCCGGGAATGGCTGAAAATTGAGGAGGAATGGGCAAAATACGATTCAATATATTAATTTCGCAGTTATGCTATCAACAACATCCACTTATTCAACTATGATCATCCGGCCAATACAACCATCCGACAACCAGGCAATAGCAAAAATAATCCGTGATACGCTGACAGAATTTGGGGCCAACCATCCCGGAACTGTTTATTTCGAATCCACGACTGATACCTTGTTCGAATTATTTCAAAAACCCGGGTCCGTTTACTTTGTTGCTGAAACAGCCGACGGACAGCTTATGGGTGGTGGTGGAATTTATCCAACGGAAGGATTGCCTGAAAAAACCTGCGAACTGGTTAAAATGTATTTGCTTCCACAGGCCCGCGGGAAAGGTCTGGGTCGGTCAATTATTGAAAAATGCCTTCAGTCTGCCAGGGAAACCGGCTTTGAACATATTTATATTGAAACAATGCCCGAGTTGAAAAGAGCATTAACGGTTTATGAAACTTTTGGCTTCGAATATCTGTGTAAACCACTTGGCAACAGTGGTCATTTCGGTTGCGAATTATGGATGCTTAAGAATTTGTAAACCTGCTAATTGCAAAATAAGTTATTGGCATGTGCCCGGTTAGAAAACCTAGATATAATACTCAATATTATCGATCCACCCTGCTTTTATAGCATGGATGATGAGTTCCGAAGCATTGGTCACTTCCGTTTTTCTGAATATATTCTTGCGGTGGGTATTTACAGTGTGATAACTTATATTTCGTTTTGCTGCAATCTCTTTGGTGGTCATTCCTGCTGCAATTAATTTCACAATTTCGGTTTCTGAGGCAGTAAGTTGATTCGGATTCCCGGTCGGTTTATTCTCGCCGAGATCAAGAATCATATCCAGAATTTCATCGGAATAATATTTCCGGCTTGTTAATGCGGATTCAATTGCGGAAAAGATTTCATCCCTGTCGGCGGTCTTATAAATAATATTCCGGATGCCCAATTTTGTAAATCCCGTAAACTCTGCCTTGCTGATTGAATTTGTGAGTATCAGGATGGAAAGCTGAGGATAGTTTTGCCTGATCACTGACAGATCATCAATCCCGTCATAATCAATATTTGAGAAATCGGTGATTAATAAATCATGCCTCGATTTTGCAAGCAGCTTATAAAGATCACTTTTTGTGCCTGCAACACCTGCAATAAGGTACGTTTCATCTGCACTTATCAGAGATTTAAGCCCTTCGACGACCAGGAATTGTGCATCTGCAATGATCACACTCACCACCTTTTTGGGACTCATTTATCAGCGTATTAAAATTGATCCGGATAAAGATTATTCTGCAAGTAAACTATCAACCAATTCATTGAATTCAACTTTAAAAGCTTCGTAGAATTTACCTGTCGCAGGACCGCTGAAGCCGGTATGCACCTTTCTGACATTCCCTTTTTTGTCTATAAAGATGGTGGTCGGAAATGCGGAGATGCCGGTTAATGAAGGTAGTGCTTTCGAAGCAGACTCAACGCCCGACTTACCTGCAAAAAGGATCTCATAGGGGATATCAAGCCGGGTTTTGAGGCTTGATAATGATTTTTTGGCAGACTCAAAATCGTTTTTCCGTTCAAAGCCTAACCCAATAATTTCGACGCCGCGCTGATGGTTTGATTTATACCATTCAGCCAGGAAGGCATTCTCATCGAGGCAATTGGGACACCAGCTACCCAGGATAGTTACGATGACCACCTTCCCCTGGTAGACCTGATCGGATAAAGATACCTGCCTGCCATCAAGGTTCGGGAAGGAAAATTCGATGGAAGTGTAGCCTTCTTTAAGTGAAGATGCCGTGTAAGGATCAGGCATTATGGCCTGAGGATTACGCTTCCCTTCAATTTTGACAGTCTGACGTGGTGTAACAAATTCACCGGTAAAAGTACTGTCGTCCGAAAATTCACCTTTAATTAAATAAGGCGTTGATCCGCTAAAGGCTGATAATTTGAATTTGTTTCCGAGCACCACTCCTTCAAAAAATCTGTAATCACCTGTAGTTGTCAGTATTGACCCTGTTAGCATTGACCCGTCCTGGTTGAATAATCCAATCGTTTTTTCCTTTTCGATAATGACATCCCAGGTACCGGTTAATGAAACGGTGGGGGTTTCACTGCTTTCGGGGAATCTGGGCAGATTACCATATTCTGCAATAAACGGAACACCTGCGACGGGCTTATCAGAACCTACTTTTACCAGCTGACCCTCAAGTCTGTTTTCGGTAAGCTTTCCTTTTAAAACAGCCGAATAAAGATCGATTGGAATGGTCACCGAATCATTAGTCCACGTGATATTTTTCAGGGGAAACCGGTCTTTCCCGTTGATCAGGAAAACGGTTGTACTATCAGCCTTGTTCCCTTTCACCTCAAATACAAACGGGATTTCGTTACCGGGAAGAATAAAAGCACCTCTCCACATTCCCTCCTTTAAGGTTTTAACTTCTGTCTGACACGCGACAAATGTTCCAAAAATGAAAACCGCACCGATTAATCTGACCAACTTACTATATTGCATATCTGACTTTTTAACTCATTATTGTGCATCCTTTGCACATCTGAACCCGGTATTGAACAACGAAGTTTCGTGCGTATTAAATGCTCGTCCCGTGGAAGTATAACTGTTCTCTCCGTTCTGATCAAAAAAGAAAGAACCGCCTCGAATGACTTTTAATTCGGGATTATTTTGAAATGGAACTTCGCTGCCCGGATAAGGTTTATACGTATCAGCACACCAATTCCATACATTTCCGCCCATGTCGCTCATTCCGCATGGAGTTTCACCATAATGGCCAACAGGTGATGTCAGGACGAATCCATCGGCTCCCTGCTTTTCAGTCAGGTCATTACCCTGCCAGACATTGGCCATATATTTGCCCCCGATAATCAATTTGTCACCCCAGCTAAATCGCGATGAACTTGTACCTCCGCAACGTGCAGCATATTCCCATTCGGCTTCAGTTGGAAGCCTTTTACCGGACCATTGCGCGTAACTGTTTGCATCGTTCCAGCTTACGTGGGTCACCGGGTGATTGTCTTCCGCCCGGGCTGAATTTTTCCCGGCAGGAAACTGCCAGCTGGCTCCGGGAACAAGCGCCCAGTTCGAAGTGGTAAAATCGAAAACGCCTGAATCACCAAATTTTTCAGCATCTGTTTTGTAACCTGCCGACTCCACAAACCGCCGGAACTCTTTCACAGTCACAGGGTATTTGTCGATGCTGAAGGATTTAACCGAAACCTCATGAACGGGCTGCTCATTCTGAATCCCGCTTACTGAGCCCATCATAAATGTTCCCCCTTTAAAAGAGACCATCTCCGGCTCAGTGACTGATTTATTTACGGAACCGGTCGTTTCACTCATTCCCCCCGAACCGGAGTTTTCCTTTTTTGTCTGAGATTTATTCCCCTGATTGGAGGAACAGGCCATTAGTAATAGTGAAAGAGCCACAATTAAACTGCGAACAACCATTGTATTATTTGTATTTATGTTTAGCTAAGTTTAGGTTTCACAAAATCCGGAAAAGCATTGTAGACACCTCCGGTACGGTCGTGTTCCGCATAATCGTTCTGCTTTTGCACCCATAGTTTTGCCAGCTGTCTCATTTTAGCATCCGCATGTTCGAAAAACATCGTGTACGACAGGCAGAAGCGGGGCTGGCGCTGGTCATTGGGATCTTTAACGCGATCTTTTGTACAGCCGCCGAAACATTTGGTATACCAGGGACAGAACTTGCATTTACGTGGCAGCAACGTCTTGGCTTTTCCAAAATCGTCCTGCTTTTTGGAATTGAGCATATCAATGATTTTGCTATGCTTAATATTACCCAACCGGTGGTGAGGTTCAACAAAAAAATCGCATGAATAGACATTCCCGTTGTGCTCAACAACGACATACGGGCCACACTCTTTCATCATTGTGCATTCGGGCGATTCTATTCCGACATAGCTGTGAAACACTGATTCGAAGTGTCTTACCGATGTTGTTGGCTCCCCGTTTTTAAAATCATTGATCCACAAATCAAAAAGCTTTATCAGAAAATGTCCGTATTTTTCATCGGTAAGTGAGAATGGTGCCGCTTTAGACGGATCATCCTTATCGGTTTCCACAATCGGAATAAACTGCATCCAATTGAGGCCGAGTCCCTTGTAATAATTGTACAAAACTTCGGCATAATCAGCCGAATAATCTGTAATACAACACATCGCATTGACTGCAACTCCTTCGTCGAGCAACATTCGGGCTACTTCTTCCACTTTTTCCCATGTGGGATGAAGACCTTTGTCCAGACGGTATCGGTCGTGGATATGTTGTGGTCCGTCGAGCGACAACCCGATCAGCCAGTCGTATTGTTTGAAGAATTTTGCCCAATCGCGATCGAGCAGTGTGCCGTTGGTCTGGAAGCCATTGCCCACCGTTTGTCCATGGCCATATTTTTTCTCGAGTGCAATAGCCTGCTTGTAAAAATCCAGTCCCATCAGCGCAGGCTCACCACCCTGCCAACCTAACGAAACGGCATCGCCGGATTGCTGCATGACCTGGCGTATCATCTCTTCCTGTACCTCCGGAGTCATACGGTGTGTTTTGGTCTCGGGAAACAAACTTTCTTTTTCCAGGTAAAAACAGTAGGTACAACCCAGGTTACAGTCAGGACCTGAAGGTTTTATAAGAACAGATGAAAGGGGACGATATTTTTGTGCCATATAAATTGTTCATTTTCTAAGAAAGGCGAAAACTATAAAAAACCAGTGAATTTTTCGCATTTTATTTAGTTGAATATTTGATTATAACAATCCCGGAGGGAGTAAATGTAAATTTAAGTTTTTCAGCAAGCCCTTAGCAGGAATGAAATATCATCACATTTTGTTTTATTCGTCGTTTCCTGACTCACCCTTCTATTTTGAAATCATTCCATTTGAATTTTAAGTGATCTATTAAAAAGAATTACACAGAGTTACATAGAGTAAGGACACAGTGTTACACAGAGTTTTATGTATTAAGAGCAACACCTTTCTTTGATCTGTCAAAATCTTAATTATCCAACAGCCGACGGATCGTAGATTAACGCTGCTAAATTCGTAATGTTCTCTATTCCAATCCTGGAGGGATTCAATCTTAATGACCCCGGGTAAGCGATTCCGTATTCTCCAAATTATTTATGGCATAGAATAAGGCACATTTTCGTTACCGCGTAGCGGTTGTAGTATTGTAGAAACTGAATACCCACAAACCAATTACCGCGTAGCGGTTACAGTATTGTTTATTTTAACAATAAATAATATGATAAAATTTCAATAAATTTAAAGAACAATATTTGATTGAGTTTTTTGATTAACAATAGTTTAACCGCTACGCGGTAAAGGTTCAGATGTGTACCATACTTCTACAATACTTAAATCGCTACGCGATAGTCTAATAAAATAATGATTTTCTATTTTGAAATCATTCCAAAAGTACCAAAATAATAAAGGTAAAAATAAATAACAACCGCAGTAATTGTGAGGTTCTTAAGGGTCGGTTTAATCAATTTGTTTGAAATCCCATATCTTAAAAAAATAATACCGAAAATTAGTAAGCCAATAAGCATATGAATTACCAACACAGTGTTTCCCAGAAAATCATGATCTCCCCCTCCATAAAGCCTGATTAAAATATCGTTAAACAATATAAGCAATATTAAAAATATAGTTTTAAAAGTAAGATTGTAATTACATTTGTATAGAATCAAATATGTTACAAATCCGATAAATATTGGGGTCAGTACAATTGCAATTATACCAGCAATACTACCCAATAAATCTAACAGTAGAAGAGTTACAATACTAATTGCTAAAAATCTTTCATTATTCAATGTAATAAGATTCATAGTAGTGCGAATTAAAGGTAAGGGTCACTCACAATAGTTTTCACATCTCACACTTCCCGGAAAAACGCTGTTGCCGGTATAGCCTGTTTATTGATGCCCGATCCGCTCCATTGAAAATCGAGTAATAATTTTTTCCCTGACCCGGCATGAACTGTGAGCCTGAATGGATGCAGTCCTGCTTTCAGCCTGATCATTCCGTTGCGCTCAGTCCCTCCCACATATCCAAAGTCCGCATCAATTACAGCGGCATCGTGAATCCGTAAGAACGCTTTATTGCCTGTGCTCAGGAAGAAGGTATATTCCCCGTCAGCAGGAACCCGGATATAACCGGAAAATTGAATCACTTCATTCTTACCTTTCCTTAATAAACTCATATCCGGCAATCCGATATTTCCTGCCTTAACTGGTTTTAATGCCGTAACATCAGGAACATAGGAAAAATTACCACTGTAAACCTTCCAGTCGGTCCCGGATGTTGTATTTGCGATGGCTACGGGGGGTATCAGCTCATTATCGTAGGGCCGTTTTGCCATGGTATCGGGACGTCGTGACCGGAGAACCTTATCTTTCATCTGCTGCTGAACCACTTCCATTCCCGGTTTTCCTGCCAGATTATTCATCTCCTGCGGATCAATTGTAACATCATATATTTCGAAGTTATCGCTGTGTGAGGTGATGTTATAACGAACTCCGACCAGGTTGCCGAGCCTGATCATCTGCATCTGGTTGCGTTTTTTACCCCTGTGTTCCGGAACAAATTCCTCGTATAACGGTGATTTTCCACCCTCGAAATATTCAACATAGGTAAAACTTTCCTTTTGTTCACCCGATCCCGCAAGAGAAGGAACCAGTGAAACGCCATCTGTTACAACCGGTGCGGCCACTCCGGCAAGTTGGGCAAAAGTTGCCATCCAGTCGTACGATGAGCTTGGTGTATTCACCACCCTACCTGCAGGAAAGTGGCCCTGCCAGTATGCCAGCGCAGAAACACGAACCCCACCTTCGAGAACATCGCGTTTAATACCATCAAAGGGACCAAAACCATTGAAGAAATTGGGTTCATAATCCTCGGGCAAATAGGATTCTTTTGATGGTCCGTTGTCTGTTGTTATTACGATCAATGTATTGTCGTCAATTCCCAGATCCTTTAGCAGTTGAACAAGATCTCCCACAGCGCTGTCGATGCGGCGCGTGCTGGTTGCATAACGTTTATAAACATCGGGCCACTGGGTTTCGGGTGTCGCCGGATTTTTGTCGTGGTCCCATGTCGCACTGATATAATCAGGATGGATCCACGAGTCAACAATCCCCGAAGCTGTAGTAATCATCTTTCCCGGCTTTCCAAGCCATTGCATTCCGCCATTGAGGCCTCCCCCTTGAGGATATTCCTGTGTTGGAAGTTCGATGACTGCATGAGGAGTGTCGTATCCCAAAAAAATAAAAAAAGGCTTGTCCGATTTTTTTACCTGCTTCTGCTCAATAATCCATTTTTTAGTGGCTGCTGTCCACAGGTCGGCTGTATAGCACTTATCCAGGTCGTCCGCAATATTTTTAAAGTTTTCGTAGACCTCTTTTTTTCCGCGGTAAACGCCTTCTTTCGGATAATGTTCGTGTCCGTCGCCATGGCGCATATATCCCAGGTAATAATCAAATCCACGTTTTAACGGGTGTGCTGTCCAGTCAGAGGCTGATTTTCCTTGACCTTG
Source organism: uncultured Bacteroidales bacterium (assembly GCA_942493325.1). Lineage (GTDB taxonomy): Bacteria > Bacteroidota > Bacteroidia > Bacteroidales > Prolixibacteraceae > JAAFHB01. The sequence continues at coordinate 5,549,464 of OW818689.1, read as the reverse complement.
AAGGCCCCATTTGCCGAAAGCGGCTGTTGAATATCCGGCTGATTTTAATACAGTGGCGATGGTATGATTATCCTCAATGGCCTTGTCGAACTGGTTGTCGCGCACGTTGGCATGTCCCTGGTGGCGCCCAAGCATCAGTGAAGCCCTTGAAGGTGCACAAACCGGCGCCGGGCAGTAATGATTTGGCAGCTGAACCCCCTCGGTAGCCAACTGATCGAGATTTGGAGTCCGTGACCAGGGTTCGCTCCGGACATTTAATTTTGCACGATTATTCTGAAACTGGAATCCGAAATCACCCCAGCCCATGTCGTCGGCCATGATAAAAATGATATTGGGTTGTTTCTCCCCTGATTTTTGGGAGTAGGTTAAAGCGGGTAACAGCCCTAATCCTGCGGCTATGGTAAATCGGCTTACAATTTTCATACGTTAATGATTAATTCGAATTTATTTTCTGTACTGATATCACTTGCGGGGTTTTCATTTCTCACTGTAGCCCGGATTCAGCTGGTCAGGAACCGGCGCATTAGTATCTTTCCGCCATTTCTCAAGTATGGTAAGCAATTCACTTGTTTTAGCCTTATTTACAGCAGCAAGATTAATTTTCTCACCAACATCCTCTTTCATATTATAGAGTTCAAGGTCATTATTTTCAAAATATTGAATCAGCTTCCAGTTACCTGATCGTATAACCGAACATGGCCTGTTTCTGAAGATCGAATCCTGGGTTTCTTCATTCCCGCCTTCAAGGTAGACAGGCAGATGCCAGAACAACGGCCTTTCCGCGATACTGCCTGTACCGGTTAACAGCGGCAAAATACTCTGTCCGTCGAGTATTTTATCTGCCGGACGATTAATCCCGGCAACGGCGAGAATGGTTGGAAAAAAGTCGATGTTCGTTACCGGAACATCACTCCGGGATCCCGGGGCAATTTTACCTTTCCAGAATACAAACATAGGTTCCCTGAATCCACCTTCATAGGGAGAACCTTTACCTGCCCTGAGTGGCCACTGTTTGGTAATATTGTATACTCCGCCATTATCCGAAGTAAAAATTATAAACGTCCGCTCCATTTTTCCGGTCTTCTCCAGCAGGTCAATCAAACGGCCAATCTGTGTGTCCACATTTTCAACCATAGTGGCATATTTGGCATTCTTCTGACCATTCCACGCGGCTTTGTTTTCGTATTTGGCCAGTAAACTTTTAACAGGCTGAATGGGAGAATGAACGGCATATGGGGCATAATATAAAAAGAAAGGTTCTTTTTTCACTGAATTCACAAAATCCAGGGTCTTATCCATGACCAGGTTAGTCAGGTAATAATCATCCGTGGGCGGAAGGAGAGGTATGTTTTTATAAGGCGGATAATAACTGCCCGGACTACCCGCATGGGAACCTCCAATGTTCACATCAAACCCACGCAGCAGCGGATTATCAGAGAGATGCCATTTCCCTGCATGGCAGGTTGTATATCCGGCAAGCTTTAATAATTCAGGAAATATTACAATATTATCAGCAAGGGTTTCGTTGTTTGGCGTTGGTACCAGTTTCCGATCTTTACTTTTACCCCGTTCGGAAGTTCCAACGGTGTAAATTCCATGCCGCGGTGTCCAGTTTCCGCTCATCATCGAGGCACGGCTTGGCGCGCAATTTGCGGCAGCAGCATAGGCATTTGTAAAGATCATCCCCCTGGCTGCAAGTTTGTCAAGATTGGGAGTTTCGTAATATTCCGATCCCATAAATCCTACATCGCGCCAACCCAGATCATCGATATTGATCAGAACGATGTTGGGACCGTGTTGTGCAAAGGCAGCAGTACCCAAAAAAAGAGGCAGAAAAAGCGATTGTTTAATCGGTGACATATCAAAAATTTAAGTTTTAATCTATTCTCAGTTGCGGAGTAGGGCCATAAACAACGAATTTGTCAGGTTTATTATTTCCATCAGGGACAAAACCGCAACGATCGAGGCATGTTTTCCGGGGAAGGATGACTTCACCGTTTTGATGTGTGTGGTAAACGATATACATCTGACCCGAATTTGAATAAAAAAACGAGTGATGTCCTGTCCCAAACATAGTCGTACCATTGCCAATCAATACAGGGTTATGCTCAGATTTGACAAATGGTCCGAACGGAGAACCTGATACAGCATAACCTACCGCGTAATCCTGACTTTTAAAATGATTGGCAGAATAGAACAAATAATACAGGTTATTGTGTTTCACCATGAATGGTCCTTCAGCAATATTTGCTACCGGTTCCTTGGGGCTTTTTTCCCAAACCTCCGATACTCCAAAACATCTTTTCACGGTTTCTTCTTTAATCCCGGAGAGATCTTCCTGCATTTCTGCCATCCAAATTTCGTTACCCCCCGAAAACCTTACAAAATAAAGATATTTTTTGCCATCCGTATCAATAAACAAATGGGAATCGATTTCCTGTATATCGGCATGCATCGGTTTCTTTTCACGCTGAACAAAAGGGCCAAGCGGAGAATCACTTTCAGCAATCGAAAGGTGTGCCATTACCGTATAAAACATGTAAAACTTACCGTTTAAACTGTATACTTCCGGAGCCCAGAATGCACGATTTCCCCATACATCCGTCGAATCGAGTGCAAACCCGTTTCGTGCCCCTACTGCTTCCGACCAGTTAACCAGGTCATCCGATCTGTAAACCCGTATCCCACGCCTTCCCCCCGTTCCGTACAGGTAATAAGTCCCGTTGTGATTAAGGATATAGGGGTCGGCACAGTCATCTACCAATCCTTTAATATTGTCGATATATTTTGATGGTTCATTCTTAGGAGGTTTGTTCCTGCTGATCTTTGACTGGGAACAACCAGTCATCAAGAATCCCAAAGAAATCCAGACAATCAGATTAAACCGCCAAAAAATACTCCGGCTGTCCGGGAAGTTTAATATATCATTGAATTTTTTTTTCATTTGCTCTGTAAATTTTTGAATATCATAATTTTACCACCAGTCTGCGGTCATTACTTTTAAATTTTCATTAATTCTATCTTATATTTCCACATCCAGAGCCTTGCCTTCGTCTCCTTGTTGATCCATCCATTTCAGGAGCTTAGTTTTCATCTTCTCAATAACTGGTTTCATTTTTACATCAGCCGCCAGGTTGTTGAGTTCCCACGGATCAACTGTTGTATCGTAAAGCTCAGTTTCGGGCCGGGTAACATAACGATCGACCCAATATTTTGCAGCTTTGTTGGTTTTTGCGTCCCTGACCCACGATTTCCAGTACACTGATACCATTAAATGCTTTTCAAAATAGGATGCCCTGGGAGTCAGATTGACGATCAGCTTATAGTGGTCATCCCGGATACTCCTGATCGGGTATGGCGTACCTTCCGGAAAATTGTTATGAACTCCGTAAGCCCATTCGCGGTGTTCATTCTTCAAACCCTGTAAAACAGGGAGAAAACTTAGTCCATCCAATCCACCCGGGATTTTACCCCCCGCGTAGGAAATTATTGTTGGCAACACATCTTCGTACTGAATCAGTGCCTCGGAAGTAGTTCCCCTCCCGAATCCCTCAGGTGTCCGCACAAGAAACCCGCTTTTCTGACCGTAATCCCAGCTTGTCCATTTACCCCCGGGAAATTGTGGTCCCTGCTCCCCGGAAAACATCACAAGAGTCGTATTTTCCTTGCCTGCATTTTTTAAAGCCTTCATTACATCGCCAAACTGGCGGTCGAGCATATCAATCTCGGCCAGGTATTTCGCGAAGGCCAGCCGGGTTTCCTTATTATCAACAAAATGAGGAGGCAAGACCAGTTTGTCCTGATCGAATTGTGAGGGATCGCCAACGGTCCACGGAGCATGGGGATTGGTGCTGCAAACGAAAAGGCAAAAAGGTTCGGCTTTATCACGGTTCATAAATTCCACAATACTGTCCGTGGAATAATTGGCTGTTTTACTCACGCAATTGACTTCAAAGCCGCCAATTATTTCAAACGGGTAAACGGACAGTGGTTTGAAATGGGTTTTCCCGGTCAATCCAACGCGATACCCCATATCACGAAAATAATGGACAACACTTTTCACTTCCGGTTTGGTTTCACCATGGTTTTTATATACTCCGTGTTTTACCGGGAATAAACCGGTGTAAATTGAGGCCCGGGTAGGACAGCACATGGTGGTTGACGAAAACATCCGGTTAAATTTTACCCCTTCACGGGCAAACCGGTCAATATTGGGTGTCTTTACATTTTGCCCGCCATAACAGCCCAATTCATTACGGGCCAGATCATCCGCAATAAATATCAGTATGTTCCGGGGTGATTCCTGCATCGGATTTAACTGTGCTGCCATCCCAGCTACCGGGGCAAGACAAACCAGGGATGAAAAAAATAATTTGTTTGCTTTCATTATAAAATTCCTTCCTTATTTGAAAAATTTATTTACTCATTACCGGGTGCTTTCGGTAATTGTAAAATCCTGGATTTCATCTGAACCCGGGCGGGCATAAACCGGGTCAGTTGCACGCACCACAATATCTCCGTTTTCAAGCAAAACCTGCATTGGAACAAGGGTAAGGCCTTGTTTATTGACTGTTTCAGCCTTGGCAATACTAACTCCATTTTGAGCAACATGTTCAGGAGATACATAATCACCGTTCAGAAAGGCGGTACACCACCATTGACCCTGCTTATCCTTAAAAAGATTTCCATGCCCCAGAAAGCGACCTGCAAATTTACGCGGTCCGTAAGGTCCCTCAATACGATCAGCGGTACAGTAATATAAATTATAGGAGCCGTGACGCAACACATCCGTTGACCAGGCAGTGCCGAAGAGTACATATTTACCTTCAATTTTAAGGATAAAACATCCTTCGTGTCCCATCTTGCGGTTGGAAGGTCCGATTGTTGTCTCAGGTCCGTTGAAACCACTAAAATCAGCTTTGAGGCGGGCAATTTTAGTACACCCCCAGATCAGCCATCTGGAACCATCATCATCCGCAAACAACGAGGGGTCGTGTTTATATCTGAAGTCTATTCCAAACGGTTCAGCAAAAGGACCGTTCAAAGCGGGTCCACCGGTGAGCATTAAATTCGAATATCTCAGGGAAGTTGTATAAACCACTACCCACCTGTCCTTCAGAAAATAAATTTCAGGAGCCCATAAATGAGCCTCTTTTTTCAATTCACCGGCTGCTTTTGTAAGTGCATCCGGCATCCACTTTGATTCGTCAAAGGTCCATACCTGTCCCGTTTTCTCCCAGGAATGAAGGTCTTTGCTCCGCCATATTTCCAGTCCCGGTTTCTTATAATCCGAATGCCATAGCCGGGTACAAGTTAAGTAGTAAAAATTATCAGGACCTAAAGTTATAAACGGATCCCGCATCCACTCCTCCAACACAAGGGTCGCCCTGTGACGCGAAAGAGTGATTTCGTTTTTCGGAACTGAAAAACTATTCTGTTTTCCATGGGCTAATTTTTCAGAAGATTCCGGAGTGATCGTATTACCGGATTTTTCGTCAGTCGTTGCAGCACAGAGGAACACCTGAAGCGATACAGCCGAAAGCCAAAAAACAAGATTTGTCAGTTTTAACACCTGATTGATTTAATAACAGTTAGATTTTTTTTGACCTTCCTTTTAATTCTACAGGATGATTATCTGGATTACTTTTCTTTTGTAATGATCCAGTCTTTAGGCGCTACGAAACCATTTTTTGGCCCTTTCGCGAGTATTTCCCTGGGAGCCTTAATGGCATCATAAGGAGCAACAGCTGCCTTCAACTTATTATACATCATCGGATTGGCTGCTTTTAAATTATTTTTCTCTGAAAAATCGGGGGGAATATTAAAAAGGACATCACCATTCATTTGCATTTTACTAATGCCTTTATCAAGGATCAGTTTCCAGTCTCCGTTGATTATTGCCCCATGTCCCAGATAAAATTCACGATCTATCTTTTGAGTTTTGCCGCTTAAAACGGGCCACATACTGATTCCGTCGAATGGTTTATTTGGCGCTGACTTCACACCTGCTATTTCCTTCAAAGTAGGGAATAAATCAACATAGCCCATAACCTGGTCTATCTTCGTTCCACCCTTTATTCCTGCAGCAGGCCATTTAATTATAGCCGGCGACCTCACGCCACCATCCCATTCATCCATTTTGTATCCATGCAATCCGCCATTGGAAGCAACTGCCCCATTCCCGGCAGCACCGTTGTCGCTGTGAAATATGATGAGCGTGTTTTCGTCTATATTCTGATCTTTTAAAGCCTGTAATATTTCACCGATACCCCGATCGAGGCAGGTAATCATTGCAGCATAAGTCTGTTTGGCCGTGTTGCCATGTCCCCGGTCAGAACCACCATCTTCGCTGTCGGGATTGGATTTATACCTTGGCTTACCCGGATCAAAACCACAAAGTTTCAGATCCTCCTCGGGAGCCTGCAATGGTCCGTGCGGGGCATTGTAAGCCACATACAACATAAAGGGAGCGTCATCTTTTACGTATTGTCCGATACATTTTACAGCTTCCGCGGTTAAGAGATTTGTTGAATAACCCTCATCTTTTGAATGCCCGTAATCGTTTTGCCAGTCAACTTCGCCTTCCCGCTTATGGGTGAAATAATCTATAGCTCCATTTAGATGACCGTAAAAATGGGTAAAACCTCTTCGCATGGGATGGTATTGCAAAGTAGCATGACCCAGGTGCCATTTACCAATGATAGCCCGGTTCTTATACCCTGCTTCAGCTAACATCTGAGGAAGCAACTGTTCGGAAGTGTCCAATCCAAAATCACTCCATGGCGGTATGGTTGTTTCGCGAATGCCAACCCGGTTCGGATACCGTCCGGTCATTAAACCCGCTCTTGTGGGAGAACAGATCGGTGCTGTATAGTAGCGGGTCAACTCAACGCCATCTTTGGCCAGCTGATCCAAATTGGGGGTTTTAATCGCGCTTCCGTGAAAGCCCACATCACCCCATCCAAGATCGTCGGCAAGTATGAAAACGATGTTTGGTTTTTTTGCCTGTCCAGCACTCAGCAAAGGCAGTAGCAGAAATAAATTAAATAGCTTATTCATAACTATATATCAGATTACCGGATTCAATTTTTTGATTGCATTAAATTTACCTTTTTTGATCCCATTCAAAAATGTTTTTTTTGATGTCAGATCAGGGAAACGAAGAGAGAGGCCGTCTCAATTCTGTTATTAAGACGACCTCTGTTTTAGTGTTTAAACCGACCGGAGGATTACTGTTGTATCACTTTTGCAGTAAGAGTAACCTGGTGGTAGGGTGTATTGATAATCCATTCACCTGTAGCATTTTCGATAGTGCCTGTTTTGGAAGTCAATGCGGATATGTAAATAAGACCTTTCTTACCATTTGCTGTTTTAAACAGATAAACCTTACCATTAACCAGCTTAACGGCCTCTTTGGCCGGATCGGCCAATGATGAAATCGTTGTAATATCAACCTGGCCAATTGCATCGTACTGGGGTTTTGTAAGCGTGGTGAGTTCAAACTTTGTGAGTTGCAACCCGGCGATTGTCAACAAACCGTATTTGGCTCTGTCAGCCGGGCTAACCAGGGCAGGGACTGCAAGGACTCCTTCAGATTCAATAACCACATTTCCTAACGAGAAATCAATTTCATTTTTATTGGTTTCGCCGCTGCTGCGCATATAAACGCGTCCGTTAAGCCAGGTGGCAAAGTAAGGGCCATAATAGTCTTCGACGGTTTCAATTTTTACCGATTGAGTGATGACCACAACCGGTGTGTTTTTCACGAACAGGTTACGCCCGAAAGTATTGCCATCCCGGTCAGTGGCAATTACCTTGATGCATTTACTCTGGACGAGATTATCAACGATATAATCCACGCTATAGGAAGCCACACCTTCGTTATCAAATACCTTTGAGGTCCCCGCAATCAGTGAACCTTTATCGCCGGTTTTAATATCGGCGTTGTAAATCTCAAAAATTTTGATGCCGGCATCCGAAGCCTTAATTTCGATTTTAGCAGTATAGCTCATAACCCCTTTATCGACCGTAACAATATTGGTGTTATCGACACCCGTAAATTCGATAGTCAGGGGAGCCTTGTAGTTCAGATCAAATGCGCTGTCTTCACATGAGACCATCGTTAATACAACAATTAATGACAGTATATTTCCAATAATCTTTTTCATAATATGATGATTTATAGTTTCTTTTAAATAATAATTAATACCCGGGGTTCTGATATATCAACGGACAATTGTTCACTTCGCTGTTGGGAAGCGGCATCAAATCCATACGCTCATTATAGGTACGTGCATCCAGCGGTTTGCGCACAAATTTGCCGTTTTCAATTGCAATGCCGATTGCAGGGCGTTTCATCACATCCTTTGCAATCTTCCAGCGACGGATATCGAAAAAGCGGTGTTCTTCAAAACACAATTCAACCCTTCGTTCTTTGCGGATTCTCTCGCGCAGCGAGGCCTGAGTATATCCGGCAGCAAGGAGCGGATTGGTAATACCGGCACGTGTACGGATTTTATTTAGTTGAACAATCGCCTTTCCGCGGGCATCGGATGTATTATCTGCCTCATTTACAGCTTCAGCATAGTTGAGCAACACTTCGGCATAACGCATCATAACGAAATTCATTGATGTTTTACCGCCATCCATATGGTCGATCCTGTCATCAAGATACTTTGTAAGAAAATAACCACTCCCCCACTTCTCTGGTGTTTTAATGTCGACCGTTTGCGGTGCCTTGTTCACTTTGGGCCATGTACTTCCGTGATGAAGAATGGATTGCGACAAACGCGGATCACGGTTGGCATACGGACTTTGTTCGTTATAACCTGAAGCTGCATTAATAATCGGACTGTAATCGGCATTATACCCTTCAATTGGCTGACTTCCATCGGCCATATCGTAGCTATCGACCAGCCATTGCGTAGGACAAGTGGCAAGTTCCTTATTTACATTCCATGGGTTAAACGAGGGCATCAACTGGTATAAATCATTATCTTCTGCCCGAAGATTGCTCAGTAAAATCTCTGTGTTTTTACGTGTATTAAAGAATCTCGAATAACTCTTTGCCGGTTCCAATGCATCGTAATAAAGTCCGTGAAAACCACCAGCTTCCGAATAGTTAATCATCTCAAGGGCAGCCTGTGAAGCCTGAGCCCATGTTGCACCCGAGGCGGAAAACAACGGACTTGCAGCGTACAGCAAAGTGCGGGCTTTGTAAGCCATTGCAGTTCCGCGGGTAGGGCGTCCGTAATTGGCATCATCCCATTCATCGGGCAACATCCCTGGCTGGGAAAGTGCATCGAACTCATCGACGATAAACTGAACAGTACGTTCAATCGTTTCTCTTTTTGTATCCTCAAAAGCAAACGGATCGATGGGTTCTTCAGAAATTACCAGCGGACCAAACCAGCGGAAGAGTTCATGATAATAATATGCGCGTAAAAAACGTGCCTGATTTTTACTGCTAATCTTCTCGGACTCTTCAAGCGGTGAACGATCTACATTGGCAAGGAACAAATTGGCATTGCGAATGGCTTTATACAGATAGGTCCATGGATGGGTATTATCCACCGGATTGGATGTTGCTGTTATTGCTGCTGTAACGTATTTTTGAATACCGGGCACAATACCTGCCGAACGGGTTGTATTACCGGCTCCGTCATCGGTAGCATTATCGAGCATTGCTGTCGCTGTAGCCATGTTCATTAAACGCGAAAAACTGGCTTTATTGGTGCTTGTCTCCTCCCGCATCCTTCCGTAGAGATCGTATAGAACTTTTCGTGTATATTCTACATCCGAATAAATTTTATCAGGAGTCAGTTCATCAAGATCGGTGCTATCCATTATCCCTCCCTGTGAACAACCAAAGAGCAACAGACAGCCCAACACATATTTTAAAATATTTTTCATAATTGTATTTGTTTTGCTTTTAGAAAGTCACATTCATACCGAAGTTGATAATTTTTTGCTGCGGATAGAAAAATCCGTTATTGCTGTCAGGATTGGATTCAGGGTCAACTCTTTTCACTTTATCCCATGTAACAAGGTTAAAAGCATTCGAATAGAACCGAACCGACTGCACAGGTGTATGCTTCAAAACACTTTTAGGCAATGAATACCCAACCTGCACATTTTTCAAACGAAGGTAATCTCCATCAATGAGCCAGTAGTCCGACAAATAATAGTTCTGGTTGGTTCCGATTGCTTTCTGTAAAAATCGTGGATAGCTTGCAGTTGCCGCAGTTTCCGGAGTCCAGTGTGGCACATGGGAATCGTAATAGTTTCCCCAGCTGTTGTCCCAGCCCAGATCGCCAACCATATAAACGGAATTGTGAGCTGCACCCTGGAACATAACGCTGAAATCAAATCCTTTAAAGTCAAATCCCAGCTGCAGGGAGTAGGTAATTTCAGGAACCATACTGTAACCAATCGGACTCTGGTCGTTCTGGTCAATGATTCCATCCTCGTTGAGATCTTTATACTTCATGTCTCCGGGAGCCAGGTTACTCAATCCAAACTGTTGCGGAGAGCTGGCAATCTCGTCGTACGACTGGAAAAAGCCGACCTGCTGATAGCCCACAAACTGACCGATCGGGTATCCTGTACTATACATATAATCATAGGGTTTAGAAGCTTCGCTCATCTCTACGATCTTGTTTTTGGCTTTTGCGAAGATTGCTTTTGCAAAATACGAGAAATCCTTTTTCGCATCACTGTTCCATCCAAGTTCAATTTCGTATCCCTGGTTATCGACAATACCAATGTTTGCCGGAGCGACGCCATTAATCCCTGACGTGATCAGGTAGCGTTGGGGGTTGCGCAAAATGTCGGTACGGTGTTCCTTGAAAAGGTCGCCATTCAGCGTCAACTTCGAATCGAACCAGCGCGTATCCAAACCAACATTGTATTTTGTTGCAGTTTCCCAGGTAATCATATCATTTGCCATCCTCCCTTCAAGAAGTCCGGTAATACGGGTATTTTGGGTGGAACCAAACGAATAGGCTTCACCATTCACATAATTCGATTTATAGTAATAGGAGAATGATCCTAATTTATCATTACCCACCTGTCCTACAGAACCGCGGATTTTTGCATAATTCAGCACATTGATATCCGACATAAACGCTTCGTTTGTCAGTATCCATCCCAAAGATGTGGCAGGGAAAATCTGGTAACGATGTCCCTCGGAAAAACGGTTTGAGCCGTTGAATCCCATATTGACTTCAACGAGATAACGATTATCATAATCATAATTGACACGTCCGATCAATGCCTGGTAGATATGAGGAACGTATGAATATTCGCCTCCAGGTGATGATAAGGAGTTATAAGTCCCCAGGGCTACGGCTGAAATTGTGTGTTTCGCGGCAAATACTGTACTGTAACGAAGCGCCAGTTCCATATATCTTTTATAGGTTGCAGCGGTTCGCGAAGAGTCAACAAAAGGTAAAACAGCGACTAATCCCTGGGTATAAGCACCGTTGTTCGGATTAAAGCTATAAATATAAGGACGTGATTGCATTCCGCGCCAGTTACTCCATCCTACATCGTATGAGAATTTACCATCAATACTGAGCCCTTTTAACAATTTGTGTAAATTATACGAAGGGGTAAAAGTTGTCTCCATCTGATTATCGTAATCGGTACGAAACCCTGTATACGAAAGTGTTACCAGCGGATTTTGACGCCAAACGCCAATAGCGCCAGCCATACTTCCATTCGGATTTATTACAGGGAAAGCCTGTGGAGCATTACGGTAAAAGAGGCCGAACAAACGCATATCTTCTGCATTCGAATCTAAACCGTCATAGGTTCCGGGGCGATTCTGACGACTAAAACGGTATGACATATCCACACCCAGTTTTAAATCTTCGGTAATTTTTATATCTATGTTCGACCGGGTTGTCAGACGATTGTACAAATATTCGGGGTTATATGCCGGATTTACAAGCGACTTGTCCACCTCAGGTGAGAGCTCTATGAGCCGCTGAAGAGTAGGATGTTTCCTGATTTCATTTACATCCGTTTCGAACATCCCGTCCTGAGTAAAATATCCTACCGATACAAAATACTTAACCGATTTATTACCACCTGTTATATTGAAATTATACTTCTGTTGCTGACCCGGTTTTGTAAATATATCTACAAAACTGTTATCAGGATGGGTAAAGGGACTCAATTGGGTACGGTACAAATAGAGATCATATTCAGAAACACCAATATTACTTGTGTTTGATAAGATGGAAGGGTCCAAACCCACGTTTATTGTCCCTTCGCGCTGAAACCTGGCTGTAGTTTCAGCATTCAGGACCTTTGACACCCTGTTAAACTCAGTAATCCCGTATTCGGCAGAAAATGAAATTTTTGACTTTCCGACTACACCCCGTCGTGTAGTAACCAGGATCACACCGTTTGCACCGCGAACACCATATACTGCTGTTGCAGAGGCGTCTTTTAAGATTGATACACTTTCAATATCGTCAGGATCGACCTGCGAAAAACTACGTTCAATCCCATCAACCAGCACCAAAGGGTCCGAATTATTTAAGGAAGAGCGGCCGCGGATAAACAGTTTGGCACCATCATCACCCGGACGTCCGCTTTCCTGTCGGGTAATCAGTCCGGGAACACGTCCTGTCAAAGCATTGGTCACACTTGATACCGGGGCATCCTTTAGTTCTTTACTGCTCACATTTGAAATTGAACCTGTGATCGATGCCTTCTTCTGGGTGCCGAATCCTACGATGACAACTTCTTCGAGTCCAATATTTTCTTCCCTGAGTACAACATTGACAGTAGCATTGTTTTGGCCATTGATCTCCGTTTTCAGATAACCGATCATCGAAATCTGCAATACCTGTGCTCCATTCCTGTCCAGGGTGATACTGAATTTTCCGTCCGTATCGGTAACAGTTCCATTGGTGGTTCCTTTCTGGACGATATTTGCTCCGATTATTACCAGACCCGTTTCATCTTTTACAATACCGCTCACCCTGGTCTGGGCAAACATCTGTAAAGAGCAACAGGCGAATATGCATATCAGAATTATATTTTTCATATACACTTTATTATTTAATGTTTATCCGGGTTTACCAACCTGGATTTTGTTCCAGATTCGGTGATATTTTGATTTCGCTGAGCGGAATTGGATGATAGTACATTTTTGCATCGAACTTGCGAAGTTCATCAACCATGAAATAACTATAGCTCAAGGTTCCCCCGGCATCACTAATATGTATTCCCGATACAGGCTGATTTAATTTATCACCCTCCATCCATCGCCGCAAATCGAAATAGCGTTGTTCTTCAAAACAAAGTTCAACACGACGTTCATTTTTGATTTTTGCAAGCAATTGTTCACGTGTAGTCACTCCGTCATAATATTTATCAGCAGCGGTGAATCCTGCACGCAGTCGTACCTTTTGGATGGCGCCTTTAGCCGTGAGGCCATACCCCTTGGGATCAATATCAATCCCATAAGCCTCATTCATTGCCTCCGCGTAGAGTAATAAAATGTCCGCGAGCCGGATGATCGGGAAGAGATGGAATGTTGTGACCGGATTTGCACTTGCGAAACTCACATTGGTATCGAGTAACTTACGCAGGTAATAACCGGTATTGGTTGAATTATCATCTACAGCATTAAGTGCATCATTTGTTGCTCCAGTTCCTGTTTTTGTATAGATTTTTCCGCGGGCACCATAGGTTGAGCCATTATAGCCGACCACTACATTAAAACGCGGATCACGACCAGTGTATTGAGTTGCCGGTACACTCCGGACATATTCCGAGCCGTTTAACAGTGAAAAGGCATCCACAAATTCCTGGGTAGGCACGGTACCACCTCCCAATGTTTTGGAAATGGTTGGCGGATACTGCCTGTTTTCGAGCCCATTCGACTTGGCGGCTGCATTAAACACGATGTATTCGTCGTTCGGACAGGTAATAAATAACTTTTCATAGTTGTTATACAAAACATATTTATTGGTATTGTTTGCCTTTTTCAGGTTAATAACCGCAGCACAGGCTTCGGCTGCAGCTTCCCAGCGAAGGGTTACATCGGCAGGGGTTGCAGATACATAACCGATTAGTGGGTTGGCGTTGGCCGGCTGGTTGTATAGCGGACTTGCCGAATAGATTAAAGTTTTCGCTTTAACAGCAAGAGCCATCCCTTTATTCATTCGCCCGTATCCCCCCACGCCTCCTACCGGTTCAACATCAAGGTATTTAGCTGCAGAATCACAGAGGTTCACAATATTTTTAACACACATCTCAAAGGGATCGCGTGTTTTCAGAGTGATTTCCTCATCACCCAGTTCGTACAATTTATCCATAATGGCATATCCGCCATAGTGCCTGAGCAGGTCAAACTCAAAAAGAGCTCTTAAAGCATACATTTCTCCCGAATAGACCCGCTTAATCTGGGCAACTTCAGCATCAGTTTTATTATTTAAAACCAATTTCTGCTCCATCAGGTATTTTTGAACATAAAGTGTTTGGCGTATGCCCTGGTACGATTGTTCCCAGCAACCTTCAATGGAGCTGTTTGAAGTTACAAAGGCTCTTGAAAGCCGATGGATCGATGAGCCGGTTACTGTACACATCCCATCGTCGGTAGCGGCATCAAGGAAAGCATTCGAAATGCGGTTAAATCCGCCTTTCATATACGAATAAGCCTGGTTGACAGGACGTATATAGCTGTTTTCGGCTGTGAAAATATCATCCGGCTGCGCCCAGTCATAAGGGACCTCGTCGAGAAAGTCACACCTTACGAAAAACAACAACACAAATGATACTGCCAATATTTTTAATTTATTTTTCATGGTCTGTTAAAATTTAAGAGAACAACCTAAACTAATATTGCGTGTAATTGGCATACCGGTCCCGCTGGGATCAGCGTCGGGATCCAGCGGACTATTATAATTGGTCCATGTATACAGGTTATACCCGTTGGCAAATACCCTAATCTCTTTAATGAAGGAGTTTTTTTGCGCCAGTTTAGGGAAATCATAATAGATCTGTAAGTTGTTCAGACGCAGATAATCGGCATTTCTGATCCAGAATGATGAAACCTGCGTGTTATTAACACCGGAATACTGCGTTGAAATGGCTGGTAATTGCGCATTATGATTTTCAGGTGTCCAATAATCAAGCTGATGTTCGTAAATATTTCCTTTTGAATAGAAAGGAAATGCTACCCTGCCATCAAGGGTGCGTGATACACGGGCTGCCCCTTGCAGTAATGTTGTAATGCCAAGTCCTTTGTATGAAATACCAAGTGTGACTCCATAAAATATCTGGGGAGTATCACCATATCCGAGGGGAACACGGTCGTCGGTATCGATAATACCATCGCTGTTGATATCCTTATACCGGATATCACCGGGCTGCACTTCAGAAAATGTCTGTTTTGGTGCAGAAGCTATTTCGTCGTACGAATTGAAGAATCCATCGGCAACATAGCCACGCTTCACACCCCTGAAATAACCGATGTCCGATAACCATGGATAAGGCTGATCGGCCTCTCCCAAAGCGGTAACTTTATTCCGGGAAAAAGACCAGGTACCTCCTAATTGATAACCGACCTTTCCTATTCTGGAATTCCACATCGCGGCAACATCGTATCCGTTGGTACACATCGCACCGATATTTTCCTCAATGGTTGCAGTAGTCCCAAGGATGGATGGAATCCGGTTATTGGTCAGGTAGATATCGGAGCGGTTGTCGCGGAAATACTCTGCCGACACCGAAAGTTTGTTTTTGAACATTTTTGCTTCAATTCCGACATTGGCCTGTTCCGATTTCTCCCATGTAAGACCAGGATTCGCAATGATGTCTTCCACATAACCGGTAACACTTCCCATGGCGCTCCCGAAATTATAAATGCCTGAAGTTCCTGCCAGTCGTCCCATATACCGAAAATCGGCAACTCCGCGGTAATTGCCCAATATGCCGAACGAACCTTTTATCTTCAAGTGAGGGACGAAATCCTTAACACTTTCAAAAAATGGTTCGTTGGAAATTGTCCATCCTGCAGCCACAGTGGGGAAGAACCCGAAACGATTACCGGGGGCAAATTTGTAACACCCCTGTGCACTACCCATAAGATCGATACTGTACCGTTTATCGTAATTATAACTCAGCCATGCTCCTACCCCTTGAAAACGATCAGGAATACTGACTTCATCGGCATACTCATACTGATTATAGAAAGCAAGTGCCGAAACACCATGTTTATCAAACTGGCGTGCATACGAAAGCTGTGATTCGAGGGTTGTACGTCTGCCTGAAGTCTTACCCACAACATCATTTGACATTTTGCCATCTGTACCGGTCTTTTTCATAATTTCCGGACTCTCAGGATCGACAATCTGGTAGTAGGCAAATTCTTTGGTACGGTCGGCGGAGGACGAGGTCTGTGAATCCATTGATAATGTAGCCGAAACTTTCAATCCTTTGGTCAGCACCGAAAGATCCTGGGTAAGTTTGGCACGGAATGAACCATATACACTTCCGTTGGATACATATCCACTCCGGTTCAACAGTGCCCAGGGGTTTGTCCGAACACCGTCGCCGGCAATAATTTTATTCTGAATGCTGGTTATTGCATTACCGCTCTGGTCAATATAGTTGCCGTTATCGGCATAATAGGCCGGGAAACCATTTGGGGTCATTGTTGCCAGGGCATTATAGGTCGCGTAAGAGTCTCCGCCCGGGCGATTCTGTTTTTCGTACCATCCGTATAAGTCAACGGCGAGCAATGTCGATGAAGTTACATCAAACTCAACATTTGAGCGTACATTGTAACGGCTGATATTATTGTTGGTATTGTACGAAAATTCATCTTCAGTTTTAAACATTCCGGACTGGGTAAGGAATCCGGCATTTACAAAATAACGGGTGCGCTCCGTCCCCCCGGATATGTTCAGATTATACCGCTGCAGCCAGGTATTTTTCTTATAATATTCATCCAGCCAATTAATGTCGGGGTATATTTCACCATTAACACCATCCCTGTTCCGGTACTTCGCGAGATAATCCTCAGAATACAGGTTAGTTTCGTCCATCCCGTCGTTTTTTAACGCTGTATTGTAATTTTCGGAGTATCCCAATGCATTCAAAGACTTCATCATACCTATAGGCTGCTGATTAATCAGCTGGGAGGTAAACTCTACAGATGCTTTACCTGTACGCCCTTTCCGAGTGTTTACCAGAATAGCCCCGTTAGCCCCGCGCATACCGTATAATACAGTCGCTGCTGCATCTTTCAATACTGTAATACTCTCAATTTCGTGGGGTGACAGTGTGCCAAACGCCCTGTCCTGGCCGTCAACCAGGACCAGCACTCCTTCGGAATAGGTCCTGATTCCGCGAATCCAGTAGCTCGCGTTTTCGTTTGCCATTCCCCCTTCCGCCTGCCGCGAATAGAATCCCGGGACAATACCGGCCAACAAATTTGTCAGGCTGGTGACGGGCAAATTGCGGATTTCGTCGCCACTTATCGTATAAGCCGAACCGTTAAAATCTGCCGCATCAATTTGCCGAAAAACTAAATCTAATGGTACTATATCTGCTTTTGCGGTATCCCGCGCAATTTGTTGTGCCCATGTCAGATTTGGACAGGCAAACAAAACACACAGCAGAAAATACCATCGAAATCTTTTTGTTTCCATTTCGTGTTTCATAAGTTTAAATTCTTAACCAAAAATAGTATCTATTTCATCCGTGTTTTAGCAATTTAATTCAACCTGCATCAGTATTGTTCTGAAACAAAAATTAATTAGCAGATAGCCTATGAGGTGAACAAAAATGCTAATTTGTGAATATTTGTCCGAGCCGATTCCCCTGTTTCAAAAATAAACAGTTAAATGCAATCCACTTTCAAAATAGAACTACTAAGTACTGTATATCAAATTCATAAAGCATTTCATTACATGACACGATCTTCGGGAAATGCTCCTGTTTAATTGGCCCTGCTCACAACTACTCCCGTAATCCATCGAAATTCTGGCGGGTCAAAAATAAGAGTGTGTGTGCATTTTTATAAATTTTACTCCTTATATTTAGCGGCTGAACATTTCAGACTAATTTTCCCCTTATGCGACCCTTATCAACCTGGTTAATATTATTTTACATTCTGATTACTGTCTCCGGACTGAGGGCACAACAGAAACAATTTCATCATTTTACGGCAACAGAAGGACTATCATACAATACTATTTTCGATATTGATCAGGATCATGAAGGCTTTATATGGATTGCAACGGGTGAAGGACTTAACCGCTACGACAGTTACGGATTTAAACAATATTATTCGGATAATACCTCAACGACAATCCCATCAAACGAAGTAAAATCACTGCTGGTAACCAAACAGGGAACATTGTTTATCGGAACAACGCGCGGGATTTGTCTCTTTAACCCGGAGTACGACAATTTTACACCTGTTCTTTTCCAGGAGCAATCCATAGGCCGGATAAATGACATTTTTGAGACAAGTAACGGGAAGATAATTATTAATTCGGAAACAGGCACCTATATAACCTCGGAGAAGGAACAAGCCGCCGGCAATTCGTTGGAAAAATTATCACTTGAAAAAGATATGTTACTGATCCAGGAGGATTCACTTGGTAATTTGTGGAGTTTCAAACGACAACGACTGTTTTATTTTACTGATCAGGGTGAATTACTAAAAACGTATTATGTGAACCGTGCTGGGATGCCGGAAAATGTTCCCTCAGCGATTCTGACCATCAAAACCGATTCCCGCGGGCAACTATGGGTCGGCACGTTCAAGGATGGCCCAATACTTTTTAATGCCGGTGTTTTTAAACCCGTTCCGCTTAAGATTCCTGCGGTACTGCCTCATCCAATGTATTTTATTCATGATATTGCAGAGGATCAGGATGGAAAATACTGGATCAGCACGGAGAGCGGTTTGTTTATTTATGATATGGCCAGTGGTGACTTTGAACAATACAAGCAGTCATTCGATCCGGCATTATCTTCAATAAACGACAATGCAATTTACAAAGTATTCAGGAGCCGTGAGAATATCATGTGGATTGGTACCTATTTCGGAGGTTTGAATTATTGGGAACCATTTGAAACAGGATTCAAAAAAATAGTGCCCGGGAACAATGAACAGGAATTAAAAGGGAAAGCCCTTAGCCAGATCATCCCAGGTCCTGACGGTAAGATATGGATCGCAACCGAAGATGCCGGCATAGCCATTTTCGATAAACAGAATCATACATTCAGGCATATTCTGAATGATCACGGACAGAAAAATTCCCGCATCAGTAATAATGTTCACGCCTTAACCATCGACAAGGAAGGCTATGTGTGGTCAGGAAATTTTTACGGGGGAATCAACAGAATAAATCCAAAGAACTACCAGATTCAAAATTATTCACATGTCGAAAACCATCCGGAATCACTGGTAAATAATTTTGTATTTTCATTGTATGCCGATCCCGATGATTTGATTTGGGTAGGCACGATGGATGGTATCGACTGTTTTGATAAAAAGGAAAACCGGATAATTCATTTCAAACCCGAAATATTCGCCGGTAAGCACATCTATGATATTTTCAAGGATCATCAAAACAATATATGGTTTTGTACCTATACGACAGGACTTTACCGTTACAACGAAGAGAAAGACAACATCATTCATTACCAGAAAGACAGTACCCTGAATCTGAACAGCAACTCATTTATAAGTCATTGTGTTGATTCGCGTGGGAAAATATGGTTTGGCACCCGTGATGGGGGCCTCGTCTTATACGATCCGAAGACAGCACAATTCAAAACCTATGATATGGAAGACGGGCTTCCGAACAACGATATCTATGGTATTCTCGAAGACGATCAGAATAATCTGTGGCTCAGCTCCAATAAAGGGATCTCAAAATTCAACTATACAACGGGCGAAATCCGGAATTTCACCGTTGACCATGGCCTGGTCGGGAACCAGTTCAATTTCAAATCCTTTTTAAAAATGAAGGATGGAATGATGTATTTCGGTGCTGTAAATGGCCTGTGTTATTTCTACCCTGACCAGATCCAAAATAACGGATCAAAGCCAAAAATTCACTTTACAAATTTCAGATTATTCAATGAAACCGTAAAACCTGAAAAGAATTCAATATTGGAGAAGGATATCAATTTCACGGATAAAATTACGCTCCGGTACAATCAAAATATTATCAGTTTCGATTTTATTGCTTTAAACTACCATTCGATGGGGAAGAATAATTTTTTCTATTATATGGATGGTTTTGAGCCCACGTGGCAGACGGCCGGAAATCAGCGAAGTGTCAGTTATACCAACCTTCCCCCGGGCGACTACACTTTTTTTATAAAAGCAACTAATATTTATGACTTCCCCAACGAACTGCAGAGAAGTATTAAAATTACGGTTCTACCGCCGTTATGGAAAACTTTATGGGCATACCTGGCCTATTTTATTATCCTGGCAGTCTTGCTTTACCTTTTTTACAGGTTTAGCGAGATCCGACACAAGGAAAAGATGTCGGTAAATATTCAACGAATCGAGAAAGAAAAACTCCAGGAGTTACATCAGCATAAGATCAATTTCTTCACTTATATCTCACATGAATTTAAGACACCGCTAACCATAATCATTGCCTCAATCGATGCATTTTTCTCCGGCGACCATATTTCCGGGGAATTGAGAAACAGGATGATCCCTGTCAGGCGAAATGTTTTAAGGCTGCAATTCCTGCTTAATCAGTTGATGGATTTTCGTAAAATCGAAACCGATCATGCGACTATTAATCTGGAGGAAGGCGATATCGTTAATTTTCTAAGAGAGATATTCAATGCTTTTTCGACCCTGTTCAAGAAAAAGGAACTGGAGTATGTATTTATTTCTCAGTTTGAAAGCCTTCAGCTTAAATTTGATCCCGACAAAATAGAAAAAATTGTTTCGAACCTGTTAAGCAATGCCTTCAAATACACCCCGGAGCATGGTCAGATTACCTTCAAGGTTGACACTTGCAACGAAGATAATCTGTCGTGCCTGATGCTCACTGTTTCAGATACCGGGAATGGAATGACGGAAGAACAAATGGGTAAAATCTTCAAACTATTTTACAAAATCGAAGATAACCAAAACGAATACCTTGGGAGCGGGATCGGACTGACGCTCACTCAAAGCCTGGTTAAATTCCTGAACGGCACTATTAATGTAGAAAGTAAATCGGGTGAAGGAACTACATTCATTGTAAAACTTCCGAATGATGACGGCCTTGAATCGGTTAACAAACAAGGTCTTACGATTGACAAATCAATTATTGATAATCTTTTGATGCAATTCTCGGATGAGGATTGCGGCCAGAAAAATGAGGCGTGTAAATCGGATTTCGAAATCCTCTTTGTCGAGGATAATAAGGATCTACTGACATTTTTAAGTGATCATTTCAGAAAGAAATACAAGGTAAAGGCAATGTCAAACGGGTTGGATGCCTTGAATGCGATTCAGAAAAATGTCCCGGATCTGGTTGTTACCGACCTGATGATGCCTCTGATGGACGGCATCTCGCTTTGCAAAGAACTAAAAACCAATTTTGAGTTTTCGCATATCCCCGTTATTATGCTGACGGCCAAATCAGATATCGCTACAAGGCTCGAAAGTCTTGAAGTCGGTGCCGATGTTTACCTGCCCAAACCATTTTTGGTTTCAGAGCTGGAACTTTACATCAAAAATATCCTGATATCGAAATCCAATCTTAAACAACATTTTATCCGGTTCGGGAACCTGGCGGTAGAGCACCCCATTAAAAACCGGGAACAGCAATTTATTGAAAAAATCACCTGTTTGGTTCATAAAAATATCGACAACTCAGATTTTGGGGTGTCGAACATAACCAATGAGCTGGGTATTGGAAGAACATTACTCCATACAAAATTAAAACAGATACTGGATTTGAGTGCGACAGAATTTATCAATGCCATCAGGATCCGTGAAGCACAAAAATTGCTGATCGAAAAACCTGATCTTACCATGTCGGAGGTTGCCTATAAAGTGGGATTTAACGACCCCAATTATTTCAGCCGCACATTTAAGAAGGCTTTCAATATCTCGCCCACCGATTTCAGAAACGATAAAAAACAATAGTGCTAATATTCAGAACAAATCTTATTGCGCTGAAAAATTGCTATTTACATCTTTGCAATATGAAAAAGAAACTGTTTATCTATTTTGTATTCGTATTCATTCTATCAAAAACATTATTCAGCCAGGAAAAGCCGAATATCCTGTTTATTCTGATTGATGATATGGGTTATGGCGATCTGGGATGTTATGGAAACAAAGTCTACCAGACACCGCATATTAACCGGCTCGCACAGGAAGGAATCCGGTTCACGCAGTATTACGTAAACGCCCCGATTTGTTCTCCCTCACGTGTTGCTGTTACAACAGGTCAGTATCCAACCCGCTGGGGAATAACATCTTTTATCAACGACCGGAAAGCAAATCAAAAGCGGGGGATAAAAGATTTTTTGGATATTAAAGCCCCTTCGGTTGCACGAAATATGCAGGAAGCCGGTTATTATACTGCCCATATTGGGAAATGGCACATGGGTGGGGGTCGTGATATTGGTGACGTACCCTATATTACGGAATATGGTTTCAATGAATCGGTTACACAATTCGAAGGGATTGGTGAACGATACCTGGCCACCTACGAAACGCTGGGACTCGCAGACAGTACGCGAAATCTGGAGAAAATGTCGGCCGCACTGGGTAAAGGTGAAGTTCACTGGATCAAACGGGAAGTTGGTTCCCAGGTATTTGTCGACCGTGCGATAAAAGCAATTGAGAATGCACAGCAGGCAAAAAAACCATTCTATATTAATCTGTGGCCCGACGATGTTCATATTCCACTTGAGCCACCCCGTAATTTGCGAGGAGATGGCAGCACGGCAGATCTTTATAAAGGAGTAATCAAAGAACTGGACAGTCACCTCGAAAGAATTTTCGCTTATATCCGTAATAATCCGGCGTTAAAAAACAACACACTGATCATTCTGGCCAGCGATAACGGACCTGCAGTGAATGTTGGATCAGCTGGTAATTTACGAGGTCACAAGGCAAATTTATTTGAAGGCGGAATCAGGGAGCCTCTTATTGTCTGGGGACCAGCGGTTATCGCACCCGGCCAGCAGGGAAAGGTAAATTCCAAAACAGTTCTTGCCGGGATGGACCTGGTACCATCGATGATAAAGATTGCTGGTGCAACAGAAACAAAATCCGTCAAATACGACGGACTGGATATGAGCAGGGCCTTGCTGGGATATGAACAACCTCTGAGAAAAGAACCGGTTATGTGGCAACGTCCGCCCGAAATGAACAAAAAAAAGAATTATAATCCGGATCTTGCCATAAGAGAAGGAGATTATAAACTGATGGTAAATATCGACGGAAAAGATGCTACACTTTACAATATCGCAACCGACGAAAGTGAGACAACTGACCTTATGGCAAAATACCCGGACCTGGCAAAACAACTGGAGAAAAAGCTATTTAAATGGTATTCCGAAATGCCACCTATGGTAAAAATACAAACAGAATAATATCAGGAAACAACGCGTTTCATTTAAATCATAAAAAAAGATGAAGCCATGACAGGGCTTAAAACCCTGTCATGGCTATATTTAGCTATCTGATTTTTAAAATTGTACCTGCTATATAACGGGTGCCATTATCCTTATTAAAATAATAAACCACCAGTACCCTATGCTTATCCAGCATCACCGGCCACGTATATCCCAGATCGCTGTTGCCTCCATCCTCACGCAGGATGATTTCGGGAGCCGTGGCAAAATCGGTGCATTCGGCATTCAACACGCGAGCCCTGATGCCAGATGGCTTATGGCGGTAACCATAGGTCAGCAGCACCCGATCATCTGGAAGTCTTAATGCATTTAACGGATGTCCCTGGAAACCCATGGTTTCCCATTTGCGGAATGTTTTTCCCCCATCCGTTGAACGTGCTATACACGCCTGATCGTCAATGTTAGCGGTGCGCAGGAAAGCAACAATATCCCCTTTCGGGGTTTCATAAACAGACGTCTCATTGAACGATGCCTTTTTATCGGTGGCAATCAGACCTGAATATTGCCAGTTGAAACCTTTGTCGTCAGAAACGAGCAGATGCACGGAGGTTTTTTTTTCCGGGTCAGATGATGCCACGGCCCAAAAAATCCTGCGGCTTTTTCCTTCGCACAAAGCGCCCCGGTTAAAGGCAGGAAGCAGTTTACCCAGGGCATTGTAATTAATCTCTGAAGGCACATTCGGCGGATAAACAGGTCCTTTCCACGTTTTACCACCATCTGCAGAATGCACGAGGTAACCACCGAGGAAAATTGCGCCACCATTTTCGACATACGGCTTTTGGAGTTTGGGAACACCGTCGGGACGGACAAAAGCCCATCCATAACTTGCACAAAGCAGAGTTCCATCGCGCAGCTGAAGCAGACAAGGGTCCTGCGAGCCACCAAAAGGATGGGCATAAAGCAGTTCAGGGCCCTTGTTCCATGTCTCCGCGTCACGTGACCGTACAGTAACGAGGTAACTGTTCGGATCAACATGTAAATTGCCTTTCTCGCCAAATATACGCCGGTCGGGTGCCCTGCGAAACGCCACAAGCAGCTCCCCGTTGTTCCGTTTGATCACGGATGGAAAGGAGGAATAGAATTGAGCATCCTCGTAGATGACAACATCCTTTAGCTTTTGTACCCCAGGCGTATCACGGGAGCGGGAAACCGGATGGTTGCCTGATACATAACTTCCGGAAGACAAAATGATCAATACCAGAATTACTGTAATTTTGGTGAGTTTCATATCGTAATATTTAAGAAATTCTTTTACTAAGTAAATTGGAATTAAATAATGCATATTATGTTTATTCGCTTTTATACCTCCTTTGCATTCAAATGACATTGACTGCATTTTCCTTAAACCTTATTTTTAAAGGCAACCTCAGTAGTAGAACCAAACTCACAGCCCACAACCTCATTACCTTATTTGGGGTTGATCGTCTTTTGATAGAATTTGTATTCAATTTCCATAAATGAGGTAATAAGGTTTGGGTAAATTGGCTGAGTACTTGCTACTGAGGTTTTTTCTTTAAAAATAAGGTTTTTAAGTAGGTTATTTAATATACGACATCTAATTTTTCGCTGTACCTATCTTCATCCGGTCGGCCCAATTATTCCAGGCCTCATCCAATTGTTCAACCCGTTTTGGAAACTTAGCGGACAGATTAACCGATTCATTCCGGTCTTCAGCAAGATTAAACAGCTCCCATGCAGAATTTTTCAACGAGGACATTTTCCAATCCCCAATGCGTATAGCTCTGCCGCCTTCATGTTCCCAGTAAAGTGTATCATGAATTGCCTTTGTTTTTCCCAAAATCAAGGGCATCAGGTTCCTGCCATCCAGACGTTCGGTTTTCAATCCATTGACTTCTGATGGATATTTTGCACCAGCCAGATCCAGACAAGTGGGTAACAGATCGATTACATGACCAACGCCCTTATTGATCCGATTTTGCCGCTTTTTTAGCCCGTCAGGCCAGTGCACAATAAATGGTGTACAGGTCCCACCTTCGTACGATTCCTTTTTCCAGAACCGGAAAGGAGTATTGACAGCACTCGCCCATGCATTACCAATATAATTCCAGGTGTTTTGTGCTCCGGGAGTTGAAGAATTGTATTCGATTTTTTCAGAATCGCGGGTAAAGCCGGGACGATCGAAGCCTGGTGGATAACCCCGTTCATAGGAAGCACCGTTATCGGAAAGGAAAAAGATTACAGTATTGTCATACAACCCTTTATCTTTCAACTTTTGAATGATTTGGCCAACTCCCTGGTCCAGCCGGTCGATCATTGCCGCATGGACGGCCATATTAGCCGACTCTTTTTCTTTTTCTTTACAGTCTGCCCACGCTTTCGCTGATGAATTGGGGATTAATCTGCAGATTGCCGGATCAATCAGTTTCAGATCAACCATTCGCTGATAACGGGTTTCACGTAATGCGTCCCAGCCATCTTTGTACTTATCCTTGTACTTAAGGATATCCTCAGGCCTTGCATGTAAAGGCCAATGTGGAGCTGTATGGGCTACATACAGGAAAAACGGTTTATCATCGTTACTGAATTCATCGATAAGATCGATGGATTTCTGTGTGATAAAATCGGTCATGTAGAAATCAGATGGTACTTCCCTGATCGGTGTCTCGTTATGAACCAGGCTGAACGGATCAAAGTAATTAACCACTCCCCAGATTACGCCATAATGTTGCTCAAATCCCCTGTTAGACGGATAATTTTCAAGCGGGGAAAATGGACCGTGATCAGCCTGGTGTGCCAGCCAGCGCAGGTGTTCATTTTTATCATCGAGTGCTTTGGTAAGCGACAGGTGCCATTTCCCGGTCATCCCGGTATGATAGCCATTCGCTTTGAGCACTTCTGCAATGGTGGCCGCATTCCGGTTCAGATTGACACCCATTCCGTTAATCCCAACCTTTTGCGGATACTGTCCCGTTAAAAGTGAACCCCGTGAAGGGCAGCACCTCGCGGCATTGTAAAATTGGGTAAACCGGATTCCGTTCGCTGCAAGGCCATCGAGATTTGGCGTTTGTATTTCGCCGCCGTAACAACCCAGATCTGAATAACCCATATCATCTGCCATGATTAACAGGATATTGGGACGGTCTTTTTTCTTTTGTTGCGGAATTGCTCCCGAAAGTAACGGACCAGTGAGCAATAACGGGATCAGGATATTTAAATGTTTCATTAATTAATACGTTTAATTCAATCTTTTACTTCGTTGTCGGTCCGTGAACTACCAGCGTACCATCATCGCGGATTTCCATCCTGTCGATAAATACCACCCTTTTATTCCCGGTTTTTGATGTTCTGCCATGATAGACACATAACATTTCTTTGCCATCGGGTGAAACAGTCACCGAATTATGACCCGTACCTGTTACAATACCGCCTTGTTCCACATTCTTTTGCAGTACCGGATTGTTATCAGCTTTTTTAAACGGACCATGCGGTGATTTTGAAGTGGCATAACCAACTGCATAGTTTTTACCACCGAAAAAATTGGCAGAATACATCATGTAATAAAGGTCATTCTTTCTGAAAATAAATGATCCTTCGGTCCACCGTCGATTGACTTCTCCTGAAGTAACCGAACGACTCTCCCACTCTGCCTGTTTATCTTCCATGGTTACGGGTGGCCTCAGCAACAACTTCGGTTTTCCGGTCACCCCGGTGAAATCATGCTTTAATTCGACTCCGTAAACCCAGCTTTCCTCAATCTCGTTAAACAACCCTTTTTTCCGGGCCCATTCCGAAACCTCACTTTTAACCGGGTTCTTGTAACAGCAACGCGAGTAATAAAGGTAAATCTTATCATTCTCAAAAAGCAGGTTACCATCAATAACCGGGTAACGGGGATCAAATATAGGACGGTTAATCAGGTCTGTAAAAGGACCTGTCGGTGAGTCTGAAACAGCCACCCCAATCCGGAAATTCTCCAGTTCATTGGTTGGATTTTCGCGCCAGTCGGCACTGAACAGCAAATAATACTTTCCCCTGTATTCGTATAATTCTGGTGCCCAAAAGTTGGCGGTACACCATGATGTAGCTGTATTTCCCTGGTAAACACGACCCTCATCCTTCCAGCTTTTAAGATCAGATGAGGAATACATTTTAAAACCATCCTTCACACCCCCTGTTCCAGTCATGTAGTATATTCCGTTTGAAGCCTTCAGAATATAAGGATCACCAAATTCAACAGGTAAGGGGTTTTCGCCCGGACTTTTCGATATTGCATTCCCGCATGTAAAAAGAACAAGCAGGAAGGATGCTAAATAACTGATATTCATATACTATTATTTACAATTAATTTTCAGGCAACCACAATTTTCATTTCCACCATTCGTCGGAGTAATTCCGTAACCGACCCAAAAAACGGACCTGGCATAAAATTGCATTTTTAAATTAATCTTTGGAATTCTTTGTCCTAACATTATATTCACGTGTATCGAAAGGATAAACCTGTACATACTCAGCCCAAACCTGCCATGCTTTATACATACTATCAAGCTTTTGCCGATTCACCTGCGCGAGATCTTTCAACTCAACAGGATCTTCGTTAATATCATATAGCTCAAGTGTTTTGGGATCAAAAGTGCCGTTTTCAGGAGTTTTTGCCACCAGCTTCCATTTTCCATCCCTCATACCAATATTGGCCTCATGTTCCCAGAAAATGGGGCCTCTCTTGTTTTCTTTTTTCGAAAAATGAGGGAGTAAACTGGTTCCCTGCATCGGCACAATATCATTCCCTTTATATTTTTGGGGATACTGGGCACCCGAAAGTTCTGCGCATGTCGCGAGGATGTCAGTGAGATGTCCGTAATCACGAATAAAACTGTTATTCAACGACTTATCGATTCCATTGGGCCAATGCACAATCATTGGGGTATGAATTCCCCCTTCATGTATCCAGTGTTTGTATTCCCTGTATGGTGTGTTACTCGCATTTGCCCAGTTGATCCGGTAACTTTCAAACGTGTTTTCAAGGTTTCCCGTCAGGTCTTTACTCTTCCCGCTTGTAATAAATTCAGCACAACCGCCATTATCTGCCAGGAAGAAAATGACCGTATTATCGAGTTGATTAATTTCTTCAAGCTTACGTATGATCCGACCCACCCCCTGGTCCATAGCATCCACCTGGGCAGCATAGATGGCCATACGCCTGGCAAAATCTTTCTTCTGCTGTGCCGACATTGAATCCCATGAAGGAACTGTCTCATCGCGTTTTGACAGTTCGATTTTTCTGTTCCAAAGGCCGATTTCGTACTGCTTCTTCAGGCGGTTCTCCCTGATTTTATCCCAGCCTGCCTCATAAACACCATCGTACTTTTTGATATCCTTGTCCAGTGCATGCAAGGGCCAGTGCGGAGCCGTGTACGCGACATATATAAACATCGGATTTTTTTCACGCGAAAAATGCTGGTCAATAAACATAACAGAACTATCGCTGATGGCATCGGTGAAATAGAAATTATCAGGCGATTTATACTTATTATTGCCTGAGTAAACCGGAAGTTTGAAATAATTTCCTGCACCACCAACAATCCCGAAAAACCGGTCAAATCCTCGCTGGACAGGCCAGTTGTCGTTTATCCCCGCCTGATCTTTACGCGTACTGCTAACATGCCACTTACCGGTCATATAGGTGCTGTAATCAGCGGTTTTAAGCAATTCGGCAATTGTCACTACATTTTTGCTTAAATCGCCGCGATACGACGGAGTGCCAAGATTAGCATTGGTCATCCAGCCCATCCCAGCCTGGTGAGGATACACGCCAGTCAACAATGAAGCTCTTGTAGGACAGCATCTTGCAGCATTGTAAAATTGTGAATATCGCACTCCGTTTCGTGCCAGACGATCAATGCTCGGGGTCTGAATCTCTCCACCATAACATCCAAGGTCTGAAAATCCCATATCGTCGGCCATTATCAGCAGGATATTCATCCGTTGATTCTCTTTCACAACCGCCTCATTTTTTGACGCGCAGGAGTACAGCACCGATGACATCGCCACAGCAACCGACAGGGAATGGTTAATTATTTTCATATTACTTATTTTTGAACCCTTTGTTAATCACATTTTTTCTCCATTCGACCATTTTTTTCTGAAGATCTGCAGCTTTCGCCGGATTTTGCGTGAAAAGGTTATTGGTTTCACCCAGGTCATCTTTCAGGTTGTATAACTCTTTTTCGCCCGTATCGAAAAACTCAATAAGTTTCCAGTCCCCGTCACGTATCGCTCCGGCAGATCTTCCCCCGAGGAAATGCTTCTCATCCAGCGGATAGTGCCAGCAGAATATGCGCGATTCATCTCCCGGTATTTCTTCGCCTGTTAGTAAAGGAACCAGATTCTGCCCATCAATAAATTGAGATTCAGGAAGTTTTGCGCCAGCCAAATTACATAGTGTAGGGTACATATCATAGTTGACCACCGGCTTATCAATCACCCTGCCCCCTGTAATTTTCTGAGGAAGATAAATAATCATAGGTTCCCTGATACCGCCTTCGTATAACATGCTTTTCCCTCCCCTGAGCGGAGAATTGTCAGTTACCCGGGTCTCACCGCCATTATCACTTGTGAAAACGATAACCGTATTTTTATCGATTCCCATCTCCACGAGTTTCCTGCGGATCATCCCTATCCCGTCATCAATTACCTTCAGTTGGGCTGCAAGATGCGGGTTATTCTTCGGAGCCATAAAATCTGCAGGCCATTTTTTATAAGGATCGTTTTCAGGATTTTTTTCAGAAGGCAGACTTTTACCACTGTTGGGCTTGCTCCTGAAATGATCAACCAGTTCAGGTTTCCCGTGCACCATCGTATGAACGACATAATGACTAAGGTACAGGAAAAATGGTTTAGCATGGTTTTTCTCAATAAATTCCACAGCTTCCTGGTTCATCCGATCAGCAATAAACTCTTTTTCGGTACTCAATTTCTTTGTCAAACCGGTTATAAAATCGTAAGGGAAAAAATACGTACCATTGCCGATACCGGAAGTTTCGGATGTATAGACTTCGTCAAAACCCTGCTGATCGGGCAGAACTTCAATCGGTGCCTTATTTTGTATATATCCGGATAAATGCCATTTTCCGATGATACCGGTATGATATCCATTGTTCTGCAACAATTCGGGCAAAGTCACGTAGGCTGTATCCAGAAACTGACCGGCATGAGGCCGGAGGTAATCTGTAATTCCGGTCCTTACCGGAAACTGGCCTGTCATTAAAGCAGCCCTCGAAGGCGAACAAACGGGAGCTGCCGCATAGGCCTGGGTAAACCGGACACCCTGTCTGGCAAGGCTATCGAGATTCGGAGTTTCATTGAATTTATTTCCGTAACAGCCTAATTCCGAATAACCAAGGTCATCGGCGAGGATGTATATTATATTGGGGCTTGATATCGTTGCAGGTTCTTTTGGTTTGCACCCGCCGTAGAGTGATAGTGTACCTGTAAGTAGTGCTAATGGAATAATCTGATTCTTCATTTTACCTTTAATTTATGTTACATCCTGAATTTTCGACGGAATGAGGGTGACAGGAAATAGTTTATTCTTCTTCTTTTCCCTTTTTTAGATTTTTGGGCTGGTGCAGGAGAGCTTCCATTTCGGTATCCTGTCCCTTATCGCCACACGAAGCCATCCATTCCTTTAAAACCTTATCCATTTTTTCGATAATTGCCTTGTTCTCCGGTTTTGCAGCGATATTTGTCATGCAGTATTTGTCTTTCTCAGTATCGTACAGTTCAATTGCCGGACGATGCTGGTATTTATCGGTTAGCCGGCGCGCCTGCGAATCGGTTTTAGCCATTTCGAGCCAATTTTTGAAACGGTTACTCCCTGTCTCGGCATTCTTAAATGTTTCCCCCGGGGTTAAATTGACAATATACCTGTATTTTTTATCGGCCACAGAACGTATTCCATAGAATTCGCTTCCACCGATAATGCCACGTGTTGTATGCAACGAAAAAGTATATTGTTTATGCTCTTTAACCTTGCCGGTAAGTACAGGAACAAAACTTTTACCGTCAAGCGGTCCGGAAGGTGCAACACCGGCAGCTTCGAGGAATGTGGGTACAATATCCACAAACTCAACAATGGCATCTGACGTTGAACCCTTATCAATTTTCCCGGGCCAGCGAACGATAGTGGCTGAATGTACTCCCACATCAAAACAGGTCCATTTGGCAAACGGAAAACTGTTTCCCTGCTCACTCAGATACACTACGACAGAATTATCTTTTGCCTTATAAGTATCCAGTGTCCGGAGCAGTGTACCGAATTCCTCATCCATATAATTGATCTCGGCGAGATACCTGCAAAAATCATTTCGCATTTCAGGCGTATCAACATAAAATGGCGGTAGCTTGATTTTTTCCGAATCAAACATTGCCGGGTTCCCCTTATTCCACGGTCCATGCGGCTGGTTTGACATCACAAAAAGGCAGAAGGGCTGTTGTTTTTTGGTACAATTACTGATAAACGAATCAACAGCTGCAAAATTTATATCATTACTCGCTGTGAGCGGTACTTCAAGATCCCACGGGAAAACCGATTTGGGCTGAACATGTGATTTACCGATTAGCGCAACCCTGTATCCGGCTGGCTTAAGGTGCTGAACGATACTCAGAGTACCGGCCTTAGCCATTGTATGATTGGGATATGCCCCGGTTTTTACAGGCCAGATGCCGGTCAGAAGGTTATGACGCGTGGGTGAACACATTGAAGCCGACTGATACCCTTTTGTAAAACGGATTCCCTGAGTTGCAAATTTGTCGATATTGGGTGTTCGTGAGTCGTTACTGCCATAGCACGCCAGATCGTAATACGAACAGTCGTCGGCCATAAACAGCACCAGGTTTGGCTTCCTGTTTTCCTGCGCACCGGCAAGGAAGGCGGCGTATGTGGCAATTGCAGTTAGTATTGGTGTTTTTTTCATAGCATCCGGGTTTAGGGGTTTAAATATACCACTTTTATTAGTTAACGGCGAATACATTTACCTCCGATAAAGCCATTACTGGTTTCGTAATAGTTGTTTTGAGATAAAGTCTGAATCCATTAGTTACTTTTATGTCTGAAAATTTCACAAGCGTAGCCTCTCCCGGTAATTTGCGGAATGACAGATTAGCTGCCTTGTCACCATTATTTAAAACGACTCTTCCGGAAGTCACCTGCCGGGATGGATCAATTGAATTGTAGATCCATAACTCGCTGATCTTTTGTTCCTGGGTCCACAAAAAAGAGATTTCAACCTCATCCGTATTTTTGGATGAAGCAATCCATTCATATTTCATAAATCCCGGGTACATGCTGAATTCGCCATCATTAAGCGATGCAACTGTACTTCCGGCCAGGGTGGAAGTTGAACTAATTGTAGCCTCGCCTGAAATATCCCTGTACTTACCTGAATTTGAAGCAGGAACAGGTTGTACAGTAACAGTCGGACCGCTCACATACAAGGTTCCGTCTCTCCTGAATCCCATCCTGTCAATATTGACCTGCCGATCGCCTCCTGCCTGAATGATGTCCATATGAGAATGATACACAATGATCATTTCCTTTCCATCGGGTGAGGATGTAACTGAATGGTGCCCGGGACCGGATACTACATTGCGATAGGGTTCATTACTTAAAACAGGATTGTTTGCATACTTGACAAAAGGTCCGAGCGGATTTTCAGAAGTGGCATATCCCACGGAATAACTGCCTGCGCAAAAACAATTCGCCGAATACATTAAATAATAAATACCCTGCTTTTTAACTACAACTGCACCTTCGTTCCAGAAATCTCCCTTGTTTGTGTTATATTCCCAGGTCTGCTCAGGTTTAATCAGCATTTTCGCGGTGCCTTTCACCCCTGATAAATCCGGGTTCACTTCAATCACCCAAATTTCACTGTACCGTTGATCTCCCACCGTATTTGTCGACATGGCATTCGAAAAATACATGTAAACTTTACCGTCTTCATCGAAAAAAAGGTGGGAATCCAAAATACCTTTATCACCTGTTTCATAAAAAGGTTGATTATTTACATCCACAAACGGACCCAAAGGAGTATTCGCGATGGCCATTCCAATTTGTAAAATACCATCCTCAGGGGCTGAGGTATAATGGAGATAATATTTATTCCCTGACTTAACGACTTCAGGTGCCCAAAAATTCTTTTCTGCCCATTTATATCCCGTTCCAGGCATTGATTTTCCCATTGATGTCCAAAGAACAAGGTCCTTTGATGTATAAACTGGGAAGCCTTTACCGGTATGGTACAGGTAATAAGTGCCATCTGTATCTTTAAAGACAAACGGATCGGCAGCATTCTTTATAAGCCCTTCATTCTTAAACAAATCCAGGTCACTGGTTTCACCCACACTGACAGGAGGATTTTCCGGCAATTCGGGAATACTTTTGGGTGAATTGCAACTAAAAGCGCTGACAATAAGAAAAACTGTCAGAAATAAGAAAATCGAAATTCGGTACAGATTGGTCATTGATTGTTAATTTCTTCTCCCTCCGGGTACTTCTTTCATAAAAAACGGAGGAATATACTTTTTATGCTTTTTTATAATGGGATATAATTCCCTCTTTTCAGCGAGGTTATTCCATTCATAGGGATCATTGAAAACATCGTACAATTCATTTGTCAAATCAGGGTATTGCACATAACGATAATCCTGAGTCTGCACGGAAACCAGGTTTTCTCCGAGGCTGGTCAATGTCGGACGTTTCCAGGTATAGCCCGGTTTCCTGAAAAACGGTCGCAGACTTTTCCCGTCCAGTTTTTGTTTCGGCGCTTCAAGACTGCACAGATCAACTATTGTCGGATACAGGTCAATCAGTCCTACCGGTGATTGAACCATTGTCCCGTTTGCCGCAGAACCGGGCATCCGGATCATCAAGGGAACAATTGCCGAAGCACTCCATAATGTATTTTTCTCCCAGTGGTTTTTTGTACCAATATGAAATCCGTTGTCGGATAAAAGCACGATTATGGTATTTTCAGCTAAACCTGACTGTTTTACAGCCTCGATTACACGCCCTATATTCCAGTCTGCGAACGATGTGCAGGCATAATATCCATGAATAAAATGCTTCCACCTCTCCGTATTACCGGCGCCCGTCACCTCAAAACGCCCGAAAGGATCAAGCAGGCTTCTGCCGAATTCAGGCACATCATCAAGATCATTTGCATGATATCCTTTGGGAATTTCAATTTTATCGGGATCGTACAGATCGAAAAAACGTTGGGGAGCTGTAAAAGGGGTATGGGGACGCCATAATCCCAGCGTAATAAAGAA
The DNA here is from genome assembly GCA_942493325.1 of uncultured Bacteroidales bacterium. Classification (GTDB taxonomy): domain Bacteria; phylum Bacteroidota; class Bacteroidia; order Bacteroidales; family Prolixibacteraceae; genus JAAFHB01. The sequence goes on along the minus strand of OW818689.1, from coordinate 5,514,526 downwards.
CGGTTTTTCGTGACTTTCCTTTAAAAAATCAATCACGGCATTCGTATTGATTACATCCGGGAACAGGCTATCGGGAAAAGCCTGTACTCCCCAGAATTCGGGAAATTTATCTTTTTTGGTAAAAACACGGTGTTGTTCATCAGGGAAAGGACCGAATCCCCCTTCGAAGATTGGCCGGTTATCAAAATTGCGTTCAATCCTTCCGGCTTCCATCTTCGCATGATAAATTTTCCCGCGGCCAAACGCATAATAACCATTACGCCTGAATAACTCGGGCAATGTTTCTGCCTTTTTAAGCACTTCCGAACTGTTCCAGGGATCTCCCCCATTGGCATACACTCCTGAATGATGAGGAAATATTCCGGTAAAAAAAGATGCCCTGGATGGCATACACAGCGGTGCGGGACATCCGGCCTTTGAAAAAGTAACTGCTGACTTCCGGAACTGATCGATGGAAGGGGTTTTTACGCCTTCCTGCCCCCCGATACAGTAATTATTCATATCATCCAGCACCAGGAATATTACATTAGGCCTTACTTGTGAAGGTTTTTCGGAACTGTAGGTGAAATTTGAAAATGCTGCCAGAATTCCCAAAGGCAAAATTATCCTTGAAGGGCTCATCATATTTCTGATCATTGTTCTAATTATAAATACTTATTCAAACACCTGATATTCAAAACCTAATACCTGTACAGACCATAATCGAATAAAGCATCTGCTTCGAATTCCAATGCTTCAACTGATAGAAGGTTTTTTCCGGGTTTTAGCAAACCTGTAAATTCACTAATATTGAATTCTTCGTAATGTCTCTTTCCCACAATTAACTTATCCAGCACAAGATGGCCGTTCAGAAAAACCTTAACCGGACCGTAAGCAAGAATTCGAAGGGATATTCCGTTACAGTTCTCATTAATATTAAAGGAATTAACTGACCATCTTGATTCACCTTTACTGACCGTCAAAGGTCCCTGTTTTACTTCAAACTTGTCTGCATCAGGATTCGATAACCAGTTACTTTCGGGCCGGGTTTTCGAAAAACGGATTTCCTGTTTTTTCACCTGGGAATCAGAGATAATATTCTGAACTGACTTTGAGTCTGACGCATATAAAGGAGCGTGCAAAATTTTCAGCATTTCGGGGTCCATCTTTATTACTTTCCGGTCATAGGTGATCAATCCGTTCACCTCACCTTCCACATCGGTAGTCTGCGTATAGACTGCAGCCGATAAGCCTTTGTGCCGCAACGGGTATAGGTTATGCATCAGTTTTATATATTCCTTCGTTAATTCAGGAACAGAGACGTAGGTCCGATAACCCCAGTTACGCATGTTCGGATTCCATAAATGGTTCTCTACCGGTAAACCAAGACCACCAAATTCACCAAGGACAATCACCCTTCCCGCGTTTAATTCGGCCGGCTCCATGCCCGGTCCCGGATATTGGTGAGCGTCACGCATCATCGGGGCGTTACGGTCGGTCCATCCACTCACACCATTGATAATCCTGGTTTTATCATAGTCCATGCTCCAGTCTACAATACGCCTGGTGTCATACTGTCCCCAACCTTCATTAAATATCACCCAGGTTACAATGCTTGGAAAGAATTTAAGCTGATCAATCATTGACTTTAGCTCATATTCAAACTGTTTCGCAGATTCTTCAGGACGGACCCAATCATTACCTGCATTCCAGTTAACATGCTGTTCCGATTTTTTTGCCGTTTCAAAACCTGAGACCATATCCTGCCACACTAACAAACCCAGTGAATCGGCATAATAATAGTAAAGTGCCGGTTCAACTTTGATGTGTTTGCGGATCATATTGAAACCCATTGACTTCAGGACTTCCATATCGTAACGCATCGCTTCGGCGGAAGGAGGTGTCAGTAAGCCATCCGGCCACCAACCCTGATCCAATGTTCCGTATTGGAAAATACTTTTATTATTAAGCTGTACCCGCTGAAAACCCTGCTCATCCTTAATTGTGGAAACTTTTCGCATGGCAAAATACGAACCGACCTTATCGAGAAGCTGGTTTTTCCGGTAAAGTGTCAGTTCCAGCTGATAAAGCTCAGGTGAGTCGGGACTCCATAATTCCGGTGAAGCGATATCGACTGTAACTTCATTTGCCCAGCCTGATTTTTTTTCAGCGATTAATTTTCCGTTTTTCAGTACCCTGATTGCAAGTTCCTCTCCCCCTTTTGCCCCGTTTAGTTCAGTTTTAAGGGTAACTTTTCCGTTGTCAATATCCGAAACAGGATATACAGATTTAATGGCAGTTTTACCTACGGGTTCAAGCCATACGGTCTGCCAGATTCCTGTAACCGGTGTGTACCAGATTCCCCTGGGATCCAATACCTGTTTTCCACGTGCCTGTGATCCTGCATCGGTAGGATCCCATACAGAAACAACCAGTTCCTGCACCTCTTTTTTCAGAAATCCGGTGATATCAAACGAAAAAGAGGTTGATCCGCCTTTGTGAATTCCCACAAATTTTCCGTTCAGCCATACCGAACTTTCCCAGTCAACAGCATCGAAGTGCAAAAGGATATCCTGGCCTTTCCAGTTTTGTGGAATTTCGAAATTCCTTCGGTACCACAACCTGTCTTCCGGAAGAACGGGTTTTCCAACCCCTGACAACGCCGATTCAGCAGCATAAGGCACCAGTATTTTTCCCTGAAAACCGACCGGCTGCTTTGATTCTTTTGCAACGATTGCATAGTCCCATAGCCCATTCAGGTTTTGCCATTCGCTTCGTTTTAACTGTGGACGCGGATAATCCCTCCATGCATTTTCCGGGGTAATTTTCTCTCCCCAGCTGGTCATTATTTTTCCTTTGACAGGTGTGTAATTTTGCGCATTCGAATTCAGTACTGCCAGGAAAATAACCAGGAAAATAAGTCGATTCATACTTATACTATTAATAAATTTAAAACAAAAGTAATTTCGATTCATTACCTGCTTTAGTAACTTAATTCCTTTTGAAGCAGTTTTGTTCTAAAAACAGAATTGACCGCAAATTATCCGGCATATGAATATGAATGCTAAAAACTGAACATTATTCCGGTTGTTGTAATTTTTGAGGAGAGTTACCTTACCTGCCTGAAGACAGGATGATCGTTTTTCGGAATCAGGAGGAGATTTTCCTTATATGAAAAAAAAATCCTCCGGTCACTTGAGCAGGACCAGAGGATCATTATCCGTTGTAAATCAGGATCGGAATTAACTCATTAATTTATTTCTGTATTTACTTATGCCCAAAGGGAGTATCCTGAATATTACCCTGCATTACATTTTAAATTCAGGGTTGAATGGAGATATTTTTAACAAAGCTGTTCTTCTGTATCATTTCACCGGTCAGCGGTTTTCCATTAAGCACCACATCCTGAAATAATACATCCTCAACAACATGCCCTTCATCGAAACCTTTAATCTCCATCGTGAGCGGACTTCCCGCCGCACGAATATTTTTAAAAGTTATCCCATTTATATGACCCTGTTCCTTGTCAGTACTCCAGACTGCCTTGTTGATCCATAAAGAAATGCATTTGATGGACTCTTCAATACGGATGTTTTCAAAACGCACATTGCTTACCCGGGCCGCATCGGTGTGGTAAACCCGTAAAGACCATTCGCGACCCTGGTCATGAATGATGTCGCAATCCGTAAACAGGATATCGTCGATATTGCTGGTAATTTCCGCGCCGATGCTCAATGCATGGGCTACCTGGTTCCATAAAATGCAATTCCTTGCCACAATACGGTGCGCCTCGCCTTTCCCGTTTTTAGGTGTTTTTATTACAATCAGGTCGTCAAGGGTACGTATAAAACAGTTTTTAACCATTACATCACGACTGTTGCAGATGTCGATGCCATCGGCATTCGCGCGGTAACCAATAAGCTTAACGTTGTCGACCGTTACACGATCGGATTCGTTGACAGGGATGGTCCATGTGGGAGAATCACGTAAGATTATTCCTTCAATCTTAATATCCGACCCCCGAACCAGGATCATGTTCCTCGAATGGGTCGTGCATCTGCTTGCATCAAGGATTCCTCTTCCGCGCACAGTAATGTTTTTACCCTTCAGCTCGATGGTTGGTGAGTAGTTACGCAACCCACTATATCCGCTGATACTGTACTTTTCATCAGGCCCGATGATTCCGCGAACCAAAGCACCACCTGCAATATACACCGTTTTATTATCCCCAACTTCAAGATGAGTAATCTCGTGGATGCCCGGACCAAAAAAAACAACATTCGGATCATCAGCCCGGGGTGCATTAACCTCGGGAGCGTTTATAAACAGATGTAATGACCGGATCCATTCCCCGTTGATCTCAATGGTTAGATTTTTAGGCGAGCCAACTTTGAACGAGATGGATTTACCTTTGATAACCGGGATTATTCCGGCTGAGGAAGGCAAAATCTTAGCTTTGCTTACCAGACCAGGAACAGTGACCGTAACGGTTACAGAACCAGACATATCAAAATAAGCAAAGGCCCCGGTATCGAAATAATCGGCTGAATTTTTCTTGTCATCCATGGCCTTCCACCGCCGTTCTGCATCTTCCGGCGCAATCTTAGCCTCATAAACCGGAACCTGCTTCCCCGAAACACTTACTTTGTATTGCCGGCTCAGGACCTCTCCATTCGGTGCAGGATATATTATTGCCCGACTTTTCTGTGCCTTTGAAACAGGACTCAGAAACAATAAACTGATTAAGAATAAAATAAATTGAGTTTTCATAAAGTAAAGATTAGACAAAATTGATTGAATGTGTTTTTAATGGTTTCAGGCATGTCAGTCCTTCTTCATCGTGTAATTTTCCTTAATAAAATCGAGCCACCATTTCATGCCCGGACTGCAGGGAGAGCCTTCCCCGCCAGGATTATAATTGGGAGGTATATTTTGCAGCCAGGTAGATGAGAACAGGTAGCCAAAACCTTTATCCAGCAAATCTTTGGTATCCTTTAACTGCTGTTCTTTTTTACTTTGAGTATAAATACCCACATTGATATAGGCATTCAGATTCTTTTCCTTGCTGTATTCTCCCCAGTATTCACCGGGTGTTCCTTCAGTCTGAATATAAGGTTTTTCCTTCGATTTTTGTCCGAAGTGGATCGTCAGGTCAGCGCAGGATGGCAGATTTCCTTTCCCATTATAGGCGATCGGAATGTCTGGATTGACTTTTTTGCCTTCGCAAATCATTTCATCGATTTTAAACTTAGCACCGGTTTCTGCCATGCCTTCGTTATCGGGGTCTACAAATACATTTTGAAATTGATTGTCATCCAACCATTTAATTGTATTTCTCATGGCATTGTTGACATCCTCCTGGTTCCATTCCGTATAGAATTCGTTCGAAAAGCCGTGCATACCACTGCCCCAGTACAGAGTACCAACCAGTACCACCATACCCCGGGTATCACAGGCTTTAATTATCCTGGCCATACGTGTGCTATAATCAGGATTAAGAGTGGCATCTTTGCTGTATCCATTGATTTTGCTGTATCTTGATCCCATAAAATAGACACTGATTGTATTGAGTCCATACTCTTTATACTCATCAAGGTGACTTATCAAATCATTGGCGGTTTCATCGGAAAGTAAGGCATTCGGGCATCGCAGGCCAATGGACTGAAATTCTTTTCCATTCAGGTATGTTTTGTTGCCTTTTACTGAAAAAACATTTTGGGCATAAATATTGATTGTCAATAAGAAAGCACCAATAAAAAAGATAAGTCGTTTCATAGTTGATGAAGGTTTATTTGATGTTTAATTTCACTGTTTCAATGGCATGATGCCCGACTTTGAAATTCAGGTTTTTTCCGTTTCCGGGAATAGCTTTACCTTCCTCTTCGATCATGTTGGTCAGTTCAGCATTTTGATAGGGTTTAAACAATGAGAGTTTCGCTTCTACATCTTTCCCTTCCATATCGTAACAACGTACGATCACAGTTGCGTCATCATCGCATTTTTTGATGGTGCTTAGAACCAGGTTCTGATTCTCAACCGAAATAAAACTCATTGTTTCGGGCATAGTTCCTCCTGCCGGAACCGGCTTAAGTGAAATAGCTTTCAACGGTTGACTGGACTGGGTACCCAACCTGTAACCATTCTTCCAGTCACCTTTATGAGAATAAACCGAGAACGAATAAGAATGATCACCGGGCTGCAGGTAATAATTCCCTTCTCCGTGACAACTCTTCCGGCTTGCGAGTAAGACAGGTTGCAGAATGGCATAACCAGCAGGGTTAGTTGTCGGATCGATCCAGTCGAATACGGCCACATCGGAACTAATTGTAATTCCAGTGTTGCCATCAGATGCCGAAAACCAGTCCTGCACTTCACGGGGATGCACCTGCGCACATGGAGTACTGTAAATTTGCGATGCTTTGGAAAAACCGGCTGCCCCGGCAATTTCATCATGTCCTACACGCACGACACCCATCGGAACTTCGTAAGCGATTTCAGATTTTGCCTGATTGACCGAAAACGCAAGCCTGAACTCGCGGTAACGCTCGCCATCGAATCCCCGGAGCTCCACATTTACATCAATGCGTTTGATCGTTTTATACAAGATTATCTTTTGCTCAACAGTTACGTGATTGATTTCTTTTGTAAACTGAAACACATCGCGAACGGGCCCGGTTGAAACCAGGCTCCAGAATTGCCCGTAACTGCTCAGTTTTTCGAATCCTTCCATCGTAGGTTGTTGTACCTCGGTAAATTCCCCGGCTCCGTTGCCGACCGATTGCATCGTGAATAATTCAGCACCCAGGAACTTATCCGTTTTTAACAAATTAATTCCCAACTCTTTATCAAATAATGTCTGAATGCCACCAGGGGCAAATTCAACCTTGTAAAACTGATTTTCATAGGTCTTACTGTTTGATGCCTTTAATGTGGAAGAAGTAGCAGGTTTCCCTTTTTCCAGATAATAGGTCTTGTAGCCGACTGACGGGACATTTTCGGCAATAAATAAAAAAGTAATCACTTCATCTTTATTGCCCTGTATATGATGCTCATCCGCGAGCTGATAAGGGATTTCAATTCCTTTTTCATCCACCAGCCTGAAGATATTCGAATCGTTCCCTTCCACATCAAGTGTAAATTGCACCAGGTCCGTCCTTTCCCATGATAATGAATTGAAAACCACCACCGGAATCGCGGTTTTTGAGAAATGGATCCGGGAAGCAATATTGGTCAAGGAGTTATGGAGGATATCGGAAGCAATGGATCCAGCCTTTTCAAATGCTGTCCGGAAAGCCCTGTCGGTCAGGTCGCCGTGCTTTCCTCCCCATCCGTGATCGGGATAGATCGCATTTTCCCAGGCGGTAGTAAATGAAGCTTGCGGATAGTCAGCAAATGAACCAGACTGAAGCGCATCGAAGGTTGCAAATTTTTCGGCATCAGTAAGTAAACGCGCGCCTTCCCTCGATACCTTGAGCGCTTTCTGGTGCGATGGTCCGTGAATATATAACCAGACATTAGGTCGTTCTCCGGTAATTTTATCAATATCCGATTTCCCTGCTGAAGCAGCCCCGATCCATTCCGTTCCTGTAGCGTATTTAATGGCAGGCCTTTTCAAAGCTGTTGATTTTGAATTCCAGTCCTTAAAAAAAGCGTCGTAATCGGGTGGGGTGGCAAAATCGTGCGAATAAAGAAACGGTAACTCCGGCTTAATCTTCCGCTTTTTGAAATAGGTATTCCAGTCGACAAGCATGGTTGAAAAGGCTTTAGATAACGAATCAATATTGGTCCCTGCACGACGAACCGGTATGCCAACTTCGTCGTACTGGCCCGGGGTATAGCAGGTAACGTAACTGCCATCCGGACTATACCACCGGTATATCCCGGGCTGGTGGCGGCTGAAGTGCATATAAGGTATCCCCGACTTCGAAAGAATCTGCGACATCTGCAACGATCTGCCGGGAACGTCCTCATTCCAGTAGGTTTTAAAATCACAGCCAGGCAACGTTTTTTTGAGCCATTTGCGTCCCAGGTAAGTCTGCCGGATCAGGGCTTCGCCCGAATACATCGACTCGTACGGCTGTTTGTAAGTGGCTCCCCATTCGAGACGTCCTTCGCGGGTATATTTCAGTATTTCATCAATTGCATCGGGATGCCGGTGAAGATATTCACGGAGACTCAGTCCATCTTCGACGGAGAATTTAAATTGAGGATTGTTTTTCATCCTTTCCAAAGCGGGCGTTATCATTCGGACGTCACGAAACTCAATGCACTTGCCGATGCTGTCCATCCAGGCAATATCCTGGTGTGAGGAGGGTATTACGCTTACAGTTCCGCCTTTGAAATAAGAATAATCTGTGCTCCCCGAAGGTTTCACTTTGGCAGATGATTGCCCCAGGACCGAACAGGTGCCCCAAAGTACCGGGAAGACTGTAAACAATAGTGATCTGACTTTTGAAAAAACGGGAAAGGTTTCCATTTTATTAAAGTTTAAAATTTTCATCCTGATAAGTTACTGAAGTTGTTTTACCTGTTACCTGTAATTTCTTGCCGTTTCTACAAATACCCTAAGATTTTTTTCAGGTGTTGAGGAAGGCAATGCACACCCCGAATTGAGGATGAACCGGTTAGTTTTCGAAAACACATCGAGTAGCTCCATTGTTTTTTGCCTGACCAATTCAGGGGTTCCCAAAGCCAGCACACCGCTGGGATCGATATTGCCTGTAAACGTTGCAACATTGCTCAAGACCTCAAAGGCTTTATGCATATCGGTTTTATAATCTATTTCAAACGCATCCGCACCTGTTTTTACCATATGATCAAGAATTAGCCCCGTATTTCCACAAATGTGAAGCGTATAAGTTAAACCTGCTTTATGTGCGGTATCTGCAACAATTTTTTCGTAAGGCATGGCATACTGTTCATACATCTCAGGGGAGATCATCTCGGGTCCTGCAGGACTGTCTCCGTTTGATACCATGTGTGCACCCGTCTGACCCATCAGTCGGATAAACTGGCAGGTGATGTCGGTACAATATTCCAGTAATTCAGTTACCTGCGACGGATCAGCAATATACAGATCCATCATCCAGGATTCAGTGCCCCGGATCATACCGGCCAGGGAGAAAGGCGCCTGGTCGCAGTTTCCCCTGATCAGTATTTCATCGCCGAAATATTCCTTCAGCAGTCTGACTGACCCTAGCCAGATTTGCACATACTTATAATCCTCAACTTTTACAGGCTTTAATTTTTTCAGGTTATCAAGAGAATCAAGAATCCCTTGCCGGCAGCGGGCAGGTGAATCGTCCGGGAAATCGATCGTTACCCCGGCACTCCCGGCAAGAGTAACCGTATCCAGATCGACCAACACCCCGTCCAGTCCGTATTTTTCAACTGAATTCTTAAAAACATCAGCAATTAACACCGGGTTTTCCCTAAACCTTCCCATGGAAACATTCATTTCCTGTGCAGCAGCCATAAAATTATGTAGCATTACGGGAACTTTGTCCGGTCTTTCGCCGTTTAATGCAGCATTTATTCTTTCGAATCCGTTCATTTTTCGGGAATATTAGAAAATGATAAAGAGATAAGCGTTAAGAATCCAATAATTTAGTCTTTTAAACGATTAAGCATTCGGTCGATTCTTTTAACAAGCTCCATCATGGCTCTCCCGTTGTGATAGGGACATTTCCAAGGATCAATTTTCCAGTCATTGCGGTAATAGGGCGAGGGATCGTCGGGCGGCTCAACCAGGTAAGGGACACCCATTCGGTTAACTTTGGTAAACCACTCCCCCCGTTGATGGTCAATGAGATAGGTATCAATAAAATTCCATGACAATTTTACTGTATCCCAATACTTTACATCGCCGGTCAATTCGAAGGCATTCATAAATCCAACAAGTGTTTCAGCCTGTTGCCACCAGTGTTTATTGGTCTTCAGATGACTTCCAAAACGTGTGGACTCAAGAAATAATCCACCATCCTTATCGACAGCTTCCCGTTCGATGTGATCAACCATTTTCAGGCATATTCCGCGCATTTTTTCAATAAGCTCCCGATTACCCAATATTTCAGCAGCTTCCCACAACAACCACGAACCTTCGATATCGTGTCCGAATGAGCAAATACCTTTCGATGATTCTGCCTCACTGAAGTCTTCATCGAAAAAGATTCCAAAATGGCCATTTTCACGGATGATCTTACCGATAAACAGGTTCATTAATTCAGTGAGTCTTACCTCAACCCGGGGATCTTTCCATATTTTATACAGTGCGGCCCAGGCTTCGAGCACATGCAGATGGGTATTCATTGATTTTGGCTCGTTATTATCTGCCATACGGTTCTCTCCGTAAATTTTCCAGTCGCGGGTAAACGATTCCCGGTATCCCGCATTATCCGGATCTTTGGTCTTTTCCTCAAGAAGTGTAAAGAATTCGTGTATTTTCTGCATCACCTGCTCCCGGGGGCGAAACTCGTAATACTTACAAAGGGCGTAAATCACAAAAGCCTGGGCATAGGTATGTTTAATATCGTTCGCTACCTGATTGTCAGCAGATAATTCCATGTAGTAGCCACCAAATACCTTGTCTTCAAAATCGCGGCTAACAACATTATAAGCTTTGTCTGCAATAGCTGCGTAATCCGCGTTTCCATCCAACATTGCTGCTGCTGAAAAAGTCCATAAAATCCGGGCATTAAGTACGCTTGTTTTATTTGCGGTCAATACCGGATTTCCATCCAGATCGACCGCTCCATAAAATCCGTCCCCGTTTTTTTCAACGCCATATTTCATCCAGTAGGGCAGGATGTCGTCATGAAGTTCTTTGTTGAAATTATCACGATGCCGCTTCAATTCAGTCGATAACATTTCCATTTCAATCAGGATTTAACTGGTTTGGAGGAATACCCTAAATTTAAAGTTTTCAATTGAATTTGCGAGACTATTGAGGTTAAAAATAGGTTCAGGATTGCAGGTATTTTGAACTTTAAATTCAGCCTGTTGTGGATTCAAATTCAAGGCCGATCTGTCTGCCCTTGGAATTTTATTTGTGGGTGAATACGCTCCTGCATAACCGTAAATAGCTTCAGAACCATATGCCAACAAATCAATGTAAAATTAATTTACATCACCACAAAGCAAAATTACATCCATCTCTTTTACATTAATCTGATTTTATGATATTTACAAATATATGAAAGCCCAATATTTTTGCCATGTAAAATTTTTTAGTATGAATTATGCAACTTTTATCCACAATTGTGCAAATTCTTATCATTTTAATACTCAATCTTTGTGAAGTTATAAACAGTCACAAAATATAAAAAAATTATTTTATGAAACTAAAAAACTTATTGCCAACCACAGCTATGCTTATGGTTGTATTAGTTACTGGATGTAGTAAAGATCCGGGTATTGGAATGACAGAAAATTCTTCGGCATTGGAATCAACCTTAAAATCAGCCGAGCTTCCATCAACAAGCGGAACATTAGCTGGTATAAATCTTGGTATTGCCGGCGATTTCGCGATACTGTCGAAAACGGGTGTTACTGATGTTTACAAATCTTCTATTACCGGTGATGTAGGATCAAGTCCAATCACAGGTGCAGCTGTACTCGTGAAATGCAACGAAGTGGTTGGCACAATATATACAGTTGATGCAGCTGGTCCACTGCCTTGCAGGGTAACCAACGCTACCCGCTTAGGTCTTGCTGTTGGCGATATGCAAACCGCTTATACTGACGGCGCAGGACGTGCAAACCCTGATTTTCTGAATTTGGGAGCTGGAAGTATTGGCGGAAAAACCCTTACTCCGGGTCTGTATAAATGGTCGACATCGCTAAATATCCCTACAGATGTTGTTATTTCAGGTAGTTCAACCGATGTATGGATTTTCCAGGTTGCAGGAAACATTAAAATGAGTTCTGCAGTGAAAATCACATTGGCCGGAGGTGCACAGGCAAGCAATATTTTCTGGGTTGTAGCCGGATCGGTTACATTAGGAACAACCACTCATTTTGAAGGAAATATCTTAGGACAGACAGGGATACATATGCAAACGGGAGCTTCAATCAATGGCAGAACTCTTGCACAAACTGCTGTAACTCTTCAGATGAATACAGTTGTAAAACCATAATAATATATCCGGAAAACCCACGACGCCGTAATTCAATTACATTAAGTCGTGGTGAAGTTGTCCGGGATGATTCTGAGTTAAGTTAGATTAGGGTAAAACGGTCGTGTAGTTTTTTACACGATCGTTTTTTTTTTGCGCGGGCTAAGGTAGTGTTTGTCATTGTCATCGCCCTGACAACCCATTAATTACAAATAACAAACCTATGCGTAGTTACCATCACAATAATCCTGTTTCATCCATGGAAGGTTTTCGTGATTATAAAAAGGGGTAAGTTCCAGTGCCAGTTCATTCATCCTGTCCGGATTCATTGGCTTAAAATTTCTCAGAATATTGAGATTTGATTCTACGACCTCAACACTGTCCATGCCAATTACCACCACATCGGGACCATTCAGAGATAAGGCATAGTTGACCAAATCAACCGGATTTAAGCCAGCAATGGTTTCCCGGGGACGAACCACCTTCATTAAAATAACACCCATATTTATTGCTTTGGCTGCCGGAATTGCCATCTCCTGCCGTGGTTGCGGATCCTTTGGATTCCAGTGATTTGCGGCAATCAGCATGGTATCAAAATCTCCTCTTTTAGCCATTGCTGTCATTGCCTGAGCGTTGGCATGTCCCGAAAAGCCGATAAAACGTGTCATACCCTGATCCTTCAATTTGTGAAGAATATCTATTAAACTCCCTTTTTGACTAAGTATGTCTACATCTTCCATCGACTTTACATCGTGGATCATCAATTGATCCAAATGATCAGTCTGCAATCGCTTAAGACTGTTCTCAAGTAGAACCATGGCTTCGCCGGGGTCGCGACTGGTAATTTTTGTTGAAAGGAAAATTTCGTTCCGGCGTTCGTTAACTACCGGACCAATACGCTCTTCACTAATGATAAGCCGGGGGTTCTTTTTCTTCCCGGGAGGTAATCCCAGTGTATTATCATACGCACGAGCCGTATCCCAATAGTAAAGACCATTATCAAGGGCATAGTTTAACATTCTAAGTGCCTCATCTTCACTATCCAGATGACAAAAGCGTGAACCTAATCCTAAAACCAAACGAGGAACACGGACTCCGGTTTTGCCCAGAATTACTGTCGGCAAACCTTTGGCATCGTAAACTTTTCCCGGTTTAGGTGACATCCGGAATACATTGGCTGCAGGCAGAAAACCTGAACCGGCAATAAGCAAACCGGTGCCAATGGTTCCTTTGATGAATTTCCGGCGCGAGAAATCTGAGTTTTGCATGAATGAAATTAATTTGTTTCGTTAATTATTCATTTTACAGTATGCGCCTCGGTGAATTCCACCTTTGTGCCATCCTGGTTTTGGATATTGAGTAGCCAGCGCTTACCTTTCCCTACCATTGGTTTGGCAAGCTGGTTGTTGCCCTTGCGTTCTTTAAGGGTATAAATGGTTTCCTGCATATCGTCAACCAAAAAACACGGGTGGTTAAAATTGCCGTCGTCAGCCGGATAATGCTCGATATTCTCGACACAATCGGGCATTTGTAAATAATTCATTTGTACTTTCTCGGTACGCGATTCCGGAAACCGCCACAATTCTTTAAAACCAAGGATTCCTTCAAAGAAACCATCGTTGTCGGCTACTTCTTGACAATACAATCCCACATGATGAATTCGTTTCGAAATTCTGTTTTCGGAAAGAAATTTCCCTTTGGATTTCCGGTGCAATCCGTTTGATTTCATATCGATGAACTCAATGTGATTTCCGGCAGGATCGTCCACCAGAAAAACTTCATTTCCAGACCCGTCGACCGATGTTTTATCCGGCACTGAGTGCCCTTTCGATTTTAGGTATTGCCGCATCTGTTCCACGTTTTCAGTTTCGAACGACACCGAGATCATCCGTTTTTTCTCCTTAGCCTGCGGGTCCTTAACAAACTCAAGGAACTGGCGGTCATTGACCTTGAACGAAACGACTTTGCCAAAAGCTGAAGAATACGAAAATGCCCCCTCAAAACCGAGAAATTTGCCGTAATAATCACTTGCAACCTGGTAATCACTTACCAGGAAGGTGATTTTAGCAATGCCCCAAATGGCCGGTCGCTGAATCTCCTGAGTATCACTTTTCGTGCTGAAGAAAAGCAGTATAGTCAGAATAAGTCCTAAATGAACAATTCCTTTCATTTGGTAATTAATTTTATTTTTTCGCCCTGTCCAATACCAGCTTTTTATACTTCATCAACGCTTCGAGGTAATAATAATCGGCATAGGTCAGTGGAACGTCAACCTCCGATTTACCGGGCAATGAACCAACACTATGCTTTAAAATGAAATCACCGTTTTCACCCGCTGCAGCAGTGTATTCAGGAGAAGCAAAAGTTCTGATTTGAGTTTCGGCAACTTTAAGGAATTTTTCAGACAGTTCTTTATCCACATACTGGCTTAGCCTGATCAATGCCGAAGCCATCACAGCACCAGCCGAAGCATCCCTCAATGCATTTGGGATTTCATGTGCATCCATATCCCAGTAAGGGATGTAATCTTTAGGCATCCTCGGATGATCGATTAAATACCGGGCAATATTTGTGGCTTGTGCAAGATACCGCTCATCTTTTACCTTGGAATACATCAACGTATATCCATAGAGTCCCCATGCCTGACCGCGACTCCATGACGATTCATCGGAATAACCCTGGTGCGTCTGCTTTTTATGCGGCAATCCGGTTAAGGTATCGTACGAAACGACATGGAAACAACTGAAATCGGGGCGGTAATGATGTTCGATGGTTTTATCGGCATGCGAAACGGACAACTCTTTATAAAAATCATTTCCCGAAACATTGGCTGCCCACAACATCAATTCAAGGTTCATCATATTGTCGATGATTACCGGATATTGCCAGATATCCTTATGGGAGTCCCATGAGCGGATCAGTCCCACCTTTGGATTGTAGCGGGTCGACAGTGATTTGGCTCCGGTAAGCAACACGCTTAAATAGGATGAATCACCTGTCAGGCGCAATCCGTTGCCATAACTGCAATAGAGCATAAAACCTACATCATGGTTATTGGTAGTGTATTTTTCACGTTCAATTCGCGCTGTATATTGTTTGGCATAGGCAAGTATCTGCGGGTCCTTGCTGTTTTCGTACAAATACCATAAAGAACCCGGGAAAAACCCGCTGCACCACCAGCGCGAATCGGAGGTTGTCATCGCTCCGTTCACAAACGACCGCGGGAGAATAGAATCCTGCCCGGCATATTTCTCTGCCATCCGCAGGTATTTTGTCAATGAAGATGCCAAAGCCTCATTAACAACCTGATCCATTGTCTGTTCTTTGGGAACGTTGTTACAAGCGAAAAGGCTGACCACCAAAACAAAGAGTAGAATTTTTCTCATATCAATAGTTTTCTAATTTGTAATACATCAATTATGTTGATTTAATTCAGGCTCGCTGACTGCAAAAGGGTTAATTAATCAAAATAAAACAATTTTATTGAATTTACAATTTGCAAAGTTTCAGTTAACATTTAAATCATATTATTTTCAATTGAAATCATGTTTTATTCTGTCTTTATTAAACACTTCAGAGCCAAAAACGGGTGATAAAACTTATATAGAATGGTTTAGTTCCCTTTAAATATCTTTTCTGGCTGGATTGAAAACAGTTATCAGCACCAGTACTAAATTTGAGTTTAACCATCATGAGATGGTTATCGTATCCAAGAATTTGCCTTGATATACCATCTCCAAAAGTTTCCCACTGCAATTCTGTTCCGATAAAATATTCTGAATTTTTTATGTCCATCTGCCTATTTTTTATTGATACCTTTTTTATAACTAACAGCTCTTTTTAACAATCCCTATGCAGTCTGCATATATCTTATCCACCTTGGCCATTGATTCTGCGAGTTTTAATTTGGCTTTTCCATAATCCTTCCATATTTCGCGAAGCCGGTCGGAAATCTGCTTTCCACTGGTTTGTTCAATTTTAAAAGTCCAGTCATTGAAACCGAGGTCATCATACATTTGTCCTTTGATCGTATCTTCAGGTTGGCGTAAATAGAACATGGGCGTTCCGTTTGCAGCCGCAATAATGGGAGAATGACATTCAAAACTCAGGACAGTATGGGCTTTGGCATAGATCGATGCAGCTTCGTCAGGCATCCAGTAACCGCGTTTTATCACGAAAGGTTTAACATCGGAGGGTAGTGGATCAATAAGCAGTTCATCCATAATATCGACCTCATAGGTCATTTCGGGACAGACCAAAACTTTATTGCCTGTTTCACGTACCCAGTCTATCATCGCTTCGCGTAGTTTGGCATGATCGGGCTCCTTACACCGGTTGTTCAGTTCCTCAACCTCTTTGATTTTTTCATCACTCCAACCCGCCTTGTTAGGATTGAACTTGTAATAGGGAGTCATCCGTAAACGGGGAACTGCACAAATAAATTTTTTATTTTCGAGTCCATTTTCTTTCAGAAAACGATCCCCCTTTTCATCATCATGGATATTGATGTAAAAAGTGGCGTCAGGAGCAAACTGAATATGAGGACCTTCAATGCCTGCCTTTTTCAAATGTTCTATTGAGGTGGTTTCGCGCGTAAAAATAAAGGCAGCCTTTTTCAGGATTCCCTGGTGATATTCATTTGGGCTTTGAAGTGTTGTGCCAAAAACGCCAAAAGGTTTACTGGTGTGCTTCATCCAGCATGAGAGGTTATCAGCGCCCACTAATGAAGGACCGGAGCCATGCATCATCAGGTCTGATTGTTTCATGGCCTCCACAACTTCAGGATTAACAGCATCTTTTTCCGCATTTACACCCCCGTATATAATGTTGACTTTGGGAAAATTTTTATTGAGCAGTTTTTTGACCTCTGCCCCGTTGCTTTTTTTCCAAAGTATGATCCTGGCTTCAGGAAGAAAAGTTTCCAGCACATGCAATAGTCCGGGAGTATGGCCGATATCCCCGATATTAACGTCCTGCCAGCCTGAAACCAGCAGAATCGTTGGGTTCTTTTTGGCGGCAATTCCAAAAATCAGATTCGAAAGCATCACTCCAGATGCCAGCATTCCTGTCCTTTTAAGCCACCCGCGGCGGTTGAAATGATTGTTTTCTGAATTCATGTGCGTGATTTATTACCTTATTTTCATAATTTCTGATTTAACTCTGATTCTTTTTTCAAATTGAAATAGTGCTGAGTCTTATATTTTTTCAATTCGTAAAACTACCTTTTCTTTGAATCCAGTCATTCTGACATTAAAACCCAACAATCACTTTCCCGACGGCTTTGGTTAAATCAATCTCTTTGGTTTTGCCGTCAACAGTAACTTTGTATTTTCCAAAAAATGCCGGAACAGCAAGTTCTCCCCTGCTGCTGGTTTTCCCTTTTTCATTAGTCCACCACTCCTTAAAAATCAGGTTCTGATAAGCGGCAGCAGCTGGTGTGGGGTCCAGTCCCGTTTGTATAAAGACGATGTTGGAATCCAGTTAGCCCCTTCCCAGAAGCCCCACATGATAATTCCTTCAACAGACGGGTGGGCGAAACAGATCTTATAATACTCTACCAGTTCCTTAGCCTTAATTTCCTCTTCCTCAGGAGTCATTTTTAAATTACGGTCCTTGTAATATTTTGATCGCTGCCCCGGCATATTGAATTCGGTAACCCGGATTGGCAAATTAAACTGTGCCAGTGAATCGAGCGCATTTTTAAGCTGAACGCGGTCGAATGTTTCGGCGTGAAGATGACCCTGCACGCCAATACCTGCAATCGGAACTCCCTGTTTCAGCAGCAGGCGGATCTGAGCCATATACTCCTTTAGTTTAACACCTGTAAGGATATCATACTCGTTCAAAAAAAGTCTGACATCCGGGTCGCCAATTTTTGACCATTCTGCCATCTTTTTAGTGATATCCGGCCCCAGCCGGTCTTCATAATAATTGCCATGAACCATCTCATTGTTAAGATCATATTCAACAAACCTGCCTTTATAGCGGGCAGTGACTGTTTCGGCACGATTCTTAAGCGTTCGTTCCAGTTCCTCATCCGACATTGCCTTTATCCAGGGTTGAACATTATCAGGTATTCCCCAGAACAGGTTGTGTCCCCTTACCGGGATATTATTCGCTTCGGTCCATTTTAATATTCCATCAATTACAAAATAATTAACCTCCCCTTTTTGGCGCTCCATATCTGCCCACTTTACCGCATTTTCTGTAACCGCCGAATTGAAATTCTTCAGGAATTTCTCTTCGAATTGTTTATGATCATTCTCCGGCATCCTGCCATTCACAAAACTGTTGGTGATGGCACATCCAAACCAAAATTCATGGGTAAGCTGCTCCACAGTTACGCTGGCACCCGGTTTTGCGTTAATGATTAGCTCCCCTTTCCGGTGATTGAGGAGGGAAGACTTCTGGGCAGTACATACCGATAACTGTAAAAACGGTAAAACAGCAATAATTGAAACAGCAATAATTCTTTTGGTAAGCAACGATCTTTTTAATTTCATTAGTCGTGTTTTATTAAATTAGAAAACTCTTTAAGTTATATTTGAATGCGCTGAATGCAGATTGAGGAAGATAATTTTTCATGGCTGTTAGCATTCCCAAAGATTATTTATTTTTCTTTCCTGTATCATATAAAATACCCGGATTCTTCCAAATTTCCATATCCGTATATACCGTATTATCGTCAGGCTTTTTTGCCAACTTTGCAAAACCTGCTAAGGCAAATTTTTCACCAAGTGCTTTTTGCGAATTGGTACCTCCGCCAATGTTGTTGATTACTTTCCAGTAACCACTCAGATTATAGCAGGCTTCTTTCCATTGTTCCGGATATTTTTTTCCCAGCGCGGCATTCATATCCATACAAACCGCCATGTACGCTGCACGCGCTTTCTCCTGACGGTCGCCCTCCAACAGACTGCGTACAATTTCCTTTTCGTATTTTGTGATCAGGATTAGTTTCTGCTCTTCAGGTGAGAACAATTTAATTACCGAAGCAGGTTTTTCAACCGGAATATTATAGACCACCACTTTATCAGAAATACATTTACTCCCACCATTTTCCAGGTTCACCATTTCAAAAATATCAATCACGCGATCGGCATAACTGGTGATGGTTTCGTCCATCGGCATGTTGTCACGCTTCGTATTTTTATAACGGTCAACGATCTGCCAGCCTTGGCTCATCATCCGGCGATAACCATAAATTGCCCCAATGATGGTTCCCAAAGTTGCCGTGTTGCAATCGGCATCGTAACCAAAATTGAATCCGTAACGAAGTGTTTCGGCAAAGTCGCCGTTTCCGTACAAAAAGGCTGCTATGATTGCAGCTGTGTTTAACTCAGAACCATTGATATTACGCAACTTAGCATCCTTTAATTCGTATTTTGCATGAATCAGCCTGTGCGTTTCCTTATGGTTTGCAGGGTTTTCCTTATGCCATTTGCGGACATCGGCAATGATACGGACAATGATGCTGCCCGGATCCAGGCTCGCAAGCCCGGCATCAAGAATCCTGTTGATATCCTTTTCAATAAATGCGGTCGAAATCATTGTGGTGAAAAGCTGGGTAGTTTGTGCGGGTTCCTGTTCGATGGCCACACGGGTGTAATGCAAGCCGATTTTAGCCGCAGTCTGAGGCATAGCCGGGGCAACAAGTCCGAAGGTTTCGCAAAGAAACTGCCCCGAAACATTGAACCCGGCCCACGGATTGAGCACCACATTACCGGTCAGGGGTGGTTTAATACCCAAATCCATCAGGTAACGGGCATACTGATTTGAACACCAGATACCGCGGTTGATACTGTTGATCCAGATTGCGGTGATGTCTTCATAAGGCAGAAAAGTTGTCCGTTTTTTCTGCATGTTGTAGATATACACCCATTCGAAATCGGTATCATCGTCAGTCACGGCACCATTGGGAAGTGATGGAGTGTAGGTTGTTACATCGGCTGGTGTTTCATAGAACTTATTTTCGTAAGGCAGGCCATTCAGGTTACCAATAATCTGTCCCAGCAAACCACCACGGATCTTGTCAACAATATCTTCTGCGGGAATGGTAATCATTTTCTTTTTAGGTTCAACCTGCGCGGCAATATCACCGGCAATACCGCATAACAGGCAAAGTGTCAGAAATTGTCCAACTATTTGTTTCTTCAATTTCGTTGTTTCCATACCACAAATTTATGACCGTTAAAATTAATTATTATCTTAAACGGATTGTCTTATTGATAACGAATTATCAATTTATTTAAACGCGTATAACTTCTGCGGATTGTCGATAAACAATTTTTCAAGATAGTAACCAAGCCCTTTTGCTTCAAGCTCCTGCCTGAATTCAGTAAGCAGATAAATCAATCCCGGTTTCCCGCCATATGATTTCCAGTAGGAGCTCTTTGCCATGTCCATGCCGATAACAATCCGGTCGGGGTATAAAGGCAATATGGCTTCCAGCAATGAATATGTCCAGTTGTCACCCTTCATTTTCAGACGGAAATGGCTGTCGTACTCAACATAAACGCCCGTTTGAAGCAGGTCTTTGTGGAAGGACAGATCCCGTCGTTTGTCAACATGCGAGATAACCACATGATTCAGATCGGCACCAAATTTCAGAAACAATTCAACCTGTTCCATTGCCAGCTGACCACTATTTGTATGGGTTAAAATGGGGGCCCCGGTTTCGAGATGAGCATTGACCACCGCTTCAAATATTTTACGCTGATGCGCCGTAATTTTTTCATCAGCCGTAGCGAGCTTAATCATTCCTGCTTTATATGGGGTTCGCTTCACAACCGGGCTGTTATAATCATATTCATCCACTCCAGTGGTAATATCCTTTATAAACAACTCTGATAATTCTTCAACAGACAGGTGATAGCGCCAATGGTTTGGAGGATAATAAATTTCGAGATGAATGCCTGTTGGTGCTATAATATTCACCTTCGAATTGCGCGAAACCTCCGCCAGTTTTAAAATGTTCCTTCCGCAGGCAGCTGGCATGGTATCAACCATCGTGCGTCCTCCATACTGATAAAATTCTTTCAGCTCTTCACTGATCCGGGTCGTATCATTGAGCATAAACTCAGGATTGGAAAAAGTCGTAAACCCCTCTTCGATCACAATATGTTCATGCGAATAGGTCAATCCCATTTCATCCGCTTCGATATCACCCAGTACGGTTCTTACAATTGGCATATATGATGTTGTGAATTAGTGTTTACAATTATTTCTCCATCCATTCCGGCTGGTATCGGCAGTTGAACCAGGTATCTCCAGGATTTGTCCGATCGCAACGAGCTCATCGCGCAACAAGGAAATATCTACATCTTTTGCATCGTAATCGTTTTTCAACGATTGAATTGCTGCAAGTCCGGCTGCCTGCCCCATGCTCATGGTCTGCGCCATCGAACGGCACGAGGCATGCGCATCGTGAGTAGCTGAAAAACAGCGGCCTGTCACCCAGGTAAGGTTACTTGCTGCCGGTACCAACGTACCGTATGGGACTCCATAGATGCCGGTCCCCGGAATATATTCCCACACTGTTTCAGCCTGACCATCTTTCCCTTTCCGGTGATCTTCGATGGGTGCACCACACAATAATACCGACGAATCCGGGATCTTACCTGCAAGGCATTCTTCTTTTGTTAACCGGTGTTCTCCATATACGCGCCGGGTTTCACGAACACCAATCTGATGCGATAAACCAATTATCTTTGAACTTTCATATCCGGGCACTTTCGCGCGGAAAAACTTTTCGTATTCAAATGCCTGCTTTCTCCCTTCAATTTCTGCTTTGGTCAATTCATCAATTTTCAGCGCACTCAAATCCGAAACTTTTACGGCCACTGTTGAAATACAACCAGGCTGGCACATTTCGTGGGCCGAGCCTTCTTTTCGTGGCAATATATAACTCTTATTTTCATACGCATCCGACATTCTTTTTTTCATCATTTTATTGCCACCCTCCTTTTCGAATCTCTGCAGGTCGACATTACACATCCGGAAAGTGGTTGTCAGGCTTTGTGCAGGTTCTGTTTCTCCTGCCATTTCAAACTGACATCCTGAGAGGGCACAAAAATCGGCGTCGCCGCTCGCATCAATCACTCTTCGGGCTTTCACCTTATAAAATCCAGATTTATTCCATAGAATACAGGTTATCCGTTCTCTTTCCTCCCTGATTACATCGACAAGCGAAGTATGTAATAAAAATTTTATCCCGGCTTCAATAATCAGTTTATCCCATACAAGCTTCAACCGCTCGGGATTGTAATTGACCCCTGTTCCGGCACCATAGGTATTAGGACGCAGAAACAGATCGTTGGTTTTATTCAGCTCATTCACGACAATGTCAGGCAGACCTCCCACAATTTTTTTGGGATGAAGGCCGGGGGTAAAAAAACCATAAAACGTATCGAGCATCTGTGTGGAAGTGCCTCCTGCGAAGCCATAACGTTCAACAAGCATCACCGAATATACCGACTGACGGCCGGCTGCAAGTGCCGCCAGACAACCGGATGAACCGGCCCCGATAACAAGAATATCCGGTTCGGCCAGTGTTGGTATTTTATGATGATTAAAATAGCCTGTCATAACAAATTATATAAACCGGTTAAAGTCAACTAAATGACCTTATTTTAAAGAAAAAACCTCAGTAGCAAGTACTCAGCCAATTTGGTCAAACCTTATTACCTCATTTATGAAAATTAAATACAAATTTTATCAAAAGACAGTCAACCCCAAATAAGGTAATTAGGTTGTGGGCTTTTAGTATGGATCTTCTACTGAGGTTGCCTTTAAAAATAAGGTTTAAAGAAAAGGCAGTCAATGTTATATAATAATATTTAATTCCTATTACTTAACTAAATCAAGAGTTGAATTACTTTTTTGGATTGCCTACGTTTTCAAACAGTTTAGCGAGGCGGTGAGCATGCTCATCGTATGCACTTTCGAACAGGGAAACTGCCCGTTCTTCACCCACTACCACAGCACTGCTTAAAACTTTTGGCGGTTGACCTGCGGCAGTTAATAACGCGGCAAGTTCAGCTTTTATGCAATTTATCAGCAAAGTTCCACCAACAGTTGATCCGGGTGCCACGGGAGTATCCAGCCCCGGAACATACACCATCGCATCACCAACAGGTGCACCTGTATCCAGGATCAGATCGGAGAAATCACCAAGTTTCTTTCCGTCAGCGCGCTTACTGATTGACTTTGCTGCATGTTCTTTGGTGATTATAGACACCACCTTTATATTTTTTTGCTGAAACAGCTCTGCAATTTCGATGGGTACCACATTGCAACCACTCGAAGAGATAATAAGTGCAGTATCAATTTCACTCAGATCAAAATTACGCAATATCCGGTCTGCCAGCCCGCTAACATTTTCAAGAAACATTGCCTGGCGCTGACCGTTAGCTCCGACAACCAGGTTGTGAAAAGTAAGTGAGAGTTCAACAATCGGATTAAATCCGGGGAACGAACCATAACGGGGCCACATTTCCTCCACGAGAATACGGCTGTGACCGCTGCCAAAAACATGCACCATTCTTCCGGCCAGGATCGTCCCGGCAAATAGTTGTGCAGCTTCCCTGATCTGTGGTTGCTGCGCTTTTACAGTCTCAACTATTTCACTGCATTTCTGCAAATACTTTTCGATGATGTTCATTTCGTTTCAGATAATGTGAAAGTTCATTTTTCCAGGGGAGAAGTAATTGAGTAATTACTTCATATTTATTTTAGTTGTTCTCTCGCAAAACATGCAGCTCCTACAGCTCCTGCAAGATCACCATACTGTGCTTTGACAATTACTGTCTGATTACCACCTGCCCGCCATTCATAATTATTCATGTACTTTTCGAGCGGTTCAAATAAATCTTCGCCGGCCTCGGTAATACCACCCCCAAGAATAATCATTTCGGGAGACAGAATATTGGTTAACGAGGCAATGCCAATGGCTAATTTTTTAACGGAGGTCAGCCAGACTTCACCGGCAAAACTGTCGCCCTTTCTGAAGGCTTCCAGCAACTCATGGGTTGAATGAAACCGTCCGGATGTCCGTTTTTCAATCGTGCAATTTCCGATCGCATCCTCAAGGCTTCCTGGCATATTGATTATATCCGCATCGCCTTCACTGTCAATGACCATATGACCAATATGACCGGCTTTATTGAATGCGCCCTGGTAAGGCTTCCCGTCAATCAGAATTGCCCCGCCGACTCCTGTTCCCAATGTCAGCATGATTACATTTTTCCTGTTTTTAGCAGCACCAAATCGTGCTTCGGCCATCATCGCCGCAATGGCATCATTTAAAACATAGGTTTTGGCATTTAAAAATCCGGTCCAGTCAAAGTTTTCGAGACCCTGTAACCTGCCGGGCAGAAACGCAATTGCGGAATTACCCTCATTGGGCAATCCCGGAGCCGAAATGCCAACTATAAAATCGGTACTCTTTAACTGTCGTTGAATTTCGCTTACGGCACTGCTCACCGCTTTTTTCCAGATGGCATCATCACCATCATTTGTATCCTGGTAATGCTGATGCAAAATAGTGCCGGATTCATCAATGGCTACTGCTTTTATTCGGGTACCTCCAAGATCAATTCCTATTGTAATGTCTGACATATGTTTAGATGATTAGTTTGATATGAATCTTAAAATTGTCCCTCGCTGATACTCCAACCTCCATCGACTGCCACCACCTGTCCTGTCGTAAAACGTGATAAATCACTCATGAAATAAACGGCAAGTCCGTCGAGATCTGAAGGGTGACCAATGCGGCCGCCATCAAGGGGTTGTTTTGTTTTAATAAACGAAAGGATTTCATCGTTCTCCGTAGCCCGTTTCGACATTGGCGTTTCGACCAGTGAAGGGGAGATCACGTTTACACGAATATTATTTTTTGCATAATAGGCTGCAACAGATTTCGTAAATCCGATAACCGCCGATTTAGCTGCCGCATAGGCATGAGTTGTAAAGTACTGTATTGAGGGAGATGAACCGAGTATTGATCCAATATTTAAAATAGTACCGCCGGTTTCCTGTTTCAGGAATTGGGTAATTGCTGCCTGATCGGACAACATTAAGGATGTCAGATTTAATTCGAGGGTTTTGTTCCATCCTTCAAGGGTAAGTTCGTGCAACGGACCATCGCCCATTTTTCTTCCGCTGCCTCCTGCCACATGATAGAGTCCGTCGAAGCTTCCAAATTTACTGATGCAAACTCCGATTGCCTCTATGGCTGTGGAAGGGAGAACGGCATCTCCGGTCATTACTTCAGCCTTGCTGCCCAGCATATTTTTTGCTTTATCCGCACTCTCTGAATGCCTGCCCACTACAACTATATTCGCACCGTTTCTGACAAATGCCCTGGCTGCCGACAAACCGATACCCGTGGTGCCACCTATGATGACCAGATTTTTATTGATTAATAGTTTTTCAGACATCACTAAAAGAGGGTTTTAATAAAATATTTACCACCAATCGTTTTAGTATTTCAATTCACCGGAAGCATGGTATGAGTCATTATTTTCCGTTAAATTCCTTTATTGCATCGACCATTGCCACAATATTTTTAACCGGAACATTGGCCTGGATGTTATGAACGGTATTGAATACAAATCCTCCATCCCTGGCAAAAATATCGCACAACCGCAGCACCTCTTCACGCACCTTTTCAGGAGTAGCATAAGGTAGTGTTTTTTGCGTATCGATACCTCCGCCCCAGAAAACAAGATCCTTTCCGTAGGTTTTTTTCAGATGCACCGGATCCATCCCTTTGGCATTTATCTGCACAGGATTAATGATATCGAACCCCGAGGCGATAAACCTTGACATAAACGGTTCTACCGCACCACAGGAGTGTTTAAAGGTTTTCCAGCTTGTATTGGCATGAACCCAGTCATTGATTTTCCGGTAATAGGGCAACCATAAATCGTCGAACTGTTCGGGTCCGCAAAAAGTAGAATCCTGCGTACCAAAATCAGTTCCGCAAATGTAAACAGCATCAATATTATCACCGATTACCGGGTACAAACGGGTGAAATTTTCAAGCGCTATTTCCGACTGACGTTCAAAAATAGTCCGGATATAGTCTGGTCGCATAAGGATACTCATGTACCACTCTGTAATGTCGCGGATACCTTTTGGATTCTTTAATTTGATTCCCGGAATATGTGCAATATCTCCAAAGGCAGTTCCTCCAAGTCCGGCGATTACAGCTTTTCCGGTTGCACGTGCCTTTTGTGTGGTCTCTTTCCAGTAATGAAGGTCACTTTCAGAAACCAAACCATATTCTTCAAGATTATTTTGAGGATCAAGTTCATCCTCAATAATGGGCTTCTGCCGGATGATTGCATCGAAAAAATAGCTGCTTCGGGGCATACGTCCCGAAGGTGTAGCCGAAGTATCGCCTTCCGGATACATCAGCACATCCCCCTTTTCATCAATTGTAGTTCGGAATCCTACAGGAACCAATACAGTCTGACCCCAGGGTGTTACATATTCGATTAATGGTTCGTGGTTATCAAAACCGAAAGAATTTTTTCGCCCCTTTGCAGCAACCACATCAACGCCCATTATTTCAATCAATTCCTGATCTACTTCACCAAGCATCTGGTAGGGATCGGTCACCCTGACAGGTTTATATCCTAGTCCGTAATAGTTTCTGAGATTTTCAACCGAACTCACATGAATGCCTGTTACCGAAGTAGATCCAAAATCCACGACCAATCTGTCCGGTTGTTTATGATTAACAGTTAAATTAAAACGTTCCCTTGATGTCATCATTTTCGTTTGATGGGTTATATTTTTAGACTGGTTTTGACAAAGTTATTTAGCCTGATCAAATTTCGATGATTAAACTGATAAAAACTGATACTATTTCATCGGATTTTTCAAATATTTTGGTGTATTAAGTTAAAAGAATGAATAAATGTCGTATTCTTTTCTTGATTTAGGCTGGAATTATTTTTTCCCGACCAGTAGTTTTTCTACGTTGTCTGAACTTAGTTCCTTGTACTTCGGATTACTGAACGGCTTAAAATCAAGCGCATATACCCTGGGAGTACCTTCCGGAATATACTCCCACCGCATTGTGACAGGATAAGTTACCCTGATCAGTGGAATAGAATTACGCCGGGCTAACGCCTGCTTTGTTTTCCGGGCAATTAAACGATGCGATTTTTCCAGTGGCAAACAAATACCCGACAATGTGGAAGTAGCTTTTTTTACCTGGCAGGTGATAACACCGGGAATCCACTCCTGTGCTTCACGGCAGGTTTTGTCGTCGCCTGTAACCAGTACAACCGGAACTTTGTGTTCGGCAGCAATTGCGGCATCAACTCCAATCTCACCAACAGGTTTTTCGTTGAGGAACATCGATTGAACCGTAGCCGAACTATACGAATGCGCCATAATTGCGTTTGGAGTCATCGCCATCCCATGATATCCCAATAAAATTAATGCAGCACAGCTATCAATTCCACCCTTGTAACGCTCCCCGGGTGTAGAGCCCTGTATCAGAATTGCGCGTTTGTCTATTAATTGAGGATTGACATTCAGTCCGCCGCCATGCCCATCTTTGACAATGACCTTTGCAGCACCGGCCTCAAAGCATGCTGCAATGCAGGCGTTCATGTCTTCGGCCATTCTAAGCGGGCCTTGTTCGGAAAGAAGCTGATCACGGTTGGTCAGGCTGCTGCATCCCTCCATATCCGTAAAGATGTAAACAGAAAAACCTTTCTGCTGAGGCGCGGTTCCGGAATTTTTTACAGCCTGCGCATAAAATCCGCCCGAGAAAAAGGCAAGGAAAAAAAGGAAGGTCACGGTTCCATTCTTCAGGAATCTTAAACTAAACAGGAAATCGTTTTTAAGTTTTGTGTTCATAGCTATTGGCATTTCATTTTTCATAATTCATTATACTATTTGTATTCAAACAGCTTCGTCTGGGCCTGAACAAGGGTAATTTTTAGTTTACCGGATCCAACAATCGTCCTGGCGCCGCCCCATATCTCACTGATCTCTTTTGATTTGAGCTTGTTATCAAAATCCGGCAAATTCAGGACTGTTTCAATCGTCTGATCTGCTGTATGATTGATCCCTTCTTCGAGATTTCCTGCCATAACCCGGTAAAGTCCATCCTCCAATTGCCACATGGCCAGATTTACGGGATGATATTGTTTTATATTATCCGCATGTATGAATCCGCTATTTTTCATCGTTTCGTTGATGACCCTCGCAGTTAAAACATACGGAGCCGGGCTTCCCAATAACTGGTCAAGCGATCCGCCATAATTGGTATCCTCATTGATCAGATTTACAGAAAATTCAGGAGAATTCCAGAAGATAATACGTTTTCCCATTAATTCGTTCCTCACAAGACAGGCAGAGTTATTCACCGAATAGATTGTTTCGACTCCGTTGATCAGTCTGTTTTTTGTAAAAGGCTGAAAAAGAGGAAAAGTGTTCTGCATGTCCTGGTAAATGCTGCCTGTTTTATCCTGAATAGTGCCGATGTACCGGGTTCCTGTAGTTAACGTGTCAGTCGTTGATACCCCGATGATTGCCGCTATTTCAGGATCCAATCCCCCTGCAGGACTGGCAAAAACCGCTGCAGGTTTACCGGACTCCAAAAGTTTGATAATTGTTGTTTTCTCAATTTCCTTCAGATGAACAGGTGTCTGAAAGATGAACATATCGCTCTCGACATGCGGAAGATATTCTGAACGAGTCACTGAAAGGATAGGTACTGACCATTTCATTAGTGTTCCGGCTTGTTCATCAATCCATTCGCCAATAGATTCTTTTGGTTGATGTTGCGATTGCCATTCCATTGCACTCCGGCAGTACACAAGAGTCGGGCCCAGAATTTTCGTGGTTTTACCGGCGTCGCTGATTGCGGCATTGCTTGTTTGGGTCAAAAATCTTACGTCTTCTTCCGAAAGTAACCCTTTGCCTTTATTGCACCATGAAATATAACTACCCGCAGGCATTTTGAGTCCTTCGGGCTTTTTTACCGCGGCATGACTAAAAGCCCAGATTCCCCATCGAAGTCGTTCCTGTGCATTATGAATAACATCCCACGACTCCCAGGCATCAAACGTTTCAGTCAGAAAATAGTGGTGTACCTTGGTATCGGCAAGAATTGCAGCATGACCCAGCATATAGCTCAGCTGGTAGGTCCATCCGAGTAACTGTACATTCCAAAAATTACCCGGCCGCTGTCCAACCTCGTTCCACGCTCCTGCCCAGGTTTGATCGATCCAGCCATCGAGATAACCTTCTTTTGCAATTGATTCCAGATCAAAACAGTTCACCCGCCAATCGGCAACGGCACTGGCGGCACTCGAATACCCGATAACCAACGCCTGCGGATTCGCCATTTTTGTTTGTTTTACCAGGTCAGCGGTTGCATCACTCCAGTTTTTAACAATCTCAGGATCAACGGGAGCTCTCTTTCCGTACGGGCCTCTGCGTCCGTAAACCCCTACTCCCAGGTAACTGTCGCGTAATACAATCACATCGAGACCCGTCGCTTTGGAAAGGCTGCCCCATTGCTTGCCGAAAAATTCGGTGAACGGAGTACCCTGGGGAATTCCCTGGGAATATGCACCATATTTTGCTGATTCTGACGAAAGCTGTGCAACGAGATTAGGGAAATTATTCAACCATGCATTGGGATGTTTTTTTGCAAATGCTGATTTATCCCCGTCATAAATACTTTCCCAGCCTAGCACAAATGAACCAACCTTTACCTCCGGCAATTTATATTTCCGCTGCGCAACATGTCGGATCAGATCAGCTAATTTTTTCAGATCGGCATACGTCCACGCTTCATAATTTATGACTTCCGGGGCATCTGCCTTTTCAAAACGTTCTTTCCACAATTGTATCCGTTCGGTTGTACTGCCATTAAATTGACCCTCGTCCTTAAACCATGCATACTTTTTCATGCTCCGGGGTAGCGGAATCCTTTCATTCAGATCGCCATGCCATTCCAGAATATAATCGCTGATCCAGCCCACATTGATGATCACACCTTTCCACCCATCAACGCCTTCGATCAACGGGTAAAACCGGTCCCAAAACTGGTCAACCGATTTTTCCATATCCTTTTGTTCAAACCAGTACAGGTCGATCTCAAGCCACCGGTCTGTTTTCAAAGGAGTGGCGGCATACGTGATACCAAATGGCAGAATCACAAAAAAACATAGCATTAATAGCTGCTTTCTTAATCCTGCTGAGAAACAATTCAGTTCATGATTAATCTTTGATCCCCTTAGTATCAGATTAGGTAGCATTTCGACGGTACAATTAATTAGTTAATACTGGTCATTAATTAGTTGAATGGTCTGGTTTTGTCCCGACAGTTAAATTATATTGCATCAGCCTGACACTTTAAGATAATGAATGTCTGACGATTAATCATTATCCCTGCTGTGCCGGTCAATAGCTGTATTTATGTCGTCACACAAAGATATAATCTTTCATCATACCAGTTATGTCGGTTACTATATTTCGAAGTATTGTTTTGGTGCAGAGATGCATGGAATTCTGTCGGAAAGATGTATTTTGTGGCAGAGACGAATTTTGTTGTAGAGGTGATTTTTGTGGCAGAGGTGATTTTCGTAGAGACGCACGGCCGTGCGTCTCTACACAACTTGTTTATGCAACGCCGGCAGGGCTGTTTACCACAACGCAAAAGCCATTGTAAACACAGGATTTACAATGGCTTTTAAATTTTGAATGTCGGGGTGGCCAGACTCGAACTGACGACCTCCTGGTCCCAAACCAGGCATACTACCAAACTGTACTACACCCCGATAATTTCAATTAACATGAGAGCCTGAAAAATTTGCCCTAAATTAAATCCCTTTTTCTGCAACCAAATTCTGATGGCGGAGAGAGGGGGATTCGAACCCCCGGTACAGTCACCCGTACGGCAGTTTAGCAAACTGCTGGTTTCAGCCACTCACCCATCTCTCCCTCATTTTTGGGTGGTGCAAATGTAGGAATCATTTTCACTTGAGCAAAATAAATCACCAAAAAAAACCTCCGGGCATTGACTTAAATGAAATAAAATTTTTATAATACTGATATATTACCTGTTAGGGGGAAGAGTTTTTTTTAATACCAAGACTGATTAACCTGAGGTAGTGTCCTGAGATCCCAAATATCCTGTCAAAATTACCTGTCAATCCTTTGTGGATGCTAATATTAACGCATACCGGATCAAAAAATTGTCCGCAGACTTTAAAAATCACATTAGCAACACTGTTTAAAACACGGATTAAAAATTGGTTTAAAAATTCAGTAATGTCACATTATGCGCAAAAATCTGTTCAATAATTCATCCACAAATTAACCATCAGAAAATCCCCGCAAAAACCAATGAAATCCATTGCCGAAACAGGCGGTATTATCCGCAAATCAGGGTTAACGGTACGGTTTTCCTACAAAAAATTCATCCGTTCAAATGCTTCATATTCGAATATTTAACGGATGCGAAGACTTTACCGGCCAAAATAAAGCAGAAATTAGTTGGAGAATTGAAGAAACAAGTATAATTTAGTGCAAGAATTACAAAAAGACGTTCTTTTAAACATCGATATTGCCGCGTTAATTCATATGATTGGTAAACTCAACATTTCCATTTAAACGAGACCGCTTATGTCCGCTAAAACAGGCCTTATCCCGCTTTGCGGGAGCAGCATCTGCTGCCATTGGAAGTTTGATCGGGCAGGCCCTCAAATCCTGTTCATTCGGGGTTTTACTCAAGGTGAATTAATGCGGTTCTTTTTTGTCCTGAAACGGCAGGTAGTGATAGCTTCACTTTGAGTGAAACTATCACTGTTATAATTGCTTAACGGGGGAGTATTATTTGATTGGGATTGCAATCGTTTTGCTTTTCCTTTTTTTTTTCTGCTTTGAAAAATAATAATCAACCTTACCCAATATCAATCCGCCAAATCCAACCTGATTGACAACCACCTCTTTTCCCGATTTATTCAGGATCAGGTCGGGCTTTTGAAGGAAAGTATGCGTATGTCCGCCAATAATCATATCAGTTTCGAAAGTTTGTGAAGCGATAACCTTGTCGCTTACTTTATCTTCCTTATACGTATACCCAAGATGTGACAGACAAATGATCAGATCAGCATTATGTTCCTCCCGGAGCATTTTCTCCATTTTCAGGGCCGTTTTCAGCGGATCGTTATAACGCGTATTGCCATAATTTTTCGGATCGACAAGGCCCTGGAGTTCAATTCCAAGTCCGTAAACGCCAACTTTAATACCGCCACACCTGAAAATCTTAAAGGGAATTGTTTTCCCCGCTAAAATGGTATCCGAAAAATCGTAGTTGGAGTTGATAAACGGAAAACCGGCATACTTTAACTGACTGCTGATCCCCTCCAGTCCGTTGTCGAATTCATGATTCCCAAGAGTCGCAGCATCATAGCCCATCATCGTCATCAATTCAAAATCAAACTTTCCATTGAAGTAATTGAAATAGGGTGTTCCCTGGTAAATATCACCTGCATCGAAAAGTAAAACATGATCTGACTCCGACCTTATCTTTTTAATTAATGCAGCTCTTCGCGCCATACCTCCATCTCCCGCATTTCGCGGTGCATCTTTATCAAACGGGTCGATATGCGAATGAAAGTCGTTGGTATGTAAAATTGTCAGTTTCACTGCATTCTCTGCGCCAAGGAGAGACAATGGGGACGTCAGAACCGCAGTTCCTGCTGCACCAGCCCCCAGTAACCTGAGAAAATCTCTTCTATTGTGCATTGTAAATCCTCCCGTCAGTTTTAGCTTCTATGGCCATACCTTTGCGTCCCATTTTTCGTAAATGATCAATAAACATGTCTCTGAATTTTACTCCTGTGGCAATGCGCTCCTTCACTGCTTTTAAAATATCACTTCCATCGCCCCCATTTGCAATGTAATCGCTCGTAACGAGCCAGTAAGATTTCGAATCATCCAAAGGCTTACCCTGGATTTCGGGATTGAACCCTTTTTCATCTTTTATTCCGAACCGCATCCCTGAAACCCCTTCACCACCGCGGGAGGCCATATGATCGATAAAACGACGCAATTCTGCACCGCTCATTTTTAAAAAAACCACCTCATTTTCGAAAGGCATAAGTTCAAACATATTCTGAACCTTCACTTCGCCTTTGGGAATCGGCACTCTTAAACCGCCTCGGTTAACCATTGAAACATCAACATGAATTCCGGGATACTTTTTTAAACAAATTGAATCCGATTCCTGCAGCACCAGGTCGGCACAAAAATTGGATAACGGGCTCTCCGGCTTCCCGGCATAGACAGGGTCTTTCGACAGGCACAGCACTTCTCCCATATCATTCATGAGTTTTGTCCGGTAGGGAAGAATGATCGACTCCATCACCGGATCAGGGGCAATGTTCAATGATGAATCGAGACGGATATTAACCGTTTCGACCTTTGTCACCATCATTGAGTGACAACCGGACACCAATAGTGCAATAAACAGGAGAACCACCATGGCAGGTGGGCGAAGTGACTGAATTATTCTAACATTATTCATATATCTACTTAAGTCTTTATTTTTTGAAATCGTGAGCCGAAACAAGCGCCTGTCATTTTTAAAAATTAGTTTTTCCAGTTTCCGGCATTACTCATTCAGGTTGATAAAATTTATCAGGGCTCAAAAATAGATAATGCTGCATTAAGAAGCGAATGTTTGTTCTTATTTCAAAAAAATAGCTTTACACCCGCAAATATTTCGTAAAGTATTTTAAATTCGTAAAATCAAAACTGAAAAGAAACCATTTTGAAACGTCGGAAAACATACATTTTATCAAAAATTGTAATATTGATTACATTAATTTCACTGGCTTTAGCCCCAATGAATTCGGAGGCCCAGGAAACAGGCCCGGAAATCATCACAGCAAAAAATGGCGATAATATTTATAAAATTCTTCAAGAGAACGGCCTTACTGAAGACCGGTACTTTAATGAATTTGTGGAAATAAATAAGGATAATCTGGGAAAAAATAATATGCTTATCAGGGGGAAAAAGTATGTCCTTCCGGAAAAGCCATTACTACAGGGCGATAGTATTAAAAAATCGGAATCGGAGCCTGAGCGTGCAGCCGCGAAAGTAGTTACTGAACCCCTGTTTGGCAGGAATGCGGAGCGTGTGGAAGTCATTGATCAGCAATTGAAAGATGCAATTTTTTACCTGGTAAGCGGGCATGGCGGACCTGATCCGGGAGCGATGGGCAAACTGGGAAATAAAATTCTTTGTGAAGATGAATATGCCTACGATATTACCCTGCGTTTCGGAAGGGAGCTGATGCGTCATGGAGCCAAAGTATACTTTATTGTACGTGACCCGGTTGATGGAATCAGGAATGAACTATATCTGATAAACAACAAGGAAGAAGTATGTTATCCGGCCAGCAAGATCCCATTAAACCATGTGGATCGGTTAAAACAACGTGTTAATGCAATCAACGCTCTTTACCGGGTCGATCCTCCCGGAATGTATAAACGGTGCATCGAGATTCATGTTGATTCCCGAAGCACCAATAAAAATATCGATGTGTTTTTTTATTTCCATAAAGGGAGCATAAACGGAGAGCGGTTAGCCTCAACCATGCGGAATTCGATCGAACGAAAATACCAGCTTAAACAACCCGGGAGGGGATATAGCGGTGATGTTTCGACCCGCCAACTCTACATGCTGAATAAGACTATGCCTACGGCAGTATTTGTTGAGCTTGGAAATATCCAGCATGCGCGTGATCAGCAACGGCTTATTTTCGAAAACAACAGGCAGGCACTGGCCAGGTGGATGTGTGACGGGGTGATGGAAGATTTTCAGGAACAAAAATAAGCTGCTGGCTGCTGGCCGCTGGCAACTGGCTGATGGCTACTGGCAACTGGGCACTGGCTGTTGGTTATTGTGTATTGGCAACTGGCTGCTGGCGACAAGCTACTGGCGACTGGCAACCGGCAACCGGGTACTGGCTGCTGGCGACTGGCAACTGGCATCTGGCTGTTGGCTATTGGGTATTGGGTATTGGCAACTGGCTGCTAGATACTGGCAATTGGGTATTGGGTATTGGCAACTGGCTGCTAGATGCTGGCAATTGGCTACTGGCTAATGGCAACTGGAAAATGAAAGTATGAGATTTATCCGATAGGACAGAAACGGTATACTAGAAAGCCGCCAGCCGCAAGCCGCTAAATTCGGCCGTTAAAGAAACAGAGCAAAAATTAACCGTAACCGTTCTTAAGTGATCCTGTTTTATTCCCACTCCTGCAGACGATCGAGATCGCGCCGGTCTTTCTTCGTGGGGCGTCCTGCACCCCGGTCGCGTTCGAACGAATTCATTTGCTGTCTCATTTCGAGAATCTTCAGTTCTTCTGGTGGGGTGATGTCCTCAACGAATTCGTGCACCAGCTTGGCCCCGATCCGTTTTCCGGTTATCCCGATTACCCTGTAAGAATAGGTTACCGGGTTTTTACGCACTTTGACAATATCGCCGGGTTTGGGGACCCGCGATGGTTTTACATTCACTCCCTCAATTGTAATACGCCCTTTCTTGCATTCTTCGGTGGCAAGTGTCCTGGTTTTAAAAAGACGCACAGCCCAAAGCCATTTATCGATTCTTACAGGTTCATCCATCAGTTCTTGTTGTATTGTGTCATAGTACGGTTAACACCTAATGTTGCAAATGCTTTTATGATTTCGGTACAAAGTTCCATTTTGGCGTTGACTACCGCCTCCTCTTCGGCTGTCCACCGGCCTAATACATGTTCAACCTGCCGGCCTCTCTGGAAGTCACTGCCCACTCCGAACCTTAACCTTACATAGTCCGAACTTCCCAGAATCTGGTGTATGCTTTTCAACCCGTTATGGCCGGCATCGCTGCCTTTCATACGCATGCGGATTTTTCCTAACGGCAGGGCAATATCATCAACCACAATCAGGACTTTATCAAGTTCTATTTTCTCTTTCTGCATCCAATACTGAACTGAACGCCCGCTGAGATTCATGAATGTATTGGGTTTTAGCAATATAAATGTCTTGCCGGCATACTTCATTTCGGCGACAGCACCATATCGCTTTTCGCTAAAAGAAATATTGGACGCCCTTGCAAGGGCATCCAATATCCAAAAACCTATATTGTGACGGGTATTTTCGTATTCTTCCCCGATATTTCCAAGACCTACAATCAGGTATTTCATCCGAAGATAAATTGTTTTTTATGGCCGGATCGTTTACACCCATATGATTTTCATTTGCGAAAGGCAGAATCATTGGTGTTTCAAAACGACAATAGTTTATTTTTTAGTCTTTCCACCCGATGTATCAGCCATTGCAGCACGTGCAGCACGTGTTACCACAACTGTTGCTACCGGAACTGATTTTGCATTCAGAATTTCGATTCCGGGAACCTTAACATCACCAACCCTGACACTTTCGCTCAGGTTAAGCTCGGTAACATCGACAATGATCTCATCCGGAAAATCTTTCGAAAATCCTTTTGCTTTCAACGTACGAAGGTTTGCTTTTAAACGACCACCCTGCTGAATCCCTTTGGCATAACCATCGAGTCGAACAGGAATCTGCAGTTTAACAGGTACATTCTCACGTATTTCGAGAAAATCGATATGGAGAAGTTTATCCGTGACAGGATGAAACTGTAATGCCTGCATAAACGCATTATAAACTGTACCATCGACATCAATTTGTGTCTGGTATACTTTAGGTGTGTAAACCAATTTGCGGAACTCGTTTTCGTGAGCCTGGAAATGTACGATTTTATCACCGCCATAAATCACACATGGCACTAAATCCTGACTTCTCAGGGATTTGTTGGCCTTTTTACCAATCTCCTGACGGGCAGTACCCTTAATTTGAAATGTTTTCATTTGTTTTGTAAAAAATTAACTGTTTTGTAACTAAGTGTTTACTCAGATCTCCTTCTTAAAGGAAGGTATCCGCATCACACCATTAAAGGTATGCTGCAAAACCGGGCGCAAAGATAACAATTCTTAGATAAACGCCGTGCTTATTGATTTATTTTCAAAGACCTTTTGAATAACATCTGCAAAAAGAGGGGCACAGGACAGGACTGTGATTTTGTCCGATTGATGTGTAAGTGGTATCGAATCGGTAAGGAGTAATTCATCGAGGCAGGAGTTTTCTATCCGTTCGAATGCCGGGCCCGAAAGAACAGCGTGCGTTGCAAAGGCACGAACAGAATTGGCCCCCTTGTTTTTCATCAGTTCAGCCGCCTTTGTAATCGTTCCGGCTGTATCGATAATATCATCCACAATAATAACATCTTTGTTTTCAACATCACCAATCAGTGTCATCGAATCAATCTGGTTTGCCTTCGATCGCGACTTATGACAAATTACAAGATCCGTATGCAGATGCTTTGCGAAGACATTTGCCCTTTTCGTCCCGCCCACATCGGGTGATGCAACAACGATATCCCTAAGCCCCATTTGCTGGATGTGAGGGATAAACAGAGCCACGGCACTCAGGTGATCTACCGGAACATCGAAGAAACCCTGGATCTGGTCGGCATGAAGATCCATTGTGATTAACCGGTCGATCCCGGCTGTTGATAACATATCGGCTACAAGCTTGGCTCCGATCGATACCCGGGGCCTGTCCTTCCGATCCTGACGCGCAAATCCAAAATAAGGCATTACTGCGATTATTTTATAGGCAGATGCCCTCTTGGCCGCATCAATCATTAAAAGCAATTCTAAAAGATTATCTGCCGGCGGAAAAGTCGATTGAATAATAAAAGTGTATGAACCTCTGATGGTTTCCTCATAACACGGTTCAAATTCTCCGTCAGAAAAACGCGGACATGATGATTTTCCCAGTGCTATTCCAGAGTTTTCAGCTATTTTTTCGGCCAGGTATTTTGATTCTGTGCCGGCAAAAATTTTGATACAACCTGTGGGCATATATAGAGAATTTCTGTATGAATTTAACTCGCTACTATCTGGTGGCAAAAGTAGAAATATTGAAACAACAACTAATCCGAAAGTTAACCTTTTTTGAAAATAATGTCAAATCCCTCGGAAAAAACTTTATTAAAATATTGTTTTATAGCGATATATCGATTATAAAATATCTATTCCAGAACACGATATGAGCTTTGTCATATCTTATGAATCATTTATTATCACCTTTCACAATGCCGTCAATAAACCCGAGAACTTCATCCCTTCCCAGTTTTGTACCGGCTGATGTTACAAAAAGCGACGGTAATTCTTCCCATGTTTTAAGCATTTCAGCTTTATATGCCTCAATATTCTTATCCAATTGCCTGCGTGAAAGCTTATCCGCCTTGGTAAAAACCATTGCAAACGGGATTTCGTGCTCACCCATATAGTTCATGAATTCCAGGTCATTGGCCTGGGGTTTGTGACGTGAGTCAATCAATGCAAATACACAGAACAGGTTATCCCTGATTGCAAGATACTTCCGGATAAATGACAGCCATTGTGCCCGTGAAGTACGGCCGACCTTTGCATAACCATAACCTGGCAGGTCAACCAAAAACCATTCATCATTTATATTAAAATGGTTGATCAGCCGGGTCTTGCCGGGGGCAGTAGATACCTTGGCCAAATCACCAAAGCCGGTTAACATGTTGATCAGTGATGACTTGCCTACATTCGATCTCCCCACAAATGCGAATTCCGGCTTTTCCGTAACAGGACACTTTTCCGGATCTGTATTGCTGATTACAAATTCAGCTTTTTTTATAATCATGCTTAATTTATTAAATAATGGGCTGATAAATGGTTCTTCAGCTAAATGTTTGCGCTTAAAAATACTTATTTGATATAGACCTCAAGAAGTTTTGCCGTTCCGTCATTAACAGCCGAAAGCACGAAATTAGTGATCAAAGCCGGAACCAGGATCGACTCCCCTTTTACGACATTGATACTTTGATCTTCCCATGAAAGGCTATATTCCCCTTCAAGACAAACATAAATCACGAAAGTGTCAAAAGTGGTGAAATCGCGCTCTACTAAAGTGCTCAATGTCAAAATATTGGTCGTAAAATATTCACATTCAACCAATTTTACGGGAATATCGTCAACTGCCGTGTAATCAGTACGCGATTTTACTGCAGAACCGTAATCAATTGCATCAACAGCAAGATCGGTATGTAATTCACGCGGATGGCCGTGATCGTCCAACCGGTTAAAATCGTATATCCGGTAGGTTACATCCGAAGTTTGCTGTATTTCGGCAATGACAATACCCTTGCCGATAGCATGAACTGTGCCCGCAGGAATGAAGAAAACATCACCCGCTTTTACCTCTTCATAATTGAGAATCTCCTCGATACGGCCCTCATTAAAGTTTTTAAGATACAGCTCTTTGTCCATTTTGCGGTTAAATCCCGATATAAGCCTTGCACCGGGATCGGCCTGAACAACATACCACATCTCTGTCTTTCCATAGGCATCGTGCCGTTCCATCGACAATTTATCATTGGGATGAACCTGGATCGAAAGATTATCGTTGGCATCAATAAATTTTACCAGGAGCGGAAATTCAGTTCCGAATTTTTCATAGGTCTTCTCGCCCACGAGGTCGCCCATGTATACTTCAATCAATTCTTCGAGATTATTTCCTGTCAGAAAACCATCTGATACAACCGAAACTTCGTCCTGAACACCCGAGATTTCCCACGATTCACCACAATTGGGCAATCCGGGATAATCCTTGTTCAAGAGTTCATTCAGTTTATTGCCACCCCAGATTTTGTCCTTGAAAATAGGGGTAAATTTAAGTGGATAGAGATTTTTCATAGTCCGAAATTTAAAATTCGAAGTCGACAACAGCCCTGTCAATTGTATTGGCTTTAATTAATTCGGCCACTTTCAGATGCTCCGGATCGTTACGATAGATCTTAAGATCATGGATGGTTTCGAAATGTGTGATCAGACAAATATCATGTGATGAGGACATTAATTCAAAATTCAAACCCACCTCAATATATTTCAGTACGTTAATTTTGTCTTTTAGTGTAAGTAACGCCTGTTTGATTTTATTTCGTACTACCGCTTTCTGATCTTCATTTTCAAAATCCCTGAGTTTGAAAACAACTGTATGATTAATCATTAACTACTTCGATTTAAATTGTTTGTAGTATTTAAT
The DNA here is from genome assembly GCA_942493325.1 of uncultured Bacteroidales bacterium. Classification (GTDB taxonomy): domain Bacteria; phylum Bacteroidota; class Bacteroidia; order Bacteroidales; family Prolixibacteraceae; genus JAAFHB01. The sequence goes on along the minus strand of OW818689.1, from coordinate 5,474,236 downwards.
TTTATAATTGCAATCAGCACTCCGATGCTGTCAAAACAAGTCGGAATAAGGTTGCCACTGAGCAATTTTACCGTTTTAGGCAAAGGTATTGATTTTGTATAAAAAATCATTGATAACAAAATATTTCCTTAATTTTGAATACCATTTAAGCTGCACTGTGTATTACTGATCGTTAACATTATACATCGATATTAAGCTTACACAAATGAGATTTTTCTTTTCATTTTCAAATAGATAACCTTTAAGTATATGCTTATTATAGGAATTGCCGGGGGAACAGGTTCAGGAAAAACAACGGTTGTAAATGAAATTATTGGGCGATTAAAAAAAGGCGATGTAGCAGTAATATCCCAGGATGCCTACTACCGCGACAACAGCCATCTTCCCCTCGAACAACGCCAGCAAATTAACTTCGATCATCCGGACAGTATTGAATTTGATTTACTTATCGACAGTATTAAAAAGCTTAAAAAGGGTGAGAGTGTCCAACAGCCCATCTATTCTTACCTGACCTGTACACGTTTCAGTGAGACTGTTTTAGTGGTGCCCCATAAGGTGATTATTGTTGAAGGAATTCTTTGCCTTCAACCCGAAAAACTGCGTAAATTAATGGATATCAAGATATTCGTAGACTGCGAGGCAGATGTAAGATTATCGAGGGTAATTTTGCGCGACATTATTGAACGCGGCAGAGACGTCATTAAAGTATTGCACCGGTATGAAGATACGGTCAGACCGAGTCACCTGCAATTTATCGAACCGACCAAAAGATATGCCGATATTATTGTGCCTGAAGGGGGAAGCAACATTGTGGCCATCGATATCATCACCCAGTATATTGAAAAACACCTTAACGATAACCCTTAATAATTCCAGATATGCTTGAAAAACTTTTGCCGGAGCATGTTTTATTCATCGATATAGAAACAGTGCCTTTGTATGAAAATCTGGCCTGCGTGCCTGAAAACATGCAAAAACTCTGGATCAAAAAAGCCCGCCAGATCGGAAAAGAGGACGAAACGGCAGAAGGTCTTTACAACCGGGCCGGCATCTATGCTGAGTTTGGAAAAATTGTATGCATCTCGTCCGGAATGATTTACCGCAAGGGTAACGAGCGGGCATACCGTGTAAAATCATTTTGCGGGGATGATGAGGTAAGTATTTTGCAGGACTTCTCAACTATGCTTACCCGTTTTATGAAAAACCCGATGCATAAGGTCTGTGCCCATAACGGGCAGGAGTTCGATTTTCCGTTTATAGCGCGAAGGTTGTTAATCAATGGGTTACCTATCCCCCCTGTTCTGGATATTGCCGGAGCTAAACCCTGGGAAGTCAGGGAGGTGATGATCGACACCCTGCAGCTATGGAAATTCGGAGATTACAAGCATTATTCATCACTGGAGCTGCTCTGCACGATTTTTAATATTCCAACGCCTAAAGATGACATTGACGGCAGCCAGGTGGCCGATATTTATTATAAAACATATGATATTCAAAGAATTGCGCGCTACTGTGAAAAGGATACTTTTGCGATTGCCCAGTTGCTGCTCAGGTATAAAGGAGAACCTTTAATCAGCCAGGAAAACTACGAAATTGCAGGTTTGGAAGAATAAACCGGCACTGTTCCGATGGTTTTTGTATTTTTGTATCCTAAAATTTTAAAGTAAACACATGTCAATAGTAGTAAGCGGAATTCGTTCGACGGGTAACCTGCACCTCGGCAATTATTTTGGAGCAGTAAAAAACTTCATCCAGATGCAGCATAAACATGAGACTTTTTTCTTTATAGCCGATTTTCATTCGCTTACCACGCACCCACACCCCAATGATTTACATGCCAATGTAAAACAGGTACTGGCTGAATACCTGGCCTGCGGCATTGATCCGGATAAGGCGACAATTTTTATCCAGAGCGATGTTCCTGAAATCCCGGAATTATACCTGCTTCTGAATATGAATGCTTACCTGGGTGAACTTGAACGGACAACATCATTCAAGGATAAAGCGCGTCAGCAACCTAATAATGTGAATGCCGGTCTGCTCACCTACCCTGTGCTGATGGCTGCCGATATAATCATTCACAAAGCCAATCTGGTTCCCGTTGGTAAAGACCAGGAGCAGAACCTCGAGATGGCCCGTACTTTCGCCCGCCGATTCAACCGCATGTATAATGTTGAAACATTTCCAATCCCAAAAGCCTACACGTTTAAAGGAAAAGATATGGTGAAGATACCGGGGCTTGACGGCTCTGGCAAAATGGGAAAATCGGAAGGCAATGCCATTTCACTGGCCGAATTACCAGCCAGTATCCGGAAAAAGGTAATGAAAGCGGTAACCGATTCCGGACCTACCGAAATGCACCAGAAAAAACCAGATGTTATACAGAATTTATTCACGTTAATGGAAGTGGTTTCTGCACCTGATGTGGTGAGTCATTTCGATACAGCCTACAGCAACTGTTCGATCCGTTACGGCGACCTTAAAAAGCAACTTGCCGAGGACATCATCAACTTTACCAGCCCGATACGTAGCCGGATAGAGGAGATCACAAAGGATGAAACATACCTTTCGAAAGTTGCACGAAACGGGGCTGAAAAAGCGCGCGAATCAGCCTCGAAAACGTTGAATGAAGTCAGGGAAATCATCGGATTCAGAAAGTTCTATTAAATTTTTACTCTGATTCCTGTGATAAATGAATAAGAAGTGTAACCCGCTTTGTATTTATATTAACCCGGATCATGTTGTTTTACTGGTTCGATTGCATTCTTCGATTTTGGCTTTGTATTTTGAATCTGTGAATAGGTCAATTGACAAGTATTACTTAATGTCTTAAAAAAACCTTATTTTTAAAGAAAAAACCTCAGTATCAAGTGTTCAACTATTTGACTAAAACCTTATTAACTCATTTATTTATCAAATTCTATCAAAAGACAATCAACCCCAGATAAGGTAATGAGGTTGTGGGCTGTGAGTATGAATCTTCTACTGAGGTTGCCTTTAAAAATAAGGTTTAAAGGAAAGGCAGTTATCTTAACAGTTTTTATCCCCGCCATTTTTTTTACTGCCAAATTATTCTATTTTCGTGAGTTATTGACTAATTGACCAGACATGCCGCTAATCATTATTATTGCCGGAATTATTTTCCTGTTTATTCTTATAAGCGTATATAGAATCAGCGCTTTCCTTGCATTGCTGATTACCTCGTTTGCCGTAGGACTGTTGAACAGCATGGAACCATTGATCATATTACAATCCATCACTTCAGGACTTGGAAGTACGATGGGCAGCCTTGCGCTGATCATTATTTTCGGGGCTATGCTCGGGAAACTGCTCGAAGAGAGTGGTGCTGCTTACCGGATAACAAGCAGGCTGGTCGATCTGTTTGGCATTGGTAAGATTCAGATTGCCATTATGATCACAGGATTCCTGGTCGGGCTTCCGATGATTTATAATGCCGGATTCCTTGTCCTTATTCCGTTGATTTATGCCCTGGCTGCTTCCACAAAATTGCCGCTAATCTACCTGGGTCTACCGCTAAGTGCGGCACTTTCGGTAACGCATGGCTTCCTCCCACCCCACCCGGCTCCAACCTCCATCGCGTTTATCTTCAATGCGGATGTTAACCTGACACTTCTCTATGGAATTATGGTTGCCATACCCAGCATTATCATTGCCGGTCCCGTACTCTCAAGGTTTTACCTGAAATGGGATCTTACACCTCCCAAAGAACTCTTTGTTGCCCGTGAATTCACCAAAGAAAGTCTTCCTTCACTTGCTGCGAGCCTGATCGTGGCTTTGAGTCCGATTGTCCTGATGCTGACAGGTGCTATTATCCAGATGGCCATTCCGGCTGAAAACAGCAATGTTAAATTGTTGAAATTTATCAGTGACCCGACCATTGCACTTTTTTTCGCTGTTTTTATAGGAGTTTACCTTTTGGGAATCCGCAGGAAAAGAAAGATGCCGGATATGATGAAAAGTTTATCCGACGCCTCGGTTAGTGTGTCACTTATTGTACTGATTATTGCTTCGGGGGGAGCATTCAAGCAGGTACTTGTCGATAGCGGAACAGCCGATTACATTAAAATAATTGCCGGTGGATTTAACATGTCACCCCTGGTCCTTACCTGGAGTGTGGCGGCCTTGATCCGTTTTGCTATTGGGTCGGCCACCGTCTCGTGCATTACTGCCGCAGGGCTGACATTGCCTTTGATCGCAGGGACAGGTGTTTCACCCGAATTAATGGTGATTGCCACAGGAGCCGGAAGCCTGATGTTTTCGCATTTTAATGACAGCGGATTCTGGATGTTTAAAGAGTATTTTAATGCAACAATAAAACAGACTTTCCTGGTCTGGACGGTCATGGAAACGCTTATTGGCATTATCGGATTAATAGGCGTGCTGATCTTAAGTCATATAATTTAAAGGCTCTCATCTAATCAATGATTCTTTTCTTTTGTTCCAACGTCCTTTTTTAAGCCACTAAAATTAATTGACGCTTTTAACCAAACGCCAATGAAGAAGGGACCATTTTTCATTGAGTTTAAAGTTCATTCTTATCAATACCGGCTTGTTTTAAGATGGCATAAAGGGTCCCGGTTGGCAGATCTTTGTTGTGCATTGGAACAACCGCTCGTTTACGGGAATCAGGGTGCAGCCAAATCTGGTGACTACCACTGCTTCGATCCAATAAGAACCCTTTTTGCTGTAGTATTCTCACCAAATCTTTCGAACTTAGTGAACGTGTGTTGCTCATGCTGTAGCTGGGATAGTTAAAGCATATTCCAGCGTATTTGATTCATCCGGCACAGGTTCATCGTGTGCGACAAGGCTTTCAATATATAGTTCAATAGCTTCTTTAGCCATTAAAAGAGCTTCATCAACGTTTTCACCATAAGTGATGCATCCGGGTAAAGTCGGGACTGTCACTGTATAGCCACCTTCCGGTTCCCGGTTTAATAAAACCCTGTATGTTAACTGTCTCATAGAAAGTTTTTTATACTCATCGACAATTCGACTAATTTAATCAATAATTTCTCAATTATAATCTTTCTAAAATCCTTACCTTTCTTTTTACAAATATACAAATATCTTAAAACAGAATGATCCTTACAATTTACATTTGGTCACTGGAATTACTCAACTCACCATCGCCACCACCCTAACCATCGAACTATCGGCTTCAATCTTTAATGGGAAGGCAAAAACTTCAAAATTAGTTTCATACAGCAATTGGCCAAGATTGGTAAGATTCTCCAGAATCAGAACATCGTTATTAAACAGTAATTCATGGATTAAGTAAGGATGATGATCGGGCGAAACCCAGTCAATACCAACCATTTTAACCGGCTGATCTGCCAAAAAACGGGCGAGTTCTTCGGTAATATTGGGATAATCGGTGAAATACTGTGGCGTGCCCATTAAATCATCCAATCCTGAATAAAATAATACGATATCCCCCTGCTGAACTAGTGTACGGAATGATTCACGGAACTCAATCTTTTGCTCTCCTCTTACGTCAATCAGCACTCCCTTGCCTGTAAACATTTCCAGCGGAAGCTGAGACATTAAACGGGTATCTGAAGTCATGTGCATCGGTCCGTCGATATGCGTGCCGACATGCATACCTGAAGATAACCTAAAATTATTAAATCCATTCTGTTCAAGAGTCCTGACCTGTTCAAGCTGAACCGGATCATCACCGGGATAAACGGCGATATCGCGACGCAGGGTATGTGTGAGATCGATTAATTTCATGACAGAAAAGAAGAATTACGAATTAAAGAATTACGAATTACGAATTGGAAATCAGGAGATTAGAGTATCGATTTCACGAATATTAATCATTCGTTATTGATCATTCATAATTCGTAATTAAATTCTGATTATCGCTTCTTCCTTAACCCAGCCTTTATTTCCGTCAGGAAGACTGACATAAACCCATTCGCCAAGCTCGTCGGTAAGCTGTACAGTTACCCCTTCGTGCACAATAAACAATTCGGTTCCTGTCTCACTGGGCGACGCTTTTACCTTTACGCTCCGTTCGGTAATTACTGCTGTATTGTGCTTAAGTAATTTTGATTTGAGCGTTGATCCAAAAGAAAAGGTAATTAATGAGAAAAATAAGGCTGTAACAGAAAACCAAAATGACAGTCTTTTTAACCGGAATGATCTCGAGAACAAAAACAATCCAAACAGGGTAAGAAAGGCAAAGAAAGTGATGATACTTACTGTACCCCAGAAACTTATGGACTGTGAGCTGATTAGCGCTTTCCACCACCGCAGAAAGCCGGGTTCGGGCAATGTGACGATGTTGTCAACTATCTGAGTGCGCGCCAACTCCAGGTTGTAACGGATATCATCGTCGTTCGGAGCCAGTTTTTTAGCCCGTTCATAATTAATGATGGCATAGGTGGCGTTTCCTGATTTATAAAATGCATTTCCCAGGTTGTAATAAAGTTCCGATGATTCGAATCCCTGCCCGATCACATACTGATACTTCCGGATCGCTTCCTGGTATTTTCCGGTATTATAAAGCTGATTTGCAGCCGATACCGAATCATTAACTGCAGCAGATTGACCCTGTGAAGCCAGGCTCCCCATGATTATCAGCAGCAGTAAACTATATTTTTTGATCAACTTTTTCATAAACCGTAATTCATAATTCGTAATTAGTAATTCTCAGTTAATCTCTTTTTCCATCTGGCTCATCACATCGGTAGCCTCATCGTATATTTCATGCATTTTCTTGTTGTCTCCACCAGGAGCAAACCTTGCAAATTCGCAGGTATCAAGTATCTGGATGAAACGGGTAATCAACCCTTCCGAAGCTTTGTGATTTACCAGTTCAGCTGCAGCCCTTTCTCTGGTCAGTTCTGCCACCGGAATGGTCATTTTGTCGCTTAGATAACCCCAGAATGCCCGTGTTACTGCCTCATAGAACTTCTCAGTTGAACCGGTACTTAAATGGCCGTTTGCCTCCTTTAATCTTCGCAGTGCAACCTTGCTCGCCTTTTTGTTTTTCAATCGTGCAACATTGGCATTTTCACGTATCCGCTTTTGATAAAAAAGATAGAGTGCAAGCAACCCCGCAATACCGACCAGGTAGATCAGGTAAAACATGAAACTGCCGAAGAAAATAACACCTTTTGGCCTCAGGTCGAAATTGTTTTTTATAAACCGGATATCCTTACCTAAATATTTGACATCCTCCTTCGAAAAGATACTTCTTACATTGGCCTGTGATGATCCGTCACCCTTATCGACATGAATTTTGAATTCCTGAGATGATTTAGTGGCATATCTCCCCGAGGAAGGATCGAAATAGACGAAATTAACGGGAGGAATGGTATAATCGCCGGCAAATCGTGGAAGGAAAAGGTATTCAAACGAAATATTTCCATTGAGACCTTCGGAAGTCGCTGTATAATTACTTTGAGTTTTCGGATCATAAACTTCAAAATCGGCTGGCAGATTCAATTTCGGAGCGTTGATCAGTTTTATATTGCCCTTCCCGGTTACATCCAGACGCAGGGTTATCGCATCGTTCTCCTTAACGCTGGTTGATGTTATAGAAGACCGCAGATCAAAACGACCGACTGCCCCCGAGAAATCGGCAGGTCCTGCCGGAAGCGGATTGACAGTAACAGTTATCGGATCGCTGGTAACAGTTGCTCGGACATTGGCAAAATTATCAAAGAAATCGTCGAAAAAGCTCTTGGGCTTACTGACCCGTTGCTGCACGATACAATCAATTTTAACCTGGCCGATGGTAATAACCCCGGTTTGCTGCGGGAATAACAATGTCTTTTTCAATGTTCCCACATTATAAATCTCCCCGTTATAGGTCTCCCGCTGAAGAGAGATTTGCTGTGGCAACTCGACATCCTGTGACCAGAAACCTTCGAAATTCGGAAGTGATATATCCTCGAATCCGTTCAGATTTACTTTCGAATAAATTTTGATGGTTGCCGTCACATGATCACCCTTGTAAACTTTATTCCGATCAAGTATCAGCTTGACAAAAAGATCTGATTTTGGGACACTCCCCGGCGTTGAAGTTGGCGCATCTACACCCCCTCCTGAAGGTTTTGCAGATCCTTTTACAACCTCAATCAAAAGAGTGTTTGACGTATATATCTGGCCGTCGACATTGACCGAAGCCGCACTGATTGTAAATCGGCCTTCCTTTTTCGCCCTAAGAACATACAGGTACGAGAAGGACACAGATTGTGAACTCACCCCGTTTATGATCTGAAACGAACTGCTCTGTGATGTTGATGGCCCCATCAACACTTCAAATTCAGTAAGTTCAGGCAGTTTTAAGTTCTGACCTTTGGCATTCAGGGTGAAAGCAAGTCTGAACTGTTCGCCAAGTTCCACTATTTTAGGCGCTTCCATCGTAAAACTGACCTGTTGGGCAAACCCGGACAAACTAAATAGTAAAACACAAACTAATAGATAGAGTTGCTTTATCCGCATATTGTTCTTAAATATTTTATTTATTAATCTAATCAGTCAAAATTAGTCATTCTTACCAGTTTTTCTCCACTTTTGTTCTTTGTGCCCGCTCAGCCTGCGCTTTCTTTACCTTTTCCTGTGTCTGCTTTTCGTCATTTTCGAGTGCCTGCAACATTTGCTCGGCACTTTGTTTTGAAATTTTATTCTGTGGCTGAGGCTTTGGCTCCTGTGGCTGATCCTTATTCTGCTGATCTTTATTCTGATCCTGCTTATCCTTGTCCTGGTCCTGATCCTTTTTATCCTGATCTTTATCCTGGTCCTTTTTATCCTGATCCTTCTTCTTCTCTTCCTCGTCTTTCTTTTTCATTTTCATCGCGTAGGCGAGGTTATATTTGGTCTCAGGATCATTGGGCGTGATTCTTAATGCCTTTTTATAAGCATCAATACTTGGATCAAATTTTTTCTGCGCGAGTAATGAATTACCCATATTGTGATAGACCATCGACTTCTCAGCCGGTACAGTTGTCTGCTCAACCAATTTTTCAAATTCCGATGCTGACTGGTCCGGTTTATTCTGTTTATATATAGAATTGGCCAGGTTAAATTGCCAGTGGAAATCATCGGGTTTTATCTGCAAAGCCCGACGGTAAGCCACCTCTGCCTTTCCAAAACCAATGGTATCCAACTTGGTAGTATCCTCCAGTGCATCAGCATAGTAACTATTCCCTTCACGGACGAACTTACGCTCCTTTTGCGCAAATGCTCCGGCTGAAACAGTAAATACAATCAGTATGACTAATATTTTCTTCATAACATCTTCATTTTTGATGGCCGAATAACCTGAAATTACGCAGCCATTTATTTTTCCGTTCGAGAATCATAAAATCAAACAGAATCAATACAAGGGCAAGTGTAAGAAAGAGCGGGAACTGATCATTATATTCGGAATATTCACGCGAATCCATCTCTGACTTTTCCATTTTTTCAATTTCATTAAACAGGTTGTTTAATCCGACTTCTGCATTATTTGCCCTGATATAAGTACCTCCACCTGCCGTGGCAATCTGCGTAAGCATATCTTCATCGAGCTTTGTCACAACAATATTATTGTCCCTGTCTTTAAGAAAATCGCGGCTACCTTCGGGGCCCATCGGAATTGGAGCTCCCTGGGGCAGCCCCATACCAACAGTATGAACCACAATATTTGACTTTTGGGCATCTTTCGCTGCCCCGACGGCATCATCCTCATGATTTTCACCATCCGTAATTACGATTACTGCCTTACTTCCGGCAAAATCAGGTGAAAATGATTTTTTTGCCATTTCAATGGCAGCTCCAATGGCAGTCCCCTGGACCGGAACAATATTCGTGTTAATGGCATCGAGAAACAATTTGGCCGAGACATAGTCCGTGGTGATCGGCAGCTGGACATAAGCCTGTCCGGCAAAAACAATCAACCCCAGTTTATCGTCGCGGAGCCGTTCGGTCAACTTTGAGATGGCCCTTTTGGCACGTTCCAGGCGGTTTGGCTTAATGTCTTCTGCCATCATACTGTTCGAAACATCCAGTGCAATAATCAGTTCAACTCCCCGGCGTTTTGATGTCAAAAGCTTTGACCCGAATTGTGGCTGCGCGAGGGCTGTTATGATAAAAGTCAGCGCAAGCATCCATATCATAAACTTGATGACCGGCCGCGTATTCGATACACTGGGCATTAATTGTGAAATTAGTGCATGATCTCCAAATCGCCGAAGCGATCGGCTCCGGTTTATTCTTGTGATTATAAATAATACCAGGAATACCGGGATGACAAGCAGAAAATAGAAATATTCGGGGTTTGCAAATCTAAACGATTCCATAATTCAATTTTTTTCTGATTCCTTTTTACGGAATATGTCTGAATACTACAAATTGCAGAACCATAGCCAATAATGCGAGGACAAGAGCCCCTATTGCATAACGGCGATACTCTTCAGTCTTTTTACTGTACTCTTTGTTCTCAATTTTGGATCTTTCAAGCAGATCGATCTCTTTATAAACTTCGATCAATGTCCGATTGTTCGTCGCACGGAAATATTTTCCGTCGGTGATATTGGCAATCTCCTGCAACGTCTTTTCATCAATCTTGACCTCCACATCGCGGATCTGGATTCCAAACGGGGTCTGGATAGGATAAGGAGCAGTGCCTATTGTTCCGACACCTATCGTATACACCCTGACTCCGTAAGTTTTGGCTATTTCGGCAGCAGTGATCGGGGCAATCTCTCCCCGGTTATTTTCTCCGTCCGTAAGAAGAATCACGACCTTGCTTTTTGCTTCACTATCCTTTAATCGTGAGACTGCGTTGGCAAGCCCTAAACCGATTGCGGTACCATCCTCAAGCAATCCGGGCTGCAAATTCTGGAACAGGTTGACTAAAACAGCCCGGTCGGTAGTAAGCGGACATTGTGTAAAACTTTCGGCGGAGAAGACAACCAATCCGATCCTGTCGTAAAGCCGCCCGGATATAAACTCAATTGCCACCGATTTGGCCGCTCCGAGTCTGTCAGGCTGAAAGTCACGCGCAAGCATCGAACTCGACATATCGAGTGCAATGATAATATCAATCCCTTCAATGGTTTGGTCATTCCAACTGTTCGAAGACTGAGGTCTTGCGAGACAGACGATGATCAATGCCATTACGGCTACTTGTAAAACAAAGGCAACATGGCGCAAGGAGTGCTTCCATGTCAACGGCACTTTGCGCAGTGAATCAATGGTGCTTATCTGGATACTTGCCTTCGCCATTTTCTGCCTGAAAATGTACCAGGCAATCAGAGGAATTAATCCAAGCAAAAGATAAAACAGTTCAGGTTTGGCAAATGTGATCATATTCATAGCTGACTTTCCTCCTTATTTTCGCTCAGATTTACAAGTTCCTTTTCTGTCCCCTTTAAATCGGAAGACGTGGATACTTCAGCAATCGTTTCGACGGTAGTTTCCTTTACGAAAAGATAGGCATTCGAAAGCACCCGGTGATTTTCGTCGGGAAGCGGGGTGAACTTTGCAAACTTCACAAGATCCGAGACATCGAGAATCTCTCTTAACTCATCAAAAGCCTTTTTATCGATTTGTGTTTCCTTTTCCTTAAAGCCGGCCAGGATTTCAAAAGTTGTTTGTTCCATGGCAGGAATCGCAAAACGGTCTTCGATATAAACCCTGACAATATCGGTGAGGCGTGTATAGTAATCCTTAACCTTTTCATGCTGCCATAACTCCTCGCTTTTCAGTTTATCAAGCTCCTGCAAAGCAATCACATGAGGTGGCAGTTTGGGTTTCGGAGGGCGCTGGAACAACGGTTTGTTTCTTCTTCTGCGACTGATGGCGTAGATGATCAGAAAAACAATTGCACCAGCCAGGATAATACCTAGTAACCATGGAGCAATTTCCTTGAGTGTGATGGGCGCAGCGAATGGTTTTTTTATATCCGCCGGTGCCTTGCTCAGGTCTACCGGGGGAAGTTTCACAAACAGCGTTAAATCGTTGCTTTTGAGTGTATCGGTCCGTCCTGCGTTTTTAACCGCAAATTCGAAACGCGGAATGTAGTGAGCACCACTGTCGAAACAGGTTACCAGGTAAGTCTGTTTCAATTGCAGCCGTGTTCCGTCCAGTTTCGAGGTATCGATCTTCGATTTCTCAAGGATTTCAATTTTTTGGATCGAATCGGGTAACTGTGGAAATTCAACAGTGGATCCTGCATTCTGCTCCACAACTATCAGCAGCTTAATCTGGTCACCCAGCCATATCGAATCCTGCTCAAGTGCCGCACTGAGCTTAATCTCCTGTCCGTTGGCTATAAAAAGGGATAGCAAAAAGACAGAAAACGTGAGTAAATACTTTAATTTAACCGATCTGTTCATAATTTGTGCTCCCTCTTCTTGAAAAGCGCAACGAGCGATTTGACGTAATCTTCGCGCGTGCTGATGTTGACATAATCTAATCCGGTCTTTTTCAGTAAGCTATCCAATTGTTTATTTTTGTCCTTCCAGTATTGGCTGTACGAATCCCGCACACGACGACTTGACGAATCAACCCAGATATACTCACCAGTTTCGGCGTCCTTGAGTTTAATCATCCCCACTGATGGAAGCCCCGTTTCACGTTCATCGTAAATACGAAGCCCGACCATGTCATGTTTGTTATTGGCGATTGACAGGGCTTGCTCCAGCGGAGGAAATTTATCCATAAAGTCAGAAATTACAAAAGCGGTAACCCTGCGTTTCATCGCGTTGGTGAGGTAGCGTAATGCGAATGCGATATCTGTCTTGCGGGAAACCGGTTCAAATTCAATCAGTTCGCGAATAATTCTTAATGTATGTGTACGTCCTTTCTTTGGAGGAATAAATTTCTCGATACGGTCAGAAAAGAAGATAACGCCTATTTTATCGTTGTTCGAAATGGCCGAAAACGAAAGAATGGCCGCGATCTCGACGATGACGTTTTTCTTCATCCGCTCAACGGTACCAAAGTCACGCGAACCGCTCACATCGACGAGCAACATCACCGTGAGCTCCCTTTCTTCCTCAAATATCTTGATAAAAGGGTGGCCATAGCGGGCAGTTACGTTCCAGTCGATATTTCGGATATCATCTCCAAACTGGTATTCACGAACTTCGCTGAAAGCCATACCACGCCCCTTAAACGCGCTGTGGTATTCTCCGGCAAAGATATTCCGGGAAAGCCCTTTCGTTTTTATCTCAATTTTGCGGACTTTTTTTAACAGTTCCGATGCTTCCACTTTTATTTATTATTGAACTGATTATAGTTTATTTATTTCAATGAAATCGGATTCAATGCTAAGGAACTTCAATTGTATTCAATATTTCGCTGATGATCTCTTCAGTGGAAAGATTGTTGGCTTCGGCTTCGTAACTTAAGCCGATACGGTGGCGCATCACATCGTGACATACCGCCCTGATATCTTCAGGTATTACGTAACCGCGGCGTTTGATAAATGCATATGCTTTGGCGGCCTGTGCAAGACTAATGGAAGCACGTGGAGAGGCGCCATACGAAATCATCTCCTCAAATTTGGGCAATCCTGCAGCCTTTGGCTCACGGGTGGCAAAAACGATATCAACAATATATTTTTGGATTTTCTCATCCATATACACCTCCTTCACAATATCCCGTGCCCGGATAATATCTATTGGTTGCAGAACAGTTTTGGCCCTGGGGAATTCCTTCAAAAGATTCATCTGGATAATTAATTTCTCCTCTTCTTTTTTGGGATAATTCAATACGACCTTTAACATAAAACGATCGACCTGCGCTTCCGGCAAACGGTAAGTACCTTCCTGTTCGATCGGATTCTGGGTAGCCATCACAAGGAAAGGATTTTCAAGCGGATAGGTATGGGCTCCGATAGTGACCTGACGTTCCTGCATCGCTTCCAGTAAAGCAGACTGCACTTTGGCCGGTGCACGGTTGATCTCGTCTGCCAGTACGAAATTGGTAAAAATGGGTCCTTTACGAACCAGGAACTCCTCGTTCTTCTGACTATAAATCATGGTCCCGATTAAGTCGGCCGGCAGAAGGTCGGGAGTAAACTGTATCCGTGCAAATTTGGCATCTATGGTATTTGCCAGCGTATTGATAGCCAATGTCTTTGCCAGTCCGGGTACACCTTCCAGAAGGATATGCCCGTCGGACAGCAAGCCGATCAGCAAGCTTTCGACCAGGTGTTTCTGACCGACAATTACCTTATTCATCTCCATGGAAATAAGATCCACAAATGAGCTTTCCCGTTGAATACGTTCGTTAAGTTCTCTAATGTCCAATGTTTGATTCATAATCCAATAGATAATTATTTATTGTGCTTTTAAAACGGTTACGAAAATAGTGTTTTGTATTGTTTCATTAGCCATCATTTAATTAAAAAATGTTAAGTCTTCAGTAAGCGTGTGCAGATTGTTTGTAATCCACGGAATAAAGTTTAAAAGACAGTTAAAAAAACACCTTAGTCAGTCATTTGAACGGCAAACATGCGAGTCTGTACAAAACATTACATATCAATCACATAATTAATTTTAAGAAATTTGCCAGGTTAAATTTGCAGAGAAGAATGGATTTGCAGTGATTTCTGTGGTTTGACCGCTGTCAGATTACCTCTGCTGCAATACACATGGTTGTGCTATTTTTATTACAGAGATGCGCGGATTAAATAATAATAGCCTAAAAAACTGTTGATAAACAGGCATTTGTAGAGACGCACGGCCGTGTAGAGACGCACGGATCTGTAGAGACGCACGGCCGTGCGTCTCTACACGCGTAAATAAATGAATCCATATTCTGGAAAATAAATGCAGCAGGCCGGGAATTTTCGGTTCAGGATCAGATTATTCCTGATCGGCGTGGATTTTTGATATCAATAATGATAATGTTATCAGCTAATTGTCAGATTGAGCTGTTTCTCCAATCCTATTTCAACCAGTTTAAAAAGTGTTGACAGCTGAATATCGCTGTGGCCATTTTCAATTCTTGAAATAAAGCTCTTTCGAGTCCCGGTTTTTTGTGCCAACTCTTCCTGCGTCATATTAGCTTCTTTTCGGGCTTCTCTTAATATTTCACCAATCGCAAAAGATTTAGCCTTTATCTCAAAATCAATACGCGTTGTTGTTCCGGTCTTTCCATACCTATTGTCAAGATGTTCTTCAAATGTTGTGATATTGTTCATGTTTTATTTCTCCTCTAAATTAAATCTTTACTGTCCTCCTTATATATTGCCACAAAAGCAAATATTGTTTTGTCTGAAAGAAATAATTAATTAACTCAAGCACTATAAAGCCAACTAAAATAGATATCCCGACTTGCAACCAATGTGGAATATCATCGACTACGACATCTTTCCTCTTCACTATCCCAAAAAGATTTTTAATATTTTTTCTTTCTAACACGCTGTGAGAGAATGTAGTCGTTACCCACATCCCAACAGTAAAACCAACCAGGTTCCCAAGCGCTTGTCGAAGGATAAAATTCTTTATTCTGGTAAAGGAAAATTTCTCATGAAAAGTCCAGGATGCTTTAATTCTTAAAAACTCTTCATCTATAATCTCAGCATGATCCCATACACCTTTCACTTTATAGAAATACTCTTTATTCTTTTCGCTTTGATTGAACCATACTTGGAACATTTCCTGATCTTCTTTTGACTCATCCTCTGCCAAATGTCTTGATAGGAGGTTCCATATTTTAGGATCTTGCATAAATAATTACTTTTTGGCAAATGTATATTATATTACCAATATTTCGGAAGAGTCAAATGCTTGATAAATGAAGAAAGTGCAAAAGTCCTTTTATGCTACGAAGTAGCAAAATATCAATATCCGTCAACTGTCGGAGAAGCCCACGGACAAGTAATGAGCACAAAAACAGCCCGCCAGTTGGCGGGTTGAACGAATATTAGTTAACAATATCATATAATGAGTTTTGAAGTGATGTTGATGAAAGATTCTTTCTCTTTTGAGGTTCAACCCCTTGCGGGGCTGCCTCTTTTTCTGTCAGCCTGGCCGTGGGCTAGCACCCACGGTTATTCAAATTCAGCCCGCCAAATGGCGGGCTAATGCGAGTCTGATGCATGACATATGTATAAAGAGTAGGTTACAAAGGATGGGTATCAAGATAGCTTACCCCTCCCCGAAAAACGGAGGTCCTGAAACTTCGGGATTACAAACGAGGGGTATCCAGATTCTCTTTAAACGTTACGATATCAAAAGTTTGCTTCATGATTTTCTTAACCGTTCTTTTATTGTCTGATATAAAAAAATAGTAGATGAAAACATCTTTTAAATAGTCAGTATGCATAAATCTTACTTTACAATACCTGTAGTCATCTATAAATGGCACTTTCTCATTATATACAAATTCTCCTGCCACTTGAGCATTTAATATATTGGTCTTTTTTTTGGTATAATATTTTATCTTACTTAACTTTCCATGTTTAGCAGATGCTTCACGATGACTCTTTATTTTGTTTTTATATGAATTATTGAAGTTTGCATCTGGGTGAAACTTTCTTATATAATCTTCAGCTGTCTTTGTAATTGCATCACTGGCAATGCCTATTAGAACTTGTCTGTTTTCTGAGGCAAAAAAGAAGCTGCTACTTAACTCCGAATTCGTATAAATAAAAATATATGGTGGCTGTGGTTTCATTGCAGTAAAATTAGCACTCCCGTTAAAAAGGATATTGCTGTCTTTAAAAGAAGATTTAAAACATTCTTCTCTATATCTTTCTCTGATTCCAATAGATGATGAGTCAGTTTCTTTTTTACTGATATTGTTATTCTGAGCCTGAATAACGATGCAATTAGCATAGAGTAATATACTTAACAATATATGCTTCATAGGTAAATTAATTCATTTTTAGAAGTAAAAATTGTCGCTGTAATATGTTTCTAGAAAGGTTACCGGTTTCACGGCTAAACGAGCTCAGGATGTGAAATAAGAATTATTAATTTTTCACTGTCTGCTGTTCGTAGTCTTACTCCCCTTCCAGAACCAGGTAACCCCATGGTTCAAAATAGCATTCCCGGTTATCGGGGTTGAAATTGATTTTATTCTGATTAAATGTATTCACATATTTTCCATCGGCAATGTCGGTTGTGATCGTAGTTGTGATCGTATCGGAACTCATATTTGCCAGTAACAGTACGCGTGAAGATCCCGATGACCGGAGGAATGAAATAACTTTTCCGGGTGCATTGTTGGTGAGCGGAAGCAGTTTACCTCCATGTGGCGGGTTCCAGAGCGCAGAATTCCGATGCTTCAGGTCATTCAAGGTCTGGTAAAACTGAAACATTGTGGTGTCACTGCTCCAGTTGATAGTATCTTTTGAAAAGAATCGCAACCGTTGTGTCATCCCTGTTTCCTGCCCGTTATAAATCAAAGGCATGCCTGGAAGTGTGTAAGTAAGAACAGCACAAGCCTTTTCGGCGTTGCCGAATTTATCCCTGGCCGTTCCGTTCCATGAATTCTCGTCATGATTGGTGATAAAATTCAGTTTGAAACTTCGTTGCGGCAGCAGGGAATCATTCTTCAACTGCACTTTAAGAATCGCCTCTGCGTCCTGCTTTCCTTTGGCTATGGCTGTCATCAGGTGATGCATTTCCCATCCGTAATTTGCGTCAAAAGCCATCCTGCACAACTCCGGCTTGTCCTCATTTTCGGCAAGCATAAAAAGCGGCTTCACTGTTTGAAGTTCTGCTCGTGCACCGTCCCAAAAATCGGAAGGTACCAATCCTGCCATATCACACCTGAATCCGTCAATATCAAAATCCTTTACCCAGAATTTCATTGCATCAACCATGGCAATGCGCAAATCTTTTTTGTCGTAATCGAGTTGTGCACAATCGGTCCAGTCAAAGGGGGTTTTGATATCACCTTTATCATCCTTTTTGTACCATTCGGGATGTTCTGTAATCCAGGCATGATCACGTGCTGTATGGTTGGCAACCCAATCCACAATCACCCTGAACCCCATTTCGTGTGCCTTGTTTACGAAACTTTTAAAATCCTCACCAGTTCCGAATTCAGGGTTGACGGCTTTATAATCACGCACCGAGTAATAACTTCCAAGTCCGGTTTTGGCTCCTTCAGGGATTTTGCGATCTTTCTCCCCTATCGGAAAAACGGGCATTAGCCAAAGGATGTCAACACCAAGGTCTTTTATCCGCGGCAGGTCGGCTTCGAGTGCTTTGAAAGTACCCTCGGGAGAATACTGACGCGTATTGATCTCATAGAGCACACTGCTTTTTACCCATTCCGGATATGGACCAGGCTTTGCAGTCTCTTTCTTAAAAAAAATACATCCCGAAAAAGTGACACATATTGTTAACATGGATAATGCCATGATTTTGTATTTCGTCATGATCGCTGAATAAATAATATTATTGGTTAAAAGTATCAAAAATCAATGCAATAAACGATCGGGGCCTGATAAAATCAATTTTAACTGAAATACAAAAAAGCAAAAAACCCCGTCCGTTGGTTAACGGACAGGGTTTATTCAAATCTTAACTAATATCTTATTCTCAGATAATCGCTTTCATAGCATCCATTGCATCACGCAACTCTTCACCTACGATTTCAACCTCGTGATAACGGATTCTTTCGTTGATCCGGATCAATTCCTTGTTGTCGACATGTGCATCAATTCCCTCGTTGAAGTTTTTACCGATAACATTGGTTTCGATTTTTGACATGAAATCAGCCAGCAAAGGCTTGCACGCATGATCAAACAGGTAACAGCCATATTCGGCAGTATCGGAAATTACACGGTTCATTTCGAAAAGCTTTTTACGCGCAATAGTATTGGCGATCAACGGGGTTTCGTGTAATGATTCGTAATAAGCCGACTCCGCCTTGATGCCATCCTCTGTCATCACATCAAAGGCAAGTTCAACACCCGCTTTTATAAAGGCCACCATTAAAGTACCGTTGTCGAAATATTCCTGTTCGGTGATTTTCATGCTTCCTGCAGGAGTTTTTTCGAAAGCCGTTTCGCCGGTTTCAGCCCTCCAGGCAAGCAGGTTCTTATCACCGGCTTTCCAGTCTTCCATCATCGTCGATGAGAAAGTGCCATCCATGATGTTATCCATATGATGTTCATATAGTGGACGCATAATTGTTTTAAGTTCATCGGCCAATTTGAATGCTTCAATTTTAGCAGGATTTGACAAACGATCCATCATATGAGTAATACCACCCAATTTTAAAGCTTCGGTAGTAACTTCCCATCCGTACTGAATAAACTTGGAGGCATATCCGGCATCAACTCCCTTTTCAACCATTTTATTGAACATCAGGATTGAAGCCGACTGCAACACTCCGCACAAAATGGTTTGCTCACCCATAAGATCCGATTTTACTTCGGCAACAAATGAAGATTTCAATACACCCGCCTTATGTCCGCCAGTTCCTGCACAGTATGCCTTGGCAATCTCGAAACCATCGCCGTTCGGATCATTTTCCCTGTGTACAGCTATCAGGGTTGGAACACCGAATCCACGCAGGTATTCAGCACGTACTTCAGAGGCTGGCGATTTTGGCGCAACCATGATCACCGTAATATCCTTACGAATGTCCATTCCTTCTTCCACAATATTGAAACCATGTGAATACGAAAGACATGCACCTTTTTTCATCAGTGGCACGGCCTGTTTCACCACGGGGGTATGGTATTTATCAGGGGTCAGGTTCAGCACAAGGTCAGCCTTAGGGACCATCTCCTCGAAAGTGCCCACCTTAAACCCGTTTTCCATTACGTTCTGGTAGGAAATATGCTTCTCATCAATTTCAATTTTGCGAAGTGCATACGCCACATCCAAACCACTGTCGCGAAGGTTTAGTCCTTGTGCAAGACCTTGTGCCCCACATCCAAGAACCACAATTTTTTTACCTTTTAGTTTTTTTACACCATCGGCGAATTCCGACTGATCCATGAATTCGCATTTTCCGAGCTCTTCAATTTTGAGTCTTAACGGAAGTGAATTGAAATAATTTCCCATTTTAATGATTTTTATAGTGAATAATATATTATAAGCGCTTCTTGTAACTATTTCAAATGCTTCTGGCAACTGGCTACTGGCTACTGGCCACTGCTGCCAACTGCCAGTCGCAAGCCGCCAGCCGCCAGCAGCAAAATACAAAGCAAATGAATATTCATCAAAGAAAACTGGTCAAAAGCAATTATTTTAGGTAATTTTCATGGATTAACATTTTTGCAAAACTTTCAATTGAAATATATTTACTAAAAACCAGCGTGTTAAAGAGCATTTGGTAAAGGTAATTTTAATGTGCTACTTCAGTGCTTCCGAGCGATACTGAAGCGGGGTCAGCCCGGTTTCGCGTTTGAAGAATTTTGAAAAATACGATTGATCTTCAAAGTTTAACTGGTTTGCAATTTCTGAAATGTTCAGATGGGTATGAACCAGTAAGCGTTTAATTTCGAGCAGTTGCTTGGCTTTTATAATTTGTACAGATGTTTTGCCGGTAAACGCTTTCACAGTCTGGGTCAGATGATTGGCTGTGACGCCTATTATATCGGCATAGTCGCCCGGCGACAGGTTTTTATGATTATTTTCCTCAATCAGGTGAAAGAATTTTTTGACCAGAATTTGCCCTTTACCCTTATTCAACATATTTTCGTTCACGGGATAGCGTGCCGCACAGGTGGTCAGGATCAGGTCGAGGATCGAACGCAGCATTTCGTGCATATGATCTCCCGCGTGGTTAATTTCAGCAATACCTTGTTTGAACAACGTTTCCAAAAACCGGATATCACCCTCATTTTTAAGCAACAAAGGTGGATTATCCTGATGAATGGTATAAAAGAAAGGAAATTCAATCAGGCTGTTCTGGTTGATTCTGTTAAGCAGGTAAAAATCGGCGGTAAAAATAAAGATATAGCCTTCGACATCCTGCGAAAGTTCAAGTTTGTGCGCCTGTCCGGGTGACAGGAAAAATACAGCGGGGGGTTCAATCCGGTATTTATTGCCGTCAATTACATGAAAACCCGACCCTTTCTGAAGATACAGCACTTCGAAAAAATCATGACGGTGTGGATATTTCACACTAAAATGCCGGTTGGCATCAAATACCTCAACCTGAAACTGCTGACTTTTGCGCTCCGGGGAACTAAAATTATGCAGGCTGTAAACCGGTATTTGTTCGGCAGGATGCTTCATATCAATCAAAGCGAATTAATGTTGCGTACGAAAGTACAAACTTATTTTGCGTTTGAAGTCCTCTATTTATGCTTATTTTTATGGCCCGGTTCAACTGAACAGTAGCCGCGGTTTTTATGGTATGCCGTTCAATTGAGAAGCCGAAAAATTTTTTAATCTTTAAATGAATATGAAAAACCTGCTTTTCGCGTTATTCCTTATTCTAAGTATCTCCATCGCGGCAAATGCCCAGTATACGACATTAAATGCTCATTCTCATAACGATTATGAACAGAAGCATCCGTTTTTCATGGCTTATAACGCTCATTTCGGATCCATCGAAGCCGATATATGGATCGTTGATCAGCAGCTACTGGTTGCTCACAATAAATCGGATTTAACCTCTGCAAAATCGCTCGATTCGCTTTATATTCTGCCGATCGTGAAATTATTCAGAACCAACGGAGGAAAAGCCTGGGTTGATCACCCTTCAACGTATCAGTTAATGATTGATTTAAAGACGGCGGCTGAGCCAACGTTGTCGTTGCTGGTGGAAAAATTAAGCCACTATCCCGATGTTTTTGATCAGAAGGTGAACAAAAATGCGGTTCGTATCGTGATCACGGGTAACCGGCCTGAACCCTCCGAATTTAGTCAGTATCCCGCGTTTACATTTTTTGACGGAAATATTAACCGGAAATATGACCAAAGTGAGTTAAAAAGAATTGCCCTGTACAGCGAAAATCTTGCACAATTTACCCAATGGAAAGGAATGGATGCATTACCGGAAATGGAGGAACAACGATTAAAGCAAATCATTGATTCAGTGCACAGTCTCGATAAGAAAATAAGATTCTGGAATGCCCCGGACACACCTGCTGCCTGGAAAACATTAATGAATCTCAGGGTCGATTACCTCAACACCGATCATATTGGGGAGCTTGCGACATACCTGGGAAATACGAATTAGACGAATTAAACCGAATTATACTAATTTCCCGAATTAAAGCGAATTACACGAATTCGTTCAAAAAAAGGTGTTGCTGAAAATGATTACAATTTTACCAATTTCATTCCGAAAGAATTAGCATATTTTCTTAAAAGTGACCGGGTGACTGCGATTATAAATTGAGCACAGTCAGCTCATGGCAAGTGACCGGGTGACTGCATTTATAGATTGAGCAAAATCAAAAAGCATTTGATCGTTATTTTAAAAGTCACCCGGTCACTAAAAGTCTGCGGGCGTCCGTTCGTTAATTTAAAAGTCACCCGGTCACTTTCCTTGACTCTGAGATTCCCATTTCCATTCGCTCGTTCGCCACATCGCCCGTTCGCCTCGTCGCCCGTTCGCCTCAAGTCTCCTTCCTTCTTCTGCCCGCATCGCGCACAGCCGGTTCATCGGTTTTATAAGCCGAAAGGTATTCTGAGGGAGTTAAATTCATGACCCGTTTAAACTGCACATTGAAATGGGAGAGGTTGTTGTAACCGCTTTCGGCACTTGCCCTTGAAATCGACATATTGCCCTCAACCATCAGCTTGCAGGCATGTCCGATTCTCATTTCATTCAGGAAAGAGAAGAAAGTTTTACCCGTATGCTTTTTAAAATACCGGCAAAATGCAGTCTGACACATATTAATCTTGTCTGCAACAGCTTCAAGCCGGATAGATTTGGTGAAGTTTAACAGAATATGTTCATGGATCTTATTAAACCTGTGAAAATCATAGGTATTTAGCGACTTCGAATACCCGACACTCGCGTGGTATTTAAATTCCCTGGTTCCGGCCATCATATCAAGTAATACGATCAATTCTATTATCCGGGCAAGACCTGACAACTGAAATATCTTTCCAATCTGTTCGCCAAGCTGGTTCCTGCTCTTACCCGTATATTGAATTCCCCGCTGCGACTTCCCGAGCAACTCTTTTATCCCGTTCATCTCAGGAAGGTTGATAAAGTTTTTATCGAAAATCTCTTTTCTGAATTGAATGATCAGTGCTTTGATACCGGTTGTATCCTTTCCGTCATAATATTTGCTGTCACTTTTCCACCAGTGCGGCACGTTTTCACCAATTATGCTGATTTCCCCCTCCCTGAAACGGTGAATACCATCACCCACATAACTCGTTCCGGAACTTTTTACTACAAAAAGGATTTCAATCTCGGGGTGAAAATGCCAGGGAACCGAAAAATGAGGTTTTTCTTCATCAAAGAAAATAACGGACTGGGTAGGCGGGGAAGCCAGTTTCTGGTAGAATGGTTTCATAATTCCTTTGTTAATTATAGCGGAAAAAATGGATCCGGATTCATTATTGCTAAAATAGCATTATATGTAGATAAAAAAGCAAAAAGAAGTGGAAAATTTCTTTACTAATTTTGTTTTGGCATCATCTCCAAAAATCTAACTTATGAAAGAATTCACCGCAATCGACTGGATCATTTTCATTGGTTATGCTTCCATTATTGTCTTCACCGGTTTGTGGGTCTCGCGCACAAAAAATGGAGAACAAAAAACTTCACAGGATTATTTTCTGGCAAATCGTTCCCTGCCCTGGTGGGCAATCGGGTCCACGCTTCTGGCGGCAAATATTTCGGCCGAACATTTTATCGCCATGTCGGGTTCGGGCTATGCCATCGGACTGGCAATCGCAGCCTATGAATGGATTGCTGCCATTGTGCTGATTTTTGTTGCCAGGTACTTTCTCCCGGTTTTTATTGAGAAAGGAATCTACACCATGCCACAGTTTCTATCACAACGATACGATAAAAGAGTAAGTACCTGTCTCGCAGTCTTCTGGATCCTGGTTTATATTTTTGTAAATATGACCGCCGTTATCTATTTAGGGGCACTGGCCATGGAACGGATTATCGGGATCCCGCTGATTTACGGCATCATCGGATTTTCATTTTTCTCGGCAATCTATTCACTTTGGGGTGGAATGAAAGCGGTTGCATGGACCGATGTAATCAATGTGATTGTACTGATATTAGGCGGATTATTTACCACATACATCGCAGTCAGTGCATTAGGTGCCGGTCATGGCTTTTTGGCCGGGTTTGCCGAACTGATTGACAAAGCACCGCAGAAATTTCACATGATTATTGAAAAAGCCACCGTTTTTGTACCCGATGGTTTGGGCGGAAAAAAGGATGCATTTCTTGATCTTCCCGGGTTAGGGGTTGTCCTGGGTTCTATGTGGCTGACCAATTTTGGATTCTGGGGATTTAATCAGTTTATCATTCAGCGCGGTCTTGCGGCAAAAAATATCAGGGAGGCACAATACGGAGTAGTGTTTGCAGGTTATCTTAAATTGTTAATACCACTGCTGGTTGTCATTCCAGGTATTGCAGCATTCGCCCTGGGAGCGGATTTGGCCAAATCGGACGAAGCTTATCCCTGGTTACTGAATAATGTTGTACCCGTTGGGGTAACCGGTCTTGCTTTCGCGGCAATTGCGGCCGCAGCCGTATCTTCTATCAGTTCAATCGTTAACAGCACTTCGACAATCTTCACAATTGATATTTACCAAAGCTTTATCAATAAAAAAGCCACCGAAAAACAGTTGGTTCGGATTGGACGAATCGTGGCCCTGATTGCTCTTATAATTGCCACATCTGTTGCTCCCCGGTTAAAAACGCTCGATCAGGCTTACCAGTACATACAGGAGTATACCGGATACATTTACCCGGGAGTTTTCCTGATTTTCTTTTGCGGATTATTCTGGCGGCAGGCTACTGCAAATGCTGCGTTATGGATCGCCTTGCTAACCATTCCCCTGGGAATCGTATTCAAAGTTGTAAATCCTGACCTAC
This sequence comes from uncultured Bacteroidales bacterium, assembly GCA_942493325.1. Classification (GTDB taxonomy): domain Bacteria; phylum Bacteroidota; class Bacteroidia; order Bacteroidales; family Prolixibacteraceae; genus JAAFHB01. Next base: position 5,449,261 of record OW818689.1, on the reverse strand, counting down.
CATTTATCCTCCGCATCGGTTATGTCTTCATTATTCTTACTGTCGTAATGATCGGGCTAAGCCTGCTGGATAAATCGCATCGCGTTGAAAATCACTTTGCTGATGAAATAGCTACAAACAAGGCAGTTAAAAGGGGATGGACAATAATCGGTATCGCCTCTTTGGTTGGACTTGTGTCCGCCTTTTTTGTTGTTCCAATGAAAAATCTGGCACTTGAAGCCATTTATGTACTGGTCACCGGTTTCATTCTGATTGGGGTGATCATCATTCTGAATGCAACAAAGCAAACCATGGATGCCAGGGGTATCATAATCAGAAACGGGATTTTTAAAACCACTGACACGTTTAACATCGCGGCTATCGGTATATGTGGAATACTGGCAACACTTTATTATTTCTTTTGGTGATAGTGGGGATTGAATCCCTTCAAAAATTGAATGAAAATAAAATATTGAAATCATGCGACTTCCCATTCAAAAAATTTATCAGCAGGCATACGGGAAATATGGTATCGGCGCATTCAATATTTTCGATGCCGAACAGGTACATGGCATTTTCAGGGGAGCCAGAATGGCCTCTTCTCCGGTCATTATTCAGCTTACTCCCGTTGCGCGTGACTATTTGCATCCTGAAATGCTCGAAGCAATTTTAGGTGCTGCTGAAAAAATTTATCCCGATGTAAATTTTACAGTTCACCTCGATCATGGAAATTTCGATCATTGTATAAACGCCATCGAGTCGGGATATTACAATTCCGTGATGATTGATGCTTCGTACGAAAAATTTGAAGATAACATATTAATTACAAGCAGCATTGTTGAAGAGGCACATCACCGTGGCATCGCAGTGGAAGCTGAACTGGGGATTTTAAGTGGTGTGGAAGATCACCTGTCTGTGGATGAAAAACAAGCGCTTTACACCGATCCCCGTCAGGCAGAGGAATTTGTCCGCCGAACAGGTTGCGACAGCCTGGCAGTTGCTGCAGGGACCAGTCATGGCGCCTATAAATTTTCGCATGGATCAGGATTAAACCTGAAAATCCTTGCAGAAATTCAGCAACGAATTCCACGATTTCCATTGGTGTTACACGGAGCTTCGGCAGTTCCCCGTGAAGAGGTAAACCGGATTAACATGGCCGGAGGAAAAATAAGGGAAGATGCGAAAGGTGCAGATGAACATGATTTGCTGAAAGCTATAAAATACGGAGTTTGCAAAATCAATATTGCAACCGATATGCGGCTGATATGGACCCGCGTCCATCGTGAATTTTTCCGTGACTCACCCGAAAAATTTGATATGATTGTACCGGGCAGGGAATATATGAAGGCGCTGGAAGCCTTTGTTTGTCAAAAGTGCAAATTACTAAAACCGGGTAATCATCACCAATTATGAACCAGGATAGAAAATGTCGCCTGATCGCGAAACCGTCGCCCGGAGAAGCAATTTATCAAAGCATCTCAAGCGGTGAGGCCGGGTGGGAATACCTGAATTTCGAGGCGCGTAAACTGAAGAAAAACGAGACATGGTTACATCAGACCGGGAATAATGAACTACTGATTGTTTTACTGGGCGGAAATTTTTCCGTTGAATCAGGATCAGCATTGTGGAGCACAGAAAACGGACGGAAGGATGTCTTCAGTGGTTTACCCCACGGATTATACCTACCACCCGACACGTCATTCACGCTTACTGCTGATAGTGATACCCTGGATATCGCGTGCAGCTGGTGTGTAGCTGATCAGCATTTTCCGCCTTCCTTCATTACTCCTGATGATGTCGTAAAGATGGGTATCGAATACCGGGGTGGTGATAATGCAAGCCGGCAGATCAACAGGATACTGCCGCCGGGCTCTCCATGCCAGCGACTTGTCTGTGTGGAGGTTTATACCCCATCCGGAAACTGGAGTTCCTTCCCTGCTCACAAACACGACGAGCGTAAAGTTGATCCTGAATCGGGAAAGCTGATCGAAGCAAAACTCGAAGAGGTCTATTTCTACAAGATCGACAAACCGCAGGGGTTTGCCTTACAAAAGATTTACAACGACAACAGGAGCCTGGATGAAATCGCGGTAGCCCGTCATAATGATGTTATTCTGATCCCGCAAGGTTACCATCCCGTTGTTGCCTGCCACGGATATAATGTCTATTACCTGAATTTCCTCGCAGGGAGTGACCAAAGCCTGGCCGGTTCTGACGATCCGGATCATAAATGGATTTACGGCACATGGAAGGGAATGGATCCCCGGATTCCAATGGTAACCAGGGAAATGAATGAGTTTGGCTGAAACTGAATATCAAAAGAAAGATAACCAAAACTTGCTGCAATGGACGAAAAAATCAAAGTTCCGGCTTCAGTTTCCGATCTCCGGACTCCACATTCCGGGGGAAATGTCTCAACGGAGAAGATGTATGACCTTATGGCCTATGGCCGATCGTCGATCGATTTGTATTCGGCGAACATCGGGGCTGATTTTGTGGATATAAAAGCATTCAATGCCTATGTGGGAGGATCGCCGCTCAATATTGCAGTCGGTGCCAAACGATTAGGGCTTCGGTCGGCTTTACTCACCGGCATCGGGCAGGATCAGATCGGCGATTTTCTATTGAATTTCCTGGTTAAGGAAGGGGTCGAAACGAAATTTATCCCTCGTAAGCCTGGTTTCCGCACGAGTGCTGTTATCCTGGGTATTCAGCCACCCAACAATTTCCCTTTGGTCTATTATCGTGAGAATTGCGCCGACTCACGGGTCACCATTGATGATGTAATTCGTGCAAATATCGGGGCTTGCCGCCTGTTCGAAATCTCGGCAACGGCATTGAATGTTGAACCCAGCCGTTCAGCAGGCTTTTTTGCAGCCGAAGAGGCAGTCCGGAATAATGTTCCCATCGTGATTGACCTTGACTTTCGGGCCGATCAGTGGCACGATGCCCGATCGTTTGGTATTACAGCCCGCGCCTACCTGCGGAATTGCACAATAGCATTGGGAACAGAGGAGGAGATCCTCGCGACAATGCTGAGCGATCCTAGCCAGATAACCATAAAGAACCAGCAGATTTCAGCGCCTGAAATTCGTGGAAATGTGGATGCTGCCATTGAAAAAATAATGGCTTTGGGTATTGAAGCATTGATTTTGAAACGCGGGGCCAAAGGATCAACAGTTTACCTAAAAAACGGGGAGGTTATCAATGTGCCTGGTTTTAAGGTCGAGGTGATGAATGTACTGGGTGCAGGAGATGCATTTGCGAGTGGTTTTATCTACGGATTTCTCAATAGCTGGGATTGGTATAAATGCGGCAGGATGGGAAATGCGTGCGGGGCGATCCTGGTGACCAAACCCGGATGCTCCAATTTTAATCCAACCCTCGATGAAGCGATGAAATTCATTGAAGATCAGGGTGGATTCTGATTGGCAAATTTCGAATGTGATTTTAATACTTTTTTTAATGCAAACTATATCAGACGATCTGCAAATGAAAACAATTCGGTTAACTGTAGGCCAGGCGGTTGTAGTATTTCTTAAAAATCAGTATGTCGAACGTGACGGCATTGAAAATCCTTTCTTTGCGGGGTGCCTGGGGATTTTCGGGCACGGCATCATCGCCGGAGTTGGGCAGGGACTCACGCAAAATACCGACTTCCGTTACATCATGACCCGCAACGAACAGGCTTCGGTACACATCGCAACGGCCTATGCAAAGATGAAAAACCGGATGGGCACTTTTGCCTGCATCTCCTCAATTGGTCCCGGTGCCACCAATATGATTACTGGAGCTGCCTGTGCAACAATCAACCATCTACCCGTGCTGATTATCCCGGGTGATATTTTTTCGCGGCGCAATGTCGCACCTGTTTTACAGCAACTTGAATCGGTTACCTCACAGGACATATCTGTCAATGATTGCTTTAAGGCTGTTTCGAAGTACTGGGACCGGATCAACAGGGCGGAGCAGCTGATCACTTCATTGCCTGAAGTAATGCGCGTACTCACCTCCCCTGCCGATACAGGCGCTGTTACCCTTTCGTTGCCACAGGATGTTCAGGCCGAAGCTTTCGATTTTCCTGAAGAGCTTTTCCGTAAAAGAGTCTGGAAAATAGCCCGCCCGCGACCCGATCTGAGTCTACTGAATGAAGCTGTCTCACTGATCAAAGCTTCAAAAAAACCGTTGATCATTTCGGGAGGCGGTGTAATATACAGTGAAGCGACCGATATATTAAAAACCTTTGTTGACCGGACCGGGATTCCGGTAGCCGAAACTTTTGCCGGCAAGGGATCTTTGCCCTATAATCATCCGGCTAACCTGGGTGCAGTTGGTGTTACCGGCACACCCGGGGCCAATGAAATAACCGCGAAAGCCGATCTGATCATCGGCATTGGTACACGTTACAGCGATTTCACAACGGCTTCGAAAACAGCTTTTCAAAATCAGGAGGTGAAATTCATTAACATCAATATTGCCGGTTTCGATGCATACAAACACTGTGCAATCCCATTAACCTCAGATGCAAAATCTTGCCTTGAAGAAATGGTTGAATTATTAGCTGACTACAGAGTTTCTGGTGAATATGGTGCCCATATTGCCGGATTAAATGAAGATTGGGATAAACAGGTCAGTGAATTTTACAATATAACCGGCGACATCCCAGTGAGCCAGGTAGAAGTGGTTGGTGCGGTTAATGAATTTACAGGACCCCGTGATGTAGTGCTTTGTGCGGCTGGCAGTTTACCCGGTGACCTGCACAAACTCTGGCGAACCCGCGATCCGAAGGGATTTCACCTCGAATACGGATATTCCACGATGGGTTATGAAATAGCAGCCGGTATCGGTGCAAAAATGGCTTCCCCCGACCGTGAGATTTATGTAATGGTGGGTGACGGTAATTACCTGATGATGAATAATGAAATTGTCACTGCTATTCAGGAAGGGATCAAATTCAACATTATCGTGCTCAATAACAATGGATTTGCCAGTATAGGCGGCTTGTCACAATCGATTGGATCTCAGCGTTTCGGAACCAGGTACCGTTACCGTGATCAGGAAACAGGACTCTTGACAGGGGATGTTCTTCCTGTTGATTTTGTGCAGAACGCGCGGAGTCTTGGGGCATATGTCATAGAAACCCACGATATCAATTCCTTAAAATCGGCGCTGGAGGAGGCAAAATCACAGGCACGTACAACTGTGATCATCATCGAAACCAACCTTACAAAAGGAATACCCGGGTACGCCTGGTGGGAAGTACCCGTTGCCGAGGTTTCTGAAATCGAAACGGTTAAGGACGCTTATGCGGGCTATATCGAAAATAAGAAGAAACAACGGTACTTTTTATAAATGGTCAGGATAATAAGGGTCTTGAAAAAAATACAGAGCGTTTAGAAAAACTCTAATAATCTCATAATCTCACACAGTAAAATATGACAACATTAAAAAATTACATCAACGGGCAATGGGTTGATAGTAAAGGTGGGGGGTGGCTGGATGTGATCAATCCCGCGACCGGCAAATCCATTGCCAAAGTTTCGTCGGGAAGCAGTGAGGATGTTAATGATGCTGCGGTAGCCGCCCGCGAGGCATGGCCCGCATGGAGGAACACTCCTGCCACGCAACGTATTCAGTATCTTTTTAAGATGAAACAGGTACTGGAAGCAAACTCGGATGAGATCGCAGCAATCTGTACGAAGGAGTGCGGTAAAACTTTTGCCGAATCGAAAGCGGAAATGATCCGTGCGATTGAAAATATCGAAGTGGCCTGTGGCATTCCGACACTGATGCAAAGCGCTTTTTCAGAAGATATTGCCAATGGAGTCGATGAGTTTGTGATCCGCCAGCCGCTCGGTGCAGGTGCATCAATCTCCCCGTTCAACTTCCCGATTATGATTCCCTTTTGGTTTATGCCCTATGCCATAGCGTGCGGAAACACGTATATCGTGAAACCCTCCGAAAAAGTGCCCATGAGTATGACCCGGATTTTCTCTCTGCTCGAACAGATCAATCTGCCAAAAGGGGTATTAAATATGATTCACGGAGGACGCGAAACGGTTGATGCATTGCTCGCGCATCCGCTTATTCCTGCAATAAGTTTTGTGGGTTCAACACCTGTTGCAAAACATGTCTACCAGACAGGTACTGCAAACGGGAAAAGGGTCCAGGCCCAGGGGGGCGCAAAAAATGCGGTAGTTGTTATGCCCGATGCCGATGATGAAACTACTGTAAAAATAATCGGAGACAGTGCATTCGGATGTGCCGGACAACGTTGCCTTGCAGCATCGGTAGTAATAACAGTTGGAAAGGCCGCCGAAAAAATTACCGAAAAACTGATACTGTCAGCCCGTAACAAAAAAACCGGTTACGGAATGGCGTCCGACGTCGACATGGGTCCGCTGATCAGACTTGAAAGTAAGGAAAGGGTTGAAAAGTTAATCCGGGCAGGGATTAATGAGGGCGCCGAACTTTTACTCGATGGAAGAGACATTAAGGTTCCGGGTTTTGAAGATGGCTTTTTTATAGGACCAACCATATTGGGAAATGTAAATCCAAAAGGGGAGATCCATAAAACCGAAATCTTTGGACCTGTGCTGAGTATGATTAATGTAAATACCCTTGATGAGGCAATTGCCTTGATAAACGAAAGTCGTTATGGAAATTCTGCCAGTATTTTTACCCGAAGCGGGGCCGCTGCCCGAAAATTCCGTCACGATACGATGACAGGTAATATCGGAGTAAATATCGGTGTTGCAGCTCCGATGGCCTTCTTTCCGTTCAGCGGATGGAAGGACAGTTTCTTCGGCGATTTGCACGGTCAGTCATCACACGCGGTCGAATTTTACACCCAGACAAAGGTGGTCATCGAACGATGGAATGAAGAGTGGTCACGCAAATTCTGAATGATTAATGACTGAACATTAGTTTATTACAACTTTAAAAGCTATTTGTGAAATCTTAACTTAATCACTGGTAAAATGATAAAAATTGCCAATGCCCCCTGTTCATGGGGTGTCCTCGAATTTGATCTTGAAGGTAAAGCAGCAGGTTATGAACAAGTCCTCGATGAAATCCGGGAGACGGGTTACGAGGGCAGTGAACTGGGCGACTGGGGATTTATGCCTACAGTGCCGGATGAATTAAGGCAGGCACTGGAGAAGCGAAATTTAGCGATGGTGGGAGCCTTTGTTCCTGTTTCGCTCAAAGACAAATCCAATCATCTTCCTGGTGCTGTGATAGCTGTCAAGACAGCACAGCTGATGGCTGATGCAGGTTTTTCTGATGCATTTATCGTGCTTGCTGATGATAATTGCAGTGTGCCGGAACGTACTTTAAATGCAGGAAGGGTGACGCCAGCAATGGGATTATCGGATGATGAATGGCTGATCTTCGCCGAAGGGGCCAATTATATTGCCGCGGAAGTTAAAACAAAAGCGGGTCTGCGGACTGTTTTTCACCACCATTGCGCCGGCTATATTGAAACTCCCGGAGAAACCGATCATTTGATGGCATTAACCGATCCTTCACTGGTGGGCCTGGTCCTTGATATGGGTCATTACAAATTTGGGGGCGGTGACCCGTTGGAAGCCCTTAAAAAACACAGGTCACGTATCTGGCATATTCATTTTAAAGATTGTGATCCCACTATTGCTGCAAAATCGGAAACCGAAGGATGGGACTATTTCCAGTCGGTTGGTAACGGTGTATTTTGTGAACTTGGGAAAGGAGATGTTGATTTTGCTGCGATTGTCGGGGAACTTAACCGACAAAATTATAACGGGTGGATCGTTGTTGAGCAGGATGTTCTTCCCGGAATGGGAAATCCGAAAATCTGTGCTCAACGCAACCGGGATTTTATCAGATCACTTGGGCTGTAAAGCATGGAGCATGGAGCAAGGGGCGAGGGGCGAACCGGAGAACGGGAGAACGGGCGACGAGGCGATTGGCATGGGCATGGGGCATGGGGCTGCAGGGGCGAATGGGCGACGAGGCGATGGGGCGAGTCCCAATGAAAATGAGAAGATGAGAAGAGGAGAAGATGAGCCAATTTGAAAATTTGAAAATGGCAAGATTATATTTTAAGTAATCACCACAGAGTGGTGAAATGTTGGTAGCCATGATAAAGAAATAGATTAAGACAAGGCGCAACTACAAAAGCTCGCAGAAATGAAAACGATATATGCGCCGCAAATATAAGGAAGGAAACACAAAATCTGTAAACAAAAATCAGGATGAGCCAATTTGCCAATTCGACAATTTGAAAATGGGCGAAGGGGTGAAAATGAGAAAATGAGAAAATGAGAAAATGTGCGAATGTATCAATTTGCTAATGTGCCAATGCATTCAAATAGTAATCATAGAATATTCCTGTCAGGAGCAACACCTTAACTTTGAACGAATTCGTGTTAATTCGTCTTAATTCGTGGAATTCGCAATTATTGGAATTCGTAAATATTGGTATTCGTAAAATGATAATCACATAATACAAACAAAAAAATGGAAAAGTTAAACCTTGGAGTTATCGGGACAGGAAGAATTGGAAAGGTTCATATTGCCACGCTGGTTCAGAACGTTCCTCAGGCAGAAGTGGTTGCTATTGCAGATATTAATCTGAGCAGCGCTAATGCGGTTGCCAAATCATTTGGCATCCCAACCGTCTATGACAATTTTACGGATGTAATCAATCATCCCGGGGTTGAAGCTGTCGTTATTTGTTCACCCACCGACACGCATGCCCGGTTTATTGTTGAGGCTGCACGTGCCGGGAAGCATATTTTTTGTGAAAAACCGGTGGATCTTTCCCTTGAAGTAATCCAGGACGCCCTGGATGCTGTGAAAAGAGCTGGGGTCAAATTAATGGTTGGCTTTAACCGCCGGTTCGATCCCGATTTTCTGAAAATAAAACAATTGGTTGCTGAAGGCAAAATCGGCGATCCCCATATTCTTAAAATAACCTCGCGTGACCCGGCTCCGCCACCCGCGGAGTACAGTGCCGTTTCGGGCGGAATGTTTATGGATATGACGATTCACGATTTTGATATGGCCCGGTATATTGTTGGAAGCGAGGTGACTGAAGTCTATGCGCATGCTTCTGTCATGGTTGATCCCGCGATCGGGAAAGCGGGCGATGTAGATACAGCCATCATAACCCTGACTTTTGAGAATGGGGCAATGGGAGTTATCGATAACAGCCGCAAAGCGGTGTATGGTTACGACCAGCGGCTTGAAATTTTCGGTTCAAAAGGAATGGCTTGCGCCGATAATAATTTCCCCGATAATCACCGGTATTTTTCGGGTGATGGGATCCATGGCTCCCTGCCGCTCAATTTCTTTATGGAACGATATGCCACATCGTATGCCAATGAAATGAAACTCTTCTGTGAAGCAGTTGTCAGTGATTTACGACTTCCTGTTTCGGGCATCGACGGATTGAAATCGGTCGCCATTGCCCTGGCCGCAAAAAAATCCTACCTCGAACACCGGCCTGTGAAACTATCCGAGATTTCTTTCCCAATATATGGGGGCCCGTTCCATTAAGTTTTTTCCTGATCCAAACTGGAATCCTAGCACGCGCAGTGATAATAACGACTTTCCGGTTTACCGTTATGCAGATATTCTTCTGATGAAAGCCGAAGCCATTCTGAGGGGGGCCGGCGCAACCAACGGTCATACCGTTTTATCGCTGGTAAACATGGTATGATCAAGGTCCAATGCTCCAACATTATCCGTTGCGCCAACCCTTGATCAATTTCTTGATGAGCGCGCCAGAGAATTTGCCTGGGAAGCATGGCGCAGGAATGATCTGATCCGGTTTGGAAAATACGGCGGACTTTGGCTTTTCAAGGATGCCGTCAGTGCCAGGACAAGGGAACTTTTCCCGATTCCTGCCGATCAGATCAAACTGAATCCGAATCTTGTTCAAAATCCCGGATATTAACTATTTACTGCTTGATTATACCACCACCCCGGGGCATTTGCCCCGGGTTTTTTTATGCTGCCCTATGGCAAGGCTTTCATTTCAACTCTTTTCGGGATTCCGGTTATTTTTAATATAACCAAGTGTCTTTAAGTCATTTAAATCCCTGGTCAGGTAGGTTTTACCATTCGCTATCACATACAGAGAATCACTAATATCGGTTATATGCTCATACAAATGGTCAGTGATTAATATCCCCTTGTTCCTTTTTTCACTGATCAAAATGCGTTTTAACGTTTCAACATGTACCGGCATTATATGGGTAAACGGCTCATCCAGCATGCAGAATTTTGTCTTCGATGCCAGTATTGAATAAACTTCAACAATTCGGTGTTCTCCTCCGGATAATTTATTCAGGTTCACCTTATAATATTTCTCAAACTCAGGAAAATAAGTGATGAACTGAGAAAAATCCAGTTCAAAGTCATTAAAAATTCTATTTATTTTCAGGTGTTTGGGAATAAAATGAAATTGAGGCAAATACCTGATCAGGAAATAATCGCGAAAACCATTTAACATTGCCTGACCATCGATGCGGATCGATTTATCGTGTGTCTTAAGTTCTCCGTAAATAATTTTCATTAAGCAAGACTTACCACTTCCATTCCGACCGAGTATTCCGGTAATTTTCCCGGTTTCATTTTTAAGATAAATATCCTGCAAAACTCTGGTGGCACCAAACTCAAGGATTATGCTATCAACTTCAAGTATGTGTACCATTCAGTTTTATCATTAGAATAACCATCAATACAAAGAATACCAAAAAATCGAATGTTAAAGCCGGAATCCATAACTTAAGCTTTGAAATACCAAGATTTTTGTAATAATACAATTCCTGTTTCCGTGAGTTATTTGTATAGAAAACGATTAACACGATCGTTAATAGTATAAACCAAAAAACGACTGTAAACATTTTAACTCCATTGGAATATATTATAAACAAACAAACCAGAGTCAGTAAAAAACCGATTAATGCGAATGATTTGTAAAACGTTAACATGGAGCGCATTGCCTTCATTTATAACAATTTAATATTCAACATTAGGTTTCCATAAAACACGTGATGCGAGCAGAACATAGCCTGTTCACTAGGTTAGGTTCCTCATTCATCCCGTACTAATCCCCTGGCGAATGCTCCAAATCCGATGGTGATATAGTGCATATTACCTGTAATTCCCGGATAATTTCTCTCAAACTGCGGCATATTATAAGCGTATCTGATTCTCATAAAACCATAACCCGCTTTAGGACTGTAGGCCGGTGTCTTTTTCTTTCCAAACTTAATATCTAAATTAATTCCGGCCATGTAAGTTGTTGTAAATTCAAGTGCTGCCTCAGATAATTCGGGTATCTTCTCGGTTGCAGCTGTTGTTGGACCAATATCCATAGCTCCGATACCCGCAAAGGGTGAAATTTTAAATCGGTTATTGTCGAGTACAGCATATCCCAGTGATGTTTCAGGCAAAAACACCATCGTCCTTGAATCCTTCTCAAAAGTTCCCAGCGAATAATCAACATCTGTCTTTGATTTATTGAATCCAATGTAGTCACGCAGGTATAATACAAAATTCTTGTAGGCTATATCAAAAGCGACCCCGATCGGTACATTATTAGTGTAATTATCGTGAAGTGTTCCTCTATTTGTATAGATGCTGTATCCGCTAAAAAACTCAAATGCCATTCCCCAATTTTTGGGTACTAACTTATACCTGATGTTTGCTTTGGTAAAGTTATTATAGTTACTTTCAGGATATTTGCTGATAAATTCTTCGGCATGACTATTTATTGTATCCTGTGCAAACGTGTTACTGGCTGGATCCATCGTAAGATTTTCAAGATTCAGCAGAAGAAATTCGCTTGTCTCATTGTTTAATTTAGCTGCCCGTATCTGCTTTTCAAGTTTAGCAGAGGACTCAATGGTTTTTGCTTTCAGTTTTTCCCATAACTGATCATCCGGAGGAACGATTCTTTTGCTTAAACTTTTAACCTGGAAAGAGTCAAACAGCGTCAGGTTATCGGCCAAATCCTGATAATCACTGGTCCAGTATAAAATCAACCAATATTCAGCAGGGAATAGTGCAATATAGTTTTCGTCCTGTACTTTCTCAATTAAGTATTTCGCAACTTCCCTCACTTTATCGATATCATTTTCAACGAACTTATCCAAAAGCAAATTCCTGCCTTTTGAAATTAAGGTTGATTTTGAATCCTCATATTTTAAAATCTGAGTTGCCACACTATCAATCTGGCAATAGACTGATGTTGATGCCAACAATAAAAATAGCGTAACGATTATTCTGAACATACCTGTTTGTTATTTTATGTTTATAATATTTAAACCAGTTTCAGTTGATCTGTTTTTTTTGTTCATCGAACAAACCGATAAGCAGGCTGTTGCCTTCCGGATCTACTTTTACCCCGCCATATTTGGCTTTTTCATACTTTTCGGACTGACCCTCTTCGAAGAAGAAAGATTCTGCCCCAATATTGAGACTACGGTTCCCTTTTGTGTACCTGATCAGCATTTCCTCACCGGTCAGCGGCGTTTTCGTGGATTGTAATCTTTCAGGTCGTGCAATTCCGGCCGAATCCAGCCTTACAACGCAATACCCTCGTTTGGCAATACTGTCGGCATCAACTTCATTCGACAGCTCATTCGATAGCTCATAACGCAGGTTCATATAGTCGCCCTGCATTAATGACCTTGGGTCAACCGGGGCAAGTCGAGTAAAATCAATTTTCCATTGGTTAATAGCGCCTCCTTCTGAACAACAGAATACGTGAAAAAAGCAAGCAGCAGCACGAGGTTGATAAGGATAATTACCCATTTATATTTTCTCATGATCTCCTCGTTTTAGTAGTCAGATAATAAAACAACAGAAATAAAATTCCGGATAAAAACAAGATACCCGATTTCACCAGCAAGGTAAAAGTAAGATCGTAATAATATTGTGAGATGAAATAAATCAGCGAGATAATACCCACAGCAAGTCCTGTCCTGTAATTCACAAAATAACTCAGCAGAATGATCAGCAGCGCACCTGATATCGACGGAGCGAAGGCCGTAGGCAACAGGATGAACGCGCTTAAGCAAAAAATAACTATTTTATCCTGTTGATTTTTTATAGCCAGTGTGTCAAGAATCCTGTTGACCAGATAAAATACAATCGGAATTGTTGCGATGGACGATAACCAGACATAATCTGACGATAACGGAACCATTCCCCGTTTCCCGACCATGATCAAACCAATCAGTAACGAAAATATCAGTCCGATCCGGATGGGATCATAAAGGATTGAAAAATTTTTCCATCGTGTGATAATCAGTGACTCCTTAAGCATCCACCACGAGAGTAATAATGCTGATGCGGCAATGTATAAATGCACGGGATTGTAATTTTCATCCATAATCATCAGTGATAAAATACTGCCAGCCATAATCAGCACTGAGATAAAGGATAGGATATAGTTCCGGGTGATTACTATAGCACCTGCGGCAATGATTAAAAAAAGGAGGCTGACCAGGTGTTCATCCATCTTCAGCTGATTCAAACCAAAGCCCAGCAGGACAAATCCGATTACAAAAACAGAAATGGAAGTTGTGTCAATGATTACTTTATCGTATTGTTTATTCAACACAATAGCTCCTGCAATAAAACCTGTACCGAAAATTACCATTCCGATTTCAGAATCGTATAATCCGGCAGCCAGTAAAAATCCCATAAAGGCCAACGTTGCCAGGAATCCCCCTAAAATGGAAAGTATTTTTATAGCCAGGCCAGTTTTATCGGTATCGTTTTTGTGAATCTCAGTGACAATTGCTTCCTCATCATACTTAAATTCAATCCCTTCAGACATCTTAAGCAGATCAAGCAATTCTTTTATTTCCTGTTCTTTAACCATTGTCCCATTTTTTTTGAATTTTCATCAGATTGCTGATTACAAAAGTCACACTCCCGATAATAAACAGGCTGATCAGTAATAGCATCCCTTCATAGTCGGATATTTCAACCAATAACGATGAAAGGATAATGATAAGACTCAATGCCACAATAGCGAGGTAAAACCGGTTCTTCGTAAGGTATCCGTAAATAATTCCTAAAGAATAGAAAATCGCTGCCAGTATGTTTAACAGGACAAAGGATTGCTGAAAGTCTCCAAAAATCCCAATCGCGATGCCGATAGTCGAAAAAGTAACGGCACCAAGGGCGATAGTATTGGTAAACCAGTTAGGAATGTTAATTGAAGTTCGTTTCGAAAGTCCGATAAACAGAATTAACAACAAAGTATTGAGCATAAAATGCACGGTGAAGACCACGACTTCAGACCAGTGAAAGGCGACTTGCTGAGCATATAAAAAGAGGGTTGTGTTGATTAAAATAATCCAGATCAGCCATAAAGGTGCAAAATCCGAAACCACAACCCACAGGGTGACAAAAACCGTCCACAATAAAAAGAAATCGTAGGCGTTGGCTCCGGTCTGATAGATTTGTCCAAAAACGGCAATTAAAGCTCCCACCAAAACGGCAGATCCTGTAAGCAGGACGTGCTTTACTACCGGGTTAAATTTTGAAAACAGTACCACAAGAGTTGTAATAACGATTAATCCTTCGATCAACCCAATTTTAACAAACTTGTGCAGGTCAACCCAATTATAGGCAAAGAAAAAGATAATCCCCGAGGTGGTAAAGCCAACGCCAAGTGTAATGAAAAACAGCCGCAGAAACATTTTCCATGAATGGAGGCTATTGTAGACTTTGTCCTTAAGCAATTCGCCAACCCTGGCTTCAGGCCAGTTGCTGTGCCTGCTCAGGATGTGGATGGTGGTTCGGTCAATATTTATCATAGGCTTCAAAATATTGTTTGGTTGGTTTAAGTGTACTCCAATTGACATTTCAAATATAATGATAAAAAAGATTTGAAAATCATCATATTAAAATACATTTTATAATTATCCAAACACTCCAGATCAGGTTGATTCAATACAAAAAGCGGGATACTTCAGACTGAAATATCCCGCTCACATATGTTTTTCCGGGAATCGTGACCTTTGACCGGAAGACCTGATCTTAGCTTTTTATCAGTTTTAATTACCCAGGTAATTAACAATCCAGTCACCCACCGCAGTGGTACTTAGCGCACTGGATTTATCGTCAGTAAGATCTTCCGTAACTGCTCCTGCAACTATTGAAGCCTCAACAGCCTTGCGGATCAAAGCACCCTCCTGCATCAGGGAGAACGCATATTCGAACATCATCGCAGCAGAGAGAATTGTGGCACAGGGATTGGCAATATTTTTACCGGCCGCCTGCGGGTATGATCCATGGATAGGCTCAAACACTGACGTATGAATACCGATGGAGGCCGAAGGTAAAAGTCCCATTGAACCTGAAATAACGCTGGCTTCATCAGTGAGAATATCGCCGAACATGTTTTCGGTAACCATTACGTCAAAACGCTTTGGCCATTGAATAATTTGCATGGCAGCATTGTCAACAAACATATAATCAACTTCAACTTCCGGGAAGTTAGGTTCCATTTCTTTGGCAATCTGACGCCATAACCTTGAAGTGGCCAAAACATTAGCTTTATCGACCACTGTAAGTTTTTTACGTCGTTTCATCGCAAACTGGAACGCGAGTTCAAGGATGCGTTCAACTTCCATGCGTGTGTATACCGATGAGTCGTATGCCGTATTGCCATCTTCGGAGCGACCTTGTGGCTGTCCGAAATAAATACCACCGGTTAATTCGCGGATGGCTACAAAATCGACCCCTTCGACACGATCTCTTTTTAAAGGGGCTTTATCGATCAGCGATTCAAAGATGATAATCGGCCGGATATTGGCGTATAAGCCCAGTTTTTTTCGCATCGCCAGTAAGCCTTGTTCAGGTCGAACTTTGGCAGAGGGGTCGTTATCGAAACGTGGATGACCGATGGCGCCAAAGAGTACGGCGTCGGAATTCATACACAGGTTGTGCGTTTCGTCCGGGTACGGGTTACCGACCTGATCGATCGCGGCAGCACCGACGAGTGCAGTGTGTGTTACCAGTTCGTGACCAAATTTCCGACAAATTACCTGTGTGACGCGAAGCGCCTGTTCTACAATTTCAGGCCCGATTCCGTCACCGGGCAATACAGCAATGTTAAGCTTCATTATTGGATGTGAATTATAATTTGTAACTGTTATTTGATCAATCAATCGGGTGCCCTCAAGAAAGGCTACTGGCGGCTTGCAACTGGCAGCTTGCAAATCGTGCAAAGATAGAGTTCGATGATTATTTCTGGTTATCTTTCAAAGTGTTTTATAAAGTTATTGAGTTTTTTACCCAATAATTCACATTTATCATGGATTTGATTGTATTTTTCTGCATCCTGAAGGGAACCTGTTTCAAAAAGTGATTCCAGATGATCCGTCGTTTCATCGTTTGAAGCGATGGCATAGGTCAGAAACATAAAATATTCAGCCTGATATGTTCTTCTGCCATAACCTTCAACAATTGTTGAACGTGTGCTTTTGGAAGAACGGCGAATTTGCTGTACAGTTTCAAACTGTTCAAATTTGGGTAGTTGTTCGAGACTCATTTTATGAATCTCAATCGCCACCTCTCTCGCCAACTGCCATATTTCTAAGTTCTTGTAAGACATACTTCATTTTTACAAACACTATTTCAATTTAGCACGAACAGCCAGTTGCCAGTTACCAGCCGCCAGTCGCTCCCGAAGGGTGGGGACCAGCCGCCAACAGCCAGTTGCCAGTCGCCAGTTGCCAGTTGCCAGTTGCCAGTTGCTAGTTGCTAGTTGCAAGCCGCCAGCCACCAGCAGCAAGCCGCTAGAACATCTGGTTATCGTTTTCGATGATATTAAGCATCTTCATTGTGGCTTTGATGGCAGCGGCGGTCTGATCAGGATCGAGTCCGCGGGTTTTAAATTCGCGGCCCATTTTCCAGGTAATCAAAGTTTCGACAAGCGCATCAGTTTTTCCTCCCGGAGGAATTGTGACCACATAATCGATAAGTGCAGGAAACTGTTTGTTCTGTTTATGATAGATCCGACGCAAAGCATTCATAAAAGCATCGTACTGCCCGTCGCCCGAGGAGCCTTCCTCAAAAACCTGTCCATCCACTTCGATCGACACAGTAGCCATTGGCTTAAGACCCAGGGCATGCGATATTGCGTAATTGCGCAACCTGATTTTCTCGTTTACCGATTCGCTTTTGAGTACATCCGACAGGATATAAGGGAGATCGTCAGAAGTAACCGCTTCTTTTTTGTCTGCCAGTTCAATTATCTTATCAGTAACCCGTTTCAGGTCTTCGGGATCGAGACGTATTCCGATATCCTCAAGATTTTTGGCAATATTCGCTTTTCCGGAGGTCTTACCCAGCGCGTATTTCCGGATTCTCCCAAATCGTTCGGGAAGTAAATCGTTGAAATAAAGCTGATCCTTATTATCTCCATCAGCATGGATGCCACTGCATTGAGTAAAGACATTTTCACCAATAATCGGTTTATTGCCGGGCACACGTATCCCAGAAAAATTTTCGACGATACGGCTTGCAAGGCTTAACTTCCGCTCATTAACCGAGTTTGGGAGCTTAAGCTGATCGTTCAGCAAAGCTATTACACTCGAGAGAGGTGCATTGCCAGCCCGTTCTCCAAGGCCATTCACCGTAGTATGAATGGTTTTTATTCCGGCGCGAATAGCTGCATCCACGTTGGCAATCGCGAGATCGTAATCGTTATGGGCATGGAAGTCGAAACGCAGCTCCGGAAACTTACTGATCATCGAAGAACAGAAATTGAAAGTTTCGGTGGGATTTAATATTCCCAGGGTATCGGGTAACATCACGCGTCCTATTTTTTCGGATCTGAGACCCTGGAGCATAAAATCGACATATTCGGGAGAATGCCTCATCCCGTTCGACCAGTCTTCGAGGTAAACATTTACCCTGATCCCCATCGTTTCGGCCAGTTGCAATGAACTTTTAATACCGGAAAGATGCTCTTCGGGAGTTTTTTTAAGTTGTTGTGTGACATGTCTCAGCGACCCCTTGACCAACAGGTTCATCACCTTTCCTCCCGCACCCGCGATCCATTCGAGGGAAGTCTTCCCGTCAACAAAGCCAAGAATCTCTACCCGTTCGAGATAACCAGCCTTACTGGCCCAATCGAGCACTTTTTTGGCTCCCCGCAGCTCTCCGTTTGAAACACGCGCAGAGGCGACTTCAATATAATCGATCCGAAGTTCCTCCAGTAGTATTTTGGCAATGTTCAACTTTTCCAGCTCGGAAAAGGAGACTCCTGAGGTTTGTTCACCATCCCTCAGGGTAGTATCCATGATATAAACCATATGCTCTTTATTTGTGTTCACGAATGAACCTTTATGAAATTAAGCCTGTTCAAACGCAATGATCTCCTCTTTCAGACTTAACAGAAAATCGATATCATCATAGCCATTCAGCAGGCATTCTCTTTTATAGGGATTGATATCAAAATTAACACTCATCCCTGCTTTCAGGTTACGGATGGTCTGACTTTCGAGATCGACCTCAAATTCGGCTGACGGATCGGCTTCGACAGTCTGGAATATTTCATCAAGGAATGCATCCGGAACCTGTACAGGGAGCAGCCCGTTATTCAATACATTGCTTTTAAAAATATCGGCAAAGAAACTTGAAACGACAACGCGGAACCCGGCATCATATACTGCCCAGGCAGCATGTTCGCGGCTCGAACCACTACCAAAATTTTTTCCGGCCACCAATATTTTTCCCGAATACCGTGGATTATTCAATACGAAATCAGGATTTGGCGTACCATCTTTTTTGTAACGCCAATCCCTGAAAAGATTATCTCCAAATCCTTTTCGTTCCACCGCTTTGAGGAACCGGGCAGGAATAATCTGGTCTGTATCAACATTCTCAATGGGAAGCGGAACAACTGTACTGACCAGTTTATGGAATTTTTCTATAGCCATTTCTTATTAATTACGATTTATGAATTACGAATTACGAATTACGAATTATGATTTAGGATTTATGATTTACAAAATCATAAATCCTAAATCATAAATCCTAATTGATTATATCTCCCGGGGATCGGTAACTACTCCGGTAATAGCAGCCGCGGCAGCCATTAAAGGGCTGGCAAGCATGGTGCGCGCACCGGGTCCCTGCCGGCCTTCGAAGTTCCGGTTTGAGGTTGATACGGCATATTTACCCTCAGGGATTTTGTCTTCATTCATAGCCAGGCAAGCTGAACAGCCAGGCTGGCGAAGCGCAAAACCGGCAGCCTCGAAAATTTCGACCAGACCTTCTTCCCTGATTTGCTGTTCCACTTTCTTTGAACCCGGAACAATCCACGCTATTACGGAATCGCTTTTCTTCTTCCCCTTTATAAAGTCGGCAAAGAGCCTGAAATCTTCAATACGCCCATTGGTACAACTGCCAATAAAAACATAATCAACTTTTTTACCCTTAATTTTTTCCCCCGGATTGAAACCCATGTATTCCAATGACTTACTAAATGTAATACGATCCGACCCCATGAGATTCTCTCCTGTAGGAATAGTACCGTTGACACTCATTCCCATTCCGGGATTTGTACCATAAGTTATCATTGGTTCGATATCGGATGCATCAAACTGGTATTCAGCATCAAAGACAGCATCATCATCTGATTTAAGTTGTTTCCAGATTGCCAGTTGTTTTTCCCAATCCTCACCTTTAGGCGCAAATTCACGCCCTTTTATATAGGAATAAGTCACTTCGTCCGGGGCAATCATCCCTCCTCGTGCTCCACATTCGATACTCATATTGCACAGTGTCATCCGTCCTTCCATCGACAGGTCACGGATTGAAGAACCCGCAAATTCGATAAAATGACCTGTTCCACCCGAGGTCGAAATTTTGGAAATAACATAGAGCGCGATATCTTTAGCGGTAACGGCATTTTGTAATTTCCCCTCGACACTGATGCGCATCTTTTTGGGTTTTGGCTGAAGGATACACTGGCTTGCGAATACCATTTCGACCTCGCTGGTTCCGATTCCGAAAGCAATACTGCCGAAGGCACCATGTGTTGAGGTGTGACTGTCGCCACAAACGATGGTCATACCCGGCTGGGTAATTCCTAATTCAGGCCCTATAATATGGACAATTCCATGATACTGATGGTCAAGACCATACAACTCGATACCATTTTTGGCACAATTCTGTTTTAGCATCTCTACCTGTGCACGCGAAAGTTCCTCTTTGATAGGAAGATGCTGATCAATTGTCGGTACATTATGGTCGGGAGTCGCAATCGTATTCTGAGGCCGGAAAACTTTCATTCCTCTCTTTTCCAAACCTAAAAAAGCGACAGGACTAGTTACTTCATGAATGAAATGCCTGTCGATATACAATACATCGGGACCGTCTTTTACCTGTTTAACCACATGGCTATCCCAGATTTTATCAAAAAGCGTTTTTGGTTCCAAAATCATAATTTATTTATTTACTGAATTATTACAATTCCAAAATAGGAATTGTTCATTTTGCTGCTGCTTTTTCTGCGTTACCAATCTTGTTAATGGCATCAATAAATGCTTCGACCGAAGCGGTAATGATATCGGTATTTGCGCCAAAACCATTGTAGATATTCTGATCGTATTCAACCTGCATATGAACTTTACCGATGTCATCACTCCCCTTGTTGATCGCCTGGATCAAAAATTCCTGGAGAGTTACTTTACGGTGAATGATTTTTTTCACGGCTTTAAGCGCTGCATCGACGGGACCATTTCCGGACTCTGTCGCTGAAAATTTTTCGCCCGCAATATCTAACCTGATTGTTGCCATAGGAACGAGATTCTTCCCGGTGACTACCTGCAAAAAGTCGAGTTTAATGCGCCGTTCGCTAATCACCCGTTCACCAACCAGCATAAGAAGATCATCTTCCTTGATATCTTTCTTCTTATCGGCAAGAAGCAGGAACTCTTCGTAAACTTCGTCGAGTTTTTCTTTCTCGAGTGTGATTCCCAGTAATTCAAGCCGGTGTTTAAGCGCCGCACGTCCGCTTCGGGCAGTCAGCACAATTGACGATTCACTGATTCCAACCTCAAGAGGATCAATTATTTCGTAGTTTTCGCGGTTTTTCAACACGCCATCCTGATGGATACCGCTCGAATGAGAGAAGGCATTCCGGCCTACAATTGCCTTGTTGGGCTGAACCGGCATGTTCATCAGGCTCGAAACCAACCGGCTCGTTTTATAGATATTTTTTGAATTGATGTTTGTAAACAAATTAAGCTCTTTGTGTGAACGCAGGATCATTACCACCTCTTCGAGTGCTGTATTTCCGGCACGTTCGCCAATACCGTTGATGGTTACCTCCACCTGTCGTGCGCCATTGATTACACCCGCAATCGAATTGGCAGTAGCCATTCCCAGGTCGTTGTGACAATGGGTGGAGATGATCGCCTTGTCGATGTTTGGAACATTTTCCATCAGGAATTTAATCTTCGCTCCGAATTCATCAGGCAGACAATAACCAGTAGTATCAGGGATATTCACAACGGTGGCACCGGCTTTGATGACTGCCTCTACGACGCGTGCCAGGTACACATTATCCGATCGTCCGGCGTCCTCGGCATAAAACTCGACATCCTCAACATATTTTTTGGCATATTTTACCGCGGCCACTGCCCGTGCGAGAATCTCCTCGGGGTTCGAATTCAGTTTATACTGAATATGATAGGGTGAGGTCCCGATTCCGGTATGAATCCTGCCGTGTTTGGCATATTTGAGCGATTCGGCCGCCACATCAATGTCTTTTTCAACCGCGCGGGTAAGGGCACAGATGGTCGGCCAGGTAACAGCCTTTGAAATTTCGACAACAGACTTGAAGTCGCCCGGGCTGGAGATGGGGAAACCTGCTTCGATGACATCGACGCCCAGCTGTTCAAGAACTTTAGCAACTTCGACCTTCTCGATTGTATTCAGCTGACAACCGGGGACCTGCTCGCCATCCCGCAGTGTTGTATCAAAAATATATACTCTATTATTCATAACAATTTGTTTTTAGGTTTATGATCAGACTTTTTTCTTCGCTTCCAGTTTCTCCAGCAGCGCATCGCGCTCATTCAGGAAAACCGATAGTTTTTCGATTGGAGAACGTGTAATCGCGATTCTCCCCGACCTTATGAACTGCAGAACTCCGAAAGAGTTAAGTCCTTCAAAAAGCTCCTGCGTCTCCTCTTTATGACCCGTTTTTTCAATAACGGTATACTCATGGGTAATTTCCAGGATTCGGGCGTTGTGCTGCCTGATCAGTTTTTCGATCTGGTCACTTTCCATCAAAGCAGTAGTGGGAACCTTGTACAAGGCTATTTCCTGAAAAATCATCTCATCATTGGTATAATAAAATGCCTTTAACACTTCAATCTGCTTGTCGATCTGTTTGACAATATTCTCCACCTTCTCTTTTTCATCGTTTACAACAATTGTAAATTTACTGATTCCCCGCAATGCGGATTCGGAGACGGTGAGGCTTTCGATGTTCACTTTACGTCGTGTGAAAATAATGGTGATCCGGTTCAGCAAACCGATATGGTTTTCGCTGTAGGCTGTAATGATATATTCTTGCTTCATCTTATTGATTTTAATTTTCTCTTATTTGAAAATTTATTTCAGCTCGTCTGCACTAAGAATGATTTGCGAAACGGATTTTCCTGCAGGAACCATCGGGAAGATATTGTCTTCCTTTTCAATCATAACTTCAAGCAGGTAAGGACCCTGATGGTCGATCATCGCTTTCATCGCGTCGCCGAGTTCACTGCGTGAATGTACTACATTGCCGCTTATACCATAGGCATCGGCCACTTTCACAAAGTCAGGACTTAAAATCTCGGTAAAGGAGTAACGTTTTTCGAAGAAAAGCTCCTGCCACTGCCTGACCATACCAAGGAAATGGTTATTGAGAATAACGATTTTCACGGCCAGTTTTTCCTGGGCAATCGTCCCCAATTCCTGTATGGTCATCTGCATACCGCCATCGCCTGTAAAGACAACGACTTCGCGATCGGGAGCTCCGAATTTGGCCCCCATAGCGGCCGGCAATCCGAATCCCATCGTACCCAAACCTCCGGATGTAACCCAGCTGCGGGAATCGACAAATTTCGAATACCTGGCTGCAGCCATCTGGTTCTGACCCACATCTGTAATGACAATCGCCTTGTTTTCGGTAAGATTCGATACCATACGAATGACTTCGGCCATGGTTAGTCCCGGTTTTTGAGGGGAAAGATCATTATTACTAACCTTTATGTTTTCAATATTCTGAGCCTCGTGAAATTCGGCCAGCCATTCAGTATGCTGGTTTTCCTTTACTACCGTCGAGAGCAATCTCAGGGTATGTTTTGCATCACCGATAAGTGCCACATCAGTTTTGACGTTTTTATCAACCTCTGCCGGATCGATCTCGATGTGAATAATTTTGGCTTGTTTGGCATAGGTATTAATATTACCCGTAACACGGTCGTCAAAGCGCATACCAACTGCAATTAAGACGTCACATTCGTTGGTCTTAATATTCGGACCATAATTACCATGCATTCCCAGCATACCCATGTTCAGGGGATGGTCGGTTGGGATGGCAGACAATCCGAGTAAAGTTCCTGCTGAAGGAATTCCCGATTTTTCAATAAAATGTATGAGTTCCTTTTCACCACCTGATAGCATGACACCCTGACCATACAGCAGGAAAGGTTTCTTTGCACTATTAATCAGATCCGCAGCTTTTTTTATCAACAATTTATCGGAGGGATATTCGGGAACATAGGAACGAATCCTGCTGCATTTGGAATAAGAGTATTTTAATTTGGCAAACTGGGCATCTTTGGTAATGTCGAGAACAACGGGGCCCGGCCGTCCACTCAGTGCAATATAAAATGCGCGTGCAATCGCTTCGGGAATTTCATCCGCAGAGGTAATCTGGTAATTCCATTTGGTCACCGGCATCGTAATACCAATAACGTCTGATTCCTGGAACGCATCGGTACCCAGTAAACCTGAAACAACTTGCCCGGTAATGCATACCAGGGGTGTCGAGTCAATCAGGGCATCGGCAATTCCCGTGATCAGGTTAGTAGCACCCGGTCCTGAGGTTGCCATACAAACGCCCACTTTTCCCGATACCCTGGCATATCCCTGGGCAGCATGAACGGCTCCCTGTTCATGACGGGTAAGTACATGACGGAGCACATGCCGGTAATCATACAAGGCGTCGTAGACCGGCATAATAGCGCCTCCGGGATATCCGAAGATGGTATCAACACCTTCGGCAATTAATGACCGGATAACCGCTTCGGATCCTTTTATTTCGATTTGTTCCTGATCGAGGATAATATCGTTTGTTACAGATGTCATAACTAGTTGATTTTTAATTATTCAATAATTCTTACTGCCCCTTTATCTGCCGATGCGACAAGGCTTGCATACGCTTTAAGCGCTTTGCTGATGACCCGGGTCCTGTTTTCAGGTTGATAAGCCAGTTTACCTAATGCCTCCTGCACATTTTTCCGGGTTTCCATTTCCAGGTCTGAGACCATCAGTTCAATACTACGGCGCGCGATATCGATTTCAATCCGATCACCGTCTTTCACAAGGGCAATAGCACCTCCTGCAGCAGCCTCTGGTGATACATGGCCGATAGAGAGGCCGGAAGTACCTCCTGAAAAACGACCGTCGGTAAGCAGGGCACATACTTTATCAAGTTTTGATGCCTTCAGATAAGATGTCGGGTAAAGCATCTCCTGCATACCAGGCCCGCCTTTGGGACCTTCGTACCGGATTATAACGACCTCACCGGCCTTAACCTTCCGTTGTAAAATACCTTCACAGGCATCATCCTGTGATTCGAAGACACGGGCAACACCGTTAAACCGGAAAACAGAAGGATCGACACCGGCTGTTTTTACAATGCATCCGTCCAGAGCAATATTTCCGTAAAGTATAGCCAAACCACCTTCCTTAGTATAGGCATTTTCGATGTCACGGATGCAACCTTTCTGACGGTCAGTATCCAACCCCGAATAATAGGTATGCTGTGAACCCAGTGTGAGATTACGTCCGAGGTTTCCCGGAGCGGATTTATATATTTTTGTAGATTCAGTATCAGAAGAGTCACGCATGATGTCCCACTTGCTGATGGCCTGGCCCAGCGTTCCTTCAGAAACACGGGAAACCGTGGTATTGAGCAATCCTCCCTTTTCAAGTTCGCCCAGAATGGCCATAATACCACCGGCACGGTTTACATCCTGGATGTGGTAGTGTGAATTAGGAGATACTTTACATATACAGGGTACTTTCCGTGAAAGTGCATCGATATCCTGCATTGTAAAATCGACCTGTGCTTCGTGGGCTATTGCAAGCAGGTGAAGTACCGTATTTGTTGATCCACCCATCGCGATGTCAAGCGTCATCGCGTTCATAAAAGCTTCGCGGGTGGCAATACTTCGGGGCAACACCTTATCATTTCCATTTTTGTAATAGTCCCAGGTAATTTCGACAAGCCGTTTGGCTGCAAATTCGAAAAGATTTTTACGATTTAAATGAGTAGCCACAACAGTTCCGTTACCGGGAAGTGAGAGGCCTAGAGCTTCTGTAAGACAATTCATTGAGTTTGCCGTAAACATTCCGGAGCATGATCCGCATGTGGGACAGGCTTCCTGCTCGACCTGAGACAATAAGGCATCGTCAACAGAAGAATCTGCACCCATTACCATGGCATCAACCAGGTCGTATTTCTTACCCGCTACCACGCCGGCCTCCATGGGACCACCCGAGACAAAAACGCAGGGAATATTGAGACGCATAGCAGCCATCAGCATCCCCGGGGTAATTTTATCGCAATTCGAAATACAGATCATCGCATCCGCCTTATGGGCATTAATCATGTACTCCACACTATCGGCGATCAGATCCCGTGATGGCAGCGAGTAAAGCATACCGTCGTGCCCCATCGCAATTCCGTCATCAATGGCTATGGTATTGAATTCGGCTGCAAAGCATCCCTGTTCTTCAATTAGCTTCTTCACCATCTGCCCTATCTCATGCAGGTGAGCATGACCCGGGACAAACTGCGTAAATGAGTTAACCACTGCAATTAAAGGTTTTCCAAACTGCTCTTCTTTCATACCGTTGGCCCGCCACAGGCTTCTCGCTCCAGCCATCCGGCGGCCCATTGTTGTTGTGTTGCTTCTCAGTTCATTTTCCATCTATGATTTGTTTTGTTATATTAAGTTTTGATTTAAAAAAAAGCCTTTCTCAGTTTTGAGAAAGGCTCTTGTATATTTTCATGTACACATATAACCCTCCTCACCCGGCAAAGACGAGAATTAGAATGACTACGAGAAGTAGGTTATGTGAAATAATATTTTTCATATCGACTAAAATGCAAATCTAACAATAAACAACCGAAATTTTACTTTTGTTTAACCAGTTTACGCATGTAAATCCGGCATGTTTCAAACTTCGGGTCAAAACTACAAATAAAAGTTTTATATCAAAACAAAATTGTAAGCATTTTACAATTATTTAATGCAATTCGAAATTTAAATGGCCTTTTTCCTAATACTTATGAAATTTGAATTTAATCAGACTAAAGTTTGAAAATAATACATCCGGACGATGACCATTCAACAAGAAAGGGTACAGGTCTGCACTGTATACCTGAACTATTGTGCTGTTTTTTGAAATAATGAGTTTAACCTTTATATTTGTGTTATAATTTGATAAGGTATGTTGACAAAAAGCAAAGTTATTAAGACTCTATCAGCTTTCCCTGAAAATTTCACGTTGGATGAATTGGTGGAAAAACTAATTTTCATTGACAAAGTTGAAAAAGGGCTTGAGCAATCTCTCACCAATAATGTATTTTCGGAAGAAGAAGCTCAAAAAAAGCTTTCGAAATGGTTAAAGTAGTGTTTATCGGATTGTTGACAAATTTCGGGTAGATATATTAACGGTACATCATGATGCCAGACTTCTGAAAATTTCAGGAATTTACAGAAGTAAAAAAGTATAATATGAATGTAAAAACCGGAATTTTCTGTTTAATAGCCGGCCTGATGTGCCAGGCTCTGACAGCTTTTTCACAATCTTCCGCGAAACCGGGCTATTATGGATTACCGGTTTTACACGGGGTGTCCGGATATGGACTCGATACACCAGGCGGACGTGGCGGCAAAATCATTAAAGTTACAAATTTGAATACTGAGGGTAGCGGTTCCCTTTCAGAAGCTGTCAGATTCGATGGACCCAGAATAATCGTCTTTGAAGTTGCCGGGGTTATTAATCTTGAAAGGAAGTCCTTGCGTATTGTAAATCCTTATGTGACGATTGCGGGCCAAACTGCCCCATATCCCGGAATTACTCTAATTATGGGGGGAATTTCAATTCAAACCCACGATGTGATTCTTCAGCACCTCAAAGTAAGACCAGGCGAAGCGGGTCAGGAGAAAAAAAGCGGATGGGAAGTCGATGGTATCGGAACTGTTGGTGCATCGAATGTAATCGTTGATCATTGTTCCATAACATGGTCAACGGATGAAAATTTATCAGCATCAGGACCCAGGTTTGAAGGATCAAACCCGGAGGAATGGCGCAAAAACACTTCGCATAAGATTACCTTCAGCAATTGTATCATTGCCGAAGGATTGAGCAATTCGACACATTCAAAAGGTGAGCATTCGAAAGGTTCACTTATTCACGACAATACAAGTGAAATATTAATCACAGGGAATCTGTATGCCAATAATAAACAACGAAATCCGTTCTTTAAGGGAGGAGCCGAGGGTGTTGTGGTAAATAATTACATCTGTAATCCCGGAAATGCAGCCATCCATTTTAGTCTGGTCGCATCGGAATGGGAAGGGCATGAATGGATTAAAGGAGGGATGACTGTCGAGGCCAATGTCATAGAATATGGGAAGAATTCCTCGAAGACTATGCCCGCCGGTGCGTTCAAGGGTCCTGTTGACCTTTACTGGCAGAATAATAAAATCGTCGCAGAAACAACGGTGAAAGATTTGTCAGGTAGTCATACTGCCGTGGAAATTGCCCCGTTCCGGCCACAGGGATTAGTCTGTTTGCCTGTTGACAAAGTCAGGAACCAGGTCCTGGAGAATGCCGGAGCTTTTCCATGGCAAAGAGACGATATTGATAAACGGATCATTTCGGATATCAAAACAGGAAATGGAAAAATTATTGACAGTGAAAATGAAGTTGGGGGATACCCTGTTTTTGAACCCGTTTACCGGAAATTCAATGCTGATGAGTGGGATTTAATTAAATTAATGAAAAAAGCTTTTTAGTGTGATACTGCTTTAAGTCCGATGATAGAACCTAATAAAGTTGTAAGGAAAAGTAATCGCAGAAAGGTTGCAGGTTCTTTAAAAAAAAGAATCCCTACCAAAACCGTTCCAACAGCACCAATTCCTGTCCAGACGGCATAAGCTGTTCCGATCGGTAAAGTTTGAGTTGCTTTAATTAAAAGTCCCATACTGATACTAAGGGCAACAAGAAAAAATACATACCACAAATACATTTCGTTTCCTGTGGTCACCTTCGCTTTTCCTAAACAGAAAGCAAAGGCGACTTCAAATAAGCCAGCAATAATCAAAATAATCCAATTCATTTCTTTTGTTTAGATCGGAATTAACCGGTTGTAATTTACTTTACTCAGGAGTCACTGACTTTTTTAACCCCGACTGATTCAGGTTATAAACTTCATTCAAAAAAACTTCGATTAACTTTCCTGCCGACGACTGACCACCTTCAAAATTATTTATAATAACTGCAAAGATGACTTTTTTACCTGTTTTATTGGTAAATATTCCGGCCATGCTCCGGACTCTGTTCATGGAGCCTGTTTTGGCGCAAAGATTATTTTCAAATTTTGAGCCCTTGAATGAATTTTGAAGGGTGCCGCTGCGGCCGGCTACAGGTAATGAATTGAAAAAATCATCGCGTAACGGACTCAAATACATATACCGAAGTATTTCGGCCAGGGTGCGTGTACTGATTCCATTCGAACGCGATAGCCCGCTTCCGTCTGTGGGAAAAAATCCTTCGGTGTATATCATTTTTTCTTTCCAGAATTCGGTTATCGCAGTAATACCCGAATCGAGTACGGCCGATCCCCTCTTTGCACGGCCAATTTCACGAAATAAATGTTCTGCATACAGATTAATACTCTCCTGGTTCAGGGGAACGATTAATTCACGCAGCGGTGGCGAAGGTTTATCGGCAACCAGTGAAAACGTCCCGGCAGGTATTGAATCTACGAGCCTGATTTTTCCATCGATTTCTATTTTATTAATTTTCAATACCTTAATAAATTCAATTGCGGCAATCCTGGCAGGTTCAGGCATAGCTCCCTTCACAATAAAATCTGAACGCCCTTTCGGAATGGTGCCCTCAACGAGGTGGGTAAACGATCCGGGAGCACCGTAAATATAGGCCCGGTCACTTTTTATATTGGAAGAACGGACCCTGTTTGTCAGGGAAAGGCTGTCAATTGGTGGAGTAAGATGACTGATTTTAACCGGTTTTCCGGATGTGGCGGAGGATGCAAAATGAATTTTATAGCTATTGTCTGAATAGGTAAGTGCCGAGACACCTGTGCCATAGTAGTTTCCGATATCGCCCCAGATCCATCCTACGGGAATGGTTAATCCCTGCATCTGTGACAAATCAATGATAAAATCACCCTCGATACGTTTTATTCCCGCGTTTGAAAGTGCCAGGGCCCATGCTTCGAAAGTGCCGTTATAATGATCCTTAAAATATTCAGAGTAAAATGCCGGATCGCAGCCCCCCCTGAGAACAAGGTTTCCGGTGAGTATACCGCTTTCGCCATTCACTTCACCTGTAATGCCCAACTGCGTATTGAATTTATAATCTGTGCCCAGTATCTCCAGTGCGGCAGCTGTGGTTACCAGCTTCATAACAGAGGCAGGAACCAGGCTGACCTGAGAGGTTGCAGCTAAAACACTTCCATCTTCTGCATCAATCACATAACAGGAGTATGCTGCATTACGCAGGAGATCAGATTTCAGTAATGTCGATTGTGAAAATGCAGAAGACCAAATTAAAAATCCAACTATAAGCAGAACTGAATATTTCATTTAGTTTTATAAAATTAAAATCATCGCCAAAATAATTAAAATCTTCGGAAATACAGGCGATTTTCTGTGTTGGTCGCTTCGTTTGGGGTAATTTTAATAAATAATTACAGAAAATATTATCCAGCATAAGGGTGTAATTAACCATGGCTGTCTAATGAGTATAAAGTCCAATTTTTAAATAATATAGCCATGAAAACACAAACTCTGCGATTCGTCAAAAAATCCTTACTAATATCAGCTGTAATTTTGATTTACATCGGATTTTGCCGGGCAACCCTTGCTTCGCCCGCTGCGCCAAAATCAAACCAGCCCGATACATTAACTTATGTCCAGTATAAAGGGTCAGTGACTGATCAGGCGACCAGAGCACCACTGGCTTTTGCTTCTTTATCACTGAATGGTTCCAATATTGCCACAATCACAAATTCAGAAGGTGAATTCTCGTTAAAAGTTCCAAAGAACATGACAGAAGGAAAGGTATTGGTTTCGTATCTTGGTTATAAAAACAAAAATGTGGATCTTTCAGAATTTAAGCCTGAAAAAACCAGGATCGAACTTGAATTACTGGTTATCGCTTTACACGAAATCAGTGTTTTCCCAAAGGATCCGGAACTGTTGATACGTGCGGTGATGAATAAACGTGCAGACAACTATTTCAGTGATCAGACTTTAATGTCGGCCTTCTATCGCGAGACAATCAAAAAAAGGAAAACCTATGTATCGCTGTCGGAGGCAGTTGTTGAGATTCATAAACAACCTTACATGTCAGCCCGTGCCGATGCCGCCCAACTTTACAAAGCCCGGAAAAGTACCGATTACACCAAAATCGATACGATAACCTTCAAACTTCAGGGAGGCCCGTATACCAATCTTTATCTTGATATTATGAAGAATCCTGAAATGATCTTCACCGAGGATATGATCGGCAATTACGAATTTGATCTTGAAAATATTACCAAAATTGGTGACCGGCTGATTTATGTATTAGGTTTTAAACAGCGGCCACATATTACTGAGCCGCTCTATTACGGAAAATTGTACATTGATACTGAAAGCCTCGCCATTACAAGTGCCACGTTTAACTTAAATGTTGAAAACAAAACGATGGCAAGCGAAATGTTTATCAAAAAGAAACCAGTCGGAGCCAAAGTTTACCCCACATACGCTGCCTACCATATTGATTACCGCGAACAAAACGGGAAGTGGTATTACAGCTATTCAAGAGGTCAGATTACCTTTAAGGTCGATTGGAATAAACGGGTGTTCAATACGGTATACGAATCAACTATCGAAATGGCTGTAACCAACTGGGAAAGAACCAGTGATAAACCGCTTAAATTATCCGAACGCATGAAACCAACCGTGGTTATGAGTGATGAGATTTCGGGATTTGCTGATCGCGAGTTTTGGGGCGAGTATAATGTCATTGAACCGGAGAAACCCATTGAATCGGCAATCAAAAAAATTCAGAAGAAACTTGGAAAAGTTAACATCTAACACATTTTTATTAAAAATTTGTTGTCAATTTATTCTCTCCTGCCAGTGCTTGCATTTCCTTCATGAAATCTGGGAGAGCCTGCATTCGGTAATAATCCTGTTGAATTAGTACGAAAAGCATATACCATGCCTGTCAGATCAGGATAACCATCCATAGAAGCAATGTACAAAGTTCCATTATTTGAGATGGCAGGAGAACTCCATGTTACATCCATCTGCAGTTGTGCTGTCCAGATTGTTTTGCCGGTTGTCATATCAATGGCATGCAACCTCTTTTTACCATTACGAGACATGTAATCTTCTGAACCTATATATAGTACCCTATCATTACCTAATGCAGGAGAACAGTAAAGATCTGAGCCAATTACGTTTTGCCAAAGAATACCGGAACCGTCACTTTTAATGGCATAAAGAGTTTGCTTGTCATCATCCGAATTGGAACCATGCGTGCCAATGTAAATATTATTATTATCATCTACTGCAGGTATTGCCCTGATTTGTCTACTGAAACCATTAATATCGAACATATCTGGCATGGCTAATTTCCATTCCATACTACCATCGCTTGTTTTAATACAAACAATACCATGACCAGCAGCAATATATACTTTTGTGTAATCAACAGAAAATGCAGGACTGGAAATAGTTGAAATACTAAAACTACGAATGGTAATCCATCTTTTAACTCCGTTTTTGTCTAAAGAAATCAGTATGCCGTTTGCATTAAAATAAATATTCCCGGCAGGATCAATAATGGGAGAAGTCATTATTGGATTTATCATTGGATCATAATTTCCTGGTGGAGTATAACTCCACATTTCGCTTCCTTTATTATCAAAAGCATAAAATTTATCTCCGCCAACATAAATAACATTCTCTACTGAAACAGCGGGATTAGAAATCCCTCCCAAGTCGTCATTATACCATGGATGTGGTGTATATATTAAAATTACTTTCGACCATCTGAAATGACCATCATTGTCCAGTGAATATAGTTTTAACGTTACAGGATGAGTGGAATCAGGATTTCTTCCCTCCCCTGTTACAAAATAGATATTTCCCATGTTATCAAGGGTGGCTGCACCCTTAACCTCAATATTTCCCAGTGGATATTCCCAAACTTTGTTTAAATCTTTATCAAGTTTATAGAAAGCATTGTCATTGGCCATATCGTGTTTAGTTCCACGCGAAGTCCCTATATAAACGTAGTCATTTACCAGAGTTGGTGAATTATTGTAAAACCCCACTTTACCCTGAGAAAATGAGTGGAGCTGTCTTTCAGATGGTTGGACTTCATTTGCATTATTTTTGTCATTGTCTTTCTCGCATCCAAAGATGAACAGCATCAATCCAACTGAAAAAACTACAAATTTCAAACTTGTCTTTTCCATTTTTTCTAAATTTTATTGGTTAATAATTGATTTAAACCCCAGCCATTTAATAACCTTGTCAGCAATATTCTTCCCAGTTATTTTATTCATGTAATTACTTACAACGGTAGCCTCCACACACCATCACCCCACGTTCCGGCAAAGATTTCTGTACTGCTTAATGCAAGAGACATAACAAGTTTATTTGCCAATTCATTACTTACTTGTGACCAACTCGCACCTAAATTATCTGATGAAAATACTCCACTACCAGTCCCGACAAAAAGTTTGTCCCCCGAAACGGCTAATGCCTTAACATTTAAATTTGTTAATCCATTATTAATTGCGGTCCAGCCTGAAGTATTGCTTGTAGAAATAAACGCACCTCCGTCTTGTGTTCCCGCGATAATGTTTGTTCCTAAAACTGCGAGTGTCCGAATATTTTGATTTGTCAATCCGCCATTATTTACTAAATTCCAGGTAATACCTTTATTGGTGGAAAGGAAGACACCACCTCCATAGGTGCCGGCATAAAGATTAGTGCCACTAAAAATTAATGAGGTAACATTTAAATTCGATAAACCTGAATTTACGGGTGTCCAACTCGTGCCATTATTTGTGGAAAGGAAAACTCCATCGCCATAGGTACCTGCAAAAAGATTCGACCCACTCACTGCAAAAGACCATACGATAGCATTGGTGGATCCAATACTCCCACCTGTCCAGACTACACCTTTATCGTTGGAATGGTAAACAAGACCTCCAAAGGTCCCGGCAAAGACATTCCCATCACTCACTATAAGCGCATAATTATCAAAGTATCCTAAACCATTATTACGAACAGTCCAGGTTTCGCCAGAATTTGTGGAATTAAAAATATTCCCACAGGTTGCCGCAAAAATATCCATACCACTTACGACAAGGGTGCGGACATAAGCATTGCACTCCATATTTGTATTGACTGCAGTCCAATTTGATCCATTGTCAGTTGAACGAAAAGCGCCACTTCCCCTCGTTCCGGCGAAGAGATTCATTCCGTTTACAGCAAGAGAATAGATATTTGTATTTGTTAAACCAGTAGAAATGGAAGTCCAGTTTGTGCCATTGTTGGTTGATAAAAATACCCCGCCTCCCCATGTGCCGGCATAAAGATTTGTGCCACTTACTGTTAAAGCAAAGACCTCAATGTTTAATAACCCGCTGTTGACTGCTGTCCAGCTTGTGCCATTGTTGGTTGATAGAAATACACCCTGACCACGCGTTCCTGCAAAAATATTCGTTCCAATTATAGCAAGTGTGGAAACGTCCCTATTTGTTGATAATCCTGTTTGAGTCCAGGTTGTACCGTTATTTGAAGAAAGGAAAACGCCTCCTCCCCCCCGGGTTCCTGCAAAAAGATTTGTGCCACTGAAAATAAGTTTATCAATAAAGGTGCTCGTTAAACCTGAATTTACAGCAGTCCAACCCGTGCCACTATTTGTGGAACGAAAAACACCAACATTAGTCCCGGCAAAGAGATTTGAACCGTTTACTGCCAAATCATATACATATAGCGAAGTCAAACCTGAATTAACGGGCATCCAATTTGCTCCATTATTTGTCGATAGGAAAATACCCCCACCCTCAGTACCAACAAAGAGATTTGACCCATTTGCTAATAAACAGTTGACAAATTTATTCGTCAAGCCAGAATTTACAGTATTCCAGCTATTACCGTTGTTTGTAGAAAGAAATACACCTCCACCATAGGTTCCGGCAAAAAAATTAGAACCATTAATGGCAAAATCAGCGACTACGATACCATAAGGCCCATTTGTTTTGACCCATTTTGCCTGGAACGAATTGTCAGGATCACCCGATTCTTTTTTACAGGAAAACATTAAAATCAAAATTCCAAAAAGAATTAGTGAACTAATCAATATAATTTTTGATTTCATTTTTTTGGATTTTAAATTTCACATAAGATAGCTTTTCGGAGTTGCTCCGTTTTTTGAGTGGTTTCTGGCCTCTACTTGTTCTTTTTTGTCATATTAGGTAGTCAGCCTTTTTTGACGATAAATTATTTTTTGCCCTAAATTATTTATTCTCTGGTTGAGTAAACTCATCTGTTATAATAAGTCTGTCTATCCAATTTAAGTTTATGATATGTGCATTTTAGGTACTTTTCTATTTCCGCGATGATAAGAATGTCTTTTATCATTCTGCTTTTATATTTATTAAACCTGAATAAATCCGAACAAATTCAATATTAAAAACATCGCATTAATTCAAACTTAAGTATGATATCTCTTTGATAAATATACAAAAAAAAAAAATCTTTTTGTTATTCACAATGTATTATTTTCGTCTATTCCAGCACATAAACATTTTATGCAATGACTAAATATTAACGCTGCACATTTTAAAAAAGTTTATCTGCTATTCACTATCGTAAACTTTTAAAATCATTGTATGACCATAGGCTGCAGATTTATTCCAGCCAGTGTATTAACATAATATTTGCACGGAAAAATTGATCAGCCGGATTCTTGTCCAGGGAGAATTTAGTTTTAACCATTTTCAACTTAAGACAAATTGGGAAATAGCAAGAACTTTGTAACTCATACTAAAGCTAACCTGAAAATTCAACCTCATTTTAACAGTCGTTCACCCATTTTGTAGCGTTTGGTATCAGGAATGATTATCTTTGTTTGGTTTAACAATTTCACAACTATTTTTTGTATCGGGTTGTTAATAGGACAGCAATATTAAAGTTTAATAGTATTAATACCTAAAAACAATGTTAATCTACAAAGTAATCGGACGAGAAATTCTTGATTCCCGCGGAAACCCGACCGTAGAGGTTGAAGTAACGCTTGAAAGTGGGATCATGGGGCGTGCTGCCGTACCATCAGGTGCATCAACCGGAGAAAACGAAGCGCTTGAACTTCGCGACGGAGATAAGAAACGTTATCTCGGAAAAGGTGTACTTAAAGCCGTCGAAAATATCAATACCACAATTGCTGAGGAGATTGTTGGAATGAGTGCGCTTAACCAGGTTGCATTGGATCGCAAACTTATCGAACTTGATGGAACAAAAACCAAATCAAACCTGGGTGCGAATGCAATTTTGGGGGTATCACTGGCTGTTGCCAAAGCGGCTGCCATTTATCTTGATATACCCCTGTACCGATACATCGGTGGAACGAATGCCCGGACACTTCCTGTACCGATGATGAACATTATTAACGGGGGTTCCCACTCTGATGCACCGATTGCTTTTCAGGAATTTATGATCCGCCCTATCGGGGCAAGTTCATTCCGTGAAGCACTTCGGATGGGTGCTGAAGTGTTTCACAGTCTCAAAAAAGTACTGCACGACCGTCACCTGAGCACCGCTGTAGGCGATGAAGGTGGTTTTGCTCCAAAACTTGATGGGACAGAAGATGCACTGAACAGCATCCTCGAAGCAATCAATAAGGCCGGTTATAAGGGTGGCCGTGCTGAAGACGGTGCAGATATTTCCATCGGACTCGACTGTGCTGCGTCGGAATTTTACGAAAATGGCATTTACAACTATGCGAAATTTGAAGGCGCAGGTGGTGCAAAAAGAACCCGTGAACAGCAGGTTGATTATCTGGCTGACCTGGTTGCCAACTACCCCATTGACTCAATCGAAGATGGATTTGACCAGAACGACTGGGAGGGCTGGATTATGCTGAATAAAAAGATCGGATCAAAATGCCAGCTCGTAGGGGATGACTTATTTGTAACCAATGTCGAGTACCTCAAAAAAGGAATCGAATTAGGTGCTGCCAACTCTATCCTAATCAAAGTAAACCAGATCGGAACGCTGACCGAAACGCTCGATGCAATCGAAATGGCACACCGTGCAGGCTATACAAGCGTAACTTCACATCGTTCAGGTGAGACTGAAGACTCA
This sequence comes from uncultured Bacteroidales bacterium, assembly GCA_942493325.1. Taxonomy (GTDB): domain Bacteria; phylum Bacteroidota; class Bacteroidia; order Bacteroidales; family Prolixibacteraceae; genus JAAFHB01. The sequence continues at coordinate 5,412,341 of OW818689.1, read as the reverse complement.
ACAATAGCCGATATCGCAGTTGCCACCAATAGCGGGCAGATCAAAACAGGATCGTTAAGCCGCTCAGACAGGATGGCCAAATACAACCAGTTGCTGCGTATCGAGGAGGAATTGGGAGATAGTGCCGTTTACGGTTTGAAAAAAATAATTAAAGGATAATTACCTGCATCCTAAAATTTAAACCCCGAAGGTTTTTGAAACCTTCGGGGTTTTTCTATTTTATAAAGATTACCGGTTGTCAACTTTTTCGGGATAAAGGTCATGGTTCATCATCCTGAATTCAGCCATGGTTTCAAATTTTGTACCCGATTTCCCGTAATTGCAATACGGATCGATGCTGATCCCCCGCGCGGGGTAAATTTTCCCCAAACTTCAATATACCTTGGTTCCATTAGTGCAATCAGGTCCTTCATAATGATATTGACACAATCTTCATGAAATCCGCCATGATTTCTGAAACTAAACAGATAAAGTTTTAGACTTTTGCTTTCAACCATTTTTACATCCGGAATATAACTGATGTAGATGGCCGCAAAATCGGGCTGCCCGGTGATCGGGCAAAGCGAGGTAAATTCAGGGCAATTGAATTTCACCCAGTAATCATTTCCAGGATGACGGTTGTCAAACGTTTCCAACACCGCCGGAGAATAACTGAATTCATATGCGGTAGGTTTCCCAAGATTTTTTAAATCATTCATATCCCCTGTTTTTTAAATATTTTATCAATCCCCTGTTTCGAAGCTTGCATGATGGGCAGTTTCCGCATCCGTTTCCGGGAATTCCATGATAGCATGTGATTGTCTTATCCCTCACGATTTCAAATATACCAAGATCATCGGCCATCTGCCAGATTTCCGATTTGTCGAGCCACATCAGCGGCGTATGAATACGGTATTCATAATCCATAGACAGGTTGAGTGTCCGGTTAAGAGACAAAATAAATTCATTCCGGCAATCGGGATAGCCGCTGTAATCGGCCTGACCCACACCGGTAATTATGTCGGTGATATTACTCGCTTTTGCAAATATCGCGGCGTAGGTGAGAAACAACATATTTCTTCCTTCAACCAACGTGTTAGGCGGGCGATAATCGGGCTGATCGGTCTCAACTTCCAGATTTGAATCAGTAAGTGAATTATGAGAAACATCACTAAGAAGGTTAATTTCAACTATTTTCAGGTTGACATTTGCCTCATCTGCAATCTGCCTTGCGGCAGACAGCTCTGACAGATGTCGCTGACCGTAATTAAAAGCAATAGCATAAACCTGATCAAAATGTCTTTTAGCCCAGAAAAGACAGGTCGTCGAATCCTGCCCGCCTGAATATACAACCAATGCGTTAGCCATTGCAATCAGATTTGTGTGACTGTGAACGGATTGTAAGAAATTGATTCATCGTATGAGTCAATGCCTTCAACCTTCTTAACCCATTTAACGACAAGGATTGTAAACGGAAGAATGATGATTTCGTAAATCGTCTTGATAAAAGCCTGGGTAAAGATCATTGCAATCAGTACGTTTAGAGGCATGGTTCCCGCAAATGCGATGGTAATAAAAATCATGGAATCGGCAGATTCCCCTATTAAAGTTGACAGGATCGCTCTTACCGAAAAATCCTTCCCTTTCATCATGACTTTCACCTTGCTCATCACAAAAGCGTTGAGGAAGGAACCAATAAGATAGGCAAGCAGGCTCGCGATAATAATCCGGGGTGTACTACCCAGAATTGTGGCAAAGGCATCCTGGTTTTGCCAGAAAGGGGCAGCAGGAACAACAATGCCTAAAGTAAAGAATAGTACGGCCAGAATGTTGACCACAAATCCCGACCAGATAATCAGCCGTGCCTTCTGGTAACCCCATACCTCCACAATCACATCATTAATGATATAGGCAATGGGGAAAATCAATACGCCGGCTGGTGCGACAAATGATCCAATTAAAATAATCTTGGTGGCTAAAATATTGGAAACCAATAAACAAATTGCAAACAAGATGCCTGCAAACATAAATAATACAGAAACGGTTTTTTTCATCTTACTTGTTTTTTACGTGGTGTTCAAGCACACGGAGTTAAAAATCTCATTTGAGTGGCAAAGATAATAACAAAAAGTGCAAATCAATTATCACTAACGATAACAATCAGGCTCCTATTTTCAATTACTTTTGAAGGTGCATTTTGCAGAATGAAGCATGAAGGAATTAAGGAAGGAAGATTGATTAAGAATTAAAAACAACAATAGAATGAACCGGAACATTGCAGAATTAATCGAAGTATCAAGGGCTTATGGAAAAGACAAAACCTTTGTAATTGCAGGTGGCGGAAACACCTCATTTAAAGACGAAAATCATATCTGGATCAAAGCAAGCGGAGTTTCGCTGGGAACAATTGACGAGGACGGTTTCGTTTGCCTGACGCGTGACAGACTTAAAATCATTTCCACAAAAACTTACAGTAACCATGCTGCTCAACGTGAAGCTGAAGTAAAAGCGGATCTCGCGAATGCCATCGTTCCCGGCGGAACCAATCGTCCCTCGGTCGAAACTTCAATGCACGAAATTATTGACTACCAATTTGTAGTTCACACACATCCTACCTTGGTCAATGCGGTTATGTGTTCAAATAATGCTGAAATCACTTGCCGGGAACTATTTGGAGATCAGTCCCTCTTCATTCCCTACACCGACCCGGGATACATTCTATTCAAGAAAGTCGAAAATGAGATTGCTCATTTTACTTCGAAATACGCGAAAGCTCCCCAAATCATTTTCCTCGAAAATCATGGCGTTTTTGTCGCAGCGAATTCTGTTCCCGAGATCAATGACATGTATGCATCGATCATCGGAAAAATTAATCAAAATATCAGGGAACCTTTACCTGCCGATGAGCCGCAACCGTTTGATTCGCCAGTTATTGATAATATCCGCGAACTCAATACCGGATTTAAAACTTATACAGCAAAGGGATTGGAAAGTACTTTAATTCGTCAATTTACAAAAGACATAGCCAGTTTTTCGAAAGCAGCTACCGCATTTACTCCCGATGATATTGTTTATTGCAAGGCTCATTACCTGTTTCTGCCGGCTAACAGCGATGAAAAGCTGCAAATTGAATCGGCAAAAGAACTAATTGCAGGATTTCTGGATACCTATGGTTATCTTCCCAAGGTGTTAGCGTTGGAAGGGAAAGGAGTTATCGCGGTCGAAGACAGTCTTAAATCGGTTTTAAATGTCCTTGAAGTATTTAACAATATTCTAAAAATAAGCTTCCTGTCAGAAAATTTCGGCGGTCCGAAATTTATGACCCAAACTCAAATTGAGTTTATTGACAACTGGGAAGTCGAAAATTACCGCCGGCAAATGGCAAAATCATAAATATTACATTTATTTTTATTATGAAGAAAAATATCCCGAAGTAAATGATCAAACGTTTCGAAAAAACGCTTTCAAAAGTTGGATTAAGCCCTTTCTTTGTACTGATGATCAGCGCTATATTTTTAGCATGGTTATACCCCAATGCCGGGACCTCCGAAAGTCCATTGCATCTGCCTGTGGTCGCCGGTTATGGGGTTTCGGTAATTTTCTTTTTTTACGGCGCAAAACTTAGTCGCGAAAGTCTCCTCAACGGATTAAGCAAATGGCGGCTCCATCTTATGGTACAACTTTCGACGTTTGTCCTTTTTCCTTTGACAATTTTGGCAGTGCGACTTATATTTAAGGATTACTTCTCAACAAATATCGGATTAGGCATTATTTATCTTGCTGCATTGCCTTCCACGGTTTCATCTTCTGTGGTTATGGTTTCGATTGCGCGCGGAAATATCGCTGCGGCTATATTTAACGCGAGTATTTCGAGCGTACTTGGAATATTTGTAACTCCGCTGCTGATGAGCGGTATCCTTGGAAAAACCCAACCCGGTTTCGATATCGGCCATACAATCCTCATGCTCTGTCTGCAGGTATTACTTCCAGTAATCCTTGGACTCCTGCTTCATCACAAAATTGGAGGATGGGTTGCACAATACAAAAAAACACTTGGAAATTTTGATCAACTGATCATTCTGCTTATTGTTTACACCTCATTCTGTGAATCGTTTTCGGGAAACATGTTCAGCGGGTTTACAATTTCAGAGATTTTTCTCCTCGGTGTGATGATGCTGATGCTCTTTTTAATTGTTTTTGCCCTGATGAACCGGCTGTCAGTCTGGATGCGATTTAAACGTGAAGACAGGATTACGGTAATTTTCTGCGGATCAAAAAAATCACTGGTCCAGGGAGCCGTAATGGGGAAAGTACTATTCCCTGACCAGGCGATACTTGGAGTGGTTTTGCTCCCATTGATGCTCTACCATGCCCTCCAGTTACTGGTTGGGAGCACGATAGCGAAGGCAATGGGCGAGAAAGAAAGAATGAAAGAATGAAAGAATGAAAGAATGAAGAAATTCCAACCTTTTTCATCTTAAAGTGAACATATCCTGGATGCGGAAGTAAAAAAAATCCAAATTCGGTCAATTAAAACGATAATCTTGGTATTTTCGTCAATCAAATAAATCAGCTAAAATCAATTATTTATGCGCCTCATCAAATTATCTTCCATTATTGTAATGGCATCTGTGTTATTCTCATGCCAGACGGGTCCCAAAAAAGGGGAAGTCACAAAAATTGACGCTGCGAATTATGACAAATTCTGGTCTCCGAATGATTTATCGGTTACTGACGATGGATTAGCACTTAAGAATCAATCCTCGCCGCTTTTACTCCTGAAAGGGAAGATTCGGAACTTTGAACTGACCGCGAAACTTAAAACAACAAAAGGTGCAGAAGGAGCCCTTATTTTTGCTGCTCCCGATGCCGGCAATCCAGATAACGGGTACGTAATAACGATCAATAACAGTGATTACCGCACCGGAAATCCTCAAAAAACCGGGAGCCTGTTCAGGATCAGAAACAATTTTGTTAGCACAGCTGCCGACAACCAATGGTTCAACCTGGCCGTTACCGTAATTGGAGACTATATAAAGGTAAGTGTAAACGATAAAATTATCAGTGAATATACCGAACCACCAAAGGTACAGCGTTCCGGCGATCTGGCAGGCAGAGTACTTTCGGAAGGTTTTCTGATGTTACAGAAATCGGGTACCAACGGCGATTTACTGATCAGTGAAATGACGATTAAACCACTGGCAAATGATATCAAAAACGAAGTCTCTGCAGGAGCAGAACCCGACAGCCTGCTTAAAGTTATCGATCAACTCAATGCTCAGGGGCTTCCACTGATCGATTTTCACGGACATCTCAAAGGTGGACTGACCATGGCACAGGCACGTCAGCATGCAAGGGACAATGGATTTAATTATGGCATTGCCGCCAATTGCGGTTTGAAATTTCCGGTGACAAGCGATTCTACGCTGAATGCCTATCTTGATGAAATCAGTGATGAGCCTGTATTTAAGGTAATGCAATGCGAGGGACGCGAATGGGTAAAACTCTTTACTCCAGAGGCTGTTGCCCGATTCGATTATATCTTCACCGATGCAATGACCTGGACAGACAATAAAGGCCGTCGCCTGCGCCTTTGGATTCCCGCAGAGACATTTGTGGATGATGAGCAACAATTTATGGAAATGTTTGTTGGCAAAATTGAATCTATCATGTCAAAGGAGCCGGTGGATATCTATGTTAATCCAACCTTTCTACCCGAAAAAATTGCTGCAGAATACGATCGGTTATGGACTCCGGAGAGAATGGACCGGGTAATTAAAGTTTTAAAAGACAATGACATAGCCCTGGAGATAAATGCACGCTATAAAATTCCAAGCCTCACTTTTCTCCATCGTGCAAAGGATGCGGGTGTTAAATTCACATTCGGCACCAATAATACCACCAACACAGATCTTGGAAGACTTGAATACTGTCTTAAAGCGATAAAAGAATTGGAATTAACCGCTGACGATATCTTTCTTCCACGACCTGTAAATGACAAAAAAGTGATGAAATCCGGATTGCCAGCCACGATAACCGGTTGACAGTACTGCAGATTAAAAGGGATTTAGGATAATTTGTTTTATTCTTAAATCTAAAATCATAATTCATAAAATAAAAGGATATGTTCGATAAACAAGTTTACACTGAACGAAGAAACCGGCTTCGTGAAAAAATGAGAAGCGGGATTATTCTGATCCCGGGGAATGTGGAATCACCAATGAATTATACGGACAACACGTATCATTTCAGGCAGGACAGCACATTTCTATACCTTTTCGGACTTGATATGCCTGGATTATTTGGAATCATCGACACCTATACCGGTAAGGATACACTTTACGGGGACGACACCGCGATTGAAGACATCATCTGGATGGGAACCAAACCGTCGGTAAAAGATCTGGCTGCATCGGTCGGTATTGAAGAAACAGCTCCCTATAAAGAAATTTTCACGAAGGTTTCCAGGGCAATCACGAAGCGAAAGCCGGTTCATTTCCTAACACCCTACCGCGCTGAAAACATACTGTTGCTAACAGAGTTACTGGGGGTACAATCTTCGAGACTGGCCGCATACTCCTCCAACGAACTAGTTCACTGGCTTGTTGAAATGAGGTCGGTGAAAGATGCATTTGAAATTGCAGAAATAGAAAAGGCTTGCGCAACAGGCTATCAAATGCATGTGACTGCCATGAAAATGGCAAGGCCAGGTGTTATGGAGCAGGAAATTGCAGGCACTATTGAAGGAATAGCACTTGCGCATGGAGGAGGCACTTCATTTCCTACCATATTGACTCAAAACGGACAGACCCTCCATAATCATGACCACTCATTCCCGCTGCAGAAGGGCAGGCTTATGCTGGTGGATGCCGGAGCCGAATCGAATGGTCATTATGCTTCCGATTTTACCCGTACCTGTCCTGTTTCAGGAAAGTTCTCTCAACAACAGATTGACATTTATAATATTGTTCTGAAGGCTAATAATACGGCCGTATCCCTGATTAAACCCGGCGAAACCTATCTTAGCATTCATCTTAAAGTTGCCGCCGTGATCGCATCGGGTCTGAAAGATTTGGGATTGATGAAAGGAGATGTTCAGGAAGCTGTCGCAAGCGGTGCCCATGCACTGTTTTTCCCTCATGGACTGGGCCATATGATGGGTCTCGATGTTCACGATATGGAAAATTACGGCCAGATTAATGTAGGTTATGACGAGGAGATTCGGCCTGTCGATCAGTTTGGGACTGCCTATCTGAGATTAGGGCGCCGCCTTCAGAAAGGTTTTGTAATTACCAGTGAACCAGGCATATATTTTATTCCGGCCTTGATTGAAAAATGGAAAAACGAAAATATCAATCATGCTTTCATCAATTTCGATCAGCTAAAACATTATCACAACTTTGGCGGAATAAGGCTTGAGGACGATATCCTGGTAACTGAAACGGGTTCACAAATTTTGGGTAACAGGATCCCGGTTAATCCGGAGGATGTTGAAGCATTGTAAGTGTAATAATATTTAAAATCGGTATTAAATCCTCAAGATTTTCGAATAAATAGAAACCCTCAAGGATTAGGAAACCTTGAGGGATTAAATAATGTGCATGGATAGCGCATTATATCAATTGCTTATATATATTTTATTTACTGAGGGGTTATCACAGGGGACACTTTGTTAAATTCTTTCAAAATAATCTCAGTGTTATAATTATCCCTGTCAGGGCTGAATATTGTAATTATAAACAAATGATATTCAATATGTATAAAACATTTTACCTATTTGGAGGACGACTGAGGGGACACTTCTATTTTAAAATCATTCACTTTTGTCTTAACTGAACAAAAACCAGTTTAATCAAGTAAGGGTAATCGGAGATACCATCTACACCGGCAATAAAAACCTAATGCTATGATACTGTTTCTAATCCACTGAAAAACAATATTGGCTATAGCGTTTATTAGGTTAAGTCTATCTTCTCTGTTAATTCAAACAATCTTTCAGCATAAGAAAATGCAACTGTCTTAATCCAATCCTTTGTTACAATAAAAAACCAAAAGGCAGATAATATAATAAGTGAACATAACGAAACAAAATACTCTATGGGCCAATTTAAAAAGAAGCTTAACCCAAATTTATTAATATTTGACATAGTTAATATGCAGATAATAATTGCAATTAAAATTATAGCTATTTGTTTTAATCCCCAAAGATTTCTGCGAAAACCATAGTTGATATTTTCTTTAAATAATAATTTATATTTATCTGTATCTCTTGTGTTTACTAACATAAATTTAGTCCACGTAGAATAAATGCTGTCTATTTCACTTTGATTTAATTGCTCTAATTCTTTTGTTGGTATTTGCCCAACAGGACAAAGTTCATTTAATCTCGAATGATACCTTTTCTTTGTTAGATTATCCAAATGATCATTATTAAATCGCAAGATTTGAATTGTAGGCATACCACCCCAACTTTCCCAGAGAGTTGGCTCTTTCTTCTTACCTAAATCTCGACCTAATTGAGTTAATAAAAATGATAAAGCCCCAAAAACTCCAATCGAAGTAAAAAAATGATAATAAGTATTAAACTCAAACGAAAAAAATGAACCAGCTATGACTACTGGAATCAGAACAATCAAAGTTGGATATGTTCTTGCTGCTAATGAATAATTTGGTTTCATATTAATCTTGGACTTGGTCATAAAATTGATGTGCCAATGCAGATTCATATCCTTGTCTTCCATCACAATTTTTATGATGACATATATTTTTACCTTCGGTAGAAAATACATTTGCTCCTCTTCGGATTAATGCATTTATAACTTTAAGTGATGGATGTTTTTCATTGTCTTTTGATGCAGATATGTAAGCTGTTTTTGCTTTAATTTCATCTAAAACAGAAGGAGAAGAATTCCGTCGACTGCCATGATGTGGCACTTGCAAAAAGCTTAGTTCTTTTAAGTTTAGTCCTTTCATTTTGGAATAAGCAATCACATTCTTAAGTGCTGGAATGCCTGTATCTCCTGTAAATAAATAATTTTCTCCCTGATATCTCAACAGTAATACAGTAGAAGAGTTGTTCTCTCCAGTAGTTTCACCGCTTTCATCAAGTGTTTCATATTCAAAAGTCTCCCTAATCCAGTTAATACTCTCATTTAGCCTAGATGTCATCTGACTGAAAAGGCCTTTTTTAACTTCAGGTGTTTTTGTAAAACTTGGAACAAGTTCAACATAGTAATCTTTTGATGGCCCCAATACTTCAATTGTAAAGTTATTAAAGGACAGACCTGCAAAAGGTTCCCTAATTTTAAGATTTATTTTTGTCTTTGCAATTTCTTCTAAATCGTAAGCAAAGGCATATGCATCTTTTAATTTTTCTGAAAGACTGTTTTCAGTCATTCTGCCATCCTTAAATAAATGCTTAATTTCATCAGAATGCTCCCAAGGTTGATGCATCCATAGTTCGCCTACAACCATCTCCCTCACTATTTCTCTTAATCCAGAAGCATGGTCACCATCTGGATGTGAACAAACGACTAAATCAACATAATTAGTTCCATATACTTCTCTTATATGTTTAACCATCTTTCGACCAGTCCCGATTGTTCCACCATCAATTACAACAACAAATTGGTTTCCCTTGTCATTAAAATCACCGTATCGCAATACTATTGCGTCACCACTTTTTTCTCCGCTATCTACATCAAAGAAATCAATTTCCAAAGAAGGTGTTGTCATGGTCCCAGTTTTAAAATTTACACTAATCGTTTATTTCTATACTCGATAACTATTTATTTTTGACAGATTATTAAAACATTTATTGACGAGACATAAATAATATATATCGTAATTTCAGTATTTCAACTTAACAAAAATAGTAAATGTATTTTGATTATTAAATTTTTTGTTTGCAATTATTGTAAATTATTAAATCCGCAAAAAGCGGATTTATTATTGCAATAACTCATTGAAAACGTCCATAGTTAATTCTTACTATAGTATAATATTGAAAACTCATCACAACATCGACAATAAAAGAAAAATGCTATTCTATCGGATGGTAATTTATTCATTATCTGGTTGAATTCAATGTGAATATCTTCAGGTAGTTCTTCAAAAAGAAGAATCACAAATTCTGATTTGCATTTTTGACATTGTAAATGTTTGTCACTCTCAACTGGGTCGACAACATTTTTTAAAGGTTCATTTTTTTTCATAATTGGTGTTTTTGATTTAACTTGCTAATAATTAATTATTAGTACTATAAACTATTTCATTGACGCCATCCAGATCACAAAAGATTATTTCGTCCGGTATAAATTTGAACCCTTGTACGGTGTAATACTTTTCTTGTTTGGTGATATATTGTTCAGGGTCTTCCGGTAGATGCTTATATAATTCATCCATTTCGGAATCATCAAAATTCATAGCGGTGAATAATCTTGAAACGTCCCGGGAGCAATGCCACGGAAGCCGGTAAAATTCAATTTCATTTTTTGATATGTACTTCACCAGATAAGAGACAAGGCTCTTTCGTGTGCCTTTTACAATTTTAACGTCAACACCGTTATATTTTTCCGGATTGATGCTTTGCAATGCTTCGACCCCTTTCCGTTTAACTGTGGCGAGCCCAATAGCCATAAACCCGTTTACAGTCACAATTGGCATATGGTCATTAGTAAGCAGGTGAAAATGTATTGTGCCGTTCTTCTGACGCTCTGCAACCCACAAATAGGTATTTAATCCGCCAGTCTTCCGGCAACGGGTCAGCCAAATATTAAAGGTAGATTAAATTGGTTACTAACCTTGAGGGTTTCTATATCTTAAAAATACCGTTTCACCAAATAAGCAAATAACCAGGTGGTAAAAAAGGTGAAAGAACCATAAACCACGGCCACTATAGCACTTTCGGGCATATTCATTAAGGTTGATGCAATAAAAATAGCTAGTGCGCTGTTCTGAAGGCCAACCTGTATGGAAATGGTGTAGCTCTCCCGGTTGTCAACTCCCAGGAAGCGTGAAAATGCAAAACCAATTGTCATTGAAATCACATTAAGCAAAAATGTAATCCATATAATTATCCCGTAACCACTTACCGCACTTGCACGGTTATTCCCGTTATTTAAAATAATAATAAGGTAGACTAAAAATAAAGCCCCTGTCATCAGTGTCTCGAGTGGCTTCTCAATCTTTTTTGCTAAAATCGGGTGAAAATATTTTACTAAAAATCCTGCAATACTGGGCACCAGGGTTGTGAAGAATACACTGACGACGGTTTTTCCGAAAGGGAGCCGGATAGATTCACTATGACCTGAAAATAAGATGAGCGCCAGGTTCATTATCAGGGGTAGCGTGATCAGGATTAAAAAACTGGTGATGGCAGTCAGTGCAATGCACAAGGCAATATCCCCTTTTAGCCAGTAAGTGACAAGATTCGACATTGTACCACCGGGGCATGCGGCGATTAATACAAGACCTATTTTGAGGTAGGCAGGAATGGGAAATATAAACGAGATGATAAAAGCAACAAGTGGCAAGGAGACCATTTGGGCGATGACCCCCGCCATTACAATTTTGGGGGATTTTTGTAAATACCGGATATCATTTGTGGTTACCGACAAACCCATACCAAACATAATTCCAATAATTACGATGGGCAAAATGATTGAAGATAAAATATCCATGTTTCCTGAATCTTATCCTAAAATTACCATTTAAAAACATTATAAAAAGTAAATTTCCCGATTAATTAACCATCAGGATTACATTTTAACTGTTATAGGATTCAAGGGTTAAGTCATTCACAAACCCAAAAAAAACCCTGCGGATATCCGCAGAGCTTAAATCAACATTTATTAGGGATTACACTTCTATCTTTTAGGCGAATCGGGCGTAAGAACTGAATTTACAATTCCTGCCCACTTTTCGGTTAATTGGATTTCACCGTTCAGGTAAAGACTGTCGGTGGCGGAATTATAAAACTCTAAAGTTACATCGGGGATGTTTTTGTCACGATTTACAAACGCGAGTTCAAGACGCTCGGTAACTATTTGATTACTACCGTTATTAATGACTGTTCTGCTTGAATTAAAAACCCTGCATTTTTGTATTTCTGCAAGATTGATCTCCTTTTTCACTTCTTCGTTCGCTATAATCCGAATATAGAAGAGTTTGCGGGCCACCACATCAATACCGATTTCGGTGTTACGCCAAAGATCGTATTGCGAAATCCTGCAATTACTTTTTTCGGCCAGATCGGTGAGCGCCCGAAAAAACAATTTTTCCTTTTTACTTTTATTTCTGTTCACGATTACTAAAGGTATCACGCAGGCGAGTACCAATATTGCAACGAATATTAATGTTCCTAAATCCATTTTTTATAAATTTTCCATAATATTTAAAATAGCACAAACCGTCGCCGGGTATTACCCGCGCAGAGTTTTGCTGATATAAAACCACAATTATCCTGCATTAAGCAGGAGAGCAATTTAAAAATGGATTACCAGAAATAATGGAAGGGAAATATAATGTCGACCGGACGAAACCAGGTAATTTTATTCTTAGCGTAGTAGAGGTATTTTGAATAGCCGTTGATGTGTGCCAGTTCAGCGGCCTTCGTACAAGCTAAAAAAACATTCAGCTGATTTTTCAGTGAAGTAGTTACCGGATGGTTATTTAAACCACGTACAAATGTTTCGGTCTGAGTGGAGTAGCAGAATAAATCCGCCGGAATCATCGAAAAACTACCCTGGTTATGGGATGGATGATTTTCGGTGAGGGCGTTATGGGACGCAGAAACATTATTGCTGTATAAACTTACAATGAAGCAGTACAGCACAAGAATATGAAGTAATGAACTTATTTTGGCATATTTCTTCATGCCGCAAAGGTAGAAGGTTTATTCAGAAATAAAACTCGTCCTTTTCAATAGTGATACCTATATCTTTTTTCTTTTGATGACAATTTTTGCAATATAATCTTCAGGATTTATCTGTTTGTCATGCAGCGGGTGAGGTAACAGATCAACAAATGAAAATTTGTATTCATTGATCAGCGTATCGGCGACACCGGCACGTAAGTCAATGGCAATTGGGGTATTGTTGTTTATGGAATATTTAAATCTTGCTTTTGCCTCACCAGCCCAGACACAATTCACATCGATAGGGCAACGGGAGTCAGATAAAACCGTATCAAGGCAAATTTTAAACTGGCTTTCGGAGTCTTTCAGGCAGTTGCCGTAAGCAAGGGAAATAGTATCATTTAACACAAAATCACTGTAGTAACTGTAATCCGACACATAAATATTTTCGTAGTTATAGGAAGGATACAAGGTGATACATGCCCTTAACTCTGAATCTTCAGGCTTCCTTACCTTTACCCTAAGCAGTTGGCCTACTGTATAATCATCTTTTTCGAGATTTACCGTCTGATAATAATTATTCTGACTTTCTCCCAGCAGTTGCTTTATAGTCAGTGAATCTTTGGGAAAAGAAAGGATACACGTTGAACAATTAAGGTCGAAACCAACGATCTTTGCAACATATTGATTATCTATAGGTTCATTTGTCTGTTCGCAACCTGTGAACATTATACACATGAGGGCTGCGATTAATAAGTTTTTCATAACGGGTAAGTTTTTTCTGATAGATGCATTTGAATCATTTTGGTTGCTTACAAACAAATTTTCTCCTTTAATTATATTCCTGATTGGCTGCTTTCTTCCAGGCAATTTAATCCGAATCCCATCAACTTATATACGAAGGAATTGCAGGCAGGATACCCTTATCAACATAGATTGGCCGCACAAATTTCCGCAGTGAAGGGAGATTAAGCCTGAACAGTATTCCGGAAACAATGGTGATTGTTCCACAGATGATTAATGTGCGGGGAACACCTATTCCGCTGGCAATGGTTCCGGCAAGCAGGTTCCCGATCGGAGATGTTCCCATCAGGGCCATGGCATAAAAACTCATGACACGGCCACGTTTATCGTCATCGGCAATGGTTTGCAACATAGTATTGATCGAAGAGAGCAAGAGGATCATGGCAAGACCTCCAAAGAAAAATACAAGGAGAGAAAGCATCAATTTGTCAGAAAAAGACGACAGAACGATTGCCAGGCCCAGGATAATTGTGCTGCCTGAAATTATTCTGCCCAGGCCAATCACTGTCTTTCGTGCTGCCATATAAATTGCCCCGATTAAAGCCCCGGCTCCCAATCCCGACATCAGGTATCCAAGTGTATCAGCACTTCCATGCAAAATTTCCTTGGCATAGGCAGGCATCAGAACGATAAACGATAATCCGGTAAGACTTAATACAGCCAGCAAACTAATTAATGTTCGGATCGGAACCGATTTGAACGTGTAATGAAACCCTTCACTTAAACTTTTTTTGAAATTGGAAGATTTCAGAACAGCCTTTTTAACGGGAATTTTTATCTGGAGTAAGGCAGCAATAACCGCAACAAAACTGAGGGCATTCAGCAGGAAGCAAATGCCTTCACCCACAGCAGCAATGGTAATTCCTGCAATGGCAGGGCCTACTAACCGTGCGCCGTTGAATATGGCAGAATTTAATGCAATGGCATTACCCAGACTGGCAGGATCATCAATCAACTCAGGCACCATCGATTGTCTTGCGGGAGCATCAAAAGCCGTGATAACGCCAAAAAAGAGACTTAAAACGACGATGTGCCACACTTCGATCAGGTTAAATAATACCAGAAGTGCCATTGCCACTGCCTGCAGCATAAAAAACACCTGGGTAAGTATGATAATATGAAGACGATCATACCTGTCGATTAAGACCCCCGTGAAAGGAGACAAAACAAAAGTCGGGATAAGGCTTGTGAAACCAATTACCCCTAAAAGAAAGACTGATCCGGTGAGCCTGTAAACCAGCCAGCTTAACGCAATTTTCTGCATCCACGTACCAATCAGCGAAACGCCCTGCCCGGTGAAATAAAGGCGGTAATTTCGTGAACGGAGGGAGGAAAAGATGTTTCTTACTGTATCAAAATCCCCGGGGAAAAAACTTCTAAACGTCATGATTAACCGATAACAAATCCGATTGTAAAAATAGGAAACTGATCGTTGATTGAGACGGGATTCTATATTTTTTGCTTCCTGGTGACATGCATCTTCCGGAACTCATCCTTAACAGAGCAGCCGTCGCAACTTCCGCAATGCCCATTTTTTTGGACGCGAAGGGTGTTAATGATGCTGATAATGACGTAAGCCAGTGTGACTGAAATAATAATGTAAACGAGTATATCCTGTATCATGTCTTTTAATTTATCGGTTAACTGATTAAACTTCCTACCTGGTAGGTGAGAAAAGCGACTACCCAGGCAATCGCAGTAGTATAGACCATAGTAAACAGCGCCCATTTCCAGTTTGATTCTTTCTTAATCGCTGCAATAACAGCAACACAGGGGAAATAAATCAGCACAAACAGCATAAATCCGAAAGCAACCAATGGTGTGAAAACACGTTGTCCTTTCAATACACCTGAGGTATGTTCCTGCTTTATCAGGTTTTCTTTTAATGTTTCTGATGAATTATCAGCCTGCAAGTCGGCCTGATAAAGTATGGCCATGGTGCTTATTACAATTTCTTTGGCTGCGAGGCCGGTCAGGATACTTACTCCCATTTTCCAGTCATAGCCAAGCGGCTCTATTAACGGTTCGATGGCATGACCAAGTTGTCCGATATAGGATTTTTCCTGGTGTTCGGCTTCCCTTTTTCCATCAATACGTGCAATATGATA
Source organism: uncultured Bacteroidales bacterium (assembly GCA_942493325.1). Taxonomy (GTDB): domain Bacteria; phylum Bacteroidota; class Bacteroidia; order Bacteroidales; family Prolixibacteraceae; genus JAAFHB01. The sequence goes on along the minus strand of OW818689.1, from coordinate 5,396,594 downwards.
TTCCTTTTCATCTATAGTCAGCCCGCTGCCTGATTGCAACGATGCAATCTGAGCGTTGAAATCCTCCGAATATTTTACATCCCGGGGGAAATAGCCCAATGCCCATATCAAAATCGAAGCCATCAGAATTACATTTCCCATCTTTTTTAAGTATTGTACCCCTTTGTGCCACATGTGTATGGTCGTATTTCTCAAGGTTGGCAAACGATAAGGCGGTAACTCCATTACAAAAGGAACGTCCTTTTTTGAGAAGACCACTCTTTTCATGACCAGGGCAACCAGTATCGCCAAAGCTATTCCGATAAAATAAATGGAGAAGAGCACCAGACCCGGATGATGCGGAAAGAAAGCCGAGATGAGCAATACATATACCGGCAGACGGGCACTGCACGACATAAACGGGGTAATGATCATTGTGAGTATGCGGTCCTTTTTATTATCGAGTGTGCGTGTCGCCATAATTGCAGGAACATTGCATCCGAAACCCATCACAAGCGGGATAAACGATTTGCCGTGAAGCCCGATTTTGTGCATCAGTTTATCCATAATAAACGATGCACGTGCCATGTAACCGGTATCTTCCATCAGGGAAATAAAAAAGAACAGGATAAGAATATTGGGTAAAAAAATAATTACTCCGCCAACCCCTCCCATGATTCCATCCACAACAAGGTCCCGTAAGGAACCTTCGGGCATGGTCGTCTGCAGGTAACTGCTTAGTAAACCGACACCCGAATCAATTATTTCCATCGGATAACTGCCAAGTGTGAATGTAGCCTGGAACATCAGCCACATAAAGAAAAGGAAGATCGGAAATCCCATTATCCGATGGGTAAGCATATCGTCCACTTCCCTCTTCCGGGCTCTTTTATCCTTGACTTTTTCAATAAAGGTCTGTTTAAGGGCACCATCAATAAAACCATATTTGGCATCCGTAATAATGGTTTCCGATTTTTCACCATATTCTCTCTCGAGTTTTTCGATGGCGTGGCTGGTTACTGTTTTGAGTTGTTCAATATTGCGCAGTTTCCGAAGCTGTGTAAATGTTGTTTTGTCAGTTTCCAGGAGTTTAATGGCTACATAGCGGGAAGACAGTTTGTCGGTAATCTCGGGATTCACCCTGATTTCCTTCTGGATGGAAGCTATGGCAGCCTCAATCTCACTACCGTAATTGATATGTATATGCCGCACCATGGGATCACGGTCTTCGTATACTTCAATGAGACGGTCGAGCAGTTCGTCGATCCCTTTCCCTTTGGACGCTACCGTCGGAACAATAGGAATGCCCATCATTTTACCCAGCGCTTTGTAATCGAGACGGGCGTCTTGCTTTCCGAGTTCATCAAACATATTAAGGGCAATAACGACCTTAATATTCATGTCAATAAGTTGTGTGGTAAGAAAAAGATTACGTTCCAGGTTCGACGCATCGACCACATTTACAACGATATCGGGCATTTTATCGGTGATGTGCATGCGGACATACAGCTCTTCGGGTGAATACTCGGTGATGGAGTAGGTCCCCGGAAGGTCTACAATCCTGAAAAGATATGATCCTCTTTTCATGGTCGCTTCTTTTGCATCAACAGTGACCCCGCTGTAATTGCCTACTCTTTCGTGCGAACCGGATGCAAAATTAAAGAGTGTAGTTTTACCGCTGTTGGGGTTTCCCACGAGTGCGATATTAATTTCATTACCCTGCTGTAATGCCGATATTTTCAGAATCTCCTCATCGATGGTACCTGCAAAAGCTACTTTCGAGAGTGAGTATGCGTCTTCCACAGCAATGACTTCCACGAGCCGGGCCTCACTTCGCCGGAGTGAAACATTATAATTCATAATTTTATATTCCACCGGATCCTGGAGGGGAGCATTTTTAATGACAGTCACTTTTTTCCCTTTTACAAAACCCATTTCTGTAATCCGTTTACGGAAAGCGCCATGGCCCAGAACTTTTGTAATGATCCCTTCCTCACCCGTTCCTAAATCTGACAGAGGTATATTTTTGATCAATGTATTTATCGTATCCATCGGCACTTTTAAATTTTTCCCTGGTTCCATAATGGTTAAAAATTGAGTTCCATCCGTGCTGAAGCAACTAATGCATTCGGGAGGTTAACCCCTGTACCCGCCGGATGAATAATGTACTGAAGGTCGGGTTTAAAGCGAACATTCTCATTAACAGAAACCAGGTAAGTAAGTTCAACGACCGTTTCATTCCGCATTAAACCTTCGCCGAAACCTGCATGAGCAATGGCCACACCGGCTTGGTCATCAGGACGTTTAGACCCGATCCCTTTTATATTCAACCCAACACTCAGGTAGTAATTATTCCTGCTGTTGTGCTTCGGGCTTAATCCAACCTGTGAAAACACCGACCATCCTCCATTTAAAGTCGTGTGAATTAACTGGTCACCCACAAAATACAATCCAAATTTCCGGTGGTCCACCTTCGTACTGTCGAAATGTTTATGAAAATAGGTTCCCAGTTTGTATAACCCATCCTTGCCCCGGATAAGGCTTTTGGGAAGCTGAATTTCGGTTACTGTCAGATACCCGTCGTTGCCTGACAGTTTCCACTCAGTGTTATAGGGATTGTTCTCAAAATCGTCCGGGGAGCCATCAAAAACAGCAGCCTCAAGGATAAATTTACCGGGACAATTCCATTGAAGCGTGGCACCCAATGCAGTGAGCGGAAAAATGGGGGAAGGAATATTATCGGCTATGCTTGGATGTATGCCAAAGGAACTGTTTGTAAACAGGGTTCCGTTTTCGGTTATGGCAAAATTTGAATTCAGATCCTGCAGCCCTATTGTGAGCGAAAGGTTCCTTATGGTTTGTTTGTACCACAATTCATACATAAAGGTGAGGTTTCCGGCTTCGATATTGGATACTCCCTGGAAATCGCCCACAAAATCGGCTGAAGGTTCCCCCCCGTGTGTATTGCCCGCATTAATACGAAATTCGCCGCCTTGCCACCACCCATCATCGGAGGTTTTTGCACCTGCCTTGATATTGGCAAGCCCGAGGTAAGTTGTTTCCCGCTTAATTCCTCCGCCTAAGTTGGTCACTAAATCTCCGATATATGATCCTTCAATATAAAAAGTCTGGTCAGCGCGATTAGGGTTTTCCTGGGCAAGAATAGAGGCAGACGGAAGGCAAAAAGCTGCAGTCAGCGCTAAAGGAATACGGAAGAAAGTCATCTTTTGTAATGTTTAAACTATACATGACAAAATTAGACGGTCCACACCTGCCGGACAATCCCATAAACCGATGAAATACCCGGTGATGACTACCTAAAAGTTGTGATTATTCCGGTCCTGGTCCTTATAATTATCGAGTGTGATAATGTTTTTCACTACGGCATAAATGGTGAGTCCTGATACTGATTTAATCCCCGTTTTCTGCGTGATATTTTTTCGGTGCGAGATCACCGTGTGGGTACTGATGTTTAGCTGATCGGCTATTTCCTTGTTTGAATTGCCTGAGGTGAGCAGTTTTAATACATCAGTTTCGCGCTCACTCAGCTTTTCCTGCTGATGACCATGTTCACTATCCATCCTTTGATTGGCCGGGCGTTGCATATGGCCGATTATAAATTCAGGGTTGTCGTAAATGCTGATAATATCATCAAATGCCGAAAGAAGGTGCTGATCAAAAAATGAATAAACAATGCCGATAAATTTGGCCTGAGGGAGGCTACTCCTGATTGAATTGTATGTTTTGAGATTATTCCTGATCAGCCCGGGATTTATAATAAGAATATCAACCTTTTTACGGATCAGATAATTGGGGATTTCCTCGATACTTTCGAACCGTGTGATCTTAAATTGATTATCCGAATACCCCAGTATGGTGCACAATCCCTCATAAACAATCGACGATGGTTCAATAAGTACGATATGAAGATTGTTAGTTGTCATGGTGGATTTTAACGTACTGCTCCATTTTTTCAACCAATGGAATCAAAATATCATTTTCAATCTGTGTATGAATATTCAGATCATATTCAAGTTCAAATAAGCTGAATAGCAGTTTGCGCCTGATTTGCTGATCGTTTTTTAGCGGAAGATAATTAAGCAGCAGGCTCTTCAGATCCTCCAGCTTCTCTTCAATATCGTCATGGTGTTCCTGGTAATCGCTTACCGAATAATTGACAGGCAAATTTGCTGCATGACCCGATTCCATACAATCGAACAGGTTATTCACATAATTAAAGACCACCTGATCTTCGTAATGAAGATGCTCAGTTACTTCTGCAAAATATTGATCGAAGAACTTCTCCACCATAAGTATGGATGATTGTTCGTTAAGTTCAAACATCCGGGCAATATAGTTGCGGATCTGCGGGTATTTTTCTTCAAGATAATAAGTGTGACTATTTTTCAGAAATAATATGATTGTTTTTAAATCGGTAAAAGCATATTGTGCCGTCGTGGAAGGCTGGAATCCATTAAAAAGATTTGCAAATGAAAGAAACAACGCTTCACTTACATCATTTTCTTTACACAACTGCCTGATTGTTTTATCATGAACCACAAGGGTAATCCCAAAATGTTCAAGCATTAACATGAGGTACGGATTTTCGGCAATCAATTCCGACATTCTCACATCGGGCAAAACATACATCTTTTTGACCTTGACCATTACAGTTGTCGCGTTATTAATTGATACGCAATATTAAGAATTAAAATTTAACAGTTGATTTTAAAGTGTTAAAATCCTTTTATACAAATTAATAATTTCAAAAATGACATCACCGGATTTCAACAAAAGTTGTTCAATGAATTAAAAATAATATTTTTGCTTTCTGTAAATACTTAAACTTTTGTAAATACTTAAAATCATGCTTAATAAATCGCTTTTAATTTCAATATCGTTGTGTACCATGATAACAGGAACTTTTATAGGCTGCAATGAAAATGCGCCGGAAAAACAAACAGAACCCGCAATCAGTTTGCTGGATTTGGACACTTCGGTTGATCCCGGGCACGATTTCGATGCCTATGCCAATAACGGGTGGAAAAATCTCAATCAGTTACCAGCCGACCGCGCACGCTTTGGTTCGTTTGATAAATTAGCCGAGGTAGCGGAAAAACAATTAAATGAACTGGTCAAAGAGACAGCCGCAACTACCAATGAAAAAGGTTCTATTGCCGATAAAACAGCTACACTTTTCAACCTGGGTATGGATTCGGCAAAGATCAGTCAGCAAGGAATCGCGCCGTTAAAATCGTATTTTGATGAGATCGAAAAGGTGTCAACATTGGATGATGTTGAAATCCAGATCTCTAAATTTCACAGTTGCGGATTCGCACCTCTGTTCGGATTTTACGGATCGACGGATGCCAAAAACAGTTCAATGGTAATCGCCCAGCTTACTCAGGCGGGTATCGGGATGCCGGACCGTGATTATTACATTAGTGACGATGCCCGTTCGCAGGATTTACGGACAAAGTATGTGATTTATGTGGGGAAAATGTTCCGGCTTTTAGGTGATAATGAGGCTACTGCCACAAAAAATGCAGAAACCATAATGAACATGGAAACCCGCCTGGCGAAAGCTTCGATGACACGCCTCGAACAACGCGATCCGAACAAAACCTACAATAAAACGACCACCAAAGGTTTGATTGAAAAATCTCCCGCTTTTAACTGGAACCGTTACTTCATCTCCCAGGGAGTCGGAGATCCGGGAGAGATTAATCTGAATCAGCCGCTGTTTATTGCTGAAGTGAGCAACATGCTTAAGGAAGTTCCCGTTGAAGACTGGAAGGTTTACCTTCGCTGGAATCTGATCAACGGCACGGCGCCATATCTTTCGGATGATTTCATCAACACACGCTTTGACTTTTACGGAAGGGCAATGTCAGGAACCGAACAGATGCGCCCACGATGGAAACGGGTACTGGGTGTTACCAGCGACGCGCTAAGCGAAGCGATTGGTCAGCTTTATGTAGCTAAATATTTCCCTGCTGAGGCGAAAGACCGGATGCTAAAACTGGTTGAGAATCTGCGTGTCTCGCTTGGCGAAAGAATTCAAAATCTTGAATGGATGGGTTCTGATACTAAAGTCAAAGCGTTGGAAAAACTTAATGCGATCAATGTTAAAATTGGTTACCCCGACAAATGGCGCGACTACTCCGGACTTGATATTTCGGATGATTCGTATGTTGAAAACGTTATCCGTTCCAACAAATTCGAAACTGCCTATAATTATTCCAAAATCAATAAGCCTGTTGATAAGATGCAATGGTTTATGTCGCCACAGACAGTGAATGCCTATTATTCACCTGATATGAATGAAATAGTATTCCCGGCCGCCATTCTTCAACCGCCTTTCTTTTTCCTTAAAGGTGATGACGCAGTCAACTACGGAGCTATAGGCGTTGTGATTGGTCACGAAATGACCCACGGTTTCGATGATGAAGGCCGGAAATTTGATAAATCGGGTAATCTTACTGACTGGTGGACAGCCGAAGATTCAAAAAAATTCGATGAACGGGCAAAGGTACTGGTCGACCAGTTTAATAATTACGTTGTTCTTGATTCAATTCACGCAGACGGTAAACTGTGCCTGGGTGAAAACATTGCGGATCTTGGTGGATTAAACATCTCCTACCAGGCATTCAAAAAGGCAAATAAAGACACCGAACCAATCGACGGATTCACCCCCGATCAACGGTTCTATCTTGCTTATGCACATGTATGGGCTCAGAATATCCGGGATAAGGAGATTTTGCGCCGAACCAAGGAAGATCCGCATTCACTGGGGAATTTACGCGTGATCGGGCCGCTAAAAAACGTCCCCGAATTTTATGCTGCCTTCAGCATAAAACCCGGACAACCAATGTACCTCGACGATGCCCGGCGTGCAAAAATATGGTAATTCATTGTGTAGAGACAAGGCATGCCTCGTCTCTACACAATCTATCATGCCTCGTCTCTACGTTTCGTTTATTCGTAATAATTTTACCACTATTTCCGTCTATTGTAAATATTTTTGGGTGATTTATTAATAAAATGAAATAAAATAACGATCTTTAGGTTCTGAATTAATTATCAACCAATATCGTGTACATCTATGCTTGAAAACCTCAAACACCAGGTTTATAAGGCAAGTTTAAAGCTTGTCGAACAGGGCCTGGTAATCTATACCTGGGGTAATGTCAGCGCCATCGACAGGGCAAGCGGACTCGTGGTGATCAAACCATCAGGTGTTTCGTACGATGAGATGATTCCCGCCGATATGGTTGTAATCGATCTTGATGGCAACATCGTTGAGGGGGCATTAAAACCCTCGTCTGATACCAACACCCATCTTGTTCTGTACAAAAACTTCCCTCATATTGGGGCAATACTCCATTCGCATTCCGAATATGCCACCTGCTGGGCACAGGCCGGCAGAGGAATTCCACCACTGGGCATCACGCACGCCAATTTTTTCAATGGCGAAATCCCATGCACCCCTCCAATGAGTATAGAACAGGCAGAGAATGATCTTGAGTATGAAACCGGTAAAATGATTGTTAACACCTTTCATTCCGGAAGTATCGATCCTATGCGGATCCCCGGAGTGCTGGTCTACGGACATGGACCATTCTGCTGGGGCAAAGATGTGAGCAGTGCTTTCGACCATACTGTAGTGATTGAAAAAGTAGCCAGGATGGCTTACCGGACGTTAGTACTAAACAATGTTAAACCTGTTGAGAAACCCTTCCTCGATCACCATTTTTTCAATTAATCATCACATAACTAATTATTTATGACCAGATTAACCAAAATCCTGTTTGCCTCTGCATTTGTTGCGGGCGCAATTTTGTTATCCATTTCATGTACTGAGAAAAAAAATAAGGACGATCAAAAAAAGCTATTCGAAAAAATTATCGATGGCAAACAAACCTCGCTCTACACGCTCGAAAACAGCAACGGAGTAAAGGTTACCTTGACCAACTACGGGGGTAAAATCGTAAATATATGGCTTCCTGACCGGAACGGTAAAAAAGCAGGTATCATCCTGGGATTCAACACAATTGACGAATACATTAAAGGATCGAAGAGCTTTGGCGCTACAGTGGGACGCTATGCCAACCGTATTGCAAAGGCAGCATTTACGCTCGATAGCGTGGAATATCACCTTCCGGTGAATAATGGTCCCAATAGCATTCATGGCGGACCCGACGGATTTTATTCCAAAGTATTCGATGCCAAAGAAATTGAAACGCCCGCAGGGAAAATGGTTGAGATGCATTACCTGAGCCCGGATGGTGAAAATGGATTCCCTGGTACGCTTGATTTCTACGTTACATTTAAGCTTACCGAAAAAAATGAACTTGAAATCAATTATCGGGCTACCACCGACAAACCAACCGTTTTAAACGTTACAAATCATGCCTATTTTAACCTTCGGGGTGAAGGTCAGGGAGAAATAACAGGAATGGATGTCGTGATCAATGCAGACAGCATCGCCGAAGTAGCCAGTAATGAAATGATCCCTACAGGAATTTATCGTAATATTGTGGGAACCCCAATGGATTTTACAACAGCCCGGCTTGTAAGCAAAGATATTGATGCCGATTACGACCAGTTGAAGTATGGCGGAGGATACGACCATGCATGGATACTGAATAAAAAAGAAGCAGGTGAACTCTCGTTTGCAGCAAGCGCGTATGAACCTGAGAGCGGAAGATTTATGGAGGTATTTACAACTGAGCCGTCCATCCAGTTTTTCACCGGAAATTCATTAAACGGAAGTCAGGTTGGAAAAAGCGGGGTCGGATATGCTCGTAGAACCGGATTCTGTTTCGAAACACAACATGTGCCCGATTCACCCAATCATCCAAATTTTCCGTCTACAGTACTACGACCGGCTGAGACTTTTAATTCTACTACGGTCTATAAGTTTTCGGTCAAATAATCTATCCGAAAAGGTTGAACACGGGATTGGAAGCTGCTGGCTACTGGCAGCTGTAAGGTCTTTGCACATTGAAATTTCTGTAACAGCAGTGACTTATCCTGATTTTTGTTTACAGATTTTGTGTTAATACTGCATTTATTTTTTACTTAATTTTCTTTACCAATACAAGTTTTGTCCACAAACTGACGGATGAACCTTTCGGTAGTTTCGTTATGCGGCGCATATAGCGGTATTGTTTCAATAGACCTTTGTAGATGCGCCTTTAGGCTGCATCGCATTTCTTTCCCCGGGTTGCGTCGTTCCTCCTTACCCGGGGTTATTGATATATAGCCCTTTCAGGGCAATGTCAGTGCTGTAATACTTGATCTATTCTTCTCTGAATCAGTCCTTATTTTCCCCATTCTCCCGTTGACACCCCGTCGCCTTTCGCCCTGTCGCTAAGTCGCCCCGTCTCCCCTTTGCCAGCCGCCAGTAACCAGCAGCCAGCAGCCAGTAGCCAGTAGCCAGTAGCCAGTAGCCAGTAGCCAGTTCTTACCACCCCAGGTATTTATCATCACCCCATAAAGATTCAGGATCAAGATGGTCTTTCTCAATATCCTTAAAATAGCGGTAAGTGCCGACTTTGAGATCAATTGTTGATGCCTCGTCACATACAATCATTCCATTGGAATGGAGCTGAAGTGCCGAAATGGTCCACATGTGATTCACTCCTCCTTCGACTGCTTTATGCAACGCGCGTGATTTGTTATGACCCGTTACCAGGATAAGAACTTCACGCGCATCCATCACAGTTCCAACCCCTACGGTGAGGGCAAATCGTGGGACCTTAGTCACATCATTATCAAAGAAACGACTGTTAACCAATATTGTATCCTGGTTAAGCGCTTTGTCTCTCGATCGTGACGAAAGGCTCGAACCGGGTTCATTAAATGCAATATGGCCGTCGGCTCCAACACCGCCCAGGAACAGATCAATACCACCGGCCAGTTTAATATTTGATTCATAATCTGCACACTCAATCTTTAGATCACGGGCATTCCCATCAAGAATATGAATATTTTCAGGGGAAATATCAATGTGTTTAAAAAAGTTATCCCACATAAACGAGTGATAACTTTGCGGATGCTCACGGGGTATTCCCACATATTCATCCATATTAAACGTAACCACATTTTTGAAAGATACTTTTCCATCCCGGTAAATCTGAATCAGCTCCTTATAAGTACCAAGTGGCGTACTGCCCGTTGGAAGTCCAAGCACAAAAGGTTTTGAGGAGTTGGCACACTCATTTATTCTCCGGGCAATATAGACAGCCGACCATTTGGCAACGCTAACGGCCTCTGATTGAATAATTAGTCTCATATTCTTTAAGATTGATTTAGAATCACCAAAATTGGTGATTTTTTTTTAAATATTTCATTTATTTAATTCACCCGATGCGATCCTGCATGTTTCGGATACCCAACAATAGATCAGAATTCGGGTTTCCATCGAATCATCCTCCTGAAAAATTGCTTACATTTAAAAATTCTTTAACATTTAAACCGAAATAGTATGAATTTGCTCACTCGCATCATTATCAGCACCATATCTGTTATAGTAGTTGCATATGTACTGCCCGGAGTGGAGGTTTCATCTCCATATACAGCTTTCGTAGTTGCGATTATACTCGCACTTCTTAATGTAATCGTGAAACCAATTCTTATTATTCTCACACTACCGGTTACAATTCTCACGCTGGGCTTGTTCCTGCTGGTGATCAACGGCCTCATTGTGTTGATTGCCAATCATTTTATCGATGGATTTTCAGTTTCAGGACTGTTCATCGCCATTATCTTCAGCCTCCTGGTATCCCTGATCAACGGATTGCTGGGCATTGATCGTTTAAATGAAAAAAGAAACTGAAGCCCGCCCGTTCAATAAATGCATTAAATTCTATTTTGATCCGATAATTTTCAATTTCGTATCGTTACTTTTGCGGCGAATTAAAAAATTGCATGCAAACAGGTCATTTGGGTGAAATCGCAGGTATACTTACTGCAATATGCTGGACAGCATCAGCACTGGCTTTTTCGGTAGCGACACGCCGTGCAGGCTCTCTTGCCGTCAATATCACCCGGTTGGTTTTCGCGATGGGAATGTTTATGATCTGGTCGAAAGTGATGCGCGGTCTCTGGACGCCATCCGATGCATCGCCTGAAGCGTGGAAATGGCTCTCAATATCCGGATTAATAGGTTTTGTTGCCGGCGATTACTGTCTTTTTAAATCATATTCCTACCAATCAGCCAAACTGTCCATGCTGATCATGTCGCTTGCACCACCGGTGGCAACACTTGCGGGGGCAGTCATTCTGCATGAAAGACTCACCTGGTTAAACGGATTGGGAATGTTACTGGTACTTTCAGGTATAGCCATCGTTATTCTTAAAAAATCAATTTCCGAAACAAATAAATCACGTTTGAATTACCCCGTCAAGGGACTATTGCTGGCCCTCGGAGGGGCGGTAGGTCAGGGCGTCGGGGCTGTCTTTTCAAAACTGGGAATGGGAGGTTACGATCCGTTTGCATCATCTCAGATCAGAGCGATCACAGGAATTCTGGGCTTTATTGTCATCATCACCCTGGCAGGAGAATGGCGTCAGATCAATTTTTCGCTCAGAAATAATAAAGCGATGACACCACTTTTGATCGGCTCATTCTTCGGACCATTTCTGGGTGTATCGCTCAGCCTTTTAGCCTTTCAACATACCTCAGTCGGGATTGCCTCTACGCTAATCGCGACGGTTCCCGTATTTATTTTAATTCCTTCCGTAGTACTATTTCACGAAAAGCTGCACTGGAAAGAGATTACGGGCGCTTTTCTGGCAGTTGTCGGAATGGTCATCTTTTTCCTCTAAACGGTTTGAAACTTTTATTAAAGATTGAGCATCTTATTTGATGAATAAGTTCCTGATTGCAAAATGACTATTCTCTTGATATAATGTTTAGATCTGCACTGTTTAATTATGCGATTTCGCAGGTTTTATTCCCAAAATTAAGTGTAATTTTACGGGTTTTAAAGAAACAGGAGAATGTTTTATTGAAATAATATAAATTTTCCTGCAGGAAATTTTAGCCCAAAACCGGAAAAAATTTCCTGCATTTTTTAACTAATTGATTTTAAAATAATTACTATGGCAGGGACCGAACTTTTCGGCGACGAAGAACGAAAAGAAGTAATGGATGTGCTCGAAACCGGAATTTTGTTTCGATATAACCATGATGCACAACGTAATGGAATTTGGAAAGCCAGGACATTCGAACAGGAATTCAGCGCCTATCTTGGTGCAAAACATACCCATTTCTGCGCAAGCGGAACTGCGGCTGATTCTTTATCACTGGCCTGTTGTGGAATAGGTTATGGCGACGAAGTGATCGTACCCCCTTATACTTTTATCGCCCCTATTGAAGCAATCCTGGTTGCCGGGGCCGTACCTGTGTTTGCAGAAATTGATGAAACCTTATGCCTGAGTCCTGAAGGAATAGAAAAAGCGATTACGCCCCGCACCAGGGCTGTCATGCTTATTCAGGTTTTCGGATCGATGGGCAGAATGGATGAGATAATGGCTGTGTGTAAAAAACACAACCTCATTCTGATAGAGGATGCTGCTCCCGCTTTGGGCGGAAGTTACAAAGGGAAAATGCTGGGAAACTTTGGCAAAATGTCTGCCTTCTCCTTCGACTACTATAAAATTATTACCGCGGGTGAAGGTGGTGCTGTAGCAACCAACGATGACGAATTGTACGAAAAGGCGCATAAATACTCCGATCATGGTCACGACCATATCGGTAATGTCCGTGGAGCTGAACAACACCCTATACTTGGATACAATTTCAGGGGATCTGAACTTGGTGCGGCTGTCGTTCTGGCACAACTGCGTAAGTTGCCTTACATGATCGAAAAACAAAAGGCCCATCAGAAATTACTTAAACAGGTTATACTCGAATTTCCCGAAATCAGGCTCAGGCATGTACCCGATGAAGACGGTGATTCAGCCACCTTCCTCTCCTTCTTTTTACCCGATTCCGAAAAAGCGGTAAAGGTCTTTGACGAATTCCAGAAAGAAGGACTAAGCGCGTCATACTGGTACAGAAACAATTTTCACTTTCACCGTCAGTGGGGTCATTTAAAAGAGATGAAATCCATCTACAATCTGCCGGTGATGAAGATGAACAATGCGCCCGACTACCGGAATATGGAAGTTCCTCAATCGGATGCCATTATGCAGAAATTGATGATGACACAAATCATGGTTAACTGGAGCGTCGAGGAGTTGAATACACTGGCTGACAAGATGAGATCAGCACTTAAAATTGCACTTAAATAAATAGCATATGTTCAGAAATTTAAAAGCAGTCGGACGGATACTTTATGGTCGGAACAGCTTCGATCAGTTGGATGATGTTCTTGCGGAATTACGTATTGAAAAAGATTCATATGTTCTTTTTCTTGTGGATGAATATTTTGATGGTAAGGATTTCTTAAAACGGATACCACTACATCCCCAGGATATCCTGAAAATCATCGATATAACAGACGAGCCAAAAACGAAGACAGTTGATGCCATCGTTGCTGAGGTTAAAAGCCTTCGGACCGGGTTACCCATTTCGGTAGTTGGAATTGGTGGTGGCAGTGTAATGGATTATGCCAAGGCCATTCGACTGATGTTTACCAACGAGGGATCTTCTGCACAATACCAGGGACTCGACCTGATTAAAAATAAAGGCGTACATTGTACCGTTATTCCAACAATTTCGGGGACAGGTGCTGAGGTTTCGATGACCACTGTTCTTACCGGTCCGGTTAAAAAACTGGGTATCAAGGGTAATTTCACCCCTGCCGATCAGCTGGTGATCGATCCGGAATTGATTACGACGGTTCCTGAACCGCAACGATTTTATACGGCAATGGACTGCTACATTCATAATATCGAAGCAGCGAATGGCCATCGCAAAACAGTAATGGGTGATTCACTTGGAGCCGAATCGCTGCGTCTTTGCAGGGATATCTACCTGAGCAATGACAGCCGTTCACCCGAAAACGAAGAGAAACTGATGATTGCCTCCTACCTGGGAGGATTATCACTTACCTATTCGGAAGTCGGGGCCTGCCACGCAATTTCGTATGGTTTGGCAACCGTTACCGGAATTCATCATGGGGTTGGAAATTGTGTTGTTTTCAATCAGCTTGAAGAATTTTATCCTGAAGGAGTGAAAGAATTTAAAGAGATGATGAGGGTTAACAATATCGAAATCCCAACGGGTGTTACTGCCAAATGCACCCCCGAAGAGATAGATCGGATGATCGATGTGAGCCTTACGCTTGTATTTATGTGGGCACATGTTTGCGGTCCGGACTGGGAGAAAATTATCACGCGTGATAAACTTCGTAGCTTGCTTTTAAAAATGTAATACATTCACAATGAAGAATATAATTAAGGTTGGAAATGTTGAATGCGGTGCAGAAAAACTCTTTCTGATTGCAGGGCCATGTGTGGTTGAAGATGAGAAAACGATGATGGATACCGCCGAATTCCTGGTTGGTTTATCACAAAAACTTGATCTTCCGTTGATTTTCAAGTCTTCTTTTCAGAAAGACAACCGCAGTTCCGTCGATTTCTATCCGGGACCCGGTCTTGAGAAAGGGCTTCTGATGCTGCAAAAGATCAAAGAACAGTTTAACATACCGATTCTTACCGATATTCATTATCCTGAGCAGATTGCCGCTACTGCAGAAGTGGTGGACATCATTCAGATACCGGCTTACCTGGTGATGCAGACCACACTCGTTGTGGAGGCTGCTAAAACGGGAAAAGTGATTAATCTCAAACACGGTCAGTTCCTGGCGCCCGAAAATATGATAAAACCGGTTCGCAAAGTTGAGCAGACCGGAAATCACAATATACTTGTAACAGAAAGGGGTTATACCTTTGGTTACAACGACCTGATTGTTGATCCGCGAAGTTTTTATCATTTACGTACCACGGGTTATCCGGTTGTCTTCGACGTTACGCATTCGATCCGCAAATATGGAATTCCAAGTTCAGATCCAGCGGGTGGCTCAAGGGAATTTATCCCAACACTGGCACGCGCCGGAGTTGCTGCCGGAATTGACGGATTGTTTATCGAAGTACACCCTGACCCATCACGCGCATTGTGCGATGCGGCGAGTCAGATGTGCATCAGTGATGTCACCGAATTCCTTAAGCCGTTAATCGACATTCATAACATTGAAGTAAAATACAGATCATAAATTTAAACTAATAATTGATATGGAATTTTTTCTTGACTCAGCCAATCTGGCTGAAATTGAAGAAGCCCTGAAAATGGGGATCATTGATGGTGTGACCACCACACCTACATTTATGCATAAAAACGGCATTACCGATATCGATGGTGCCATCATTAAGTTATCAAAAATGGTCCCCGTGTTGATGATTGAAGCATTGGGTGAAACGTCGGAACAAATTGTAAACGAAGCACACCGTTTGCTTAATCTTGGACTTGACAAGAAGAAAACGGTATTTAAAATTCCAGTCAATTTAGAAGGGGTGAAAGCATGCAAAAAACTTCATGATGAAGGATTTTTAATTAATCTTCACCTTGTTTACAACATTCAGCAAGCCTATATGGCCTTAACTGCCGGGGCAAATTACGTTTGCGTATTGGTAGGCCGGATGCAGGACCAGGGTCACGATGCGCTCGGGCTGGTTAAACAAATTGTTGAAGTAATCAAAGAATACAAATACGATTGTAAGGTGATGTTTTCGTCAGTGAGATATCCCGAACATGTAAAGGATGCACTTACACTTGGCGCTCACAATATTACACTTCCGTGGAGTATCATGAAAAAACTGGCTGACAACCACCTTACGAAGTTAGGCACCGATCAGTTCTTTCAACATACACGACTGATGACCATACAGGTTAAGAGTGTTATTTCTGATGCCAACCCGGTTGTTGATATCGACTGTAAAGTGTTGGATGCATTGCTTAAAATGACTGATTCCGGCATGGGTGCCGTGTCTGTTGTATCGAAATCAGGTAAACTGGCTGGCATCTTCACCGATGGTGACCTTCGCCGCCAGATGCGCAAACTGGGAGAACTGATTCATACCGCATCGGTTGGAGAATGTATGACTGCCCACCCTATTTCGATCGAAAGTGACGCTTTGTTGCAGGCAGCAGCCGATATTTTCAATGCCAACCAGGTCGACAATATTATCGTGACTGAAAACGGCATTCCTATCGGCATGCTCGACATTCAGGATATGGTCAAACTTGATTTACTCAACTAGATATTAGCATTCAGCAATCGAAGGCGGAGCATTTTGTTCCGCCTTTGTTGTTTATAATTTACCAGTTATATTTCCACTTTTACCCTTTGAACTCTGCACTTGGTTCTCCACAAGTAGCCAGAAGCTAGCTGCCAGTTGCTCAAATATTCATATTACCTTTAGTGATTGCTTTACCGATTAACGTCTCAAAATAAAACGCATGGATTTCAGTTCATTAGTATTAGCCCGTCAAAGTGACCGCAGTTACCTTGACCGGCCCGTGGAAAACGATAAACTCCTGCGGATACTCGAATGTGCCCGTATGGCACCATCGGCCTGTAATGCCCAGCCGTGGCACATCATTGTGGTGAATAATCCGGAAATCAGGAATACAATCGCAGATGCGACTTCTGAAAAAATACTGGGGATGAATCACTTCACAAAACAAGCGCCACTTCATCTGGTACTGGTCGAAGAAGCCGCAAATTTTTCGTCAGGCTTTGGAGGTTGGGTAAAAAGAAGGCATTTCCCGTTAATTGATATCGGAATTATTGCCGCACATATTTGCCTCGCTGCAGCGGATCAGGGTCTGGGGAGTTGCATGATTGGCTGGTTTGACGAAAAAAAGGTAAAAAAAGCACTTAATGTTCCGTCTTCAAAACGTGTTCAACTCATTATTACACTGGGGTATCCTGCTTCAAAGACGCGAAATAAGACCCGAAAACAGATCAGCGAAATTGTTTCTTACAATGGATATGGAAAGTCAAATCCGATATAACGGCTACTAATGAATCAATCAATTAAATCCTGACAGGTTTTTGAAACCTGTCAGGATTATGTAAACAAAGTAAATTATTTTAATTGATATATGAACAGGAATTCCAACATTAAATTAAAGTCAGGAATCCAATCTTAGGGACATAATCCTCTGCTGGACATATTTAGAAAAATAGGGTCTCGCGATTTTCAATCGCGGTAAAACAATTGGCGATTAAAAATCGCCTGACCCATAACAATCTATAAATGAATAGACTAATCAACAAATGTAATTATTATAATAATAATAATAATAAGGAGGAGAGGAATCTCATCCCCAGGAAAGCGGCGATGGTTACGCTATTCGGGAGTAAACTAATTATTCCATCTTCTTCTGGCGCCATATTCGTCAAACACTTTATCAGAACTGACAATTGGAATGTTCTCACATAATCCCTGGGAAATTATAATGCGATCAAATGGGTCGCTATGGAAATAATCCAATTTGCTGAGTTTAACAATATGATCTGGGAGTATTGGTAGTATCTCAAATCCATTGAGATAAACTTTATCTATCATCTCCTCAATATCACATCTTAAATGAAGTTTACCAAGGCTCATTTTTATTGTCATCTCCCAAAGTGAAGCGATGCTTATAATTAGGTAATTATCAGTATCTTCCAACACTTTTTTAATCTTCTCCGGAAGTTGTTTGTCATCCTCAACGAACCAAATGAAAGCTTGTGTATCTACAAGAATCCTCATTTTGTATATTCATTAAAATCTTCAAGAGGTTCGTTGAAATCAGCGCTCATTTTAAAAATCCCCTTCATACAACCAGCTTTAGGATGGATTTTTGCATTTTTGTTTTTGTGCTTTTGAATCAAAAACTCCATATAATCAATAATCTCATTTTGAATTGGCTGAGGAAGCGTCGAGATCTTAGTATATAAAGATGTATTTGTCATATCTGCATGTTTTTACAAATATAATAAAACTGTAAAAGAATTGTTCATTTGCGTTTTTTCAACCGACAATTTAATTTCGGAATACCTTCTTTACTTTAGTATTTTATACAATTTATCAACGCTGTTTTTTTGCCTGACATTAATATCTTCCATGTGATCGTCAGGATAAACCAAAATGGATTAATTAAAAATACTTGTTAAGTGCAATTTAACTTTTACCTGGTCAGCGTTTTATCAACTCCTCAATAGCCTTTCCTGTAACAGATGAGGGAGGTGTTATCCCAAGAAAAGCAGCAATGGTTGGAACAACATCAGTAGCATCGGTTTTGCGAAGCGTCGTTCCCTTTGTTATTCCGGCACCATACCATACCAATGGGACCTGGTTGTTATCCGTATAATCAACCTGGTTAAACTTGCCTCTCGGCTGCCATCCATCCTCGTATTTGATTAGCACATCACCCGATCGTTTAATGTGATAATTGTTCTGAAACGATTCGAGCGGTCCACCGGGAAAATTATCCGCTTCAATCTGATAGGCAGCCTTTGCATAGGCAATCCCTTCGAACTGGTTTAAAAATGATGCGATACTGGCCTGCAACTCCTGGAGATTTACCTTCTTTTTTTCGATCAGTTCGTGATCAAGATAGATCTGCTGGTTGGTAAAAAGCTCGATCCAGTTTGCATCACCATATTTAATATTGAGGTACGATTTCAATAAGGCGACCGCGCTCTCAGGATTAAAAATTCCGGCGGTCATACGATAGGTTTCTTTTAAATATCCAGCAGGATATGAAATACTGGTCAGACCGGTAAGATAAACCAGGATGTTGTCAGTACCGTAACCATCCTCAACGTATTTCAACAAATCGGCAATATCCTTGTCAAGCCGCAGGTAGGTATCCTCCATCTCGACTGAAAAAGGCCCGAAGGAATATCTCTCATAGTCCATTGAAGAAAATACAACCGAAAGAAGGTCAGGGATAAGATCATAACCTATCTGCTCCTTGGGAATCATCTGGATGGCAAAATCTTTTACAATTGTATTTCCCCAGGGGGTAGTTTTCAGAATTTTGTAACTCCCGCCCGATTCTTTTTTCAGTTTACCCATATCGAAAGGAAACGTGTTGTACTTCCCAAGATAACCCTCCTCCTTTAAGTGCAAATCCGTAATACTCTCGGTATAGGTAATCAACTCCTTAAATGGGGTCCAGTTCATGCTGAAATATGAATCGGACATTTTTAATCCATTATAATCGAATGCCCATTGGGGAAAAGTCTGGAGATAATAGGAACTTGAAATCATTTTTCCTGATGTTTTATCAAACCAATAAGCGCCATCTGCCGCATGACCAGCAGATAAAATGGATGAAATATCATTCAAGGCAACGCTGAAAATCCTCGATTTCCCTTTGGTTATCAGCTTTAACTGATCACCGAGGGTTGGGGTCATCAGTCTCATAGCCGACCGCTCCCCTTCTTCGGAGTCAGATCCGACAGTGATGTAAAAATCATCGCTGATCGCATTCACCTCCTTTTTTTTCAGACGATCGATCCAATTGTCATTGACGATTCCATGCCGCGATGCAGTAGTCCCTGTTGAAAGTGTGGCCATATTCACAGAAGGACGCTGGATTAAATTATCATAATGATGGTTCGCGCATATAAATCCCCTGGAATACAACCGCTTAAAACCGCCATCGCCAAATTTGCTCCAGTAACGCTCTATATAATCCGGGTTAAAATCTTCGATTACGATTCCTATCACCATACGCGGAGTATTGGCCGATATTGTGGTATGCCCTTGTGCCATTACCAAAAACGGGATACAACATCCCGCAATGAGCGTCAAAAACTGTTTAAACATTATCTGAAAATTTGTGCTGAAATAAATTAATTTGATATTTTGATAAAGAACATAATTACCAATTCTTAAATGGCTTTCGTGCCAGCCATGAATTAAAATAACGGGGATCACCAGTGACTTCCTCCCCAATCCATGGAGGGATTGAAAACTTTTCCTCTTCCGAGGTTAATTCAATTTCTGCCATGATCAACCCTTTGTTATCGGATTCAAATTCATCAACTTCCCAGATTTTGCCTTCGTGCAAAACCCTTGTTCTGTATTTTTCAATTACGGGAGTTGCGCTCAATGCGAGCATCTCAAGTGCGTCATCAAACGGTATCTCATATTCGAATTCCTTTCGGCTAAATCCGTGCGAAATCCCTTTTATTGTCAGAAATCCCTTCGGGCCAGCCAGCCTTACCCGCACGGTCCGCTCACCATCAGCCACAAGATATCCCTGTGCATAATGGATCGGATCACCCAGGAAACGCCAATCGTTATTCCGGACTAAAAATTTACGCTCAATCTCCATTCCCATAATACCCAATTCTAATGAGACTTGAAATCAATTTCCAGGAATCGTGTTACCTCTTTTTTCCACCGGTTTTCGACAAATGCCACATGATCAGGATGATCATTGTAGGCCGCATAGGCCGTCTTGCCCGAAAAAACCATGGAAAAGCCATATGTATAATCGTTTTTCAAACTCACCTGGTCGAAAACCTGGAAATTCTGAACTCCGGGTATTTTAGTTAAAATCTGCCGGCCATCCTTAAGAAACTTTTCAGCCATTGCTGACCCTTTCTCATGACTCAAATCAAAGATAACCATGTGCTGAATCTCCCCTGTTTCCAGGGAAGCTGAATCGGTCTTAACTGCTGAATTTTCCATACTGTTTGATAATAATGGCATTGCTGTACATATCGCTGTACCGGCCCCCAAACGTGTCAAAAACTTCCTGCGTTCCATCAAATAAAAGTTTAAGGTGATAAAACTATTCAAATTTTCAATACAAATGACGCTTAATGTCCCCAAAGGTGCTGCGCACCGTTAATATCTGGAAAGTGATTGTGATAACCTCCATCCGTTTAGGTTAAAACCCTGCATTTTACTTACTTTTACATCTTAAATATTCAAAAAATGAACCCGGTAAAAGAAGTTTGTGTCGAATCATTCCAGGAGGCCGTCACAGTACTGGCAGCAGGCGCAACCCGAATAGAGCTTTGTGAGCATTTGTCAGTGGGAGGAACCACTCCTTCGTATGGAACAATAAGGCAGACGATCGATAAAATACAGGTCCCCGCAATCGTAATGATCCGGCCCAGGGGAGGTGACTTTTGCTATTCACAGGATGAATTTGAGATTATGCGGCATGATATAGAAATATGCCGGCAACTCGGAGCCTACGGGGTCGTGTTTGGAATACTGAATCCTGATCAGACGATTGATATTGCCAGAACACAAGAATTACTTACCCTTGCACGCCCAATGCAGGTCACCTTTCACAAAGCCATTGATGACACAACAGATCTGCTTTTGGCAGTTAACCAGTTAAAAACCATTGGAATTGACCGGATACTCACTTCCGGCGGTCAGCCCACGGCCATTGAAGGGTCCGAAACCCTTCTGAAAATGATTGAAATTGCAGGCGATCAGCTTAAAATTATCGTTGCCGGAAAGGTAACCTGGCAAAATTTCGATGAAATCAGGCGGCTTATTCCATCTGATGAATATCACGGCAGAATATTGGTGAAGTATTATTGAAGTTCAACCCCTTCAGGGCTGGGGCGGTAGTACTTATTGACCTCCGTGGGCTACACCCACGGTTATTCAGATTAAGCTCCTTCGGAGCTTTAGGACAGCACAGAATGTTGCTGCGAAGCAGCTAAAATTCAATATCCGTCAACTGACGGAGAAGCCCACGGACAAAGAATAAGTACAAACCACAGCCCGCTGGCGGGTTGAATAAATCGAAAACTATGTCAAGCCATCGTCAGATCTTATATCATTTGATTTTCCGAACAAAGGATAGTCGGAAAACTCTAAATCATAAAAAGAGTATTATCTGTGGTTACGCTCATACCTTTCCAATCTTTAAAGAAGTCATACTAAGCGATCCCGCAATCGTTTTATCATTGAAAAAACTCACTTCCTCATTTTCTTCCTTTAATGCCAGGGCATAAAGTAAAGGCAGATAATGTTCGGGAGTTGGAATGGCAAGACCAAATGCCTTACCTTGTGACCTGTAATTGATTAACTGCTGATGGTCGCCATTCAGAATAAATTCCTTCATTCTTTCACCCGCTTCCGCTGCCCAGTCGTAGGCATATTCCTCCGCATTTACTCTGTTCCAGGCCACCATTCCAAGATTGTGAACCATATTCCCGCTTCCGATAATCAACACTCCTTTTTCCCGCTGCGCTGCAAGTTCACGGGCCAGGTCATAATGGTATTGCGGTGCATTATAATAATCAAGGCTCAATTCAACTACCGGAACATCAGCATCGGGGAACAACCGTCTGATCACACTCCAGGCTCCATGGTCAAGTCCCCATTTTTCATCAGGGTTCACCTCCGTTTTTTTGATGAGCTCCATAGTTTCCCTGGCAAGCAGGGGACTTCCGGGAGCCGGATACTGGACATCAAACAAAGCTTGCGGGAATCCGCCAAAGTCATGTATTGTTGCAGGCCTTTCCATAGCCGTTACAAACGTCCCCCTTGTTTCCCAATGTGCCGATACGCATAAAATAGCATTGGGTTTTGGCAACGATGCCGCAACGTTTTTCCAGCCCGATACAAACTCATTTTCTTCAATAGCGTTCATCGGGGAGCCATGACCAATAAACAGCACAGGCATTTGCTGCGTATTGGTCAATGGCGATGTTATTCTATTTAACTCATTTAGCATAAATATATTGAAGAGTTGATCCATAATGCCAAGTTAATAAAAAAAGCGCGGGGATATCCATCTCATTACGCTTGTTCTACAAAAAATTTGGTAAACAGTTCAAATCGGTTGACGCTATACTTCCTTTTTCCCTTTCACTCTTCCCATGGTGGATATTTTTCTGGTTATCTCCTGGTGACAATCGGCACAACTCACAAAATGGATATTATTTTGACTTTTTGGGTCGGCATAACTTGTATTCATGGCGGCCACATCGAGTTTACAGTTCGAAATGGCAGGATGGCAGGATGCACAGCTGTTCCGGGCATCGTTGCTGTGCGGATCGTGACAGGCAGTACAACTCAGTCCCTCATGTACACCACGGGGAGTGCGGTCATCGGAGGTTCCGGCCTGGTGATGGGCATTTGGAGCGTGACACTGAACGCAACTCCGCATAACCGGATCATCCGAAACCCTGACTATCTGTTCACCCTGCCACAAATTCAGCTTTGGCAACTCATTGACCGGGAAATAGGTTTTTTCATGACGGTCGTAAAAACCTAACTTCGAAATATTGGTGGTCCGCTGATAAAAAATAGTTTTGGGATCAGCATAACCGGGTTTAACAACGGGGGTACCTTTTTGATGAATCTGGTGACAGGCCATACAAGGTATAGCCGGCTTGTTCTCCATTTCACTGTCCAAAAGATTCCATGGCCCCTTGATATTCAACGGCTCAACGATATCGGAGACTGTGCCCTTAAAAAACATCCCGTGACAACGGAGGCAATCGAAATTGATTTGTTCGGTTGTATTGTGTTTGGTGTTTAAAAATACATGCTGATAATCAATAGAATGACCTCCTGATGTCCATTTTGCAAATTCAGACGCATGGCATCGCCGGCAATTATCCATTACCCCGAGCAGTTGTTGTTCGCTCATGCTTATCTTTTCATCCTGATTCTTTTTCAGGTGGTTGACCACCATCATGCCCTTCTCTTTCATACTATGCAGACCGTTGCTCAATGCAGTTCCGTGGCATTCCTTGCAATTGAAATTACGGTGTGAGGATTGAGCCAGCGAGGTTACAGATTTCCCGATTTCGTGGCATGAAGCACAGGTTTTATCGGGTGAGGCCAGATTCCAGTAGGTATAAAACGAGCCAAAAGCAATCATGAAAAATATCAATACTACGGGCAAAACCATTAGTGTTTTTCTGAATAATCTGTTGTGAATCATTAGCTATGGTTTATTTGAATCTGTTTCCTTTGTTCCACTCATTTACAATATATCCACCCACCCAATAACCTAAGGCCATGATGGTCAGGGCAGGATTGAAACCACCGTTGCTGACATTCAGACTTCCGTCTGCGACAAACAGGTTGGGGACTGAATGGACTCTCCCGTGCTTATCGGTTACCGAAGTTTTGGGGTCATTTCCCATCCGGCATGTACCAGCCTGGTGCTGACCGCCACTAAGTCCCCTTCCGCCGCCAACATTTTGCCAGGTAAATACTGCGCCTGCTTCTTTAAGCCAAAGTTCAGCTTTTTCGGAAAGAAGCCGGCAGCCCTCCACATCCTTTTCATGCCTTGAACCGGATAACCGGACAACCGGAATTCCCCAAAAGTCTTTTACAACAGGGTCGACCTGTACCCGTGCGTCGAATTTCGGAATCTCCTGGTAAGGACCCTGGACCTGACCCACTCTTTTGAAATTCATACGCTGAAATGCCTTATGTTCCTTGCCCCATCCAGCGGATCCGGGAGGACGGACGCCGGAAAAAAGGTAAGGCATCCGGATAAATTCATTACAAAGCATTCCACCTCCCATGATTCCCGGGTTATGATGGCTGAAATCGCAAATGGCCACCGATGCGCCTGGGCCAAGGTCATCGTAAATCTCCTCTTCGAAGATTCCTCTGGCCCCTGTGTAGGCATGTCCCTGAAGATTACGTCCTACCCAGTCGTTTTCATTTCCAATACCATTGGGGAAAAACTTCGATTTTGAGTTCAGAAGTAACCGGGCTGTCTCGGTTGCTGAAGCGGAGAGAATAACCAGGTCGGCTGTCTGTGTCTGCTTCCTGTTTTTCTCATCGAAATAGCTCACACCCGTTATCTTACCCTGATCATTCACCAGTATTTCACTGACTACAGAATTAATCCTCAACTCGCAGTTTCCGCTGTCAATAGCTACCGGAATGACCGTGTTGTGAGTTCCGCACTTGGCATTTACCGGACAGGCAAATCCAACGCAGGTGCGCATCCTGATGCAGGCAGGTCGACCGCCGTATGGAACAGAATTCCGTAACATGGGTATCGGGAAAGGATGATAACCTATCCGTTTGGCTGCTTCGTAAAGCAATCCGGCCTCTTTATTGTGCGAGAAAGGAGGCATCGGATGAGGCTTGCGGCGTGGCGGAGCAAATGGATTCTGCGTATCATCGCCCGAAACGCCTATTTCCCATTCTGCTTTTTCGTAGCAGGGTTCAAGATCCTCGTAAGTTATAGGCCAGTCATCAAGCGTGGAGCCCTCAACCGCACCGTAAATTGTTTTCAATTTAAAATCTTCCTGCATGAACCTCCATGCCATAGCACCATAACTGACGGTTCCAGATCCTACGCATGCGGCATTATTGCCATAGCCTCCTTCGCTGGGCAAAACTATTTTTGTGCTGCCATCATTATTTAATACGACACGCCTGTATCGTTCATCATCCGGACCATAGGCATTACCCAGGACGGTAGTCCGCTGGGAACGTAATTCATCCGTGTCGGTATCTTCATAAGTTGCCCAGCCACCCCGCTCGAAAAGAACCACCGATAATCCCGCTACGCTCAACTCCTTGGCCACAATACCTCCACCGGCACCTGCACCGACTACAATGGCATTTACATGTTTATTTCCCATCTCTTTAGTTATGATAACGGTTTTGACCAATGATGACCGGGTAATCGAGCCTGAGCATTTTATAACTGACATTGTTTTTATTGCCTCCATGACGCGGACTTCCATAAAATCCCTGCAGGGAATGGCTCCTTATCAATCCGAAAAACTGCCGGTCAAATCCCTTCTCCCAGCTTCCTTCCATTTTTCCCGCCTCCATTGCTTTTAGAAACCGTGTCTGATCTTCCCACGGCAACTCTTCGAATTGTTTTTGAAATTTTGAAAGACAGGTTTCATTGATCGCAAGTAATCCTTTCCGGTAAGTTTCGCGGTATCGTGCGTAAGGACCCGTAAGTTGCTGATCAATGAAATTTGTCACACCCGCATCCCTTCCGCCTGGCCATTCATCCGTGGGGATGATTTGTTCCGCCAATGCATCCATCAACAGCGCTTCCTTAATTGTAAAAAATCGATAGGAAGATTCGGGGGACCTACTTGAGCACCGCGAAAATAAGAGGACACTTCCGGATGCAACAGTAGCCATTTTAATAAAATTACGCCTGGACAAAACATTTTTATTCATAAATTACTTTTTTATAACAGACTTTTGGAGATGACCTCAAATTTATAATTTTATTCGACATATGATTAGAAAGAATTCGCTGCAATCATTACTATTTGTTGAACATTTGCATTTGAGCTTTACTGTCTTGTTTTATAATATTCACAAAATATAGAAGCTGCTTTTTTGAATGCTCATACTATTGCAACAGAAGATATTGAAAAAATTTCTACCAAATAACCCTGTCAGCGAGGGTAATTATTGCTCATCGCAGTTGAACCTTAATCCCGTATGTTGGTTAATGATGTAGAATAAAAGTTATTAAAATTAAATTGGAATTATGATACCAGAAAAATTAACAGAAGTACTTAAATACGAAGGTGTGGTTGCGCTTGTTACCCAGGGAGTAAACGGCGCGCATGTAGTTAATACCTGGAACAGCTATATAACAATTACACAGAATGAAAGACTGATCAGCCCTGTCGGGGGAATGAGAAAAACCGAATCAAATATTCAGCAGAACAATATGGTATTAATGACACTGGGAAGTCGTGAGGTTCAGGGATACCATTCACCGGGAACAGGCTTTTTAATAAACGGGACGGCAACCTTTATTTATGAAGGGGATGAATTTGATCAGCTAAAGCAAAAGTATAGCTGGGCACGGGCTGTGCTGGAAATTAAGCCCGATTCAGTCACCCAAACTTTATAGTGATAAAACGCTGGCATAAGTCAGAGCCCGTCACCAGGCGCATTAATCAACGATGACAACTAAAATCAATCCTCGACAATTCCTGGTGCGACTTTTTGTTCTTCAACAAAAGAGATTTTAAATTGTTAATGTTGTTTTAAATGGAAGAATTATGACGATTAAAAGAGTATGGATTGAAGAAGGTTGCATTTCCTGCGGATTATGTGCGGAAATCTGCCCTGAAGTGTTCATGATGGAAGATATCGCAGTTGTTATTGAAGGTATTGAGTTCGATGCTTACGAGAGCCAGATTGAGGAGGCGGCACAGAGCTGTCCGGTTGAAGTGATAAAATATGAATAATTGATTGCTTATTCCTATTAAAACACTTTCTGACTCATCAAGCTTTTCAAGGTCTGCTACAGACCGTCATGCTTAAAAATTAATCGCAATTATGGATAATAAATTCAGTCCGCCAGATCCTGATTTTTATGAAATCATAGAGAACCAAAAATCGCGTAAGAGTATTTCGGTTGTGAATTATTTCGGGCCTCAGAATGAAATACTGGATACCAGGGGCTTTATTGATGATGTGTTTTTCGTAAAGAATTATGAAGCATACCTGGTGTTTGAGGCAAGTGATAAAGTGAGAATTGACCGCATTATTACCCTGAATGGAATTCCTGGTCCTGCTTATGATGAATATGACAGCTATGCACTTGCATGCCTGAGTTGTGGCGGAGGTATGGACTGACCGGCTATATACCCGTCTGCATCTGCCAGTTATCCGGGCTATAGAACAGTTTGCCATCCGAAATCCGAGCCGGCTTTGTGTAGGTATGTTCCATCCGGATATCACCAACCAATCCGATCCGGAATGATTTCAGCATGACCACAAATTCATCGAAAGTATGCGTGGAATGGCCGATGGTCCAGACAGTTTTTTCCTGCATTTTACAAATCGTTTTTTTGAGCATCCCGGGAATTGATTCGCGGGATAGCGTGGGTACAACGAGTTAACTCATTTTAGTTTCCAGTTCTGCAACCTTTGCAAGTCGGCGCCGATGGCGTTCGGCACCAGTGAATTGTGCTGAAATAAAAGTCTTTACAATCTCCCATGCAAGCTGGTTTCCAATTACTCGCCCGCCGAGGCAGATCACATTCATGTTATCATCCTCCACCCCCTGGTGTGCAGAAAAGGTATCACTCATCAAACATGCCCTTACTCCCTTTATTTTATTAACCGCTACACAGGCACCAACACCACTCCCGCAGACTGCTATTCCTCTATAGAGTTCCCTTGAAGCAACCGCTCTGGCCATCGGGACCACATAATCGGGATAATCATCATCCGTTTCGGGCTGTGCATTCCCAAAGTCAACCACATCGTAGCCATTATTAATGAGTTCATTTTTTAAGTATTCTTTAAGATCGAATCCTCCATGATCGGCCGATACCCCTATCCGTATTGAAGTCATAATTTTGAATTTTGATGATCATTATTTGCTGACTTTCCAAGTAATGCCAATGCCCGGTTACATATATTTTCAACCGTAAACCCAAATTCGCGCATCACTACAGGTCCGGGTGCAGAAGCACCAAAATGGTCAATTCCAATTACATCACCCCCATCACCAACATATTTTCTCCATCCTTGTGTTACCCCTGCCTCCACTGCAAGACGTGCCGGACCAGCGGGGGGCAATACCGAATTTTTATATTCCCGCGATTGAGTTTCAAATAATTCCCAGCTCGGCATCGATACAAGCCTGACTGCAATGTTTCGTTCCTGCAATTTTTGCTGTGCGGCAACAACAAGCCCTACTTCTGATCCTGTGGCAATCAATATCAACTGCGGTTCGGGCTGAGTGACTCCATTCAGGATGTAGGCACCTTTGCGGAGTCCTTTGGCAGGTGCAAAATGCGACCTGTCAAGCGTGGGCACATTCTGACGGGTGAGTATCAATGCCACCGGCCCTTTAGCTTCGATTGCCACCTGCCATGCTTCCGCAGTTTCGTTGGCATCTCCCGGTCTGATAACAGTAAGACCAGGAATTGCCCGCAAACTTGCCAGGTGCTCAACCGATTGATGGGTTGGTCCATCCTCTCCTAAGGCAATACTGTCGTGTGTAAAAACATAAATCACGTGGATCTTCATGATCGCAGCCAGCCTGATAGAAGGACGCATATAATCGGAAAAAGTTAAAAATGTGGCACCGAACGGGATTATACCGCCATGGGCAGCCAGTCCATTTAATATTGCTCCCATGGCATGTTCGCGCACCCCGAAAAAGATATTACGCCCGGAATAATTCCATCCTCCAGCTACGGAACCCTGAAGATCATCTTCCAAAGACATAAAGGTCGGATTTCCAAAATTACCGGCATCTTTTAATTCCGTAAATGTTGAAGGGTTTAAATCTGCAGATCCCCCGATAAAACCCGTGAGTTTTGGACCGAAAGCATTCATTGTTTTGCCCGACGCGATACGGGTGGCCATCCCTTTACTGTCAGCCGGAAACCCGGGAATTGCTGCATTCCAATCGTGAGGCAATTCATTACTGATCAATTGCTGCAGTTCACGCGCAAGCAAAGGATACTGTTCCGCATATCCGGCCCATTGTGATTGCCAGACCTGCTCCGAATTCCGACCTTGTTCAACTGCCCTCCGGAAATGCAAGCCGACTTCTTCCGGAATATAAAACAACGGATCGGTCGGCCACCCTAAATTCTGTTTGGTAAGTTTTACTTCCTCATCTCCGAGCGGGGAACCGTGCGCCTCATAAGTATCCTGTTTATTGGGAGACCCATACCCTATATGCGTCCTTACCCGAATAAAGGAAGGACGTTCGGTTTCCTGCTGTGCTCTTTTAACCGCATTTTCTATTGCCTGCAGATCATTCCCGTCTTCTACAGTCTGGCAATGCCAGTCATAAGCCTCAAATCGCGCAACATGATCATCGGTAAAAGATACCAGGGTTGAAGCGGAAAGTGTAATGCGGTTATCATCGTAAAGATAGATGAGCTTTCCAAGCTTTAAATGGCCGGCCAGTGAGGCAGCTTCTGAAGCAACCCCTTCCATAAGATCACCATCACTGACAATAACGTAGGTATAATGGTTTATGATATCGAATCCGGGTCTGTTAAAGTAAGCGGAAAGATATGCCTCGGCTATAGCCATACCGACACCATTTCCAAACCCCTGGCCCAACGGCCCGGTAGAAGTTTCCACCCCTGGTGTTAATTCACGTTCAGGATGGCCGGGTGTAATACTTCCCCACTGACGGAATTGCTTAATCTGTTCCAATGGTAAATCGTAACCGGTAAGATGAAGCAAACTGTAAAGTAACATTGAACCGTGGCCCGCTGAAAGAACAAACCGGTCACGGTCGAACCAAAACAGATTTACAGGATTATGCCGCAGAAACTTTGTCCAAAGGATATAGGCCATTGGTGCTGCATCAAGTGGCATTCCCGGGTGACCGCTGTTGGCCTTTTGAACGGCATCAACAGAAAGAAAGCGGATTGTATTGATGCAGAGTTGATCAAGATTGGCCGAATCAGTTGATGTTTTGCTCATTTGTGGTTATTTTAATGATTTTATTCCGGTATTTCAAATATACAACGAATCTTCCAAAAAGACAATGAATCAGCATGTAAGAGGATAAAAAAATAGTATAAGCAACAGTAATAAAAGATTGACTCGTCCTTATTTTTATTTACAGATTCAGCAGTTGGATTATTTCTTTTTTTATCATAATTGGTTTGAGTTTACTTTGCGAATCTGATAATAAAACATTATTTTAGAGGAAAAATCTGCATCATGATTGCCATAATTTCCATTTTTGCATCATTGATCGGGAATCTTATTTTATATAGAATATATAGCTCGAAACAAATCAGGTTTCATCTTCAGAGCAATCATAGCGGAAGCACATCCGTTACAACCATTTTTTTGATCAATAAAATAAATGGTTTTATAATCCTTGGGTTGATACCCGGAATTATAGTCTTTTCATTTTTTCCCCAGAATCCTGCCGGAGTCGGTCTCTCCTTCGGGCTCAACAGAATTTACTGGTATTTACTCGGAATACCCCTGGTTGTCATTGCCTTAAATTACTTCTTAGCCAACAACCGTGCTACATTCAACCGTTATCCGGAAATGCGGTTTAAAGAATGGACCAAAACACAATTTGCAATATCGGCCATCGGTTGGACCATTTACCTGTTCGGGTATGAATTTTTATTCCGTGGTTTATTATTTTTCTCAGTTTACCATTCTTACGGGCTCATCATAGCGATGACATTAAATGTTTTTATTTATTCCATTGTTCATATTCCCAAAGGAAAGGCCGAAATGATAGGAGCAATTCCATTTGGAATTTTACTTTGCAGCCTGTCTTTACTGACCAACTCAATCATCCTGCCATTTCTTATCCATTTATCCCTGGCGCTTTCAACCGATTTTTTCTCGATTCATCATAACCCCGACATGAAATTCAGTAATTATGAATAAAATTGGATTGGTAACAGGTGCAGCCTCCGGCCTGGGTTATGAGTTTTCGAACCTGCTGGCCCGCGATTCCTATGATCTGATTCTTATCGACATTAATGAAAGTCAGTTATTGCTGGCCAAACAACGCATAGAAGAGAAACATAAAATACACGTAAATACATTAACCTGTGATCTCCGTAAACCAAAAATTGCAGAATATGTTTATGACCAGGTGAAAGAAAAAAATATCGATGTGCTGATCAACAATGCAGGATTTGGTTTGTTTGGCTTTTTTGCAGAAGCCGACTGGGAGATAGAAGAATCGATGATTTATTTGCATGTATTGACAATGACTCATTTAACGAAATTAATACTGAAGGATATGGTCACCAAACGTGAAGGGAGAATTTTAAATGTATCCTCAATGGCCGCTTTTCAACCGGGACCATTAATGGCAGTATATTTTGCCACCAAAGCCTATATACTCTCCTTTTCGGAAGCTTTAGCGAATGAAGTAAAAGGGACAGGGGTTTCAGTTACTGCGCTTTGCCCGGGCCAGACCAAAACGAATTTTGAAAATGTAGCAGCAATAAATTCAAATTCAGCAGTGAGCAAAATAAAATATTTCACCGCCGATCCTGCTAAAGTTGCACTTTACGGATATAATGCGATGAAAGCAGGTCGGATGACGGCTGTTCCCGGAACGATGAATAAGTTTATCCTATTGCTGTCAACACTGATTCCCCGAACAATTTCAGGGGTATTAATTAAAAAAATACAGGTTGGAATCCGGAAATAGATCCCGGGAATTTCCCTGCCTGTATTCGAATGCCAACACAATACCTTCTTTACCAACTTAAACCATACCTGACATGAAATACTTTGTCACTGGTGCAAACGGATTTATCGGATCACGGCTCGTTAAAAAGCTCTCAGATGATGGGCACGAGGTTTTTTGCCTGGTCCGGTCACCCGAAAAATTCACACCACTTAGCGCCTTACACACACATCCCGTTTTGGGAGATCTCGACAATTCCGCTGCTTTATTAAAGGGAAGCAAGGGGTGCGACGTCGTGTATCATTTAGCAGCTTTTGCCAAACCCTGGTGTCCGGAGGCAAACTTACCGTATAAAATCAATGTGCAAGGAACGATTAACCTGCTGGAGGCTTCCTTAAAAAACAAGGTGAAAAAATTCATTTTTACCTCCTCCGCCGCAGTTCTTGGTCCTGCTATTGATGACGTGGCTATTGATGAACGAGTCATCCGTGACACCCCTTTTTTTAATGATTATGAGGCAACCAAAGCTCTGGCCGAAAAATTTGCCATGGAATTTGTAAAAAAGGGATTGCCCGTAATAGTATTGAATCCAACCCGGGTATTTGGTCCGGGTCCCATAAATGAGAGCAATTCAATTACCAAAATTATAAAGCTGTATCAAAAAGGATTATGGCATATCATCCCGGGAAATGGCTCAAAAATTGGAAATTATGTATATATTGATGATGTGGTTAACGGACACCTGCTTGCCGCTGAAAAGGGACAAGCAGGAGAACGCTATATAATTGGCGGAGAAAATCTCACATACAGACAATTCTTTGGGATATTGTCCCAAAACACCGGAAAGAGCAGGTTACTGATCAATTTTCCGGTTTGGCTTATGATAATGCTTGCCAGTGTGATGGAAATGCAGGCACGGTTTACGGGTATCCCGCCTTTGATTACACCCCCGTGGATCAGGAAATATCTTAATCACTGGAACCTTTCAAGCGAAAAAGCGATCAGTCAGCTGGGCTATACGATCACCCCCTTTAATGAAGGAGTACTCAAAACATTGACATGGTTAAACTCAAAATCAGAATTAGGCTATGAAAAATAACAATGAATACTTTACGTTAATCACAGGGGCGAGTTCAGGAATAGGCAAGGCTATGTCAGAGGAATTCGCCCGCAGGCAAAGAAATCTTATTTTGGTTGCACTACCCGACACCGGACTTGGCATACAATGCGACAGCCTTGGTTTGAAGTACAATATTTCCAGTCATTATCTTGAAATTGATTTCAGAAATCCTGATGCACCGCAAATCGTATACCGGTTTATTCACGAAAAAAATCTGCATATAAATGTATTAATCAACAATATAGGTGTGGGACACGCCGGGGTAATCGGGAATTTTCCGGTAGAAGAAATAAATGAGATGATTATGCTTAACATTTATACTACCACCCACCTCACAAATTTATTGCTTAACGACCTGAAAGCCTGTCCTGAATCTTTCATATTGAATATGGGTAGTTTGGGAGCCTATGTTCCTACTCCGTACAAGAGTATTTATATGGCTTCAAAAGCCTTTATTTATTATTTTTCAGCCGGATTAAGTTCAGAACTGGAGCACTCGTCGGTAAAAGTATGTGTGGCAATGCCCGGATCTGTGCCATCAAACAAAAAAATGGTGGAACGGATTAAACAAGATGGTACATTGTCAGGCTTAATGTCATTAAGTCCTGCCGAGGTTGCAAATTATATTATTCCGCGGCTCCTTTCCGGAAAAAAGGTCATCATCCCCGGAAGGGTAACCTATGCTCTTTATTTACTGGGTTTAATTCTTCCGTATGGGGCAGTTTTATACTTTATGAAAAAAATATTTATGGGAAAGAAATATTAGACGTGATTGGCGAATACACAGCTGATGGTCAGACCCGCCACCTGCCTTCTATCCATGACTGCTGTTGCGAAGAGGAAAGAAAATTCCAGGCAACAATGCGACTTATTTTATTTCCAAGCGTCATCGGAATAGTTCTGATTTCTGCCGCACCTACTCTTTTTAATGCTTTATAAACACCCCGGAGATTGGATTCTTTGGAGATCAAGGTGGAAAACCAAAAACAGGAAGTTGCGAATTGCCTGCTCTGCGCAATCATATCTCCGACAAACTGCTCCTCACCGCCCTCACACCACAGTTCACCATTCTGACCACCAAAGTTCAGAACGGGTTCCTTTTCTTTTTTGGAAGCCAGATGATTCAATTTCCGGATTGTTCCCGATCGTGCCGCCGATAACGAAGCATGGAATGGTGGATTGCAAATAGTAAGATCAAAGCTCTCACCGTTCTGAATAATTCCGCGGAAAATATCTTTTGGATCGGGCTGCAGTCTCAATCCGATCTTCCCATTCAAAATTGGATTCAAATCAACAATTTTTTGGGCTGATTTAATCGAAACAGGATCGGTGTCGGAGCCGGTAAACGACCATCCGTATTCGGTAACGCCAATTATCGGATATACACAATTGGCACCTACACCAATATCGAGACATTTAACCAAGGGTCCTGTTGGTATCTCTCCCTGGTTACAGCTTCCCAGCATATCCGCCACATGATGAATATACTCCGCTCTTCCCGGAATGGGAGGACACAGATATCCCGGTGG
The DNA here is from genome assembly GCA_942493325.1 of uncultured Bacteroidales bacterium. GTDB lineage: Bacteria > Bacteroidota > Bacteroidia > Bacteroidales > Prolixibacteraceae > JAAFHB01. The sequence goes on along the minus strand of OW818689.1, from coordinate 5,361,850 downwards.
AATATTCCAGTTTTTAATACCGTAAAAATGGATCAGCAATGCCTGGTTCAGCGTTTTAACTGCTTCCGGATCCGAAAAATCAACAGACTCGTCATTATACTCGTTCACTTTTACGAATTGAGCCAATTGGGGACAACTCTGAATCAGCAGCCTGAAATCATAGCGTTCACGATGCCTGTTACGTGGATGCAGTCCTTGTTTTTCTTTTGGATGTACTCTTTTAATCATTGCTATCGCTGAATATAATGGTAATCCCTGCAGATGTTGACCAGGATATTACCGCTCTGCGAATTTACAATTAATTGAGTTTTGATTTTGGCGATTCTTTTCCGGAATCAGTTGCAACACCCTTCTTTCCTTTTGCAAGCCATTTTTAGAGTTCTATTTGGGACTGGTATCAGCCAATTTTCAAAGGTGGCCCAACGATTTTCATGTCATGATCGTCAAAAGTTTTAGAAATGACATCTCCATTGGGTGGAGAAGTCCACGAATCGGTCGTTTTAAAAAAATCTTCCATCTTGCCGGCTGGCATATACGAAACGATTACTTTCCCCTTTTCCGAAAGCTGAACAAACGCATGCTGAACATTCCGGGGAAGGAAAATCGTATCCCCGGTTCTCATTTCAAATTTTTCATCCCCAACCTGAAAAAGATATTCACCATCAATTATGTAGAAAAATTCATCCTGAAAAGGGTGAATATGCAGCGGTGGACCGCCTTTGGGAGTCAATCCATTCTGTTCGAAAACAACCAGGTCTCCATTTGTATCTTTGGATGATATTTTGATGTCCAATACATTAAGGGTGATCCCTTTCATCTTATAATGCCGTCCAAATCTTGCCTCACCCGCATTTACTTTAAAACCTCTGCCTGAATCAGAAATAATCGAAGTTAATCGTTTTGCCAAAACGGATATTGGAAAAATTGCCAGAGCTGTAAGTAAAAATTTTCCACGTCTCATAATCAGGAAATTTATGATTTTGTCTGTTAAACAAATAAATTGGAGCTATGTTGAGTAGTACAACAAAAAGAGGTAGGAAATTAATAAGGATATGCACAAAATCAGTAACTTGCAAGACCTTTGACTTTGAAGAAATACATTAACACAAAAAATATGACGACATTAGTAGTTGGAGCAAGTGGCGCGACAGGCAAACTGTTAGTAGAGCAATTATTACTTGCAGGTCAAAAAGTCAAGGTAATCGTTCGTTTAACAAGCAATATTCCTGATAGCTGGAGTCACGATGACAAAGTAACAATAATCAGGAAGGACATTTCGCAAATTAGTGTGCAGGAGATGGCAAATTACATTTCCGACTGTAAGGCTGTCGCCTCCTGTCTTGGACATAATCTGACCTGGAAAGGAATTTACAGAAAACCCCAAAAACTTGTTACCGGCACAGTTCGGTTACTCTGTGAAGCAATTTTAAAAAACAGACCTGAAAAGCGAGTCAAATTTGTGCTGATGAATACAGCCGGAAATCGCAACAGGGATTTAAACGAGCCGATTTCATTTGGACAAAAAATGGTGATAGGACTACTTCGATTAATCCTTCCGCCACATCCTGACAATGAAAAAGCAGCAGATTATCTTAGAGTTAACATCGGACAAAAAAATCCGTATATCGAGTGGGTGGCAGTTCGTCCCGACAGTCTGATCAACGAAGAAAAAATAACTGAATATTCGTTACACAGGTCACCAACAAGAAGTGCACTTTTTAATCCGGGAAAAACAAGTCGAATAAACGTAGGATACTTTATGGCAAGACTAATAACTGATGACGAAATTTGGAATACGTGGAAAGGGCAAATGCCTGTAATTTATAACAATTCAAACTAAAGGTTAATACTCTTTTATGATAAAGAACCTGCTAAACGTATTTTTATTGAGTGTATGCTTTGTTTATCAATCATATTCTCAGAATAAAAATGATTATAAGATCATTATTGATAAAAAATTATGGAAGACAGAAAAGATCATTCCAGTTAAATATTTGGATGACAAATATTTAAATAATGGGAAATTATATATTCATTTCCAGTCATCTTTTGATCATGACACGGTATTGATTAAAAAAAATGATGAAATCTACGGACGGTATGAATTAACTTCAAATTGGATTTTGGGAAATGCAAAAGTTGTTGTCATTCCCGATTTTGAAGAAATTAAAACGTTAACAATCTCCATCAACGGTGGAAAAGAAGCAATTCTCGATCTAAACAAAATGAATCAGGTTATTATTACATATGGCAATAAGAAACTTATTATAGGCTATAGCAAACACATGCATTATTATGACTAAATAAAATTTCAAATGGCAGAAATAAAAACAAAAGCGACATCCGAAAGCGTTAAGGATTTTATCAACAGCATTAAGGATGAACAAAAGCGAAAAGACAGTTTTGTGCTTTTGGGAATGATGAAAAAACAGGTGTTGGCTGCCTCTACATCAATAAACTGGAGGATATTGATCTGAAAATTCTGAATGAAATGATTGAAGCATCCTTAACCAAAGAATTCTTTTACAAATAAGGTAAATTCGACTTTTTGGCCTCCCATTCTAGGTTTCTTATTACTTAAATGTTGATCGTTTAATAATAAATGTTGATCGTTTAATAATATTTGATTACAATTGTCAAATAAATTATCTTATCGACTACCTGACAGGAATAAAGAGCTATGTTATGAAACAAGCTTGTTGGTTAACACAAACAATAATTACAATCAAACCAGCCCAGGTTAGGATTAATATGTGCGAGTTATCAAAGTCCCAAATAATATTGAACCTAAAAAACAGATCTATGAAAACACTTCGACTAATCGCTTTACTATCTTTTGTGCTTCTTGCCACTTGTGTAAATGCACAAACTGGGGAAATCTTCTATAACCCAAAACATATTGATGTAGATAAAAACAGCGCTAAAACTACACTGGCGGAATTAATTAAATATACCAATTGGGGGAAGCCTGATGATATTACGGTTTTGGACGATCGCATTGAATTCTCTTTTAACGGAAAGAAAAAAACCGTCAAAAAAGAATTGATCTATTTTTCTGAGATGGGAAGTGATCCGGTCAGTGTTACCAGAAAGGAGATTACACCTGTTAATAAAAAATCTATTAATGCAACAATTACTTATTATGATTATTCAATCAGTTTAAAAAATTGCCGTCTGCATCCCAAGAACGTAATTGATGCGTTCTTTTATAAGGATGATTTGCCGGCTCCGTCCTTTACTTTTGGTGATGTTTATCACAAGCAGAATATTGCTGAAACAGAAGCCAATTATAAAAAACTGGCAGATTATTTATATTTCTTTCAGCGTCCTTTCCTGACTGATAAATACGAATCGCTTCTTAATCAATTTAAACCTGTTGCCGAGCAGTACCGTGCATTAACAGTAAAGCTCCCGATATCGGAAGAACAGCGAAAATACATTGTGCAGGCCAATGCCCTCAGCGAAGAAAAAGATTACGTCAGCGCTATAAGTATGTACAATAAAGTAATAGCGATGGATCCGGTTGCTTATCCGGCAGCCTATTCCAATCTCGCATTGCTCACAGCGGCAACTAAGAACTATGAAGGCGCCATTTTTTACATGAAAGAATATCTGCTCCTGGAGCCTGAGTCTTCCGATGCACGCAGTGCGCAGGATAAAATATATGAATGGGAGATTAAGATACCTAAATAAGTTCATATATTAAGATCAATCTTATGAATAAGAATTTTCAAAGATGGATGGTTGGATTAACCCTTCTAAGCTTTTTGACGCCATATACCGTATTTTCTCAGATAGGAATAACCACCGGAGAAAAGATCGAACAAGTCAGAGTTAATGCCAATATGGGAAGTAATGCCCGCAGCGCTCTTGAGCAATTGGAAGAGATATCAGGGACAAGAATAAATGTTCCCAGGGTAAATCCCCCTCAATCAGTACCTGCAGCTTCAAGAACCAATTCAGCTGCAGCAAATGCAGCGGCTATTAACAATATGATAGCCGGGGCTGTAATACAGGGTTTGTTTAATTCGATTTTCAGCACTAATCCTGCCGCTAACCAGGCCCGGATTCAAGCTCAGCAAAGGGAAGCAGAAAACGCCGCCTTCGAAGCCGCGGAACTCAACAGGATCAATGCTGAGAAGGCTGAGGTAAATTACAATAATATGATGAAATCATACAAGACGTTGGATGGATCAAAGTCAAGAACAGCCGGCATTTCTGAGCTGGGATTAAAAACTCTTGATGACACTGATATAACTATTGCCAATGGGATCGGAAAGACGGATATACCGACTACTGCGCCTGTTATCGATCAGCTGGGGCCGGCAAATTCCACACCTTTTTTTGGAGATAAAATGACTGACGCAGACCTTGAGACCTTAACAAATATTGAAAATGACCCGAATGTTGTTGACCTCAGAGAAGCAAAGCAAATGGTGGATGAAAAAATTGAGACTGAGAGCCCAGGCATTGTTAATCTCTTAAGGAAGTACGAAACGGAAGGCAATGGCGAGCCAGTTGTTCAAAAGCCTGACTGTATTGTGCTCGGGAAAAAACTGAAGGGATTCAGCGAACAAAGAATTCAATTCCAGAAAACTATTAATCTGGCTCAGAGTGAACTTGATGTCTGGGAAACAGCCAACTATAACGCTATGATGAACGCCGCGAAAGACGGCATAGAATATTTTACGGGACAACTTCTGGAAGGATTAAAAAAGCGGGGTGAAGCAGCTGAAAGATACCAGAGAATTCTTGAAAGTAAGAGGAAACAAATGGTGAAAGATGGGATTAACGTTAATGAAATCCAGGCTAAAGTTGACAGGTGCAAGCAATTTGCCTCGTCAGGTAAACTTGCTGAGGTTACAAGTAACATCAATGACTGGCAGACTTTTGTTAAAGATGGAATGAGCAGCTTAATCAAACAATTGAGTTCGTCGAATGATGAATTGAGGGATATTTTTGAAAACCCTGCAACAGCAAAATATTTTCAATCTGAAGCTCCTGAATTAAATACATTGCTGGATATTTCGAAGCTTGCCGCATCAAATGAGGTTTTCGGGAAATGGGTTGCCAAAAAAATCCCCATGATTGCGCTGATTGAGATCTCAATTAAACAAATCTATAACGGGACGGATTATTTCCTAAGCCTCAAGCGGATTATGGAAGCCAGGAAAATTAATGGCGGTGTAACGCAGACAGCCCGGTATATTCAAAAAAATATCGACGAAACACTTATCGCTATGGGCGATTGTAATTAGTTGCAGAATTAATTATTAAATGAGGAAGCATCCATGTTAAATGAAATTAGCCCCAGCATTTTCGATAACAAATATTTTTATTCTTACGAACCAGGGGACGAAGATTTTTTGTTGTGTTACAGGGACAATCAGGTGTTGTTAAAAAAATCAGGAGATGATTATGAAATTCCGAGAAAAAGGAATTTTAGTGAACGCATAGAATCGCCGGTATATTTGTTTTCAATTAACTCGAATCATTGTTTTGGATTGACTCAATCTCAGATAAATCATGCTTCATTTGAATTCCAGGATATTTTTATTTTACGAAACCTGAAAAATAAAGAATTCGCATGGATCGGGTCAGTAGGTCATCAATTGATGACCTGGCATACTAACAACAGATATTGCGGAAGATGCGGTTCAAAAACAGAACTGAAAAAAGAAGAGAGAGCAATTTTATGCCCCGAATGTAACCTGATTATCTTTCCAAAAATATCACCTGCCGTTATTGTAGCCATCACGTGCAACAAAAAAATTTTGCTGGCCAAGGGCAACAATTACAAAGGTGATTTTTATGCACTCATTGCCGGTTATGTTGATATTGGAGAATCAATTGAAGAAACCGTTATAAGGGAAGTAAAAGAAGAAGTTGGCCTGGATATTAAGAATCTGAAATATTATAAGAGCCAGCCCTGGCCCTTTTCCGCATCACTCATGCTTGGTTTTACTGCCGAGGCTGACGATACTCAACAAATTATAATTGATGAAAAGGAAATTAAAGAAGCAGGCTGGTTCACCAGAGGAAATCTGCCGACCCATGCCTCCGGTGTGAGTATATCAGGTGATTTAATCGCTGCTTTTGAAATGGGCATTTTCTAAAATATTGCGGCAAAACAGAGAACTATACCAAAAATGGGTCGTTCCATTTGGCGAACTGCCTGCCCTTTTCTTTACCAATTGATGTTGTTAATGAGAAACAGGATTATTCAACATCAGATGTTGTGAATCCTTCAATTTCAGAATTTCCCTGAGTTTTTGCTGATTCATCGAAGCACGGATTCGTGTTTTCAAACCTGTGCCGGCACAAAAAATTGAAATATTCTGTGAAACAATTCCGGCATCAAAGGCCGCCCAGCTTAATTTCAGTGAGTCTGTCCCGCTTTTAAATCTTGAGATATCCGAAACCAGCACCAAAAAAACTGCTGCCTTTGCCATCCCGGCCTGGTTATCCGCCACAAAAGCGCGCTGGTCGCCGCTGGCAATGCCATTCAAAATATGATGGGCCGCATCATAAAGAAATACGCCCTCTTCCAGAACGACATACAAATCAATATCCTGAGAATTCATTGCCGATGGAGCTGTCCTCTTACCCTCTGAACTACGATTAATTCCATTTGCAGCCCACAACAAATCGGAGAGATCCTGGATATTTAATTTTGTTTCAGTAAATTCACCTGCAGAAGCTCTCAGGGAAAGTGCTTCCATAACAGGTAATCCACGTTTGAGATCCGGCTGGTTTAACCCGATCGTTTTTGTACCCTGGGCACACACTGAACCTGCAAGAATTGTAAAATAAATCCAAATGATTATCCGTCTCATGGTTATCTTTTTAAATAAACAAAAAACATCAGTACGTCACCTTTATCTTTTAGACTTGCCCTTAGCTTTCCCGGGATTTGTTGTAAAGGGATGATGCGGATTATTCGAATTCTTATACCATCCTTTATGTTTACCATTATCTTTCCGAACCATCACCGCACAAGATGTAGCGCTGAATAGAAACCCTGCACACAAGGCAGCAAGAGCAAATTGTTTAAATAACTTCATTCATTACGATTTTAAATTCCATGAATTGTCGAAAGCACACTTTTATCATAGATTGAGATCAGCATACTTCTTGTCTTTTCTCGCTCCCCTTCGACTGATATTACCGGCTTTTGGAAAATTTAACCGGAATTTCTGCCACAAATATACTTATTAATACCCGTTGATTCGCCAACTAAAGATTTGTATTTCAGAGAATCCTATTTCACCATAGCCTGAACTTTAAGTTCAGCCGGCATTTTTTCAATCGCATATCGCAATGCAGTTCTGGGCATGACCTGTTTCTTCGTCATTACATAATTGAATATTTCATCCTGGTGAGCCTGGCTCGCAGCTTTTAGCATCCACCCATATCCTTTTTGAACCAGATCATCACTATCTGTGAGCAGCAGATCGGCAATATCAAGAATATCATAAAGAAATTTTCCTCTTCGTGCAGGAACAATAAGCGAAACAGCCGAGGCCCGGCGCATCCACCTGTTTGAAGATTTGGTCCACCTTTTTAATTCTGTGATGTACTGCGGATACATTTCCAGAAATTCACCCACTGTATGATTACACAATGTATCGCATGTAGCCCAGTTACTGATGTAAGAGCCGATCCACTTTTCAAAAACTTTCAAATCATCGGGTTTGTAATCTTTATGAAGAAAATACGACCAATTGCAGGCGATGATCGCTTCTTCGATGATGCCCGATTGCCACAACTGTTCACATAAACCAAAGATCTCAGTTTTGGACGAGTCCTTTATGGTTTTAAAATATTCTTTCGAAATCTTGTCGATTACTGCCGACTTTATTCCATAACACTGCACGGCGTCCTTAAAAAAATGCTGACTGCTTTTTTGAAGCTGTTCATCGCCGGCCGCGGTCAGTTCCAGCCGGAGTTTATTAATGATTGAATTCATAACTTGTACAAAATAGATTTGACGATTAATTTCGTATGGTTCGCTTGTAAAAATTGATAACGTACAGAATTGATCATTTGATTTATTCCACCGCTTTATTCACGGCATCCATTATCAATATTTCCATAACTGAATACCTCTCCCGGCTTGCCAGACATAGGTTTTTAGCAAAAGGGTTCACTTCTTCGGCCAGAGATTTCAACTTTCTTCGTTCCAGAAGAGTCCGTAGTGTAATTTGTCCGTTATCAATTCCGGTTATTTCATCATCTCTTTTATAAAAGGCTTTAATCCGGCAAAAAAGAATTCAACTCCGATGACCATTATAATTAAGCCCATTAACCGGAGCATTATTTTATTCCCGGTCTCGCCCAGGACTTTCATAATCGGTGAAGCTGCAATTAAAACCAGGTAGGTGATCACACAAATGACGAGGATAGATATGATCAAAATCAACTTAAGCTCCACATTTACAGCATCCTGCATTAAAACTATAGCATTGGTAATTGCACCGGGACCGCAAATCATCGGAATAGCCAGGGGAGTTATTGAAATGTCGTTGATGTGACGGTCCATTTCCGATGCCGTTATCTTGATATTCCCCAGTCTCGCCTGTAACATGTCCTGGCCCATAATGAAAAAAATCACCCCTCCCACTATGCGCAGACTGTCAATAGAAATTCCAAAAAACCTGAATAATAACTGACCGGAGATCGCAAAAATAACGATGGTAGAGAAGGCGACAACCGTGGCTTTCAATGCTGTTTTACGCCTGTGCACAACCTCAAAATCACGGGTCATTGTCATAAACAAAGGCATTACTCCAAGAGGATTAAGCAGTGTGAAAAAGGAAGTAAAACAGAGTAATGCAAAAGAGAGGCTGTCAGGCATAAGGTTAAGATTATTTCATATTCATTCCGCTTTGTTGTCATCATTTTCTTTCTTTTTCTCCAGCCAATCTCCCGATTTTAATTTCGCCATAAATTTCCGGTAAACATCTTTGCCGATCAATATGGTTCCGACCCAAAACATCACTTCTCCCGAAATCATAAATACTGTGGTCAGAACTATTTTAACCTTTGTATCCAAAGCTACGAAAGGAAGTGCAAATAACATCAGGAAAATCGCCACAGAAACCGATAACAGGATTATACCTAATTTGAATTTCCACCTTTTTTTGTCCATCTACCTTCATTAAAAAAATGCAAGGTAGACAAAAAAGACGAAAGAGAAAGAGATTCTGTTTTCAACCAAGGGAACAATACAACTTCACAGACCTTATTTCACAAAACCGGCAGGTACAGTCCCGAATTTTTTCCGAAGCCAGAAATGAAAACCATGCATTCCGGACCCGGAATAAAACATCAAGGGGCAAAATCCGTGCACTTCCTCAATTCCGTTCGCCCTGCAATCTTCTATAGCCACCGCCGAACCTGACCCTGCCCCGACACCTTTGTGCATCCACACCCGTTTGATCGGCGAATCTTTGAGTTGTCGGACAATATTTTCTGTTACTTCAGGTTTCACAACCAGGATAAGGTTGGAAACATATTCAGGAAGTGTCCTTACATCCGAATAACACCTGACTCCCCCGATTTCGTTGATAGCAGGGTGTACCGGGTAAACGGTGTATCCTTTTTTCGATAATTCCGTCATTAATGCATTTCCAAATTTCGTTTTATCCTGTGAAACACCGATCAGGGCGATGTTTTTATCGTTTACAAATTTTTCAATAATTGAGTTCATCATCTTTATGGTGATTAGGTTTCTAAATAATCCTTAAATTTACAACAATATTCTTTTTGATGATGCCCGGATTTATTGATTAAATAATTTTCTTTTGAAAATTAAACAATCTGTCTCTGGAATTTATCATCAGTCCGGATTCTCCTTTTATGCAAGAACTAATTGAAAACCTGAATTATATGAAAATAAAAACTCCTTCAACATTTGCCGGCATTTTATTTATCCTGATATTATCGTTCACAACCGCCGCCGGGCAGATTGGTACCCGGTTCCCTTCCGAAAAAAAGTTAGTTACAGATCCGGAGACGGGGACGCAGCTTACTTTTCTTACAAGTAAACCGTCAGGCGATTCGAAGATTTATCAGACTCACAATCAGTGGACCTCTGATGGAAACTGGATCATCTTCCGATCCGACAGGGTAAAGGGCGAGGCAATGGCGGTGAATGTCCGGACGGGAGTTATTGTCCAGGTCAGCGAAGGTGGCTATACTGGCATGCTGAACGTTGCACGAAAATCGATGAGACTCTATTTCATGAGGAAATCTGCAACTGTATCAAATTCTACTGCGCGTGGCAGCCAGCCGGTCGATGTAATTGAGGTTGATCTTGCCAAATTATTTAAGGACAGCGATGCGGGAAAATTAAAGTCAGCGTCCGAATATCAGCATATATGTGGCACAACACCGGCCGAAATGGAAGCCGGGGGAGACATGGCACTTGATGCCGATGAGGAAGTCGTCTACTTCAGGGTGGGTAAGAAGGCATCAGCCAGGCATATTGGTGAAGCTACAAGGATTGAAGAAAATTTTGGTCCGAGGAATATGGGTGCCGGTCCGGCAGGAATAGGCAAGATGAATTTAAAAACGGGCGAATCTACATTTGTTGTCGCTGTACCGTTTCAGGTGGGTCATATCCAGGCAAATCCATGGATGCCGGGCGAAATTGTATTCTGCTGGGAGACTGGCGGCAAAGCCCTCCAGCGCACCTGGACTGTTATGGCGGACGGGAATGGTTTAAGGCCGCTCTATCCCGAGGCAGACTACGAATGGGTGACCCATGAAGCCATCATTTCGAAAGACGAAGTTGCCATCGCAATCATGGGTCATCGTAAAGTTGATGTACTTAAAACATCGCCCAATGAAAATGCAGCAGACAAAAAAAATCCGGGTCAGGAAATAGGCTGGGGTATTTCCGGTACGCGCGAAAAACCAACAGGTCTGGGGATTGTGAACCTGCGAACACGGGAAATGACGATTGCCGGACAAACTCCTTCAGGCAGCGGCCTATGGCATGTAAATGGTTCGTCAGATGGCCGGTGGGCAGTCGGAGATGATTTTAAACGTGGCATTTACCTTATTGACAGGAATACCCATGAGATGATCCTGTTATCTGCGGGTCATAAGGATACTGCTTCAGATCATCCTCACCCTACCTTTAATGCCGATGGAACACAGATTGAAATCCAGTCAGCCATGTTGTCGGAGGACAACAAATCAATGAATATATGTATCATTCCAGTACCAGAAGCATGGCTGAAGAGGAAGCATTAAAAGTATTGAATATCAGTAATATCAGTTTATTCAGTAAATCCCCTGTCACTCATTATATCCGGTTTAACAAACAAGGCCATGCCTGTTTTCATCCTTTTAAAATTCAGCTTTTCATAAAATCGTTCCTTCCCCGGTGAGGCATAAAGAATAAAATTACAACCGGGTAATGCCGCCACAATTTTTTCGATTACTTGCTTACCCATTCCCCTGCCCTGCCAGGAGGGTAAAACTGCCACATCGTAAATTGCGGCCTGGATAAGTCCATCCGAAATAGCCCTGCCAAAACCAATAAGCTGTTGATCGCTAAAAACAAAAACTACTGCGGCACTTGCTAAAAAAGTTCTTCGGTGAACGTCAGCATCATGAAAAGACATCCCTACCGTTTTTAATATTTTAGGGATTGCTTCCCAGTCTATCCCGGAGCAATCGTGCTGAAATCTCAATTCCATAACCTGCAATTAATCAACCGATAAATTAAAACCATCCCATATTTTCGAATCCTGAACCATATCCGTGAAGTAGGTTCTGGAATTGTATAGCGTGGGATCGACCTTATTCACTTCTGTCGGTACAAGATAATTCGTGATGTTTTCTGATTTCTGTCCGCCATCGGTTTTATCTTTCCATGTGTTGTGGCGATTGCTTTTCATATAAACCAGTTTGTATCCATCCTTACTTTTCCTGTAGGTTGTGCTGAAATCATAGGCAATTGAAAGCGGAATCCACTCACTTCGGGAGGTGTTGGCGAATGCCCTTCCCAGGCCACTGTAGTTTGAAGCTTTGACCCAGGTTTCATTTTTGCGTATGGCATAATCTGATTTGGCAATATAAATTTTCCCTTCATAGGCAGTTGCATAATAATCACCGGTCCGGCTCAGATCAGGATCTTTTAACCGGTAATTAATCACCCATACCGAATCACCCTCAAATTGAGTAACCCTGTCGAGCGAAAGATCAAAACTATTGAGGAAATCTGCATCAAGGACATTCCCGACTGAACGAACGAAATCAAAACCAAGTAAATCATCCATCTGATTCATACCATCGGCCAGACCCTTTATTTCAAAATTCCGGCGTACACCCAGGATACTATAATTACGATGAAGCTGAGCCTCAAAGGCAGATTCCCGCACGTAACCTTTCAGGTCGCTGATCTCCACGATCGCTTCCTGGACACGCGAAGGGTCGCTGTTTACCTCTATTTCGCTTTTGTAATATACTTTTTCACTGAATGGCCCCTTCAGGTAATTCTTTTCAATGGATCCGATTGAATTCTTCAGAATACGAAATAAAACGAGCGATTGTGCATTAATATTCACAACGCCGATGTTGTATTCCGTTGGAACCATTTCGATCTGCAACCTGCCATTTTTCAGCTCGCTCATCGGTATCCGGAAACCCTGGTAACCCACCGCGGAAGCCATGATGTAAGTTCCGGTATTCGATTCGGGAACTTTAAATTCAAAATTTCCTGCAGAATCGCTCGCGGCTCCAGTATATGTTCCTTCGATGCCAATATTCGCGTAGGGTATAGGCTCCCTGGTTGTTTGGTTGGAAATGGTTCCGCTGATCACACTTACAGGTTGCGAAAACCCGGTAACCATCAAAAAAAAGAAACCGGCCATGATTGATATTTTCTTTTTCATCCTCCTAAATTTTCCTAAAGATAAAAAATAACGGTACTCTGACGAAATCCGGGTGGAGAAAGTTGAATCGATGGATTTTTTCATCCAATGGAAAGGTTTTGCTACTAAAGGTTTCCCTATTGTATTTATCCCTATATTTGTTAAGAATATCAGTAAAAATTATACTTATGAGAAAGTTGCATTTTACGCATATCCCTTTGATAATATTAACATTAATCGTTGTAACATCTTGTGTCTCGAAGCGAAAGTACCTCGATGCGGATTCTGCACGGCTCAATGCGCTGAATAGAATCGGCATTCTGAACCAGGAAGTTGCAGGCCTGAAAGAGAATGTTGCAGACCTGAAAAAGGAGTTTAATGCCATGCAAAATGAATTACGACTTTCGAACGCGAAAAAGGACGCCTATATTGATTCCTTAAGCAAAAAAGCCGTTACACTATCCTCGGCAATTACTAAAAAAGATGATTCACTGAATGACCAGGTATCGAACTTTCAGTCCGAGAAACTTCAGTTGAATTCTGCGCTGGCACAGCACCAAACCACAATTAACGAATTAACCGGCAAACTGAAAACACTGGAGACCCAGATCGCGCTGGTAAAACAGGAGTCAGAGAATCTGAAATTTGATCTCGCCAATCAGAAAGAAATGGCTGCTTCAAATTCAAACTCCATAAAGGCCATGGAGCTGGAAAAGAAAAAACTAATCGCTGAAACTGATAATTATAAAAAAGAGATTACCTCCCTGAAAAAACAAATCACGACAAAAAACGCGGAAATAGAAAAGCTGAACAATATTGTGAAATTGCTGAAGAATCAGTAACACCATCTCCTATATTGTTTAATCGCGATTCCATTTGTCATAATTTCGTATTTTTACTGTATCATAACCAGATGATTCGCCTCAATAAAAAATTATATTATCATTTTTGATATTTATTTTTTTATTAAGTTTGTATCATGTTCATCTTTGTATCGGAAGGTTCCGGACAAGTACAAGATGCATATGAATATTAAAACCTGATCACCTGCTTTTAATACCTGACCTCATGAAACTAAATTTTCAGTTCTTCGTGTTTATTACCGCTGTATTGGTTTTGGGATGGCAAAACACCTGTCTCTGTTCAGTCTCGTTCTCCAATCAGGAATTAATAACAAAAGCCCAAAAACTTATAAAGGAGTACCACGCAGGAACCACAGCTGGCAGGAAGGTGGTAAAAGTGGTCTACTTTCATGGCAAAGACACCGAGCCATTTGCAAACTGGAGTGATCGCCTAACCAGGACATTAACCGATGTGAGTAATTTTTACAAGGAGGAGTTTTACAAATATGGTATTATAAATGATGGAATACCGTTTGAGAAAAGTGATGACAAGTACGTTTTTCATGTTGTTAAAGGTGATTCAGTTTCACAAAACTATACTAAAGATTCCGGTGCGCGAATCATGATTGAAATTTTCAATAAAACAAAAGGAGAGGTAGATCTGTCAAAAGATCATGTACTGATAATAAACGGCTTATGTTATCAGCGTGAAGACCGGACGTATGTATTTCATTCTCCCTATTTTGGAGTTGGATCAATGTCAAATGGAATATGCCAGGTAGCAGATTGCGAAAAGTTGGACGTCGGGCTGTTAAAAGACACGATCCAAAGAATGTCGTTTTCGGAAATGGCCATAAAATATAAAGAATGCAGTGTAGCCGAATTCAACAGCTGGTACATTGGAGGAATTGCACACGAGATGGGACATATCTTTGGACTTCCTCATGATTATGGACATCCCTCCGAAATTAATGCAACAGTGATTTCGTTAATGGGTCAGTATGGAAGCCGGCATTACCGGGAATATTTGTGGCGCGGGAAAACAAGTTCCTTCTTTTCATCAGCTTCTGTTTTGCAGTTAATCAGCCACCCGATTTTTACACAATCCAACAAATCAGGAAATCTCATCAGATACCTCAATTTGCCAAATCTCACATTTAATAAAAATGAAAAGGGAATCACACTAATTGCCAACGTTCAGTCCGAGGATCGGCCATATGGAGTGATTGCATTAATACGGCCGACTACATTGACAGAATATTTTAATAAAAGCTATTCAAGCCTTGTATCAGGAGCTGATTCAATGAATTTAGAAATTGGACACCTCCCGCCAGGAAATTACTTTCTTAAGCTGTTGTTCCTTTTCCCGAACGGGGCCACAAAAAGTATCGACAATATAATTAATTCGGACAGTAATGGATTTGCAAAAATTGTTAACCTCGATGCTCTGCAAATTGCGGGTCCTCCGGTGGATATAAAAAAGCTGTACGAAAAACTTCTCAGGACAGAGGCCACATCTGAAGTTAAAACAAAGCTGGATATACTTCGTGGTATTTTGAACCCTCCGGTACCTCCCGATCCCAAAACTTACCAGGGTGCAAAGTTATTATTATCTGATGCCCAATGGGAAAAGGCAAGTGTTGGCTGGGAAAGTTGCGCCCGAAACTATTTTACATGTGAATCGGAATTTAAATTTTTCCTGGAATTTCAGGGAATACTATACAGCAAGGGACTCTACGCCCATTCCCCGTCATCCTATGTATTTAATACGGACAAAAAATGGAAGCGGTTTTCAGCATTGGTTGGCTTAAGAGATTTTGCACATCAACAGGGTTCTGCCAGATTCACCGTCATTGGTGATGGGAAAGTACTGTATCAAACACCTGTTATTCGAATAAATCAGAAAGACTCGGTTAATGTGGATATCTCAACTGTAAAAACGCTGGAGTTAAAGGCAGATGGAACAGAAGGGCATAATTTCAATTCGTGGGCAATGTGGCTAAATCCTGTTTTGGAAAGATGAAACAACGAAAGTTTCTGTCGCTTCCAGATGTGATGTCGCATGGGAAGGCAACGGAATTGAAATCGAGTGTCGCGCCATTTTAAATTTAAAATTTATGAATTATGAAAAAGTTAGAAAAATTAAGTTTGAAGGAGATGAAAAGTGAAATGTCTTTGTTGCCAGAAGGAGCACATTGCTCCCTATATCTTAAGAAAATAATTGTATTTACAGCCTTGCTCCTAATTATAGGGTTTACACCTGTACGTGCGCAATCGTTTCTCAAAGAATCTGCTAATAGATTAGGAATATCTGTAAAAATACCTCCTGGGTACGAAGTATCTGAAAATGACAATATTTTTTATCCAGCTGAAATTTCAGATTCAAACCCTATACCGAGCATTGCACAAACATACAAGCAAGAGCCTGTTAAAGGGGATGCTTTTTTTAATGTTTTTTTCGGAATGGTCACATCTGTTTTTAAACACAAAAGTAATGAATGTGTTGTTATCGTTTTTATTCCTCCGGGCAGAGGAGGTAGTAATTATGGAGAAATTGCCACTGATAGCTCAATGCTGAGAACATTTAAGCATATAGCCTTTGAACGCATAAAAACAAACTTTAACTATGGATCTGCATTCGATGGACCTTCTGAATTGGACGCTATGGAGATTTACTCAATGTTAACCCATTATCCGGCAGAAAAGGCAAGGCAAATGTTCAATGCAAGTGCAATGGTTGAGTATCCATTGAATTTTAAAAGAAATGTTTTTCAGGAAAGATTTACCAGGGGAAGAGCTGTTGTTGTGGGTAAAGACCGGCGAGAATTTTTCCTGTATTTTATGATGACTGATACAAGTGTTCTATTATTTGATAAGTACCTAAATGATTTTGATAAGGCGTTTAATATCAACAACTAATTTGAAAAGATGAAGAATCCAGATTTTATGGTATGAACGGATATATTTATGAATATAACATCAAACTAGAAAAAAATGAAAAGGAGATTGTTTTTGAAAAGGCCAATTCCGGTTGGTTTCCCTATTTTACAAAAAGGGAAGATGGTCAGATTTTATTGCACCATTTTTCATATGCAGGACGTTTGGACTTGATAAGTTTAAAAAATCAAAACGGGAAATGGATGACACAACGTTTACAAAATATTACTCCGGAAGAAGCAAAAGCAAGGTATTTGAAACAACTCTAATCTAAGCAGGTTGGTTTCTGTGGATCGTAAAATTGAAACAGCAGTTAGTCTAAAGGTTTCTTCGCAAACCCGACATCGCATAAAAAAACTGATCAGCCATGCTGGTCAGTTTTTTTTGTATTAAAACCTCATAGAATTAACCGAGGAATTAGTATATCAAAACGAATAACCGGAGGTCAGTCGCAATTAATCAAGTGTTTTGGCGACTTCAATCTGTTCGAAAGCTTCAATAAAATCGCCTTCCTTCAGATCGTTGTAGCCCCGGATATTCAAACCACATTCGTAACCCTTTGCAACATCCTTCACATCATCCTTAAATCGTTTCAATGATTCAAGATCGCCTGTGAACACAACGATACCGTCGCGGATGAGTCGGACTTTAGAATTCCTGGTAATCTTGCCGTCCCTGACAATACAACCGGCAATCGTACCGACTTTTGTAATGTTGAAAACTGTAAGTATTTCGGCTGTTCCTTTGATCTCTTCTTTGATTTCAGGAGCAAGCATCCCTTCCATAGCCGATTTAACCTCATTGATTGCATCGTAAATGATCGAGTAAAGACGAATATCAATACCTTCCTTCTCGGCAAGTTTCCTTGCACTCAATGAAGGACGAACCTGGAAGCCTACGATAATTGCATTTGATGCAGAAGCAAGCATGACATCCGATTCGGTGATCTGTCCAACCGCTTTATGAATCACATTTACCTGAATCTCTCCAACTGAAAGTTTGATCAGTGTGTCAGAAAGCGCTTCGATTGATCCGTCAACGTCACCCTTCACAATAATATTCAGTTCCTGGAAGTTTCCGATAGCAATTCGTCGGCCAATTTCGTCAAGTGTAATATGTTTTTGAGTACGCAGACCCTGTTCGCGCTGCAACTGTTCACGTTTATTTGCAATCAACCGAGCTTCGCGTTCGCTTTCCATGACATTAAACTTATCTCCGGCCTGCGGAGCGCCGTTTAATCCCAGGATCAATACCGGTTCAGCTGGACCTACGCTTTCAACACGTTGATTTCGCTCGTTAAACATTGCCTTGATATGTCCAAAATGAGGTCCGGCAAGAATAACATCACCAACATTTAAAGTTCCGCTTTGGACAAGGATTGTAGCTACATAACCGCGGCCCTTGTCTAATGACGATTCAATGATTGAACCTAATGCACGTTTGTTCGGGTTTGCTTTGAGCTCAAGCATATCTGCCTCGAGTAATACTTTTTCGAGAAGATCTGCCACACCCTGTCCGCCTTTGGCCGATATATCCTGCGACTGATATTTACCACCCCAGTCTTCGACGAGGAAGTTCATATTTGCAAGTTGCTGTTTAATTTTTTCAGGATCGGCTCCATATTTATCCACCTTATTGATGGCAAATATTATCGGAACCCCTGCCGCAGTAGCATGATTGATCGCCTCGATCGTCTGAGGCATCACATCGTCATCCGCAGCCACGATGATAATTACAATATCTGTAACCTGAGCACCACGGGCACGCATGGCGGTAAACGCCTCATGACCCGGTGTATCGAGGAAAGTAATCTTTCGGCCACTCTCGAGAGTTACGTTATAAGCCCCGATATGCTGGGTGATTCCACCGGCTTCTCCGGCAATTACATTTGCTTTACGGATATAATCGAGAAGTGATGTTTTACCATGATCGACATGCCCCATTACAGTCACAATAGGAGGTCTAGAGATTAAATCGTCTGCATGATCTTCTTCCTCAACAATGGCTTCCTGTACCTCGACAGAGATAAACTCAACCTTAAATCCAAATTCGTCGGCCACTACTGCCATAGTTTCGGCATCAAGTCGCTGATTGATGGAAACAAACAGTCCGAGTGACATACAGGTTGCAATAACCTTTGTAGGGGGGACATCCATCATCGAAGCCAATTCATTCACCGAAACAAACTCGGTTACTTTGATGATGCTACGGTCCATTTCATCACGCGCACTCTGCTCAGCCATTTTCTCACTGAAAGCAAGTCGTTTATCGCGGCGGTATTTCGAACCTTTGGTTTTCTGACCTTTGGTGGTCAGACGGGCCAGCGTTTCCTTTATTTGTTTTTGAACGTCCTCGTCTTTAACTTCAAGTTTGGCGGGAGTTTTCTTTTTAACGACCAGTGAAATCTTTTTCTTAAGTTTATCTGATTTCTCAGGTTTCTCTTTCGATTTTTCGAATTTCTTTTCTGGTAATTCTACGCGTTCCTTGATCTCTTTCGGAACCCGTTTTCTCTTCTTCTTATTGCGCGCCTGGCTTTCCTCAAGACGCGTAGGTTTCTTTTTCTCCTCAACGGGAAGATCAATCCGGCCAATTACTGTGGGACCGGTGAGCTTTTTCCGTTCGAGTTTAAATATCTCTTCGGTGACATCCAGGTTATTCTCGACGATATCCTTAACCCTTTTAATCTCAACTTTCGCAGGCCGATCACGCTCAGGTTGTATCCTGTTTAATTCTTCGGAACCTTTGCGCGAGGTTAACTTTTTCTTTATAATTTCTTTTTTCGGCTTTTCGGCTGGCTTCGGCGGACTAAGGTCGATTCTGCCAACAACCTTTATGTTATTTTCGATCTGAGAACGGTTGGAAACCATCTCAATAACAGGTTCTGTTCTTTCAGGTTCTTCCTGTGGCTTACTCTCCGTAACCGGGGTAGGCTCAACAATTGGTTCAGTTTTGGGCTGAACTTCAGGTTTTGGAATCTCTCCTTTTATCTCTGTTTTTTCGACAGACGGTGCTGTTTCCGGCTTTTCTTCTTTTACCGGGATTTCTTCTTTTACCGGGATCACTTCCTTTACCGGGCTCTCCTCTTTTGAGGTGATTTCGGATTTTTCAATGATCTCGGGTTTTACCTCTTTAGCCTTCGGTTTGCGCTGAAGGTTATCGAGATCGACCTGACCTACAATAGTCACGTGTGGTTTTTCAACATCAGTTACTGGTGCAGGTTCATGGTGAGTTACCGGAGCAACGGGAGCAACGGGTTCCTGTTTAGGGGGAACAGGGACAGGCTCGGGTTTTCGGGTAACAGGAGGTTGCGGTTCGGGACGTTTCTCCTCCTTATAATGGTGCAGACTATGATCTTTAACCATGATAGAATCCTCATCAGATTCTGCTTCTTCGGGTTCCTTTTTAACTGCCTGCAGATCTTCGATTGACACAGCTTCGTTTTTGGTACGGTGATGGCGAAGATTAACCTTGTCCGCTTCCATACGGGCTTCATGATCTTTCCGAAATTGTTTTTCGAGAAGCTCATGCATATCAGCCTCAATTTTTGTATTCGGATCAGTCGAGATCTTAAAACCCTGCTTGTGGAGAAAATCTACCAATGTAGTGATTCCCACGTTGAGCTCACGAGCTATTTTACTTAATCTTGATCCTTTTTCCCCTGTAATCATATCTTCCCAAACAGTTAATTATGCTATTGTTACGACCGAGTTTAATTCATTTTTTCACAAAAATAATTATTCAAACTCAGTTTTAAATATTCGCAACACTTCGTCGACAGTTTCCTCTTCGAGGTCGGTGCGTTTGATAAGGTCTTCACGCGAAAGACTTAACACGTTTTTGGCCGTATCGCAGCCAATTGCTTTTAGTTCGTCGATGATCCAACCCTCGATTTCATCCGAAAATTCATCAAGGCTCACATCCTCTTCATCTACAGCTTCCCGATCGCGGTACACATCAATATCATAACCGGTAAGCTGGCTTGCCAGTTTAATATTCAGACCACCCTTACCAATAGCGAGCGACACTTCTTCCGGTTTCAGGAAAACCTCCGCGCGGTTTTCATTGGGAAACAATTTTATGGAAGAAATTTTTGCCGGATTTAATGCCCGCTGAATATAAAGCTGCAAGTTATTCGTAAAATTGATAATATCAATATTTTCGTTCCTAAGTTCGCGTACAATTCCATGAATACGTGAACCTTTCATTCCTACACAGGCACCAACCGGATCAACCCTTTCATCGTAAGATTCAACGGCCACTTTTGCCCTTTCACCAGGAATACGGACAATTTTCTTGATGATAATTAAACCGTCAAAAATTTCAGGTACCTCAAGTTCGAACAACCGCTCAAGGAAAACAGATGAAGTACGCGAAAGGATGATATACGGGCTGTTATTTCTCATTTCAACACGGATGATCACCGCACGCACACTATCCCCCTTGCGGAAGAAATCGGTAGGTATCTGCTCAACTTTGGGCAATAACAATTCATTTCCCTCGTCATCGAGTAAAAGTAACTCACGTTTCCAGATCTGGTAAACTTCACCCGTTACAATTTCGCCAATTTTATTCTTGTACTTCGTGTAAACATTATCCTTTTCAAGCTCCAGAATCCGGGTAGCCAGATTTTGGCGAAGGTTAAGAATCGCTCTTCGGCCAAAGTCCGAGAATTTCACTTCGTCGGTTACTTCTTCACCTATTTCATAATCGTCACCTATTTTTTTCGCCTGCGAAAGCGTAATTTGAAGGTTGGGATCGGTAAAATCAGTATCTTCAACAACTATTCGGTTACGCCAGATTTCAAAGTCTCCTTTATCAGGGTTAATGATAACATCGAAATTCTCATCAGTACCAAACTGTTTTTGAAGCACACTCCGGAAAGAGTCCTCAAGAACACTCATCATGGTCGCACGGTCGATGCTCTTCAGATCTTTAAATTCCGAAAACGTGTCAATCAAATTCAGGTTGTCCATATCTTCAGGATTTTAATTGAAAGAAATTAATATTTTTACTGTCTTTATATGATCAAAAAGATAAGTCACCGTTTTGGGTATTTCCACCTTTTTCCCGTCAACTTTTTCTTTTGCTACAACTTCTAATTCAAAACCTGCTGAATCAGCAGATTTCAGAATACCTTTCTGTTTTTCACCCGATATGGTCACTACCTCCACTTCACGTCCGGTGTTTTTAAGGTACTGGCGTAAAACTTTAAGCGGTGATGAGAGACCCGGAGAGGAGACTTCGAGTGAAAAATCTTCAACCTCACGATCCAGGCTGCTTTCAATATGGCGGCTGATCTGGACGCATTCACCCACACTTATTCCTGCATCACTATCAACAGAAACGGCTATTGCATTCCCTAAACCAACAGTAATATCAACAATAAACTGATCATCCGACAACACTTCTTCTACAATAAACTGAATCTTTTCTTTAGTTATCATCTTTAATATCAATAAAATAGGGGACTTCGCGTCCCCTAATCCTTCGATTATTCTCCGCTGCAAAAGTAAACCATTTGTCTTAAAAAAACAAATATAATTCATTTGTACATGGAATATGATTTTTTAAATGAGCAAGTTGTAAAAACAGAGGATAAAAAAAGCCTGACTTTTCTTAATTTTGAACATCCATTTCATGAACAAAAGAATCAGAATTGAAAGGCTTAAAAAATAAAATAGTAAATGATCCGGTTTGGGGATTTATTGAACTTGATTTCGACCTCCATCTTCGGTTGATTGATCACCCTTATTTTCAACGACTGAGGCGAATCAAACAACTGGGACTTTCCTCCCTGGTGTATCCGGGTGCCAACCATACCCGTTTCGAACATGCAATTGGAACAATGTACCTGGTCAGTTCAGCGGTTGACGTACTTCGAAAGAAAGGGAATAAAATTACCGAAGAGGAGGAAGAAGGGGTAATGGCCGCACTTTTACTGCATGATATTGGCCATGGACCTTTTTCGCATGCCCTTGAACAGAGTATCGTCCAGGGTGTTCCGCACGAGGAATTATCGCTGATTTATATGGATGAGCTAAACCGCGAGATGGGTGGACGGCTTAGTCTGGCTATTGATATTTTTACAAACCGCTATTCAAAACGATTTCTCCATCAATTGGTTAGTAGCCAGCTTGATATGGACCGGCTCGATTTTCTGAAGCGCGACAGCTTTTATTCCGGCGTTTCGGAAGGGGTGGTATCGTCGGAGCGGATCATTCAAATGCTGAATGTAAGGCACGATCAGCTTGTTATTGAAGTAAAAGGGATCTATTCTGTTGAAAAATTTCTGATTGCCCGGCGGTTAATGTACTGGCAGGTTTATCTCCATAAAACTGTGATTTCGGCTGAATATATGATAATCAAAGTATTACAGCGCGCTTCCGATCTTGCTTCATCAGGAGAGAGAGTGCCGGCTGCGAATCATCTGGCCCTGTTTTTAAATAAGGATATTAAAGCCGAAGACTTTCGCTCGGCCAACTTAGAGACCAGAAAGCAGGCGCTTCATCATTTCGCGTACCTCGATGATGCCGATATCCTGTGTACCTTAAAAATGTGGATGGAACATCCTGATCCCATCCTTTCGAACCTTTCGCGTGCGCTGGTCAACCGCGAGCTCTTCAAAATTAAACTATCACAAACACCTTTCTCAGAAATCAAACTTGCAAAACTTAAAGAGCTGTCCATCAAAAAGTTTAATATAAATCCGGACGAAGCCTCCTTTTTCGTAATTAATGGCGAAATTACAAATAGCGCTTATGACGAAGAAGCTGAAAGTATTAACATTTTATATAAAAACGGCAAACTTAAAAATATAAAAGTAGCTTCAGACATTAACCTGGAAGGGCTTACAAAGACTGTGCGGAAACATTTTGTGTGTTATCCCCGAGAAATCATCACAGGGTAATTATTTTAATTATTTTTGCATCGTAAAATATAAAGACGAACGAATGGAGTTTTCGGCAAATGATATTGCGGCTTTACTAAACGGTGAAGTTGAAGGAAATGGCAATGTTAAAGTAAGTAATATTTCAAAAATTGACGATAGTGTACCCGGAACCTTAACTTTTTTATCAAATCCAACCTACACAAAATTTATTTACACTACCACTGCAGCAATAGTCATTGTTAATAAGGATTTTAAGGCTGATAGTCCGCTCTCCTGCACATTAATACGTGTAGAGGATCCGTATGTATCCCTGGCCAAACTCCTCGATTTTTACGTAAAAATGAAACCTGTAAAGGTCGGGATCGAACAACCCAGTTTCATCCACAGCTCGGCCATTGTTGGAGAGCAAATCTATGTCGGTGCGTTTGCCTATATTGGCGAAAAGGCTGTTATAGGAAATAATGTAAAGATCTATCCCCATGTATTTATCGGCGACAATGTAAAAATAGGTGATGATACAATTCTATATTCAGGCGTAAAAATCTATACCGACTGTTCAGTTGGCAGCTCCTGCATGATTCATGCCGGTACTGTGATTGGGGCAGACGGATTCGGATTTGCCCCTAATCCGGACGGATCATACACTAAAATTGCACAAATCGGGAATGTAATTGTCGAAGACAATGTGGAAATCGGGGCCAACGCTGCCATCGACAGGGCTACAATGGGATCGACGATAATTCGTAAAGGTGTTAAACTCGATAATCTCGTGCATATCGCTCATAATGTTGAAATAGGTGAAGATACCGCGATGGCTGCCCAGGTAGGTGTTGCCGGATCGACAATTATAGGGAGAAATTGTGTCTTCGGCGGACAGGCAGGCATATCGGGACATAGCACAATCGGAGATGGATCAAAAATAGGTCCCCAAAGTGGCGTAATTTCTTCTGTCAAACCAAAGTCTGTTTTATTGGGAACACCAGCTCTAGATTTTAAAGTGACCATGAAAGCATATGCAATAACCCGGAACCTTCCGCAGTTGCGAAATGATGTCATCGACCTTCAAAAACGTATACAAACCATTGAAAAAAAAGCATAAAAAAAATTCCGTGAAATGATGAGTAAGAAGCAGAATACAATTGAAAAAGAAGTCACCATTTCAGGCAAAGGCCTACATACAGGTGTAGATGTCACGTTAACTTTTAAGCCTGCACCGGAAAACTTCGGATATAAATTTAAACGTACTGACCTGCCGGGTCAGCCGCTTATTGATGCGAATATTTCAAAAGTCAAGGGGACATCACGCGGAACAGTTCTTAAGGATGGAGATGTTGTAATCGGTACGATTGAACATGTAATGGCGGCACTGATCGGTACCGGAGTTGATAATGTTTTGATTGAGATGAACGGATCGGAAGCCCCGATTCTGGATGGCAGTGCTGCACCATATGTAAAAATTCTCAGCAAGGCCGGTTTGGTCTCACAAAGCGCCGACCGTGAATATTTTGAAATAAAGAGAAAAATAGTTTATAAAAATCAGGAAACCGGCACTGAAATAATTGCCTACCCGGATGATGATTTTAGTATTGATGTCATGATTTCGTATAACTCTGTTGTACTTGATAACCAATACGCCACATTTAACAGTCAGACAAAGTTCCAGGATGAGATCGCGCCATGCCGCACATTTGTTTTTGTCCGCGAACTCGAAATGCTTTTGAAGAATAACCTCGTTAAAGGAGGAGATGTCGACAATGCCATTGTGATCATGGATCAGCCAATGACGCTTGACGAACTCAACCGCATTGCCGATTTGTTCAACCAAAAGCATATCGAGGTCAACAAAATAGGCATTCTGAATAACGTTACACTCCATTTCGATAATGAATGTGCACGTCATAAGTTACTCGACGTTATCGGGGACCTTGCCCTGATCGGTAAAAGAATCAAAGGGCGCATTGTAGCCAAAAGACCCGGTCACGGGCCGAACACAGAATTCGCGAAAATGCTTCAAAAGGAATATCTTAAGGGTATTTCCGAAAATACGGCTCCGGAATACGATCCAAACAAGGCACCATTGTACGATGTAAACCAGATCAAGAAATTCTTACCGCACCGTAATCCTTTCCTGCTGATTGATAAAATTATAGAGAAAGGCATCGATTATATTATTGGCGTGAAAAACGTGACAATGAATGAACCGTTTTTCGTTGGACACTTCCCTGCAGAACCTGTGATGCCGGGGGTTCTGATCATCGAGGCAATGGCACAATGTGGAGGTGTCTTTGTGATTAGTTCACAACCCGCCGATGGCGATTACTCGACCTACTTCATGACGATGGACAGCATCAAATTCCGCAAGAAGGTTGTGCCGGGTGATACGCTTGTTTTCAGGTTGAAATTACTCGGTCCGATTCGGCGTGGAATTGCAAACATGAGAGCTATAGCCTTTGTTGGTGATACGGTGGTTTGTGAGGGAGAATTTATGGCTCAAATTGCTAAAACAAAATAGGAACGCTGGTAAAATCGATTTACCGGTTTTTAATTCTACAAGAATGAATCAACCATATGCAAATATTCATCCGGATGCAAAGATTGGTGCGGGTGTTATAATTGAACCGTTCGCGACTGTATCGCGCGATGTTATTATTGGCGACGGATCGTATATTGGTCCCACGGCCACCATTTTGCCCGGCACCCGCATTGGCAAAAATTGCAGGATCTCATCCGGTGCGGTGATTGGCGGTGAGCCCCAGGATTTAAAGTTTAAAGGAGAATATTCAACTGTTGAGATTGGCGACAATACTACAATCAGAGAGTGTGTTACCGTAAACAGAGGCACAGCTGCCAAAGGGAAAACAGTAATTGGCAGTAACTGCCTTATTATGGCTTACGTCCACGTTGCCCATGACTGTGTGGTTGGTGACAGTGTCATTCTTGTAAACTCCGTTGCGCTTGCCGGTGAAGTGGTTGTGGATGATTTCGCAATTATTGGCGGACAAACCGGAATACACCAGTTTTGCCATATCGGAAAACACGTTATGCTATCAGGAGGCTCACTGGTACGCAAAGATGTTCCTCCCTATATTAAGGCGGGTCGTGAGCCTTTATCGTATGCGGGAGTTAATTCAATAGGTCTGCGACGCAGAGGATTCTCCAATGAAGTGATTTGCCAGATTCAGGATATCTACCGGATCATTTATCAGAAAGGGTACAATAACAGTCAGGCACTCGAGGTAATTGAGGCCGAATTGCAGGCATCACGCGAACGCGATGAAATCCTGTTATTTCTAAAAGACTCAAAAAGAGGAATTATTAAAGGGTATTTTCCTGATTGATTCAGGGAGGTTCATTAGCTTAAGTGAAGGCTTGACTGTTCAAATCATGAAGAGCCAAGCCTTCACTTAAATTACCAATATATGAACAGTCAAGCTCTCACTATTTGCATAAACCCTTACATTGGTTTATAAAACAAAAAAGCAAAAACCATGGTGGCCACAAAGATCCATGTAAGAATTTCCTTCCAGATCGTTTTCTCGTCTGAAAGCAGAAAGTGGGCGATCAAAAACGAGACAGGGATTGACAGAAATACAATAATTTCGATCCCGATGGTAACCAGACTTAAACCAGCCACCAGCATCAGACCGAGCATCCAGAAAAATATCACAAAGTATTTACGTGCACTCACTTTCAGCCTGTGATAGAAGGTAAATATTGATATTCCTCCCAGAATTGCCATAAAAGTTACTACTGCCGTAAGGGCCAGGAATAAAGGATTGATCAGATAGGCATTATGACTGGTCCAAAGCATCCGGACAATATCCTGCCTCATTGAATCGTCCGTATCGTTTAAAAAAGTATATGCCCACATAAACAGCCATGGGACTCCAAATCCAAGGAAAGGAACAACCAGCAACCGCGCATTATCGGTTTTCTGTAAAACAAAAATAGAGATCCAGACTAATGGAAACAGCATAAAAGCGGGAAGATAAAACAAGGAAGCCAATGCAAGGAAAAAAGAAGCATTAAAAGTGAAGGCAATCTCAACGGGTTTGTGGTAGGTATCAAAGATAAAATAGAGCGAAAGTAATACACACAGCGTTGCAATATGAACCGGGAGAAATGCCTGCAATTCCTGGACTGATGAAACGGTGAGTATATAAAGTATGCCGGGCAGATACGACCGATTTTTTATAAAAATAAACGTAGAGCCAAGTTGCGCCACGAAAAAAGCATTAAGTATAACAAGACTGAAGGAGATAAAAATCTGCCAGAAAGCCTGTTGTGTTAACAGATTAAATATCATGCGATAAAGGGGCATAGCTCCACTAGCAAACTGAATATCCAACAGCGCTGGTGCATTAAAATTATGCATCCAGAAAAGACCTCCGGCCAAAGGAATCAACAATGAACTAAGCCATGTATTACTCTTTAAAATCCTCAGTAACATAACATGTAATTAAAGATCAAAACCCAGATCTTTTCGGTAATACTTATCTTTATACTGAATCTTTGAGGCATTCCGGTAGGCTAATTTTAACGCCTCCCTAAAATCCTTCCCCTTAGAACATACCGCAAGCACCCTTCCACCGCTGGTAACCACATCGCTTCCTAAAAGGCTGGTTCCCGAATGAAACAGTATACTGTCGGTAACTTTATCAAGATCCGAAATTTTATTCCCTTTTTCGTATACTCCCGGATATCCGCCTGCCACGAGCATCACTGCAACTGCCGAATCTTTATCAATATCCAGTTCGCAATCGGCCAGGTTACCATTGGCAACACCCTCAAACAGTTCAACAAGATCAGATTTTATCCTCAGGATTACTGCCTCTGTTTCAGGATCACCCATCCGTACATTATATTCGATTACATAGGGTTGTGAATTTACACTGATTAACCCAAAAAAGATGAAGCCCTTGTAAGCAATCCCATCACGTTGTAACCCTTCTACGGTTGGTACTATAATTTGTTCTTCAACCTTTTTCATAAAAAGTTCATCCGCGAAAGGGACGGGCGAGATAGCTCCCATTCCCCCGGTATTCAGACCGGTATCGTTAATCCCGATCCTTTTATAATCCTTTGCAACCGGCAGAATTTTATAATTTTTCCCGTCTGTGATGGCAAAAACAGAACACTCAATTCCTGTAAGAAACTCTTCAATTACCACCGTTTCACTGGCATGCCCGAACATTCCTCCAAGCATCTCGCGCAATGATTGTTCGGCTTCAGCAATGTTGTCGATAATTAAAACGCCTTTGCCTGCCGCCAGACCATCAGCTTTAAGGACATACGGAGCTTTTAAGCTATTGAGAAAACCAATTCCCTGTTCAAGATTATCTTTTGTTACAGAATAATGGGCAGCAGTTGGTATATGATGACGGTTCATAAATTCCTTTGCAAAATCCTTACTTCCTTCGAGCCTGGCCCCGTGGCTCGTTGGCCCGATCACAGGTATTGCTTTAAGTTGTTCATCGGCCAGAAAGAAATCATGAATCCCTTCAACAAGAGGCACTTCAGGCCCCACGACAATCATATCAATATTATTATCCAGTACGGCTTTGCGGATTGCCACAAAATCAGAAACTCCAATTTCAAGGTTTGTTCCAAATTCCCGTGTGCCTGCATTCCCGGGAGCAATAAAAAGATGTTTGATTTTCGGACTCTGGCTGATTTTCCAGGCAAAGGCATGTTCTCTCCCGCCTGAGCCAATGATAAGAAGATTCATATTTTCTGTTTAATTTTCACAATGCAAAATAAACAAAGTTTTAGGATAATGTCTATCTTCACCCCCTCAGACTAATCATATAATACGTAATCATGGAGAAAAATTTATCTAGACGCAATTTTATTCAGAAAAGCATCATTGCCGGTGTCGGATTAGCGGCATTAAACCCCATCGATGCATGGGCAAAAGCTGAAAAGTCAGGAATGAAGCTTGGCCTGGTAACTTACCAATGGGCGAAAGACTGGGATTTACCAACACTGATTGCCAATTGTACCAAGACCGGTGTACTCGGGGTTGAACTGCGAACCGAACATGCACACGGGGTGGAGGCGAAATTAACTGCTGCCCAACGGACCGAAGTGAAAAAGATGTTTGCCGATAGTCCGGTAACCTGTTTGGGATATGGCGCCAATTTTGAGTACCATAGTCCTGATCCGGCAAAACTACGGACGAATATCGAACAGACTAAAGAATACATCAAACTTTGCAAAGATATTGGGGCAACCGGGATAAAGGTAAAACCAAATGATTTACCGGCAGGAGTTGAAAAGGAGAAAACCATCGCACAGATTGCCGCTTCATTTAATGAGGTCGGGAAATTTGCACGCGATTTTGGTCAGCTTGTAAGGGTTGAAGTTCATGGTAATAAAACACAGGAGATACCCGTTATGAAAGCAATTTTCGACCAGGTAACCGAGAAAAATGTGAAGATGTGCTGGAATTGCAACGACCAGGATCTGCTGCCTCCCGGACTTGAACCAAACTTTAACAGCGTTAAAAAGTGGTTTGGAGATACTGTCCATATCCGTGAATTAAATGTGGGGAATTACCCTTACCAGCAATTATTTGATCTGTTTACAGGTATGAAATATGATGGGTGGATTCTGCTTGAAGCGCGCACCGAACCTGCCGATAAGGTGGCGGCTTTAAAGGAACAACTGGCACTTTTCAATCAAATGGTCGCCAATTCCAAAAAAAGATAAGCAACCCCGTTAAAAAAGGCTGTCAGAAATGTTTTAAACCAATCGGGTGGTGAAACATGACTGACAGCCTTTTTTATGCGCCGGAAAATACGGCATTTAATTTTCCATCTTCAGTAAATAAAGTTTCCGAAGTTCCGACAAATATTCGATCGTCAGATCCTTCGAATAGATCCTGACCATCTCCTTTAATTTACCCCGGATAAAAAAACAACCCGCAGCAGCATCAAATCCGGTGGATTCCCAATTGTACTTCACCTTTAATGTGGTCTTGTCAAATGCTTCCTGCGAGAGTTTAAAGGGAAGAATAAGGTATGCGTGATAATCCTCAGTGATATCGAGGTAAATTCCTTTAGCCAGTTTTTGAATATAAAATAATTTCATTAACTGGATATAACCCACTTCGTTTTTGATATTCACACCTGCATTCATCTTCAACCCGATTCCCGCCTTAATGAACTCCTTTTGAATGGGGATAAGTTGATCAAAACTATCGAGATGACGTAACCGGACTACATCAAAATGTTTGTCATAAATGTCAATTTTCCCCTTTGCCGCTTCAAATCGCCAATCATACGTCTTTTTTACGGCTAATTTCGCGCGTTCAATGTCAAAAACACTATACTCGCGATCGAGTGCTACGTACAGGTAAACCGGCTTTGAATCACTCTCCTGTTGATCGTAATAACCAGGAAATGGAGCTAATGACTCAAATACGAGAGATCCCGCTAATGATTTACCATGGATGACAAACAATGATTCTCTTTTCCCC
The DNA here is from genome assembly GCA_942493325.1 of uncultured Bacteroidales bacterium. Taxonomy (GTDB): domain Bacteria; phylum Bacteroidota; class Bacteroidia; order Bacteroidales; family Prolixibacteraceae; genus JAAFHB01. The sequence goes on along the minus strand of OW818689.1, from coordinate 5,330,815 downwards.
AGGTTTCCATACACTTCGTCTTTCCTTTTTTTTCCCATAGCAATTTAGTTTTAAAGAAGTTAATAGATGAATTCAGGGGTCGGTCCATTCAGTTAGACTAATAAACCGTTGCATCCAAAATACGCAGTTAAAATAATAATATTTCGGGAGTAATTCAATCCTGCCGGTAAAAAATAAATTGGACGAATTGTGTGATCGGTTTATCGGCATGGCCTCCAAAAAAATAAAGACTTTACAAAAAATATAGTCAAGGTTAAGGTATTTTTGCAGCTAGGTGAGATTTTTTATATTTAAGGCTGACTTTACCTTACCTGGCAAATTTTATTAGGATATATTCAAAAAACGGATGAACATTAAACAGATAAATATTGAGGGAATCGGTTCTGTTATCATATGCAAAACCCGCCAGGCAATTCGTTTTAAAATCACGGTTAAGCCTGACGGTTCGATCAGGGTTTCAATCCCCTGGCATGCTTCCTTCCTGAATGGTGAGAAATTCCTAGCTGAGCATCTCCAATGGATTGCTCAAACCCTGGAAAAACTGGCTCAGAAACCCAGGACTCCAAAGCTGATTCAGCCTGGTCATTTGTTTTCGACCCGAAATTTTCGTTACGAGATTTGTCCGGCTGATGTAAACAGGCTGAGGATCAGGTACGCGGTGAATGAGAAATGCATTTTTTTCGAATACCCAATGAATCAATTAATTGAATCTGAAGAATTTCAAATTAAACTAAAACATACCATCGGTAATGTGCTTCGGTTTGATGCAATACAATACCTGCCTCAACGAATTGCAGAACTGGCATCAAGCCTGGGTTATACCTACCAAAAAGTGACTATTAAAAACAATAAAACCAACTGGGGAAGTTGTTCAAACCGCAAGAATATCAATCTGAATCTTCATCTCATGAGACTGAGCGACAAGCTGATCGATTATATCATTGTTCATGAATTGGTACATACCAAAATTCCCAATCATGGCCCCAATTTTAAGGCTGCAATGAAAAATCATTTTGAAGATATTGCCCTGATGGATGAAGAGCTGAAAAAAATCAGAACCGAGCTATAATTTGGATTAAAAATTTAACAACCCTGCATGATCGGCAATCATGGTGAGAAAGTAAGACAGGAAAAATGCAACCATTGGGGCAATAAGCCAAATGACCCAAAGTCGCTTTACCACTTTATTCGAAAAAGTCTCTTTCCATCCTTTCTTCGATACACTAAGGGCAAGAATTGCAAATGTATTCAACTGGACAAGTGAGGTGGGAATTCCCCGGCTCACTGATGCAGTGAGAAGAAGTGAAGCGGTAATAACAGAGATAATTGAGGCTTCCACTTTGCCGATTTCGACTATTTCGGTTCCGGTCTTTACTATTAGTTTCCGTCCGAAAATTGAGCTGCCTATACCGAAGGAAGGAGCGATAATTAAGGTGGCAAGAATCATGATGAGCACAAAGTTACTCCCCGTAGGATTAATATTCAGTTCATTTGTAATCATCGAAGCGATCGGTCCGGATGCATTGGCGACATTGTTCGATCCGATAGAAAAGGCCACATAACAGCTCGTAATAATTACGATCCAACGGAAAAAAGACTGCCTTTTTAGGGTAAGAAAATAATTGGGGTGCTTGGTATCGAATCGCTTTATATAAACATTGGCTATCAAATACATAATTCCAAAAGAGACCAATGGAAGAATAACCCAGGTAGGAATGATTTCCCAAAAAATCTTTTTGGTATTCAACTGACCCATATACTGAGCCGGGGCAGCCAGGGCCAGAACAGTCGACTGCGATGTTGATTGCGGAACTCCGAGCAGGTTTGCAAAAAGCAGGGAAAGTGCAACCGAAAAAAGTATGATTGTAGTTAACGTATAATCCAGACTTTCAGAAGGAAGAATCCCCTTTCCAAGCGTTATAGCCGTGTTTTTACCAGCCAGTAATGCCCCGATAAGCACCATTAAACCAAATAATCCGGGAATCAAATCCTTTCGTAATATCCCTGATCCATAGGCTGTTGCAAAAGATGGAGAAGTACCGCTGCCTCCCATATTAATCGCCAGGAACATGGCAACCAAAAATGGCAGGAGCAATCCGTTAAGCATTGGTGACAACATATTCAAACTAGATTTAACTGCGAAGTTATTCAATTCAGGTGAAAGAGCAAACATTATTTGTATTCATCGAAAAAACAGTGAACTTTGACACAAATAAAATGATGACAGAATGGTAAAATGGGAAAAATTGATTGCAGACCGCCGGCTCGGGCTTGAAGATCGAAGTGTACAGGAAGCTGATGACATACGCTCCATTTTCCAGCGCGATTACGACCGGATCATTTTCTCATCCCCGTTCAGAAGACTTCAGGATAAAACCCAGGTCTTTCCGCTTCCAGGCAGCATATTTGTCCATAACCGGCTGACCCACTCACTCGAGGTGGCCAGTGTAGGACGATCTCTTGGCAACCTGGTCACATCTGACTTAAAAACGAATCCGGCCCTTCCGGGTCTGAATATGATTGGAGAAATTGGCTCCATCGTGTCAGCAGCCTGTCTTGCCCATGACCTTGGTAATCCTCCATTTGGTCATTCGGGTGAAAGCGCCATTGCCGATTTCTTTAAAAGAGGAAACGGCTCAAAATACGAGAATGAAGTCACTCCGTCTCAATGGACAGATTTTACATGCTTCGAAGGGAATGCCAATGCTTTCAGGGTGCTGACCCATCAGTTTGCAGGCAAACGAAAAGGGGGATTTGCTCTGACATACAGCACATTGGCAAGTATTGTTAAATACCCTTTTGAATCGGCTCTTTCAGGAGGGAAAGCCAAATTCGGATTTTTCCAAAGCGAAAAGGAGCTGTTTCTTCAGATTGCATCACAACTTGGGATGGTTCGGGTTTCGAATAATCCGGTAAGCTATATGCGTCATCCATTGGTTTATCTTGTCGAAGCGGCAGATGATATCTGTTACCAGATTATGGATGTGGAAGATGCCCATAAACTCAAAATACTTACCTACGAGGAAACAGAAACACTGTTTCTTGAATTTTTTAATCCCGCAGAGGATCGTCAGTTACTGATCAACATCAAAGACAACTTAATTCTGGTTAGTGATTCGAATGAACGAATAGCCTATCTCAGGGCGATGGTGATCGGCAAACTTACCAAAGCATGTGCAGACATTTTTATTTCGCGAATGGATGAATTCAGTCTTTCCGGAAAAATTACCCCGTTGTTTGATTCATTGCCCGAACCTGCCAAAGGGGCGATGGCAAAAATCAGGTCCGTCTCCTTGAAAAAGATCTACAATGACAGGTCAGTGATCGAAATTGAAATAGCCGGCTATAAAATACTGGGTACTTTACTCGAAGCTTTTATTACCGCAGTTTTAGAGCCCGATAGTTTTTTATCAAAAAAACTGTTGATGCTCATTCCCTCACAGTATGAGAACAGTGATGAATCGATGTATGGCAAAATCCAGTCGGTTGTTGATTTTGTTTCGGGCATGACCGATCTTTTCGCGCTTAACCTGTATCGTAAGATTACAGGAATGGAGTTGCCCCGGATAGCCTGATGACAACAGATTACATAAATTATTGATTTTGCTCATTGCTTTTTTTTACTATTTTTACACTGAATATCATCCCAATCCCAAAAAACTAACATCTTATGGTCACACAACCAAAATCAAGCTTTAGCTCCATCCACCGCTACCTGCTTGTTTTTCTGCGAATTGCTATCGGCTGGCACTTTTTGTATGAAGGTGTTTCAAAACTACTCGCGGGAAACTGGAGTTCAGCGGCCTACCTGGCCGGATCGAAATGGGTTTTTGCCCCTTTATTTCATGCTATGGCGGGCAATCCGGATGTCATTGCCTTTGTCGATTTTTTGAATATATGGGGAATGACCCTTGTCGGCGTCGGACTTATGCTGGGATTATTCACACGATGGGCGAGTGCCGGCGGAGCATTGATGCTCTTTTTCTATTTTATTGCCTACCCTCCTGTTCCGGGTTATATGCTGGGTGTACCTGCCGAGGGAAGCTACCTGTGGGTAAATAAAACCCTGATTGAATTTTTCGTTTTAGTGGCGTTTGCATATCTGCCACCCGATTACCTGTTTGGGATGGACCGGTATTACAAGGGATGGAAGGATGAAAAAGCGCGCCAGCCTGTGCCTGACCAGCCTGCCGTCAGCACGAACAGCCGGCTTCAGCGTCGCGAAGCAATAAAGAACATGATCGCTGTTCCTGCTGTTGGAGCGTTTGCTTATGCCCTTTACAAAAAGAAAAAATGGGACAGTTTTGAGGAGAAATTACTCAAAGTCGAAGGAATCGATGCCAACACAAGCGCAACAATCCTGAACTTCAACTACGCCGAACTTAATGATCTGAAAGGCCAGATACCAAAAGGAGCCATCAAATACGCCGATAAAAACGGGCAACCTGCCCAATTTGAACTTAGCCGCCTGATCATGGGTGGCAACCTTATTGGCGGATGGGCGCATGCCCGTGACCTGATTTATGTATCGAAACTCGTAAAAACATACCACACGGACGAAAAAGTGATGCAAACACTCGCCTTGGGAGAAAAATGCGGACTTAATGCAATTATCTCCAATCCGCAGATGGGCAGGATATTTCAAAAATACAAACGTGAATTCCAAAGCAAGATGATGTTTATCTCCGACTGCGGAACTGCCATGGACTTTCAGAAAGGTATCGCTTTATCACAGGTTACAGACTGTGATGCCATGTATTGCCAGGGTGAAATCACCGACCGGTGGGCCGATGAGAATTGGAAGGATCCCCAGGGCAGAACTGTCGGTCAACGAATGGAATTAATACGTGAAGGACTGGCAGAGATACGAAAATTCGGTAAGCCGGCAGGAATTGGGGCACATCGGATAGAAGCGGTCAAAGTCTGCGTCGAACATGGATTGAAACCGGATTTCTGGGTTAAAACAAGTCACGATCACAATTACTGGTCCGCACGACCCGGCGCAGACTGGAAAGACAACATGTTTGACTATGATCCGGCTGAAACCATTCGTTATATGGGTACGCTCAGTGAGCCCTGGATTGCTTTCAAGGTTCTGGCGGCAGGTGCCATTAAACCGGAAGTTGGCTTGAATTATGCGTACAAGAACGGAGCCGATTTTGTGTGCCTTGGGATGTACGACTTCCAGATCGTTGATGATGTGAATATTGCCCTTACTGCACTCGAATCTTCCAGGGAAAGGCCACGTGCCTGGATGGCCTGAGCTTTTAAAATAACGGATCAAACGCATGTTGACTCTGAGTGACCGGGTGACTTCTAAAATAACGATCAAATGCTTTTTGATTTTGCTCAATCTATAAGTGCAGTCACCCGGTCACTTGCCATGAGTTGACTTGTTCAATTTTGGAGTGCAGTCACCCGGTCACTTCTGAATATGTAAACGTTTGCCAATGCTTTCAGATTGGATTTACCGGGTTACACAACGTATTATGTGTCCCATTAGGAAGCAACACCTTTCTTTGAAGAAATTCGTGTAATCCGTTATAATCCGTGTAATTCGAAAAAATGTAATTCGTTTAAATTCGCGTAATTCGTAATAATGAAAATATAAAGAGACACCGGATGAGATTGTTTGTAAATAATTTTAATATTCCTATAAAATTTGTGTTGCCACTTATTTTATTTGGGGGTATTATTGCCGGACTGGGAGCCTATATCTTTTATATGTCCAAGGCACACTCCTATCTTTCGGATAACCCTTCTGCATGCGTCAACTGTCACATTATGACCCCCTATTACCAGACATGGTTCCATAATTCGCATTCAAAATGGACCAATTGCAACGACTGTCACGTACCGCATAACAATGTCTTCAGTAAATACTATTTTAAAGCAAAAGATGGTTTGTTACATTCCACTGTATTTACGTTCCGGCGCGAGCCCCTTGCCATCAGAGCACGTCACGAAAGTTCGGATGTGATCATGAATAATTGTATTCGTTGTCACACACATCTGAATACCAGCATGGTTAAAACCGGCATGATTACCTTCACCGAAGCCCGTGAAGGTAAGGGAAAAGCATGCTGGGATTGTCATACCAGTGTGGCGCATGGAAAACAAAGCAGTATTGCATCAACACCAAATGCATTTTCAACGCCCCTGCCTGAATCGCCGGTCCCAGACTGGCTTAAGAAAGCAATGTCCAATTAACATTAATCCGTTAAAAATATGCTAAACCGTCTATCGAAATTTATCAGCCGAAAACCAATCTGGGGTTGGTTTATCTTTTTTGTAATTATGGCTGTGGTCTTCTTATTAGGACTTTTGGCAGCATCTATCACTGAACGTCGTGCCGAAGTTGCCAGTGTTTTCAATAACCGCAAAGTTGAAATACCGGAATTGGAATCCCGAAGTGAAATTTGGGGGGTTAATTATCCGCGCGAATATGAAACCTGGAAAAAAACACGGGAAATGGATTTCAAAAGCAAGCACAATGGAAATGTCCGGATCGATGTCCTCGAAGATCGGCCTGCGATGGTTGTTTTGTGGGCAGGGTATGCTTTTGCCATGGAATATGAAGCAGCCCGTGGTCATGGTTATGCCATCGATGATATTCGTAATACATTGCGCACCGGCTCTCCAACAACCCCTGAAACAAATATTCAACCCAACACGTGCTGGTCATGTAAAAGTCCCGACGTACCACGCAGGATGCACGAGACAGGCATCGCAAATTTCTATTCCGGGAAATGGTCATCGCTCGGAGACGAAATAGTTAATCCCATTGGTTGCGCCGATTGTCACGATCCGAAAACAATGAGTTTAACCATCTCCCGGCCCGGACTGATTGAAGCGTTCGAACGCCAGGGACACGACATTAAAAATGCCACCGCACAAGAGATCCGCACGCTAGCATGCGCACAATGCCATGTCGAATATTACTTTAAAGGCGAAGACAAATATCTGACTTTTCCGTGGGATAAAGGGACCACTGTTGAGCAGATTGAAGAATATTACGACCAGGCAGGGCATGTTGACTGGGTTCACAAACTAAGTAAAGCTCCCATGCTGAAGGCGCAGCATCCGGATTATGAAATTTTCATTTTGGGTCCTCATGCGAAACGGGGTTTGTCGTGCGCTGATTGTCATATGCCTTATAAAGTTGATGGAGGCATAAAATACAGCGATCACCAGATTACAAGTCCGCTCAAGAATATCTCAAGTACGTGCCAGACCTGTCACCGCGATTCTGAAGAAAAGCTCCGGCAGTACGTATACGAATACCAGGATAAAGCACTTGAAATACGCGACAGGATTGAAACAGAACTTGCAAAAACACATATCACAGCAAAATATGCCTGGGACAAAGGTGCCAGCGAGAATCAAATGAAGCAAGCCCTACAATTAATTCGTCAGGCACAATGGCGCTGGGATTTTGTTGCCGCAAGTCATGGCGCAACATTCCACGCCCCTGTCGAATCACAGCGCATTCTGGCCCACAGCCTCGATCGGACATTGCAGGCTCAGCTTGCCTTGCAAAAGGTGTTGTTTTTACTGAACGTTAAAGAAGAGGTCCCGATGCCCGATATTTCAACCAAAGCAAAAGCCCAGCAATACATTGGACTGGATATGAAAACTATAATTGAGAAAAAAGAGGCATTCAAAAACGATGTTATTCCCGGGTGGATTAAAAAAGCAAAAGAGAAGAACAGGTTAGTTGACAAAACTCAATCATAATAAAGTGCGAAATTTATAATCTTGCACTTTTGAGCCAGGATTCCGGGCAGGTTACCTACTCGATAATTTTATATTTAATTATCTTTATTAGATTTGCCCCTTCAAATAAAATACATGACAAAAAAACATTTGTTGATTTTAGCTTTACTGCAATAATTCACATTTAGATTATTTATCAAAATAAAACCACTATTTTTAAAGCATTATCCAGGCATATCTAATACTAACTAAATGCTTTTGTTATGGAATCAAATCGCAGAGACTTTATTAAGCAGGCCGCAATAACCTCCGCCGGCGTAGGCCTGGTGACTTCACTTCCAACCAGTGTAAGGGCATCCGGACCGGCCCCGAGTGATAAAATAAATGTGGCACTTGTGGGCTGCAGGAATATGGGTTTTGGTGATTTAAGCCAAAGCCTGGGATATAGTGAAGTCAGTTGCGTTGCTCTTTGCGATGTTGACGAAACGGTTTTGAACGAAAAGGCCGGATTGATTCAGTCAAAATATAATCAGCATCCAAAACTTTACCGGGATTTCAGGAAGATGCTCGAACAGAAAGACATCGATGCTGTTTTCATCGGGACGCCCGATCATTGGCACTGCCTGATTATGGTTGCCTGCCTCGAGGCCGGGAAAGATGTGTATGTCGAAAAACCCATGGGCAATTCCATCGAGGAATGTAACATTATGACCCGGGCTGCAAAAAAACACAAACAGGTGGTGCAGGTGGGACAGCAGCAACGTTCGGGATTTATCTTCAAAAAAGCCATGGAACTGATCAAAACCGGAAATATCGGGACGCTCAGGAAGATTAATATCTGGGCAAATTTTGAATATGGTGTCGGATCGGTGATCATCCCCGATAGTCCTGTTCCCGATGGTGTGGATTATGACATGTGGCTTGGCCCTGCCCCACAACGTGCATTCAATAAAAACAGGTTTCACGGTTCATGGCGTCATTTCTGGGATTACGGCGGTGGCCTCGCTTCCGACTGGGGTGTTCATCTCGTCGATATGGGACTTTGGGCCAAAGATATTACTACGGCACCCGAAAGAATCCTCACTTATGCGGCAAATACCTTTCGCGAAAAAAGGGCACGCGAAACTTTCGATACTATGACCATTTGCTACCCCAAAAAAGACTTTGTCATCAACTACGACCTTACTGCGGGACTGCAGCGTGGTCCATGGGATATGACCTACGGGATCGCATTCGTTGGCGATCATGCCACGATTGTTACGGACCGGTCGAAACTGACGGTTTATCCCGAAACTGACAATAAAACAAAAAAATTTAAAGCCGAAGAATACAAATTCACCGAAGGGAAGGACTCACACAATGAACATGTACGGAATTTCCTCGATTGTATCAAATCGCGTAAAACGCCGGTTTGTCCTCCGGAAATCGGGCGCGCGGCAGCGCTTCATGTCCATATGGCCAATATTGCCGGACGTGTGAATGAACCAGTCCTGATCTGGGATGATGTACTCAGCCAATTCTCAAACAGTCCGGCAGCCAATCAGCTCATTACTCCTGAATACCGTAAACCCTGGACTCTTCCAAAATATTAATCCTTTATAAAAAAACGCATATGAGAAAAATTACATTAACCGGATGCCTGCTAATGCTGGCAATCATGGTCATTGCACAAAACGGGAAAGTATCCGACAACCTGTCAATGACGAGCAAAATCCTGAAGAGTGAACGAAAATATGCCATCTATCTTCCTGCGGGTTATGAAACTTCCATGCGCAACTATCCGGTCCTCTATCTTTTACACGGAAGCGGTGATGATCAGTCAGGCTGGGTGCAGTTTGGAGAGGTGTTACAAATCGCGGACAAATCTGTTATCGACGGACTGGCCACGCCAATGATAATTGTGATGCCCGACGGCAATACTGGCAGACGGGGTTACTTTAATGACATCAAAGGTGATTGGAACTACGAGGATTTCTTCTTCCAGGAATTTATGCCTTTTATCGAAAAAGCATACCGGGTCAGGGCCGAGAAGCGTTTCCGGGCAATTTCCGGATTATCAATGGGTGGAGGAGGCACTTTTATGTATGCCCTTCATCATCCGGAGCTATTCTCAGCAGCTTGTCCGCTCAGTGCTTCAGTTGGTGCCCTAACACCAGAGGAAGCTGCCACGCGAATCAAAAGACAATATCCTGATATAACAGAGGCCGAAATTTCAAAATATAACAGCAGACATAGTGCCCTTGAACTGGTCAAAAATATCGCTGCAGATCAGAAAAAAGCGGTGCGCTGGTATATCGACTGCGGTGATGATGATTTTCTGTATGAAGGGAACAGCCTGGTTCATATCGCGATGCGCAAGAATGAGATCCCCCATGAATTCCGTGTCCATGATGGTGGCCATACATGGACATACTGGCGCGAAGCTTTGCCAAAAGTTCTTGAGTTTGTTTCAAAGGGATTTCACCAGTTTTGAGGTCAGAAAATTCTTATGCTAATTAATTCGAAGTATCTTCAAATAAATATAAACATTTACTGTATTGTTTTGATTTCTTTTGGTTTGATGACGAATGGCTGTAAATCAAATAAAAAGTCCGGGACAAAAAAACAATCCAGGATAGTTTCAGTGACAGCCCAGGTTGAAACCAGGCCTGTGCCCAGGGATTCAAAAAGTGATGCGGCCGATGATCCTGCTATCTGGGTCAATTTCTCATCACCCGATTCGTCTCGTATTATCGGAACCGATAAACAGGGTGGACTTGCCGTATACGACCTGTCGGGACAGGAATTGTTCTATTACAATACGGGGAAGATGAACAATGTTGACCTGCGTTACGGTTTTCCGCTTGGTTCGGCTTTAACGGATATATTAGCTGTGAGTAACCGCACCGATCAATCGGTCGATATTTATGGAATCAACGCAAATGGATCGCTGCAAATCATCAACAAGCAACAACTCCGTTCAAAACTCAGGGAGGAAGTTTATGGTTTGTGCATGTACCAAAGCAAAAGCACCCGGAAATTCTATGTATTTGTCAATGGAAAGGACGGAGCTGTTGAACAATGGGAACTTTTTGCCGATGCGAATAAAATAGATGGCAGGATAGTCCGTAATTTTAAACTTGGATCTCAGGTTGAAGGTATTGTGGCAGACGATGAAACCGGAATGCTCTATATTGGCGAAGAGGATAAAGGCATCTGGAAATTTGATGCCGAACCCTCTGGCTCAGATCAGGGTGAACTGATAACCATGTCAAGGCCGAAAAATAATCAGAATATTAAATTTGATATTGAAGGACTTGCGATTTACAAACAGCCCGATAATGAGGGTTATCTGATCGCCTCCTCACAAGGTAACGACACCTATGCCGTCTTTAACAGGACGCCACCACACGATTATCTGGGTAGTTTTAAAGTTGTGAAAGGATTAAAGATTGATGGAACAGAAGAAACCGACGGGCTTGATGTAGTCAGTTATCCTGTTGGCGCCAGGTATCCGCACGGGTTATTCGTTATTCAGGACGGACACAATAAAGATAATGGTGATGATGTTCCGCAGAACTTCAAAATCATAAACTTTGATTCGGTGGCTGTGAAATTTAATCCGCCACTCAGTTTCTAAAACGATAATATCCCAAAATTCCCTGTCTATTCATATTACCGGTGCGCTGCACCTTTTATTCTATTCCTTAAATCATTCCAATTGTTTGGTCTGTTCATTCCACTGCGACCGGTCGGGAGGAGCAGGTGCAAGGACCTTTTTAACCGGATGTTCCTGAAGTTGCTTCATCAATACTTCAACCGCCTTCTCAATACCGGGATCTATCCCCCGTGCCAGCTGCTCCGGACGATCAACAACCTCAATGTCGGGTGAAACACCTATACCTTCGATAATCCATTGTGCGTTCTCATCATAAATACCGAATTGTGGTACAGCAATATAACCCCCGTCTACCAAACCGGCATTGCCCGATATACCAATTAATCCGCCCCATGTGCGGGTCCCGATCAGCTGACCAAGACCTTTCTGACGAAAATAATACGGAAATGCATCTCCACCTGATGAGGAATATCCGTTCATCAGCATCACCTTGGGTCCGTTATGGGCTATTCCCGGCGTTTTCATAGACAACAAACCGTTTCGCTGCCAGTAACTCATCGTTTTACGGCCAAGCAGCCCGGTCATCACATCCGGAATAAAACCACCACCATTGTACCTGTCGTCGATGATCAGCGCGTCTTTCATATTGTAAGCATACATACCCCGATGCAACTCACGGTTTCCTTCAACAGCTGTATTTGGCACATGAATATACCCGATTTTTCCTCCTGAAAGTTTATCTACCATGGCACGGCGTTCATTAACCCAATTGAGGTAAAGCAATTCAAGTTCGCTTGCAACAGGCCTGATTGTACAGGTTTTTGCACCGGCAACTTCGGGTTTTGAATTGACCGTGATTTCAACCATCTTGCCCACCGTATTTTCAAGCAGTTCATACGGATTCATGTTCAGTGTGAGGTTGGTGCCATTCACCGCAATCAGGTAATCGCCTTCTTTCACGTTAACACCTTGTTCCGTAAGCGGAGAACGGCGCGATTCATTCCAGTTTTCTCCGGGATAGATTTTAGCAACCTTGTACCTGCCCGCGGACTGATCGGCCAGCAGTTCCGCGCCGAGCAATCCCGTATCCATACGTTTTACCCGTTCGAAATCACCCCAGTCCACATAGGAATGCCCTGTATTGGTTTCCGAAATAATTTCACCAAGGATATAATCCAGATCAGCACGATGACTCACATGCGGAACGAGAGGACTGTATCGCTCTTTTATACCTTTCCAATCGACGCCATGCATATTACTCACGTAAAAATAATCCCGGAAAATGCGCCAGCCATCGGCATAGATCTGCGCCCACTCCTTAACCGGATCAATTTTCATCACCATGTCATTCAGGTTCAACCTGCCGGCTCCCGCTTTTTGTCCCTGGGTCAGTTTCGCAATTCCAAACTCTTTGCCTGAACGGTAAATCATCATCTTGCCATCAGCACTTACAACTGCCTGATTCACCTTATCCATGACCCCTTCATCCTTCTTTTCGGTGATGGTGTATTTACGCAACGAGTCCTGACTGATGTACAAAACCCCACCATCGATAGCCACCAGGTTTCTGTAGATGCCCGGCTTTAACGGTAAAGCTGTTATTCTCGAATTAATTCCGGCGAAATCAATCACGACTTTTAAGATTTCTTTCGAAGCAGGATTCGCTTCAGGACTTGCCTTTTTTCCCTTCCCGGATACTTCAGATAATTTTTCATCACTCTTAACCGGTTCAATATCGTTTTTGTCCTCGAAAAGTTTCGGGGTATCGGCGTTCAGGGCTACCGCATAAATACGTGTCGACTTATTGTACAAATAGTTAAACTCGAAACTTGAGAATTCAAGATTAAAATCGCGGTCCGAAACAAAATAAATGTATTTACCATCGGTTGAAAAAACCGGAGATTCGTCATTGAATAAATCATCTGTGATCTGATGGTTTTGAGCCGTCTCAAGATTATAAACCCAAACGGCACCAAGACCGTTAGCGCCATCCTTCTCATAAGTGATCCATTTTGAATCAGGTGAAAACGAATAGGAACGGATTTCCGCGCGGCTGGCATGAGTAATGACCGTCGTTTTTGCAGTTTCAGCGTCGACTAGTTTAAGCTGGAGGGTGCGGTCGAAATAAAGCAGGTATTTGCTGTCGGGTGACCATTCCATATCGTATTTCCAGGCTGTCGATCCACTTGTGAATTGCCGGGCAGTCGCACCATTTTTGTTTTCGAGCAGGTAAATTTCGTACTCGCCCGAAGCATCCGAATAATAAGAAATGTACTTTCCGTCGGGTGACCAGCGCGGATAAATTTCGCGTATACCCTGTGTATTGGTCAGGTTATAGGTTGAGCCGTTTTCTGCCGGGATGGAGAATATATCCCCCCTGGCGGATATCAACGCCCGTTTGGCTGTTGGTGAAATTTCGAAACTTTGCACAAAATCCTTTACATTTTTGTGGTAGGGCAACGTGTTGGGGTTATCAAAATGAAGATTCACTTTCATTTTTTCTTCCTTCCCGTTCTGAAGGTTCAACTTGTAGAGATAACCTCCATTTTCATAAACCATTTGTCCGTTTTCACCCGAAGGCCACATACAATCGAAGTCCGTATGCGTAGTAAGTTGCTTCAATGCCCTCGTATTGGTATTGTATTGGAAGATATTGAGTTTCAGATCACGGTCGGATGCAAAATAAATATTTTCCCCGAACCATGTTGGCAATTGGTCGGTTCCTTTAAAATCTGTAATCTGTTCCGATGTATTTCTGTCCAGGTCGTAGATCCATAAATCAGAGGCACGTCCTCCTTTGTACCGTTTCCAGGTACGAAATTCACGATCGACAGGCGTAAAGCATATTTTTTTATCGTCTGGTGAAAGCGTTGCAAAACCACCATTTACAATCGGCAGCGGCTTTTCCAGTCCTCCATCAATACTTACCAGGAAATATTTACCATTCCTGTCACCAAACGGAGTCCGGTTGGCGCGCATCAGGATATTTTTACTGTCAGATGTCCAGTCAAGAACCGCATCATCATAACCACCACGGGGTGGCATCACCCCAACTGAGTTATAGAAAGTGAGTTGCCGGGGTGTTCCACCTACTGACGGCATCACGAATACCTGGCGACTACCGGAATATTCGCCCGAAAAAGCAATCCATTTGCCGTCGGGTGATATCCTTGGGAATAATTCCATTCCCGGATGTGATGTCAGGTGACGGGCTTCACCACCATTTGCATCTACCGACCAAATGTCGCCGGCGTACACAAAGACGACCAGGTTCTTATTAATATCGGGAAAACGCATAAGACGCGCTTCTTCACTGGCACCGGCTCCCATCTGGATTGTAAGAAAGCACATTGCCCAGGCATATAATTTGAATTTAAATTCCTGCATTGGTTCTGAATTCTTTTATGTTGTTCTTAAGTTTTTTGGCGTTGCTAATTTAAGGATATTCCTTTACATGACAGATCGAATCCGCAAACATATATTTTTAATAAAATACCGTCAGGAAAATCATTTTGTTGATTCACCTGACGGTATAAGCTTATTCGGCACAGGAACTTTACAGCCTGTCTGAAAAATATTTAAAATGATCAAAGTCTTCCCCAGGGTATTCCGGCCATAATCAATATTAGCGTGATCAGCAGAAAATTGGACGAAATCTTGAATTTGGATAAATCAGATGCAGCCTTCTTCGTCTTTTCCCTCCCGATATGAACCAGGACGACTGCAATTACCATTAAGGCGATATGTTCAACTGCATAAAAACGGAGATCACTATCTTTCATAGCACCCCCAAAATCCATAAAAGCCATCTTAGTAACCGGACTCAGAAAAAAGTAAAGCACCAGGCCCGTGATAAGTTGTATATCCATGATCCAGGTTATAACTACTCCAAGAATATGATCCGACTTCTCCCATGAATGATTTCTGAGCCATCCGATCATATATTTTGTCAGGGCAATAACAAGACTTAACAGAAGCAGCCATCTCAGGACATCGTGAACATGTAAAAAACCTATATACATTTTGCTCGGAATTAAACGATTACAACAAGACAACAATTGGAATCTTATTTTTGTTGGGTAAAGTTGTATAAAATTGAGCATCTAAACATCAGCTATAGTTTTCAGGAGGAAATAACATTATCAATAAATTAACTATCAGTGCGTTCTCAATTGGAACGATTATATCGAACGTTCAGGTGCCTCCGATTAAAAGTACTGAAAATCAACACTACTAAATTTTGGCACTTGGATTTTTATTAATTTTGTTGTAGTTACGCTTATTGCTATAAATATTTGCGATGCTCTGCACCAGACGCTCTCATCTCATTACACTTATAAATGAATGCATTAGAATTTGCAATTTGAATGGGAAGCACCAAATCATAAATCCTAAATCCTAAATCCTAAATCTTAAAGTCAAATCTTTTTACCGATCAGGCTCATTAGTTCCAGCCTGAGGTTTTCCAGATCCTGCATCTTATCATTCAGCGAAGTGGAATCGTCCAACTGCGTTTTATACTTCCGGAAAAGCTCCTTGTAATAATCGACTCCTTTGACCAGGTTATGCTGAAAAGTCACGAAATATTTCCTTTGCTTGTCTGTTACCGGATGTACAGTTTCACCGATTTTATTCACCAGGTATTCGATGTACATTTTCAATTCTTTCACAAATAAATTGGGACGATCGGTGCGCTCCATCACATTGGTGCGGCCATAAATATGGTCAACCATCCTTTTCAGTGAATAAGTACCTGAAAAATAAGCCAGGTTTGGTCCGGGACAGATACTCACGGCTGTACCTTCCATTTTTGTATCCAATCCATTCACAATCAGTGGCGAAGCGGTCAGGCCATTGCACAAACAAGCCTTTACGGTTATTTTATGAAGCTGTGCTGCAAAATCCGCTTCCTCCAGATTCTGTTCCTTCAATTCCTTTATCTTATTACGCTGGTATTCCATCGACGCGGTACAGATACTTTCCTTTCCGTGAACCGGGTTCAGCGCGAGGTATTTTTTCGTGCAGGGAAAACCATATTTCCCCTCCTTGTTTTGGGCATCCCTCTTCACATCCATTCCCGATCCGCGAACATTGTTAAAAATGACACCCAATGGAGAAACATCGCTCATATACAAATCGTCCTCTTTGGCATTACAAAGCAATTCAAGCGTCTGTTCATCTACAGTTGTGGCCTCGGGAACCAATAAAAACGGAGTCCCCCACCCTATTGAATCCAGCTTGTAATAATCGAGCAGAAACTGATGTTCCGCATTTGAGCCAACACCACCCTGTGCGGTAATTTTAACCAGGAAAGGTTTCTCCGGGGCAACTCTCCCTTTTTCAATAAGGGCGTTCACATATATTTCGTGAACCGCCTCAATCAATTGTTCTTTACTGTTCCTGAATTCTTCCAGGACAGGTCCCAGCAGAAATCCATCCGTTGCAAAAGCATGACCACCGCAGTTTAACCCCGATTCGATCCGGTATTCCGAAACCCAGATGCCTTTTTTGGCCAGAAAACGGCCCTGAATAATTGCTGAACGGTAATCGCTCACTTTCAGGATCACTTTCTTTTTTAGTTCCATATCTGCATTCGGATAAAAATCCTCAAATTCCTCCAGGTAACTGTACAGCCGCGGGTTCATCCCTGCCGAAAGTACGAGTGATGAACTCAGGTCACTTAATGCAAAACCACGAAGTGATGATTGTGCATCACTGTAAATTGATGGCAATTTTTCACCACCGGCAAACCGGTCGCGGTCAAGTTTCGACATGATATTGACATCAATTTCGCCGGCAACCAAATTTTCATGAAGCCAGTCGGCAAGATGCTGCTTCTCAGGATTTTTATGAATCAGCTGATTGAATTTCTGCTTTATACCCGAAATATCGGGCAGCATGGCTATGTATTTATTTAATTCCTCGTCGGAATGGGATACCGCATTTTTCAAAACGGCAAACTTTCTTTTTACAATCTCCTGAACGGTATTCAGATAGGCTGTAATCCGTTTTGCACGGTGATCCTCAGCGTTTGTAGTAATGGACTGAAATGGCAGATTAAATTTTTTGCAGTAAAACTCCCTCATTTTTTCCATCGAAATGTCGTCAACGAGCGAAATAACAGAAGAAATGCCATAATGTGCAACTTTGACCGGTGAATCGATTGAATAGCCCAAACCCATAACCGGAATATGAAAAGTGTGGGGATTATTTTGGAAACTCATAAATGTCTTATCATTATTAATATTTGGGCCAAAAATAATGTATTCAATTCAAAAAACTTAACTTTGAATAAATAAGATAGTTGATTATTGAACTATTTTTCTGAAATTTATAATCTGAAAGTGAGCTTATCCATATAAAAACCAATTTCTCAAATCAATTTCTAAATATACAGATATGCCTAAAATTGTAATTATTTCGGCCAGCGTCAGAACCGGGAGAAACAGTCACCGGGTTGCGCTGTATTTTAAAAACTATCTCGAAGAAAATGAACTCGCTGATGTTAAGATTCTTGATTTGAAAAAATACAATTTCCCGATATTCGATGAAAGATTACGGCTTCAGAAAACGCCATCTCCCGAAGCACTGGATTTTGCTGAAAAAATTAAATCGGCAGATGGTGTTTTGATCGTTACGCCTGAATACAATGGCGGATATCCGGCAAGTTTAAAAAACGTTACCGATCTTCTTTATGACGAGTGGTACAGGAAACCCGTCGCGATATCAACGGCGTCGAATGGGCCTTTCGGAGGTGCACAGGTTATCACCTCCATCCAGTTTTCGCTTTGGAAGATAAGAGCATGGACGGTGCCTGCCATGTTTCCGGTTATCAAGGTACAGGAATCGTTCGATGAGCATGGCAATCCAACCGACAAACCGGCAACGGATAAAAGAGCAGCTGTTTTTATAAAAGAATTATTGTGGTGCATGGAGGCTAAAAACCGCATGACCAACGGCTTACAGGAGTAAAAGAAAAATCTGAGCAATTTACGCTGAAGTCATATCAAATGAGATTCTTTTGCGGCTGTTTTCTTTCCAGTTAACCGTCCACCCCTCTTTAGGAAAGCCATATTTAATCATTGGTTTAACGAATAGTCGCAGTAATGAATAGGCAAAAGGAAAGTGCTGAAAGTTATGCATAAATTTACCTGTATGTTCGGCAGTATTATTGAGTTCGTTACTCACAAAACCAAATGCTTCATCGGAATCAATACCTGATTCTTTGAGGGCTTTGTAACATGCAAATCCAGGCAGGATGAAAGCACGCATATGTTTGCGAATAGCTTTGTTCCCCCTGTCATCCATATTATTAAGTGTAATAGGCTACGATAGAATTGTCTATTTACTGCTTTTAGATGGCTTTAGCTCCATGCCTAGTTGCAACATCAATCCCAAATCGTCTTCCATCGCCCAGCATTCCTTGACTTTTCCATTAACAATTGTCACAACATGCATTGCCGATTTTGTCACTTTCGCATTGGTCGGCGCAATTTCCTCGAACTGAGCTCTTTGAGTCCCATGCTGAATTAGTTTAACTACTACCTTATCACCCTCAGCTATCATGTCTTCAATTACATGCATCCAATCAGGGAATGAAGTATAATATCTCTTGATGTCTTGAAATACATCGTCTTTTTTCCATGTGCGCGATATAAACCTTTGAGGTTTTAAGATATATTATAACATGATTAAATATACAAAAAAAATCCACATCCCGCCGTAATTATTTCAGTTGATTACCGATCAAAATCACCTCAGGGAATGTAGTTTTGTATTTCCATCTCTAAGGTTTCGCCATTTAAAGATAAAATGAAATTACCTTGTTAATCTTAACGTATTATTATTTAATAATCAATAGTATATTTGCAGGGAGAAAATCAGTACATCAAAATGCAGCGCATTTCGGGAGTTCACCGGTACAATCCCACCCTGAAAAGAGCTGCAAAACACTGGCCTGAATTAAAAACCTGACACCTGTCAATATCAAATTCACAATGAAAATAAATCTGCGTAAAAGCTTATTAATCTTTGCTTTTGGAATAGTCATCAGTCACTTTTCGTTCGCTCAGAATTTCACAAAAAATTGGTTATTTGGAGATTTCGGACTTGAATTTCAGGATGATACAGTTATTATTCGAAAAGATTATGCACCTCATGAAAACAGGGGTGAAGGAATCATAAGTGATAAAAATGGGGCTCTGCTTTTTTATACGGATGGAATTAATATCTGGAACAAAAAACATGGTTTAATGCCCAACGGTAAGGATTTATATTTACCTGTCGGAAGTCCCCTGGTACAGGAATCTATCGTCGTACCAAAACCGGGTTCAGAATCATTGTATTATGTATTTACAGCCGATCAATACAACGGACAGGAAGCTTCGGGTTTATATTATTCGATTGTTGATTTAAGTCTTGACAATGGGTTGGGTGATGTGACGGTGAAAGGACAAAAAATCCTGAATAAGCTTTCGAATCACATAACTGCGGTATATCATAAAAACCTCAAAGATGTGTGGTTGATTACCCGTCTTTATAATTCTACTGACTGCTATTCGTTTTTAATATCAGAAGCGGGTATATCTGCTTCGCCAGTCATAAGCCGTTTTGGGGTAGAAACTTATATATCTTTTGACGGACAAATGAAGGCCTCTCCTGATGGAAAAAAAATTGCCTGGAGTTATGGAGACCATAGTGGTTTTGATTTTCACCTGTTGGATTTTAATAATCAAACGGGAGAACTTTCTAATCAAATGAATTTTAATTTACCAATTTCCTCGCGTGGAGCTGATGGACTTGAATTCTCACCGGATGCTACTAAACTGTTTGTTATTCAAACGGGTAGTTCAGGCGAAAGTGGTTTATTCCAATACGACCTGTCAAGCGGGGAATTAGGTAAGATTAATGCATCAAGAGTGCGAATCTTTAGTGAACGCTATAATTCCTTCAAACAATTGCAACTTGCACCCAACGGGAAAATCTATATTACCAAGGGGGGTGGCGGCGGTGGTACAGAACATTTGGGAGTTGTTGAAAATACAAATGAATATGGCGCGAATTGTATCGTAAAAGAAAATGGACTATTCCTTCAGGGTGGAAGTTCTTTTATTGCACGAACCCCAAATTTTATTCAGAATTACTTTTTTAAAACGAGTTTTACTTTTGATAATACCTGTCAGGCTCATCCGGTTAATTTTAGCATCACCAACGACTACAGATTAGATTCTGTCAGGTGGACCTTTGGTGAAGGTAGTTCATCCATTTCCCGAAGTCCCAAATTTCAATACACTCAACCGGGTATCTATACAGTCCGGTTGTTGGCTTTCTATCCTGGAAAGACAGACACAATTTTCAAACAGATCACCATTAATCCATTTCCAAAGCTTGACCTGGGCAAAGATACTACCGTTTGTTTTGGCCACGAGCTAACAGCTGCTGAAGGATATACATCTTACCTGTGGAATACAGGCGACACCACCCGATATATTCGGATAGTGAAGGAGGGCAATTACAGGCTAACAGTCGAAAACTCATTCGGATGTTTCTCTTCGGATTCAATCTTCATTAAGGTTGTTGCTTTACCAGTCATAAGTATGCCGGATTCATTGGTAATTGGAGAACCAGCCTCTATTCAGCTGAATCCGGGAGCGTTCAATTCGTATTTGTGGAATACGGGCGAAACTACAGCTACAATAGCTGCCAGTAATGACGGGTGGTATTCAGTCGCAGTTAAAGATGTCTACGGATGCTTATCCGCCAAATCTGTTTATGTTTCAAAAGTTCCGGTAATAAAGCCTGAGGTAAAGACCGGTTGGAAACTGCTCAATCCGCTGCCATCTGCACACATAAATCTGGATATTACCTTTATAAACGATCAGATTGGTTTCATCGTGAACGACAAGGAGCTTCTGAACACAACCGATGGTGGTAATACATGGAAAGTTAAGATGGATATCACTTCAGGAAAACGCATCGCGTTTAAAAATATGATCGGATACATTATCGGCAGTAATGGATCGGTCTATAAATCAACTCATTTTGGCGACGGATGGTACAAGCTCAATACGGGATTTACAGACAATCTGAATTCTCTATCGCTTATTCACCAGGATACCATTTTGATAACGAGTAACAGTAAACTTTTTGTGTCGAATAATGGCGGGCAGTCGTGGGTAACGCGCAATGTTAATGTATCAAATATCGAAGATTCATATTTTACGAGTGCAAAGATCGGTCATGCCGGTTGTACCAACGGAACCATCCTGAAGACGGTTGATGGAGGTCTTAACTGGTATGTTACAAGTTCAGTCAATTTTTTTCCTTCCAACGTTTTCAGAATCTATTTTATTGATAAAAATATTGGATTTGCCTCCCGCGGACATAACGATATCCTAAAAACGATTGATGGCGGCGAAACCTGGACAATGAACACCGACACATCTGACAAAATTTATTCCTACTTCTTTTTAGATAAGCAAAATGGTTATATCGCAGGCGAATATGGTGTAATATTTAAAACGACAAATGGAGGCTCCACATGGGTTTGGGCAGGATTTCAGAATGGAAGATATGATGCAACCACGATTAACAGGCTCTGTTTTATAGACAAAATGAGAGGATTTGCTGTGGGTATGAGTGGTCGGATTATGAAAACAATTGATGGAGGAAAGAGCTGGAAAGATTACTCACCCACCTACAATAATATAACACAACTTGATTTTATTACTGATAAAATTGGATATGGCCTTGTGGGCAATTCTTTTTTGAAAACTATCGACAGCGGGAATAACTGGACAACTATAGGATCCCGTTGGAAAACAGGGAATGTTACCAAATTTGATTTTATAAATGGAAATACAGGCTATTGCATTGGAGGAGGTGTATCTGGCACCTCTTATGAAGTTTCAGGTGTTCATAAAACGATTGATGGTGGGAAAACCTGGGTGGCGACGAATAAAGGGGTGGCAATATTGAATGGAAATCTTTATTCAATTGATTTTGTGGATGAAAATACCGGTTATGTTAGTTCTTCAGGCACGATATTTAAAACAGTGGATGGAGGAAATACCTGGCAAAGTATTTATGCGAACGGGTTTGGACAAATACAATTTATAAACGCTTCGGTTGGTTATGCCCGTAACGTAGGCTATTCGTACAACAGAATTTATAAAACCATTGATGGTGGAAAAACCTGGGTAGTCACTTTCGACATAGATGAGGATATTCTGTCATTCCACTTTCCGGATGAAAATAACGGGTATTTTGTGGGTGATAATTCACTGATGTATAAAACAACAGATGGTGGTAAATCGTGGCAAAAACTTACTGTTCCTTATGAGTACTATGTAAACGTGAAATTTTCAACTAAAAATGTTGGATACATTTCTGATGAACACGGTAAATTATATAAAACAATTAATGGTGGTGCGAGCTGGGAAAGTGTTAATCAGCCTTATAATGTCCCTGGCGTCGAAATCTTTAATGATAATATATTTATTTATGGAGGCAGTGGGGTAATACTGACAAACAAGATTGATTTTCAACCAGTTTCTGTTCATGCAAATCCTGCCACAAATATAGTAAGCAGGAGTGTTACATTAAACGGTAATGTGGCATCAAATGGAGGGAAAATTGAGAATATACGGTTTGAATATGGCGTTTCGCTATTAAATAATGTTGTTCCTGTAGTTCCGGATACAGTGAGTATAAATGCATCGGTAAACATAACTGCAGCATTGACTAATTTGAATCCAAATACGACTTATAACTACCGGTTAAAAGCCACTTCAAACGGGATTGAATATTCGAGTACCATCCTTCAGTTTAAAACACTGCCTGATTTTCAAATAGATATAAATTATGTATATAATTTTTTTTCTAATGAGGCTGATTTATCGGGTAATATAATTTCAAATAAAAGTGATATTACAAATATTGAATTCCAGTATGGGACAGACATGCTTTTTAAACACAGTGTGGGTTCTGTTCCGGGAATTGTAACCGCCGGAAAGACATCAGCAATCACTGCCAAAATAAATTCACTGAAACCGGAAACAAAATATTTCATGCGGATCAAAGCCATTCATGAAGGGGTGGAAATTTACAGTTCCACTGAATGGTTCATCACTAAACCTGAATTTGTTATGGGAATGACGGAACCATGGCTTTATGATAACAGCGCTTCCATGTATTGCTTCATAAGTGCAAACAAGGACACTATAAAAAATATCGTACTGGAATATGGCACAGACCATCAATATACGAAAAGTATGAAAATAACCCCGGATCAGGTAAATAAATATAGCGTCCAAAGCTTTTCTTATGTACAACTGTCAGATCTGGATCCGAATGCCATCTACTTTTACCGGATAAAAGCCACAATGGGATCAAAAATAATTTATTCAAAAGAGTATATTTTACGTCTATCAGGAGGTGTCATTATCGTCCCGCTTGAAGTTTTGCCGGTATCGGAGGGTTCAATAAAGTTACAGGCATTGATCCATTCAGATGGGCCATTACTGGGTAATATTGGGTTTGAATATGGTCTTACTGATCAGTTTGGGGATGATATAGCTTCCGCACCAAAATTTATGTCAAACAGAGAAGCACTTACAGCTACAGCAATTTTAGCTGATCTGAAGACCGGCACCGAATATTATTTCCGGTTAAAAGCCACCGATGGGCACGATATGTATTATTCCGAAGTATTTACCTATACAACTGCCCCAAAATCCAAAGATTTTCCGGATGTCATTGTCTCTCCAAATCCGACAAGTCAATATCTGAATATAAAATCACCTTACCCGGTTAAAAAAATTGAATTCAGGGATTTGAATGGCCGGATTCTGTGGGAGAAGACCAATGAAATTTTAGTAGATATTTCGAACTATCCGCCAGGTCTTTATTTTGTTAGAATATTCATTGATAAAGGAATAGTGATCAGGAGAATAGTAAAAAAATAACTGAATTATTAATCAAAGAATTCAAACAAATATTGTTCCTGAAATTCGATTTCATATTTGGTTAAAAATGCAATATATTCCCCCTCCCTCCCCCTCGTTTGTAACGAGGGGTTAGTTGTCCGTCGTTTGCTACGATCTGTCAATCCCTTAGTTGTTCGTCGTTTGCAACGGTGTGTCCCCCATATCAGCACCTTTGGGTCCCCTAATTTGCAATCGCGGAAAAAAGTAATGAAATGAAGCGACTGCAATAAATGACCGGAGTTAGCCAAATCGACAGACTCAGCCCTCTTCCAGGTACACCCACAAGACCTTAAACAACAATCACAAGTGATATTTTGGAATTGAAATAGTAACTAACAGTTTATTATATCTAATTTATTTTTTCAAAATGGTCTTTTTTAGCGAGATACTGGCTCGGATTTATTTGTGTTATTTTTTTAAACTGACGGTTAAAATAAGAAGGATTGCTATACCCGCATTGGTAGCAAATATCAGAGATTGTAAATTTTCCATCAATTAGTAATTTACAAGCATATCCGATTCTCACTTCGTTAATAAATTCGGTCACGGACTTTCGTGTTTTCTTTTTGAAATATCGGCACAAGGAAGCTACGGTCATGTTTGCAATGGCGGCAATTTTTTCAATCTGAATCTCTTTTTTAAAATTCTTAAGGATGAAGTTATGGATATTGTCCATCCTTGCTGATTGATGCTCATGGATATTTTCAACAAAGGGAATACTCGAAAGAGTTCGGTGTTCTTCAAGAGATGAGAGTTGATGCAGGATCGTCAATAACATTAGCAACCGGTCAAACGGAGCAAGATTTGGAAGTTTAATTAGGAGTTTTATCAGTGGATCTTTTAGAGGTAAATGAAAAGAAATTCCACTACATGAAGATTCCAGAAGTTTGTTAATCAACGAAAATTCGGGAACACTCCATAGTTGAGATCCCAGAAAATCGATCTGGAAGTGAATCACAATGGCCGCAACCATATTTTTTGATTCTGATTTAAAATAGTCTTCATCACTTTTCCATACATGTGGCAGGTTTGAGCCTAAAAGAACAAGGTCGCCTGACTCGAAACGGGCAATATTATCCCCCACAAATCGTGTTCCTTCTCCTTTAATGATGTAAACGAGTTCCAATTCGGGATGATAATGCCAGTCGCTGTAAAAATAGGGCAGATGATCTTTTCTTACCAAAATTGATTTGTCGAATTGTTTGGGTAACTTAAAGTATTGAGCCTGCATGGTTAAGTGTGATTTGTGGTGGTTTAGTTTGAATGAAATTATCTTTTAAATTTTAAATGTGGCAAATATAGTACAAGTGGCAGTAAATATACTTCATCTGATTCAAATTGGTTCTGTATAGATTTGTATAATTTTTATACAAAAGGATTATTTGATTTTTAAAAAATGTTAGTCTGCAAATGGAATGAAGTAATTATATTACACCTTACAAACAACTAAATTATTACATTATGAGTATCGCTTTGGGGCTTTTAATCGTATCACTTGCCGGGCTTTTGCAAGGTTCGTTCATTCTGCCAACAACTTACACTAAAAAATGGGAATGGGCGCATAAATGGTTCGCATTTTCATTGCTTGGCATGTTGTTGGTCAACTGGATGATTGCATTTATCACCATTGATAATCTAACCGGTATCATCTCACAAATATCATCTCCCCTTTTGTTGGTGGTTTTGCTTTTTGGCCTCGGATGGGGGATTGGAGCGATACTCTTTGGTAAAGGAATGGATATACTGGGCATGGCCCTGGGCTTTCCCATTATCATGGGGATCAATGCTGCCGCAGGAACGATAATCCCGGCTCTAATTTTTTCTCCGGACATTTTCCTTCAGACCAAAGGATTCCTTATTATTGCAGGTGCAATACTGACCATAGCCGGTATTATTATTTGTGCGAAAGCCTCTTCCATAAAAACTCCTTCCGTATCAGCAACGGATTCAAAACAGTTGGGTAAAGGATTGATAATAGCCGTTATCGCAGGTTTTACTTCCTGTTTGCCAAATCTTGGAGCTGCGTTTAGTGGCGAAATCACTAAAATAGCCTTGAATTCGGGTATACACAGTGTCCTTGCCGGTAATGTAGTCTGGTCTATATTTTTCTCCACGGGTGCCGTCGTGAATGCAGGCTATTGTTTGTACCTGATCAATAAAACAAAAAGTTTCAAAAGCTTTTTTAACGAATATAAAGTGACCAACTGGCTTTTAATCCTGATCATGTCGCTGATGTGGATCGGCAGTTTCTATTTTTATGGTATCGGCAGTTCGATGTTAGGTGATTACGGATTGATTATCGGCTGGCCTTTGCTGATTACTTTATCCATTGTAATCGGAAATCTGTTGGGTTTATACCGTGGCGAATGGAAAGGAGCAACATCCAAATCGAGACGGCTTTTAAACCTGGGTTTGCTTGTTTTAGTAGTATCTATCGTTTTGACGGCTATAAGTAACCAATTTTAATTTTTTTCAATATTATCAGATATGCAATATTTATCAGCGAAGAGAGTTATTCCCGTAATCCTGCTTTTTAGCGTCACGATTGCAGTTCAGGCGCAGAACCTTGATTCCATCAGGCAAGTTATCAGTATAATGAACTTTGAAGTTCCGGTTTTAGCTCCGGTTCCTTCCGAAGTCAAAAATGTTAAAATTCCGGTTATTTCACTGAACGGGATCTGGAAATTCAATCCTCAAAGTAAAGACATGAACCTGGCCAAAAGCATCGAAGTGCCTGGCGAATGGGTAATGCAAGGTTTTCAGGTTGAAAAGGAGAAAGCTGCCACCTATTGGAAATCGTTTACTATTCCGGCCGACTGGAAAGGTAACCTTATCAGGTTGCGGTTCGATGGAGTTAGTTCGCATGGTGAAATAAAAGTGAACGGTAAAACAGTTGGTTCACACGAAGGCAGTTTTGTGGCCTTTGAATTTGATGTTACCGATGCAATTAAGCCTGGTGAAAACCTATTGGAAGCAGAGGTTCAATCCGAAACTATTTCAGACAAACTGGCCTGTACTTCGCAATATGCTGCTCACACTGTTGGGGGTATTTTACGTAAAGTGACACTTTATACCCTGCCGCAAACCTATCTTGCAGATTTCGCCTGGAATGTAAAATTTGATGCTCAATACCGCGATGCAACGCTTAACATCAATTGCAAGGTCCAATCCAATGGAAATCCGGCCACTCTTAGCTTTGCCCTTCAGGATACCCAGGGAAACCCAGTTAAATTGGAAAAGAATAATTTTGAATTGCCCGCATCTGAAGGAATAGCTGATTTGAATTGTCAACTCAGTGTAAAATCGCCCGAAAAATGGGATTCGGAACATCCGAATCTTTATACCTTAACTACCTCGCTGATAGCTGATGGAAAAGTCTTACAGGTTAACAAGCAAAAAATCGGATTTCGGCAGATCGAACTTCGGGGCAACCAATTCTTCGTAAACAATTATCCGGTCAAACTCAGGGGGGTAAACCGGCACGAAGTACATCCTTTGCGTGGGCGCAGCCTCACTCCTGAACTTTGCCGTAAGGACGTGGAAATATTCCGCGCCGGAAACTGCAATTACCTTCGCACCTCGCACTACCCGCCTTCAGAAGAGTTTTTGCAAGCTTGCGATGAACTGGGTATGCTGGTAGAAAGCGAATCCTCCCTCTGCTGGATACAGCACCATGCCAGCCCAATCTGGCTAACCTGGAACTGGCTCGACACCCGGTATTTACCTCACATGGTCAGAGCCAATTACGAAAATATTCTTTCCGGACGTCAACATCCATGTATCATTCTTTGGTCGCTGGGCAATGAAAGCCGCTGGAGTCCGCTTTGGGAAAGGGTTAATACCGAGGCTAAACAGCTTGATCCATCGCGCCCTACCGCTTTTCACGACCAATGCTGGACCAGTTTTAATAACGCAGGAAGCAAGGCCGATGTGGCCAATTACCATTATCCGGGATTAAACGGACCCCGCGAATGTGAAAAAGACAAAACCCGTCCGACCTTGTTTGGCGAATATATGCACGTGCAATGTTATGCCCGCCGCGAACTGGAAACCGATCCTTCGGTGCGCTCGGATGCCTACGCCAATACCTTGAAACAGATGGTCGATTCGGTTTACCAGTATCCCGCCTCTCTTGGCGGAGCTATCTGGTCGGGAATTGACGATATTTTCCATCTTTCGGAAGATAAGATCTGCGGTTACGGTCCCTGGGGACCGATTGACGGCTGGCGCCGTCCAAAACCCGAATATATCGGGATGAAAAAATCATATTCTCCCGTGATTATTTCGAATCTTAAATCAGCAAAAATTGAAAACAAAAAGCTGAAACTGGAAATCGAAAACCGGTTTAACTTTACGAACCTGAATGAAATTAAGATCACTGCTCAAATCGGAAAAGAAATAGTAAAGGTGAAAACAGCTATCGCTCCTTTAAGCAAAGGTTCGGTCACTATCGATTTGCCAAACGCCAAATCCTCTGATCAGGTTCTGATTACGTTTACCGATCCGCGTGGCTTTGTATGTGAGCAAGAGTTGATAAAACCCAACGCGGTACCTGTCGCAAACAAAACGAATCCGGCTGTATATTTAAGTCTGAAAGAAGATCAGAACAGACTGACCATCAATTCAGGAACAAATTTATTTACAATTAATAAGACCACCGGATTATTGGAAGCATTCGCTAAAAACGGAGAAAAGGTTTTCGATAACGGAGGACAGTTTATGTTGATTCCATACAATCCTGACGATGGCGGATCGCCACATGTGGCCGGGAACAATTACACTCAGGACATCAAACCACTGGACTATCAACCTGACGGGAATTTCAAAACCGAATCGGTTATCGCTGAAAAACAGGCAAACGGAAGCCTTCGGGTAACTCGAAAAGGAGGCGTTGCTGATAAGTTTGCCGGCCAAACTTCATACAATTTCAATACCGACGGATCAGTAACATTCAGCTACTGTTTCGAAACGCTGACGAATTACACAAAAGAAAATCTGATTCGTCAGTTCGGATTACTTTTCACATTGCCCGCAACGTATAACGAACTGGAATGGGAACGCACCGGGTTATGGACCGTTTATCCTGATTACGATATTAACAGGTTAACAGGTAAGGCAAAAGCCAATCCCCGTCAGTTAAAATACGTGGAGGCTGCCCGCGAAATACCTTCCGGAGAATGGAAAGACGCGGCCAACAAACTGGGCACAAACGATTTTAAAAGTACAAAAGACAATATCCTTTCGGCCTCCTTAAAAAACGGCAAAGGGAATCGTGTTGAAATAAAATCATCAGGAACTCAAAGCGCGCGGGCCTGGGTTGACGGTAATAAAATCCGTTTTCTGGTTGCCGGAATAAACGGGCCGGGATCGTGCAGTTTTTTTACCGGTCCGCGCCCGCAGTTTATAAAAGGGGAACAGTTAAAAGGTGAGTTTACATCAGAGGTTAAATAACTATTTTTCAAAACAAATAAACAATTATGAGAATATTTTTTTCAGTTATCGCATTCTTCTGCCTGCTGAATATGCAGGCGAATGCGCAATTCAAATACGATGCACAAAAGGTATCTGCCATCCGATGGAGTCAGACTCCTGAGAGTGTAGCAGGTGTTAATGCTATTAAGATTGACCTGAATGGCCAGTGGAATTTCACAACTATGCCCGAAGACAATTTCTGGAAAAAAAATCAGGTTTCGGGATGGAAATCGATTGACGTTCCTGGCGAATGGGTTATGCAGGGATTTGAAGTTGAAAAAGGAAAAGCAGCCGGATATCACCGAAACTTTCAAATTCCATCAGCATGGAATGGTTATCGCATTAAGTTAAAATGTGAGGCTGTTTACAGTGAATGTCAAATCTGGATCAACGGCAAACCTGCCGGATCACACATTGGCGGATTCACCCCTTTTGAGTTGGATGTAACTGAGCAAGTAAAAAAGGGGGAAAATTCAATAACAATGGCAGTGAAAAGTGAAAGCCTTGCTGATACAATGTCGTCAGCATCACAATATGCTGTGCACCCACTTGGTGGTATCTCCAGACCTATTTACCTGGTTGTAATGCCCGATGTAAATATTGCTTCTTTTCACGTCACAACGGTATTCGATAAATATTATGCCGACGCAACTTTAAATGCTTATTTTACAGTCGTTAATGAAGGAAGCACCAATCAAAAGGCAGAACTGAGACTTACATTGAAAGATGCCAACGGAAAAACAGTAACTACAGAGGGAGAGAATAACCTGACCATCAACACCACTGCCGGCAGTAAAAATAAGGTAATCACTGCATTGAAAATTACAAAACCGGCACAATGGGATACCGAACATCCGAACTTATATTTCCTCGAGTGTTCGGTATCTGTAAATGGTAAAGAAGTTGTAAAAAATACACGTCGCTTTGGTTTCCGCCAAATCGAAGTTAAGGGAAACCAGGTATTTGTAAATAATCATCCTATTAAATTAAAAGGCGTTTGCCGGCATGAGGTTGATCCGCTGAGAGGTCGTTCGCTGGTCGGTAATCAATGGTACGAGGATGTTAAATTGTTCAAGGAAGCGAACATCAATTACATCAGGACATCGCATTATCCCCCCAATGACAAGTTGTTCGAGGCATGCGATGAACTTGGAATGTTTGCAGAGGAAGAAGCACCATTTTGCTGGGCAAGCAAAAATCCGGTTACCGATGCCAATTACTTCACTGCGGTTTTACAACCAACACTCGAAATGGTAGAGCGCGACAAATCACATCCAAGTATTATCCATTGGTCTCTGGGAAACGAATCGTACAATTTTAAAGAGTTGTATAAAACTTCAGGAGATTTGGTAAAAGAGGCCGATCCCACACGGCCACGTATTTTTAGTCAGTATAGTGAAGAGGTGGATGAGGGTTATCTCGAATTGGGCAACCACCACTATCCCGGACCAACAGGTCCTTCAAAATACAGAGACAATAAAAGACCCGTTATTTTTGACGAGTACTGTCACCTGAATGCATACAATCGATACGAATTGATGACCGATCCGGGGGTGCGGGATTTTTGGGGCGATATTCTATTGAAAATGTGGGAAAATATGTACTACTCAAAAGGGGTGTTAGGTGGCGCCTTATGGGCAGGTATCGATGATAGTTTTTTTCTCCCTTCAGGTAAAGTGGTTGGTTATGGAACATGGGGCCCGGTTGATGGCTGGAGAAGACCAAAACCCGAATACTGGCATATGAAAAAAATCTTCACTCCTGTAAAAATAAAATTAATGGATGGTCTGGCCGATAGCCTGGTTACCCTTGAGATTGAAAACCGTTATTTCTTTTCGAACCTTAACGAATGCCGCTTCTCATGGATTAACGGTGACAAAAAGGGGACTGTCCAGCCCAATATTAAACAAGGTGAGAAAGGCAAGGTAAAACTTCCGATCACCTATGCTTCATTACAAAAGCTTACTGTCGATGTATTTCACAATTCAGCAGTTCCTGTCGATCAGTATATGTTCGATTTTGAAAAACCGGTATTGGCTGAAATTGCAGCAGAAACCGGGACTTTTAAATGGAGTAAAAACGGAGCTGTTCAAGTGGCAGAAGGTAATGGAATAAAGGTTGCAGTCAGTAACGAAACGATAGTAATCTCTGATCGTTCAGGTCGCGAAATAATTAATGGATGGCCATCCTTAATGTTAGTGGGTTTAAATGGCGGAGGCGATACACAGATGACGAAAGAAACACCTGATTATGAAATCTATTCGCCTGCAGCCTCGAACCGGATGATCAAAAACATCGAACTTGTTAAAGAAACTTCAGGCATGAAAGTTAGTGTGAGTGATACGTACGACGAAGCGGCAGGAAAAATAACATTGATTATATCGGCAAACGGTGCCATTACAGTTGATTACCAATACAAAATGTTGGCCGATGCCAATCTTCGTCAGTGGGGTGTCTCTTTCTCTTTCCCTCAAACAATGAATACCTTTAGCTGGAAGCGAAAAGGACTCTGGTCGGTTTATCCCGAAGATCACATTGCCCGGACAGAAGGAACAGCAAAGTTGTTTTATACGCACGAAAACTGTGGTTTAGCCGGACCTTCGAAGAAACCTGACTGGAGTTACAATAAGGATCAGACACGTTACGGAAGTAATGATTTCAGATCAACAAAACGTAACGTATTGTCTGCCACTCTTGCCTCAGAAAATGCTTCGGGTTTAATAGTTAATTCGTGCGGTTTGCAGCATATCCGCTGCTGGACTCAGGATAATCTCGTACATATGCTCATCGCGGAATACGATAACCCTGGCGCTGAAAGATTTTTACGTAACTTCGTTGATCATGCTGCCAAATTTGATCTGCCACTCAAACAGGGACAAAAAATAAGCGGACAAATCACTATGCAAATTGTTAATGTTAAATGAAAATAATGAAACAAAAGATTTGGAACAACGACAATGAGCTTTTTGAGCTGATTAAGAAAGAACTTTATACAGCCGTAGTTGGTGATATTATGGATAAAATGGGATTACAGCGGCAATTTCTTCCGCCGCAGATAAGACCATTAAAAGAGGGAATGTTTATCGTAGGACGTGCAATGACAGTGCTCGAGGCCGATTGCTATGAGGAACTTAGTCCGGGTTCTCAAAATCCCCTCATGAACAAACCTTTCGGTCTGATGCTTGAAGCCCTGGATGATATCAAACCGGGCGAAGTATATATCTGTTCAGGTTCTTCCCCTGGCTACGCGTTGGTTGGTGAACTGATGATGACCAGGGTTAAGATGTGTGGAGGTGCAGGCGCTGTGGTTAATGGGTATTCACGCGATACGCGGGGAATCTACGAAGTTGGAATTCCCGTTTTCTCTTACGGCCCTTATGCACAGGACCAGGCACCCCGGGGGAAAGTGATCGATTTCAGGGTCCCGATTGAAATGAATGGCGTGCGTATTATGCCTGGTGACATCATTATTGGCGACATTGATGGAGTATGTGTGGTTCCTCAATTAGCGGAAGAAGAGGTTTTTATGCTCGCATTGGAAAAGGCCCGTGGCGAACGTACTGTTTTAAAAGCGATACAGGGTGGGATGTCTGTGGTAGAAGCCTGGACGAAGTTTGGGATTATGTAGGTGAAGGAAGAAATTTGTCAATCCGACAATTCGGAAATCTGAAAAAAAGGTTCTATGACAGATTGTGTGGGTAAATTTGCAAACTGCTTTTTAATTGTTTCTGTAATAAGCAATCATTACAAAATCCAATTACCCATACCAAATGACATAGAATAAAAAAAATTAAGCGATGAAGATAACAGATGTAAAAGTATGGTTGGTCGAAGGGGTAAAATACAATTGGACCATGTTGAAAATATATACCGACGAAGGTCATACCGGAGTAGGTGAAGCTACAAACTGGCCGGGAAGCCAGATCGTAGAGGCTGCTGCCAAAGATGCAGGACGGCGCATCATCGGTCTTGATCCGATGCGTACCGATTTTATATGGACGAAACTTTACCGTGACCTAAACTGGGTTGGTCCTTTTGGCGCCAGCATGTGTGCCATTTCCGGAATCGATATGGCACTGCTTGACCTGAAAGCAAAAGTACTTGGGGTTCCAATGTACGAATTGCTGGGTGGAGCCTTCCGCACCAAAATCCGCTTGTATGCCAATTACTGGTTCACCGGCGGCGGTCACAATGCACAGGATTATGCCGATCAGGCCCGCAAGGTGATGGCAGCCGGATTCATGGGCGTAAAATTTGATCCGTTTGCCCATGTAAATTATCTCTATGGTGAAGACCTCAATACTGATCTGGGGTTAACCCGCGAGCAGCAGAACAGGGCATACGACGTAAGCAAAGCGGTGAGAGAGGCTATTGGCCCCGATGCCGATCTGATGATTGAAACCCATGCCATGCTGAATTTCAAAACCGCCGTTACGATGGCCGAAAGATTGGCCGAACTGGATATTACCTGGTACGAGGAACCTGCCGGACCCGAAAGTGCCACAACTTTGCGTACAATGCGCGAACGAATCCCGTCTAAAGTATCTATCTGCGTCGGCGAACGCCATTATACCCGATACGGCATACGCGATCTGCTCGAAAAACAGGTGGTCGATATTATCATGCCCGACATTACCCGTTGTGGCGGCCCTTCCGAAATGAAACGAATGGCAACTATGGCCGAAGTTTATAATGTGCAGCTTGCTCCTCATAATCCCAACGGACCGTTATCAACTTTGTCGAGTGCCCATGTTTGCGCTGCAGTTCCCAATTTCTTTCGTCAGGAGTTCATGTTTAATGATATTCAATGGCGCGACACGGTAATCGATCATCCTATTCAGGAAATGATTAAGGATGGCTATTTAAACCTGAGCCATCGTCCTGGACTTGGAGTTGATCTGGTTGAATCAGAGATGGAAAAACATCCGGGAGTCCGGATTGCACGTAAAGGATTTTACATTTAATCAAAACTAATTTAAACAAATCAGGCATATGTTAGAAATTAATTTAAGCAGCAAGGTGGCGATTGTCACTGGTGTTTCAAGCGGAATTGGTAAAGGGGTGGCCAAAATGCTGGCGAAAGCAGGGTGTATCGTTTCCGGTTGTGGACGTACTGACGAAAATGACCCTTCGGTTAACGAGTTTTTCGAGGCAGCGAACGATTGTGGAGTTGATGCGCTCTACACCCGGGTTGATGTAACTAAAAATGATGATTTGCAAAAATTGGTGGAAAACACCATGCGAAAATTCGGTAAAATCGACATCTTGGTTTCCAATGCCGGTGTAAATGTATTTAAAGGAGCCGAGAAATGTACCGATGAGGAATGGATGTACAATCATCAGCTTAATCTTTCATCACACTGGGCAATCAGCAGACTTTGCAAGTCATATCTTGAAAAATCCGACAACGGAGTGATTATCATCATGACCTCCAATCATGCTTTCAGTTCAATTCCGGGATGCTTCCCATACAACGTAACCAAAACCGCATTAACCGGATTGGTTCGTTCGCTGGCGATGGAATGGGGTCCGAAAATCAGGACGGTTGGTATGGCTCCGGGCTTTATCGAAACGCCGGGTAATGACAGATGGTTTGCTTCATTTCCTGATGCTGAAGCAGAGCGCCAGCGCACTATAAAATTGCACCCTGCAGGCAAACTTGGATCAGTGGAAGAAGTTGGGGCTTTCTGTGCCTATTTAGGTACTGATTATGCCAGATTCATGACCGGAACCACTTACCTCATGGATGGTGGTCGCTCGGCCCTGATGCAGGATGAGTAATTTAAAATGTCGCTTCCGATAGAAGTAATTTATAAATAAGTAACAGAGTTACTATGTCAAAGCCAATAAAAGACTAAAAAGGCAATTCTCTGAATATCCTTCAACGAATGTTCAGACTTCCCTTTTTGTCGTTTGCTCTTGCCATGTTTCTCTGTTATTTTTGCTTTAAATTTGCATTGATTAGCAATCAAATACTGCTAATCATTAAATAACCTAATCAAAATGAACGATGAAACTAATTTCCACATTTGTATTGACGATTGGCATCACATTGTTTGCCCTGTCACAGACATCAACCGGCCAAACTGAAACATCTGTCAGGTTATCCGATTCACAACTCAGTCTATCCAATTCGCTGGTTTCGATAAGTATCAACCTTGAAGACGGGATTTACAGCGTAACCGACAAAACAGAAAATCTTGTTATTTTTGAAAAGGCCCGACTGTCGGCCGATGGCTGGAACTCGCCACATACCTACGGTCCGACACACATTGGCAAGCAAAAAATTGAATGGAAACAAAAACAGGTTTTCATTGCAAATAAAAATGGCCAACGTCTGGAATTATACTTTACCGGGGGCACCAAACTGTTGCCCGAATACCGTTTTGCCTTCACCTTGCTCGATGGGGATCCGCAGATCACTTTGCAGTCCGGAATCCGGAATACCCTTCCAAACGATTGCCGCTTTATGAAAGCTGAATTGTTTTCAAACGCGACCATCTATCCCGGAGCAAAAATCACTTCAGTACAAACATTAAATGGAGCAGCCGGCGTAACCATGCCTGAAGTAACAGGCGATACCGACCGCGAATCGACCAACAGCATGTTACTGACAGCACTTGTCAATGGGAAAAGACGCTCCATCGTTTGGGGAGGCTTGCATTATCAGCACTATTATGCCAATACCTTGTACAAAAAAGATAAGCGCACCATCCATTTATTTATGAACGACCCTGTTGGACGATTAATTAAAATGGATGAAGAATGGTGGGCTCCCGACACCTATTACCTCGGGATAGCCGAAAGCAATCCCTTTCTGGCTCTTGAACACTACGGAATGGCCTTGCGCGAAGCCAACAATGCCCATCCCAATGTTTACGACTTTCCTACCCTCTGCGGATGGGCTGTAGGAAACCTGAGCGGAGGAAAAGACATCAATAATTCGGCAGCGCTAATTGACGAAATGGACGAAGCCAACAAATGTGGCCTCACCAAATATACCAAAGTGGCTGTGCGCCTTGAACCCGACACTTACTGCTACCAGGATGGAAATACGGAACAAGGCTGGTGGGACGATGCCCATTGGAGCAAATACGGACACCTGGTTCCACCTTATGAAACCTTCGCCAAATGGTGTACCGCGGTAAAAGCACGTAACGGAATTCCATTTACCTATTTCCAATCCAGCATGCCTTCCGACGATTTTGCCCGTGAACATCCGGACTGGATGCTGAACAACGACATCAGCAAACTGAACCTTTACCATCGTCATCATCAGCCCTATGTAAGGTACGACTATACCGACAAAAGTTTTCAGAATCATGTGCTCTCTATGTGGAAACGATTACGGCAAGACGGAATGATCGGCATTAAATTCGACTACCCCGAAACGGCATGGAATCCGGAAGGAGGATTTGAAGATCCGCTCGCCACCACTATATCGGCCTACCGGAATTTATTTCAGCTTTGCCGCGACGGGCTCGGACCTGAAGCGCACATTCACGAACGTGCACTTGGCGAGAGTGACCGTCCGACCCTGGATGTCACCGCCGGTATCGTAGATATTCAGCGGACTGCCTGGGACAACAATGCCTTCGAACCTCAATTTGTAACAACCGGCGGATTGCGCTGGTACAAATCACGTTCGGTATTTTTATACTATCCCGACAGCAAAGCCATTCATCCGCACAATCCCGAAATCCGTCAATCACTGTTAACCATGATGGCCCTTACCAGCGGACGGCTTGAACTGGCCACCCCGTTCAAAATGCTTACTCCGGAAATGGTGCATGATATTTCGCGCATCTACCCCATGTATCATGGATTAAAAAGCCCACGCCCGGTAGATGCCTTTACCGGACTGAAAGACCCTTGTGTTTATGACCTTGCTCTCACGCCCGATTGGCATCAGGTCACCTTATTCAACAGCACGAAAGCGACCAAAGAAATTTCGGTTTCACTCGACAAAACCAATGTGGAGGGTGGACTGGAATTAAATCCTTTGGCCGATTATTTCGTTTACGATTTTTGGAAAGATGCGTTTATTGGAAAAATCAGGGGAAATTCAATCCTGAAAGCGGAACTGAATAGCCTGGCCTGTGCTACGTATTCGGTAAAAAAAGCGGAATCATTTCCTCAGATGCTTTCAACCAACCGTCATATCCTACAGGGATGGATGGATGTGAAAGAACTGAAATGGGACTATAACCTGCATTTCTTAAGCGGAAAAGCTTCCATTGTAGCCGGTGAGCCCTTCCGCATTGTAATTGCCTCTAATGGCTGGCGCACGGGCAAAATCAAAGCCGACTCAGCTTCAGTAACCCTTGAAAAACACCCTTCAGGAGAAGAACTGATAGTGTTGATTATCAGGAGTAAAAAATCAAGAGATGTAAGCTGGTCAATCATATTTAATAACCAAAAATAAACCAAAATGAAAACTTTAAGACTAATTGTTACAACTCTTTTAATAAGCAATTAAAATGTTTAAAAATGATAACACCAAACACGAATACAGCCAACTTATTACCCGATTCATGTAACCAACTCGGGGAAGGAGTTATGTGGCATCCGGGAGAGCAGGTTTTTTACTGGATCGATATCACGGGTGAAAAACTCCACCGGTTTGATTTGATCTCCTGCATAGATGAAGCTTTTGAAATGGGAAGCATGATTGGCACCGTGGTACCTGTCGAAGAGGGTGGTGTGGTGGTGGCACTCGAAACTGGGGTGTACCGTTTCACAATTGCGAAACAATTGGTAAAACTTGCCGATTTTCCGGCCGATGCCGCGCCAAATACCCGTTTTAACGATGGCAAATGTGATCCAGCCGGACGATTCTGGGTCGGCACGATGGAAAAGAACGCCAAACCACACAAGGGCAAACTTTACCGTATGGATGGGAATCGCCTGGTCGTAGTGTTGGAAAATACCACCATTTCTAACGGACTGACCTGGTCGCCGGATAAAGCGACGATGTATTACATCGACACCTGGGATCAGGTAATTTATGCGTTCGATTATGACAATGCCAGCGGCAATATTTCCGGTAAGCGAGTGGCTGTCACAATACCTCAGACCATGGGATCTCCCGATGGCATGACCGTCGATAGTACCGGAAATTTGTGGGTGGCACTTTGGGGTGGTGGTGCAGTAGTTTGTTTCGATCCCAAAACAGGCCAACAGTTAGATGCAATTGAAGTATCTGCCCCTAATGTGACTTCCTGTGCCTTTGGCGGACCGGATATGAAAACCCTCGTAATCACCACGGCTCGCGAAGGATTGGATGCCGGGCAATTAACTCAGTATCCACTAAGCGGCAAAGTCTTTTTTACAAATACAATTTGCCAGGGAATTAATCCTTATTATTTTAAGTAGCGAATACTGCTATGTAATGACGTTTTTATTGACAATTAATAATAGGACAACTGGCTGTTTGTATTTGCGCAAACAGCCAGATTTTTTTACCATCAGTCTGATCGTTCATTTCAAATATTTGAAAATCAAAAGAAGTATGCAATCCGCACCGGCCATTTAGCCATTCAGGATTATCATTATTTAATTTGAAAGAATAAAGTGAGCGTCCTCAAAGGCTTTGTGCGAATGGCTTTATCGGCAACAGAAAAAACCCATCATGCTTTAATGCATTATATATGTTTGCATTATAATCGCATTTGATGATAATAATTAGACAATACAATCTTTCATGAACGCATATTGGCAAATATAGTGCAAGTAGTAGTGAAAATACTTCATGTATCTAAGATGGCAATTGTTTAAAATTGTAAATATTTAAGAAAAAAACACAATTGGCGGGAGGAAAAAAATAACCAAAAAATGTGAGAATTTAAAACCAAAAAATTAAGCTGCACCGATTAAAATATAAATCTCTTATTTAAACTTAATGCCTATGTGATACAGAAGAAAAAAAATGGATTGTTACAGAATTGAGAGTGGTGCGAATTAAATTTCGTGCAAAAACTCCAAACCGTGGAAATTAATATTTTGATCGCAAAACAGTTTTTTAGCGAGAGGAAATAAAAAAGCAGAAAATGCTGGTAACATCTTCTGCCCATTTAACCTGCATTTGCAGGACATTATTTAGTGTTTCAACTAAAGTCACAAATTTATGAAAAAAAGCATTGTAAAGCAAGCTCATATAGGGAGTGCGCTTTCGAAGTATTTTGTATTAATGAGAGCGATATGGATCATTGTCATGATGGCCTTCGTATTGCAGGTTAGCGCCGGAACCGGTTCCCCTTATTCGCGGTCAGCTACTTTACCCGCATTTGATAATTCGTCGGTAAAATCAAATGTCGGGCAGAAGAAAAAAATCACAGGATCAATAAGCGACGACAAAGGTCAGCCCGTACCTGGAACAACAATTTCAATAGAAGGTACGACCAAAGGGGTCATTTCAGATAGTGATGGTAATTACAGTATTGATGCTGATCCTCAAAACACACTGGTATTTTCATTCGTAGGTTATAATACGCAAAAGGTAAAAGTGGGTGAAAAAAAGATCATCCATATTGTACTGACCGAAACGACTCAGCAGTTGGAAGATGTTACCGTAGTGGCCTTTGGTAAGCAAAAGAAAGAAAGTGTCTTATCCTCGATTGAGTCTGTAAATATCGCAGAACTTAAAGTGCCATCCAGTAACTTAACGACGGCACTTGCAGGTCGCATGGCAGGAATGATCTCGTATCAACGCAGTGGAGAACCAGGCAAGGATAATGCCGAATTTTTCGTCCGTGGTGTTACGACTTTTGGTTATTCAAAGTCTCCATTGATTTTAATTGATGGTATTGAATTTTCACCAACCGATTTGGCGCGCATGCAGCCGGATGATATTGCGAGTTTTTCGATTATGAAGGATGCTACGGCTACTGCACTGTACGGAGCACGTGGTGCAAACGGAGTAATTCTGGTAACAACCAAAGAAGGTAAAGAGGGTAATGCAAAAATCAGTATCCGTTTTGAAAATTCATTTTCTCAACCCACACAGGATCTTGAATTTGCCGACAATATAACCTTTATGCGCAAACACAATGAAGCCGTATTAATGCGCGATCCGCTTGGGTTACCCCGATACTCAGAGGAGAAGATTTTCAGAACAGAGTCGGGTACTGATCCTCTTCTCTACCCCAATAATAACTGGAAAGAGATGCTGACAAAGGATTTTGCCATGAATCAGCGACTGAACTTTAATGTCAGCGGTGGAGGAAAAATTGCACGCTATTATTTAGCCGCTTCTGTAAACCAGGATAATGGAATATTAAAGGACGCTCCTAAAAATAGTTTCGACAACAATATTAATTTCAAGAAATATCTGTTGCGTTCAAATGTCAATTTGAATCTAACTCCGACAACCGAGGTTGCGATTAAATTCCATGCAACTTTTGATGATTATACGGGACCTGTTAATGGAGGTGCAGAGATATACAAAATGGCGCTATATGCCAATCCTGTTCTTTTTCCTGCCTATTATGAACCTGATGCAGAACATCAATATACGAAACATACGCTTTATGGAAACTACGAGGATGGCAACTACCTTAATCCCTATGCAGAACTGACAAGGGGATATAAAAACAGCGACAGATCATTAATCCTGACCCAGTTTGAGGTCAAACAGGACCTGGATATGATTACTAAAGGGTTGACAGCGAAGCTTACTTACAATACGAACAGAGAAGCAAGTTCAGGTATTAGCCGATTTTATGATCCATACTACTATCGGTTATCTAATTCAAAAGATGGATATGCTCTGAATCAGATAAATCCGGAGAAAGGAACCGAATATCTGGGTTACATGGAAGATGCTAAAGCAATCAGCATCAATACCTATTACGAAGGTTTATTACGATATACCAGAGACTTCAATGAGAAACATGGAGTGAGCGGACTTCTTGTTTTTATCGGAAAAGAGAGTAAGTATTCAAATCCAGGTTCTCTGCAAGAATCGCTGCCATACCGGAATCTGGGTTTAAGTGGTCGTTTTACGTATGCTTATTCTTCCAAATATTTTGCCGAGTTTAACTTCGGTTATAACGGATCAGAAAGATTTGCCGAAAATGAACGGTTTGGCTTCTTCCCTTCCTTTGGATTGGGATACATTGTAAGTAATGAAGAGTTTTTCAAACCTCTTACAAATACGGTTAATAAATTAAAATTAAAAGCTACTTACGGCCTCGTGGGTAACGATGCCATTGGATCTGCCAAGGATCGGTTTTTCTTCATGTCGGAAGTCAATTTGAAAAACAGTAGTAGGGGGGGAGTTTTCGGTTCACGTTATGACTATACGAAACCGGGAGTAAGCGTTAGCAGATATGCAAACGATCAGATCAAATGGGAAATTGCCAAAAAGTATAATTTCGGAATTGAATTGGGACTGTTCAATTCTGTTGAAATCATGGTTGATTATTTTGGCGAGTACCGCTCAAATATTCTTATGGACAGAATAAGCCTGGGAAGCATGGGCTTACAGGCGGGTGTACGGGCTAATGTCGGTGAAGCAAAAAACCATGGTGTCGACATGTCGATTGATTATAACCACAGTTTTAGCAAAGATTTCTGGATTACTGCACGGGGAAACTTCACGTTTGCACGCAGTGAAATGGCAAAGTATGAAGAACCCGACTTCTCAGCAACCCCATGGGTATCGAGGATTGGTAAGTCTTTAGATCAGGTTTGGGGCTATATTGGGGAGCGCCTGTTTGTCGATCAGTCGGATATAAACAACAGCCCGACACAGTTCGGTAAATATCTGCCCGGAGACATTAAATACAAGGATGTTAATGGAGATGGCAAAATATCTCCCTTGGATGCCGTACCAATTGGCAATCCTAAAGTTCCTGAAATAATCTATGGTATGGGTTTTTCAACCGGTTATAAAAACTGGGATTTGTCCTGTTTCTTCCAGGGCTCTGCTCTTTCTTCATTCTGGATTGATCAGAATGCAAGTGCTCCGTTTCGCCAGGCACCCATATATGACGGTTATTCCGATTTCTTCAGGATGGCATTAAGCCGGCGCAGCAACAGCAATTTATTAAAAGCTTTCGCTGAAGACCACTGGACACCTGAAAATCAAAATATATATGCACTTTGGCCCCGTTTGTCGGAATCCCCGATAGAGAATAATTCTCAAACCAGTACCTGGTTTATGCAAGACGGTGCTTTTGTAAGACTAAAGTCACTTGAAGTAGGCTACAATATTAAAATTAAAAACATCGATAAGCTTCGGATTTATGCAAGCGGAACTAACCTTTTGACCATTAGCACATTTAAACTATGGGATCCGGAAATGGGCGGTTCAGGAATTGGATACCCTATTCAGAAAGTTTTCAATTTAGGGCTACAGGTAAATTTTTAAAACATTCATACAATGAAAAAAATAAGAATATATATTGCTCTGCTGGTAACGATATCACTATTTAGTTCGTGTAACTATCTCGATATCGTTCCTGATAACGTGGCAACAATCGACAATGCATTTGCCGATAAATTTAATACGGAAAAGTTCCTTTTTACATGTTATTCCTACCTGCCTAAAATGGGAGACCCTGACCAAAATCCTGCAATATTAGGCAGTGATGAAGTAAGTATGGCTTTGTATCACATAGACCGGAACGGAATCAGACTTGCCAACGGATATCAGACTCCTTCCAATCCGATGTATAATTTCTGGAACAATCACTACGTGGGTATCAGGGAGTGTAATACACTAATCTCACGAATTGATGAAGTGAAGGATATGACGGACCTCGAAAAAAAGGAATGGAAGGCTGAAGCTAAGTTTATTAAAGCATACTTGCATTTCTACCTGATCAGGATGTATGGCCCTATTCATATTATCCGGGAAAACTTAGCGATCACCGAATCGATCGAAAACTTAAAAATGTCGAGAGATCCGATTGAAGACTGTTTCAAATATGTGATTGAGTTAATGGATGAAGCAATTGCAGATCTCCCTGAAATTAATGAAAATAAAATTCTTGAACATGGGCGTATAACATCTACCATTGCCACAGCAGTTAAAGCGCAGGTCCTGGTAACAGAAGCAAGCCCGTTATTTAATGGCGAATCAGGTTTCCAGATACAAAATAATGACGGAACACTACTTTTCCCTGCAAATGATCCGACAGCAGTAACACAAAAATGGGAAAAGGCAGCTGTAGCTTGTAAAGTGGCAATTGATTTGGCCGAAAAGAATGGGCATCGGCTTTTGCAAATTGGCGATTTCAACGAAAATGGAACTGTTTCTGATTCCACCAAAAAGAAAGTGGTTCTTGGCTACCGTGTCACAAAAAGAGATGACAATTATGAGGTGATATGGGCCCATACAAATAGCTTAGTTCATGGATTGCAAGGTGACGCTATGCCTCAATACTTTAGTCAGCTCGATTATCATTCAAACGGGAACATTGGAGTGCCTTTAAAAATATCCTTAATGTATTACACCAAAAATGGTGTTCCTGTTTCTGAAGATAAGGATTGGCAAGGCGCGATTCTCAATCAAATACTCCCGACCGATGCTGCGCACAAATTCTACCTTAAACTTGGCCGGCGAACGGTAAAACGAAATTTCAACCGTGAACCTCGTTTTTATTCCGACCTGGTTTTTGATGGCGCATTGGTTTACGGGCACCAGCGGGTTTTTTCGAACGATAAAAAT
This sequence comes from uncultured Bacteroidales bacterium, assembly GCA_942493325.1. Classification (GTDB taxonomy): domain Bacteria; phylum Bacteroidota; class Bacteroidia; order Bacteroidales; family Prolixibacteraceae; genus JAAFHB01. Next base: position 5,286,369 of record OW818689.1, on the reverse strand, counting down.
GCGAACCTTGACTATATTAATCACCTGCAGGGTGGTTTTACGACTGCCGGATATGCCCATAAATATTGCCCCTTGGGATACTGGCCACATAAAATGGTCAGTATAGAGTCAGGCGAGGCAGGTCAGTTTTGGCAGTATACCCCTTACGCATTCCCGGCTATGAGATTGGCTGATTTGTATCTTTTGTATGCGGAGGCTTTGCTTGAAACAAATAAATTAGCTGACTCTAAAATCTGGATCGATAAGGTAAGAGTACGTGCAGGGTTGAAATCAGTTGACGAAGCGTGGCAGACCTTCAGTGTCACACCGAATAAACCCCAGACAAAAGATGGATTGCGTACAATTATGCACCGTGAACGCCTGATTGAAATGGCTTTTGAAGGGAGCAGATTTTGGGATATCCGTCGTTGGTTAGAGGCCGAAAATTACTGCAACGAGACAGTACAGGGATGGAATCCGCAGGAATCAACACCTGAGAAATATTACCTGCCTCAAACGCTGTATTCTCCCACATTTACATCGAAAAACTACTTCTTCCCTATTAACGATGTTGAGATTATTAAGAATCCTAATTTAGTTCAAAATTATGGTTGGTAAAGTAATAAAAACATTAATACATACATAAAACAGAATTAATTATGAAAAATATATTTTTATATGCCTTGCTGCTTGTACTCATTGCAGGGTGCAAAGAAAAAACTCTTGGCCCGATTACTTCCGAACCCGGAGCTCCTGGCATTATAACTGATGTCAAGGTTAATAACATTGCAGGAGGAGCTATCATTGAGTATAAAATACCGAATGATAATGACCTGCTGTACGTGAAAGCAGTATTCACCATTAATTCGGGGAAAAAACTGGAAGTTAAGGCCTCCATGTTCGAAAAATCAATAATTGTAAAAGGCTTCAACGATGTTGACAACACGAAGGAATACGATGTTCGGCTCACCTGTTTTGACAGGAGTGATAACGAGTCGGCGCCAGTAACGGTTAAAATCAAACCCGAAATCTCCCCACTGCAAAAAGTTAAAAACAGCTTAACTTTTTCGGCAGCCTTTGGGGGTGCACGTTATGCCTGGGAAAATACAGAAAAAGAGCCAATCACTTTTTTCTTCCTGGCTGACACCGTTATAACATCATCCGATGTTCCAGGCCCGCTTGTTGAAACCCGGATTATTAATACGCTGCAACCCGAAGGCGAGTATATTTCACGTGGTTTTCCTGACAAACCCAGAGCATTCGCGTTGATGTTAAAAGACAATTACGGGAATATAACAGAAGTGCTCAAGCCTGCTTCCGTACTTACCCCATTAAAGGAAAAGGAGCTGGAAAAGAAATTAATGAGAGTATTTAATAATGGAGCTGAACATCCGGTTGAAGATAAATGGAGCTGGTGGGAAGGTTTACCCGGCTCGCTGCTTGACGGAAGTGAAGCCTTCGCGAGTTGTGTTATCTCCTATCAGACACCTTATCCCCGTCACCTTACTGTTGACTTAGGTAAAGTTTACAAACTTTCGAGATATGTAATGCACCAGCGCCATAATGGCAACAGCTATTTATATTCCTATGGTAATCCAAAGACATGGTATGTTTACGGCCGATCTGAAGCTCCTGTGCTCAGTGAAGAAATCACAGCGGATAGTGATGATGACGGGCTCCAGGACTGGACAAAACACTGGACGTTAATTGGCAACAGCGAGATCGTTAAAATATCAGGATCACCAGGCGATAAAGTGACACAGGAAGATATCGATGTAGCTTTGGACGGGCATAATTATGATGTGCCAATGCGGTTGGCACCAATGAGATACTTCCGCATAGGTGTCCTTTCTAACTGGGGAAATACCGGTTGGGTTAACTGGGCTGAAATGGACTTTTTTGGAATTGAATTATAAAATGAAATTATTATGAAAAAAAATAAATACACATTGCTGATTTCATTTTTTGCTCTGACAATGCTTGTCAGTTGCACTGATATGATGGATGTCCACAGTGAATTTATCAAGGATGGGGAGACCATATATAGTGTTAAAGTAGATAGTGCCTTTACTTATCCAGGCAACAACCGTTTAGGGATGAAAGGTTATCTCAAGAATGCCATGCAGGCGAAAAGCATCATCGTGAAATGGAAAAATTTGGACAAGTCAGAAAATATCAGGACTTTTCCGTATGATTATACCCTATCTCCCGATTCGTTTAAAATTGAATTTCCGGTTCCTGAAGGTCAGTACCTTTTTGAAGTAACATCAGTAAATGCACGGGATAACTCATCAATACCATTGCAGGTTGATGCAAAAGTATATGGAGATAGGTTTAGAAGCTACCTGGCAAATCGCATCATTCAAAAAATGGTGCCAAACATCACTGGCGGGGCAAAAATAACCTTCGATGCACCCGAAAATAATTTGGCAATTGTAAAATTCGAATATACGACAATTGCCGGAGCTAAAAAGATCATGGCTATTCTGCCTTCACAGTCAGTGCTTATCATCGAGGATGTTGATCTTAATATTCCAGCTTCCTATAAAAGTGGATACCTGCCTTTAAAAACGGCAATAGACACTTTCTATTGTGATGCAGCAACTGTTAATTTAGAACCTCTTACTAAAATAGTCTTCGATTTTGACAAAGCATCGTGGAAAATTATTGATTTCTCGACACAAGAGAACCCGGATAATGAAGGCGCACCAAACGGACCAGCTGCAATGATACTTGACGGTAATAATAACACATACTGGCAAAGTGAATGGAAGGCTCAAACAGGGCAAATTCCTCATTATATAACTATAGATATGCAACGGGAATTTAATATTTTTACCATTGACCTGTTTAGAAGATCAGGAAATAAAGACACCAAAAGTGTTGTAATTGACGCAAGTACAGATGGAACAACCTGGGTAAAGTTGGGAACACTTGACTATCCCACCACTGCTTCAACCCAAAATTTGAAGTTGAATCTTACAGATGGTAAACGGGCGCGGTATATAAAAATAAATGTAGTTGCCTCTAATAACCCACCCTATGTTTCACTGGGTGAAATATACGTGTCAGGTAAGCTTTAAGTTGTAATTATTTTATTAGGATCTCACTAAAATTATTCCCAAGCCTTTTTCAAACGATTTTTAAAAAATCAATTTTTAGAACCTCCCTTATATAGTTGATTAATTACACTATACGAGTAGCATATTTATACCCTCAAGGTTTTGGAAACCTTGAGGGTATAAACTCTCCTGGAATAAGCGCATCACTTCCCCCAACTCACCTTCCCCGATTTTACATCTCTCGAATTGCCGCCAATCATGATCACAAAATCACCCGGTTCCCTGTCGTAGTTGAGTTTGGCGTTATAAAATTTCAGATCTTCGGGGGTAATGGTGAAGGTGACGGTTTTCGTTTCACCCGCTTTTAAGGTGATCTTTTGAAATCCTTTGAGTTCCTTCACCGGACGCGTGACACTCCCGACAAGATCACGGATATACAACTGAACGACTTCTGCACCATTGTACTTTCCGGAATTCTTCAGCGTTATACTTGCTGTGACCGATTGATTTCCTTTTGCCCGGGTGGTGCTTAGTTTTAAATCGTCGTATTCGAACGTTGTATAGCTTAATCCATAACCAAAAGGATACAGCGGATCGTTGGAAACATCGAGGTAATTCGATCTGAACTTCTGAAACCAGGCTCCTTCAGGTAAAGGTCTTCCTGTATTTTTATGGTTGTAGTAAATAGGTACCTGGCCCACGTTCTGTGGGAAAGTTGCACTTAGTTTTCCGGAAGGATTTACTTTGCCCAGCAGCACATCGGCAATAGCATCGCCTGCTTCCGATCCGGCAAACCACACATTGAGGATCGCCGGAATATGCGCATTTTCCCAACTGATGGTCAGCGGTCGACCGGTAAACAGCACCATGACCACGGGTTTCCCGGTTGCAAGTAATGCTTCAAGCAATTCTTTCTGGTTTTCGGGAAGATTGATATCTGAGCGGCTCGAAGCTTCTCCACTCATCTCGGCCGACTCGCCTACAGCAGCGATCACGACACCCGATTGTCGGGCAACTGCAACCGCTTCGGCAATCATCTCTTTCTGTGAGTGGTTGTCCCATTTTGTTGGTTTTCCGAAAATACTGATCCGCGAATCGAGCAGCGAGTCGTTCACCACGTTGGTCCCTTTGGCAAACAATACTTTCGTTGTTGTGCCCACCGCCTTTTTCAATCCATCGAGCAATGACACTGACTTGGAAAAATCACCAGCAACGCTCCATGTTCCCGGCATGTTTTCACGGTTATCGGCCAGCGGACCAATCAATGCAATGGTCCCTTTTCCCTCAAGGGGAAGTAACTGATTCTCATTCTTCAGCAATACAAATGTTTGGGCTGCAATTTCCCGGGCAACCCGGCGATTTTCGGGAGTGAAAATTTCAGTTTTGGCCCGGTTCTCATCACAATAGCGGTAAGGATCTTCAAAAAGTCCGAGCTTGTATTTGGCTTCGAGAACCCGCCGGCAAGCCTGATCGATTTCCTTCTGACTTACTTTTTTTTCGTTAAGCGACTGTTTCAGGGTATTGAGAAAACCGTCGGCTACCATGTCCATATCAGTTCCGGCCCGGAGTGCAAGCGCCGAAACTTGTTTAAGATTACCCAAACCGTGATCAACCATTTCAAGGATGCCGGTATAATCGGTCACCACAAACCCGCTGAATCCCCATTCTTTGCGTAAAAGGTCGGTCAGCAACCATTTATTGGCTGTAGCAGGAACGCCATCGATTTCGTTAAACGAGGCCATCACACTGCCTGCGCCCGCATCGATAGCAGCCTTGTAAGGAGGCAAATATTCGTTGTACATTCTAATTTTGCTCATGTCAACCGTATTATAATCGCGACCGGCTTCCGGAGCCCCATACAAGGCAAAATGCTTGACACATGACATGATCGTATTGTTTTTCCGGAGGTCATCACCCTGGTATCCCTTCACCATTGCCTGTGCGATTTGTGCGCCTAAGTATGGATCTTCTCCTGAACCTTCAGATACCCGGCCCCAACGCGGATCGCGCGAAATATCGACCATGGGCGAAAAGGTCCAGCAGATACCATCGGCACTTGCTTCCTGAGCGGCTAACCGGGCAGATTTTTCAATTAATTTCATATCCCAACTGCACGACATTCCCAGCGGAATAGGGAATAAGGTCTGGTAACCATGAATAACATCCATCCCGAAAATCAGTGGAATTTTCAGGCGGCTCTCCCCGACTGCAACCTTTTGAACGTTACGTATCTTACTTACTGATTTGATATTAAAGAGTCCGCCCACTTTCCCTTCCCTGATTTTTTTCCCGATATCGGAACTGGCCGCCTGTCCGGTTGTAATATCCCCCGCTCCCGGCAGGTTCAGCTGACCGATCTTCTCATCCAGGGTCATCTTCCCCACCAGGTCAGTGATGAATTGATCCATCTTTGGATCGGATCCTTTCCGGGCAGCGTAGGGTGTGCACTGCATTATGGCGAACAGCGATATGATAATGGTTAAACCTTTCATGATTTTCGTATTTAGAAATTTCTTAATTTTTAAGTTGGTTCAATCCGTCAGATGGCGGAGTTGCAATAAGAAGTCATTGAGGGTCATGAAGTAAATTCCAATATTTTTGATTGACAGATCGTTGCAAACGACCGACAACTAACCCCTCGTTGCAAACGAGGGGGAGACCACTTCGTGATTTAAAATGACTTCTTATTGACTTTCAATTACTTTTAAGGGCTGTGAAGTCCCGTTTTCGTTGATGGCTTCGATCGTAAAATAGTAGGGCAACTCTTTATCCATTGCCTTGAACCAGTATTCATTGGTCCCGTAAACCATGATGCAGTTGTACAATTTATCGGGTGCAGTCCCCACATAAATGTTATAACCGTATGCGTTGTCCACAGGCCTCCATTTTAACCAGGCGCTGCGTTTGTCCTTTTCGGTTCGCAGGACGACAAAATTCTCTACGGAATCGGGCTTACTTCCATGCCCGGTTCCAAAAACACGTAAACCACTTATCGCGAATTTGCCGGTTGGAACATGGATGTTCTCTAATTTGATAAACCGTGCTTCCACAGGTTTTTGAAGTTCGACATAGTCATGGGGAACATCGGTTTTGTTCCTGCTCTTATCGATCAATAGGTTCCATTTTTTTCCATCCGCAGAGGACCAGAGTTTATACTGGTGGAAGATATTCGTTTGTTTTCCAAGGAAGGAGGCATCCTGATCGGCGTAATTAAGCTGAATCGCCCGGACTGTAGATACGGTGCCCAGATCGGATGCAATCCACTCGCCCGATTTATCCGATGCAGCACACCAGTAAGTTTTAATGTTCTCGTCGACAGCATAGTTGGCCTGGTATCCGCCGTATGTGGAGGATACAGCAACCGGTTTATTGTAGTTAAGCAACATCCAACCCGTAAACTTACCGGCAAGATGATCAGCTTTCCCATCGGGCAAATAATAGGGATAATCGCCAAAAGCGGTATTGCAATACATCACATCGTCCTTGTCGAAACCGGCAGGCCACAGGCCAATCCTCCGTTCAAAATTATTCTTAACCGAGATCGCCAGGGTACTCACATGCCAGTAATTATCCCACTTATCCCGGAAGGTTGCCCCATGCCCTGCCCCGCGAACAAAACCACCGGGCTTATACGAAAAAGGCATGGGCTGATGGCTGAAACCGTTAAGCGGTTGATCTGATACCGCGACTCCGTCGGCATAACCGCTGAACTCTGTTCCCGGAGCCCCGTATTGTAAGTAGTACCTGCCATTGTGTTTGGTCATCCAGGCTCCTTCCATAAACGGATCCAAAAACGTATTGTCCAGGTATTCACCAAAACGCTGCCATCCATAGCGTTCATCGTTCAACAGCAACAATTCTTTCCGCGTTCCTACCGGGGCAAATGTTTTCCGGTTGATCTCAATGCCGTAAATCGGATAGGAGTTGCTGCTGCCGTTGTACATGTAAAGTTTCCCGTCATCATCCAAAAAAAAATCGGGATCCCAACCTCCGATAGCGAAGGAATCAACGGCCTCTTTCCACTCGTTGGCCTTTGGGTCAGTACTCATCCAGATCGGGAAATTGCCCGAATAGGTTGAACCGAAAACCAGCATGGTATCGTTCTGAACCCAAACAGCCGGGGCACACAGATCGTCATAAACTTTATGCCAGGGTTTAAGGAAAGACTTCGACACAAAATTCCAATGATTCAGATCAGAACTCCACCAATATCCCCACTGGTTGGTTGAAAAAAGGTAATAATCCCCTTTGTAGGTAACGATGACGGGATCGGCAGTAGCCCTGTGTTTGCCCCATTCGGTGAAATTAGGAATTGGACAATAGCCGTAATCGAGGTTAATGGGATTGCAGTAGGTACCCGCCCGGTTTGACTGGGCATAAACCTTCCCAAAAAAAGAGATACCCAAAATTGTTACAATCCAAAAAAGAGCTATTGTGCGTTTCATTTTTTAAAGTTCTTTAATCCAAATATTCCGGAATTGCACAAGGCTTGATGCCCCCTGGAGCTTCCCTGTTTTTTCATTGATCCCGCCGTGGTGTTGCAACCCGATCCTCCCTTTTCCCACCAGGGAGGGATACAATGCGTTATCAATGACCGTGATGCCATTATTGACAATGGTAATCCGATCACCAGTTACAGTGATGTCAAATGCATTCCACTGACCAACAGGCTGATCGGCATTTTCTTTGGGAACAGCTGCGGCCCGCACTTCAGGGGGCAGTGATTCATCATTCCTGATTGACCATAACTCACCTGAACCAACTGACCAGCACCAAAGGTTTGCCTGCCCGACGTTTTTCAGAAGGATTCCGGAGTCGGAATTCGGTCCCGGTGGCTCAATGATTTTCCCATTTTTATCGCGCAAATAATCACCACCAGGCAATATGGTCGGAAGCGGGAAAAGATGGTCCCCATAACCTTTAAACCGCCACTCCACATGCAATTTAAAATCCTTGTATTCCTTTTCGGTCCACAGGTTTTTATCTGCTTTTGCTTCCGAGCGCGCATCGTAGTCGATCACGCCGTCAATGACCGACCAGTGACCGTTATCACCATCCGGGATTTTCCACCCCGTCAAATCTTTACCATTAAACAATTCGGTATAACCATCAACTTTGAACAAGGTTTTTCCCTGGGAAAAACAGTCAACTGAAGCGAACAGCAGAATAACTCCCGCAACAATTAGTGAATTGAAATTTTTCATAGTTACTGATTTTCACGGTTAATAATTAAGATTCAAAACATTGCTTTTGCAAGAAATATTTTAAAGCTCTTTTTGAATTCAATATTCAAATTACAAAATCGTATTCAGGTCGTCCGTACTTATTTCCTGTTAAAACCCAAACTCTTTAAACCTCTTTGAACATCTTCATTTTTCATGAATAAATTCCACAGTAAACCTGTTCTGTAATTCTCAATCATTACAGAAATTGGTCCCTGGTCAATCGCGAGGTATCGTGGCAGGTACCATTTAGCGGAAACGCTGTACGCATCGTAAGGCCCGTATTTCCCGATCAGCGAATCGGCTTCGAAATAGAGATATTTCGCAAACTGCATCGATTCGGTTGGCGTGTATGGAAACGATGACAAGGCAGCAGTGGGCGAAATAACACCTGCATCATCATTTCCGGGATGATGACCGGCATACCCTTTTATGGAATAACTTGAAGTCAATCCCCACTGTTTTTCGCCGTATCCTTCAAATTTCTTCGGATTGTCGAGCGCATATTTGTAATGGATCAAAGCATGATTCTGGTTCAGTTTCCAGTAATCGGCATATTTATCTGAAAGCCCTTTCGGATTCAATCCCAGATAAGAATAATGTGCCCAGAATAGTGGTCCCACCGGATCATCATTGCCCTCGAAATGATTCAAAATTGTAGGCAGACCGTAATACACTGTATCTTTGGAAATGGCGCCGCCACGAGCCCAGCCTTTATCGTAAACGGCGGGTTTTATCGGATGCGTCGGAGAAGAGGCGGCCAGCACGTACATGATCAGACACTCGTTGTATCCGCCAACGGGAAAATTCATCTCCCAACCGTAAGTGGGCGACCAGTGCCAGTACAGCACGTCTTTACCTTGGGTGTACCAGTTCCATTCGACATCCCTCCAAAGCTGATCAATGTCGGCAGCCAGCTGTTTTTCCGCCTCATTTCCCCCTTTGAAATATTCGGCAACGGTCAAAAGACCCTGGATCATAAACGAGGTTTCCACAAGGTCTCCCCCATTGTCTTTTTTGCCAAAAGGTTTCACCTTACCTGTGGGGCCATCGAGCCAGTGTGGCCAGGCACCGTGAAAACGATCCGCTTTTCCAAGATAATTCACAATTTTCTGATAACGGGCCAAGGCTTCTTCACGTGTGACAAATCCACGTTCAACCCCAACAAGAATGGCCATCACACCAAATCCCGATCCACCCAGTGTGACCACATCCTGGTCGTTTTCGGGATATTTGCCGTCCATATGAATTCTTTCTCGGGCCATTCCGGACGTCGGTTCGGCACCGTCCCAGAAATACCGGAAAGTTTGATACTGAATTAAGGTCAGCAGCGAATCATCCGATATCGTAATTGTTGTGTCCGCAGTTTTTTTCGATTTCCCCGGCCTGCTGTTGCATGAAATCATCAGGTTGCCGATCAGGATCAAAACAAGGATAAGAATTTGTATTTTTTTATTCATTGCAACTAAATGGTTTAAACTCATTAAACTTTCTGCTTACAATTTGTAGGTAAATCCCAGTTTAGTCAGGCCGTTCTGAACTTCGGGGGCCGACATAAACAGTTTCCACAGGAGGCCGGTCCGGTGATTCTCGATCATGATTATAATGGGACCCTGATCGATCGCCAGCGTTGAACTGGCCGTCCACCCTTCGGTCAGGTTGCTGGCATCGTAAAAACCATATTCTCCCCATAACCTGTCTCCAAGTGTATAATAGAAAAACTTCATCGCCTCCATCGATTCCGTTGGTGTATAGGGAAGAGATGAGATGGCTGCCGTGGGTGAAATAATACCCCGATCGTTGGTTGGAGAATGGGCTGAGTATCCTGTGTCGTTGTCACTGGCTGTCAATCCCCAGCAACTGGCATTGTATCCAACATAGTTATTGGGATTTGCCACACAATAAGCCCGGTTGATCAGCGAATGATTGACATTCTGTTCCAGGTAACCGGCATATTTATCAGAGAGTCCGTTTGGATTTAGCCCTAAAAAGGAATAATGGGCAAAGAACAAAGGTCCGCCGTAATCGGAACCCAGCGGAAGTGTGTACCCGTAAAAACTTTTCCCGTTTTTTATGGCTCCGCTGCCGGCCCAGCCCTGGTTATAGACATCTGAGCTAATCGTGTGAGTTGGTGATGAGGCTGCCATCACATAGGTAATGAGTGCTTCGTTATAACCCTGAATTTTGTGGTTCATGTCCCATCCATAATTGGGCGACCAGTGCCAATACAATACTTTGCTGTTATCGCGTGTGTACCAGTCCCATTCAACCGATCTGTTCAGTTCGTTGATTTTATCAATCAGGTATTTTTCGCCCGGAACCGACGGATTCAGGTATTGTCTGACAGTCAGTAATCCGGCGACCATATAGGATGTTTCCACCAGATCGCCGCCGTCGTCTTTGGTGCTGAATGGATGCACTTTCCCTGTTGTTCCGTTTAGCCAGTGCGGCCAGGCGCCATGAAAACGGTCGGCTGATGCAAGAAAGTCAATAATCTTCTTCAGGCGGTCGACACCTTCGCTTCGGGAAATAAAACCCCGATCCATACCGACGACAATGGCCATCAATCCAAACCCTGAGCCTCCGGTGGTAACAATTTCTCCCGAGGTGTTTCTTTCACGGGCCAGTCCGCTTACCGGATGACCAAAATCCCAGAAATACCGGAAGGTTTGTTTCTGAACCAGCGTAAGCAGTTCTTCATCAGAGAGCAGTGGAAATTGTGGGAACGGATCGGGTTGGGTATAAAAATAACCTGCAAATCCAACGAAAGGATGCGCATTTTCAGATACCAGTGTTTTGTCGATTTCGAATTTGAATTTGCAAAGTCCCTTCAGTTTTGATTCAGGTTTGATGCTGTACGATTTTCTGTCTGCAGAAGCGGTGAATATCAGTTTTTGACTGAGGATCCCCTGCGACAAGACAACTTTCGATGTTATTTCAGATAAAGCAACGGCATCCGAAAAGTTCAGTTTGATTTCAGGCTCAATCGCGATATTGGTGATCCGGATGGTGGGATAATGGACTTTACCATCAATGGTCAGCGACTGCATAGTCATGGACGGCAACCAGGTTTTAAACGAGACAGAAAAACCTGCAAAAGACCCACCATTTTTGCCCTTGAGCGCGTTTGATACCGTTAAGTTATACGTTGAATTTTCGGAAAGTACCTGGATCGGCATCATGGAAACCCTACTGTTGTTATCCAGAAATGATATTTTGCAGGGTATTGCGGATGAATTTTTGTCCAGCAGCCGCGTGCTTAGGCGCACTGATACAGTATCCAGTTCTGCCTTGAACCGTAACATAATGGTTTGATCCGTTGGCAAATCTATGTTCGCTTCTGTAAACGACAGCATTTGGGTCCCCACGTTCACCGAAAGCAACTCGATTGCTGAAGGTATTTCTACTTCGGTAGTTCTCCTGGAACATGAAAGCCCGAACACCGAAATAAAAAGAATAGCAATTAACAGGTTCCTTATTGAGCTCATTGAAATGATTTAAAAGGTGACTAAAGTGGTTATTTCAAAAGTAAGGAAAGGCTGCCCGACTGTTTTCGGAGCAGCCTTTCTTACAATATAAACCACCATAATCTTTCCAGATTATTTTATTTCTCCGCGTTCAGGATCGTCTTTACTTCGTCCTGAGACAATGCTTTATTGAAAATACGTAACTCATCCATTAAACTGAGATCAGAAAGATGACCCCATCCGGTGAAACGGGGAGCTCCCGACATGATTGAAAGTATATCGCAACCTGTCCAGTCAATACCTGAGAAGGCCCCCTGTTTGGCAACTTCCCCGTTAATGTAAACCACACATTCGGTTGCCGAAATGGTAAACGCCATGTGTACCCAATCTGCTGTTGCAGGATTAACAGTGGCTGCAGCACCTCCGTCGAACCACGAATCTGCGGTTCCGTTTGCAGCGTTTAGCTTGAATATCTGAGCGGTGGCAGTACCTTCGCGGAAGAACCTGAACCCTGAAGTACGATTATTCTGGGCAGTAGGATTGACCAGATCCGGTGGCCCCATCACTAAAAGTCCTCCACGATCCGGAGTTGCATTTACCTTTGTCCAGAACACAGCGCTGAAATTAGAGCTTTTTAATCCTGTTGCAGGGAATGTCAGGTATGCATCGGCTGCCCCTGCATAAGCTTTACCAACTTTACCCGTAACAAAGGTTGGCGAACCAATTTTGGTTGCCGGAGTATTGGTATTGTACTCTTTGCTATTACCTTCGAAAGGCATATAGAACACTTCGCCGGCATATTTGGCTGCGTATGGGGAATCGTTCTGAATGATGTTTTGGATTTCATCCGAAGTCAGCGCTTTATTGAAAAAGCGTAGTTCGTCGAATTTGCTCAAATCAGATTTATGATCCCAGTATGCAAAATTTGGAACGCCTGAACCAATGGATATTGAAGTGCATCCTGACCAGTCTATTGTACTTGAAGGTACTGATGCCGCAACATTTCCATTAATATATATGATGCATGAAGTTTGCGATACTGTGAAGGCAAGGTGTACCCAACTGGTGGCAGGTGCAACAAGCAGGCCTCCATCATTCCAGGTTTCACCTGCACCTGTTCCCACATTTAGTTTGAAACGTTGAGATGTAGCGCTGCCTTCGCGGAAAAAGCGCAATCCTTTTGTTCTGTCTTCACCGCCGGGGCTGATTGAAATTAAACCAGCCCTGTCAGGAGATGCATTGACTTTGTACCAGAATTCAGCACTGAATTCATTGCCGGTAAGTCCTGTTAAGGGAAAGCTCAGGTATGAATCAGTTGCACCTTTATATGCATTTGTTCCTTTAAGAGCTTCACCTGCAAAACCAGGAGCGCCGACAACTGTCGCAGCTTTGAAACTGATTTTTTCCACGTAATCACCGTCAAAAGGCATATAAAACTTTTCTCCGTCATAGATTGCTTCATAAGGTGGCTTTTTTTCGAAATTAACCAAAGTACTGGTCACCTTTCCTTGCATATCGGTAGCCTTAATAGTCAGTTTATGAATACCGTTGGTCAAACCTTTGTATTCATATTCCTTAACCGCACGGCGGTAATCTTTGAATACGGTAAAAGTAGTATCTGCAACATTATCCATCAAAACTTCAATGGATTTCAGCTCGATATCATCTGTAGCTTCAAATTGGATGATGATATTTGTCAGAAGTTCCGGCACCTGAATTTTGACTCCTTCAGTGGGATAATTAATGTTTATTACCGGCGCCGATGCATCTGTTCCCGGAGCAACAAATGTAATCTTGTCGATACCTTCGTTACATGCTGTTGCAAAAACGACGGCGAATAAACCAGCTAAAACGTGTTTGAATATTTTCATCTTTCTAAAGTTTTTAAATGATCAGATAAATTAGTCTTTGCCTTTCAGTCCAGGCAGTAAATCAACCTGATTCTGCGGATAAGGCAGGAAGCTTTTGGCTTCGGTAAATGTTCTTCCGTCGTAGCTCAACTCGCTGTATTTTGCCAGCCTGATCATGTCGTAGTACCGCGTTCCCCATTCCATTGCCAGTTCAGCGTACTTTTCAGCCATCACCAGGTCATTGGTCACGCTGGTCAGTAGCGGCATACTTGCCCTGGCTCTAATCAAATTTACTGCTGCAAGAGCTGTAATTGATGAGCTGGTAGCAGCCGGGGTCTGGGTTAATGCTTCGGCGTGCATTAATAAAATCTCGGCATAGCGGATACAGGTGAAGTTTTTATTTGTTCCATACTCCGTACGGCCAGGAGTAAGCTGGTCTGATGGCAGGTAATGTTTTCCGCTGGCAAACATGGCACGTGCATAGTCGTTAATTTTATCCCCTGAACGTGTTGTATTTGATACCCAAGCCGGTAAAGTAGCATATTTCGAATCCTTTTTAAGTTCGGCAATGCCCCGGTTGGTAAACAGCACACTTGTTTCAAGACGGATGGATTCACCGCGATCGAGCATAAATTTGATGTATTTCATACTTGGTTCGTAAAATCCCCACCCATCGCCAGCTCCAGTTACTTTGGGTGTCCAGCCCTGTGGTCCAAAGAACGCATACAAATAGCTGTAATTGTCGCCTGAACCTTTTCCAAAGTCGGAATACTGCATTTCCAGAATATTTTCGGTATTCAGCTTGCCTTTGATTTTAAACAGATCGTAGAAGCTGGGGTCGAGTGCAAATTCACCTGAACTGATTATTTGAGAAGTTGCATCGGCAACGCCCTGGTAATTTTTAAGTTCAAGGTTAGCCATAGCCTTGATAGCAAGCGCTGTATATTTGGTAATTCCGCCACGGATATCGCTCCGTTCGTTGGGGTGCATAGCCGGAAGTAATGGAATTGCTTCATCCATCTGATCGGCGATATGTTTCATCACATCATCTTTTGTTGCTAAGGTGGCAACAAGCATTCCGGATGGATCGGAGCTGGTTGGAATAAATACATTACCCCACACCCTTGACAAATTAAACAGCGACCAGCCCCTGAAGACTTTTGCCTCAGCAATATATTGGTCTGCGAGCGCTTTGTTGGTGGCATATTCCTTATATAATTCAATTTGTTCCATTGCCGAGTGAGCTGCAAAAATATCCTGATACAGGTTCTGCCACATTGAATTATACATCCAATAGTCTTTGTTGTAGTTAAACTTGTCGGTTTCGGCAAAATCCTGCTGATCACCTAATCCTCCGGCGTTTACATCATCACCCCTTACCGAGATAAGCGGAAAGTTTTCCCACCCGTAATCCTGAACACTTGCATACAAACCTGTAAGCGGCAAAATCATATTATTAGTAATCGTATAATCTGTTCCTTCAGCAAATGTCCTGTTTTCAGGCAGTTCATCCAGACGATCGTGACAGGTTGTGGCCCCCAACAGTAATCCAACAAACAAGGCGGGTCTGATATATTTGTGTATTAGTTTCATGACCTGGACTTTTTAGATGATTAAAAATTGATATTCAACCCAATAGTATAAACGGCAGGTATAGGATATGTCTGTGTATCAATACCATTTGCAACTTCGGGGTTGAACCCGTGATATTTGAAGAAAGTTAACGGGCGGTCAGCAGTTAACGAAATTCTGGTATTGGGTAGCTGGGTTCCCAACAATTGTTTTCCTTTTATATTATAAGCCAATTGCACATTTTGGACACGGAAAAAAGAACCATCCTCTACAAAATAATTGGACATTTTTTGATTCCATCCCCTGCGTAAACCGGATGATGAAGGGTATTTATTTGAAGTTCCGTCACCATGCCAGCGATTGATGGCCAAATCGGCATCTATATTTCCGTCATTTGTCCAGATTAATTCGCCACGTTTGCGGTTGAGGATTTTATTCCCCGTCTGTCCTAGCATGTTGGTTGAGAATTCGAAGTTTTTGTAGTTAATTCCGAAATTGATACCATACATAAATGATGGAAAATAGGAGCCTAATATAACCCGATCATCATCATTCATGATCTTATCGTTGTTTTGGTCCTTATATTTGAAATCACCTGGAACAAGCCCGTTTGCCATGGCAATCGGATCGGCTTGTATTTCAGCCGCCGTCTGGTAAACACCAATCACTTCGCGTCCGAAAAAAGCCAGAAGTGGTTGTCCCAAAATCGAACGCTGACGGAATTCAGCGCTCCCGCCATCAAGATATTGTTGTCCGTAAAGATCCCTGACTTCGTTTTTGAGCGTTGAAATATTTCCCCCAATGTTGTAACTCAAATCATTGGATAGTTTATCATTCCAGTTGAGATCAAGTTCAAATCCGGCGTTCCGGATAACACCCACACTTCGCATTACACTGCTCCCGGTAAGCGGAATTAGCACACTAATAGCTGCATTTTTGGTGTCCCGGATATAGTAATCAGCATCAACACTTAAACGGCTTTTCAGTAACCGGGCGGTAACTCCAAAATTAGTTTCCTCCGTCAACTCCCATTTAAGTATTGAAAAGGTGCTTGATGTGGTGGTCCCCGAAACAAGAACCCCATTAATTGCAGTCTTTATACCCGATGTTGTGGTTGCACCATCACTGGCCGGAATTTTATCGTTACCCAGCTTACCCCAACTGCCGCGAAGTTTCAGGAAGTTCACTATTTTATTGTTTTTCATGAAGTTTTCCTCCGAAACCACCCAACCAGCGCCAATGGTAGGGAAATAACCCCACTTTTCCTGGTATTTGGAAGTTCCGTCAGCCCTCATCGTGCCGTATAACAAATATCTGTCCTTGAAATTGTACGAAACACGGCCGAAATAGGATAATCCGTATTCGCGTTTTCCGTCATCTCCAACACCAGCCGTTACAATGGTTCCGGACTGATGAATATACCAGGATTGTTCAAAGTCAACCGGGAAATTTCTACCTTCTGCTTTAAGCAGACTGGAGGCATCGTCGCGAAATGAAGTTCCTGCCATTACACTGAGGCTGTGGTCGCCAAAACCTTTGGTAAAGGTTAATACGTTATCCCAGATTTGATCAGAATAAGTGGTGGCAGTTTTTCTAACTGAGGCATCAGCAATATTTCTTGTCAAACCAACACCAAAATTATAAGGCAAATCGACATTGCGTTCATCCATGGAGGTAAAGGCATGGTTATAAGTCGATTTAAATGACAATACCTTAGGAATAATATCAAAAGTTATGTAAAAATTGGCCAATAGCTTTCTGATTTTTAATTGATTATTGCCATATTTAAGAGTTGGGAACGGGTTTTGACCACTCCGGTAACCCAAATCCTTTGCATTTGCGTAATATAACGGATTATCATATGTAATTGCGTTCAATTCATCATAAACCGGTAATATGGGTACTGCAAAATAAGCCTGGGCCCAGGCTAATTCATTCGCATTGTATTTCATGGCTTTGCTAAAAATCATATTACCTCCGATGGTAAGCCAGTCGGTTGCTTTATAATCAATTTTTGTGCGCAAATTGAACCGGTTATACTCATTTTTCATATCCAGGATACCTTCCTGGGCAAAAAAGTTTGTCCCGATTGAATAGGAAGCTTTTTCGCTACCGCCAGACAAATCAAGGCTGTGGTTCTGGATAGCCGCCGGACGTATAATTTCTTTATACCAATCGGTATTTACATCCGGAACATTTGGGTTGATCCGGCTCCTGCCGTACCGCTGCATAGCATTGAGAATAAAACCTGCATCCGGAACTGAACCGGATTCATTGGCCATGGTGGAAAACTGTTCGGCATTGGCCATTTTTAATACTTTTTGTGCAACCTGTGTGCCATAGTATCCATTGTAGTTGATTTCAGTTTTTTTATTAAATCTGCCTGATTTAGTTTCAATCAGTATAACACCATTGGCTGCCCTGACCCCGTAAATTGCAGCTGCCGACGCATCTTTTAACACAGAAATAGAGGCAATATCGGCAGTATTCAAAAAATCGATGCTGCTAAAAAACATCCCGTCAACAACATATAAGGGATCTTCACCACCACTGTTCGGGTAAGAACCAATACCCCGGACCCGTATTGTTGGCGCGTTACCGGGAGCTCCATTGCTAACGACCTGCAGACCTGCAACTTTTCCCTGTAATGCCTGCATTGCTTGTCCAGACGGGGTTTTCTCAAGGTCTTCCGCTTTGATGGTTGTAATAGATGACGTGAGGTCTTTTACCTTTTGAGTTCCATAACCTACCACAACCACTTCTTCAAGTCCGACTACATCCTCTTCCATAATTATATTAATGGAAGTACGGTTGCTCACCGGTATTTCCTGCGATTTGAAACCGACATAACTAAATAAAAGGGTTGCATCACCTGGAGCCTGGATCGTATAATCACCATTCAGGTCGGTCACCACACCGGTAGCAGTTCCTTTAATCTGAACCGCCACACCAGGTAAACCGCCTAATTTATCAGAAACCTTTCCCGTTATAGTTATTCCTTGCTGGGAGTAAAGAGAAGAAGCTGATAAAAAGAGAAACAATAAAAAGATTAGTCTTTTCATATGTTAAATTTTTTAAATTTTTTCTAACGAAGATAAAAAGAGAATAAGTTGTATTAAAATAATAGGCTACACTTCTGACACTCCATGCTTTTGCAAAGCATCACACCTATTCATATTTACCACACCATAAATTAAATATTCACGTTAGAATATTATTTATCAGCAAAATAAAATTTCGTATATTTGATAAACGAAATTTTAAAAACATGACATTTCATCCAATGTGTGAGTAGTTGTACTTTTAAAATCGAAGAAAACCTACAGTTAAGGACGTGTGAATGAGTGTGAATCTTATCAGTTCAGCCATGGTGATTCAATAAATTCATATTTTCAACATGAACTTTGCTACTGAAATATTAAAAAACATAAATCTCAGACTTTCACGTGAAATTCTAATTTTACTGCTGACATATATTATCTTTCAGACTGCAGAAGCTTCCGAATTTGATAATCCGGTAATAAAAAATTTTTCTAAGTCAGATTATGATGCCGATAGTCAAAACTGGTCGGTGGCTGAGGATGTCAACGGGAATATTTACTTTGCGAATAATAAAGGATTACTCGAATTTGACGGTGTTTCCTGGCGACTTTATCCCTCACCTAACGCGAATATAATCAGGTGTGTAGCTGTGGATAATAAAAACCGGATTTATACCAGCGGATTCCGTGAACTTGGTTACTGGGAAAGAAACAACGCAGGTGCCATGAAATATTTTTCACTCACACCGCTGGCTGAAAAACACTTCAATCCAAATGTTGAGTTCTGGAATATCATCCCCACAGGCAACGAGGTCTATTTTCATTCATTTACGCAGGTTTTAATCTTCGATGATGAAAGAATAGTTCCAATTGAATTACCTTCCTTCTCAAATTCCATGTTCAAGGTTGGTGAAAAAATCATTATAGATCAGCCGGGTGGCTTATACTCGATTGAAAACAGGCAGTTGAAGCCTTATATTACAGGACTATTTTTTAATCAAAAACAAATCAGGTTTCTCTTCCAAACTGAAAATAAATATTTGATTATTGGCACTGCTTCCGAAGGTGTTTATGTTTACGATGGCAGCAGTTTCACTATACTGAATGATGAATGGCACGACTATTTTATCCGGAACAAAGTCAACCGGGCATCGCAGTCTATATACGGAGACCTGATAATCGGAACAATCCTTGACGGAATTATTTGTTTCGACCATACGGGCAATTTCCTTTTTAAACTGAACACACAAAACGGCTTACAGAATAATACGGTGTTGGGTATTACTTTTGACAGGAACCTGAATATCTGGCAGGCACTCGACCGCGGGATTTCAGTGGTAAGTTTTCGCAACAAGAATTCATATACAATCTATCCCGTGCGGGATATTGGTGCAGTATACACTGCTGCAATTTTTAACAATAAGTTCTACCTGGGAACCAATCAGGGTCTTTACTATAAAAATAAAGATGATCCCGGAAATCGTTTTATGCTGGTACCACAATCACAGGGACAAGTCTGGAATTGTAAAGTCTTAAACGGGAAATTATTTGTGGGGCACAATAACGGAACTTTTATTGTTGCGCAGGATGGACTCAAAAAAATTTCAAATGTGAATGGTGCATTTGCAATAACTCCTGATCCGAAGATGCCGGGCTTTCTGCTGCAATCGACTTATTCCGATATTGTCGTTTTCGATGTTAGGGGAAGTGACCCCAGGTGGTCCCGAAACCTGAAAAATTTTAACGACCTGATCCAATATATTGAAGTGGATCTTTATGGGAATATTTGGGCAGGTCATATGCACCGGGGAATTTACCGCATTAAACTCTCAGATCAACGGGACGAAGTCATCCATTCGGTTTATTTTGGTGAAAACTCCCCGTTCGGAAAGGATTATGGAATCCGTCCCTTTAAAATTGAAGACCGGATTATTTTTACTACAGGCAACAAATTATTCACATATGATGAATTGAAGGATTCGATTGTCGAATTCACCAATTTAAATAAACAGCTTGGGCACTTTGCCAGTTCACACCGGCTATTTCCAGCTCCAAACCATCACTATTGGTTTGTAACTTACAATTATATAGCACTTTACCAGATAAAAGACAATAAAGCAATATTAATAAAGGCCTATCCTACCACACTGTTTTCGAATCAGTTAATCGAAAACTTCGAAAACATAGTCCCGCTGTCGGAACACCAGGCGATTCTGTGCCTTGAGAACGGATATGCCTTAATAAATGCAAACCAGCCGGAAGGTGAATCATTAATCACCGATAAAAGTCTTGTATTGAGAGAGTTTATCACAACTGACAGACGCGGGAACAGCGATACACTTTCGGTGGACTTACCGGTATATACCTTGAATTATAACCGAAATAATGCACAGATCAAATTCTCCCTCCCCATTTTCTCAAGGGATAAGCTGGTATTCCAGGCTTTTCTCGAAGGGATTGACCCGGATTGGCGAACACCTGTTTCACTACCGGTTTTCAAATTCGACCGGCTTCCTGAGGGTGAATATACACTCCTGGTAAAAGCAATAGATTCGTGGGGTACCGAAAGTAAAACGAAAATGATACGATTAGTGATATTGCCGCCCTGGTACCTGTCAACCCGGGCAAAAATCGTATTCGTTTTATTCGTTTTGATTCTGTTGTTGCTATTCCGGCGAAGGGTCATCAACCAAACCCGGAGCAAAGAACACCGGAAAAGGGAGGAGAAGGAGAGAGAATTAATCCATCTGAGAAACGAAAAATTACAGGATGAGATCTCATTCAAGAGTCAGGAACTGGCCAATTCAACGATGTCGATTATTAAAAAAAATGAATTTCTTCTCGAACTCAAACGTGTCTTAAAATCACAAAAAAGTCAGTTGGAATCCCGTTTCCCGGATAAATATTACCTTAGCCTGATAAAAAAGATCGATGATAACATTGCCAGTCATGATGACTGGAAAATATTTGAGACCAACTTCGAAAGGGCACACGAAGAATTTATCAAAAAGCTGAAGGCCAGCTATCCAAAACTTACTCCGGGTGACCTTAGGCTTTGTGCTTATCTTCGGATGAACCTGTCGTCAAAGGAGATTGCTCCACTATTAGGGATTTCGGTGCGGGGGGTCGAAAATCACCGTTACCGGTTGCGTAAAAAAATGGGACTCGATATGGATGTTAACCTGAACGAAGTGATGATGAATACGAATTAGTCCCTCATTATGAGCCATATGTCCCCAAATAAAAAATAAGGTTATGTTGATAACTATGCTTCTCAACCCGGCCTGTACCGGAAGATTTCAATTTTGCCCGGTGTCAAGGAGTTTTACAAATAATGGTTGATATACTGGTCCGAGAGGGGTTAACAGGCTTTCGTACAAGATTATCCGATCAATTGAAACCGGACCGAAATTAAATTCATTGTACTGGTTTAACAGTGCATCGAACGAGGGCCTGTGTTTCATACTTTTTATCCGCGCAAGTGTCAGATGTGGTTTAAGTGGCTTATTACTTGCGGCAAATCCTCCCTGCCGGAGTAATTCAGCAAGCCTGGATAAGGAAGGCAACAATACCTGCAGATTTTTAAGCCCAATCCACAAAACCTTTGGATTTCGCAAGTCGGGGAATATGCCTACCCCACTCAAGTCTGAAGTGAACGCCTCAACTTCCCCAAATGCATCACTAATTATTTGCTGCAACTCTTCAATTGCAGATTCAGGAGTGGTACCGAGAAAAACCAGGGTGAGATGCCAGTTTTCAGGATTCACCCATTTCATCAGGCTACGGTTTAATAAGGGGTCGTTCTGCCACGATTTCATCAGGCTTACAACACCTCCGGATTCAACAGGTACGCCGATAAAAAGTCTTCTCATATTGACCGGATTAATCATTCAGATTCGTTGATTGTGAAAAACCGGCTGAGTAAATTCACATCGTTAATCTCTTTTGCGAATGATTCAACCGTTGATTTCGGTACTTCGAAAATATCAAGAATTAATAATCCGTCGACACAATCATTGAAACTGGGATCGACATTAAAGGAAATAACTTTAGCATTCAGACCCAGATACTTCTTTAGAAGTACGGGCAAACCATTATTATACTGATCGATATCTCCAATAAATTTATCAAGTGAATGCAGATCATGCGTCATATTTTCGAGCGCTGAGTTCAAATGCTGATCATGGGTGGTTACCTTGAACCGATTTCGTGGTTTCACAAGAGCAGCTCTCTTATAATCGAAGAAATTAGCCATTATATACCTAATGATCAACTCTTTGGATATACAGGAATAGGTATTGCTGATGCTGACCGGGCCAATGAGGTAACGGTATTCGGGGTTCTTAAGCAAAATATAAAGAATTCCTTTCCATAGCAAAAATAAAGGCAACGGTTTTCGCTGGTACTCTTTTACTATAAACGAGCGCCCCAATTCGAGTGATTGTTTGAGTGTTTCCCCAAACCTGCGTTTCATTTTAAACAGACTCTGTGTATAAAAGCCTTTAATCCCAAACTGGGAATAAATATCATTTCCTTTGCCAATCCGATATCCTCCCACGATTTGCCTGGCGTCGTTATCCCATATAATCAACTGATTATAATACAGATCAAACTCATCGATATCAGTGGCCCGATTGGTTCCCTCACCCACTACCCGAAAAGTGATTTCACGAAGCCGGCCTAATTCATTCATAATAACGGGGATCCGGCCCGATGGAACACAAAATACCGAATAATTTTTAATCGTAAACAGGTGATTCAGTTCACGCAAACCTTCGATTTCATTTATTATCAGATCTGCTGGTTGTGGATCGGTAACAGGTTCAGGCTTTGGATGATTTATTAGTGAATAATTGAAAAACCGTTTCACTTCAATTCCGGAATCCAGGCAATAGGTTTTTGAACGTAAATAGCGCCCAAGCTGATGAATATCGGCAAACGTATCCTGTTCCTTTACAGAAACCGGGTTACCGATCCTGATTTTAATGGTTTTATTCTTCTTATTAAATATTTCAGACGGGAGTTTCGCAGTCCGTAATGAGGGATGAATTTGTCCCAGGAGATGGAACAGACGGCTATTGCTTCCGTGAAAATAAATCGGCACAACGGGAACATGTGCCTTTTTTATGAACCGGAGGGCCGAATACAACCATTCCCGATCAGTGATTGTTTTGGAGGTATAGTTAGTCGATACTTCCCCTGCAGGAAAAAAGCTTAAAACCCCGCCGCGGTTAAGATGATCAAGCGCGGTTTTTAATCCTCCGATACTTGAGGCTGCATTGGGGTTGCTTTCAAACGGATTAACTGCCAGGAAATAATCCGAAATTGGTTCTACCTTTTTTAACAGGAAATTGGCAATCACCTTATGATCCGATCGGACCATTGAAAGGAGTTTTATCAGCAAAATTCCGTCAATTCCGCCAAACGGATGGTTTGAAACGGTAATAAAACTACCACTGGCAGGAAGTTTCTTTAAATCATTCACATCAAAATCGAGTGTAACATTCAGGTATTTAATAATACCATCGATCGATTCGATTCCCTTTTTATCGCTGATGTTTTCGTACAGTTTATTGATCTGATTGAACCGCAGCAGGTGCATCAGGAGCCTCGCAAAATACTCTCCACCAAAATATTGCATCAATGAACTTACTTTGAGTAAGTCCTGTGGTTTGACAAGTTTCATTTTGAGTTAATTTAGGTTCGAGGATCAAATATAGAAAAATGAAATCAATAATAGCTGTTTTGCAATTTCAAAAAAACTAAAATAAATGAAGTACTTTTGCAACCAATAATGAGAGAATCAGAAAAATATCCATTAAGTGCATGGCTTCCTTGTTCTGTAAAGGAGGTTCAGTCATTGGGATGGGATCAGACCGATGTAATTCTTTTCTCGGGCGATGCCTATGTCGATCATCCCTCGTTTGGAGCGGCAGTGATAGGCCGGATAATGGAACGCGAGGGATTGCGCGTGGCCATTGTCCCCCAACCCAACTGGCAGGATGACTTACGTGATTTCAAAAAACTGGGCAAACCGCGTCTTTTCTATGCTATTTCAGCCGGCTGTATGGATTCGATGGTAAATCATTATACCGCCAATAAACGCAGACGCTCCAACGACGCCTATACACCAGGTGACCGCCCGGGTGCACGACCCGATTACACGACAATTGTCTATTCTAACATCCTGAAATCTATCTTTCCTGATATTCCCGTTGTGATAGGTGGAATTGAAGCTTCCTTACGACGTCTGACTCATTACGACTACTGGTCTGATGAACTCAAACCGGGAATTCTGTCCGACAGCAAAGCCGATCTGCTTGTTTATGGCATGGGAGAAAAATCAATCATTGAATTAATCAGGCAGCTGAAGGAAGGTGTCCCTTTTAAGGAAATTACAACGATCCCGCAAACGGCGTTTATTACCGAAACTTCGGCAGCCTACACTACCAATAAAGAGTGGGAAGAGCTCGAATTAAATTCACATGAAGCATGCCTTTCGGATAAACTGAACTATGCTAAGAACTTCAGGCATATTGAAGAAGAGTCAAATAAAATGGTAGCCCGGAAGCTCACTCAAACCATTAAGGATAAAAAAATCGTGGTAAATCCTTCGTGGCCACTGTTGACTACAGACGAATTGGACAGCTTCTATGATCTACCGTTTACCCGGCTTCCGCATCCGCGTTACAGAAATAAAGGGACTATTCCGGCATATGAGATGATCAGGCATTCGGTGAATATCCACCGGGGTTGTTTCGGCGGTTGCGCCTTTTGCACCATCTCTGCTCACCAGGGGAAATTTATTTCTTCCCGTTCAGAGGAGTCAATACTTGCTGAGATTAAGCAGGTTACACAAATGGCCGATTTCAAGGGTTATATATCGGATGTCGGTGGACCTTCCGCCAATATGTACCGGATGGCCGGCAAGGATTTGAAAATATGCCGGTTATGCCGTCGTCCTTCCTGTATTTTTCCGTCTGTTTGCAGTAACCTCAATACGGATCACAGACCAATGAGTGCACTTTACCGAAAAGTTGCAGCGATGCCCGGCGTTAAGAAAGCATTTATCGGCAGTGGAATCCGTTACGATCTGGTTTTTCATCGTACAGAAGATGAAAAGATTAATACTGCCAATCAAAAATACCTCGAAGAGGTCATCCTCAATCATGTATCGGGCCGGTTGAAAGTTGCCCCTGAGCACACTTCCGATAAGGTGTTGCAAATTATGCGTAAACCTTCGTTTGGGCAATTCCTTAAACTGAAAAGATTTTTTGATTCGGTAAACCAGGCTAACGGACTCAAACAGCAATTAATCCCCTATTTTATTTCGAGTCACCCGGGAAGCAGCACGGCAGAAATGGCTGATCTTGCCTCCGAAACCAAGGATCTTGATTTCAAACTCGAACAGGTGCAGGATTTTACACCTACACCAATGACTCTTGCGACGGTGATTTATTATTCAGGAGTTCATCCTTATACACTGGAAAAAATTGACACTGCCAAAACACAGGCTCAGAAACTTGCCCAACGGAAATTCTTTTTCTGGTATCAGAAAGAATACCGGAACGAACTCATTGCGGAACTCCGAAAGATGAACAGGCCTGACCTGGAAAAGAAGTTGTTTGGAAGACGGTAAACGAAGATCAAGTGAGAACTTCACTGTTCAGGGATTGACCAGTTTTGAAGATATATTGAGGGCTTGACTGAACAGTGATTTGACCAGTCAGGCCCTCATTCGGTCTAATCCTCCTCCAGATCGACCAGTTGGGCAAGGGTTATCGAATTCTGGTTCTTCTTCAGAATGGTAAACTCGTAATTATCGAACTTAATTTTCTCGTTAATATTCGGAATACGTCCAAACCGGAGTATCAGGTAGCCGGCCAGGGTCTCATATTCTTCATTACGGGTGAGGGGATGAGGAAGTAATTCGATAATATCATCAAGAGAAGCAGAAGCCAGAACAATATAATTCTTTTCCCCTCTTTTTTCGACAAACGGAATTTCGTTGTCGTATTCATCCTGAATCTCGCCCACCAGTTCTTCGAGGATATCCTCCATCGTAACAATTCCCTGGGTACCGCCATATTCATTGATAACCACGGCAATCTGCTGATGCTTCAACTGGAAATCCTTGAGCAGTTGAGCAATTCGTTTGGTCTCAGGAACAATTAAAACCGAACGCATCAGGGAAGAAATCCGGATTGGCTCCTTTTTGCGCAATGCCACTAAAATATCCTTAAGATAAACTACCCCGACAATATTATCAAGTGATTCGGCATAACAAGGTACTCTTGAGTAATTCTCTTCGATAAGACTATCAAGAACACTCTCCTGGAAATCATTGACATCAATGGCCACAATATGTGTACGGGGAATCATGACCTGTTTGGCTGTCCGTTCTGAGAATTCAAAAGCGTTCTTGATTATATCATAATCCTCAGCTTCAATTTCTCCGCTCTCTTTTCCCTGCCGGACAAGATATTTGAGCTCTGCGCTGCTATGTACCTCCAGTCCCTGAACATTTGAAATACCAATTGCTTTAAGAAGAAGGTTTGCAGTACCATTTAGCACCCAGATAAAGGGACGAAAAAGATAAAAGAAAAACTGAAGTGGAAGTGCGATAAGCATGACAGTGCGTTGCGACCTTTGAATAGCGATCGATTTTGGGGCCAATTCCCCGAAAACGATATGCAATACAGTAATAATTACAAAAGCAACAGGCAAGGCTATATCGTGGGCTAATTCAGGAACAATTTCAACACCTGTCGAAGCCATAACTTTAATAATTATCTTCGAAACAACCGGTTCCCCGATCCAGCCCAAACCAAGACTTGCCAGTGTGATCCCCAGTTGTGTCGCGGCCAGATATCCATCGAGACGGGAAATAATGTGCTTTGCGATGATTGCCACCTTGTTTCCACTCTGAACTTTGACTTCGAGTTGTGAAGCCCTAACCTTTACAATGGCAAATTCGGCTGCCACAAAAAACCCATTGAGTGATACTAAAAGTAAAGTGATAAGTATATCTGAAATCATCAATCTTAATTTAAACCAGGCCACAAATATAAGAAAAATGATGATGGCTTTCCCTATAAATCATA
Source organism: uncultured Bacteroidales bacterium (assembly GCA_942493325.1). GTDB lineage: Bacteria > Bacteroidota > Bacteroidia > Bacteroidales > Prolixibacteraceae > JAAFHB01. The sequence goes on along the minus strand of OW818689.1, from coordinate 5,259,072 downwards.
CATTACAGTGAACATCAGTGTGATTTACCGCTCGTTTCTCCTGCTTAAGTAATCGTTTCCGTTTCGCCTCTTCGCCAGATCGACCCTGGAATTTCCGGCGCAAGGAACATTTGATTTTCAATTTTTAACTATTCCGGGGATGCATTTTTCGATACGCTTCCTGTATCTTATGGGAAACAATCCAAAAACAAGATCGTTTACCATAAGATTAGAAGTTTAACTTTTTTCAAACAATACGCTTTTGTGTAAGACCTTTGTTTGAACTATTTGCCTGGATTAATGTCTGAGTTCCATATCGCCAAGATGCAGGTCGAGCGCCTTAACCGAGATCTGAATTTCATGAATCGAAACTCCCAAGGAGGCAATCAACAATACAAGGGCAATCCCGAATACCCAGATTGCGGGTACCTGGCTTCCGATAAATATTAGAAACATAGTTACCACACAGAGGAAAAGGCTCGAAACGCCCAGGATCTGCATATTCTTGGTAAGGTAGAGCCGTTTCCGGAGATTGGCAATCTGCCCCAGCAGAATCTCGTTGGGATTATTTTTGAATTTCTCATGCAGATTCCGGATCAGGGAGGCGTAGCTCAAAAACCGGTTTGTATAGGCGAGCAAAATCAGTGAGATCGCTGAAAATAATAAAGCCGGTGTAGTAAGGGTAATTTCTTCGCTCATATTAAAATTCTTTAGTGAGAGCTTAACTGTTCATAAATAAAACAGTCAAGCACTCACTTATGTTTCCATTCAAAAAATGATCATCGATCAAAAGTAGATAATATCCCGATTTATGATGCCATCATTTACCAGAAACCAAATCTTAGCATTTAACTGTTGAGCCATAGATGTGAAATCCTGATTATTGCTACATGTTTTAAATTAAGTTTTATATTTAATTGCAGTGGTGTTTTATAAAGCTTATCTAAAAAGTCCAAAATAGACAGCACCAGCCTCAAATATATTTGATCCTTCTACCTTTGCTATTGGATTTCCTTTGCCGAAAAGACCATTGTCGTAAATGAGACCATCTGATGAAATCTCACCATTACAAGTTGCTAGTTTTCCAACTCATAAGGCTTTTCGGTACCGCCCCGTTTTTAAATTGGTTTCTGGACTCCACTTAATGTTATTATTTCATGATCAACTTTTTCTGATCATCTATACTCCTCATAGTGCACAGCAAATCATTATCTTGTAAATAACATACAAAAAACACGTTTAAATGCTTTTCGACAAACTTAATCCCGAACGCAACGAACAGAGATGCCGTCCATCTTATTGGCATAGCGGTAGCTAAAATAGGCGTAGTTATAGCCGAGCCCCCGGAAATGTGCGTAACTCGCATCGCTCTCCGAACTACTCCACCAGGAACCGTTGCTGCCAATGCTCTCGAACGTACCGGAGCCGAAGCGGGAGCCTCCCGGAAAGGCTGTAAAACCACTGCTGTTGGTTGCACCGGTGTTAGGGCTTTGCCAATGGGTTGTGCCAGTTTCTTTCAATTTACCTCCAGCTACACCTTCGCCACCAAGAAAAGTTTCTAATATTAACAATTCGGCACCGGTGGGTACATGCCAGCCTGTGGGTGCTATGTTACGGCTATCAGCCACAGAATACCAATTGTACAAAGCTCCATAAGTAGCTTTATAGGTGGGTGCATCATTATTGTAATAGCAATATGCCCCGGTAATTAGAGCTGCCCAGGTAACATCGTTAGATACATTGGGTATCTGGTCGCCATTACGATACTTTGTTGTTTTTAGATTCGCAGCCATCCATACCTGCGTTCCAATTGTAACAGTATTATAAACATTGCCGTCGATATCTGTGACGGTACCAGATAAACCGTCAGATGTTGTAGTAAATGTTTGCTGACTTCCGTAACCTGTCCCGATATTATTGGTAGCATAAGCCCTGACGTAATAAACTGTACCAGGCGTTAATCCCGTAATTGAACTCATAAAACTGCCAGAGCCAGTTCCGCTGCTGATTTTGCTATCCGCGATTGTTGGGTTCTGACTTGTGCTCCAGCAAACTCCGCGGGCTGCTACCGCTGATCCTCCATCGTTCGTAATATTACCACCACTATTGGCTGAGGTGGAGGTGACAGCTGATAAATCAGTGGTGCTTAAAATGGGTGCTAATGCCAAAGTTGTGAAGGTTGACTGGCTGCTATAACCCGTTCCTACTGAATTAGTGGCGTACGCCTTTATATTATAGGTTGCACCGGGAATTAACCCTGTAATTGAACTTGTGAAACTACCTGTGCCTGATCCGTTTGATGTTTTACCATCTGACGTGGTTGGACTCTGGTTAGTACTCCAGCAAACACCTCTCGCTGTTATCATTGTACCCCCATCGGAAGTAATATCACCTCCTGAAGAGGCAGATGTTGCCGTAATATTTGTCACTAATGAAATTGTAGCAGTAGGAGCAGTTTTAATGGCTTCCTTTTTGCAATTCGACAAAATGGGTAATAGTAAGGCGGCAAGAAGTACAGGGAAAAATGAGGATTTGTTCTTCATAGGATTGGTTAATTTGGTTATTAATTGATTAGGCAGAATTATTGGTTTTTTAGTTTTTTACTCTTCTGAATTTTTATATTGCCCCATTTTTTTAAGTGGTTTCCAATCACCTCCTATATCACACGAATCTTAACGCGTGTATTCAATTCATAATTAATCGAACAGATTGACCAAACTCCTTATTATCGTAGTACCGGCTTATCCCATTACTATCATAACCAATACTGCGATCCCAAACAGAATATTGACCTGTGGTTTGACTACTGGTCCACCAGCCACAACCGCTGCCCAATCCACCGTAAAAATCATATCCATTTGTATAATGGGAACCTGCAGGAAGAGCCGTGAAGCCACTGCTGTTGGTTGCACCGGTATTTGGACTACGCCAATGTGAGGTGCCTGTCTCTTTTAGTTTTCCGCCAGCTAAATTTTCACCTCCCAAAAAAGTTGTTAAAGTTGTCCATTCGGCATCAGTAGGCACATGCCAACCTACTGGGGCGATATTGCGATTGTCAGCAACGGCAAACCAATTGTATAAAGCGCCATATTTAGCCTTATAGGTGGCTGCATCATTATTATACCAGCAATATGCGCCGGTAGTTAAAAGCCTCCAGGCTGCATCACTTGTCACATTAGGTATAGGATCGCCATTTCGGTACTTTGTTGTTTTCAGGTTTTCAACCATCCATACCTGAGTTCCGATGGTAACTGTATGATAAACATTGCCATCAATGTCGGTTACTGTTCCGCTCTGTGTTGGATTGTCTGTATTATCACTTTTGCTGCAACTGCTGGCAAGCATTAAAAAAACTCCCATCATTAAAGATAGGTTAATCAAGGTCCAGGTTTTCTTTTTCATCTATTTGTAAAATTTTATTTTGGCTACTCTACGCTTATTTCTTTGCGACTCTTACCGAATCATCCACTTCGAAACCATATTCGCCGAGCGTTTTAGGGGCTTGGCGATAAACGCCGAGCAATAAATCGCGACTTGCTTTAACCGATTCTGTAATATCGTTAAGCATTAAGTCACGTTGCCGATAGGCTTCTTCGGCTTGTCGTTTGAGTTCTTCGGCTTGTTTGTGTAGCTGTAAACAAGGCGCTACTTTTGGTCCATTGTCTGACCATTTGTGGGATACCATTGTGTTCAGAGGCGATGAAACAGCCAGGTCGGTGTGTTTCTGATAAACCTTTGTTGCTAAATCCAATAATTGTTCTGCGTTCTTAGGGATATTAACCCGATAAGATGAATTTGCCATACTTTACAAGTTTTAAAGGTTACTTATTTAGATAAAAACGTCATCTATTTAGTTTTGAATCTTTGAAATCAAGCCCAACATTCCCGGAATCAGGCTCACTACCCCCTCCGTAAGGCTCGACATTTAAAATATTCAGTTCAACATCGGTGAAATCATGCTCGTGACCGGTGAATTCGTGCTCAACATTTGCGTAATCATGTTCGTCATCCCAAGTTTCTTGCTCAATATCGCCTAAATCATGCTCAACTTAGATCAAAGCAACTGAATAACTTTTGTATCCACAAAAAATTTAATTGTGATTTTCTATGAATTTACCAATTCATAGAAAATTGACATAAAAAGTGAGTGATGTTAAACCAAACGATGGCGCTGTGACGTTTTGTGTGGGTAACTCAGATTATAGAAACTTTAGTTTTTCTTATGCAATTTCTTTTAATCACCCTGACAAGGGTGATATTTCAATAACTATGGATGCAACCCCTGGAGAAGATAACACACATATCATCAGCCCCGAAGTGGGTTGAACAATGTTTTTTATCGTTCAATCACTACTTTGAAACATCAAATAATTCCTTAACCGTTTTCAGGTAAAAGTATGGAGTAACACCTACGTTTTTTTTAAAGGCTTCATTAAATACTGAATAGGAATTGAAACCAAGACGCAGGTATAATTCTTTTAATGGAATGTCGTTGTTTCTGTCTGATAAAATCAGCTTTGCTTCATTTATCCGATGTGTATTAATGAAGGTATTAAAGTTCGTATTATACTGTTCATTAATAAATTGTGAAAGGTAAGTCCGATTTGTATTGCAATTTTCCGACAATATCTTTAATGTAATGTCGGACTTTCCAAACATTTTTAATTCCAATTGTTTGTTTAATAAGATTTCAATTTGATTTTTTAATTCTTCATCCAGTGCAGAACTGTGATATCTTATTTCATTGGTATTTTCTTCATCCGAATTGTCATCTGTTTTTACAAGTGGTGCATTGCTTGTATTTTTCAAACTTTGATAAACCAAAAGTTTGTATGCGTTGTTTCGAATTCTATATAAAATAAAAATCACCAGGAATGCGACAAGAATAAGACTCCCGGAAATAAACGATAAAACTATAAGTTTATTCTTTTGCTTAATAGTACTCTGCTGCATAATAATCTGTTGCTCTTTTTTCTCAGTTTCGTATTTAAACCGAAGCTCACTTATTTTATTTACAAAGTCTCTATTGTTGATAGAATCATTGACCGCTATCCATTTTTTAAGATATTCGTTTGATTTTTTATAGTTGCCCGATTTTTCGTAATAGTCACTTAATAGTTGGTAACAATCAAATAAAATATAATATTCCTCAACATCATTCGCTAATACGGATATTTCATTTATTAAGCCGGAAAGTTGACTCCATTGCTGCTTTCTTGTTAAAAAAATTGCTTTTGAATGTAATACTCCAAGTTTTTCATAATTAATGTTTAAGCTGTCATAAATAAAAAGTGCTTTGTTTATATAATAGTCTGCTTTATCAATACTATCTATCGATAAATATGCCTGTCCAAGATTGTTATATACCGTACCCATATCTCTTTTTGTGAGAAATGGATATTTCAATACTTTTTGCAAATAAAAAATTGCAGTTTTATTTTCTCTTAAAAGATAATAGACTGATCCTAAATCTAATTCTACTAAACATTTTGTTGCGTATTTGGATTCAAATTCATTGCTATTGATTAATTTCAATGCTTCATTTAAATACTTTACAGACTCATTGTACTTCTTTAATTCGAAATAGATTATACCGACCCTTTCTAAGTAAGTAACTCTCATTGCGATTTTTTTTGTCAGCTTTATTGCTTGCTCATCCTTTTCAATGGCTCTGAAATAATCTTGTTTTAATTTATAATATAAACCTTCATTTGCATAAATTGAAGCAAGAAATTCGTTATTATTTTTCACTATATTCTTTAATTCAGCAAAATAATCATCTATCATTGAAGAGTTAGATCTCTGATAATAAAATACATATATATAAAACTGCAACCCTTCTTGAAAATTTATAACGTCATTTTTTTCAATGGTCAGATCAATATATCTTTTAAATGTCTGTATTGATTCGGTTGAGTCTTTTTCATACCCATTTTGGCCTATAAGTCTATATATCAGTAATATTTTATGCCGAAGTGCTTTATAAATATCATCCTTTGTTCCGTATTTATTTGCAGTTTCTATACATTTATTGTAATACTCTTCCGCAACTTTATAGTTGCCCGAAATAAAATAGGCTCTCCCCAAAATATCATAAGTCAATGCCATTGCTTTATTATATTTCTGAGTTTCCGCTAAGAGTAAGGCTTCTTTTGCCAAGCTTATGGATTTGTTAAAATCGACATATCCATAAGCATAAGCAAGGTCGTTAAGCACCAATATACGCTCATTACCTTTAGTTTGAGTCACCTTTTGTTCCAAACTGTCAATTTTGGTGTTTTGAGAAAACAAACTAACAGATAGAGTTAAAAATATTATGTTGATAAATATTTTCGTTGTCATATCAGATTGGGTTACAAGGTTTTAAAATGGTTTGGTCAGGATTCCAATTGATAAATCGAATGCAAATTAAAAATCATACGAAATTACAAATAATATATTATTTATAGAGCCTAAATGAGTTAAATATGAGATCGGAATTTCAAGTTTCGTCACAGGGGTAGAGACAAGGCATACCTTTTCTCTTCTGTATCTGAAAAAAGGACGGATTGAATAATCAAACCGCCCTTTCTGATGAGGTTTCTATACCCTTCTGCTAAACATCACAAATCAGAACCGATTTACGTAAAGACTCCAGTTTATCGGATTGAGCCGGTACAAATTCCTGACCAACATATCCTTTGTATCCGGTAGCAACCAATGCCTTCATTATTGCGGGATAATAGAGCTCCTGGGTATCGTCCAGTTCATTCCTGCCGGGAACTCCGCCGGTGTGAACATGGCCAATATATTGAATATTTTTTTTGATGGTTTCAATTATGTTACCTTCCATGATCTGCATATGGTAAATATCATACAGAAGTTTAAACCGGTCAGAACCAACCATCTCACAAAGTGCAGCTCCCCATGCAGTCTTATCGCACTGATAATCGGCATGTCCGTAACTATTGAGCAATTCCATAATAATGGTGACACCATGTTTTTCAGCCAGCGGCATTAACTTCCGGAGTCCTGTTGCACAGTTAATCATTCCGACATTATCATTCTGTCCTTCCCGGTTGCCGGAGAAGCATATCAGGTTGGGAACTCCTGCTTCAGCAGCTTTGGGAATCATTGTCTCAAAATCGGCAATTAGTTTTGCATGGTTGGAAATACGGTTAAATCCTTTGGGAATGCCGTAATCGGTTGCATACCCCACAGCACATTTCAATCCGTATTTTTTTACTGTCGCCCAATCCTTTTCGCCCAGTAGTTCAATCGATTCAAGACCCATATCCGCACACGCTTTGGCAAACTCTTCGAGTGGAATTTTTCCATAACACCATTGACTCACCGAATGGCGAATATTTCCCTTTAGTTTTGCATTCCCTGTTGAAGTGCCGGCATAAGCTCCCGCAACGGGAAAACCAGCAGCTGTTACGGCAGCCACTCCGGCTGCGCTTCCTATCATTTGTCTCCGGTTCATAAAAAAATGATTTAATTGATTCAGTAGTATTGTTCACGAAATTAACTATTATTTGATTCCATGCACACCCTACCAGCTAAATTCAACATTTATCCCATCAGGATCATTTTCAAAACTGATGAAACAGGTTTTGCTAAAATCATCCCAAACCGACTGAAAACCATTCACAGCGTGTCCGCCTGCATCGGTAACCGTTACATTTTCAGGGGCCACAGGAAGCAGAACACGCATGGCATTGGTGGTGTTCTTAGGACTTTTTGCAGTGAAAGAATATTTCTTTTTGCCGGTTATCTCGTTATATACCCGGGCTGCTCCTGCAAGTACCTGAGGTCTTTTGGGATCCGGCACACGGCGAACATCATAAAGATAGGCCTGTTCGCCCGGCATCACCAGTTTTTCACTCACCACAGGGAGTTTCGGGTCGAAAAGATCGATCAGACAACCTTTTAAGGAGAATGGTTCCGTGCCAGTGCTTTCATCCATCACCGAGACCAGATCGAATGCCCCTCTTTCAAGATAGAAGTAATTTTTAAATTGGAGTGTTCCTGCTTTGGCTTTTTGTTCGTAGAGCTGTTTGATTCCATCCACAAAAACCTGGTCTTTATTTGCTTCGAGAATGAACTCTTTAGGATCCTGACGAATAACATGGACGGTACCCTTGCCGAAACTGTATACTCCTTCGCCCGCAATCCTGTCCATATTAAGTTGCTCAAACAAATGTTCTGAAGGAGCAAGATATTGATTATCGCCAGTATTCCACCATTCCCTGACTGTCTGAAAAGGATCATTATCCCTTCCGCAATAAATTAATACACCGCCGGCTTTTACCCATCGGGCAATATGCTGATGTGCTTCCGGAGCAAGTGGTTTCATATTGGAATACGACATCACCAGCAGTTTGGTCTCCTTCCATGTTTCAGGGTAAGCGACATTCTCAATATGAAGTATTTTTACAGGTACACCTCTTTTGAGTAATGGCAGAACCTGTCCGTAAAAGTTTGACAACTGAGGATCTTCATATCCCTTGTGTGTCGGGAAACGCTGAAACATCATCGAATTGGCCATTAATACGCTTATACCCGAAGCGCCGTTAACGCGATTACCGGACAAGGGCATCTGATTCAACGAATTTACCATCACCTGCATCTGGGTGGAATAATAACGGGGTATTTTTTCTTTCTCTTCGCTGTCCGGTTTCTTGTACAATCCTTCATAGATACGATCGGGCCAAGGCATTACTTCATAATCTGCAATCATCGGATAAAGTAATTGGGCAGTGAAAGTGGCCTGGTAATTCTTTTTAAAGTCACCCCAGTCGCGGGGTCTGTGTTCAATGGGATCGGTAAGAAAAAACATTTTCCGGCCTGTTGGTGCCGTCATCGACTCCATCGATCCATATTCAAGAAAAGCATTCTCGAAGACCCGCTCCTTTCGGATTCCATTAAAAAAGGTTGGCTCGCGCGAGGTTCCGGTCCAGACCTGGGCAATATATCCATCTACACAAGGCAAGGAAGCCAGGCTGGCCTCAGGACTTACAATTTGCCATGCCGTATAATTGACCAGCGAATGGGTCGGTACATAACAGCGTACATTCATTCCTTTGCTCTTGCCATACGATTTGGCATATGTAAAAACATCGTTCAGGGCATTATAATACAACTGGTATTTTAGTTTGTTTGAAAGATATGTATTCTCCGGCGACTCGTGTTGCGGACGCCAGGGAAAATTGTAATATTTTTGCCACTCCGCTTTAAACGCCTGGCTATAGCCGGCACGCGACCAAAACTCGGGTTCTTCAAGATAAACAGCATCGATCCCAGCATCAATTACCCGCTTGATGTGCTTCTCTTTCAGGTATTTAATAAACGGAGCGGTTGGAACGATATAGGGAATCATTCTGCCATGCGATATAGTATCTCCGTTTTGTTGTACCTGTCCTTCTCCCATATGATTTATCCCGTCCCATTTACCCGTAAAATAATCCTGATACCCACCCCACGCAATTCCTGTCATAAAATGAGTGGTGTAACCACGGTCGCGCCACGACTTCACCCGTTGTTCGAAAGTTATCTCTTTATAATCGTTCGCACCATAAACGATCGCGATATCAGCCCTTACATCGGTGACCGGTTTCCATGGTCCGGATGTCTGAAATGCAGTTTTCTCACTGACATTTGCCGGTCTCTCTGTTTTTACCAGCGTTCTGCACCCGGTAAATAAAAAGCAAAGTAAGACAGAGAAAGGTATCGAAAACCTGATGAAGTTCTTCATAAAATTAAAGTGGTTGGTTAATATTTGAAAAAGATGTTGATTCGTTTTATTGATTACGAAATTAATCCATTATTTTATCCGGGTATCAACTAAAAAATAAAAAACTCTGAATGCCTAAGCATTCAGAGTTTTTAAATAACCAGACCATTTTAAGTTAAAAGAATAAATAAATGTCGTATTCTTTTCTTGATTTACCCCTAAATCCCGATAAAATCGGGACTTTCGCTGCTCACAAGCACTGACGATACCAGAAGCATGAGTCCCCTTTAGGGGATTGGGGGTGAAAAATACGACAATAAAGAGTTTACATTACTTAGATGTCCGGCAATTACAAATAAATATTAAAATCTGATCAGTACAGCTCCTGCAGAATAGCCTCCGCCAAACACTGTAATTCCAACCAGTGAGTCTTCAGGTATCTTGTCCATGTTCTGAGAGAGGCAGATTCCTGTACTTGCGCAACCTGTATTACCAAGTTCCTGGATATTAGTCAGCACTTTTTTTGGCATAATATTTAACTGCTTGATCAGGTTGGCGATAATCCGGTGATTTGCCTGGTGAGGAATGATAAAGTCGAGATCTTCGATTGTAAGGCTGCAGTTTTCAAGGGTTCGTTCGAGTGCAACACGCATAAAATTACAGGCATGCATAAAAACGTCTCTTCCGTCCGGCATTTGCAGTCCACCTTCCCCGGGACGCAGGAATACCGCTTCGGTTCCTTTTCCGATATGGCCGAGACCCCGGGTAAAAACATTCAGAATTTCTCCCGGTTTAACACCCAGCGGTTCATCAGCAATAAATAGTGCTGTTGCGCCATCACCCCAGAGGTGTCCGCTTTTCTCACATGTTTCGTCACTGTAAAAGGTGTTATGTTCCGAAGCAATTACCAATGCCCGGGATGCTTTACCGGTTGCAAAATAACCTTCCACAATCTCAATGGCATTCACCAGTGATGAACATGCTGACGACACATACACAACCTGTGCTTCACTAATGTCAAACGCGCGCTGCACGGTATGACCAATTGTTGCGACAGTGTCGTAGGGAGTATAGGAGGCGCTCACAATTAAATCAACCTCCTTGATATCAAAAGGTAAATCCTTGAGTGCCCTGGTCACCGCTTCAACTGCCATCGTGTTGGTAGTCTCTTCTTTACCAGCTTTTGAACGTGTCCGGATACCGGTTCGGTCAAAAATCCATTCGTCGTCGAGCCCGTTAAGATTTTTGAAATATTCATTTGGAACGCGTTGTTCCGGAACGTAATGCGAAATCGTATTAATAAACATTCTCATATCAGAAAATCAAAATTGCATAAAAAATAGCGGAGGTTTTGATCCCGCGAAATAATATTTTTTGCCAGAGATCAAGCATCTCACGGCAGTTTTTTCCAAAATTATCCAGTATAAACTGATGTTCCAGCCCTTTTAAGGTAGTCAATGCAAGTGCTGCGGTATTCTCGCAATCCTCAATCAAGAAAACACCTGACAGGGTTCCTTCATGCAAAGTTGTTGCGAAGCACTCTTTCTCATGAATATCGATCACTTTGCGGAAATTCTCGACTTTCTCGCTTCTTCTGAGAAATTCAAGCCTGAGTAAGTGGTCTTTACGGATGAGATTTTCGATCGTCTTCATATGATTGATCATGAACCGGACGATCTTTTTTTCGGGTGATATTTTCATGCAGGCAACCCTGTTGAGTTGTTTGAGAATGACGTCTATCTCCCTGGTAATGACTTCTTCATAAAGCTCCTCACGCGTTTTAAAATAGGTATAGATTGTCCTTCTTCCGAGTCCGGAAGCTTTGGCAAGATCGTCCATTGTGGTATTTTCAGCTCCTCTGTTGGCAAATACAATCCGGGCAACGGTAAGAATGGTATGACGGGTGGTGTCTCTCAAAATTAAAAAATTGCACAAAATCTAAATTCGTGTGCAAAAGTAAACCTTTTTTGATATCCTAAAAGAATTTTATAAATTGTTAACTTTTAATTTCATTGATCAGACTCCACCACAATTTATCTTTCCACTCACTTCTGATTCCGGTATTGAATTTAATATCATCTAAAGTAAATTGCACAAGATTCAGGTCTTCTGCCGATGCTTCAGCATATCCTGACTGTGTCTCATGCACCCGAACAGCGTGCAATTTTACATTTCCCTCTCCATTGACGAGACGGGTTTTCGAAATAATCCGATCGATAACGAAATAAAATAAAAGTGCATAACCTTCGGCCGATGGAGACACAGGGATTTCTGCCACTCTTGTATTGATCCTGTAGATGGCTTCCTTCACCTCGTCAATTTCCTTATCCCACAAGGTATAGGAGTGATCGAAACTGTGAATGAAGTCTCCTACATTGTGAAGCAAAATAAAATCCATCACCATAAACCCATGATCGAGTTGATCGGACTTTAAAAAAACTTCAACCTCATAGGAGTGACCGTGAATATTTTCGCGACAACGCTGCGAAGTGCAATTGCGGACAATGTGCGCCCCTTCGAACCGAAATTTTTTCCTGATAATCATCCTTAATAATTTACGGGGCAAAATTAGAAAAGAATTAGCGAAGGGCAATGGGGCATGGGGCATGGGGCATGGGGCATGGGGCGAAGATGTTGATAATGAGACAATTTGTTAATTCGACAATTTGGCAATCAAACAGATGCAATTCACATATCCACAGAGAGTTAAATATTAATAGGAGAACAGTTACAGGGCGAGTCAGGGTGAGAAAGTGACCGGGTGACTTTTCAAACAACGAAAAAACGCCCGCAGACTTTGAGTGACCGGGTGACTTCCAAAATAACGGATCAAACGACTGTTGACTCTGCTCCATTTTTAACTGCAGTCACCCGGTCACTTGCCATGCGCTGACTTTGCTCAATTTTGAATTGCAGTCACCCGGTCACTTCTATGTTGTAATCCAAATTTTTGGATCATTATTTTTTTAATTCTTTAACCTTTTCCACATTGCCATAATACGAAATTGAGCTGCGCTGGTTGCTGTTGATGGTTAAAGTAGCACTTCCCTCAGGACTTACAAACAGGGTGAGTTTGTAGTTATCGCGGGTATCAGATACTGAGGCATGTACCTCATATCCTTTCCCCTTATTACGGGATAACACGTTGTATTCCTCAGGTTTTCCTTCAAATTTAAACCCGCCTCCACCACCATATTCGATACTGTAGGCCCTTCCAAAAAATGGCATATAACTCTCAATTTTATCGGGATGAAATTTCAGGGAATTTGGATTTGTAGTCAGATCAATTGTATTGCCTCCCTGGGGAAGCGCTTTTGTTGCCACAAAAACAAACACTTTAGATTTAATCAGCGAATCAATCTGCTGACGCTTCTCAACCCTGCTTTTTTCACGCTTTGTCTTACCAGGAATCTTCTGGGCGAATCCAGTTGCGAAAACTGACATCATTAATAATGCCACTATGATCTTTTTTGCTTTCATAATCGATGAATTTTTCCTAAACTTTCCCTACAATTCAAGTGCCAGAATTCATTAATATGATTTTAAAAAACCAAAGGGATGAGTATCGTGTCAGATGATAGTATTCGCCTGGTTTATCTATCCAAACCAGCCGCTGCTGCGGCTTATCCTTTTTGAAGTCGATCTGACCCCCATTACACCGAGCAATCCCCTGACCAGTTCCCTGGCGATGGTATTGCCGATCTGGCGGGTTGCCGTACTTCCCATTACCTTGCCAAAGATACTATCTTCCTCACGTCCAGGACGTGTGCGTGCTGAACCGGCCTGTTCAACCTGGCGCTTCATCTCTTCACGATGCGTTTCATGTGCGGCATCCTCCAGTTTCGCATTTAGAATCTCATAGGCACTCTCGCGATCAACTTCGCGGTTGTATTTCGGAACAAGCACTGAGGAACTTATTATTTTATCAATCTCAACAGCCCGCAGAATATCCATGCGGGATTGGGGCGCCCTCAGATAAGTATGAACCAAGGGTGTAGGTATCCCCTTTTCGTTCAGTGTAGTAAACAGGCACTCTCCTATCCCAAGTTCGGTCAGCAATTGTGATGTATTGTAAAACCTGGTTTCAGGATAATTTGCCGCGGCAGTATTGATTGATTTCCGGTCTTTGGCAGTAAAAGCGCGTAGTCCATGCTGAACTTTCATTCCCAACTGGCCCAAGACTGACTCGGGTATATCATCGGGATCCTGTGTGATGAAAAAGATACCAATCCCCTTGGAGCGGATAAGTTTAATAATTGCTTCGAGTTGTTCAAGCAATGCGGAGGAAGCTTCATCAAACACAAGGTGGGCTTCATCAATAAACAGGCAAAATTTAGGTCTGTCAAGATCACCTGTTTCCGGAAATGTGGCATAAATCTCGGCAAGCAGTTGAAGCATTACAGTAGAGAAGAGTTTTGGTTTATCCTGTATATCAGTAAGTCTTAGAACGGAGATCATTCCCTTACCGTTATGGTCAGTACGGCAAAGATCCTCAACATCGAATGATGGCTCACCAAAAAACAGTTCAGCTCCCTGCTGTTCGAGCTCGATAATTTTACGCATAATAGTTCCCACAGAGGCTGATGAGAGAGTTCCGTATGCTTTTGTTAATTCAGCTTTCCCTTCCTCCCCCAGGTACCGGAGAACCTTTTTAATATCCTTCAAATCCAGCAATGGAAGCTGGTTATCGTCACAATACTTAAAAATTAAGGCGACCATCCCGGATTGTGTCTCATTTAATCCCAGTATTTTCGAGAACAGTACAGGCCCGAATTCCGACACTGTAGCTCGCAGTCGCACTCCCTTTTCGGTTGAAATGGACAGGAACTCAACGGGATTTCCGGACAGTGTATAGGGAATTCCAAGTATAGCATGACGTTCTTCAATTTTGGGATTAACAACTCCTTCAGCAGCAATACCGCTTAAATCGCCTTTTATATCCATGAGCAACGAGGGCACTCCATGCTGTGATAACTGTTCTGCAATAATCTGGAGCGTTTTAGTCTTTCCCGTCCCTGTAGCACCGGCAATAAGGCCATGACGATTGAACATTTTCAAAGGGACGCTTACTGTTGTACCCGGAATGAACACCTTGTCAAGCATTGCCCCACCCAGAACAATAGATTCTCCTTTAAAGGAATAACCCGTCTGAATCTCATTCGCGAACTGTTCCTGTTTATTCATATTCTCTCTTTTTGAATTGTTTACCTGTGTTGTTTGTTTATCTTTTCAAAATTCGATGGCAACCAGGGTCAATCGGAATACAACAAATTTACAGAGATATTCTTGTAAAAATGACGGGTAACAAAAAATTATTTGAGGTTGCCATTTAAAATAAGGTTTAAAAAAAAGGCAGTCAAGGTTCTTTATTTCATTGATTCGATAGAGTGAGTCAAGATAAGGCAAATAAAACATAATGTGACATTATTTCATTCCCATTACTTTGGAGTGAGAGGAAAAACGGGTAGTTCTGCGAGTTCACAGATGTAGAAAACTGAAACTGAATTATCAGAACAAAAAAAGTCGCTCCATTTCTGAAGCGACTTTTTAATATTTAAACGGCTAAAAAATGGGTTTACTTTTCGAAGCGTTCTTCGATAGCAGAGACCTGGTTTGCCAATTCCTGGGGAAGGGTGTCGCCAAAAGTAGCATATTGCTCGCGTACCAGGTCAAGTTCATCTTTCCACTGACCTTTGTCAACAGTAAGCAGTTCAGCCATATTTGCGCCTGTACCATTTAATCCAACAACATTGATTGAACCTATTTTAGGAACATATCCGATCGGAGTTTCGTCGGCAGCTGCTGTTCCGGCAACTCTTTCGAAGATCCATTGTAATACACGAATGTTGTCACCATAGCCCGGCCACAGGAATTTGCCATCGGCACTCTTGCGGAACCAGTTTACATTGAATATTTTCGGAAGTTTTGTTTTATCAGGTGCCGATTCACCAATGTTAACCCAATGACCGAAATAATCACCCATATTATAGCCGCAGAATGGCAACATTGCGAACGGATCGCGACGTACACCAGCCTTCAGACCAATGGCAGCGGCAGTTACCTCGGAACCTACGATCGATCCCATGAAAACACCATGATTCCAGTCGAATGACTGATAAACTAACGGTACTGTTCCGGGACGACGTCCACCGAAGAGAATCGCCGCAATCGGAACACCTGCCGGATTTTCCCAGTCTTTGTCAATTGCAGGACACTGGTAAGCGGGTGCTGAAAAACGGGCATTAGGATGAGCCGCTGGTTTACCGCTTGCTTTGTCATATACCTCGTTTGTCCAGGTGATTGTACCTTCCGGTGCATCATAACCGATACCTTCCCACCAGATGTCGCCATCAGGTGTCAACCCTGTATTGGTAAAAATCGTATTTGCTCTTGCAGAAAGCATCGCATTGGGGTTGGTATCCATCGATGTAAACGGTGCAACACCAAAGAATCCGGCTTCGGGATTGATGGCATAAAGCTGTCCGTCTTCACCGAATTTCATCCAGGCGATATCGTCACCCACTGTTTCAACTTCCCATCCCGGAATTGTCGGAACAAGCATTGCAAGATTCGTTTTTCCGCAGGCGCTTGGGAAAGCAGCAGCGATATACTTTTTAACTCCTTCAGGATTAGTAATGCCCATGATAAGCATATGTTCAGCAAGCCATCCTTGTCTTTTGGCCATACTGGATGCAATACGGAGGGCAAAACATTTTTTACCAAGAAGCGCATTACCGCCATAACCGCTACCATACGAGAGAATCTCATTGGTGTCGGGAAAATGAGTAATATATTTGTTCTCAATCGGAGCACATGGCCATTTAACATCTTCCTGACCGGGTTCAAGTGGTGCACCAACAGAGTGGATACAGGGTACGAATTCACCGTTTCCAAGAACATCAAGAACTGCCTTTCCCATACGGGTCATGACCTTCATATTGACCACAACATAGGGAGAGTCGGTTAACTCAATACCGATATGGGCGATATCCGATCCCAGCGGACCCATGCTGAAGGGAATCACATACATAGTACGACCTTTCATACTTCCTTTGAAGAAACCTTTCAGGGTTGCCTTCATTTCGACGGGGTCGGCCCAGTTGTTGGTCGGACCGGCATCTTCCTGTTTTGCGGAACAGATATAAGTCCTGTTTTCTACACGAGCAACATCACTTGGATCTGATTGAAAATAATAACTGCCAGGGCGTTTTTTTTCATCCAGCTTTACAGCCATACCACTGGCAACCATTTCACCAAGAAGACGATTATTTTCTTCTTCTGAACCGTCACACCAGTAAACTTTCTCAGGCTGACAAAGCTCTGCCCATTCGTTTACCCAATTGATTAACTTCTGATTACTTGTCATTAAATGCAAATTTTTAATTAAATGATAACTTTACTTTTACTCGACTTCATTATGTACTGATTCTACTTCTGTTCTCTGTAATCGGCACAGGCTAAATAAATATTTTCAATCAGATCAGGTATTTTCGATTGCGGAACAGCGGAGAATGCAAGCCGGATCAGATTACCGAAGACGATCACCCCGGTACTGTATTTGTCAAGAAGAATTTTGCGGATCGCTTCTGCGTTGAGCGAATCGTTCACTTCGACACACATGAAATAACCTGAATTAAAGGGCAAAGCCGTAAAATACTCTCCGTATTTTTTATCTTTAAGAACCTCTATGATCGTTTGATACCTGGATTTGAGAGTGGCAAATTTCTCTTCCTTATCAGCCTGGTACTGCGGGGAGAAATAAGCCTGGTACAACAGTGACTGCGAAAGATGGCTCACGTTCGAAATATTTCCCCTGACAGCTCCGGCTGTTTTGTTCTCAAGCGCTTCGTATAATTCAGCAGTGCCATTCTTCACACCAAACGACATAAATCCTACCCTGAAACCCCAGACATAATCCTCCTTGGTAGCTCCGTCCAGTTTTACAGCCAATACCCTTTCATCAAGGTTGCATAATTGGGTAAAGATCGATTCGGTGTAAACATTATCTTCGTAAACAAGTCCAAAATAGGCATCATCAATTAATGCCACCACATTTTTCCCTTTTTCAGCCTGTTTTTGAATTGCACCTGTAATCAGATCTATTTCGGAAACAAGCGGAGTATATCCTGTAGGATTGTTTGGAAAATTCAGAAGCAGTACAATTTTCCCCTGGATGGAATCCATGGTTTCGGAGAATCCATCAACATTAAAACCCCCGTTTTTAAAGGTCGGAAATGTAACCACCTTACCGTTGTAGGCGTTTTCGAAAATCAATGAATAATTCTCCCAGAACAGATCAGGAATAACTACTGTATCACCCTCGTTTACAAATAAATAACCCGACATGCTTATTCCATGGGTTAATCCGCAGGTTACAATGGGTGAACTAATTGTTGTTGTTCCCAGGGAGGGATTTTTCCGGTAGATAAATTCTTTCCATGAATCACGCAATTCTTTCTTTCCAAAACTGGGAGCATATGGAAAAACAGATCCTAACGGGAGATTGATCAGTTTATCAAATTCGGAAAGGTGCATTGAAGTTCCATTATCTTCGATTGCCTCACCGATTGTGGCATTAATATGTTTGCCTTTGGCTTGTGCCGACTGTGACAAAATTCCCAGTTTCGGGAAAAAAATACCCTTGCCTCTTTCTGATAATACATCAAGAACATTTTTATTCAGCTTTTGGATGGTTTCGTTGAGGTTGATTGCTTGTGTGTCCATTAAGTAATGTTTAATTAAATTAACTGCTCCTTAAAAGCAAAACTATTCAAATATCGTGAGAGATTGTAACATCGAACATGAATTTCATTAAAATTTAACATTGATTTGACATAGTAATAAAACAATTCCGATATGTCTAGATGTTTGGTGGAGTAACTACCCATAATACTTTTGCCGAAGAATTATGAATATTCCGCAATGTATGTGATATTGTGGAGTTAAAATAGAAATTATCCCCCTTATCGAGGACATACTGCGAATTGTCGAGTGTGATCATCAATTTACCCTCGAGTACATAAATGAACTCCTGTCCGGGATGGGTTTGCATAATTTCTGATGAATCGGAGTTCTCCACAAACTTAAGGATATAAGGTTCCATTTGTTTGCTGTTCTCGTGATGAGAAAGGAGAAAGAGACTGGTACCGCTGGGATTTACCTTTACAAATTTAATATCACCCGATTTTATCAGTGGATTTTTTGTCAGCGATTCGTACTCTCCGATCAGTTCGCCTACTGTAGTATACAAGCTGTTGGCAATCGTTTTTAAAGTAACGATTGATGGAAAAGCCTTTGAATTCTCGATTTGGGAAAGTGCACTGGCACTTATCCCGACTTTTTTCGAAAGATCACTGAGCGGCAAACTCAGCATCTCGCGTTTACGTTTGATTCTCTCCCCCAATCTATTCATTAATAAATATTTAAAGACCAACGTATTTGTTTTGTCTTACAGCTGCAAAGATAATCCGATTTTGCAGACTCACGTGGGGGAGATTAATAAATTAAGTAATACTTAACAATCATAGGTCTGTTGTTCGGTTTTTATACTCTTAAACAACAAAAATTGGGTAAACAGGTAAATAATTCCTTGTGAGGGTTTTTCAGTACAAAACCACGACTATTAACAATAAAGTTAATTGCAATTAACTAAAAAAAATTTAAAGTATAGATCTACATACAAAAAAATTTTAGAAACTTAAGGAGCTAAATGGTGCTTTTTTAACAAACTACATTCCATAAAATAACAAAAGGACAAGTAACCTAATGGTTACAGTCCTTTTGTTGTAAATCGGCTGTTACGGGATCCCGACAAGCGAATGTTACGACCTTGGGTGAAATTTATTCACCGTATCCTTAAGATATTCTTTATCTAAATGCGCGTATATCTCCGTTGTAAGAATCGACTCATGACCGAGCATCTCCTGTACAGTTCTTAAATCGGCACCTCCCTGAACAAGGGCAGAGGCAAATGAATGTCTGAATGTGTGCGGACTAATATTTTTTTCAAGTTTTATCTTGTCAGCAAGATTTTTAATAATGGTAAAAATCATGACTCTGCTTAGTTTCTTGCCTCTTCTGTTAAGGAATACGATGTTCTCAAATCCTTTTTCAATCGTGAGTTTCTTACGCGAGTTGACCAGGTATTTTTTGATATCCTCGATCGCTCTCTTGCTGATAGGTACCAGACGTTCGCGCTCTCCTTTTCCGGCAATTCTTAGAAATTCCTGCTCAAAATGAAGATTCGATAACTTTAAATCCACCAGTTCTGAAACCCTTAATCCACAACTATATAGAGTCTCAAGAATGGCCTTATTACGTAATCCTTCTGCTTTTGTCTCATCAATGGCCTCGATCAGTTGATTAATCTCGTCATCGGTAAGTATTTCTGGAAGTTTACGTCCAATCCTGGGAGATTCAACGAGTGTAGTAGGGTCGTTTTCAACAGCTTCCTCTATCAAAAGGAACTTGTAAAATGATTTAATGCCCGAAATGGTTCTTGCCTGGGTCCGGGGGCTGATTCCTTTTTGGTTCATCCACTCGACAAATTTCCTTAACTGAGCTAATTTTACCGTTTCCGGTGTGAGGTTTGGATAATACTCATTAACAAATGTTATCAATTTGTTGATGTCATTAACATACGCACTTACTGAGTTTGGAGAAAGAGACTTCTCAACCCTCAGAAATGTTTCATACCCTTTTTTACTTTCTGACCAATTCATATTATTTTTTTTAAATTAATGATGAAACAAATTAATTAATCTTATTATTATTACACAGAACAAACAAAAACCGATAAAGTTGTTTCTTTTATTCGCAAATTGCACAGCATAAATATACAAAATATTTTAAATTAATGAAAATAATTATTGTAAATGGCCCAAATTTGAATTTATTGGGTATCAGGGAAAAAAACATTTATGGAAGTAGTTCATTTACAAATTATTATGAAAAGATGATTTCCAACTTTCATAATATAGAATTTGAATATTTTCAGTCAAACGTTGAAGGTGAGCTTATAAATTACCTTCAAAAAATTGGTTTTTCAGCGCATGGCATCGTATTTAACGCGGGGGCCTATACGCATACGTCGATTGCTCTGCGCGATACAATAGCGGCTATCACTACTCCAGTTGTAGAAGTTCATATCTCAAACATCCTGACACGGGAACATTTCAGGCACGAATCTGTAATAGGGCCTGTTTGTAAAGGAAGTATTATGGGATTCGGACTCGATTCCTACAGGCTTGGTGTGGAGAGTTTCCTGGCACCTGAATAAGGGTATCCAGGGAGCATATGTACAATACCTTATTCGGAAATATTGGACTCATTATCGCAGGCTCCATTCAAAAAATTATACTATATTTGACCTGATAGTATTTTTTAATGGGCTTTTGCGTACACAACTGCTGTGCCCAAAACCGGAGTATACCCCGATGGGAAAGAAATTAATTTTTGTTGATTATGAATAAAACCAAGTTCACTAAAATAGTGGCCACTATTTCGGACAAACATTGTGAGCCGGAGTTCCTTCAGGCTCTGTTTGATTCCGGAATGAATGTTGTCAGGATTAACACCGCTCATCAGACTCCCGAAACAGCACTTACAATTGTGAATAATGTAAGGAGCGTTAGTGATTGCATTGCAATTCTTCTCGACACCAAAGGACCCGAGATAAGGACGAAGAATATTACAGAGCCTATCAAGGTAAAAACAGGCGACATACTGACTGTAAAGGGTGGTGATGAGCAATCAACTTCCAACCTGCTGGTAGTTGATTATGAACATTTCGCACAAAGCATGCCCCCGGGAGGTTCTATATTGATTGATGATGGTGAACTCGAATTAAAAATCACTTCTAAAGTTGGGGATTCGCTCGAAGTTATTGTTTGCAACGACGGCGAAATTAAAAACAGGAAGAGTATTAATACGCCCGGTATTTCAATGTCATTACCACCCATCACCGAAAAAGACAAAATGTTTATCGAATGGGCTGCCGACCTTGATCTTGATTTTGTGGCTCATTCATTTGTCCGGAATAAAGAAGATGTGCTGGCGGTACAAAAAATACTTGATAGCAAACAAAGCCGCATCAAAATCATCTCAAAAATCGAAAATACAGATGGGGTAAACAACATCGACGAGATTCTGGATTACTCATACGGGATTATGGTAGCAAGAGGTGATCTTGGAATTGAGATTGCAGCCGAGAAAATACCGGCAATTCAGCGAAACCTGATCAGGAAATGTGTGGAGCGGAAAAAACCAGTCATAGTAGCCACCCAAATGCTGCATTCGATGATTACTAATCCGCGGCCGACGCGGGCAGAAGTCAGCGATGTGGCCAATGCCATTTTCGATCGGACCGACGCCATCATGCTTTCAGGTGAAACGGCCTACGGACAATACCCCATCGAAGCGGTTCAGCTTATGTCACGTGTTGCGGTCGAAATCGAATCGAATACTGACCGGCGGAACTATGTGCCGGTTCCCCGCCTTGATAATGAGGTATCAGCGTTCCTGGCCGAAGCAGCGGTAATGGCGGCCAATGAATTAAATGTTGCTGCTATTGTTACAGATACGCTCACGGGTAAAATTGCCCGTTATATCTCCGCATTCAGAAGTCCCCGCCCCGTTTACGCAAAGTGCCATGATGGCCGCGTTAAACGTGAACTCGCTCTTTCATACGGCGTTCATGCAAGCGAAATCGTTTCGAAAAAGAATAAACATAAATTGGTTGAATCCTCACTGCTTGACCTGGAGGCGCGTGGAAAGATTACTGAAAACGATACGGTAGTATACGTGGGGGGAAATTTTGGCGTAGGTGGAGGAACTTCATTTATCGAAATTGCCTCAGTTGCACGAATGACACAGGAGAAAAAAATAGCGAATCAATAAAAACAGTTAAAGTCAGGACTTTTCAGCTGAAGGTCCTGACTTTAACTATTACCGGCTAACGCATATCATTGATTTCTACCCCGGGGTATTTGGCCGGATCGAATTTAAAATAACTGTCCGGTAAAACCTGGTTGGTTTTCATGTTTTTCATCGACAGGGTATAAACATTACCGTCCTTATTAAATGTTCTGGCTTTGATTATCTGATACTTAACCTTGTCAACATACAATCTGACCCTGGCAATCTCCTTGCTTTTATCAATGGGTAAAAGATCTATAACCTGCGAAGTTTTACCACCAATGTTCTCCTCACCGATGTAGCTATAGTTAAATCCTTTTTCATACATCGTGAAAAGATTGGCAGGATTAAGGGCATCATCGCTATCATCTTCGTTTTCGGTGACGTTTACTTCTTTCGAATCTGTCAGGTAACTCCAGGTTGCAACTCCATCAGAAAAAACCTCCATCCCCATTGCCGGCATATGCAAACGGAAACTCTTCCCCTTCACGGCAACACTGCCTTCATTCGTCTCAGTGACACTCCCTGTTTTGTTTTCAAGGGTAAAGGAAAAATCAATCTGTATGGTTTGATAGGCCTTGCTCGTTTGCGAAAGTTTGTCGAGTATTTCCTTCGCCTTTGCATCCTGTTGTGCAAACAAAACGCCTGACACCAGCATTAAAACACCAAATAAAAAAACTGTTTTCATTACAAATTATCTAAAATAAATAAAAATTCAATTATTGATCCAGACCCCTCAATAATTGTTCCAAAGCATATTCGTCCTGCAATAAAACCTGACGTGCTTTACTTCCTTCATTTTGTCCTACGATTCC
Organism: uncultured Bacteroidales bacterium; assembly: GCA_942493325.1. Taxonomy (GTDB): domain Bacteria; phylum Bacteroidota; class Bacteroidia; order Bacteroidales; family Prolixibacteraceae; genus JAAFHB01. The sequence goes on along the minus strand of OW818689.1, from coordinate 5,235,648 downwards.
GGCGGCTTCCAGCTGGTCCATTATTCTTCCGGCCCTGTTGTAACCAATCGAAAATTTTCGCTGAATCGCCGAGGTTGAACCGGTCTGATTCATCACAACAATTCGTGCCGCATCATCGAAATACTCGTCACGGTTTTTTAAGTCGATCGAAGTAGCGTCGTCTGATACATCTTCGTGACATTCAGGCAACAAATACGCGCTTGGGAAGGAAGGTTGCTGACTGATATATTTTACAATAGCCTCAACCTCCGGAGTATCAACAAAAGCACATTGAACCCTGATCAGTGAATTACCGGTCGAAACAAGCATATCGCCTTTACCAATCAGCTGGTTCGCCCCTGGTGTATCCAAAATAGTTCTGGAGTCGACCATCGAGGCCACCCTGAACGCAATACGGGCCGGGAAATTGGCCTTAATTACCCCTGTGATGATATTAATCGAAGGACGTTGTGTCGCGATGACCATATGTATTCCGACAGCCCGGGCAAGCTGTGCAATCCGGGCAATCGGTAGTTCAATTTCTTTACCGGCTGTCATAATCAGATCGGCAAACTCATCAATTACCACGACAATATATGGCTGATAGCGATGGCCTTTCTCCGGATTTAACCTTCGGGAGATGAACTTCTCATTGTATTCCTTAATATTTCGGGTATGTGCCTTCTTCAGAAGATCGTAGCGCATATCCATTTCATGATTCAATGAATTAAGGGTGTTCTTCACCCGCTGAACATCCGTAATTATAGGGTCAGACTCCCCCTCCATTTTCGCAAGGAAGTGCTTCTCTATAATCGCATAAAGGTTTAATTCAACTTTCTTGGGATCTATAAAAACGAATTTTAGTTGTGCCGGATGTTTCTTATAGAGTAAGGATGAGATAATGGCATTCAAACCTACCGATTTTCCCTGTCCTGTTGCTCCTGCAACCAGGATATGGGGCATCTTGGTGAGATCAACGACGAATGTCTCATTCGAAATTGTCTTTCCAAGCGCGAGCGGCAGTTCAAAGTCGGTTTCCTGGAAAACTTTTGAGGCAATCAGTGAACGCATGGAAACGATCTCCGGTTTACTGTTTGGAACCTCAATACCAACGGTTCCTTTGCCTGGTATAGGCGCAATTATCCGGATACCCAAAGCTGCCAGACTAAGAGCTATATCATCTTCAAGGTTTTTAATCTTCGATATTCTGACACCCGGTGCCGGTACAATTTCATAAAGTGTAATGGTCGGCCCGGTGGTAGCCTTGATTTTTACAATTTCAATATTGTAGTTTTTCAGTGTCTGAAGGATCTTATTCTTGTTTGCGATCAACTCATCATCCGAAACCTGTGGATTCCCGGTTGAGCGTTCTTCAAGCAATTCGATCGGAGGAAATTTATAACGTGACAATTCAAGTGTAGGATCGAAGTCCGGCATATCTTCGTCAGCCCCTTCGAATAATCCATCGTCGTCGGCACTTTTGCGTACTTCGGGTGCATTAACCTGGCGATTAACGAAAGGCGCGGGCTCCTCCTGATGAATCACTTCCCGCTCAATTTCGAGCCCGTCATCGTTCTTACTTCCGGCATAAACAATTTCGACGTTATTTCCCACAGCCACTTTGGCAAAAGCCCTTTCGCTGGTCTTTATTAACGGGGCCTGGGGAATTAAAAAAGTATCTTCTTCCGAAATTTCCTCCTTTTTAGACTCCGACCTCAGAGCTTTTAACCGTTTATAAGTCAGCCACTTCTTAATAAGCGGCCATGCTTCCTCAAACGCAATGATAATACAAATCAGGATCGAAGCAAAAATCAGGAAGAACGTTCCTACTTTTCCAATGGTGGAATTCAGCAGCAGGCTTATTTGTTTGCCGTAATCTCCTCCAGGCAGAATATGTGAGCTCCCATAAAGTGTGGAAAAGAAATATCCAAACGTAACAGACGTCCATATTATTAAGAACAGACCATACGCAAAATTACGTCTGACCGAAAACTTGCCGATCTTGCCCAACCGCAAAGAAATTATCATAAACAGATAAACCAATCCGATCGATGCAATTCCAAACCCCCTGTTAATAAACAAATTGGCCAATACGGCCCCCCAGCGACCACCAGCGTTTTGTATTTTCAGATCAGGATTCGATAATAACTCCTTGCTGGATACCTTAAGGTGGCTTACATCAGCATCACCCGAAATAAAGAAGGATATGAATGAGATGAGCAAATAGACGGAAAATAAAAACAGCAGAATCGCCAGTATGCCACCAATGCGTTCCCAGGTATTGAGACTTCCAAGCCGACCACCGATTCCGCTTTTCCTTGTCGAAGTAGTACCTGATTTTTCGTTCTTGCTGCGGGCCATGTATTCTGAGATCAAGTTTATAAAAAAAATGCATCGAATTGACCTGCAAATTTAACCAAAAAGACCAAATGAATTATGAATTATGAATTATGAATTACAAATTACGAACTAGCAGTTAATAATTAAGTATCCAGAGAGATTATGCCAGTCATCAATTGCCAGCAGCCAGCTGCCAGCCGTGTTCCTGCAAATAATTGTTGGTTTTGATTTGTACAAATAGGTTAGACATCCCTAAATTAATCTTTAAAATATGATATTATGCACATTAAGATTGTTTGATATAGTGTTACTTTAGATCGATTTTTCATCCTTAAATAAAATTGAATATTGTGAAAAAACTGGCTGTGGTTGCACTCGGGGGAAATGCCCTTCTTCGGGATAACGAAAAAGGGACTATTGAAGAACAGGAAAAACATACCGCTGAAACGCTCGAAAATCTGATATTCCTGATTAATGCCGGATACGATTTAATCCTCACGCATGGCAACGGACCGCAGGTTGGTAATATCCTGTTGCGAAATGAAGCCGGTCAGCAGGTCTATGGCATCACACCCATGCCACTTGATATTTGTGTTGCTGATACACAAGGTGGTATCGGCTATATGATCGAGCGGACTTTCCGGAATATTCTGAACAGGCACGGAATACAGAGAAACGTTATAACAATAGTGGGCATGGTTGAGGTTGATCCTGCAGATGAGGCATTTAAAAATCCTTCGAAACGGATAGGGATGTATTACACCGCTGATCAGGCACAGTCGCTTGCCAAAGAAAAAGGATGGATTTTCAAGGAGAGTAAAAAAGGGGAGAAACCCTGGCGCCGTGTAGTCCCGTCACCCGCCCCTAAGTCAATCTTCAACCTCGGCATAATCAGTGATCTCACGAGGAAAGGAAATATCGTGATCACCTGCGGAGGAGGTGGAATTCCGGTCTATTATGATGAAAACAGTGACGTCCGGACAATTGATGCCGTTATTGATAAAGACCTTGCATCTGCGGTACTGGCCAACGGAGTTGGTGCCAATGAATTTTATATCCTTACCGATGTTCCGTTTATTTTTAAGGATTTTGGGCTGGAAACACAGGAGAAACTTGAATTCCTGGACTATAATGACACTATCAAATACCTCGAAGCGGGTACCTTTGCAGAAGGATCAATGGCTCCTAAAATAGTAGCTGCGCTTTCCTTTATTAAGAGCGGAGGAGATAAAAGCATTATCACAGAGGCTTCCAAACTTGAAGACAAATCCTATGGATCCAAAATTACGATGCGGTATGGGATGTGATTTTTTTTCCATTAAATACTGGTAGTTTGAAATATTTTAGACAATTTTACCTTAAATCTTAAATTATGGGTGTTAACCTGCATGCCAGGCATTTTTTGAAATTGCTTGATTTTAACTGTAAAGAAATCGAATACCTGCTTGAACTGGCAGCCGAATTAAAATGGGCGAAGTCAGCCGGAACGGAAGAATCGCGATTAACCGGCCGGAATATTGCCCTCATTTTCGAAAAAACCTCGACGCGAACGCGCTGTGCATTTGAGGTTGCTGCATATGACCAGGGGGCACACGTGACTTATCTCGGACCATCAGGCTCACAAATCGGTTCGAAAGAATCGATGAAAGATACCGCAAGGGTTCTCGGGAGAATGTACGATGGAATTCAATATCGCGGATTTGAACAATCAATTGTCGAAGAACTGGCTTTGTATGCCGGAGTCCCGGTATGGAACGGCCTTACTGACGAATTCCATCCAACCCAGATACTCGCTGATCTTCTGACCATGCGGGAACATTGTGTCAAACCGCTTTCGGAGATAAGATTTGCTTACCTTGGTGATGCGCGGAATAACATGGGCAATTCACTGATGGTGGGTGCTGCTAAAATGGGAATGGATTTCCGGGCAGCAGCACCAAAGGCATGTCAGCCAACAAAGGAATTGCAATTGGAATGTCAGAAGATTGCTGAAGAAAGCGGGGCAAAAATCCTGATCACGGAAGATCTGGCTGAAGCGGTAAAGGATTGTGATTTTCTCTACACCGACGTGTGGGTCTCAATGGGAGAATCGAATGATGTCTGGGAAAAAAGAATTAAGTTGCTTAAGCCATACCAGGTCAATAAAAAAGCCATGGAACTGACCGGCAATCCGGATGTAAAATTCCTGCATTGTCTTCCCGCCTACCATGACCGTAATACGCGGATAGGGGAAGAAATCTTTCAGAAATTCGGCCTTGATTCGATGGAAGTTACCGACGAAGTATTCGAAAGTAAAGCATCAATTGTATTTGCTCAGGCCGAAAACCGCATGCATACAATCAAAGCGGTGATGGTGGCAACGTTAGGAAATTAACTGGCAACTGGCGGCTGGCAACTAGCGGCTGGCAACTGGCAACTGGCGACACTATGAATATGCCTGATTTTGTGTAATTAAGGTTCATCCTTAATTGATGCACTCGCTAATAGCCAGGTGACAGAAACCAGCCGCCACAACCAGGCCTCCGGATTCAAGGAATTTTTACAATTAAAAGAAAATCAATTAAATAAAAGTAATTAATCATGAATAATTTTGAATTTTATAATCCGGTAAGAGTCTGCTTCGGAAAGGGTGAGATTTCAAAGCTTTCGATATTAGTTCCCCGGGGAGCCAATATCCTGCTCACATACGGTGGTGGAAGCATCAAAAAAAATGGTGTCTATGATCAGGTGATATCGGCTCTGAAAGGCTACAACATCATCGAATTCGGCGGAATTGAAGTAAATCCGCATTATGAAACGCTGATGAAAGGTGTTGAAATTGTCCAATCGCACAAGATCGACTTTTTACTGGCAGTGGGAGGAGGTTCCGTTCTGGACGGAACCAAATTTATTGCAGCCGCGGCACTTTGGGAAGGATCCGATCCTTGGGAAATTTTATCGAGGCGAAATCTGGTCAGCGTGAAAAAGGCGTTGCCGATAGGAACGGTAATTACGCTTCCCGCAACAGGCTCCGAGATGAACGGAAACTCGGTGATCACGCGATGGGAAACAAAAGAGAAGCTTGCATTTGATTCAGAATTTGTATTGCCCGTCTTTTCAATTCTTGATCCCCAGGTCGTATTTTCACTGCCACAGATCCAGGTTGCCAACGGAATTGTAGATGCGTTTATTCATGTAATGGAACAATACCTGACTTATCCCGTTAACGCTGAAATCCAGGATCGTTTTGCCGAATCAATCCTGATTACCCTGATTAATGAAGGGCCCAAGGTGCTTGCCGACCGATCGGACTATAACGCTGCCGCTAATTTTATGTGGGCGGCTACAATGGCATTAAACGGACTCATCGGAGCCGGTGTTCCCCAGGATTGGGCAACTCATAATATTGGTCATGAACTCACCGCACTTCACGGGATAGATCACGGACAGACACTTTGTATTGTGCTTCCGGGAATCATGAAGCTAAAGCGTGAAAATAAAAAGGAGAAGATTCTTCAGTATGGCGAAAGAGTCTGGAAGATAACCGAAGGAACTGATGACAGCAGGATTGATGCCACCATTCAAAAGACCGTTGAATTTTTTGAATCAGTCGGAATAAAAACAAAACTTTCTGACTATGGAGTAGGCCGTGATACGATATCCAAAATTACAGGCCGCTTTACAAAACGGGGTATTAAGGCAATCGGTGAACGCGGTGATCTTACTATAGACGATATGGCTAAACTTCTTGAAATGCAGTTATAATAACGGGCTGATGGCTGGAGACCGAAGGCTTTTAGGGTAGCTGGCAGCTGGCCCCGACTCTTCGTGAGCGGCTGGCGGCTGGCAAATGGCAACTGGCGGCTGGCAACTGGTAACTGGCGGCTGGCAACTGGCGGCTGGCAACTGGCAACTGTCCGTTGGACCAAACCAGGAAGATTTCTGCTCAATTGTATAGGAACGAGATATCAGAAATGAATAGTAATTATCTTTGATAAAAAAGTAGATGCCAAATTTATACATCAGTAGATTTAGCAATTGAAAGAGTAGGCATAAGGGTATCGACTGGCGGTCATAGTATTCCGGAAGATACGATTCGACGGAGATATAGTTCAGGAATACAGAATCTTTCGAAGATATATATGCCAATTTGCGATTATTGGATGAATAAAGATGTAAGTGAGGATAAATGAAATTGAGCGCTATGTCGTTTGGTATGAGGAATAAGCAGCTGGCTTTTGGCAACTTGCACCTGGCATGAACGTGCGAACTAATTGGTCCTAATCCTTTGAACGTTAAGATAGCTCCTAATTTTTTAGAAAGCGAGTCTGCCAGCAGCCAGCCACTAATAGCCAGTAGCAATCTTTATAAGTAGTTTGCAGATTGACCCACACAATTGGTCATAGAACCTGAAATTGTTTATTCACTGATCTCATGAACCTTTTTACCTGCTTTTAATTTTCCTTTTTCCGGGAGCTACGGGGCAGTCACCGCATGAACTGCCACACGCGTCACAGCTATCCGTCTTTTTAAACGACTTCAGAGATCTGGCTGTTCGAAGTCCAAAAAAAATCACTGCCACGCAAACAACAAACCATGTAAGATATTCCTGCATAGCCGATTAGTAATTAAATGTATGGAATAGAAAATTCATCATCTTTCGAGTTGACTCTTAAAGGTCATGCTTATATTACGATCCCTAAATAAAGATAAGGGCGATATTATACGTGAGAAAAGCGGCCAGCCATGCAAAAACACTTGTGTATAAAACGGTAAACAATGCCCATTTCCAGCTCCCCGATTCTCGTTTTATAGTAGCAATCACGGCAATACATGGGAAATAGAGCAGGACAAAAACCAGAAATGAAAGTGCAACAGCCTGGTTAAATATCTTTTCACCTGCCTTTTCTCCGGAAAAATAGACTTCCGTTTTAAGCACTGCTGGTAACAATTCACTGTTCATCTGGTCATCTTTTCCCGTTTCGAACAAAACGCCCATGGTACTCACGACGATTTCTTTCGCAGGGATACCTGCAATCAGGCAGATACCCATTCTCCAGTCAAATCCCAACGGTCTGATTACCGGCTCAATAGCTCGTCCTATTCTTCCAAGATAAGAGTTCTCAATCTGTGATTGCACAAATATATCGTGTGTAGCCCCCGACACATAGGTTCCATTTACACCAGGCTGATTTTCCGGGTTTCGCGGAAAATATTCGAGCGCCCAAATAATTACCACCGCGATCAGAATTGTCCCGCCAATTTTTTTAAAGTATTGACTTGCCTTATCCCACATGTGTAATAACGTATTTTGCAACACAGGCATCCTGTAAGGGGGAAGTTCCATTACAAACGGTGTCTCTTTACGCCTGAAAAGAGTGATATTCAGAATACGGGCCATTATGATTGCCATTACTATTCCAAGCATGTATAAACCAGTTAGTATCATGGCCGGGTACTCTGTAAAAAAAGCGGAGATCAGTACAATATACACGGGCAAACGTGCTGAACAGGACATAAAAGGAATAATCAGCATGGTCAGCAAACGGTCACCGCGGTTCCGTATCGTACGGGTAGCCATAATCGCGGGCACATTGCAGCCGAAACCCATCACCATGGGGATAAAAGAGCGCCCATGCAATCCGATCTTGTGCATAAGTTTATCCATAATAAATGCAGCACGTGCCATATACCCTGTGTCTTCCATCAGTGAGGTAAAGAAAAACAGGATCAGAATATTGGGAACAAACACAATAATACTGCCCAAGCCATTGATTATACCATCGGTAAGCAGATCCTTGAACATCCCGGAGGGCATTGTTGTTTTGATAAATTCAGAGACAAGCATAACCCCTTCACTAATCCAGGTCATGGGAAATGATCCTAACCGGAATGTAGCAAAAAAAGTTAAAAACATAAAAAACAGGAAAATCGGAAATCCGAAAACCCGGTGTGTAACCAAGGAATCAATTTTGCCCGTAATCGCGTAGCGCCACAGGATTCCCGGGATAAACGTTTCCTTGAGTGCTCCGGCAATAAACCCGAATTTGGCATCTGTGATAAGGTGTGAACTTTCATCATTGAGCCTTGATTTAAGCCGGGCAATCTCGCTTTTGGCAATCGTGTTAATCCTGGCAAAATTTGATGACGTTTCAAGTGTCCGTAGTGCTTCCGGGTCGTTATCCAAAAGCTTAATTGTTAAATATCTTGACGAAAGAACAACACTGGCCGGCTTATGATTTTTGATTTCACTGCGGATAACTTCAATGGATTTTTCGAGTTCCTCCCCGTAATTAATATGTATATGCCTAACTATTGGATTACGATCTTCGTAGACTTCAATAATTTCGTCGAATAGTTCATCCAATCCTAATCCTTTGCTTGAGGTTGTTGGGATAATCGGAATCCCAAGTAACTTTCCCAATTTTTCAGAATCGAGTGTTGCACCGCCCGCAACCAGATCATCGTACATATTAAGGGCTATCACCACCTTTATATCCATATCGATCAGCTGCGTCGTGAGGAACATATTCCTTTCCAGGTTTGTGGAATCGATCACATTGAGAATAATATCGGGCGTTTGTTCGATGATATAATTTCTCGCAAACAGTTCCTCGGGAGAAAAGGCGGTAAGAGAATAGGTACCCGGAAGATCAACCAGCTTAAATGTATACCCGTTCCGCTGAAAAGTTGCGATTTTGGCATCCACCGTTACACCGCTGTAATTTCCTACATGCTCCTTCGAATTGGTAACACGGTTAAAAAGAGTAGTTTTGCCGCAATTTGGATTTCCGGCCAACGCCACATGAATCGTTTTCCCTTTCTGACGGGCTGAAATCTTCAGAACCTCCATATCGATAGTGCCGTCGAAATTGGGGGGTACAAGAGTCATTGCCTCTTCGGTGGTAATTACTTCAATAAGATCAGCCTCAGCCCGACGCAGTGAGATATTATAACCCAGCAATTGATATTCAACGGGGTCCCGCAACGGGGCATTTTTAATTACGGTCACTTCCTTTCCGACTACAAATCCCATTTCCGAGATTCTGCGACGAAAGGAACCATGACCAAGCAACTTGATAATGACAACACTAGTATTTTCACCGACTTCCGAAAGACGCACCCAACTCCTTATTAAGAATAATTAAAAATTAGCATGCAAATATATGCGATTTATTCGGGAGTTGTAGAGTTTATGACAAATTACACGAATTTGAACCAATTACACGGATTCTTACAAAGTTTGGTGTTGCTGCTGATAGGGACACTTAATACGCTGTGAAAACCGGTGAATCCAATCCGAAAGCATTAGCGCCCCTTCGCCCTCTCGCCTCCCGAGAACGACGTGATTCGGGATCGCCCCCTGCCCCATGCTCCATGCTCCATGTTCTGTGCCCCACGCCCCTTCGCCAACGGCCTGACAGCAAACAATTCCCCGGTTTGCCAGCCACCACAAGCCTTTGATGTAATGTTATTTTCCAAAAAAAATGGGTATGATGGTTTTGGTTTGCAAAAACTGATTATCTTTGCACCGCTTCACGCAAAATGGCCCTGTAGCTTAATGGATAGAGCATCTGACTACGGATCAGAAGGTTGGGGGTTCGAGTCTCTCCAGGGTCACCGTAAAAAAGTCAACTACTTGTTAATCAGTAGTTGACTTTTTCGATTTAGGCCATTTGTAAAACATGTATATTTTTATCCGCGTACCCCTCTCTTTTTTCTCGTTGCGATGAATGCAAAGTATTCATAAAAAGCAGGTACAATCGTTAAAATAAACCGATAACCCGCTAAGACCGGGGAACAAACTAAAATCAGTTACTATGAATCTTGATACCAACCACCGATTTGATGTGGATCCCTTTAGTTTAGAAAGAATGGCATGTGGAGTTAATGCTCTTATTGAAGTACTTGAATTGCCTTACCCCAAACTCACTGTTTGCAGTGCCTTTGATGCAGCATCTACTGTTATGAAAATATTAGACCAGGAAATGTATGTCCCAATGGATTTAAAACAACTAAGCTTTTTAATTCAAATCGCTATTGACGAAAGGGGCAATAAAAAGAATGATGCTGAAAAGGTTATGCAAGTGTGTGCAAGAAATTACCAACACTTTACTCTTACAAAAATACTGCTTTAGTTATAGTTCAGAAAGAACTCACCCTCATTGTTTGGCCTAACCCTCGCGCTCCGGTAACTTATTACAGCATCAGGATAACGCCAGGTCAGAATCTCAATCAGATTCCGCTTAATAATAATCACCTCGCTATCTCTGAGATTTGTTAAATAGACTTTCACCTTCCCCGTCACACCTCACTAATAAGCGTCGTACGATTCCTTCAACAACTCTATCTGCTACCAACTTAACGAAGGTTAGGGCAGGCATCCTCTCCCGGAAATTTTATTGCTTGTAATTCAAATTACTGTTATCTTAGTACCTATTTAAGATAGTCTTGATCTCTTAGTTAAATATTCTTAAAACAATGGATTTTTCAATCACACAATTCGAATTCGGACAACGACCAATGGTCACTAAACCTGCCCCTGAATTTCTGAAATTAGTTACAGAGGAAGGAATTCGCAAAATGGTCAGCGATCATTACGATTTGCTAAGCAAGAGTGAAATCAGGCACCTCTTCCCTCCTACCACAGAAGCTCTGGATAAAGCAAAACAAAATTCTTCCGACTTTTTTATTCAGATTTGCGGCGGTCGTGAATGGTATAACGAGAACCGGGGCAAACCCATGATGGTTAAAAGACATGCATCAGTTAAAATTACATCCGTAGCCCGCATCGTTTGGCTGCAATGCTATATTCAGGTACTTTCAAAACTTGAAGTACCGGAACAAGTGCTTCAATCATTTTGGAATTATCTGAATGTCTTTTCATCCTGGATGGTGAATTCAAAAGATGAGTAGACATACGCACTTAATAAAAATGCAATCTAAAAAAATCTAGTTTACGTGTAGATTTAATAAATTTGACGTATAAAAGACATGGAAACAAAACTGACACTTCATTTTGATCGGGAGGTTATTGAAAAAGCCAAAGAATTTGCTGCAGCCAATAACATCAGCCTTTCGCGCCTGACTGAATATCTTTACCGGCAGATTACCTCGGGCAACTATAAAACCATTGAAGATTTTCCGGTTTCGGAATGGGTGAACAAGGTTGCTGAAGGGGAAGCCGTTTATAAACGCGGTGCCAGAAAAGAGCTGAAGGACGAATATTTTAATCATGCCAGATGAAGGTTTTTGTCGATGCAAATATCCTGATTGCAACCTTAAACAAGGAATACCCATTGTTTACATGGTCGTCGCGCCTGTTGAGATGAAAATACAACGCGTCGGGCCATTGAAAATAAACGAATCCACGACTTTGAGGATGGCATGGAGTATTATTCGGCCCTTCTTCATAAGTGCGATTGTATTATTACCGAAAACCAGGACGACTTTTATTTTAGCGACCTGGAAGTAATGGGTTGTGAGGTGTTTCAATTAAAACTGAACAAATAAGCATTTATTCTTGCATAAACAAGACTGGAGTGGGCGAAAATACACTCGTTCGCATCAATCAAAACTGCTTTTTGAACCAAAATATTTTCATAACCATTTTAAACATTTTTATGAACTACTTCTATCCTAAGATTTTGACTGGAACATTGATCTTACTGACTGGGTTGAATAAGTTTTGCCAGGGACAGGAAAAAACTCCCGATCAATCATTAAACCTCCCCAATATTGTCCTGATCATGGCCGATGATATGGGGTATGAATGCCTGGGTTGTAACGGGAGTACCGAATATAAAACCCCCAATCTGGATCGTATGGCAATGAAGGGCATCCGTTTTGGGCATTGTTATTCGCAACCGCTTTGTACCCCTTCGCGTGTGAAAATAATGACCGGGAAATATAATTACAGGAATTATGAGTATTTTGAATACTTGAACCCAAATCAGAAGACTTTTGGAAACTATTTAAAAGAAGCGGGATATAAAACATGTGTTGCCGGGAAGTGGCAGCTAAACGGTCTTTCTCACAATTTGCCGGAGAACCAGGATAATAATCGGCCGCATCATTTTGGTTTTGATGAATATTGCCTCTGGCAACTTGTTAATACCGGGAAAGAAGGTGAGCGTTATGCCAATCCGTTGATTATTAAAAACGGCGAAAAAATGGAAGGACTGAAGAATGCTTATGGACCGGACATTTTTAGTGACTTCATTTGTGATTTTATTAAAAAGAATGACGACCATCCGCTCTTTATCTACTATCCCATGGTGTTGGTTCATGACCCGTTTGTTCCGACACCCGATTCTCGGGAGTGGACAAATCCTGAAAAAAGATATGAAAAAGACACCAAATATTTTGCAGATATGGTGGCCTATGCCGACAAAATCGCGTTCAAAATTGAAAAAGCATTAAAAGATAAGGGGGTTTGGGAAAATACCATTTTTATATTCACCGGTGATAACGGAACACATCCTTCTGTCGTTACAAAAACAGTAAATGGAGTTGTTAAAGGTGGAAAAGGTCAGACGAAAAATACAGGAAATCATGTTCCTATGATAATTGGTTGGCCAGAGAAAATAAAAGCCGGAAGAGTATTTGACGGCCTTGTAAATTTTGCAGATATACTTCCGACTCTTGCCGATGCTGCTAATATTAATCCATCTCATTATAAAACAGATGGTAAAAGCTTTTTTGGAGTTCTAAAGGGAAATCATACACCCATACAAAATGAAGTATTTATCCATTATACCCCGCGGTGGGGCAAAAATTTTCACCACACCCGCTGGGTGATGGATGGGGAGTATAAACTCTACAGGGATGGGAGATTTTATCATACATCAATTGATCCGGACGAAAAAATTCCTTTGTCGGCCATGTCCCCAAACGAGAAGAAAATAAGGGAAAACTTCGGATCAATCCTGCAAAGCAAAGAAGAAGAATTTCCTTTTGACTGGAATAATGAAGAATTTATGCCTCAGAATAAATAACGGCTTGCTTTTAGCCTTTGATTAAATCTATTGTAAGCATTCGGCCTAGTACATATTGTTTAATATTTTTTAGCCCTCTACCTTTGTTGAAAATATCCAACGATGAAACAGAGAAGAACAATGGCAGAAGCTACCACCATGATGGAGAACCGGCTGACAAGCGGACTGAGCGTACAGGCATTTTGTGTAGCAGAGAATATTAATCCGGCAACTTACTACTATTGGCGTAAGCGTCAAAAATTAAATGAGCATCCGGAATCCTCCCGGTTGATTCCAGTCTGTATTGAAAAACCAAAACACCAATCCGGCACGAACAGGGAGAATCTTGAACTCACCTATCCCAACGGTGTATGTCTTTCGGTTCCCATAGGATGTGAGCTGAACCTGATCCGTGAACTGGTTCTGATCATGTAAGGCATGTTATCATTATCGGATAATTTACAGTATTATTTGTGCACCGGCGCCACAGATATGCGCAAGGGCTTTAATACGCTTTGCGGAGTGGTGCGTTCCCAGATGGGCCGTGATCCCTTGAGCGGGGAGGTTTTCATTTTCATTAATCGTCCGCGCAGTACAATCAAACTGCTTCACTGGGAAAGCGGTGGCCTGGTTCTATATCACAAACGCCTGGAATCAGGAGGATTTGAACGTCCCGCTTACGATGAAAAACAAAACTCTTTCCAAATGAAATGGACGGAGCTTGTAATGATGATCGAAGGGTTGTCGATGAAAAATATCGTACAACGTAAACGTTTTGTTTCGACGTTTGCGACGGGAAAAGAAGATAAAAATAGATACACGAAACAGCACACTTTTTAACCGGTAAATAGTTTGTTTTTTAGCAAAAAAAGATTGAAAATAATCTATTTTATTTGCATAAAATAGTTGCCTAATTCATTGGTTTTATGTATCTTCATGCCATGAAAACAAGGGATTTAGCACCGAAAAACGAGACCTCTGAGCAGAAAATTGAGCGCCTGGAAAAAGGGATCATCGAGCGCGATTCTAAAATTGAGAAGCTGACCTCCGAGCGTGATGTAACAATTCAGAAACTGCTCGCTGAGCGTGACGCGACAATCCAAAAGTTAATTAACGAGCTGATTGCCCTACGGCGCAGGATGTTTGGCCGCAGCAGCGAACGTTTTGTTCCGGAAGATCCCAGCCAACTGTCTTTAGCCTTTGACGGACAGGAAAGCCTCCCCGAAGAACTGGCGGTTGAGCCCGAAAAAACAGGAGTCACCTATACCCGTAATAAAGAGAATAAGGCAAAAGCAGTACGCTGTGCTATCCCCGATTCGATTCGTCGTGAAGAAGTTGTCATTGAACCGGAAAACATCCCTGAAGGCGCCGTGCGAATCGGGGAAGAGATTACCGAGAAACTTGCATATATCCCGGGAGAAGTATACGTACTGCGCACTGTTCGACCAAAATATGCCCTTCCACAGGGAGGAGGCATCAGGATCGCTGATCTTCCCACACAGGTATTACCAAGATCAAACGCAAGCGCATCGCTTCTGGCATACCTGTTAATTTGTAAATTTTTGGATCACATCCCCTTTTACCGGCTGCTGGAGATCTTCAAGCGACAAAAGATCTTCATTGCGGCATCGACCGTAAACGGATGGTTCTCCGATACGGTCGATCTGCTAAAACCCTTATATGAAACACTGAAAAAGGATGTGCTATCATGCGATTACATTCAAATTGATGAAAGCACTATCCCGGTTATGGATAAAGATCACCCGGGGAGCACAAGAAAGGGATACCATTGGATTGTTCGAAGTCCGATGCAAAATCAGTTGTTTTTTCATTACCAAGATGGTAGCCGCGCCCAAAAGGTCGTTGTAGAACTATTGCGATCATTCCAGGGAGCAGTCCAGAGTGATGCCTATGGCGCTTATGATATCTACGAAAATAAAAAAGGCGTTTTACTTCTCGGCTGCATGGCCCATGCCCGGCGTAAGTTTGAACAAGCCTTAAAGGACGATCCGCAGAGAGCCGGATATGCATTAAAAATAATCCGTGATTTATACGCCATCGAGCGGGAGGCTCAGGAAATGGAGCTATCATATGATAAGATCAGGCAAATACGGGAAGAGAAATCATACCCGATAATCAAAGAGTTTGAGAAATGGCTGATCGAAAACTGCACAAAAGTTTTACCCAAAAGCCTTATCGGAAAAGCTATCGCATACACTTATAATATTTATCCCCGCCTTGCACGTTATGTACTCGACGGAAGATACAATATCGATAATAACGGGGCTGAAAATGGGGTTCGCCCCCTGGCATTAGGTCGGAAAAATTATATGTTCTGTGGAAACAACGAAGCAGCCGAACGAACAGCCATTATCTATTCCTTGTTGGGTACTTGCAAGGTAGCAGGAGTCAATCCAACACTATGGCTCACCGATGTGTTGAACCGGCTGCCTGATCACTCCGTTCTCCGATTAAGTGAACTGCTCCCCGCAAACTGGAAACCGATCGAATAGAATCCTGTCGAATCCAATATCCATCATATCCCCAAAAGGAACGAAATCGACCCCGTACCAGGCCGCATACTTACAATCTATTTTTAATTATTCCGATGATGATAGCATAAAATTGCTCATTATTCTTAGTTTTGTATTTGACTAGCGAACACGGACTTGAAAGATCAAATTGCTGTAATCACTGATATTTTCAGCTAATGACTTTAATTTCGTTGCCATCTAATATTGTTGACGGTTTAATCATTGGCAATGAGGAAACCTATATATTTCTTTTCAGGAAATATTATGTAAGCCTTTGTGTCTATTCGCGGAGGTATGTGGGCCGCAAAGACATTGCCGAGGAAATTGTATCTGACACCCTTTTTAAAATCTGGGAGAACCGAATAAAAATCAGCATTAAAACTTCGGTAAAGGCTTATCTGTTTCAGGCGGTTTGCAACAATTCGCTCAACTATTTGCGCAAATTGAAACAGGAAAACAAACTGGAAGAAATCTTTCAGGAAACCGCGTTTGAAAACATCGCTTTTATAGAATCTTTGGATGAAATTGAGGAGCAAAGCCTGTTAATGGCAGACATCAATCAAAAGATAGAAGAAGTGGTAAATCAGCTTCCTGAGCAGCAACAGAAGGCTTTCCGGCTGAAACGTATGGATGGAAAAAAGACCAAAGAAGTAGCTGATATAATGGGATTATCGGTCAAAACAGTTGAAATGCACCTGACCAGAGCCACACTCAACCTCCGCCAAAAGCTGAAATATATTTTGCCTTCCTTCCTGTTATTTATGTTGCTGAAATATATTTTTTATTTTTCTTCATTTCAGATACAGGGTTTTTACTTTTGGTGCATCTAACTTTTGAAAGCACGTATAAATGGAAAATAAAAGCACGATACACGAGCTGATTATTCACTTTTTGTCGGGAGAAGCATTATACAAAATGGAGGATTATCGCAAAATATTTGCAATTCCATTTGACGAATTATCCCGTTATGATGATGAATCAATAATGTGGCAAAACCCAGAATACTAAACGACTTTCACAAAATCTGTTAGTGTTGTCCGATGGATTAATCGGGCAACACTTTCTTAAATATCTGCGACATAATTTTTAAAGGTTAGATTCTGATTCGTTATTTGGAGAACAATTCGATAAACTTTAATATCAATCTATTATTTAAAACAAGTATTATGAAAATCAATATATACATTTTGCTAGTTATTAGTATTGTTCTTAGTTGTTCTTGTAATTCCGAAAAAAATCCAGGAATCTTTAAAGATGATAATATTACTTATGAACCAGTTAGTTTAACTGAAAATGAAAAACAAATTCTGAGTGAATCATTGGCCGGTTTGCATGAGAGATATGATCCCAATGGAAAAATGCTTACAAAAACTCTGACTGGTTATAATTATCATACTGATGCTCAAACTGGTACTTTTCATGAAGTTAGGGCTTCATTTAACTATGCAGTAGCTTTGCTCGATATTGGTGATGAGCAATATACCCAGCGCGCTTTTGATATCATAGAAAAAACAATTACCCTTCAGGATCAGGACAGTGCTTCAAAATCATGCGGTGTTTGGCCCTACTATTTAGAAGAACCACTGGCAACAAAAAAAGCGCCAATCGATTATAACTGGGCCGATTTTAATGCGGTTAGTTTATTGGATGTCTGGATGGGGCACCAGAAAAGAATACCGGAGAATCTAAAAAGTAATATTAAAGAGTCTTTGATCTTGGCTGCAAAATCAGTTCAGAAAAGAAATGTAGGAAATGGCTATACAAATATTGCAATTATGGGAACATATGTCACATATATGGTTTCCCATTTGTTTGACATCCCTGAAATGAAAGAATATTCGAAAAGCAGATTGCAAAAATTTTACAACTATACTTTAGAAAAAGGAGGTTTTACAGAATATAACAGTCCTACCTATACGATTGTGGCTTTGGATGAATTAAGCAGAATGCAAAAACACATTATAAATCCCGAAGCAAAAACAATGACTGATTCATTATACTCAATAGGATGGGAAATGATTGCACGTCATTATCATAAGCCTTCAGGACAATGGGCAGGTCCTCATAGTCGTTCATACAGTACTCTGGTAAGACCTTCGTTTAACTCAATTTTAAACCAGGCTTCAAATGGAGAAATTAATTTGCCAATTCAGGAACCACGCATGGATGTGAAAATAAAACATCAGATTCCTGGGTTCCTGATGCACTATTTTTTGTCTCCGGTGTTTCCCCGTACAGAAACGGACATCTTTGAAAAGTTAGAACCACAGACTATAGGAATTTCCTATTTAACTGATAAATATGCGATATCAACGGCTAATCGCAGCAGTTTGTGGAACCAGCGTCGCCCGTTTCTCGTCTATTGGGGCACTATTGAAGTACCTAAATATCTTCAGGTACGTTTTTTACACGATGATTATGATTTTAGTTCGGCCACTTTTTTTAGCCAGCAGAAAGAAAACAATGTGCTGGCAGGTATGAATTTTATTCTCAACGGCGGAGATAAACACATTAGCATCGACCGCCTTAAAGACGGAAAATTTAAGGCTAAGGATCTTCGGATAAGATTCGAATTTGGGAATGTAAGTACCACTGACAATCTCGAAATACCATCTTCAAATAATGAGACGTTTAGCATGACAATCGATAGCTTAAAATTCGACTTTCAAATGTATGCCGCTGAATACGAAGGATTGAAAGGCTATTGGGAGAAAGGCGGTAATGAAAAGGTGAGTTGGATTGATTTTGTTTTTTATTCAGGTACAGAGAAAGATTTTGATTTGACCAAAATCAAAAAAGCAGTATCAGGTTTTACATTTTCCATTGATACTGCAAATAATAATCAGGTTATAGAAAAAGCTGTTGTATCTGAAAAAGATGGACAGATGGAAGTGATCTGGAAAGGCTTAAAAATTCAAGTCCCGGTCAAACCACTTTTACCAAAGAATACATTTATTTAACTAAATCCAGGATCCTTTAAATTGTGAAAGTTTTTACTATCCAAATGAGAAAAAGTAATTTTGTTAGAAAAAGTTTAGCCATCCATTCTGCATTCGTATTTTGGTCACTGTTTTTATTTGTTGGCAACATCAATTGCCTGGCGCGGAAAATTGATATTTTGTCATTGGGGGCCAAATCAGACAGCGTTACTTTAAATACTCAAATCATTCAATCTGCAATTGATCAGCTTTATAGAGAAGGAGGTGGAACTGTTGTTATCCCAACAGGAAAATTTTTGACCGGAACTTTATATTTAAAAGATAATATAGAATTACATTTTGAACCTGGCTCGATTCTGTTCGGAAGCACAAATCCTATGGATTATCCTGAAAATGAATTAAAAGTAAAATCAGGGACTGCCAAAGCCCTGATTTATGCCAATGGTAAAAAGAATATTTCTGTTACCGGGAAAGGAACTATCAATGGTCTTGGAAATTCCTCTGTATGGAAAAGGGGCGACAATGCAGAAGGACGACCAAAAATTATATATTTTGTAGATTGCCAGGAAGTTTTAGTTGATGGTGTTACATTAACCAATTCCGCATTTTGGGTTTCAGATTATCTTGCATGTAATTATGTGAGGATTAATGGAGTGAAAATTTACAGCTACGGCAATCATAATAATGATGGTATAGATATCGACAGTAAGAATGTGGTTGTTTCCAATTGTATTATCGAAAGTGATGATGATGCGCTTTGCTTTAAAAGTCATATTCATGAGCGGCCATGCGAGAACATTACAGTTACCAATTGTATTTTGGCATCCAATTGTAACGCTATAAAATTTGGCACAGCTTCTCATGGAGGTTTCAAAAATATTTCGGTAACCAATTGCATTATCAAGCGCCCTATAGAGGATAATTTAAGGCTTTGGCATAAGCATATTGAAGGAATCGATTCAGGCAACACAGTAATTTCAGGTATTGCTCTTGAAATGGTTGATGGTGGAATTATGGATCAGGTCAAAATTTCAGATATAATAATGGATGGTGTTCAAACGCCAATCTTTATAAAATTGGGCGATAGAAATCGGTACAATGATGTTCCCGGCCAGTTGAAAAATATACAAATCAATAATATAATTGCTCGGAATGCAAGTTTAATTTCAAGTAGTATCACTGGGTATCCTGGTCATAAAATACAAAATATAGATATTTCCAATATTAATATTACATATCAGGGAGGAGGGACTGAAAAGCATTATAAATATGTTGTACCGGAAAACGAAAAAGGATATCCTGAGAATAGAATGTTTGGTCATTATTTGCCAGCGTATGGTTTCTTTATCAGGCATGTTGAAGGTTTAAGAATGCAAAATATTCATTTATCTTTATCTCAGCCTGATGCTCGGAGTGTAATACGTATGGACAAAGTTTCCGGTATCAGAATTACCAATTTTAAGGCAGATAATCCTGGTTTAAAAGTTCCAATAATTGAGATCATTGAAGGTAATGATATTTTAATTTCAGAAACTTCAGGATGGACCAAGCATCCGGTATTTGTTTCAGTTTGTACAAATTCAAAAAATATTAAACTGCTCAATAATGATTTTTCGAATTTTGAAAAAATTACAGAAAAAGATTCCCACACAAGAATTAAATTAATTTCAAATATTCACAAATAAAGTGGATCAGGAAATTGCTGAAATAACCTTTTGGCTGATGTTTGTCTGCGTTTGAGGTTCGAATTCACAGGTGATTTAAAGAATCTTAAAAACAATGTTAAAGCGGATTTATGCATTTGCGCTCTAAATAGAATCTGACTATAAACATCAAATAGTTGATAAATAATCACAAATGGATTGTTAGATTGAATATTTTTTTATTAAATTTAGAACAAACACAATAAGACTTTTTTAAGATCTTAAAAGAATTCCTCTTACATCCGTCATTCGTATTGCAATTAACATAATATATTAAATTTTAAAATATTATGGCCTATGGTAAATAAAACGAAAAAAGTTGCAGAATGGTACCAAGCACCAGGCTTAAGCTCTATAAAAACGAATGTTCACTTAATAATAATTGAATTATGAAAAAAAACTTATATCCCATGTCTTACCGATGGGGAAATGACTTTTTATTGAAATTTAAATTACCGGCACTTTTACTACTGATTTTCCTTTTCCAAATCAATGTTGATGTTTTTTCTCAGAATACAAAAACAGTTTCCGGCAAAGTTGAGGACGCTTCAGGAGCCTCACTTCCCGGGGTTTCTGTAGTCGTAAAAGGGACTACGAATGGTACTATTACCGATGCCTCCGGTAATTATTCTCTTCCCGGGGTTCCCGATGATGCGGATCTTGTGTTCTCATTCGTGGGAATGAAAACACAGGAATTCGTAGTAGGAGGAAAAACTACAATTAATGTTATAATGGCAGAAGACGCGATCGGAATTGAAGAGGTTGTGGCCGTAGGTTATTCGACCCAGAGAAAAGCTACTTTAACAGGATCTGTTGCCTCAGTTAAAAACGAAGAGCTTGTTGTTACCAAGAACGAAAACGTGGTGAATATGCTGACCGGTAAATTACCGGGGGTACGTGTCGTTCAAAAGAGTGCCGCGCCGGGCGATTACAATTCCATTATCGACATCCGTGGTATGGGTACCCCATTGTTTGTCGTTGACGGTGTTACCCGCGACCAGGCTTATTTTGCCCGTATGGACCCACAGGAAATCGAAAGTGTATCCGTATTGAAAGACGGTTCAGCGGCCATCTATGGTTTGCGTGCAGCGAATGGTGTTATCCTGATCACGACCAAGAGCGGTACCGCGCAAAACGGGAAAGTGGATATCTCCTATTCGGGTAGCTATTCCTTCCAACAGTTTCTGAATGTACCGAAAGGGGTAAACGCCGTGGATTATATGACCTTGCGCAACGAGTCAACCTTCCAAGGCTTCAACAATAACTATTTAGTACGCCAGAACCCGCTTTTCACTCAGGCCGACATGCAGCCCTACATCGACGGAAAACCGTCCTACAACTGGATGGACGCCGTATTTAATAAAACCACGCCGGAGCAACAGCATAACCTCAGCATCAATGGAGGAACCGATAAGTTACGTTATTTCATGAGCCTTGCTTATTTTACGCAGGAAGGATCATACTCCAGCGGCGACTATAGTGCCGACCGTTGGAACTTCCGTTCGACTGTTGACGCCGAGATTACCAAACGGTTGAAAGCTAAGGTTACGATAGGCGCAATCATAGACAAAACCAACCAACCAAACGGAACCGGCTGGTCGACCTATAAGGCAACATGGCTCATGCGTCCGGATGCCCCTATCTATGCAAACGACAATCCATTGTATCTTAATGGCGATGCCGGGCTATTGTACGACGGCCATAACATGGTTGCAGAAGTCAATTCAGACAAAGTTGGTTATAACATAAACAAAACGCGACGGCTTAACGGTACATTGCAATTAACCTACGACATACCGGGAGTAAAAGGCTTGTCGGCAAAAGGGTCGTACGACTATGCGACCTACCTGCCCGACAATACATCGTATAAAAGCACTTATAATCTCTATGTATATAACCCAGGCACGCAGGTATATACAATCGCTCCTAAAAATGCTCCTTCCAGTATTCAGCGAAGTGCCAATTATAACGTCGATACCGATATGCAATTGGGATTGCACTATAATAACAGGTTTGACAAACATAACTTCAACAGCTTTATTATTTTCGAAGAAGCCTACAGTACCTGGGACAATTTTAGCGCTTACCGCGAGTTACTGATTGCTTCCGAGTACCTGTTTGCCGGTGAAGACCTAAACCAAAGAGCACTCGGTGGTCTTCCCGGTGACCGCCTGAGCCAGTCTGTGATTGGTTCGTTGACCTACGATTACAGCGGAAAATACCTGTTTGATTTCAAATTCCGTTACGATGGTTCTTCCCGGTTCCCGGAAGGCAGCCGCTGGGGATTCTTCCCGTCAATTTCAGCAGGGTGGCGTCTCAGTGAGGAAAGTTTCATAAAAGACAACTATCCTATTATCAGTAATTTAAAACTTCGGGCTTCTTACGGCGAAATGGGCGACGACGCTTCGGCAAGCAACTATCCTCCAACTTTAGGCTACGGCTTAACGAATAGTATTGGATGGGTATTTAACAATGTGTTGAACGGGGGTCTTCAACCGCAGGCTATTCCCAACCCGAACCTGACCTGGTACCAGATCAGGATGTACAACTTAGCTTTGGATTTTGGAATATTGGATAATAAATTGAGCGGTACTTTTGAACTTTACAAACGCGACCGTAAAGGTTTGCTCGCAACCAGCGCCGAAATAGTTCCCGGTACCGTGGGAGCTAAACTGCCCCAGGAAAACCTGAATGCCGATCGTAATTTCGGATGGGAATTATCCCTTAATTACCGAAATAAATTCAGAGATATCTCCTATTTTATAAGCCCACAGATATCCGGAACAAGGAGTATGCGTACCAATTGGCTTGAAGGGGTTGCCAACAACCAGTACGACTATTGGCGCTACCGTACCAGCGGCCGTTGGAACAATATCTGGTGGGGCAACGAATCACAACACATGTTTACAAGCATGGAGGAAATCCGGAACTATACCCTTCCTATGGGACAGGGCACAACACCGGGCGACTGGATCAATAATGACTGGAACGGGGATGGAGTAGTTGACAATAATGATACCCACCCGATCGCTACGAACGGCCTTCCCTTGTTTAACTATGGGATTAATACAGGTGGTTCATGGAAGAACTTTGATTTGGCAATGAATTTCCAGGGAGCATACGGGGTTTACGTCCAATATGGTGAGCTGCTTGTTTCTCCTTTGTCTTTCGGCGGACAAAATACCCTGTCATACTTTATGAACAGGTGGCGTCCGGCTGACACCAGTGCCGACTATTTCAGCACCGCAACCAAATGGATACCGGGTTATTTTCCCGTTACCGGCCATGACGGTCGTCGTACGGGTTCAAACCTTGTTCAAAATGCTTCCTACATGCGTCTGAAAACTTTGGAACTGGGTTATACCTTACCAAAAAATTTATTGTCAAAAGCAGGGATAAAGAGTGTAAGGGTTTACCTGAGTGGCTATAACCTCTTAACGTTTACCGGTTTGAAGAATGCAGACCCGGAACGTGCGGGTGCTGATCCGATAACCAATAGTACTCCCTATGTGGATTACTATAGCTACCCGGTCAATAAAACCTATACAATGGGGGCAAACATTAAATTCTAAAAAATGAGAATCATGAAAATAAAACTTATATTATTTGCGGCAATTTTTGGGTTTATTGTTTCTTCATGCTATGACCTGGAGTTGAAACCCAAAGGTATTCTGGATGAGCCCGCGCTGTTCGGTACTTCATATGGCGTTCAGAAATATTTTATCCAGCTCTATATGCATCTGCCGATAGAAGATTTCATTTATTACGCAAATAGCTCCGGTGGTTATATGCCGGGCAACAACAACTCCTGGCAGGCATATAAAAATGCCCAGGGACAAATGAGCGGTGAAATTTTTGGGTGGAACACGGCGATGAATGAGGCTGGTTTTGGTTACTGGCCATACGACGACATCCGCATTGTGAACGTTTTCATAAATAATTTCCCCAATTATAAGGACAAATATGATCCTGCTATCTATAACGCTTTAATGGGTGAAGCCCGTTTCCTCCGCGCTTTCTTTTACGAGGGGATGGCCAAACGTTACGGGGGTGTGCCGATTGTAACGGAAGTGCAGGACCCGGTGAACGGTGATAAGGAAGCGTTGGAGGTACCGCGTAATACAGAGTACGATACCTGGAAATTTATCCATGATGACCTGGAGTTTGCCATAGCCAATATGCCGGCAACCAGTGTCGCCGGTCGCTCCAACAAATACGTGGCTGCCGCTTTAATGTCGCGTTCCATGCTTTATGCAGGCAGGGTTGCCAAATATACCCAGTACCTGGGTTTTGGCACAGACGCTGCCGTACAAGGAGGTTTTGCAGGTATGGACCCCTCAAAGGCGAGTGAATTCTTCCAGTATTCATACGATGCAGGCACACTTATCAAACAGGGACCTTACTCCCTGCATACGAAAGATTACCCGGATAAAGCGACCAATTTTGCAAACCTGTTTTTGGATAAATCATCTCCCGAGACGATGTTTAGCAAAGGTTATGACGGGCAGACTTTTGGCCATTGTTATGATGCGCTGATGTGCCCTAACCCCGATTTCTCCTCTTTTGTCGGCGTCGAAGGTGGTCCTGTACTTGAAATAATGCAGATGTACGACTTCCCCTCCCTCACCGATGCACAAGGGAAACCTGTCCGTTTCAACAAGCGCAGTGACATTAAAAATGGGATGGAACCCCGTTTGCAGGGCACCTGCTATTTTGATGGCGATGAGCTTCGCGGAAAAACTTTTGATATCCAGCGGGGCATTTACGTTAAATTTACCGGGCCGGCATCAGATGCGCAAAGTGGTAGTAACGCCGCACCTGTCAACGCTGCGTCAAACCGTATTTTAGGTAATAAGGGCGATAAATATCAAGGTGTTCTTGTCACCGGCAATCATGGGATGTTCAGTGGCAGGGGCGAGGAAAACAATGCCATGATGGGCGCTTTTATACGTAAATACGTTGATGTAACCAGGCCTGCAGCCTTAGCAAACGTGAACAAGTCGAACCAGTCATGGATTGTGTTCCGGTTAGGTGAAATCTATTTGAATACAGCGGAAGCGGCCTACGAAATGGGCAAAAGGACAGAAGCAATGGATTACGTCGAAGCGATCCGTGTACGTGCCGGTTGCCAGGTAACACGCCCTGCCCTTAATCAAGCCGTGAGCAACACCTACGGTTACCCGATCGAGGCAAGCCTGCAGTTTATCCGCGATGAACGTACCCGCGAACTTTACACTGAGAACCATTATTGGTGGGACCTCAAAACCTGGAGAATTGCTGACCAGGTGTTAAACCTGCGTTATGCGAGGGCGCTGACCTGTTATTATGTTTTCGATGAAGGCAAGTATATCTACCTTGATGAGGTGAACAGGCCAAACCGTAGCATTACAGCTCCAAAACGTGCGGCGTATGAAAAGATTCCACAGGGAGAAATTAACAAGAACACGAATTTGTTACCTCAGAATCCGCTTTATTAATTTAACCATTGACACAAAATAAATATGAAAAATTTATTATATTTAATGTTTGGAGCAGCCCTGTTGTCTTTAGCTTCATGCCAGAAAATCGATAACTGGGACGAACCGGGTTCGCGGTTATATGGAAATGTGATCGATTCATATACGGGGACGAATTTGATGATGGACAATAACGACTGGCAAATTCGTGTATGGGACAAGACCTGGGAAAAAATGAACCCCGGAGCTGTTGCCATATATCAATCCCTGGCAGTTATGAGGGACGGTGTGTATAATAATACGAAACTGTTTCCCGGGACTTATAACATGCTTCCCTATGATGGACCTTTTTGGCCCGCTGATACGATAAAGGGTGTAGTCCTGAACAAACAGACACCACAGGATTTCACGGTTAAGCCTTATTTGCAGGTAGTGGATGCCATTGCAACATTGGGAGGAACAGCTTTGGCTCCAACTTTGACGTTTACCTGCAATGTGAAAGCTCCTGTTATTACGGGACTTCCCAATCTTTATGAGGTTAGGCCTTTCTTAAGTCTTACTACATTTTGTGGAAACTCAAATAATATTAGCATCGGTGAATACACTACTACGCAACAGAGTACCAGTACGACTCCCAGTGCCAGAAGATCCATCAATAGAAGTTGGGCTGCAGAATTGACAGCAAGATCCCTGCCTGCTAACAGCGAAAAGATACCCTATACCATGGGTCCTCTTCCTGTGAAACCAGGTTATACCTATTATGTGCGTGTAGGGGCTTGTGTAAACGCTTTAAGTCGCAGATTTAACTATTCGCCGATTGTGAAGGTTGTCGTACCATAATCAAGTATTATGGACACATATTGAATATTTTATCTATTCTATCTGAAACTCCCTGACCCGGCGATAAATATTGTATCAGTCTGGTATTCTGTTGAGTATCGGGAAAGAAGGAAGAAAATTGGACTATTAAATTTTGGCTACATGGTTATGAAATTATCCCGCTGTTCTGTATGTTCAGCGGGATATTTTATTGTTATCCCCCGGTAACCTGAAGTCATGGTGGCAAAATGACGAAAAGTTAAATCGGGGTAATGTTCTTTAAGTTCGGGAAGGAAATCGCATACTTTACTGTCGAGGGAACATTTACCCTCGGCAATCAACAGCCCTAAAACAGTGCTGGAAAACGATTTGGTGCAAGACCAGATTCCCTGTGCCATTTCACTTTCAGCACCCTCAAAAACCGTTTTGCCCTCCCTAAGTACAACAACCCTTTTCACCCCATTACCGCCGCATACGCTTTCCAAACCTAATTTTATTGCTGTGAATTTAAGGGAAAAAGGGGTTTTATTCATTTTTCAATAGTTTTTGAAATTAAATGAAATTTTTTTCTTGCATTTTAGTTTCATCATAGAATGAATTTATACTTTAGCCCTACTTAAATGGTGTCCAAAACCATCAAAATTGACTCATCCGATGTGATCAACTCAGAAACTCAAACCGATGAAGAAACTAACAGTAAAGTTTATTCCTGCAATCATATTGGTGGTACTATTCTGCAATGGCCTGCTGGCTAAAAGTACAGATACCGGTACATTGACGGTGAAAAAAATCGCCGATTTCGAAATTACCGGCGATGGCAGTGCTCCTGCCTGGGAAAATGCAGAATGGATTAATTTGCCCCAGCGTGTACAAAAACCGAAAACATACGAAACCAAAGCGAAGGTGTTATATTCTGAAACCGGTATTTACTTTCTATTCGAATGTCAGGACGAAAAGCTGGTTTCAACCATTAAGGAGGATAATGAAGATTTATGGGAAGAAGATGTGGTAGAGATTTTTCTTTGGACAGATGAAAATTTCCCGGTTTATTTCGAATACGAACTTTCGCCGTTGAACTATGAACTGCCTATTATTATTCCTAATAACGAAGGTCATTTTTTTGGATGGTTGCCATGGCACTATGAAGGCGAAAGAAAAACACGACACTTGACAAGCGTAAGGGGAGGGAAAAAGGAAAGCGGCTCCAATGTTTCAGCATGGACAGCTGAAATATTCATACCCTATGCACTTTTAGCTCCGCTTAAAAATGTTCCGGCCCAAAGTGGTACAAAATGGTGCGTCAACATGTACCGGATCGACTATGACCAGGGACAAACAACTTTCTCCTGGCAAAAGACAAGCAAAACTTTTCATGAATATAAAAAGTTCGGCACTTTCATTTTTAAATAAACTTCCTATGATTTTTACTAAAAAAAGAGGCTTTTGGCCGAAAACATATGCCATTAAGCTTAACCAACATAAACTTACTTTGTTGATCAGGTAAAACTTACCACGGTGGTTATAACATTGACTCATTAAATTAAACCGACTAAATGAACAGATTACTTCCAGCTCTATTTTTTTTGTTATGTCTTATTTCTGCAGGTCATGCTCAACCGAAACCATCGTATGTCTGGATTGACGAAACCGGCGAAGGCCGCCAGGTTTATGCTTATTTCAGGAATGAATTCGATTTGACAACTGTGCCGGAAACAGCCATCATCAATTTGTACGCTTTTTCACGTTATTTGCTGGTGGTCAATGGTCAGTTTGTAAATTTTGGTCCCATTCGCAGTTATCCGCAACATCCGTATTACGATTCCATCGATATGGCGCCTTATCTGAAGAAAGGTAAAAATGTGGTAGCTGTAAAAGCGCTCAACAACGGGATGGAAACGTTTCAGTTACCATACGGGAAGGCAGCTTTCATAGCCTGGGGAGAGCTAAAATCAGGAGAAAAAACCATTGACTTGCAGACTCCCGGGAATTGGATCTCCCGTAAAGCAGAAGGGTATCATCCTTTGTCACCGCGATTTTCGTTCGCAAAAGGACCGATCGAAGTTTTTGATGCACGTCTGGAGCCCGATGACTGGCAAGCTGAAACAATTGCGGGGAATCAATGGCGAAAATCTGACATCCTGAAAAATCAGGAAATATTCGGTTCGCTTATTCCTCGCAGCATTCCTTTGCTGACCAACGACGAAATTCTTCCAAAATTTACGGTAGCCCGACTGAACCTGAAAACCAACGAACAACTTTATATCTGGAATGCGCTGAATGCCGATCAGATGCACAGCGGTTACGGGGACAACCCGGCAGTGTTGATGTACACCAATATTTATTCCCCTGAAGCCAAAGAAGTGTCGTTCGGATTAAGTTGGGGTAATTTTTGGATGAACGACCAAAAAGTTGTTACAGTTCCCGACACCAGGAAACCTTTCCGAAACAATGCCACAGTAAAGTTGAAAAAAGGCTGGAATTCGTTTTTCGCCAGCCAGACTATTTTATGGGGTACACTCGATGGAATGCTGGCTGTTCCGAAGAATGCCGGTATTGAACTGTCAGTTAACCGGAAACTAAACGATCCGGTACGTATCCGAATGGCAGGACCACTTACCAAAGAGCAGGAAAAGTTAAATGGCGGACCTAATGTTTGTCCGGCAAATCCTGAAAAATTGGCAGTCTGCTGGAACGACCTTTCAGGAAAAGAAGCGTTCGCCAATCCACCCAAAGAAATTGCCTGGCGCGATACCGAAAAAATCAAAGCCGATCCGTATCAGCGGGAGAACTTCCTTATCCAGGCCAATCAGGATCAGGCCCTTGTTTTCGATCTGGGAGGCATTCAGTTAGGGCGCATTTTCATTGATGCTGATGCACCGGAAGGAACCATTTTCGACCTCACTTTCAGCGAAGATTTGAAAGATTCGCTGGTTACACTTTACAAACGGACCCAGATAAATGCCGGAGCAAGATTCATTTCAAAATCGGGCAAACAACATTTCGAGACCTATAAACCCTATGGATTAAGGTATCTGCAAGTATCGGTACGAAATCACGTTCAGCCGGTCCGACTGTTTAAAGCCGGAGTTTACAGCCAGATTTATCCTTACGAAAAAAAGGGCAGTTTTGTTTGTTCCGATCCTTTGCTGAACGACATATGGGAAATGGGATGGCGAACCATTCGAGCCTGTTCCGAAGATAGCTACGACGATACCCCTTTCCGCGAACGGGGCCATTATGCCGGTGATCTTTACCCTGAATTGGCCGTAACACTGGCTACCAGTGGCGATCCTCGCCTAGCAAAGCATACCATCAGGGTGATCACCGATATGTACGAAAAAACATACACTCACGAAGCCGAAACCAGGCATGCTGATTATCCGCTTATTAATTTGCTCGTGGCCTCATGGTACATTCGTCAGTTAGGCGATCGTGAATTTGCCAGGGAATTGTATCCGATCTTTGATCCATACATTAAAACCTGGTATTCAAAACGAGGAACCGATGGACTTTATAAACCTGAACGGGTCTTTTTCGAGTGGATACCAATCGATAAAAATGCTGCTCTGACCTCCTTTCAAACGGTGATGTTTGCGGCTTTTCAGGAAATGTCGTTTATGGCGAAACTGCTTGGCAAAACATCGGATGCCAATCAGTATGATGCCTGGGCTACTGAAACCAAAGATTATATCCGGAAAAATCTATGGGATGCTAAGACCGGGAATTTTATCGATGGCATGAAAGATGGTGCTGTTTTACCAACACGTTTCCCAGGGTCAAGTACTTTCCCGTCGGTTTGGAAAATTCCTTCAGCAGAACAGGAAAAAAGCCTGCAAAACTGGTTTCAGGAGGCGCTTATTAACATTGGTCCGCCTGTAAACCGGACACAGCTTTCTACCCCTTATGGCGGATTTTATGCACTGGCATCGCTTTATCAGCAGGAAAATGCTGCGTTGGCCGAACAATATATCCGTAAACACTGGGGCAAAATGGTACTCGAAGCCAACGACCTGACCTGGGAAGATTTTAATCGCGATGCTCACAGTACGATGAGCCACGCATGGAGCAGTTCGCCCACTTTTTACCTCAGTACCCAGGTTCTGGGCGTCGACCTGGGATTCCCGGGAAATCTGTCACCCGATACCATTTATATTCGTCCACAAAGTGAAACCCTAAGTTGGGCAAAAGGAACGGTTCCACACCCTAAAGGACTGGTTTCGGTTAACTGGAAAATACACGGCAGGCAACTTGTTCTGAACTATTCAGTCCCGGAAGGAATTCCGGTAGTTGTGGAGCCAAGAGGGAGATTGAGGATGTTGAACCTAATAGTGAATAAATAATTCACAAGTCTGTGAACTTTGAAAATAAGGCGAAACTCCCTGATTGATTTTTTCGATGGTCACCGATGGAATTGAGTCTTACCCATCTATGAAAACTTAGCTTTTAAAGCTTTGTTTTTGTTGCAGGTGCATTGCTAAAAATTCGCTGGGGGTTTTCCCAAAATGTTCCTTAAATGTACGTGTTAAATAGGAATGAGAGTTAAACCCTGCCATTAAGCTTACTTCATCAACATTGTGTCGTCCTTCTTTTAACAACCTGGCTGCATATTCCAACCGAATGGTCCGAATAAAATCGCTGGTAGTTTTGTTAGTTAATACTTTCAATTTACGATGGAGGGTAGTTCTGCTTATTTTAAGGTGAGAAGCCAAAATGTCGATGCCAAACTGCTCGTCTGTTATGTTTTTCTCAACAATGTGTATGGCCTTGGCTAACAATTTTTGATCAGGAGTATCATACATATTCACACTGAATCCGTTGACAATTTGCCCGGTAAAAAATTGCTGCATTGCTTCCCGTCTGGAAAATATATTTTTAATACGCGCTTTTAGTATTTCACTATCAAATGGTTTTTCGATATAATCATCTGCTCCTGATTCGAAGCCTTCAATTTTATTATCGACAGAAGTGAGTGCCGTAAGCAGAATAATTGGGATATGGCAAGTATCTAAATCTGACTTTAACTCCTTCACCAGGTCGATACCATTTTTTTCAGGCAACATGATGTCTGAAATAATAATGTCGGGCAAAAAGAGTCTGGCTTTCTCAATTCCAACCTTGCCATTATTTGCAGAGATTATCCGAAACTCACCTTCCAAAATATTGCTCACAAATTTGAGTAAGTCCGGATAGTCTTCAACGATCAAAATTAATTTTTCATTTTTTTTATGATTTATTGTTGTCTCAGTCCAATTTTCGGTGAACGTATCACTTATTTCGGCCTCAGCAAAGGAAAGGCCACCGGTTGGAGAATGAATGGATACTTGATTTATTAAAATACCAGCGTCCGGTTTTAGTGCTTGCATGCAATTAATACCATAAGGAATTCTGATTCGGAAAATACAACCCTTGCCTGCTGCCGATTCAACTTCAATTTCACCACCATGCAGAAGGATCAAGGACTTGGTTAAGTGCAGCCCAATCCCAGTGCCGTAATATTTGCCTTCAGCATTTTCCACTTTATAAAAACGATGAAAAATCTTTTCCAGGTGTTGTGTCTCAATTCCAGGGCCGTTGTCTTCAACAGCAATCTGCACAAACTGCTTGGTCGTCAATTCACCAAATACTGAAATGTTGGGACTACTCACCGAAGTCTTATTTTTTTGTCCAATAGTAATTTCAACTTGAATACTACCTTTCTCGGGTGTAAACTTAAATGCATTGGAAAGTAAGTTAAATAAAGCCTTGTCAATTTTTTCAGTATCGAAACAAGTGTGAATGTTATCATAAAGATTGACGAACACATAGCTGATTTCTTTTTGTTTGGCCACATCAAGAAAGTAGTCGAAAATGTTATGCACAAATTCCACCATATCCGTTTCACAAACGTTCAATTCCATTTGTTGATTTTCTATCTTTCTAAATTCGAGCAATTGGCTAATAAGTTTCAGTAATCTTCCTGTGTTACGTTTAATCAGACTTAGTTGGTTGTATTGTCCTTGATCAATATTTGTCGATTTTAAGAGTGACTCTACCGGGCCGGCAATTAGTGTCAATGGAGTGCGCAATTCGTGAGAGATGTTTGTGAAAAACACCAACTTATCCTGGTGCAATTTTTCTTCCTGAAGTCGCTCTATCCTTTCCATTTCAATTTGCCGTTCGAGCCGTGAACGGGAACGAGTGATTCGGCGCACTAATATCCAAAGCCCGAGAAGTAGTAGTAGATAGATGGTCAGTGCTATATTACTTAAAAGTAATGGGCGTTCTATGATAATGCTAAGAATGGCGGGTTCTTTATTCCAAACTCCATCATTATTACAAGCCATCACTTCAAACTCATATTTACCTGAGGCAATATTCGTATAGGTTGCGCGCGGATTATTTCCAGCTTCCACCCAGTTTCTGTCGAATCCTTTCAGTCTATATCTAAATTGATTTTTCAAGGGATCAAGATAATTGAGAGCTACAAATTCTATACTGAAAGAATTCTGGTTTTGGCTTAAACGGAGTGTTTCTGTTTCATAGAAAGGTTTTTCCAGTGGTGAATTTTTTTGATTTGGCAGAACTTCCTTGTGGTTAATAAAAATTTTTGAAAAATAAACCTGTGGTTCAAAAGGGTTTATCTGTATTTGCCTGGGATCGAAAGCAACCATGCCTGAGGTTCCTCCGAAATAAATTTTACCTGATACGGACTGACATACCGCCCCTGCATTGAAAAGATTTCCAGGAATCCCGTCATGTGCAGAATAGTTTAGGTATTTTTTGGTGATAGGATTGTAGAAAAAAATACCGTAGTTTGAGCTGATCCACAGTTGGTCAGTACTAATAGCCGCAATGCCATATACTGACACTGGTGTGTTATTGAAAAGCAATGAATGATTGCTAACATTCCTGGAACTATCCAGAGAAAGTATCCCATTATCAGTGCCCAACCAAATAATTCCGTCAGTGCCTAAGGTAATTGAGTAAACCTGCACTGAACCAGAGTTCACCTCGCTGTCAAGGATTAACCTGTCAAAAGTTTCCTTACCTTTCGGTTTGACAGATACACCTGCATTTGAAATTACCCAAAGATTTTTATGAGAATCTACTAAAAGTTTACGTACAAAATTAGAGGGCAGTGAGGTGGGGTCGGAGTTTTTATTGGCATATCTTTGCATTGTTTGGTCATGATAACGGTAGTAATAAAGCCCATCGCTAAATGTGGCAATCCAAAGACCTTCTCCGTCAGAGACTAAATCATAAACATTCGTATTTCTGAATAGTGCTGGCTTAAAAGACGATTCTCCATGCTTCCTGATAAAAATCCCCAGGCTGAAAGTTCCTATCCAGATATCTCCATCAGGAGTTGGGTAAATACATTTTATATTGGTGACGGTTGATTGATTGACATTCAGAAGTGCAATATGACGGAATGATTTTTCATGAACGTCTAAAACATCCAATCCATGTCCGTCAGTACCAATCCAGATTTCACCATTAGCACCTTCTGCTATGGCATTGATCAAATTTCCACTGACGGAATTTTTATATGGTGAATGCTGATATTTTTCAAATGTGTTCGAAAAATTATTTACATATGACAGTCCTCCTCTCCATGTACCGATCCATAGCCCTTTCTGCTTGTCTTCGAGAAGTGAAACTACAGAATTATCTGGCAGGGAAAATGGATTGTCGAATTCCGAAAAATACTGTTTGAAATGGCCTTCATTCCATTCAAGCAATCCTTTATAAGTGGCTATCCATATTTTTCCGTCGGACGTTTGAAGAACCTCCCGGATTCTATTTGAATATAATTCGTTTGATTTATCGGCTTTCTGGAAATAGCGATCCATAAGTTTCCCCTCTGTGGTGTATCGGCTAAGTCCATATCCGTCAGAAGTAATCCAAAGGATATTCCCGATTAAAAAAATGCCATGAAGTTTTGTCGGAGAAAGATCAGCATTAAGTTTGGTTACTTGGAGCGATCGGGATTCTATATAGTATAATTCTCCCAAGTTATTAGCAGCATAAATATTGTCTTGTGAGTCGAATGAAAATGCATTGATAATTATCCGGCTATGGTTTGCCTTTAAGTAGTTAATTTCTTTGCTGGCAGAATCAATTCGGGCCAAACAGTCACCTTCAAGTATCCATATTTCTCCCTTTTTGTTTTGTTTAATATCAGAAATAACAAGAGTTCTGCCTGGAAGTTCGTTGTCAATAAGATTAACTGTTTCTAACTGCCATAAATGGTAATTAAAAACGGTGAGCCCAGCATTGGTACCAACCCAAATAGTGTTGCTCCTATCGATAAGTAGGCAGTTTATATTGTTGTTAGTGTGCGAAATACCTCCCTGAAATTTTGGATTGAACCTGATAAAGTCTTGTGAATTATGTTGATACAGTTTTTCTCGTGTTATAAACCAAATAAACCCATGTTTATCCTGTGCAATTTTCACCACAGGTCCCAAGGTAAAGCCTCCGGATGGAGAGATTCGACGGATAGGAAGTGTTTGACTTTCCGCGAATAAGCTGATAGAATTATATGAGAATAGCCACAAAAATAAAAGGCAGGTGAAATATTGGTGTTTTTTCATGAACAATTTCAATTTATACACAAAGATATCATCTTTGGCAAATCATCACTTGAACTATTGTTTCAAACGTGAAAGAATAGTTCAAATATGCAACAATATTTATAGAAAATGCAGATATTCTGCAAAATTGCTTTTTGCGGGAATGGTACCTTTAGCTAACTAAATTGTAATAAAGTATGAAGCAAACTTTTTTCAAATTGCGCTTGATGCCATTTGTGCATATTTTTATTATAACATTTTTTTTCGCAGCGAGCTCGTGCAAGAATTTGACAGGTGAGTGGATGTTAGAATCGCCTGACAAAAAGGTGAAAATAGTAATTAACAATAAAATAGTCCCTGTCAAAAATGACGAAAACTTCCGACTATCCTATAAAGTCAGTTTCAGGGGTAAAGAAGCAATACAGGAGTCAGCGCTGGGTATTGAACGTGAAGACGCCCAGTTTATCAACGATTTGAAACTGGTATCTCAATCAGGAGTGAAGCTCATTGACGAAACGTATTCGCTGAAAACAGGAAAGCGGTCAGAATCACGCAATTATGCGAATGAACAGATACTAACATTCACAAATTCACAAGGTAATCGGCTGGAGCTAATTGTTCGTGCTTACAACGAAGGAATAGCTTTCCGTTATCGTTTCCCTGAAAAGGATACTAAGCTGTACAAAGTAATGGGTGAGCAGACAGAATTCTCAATTTCCAAAACCGGCAAAGCATGGATTCATCCCTACGATTGGAATAGCCGGAAAAAACCAAGCTATGAACAGTATTGCGAAACGGAAATACCGGTAGGGACTGCATCTCCCAATGGTAAAGGATGGGCATATCCGATGCTATTCCATACCAATGATTTGTGGATAATGGTTACCGAAGCTGTTTTAGATGGAAGCTGGTGTGGTACTCATATTCAAACAACGGACAATGGAATATATAAGGCATGTTTGGCCGAAGCAGATGAGGCCATAATTCCCGATTCGCCAGAGCCAGTAAATGATCTGCCATGGGCTTCTCCGTGGCGTGTATTGGCAATTGGCGATGATTTGGCTTCCATCGTGGAAACCAATCTGGTACAGCATTTGAACGAACCCTGCCGAATTCAAAATACAGATTGGATTAAGCCTGGGCGGGCAAGCTGGAGTTGGTGGTCCGAAGGAAATTCTCCGCGCGATTTCAAAAAGCAGATCGAATATGTTGATTTTACATCAGAAATGGGTTGGGAATATATGCTCATTGATGCCGGCTGGCCTCTGATGAAAGGTGGTACTGTAGAGGATGTTATCAGATATGCCAGCCAAAAGAATGTTGGCATATGGTTGTGGTACCATTCGGGTGCCGGCATGAAGCAGGATACTGTTTCGGTGAGAAATATGATGTCAATTTCAAAAGCGCGCAAGGATGAATTTGCCAGGCTCCATGCCCTTGGCGTAAAAGGGGTAAAGATTGACTTTTTTGATACTGACAAACAAAGTATTGTCAGCCTTTTTGGTGAAATTCTGGCAGATGCAGCCGCTAATCAGATTTTGGTCAACTTTCATGGAGCCTCATTACCACGTGGGTTCGAACGTACTTATCCTAATCTGATGACCACAGAAGCAGTGCGCGGTGCCGAGGGGTTTGGACGACAGGATCGTTGCGACAACGCTCCCAGCTTTCATACGATACTGCCTTTTACGCGGAATGTTGTGGGATCGATGGACTATACTCCGGTGACTTTTTCCAATAAAATCAGACAAGGTGTCGAAGCTTTTCAAAAAACATCCTACGCTCATCAATTGGCACTTTCAGTTGTGTTTGAGTCAGGCGTTCAAAATTTTGCCGATCGTTACACTTCTTACAAGAAATTACCCAATGCTCCTAAGGATTTTCTGAAGAAAGTTCCTGTAGCTTGGGATGAAACCCAACTTGTCGCTGGCTATCCGGGCGATTTTATTGTAATGGCCCGACGTAAGGGTAACGTATGGTATATAGCCGGTATTAGTGGGAAGGAGGAGCAGCGTGACATAACTTTTGAGTTGCCATTTATTCCTGAAGAGAAAGATTTGGTGTTAATTATCGATGGAGAAGAGAGAACTCTGTTCGCTGAATCAAAATTAAAAACTGGTAATCCAATTACTGTCAAGTTACTTCCTAATGGAGGATTTGCAGGAACGATTGAATTATAATACTATTACTAATTTCAAATTTATAAACTTAATAATTGAAGCTTATGAAGCACAGATTGTTCAAATGGCGAGTATTGCCATTAATTATGATGGCTTTCACCTTGATTGTTTTTAATGTGAATGCTCAGGAAATAAATGTAAATGGAAAAGTCATCGGAGCAGATGACAATGCTCCTTTACCTGGAGTAAGTATTGTAATTGAAGGCACTACCATTGGTCTTATCACGTCTACCGAAGGTGAATACTCCATAAAAGTACCCGGCCCCAATTCTGTTTTAGTTTTTTCGTTTGTCGGTTATAAAACCCAGCAGGTAAAAGTTGGCAATCAAACGAAGATTGATATTTCTCTATTGTCTGACCTCCAAAACCTTGACGAAGTTGTAGTGGTGGGTTACGGAACGCAAAAAAGAGAAAGTGTAACCGGGAGTTTGACCAGTATCTCTGCTACTGAAATTATGGATTTGCCATCAGCGAATCTGTCATCAGCACTTGCCGGACGTTTATCAGGTGTTTCAATTTCGCAGGGAACAGGTAAACCTGGAACATCTGCTTCATTCAGCATTCGTGCTCAGGGAACGATTAATAATTCTGACCCGCTCTATGTAATCAATGGAGTAGTGCGAGATAAATTTGCTTTCGATGGACTGGATGCCAGCGAAGTTGAGAATATTACTGTTCTGAAAGATGGAGCTTCAGCTGCCATTTACGGTTCACGCGCTGCGAATGGAGTAGTTTTGGTGACCACAAAAAAAGGGAAAATGGGTAAGCCAATTATCAATTATTCCGGAACAGTTGGAATGGAAACTCCTGCAATGATTCCTGAAACAATGACAGCTTTTGAACATGCTACCTATCTGAACGATGCGGCCTGGACCTCTTATATTACCAATCCGGCAACCACTAAGGTAGATCCACGTACCCAGGCAAGCTGGTTCACTGACGACGAATTAGAGCACTTTAAAACGACCAATTACAGTTGGTTGGATGATGCCTGGAAAGAGCCGTTGTCAACTCGTCATACATTAAATATAAACGGAGGTTCTGAATCAGTAAGGTACTTCATTGGCGGGGCATATTATTTCAATATGGGATCATTTGATAATTTAAAGTACAATAAATATAATCTCCGAGCCAGTGTCGAAGCTGATATTACCAAAAACCTGACTGCTTCGTTGAATTTGAGCACCGATAATCGTTATGATGAAAAACCGAACTGGAATTCGGACGGAGATCGTGACCGTATGAACGACCTTTATAAAGGTTTATTATTGCGCACCAAATTTATTCCAAGTATGATTAATGATTTGCCAACTTGGAATGGAATAGAATGGCATCCGCTGATGTTAATAAGCGAAAAATCAGGATTACACACCAAAAAGTGGCAAAATGTAAATGCTGATTTTGTGATGGAATACAGAGTGCCTCAGGTAAAAGGACTTAAGCTTAAATTGCTGTACAACAAGTCGATAGACAATACCCTTATCAAGCGGGTAAATTTTCCCTACACGCTTTACCAGTTTAAAACTGCTGGCACTAACAACCATTATATTGACCCGGCAAATGAGCTGACAGGGCAGACCAAAATCAGGGATGACGGAAACTATGTAAAAAAGGAATATACTCTTGAGGACAGCTACCAGTTGAATGCGTTTGTAATTTATGATTGGTCCTATTTTAAACATGATTTGAACGCTCTCTTTGTGTATGAAAAGGCGGAGGGTCAATTGGAACGATTCGATGCCCAGCGCAATACTTTAGTATCATGGACAATTCCTGAATTTTTCGCTGCAGGATCTGATCCGACACAATCGATTGTTGGCGCAGGGTCGGTAGGCGAAACAGGTCGCCTTTCCTATGTCAGCCGATTGAATTATTCTTATGATGATAAGTATTTGCTGGAAACAGCTTTCCGTTATGATGGATCGACAAAGTTTGCCCCTAAACAACGTTGGGGGTTCTTTCCTTCATTATCAGCCGGATGGCGTATTTCGAGCGAGCCATTCTTTAAAGAAAATGTTTCGTTTGTCGATTATCTGAAATTAAGAGGATCTTATGCCATGTTGGGTAACGATGCTGTAGGAGGCTGGCAATGGATGCCACGATATGGTATTACCACTGGTGCGGTATTCGAAAATCAGCAATTGGGAATTGTTCCGCAGGAGCTGCCTAACTATTTGCTTACATGGGAAAAATCTCGTTCATATAATATTGGTTTTGACAGCAGAATGCTAAATGACCATATTAATATGAGTTTTGAATATTTCTACCGCCAGACTTATGATATTTTGGACACCCGCACAGTTAGCGTCCCAACAACCTTTGGAGCAAATTTACCAAAAGAGAACTATTCAGCTATTGATTCAAAGGGTTTGGAAATTGAGTTGGGCTATACCAGCGATCCGATGAAGCAAATTCAGTATTATGCAAATGGAAATTTCGGTGTGGCCAAAAGCTGGTGGGTGAAGCGCGACGAGGCAGAGAACATGCGTTCTTATCTATCAGAAATTGGGCAGAGAATTGGTCGTATATGGGGTTATGAGAGTACAGGCATAATCCGTACTCAGGAACAGTTGAATGCTATTCTAACAGAGAATCCTGCTATGAAGGTTCTTGGACAGGATCCGGTTTTGGGTATGTTGATGTACCGTGATGTTCGTGGGCCAAATTCTGATGAACCTGATGGAATTATTACTACCGATGATAAGATTGTAGTTGTTAAGAATTCCCGCCCTCCAATAACCTACGGTTTAACTATAGGAACGAAATGGAAAGGATTAATGCTTGACGTATTTTTTCAGGGTTTGGCAGGTTATGAAAAAGTGATGGACTTCAGAGCTGGTGGTATCAATTATCATACAAGTACTTTTGCTTATAAAGTTGATCATTGGACAGAAGCTAATCCCAATGCTTCGCAACCAAGTGCAAAAGGTGATAAAAATAACGAAGTCTCAACTTTTTGGGTACGAAATGCTTCCTTCCTGAGATGCAAAAATGTGACCTTATCTTATGATATTCCTTCGAAAACTACCAGAGGAATCGGTATCGAGAAAGTAAAGGTATTCTTTACAGGAACCAATTTGTTCTTGCTTGAAGACCACATCAAATGGATGGATCCTGAAGCGGTTAGTCTTTCAGACTACCCGGTGATGAAAAATTACTCGTTGGGATTAAATATTACAATGTAATTTTTAATATAGAAATGATATGAAATCAAAATATTTTTTTGCAATAGGAGCTATTACCATAGGGCTCGGGAGCTGTACTAATGTGCTGGATAAAAAAGACCTGACTGCCGTAAACGAAATTGATACTTGGAGCGATGTTACTTTGGCAACCGGCTATCTGGATAAATGTTATTTGGATAATATGCCTGTTTGGGATAATGGGCCTGCAAATTTCAGCGAAGAATCCACTGGTGGAGGCAATTTTCTTTACGGACAGTTATTGGTCGAAGGTGAATCAGGTCCCTCGGCTGAGTATTGGCCTTACAATGAAATATATCGGGTGAATATTTTGCTCAATAGTATTGATAATGGTGATTTGAGCGAAACCGAACGAAACACAATCAAAGGACAAGCCTTATTTCTTAGAGCCTATCGTTATTTTGAACTGGTAAAACGCTATGGAGGAGTGCCTCTTATTTTGAAACCTCAGGATAGAGTAAAAGACGATTTGTATGTAAAAAGAAACAAGACTTCAGAGTGCATAAATCAAGTTGTAACCGATTTAGATCAGGCCGCTTCGTGGCTTCCAGGAAGTTGGAGTGGTATTAATGTGGGTCGAATCAGTAAAGGAGCTGCATTGGCATTCAAAGGTCGTGTATTAATGTATTACGCAAGCAAACAGTTTAACCGCAGCAATGATCCTTCACGTTGGAATGCCGCCTATGCCGCAAATGTTGCCGCAAAAACAGAACTGGACAAAGGCGGATATGGATTGAATGCTAATTTCCGTGAAATTTGGGCCAAAGTAACTAAAGAAACGGTAATTACTACCAGGTTCAAATACCCTGCACGAAGCCACAGCTTTGAAGCATCTATCCGCCCCCTGGATTATTCGCAGGGTGCAACCGGCGGGCATCATCCAACATTGGATCTTGTTGAGGCTTTCCCTATGAAAGATGGATCGGCTCCAGGAATTGTGATTGACGGAACAAAGAAACCTTTTAACGTTTCGGCAACTGATACGACAGGCTTATTCTGGATCGGACGCGATCCACGATTCTATGAAACAATTGTGTACAATGGGGTGGTTTTTCCTTTAGGTGGAAACCCGTGGCCTCAGGGACGTCAGTTTTTGTACAAAGGGTTTGAAGCCACGCAGAGTCCTTCGAAAACAGGCTTCTACTCCAGGAAATTTATTCAGGTGGAGAAAAAAGCTATCGATTGCTATAATGGCGATTTGGCCTGGATTGAAATGCGTTATGCCGAAGTGTTGTTGAATTTAGCAGAATGTGCAGCAGAAGTGGGCGATAAGGATGCAGAAGTCTATACCATCCTGAAAGATATTCGAAAACGTGGAGGAATTACCGCCAATTCAGATAATCTGTACGGGTTG
The DNA here is from genome assembly GCA_942493325.1 of uncultured Bacteroidales bacterium. Lineage (GTDB taxonomy): Bacteria > Bacteroidota > Bacteroidia > Bacteroidales > Prolixibacteraceae > JAAFHB01. The sequence goes on along the minus strand of OW818689.1, from coordinate 5,193,631 downwards.
AAACCAAACATGACTAAACAAGAGTTGATTTCGGCTGTAATTTATGAAAAACAGTTGGAGTTGTCTTTTGAAAATAAACGATTTTGGGATTTACGCCGCAGGATGATGTTTGACGATGCCGCATTTAAGGGATTTAAACGTCGCCGTATTCAGATTGATCGTCTGGCACCGTATACAGCAATGACCCGAGAAAATTTTGTGCCTATCATTTCGGACGATAAAATACTAAATTCAATGAAGTATTTCATTTACTTTAAAACTACGGTGTATCCTGTTGATGACCAATATTCATGGAATGTCCCTTCAAACTATTATTTCTTTGCACTTCCCAAAAGACATTTTGAACAAAATCCAAACCTTACGCAAACCATGGGCTGGGATAATGGAACATTTGATCCTCTTTTGTAGATAGCATTGTAATGTAAGATAGATAGTTATTGCCTGGAAGTAATTTGTTTTAGGGAATCACTGGGGTACCTAATAAGAAAGCATTGAAAGAAAATTTTCTTTCAATGCTTTTAATTAAAAACACATAATGAAATGATTAATAGAACGTTTCAATTGTTGACGGTGATTTTTTTATTACTGTCGGTTTTAGCAAAGGCTCAAAATCCGGTTTGGGAAGAAGTAGCCCCTGGTGTTTGGAAAACAGTGGTTGGAATTCCAGATAAGTTTGATTTATTAAAAGCCGCTGGTGTACAGCCAAATTCGGAAGCTTTGGCCAGACTCGGAAAAATAGCTTTTCCTTTGTCTCCCGATGAGATAGTTGCGAAAATTTCTGAAGGAAAAACATTCTTGCGTTTCCCGCTCGTGAAAGAAGAACAACTATTTGGATTTGGATTAAATTTCAAGACTGTTCAGCAACGAGGAAAAATTCTGCAGCTACATGTCGATCATTACGGTGGAACAGATAATGGGCGAACTCATGCCCCGGTGCCATTCTACGTTTCTGACCACGGCTATGGCGTCTTTGTAAACAGCGCCCGATACATAACCGTTTATGCCGGTACGGCAGTAAGAAAAGATAGCCCGGAGGCGCCTAAACCGCTCGACCGAAATACGGATAAAAAATGGACTTCAAAACCTTATTCAGATGCTGTTGAAATGGTAGTTCCGGCTTCAGGAGTTGAAATTTATTTGTTTGCTGGCACTTCTTCGCTTGATGTGGTAAGAAGGTATAATTTGTTTAATGGTGGCGGTTGCTTACCTCCGCGATGGGGATTAGGATTTACCCAGCGGGTAAAGTCACTATACACAGCCGATCAGGTGATCCTGGAAGCCAAAGCTTTTGAAGAAAAAGGATATCCTCTTGATTTCATTGGACTCGAGCCAGGTTGGCAAAGTAAATCGTATCCCTGCACTTTTGAATGGGATAAGTCGCGATTTCCTGATCCTGCCGGTTTTGTAAAAACGATGAAAGAAATGGGGATACGATTGAATTTGTGGACAAATCCTTATGTGTCTCCCGAATCGCCCATATATCAGAAACTACTTCCTTTGACTGGCTCGCATACTGTTTGGGGTGGAGTCGTTGCTGATATTAGTTTGTCTGAAGCACAAAAAATCATGCTTGGTCAAATGGATAAGGATCAGATTAATCTCGGTGTTAGCGGATATAAAATTGATGAGTGCGACGGCTATGATCGATGGCTCTGGCCTGATGTAGCAAATTTTCCATCAGGCAACAGTGCAGAACAATTACGTCAAACCTATGGACTTTTGTTTCAAAAAATGACAACAGACCTTTACCGACAAAAAAATAGCCGTACATTTGGATTGGTCCGGGCTTCAAATGGAGGAGGTTCTTCCTTCCCATATGTAATTTACAATGATTACTACAGTCATGAGGATTTCATTACGGCGCTAATTAACAGCAGCTTCTCGGGTGTATTGTGGACACCCGAAGTTCGTGGTTCGAAAACCGGTGAAGAATGGGTGCGGAGAATGCAGACCGTTTGCTTTTCACCGATGGCAATGATCAATGCCTGGTCCGATGGAACCAAGCCATGGTCATTTCCTGAAGTTGAAAAAGAGGTTAAGGAGATAGCCTTATTACGAATGCAACTTATGCCCTATTTTTATTCGGAATTTGCCAAATATCATTTTGAAGGAACACCTCCTTTCCGGGCAATGAATCTGGAGCCCGGCTTTGGGGCGAAAGTCGTATCGGAGCTTAATAATGTCGACTTGAGCGATAATCCTTATGCAGAGGCAGTTACAAAAGAAATAAAGAACCAGTATATGGCTGGTGAGTACCTTTTGGTAGCTCCTTTATTCACAGGACAAACTGAACGTGAAGTAATTCTGCCGACAGGTAAATGGTACGACTTTTATACAGGGAAACTGGCTGGTGATGGCGAAGTGATCAGAATAAGCGCCGGACTGGATCGGATTCCTGTATATGTGAAAGATGGAGGAATTATTCCAATGATGTTACCAATGTTGCATGCACCTGAATTGGGACAGAAATTCGATCTCATAGTCCGCTATTATGGCACCAAACCATCGAACTACCAATTGTATGATGATGATGGCGAAACCTTTGATTACGAAAAAGGTAAATACTCATGGCGTGAAATATCCATAACATATGATCAAAAGGGAAATCCTGCCGGATCAATTTCCAAGGCTGAAAAAGGGAAACCGAATAATATCGGAAAAGTAACCTGGGAGATGATGACGGAATAATAAATTTTAAATGGTTCGGGTTTTGTATCATAGGCTTCCGGAATTCGTTTCATTAATGAAAGATGGATCCCACTTAATGCTGAAAAGTATTTTAATAGTCAGACTGTGATTTGAAGTTACCTGCTGACAATTATACATTGACTCATTAATTCCGGTTGTTGTGGAGCCAAGAGGGAGATTGAGGATGTTGAACCTTATAGTGAATAAATAATTCACAAGTCTACTTTGAAAATAAAGCGAAACTCCCTGATAGATTAACAATATCTTCAAAAAATTTAAATATGAACTTCAAAATTTTGTTGCTGGTTATTACATTCTCATTATTAAATTCTGCAATGCTCTTTGCACAGGAATTCGTACATCCGGGTATTCTGCATACATCAGAGGCTTTGAACCGAATCAAAAACAGGGTGTCAGAACAAAAAGAACCCTGGAAATCGGGTTATGAAATTTTCAGTAAAGATCCGCGTGCTTCCTTTCAATACAAGACCAATGGTCCGTATGAGTTTGTATCGCGCACCGGTACACAAACAGGTGAACCGAACCTGCATAAAAAGGAGTTTGAAGACGATTGCCTGGCATCCTATTACAATGCTGTTCAATGGGTAATTACTGGAGATAAAAAGTACGCCGCGAAATCACTGGAAATTATGAATGGATATTCGGGCAAACTTAAAGGTATTATTAATCGTGACAAGGAGTTGATGAGTCCGCTTTGCGGGTTTATGATAGTTAATGCGGCAGAAATTATGCGGTATACAAACGCCGGCTGGAAAAAAGAGGAAATCGCCCGGTTTGAAAAAATGGTCAGGGAAGTGTTTTATCCCGTGATCGAAAATTTTGCACCGTTTGCCAATGGCAACTGGGATGCTGCCTGCATAAAAGGGATGATGAGTTTTGCTGTTTTCCTTAACGACAGGGCGATGCTTGAAAAAGCGGTCAATTACTTCTACAAGGGCGAAGGGAATGGCCGGCTAACCTATTACGTGATCAACAGCGCTGGACAATGCCAGGAAAGCGGACGCGATCAGTCACATACACAGTTCGGACTAGGATGCCTGGCAGAAGCCTGCGAAGTGGGTTACAACCAGGGATTCGATATGTACGGGGCTGAGGACAACCGTTTGCTGGCCGGTTATGAATACACCGCCAAATATAATCTTGGCTTCGATGTCCCTTTTCAGGAATGGCTGGATAGAACCGGGAAATACCATCACCTTAAAATTGCGGCCCAGGATCGGGGACATTGGCGGGGAGTCTATGAAATTGTTCTGAACCATTATCAGAACCGAAAAAAAATGAACCCGTTTTATACCCGGATGGCAGCAGAAAAAGTCCGTCCGGAAGGCGGACCATGGACAGCAGACCATCCGGGCTATGGAACAATGCTGTTTTCGTTGGATAATAAATGAAACATGCAGTAAATCGAATTAATTAACCAAATAATCCTGTATAGCGATGAAACACGTATATATTAAGAAATACTTTTTGACCTTTTTGGCCTTACTGATGACCGGAGGTTTTGCCTTTGCCCAGTTTATTGATACTTCCGAAGACAGGGTGAAAACCTATCTGGATATTCCGTTTAAACGGATTGGGACGATAAAACCAAAGCATGTAAATGATATTGAAGCGTCGAACTGGACGATCGGATGTGAGGTTCTTGACCGGAATTATGCCAATTATGACTCCTATAAAGACTACCTCCCAATTTTAGGAATCAAAAAAATCAGGTTGCAGGGAGGATGGGCAAAAACTGAACAGCAAAAAGGTGTGTATGACTGGACTTGGCTGGATCATATTATTGATCATGCAGTTGCCAATGGATTAAAACCATGGTTACAGACCAGCTATTCGAATCCAGTCTATAATAGCGGGGGAATGGATTTGGGTGGTAAAATACCTGATACAGAGGAAGCGTTAGCAGGCTGGGATCGTTGGGTGGAAGCCATGGTTACCCGCTATAAGGAAAAGGTAACTGAATGGGAAATGTGGAACGAGCCGGACGGAAATGCGGCTGAAGGAGTTGCCAATCTGAATATCCGTACTGCCGAAATCATCAAACGCATACAACCCCATGCCGAAATTGCCGGATTGGTGATGGCTTCAGGTAGCAATGCCAACTATATGGACCGATACATGAAAGTACTTTCGGACAAAGGAAAGCTCGATCTGTTCAAATGGATTGTTTACCACGGATATACCATGAACCCGGATGATAATTACAAAGGCCAGGCGAAACTGGATTCTGTATTGCATAAATATTCGTCCTCCCTGAAACTCAGGCAAGGGGAAAATGGTGCCCCCAGTGCTTATTGTCCGGGTTTTGCATTGAAACAGTATATCAACTGGACCGAAATATCGCAGGCGAAATGGGATTCCCGCCGCATGCTGGGAGATCTTGGGCGTGACATAGAATCATCCGTTTTCTGCATTATTGATATGTATTATCTCAGCAATAAAACCCTGAATGTTAAAGGGTTGATTCAATCGGACATGACACTCAAAGCGATTCGCCCCAAAATCGCCTTTTATACGGTTCAAAATATAGCCACTGTTTTCGACAACAAACTTGAACGGATTCCTGAATACAAATGCAAAGCCAGTACTGAAAAATCGATCTCAATTTTCGGATATCGCAGCAAATCATCAGGGAAACAACTTGTTACCATCTGGTTTGACGATAGCATTCCAAACAATACCTTCGAAACCAAAATGACCGAATTTACAATCGGGAATGGCAATTTTAAAAAACCGGTCTGGGTAGACTTGTTTTCAGGCCGAATTTACGAAATACCCAAATCAAACTGGAGTAAAACAGGTTCAGCCTACACATTCAAAATACCTGTTTATGACAGTCCCGTTGCACTGACCGATTTATCATTAATCAATCATTAAGGGATAAAGTATTGAACCGATTTAGAACTGCTCTTTTCCGAAGGTACTTTCCGCTTTTTTACCGCTTTTGCCTTTCGAATTAAACGAATAGCTGATTCCTAATTCAACAATTCCACCGTTTCTGAAATAATCGGTGGTCTGGTAAAAAATCTCATTGCCTTGCTTGTTGAAGGCCTGTGTATCCAATCCTTCGATATTGGAGCCAAGCACATCCAGCACACGCAACGAGAAATCCCATCCTTTAAATTTGGCAGGTGTGTAACTTAGTGCTGAATTGGCAAGGTAGAGCAGATCGTTTTGGCCCTGCGCGGTTATGGTAGCTGATTTTAAGCTAAAATCAGCGGTAAATTTCAGTTCTTTAGTGAAAGTCAGGTTCACATTGGCTTTCAAACTCCAGTTGGTACTGCTGTTATCGACCTGGTAACCGAAAATCTCACCCTTTACCCGATAATTGTACAATGAACCTCCGATGAAAAATTTAGCATATTTTCCGGCATCAATATTTGCATTCAGTTCAGCGCCCAGCGACTGTGAATTCCCGGCATTGGTGAAACTGCGGATCAGCACTTCCTCTTTGGTTACAGCAAAAACCCTGGAATTTTCGTTGGTAATTGTGTTTACCCTAAAAACAGCATTGTCAACGCCACGGTAAAAACCAATCAGGGTAAACGAATGCTTATTGATTTTCTGGTCAAACGACAATTCAGCATTCAACATATATTCAGAATCAAGCTCGGGGTCGCCCACTTCGTACACTTCCAGGTGACGGCGGTATAGAAATGGCGTCATGTTTTTTACCGGAGGACGGCTGACCCTGCGACTTGTGGCAAAATTCAGTTTCTCTTTATCGTTCAATTCCCACGAAAGGTGCAGTGTGTGGAATAAATCGAGCTTTTGTGCATGGTAATTTGACTTTTTAGCTCCATCGAACAATGAAAAATAATTAGGTGACAAAATATCGATTTGCTGATCGGTGTATTCCATCCGGAGACCTGCAATGTATTTGATTTTTTTAATACTTCCCGAGTAATCGACATAACCCGCCCAGATAGCCCGGTTCATGGCAAGCTCGTTTTCAAGATCCGAATAAGGCAAAAGATTTCCCGTATTTATATCAAGCGTGTCGTAATTAAACCCACCTTCAATCTGAAGGTATTGCGGCTGAAAACCCAATCCGAGTTTCGAACCATTTTCCATCTGTGTGGAATAATCAACCGACAGACGATAACCATCAAGTGGTGTATTGTCAGTTTGACGGTACTGGAGTTCTTTGGCTCCAATCTGATCGGTTGCCGGATCAAACGTGTAATTTTCGTTACTCAGTTCGCGGCTCAGGTTCGAATGTTCGTACAATCCTGAAATTTTCAATTCCCTGGTATTACTGAAATTGTGGACGAAATCGAGATTCGCGGTATGAAATTCACCAAACCGGTCGTCGGTATTCGGATTATATAACCATACTTCCCTGCGATTGACGCCAGGTATGCTCACTTTGTTTTTGTCGGCATAAAAATTATTGTAGATGTAAAATGCCGATCTTCCTTCGGTACGATTTCCGTAAAAATACGATCCTGAAAACGTTGATCTGGCCGATAATTTATAGTCGAACCCGGCATTGGCCGACATCGATTCATACCATTCGGGACGTTCGCCAGCCGCGACCATGTGGCGGTAAACATTGTTTTCAACAAGTATCCGGGCATCGCCGGTACGGTCGCCGTTCACATTCCGGCGGTTGTAATTCAATCCACCAAATAGGCTGATTTTATCCTTGAAATACATCAGGTTCACACCTCCGCCATAACGGTTATCGTTATTTTCGAACCCGCTGTACTGATCGGTAACATTTCCCCACGGCGCTCCCCCAATTAATCCGTTCGTTGAAACCGAGAGGCCTTCAGCGCCGGTTCGTTTGGTGGTAATGTTGATAATTCCGCCTTTCCCCTGTGCATCGTATTTGGCCGTTGGAATCGAGATAATCTCCACATTCTCTATTTGCGATCCGGAAATCTGCCCCAGCAAGGTGGACGGATCGATCTGGGTAGGTTTTCCATTCAGATATACCATAAAATCTGTCGTTCCACGAACCGACACGCTTCCATCAGGATCGACCGAAACAGAGGGTAATTTGCTCAACAAGTCAGTTGCCGTACCACCTTTGGCCGTTTCAAAATCGGCTGCCCTGTAGGTTTGCCGATCGATTTTACTGGTCGCAGTTTTAGAATTGGCCAGCACCTGAACCTCTTCCAAATCAATTGAAGAAGGTTTCAAGCTGATATTGCCAATATCAATTTTAGGGTTTTGTCTGCTCAGGACTATCTTGCTGATAGTGTCGGTTTTATAACCCATAAATGAAACCTGCAGTTTATAATTGCCTGGTTTTAAATTATCAATGGTGAACGATCCTTCGCCGTTCGAAATACTTCCATTCTGAAATGGCTCACCCTCCGAAATAATTGCAACAGCTGCAAAAGGAATTTTATCGTTGGTGGAATGATCAGAAACAGTTCCCTGAATACTGCCATTTTGGGCTGACAGAAAACTATAACCGGTAAGAAAAATCAATAAGGTAAAAATCGCTTGCTTCATGCGCAAATATAGATTTTATCATTAAATATATTGTGTGATTTATTTATCGTAGATATCCGGAAACGAAAATAAACCTTTCCTGACCCGCAATCCTTTGATTTACTTCAGTTCTAATTGTTCAATTTTCTGAAATCCGGTTCCACGGATACTTTCAAAGGTTTTTATCATCTCCTGAAGTTTTTCAGACTCCGAAGTGGCCAGATTGTTCTGCTGTCCAGGATCTTCTTTAAGGTTGAAGAGCTGGTACTTAGGAGAATTACCCAGTTCAATATTTACTGATATGTTGACTGCAGGCCCTTTGTAAGGTGGTATCATTACCCAATCGCCTTTGCGCACAGCTGTTCTGGAAGTGGCCTCTATAATCAGTTCCTCGCGACCTGACTGACTTGTACCCATTAATACGTCCAAAAATTCCTGGCTGTCGGATACTCTTGTTTCGCTGTTAACCAATCTGGCTAAAGATGATAATAAATCTACCTGTGAGACCAGTGCATCGGATACTGTGGGCTCAATTTTACTTTTCCAGTAAGTAATGAATGGCATTCGCGTGCCTGCTTCAAACAAACTGTATTTTCCACCACGAAGCGGTCCCCCCAGAGTGTGGTCGCCTGATTTTTCAACCGCTTTATCATTATAGCCATCATTCAATACGGGCCCGTTATCGCTTGAGAAAATAATCAGGGTGTTTTCAAGCAGCCCCTCGGTTTCGAGCGTTTTTATCAGTTCGCCCACGCACCAGTCCGCCTCCACAATGGCATCGCCGCGTGGACCCATTCCGGAAGTTCCGACAAATCGCTGATTTGGAGTACGGGGGACATGAGGTTGCTGCAACGCGTAATAAAGAAAGAACGGCTTGCTTTTGTTTTCCTGAATGTATTGCTGCGCTTTGCCAAGAAATGTATCCGACATATCCTCATCAATCCATAAAGCGGATTTCCCGCCCTTTTGAAAACCGATCCGGGGAATTCCGTTGTGAATTGAATTATTGTGCCCATGATGCCACATCATTTTGCACAACTCCGGGTTATCCAGACCGGTAGGTTCACCCTCGAAATTATTTTCATAATCCACAAACAAAGGGTCGTCGTTTTCAAGTCCTTCAACCAATCCGTTTTCAAGAAAAACCGTTGGCGTTCGGTCCTGGGTTGCAGCCATGATATAAGCATAGTCAAAACCAACTTCGTTTGGCCCGGGTGAAATCCTTTTATTCCAGTCGACAATCCCGCTGCCAAGGCCGAGATGCCATTTACCGACAACACCGGTATAATAACCTTTTCCCTTTAACATTTTGGGTATTGTCATTTGAGCTGTATCAATTATCAATGGAGCAGTACCTGGAAGAATTTTTGCATCCTCGTTTCTCCAGGGATATTCGCCTGTTAGCAACGCGTACCGGCTTGGCGTGCAGGTGGCCGATGTAGCATAACCATTGGTAAAACGAACGCCGCCATTGGCCAATTTGTCAATGTTTGGCGTTTTTATAAGGGTTGCACCATAAGCACCTAGGTCACCATACCCCAAATCATCGGCATAAATAATTACGATATTCGGTAGCCTGACCTTTGTTTCCTTTTTTGCCGGGGCACAGGCCGCCAGTGTGGTCAGACACATCGTGGCAAGTTGTATGTTTTTCATGTTCATTATTCTATTTCTTAGTTTGAATGTTCTTTTTTAATTGACCCGGATCATTTGCCCTAACGGACCTGTTGAGCATCAGATCCTGGTGGATCATCCAGGTGATGGTATCCCACTGAGCGCCTTCGGTCCACAAGGGGGCGATTGTTTCCTTTTCCCAGTTTTTAAGTGCGGAATCCAATTGCTGAAAACGTTCCTGATTGCTGGAAGTCAGGTTGACTGTTTCACCTAAATCATCGGATAGGTTATACATTACCGAGGGTAATTTTTCAACCCGGATTAATTTATAGTCACCTACCCGTGCTGATGCCATTTTATCTTTCCGCCAAAATAACTTCTGATGCGGGTCGCCCTGTTTCTTCCCGGTCAGATAAGGAATCAGAGAAACGCCGTCAAGATTTTTTCCTTCTGAACTCTTTTCTTTTGCAGCATCCAAAGCAGACGCATAAATATCAAGCGATGAAGTCAGTCCGTTAAAAGTTTTTCCTCCTTTTATTGCCGAATCCCAGGTGACAAAAAACGGAACGCGGTGTCCGCCTTCAAATTTATTTCCTTTAAAGCCTTTCAACGGGAAATTGGTGGATTGATTATTTGCTGCCCCACCGTTATCGCTCAGAAAGAATATTAAGGTATTCTCAAGCAGCCCCTCCTTTTCGAGTTTCTTTACAATGTTCCCGACTGCGCGGTCAAGTGCCCAGGTCATTGCAGCAAGTTTTTGTCGCGGATGCCCTTCAAACAAAGCCAAATCTTCCGTTTTGGTTTCCATCGGTGTGTGCACAGCATTGGGAGCCCAGTAAATGAAGAAAGGTTTATCTTTATTTTTACCTATAAAGTCAACAGCTTTATCTCCAAGCCGGTCGGTCAGGTAACCATCAAAAGTTACATGGGTGAAATTTTCAGTGATGGCCTGAGACTTTCCTGCCTGATCGTTATTTGGATTTGGGAAATAGCCCCTGCTCCCGGCCAAAAATCCCCAGTAATAATCGAATCCCCTTTCATTCGGACGGTAACCATCTCTGTTGCCCAAATGCCATTTACCAAATGCTGCGGCAGTATATCCTTCTTTTTTCAAGGCTGATGCAATCGTTATTTCATTCAGATCCACTCCGCAGGAATCAGACGAAGGGTTACATTCGAATCCAAAACGTTGCTGGTATCTTCCTGTCATAATTCCTGCACGCGATGGCCCGCAAACCGTTGCCGAAACATGCGCATCGGTAAAGACCACACCTTTTGCCGCCAGTTTATCAATGTTGGGAGTTTTCAGATCTTTACTTCCCATAAATCCAAAATCGGCATAACCGGCATCATCAACCAGCAGCATAATGATGTTGGGTTTCTTATTATTTGTACGCTCACCTGCAATGCAAGAACAAATTAATACTGATGAAAGAGCAAAGATCCCTCCCGCTATTTTTGATGATTTTTCCAGTTTGATCATATTTATACTATATTCCCGGTACCCGGTATTATTTGGAACCAATCCCAAAATTCCCAAAAAATCAAGACAGGCAGCTTTAATTGTTGGTTCATTTTCTTATTGTTTTACTGGTCTTCCATCACTTTTGTGTTTAGCTCAACGGCAATTATCGACACAACTTTATCCGTGCGATCAATACCCGACAAGGTAATTTCGCGGTTTCGGTTTTGAGCGGTTTTTACGTTTTTCTTACTGTCAACCATGTATGCCCGAACAACTTTCTGCCCTTTGTTCACGGACGGTAAAGTAAACCTATTGTCCTTGAATTCACTCAGCAAATACACATATATCGTGTTGCCTTTTTGCGTGAAACCGTACTGCCCATCCCTGGGATTCCATGGACCACCCCTCGTGCCATAAACCGCCTCTCCTACCTGTTCCAGCCATTTCCCGGTAGAACGCAAAACGTTGGCAACCGGTTTGGGAATCTGCCCGTGCCGGTCGGGGCCTACATTCAATAAAAGGGTAACATTCCGGATGACACAGTCAGACAACATTTTTTTCAACTGATCAACGGTTTTTATTTTTGTCGAATCCTCCATGGCAGGACTGTAGCCCCATGCCCCAGCAATAGACATGCACTTTTCGAAAACTTCTTCAGAGCGAACGGGACCTGTAACAGCTGCTCCGCCTTCTTCCGATTTGTAATCGCCATACCATCCGCATCGGGGATTTACAAGAATATCAGGTTGGTATTTTCGAATAATTCCCATCAAACCCAAGGGTTTTCCGGTCACTTCATCCTTGTCCTGAAAATAGTTGTTTACCGGCCATTGGTTCTTTGGATCAAGGTATTTGCCCGATTCCCAAAAATAAGCACCATCGGCATCACTTCCCTGTTGGGCCAACCATCCGCCGTCCCAGAATAACTGATCAATTTTGCCATATTTCGTCATTAACTCCTGTATCTGGCAATAGAGTTCCTCTTTCATCAGGCGGGCATTCTCCTTGTGAGAAATATCAGTGGTATACCCAAACTTATTAGGTTTACAGTCAGTCCCTGTCACATCGTAATAACCCGGAAAACGCCAGTTAATTAATGTTTTATAAATTCCAACTTTTAGGCCATGACTTCGGCAGGCGTCCACATATTCCTTTACCAAATCACGGTTATGCGTTTGTTTTGAGGTAAAGGCATTCATGTATTTGCTTTCAAACAAAGCGTATCCATCATGGTGCATGGTAGTTAAGCTCATGTACTTCATCCCTGCATCTTTTGCCAGTTGCGCCCACTCATTGGGATCATATTTGTCGGCAGCAAAATATTCATCTCCACTTGATGGATAGGCGAATTTCCTGTATTCTTCGGGATTCATCCCTGTATTTTGCATCATCCATTCACCCCGTGCAGGACCCGCATACAAGCCCCAATGGATGAACATCCCAAATTTTGCGTCCAGAAACCATTCAAGTTTTGAATTGGGCTGTGCTTCAATTCCCTGGTCGCTTTTGGGAATGCGCAACGGAAGCGGCCTAATGCCGGCTACTTTCCTGCTTTTATAATCGCCGACACGTTCGATCTGAAGATCATCAACCCAAATACTGTTCCTGCCCGGGTTGTCCGGATTTTCTATTTCAATGATGGCTTTGACCCGGCCATCTCCAACATTAAATTCTTTTTGCAGCAATGTCCAGTCAGTCAAGGCACTTGCCTGGCTGATATTATTCTCCGCCAATCCTTTTACATTTAAGTGAACCTGGTCAGACCCACTTGCTGTTTTCACCCGGGCTGAAATCCGGTAAACAGAATTGGGTTCAACGATAAACATACACTCGGCAGATGTTGCAAAAGCAACCTCAAGGGATTGTTTTCCCTGGTAAACAACTTTATTGGTCAACTTTATCCCGTTCCCAACTGAATTCCATGGATTGGTCACTTCACCTTCAAAATCAAATCTGAAAGGAGGCTTTATTGGTTTTTGCGCTAAAACGAATCCAGGCAGGAAACAAAATGAACCGGCAATAATTAATTTGACGATAAAGTTGAAAAAGACTTTTTTACCTCTCATATTGGATGTTTTAGTGGTATTTAAATTCTTAGTAATTTTTACTGAAATCTCCTTCGTACATGGGCTTATTTTGCCAACAATAAATTTGAAAAATAATTATAATTCTTCATCGTTTCCACCGGAATTAACTCATCATCTTCCCTCCAAAAATTCTATTGCCCCTAAATCAGGTTTTCCCAAAATCTTATTTCCCAAAATATCGGCTTCAACTTTAAGCCCCACTTTCAATCCGATTGAGTCGTCTGGCAACCGAATGATTTCGATCCCCTTATTTTTTATCAGTTGCGAATTGACCGGAATATAGTCTTCGATATTCAGTCCTCCTATATTACGAAATCCGGGATTGCCAACCACCGGACTTTTATCCTGGATAAGCACTTCTTTGGGCCAACTGGAGTTTTGCAGATAGAGGTTGTTTTCGAAAACGACATTTTCAATCGCTGTATTACCGATTTTATCCGGCACATACTGATCACCGGGCACCAATTGACTTTCGCCTTCGATGTAAAAAATATTGTTGGCAATTAAAATTCCGGAGGCACTGTTTGCCACGGCCATATTCGCCACAATCTCTTTTTTGGTATAAATCGTATTATTGTAAAAATAGCTGTTATACGGACCCTTGGGTTTTTGTTTGTTTCCAACATATCCGCTTAGCCAGTATATTTTCCCTTCCTGAAAAGCGCCATTCTGACCTTTGACCCGATACCCATCATTTACACTAATGTTGTACCGGTAGGCGCAATTGTAATTATTTCCAAGGATTTCGCAAAAACCACCCGCATTGTTTACGCTTAAATTATACTGTACCACCACATCGCTGCAATTAAAATCGATATGGCAACCGGCTGAGTCGCCAGGACCATTGGCATTCAGGAATGAATTATTTTCGATCACCACATTTGTTGTTCCCCATGTCCATAAACCACTGCCTCGGCCCCATTTCCGGGTGTCGTTGTTACTCCCCGAACCATTGATATAATTGCCTTTAACCAAACTATTTTTAACGCCTGACATTTGAATACCCGGACCACCCGTTCCGGTTACCCGGTTGTTTAAAACCGTGATGTTCTCAATTCCATGTCCTTTTGCGGTGAATTTAAGACCTGTATGAGACGTGTTGGTTATATCGCATTTCACTACTTTTAAATCATGAAGAAGGGCACCATCCGTATTGTTGATGAACCGGATACCCCAGCCGTATCGCTGCGTTCCGTTGGCCGAATTTACTTCTGCATTACCACGTATAAAACCCGGCTCCTCATAGAATATATCCTTTACTTGTAAGCCGATTAACCGGATCTGACCGTAATTGCCTGGTTTTGTGGTTTGAACCAGGATTCCGCATCTCATATCAGGAGTTTTTCCATCTACAGTTTTCATTCCTCCTGAGTTGGCCATAATGGTCAAATTGGTCACGTCAATGTGGAGGCAATTTTCCAGCAATATCCCATTCGGAAATCCCTTAGCATCGATAGTTGCCGGTTTCCCGGCCGACTGATTGCCCAAATTATAGCTTGAAATTACGATTGGCTGATCAGCCGATCCGTGGACATTCATCAATGCGACCGAACCCCGGCTGGTTGTTCCTAAAGCCAGCAGGATGGAGTCGCCAGGGTTTAATTTAAGCGTACTTAATTTATCCAGGTCCTGAAATGGATTATTGAATGAGCCGTCTGCGTTAGCACTTTTTGACTCCGGGTTGAAGTAATAATTTTTTGCAGAAATCGTAAGTACACCGGATTTGGCTTCGGAAGAACAGGCCGTAATGATCAGACCTGTTGTCAGCAAAAGCGTTATTCCTATTTTTAGTGATTGAATCATGCTATTCAGTTAATTTGGATTGTTTTTTAAATCTGTCGGGATGGATTTCATTGTATTCCTTGTCCTGGCTCAACCCTAAAAATGCCGGGTCCTTAAGTCCGGATTCCCATTTCCTTAGATCGCCGGATAACCGTTGGATACTTTCTTTTCTATCGGTACTCAAATTCTTTTGTTCCGAAATATCCTGGTCCAAATCAAAAAGCATTTCCTCTGTGCCACTTTTGCGGATCATTTTCTCATCGCCTTTCCTTACTGCATAATTTTTCTGGTCAAATTTTCTCCAGAATAAATAATCATGCGGAGATCCACGCCTTTCTCCGGTAAGGTATGGAATCAGATTAACCCCATCCAACTTATTTTTAGTTTTGGCCGGTGTTTTGGTCTGCATAATAATTGAAGCAAAAATATCAAGCGATATAATGGGTTTATCAAATATTTGTCCTGCCTTGATTTTTGCAGGCCACTGTATCGCAAACGGGACACGGATTCCCCCTTCGAACAGATCGCTTTTTTGTCCGCGCAGAATTCCATTATCTGATCCATTGTCGTTTTCAGGCCCTCCATTATCCGATAGAAAAACCACGATGGTATTCTCCGTTAGTTTTAGTTCTTCCAGTTTAGACAACACCAGTCCCACACCATCATCAACCGCGCTAACCATTGCGGCATACGTTTTCCTTTTCCCTGCTTTCATGTGGTTAAAACGGCTCAAATATTTTTCGGTAGCCTGCAAAGGAGAGTGAGGTGCATTGTAGGCCAGGTAAATAAAGAATGGATTATCCTTATTTTTTTCAATGTAAGAAGCGGCTTCCCTGGAGAAAGCGTCTGTCAGGTATTCTTTCTCATCAACCCGCTCCAAATTTCTGAGCAGTTTGGTTTTGTAACTGTCATACTCATTTTTGGCTTCATAAGGATCATTCAGCGTTAAGTTTTCCGGAAAATATTGGTGACCTCCACCCAAAAAGCCATAGAAGTCACTAAATCCCCTTTTGAGCGGGTGCAACGATTCGTGAGCGCCCAAATGCCATTTACCAATTGCCAATGATTTGTAATTTGCCTTTTTCAGCACATCGGCCAAAGTTTCTTCACTCAGAGGCAAACCCATTTGCGGATCATTGGGCGCATACAAAGGATTCCTGCTATAACCAAAACGATCCTGGTACCGGCCGGTGATCAAGCCTGCCCTGCTTGGACCGCAAACGCAATAGCTCACATATCCGTTGGTAAACCGGACACCGTTTTGTGCAATCCGGTCGATATTGGGAGTCGGGATGTCCTTGCAGCCATTAAATCCCACATCGGCATTCCCCAAATCATCAGCCAATATGATGATCAGGTTTGGCGATGTTCTTTTTTCCTGTGCCAGACTGTTAGGACCAAAAATAATTGGTGCAAGCGCAAATGGAATAATCGTTTTTAGATTCATGGTAGTTTTATCTGTTAGACTTCCTTTTTTCAGGCGTGAAAAAGCTTAAATTCCACTCGTTGTGCCAGTGAATTTCCATTTTACCACCGGCAGTGATGGTAATGGGCAGAAAGACATACTGCGATTCTGGACGGCCACTGCCATTCCAACGATCGCCCATGTAGAGATAGGCATCCTTATAGCCCGGGATTTTAAAAATATAACAGGGTTGAGAATTAAACGAGTTATTGCCCGCATCGCCAATAAAGGGACTTCCCTGACTGGTGTAAGGCCCCATGATAGCAGAAGCGGTGTAATAAGTGCCTGGATTTGGGGTCCACCCTGAACACTGGCTGGTTAAAAGATAGAACATTCCGTTTTTCTTCAGAATACCAGGACCTTCACAATGGGCTTCAATATCCACGTCGCTGGTCGTGGTGCTCAAATAATCACCCGATAATTCCACCATTCGGATAGTCCGGTTAACGTGATCAGCAGCATAACCGATGTATGCCTTTTTTGTTTCAGGATCGATATACATCCCAATGTCGCGCGATTCGTGTCCGTTGGGCCTATAGTGATTCTGAACCACAAACGGTCCGGTTGGTTTATTACTAACGGCAACGCCAAATTCAGCGATACCATAATTACGACCATCCAGTATCCCATCATAATGAAACCACATAACGTATCGCCCCGTTGATTCATCATACACAACTTTGGGACGCTCGAAAATCCGAATGTCTCCTTTTTCTATCACAACCCCTTCATTTTTCCAATTATAGAGGTCGGTCGACGAGTAACATGACGCACCTCCCGGCTCCCCACGGTGTTCACCATACCAGAAAAAAGTCTTTAGTGAATCAACAAAGATGATGTTACCGCCATGACAATCGATATGGACTCCATCACTATCGAGCCACTCGCCACCGGGTTTAAATGACGTGTGACGAATAGGATTTTGCGATAATGCCGGTAAGTACAAACCGAATAAGGTCAGACTAATTAAGATCAATCTGAATGATATTCGGTAATCCAAATTTTCTATTTTTATTTTCATATCAAAGTTTTTTATTTTGTTGATTTCAAGTTTAGAGCTATTTGATTTTAATGATTTTACTTTCGCCAGCGTTAAAGACCATATCTTTCATTTTTACAGAACCGATTCCTGTTAATTCAAATTTTTTAAGATCTACCTGTCCGTAAAGAACCATTAATTTAGCGGTATTGTCTTCTACCTGGCAGGTTCCCCATGCAGCACCGTTGCTCCAAAAATAAGTTCCTGGTGTTGAAGTAAAACTCATCGACTTTTCTATCCCATTGTAATTGAATTTGCTAAGGGCCATAGGTGCAGACCAGGCGGCCATGGCCCGGGCATAATGGTGTCCGCACTCGGGTTCGTCAAACGGATTCCGTTTCTCTCCATTAAAACGATCGCGAATGGCTTTGATACATTTCAATCCGTCTTCGAATTGGCCTTCCTGTAACATACCAATGGCAGCGGCATATTCAAAGCCCGACATCGATTCGGAAAAGTATGGGAACGGAACTTTCAAACGTCCTTTCGGCCAGCTGGCCATGATCAATCCCGACTCTTTGTCCATCACATACGAACGCATGTTGTTGAAGATATTATCGAAACGGAGAATGAAGTTATTTTTCATTACCGTTTTTAATGCTGTCTGCACGTTTTCTTTTTTTGCCAGGTATCCCAATCCGCACACATGAGCCATATACTGACCAACCAACTGATCGACTAAACAGCCTGCGCCTAACTGATAATAAGGAATCTGAACATTCGGATCGCTCATGTTGAGGTATTCGAATGTTTTCGGATCGGTGATTTTGTGTTCGTAATATTCGCCATTGAACAAATTTTGATCGACCCAGGCGCTACCTTTGGCAAAAATATCGTCGCATTTTTTCGCAAAAGCTTTGTCATTCATGGCCAAAGCCATTTTCGAGCTAGCTTTTAATGCTCCAAAATACCAGAATTGCATTTGAGGATTTGGTCCGTAATAGTCTACATCCATGGTATTGTGCTGTTGTCCTTCCTGAACGCCGTCCTGATTACCATCCCATCCCCGGTCGATCCAGGCATACGACATGGCTGCTTTAACTTTAGGCCAGTATTTCTTCAGGAATTCAGGATCACCCGAAAGCATCCAGTCGCGGTAAAATCGCATGATGGTTCCCATCTGACCATCGGCCGCAGCCACGTGGTCAGTAGTAGCATTGAGTTCCAGAGGCAATTCTACACGGTTACGCAATTTTCCGTCGCCACGGGTTCCATAGGTAAACTCCACATCGCGCATTGTACGAGCCAGGTCGCCGAATAAAAATGATGTGGCTGTCTCGTAGTTCCAAACGTGAGTGCAACTTCCTGCACAGGATCCAAATTCGTCCATTACCCCTTCCCAGCCTAGCAAATGTCCTGAAGGAATGCGAAATACCGTTTGCGAACGCAGGGTAGACAGGTTGAACAGAGCCGCTTCCTTCACCACTTCAGGAATAGTGGTATTCAGGAATGCGTTTACAAATTTCAGGGTTTGATTTTCGTAATCAGGCAGTTGTGTTACCTCTTTTTCAGCCACGTTCCAGGCATCGGCATATTGTGTTGTATAGTAATTACCAATAGTTTGCTTTCCGTTCCAATCCTTGCGGTTGGGGAAATGCCAGGTGATATAGAAGGTGTAAATTTGAGTTGAACGAGCTGGAACCATCTTCTTCACGGCCAATGAAGCCATTGGATTGTCGTCGACCAATACTGTTTTGTCGGTCAGAACACCGTCTGCACTGAAGTCGTCCCAAAAATCGAGCGTGGCATTTTCCCAATTGTTGGGAGTTGATGAACGACGATAGGAAACCTCATCGTGATCGGGAGTTGTCAGAGCAATTGTTCCCCAGGCCGGATCGGTTTTGTCAACGCCATCGCTGGTCATGTAAATACCTTTCAATCGGTCGTTTTCCCGATAGCTATTGATGTTCTTTTTAGCGCCAGTGGGAATCACATCGCCTTTCCAATCTTTCCGGGTTTTGCTGCCGTCCATCCCAATGAAGTTACGCATCGTTCCGCAAACAGCTACTTCCATCGGTTGATCAGTATTGTTGGTCACTTCGTATTTCAGCACCGCGATTGGAATACTCGATGCCGCTGTATTCCCGGGAATAAAAGGATTGAACCCTTTGATTTTCGCAGAAACTGGTAATAAATCGTCACTCAAATTAACCTGCCCGAAAGGATATGACGCATCGAATGAAGCATTTGAGAAACGCGGCATTCCGTGCTGATTTACCGAACGACCTTCGTAATGTTGATACTCACTGGGATGGAATGGTCCGATTAACGCTTTGGTCATGGCTGCTTTCCCCTGGGGCTTCACATACACTGAGAAGAACGGTGCATTGTTTCCTTTGGTTACCGTACTGAATTTAATCCCCGGACGATTCATTATCTGCCAGTCGCGTAATTCAACGCGACCACCCAGCGATACCGTTCCAGTTCCGATGCCACCCAACGGTAAAGCAATATTGAGAAGATGATTCTGATCGTAATGTTTCAGAACAGGCCAGTTCACGTCATTAGTTTGGGCAAACAGGGTGAATCCTAAAATGTAGAGAACAGACATTAAAAATATTCTTTTCATAGCAACAATTTAATCATTAAAATTTTTCCAAGGCATGTAAAAAAGCAAGATGATTTCAGTGATTGTTTAAATTTGCGGCTGTTCCACATTGAGCCAAATATTGGCCGGATAAATTAGACTTTCAATTTGACAGTCTTTTGTATTTCAAACTCCACGAATCTTTCCATTCAATAGCAGCCGAATCATTCCTGAAAACCATCGGCAACCAAACATATCTTGAATCTTCCAGATTGGTTTTGTTCCAACGGTCGGCCATAAAAATAAAATGGTTGGGTTTGCCTTCGAGTGGCAAAACAAAGGTGCTTTGGGCAAAGAATGTGCTGTAGCTGTTTGGGCCTATACCTGGATTGTATAATTCTGTCCAATCGCCCATAATTGAATCGGCTGATGCCAGCATGGCAGGATTTGGCGCCCAGCCTGTGCAGCCTGAAGTAATCAGATAATATTTCGCGTTATGCTTAAACATTGCCGGAGCTTCACGGCTTTTGCCAATAAAAATACGGTTGACTGTTCCGGTTGGTTTTAAGTAATCCTCGGTTAAAAGACTGACATGCATGGTGGCATTCATTTCTGAAGAGAAAATATGATAGGCTTTGCCGTCCATGTCTTTAAACAAGGTCATGTCGCGGCTCATTTGCCCGTTTGGCCGCATACTTTCGATAAAGGTGTAAGGACCTTCTGGATTGTCGGCAGTAGCCACACCGGCTCGTGCAAAGCTATAATCCTCGGAGTCGACATGCAGCCACATCACAAATTTTTTAGTTTGCTCATTGTAAACAACTTTTGGTCGTTCGAGTACTTTGCTCGTGTGTAAATCATGAGTAGAATCGGTGGTATTTGGTGAAAGTGCAATTCCCTCATATTTCCAGTCGGTTAATTTTTTTGAGGAATAGCATGAAATTCCTCCGGCATTTGCACGGTAACATTCCCAGCTCTGCCCAGGTACAAGCCAGGTTTCGCCTTTCTTTATTTCACCAAACCAATAATAAGTTCCGTTGTGAAACAGAATACCACCACCATGGGCATTGATGGGATTTCCATCGGTATCGTTCCAAACTGCTCCGGGAAATATTTTCTTTTCAGATTGTAGGTTATTACACGAGATGAATGAATACATGCCAAGTAAAATAAATACAAAAGTTATATTTCTTTTCATTTTAAAGTTTTTATTGGTTTTTGTCTTAACCGGTTTTTAATATCATAATTAATCTCAACCAAATCCGGAATTTCAGCTAATATTATTTGTAATAATATTAGCTGATGAGTGTTGTCTTGTCTTTTTACCGCTGACTGAAGTCGATTACATTAAATTCATAAATAGATGGAGGGGCTGTGGCCCGAAGTACTTTCAACCTTATTTTCGAAGTCTGGTAAAAGACCGGAAAACGGATCACTTTACAATCGTCCATTGAAGCTTCATCATGATAAATATTCAGCCATCTATTGTCTTTCCAGATATCGATATCGTAAGCTTCGATCCGGTTGGTGCGGTAGTTGGAAAACTCGTCGTCCTTGTTTTTGCCTTTGCGCATGTCCTGATATTCGAATATGCTGATTTTATTAAACTTGTCGGCCGGGTTTAACTCAACGACCAATTCGGCCAGGGTATCTTTGGCGGCCCAGCGGGTTTGCATTCCGCCATCCACCGCGAATTTGGCATCGAGCAACACCTCTTTCTGATTGTCTGTTGAACTGGCAGTTGCCGGTTTGCCCATCGAGATAAATCGTCCGTTTTTAGGAAGCTGTTTACCTTTTTGAATGTTGATGCGTTTCGCCAGGGCGATGGCTGTGTTGGCTTCGTGTTCATAGATCAGGCCTGAAGGACCAGCGGGAATATCAATTACCAGGGCGTTCTGGTTGGCCGTACACCAATAAAAAAGCTCCTCCAATTCGTCGAGGCTGCGTGTAGGGACTGGCTTCGACTTCTGAAACCAGCTCCAGGGTTTGCTGATACAGATCGTGTGCTCAAATGGCATATAATACGATTGTCCATTATGCAGGTATTGCTTTTTGTCGGCAAGGTGTGCGATCTTTGGATCCCATAAACGGAAATCTCCGGGAAAATACTGGAAATAGTATTTGTTGTCTGTAATCATGTCGTCTGGTATAACGAATTTCCGTTTACCTTCTTCGTACACAATGGTATGATTCACTCCAACAGCACAATTAGGTTGCAATTTTTTTACCAGCGTATAAAGCTGATCTAGGTCCCAATCATTCTGTTTCTTCGCCCAACCGCCATCGAACCAAAGTTCGACAACCTCACCATAATTTGTTAAAAGCTCGGTAAGCTGATTCATCATATACTGAACGTATTTCTGCGGATCGGGATCATTGTGAAGCGGTTCATGCCTGTCCCAAAGAGAATAATACACAGCGAATTTCAGGCCGTATTTCTTGCAGGCTTTTGAAACTTCGGCCACTACATCGGTTTTCACCGGCGACGAAGCCACATCATAAACAGTAAATTTACTATCCCACAAGCAAAACCCGTCGTGGTGCTTGGTGGTTAGCAAAACGTAGCGAAACCCGGCATCGCGGGCTACCCGCACCCATTGGTCGCAGTCCAGTTTAGCCGGATTGTACTTCTCCACCGGAATTTTTCCGTCCGACCATTCCTGATCGGTGAACGTGTTGACCCCAAAATGGATAAACATCCCATATCCGCGATCAATCAGCAATTGCTGGGTTTTGTTCGGTTTATCAGAAGGGGTAACAGGCTGTGCTGACAAATTTCCGCAGAATAGTAAAGCAAGTAATAATATTGTGAAAAAAGATTTCATTCGGATGCGGTTTTAGTTATTGCACTTTTAACGATACTTAAATAACTCGTGCTAATTTTCAGAGATGCCAATTGTAATTTGTTCTCCTAATTTAGCACCAAACAAATCTTTCCCGCCATTATTCTCTATAACTATTCCCTTTCCGTTGAGGGGCGAAGATTTTGTCAGCATAAAATTTTTCAGAACGTCAAATCCCGCTCCTCTTGCAGCAGCATTAACAAACTGTGGATCTTCAAAAATGGCTGCCGGATCGATGGGGATATTTTCAATTTTCCCAAAGAAACAATTGTTACTGAATTTCGTATTTTTATCTCCTGCAAAAGAAAAACCGGCATTTTCTTCCACAAAGAAGATATTGTTCGCAAACAATGTATTTTCCGGCCATGGCCCTCCCCAATTATCCATTTTCACAATTGTCCGGTCAATATCACCCGATTGTTTTGGAGGAATAACAAAAACATTGTTATAAATCTGTGTATTTTCTATTGGCCCCGAAAAGTGCATGACCGGAGAAAACCAACCTTTTGGACCAGTTGTGTATGGCCGGATGCCATCATTTATACTTACATTGTAACGAATAATCGTGTTGGTAGTTCCAATATTCTGGTTGGTGTGCACATTTGAACCATTATTACACACGAGTAAAAATCCTCCGTAATTATCGTGACTGTAATTGTATTGTATTATTGTGTTCAGGCAATTCCAGTCAGAATCGAATCCTTGCCCGTCCCAGTTTGCCTTGTGACCTGAGACTTCGTTAAACTGAATTACCGTATTGTCAGCACTCCATGGCCAGATACCTGCTGCCGCTTCAGTAGAGGTAAAGGCATCGGGGCAGTCGCGCATGATATTGTGTTCTACCAGGGCGCTATCGGTTCCAATTGGTACAATTCCGTCACCGGGTATTTGCTCCAGCAAATTGTGACGAATAACTACCTTCAGGCTCGGATGCCAATTTTTCCGGTTCGTGTAACCGCTGGCATTTATGCCGTTACGTTCGCAATGGTGTAAATAACAATTGGTAATTTGCAAACCGACAAACCGGGTTATAGTCGAATCGCCACGATTTTGCCAGAAGATGGCGCTTCCGCCTCCATCTTTTTTTATCAGACTCCCGTTTACATGGTGAATTTCCAGACTATCTAAAACAATATGATGGCAATCGCCAAAATCAGTGGCAGAGACGATAATCCCTCTTCTCTTTGCCATTGGTTCAGCTCCGGTGTTGGTAATTTCCAGGTTCCTGACTTCCCAGTATTCAACATTGTGTAAAAGGATCGTATGCAGTTTCTCTCCGTTTCCGTGAATGGCAGGATTTTTTTCTTCACCATATTTATTGATTTGAATGGGTGCCTGAGCAGAACCGCTACCTTTTAATTCCAACTGGCCATTCCAGGAAGAACCTGATTTAAACAGAATTTTTTCGCCCGGTTTAAAATCGGTTTGGTTTACTTTTTCAAGACTTGCCCAGGCAGATTCAGGAGAATGACCAGAGTTTGTGTCGTTGCCACTGGCCGAATCAATATAATAGGTCGTTTTACTTTGACAGGATGCAAAAAAAATCAAAACAAGCAAAAAGCTTAACATTCTGGAAATATTTCCCATAGCGGTTAGAATAATTAATTAACGAATAAATTCTTCAGGCATTCCAATACCTGATTTCTTCTTTTAATAGAATTTGGAATAATACTCTCCGAGTGGAGTCAGCTTACCTGCACTGTCGAATAGAGCCGAATTACCAAGTGCTGCACTTTCCGCATCAGCAGAGAACCAGGAATACCGCTCAACATAGTCCATTTTTTCGAGTGCAGGTAGAATTTGCTGCATAAAGGCAAGTGCTTTTGCTTTGGTGACGTTGCTTGTCGCAGGCGACGATGCATTCCAGTCCGCAGGAGCAAATTCAGTTAACCATATCGGGCGATTGTATAAATCGTGTATCGATTTCAAATGGTCAATTAAACTTTGGGCATTGGCGCCACCATACCAATGAACACAAATAAAATTAACCCGATAACCTTTCTCCCCGACCTTGGCCATAAAACTTTTCATCCAGTCGTTGTCCGCATGCACACAAGCCGGGCTTCCCAAAGGTATGTTCAGATCCATTAATTTCGGCCAATAAGATAACGATTCTTCTACCGTCAAATTCGCCTGTTCTTTTCCATCGGGTTCGTTGAAGCCAAGTAGTTGTGTGACTTTACCAATCTTAGCCAAGGAATCAACTTTCAGCAGACTTTTTTCCAGCGACCACTTGCCCCAAATCATGGGAACAAAACGGACACTGTCCGGCTCTTTAATATCTGCATCCACACCCCATGAATAATGCCAGTAAACATTCAAAGCTGCAACCTTTGACGACCATGTATCCTTTTTAGTGGTGATGCAAGCTCCTTTCTTATGAGATACCGGGTGTACCGGGTTTGTTACCGGTTCTTCTGTTTCCGGAGCTATTCCAGATGATTTATCCGAGCATGAAGCAATGATGATAACCAGGAATAAACACAAGAATCTGTATTTCATGAGCATATAATTTAATTTTTAAATCCCGCTTACGCGGGACTCATAGATATTCATCTTCGTTGGCGAGCCTTTGCTCATGAGGGTTTCATACATGTCAGATGTAAAAGAAATGCAAACATGCATAAACAATGAAATTGATGCCCGGTTTCCCGGGCATCAATTATTCTACCAACCAGTATTCTGTATCAGTTTATCGTTCTTATAAATTTCTGACAGCGGTATCGGATAAAGATTCATCTTATCCTCATAAACACGGCGCTCAACCAGTTTTCGGGTATAATTAAACGTTCCGTCTACATTTTTAGTAATATCCATTCCATAAATATCCCGGGTAGTATCTCCGATTTTCCAACGCCTGATGTCCCAGAACCGCTGTTCTTCAAAAGCCATTTCTACCCGGCGTTCGTTTTGCAATTTTGAACGAAATTGATCCTTGGTTAATCCGGCAGGAAATGCTGGCATCTTGGCTCTTGAACGAATCAGGTTAACGACTTGAAGCGCTGTCATTCCCAGATCGGATGCGTTCCCCGGTCCGAAAGCTTCATTCATGGCTTCAGCATAATTCAGCAGTACTTCACCATACCGGAACAATACCCATGTATGTTGCCTGGTACTGATGCTGTTTGGATCCAGACTTACGGCTTCAATCACGTATTTTTTAAGATAGTAGCCTGTTTTTGTAGCATTCGTCTTGGGAGCGGCATTTGCCCCACCGATCCAGGTTTCCAACGGCTTACTTTTAAAGGTTGAAGTATTATACAGAATGGTCAAAGCGAACCTTGGATCTCTTCCGGCATACGGATCAAGTGGATTATATCCTGAATTCGGATCAGAAATATTTAAACCGTTGGCTTTCATTTCATAAGCATCAACCAGGTTTTGTGTCGGACAGTTTCCCGTATTTCCGCCTTCGTAACCGATCGGGAAATTCGCTCTTTCAAAATAATTCTGGTTTCCTTCCCTTCTTTCAAGGATAAGCTCCTTACTCGTAACGTTGTTCAGGAATGCATTGTAATTGGCCTCTAAACTATAAATTGTAGTATTAATAATGTCCTTTGCAGCTTTTGCAGCGTCAACCCACTTTTGAGCAGTCCCCGAAGGATTATGCAGCGGACTGGCTGCATACAGCAGTGTGCGGGCCTTTAATGCCATAGCGGCTCCTTTTGTCGCACGCCCTGTTTCCTTGGCGGAGGTAAATGCTGCGTATGAAACCGGCAATAGAGGAATGATTGCATCGCATTCTGAAACAATATATTTAACAATATCGTCATAAGAAGCAGGTGAAACTGCATTCGCTTCAGCTTCTGTCAAAACAGTCGTAATCAGCGGAACATTACCGTACCGCTCGGTTAACTGAAGATAGAAGAAAGCACGCAGAAACCTTGCTTCATGTGGATAATTATTAAACTGTGTCATTTCATCCGCATAGGTGTCCGTCCATTTGTATTCATCAAATGTGCGTCCTTTCACTTCTTCCAGAAGCAAATTAACAGCCCTGATTCCGGAATACATTTGCCCCCATTGATCGTCAAGTGTCTGAATGGAGCTCCAACTGCCATCATTAAATTTCTGTACCGATGAATAATCCAAAACATACTCTGCATCATCGGTTGCTGAGGCTCTCATAGCCCCGCCAACAGGTACAAATCCTACTGGTAAACTGGCATAAATATCTGACAGAAAACTTTGTGTCCTATTCCAATCAGAGAATATATTTTCTTTATTCAAATAGGAAGCCTCACTATAATCCAGGTAGTTGCAACTCCCCATAAAGAACGACAGAAGTCCAACTATGATAATTAATTTTATTCGTTTCATAACTTTTCGTTTTTTAATGGTTTAGAAAGCAACATTGATCCCGAGGTAATAGGTGGTCAAAGTCGGATACCCGGTACTTAATTCCTCCGGATCCATTACTTTAACTTTGTCGATAGAAAATAAGTCCATACCCCTTACAAATATCCTGGCCTTGCTTAATTTTAATTTTTCAATACTCTTTTCAGGCAATTGGTAATAAACTTCAGCAGTCCTCAGTTTAAGATAGCTGCCATTTTCTATCCACGTTGAATTTGTCCTGAAATTGTTATCATTGTCGAGTGTCGTTAAACGGGGTAGTGTAGCCGAATTGCTTGTAGCAGGAGTCCAATGGTTATCCGAGAAGTCAGAGATGGTTGTGTTTGCCTTCAAGGGCCAGAACACACTCGGGGTATTCAGATAAACCGACTGGTTAGCTGTCCCCTGGAAGAGTGCCTCAATCCCAAACCCCTTATAATCTAATCCAAGATTAAAGGAGTAATAAATTTCCGGATAAGTTGTATTATAGCCAATCGGGACATTATCCTGCATATCGATAACATTATCTCCGTTCTGGTCTTTGTATTTAAAATCACCGGGCTTCACCGTGGAAAATAATTGCTTCGGACTATTTGCGATATCATTTTCATCCTTAAAAAATCCAATTGCCTGCATACCATAAACCTGGCCAATTGGATTCCCGGTGCGTTTCAAATATTCGTATGGTTGATAATTTTCAGCCATTTCGATGATCTTATTTCTGGCAAATGAAAGTTGTCCTCCAAAATGATAGTTTAAACTTCCTATTTGATCTTTCCAGTTCAGACTGACCTCGATGCCC
Organism: uncultured Bacteroidales bacterium; assembly: GCA_942493325.1. GTDB lineage: Bacteria > Bacteroidota > Bacteroidia > Bacteroidales > Prolixibacteraceae > JAAFHB01. Next base: position 5,165,518 of record OW818689.1, on the reverse strand, counting down.
TTGTTTTCGGTTACACCCAAATTCTGAACTGGCGTCGAAACACCTAATACAGAAGAAATTTTGCCTGAGGTTGAAACCAGAATATCATTTCGCTTATCGTAGAAAGCATCTGCCGTAACATCCAGTTTCCCCCAGATATTTGCATCAAGCCCAACATTTGATTTATATGATTTTTCATAGGTCAGTTGTTGTGTAGCCAACTGACCTTCATAATAACCACCATTTCCGGTATTGTTGTTGGTATAAAAATATCCGCCGCTTGTGTAATATCCCTGGTCGGCAAGATTTGGAGTCATGAGATCATTACCGGTAATACCCCATGATGCTCTAAGCTTAAGGAACTTAATTGCATTTGAGTTGGCAAGAAAAGCCTCTTTGTTTATAAGCCAGGCCGCAGAAACAGCAGGGAATAAACCAAAACGGTCATTTGAAGGAAGTACACTGCTGCCACTGTATGAAACCGACACGGATGCATAATACTTCTGGGCATAATTGTAATGGACATTTCCAACCATACCCTGATGCAGGTAGGTGTGGTATTGCCCATTGTCAACTTTTTTGTCCTGCTGGTAAAGCACCATGGTATTTAAGGTATTCTGACCCCATGAGGTGTAATAATTCAACTTAGCCCATAAATTACCATGCCTCCACTGACCACCTAAACTCGAATAAGGATTAAGGCTGGTTTCCTGTCCATAATTGGTGTAAGTGGTGTCAGTTATTGCACCTGTTGCCCCATCACGCTGAATGGCGGTAGTTTGGTACTGAAAATTCTTGGTTTTACCATCCCAGAATGTTGCAGAGTTGTCGTAGGATGCAGCAATCTCACCTGAAAGTCCTTTTACGATTTTGTCAAGGTTTTGCCTGATACTGACATCGAAAAGTAAAGTCCGTGAATGGGTTGTTGCGTAACCCGTTGCAGTCGAAAGAGCCATTGGGTTGTTATTATAAATGTTGGTTCCTCCCCAAATGTTATTAAGGGTTTTCACCGGAAATGCGGCAGATGGAATGGTTGAAAGCGCATTAAATATATCATCCGCTGATGTTCCCGGGCGGTTGGCATTGTAGATATTACCACCTACATTGATACTGAACCGGGTATTCCTGGTTAGGTCAACATCCAGGTTAGTCCTGAAATTCAGACGATCATACTCCTGCTGTGTACTGAAAATATTATTGTCCGTATGATTGAACAAACCAGCCTCACTTTGATAATTCAGCGAAGTAAAGTATTTAATACGATCACCTCCACCAATAAATGTTGCGTTGAAATTTGAATTTGTACCATAATCACGCAATACCTCCTTATTCCAGTTCACATCAGGAAACAAATGAGGTGAACTTCCCGATGCAAAGGCAGCCAAATCTTCATTGCTGTAACGGGCTTGTAATCCATCGTTTGTAAGGGCCTGGTTCAAGGCATTGGCATAATCGCTGGCTCCTAAGAATTCAGGCAGACGAAATGCCTGATTCATTCCGTACTGGTAAGACGCATCCACTTTCAGAGCATTGTTCTGGCCTCTTTTGGTTGTGACCAATAAAACGCCGTTGGCTCCCCGCTGTCCATATTCAGCAAGCGCTGCCGCATCTTTCAATACCGTTGCACTTTGAATTTCAGCCGTTGCCAAAGATGATAAAGGCCTTTCAAACCCATCAACCAGAACGAGGATGTTGGCGCTGTTCATGGTTCCTCTGCCACGGATAAACATATCCGGACTTCGACCTTCGGCAATTCCCCCATTTTGCATAACCGATAAACCTGGTAATAAGCCATATAAAGCGTTTTCCGGATTAAGCGCAGAACTCCTGGATAATTGATCAGCATCAACAGTACTTAACGAAGAGCCCAATTCGTTTTGAAATACAGATTGTCCGTATCCAATATTAAGCAATCGGGATAAATGATCGAGTACAATTGACATGTTCGACTGGTCAATGACAACCACTTTGCCCTCGTTTGTCAAAGTCCGGACCATCAAATGCAATCCTGATTCGGCTAAAAACGTGAATTTACCCTCATTATCCGTGAAATACTTTTCACCGGGTTGTTCCATGATTGTTAGTTCAACTCCCTGCACCGGGTTTCCGGCGGAATTAGTAACAGTTCCTGTAAATGCCTTTTTCTGGGCAAAGGCTGTATTACCTATCATAAAGATGACGGCAAGCAGACCAAAATATATGTATCGAATATTTTTTCTCATTTTAAATCAAACTTTAGTACGATTAATTTTTCTAATTAAAATCACTACCATCCTGGATTTTGTACTAAACCATAACCCTTGTTAATTTCATTTGAAGGGAAAGCGCTCAGATACCATTTCGGTGACCATGTGGTTTTCCAGAAACGTACAGGTAAATCAGTAACCGTATAAGTAAGCTGTCCATTTGTGGCCTTAGTAATATCCATACCATGCAATGTTTTTGAAAAATCTTCAGCCATCTTCCAACGAATCAGATCGTACCAACGAACTTCTTCGAAACCAAACTCGCATGCTCTTTCATTCAGAACGGCTTTTCTGAATTGTTCCTTCGAAAGGCCGGTTGGTAAATTACTTAAACCTACCCGGTTCCTCACAAGATTCACATAATGATAAGCATCAGCAGTAGGCCCGTTATTTGCTTCATTGGAAGCCTCAGCAAAAGTCAGATAAATCTCAGGCAGCCTCAGATATGGCCAATGAACCACTGACTGAATACTGGTACCGGCATTTCCTTCAAGCCAAAACTTCCGGGGTCCATATCCGGAATGGGCTTGTGCCCCTGTAGCATTCTTACGCTCACGACCGCCAATCCAGAGCTCAACTTTTCTGCCTTGAAAATTGTCGCCATTGATCTGAATAGTTTCATACAACCTGGGGTCACGATTTTTATAGGGATCATTAGGCGTATAACCCGAAGCAGCATCAGTAATGGGCAGCCCGTTTGCCATGCCAAACATATCAACATAGTTCTGTGTTGGGTTAACAGTACCGTAACCTCCTGCACTTTGATAAAAATAATAATTACCATCCCAGTATCCCGGAGATTTGTAACGTACCCGGGTCGAGATCAGCACCTCGCCGGTTCCTCTTTTATAATATCCATCCTGAAAATCCTTTCTAGGGTTACCCGTATTCACCAATTGATATCCACCCTGTGAATTGACTTTGTCAATCAATGCTTTCGATGCATCAGCTGCTTTTTGCCACATTGAAGCATCATAATTCCCATTCCACACAAACTTTTGCTGAGCAGCGTTGCCATCCAGATAAGGAGCACTATCATTAAAAAGCGGGCTTGCACCAAAAAGCAGAATCCGTGCTTTTAATCCCATTGCAGCAGCTTGGGTGAACCGGCCATCCCAATTTCCCAGATCATCAATCTTCCAGTCCAGATCAGGAATGGCTTTGTCGATAAGTGCAACAATTGAATCCAGTGTGGCGCGTGAAGTTAATCGCGGTAAATTGGTGTCCTCGGTTGGAGTGTATGCATGATTGACCCATGGCATTCCGCCAAAATTTCGGAACATATCACAATAATGGACGGCAATAACCATCCGGGCCTCAGCCTTCAATTCCTTTTTCGTTTGTTCGTCGGCATCGGGAACCCTATCGATATTCTCAATAAAAGTATAACTCCTTCGAATACCAAGCCAGCTATTCTCAGTGGTATAACCATATTTGGTATTGCTACTGCTGTTTTCAATTCCGGCATCGTAAACGCCATTGTAATAAAGCTGCATAATTCCTCCCCATGAAAGGTAGCTTTGATTCAGATCGGAAAGTCCTTCCAAAATATCCATCCCCAATTTGTTGCCCTTTGCACTCCAATCAAGGTTAAGTCCATACGGAAGCGTTGCATAGGCTCCCCACAATTCCCGTTGGGCATATTCAAGGGATGAAAAAATCGTATCGATGGTAACATCGCTACTGGGTGCTTTTTCCAGGAAGCTATCGCCGACCTGAAGATTATCACATCCCGTTGTAAACAACGTAATGATGATTGCAATATAAAATAAATGTTTTAGTTTCATTTGTTTATGTATATATTTTCATTTGTGACGTGAATCATTGGAACAAAGGCTAAGATCATGTGCTAAATATTAATGATCTAGAAATCCACCTTAAAACCAACATTGTAAATTTTCACAATTGGATATTGAGAATCAGTAGCCGTTTTCGACTCAGGATCGGCAATTTTCAATTTGTCGAATGTAAGAAGATTGTAACCATTGATATATGCCCTCAGGTTTTTAATCCCGATCCGGCGCAGTAAACCAGCCTGAATGTTATAGCCCAGTTCGATATTTTTCAACCGAATGTATGATGCATCTTTTAACCAGAAATCAGAGCCTTTCGCATTGTAGGTGGCCCCTGCAAGTGACATTCTTGGATAAGTAGCATCAGCAGCAGTTTCAGGTGTCCACCGACCATCAGCCATATACTGAAGCAGCGACCGGTTTCCTGTTTCCCCGAATGCAGTTTTATAGACATCTCCCAACATTCTTGAAGTATGGGTCGCAGCCGAAAATAACATGTTCATGTCAAAATTCTTCCATTTCAACCCTATCGTAGTTCCCATACTGTATTCCGGATAAACGGGATACCCAATAGCCATCTGATCATCGGTATCGACCTGCCCGTCAAGATTAATGTCTTTATACTTTAAGTCTCCGGGCTTAGCACCGGCGGGGAGCACATCATTTACGCCGTAAAAACCATCGGTAATATACCCAAACGGCTGACCAACTGAATGTCCGGTCTGGTAAAGATAAGGTTCGTTCTGTGGTATCTCATCCATGAAAACGATTTTATTTTTGGCATACGAAAGATTAAAATTAATCCAGTAGGTGAAATCCGAAACAGTTTGTCTCCAGCTTGCCGCGATTTCATAACCCTGGTTTTTAGTCTTGCCCAGATTTACTGCCGGTAAGTTGTAAGCTACAAATCCAGGGACTGTACTTCTGCTCCAAAGAATGTCTTCCCGGTTTTCAATGAAGTAGTCGAAACTAAGACCAAATTTTGCATCGAGTAACTTAACGTCGGCACCATAATTCTGCTTAGTGGCCTTTTCCCAACTTACATAAGGATTCCCGACTTTCCCTTCTATCGCTGCGATTTGATTACTCGGATTATCAGTTCCAAAATTATATCCCCCACTGCTTGGATTAAAACTGTCGGGTAAATACAAAAACCTGTTGTTGCCGAGTTTGTCATTACCTACAACTCCGTACGAACCTCGTAATTTAAAATAGCTGAAAAGGCCCAGGTCTTTAACAAATGGTTCTTCCGACAACACCCATCCGGCCGATGCCGCAGGGAAAAAGCCAAACCGTTTCCCGGGAGCAAAGTTTTCAGAACCATTGTATCCCATATTTAAATCAAGCAGGTAGCGGGTTTTGTAGTCGTAAGTGCCGCGTCCGACCAAACCAACCAACCCTGCCGGAATATCCGAATATTGATCGGGATAGAAACTTTTGCTTTCATTGTATAAAAGCAACCCGGTAACATGGTGGTTCCCAAAAGTGCGGTCATAATTAATACCTGCTTCGGCATACCAGTCACGGTCCTTTCCAAAAGATTCACCATAACTAAGGGTTCCATCGCTTCCCTGTTTTTTATACACAATGGTTTTATCAGTAGCCGGATAAGTTGCGTCAAGATCATGAATATAGAAAGGCTGATAATTTGCGATTGAAGAGGCCCTTGTTTTGGTATGGGAATAAAATGTATTGTACGCGCCTTTTATACTGAAAGATAGCCCTTGTGTGATAAAATCAAGTTTTTGAACCAGGTTGATATCAAGATTAAGTGTATTTTGAAGCTGATTAACAAAACCCAATCCATAAAATGGGGTCAATCCATCTTTTTTGTCAGTCCCTGGAATATAAGTGGTTCCGGTACGGATCCATTTTCCATCAACAATACCAGCACCTGAATAGGGAACTGACCAATATAAGGTACGGAATAACTCATTTGAACCATTTGGTTCATTTCTTACTCCGACCCGTCCACCAAGGGTGAGACTTAATTTGGTGGTTTTTGTTACTTCTATATCAAGGTTTGACCTGTAATTATATCGGTTGTATGAAAAGTTAGTTTCTTTGCCCTTAGAAAATGTTTCAAACATACCACCCTGATAAGTATTTCCCAGCGAAACGAAATATTTCACCCGTTGTGTGCCACCTGAAATACTAACGTTCTGTTTTGACTCAGGGGCATATGACTTCATCATGTATGACATCCAGTCCATATTTGGATAAATAATCGGATCGGAATTCGTCCGAAAAGCTTCGACTGCTTCATCCGAAAAAAACGGATTACCACCATCATTTGCCATGGCTTCGTTGTAACGAAGTGCATAAGTGTAGCTGTCAGCAAAATCCAGCAAACGGGTTGGCACCTGAATCCCATAGGATGAACTCAAAGAAATTTTCGCCGGCCCCAAAGTTCCTCTTTTGGTTGTTACGATGATAACCCCATTTGCACCGCGAACACCAAAAACAGCTGTTGCAGAAGCATCTTTCAAAACAGAAATACTTTCAATTTCATCCGGATCAAGCTGGTTGAACGAACGCTCCACCCCATCCACTAGCATAAGCGGACTCGACCGATCGGTGCTTAGGGAACCAACTCCACGTATAAATATTTCGGGGGCATCGGCTCCGGGCTGTCCCGAATATTGGATAGAGGATAAACCGGTTACCCGACCTGCCAGGGAATTACCAACACTGGCATTGGGCGATTGCACCAGTTCTTCAGACCCAACACTTGAAACCGCTCCGGTAATTGTTACCTTTTTTTGAGTGCCATAACCAATGGCAACAACTTCCTCAAGACCAATTGATTCGGCTATTAGCTTCACATCAATGGTCGAACGGCCACTTATTTGCTCTTCATGAGGTTTCATGCCAATAAAGGTGAAAACTAAGGCATTGGCATTGGCAGGGACATTCAAAGTGAATTTTCCATCCATATTTGTTGCGGTACCTGTAGTTGTGCCCTTGACCACCACGGAAACTCCTGGCAACGGTTGTCCGCTTTCGTCGGACACGCTCCCGTTAATACTTCGCTGCGCCCATCCTGCACCGGCAAAAACTAATGCAATTAACAGGAGACTTAGCTTCTTTAAATAATTTGTAACTGATTTTTTCATAATAAGAGGCTTATCTGCTTTAAAGATTTAACAATGATTTTTCATAAATATGAACATTTAATATTAAAGATATTTAATTAGAAATACAACCAAGGCAATTAATGCAACATATAAGATTATATTTATTGTATTATAGGAAAAGAATTCTACAATACGGTTATGTTCTGATTTTTTCATCAATTATGCTTTAGATTTTATGATTTTTATAAACTCTTACGTAATCGATATAAGCCTTTTCAACTCCACCCTTTTGAAAAAAATCATTCTTTCGCACATCGCCTTCCACCCAGTTATTTTCACCGAAACAGCTTCCGGAGAAATACATAAACTCAGCTACATGCGGTATAAGTTTCGGATCGGTCATCTCCTTCACGACCTTACCATCGTAATAGAATTTCAAATAAGTTGGCGACCATTCAAAACCATAAACATGGTATTCCTGATCATGTATATTGGGCGTCTCCATCTGAGCGCCATTCGATTTGTGAGCTGGTTTCGCGTATCCGTCCCAATGCAGGCCAAGGGAATAGGTATTGGCTTTATTTCCTTCAATAATGTCAATCTCGGCGCCGTCGTTAGCTGTACCATCAACGCCAAGTGGTGTTTTCATCCCGTCTCCTTCGGGCATCATCCAAAAAGCCATTTGATAGCCGTTGGGTTTTACAATGTGCATTCGGCATTCGAGAAATCCATAAGTCGGTGCATATTTTCCTTTCGAATTGACCCTGCCAGCCATATAGGTTGTGTCGTTTATCGGGGACTTGCGATAATAAATGAACAGGTTGCCATCTTTTTCTTCCACCTGATTCTTATCAGCCATGAGCATAATATCAGTTCTTTTTCGAGATCCGGTTTCTACGTTCCACTTGTTGGTATCGATTGTGTTATCTTTGAATTCATCAGAAAAGAACAATTTCCAATTAGTTGCCTTAGACTGTTGTAAAAAGGAATTAGTCAGGATTAAAGGCGATGCACCGGACGGGCTTTGCGCGTCGATAAATGAAACTTTCGTTGATTTGTCCTTCCTAAAAATATCAAAGTTCCAGGTGTCATGCCAGGTAATGGACATTTTGCCATCCGAAAAATCAATGGGCAGCCAAATGTATCTTCCGGTGATCGGTTTTTCAGGTTTCCATATGTCGAACATGGCGATATACGCATCGTCTGTTCCATGAACAGGAAAGATATAAGACGACTGTCCTCCATACGTTTTTTCAACGCCAAGACTATCTATATTGTTATACCCACAACAAGGATTTCCGTGATAAGTCCATTCACCCATGATAGCATCGGAGGTATAATATCGCGCAATATTGGGTTTCCATCCACTTGAACCTGAACCGAGCAAATGATAAACCCCATCTCTTTTTATCACTACAGGAGCTTCGGTATGCAATTCTATACCATCGCAAGCCTGGTATTTTCCTTCAGAAAAATAATAATCGTCATCCATTTTGCCGATAACAAAAGTTTTATCGGGTTTTCGAACGGTTAAATGATAGAGATTACCATTGTCATCTTTAAACATGGAGAAATCTCCTGATCCCTTGGGCGATCCTCCCCCATTGAACTTATGATGATACTTGAACGGACCTTCCGGTTTACCGGCTACTGCCACCCCAACATAACTTGTTTCGTAGCCAACGCCTTTCAGGTAAAGCTTGAAGTAAGCCACAAATTGTTTGTTCTTATCATTGTAAACGACTTTAGGCCTTTCAAGGATGCAACCATAAGCTAAGTCACTTTTTTCATCCTCATAATCAACATTCAAAACAATTCCTTCATCATTCCAATTGATCAGATCTGCAGATGAATAGCAATGAATACCACCATCGGCAAAGGTAGCCTCCGATTTGCCTTCCAGTTTGTGCTCGCCATACCAATAGTATTTCCCATCGAAGAAAATAACCCCGCCACCATGCGCATTGATCGGAACGCCATTGGTGTCTGACAAAATTTGTGCAGGTCGAAAGTCGGTCTGTTTTAAATACGATGTCTGTGCATGATTTAAACCGTGGCAACTAATTAGAATAGCAAAAATAAAAATAAAAAGTAGCAATCTATTTTTTCCCATCTATTGTGCTTTAGTTAGTTATTCGGAATCAAAATTCGCGATAAATAATGGAGATGATGGGGCCTAATGAATAAAAACAGGGGGTAAAACAGGTCAAGTATGCTTTGACCTGTTTTTCAGAACGAGGGGGTTATTAAGTCATACATCCAGCATAATCAGGTACAACACAATCATATGAATGCAATATAAAAAAAGCATTTAGATGTATTTAATCTTATCCGGATCAGCTTCGGCGAGATTATTTTTACGAAATTCGGTAGGTGAGCAATCAAACTGTTTATGAAATACCTGTCTGAAATTTTTCATGTCGTTAAAGCCAACTTCATAGGCTATCTCAGAAACTGTTTTGTTTTTATCCCCAAGTAATTGTGCAGCCCGTTTTAGCCGTATGGAACGGATGAACTCGGCCGATGATAAATTGGTAAGCGATTTTAGTTTACGATAAAGGGATGAACTGCTAAGATTTAAGATGGTTGCCAGGGTTTCGGTCGAAAAGTCATCGTTTTGCAGGTTCTTTTCTATCGATGAAATACATTTTTTCAGGAAGACCTCATCGGAGGCTTCAATTTCGATATCAGAAGGGTCAAGACGAATCGATTTACTGTATTGTTTTTTCAGTTTAGCTTGTGAAATAAGCAATTTCTGAACCTTTTCAATTAAATAATCAGGGTCGAATGGTTTGGAGATATAATCGTCGGCGCCAGTTTGAATGCCCATTAATTTGTATTGATCGGCACTTTTTGCGGTTAAAAGAATTACAGGAACGGTGGCAGTCAGGTTATTTGCTTTGACTTTTTTGCACAATTCGAAGCCATCCATTACCGGCATCATTACGTCCGAAATAATCAGGTCAGGAATAAATTCAACTGCCTTGGCAAATCCTTCATGACCGTTGACAGCCGATTCAACTCTGTAGAAAGTTTCAAGAAGGGTTACCAGATATTGGTTAACGTCCGGGTTATCCTCAATAATTAATATGCACGCATCGGAAGCGATATTTCTTTTCCTTCTTAAAGGTAGGAATCGATTCAAGGCGGACTCCTCCTTAACAAAAGCTATGCCCTCCGCCTCATTGGAATAAAGCTGTCCCGGATTAAGATGATCTTTCCCTTTTTTAAGCCTTAGCATGAATTCGGTTCCTTTTCCCAATTCACTGTCAACCTCAATAATTCCCTGGTGAAGCTCAACCAGATATTTAACCAAAGCCAAACCAATTCCAGTACTACCAATGTTTTCGCCGTTGTCGACCTGATAAAAGCGTTCAAATACGTGACCGATTGCTGATGATGGTATTCCCTTTCCGCTATCCGCCACTTTTACAATCACTTCATTTGCATTCTCTTCGAGTGTAATCCTTACCAATCCTGCTGTTTTGTTGAATTTTAAAGCGTTCGAGACCAGGTTATTAATAATCATTTCCATTTTGTCGCGATCAAACCAGATATCCTTGTTTTTCAAAGTGGAATCGATGTGAAATTTAATATCCTTGATTTTTGCCAATTCAAAAAACGGATAGCAGGCTTCCTTTATAAAATCTTCAATATTTAAATATCGCGCCACCAGTTTCAGGTTTTCCGTTTCCGCTTTTCTGAAATCGAGTAACTGATTGATAAGCTTCATCAACTGGTTCGTGTTTTTATAGATTACCTGTATTTTCTCAATGGCTTCGTCCTGAAGCTTATACGACTGTGCTTTCTGTATCAGTTCTTTTAATGGTGCAAAGATCAAAGTGAGAGGCGTGCGGAATTCATGTGAAATATTGGTAAAAAACTGAAATTTCATTTCACTCACCCGCTGGTCCTGCTCGTGTTTTAGCTTTTCAATTTCGAGACTGTTGGCCATCCGAACCTGCTTTACAGCATTCCACCGGATTATCGTTACAATTCCTACTATCAATATTACATAAAAAACCATGGCATACCAGGTTTGCCAGATTGGTGGCCGAATGATAATTTTAAGTTTTCGTGGTTGTTCATTCCAGATGTAGTTACTGCTTGCGGATTTGATATTCAGCGTATACTCACCGGGTCGCAGATTATTAAAATTTATAAAGTGCCGCGTCCCGATATAATTCCAGTCCTTATCAAAGTTGTCGAGTTTATAGGCATACTGATTTTTGCCCTGCGCTTTAAAATCGAGTGCCGAAAAATCGATCTGTAAACTTTTCTGTTGGTTATTAAGGGTAATTTCAGCGGTATTGTTCAGCGATTTTTCAAGAATCGCATGATTGCCGTTTGCTTTTCCAATTTCAACGCGCTGGTTATACAAACTAAGATTCGTTAAAACGATGCTGTTCTTGTAATCGCTTTCAACGATCTCGTTCGGATTAAACGAATTTAAACCAAAAGTGCCTCCAAAATAGAGCATATTATTGAGCCCTTTGCAAAAGGAAGTTTCAGAAAAGGTTGTACTTCGAAGACCATCGATCGTAGTAAAATTATGGATCTTTTTTGTCTTCAGGCTGTATTTTGAAATACCGGCATTGGTACTGATCCAAAGGTTCTGTAAGTTGTCTTCGGTTATGCCCATAATCTGGTTGCCCGCCAAGCCACTCTCTTTTGTAATGTAATTCAAAACAGCATTTTTCCCTGTTTTTTCATCAAGATTGTATAAACCGATAGGGGTACCGATCCAAATACTTTTGTCGCTGCTTTCGTGTAGACAGAATATGATTTTCGGATCAAAATCCTGAGGCAATGAAAAATACGTATTAATATTGGTAAAAGTCTCATCATCAGGATTAAAAATACACAAACCATCATAAGTTGCCACCCATATCCGTTGTTTGGAATCTTTTAGCAGGTAACTTACCCGCTCGCTTTGCAACTGCCCGGTGGCGCCGTATTTTTCCTTAAAATTTCTGATCTTTCCAAATGACCCGGCCTTCTTTTCAAGCAAAAAGAGGCCACTTTGTTGTGTGCCGATATATAACGACTGGTCGATTTCAGTAAAGGTTGCTGCTTTTTTAATTGGATCAAATCTTCGATCATTAAAAAAATCGGAACAGGCAATTAACTCCGGTATTCCATTGTTGTAACGGATGATCCCTGTGTTATAACTGGTTCCAATCCAAATATTTCCTTCCCGATCCTCATAAATAGCCCGTACATTTTTAAACCGATCCCAATTTTTTAATGCTGTCAACGGGACTTCATAAAAGTCAAGCTTATTAGCCGAATAATAAAGCCCGTTTCCTCTTGTCCCAACCCATAGTGTACCCTTTTTATCTTCCAGTACGCTCATGACACATTCGTTAAGCGTTTGATCTTTACTCAATCCCAATGTATTAAACTTCAGCTTTTCTGTTAGAAGACACACACCAACTCCATTTGAGCCAATCCAGAAATTGTTATTCCTGTCCTGAAAAATATCCAAAATGGTATCAAATTCTTTGTTGTTTTTAAACAAGGGATTAGGGTACAGTGGAATTTTTGAAAATGTTGAATTTTCAGGATTGAACTGAAAAAGGCCATTGCCCCAGGTACCAATCCAGAGCAATCCATTATTATCCTGCATTATTTTGGTCGTGCCATTAAATTGACCAAATTTCTTTTCTTCCGTCGGACTAAAACTGAAGGTTTGCGATGACCTGGTCTTCAAATCGAACTTCACCAAGGTGCTCTCATTGTTATGCAATATCCAGAGGACCTGATGATTTCTATCCTCAATAATATTCGGAATCTGATCGTTGACAGTTGAGAAATTTTGTCGTTTAAATGAATCAACAGCAGGATCATATTCGAATAGACCATCATTGGTTCCCACCCATACTATTCCATTGGATGATTTAATGATCACATTAATGTTAGCTGTCAGTTTATACGTTTTCCCTTTCCCGGTTTCCGGATTGTACTTCAATAAACCGCCATTCCATGTTCCAATCCACATGCCGCCATCGCTGTCTTCACAAAAAGAAATAACCCTTTTGTCAGGCAGTATATTTTGAGCGGAGAGTCCGTTAAAAGGGATATTCAAAAACTTACCGGTTACCGGATTATACCGACTGATTCCGTTCGATTTTGTTCCAATCCAGAGGATTCCTTTACTATCTTTGTATATTCTTTCAATTGAAGTATTCACCAGACTGCAGCTATCGCCCGGCACCTGATCAAATACCAGAAATTCATATCCATCATAACGATTCAAACCACTACGCGTGCCAAACCACATGAAACCTTCGTTATCCTGAAGAATTGAAGTCACCTCGTTCTGAGACAATCCTTCCTCTGTCCGCAGATATCTCAGAGACATGTTATTCGGCTGAGCATTAATCAAAAATACCGACAAAACAAGGATTAGCGCAAAACAGAATTTAATGGGAACTGGCCGCATAATTTGATAGATCATGTCCTGCAAATATAATCGATTTGATGGCATTACTGATCATCTTATTGAATAGTGAATCTGGTTAATGCCATATGAATTATTCCTTCGTCTGACCAGTATTTCAGGAATAACCAATAGATTTGCTGACTAACATAACTGTATTTGATGTTGGAATTAGCTTTAATTTTTTATGCAACAGCGGTGTCTATTGATTAATGAAAAATATTTCATTTAATATGCACTTTTAATGGTCTGGCATGAAACTTTTTAAAAAAAGTGCCGTATATGGTAATGTCAAAGTTAAAAAGGTGGATGTTTTGGAAGGGGATGGAGTCGCAAGGTTCTGTCCCCTTCGTTTATTCCAGAAATCCCCAAAGCCGAATAATTTACTTATTCTTTAATTGTGAAATGGCAGTTCATCGGAGATTAAGCATGGATTGTCGCCCACGAAATCAGAGATCAGCAGTTTTAAACAGCTCGCATATTCCTCGTGAAACTTAATCAACTGACTGTCAGTCATGTTGGCCATTGCAAAAGCTCTTATATAAGCTTGTGTCTTAAATAGTTCCACTAAAAATGGTGTTAAAATTTGATTTTCCATTGAGTAAAAAGTTGACTTTACATTTTTAAAATTTCGAACTGTGAAGATGCGGGTTAAAATAACCCTACTAATTATCAGATTTTTGAAAATATTTTATGATTAAATCAGTAAACAAACCCAAGCTGAAAGGCTTTGCCATGTAATCATTACACCCGGCTTCAATAGCCCTGACAGCATCGCCCGACAATGCAAAAGCTGATTGAGCAATTATTATTACCTCCTTATTGAACCTGCGTATTTGCCTTGTGGCCTCATATCCGTCCATCACGGGCATTTTAATGTCCATCAGGATTAAATCGATGTCTGGGTTATTGCGGCAAGCCTCGATAGCTTCGACACCTGTTACCGCTTTCAGTAATACCTTGCCAAATTTTTTCACGATCGTCGACAGAAGCAGTGCCGTTGTTTTATCATCTTCGACGATTAAAATTTTAAGATCTTTAATCTGATTCAAGACCACCTTAGATGTGATGACATCTTCAGGAATAGGCTGTCCCGGGGAAACAGTATTGTATGGCAGTGTAAAATGAAATTCAGAGCCTCTCCCTTCCTCACTTTCCACCCAGATTCTGCCACCAAGCATTTCGACATACGCTTTTGAAATAGATAACCCGAGGCCCGCGCCCTCATAATTGCGGTTATATGATTCATTACCCTGCCTGAACCGCTCGAAAATGAAATTTTTCTGTTCCTTACGAACTCCCAAACCTGTATCCTTCACGAAAAATTCGATGTACTCATCCTTTTTTACATAGCCAAACACAATTGCTCCTACAGAAGTAAATTTTAAAGCATTCTTTACCAGATTCGTCAATATGGCATATACTTTTTCGCGATCGGTCCTTATAATAGCCTCATTTCCAAACAATGATTTTTTAACAATCAGAAGTATTCCAATCTGATCAGCTTCGGGTTTAAAGAATTTATAAATATAATCGACCTGGTCGTTAAGATTAGTATCTGAAATGGAAACCTCCATTTGTCCTGCTTCAACCTTTGATAAACTCACAATGTCGTTGATGATATTTAGCATCCGGGTTCCGCTCTTCTCAATAATGCCGATGTATTCCTGTTGTTCTTCACCCGTCAGATGGGGCTCACGCAGCAAACCTGCAAATCCGAGGATGCCATTCATAGGGGTACGAATTTCGTGGCTCATATTGGCCAGGAAAGCAGATTTTAAACGGTCACTTTCCTCAGCTTTTTCCTTTGCTTTAATTAATTTCTTTTGTGTCTTATATAGTTTTGTAAAATCCAATACAGTGGATACCATAGTGTTCTGATCGATCAGTGGAATATTTACCGCATTAATTACACGCGTTGAACTGTCCTTATGGGTAACCAGAATATTTTCCCAGTGCATTTTTGCCGGATCACCCGAATTGATATCAGTCATTACTCTGTCCATGATCTTCTCCCGATATTTCTCTTCCGGATAAATTTTTTCAAAAAAAGCAGTTACTGAAGTAATTTCGTCTGACGTCCATCCATATATTTCTTCGAATTTATTATTCATATAGCTGAACATCCCGTCGTGAATGTTATTTAACGATAATCCGATAGGGAGGTTATCGAGCACGGTTTGAATAAAGGTATTCTTCTCCTTTAGTTCCATGTTCGTGGTTATCAGTTTTAATTCACTTGCCTCTGTACGTACTTTGGCTGCAACGAGGTCCTCAAATGTTTTTTTCTTTTCAGTAATGTCTTCTTTGACCGCGACAAAATTAGTGATTGCACCCTGATTATTTACTATCGGAGAAATTACTGCGCTTTCCCAGTATAATTCCCCGGTTTTCTTCCGGCTATGAAACTGACCGTGCCAGTCAGCACCGGACAAAATCGTATCCCATAAATTTTTATAAAAATCTTTAGTCTGGAGACCCGATTGCAGCATACTTGAATTGCGCCCTTTAGTTTCCTCGTGTGTGTAACCGGTTAAAACAGTAAATTTATGATTTACATATTCAATTATTCCATTCATGTCAGTTATAATTACAGACACCGGGCTTTGATCGACTGCTTTTCCCAACAATTTTAACTGCTTTTCTGCATTAATACGATCCGTTATATCGTTGAAATACCAGACACGGCCATGATATTGACCATCGGAACCGATCATGGGTGCGGAATAACGATTAAAGACAGATCCATTTTTCAGGAGAATTTCCTCGTAACCGGTTTCCTGTTTATGTTCATAAAGATATTTTACCTTGTGAAGAAAGGCCTCCGGATCAACTACTTTTTCGGATGAATAATTCAATATTAATTCATCATTTTCATGACCAACCAGTTCCGGCGGGATTCCCCACATTCGGATAAAACGCTGGTTGTAAGACACAATGATTCCATCACTATTAATTATAAGAATCCCCTCGGCAGATGATTCGAGCTGGGAGTTCAAAACAACATTCTGGAAATGCAACTTGGCCTGAGTTTTCATTCGATCCGTAATATCCTTAACTAAAACATGTCGCGCTTTCCTGCCATTATATACCACTGAATGTGATACAATTTCAACAAATATAATTTCCCCGTTTTTCTTGACATGCCTCCATTCCCCCGCAGGATTGTAGATTTTACGTGTCAGTTCTACATCCTTCAACAAAGCCGGAATATCTTCAGCTGGCCGGATATCCTTTAAAGTCATGGACAAAAATTCCTCTCTCGAAAAACCATAATTTTTTATCGCGGCATTATTTATTTCGAGAAAGCACAACGTATCAAGGTCGTAGATCCACATAGGCTGCGGGTTATGTGCAAATAACAACCTGTATTTTTCCTCGCTCTCACGCAGCACCTGCCCCGCCTTTTTAAGTTTGCCGATATCGGCTTTAAGCAAGTTGTTTTTGAATTTTATATTAAATAAAAAATAGAGTACCAACAGTAATAAAAACATTAATAATCCCGACTCAATAACTTCGAATGCAAGGGAATACTTCCACGACTTTGAATCAAAATCCATTCCAAATACTGCGATGACAATACCCGTACTTTCATCTTTAATTGGCACAAGTACGCTGATCCATTTACCCCAACTGTCGCGTACCGGGTCCGTGACAAAGACCTCCCCATTCGTAAAAGGAAGGTAATATGATTTATCTGATTCGGCATATTCCTGGCCAGGGGTCGAATTATTTACAGAGTCTTCCGGTTCGGAATGTGCTATAACATATAGTTTCTCGTTTCGTAGTTTATAAATATAAACAACACCTGAATTAGGATTCACCAGCGCGACTGCCTTAAGAGAGTTTATTATACTTTGGCGGAGTGACTTATTAATTTCGGTGGAGTCTAATTCTAATGCCAGAATATCGTCTTTAGGTAAGGTAACTTCGATTGACCTGGCAATTTGCGTGACCTGTTCTCTTTTAGAATTTTCCATGTAAATATAAGTACCCGCAACATATAACACTCCAATCAAAATAATCAGGAATAATATTACCGTTTGAATAAAGGTTATTTTGAATTTCATTTTTCTCATGGAACCAGTTTAATAGTGGCAAGCTGACGTTTCTTGAATTAATTAGCGCAAAACTAGGAATAAATTATTGTCTTGCTTTGAATTCAGCTTATATTAAACTGTTTTAAAACATGTTTTGAATCCAGCAAACTGGAATTTTTCGGGCCATCATGGTCAGGTGGTCAAATTGCTGACAAAACAATAACTGAAGGCGCAGGGGTGTGCAATGGAACCTGGAATCTTCGAAGAGAACAATCTGAGCAAGTTAAAACCTGACAGTAAGCTTTTTAGTAAGATCCATAAACAGGCAGAATGGTGATACTGCACATTCAGTACCGTTCAACCTTGCCTGTTTACACTTCAACTAATTAACATATACTTGACTGAGTAAGATTGGGTCCCGGAAACCTTTTCTTTTTTAATGACGTACAAATCAGTACTAAGTTTTTTAGTTAGGAGGTTAGATTTTGCTGAAAGGATGGGACTACCCGGTTCCATCCTTTTTAATAATTTTCGCATTATCGCACCCACATTTACCACAAACAAAAAATCATCTCTGTATAATAAAAAAATTAATGTTAGACGGAAACCTTTTATTAAATACTGACGTAAAATCTGATATAAGTTTTTTAGTTAGGAGGTTAGATTTTGCTGAAGGACGGAACTGCCAGGTTCCGTCCTTTTCAATATATAGATTCAAAAATTTTGGATTTCACAATAAGATCAAAAAAATTATTTGTAATTTTAGTTGCTTTTCATTTACTCCTCCTTAAGAGACATAATCATTTTAAATCTAAATAAAACAGAACAAGATGGAATCCAAACCCAAAAATCCGAACCTCAAAAGCAGTGACAAAACCAGTCGTCGCGATTTTTTAAGAAAAACCACCGCTTATGCAGGCGGGTCAATACTTTTAACATCAATACCTTCCGGTATGTTTGCTCAAATCTCCAAAACTGATGATCCAAGGCTGATTATCGAAACCATCCGTTATGCAGGTGCGAGTGGTCCGGTAACCGCTTACCTGGCCCGGCCAAAAGGACAAATGAAACACCCGGCTGTGATTGTGATCCACGAAAATCGCGGACTTCAGCCGCACATCAAAGATGTAGCCCGCAGATTCGCACTCGAAGGATTTGTTGCCCTTGCCCCTGATGCATTATCTCCCCTTGGCGGAACTCCGGAAAAACCGGAAGACGCCGGCCCGATGTTTCAGAAACTTGATTACGAAGCTACAAAACAGGACTTTACCGCAGCTGTGAAATATCTGAAAACCAATCCACAAACAACCGGCAAAGTAGGATGCACGGGATTCTGCTGGGGAGGTGCCATGACAAACCACGTTGCTGTCAGCGCCCCGGATCTGGATGCAGCCGTTCCTTATTATGGCGGACAGCCAAAAACCGAAGATGTCCCGAAGATAAAGGCTCCAATGCTTCTGCATTATGCCGGAAATGACGAGCGGATCAACAAGGGAATAACGGAGTTTGAGGCCGCTTTAAAAAATGCAAAAATCGAATATCAAATTTTTATTTACGATGGTGCCGAGCATGCGTTTAACAATGATTCAAACCCTCAACGATACAACAAAGAGGCCGCAGACCTGGCCTGGAAGAGGACGATTGATTTCTTTAAGGAGAAGTTAAAATAAATTGCTCAATCGCCAAATCTCCGCGACTTGCTTAACAAATGGTCCGGTATGATTAAAAAATAATTTGTACCCTTCGCATAAATAATTTAAACCCGGCTCCCCATCGGGAGTTCTGATGAACCGATCTTTCGGACAAGCTCCATTGCACATTTCCCTGACTTCGCATTCAAGGCAAAATCCGGGAAGTGAGGCAAGCTTGGCCTGTCCGAAAGCTTTTTGCTTCGGACTTTCAAGCAGCATAGCCAACGAAGTCAGGTGAATATTTCCCAGCAGGTTTTCCTTGCTTACGAAATGATCGCACGAATAAATATCGCCGTTAACCTCCAAAACAGGCACCCCGCCGCAGGTCTTTTTAAAAATACAAAGGGTGTGCTCAAGAGAAAACGCTACGCGGAGGGCTTCTTCAAAAATCTGAATTTTAATCGTCCCTATGTCGTATTCCTTCCATTCGTCGAAAATGGCACAAAGGAATTCACCAAAGTCACGAGGATTAACCGATCGTTCTGAAACAGGGTTTCCGTTTGTTGTCCGATGCTCAACCAGGGGTAGAAAGGTTATAAATCCGGTCTTCAGTTGTTTGAAAAACCGGTATATTTCAAGCGGATAATGAACATTCGCTGAACTTACCACACAAAGAATTTCAAATGGAATCTCATGAGATTGAAGCAACTGGTACCCACGAAGCACATTATCAAAACATGACTGACCATCGTTGCGAAAACGGTTCACCGAATGAAAATTTTCCGGACCGTCGATGCTGATCCCGACCACAAAATTTTCATTTTTCAAAAAAAGGCACCATTCCTCATTTAACAAGGTACCGTTGGTTTGCAGGCCATTGACAATCCGATACTGTTCGGGCAGGTGTTTTTGTTGCAGCTCAACTATGCGCCGAAAGAAAGGCAATCCGGCCAGGGTGGGTTCGCCACCATGCCAGGAGAAAAATATATCCGGCCCGGAAGAAGCACTTATATGCTGAATGATATACACTTCAAGCAGATCATCTGCCATCCGGTAGGTTTCCCCTGCCGGAAAAAGTTCCTGTTTTCCCGAATAATAACAATACTGACAAGCCAGATTGCATCGTGCGCCCACCGGTTTTACAAACACCTGGAAATCTTCAATCATGATTCCTGAATCTAATTCCACATCAATTTCCATACTGAAAGCATTCCCATACTTCAGTAATAGTTAAACTAATTATTCCGCAAGTTAATAAGTGTTTTCAGAAAATGAACCATGTCATCAGCACCAATGCTGCAGCTATGGCAACAAGCACGAGGATAATTTTTCGCTCCTTCACCAGTAACTGGTCACATTCAGCAATTTTTTGATGCACTTTTTCGGTTTCCATATTAAGATCCAGGGCTTTTTGATACCAGTTTCGTGCATGTCTCCAAAGCTCAATTTTAAAAAAGTCATCGCCATGCTGCATCAGATCGACAAATTTGCGTTCGGCAGCTCCAGGTTTGATTTCTGTAGAGAGATTTGCCATAACATTCAGTATTTATACAAATTTAATTGCAATTTGATTGAATTACAATTAAACAGATCAAAATTATTTGAGAATTTGCATATGAAATATATGCAAGAACACTGCTATTTTTCGGATGATTTCGGGATATTCGGGGAGAATATTTAGTAAATTTGATAGGCCTTTAACCGGAAAACCGTTTACCGCACCAAGCCGGCATACCGGTGCCCGAAAGACGATCGGGCTTATGAGGTTTAAAAATGGAGGGTCGTATCATGAAAACAAACTATTTTGCAGTATTAATCTTTTTTATCATTATTGGAATTGGTATGGCAGTTTCATATTGGGTGTATGGAACAATCAGCGGAGGCATCTCAATTAAAGTTATTTTCTTACTCCTGGCTCTGCTTGTATCATCCGCAATTAAGGTTGCAGACCAATGGGATAAGGCAGTTATATTAAGATTAGGACGATTCCATTCTCTGAGGGGACCCGGGATTTTCTTTATAATACCCATTATTGACACAATTCCCTATTGGATAGACACCCGGGTAATCACATCATCCTTTACGGCAGAAAAGACCCTGACAAAAGATACGGTGCCTGTAGATGTGGATGCCGTTCTGTTCTGGAAAGTCATTGCCCCCCGTAAAGCTGCCCTCGATGTGGCAGACTACAAAAGCGCCATCAGCTGGGCCTCACAAACAGCGCTTCGCGATGTAATCGGCAAGACCATGCTTTCAGATATGCTGGAAGGCCGGGATAAGATTAGTGTGGAGCTTCAACG
The DNA here is from genome assembly GCA_942493325.1 of uncultured Bacteroidales bacterium. GTDB lineage: Bacteria > Bacteroidota > Bacteroidia > Bacteroidales > Prolixibacteraceae > JAAFHB01. The sequence goes on along the minus strand of OW818689.1, from coordinate 5,144,010 downwards.
GATTATTGATGAGCGTACAGAGCCGTGGGGCATCAATGTTATTTCTGTAGAGGTTAAAGATGTCCTGATACCACCTGCTCTCGAGGATGCGATGTCGATGCAGGCTCAGGCAGAGCGGGAACGCCAGGCCAGGGTCATTTTGGGCGATTCTGAACGACAGGTCGCTGAGAAGTTTGCAGATGCTGCCAGGTCGTACACAAGTAATCCAACTGCGCTTCATTTAAGGGCGATGAACATGCTTTACGAAGGACTGAAGTCGAACTCAACTATTGTAATTGTCCCAAGTACCGCACTTGAAACCATGCAATTAGGAGGCCTTGCCGGAATTACGGCATTGACCATGGGATTTTCACCGGAAGGGCAAAAAAAAGAGAAGAAAAATGAGCCCGGAGAACAAAGCCCGATCAATAATACCTGAATGGTTAAAAGAACTTTTGATTAGTCAACTTTTTAGTTTATTTTTAACTTTTGATTAAAATTGAAATAAATCAACCGACAATTAAATACTTCCTATGAAAGTTATTATTGGTTTCGTTTTGTGTTTTGGCATGTTCTTAAGTAATGCTTACGGTCAAAAACCGGTCAGAATCGGCATCGTCGGTTTATCACATTCTCATGTACTCCCTCTGCTCCGAAATATGGAACGTACAGATATAGTGATTGTTGGTATCGCCGAAAGCAACCGCGATCTTATGGACCGGTATGCCAAAGAATTTTCCCTGGATAAGACGATCCTTTTCGGATCACTCGAAGAGATGCTCGAAAAAACAAAGCCTGAGGGAGTGATCACTTTTACATCGATATTCGATCATCTTAAAGTCGTCGAAGCCTGTGCACCCCTGGGAATTCATGTCATGGTCGAAAAGCCATTGGCCGTCAGTACAAAACATACGAAGTCAATGGCAAAACTGGTGAACAAATACGGGATACTTTTACTGACCAATTATGAGACGACCTGGTATCCCTCCAACTACAAAGGTTATGAAATGGTCAGCCAGGGTGACCTCGGAGAATTACGAAAAATAATAGTTTACGACGGTCACAAAGGTCCGCAGGAAATAAAAGTTAACAGTGAATTTCTTGAATGGCTTACCGATCCGGTTTTAAATGGCGGAGGTGCGATAACCGATTTTGGCTGTTATGGGGCAGATTTGATTACCTGGATCAGGAAAGGGGAGAAACCAACATCCGTTTATGCCCGATTAAAACAATACAAACCAGGCGTTTATCCAAAGGTTGATGATGATGCCACCATAATCCTTTCGTATCCTGATATGGAAGGTGTTATCAATGCTTCATGGAACTGGCCCTTTAACCGGAAAGACATGCACATTTACGGATCAACCGGCTACGCCTTTCTCGATGATGCAACAACCATCAGGTACAGGCTAAATGAAAAAACGCCGGAGAAAATCCAAAAACTATCCGCCTCCGACACCCCTTTTAAAGATCCTTTCTCCTTTTTTGCTTCCGCGATTAAAGGAGAAACGAAAGTTTTGGCAACCGATTTATCCTCGCTTGAAATAAACATGACAGTTGTTGAAATACTCGAAGCAGCCCGGAAAAGCAGCAAGACCGGCAAACAGGTTAGGCTAAGGAAATAATCAAGCGTTTAAACAGCTTTTCCAGGGTGTATGGAGAAGATTTAAATCCATGCAGTGCATTTAGCTTTTTTTAACAGAAAATATTTTGAATGAAGGTAGTTTTGCCTTTACCTTTGTGGTACATTTTTTTCATAAGTTTAGGTTTAGTTAGGTTAGTTAGTTTGGTTAGTTTTAGTAAAAGGATGGAACCGCCCGGTTTCATCCTTTTCAATTTTAAAACGATGAGTTAATAGCATCCGGTTTTCGTTTAAAGCGGGGGTCTTCCTGTGCTTTATTGTTTTTGCTCCTGTCCCAAATTAATTATTATTCAATCAAAATGGTTCGTGTAAAATTGCAAAAATCCTGTTCGCCAGCCTGCTTCCAATCCCCCTCACATTGGTCAAATCGGCAAACGATGCTTTCATTATATTTTCTATGGTGCTGAATGATATTAAAAGGGATAGTGCCTTTTTTGCACCTATACCCGTTATATTTTGAAGCAGGAACAATTTTTGCCTTTGCTTTTTACTGATCCTGATGCCTGGGGTTCCGGATATGATGTGCTTTTGCCTGGGTAATTCCTGGTGTTGCGATTGGTGGCATATATCAATTAAAAGAGCGGCGGTTTCATGGATGTTTAACGACCGGATAACGGGGATACCGAGAAAAACGGTCAAATGGATAAGCACTCCCTGAACCGCTCTCCTCGACATTAAACTGCTGTCCACCATCGATTTATCGCCTTCGAGTATAATGAGCCCATTTTTATCCGATTGCACGATACGGTAAGCCTGATGAAAAATCCGTCCGGTTTTAATGGAGTTCAGGAAATCGATAAGCGTCTTCCTTTCAACGATGATTTTATCTCCTATCCAATAATCACCTACGGATAAAGTGCTCAGCTCAACTGTCAATACACCGGAGAGTTTCTTAATTTCACTAATAATGCCGCTTCGCTGTTCACGAAAATCAATTTTCAGATCAACCTCTTTTTCACCTTCCTGTTTCATTGATCTTTATCTTATTTTGTTCCTTTTTTAGTGCCTTCTTCGAATCGCGGTTGAGCCGTCGGGTATCTTTCGATGGGAGCATTGTCTGCTGCAATCCCGATATCAGCGATTTTACAACCAAATTCATAAACCCTTTGTGCTGGTCACGCTCAACATTGAATTTCACCTCCCTGGCAGCTTTCCCGGGCGAGGCAGGATTGCTGGAATTTAAATAGGTATTGGCAGCAAATGAGATCAGGCCGCTTTTGAATTTTGAAAATTTCTTTCCCCCGATGGTCAGGTCCAGGTCATGGTATAAAAATTTCATCTCTCCCCTGGCTGCACCTTTATAACCGTTTCCGGAAATAGCAATTTCATCCACAACGCCCTTCCTGATCGTGGTTGATGCAAATGCCTCGGTTACACGGTTCAGACCTGCCAGGTCAAATGGTTTTAAAGTACCAATAAACCGAAATTCAGGTACCTTGTAACTGATCATTAACGAAAGATCAAATGGAACCTTGCTTTCGAGATATCCATCCAACTTAACCGACAAACGTGAATCAGGTAATTGATTGGATATATTTTGAGCGTTTAAATTAACTCTTCCAATTTTCACGCTGGCCAAATCACCGTCATTCTTTTTTTCGCGGTACTCAATCGCCGAGCCTGAAATTTTTAGTTCATTAAGCGTCAAAGGAAAGTTTATGCTGTTTAATTGCTGTCCGGGAAATTCGGGAAACCGCTTTAAATCTTCGGGCTTCGTCTTATCCTTATAAATCAAAACATCAGCACTGTCAAGGTTTGCCTTGCCGATCAACAAAGTCTTGTTCAATTTCAGGCTGTCGAAACTGATATTCAAAAGATCTATCTTTTTTATAGAAATGGAATATAATTCTTTCTGATATTTATAAAGCTGATTGAATGCATCATGACTGACAGTTGGCTTCATAGTCAGGTTACTGATATGCAAAGACTTTTCTTTTCGTGACAATTCCACCAATTGAGCGCCAACCAGGTAAACACTGTCAGAGGTAACAAGCGCCCAGTCCTGGATCTTTGTCTTTAGATTTGCTACCAGGTAATCAAGCGTATCAGGTCGTAACTGGATGGCAAAGGAATCGATATTCAGCTCGTAGTTTTTCGATTCCATAGACTTAAAACCGCCGGTTTTAGAAAGGATTACAAAATCTCTCAACCCCAAATCACCCGTCCGGAACGACAATGAATCGACCCCTGTCCGCTGACTGAGCTGAATATCACTGATAAATATATTTAACGCCCCGATTTTGTACCTCGTTCCCTCATGGTCGTCTTCCATTGTCAGAGATGCCTCACGGAGCACAAATTCTTTGAGAAAATAGGAATCGAGATAATTCTTAAGAAGTTCAACATCAGCCTCAGTGCCTAATTCACCCTGTTTTATGGGAAAGAGGATGTGATTTTTCCCTTTAAGTTGAACAGAAATCGCAGGTTTATTAATTTCTATTATGCTAACCTTCAATTGGTTATATTTAAGCAAGGTATAAATATCAACCCGCTTAAGATCTATCCTTTCGGTTTTTAAAACAAGCGAACTATTGATGTAAGGATAATCCTGTAAAGGGATTTCTTTGGGTGCAATGACCACGTTACGGATTTTAATCTCACCGGTGATAATATTGATATTCAGATGATCAAAGTTCAAGTCATAGACATCGGAGATCACATTGGCGTTAAAACTCTTGAGAATTGCCTCAGACACCAGCTGATTGAAATTCCTATAAATATAAAATGAAAGTGCTGTTAAAACCAGGATAACGGACAGCACAACAATCTTCAGTCTTTTATGTCCAATATCACTCATCAAATCGAAAATTTCAATTCAAAAACCGGACTGCTACACACATCTCCGGCACCTCTTCATCAGGTTTAAAGATAATGATTTTTGCGGAGTTGTTTACTGCATGTAACGACGATTCTATTTTACTGATCAGATAATAAAAGATGGAATAAATGTTAATTGTTAATATTTTATGTTGATATTTGTTGTGATTTTTTGATAAACCTGGGCATTCCCCAGGGATGATAAATTAAAAGATGAAAATTATGTATTTATTATTTCTAAGGTTGAAATAAACGCGATGAATTGCATTTAATGTTACACAGATCTCCAGCCTAAAAATTAATCTAAACCTGATTTAAAAATGATAATTAGTATTTACCCGGAAAGTCCTTCAAATATGGATACGAAGGTATTGAATCCCACGAAGGAATATAAACAGGAAGTGCTGAAAGTTTCGGGGGCAATAACCTTATTTTTCATTATTTACATTTGCCTTGTTGTATTGTCAGCCGGATTGGCTGCTTTGGTGTCATTTCTCGGTATTAAACTGATCATCATAAAACCGATGTTTTTTACCCTGATCATCGGTGCGGGATTGATTGGATTGGGATTAATGGTGATATACTTTTTAATAAAATTCATATTTGCAGTCAAGAAGTATGACAGTAGTGGTCTGTACGAGATAAAGGAGAACGAACATCCCGGTCTGTATTCGTTCATACGGCAATTGACGAAAGAAACGAGGACGCCAATGCCTAAACGCATCTATCTTTCACCTGAAGTGAATGCCTGCGTGTTTTACGATTCGGGTTTTTTAAGCATGTTTTTCCCGGTCAGGAAAAATCTTCTAATTGGATTAGGTCTGGTAAATTCGGTAAACATGAGCGAATTTAAAGCAGTACTTGCTCATGAATTTGGTCATTTTTCACAGCACAGCATGAAACTGGGTTCCTATGTTTTCAATGTGAATAAGATTATTCACAATATGCTCTATGATAACGACGGTTATACAAAAACGCTAAACAGCTGGGCTTCAGCAAGCCAGTATTTTGCATTCTTTGCCAGCCTTACCATCAAAATAGTTTTAGGGATTCAATGGATTTTACAAAAAGTATATAAGGTTGTTAATAAATCAAATTTAAGCTTATCGAGACAAATGGAACACCATGCCGATTCAGTCTCAGCTTTTGTTACAGGCTCTAATCACCTCGTAACCGCATTACGAAGAATCGAGTTTGGAGACGCCTGTTATCAAACGCTACTGGGTAATTTGGGTAATTGGATTAGCGATAATCTAAAACCAATTAATATCTATGAGGATCATCGCGAAATAATTGCTCACTATGCTTTAGAACTTGAAGTTCCATTGGTAAACGGATTGCCAGTCATTGAAACCTCCCCTGCTAAAAATAAAAGTCGCGTGACAATTAAAAATCAATGGGCATCGCATCCCAGTAACGAGGACCGGGAATTGTATTTAAAATCATTGATTATAGAGAATACAAATATCGTTGACGAATCCCCTTGGTTATTATTCAATTCGGCAGCAGCATTACAGGAGATCATAACCGTCAGGTTATTTTCTGATGTTGTGTATGAAGGCGATTGTCAATTAATGGATTTGGCGGCGTTTAAGGAAAAGTATTATTTCGAAATTAAGGGATCACCGCTGAATAAAAAATACAAGGGTTACTACGATAACCGCCGCCTGGTTACGATAAATCTTGATTCGTTGGAACCGGAACCAAATTACAAGGAATTTGACGAACTGTTTTCAGACGAAAATTGCGCGATGCCAAAGGATTCAGCGGCTTTAAAGTCTGATCTGCAAACGTTGGAAGCATTGCAATCGAAACAGTATGATGTAAAAACGTTCGATTTTGACGGAAAGAAATGCAAGATGAAAGACATCCCTTCAGTGATGAGTCAGATGAAAGTTGAAGATGCTGCATTACAGGACAAAATAAACGCTTTGGACACTGAGATTTTAAAGTCTGCACTCGGTAGGTCAGACCCGGATCGCCAAACAGTGTTGATTGATTTATATAAACACTATGCCGATGCTGCAAACGATGCAGAAATATGTGTGAAGAGTTATAACTATATTACAGATGAAATAAGTCCAATGTATAAGGGTGGCATGTCTTTTGACAAGGCCAGGGACATCGCCAACACTGTAAAATCAATCGAAAAAGAGATCATTACTCAAATCAAAAATGTATTGAAAGAAGCCAGGCAAAGAAAATATTTAAGCGGTAAGCAATTGGATAAAATTGAACATTATTTGTCAACAGACAGGGCTTACTTTAACGGAACAGGTTTTAATAGCTCCGAGTTGGAATTATTCAACGAAGCAATGAATTTATATGTGAGTCTAATGTTTGAACGTGAATACCAGGCAAAAAAAGAAATTCTTGAAGCACAAATGGAAGTATTATATAAGTGAAATGATAGAAGCAAGGATTGTCGTTATTAGTATTTGCTTTTGGTTTGACGTTGTTTTCAACAAATAAAGGACTGGGAGTAACCGTAATATCCGGTTTGAATCGCGACATCATCGAACAATTGTGCCGGCCATAGATTGATCCGTTCGAATTCTTCCGTTTCAATTTTTGCCAACTAACGGTTTAAGTGAACGAACAAAATCCATATCGAGTGATTCCTCAAAGCGGTAAAGCGCATAACTTATACCGTTGTTTTTCAACGCTGCCGCAGTGTTTTGTTTCAGAAATACCTTATTGCCAATCATTCTAAAGTAAATAAACTGAATATCAGACTTCGGCCTTTTTTTGTCCCAATAAGCAGGATTAATTTTCATAATTAAAGGGAAACCCGCCTGGGTGCCTACCCGTGATATCGCTCCACTAAATGTCGCCGGTTTATTCCGGTCTCCTTCAGGAATAGCTTCCCATTCTTTATTAAGATACTCCAAAACGTAGTCTCTCTGGATTTGATCTGTAACTTTCCTGTTCTCCGCAAATACCACATCAAAAGCTTCTTTTACTGTAACAGGTAACCAGTAATCGGGCTGATTGGGCTTATAAACTACAATACACTCACCATCGTAAACGTCAATTCCCGGTTCGATGGCTTCCTTCTTTTCAGGAACGGTAAAAAAGTCGGGTTTCCTGGTTAACCTGTCGGACGAAAACCCATGTCCTATTGGTACCAATTTATTGATAATCAGCGACCATTCCGGGGGCTCCATTAAAATACCTGCGGCAGTGCCATCTTTTTTCCTGAACCATGAGGCAAATTCAAAACTAATCCGGGAAGGTACCGCGTACGCACCATCATCCCTGCAATTAATGGCGTTGTAGATCCTGGCCCTGCCATCAAAACCCTTCAGATCACGCAAAACAGGATTTTTGCGAACTACGTCGACCAATTCAGAAATTTTTTGAAGATTTGCTGTCATTTCAGCTTTGGTGAAGCCACATTCAGCCATGGTATAATCAGTGCGGCTGAGTAATTCGAAAGTGCCGGGTTTATCAGGAATCAGCGGAAGTTCCTGGGCAATCGACAACATGCAGAAGCAACAAATTGCAACCGTCAGGCTTAATATCTTTTTCATATTTTTATTTCGCTTTTCGCAGACTTACCATCACAACGCCGTGCTGATTTACATTGTACGAAAACTCATTATCAAATGTTCCCAAATCCTTTTGACGCCATAAATCACGGACGATATAACGACCTTTAATTCCTAAATCGGTCCATTTGAGCACGACCGGTTGAACCCCATTATCCGAAAGATTAAACAAGCCGGCTGCTTTTGAGCCATCTTCCATATCTTTAGCCATAACACCAAGATCTTCAATCCGCGAAATAACGGTTGCCTGTTTACCCAGCGGATCCTGGTTTACAGCGATAACCTCGTCATTTGTTAACAAACTAAGGGTAAAGTCATCCAGACGTGTCAGATCATTGCCCAAAAGAAGCGGAACCGACATCAGGCACCAGGCACTCATATGTGTGTATTGTTCATCGGGCGTTAACCTGGATGGCCATTTCTCAGCAGAGTTCCATCCTACAACTCCCACGATCATCATGTCAGGATCGTTCCAATGGCCCGGGCGGGCAAATGGCGCCCACTTATCCTGTGAGAATATCCGGCTTTTTAAACTCTTCCAGTTATCCTTAATGTCACCACCGGTGCGCCAGGCGTTCGAAACTGTTGATAATTCAGCTATTGCAGTAAAAGGGGCACTGTTCGAAAGGCTAAGCACTATATCGCGACCGCTTGCCCTCAGTAAATCGAACATTTCCTTTGTCTCGGCATATTCAATCGGATTCCAGTCATACTTTAAGTAATCGAATCCCCATTTTGCAAATTGTTTTGCATCATTTTCATAGAAATGGTGAGTTCCGATGGCAAAGGGCAACAATTTTTTATTCCGTGCAACAGTCTCTTTGGTACGTTCGAATTTCCCTTCAGGATTCATGGCAGAGCCGCCGATACGGTGGCCATACGATTCGACCCAGGGAGTGGAGTAGGTTCCTATTTTAAGTCCAAGGTCGTGCACCTGATCACATAACTCCTTCATATCAGAAAACCGGGCAGTGTCCGGAAGAATGGCATAAAATTCACCACCCCGGTATCCCTGCCACCCGTCATCGATGTTCATATACGACCAGCCATGATTGATCAGTCCACTGCCGGCCATAGCTTTAGCCTGTGCAAGCACCTGCTGCCGGGTAATCCGGGTACCGTAAATATTGTAATGGTTCCAGCCCATCGGTGGTGTCAGGGCAATCTCATCCCCTACTATTATTTTAAATTTACTTTTCGCTTCTCCTGCTTTATTTTTCGCTATAAGATTTAACACGTACGTACCTGACTTTTTAATTGAGCCACTGATCTTACCGGTTTTGGGATCTACTTTTACCCCTTTGGGCAGTTTGCCACCGGAGAAGGTCATTGGCTGGTCACCGGAAGCGGGAATCGTAAAAACGATGGGATGTGCCGGACGCACGCCGAATACTTTCTGACCATTTATCCGGGGTTCAGGACCTTGTTTTGGAGTTAGAATAGCGGCAGTTCTGACAACCGACATTGAATCCTGTGCCTCGGCAGTTGCAGTCAACATGCACCCAATACCGGCGACAAGTAACATACAGTAAACAAAGCCCGTAATATTTAATTTCATAAGAATTGGTAGTTATAGTTAATTTCAGCCTGGTTATTTGAATTTTACAGCATTAGCTGACACGTCTTTTCCCAGTTTTATTTTTGATTCATCATTCAGTCACAGGTTGAAGATTTTGGGATTTAGGATTCAATGTCGTTTAGTTAAGGACTATGAGAATAAAAATTTAAACGCAAAGAACGCTGAGAAGGCGCAATGAACCGCTGAGGTAGAAATTCCCGAATTTCTTTGCGGTTCTCTGCGTAAAACTTTGCGATCTCTGCGGTAAAATTTCAACTGTTATTGCTAAGGAAACGACATAGATTTAGGATTTCCATTTTATTGTTAATCGATTGCGCCGGTTTTCATTTTTTTTGTTGCTCCCTTCGCTGCGGTGTCCATTTCTCCTGTGACAATTACCTTGATTACAGAAGCAATGGCATCAGGTGCTTTCGCTGGAACTGAAATTTCCAGCCCTGCATTACTGTTCTTTGTTTTCAGTGATGTACCGCCCGCCAATAGTTTGGCAGAAATAACGGGTTGACTGAGTCCTGGAATGACCAGTTTACCATCTTTGGGCCAGTCAAAAACCGAAAAATATAAAACCGTATTCCCTTTAACGGGTTTTTGCGTGCAGCGTCCCCATGTCAATGTTCCCAGCGGACTGGCTTTGGTGGCGTAAATCGCTTCACTGTTGATTTTCATCCAGTCGCCGATTGAATGAAGGGCATCGATGCTTTGCTGCGGAACTTGTCCCAGTGCATCGGGGCCAATATTAAGCAGGTAATTTCCCCCTTTGGAAGCGATATCGCACAGGTTGCGGATCAGCGTTTCGGACGATTTCCAGCTGGTATCCCAGCTTTTATATCCCCATGAACTGCTCATAGTCATGCAGGTCTCCCAGTCTCTTCCATCCAGTTCATCCTGACCCGGGATTTTTTGTTCCGGTGTTCCGGTGTCTCCCGGAAAGTTGGGTCGTTTAAGCCGGTCGTTGGTAATGATACCAGGCTGAAGCTTTAGGAGATCCTGTAATTTGGCGGCATATTCATCCGTCATATTGGTGGGTGTATCCCACCATAAAACAGCCACATCCCCATACCTGGTCATCAGCTCACGCACCTGCGGAATCGCAACCTTTTCCATATACTCATCCATGGTTTTTGCAGTCTGGGCAGGATCCCAATGTCCTTTATTGGCGGCTGTATATGCATCAATGCGCGCAGAATCACGGTTGAGCCATCCTTCAGAAGCCACCTTACGGGCAGCTGATCCTCCGGGATTATTCCAGTCCTGGGCCTGCGAATAATAAAATCCGAGTTTCATATTGTGTTTCCGGCAGGCATTGGCCAGGCCATCAAGGACATCTTTACCGTAAGGGGTAAAATCAGCGATGTTGAATTTGCTGGCGTCTGATTTAAACATGGCGAAACCATCGTGATGTTTGGCCGTGATGATCATGTATTTCATTCCTGCCTGTTTGGCCAGCAATACCCATGCTTCAGGATCATATTTTACAGGATTGAAGGTTGAAGCATATTTCTGATACTCCGCCACCGGAATTTTACAACGGTTCATGATCCACTCTGCTCCGCCTCTCCTTTGCTGATGGCCATTGTAAACACCACCCAGAACCGCATACGGTCCCCAGTGAATAAACATCCCAAAGCGGGCTTCGCGCCACCATTGCATCCGTTTGTCACGATCCTCTTTACTCTCCTGGGCAAAGGCACTTTGCATTAAGACGAGAGCGGTAATTAACAGGAATAAAATCTTTTTCATCTTTATCTGAATTTATATCTGATTAAAAAATAGACTTACCGGCGTTCAATTTTTTCTGGCGTAGCAGAGCTTCCAGGTAATAGTAATCGGCATAATTCAATGGCACATCAACTTCACTTTCCGACGGTTTTGAGCCGGTGCTGTGCGTTAAAATAAATCCCCTGTTTTGTTCTTTGGGAGATCGGTACCCGGTAGTCAGGTTCTGCACCATTTTATCTGCAACATCACGATAGTATTTACCTTTTTAAAGCAGTATTGATTGATTTGATCAGCGGCGCTGCAAGCAATTCATATCCTTTTTCGGTATAGTGCACATTGCCGGGTTTCGAATTCTGCGGGTGAATGGTCTGTGAGAATGCGTACAGATCGACAACTTCAATACCATTTTTCTTCATCACCTCCAATGCAACCTCATTGTATTTTGCAGGATCTCCGACTTTTCGTCCGGCTGAATTTTCAGGCACAACGGTCGTTGTTACATAAATGAGTGTCGCTGTGGTTTCCCGGAGCAAGGCTACAATCACTTCCATGTTTTTACGGTAATCATCCAGTGTTACGGCCACCTTTGCCGTGACATCATACTTATTCAGTGAATCCTTATGAACCAGGTCGTGTAAACCAAAGTTAAAAAGTATCACATCCCATTGCCTGTTTCCGATCCATTTTTCAACACTCTCAACACCTCTTACTGTAGAACCGCCATTCCCGGCATTATGCTCCACATTTACAGCCGGAGCCAGCGCTTTTTGGATAAAAGGTGTGTATCCTATTGATATAGAATCTCCTATAATAAGCACATTTTTCACTTTATCATCATTTGCAGCAAAGCATAAAACTACGAGAGTCATCATCGCAAGACGGGTAAAAAGCTTTTTGAGCATTCGTTTAAATTAAAAGAATTGAAATTCAAGTACATAATTACGGGTATTATTTCAAACCCCAAAACAAGGGTTATTCAATCCAGATTAATGGATTGCGTATGGGCAGATTACGGATCACCTCCGGGACTTCCGGGAAATGATCAAGTGATTTCCAAACCCCGAACCAACTATTGTTTTTAAAAGCATTTGCCCCAAAAATAAGAAAAGGCTGGGCGACGGGCCAGTTTTCCCAGTACATCACATCTTTTGCTAATGGCCACTTCTCTTTATCCGCGATATAAGGGTAAAGATATTCAATCCCTTTGCGGATACTCTTTCCATCCGGGGTCTTATAATTCCACAAATCATGGTCGCTGTCGGAGAGTATCTGGCAGAGCATGGTCATAGCATCAAGATTAAAAATAGAATAACCATACGGCTTTGTGCGCTTTAACTCCAGTGGAAAACTTCCGTTCTCAGCCATCTGTTTCGGGAGAAAAACCTCCTTGTAACGAGTCCGGCAGAAACCGAGCAGTTCCTGGTTATCGGTTAGCCTGGCAAATGAGGCGACCTGCATAGCCCAGCAGGTGCCATGATTATTTTGGGCATTCATTTCATCTTTTCCATATTTATGGGTAGTGAGCCAAATAAGAAATTCTGAAAACCAGGCTTTGATGGCCTCCTGCTGACTGGCATCAAAACACCGGGCCTTCTGCATCACCCTGACTCCCTGCGCCACTTCCATGAGCTGTATGCCGTCGATAATACCTATGCCCCGACCTGTGAACCTTCCCTGTATTGCCTGAGCGTATAAAAGTGATGGATTCATCCGGGTATCGTTATTGACGAACCATGCATTTAAATGGTTCAGTGCTGAATGGACGTATTTTTCATCACCTGTAATCTTGTAAGCTGAGGCCAGCGTGCCAATGATCCGGCTAAAACGGGTCATGGCTAACCGGTGTTCCACAAAATTTTCAGGATTGGTCATGCCATCACGCTGAATAAAAGGGCCTTCAGGATTTTTTGGATCGGGCCACCAGTAATCTCCTTCAGAATAAAAATCGTTTATTCCCCCGGCACTCCGGGGACAGGCATACATTGTAATGGTCTGCGGCTCCAGTGCTAAAGCAAGATCAGCCCTTACCAGGATTTCGCTTTTTAAAACTTTAACTGCCTTATTTTTAATTTTACCGGCCGCAATAGCACCTGAAAATAAAGTTGTGATGAAAAGTAGTGTGACAATTGCCTGTTTAAACTTCATTTTAAATTTTTATAATTTACAGTATACTTTAGAAAATCATATTTTTGCCGCAAAGACGCTAAGACACAAAGGTTCACTAAGTTAAAATAACATTTTATAGTGGAACCAGGGTATAACTTTTGCCTTTTTGTGTTTCGAAATCAATCACGTATTCCTTTGAAAGCGGAACTGTCAGCAAAGATATTTTATTATTTTTCTCAACAGGTGCCTCAGCATTCATCAGATAAAACGGATTAGGATTTTCACCCTGTGCTGTTTTTGACGTTACTTCGATTACCTTAACCGGGACGAAGGTGCGGATACGACAATTGCCGCCCAGTTCTGAAAAAATCCGGGCCTTCGAAAGTGATCGTTTGTTCCATATCATTTCCACTGTAAATCCTCCCCTGGCCTTTATTCCACTGACTTCCCCGACAGGCCATTCAGCAGGTAATGCAGGAAGCAGACTAATCAACCCGTCATAACTTTGCAATAACATTTCGGTGATTCCGGCAGTTCCGCCAAAGTTACCATCGATCTGGAATGGGGGACACGCATCGAACAGGTTAGGGTAAGTCCCTCCACCCTTGACCGAATCATCCCGGGGACCGATATAAACAAGGCCGGCCTTCAGGATTTTCAGCGCGTGGTCACCGTCCTCGAGCCTTGCCCACCAGTTTATTTTCCATGCCATCGACCAGCCGGTGCTTACGTCACCACGATGGATCATCGATTGTTTTGCAGCTGCAGCAAGGTCCGGTGTATGACGGGGACTAATCTGGTTGCCCGGGAAAAGTCCGAAAAGGTGAGACAGGTGTCTGTGCTTATCTTGCGGACTGTCCCAATCAAGGAACCACTCCTGAAGCTGACCATACTGCCCGATATGGTAGGGATAGAGACGCTTCAAAGCTGATTCAAGTTTAGCCTTAAACTCAGGATCAGTTTTCAGAATCTCAAGTGTACGGATTGTATTTGAAAACAGATCACGGGTAATGGCCATGTCCATTGTCGTTGCCATGCTCACTTCAAAGCTTTTTCCGGCAAGCGTGAAGGTATTTTCAGGTGAGGTTGCCGGATTGGTTACCAGATAACCATTTGGGCCTTCCACAAGCCAGCCAAGCAGGAACTCGGCTGCCCCTTTCATTAAAGGTAACGCTTTTTCACGCAGAAATTTCTGGTCACCCGAATATTCATAATGCCGGTAAAGATCCTGGCAGAGCCATGCGCCGCCCATTGGCCAGCACGACCACCGTGGTGCACCTTTGGTGTCCCAGTTTTCCCCGCCGGCAGGACTTGTCTTGGCCCAAATGTCCGAGTTATGGTGCAGACACCAGCCATCCAGTCCGTAATTTACTTTAGCAGTTTTTGCGCCGTTCTTCGAAAGATCCTCTATAAATGAAAAAAGTGGTGCATGACATTCAGCAAGATTCGTGTTTTGAGCCAGCCAGTAATTCATTTCTGTATTAATGTTGGTGGTGTAGTTACTTCCCCATGGAGGCATCACCAGATCATTCCAGAGGCCCTGCAGGTTTGCAGGCATTTTCTGGTCCCGCGAACTTGAAATTAGGAGGTACCGGCCAAACTGATAATATAGAGCCTGAAGCTGGTTATCGGAATTTCCTTTGGTCAGGCGGAGCAACCGATCATCGGTAGGCAGGTTAACCACCTCTGCATCGACCCCTAAATTAAGACTTACCCTGCTAAATAAATGTTGATAATCAGCTAAATGAGCAGACTTCAATTGAGTGTATGACTTTTTCGAGGATTTTTCAATCGCTGCAATGGCCTCAACAGACGGGTCTCTGCCCTCACGTCCCGGCGATTTATCGAAACCATTGTAGCTTGTACCATCTGTCAGGTACAGAATAACTTTCTCAGCTTTGGTAACGACGAGCTTATCACCCAATATTTTAACAGTGCCGCCAATCGCCTTTATTTTAAGATGCATTTCAAAATTGGTTCCTTCTCCATTCACCTCATCATAACCAACCTGTATTGGTTCGTAATTCCGGTGAGCCACGTAACTGGGAGCCTTTCCCTGAAGAACAAGATAATTATCTGACTTTGGTATTATTTTATACCTCAGCTTACTCGTCATCCAGGTCTCAAATGAAATGGAGTTTTTAGTACTGCCGGTCAGTTCAACCACCAGCGTTTTGTCAGGATAACTGATAAACGATTCGCGTTTATAGGTTCCCTGGGCCGTCTGGTACCTGACACTCGCAACGGCATTCCCGATATTGAGGTCGCGGTAATAGTTTTTTACGGTACTATCTGCCAGGGCCATCCGGATAAAGAGGTCTCCCATTGGCAGATACCGCGCTGAATAAGGTCCATGAATCTTTTTCCATGCTTCTCCGGCCTTTTCATAGTTACCGTTAGCTACTGCTTCACGGGTCTGTTTAAGGATCTCAGGACCATCGGATTTATTTCCGTCTTTGGGTGAGCCCGACCATAAGGTAAGATCATTTAGCTGGTAGCGTTCAGTGACAATTCCGCCGAATACCATTGCCCCCATCTTTCCGTTCCCCAACGGAAGCGCCTCTTCCCAGACGGAAGCAGGCCTGTTATACCAAAGCTTAAGATTTGGATCTTCCGCTTTTTTGGATTGCGCAGCAACTAACCCAAACCAGGCACAAATGAAAGCCGCAATTAATATTTTCCTCATTGACAACGATTTATAATAATATCTTTTACTGAATTTATTTCCTGTTTTTCAATTGTGCCAGGTACAATGAAGCCGGTTGTAGTCCAGATTTGTTTAGTCCTTCCCATTCACCATCCGGTTTGTCGCTGAATCTGCCCGGGTATTTCTGACCCTGTAATCCAATACACCAGTTCTTTGCAGAAACCCATGGATTTTGTACCGCAACTTTACCCGCTTTGCAGTTCCAGATTACCTGGTTAGCTCCGGCCCACCCATGTCCGGAACCATAATTTCCCCGATCCTGAACATTTATCTCCCCATCGGTATCTATGTTATCGTACAATGTTCCCGCTGTCCAGCGATGGTGAGGGCCGATATCAGCATGGGCATTTCTTGTTTTACAGTTATAAAACACATTCGGCCCGCATACCTTCGAACCGGTTACATAGTCATGCCGGGCTTCTGTCGACTCGCAATTCTTTACCAGGATCATTTGTCCGTTCACACTAAACGAATACCTGCGTCCCCCGGTGATTACAGATTTTGCATCAAGGCATTTTGAATCGGCAATGGTAATGTATTTTCCGCCGCCGCCCACACTGACACAGCTGTTTCCGAAATACTTCGAAGTAACTTTGCTCACCCAGCTATTTTCCACATTCCCAAAATCAATGGCTACCCATCCATGATTTTCATCCGTATCTGACAGATAATCTGATTTAAACAGTATATTTTCAACGCCTACTTCCGCAATTCTTCCATCAAATTCATACTTATATACGGCTCCTCCGCCATATTTTTGTTCCATGGCCATAACAACGGGATTGTCGATAAATAGTTTATTTCCCTCTATCCTGGTGATGGTGCGTTCAAAATTCAGGTCATAAGTATTGGGCTGCCATTGTTTGGTACCAGGCCGCCCGATAATCTGATCCATCTTTAAATCCTTTATCCAGTTTTCGGTACTTGGACGATAAACGACAACCTGATCTCCGACTTTAAATTTCCCGGCATCTTCGACAGCAAATGAAAAAGCACCGACAGGAACATAGGCATCCGAAATGGGTGTCCGGGTTCCTGGCAACTCAGCTCTTCTTCCTGTACCTGAAATCGTAAGCAATTTTCGCTGTTCTGTGCCCGATGCAACCAGTATAGTTCCATTTTCATCATCACCTTCCCCACGAAGAATTATACCTCCGGAAGCTATTTTCAGCGTGCCCGGAATACGCCAGGTTCCTTTTTTCAGCAGGATGGCACCCCTGATTCCACGTTTATCCATTGGCATTAGGGCAACCTCATCTATGGCTTGCTGGATTAAATGCTGACTGTCGCTATTTACGGGAGCAGTGAGGGTCTTTACTACCTGAACAACCGGGATCTCAGCATCTCCCTGGTGATATCCTACGCGACTGAAATCGGGAATAATATTTCCATTTTCATCGGATAAATAGCTCAGTTTTCCGTTTGATTCCTGTACATATTTTGATTGCCAGGTTGACTGTGCACAACCTGAAAGCATGGCGACTACGGCGAACCCTATTAAAGCTATTTTTTTGTTTTTCAAAATCATTTGGTTTCGTTTTACTTTCCTGTTTATGTTTAATCCTCTAAAAAGCAGCATTTTGGCCAACTGCATCCAATGTCAGAACTCCATTGATAATTTCCGAAGAGGAAAACTGATCTGCACCGGCATCCGGTTTCGCGGAACGTGCCTGGCCGTCAATATCAACGGTGAGGTAAGGAAATGATCCGATAGGATTACCGATTGCAGGACTTTTGGTCGAAATATGATATACGCCTTTTTTGGCTTGTTTCAACAACGGATCGACCGATTGGTATCCGTCAGCGGGGATAGTACCAACTTCTTCGGTTTTCCAGATAATATTTCCCTTCCAGGTCGGATTTACAATATTGCCGCTGATTTTGACTGCTGGTCCTCCGCCCTGAATGATATTGTGGGCCACTGTAATATACGTGGCTCCCAGTCCCCCATTTCGGTTGGCCATGATAATATTGACCTTGTTATTTATCAATGTATTAAAAGTGACTTCAACAGAATCGGGACGATCGTGCATAACCAGTTTATCGGGAGGAATAATTCCGTCGCCGTTGCCAATATTAATGGCTGGTGAACAATTTTCAAAATAGTTACTGAAAATCTTATGATTAGAACCATAGAACCTTATTCCCTCTGAGCCAATAAAGTAGTTTCCGTAAACCTGGCAGTAGTTTCCGTGTCGTAATGATAATTCGGTCACACCGTCTCCGAATGTGTTGTACCTGTAAGTATTGTTACATGATTTATTACATATATTCTCATTTTCACCCCTGGTCTGGCTAAAAAGATTAAACTCAACCAAAGTAAAGGAAGACGAAAGGCTTCTGCCACTCAATCCAACCTGGATAGAACTGCAGTTGTTGGAAGTAGGTGCAAATTTATAAAAGTAGTTATGATGGATCCATGATCTTTGGGCCATACCGCTTCCGCCGGGTCCCTGGACTGAAATCATCTGACCTTCGGTAAATTTATTCTGAAAGGTATTGTGATCGATTTGATTGTCGTCGCCCGAAACGGAAAGATAAGCTCCTTTTCCTTTACATTCGAAAAGATTCCTCGTTATCCGGCAGTGGTTCGCACCAACAGTAATTTTCGTTTTACCTGCTTCATGGGTGAATTTAAAGCCGCGGATCACCACGAAGGCCGCGGAACTTCCCAGTTCAAAGCCTCCTGTGCCATTGATTTCAACACCACCAACTGTTTTTGCAGCGATCACGATTGGTTTTTCAGCACTGCCTGCGGCATTCACCAAAATCTTATTATCCACTGTATAAATTCCATCCGCCATGATGATTGCCTGACCGGGAACTGCCTTTTCAATAGCTTCCTGAAGTGAGGTGACTGAGCTGACATTGACTGTTAATTCCTGCGCCAGGGATACATTGGCTATCAGGAGTGCCATAATGATCCAACAAAAATTCTGCATTTTTTTCATATTATTTACTTTACAACTCCAATCGTCAATAAAATATTGGCAAATCGCCTGGTCTCACCAGTTGCAATAACCAGGCATGTATCCTGTGATCGGGATTCACTATAGAAATCAACCCGTTTAAATTTCAGTACTGTTACCTCATTTCCAATAATATCAGAAAACTCGGTATGGATTGACTGGTAGCTTTCATCGGGGGGAACCATAATGGCTACACTTTCAATCGGAATATATTCCTTTAAGACCTTTAAAACCTGCGTAACCGAAAGCAAGTCTGGCGCAAAATTGAGAAAGACCTTTTTGGCTGTGACAGGAATACAGGTCGAAAAAGGGTAATTTCCGTCTGCAATCAAAACCTTCGATCCGTGGCCATTGCTTCCTAAAACTTCTAAAATTTCGGGATGCAGTAACTTAATTTTTAGCATAGCAAATTATATTGATGTTTATACTCTGAATTGAAATCATAAATTTACCTTTTTCATAAGCTAATTCCTCCGCCATTTTTCATTCCGGATTAATCGGGCATCACAATTCTTCCGTCAAAATCATCCCTGTCATATTCCGGTTCGAGCGGAAATCTCACCGGCTTGTTATCGCGTTGCGATCTGTAGATGGCTGTAAATAATTCAACCGTGATACGACCCTCCTCCCCTGAAGTCATGGGTTTCCGGTTATTAATTATCGCATCACAGAAATCTTCATTCTGCAACTTCATATAGTATTCCATGGCATTAACGGAATTGAAAAAAAGTGAATCCTGATTTTTCCATTCTTCGAGCATGGCCTCTTCACCGGGAACAGTCCAGAGGTCATTCACAGGAGGTTCTGTAATCGATGTCATTCCAGCGATAAACATCGCGCCACCATCGGTCTGCACACCTACCGAGGCACCGTTCGTACCATGCACGTGCACTTTGCCGTAAATACCGGGTTTCTGCGAGTTGCTCACTACGATATTTCCGATTGCCCCGTTTTTAAATTTTACCACTGCCACCGCGGTATCCTCAACCTCAATGTAGGGGTGATTCAGGTTTTTCCAGAAGCCAAACAATTGATCGATTGGCCCCATAAGCCATTGGAAGATATCGAGCTGATGGGGTGCCTGGTTGACAAGCACGCCGCCTCCCTCCATTTTCCACGTACCACGCCACTCGTCACTGTCGTAATAATTCTGATCACGCCAGCCCAGCATATTAATGGTTCCCAAAGCAGGTATCCCAATTTTGCCCTGATCAATTGCCTTCCGGAGACGCTGAACCGGTGCATAAAACCGTCGCTGACTCACAACACCCAGCTTCACATTATTTTTCTTACAGGCAGCTATCATATTATCGCAATCCTGTAACGAGGCGGCCAGGGGTTTCTCAACCAGGCAGTGCACACCGGCACTTGCAGCTTTGGTGACAGACCCTGCGTGAAAGGGATGCGGTGTACAAACTACTACAGCTTCAACATGGGCTTCTTTGATCATTGTTTCGAAGTCATCAAAAGCAGCAATGCCATATTTTGCGGCAAATCCGGTTGCTTTTTCAAGCGACCGGCTATAAATTGCCACCAGCTCCATATTACTTCCCTGTTGTAATGCAGCCGCATGCAGGTGCGAAACTTTACCGCACCCGACAATGGCCATCCGTACTTTGCGTGAAGTCATCTTATTCAGGGTTTTAAAATAATTTTCATGAGTCCCTTTTCACGACTGTGCAGCCGGTTAAACCACGAAGCACCCTCTTCCAAAGGTGCGACAGCACTGATCAGCGGATCTATTTTCACCAGGCCACGACTGATCAGATCGAGAACCGTTTCATATTCACCACAAATTGCACAGCTTCCCTGTAATTTTAACTGGCGGGTAACAACCTGTTGAAGCGGAAAAGATACCTCAGCCGAAACGTTCCCGACCAGGGTAATCTGTGCTCCCTTGCGAACCGATTCAATCACCGTTTTTAAGACAGGTGATATTCCCACAACTTCAAAACCGATATCGGCACCCCGACCACGTGTTAATTTTTTGACCTCTTCTGCAACATTTTCCGTGTCGGCTCTTAATGCATGGGTTGCGCCCAGTTTTAATGCAAGATCCAGACGGTCCTGGTCAAGATCAAAGGTGATGATCTGACTACACCCGGCAAGTTTCAACAGTTGAATTACAAAAAGGGCGATCATACCTGTTCCACCAACCACGGCTGTATCATTCACCGAAATGGTGGTGAGGTTTACGGCATGCAAAGCCACGGCTATGGGTTCAACCATTGCAGCATATTCAAAGCTCACCGCTTCGGGTATTTTGTACAGAATATGTTGCGGCACAGTTACATATTCAGCAAATGCACCATCTCTTTTAAAATCAGGGCATGATACACCCAGTACCATCCTGTTATCGCTCAGATTATACAAACCCTTTCGTGTAAACCAGTCGTCAAGCCGGTAAATCGTTGAATCGAAAGTTACTCTGTCACCGGGATGCCAGTTCAGAACTTCAGGTCCGGCAGACTCAATTATCCCGGCTGCCTCGTGCCCCATGATGATCGGTGGAATACGCCGGCCTGTGCTTCCGTCCATTCCGTGAACGTCACTTCCGCAGATTCCCACGGCCATAACCCGGATTAAAACTTCATCGGGACGAATAACCGGGATGGGTACGTCCTTCGTTACAAAATTCATGTATTCAGTCAGTACTAAGGCTTTCATAAAAGTTATCTCATTTTTTATTCGTTAAAGATTTTCCCGGGTAATAATTAGCCACAGGATGGGCAATTATCCGGCCACGTTCGTCAGGAGTCATACAGGCTAAGAAATAAGCAAGAACAACCCCGTTCGCGTCAGTATAAACAAATGGCCGTTCAACCCGTTTAAAAGTTTCTGAAGTACCATCATCATACAAAATGGTTTTTGTATTTACCGGTTCAGCGGTGAGCAGGTGATAATTAATGCCATCTTTTGAATAATACTGAACACCCGATTTGGAATTCCCGGTTGCCTTTCCGCCAAAATCTGTACAGATAACATTGTATTGATTATTTGCCCACCAGATAGTGGGATCTTCGAGCTGGAAATTGTCAGGAAGAAGGTTATTGAGTCCGGGTGCCACTGCCGTGTAAGGTCCCTTATAGCTTGCGGCGGTTGCAGCTCTTGCCGTCCGGAAATCCTTCCCATCAATTTTAACCGCGAGCCGGCCAAAAACATATACACTTCCATCGGAACGAATCAACGGGGCAGGGTTACTGAAACTGAACATTTTCTCAGAACGCACCCATGGTCCGGTAACCGATTCGGATTCGGCATAACCTGTTTCGTTGGCTGTGGAGATATAAAACAGGATAAATTTCGATCCCGATTTTACGATTTTTACATTGTGAACCCGTTCGCCATCCCAGTGTCCGGGGCGTTTTTCAAGAACAACTTCTGCGAAAGTATATGGTCCCAGGAGATTTTTTGATGTCGCTCTGATGCAGGTTGAGTAAGTAGTCCATCCTGAAATCCCATATTTAGCGGGCCAGGCCGATGCGAACATATGATAGGTGTCGTTAACTTTAATCACCGACGGGCACCACAGGAAATATTCATCCATTTTAAACCCTCCATCTTTTTTGGCGGGTTGTATGAAATTTTTGATGCTTTCGAACGGAGGGTTCTGAGCAAATACAGTTTTAACAGGAAGGATGAATGCCATCACAATTAAAGTACTGTATATCTGCGATATAAATTTTAGCAATTTCATTTACTTGCTTAATTTTTATTCCGTTGGCTGGCCAAAAAGGCAATCATTTTTTCATTCAAATCCTTCATAGTTTCGGCTTGTTATTTACCACAGGCTTCTTTGCAGCATCGGTGCTGACCGGCTTGCGGAAATCAGCCAGTTTTGCATATTCCGTACAACCTTTGAATTCACGTTTCATGCAATCTATGAAAAGCCGTTCCATCTTTATTTTATCGTTTTTATACTCCGGCTTATTCAGAATATTCTCTGTCTCTAAAGGATCTTTTTCATAATCGTACATTTCGCGTGCAACAACCAAACCGGAATCATAAACTTTATTTGTACGAAAATTCTCCGAAATCCATTCCGTATACCGGAAACGACTGGTACGGATTGAATAACCCATTTTATTCTTTTCACGCGGATACTGGCTGAATGCATATTCCTTCACTTCTGCCGCTGGATTATTGATTGCCGGAACGAGACTCACACCATCGAGGTATTTTGGAACTGGTATTCGGGTCAGGTCACAAAGTGTTGGAAATATGTCAACAAATTCACATATGGCCACCGGATTTATCCCGGCTTTTTTGCCCGGAACACTCATCATGAGAAGCGTATGCGTTGCTTCTTCAAA
Organism: uncultured Bacteroidales bacterium; assembly: GCA_942493325.1. Taxonomy (GTDB): domain Bacteria; phylum Bacteroidota; class Bacteroidia; order Bacteroidales; family Prolixibacteraceae; genus JAAFHB01. The sequence continues at coordinate 5,120,631 of OW818689.1, read as the reverse complement.
ATTGCTGTGTTTGTTCCATAAACCATGATCACCCAAATGCCAGCCATGATCACCCCACAAAACAATGATTGTATTTTTCCGGAGATCAAGACGATCAAGTTCATCAAGCAATTTTACAATCTGGGCATCGGTATATGAAATGGCCGCATAATAGCCATGAATAAGCTCCTTCTGTTTATCGGCAGATAAATGATCCAGTTCCTTTTCTGAATAATTATCGAACTGCGGGATGTCGGTATAGGTCTTCAACTCTCCCGAATTGTGATAGGCAATATCGGGACCGTTGACGGCTTTCTTCTGATAGGGTGCCAGCTCAAATTCCTCTCTTTTGTAAAGATCCCAGTATTTTTTGGGTGCCACAAACGGAAGATGCGGTTTCAGGAAACCCACCGCCAGGAAAAACGGTTTCTTGCTCCGGCCCAGGCTATCCAGCATGCTGATAGCCATTCCTGTTAATTTCCCGTCCTGATAGGTGTCATCCGGAACATCGGCACACTCTGTAGCCTTCCCTTTTCCCTGTGCATTAGTTGCACCGGCGAGGGCATAAGTTTTAGCTTTGGGATTGGTGTAAGGAATGCTCCACGAAGGTGCATCATGTCCCGGACCGGTACTGCTCGAATGGAAGATTTTTCCCATACCTGCGGTTTCATATCCTTTCGATTTGAAATACTGAGGCATAGTTACGGCATTAGGATTGACCTGTCTGAAGTCAGTTATCAGATCCCATACCCGGGTTTTATCGGGCCGCATGCCCAGCAGTAGACTGGCCCTGGTTGCTGCGCATATGGCTTGCTGGCAGTAGCTGTTTTTAAAAACAACTCCTTCCCTGGCTAGCCGATCCATCCCGGGAGTTTTAGCATGGTGATCACCATAGGCGCTCACCCAGGGTTTCAGGTCATCAACTGCGATAAATAAAATGTTGGGTTTCGGGTCTTTCTCTTTTAAGCTATTGGCAAATAAAGGAAGGGTGACAAACCCGATTAAGGCAAGACTAATGCCTTTTTGCCGGCAGGATGATCGTTCAGCCATAGTTTAATTTTTGGTTGTTGTACATGGTTTGATACAATTATACAATAATAGTAATATTCAGGGATACCGGTTAAAAATATTCCTGAATATTACCATATCCGCAATTAAATTATTCCAGTTTTAAAATAACATTATCCATGTAGAAATTGGTCTGTTCATATACCTCAACCAATATCCTGCCTAAATTTAATTTATCCGGAATATTATTTAAGGTCCTCCAGGTTTTAACAGCGTCTTAACGATTTGAAATTAAAGTGGTAACACAGCATTTCCTGCAATTGGTATGAGCATCAATTCCAGCGGCTGCATCAGATCCTGACCTTTGATCACATCAGGTTTTAACAGTATCTCAATATTTCCTGCAGGTAACTTAATTCGCCCAAGCACTGACTCCTTTACTTCACCGTTTTTCCCGAATGAAGAAATGTTCACCTTCAATTGTTGTCCGGCAACTTCAAGTATAAAGCTTCCGCCACTTTGTGTGGTACCCGTGCATTTCAGAACAACATCAAAATCAGCCGACGTATTTAAACGGATTTTCCAGCTCAGCCACTGATTCATTTGTTTAAAGCCCTGCACATAATAACGATCGGTCTTTCCATCACCATACGAAAGACCTTTACCATGTAATACAGCATCGAAAGCCAATAACCTGTTCTGTGAATTCCCGGTGAGAAGCCGGATGGAATCTGTTATCATTTTCCCTTTGATTGCCAGAACGATCACGGTGTTAATACTGTCCGGAGGACTGAGCTGAATATCGAGTACTTTATCACTGCCATTCAAAGTAATAATTTTCAGATCTGTGATGGAATCCGGGAGCAGCCATGCCTTTTCAATATTACTCTTCAGGCCGCCAATAACCAGCTTCCCGTTTTTGGGCCAGTGAAAGACATGCAGGTACAGTTTATCTCCTTTTAGTGTGGAAACTCCCCAGCTTTGCAGGGGAAGTGGAGATGCCTCGGTTCCATGAATTGCTTCGCCGTTAATTTTCATCCATTTACCGATTCCGGAGAGCACTTCAAGGTCACGCGAATCAAATGTGCCTGTTCCCATCGGCCCGATATTCATGAGCAGGTTTCCACCACGCGAGGCCGCATTCGCGAGCAGCCGGATGAAAAAAGCAGCAGGCTTGTGACTATTGTCATATTTTGAATACCCATACGACTCATTGGTTGTGGGAATTGCTTCCCAGTCGCCCTCAACAGGAAAAAACTCCGCGGGACGGTCAGCCGTATTTTTGTAATCACCAAAAGTTGTCGAGCTGCTTCGCGCAAGTCGGCCATTGACAACCACATCAGGGTCAGTTTCGCGGATAATTTTTAAAATGCGCAGGTTTTCGGAAAGCGGAATTTTGTGCGGAGTATCAAACCACAAAATATCAGGATGATATTTCCGGATTAATTCCTGAATTTGGGGTATGGCCTTATTATCCAAATAATTAATTGCTTTGGGTAGTCTTTCAGGTTGAGCATCGAACCAGTTGGCACCACCATGTAACAGCAAATCACCTCCCGGATTATCGAATTCCCAGTCATTGCCGGGGGCATCGGGATGCTCCCAGTCAAAGGCGTGCGAATAGTAGAATCCAAACTTCATTCCCTGTCTGCGGCATGCGGCGGCCAATTCAGCAATCGGATCACGCCTGAAAGGGGTTTGTTCGATGATGTTGAAATCGGAAACCCGGGAATCGTACATTGCAAATCCATCATGATGCTTGGCCGTAATGATGAAATATTTCATTATTAAACATCTCGCTGTCTTCATCACCTTTAACCTGGGAGAAAACAACTACAGGGAAAAGGTGAAAAACCAGCAGAAAGATCAGGTACTTCATTGTTTTCATTTTCGATACCAGGTTATTTAAGATGTCCGTGTCAGGCAATTGATACTTATTTCAAGTGTTTACTCTTCAGGTGTTTACTCTTTAAAAGTCAGTTTTGCACGCATGAGTGTCGGAAAAGTCCAGGCAAAGTGGTGAGTGGGATAGCAAACCGGCCGGCTTGCTTCAACATATGTTGCATATTTTGGTTCCTCAAATATACCCGACATTGCTTCCATCAGATTTCCGGGCCAAAGATCGGGGGATCCCGCATTCGGATTTTTATACCAGGGCCATTCGGCCGGATGCTGGCTGAAGTACAGCAGGTAATCGAGTGCTTTGCGGACAGACCGTTCACCCTCTTTCAATTCAAAGATATTTTCACCGTTTGAATTGTAAATGACATACATCGATGCGGTGATGGGAGCCAGCGAAAAATAGGTATACCAGATGCCATTCTTCTCGCGCCGGGTTTCTTCGGGCATATGACCATCGGTTTCTATTTTCAGGAATAAATCACTCTTCACAAGTCGTATATTTTCAGACATCTCACCCTCATTGTCAAGAAGATGAGCACAAAGAACAGAACCAAACCGGCCCCAATCTGCCCAATTATTTTTACGCGTCCTGATTTCTTTACACGATTTGAGTTAAACATTCGTTACCCACTGAAAAAACTTCTCACGATCAGCCGGTTTCCATTTTTTATAATTGTACATCAATTCTGCAGCAATGATCATTCCGGTACCGGAGTAAGCCATCACAAGCGGACCATCGTAGTTCGAGTATTTTTGATTCTTATTGGCCCAGGCCATCAAAAATCCAAGCGATCTTTCAGCATACTCCTTTTTTCCCGATAACTGATAAGCCAGTGCGCAGGCATAGGCATCGAATGAATCGGATTGAAAACCGGAGGAATTCTTCCGGTGGGTCACCGGATCGATGTAATAACCCGGTACGTTAAAATCGACCAGCGCGTGACTGGCATGTAACGCGGCAGAATCTGCTTTATTGATTAACTGTTTGTAAGCGTCAGATTCATGCTGGGTTTTATCAGCGATCTGCTGTTTAACCCAGGCAATCTGGCCAGCCGGATGCATTCCCCCGGGATGATCATAGGCCATTGTATTACTGCTGCTAAGCAGCACTACCAGGACAAGTACAGAACAGAATGTTTTCATAATTACGGGACTATATTGATTTACCGGGGATTAGGAATCCAGGCACCTTTATTGCCTTCCCATATCCATTTGCGATAATTGAGCGCCATTTTCTGCGCAGGCGCATCGGGGCGGTAAGCCTTCCACATCTGGGTTACAAACGGATCAAAGGTTGTTGTTTCACTTTTGGGTCGCGGTTGTTTTCCCCTGGCTTCCCGGTAGGGATCGTCTTCGCGCATCCAGCGATCGACATAATCAAAATGGGCATCATGTCCCCAGAGCTGAATCGCTTTCATATATCGCGCGGCCAATGCTGTTCCTGTCCAGGCAACGGCAGTACAGCAATTGCGATAACTCTCTGAAGTCTTGTCCCATTTTTCCCATCGTTCGGGTGGTTTTTCCTCGTAGGTGTCGCGTTTCCCGTGGTGTGTAATCATTTGCCAAAGAACGTCTTGTCCGAACCATCCTTTTCCATAATAAGTCTGGGTATCTTCCTGGAAAAAAGCACTCTCCGGAAGTTCTGTCAGTTCCGGATTATTAAGCATTAAACTGGCAAAAAGTATCGGCCATTTCCGTCCACTTGAGTGGCCTCCTCCTTCATTCCACGATCCGCCAGCCATCGCAAGACCATTGAGGTCAATTCCCAGCTGTATTAATTCGATCGTGAGTTTTTCCTTCTGTTCCTTAGGCACATCGAGTGATAACATCAGGCTCGCGATCGAAACCAGTCGCGCGTATTCACGACCATAATTGGGCTGATTTTCATTTGGCACCAATTCCTGTTGCGACCAGCTGATCAAATGATCCAGCCATGGACGCTCAAAATACCTTTCAAACTCTTCCCATGACGGAACATCACCAACCGGCTTTAATTTCGGCAGTAATTTCCATTGAATATCTCCCTGGTGAAAAATCGGTTTAATGTTCCCTGCATAAGGCGGGCGAAAAGCATCCTTTGAAGGAACTTCATTTAAACAGGTTAACACGGCTGCGGTTTTCATCACCGTTTGCACCTTTTTTTCGCCATCCCACATGATATTCTTACAGAAATGATCAACGGGGAATGTATCATTACTGATGGATGAAATGAGCGACAGGTTTGTTTCAAGCTTTAGCGGAAGTTTTACAGAGCCGGCAGCGTCAAAAGATCCCGCACGGGAGTCGTAACTTTGCTTATATCCGGCCTTTAATACGATCATAGAGCCATTGCGCATGGCAGTATCAGGTTTAAGGCTTGTATCGTTCCAATGGTTGATCCTGATATTGGAATTTCCGGATGCGACCGCTCCAGGAGCCGGAGTAATTTTAATTATTGTTACAGGTCCTATCACCCACCAGTCACCGGTAATAAATTGTCCGGTTTGCATGGGTTTGTCAAACTCCCAGGTAATCCCATACTGGCTGATTTGTTTACGAAAATCGGTTGGTTGCATTCCGGAAATTGTGGTATGCAGGATCAGAAAAAACACAAAAGCGGAGGCAATACATTTTTTGATATTCATCGTCTGATTAAAAATGGTATAATTATTTCATAAGTCTTTGCCCGGGAACCCACTAACACGGTTATTGGCTGTCATTCCAAGGCAGTTCAATCGATTGCAACAAGGTGTAAAGATAATTTTATTCTGATCTTCGTGTGTGTGACGGATGCATTTAAGGGTAGAGAGGTTAAAAAGGGCTATTGAAAAATTAAAAATCTTCTCCTCAATTTCTTCCATTCGCCCGTTCGACCTTGGAATAAGCGGCGCATGGAAGGATTTATTTTCAATTACGAGTGCAGTTGCGCCGCATTTTTGTTTATCGTCCTAACCCCGGTTGGCATTAATTTGAGCGTTCCTACTATATAGCTAATGCAGAATAACTAAATGCAGAAGTTATCACATTTGAGATTTGACTCCAAAATCCAAAGAACTTTAAAATAGATTTATCAATAAATATTGGCCTTCATAAAATAAGAATATTGAGGTGTAAAAACTCCGAAGGAGTTAAATGTTAATGACCCCCAGTGTAGCTTGCGGAACTGGGGGAAATGGACATAACACGGAAACAACCCGGTACGGGTTGAATTATTATTTACACCAGTCGTGCAATAATTTTGAAGTGGTGTTCGTTGAATAATATTTAATTCAACCCGTTTCGGGTTGCGGTTCAGTAGTCGTGCGATAGCCCCCAATAAAAATTGGGGGTCATTAATATTTATCCACCTTCGGTGGAATTATTCCACCAAAGTTTCACAACGTGAAAGCATTGACAAATTGGCAAATTTTCTCATTCTCCCCGTTGCCCTCATGCTACACCTGCTCCATGCCCTCTGCCCCATGCTCTTCGCCCAGTCGCCCCGTCGCCTTTTTTCGCCTTTTCGCCCTGTTGCCTTTAGCTTTTTGCCTTCCGTTTGCCTGTCGGTTTAACAGGTTCAGCCGGGATCCATAAGTGTCTGTATTCGTGAATAAAATCGGACAAATGACGGGGGTCATGCCCGGTTATTGAATGAAAGACATTATTGGTATAATTCATTTTTCCCCCACGCACAGCATTATACAGCAATGAAAGGGTAAGAACATAAAGCAATTGTTTCTTGTCCGCGAGATTTTGTCGCACAAAACGAATAGCCGATGGCCGGGTATATTTGATTTCGCGTCCCAGTTCACTTGAAAACATTTTGGCAATATGGTTTAAATCCAATGCCTCAGGGCCGGTAATTTCGTATGCCTGGTTCTCGTGTCCCGGATTCATCAAAACGGTAACAATTGTTTCGGCAACATCCCTTACATCGATGTAGTTGATGAGTCCAAGACCTCCCGGAATATTGATCTTGTCATTATCCTGAATATCATGACGGTGTAAGGTTGACAGATTCTGCATATACAACGAAGGTCGCAGAATCGTAGAGGGGATATTAAGTTTCTTAAAGTGGTTTTCAGTACGGTGATTAGCGAAGATACGATTACGTTCAGCACCGATAATCGACACAAAAACAATATGTTTTACACCCAACTTCTCAGCCTTGGCCAGAAATGGGAAAATATACCGGGTAACATCGGAAACCTGGTTTGGACGAATCAGTACTATTTTAGTAACACCCTCGAGTGCTTTATCATAAGTGGATGGTTCATCAAACTCAAAATGGCAGAAATTGCAGTTGGCAATTCCCTCAATCTTTCGTGCACGCTCAATATCGCGGACTGCAGCTACAACCTCAATACCCGGATAATTTTTACTATCCAGCAATTTTAATGTAGCTAATCCAACATTGCCGGTAGCACCGGTAATCAAAATTTTTTCCATAAACAGAGGACAATTCAGCAAGCAAAATTAAACCTTTTCGATTAAATTATGGCTTTTATTTAACGTAGTGGCAAAGATATTCCATTAAATAATCAATTTGCAATTTTTTATCTTTGAACAAAATTAAACCTGCTAAATGAAATACAAAATCCTGCTCGGCTTACTGGTCATAACATCTGTAACTTACTCCCAGAATTTCCGAGGGACATGGAAAGGAAACGTCCAGGGGTCTGATTCGATTAGACAGGTTAATCTCAATGTAATGATTCAAAATGACACATTGGTGAGAGCAATATTATTGTCACCCACTTTTTGCATGTTAACAGACAGTTGTTTCTATGGTATGAATCTTCATCTGAAATCCACGGAAATAAAAGTTAAACCTAAAGGGGTAGTAGCCGATAACAAGAATCAATTAAAAAAAGAAACCAAAACTCAATACCAGGAAACTAAAATCAGTGGAGCATTGGCTGAAAATAAGAACCAATTAAATGGGATGCTTACCTTAAACGGGAAAGAATACCAAATAGAATTGTTTCGTGGCGATACGCCTGTCTTTCGACCCCAGGAACCGCAACTGCCATATCCCTATTATTCAGAAAAGGTTAAGTATATTAATAAAATAGATGGAACTGTTTTAGCTGGAACGCTCACCCTTCCAGCAAAAGAGGGAAAATTTCCGGCGGTGATTTTAAAGGGTGGAAGTATGCCAACCAACAGGGATGGGGAATCTAACCATCATAAGCCATTTTTATTGATAGCCGATTATTTGACGAGAAACGGAATTGCAGTACTTCGTTACGACGACCGGGGAATTGGCAGATCAACCGGTGATTTTATGAAGTCAACAATTGTTGATTTTTCTGGAGATCTGCTTGCTGGGTATGAGTTTTTATCTTCCAGGCAAGAGATAAAAAATTCTGAAATTGGCCTGATCGGGCACAGTGAAGGAGCGGTGGTAGCCTCTATTGCAGCCAGCCAATGCAAGGATATTAAATTTGTTGTAATGCTTGCCGGCCCGGGTGTAGCTTTAAAAAATGTAGGTGAAGATCAGGTTGAATTAAATTATAGGAACGGAGTTACTTCCGCAGAACAAAATAGATTTTCAAAGAAGCTTAACGAAACGACGTATCGTCTAATGAATCAGAAACTTGAATTAAACGCAATGTTTGATTCACTGATGATTTTTAAGGACGAATTCATTAGCTCGTTTGATACAATTCCCGGAAAAGTAAAAAATAATTTTAGTAAAGGTCAATTATTCAGTAGTTTAATGCTAATTAAAATTAGCCCGCACAACCTGTTTAATTTAGGTGTTTTTCCATCCGTATACATTGAAAAACTTTCCTGCCCGGTGTTATCCTTAAATGGAAGCAACGATATTTTTGTTCCCGCCAGGATTAACCAGGAAGCAATCCGGCAAGCCTTATTAAAAGCCGGGAATAAAGATTTTAAGATTATTGAGTTTCCGGGTTTAAATCACAATTTCCAGCAATGTAAAACCGGCGCTGTAAAAGAATCTTTAAAGATCGAACAAACCTTTTCACCACAGGCCCTTGATTTAATGACCAGGTGGGTATTGGATCATGTTGAAAAATGAAAAACAACCAAAACATCAAAACACTATCTTACAAAATTGAATGAGGAAACGAATAAAAATCCGGCAAAAAGAAGCGCTTTGGTTTTTATATCCATCATAAGCTTGGGCATGTTCTCTCTTCCAATTCTTGCTTGTTACCAACTTCCGTGGAAATTAGTCGTCTTCGCGCGACGAGGCAAATATTTCTTCGATTATGGTACTGTATTTATTTTCAATAAACTTCCGTTTCAACTTTAACGTCTGTGACAATTCCCCGGTCTGGGGACTCCATACATCGGCAATAAGCCGGAAACGTTTAATTTCCTCATGCTGTCCGAGGGTTTTATTGATACCTTTCACCTCGTTCTGAAACAGGGCCTGAACTTTAGGATGAGTGATCATCTCCGCATTATCGGTATAGGGAATCTGGTTTTCCTCGCACCATGTCTGCAGATTTTCAAAATTGGGACCTATCAGCGCGCTGGCAAATTTCTCATGATCACCAATCACAATTACCTGTTCGATATACATCGATTCTTTCAGTTTATTTTCAATCATTTGAGGAGCGATATATTTTCCCCCTGTCAGTTTGAACATCTCCTTTTTCCGGTCTGTTATTTTCAGGTATTTCCCCTCATCGAGTATTCCAATATCGCCCGTATGAAACCACCCGTCCTTATCGATTACCTGGGCGGTCAATTCAGGCTGCAGGTAATAGCCCATCATCAGGTTGGGTCCTTTGGTGAGAATCTCACCATCTTCGGCAATCTTCACCTGAACTCCGGGCAAGACCGGCCCATTGGTTCCGACTTTCATCTCGCGGGTTACCAGGTTACTTACAGCAATAACAGGGGAAGTCTCCGTCAAGCCATAACCTTCGAGAACATAAATCTTTGCCGCGCTGAACACACGGGCAATCCGGGGTTGCAGGGCAGCACCTCCTGAAACAACGATCTGCAAATTTCCACCTAAACCTTCGCGCCATTTCGAATAAATCAGCTTATCGGCTATGGCAAGTTTAAGGCGAAACCAGGGATTCAGTTTCTTATTGTATTCGTACCCACGGGCCAGATCCACAGCCCAGAAAAAGAGTTTCTTTTTAATTCCTTTCAACTGCTTACCCTTTGTAAGAATGCTGTTGTAAACCCGTTCAAGAAGCCGGGGTACACCGCAAAAGATATGCGGCTGAACCTCTTTGATAGCAGGCATGATCTGGGCCAGAGTTTCGACATAATAAACCCCGATCCCTTTAAAAATAAAATTGTAATTCACGATTCGTTCGAAAATATGACAAAGCGGAAGAAACGAAATCGCTTTATTCCCCGGTCCCATAGTAAAATTATTCGCGTGGGTGGTGAAATTGGAGACAAGATTCCTGTGTGAAAGCATTACCCCTTTCGGGACACCAGTAGTTCCGGAAGTATAAATCAGGGTTACCATCTCCTCTTCACCTATTGACTTTTTAAGCAGGTGAAGTTTATAATTCAGATCATGTTCGTTTTCCTTTCCCAGATTATAGAGAAAATCAATATTTGTGGCGCCTTCTATCTGATTAAAGGTGAAGATTTTTTCGAGAGCGGGAATCTCTCCGGAGAGGTTAGAAATTTTTTTAAATAGCTTATCGTCAGAAACAAAAATATAACGGGTCCCGGCATGACTAAAAATATACTGATATTCTTCTTCGCTTATTGTCGGGTACACGGGGACATGTATTGCACCCGTCATGGCGAGGGCTAAATCGACAAAACTCCACTCAGGACGGTTTCCGGAAACGGTGGCTACCCGGTCCCCCTTTTTCAGACCCAATGCCATAAGTCCCATTGCCAGTAGTTCGGTCTGGCGTGCAAATTGTTCCGTACTGAACGGAATCCATTTATTATCATATTTCCCGCAAACGGCATCCGTGCGGGGATAGTTTTCCAGACAATGGTCCAGAATATCGAAGGTGCGTTTAACAGGCATAGTCGTACATTTTTTGTAAAAGTAAAAAATGCCGGAATACTACCTACTAAATGGAATAATTTTGTTTAAAGGCCAAGATCCCGGCAGATTTTGGAAACCTATAAGAAAAGGAGGATATCAGTAAAACCATCAACCGAAAATGTTTCCCAGGATTGGGTATGAAAATCACTTAACTTTCCCTTGTCCAAACTTTGAATTAATAAATTTGTTTGATAAATTTAAATATAAACTTATTATGAATCGAAAGAGAATTGATGCATGTTTGCCGTGAGTTGGGAATAGGTATTGTTACTTATGGTGTGTTAAGCAGAGGATTGCTTTCCGGTAAACTTACAGGAGAATTTCCAGTCACTGATTTCAGGGCGCATGCACCAAGGTTTACAGGAGAAAATTTTGAAACGAATAAATCAAAAGTTGCGCTCCTCCAGAAGTTAGCCGGGAAGAAAGGTTGTACCGCCTCCCAACTGGCTTTAGCCTGGGTGTTACATCAGGGTGACAATATTCTTCCTCTTTTCGGCACAACAAACAAGTCACGACTAAAGGAGTATATTGAAGCCGCAGAAATAATACTGACTAAGGACGAACTCAACACCCTGGATAAAACATTTCCCGAAGGTTCATTTGCAGGAACTCGGTATGCAACACCGCAAATGGGAATGGTTGTGAATTAGTTCCAGTGCAAAAAGACCCGACAGGTTTTCGAAACCTGCCGGGTCTGATATTATAGGTGGTAAAACAGACTTATAACATGGTCTACTCTTTAAATTTCATTTCCTTCTTGTTCGCCACAAATGCGATGAAGCCAATTAATCCAAACACAATGATTACCACAAATGGAAATTTTAATCCTTCACCACTCCCGTACGAATGTAAACCCGACAGGTAATAATTGACTCCAAGATAGGTCATCAATACGGAAAGCAAACCAATCACTGCTGCAAGATTAAAGGCAAACCATCCTTTAAAACCAGGGATATGCCGCATATGGGTAATGAAACTGTATAACAGAATGGTCACCAGCGACCATGTTTCTTTCGGATCCCAGCCCCAGTATCGTCCCCATGACTCGTTAGCCCAGATTCCTCCAAGGAAAGTACCAATAGTGAGGAAATAAAGGCCAAGAATCATGGCTGCTTCATTAATGTCGGTGAGTTGCGCAACTGTAGTCCTGATACGAAAGCGGTTTTCCCGGTTTTGGAAAGCAGCCATCAGCAGATTTATGATACCGATAATTGCACTAACTCCTACAAATCCGTAACTTGCTGTAATGATTGCCACATGAATCGTGAGCCAGTATGATTTTAGCACAGGCACCAGGTTCGTGATTTCGGGGTTAAGCCAGCTCATCTGCGCCACAAAAAGTGTTAATCCCGATAAGATGGCAGCCGCAGCAAGAACCATCGGATTACGGCGTGCAAAAATCAAACCTGCAAACATCCCGGCCCAGGCAATGTAAATCATTGACTCATATCCGTCGCTCCATGGCATATGACCCGAAACATACCCCCTGACAATCAGACCCAGCGAATGCGCGAAGAAACCGGCAAACAAACCGATAACCGTATAGTTTACTGCCTTTTTGCGCAATGCCTTGCCTGTAAAAAGCGAGTAGAAGAAAAATCCAAGCAGGACAAATCCCAGCAGGATATACCAGCCTGCGAGATCTTTAAAAATATTGATGTGATTGTATAAAATTTCAAGCCGCTGTTTGGTCTTTCCAGGAATAAGCGCCGAACCATGCTGCTGCTGGAAACTAAGGATATTGGAAACAGCACGAAGAGTCATGGCCTCATTGCCGGAGGTCAGCGCAGACAGAAATTCACCATAAGCTTTGTTTACATACACAGAATCAGGACCAAAACCGGCCGGCAGCCGTGAAACGGGCGAATACCAGGTCAGGTCAGTATGATCGGGAGAGGGAAAGAAACGGAATAAATCACCATGATAAACCTGGTAAGCAACGTTGAGACGATCGTCAACCTTGATCACATTATTATCAAAAAGAGCTCTTTCAGCCGGTTTCTTTGCATAAGCATTCTGCACATCAGTGGCCAGTTTATAACTCCCGTACTGATCGAAAAAATCGTTGAACGAAGCTTTGCCGTCACATCCCAGTTTTGCTTCAATCTGATCGTCAGAGATTGAAATCATCTTTACCTGCTGCCATTCCAGGTGCCGGGCAGACATTCCCAGCACAACCTGTTCCGGAACCTGTCCCAGCAATTTCTCGGAACGGGAAATCTTCATGATCACCTCATAGGCAAGCGTACTGAAAGGTTTTATTCTTCCATCGTGTCCCTGCACCCAAACTTTGGCAAATTCTTTTGAAATATCAGAAGAAACTGGAGCAGGATCTGCCGCAAAAGCAGTGAATCCGCTGAATAATACTATCAGAACAACCATCGAAGTTCCGGCAGAAGCGCGTTTCATTAATCCAAAAAAGTGACTCTTAGGATTAAATATCGATAAAAGTATTCCCAGGAACAGAAGGAAATAGCCAATATAAGTAATCGTTGTTCCGGCAAGATCCTTTGTGACCGAAAGAATCGTTCCATGTTCATCCTGGTCATAGGATGACTGATAGAACCGGTATCCCCTGTGCTTTAATACGTTATTCATAAATATTTTATAATCCGTAGTTAATCCCTTTTCCTTATCCGTTAGGGTAACCAGGCTTTCATACGAAGAAGGACTGTTGGAACCAGGATATCTTTCCAAAACGAAATCATTTAATTTAAGCGAGAAAGGTAAAACGGTCTCTTCAGGACCGATCCACATCCGGTAATTGATCCCTTCGAAAGTGCCGGATGCTTTTGAAGTCTCACCCTGAGAGGAGGTCCACAGCGTGACCAACTGTTGTTTCTGATTGTTGCTTAACTGAACAATCAGTGCATTTTCGCCGGTTGGTGTTCCATCGCCGGGAGCAGCTACAGCCCTTGCGGCTGGCAGGAATTTTTTCACAACCAGCGCAACATTGGAAGTCCGGTAAACTACTCTTTCGTTACAGTCAATTTCAGTACCGGGAAGGAACATAAGCCCATCCTTACCCTGCATATCAATGGTCCGGATTGTATCACGTGAAAAGAGCTTAAGCGAATCACCCCTAAAATTAAATTGAGTAGTTGCTTCAGCATTAAAACCAACTGTTGATTCATTGGCTACAATTACCTGGCCCGGTTGAAGCAGTTCTGTTTTCATGGCGCCATGCTGCGAATAAACCAGTTCAATAACCGGCTCACCTTGTGCATCCACCTCTATACTCCTTTTTGCCTCCGGGAAATAATTCACCGTTTTTATCTCAATCTCTTTTGACCCGATTTTAATTTTATCGGGCGCCTCATTTTGGGAAAGTTCAGAAAAATTCGCCTGTTTAACGATCCGCTTCTCGTCTCCCTGGTATTCGGCAGCTATATTGAATTTTATTTCTGATGAAGTGATAATATTGGTACTCTCGCCTTCGCGGATGTGCATAACTCCTTCGCTGCCAATATAACGGGTTACCGCGGCTCCGATAATGACAAGAACAAAAGCCAGGTGAAAGATGCCCATGGTTAGTTTGTGATACTTGTACATCTTAAACCGGATAAAATTGGCAATCATATTTAAACAGAGGATGAACAGAATCAGTTCAAGCCACCATGAATTGTATACGAGCGAGCGGGCTGCCTCCACCCCATACGCACTTTCGACAAAGGTGGCCATGCCCAATGCAAAGGCGAACAAAATCAGCAGAAATCCTGCTGTTGCCACAGAAAAAAGAAAATTAAAAAAACTCTTCATTCGATTAATATTAGGGTGCTAAAATATCAGGGTGCTAAAATAGATAAAAAACTCAGGCCGGTAATTGTTCACCGGCCTTTGTAAAAGTATTTTATTCGCTAAGATTTAGTAGCTAATGCGTCTTTGTTTTCATCTGACCATATTTGCTTTCGTATGCCTCTGACTTTTTGCGAAAAAACTCAATGATTTGGACAGAATCCATTTTTACAATCTCTGCATTTACTTTATCGCGAATGTCCCGCATCATTTTTACACAATCAAAATCTTTAGTCGTTTTCATAATCAATCAATTCTTTAGGTGAACGACAATATAAATCTTTAAAATCCTCACTGTTTAAATGCATTATCTTGACAAATTTAATCAATATTTTGCGATAAATCTATCTGTCGCGAACAGTTTTGGGGCTTTTCGCCTTCCGCGGCTAAATGCAGGTAAGGATCTTCGCCACGTAGAGGTTGTCCTATATAATTTGATATTCAAGCATAAGATCATAACAGACATATGATCATTTAATTCTTTGCTGTAATGACTTATGAATTAATTTTCAAACAAAAACATAGCATGAATGTTATCCTGTAAAACTGCTGTCTTTTAGAGTAGTTGGGCGTCTATTGATTGAAACGGATGCAGCAACAGACGAACCATCAGGAATAAAGCATCCATTAAAACATAGGAGAAACAAGCATGAAAATTTCCAAAGAACAAGTGGATATCAGGCTGGAGATCCCTGGTGCTGTAATTCGCCAGAGAACGGATTTCGGTGACGCAACCGGATTGGGCAAGATCAGCGGCGAGTACTTCAGTCTCTCGGCAGGCGTCGATACAACCCCGCTTTTCGTGGGGCTGGAAGGCGATATGTGCCAGTGCCCCCACTGGGGATATGTCCTGCGCGGCCAGATCACCACAACTGACGCAAAAGGGATGCAGGAAACGGTCAGGACGAATGATCTTTTTTACTGGCCACCCGGGCACAATGTAAAGGTCGATGCCGACGCGGAGATCATCATGTTCAGCCCTCAGCACGAGCACACGCATGTTATCAACCACATGATTGGTAAGGTGAATAATTAAGCCCGGTGATAAGTGAAGCCTTCACTGTTAGCCAAAGGCAAAGATAAACACTCAGGTGATAAGTGAAGGCTTCACTATTAGCCAATCTACTGAATTCAGCGGAATTACACTTATTTGGTGGCTATTTAAACTTCCTTTTGTTTGGATTTTGACGATTCGAAAAAAAAGAGATGATTTCTACATGATCTTTTACAATCCTGTAATAGTTGATTGTTTCTTCTAATTCCAAAAGTGCAAAATCAGTCCAAAGAATTCTATAGCCATTTTTCATATAGTTTTCTTGCGCTTGAATGTGGATTTAGTTTTCCGGATTCTGCATCTTCTAAACCTCGTTCAACAGACTGTTTTTCATCTTCAGAAATTGAATTCCACCAATCTTTATTATCTCTTTTTCTCAACTCCATTATTTCCTCAATAATAGAGGCGTCTTCCAGAGTTGAAAGCCATTGGATTAGTTCCAACTTTATATTTTGTATTTTCAATTCAGTGCTCATAACCCAAAAGAATTTGTAATTCGAAAATACAACTATTCCGTGAAGGCTCATAGGCATATGATGACTATTTTATACTTAGCCATTCAATTTATTTTTTGCTTTTAATCCCAGTCAAGAAGGGACGTGCGAGATTTATTATTTTGTAATGTGATTTTTTTGGTCTGGAACCAATATGAATCATAACTCCACGGAGACATGTACTTTTATCCAATTAGTGATAATAACCAGTACATTTGGTGAAAAGGTTTGCTCAATAGTCAGATATTCTTTCAAACTACCAGTCTGACATTCCTGAAAATTGTGATTTAAACCCGGCAACTCAATAATTTTAAAATCTTTATTTCCAGCCTTCAATAGCGCTTCTCGTATCGCTTCCTGATTACCTTCAGCAGAAACCAGGACATCTTTGCTCCCATTAAGCGATAAAACGGGACAACTGAGCTTTTCGATATATGCTGATGGATTAGAATTAAAACTGTACAAAAAATGTTTACCCGACCTTGTGGATATCATTGTTTCAAGCATTCTCCTGAACTCTAATTGGAATTCCGGGTTTGCTCCAAATCTTGAAGCCGCCAAAGCCTCGAAATCTTTGACCATAAACCTGGAAAGTGAGTCGCGAATAATCTTTGGGTCCTTGTTCTGATTAAATAGCTGATAAGTTTTTGCACTGATTTTTTTCTCCAGATCAAATACATCTTTCAATATCTCTCCGTTTTGGTATTTAAGTATTTGTTGATGTTCAGCAACTTCTCTCAGGGGGAGGCCCGGACCGGCCAGCATGACAATAAATTTAATGTCGGGATTTTGGCTTGCAGCAATTGCAACAGTCAATCCACCTTCGCTGTGACCAAGTAAACCAATTTCATCGCTTTTAATATCTTTCCTTGAAGCTAAAAATTCATAACCAGCCAAAAGATCACCGGCCAAATCGGCGGGAGTTGATTCCCGAAAATCACCTGAAGACCGGCCCATTCCCCGGTCATCGCAACGAAGCACAGCAATTCCATTTCTGGTCAGGTAATCTGCCAGGACCAGAAATCTTTTATGGCTCTCAGCCCCCGGATTCTTAGGTTCTCCATCCCTATTGTTAGGATTACTTCCTGCTTTCAAAATTACTGCCGGGAATTTTCCCCCTTTTCGGGGTGTGGTCAATGTTCCCGCGATAACGGTAGGATCTTTTTGGTTCGTAAACTTAACATCCTCGCTATAATAGGGATATGGTCTTTGCGGCTCCTGTGGCCGGAGTACAATTTTGTCGCTACGACGCATTTGGAGCGGATATTCTTTCCCTGCAATAGCGAGTATACCTTCCAATTGGTTTTTATCCGCAGTCAATTCGCCGGTAAACGTTATGTTTCTTTTTTCGCCTGAATAAGCTTCGGGGTATTTGCGGGATAAGAAATGAAAGCCATTTCCATAAAAACTGCTGTCTGCAATAAGACAAAATGCCGGTTTCATAAGTTGTGCCCCGATCGTTGAGTCTTGCTGAATAATTACATTCATTTGGAACTGAATAATTGAATCTCCCTGATGAACTTCTCCTTTCCACATTCCTACATAATTCTGAGCGAAGGAAGTCAGTGAAATAAAGAGTGAAATAAGAAATATTAGGTGTTTCATTTTCTTTTGAAAAGGTTTAATAAAAGGGTTATTTCTGTAAAATTGTCAGTTTATATTTTATTTGTAATGCTGATACAGTCTGCTTAATGGCAGTAAATTTTTTATCTGAACGAATAATCCATAAATATATTCCAATGTAAGTATATACTGTTAATACCGATTTTTAATCCTTGCCAAGGTAAGGATTAAATCTTAGCAAATAACCAAATCGAAAAATGCCCTTCCGAAAAGCAATTTACTTTTCGAAAGGGCATCTGATCTGTTTGGAGCCTTATCCCGGATTCACCGATGAAATGATAAGTGAAGTCTTCACTGTTAACTATCCGACTAATTTCTTTGCATTTGTTAACAATAGTGGAATTCCTGAAGGTTCTTTTCCCCCGGCAGTCGCATAAAATGGTTGACCGCCGCCGCTGCCACTGACTGTTTTGGCCAGTTCGCGAATGATTGCACCGGCATTCAGTCCACGCTCTTTGACAAGATTATCCGAAATCATGACATGTATATTAGCTTTACCATCAATCTCGGCAGCAAGCACAAGGAACAGGTTTTCGACTTCACCCTTTAACTGGAATACTATATCCTTGATGATGGCCGCATTGTCCACCTTCAACTGTTGAGCCAGGAAGTTGATGCCGCCAACCGGTTCAACCTTTAATAAAAGTTCCTTCTTAATTTTACCTGCCGTTTCCTTCTCAAAGGCTTCCACCTGTTTAGCAAGGCCATTGCATTTGGCAAATAACTCTTCGACAGCAACCTTGATGTTAGCCGGATTGTTAAATAATGAGGCAATCTCTTTGAGGGATTTCAATTGGTTGCTGATATACTCCTCAGCCTTGTCGGCTGTGATCGCTTCGATGCGGCGCACCCCTGCAGAAATTGATCCTTCAGAAAGAATTACGAACTGGCCGATAGTTCCTGTGGATGCAACATGTGTTCCGCCACACAATTCGACAGAATCTCCGAACCTGATCACACGAACATGATCGCCGTATTTTTCTCCGAACAGTGCAATTGCTCCCATCGCCTCGGCTTCTGAAATGGGCACCTCGCGACGTTCGTCACGCTGGATATTTTCCCTGATCAATTCGTTGACCCGATGTTGTATCCTGGCAATCTCTTCGTCGGTAACTTTCTGAAAATGGTTAAAATCAAACCGGAGTGTATCCGGAGAAACCAGTGAACCTTTCTGTTCGATATGTGTTCCAAGCACTTCCCGTAACGCATGATCAAGCAGGTGAGTTGCCGTATGATTATTTTCTGTCAGCCTGCGGTTTTTTAGATTTACTGCGGCTGTGAATATTGCTTCAGGATTGACCGGAAGTTTTTTCGAGAGATGCACGGTAAGATCATTCTCTTTGACCGTATCAAAAATCTCCACAATCTCGCCATCAAATTCGAGAACACCGGAATCACCAACCTGCCCTCCCGATTCTGCATAAAACGGGGTGGTATTGAATACCAGCTGGAAATACTCCCCTTTTTTTCCTTTCACTTTCCGGTAACGGTTAATCTTCACTTTTGCCTCAAGCGCATCGTACCCGACGAATCCTTCGCCGTCGGCCTGCTGTATTTCAATCCAGTCGCCTGTTTCGAGCTGGGTAGCGCTCCGCGAACGGGTTTTCTGCGCTTCCATGGCTGATTCGAAAGCAACACGGTCAATTGTAAGACCCTGTTCTCGAAGGATCAGTTCGGTAAGGTCGAGCGGAAAACCGAAAGTGTCGTAGAGTTCAAATGCAACCTGACCATCCACTTCCGTTTCGTTTTTCTTTTTGGTTGCATCGATAATTGTATCGAGCATTTTGATCCCGGTTTCAAGGGTTCGCAGGAACGAATCCTCTTCTTCGCGGATTACATTCATAACAAGCTCCTCCTGCCGGACGAGTTCAGGAAAAGCGGCTCCCATATTTCCAACAAGTGCCTTAACCAGTTGATGAATAAATGGTTTTCTGAACCCCAGGAAAGTATAACCATAACGAACTGCTCGGCGCAGAATACGCCTGATCACATAACCGGCTTTATTATTCGAAGGCAACTGACCGTCAGTTATCGCAAATGAGATAGCCCTGAGGTGATCGGCGATTACGCGCATCGCGATATCCGATTTTTCGTCAGTGCCATATCTTTTCCCGGCAAGGTAGCCGATCTCGGTGATCACACTCTGAAATACATCGGTGTCGTAATTCGATTGCTTTCCCTGGATTACCATGCACAACCGCTCAAAACCCATTCCCGTATCCACATGTTTGGCAGGAAGTTCTTCCAATTGTCCGTTTGCTTTGCGGTTAAACTGGATAAAGACAAGATTCCAGATTTCAATCACCTGGGGATGACCCTCGTTTACAAGATCGCGGCCATCAACCAGTAACCGTTCATCCTCATTGCGTATATCGACATGTATTTCGGAACAGGGTCCGCACGGGCCGGAATCGCCCATTTCCCAGAAATTATCTTTTTTATTTCCTTTCAGAATACGCTCTTCAGGAAGGTATTTGGACCATAAATTATGAGCTTCCATGTCCATTGGAACGCCATCTTTTTCATCTCCTTCAAAAATGGTGACATATAACCGGTCGACGCGGATTTTATAAACATCAACAAGCAGTTCCCATGCCCAGTCGATCGCTTCTTTCTTAAAATAGTTGCCAAACGACCAGTTTCCAAGCATCTCAAACATCGTATGATGATAGGTATCGTGCCCTACTTCCTCGAGGTCGTTATGCTTACCCGAGACCCGCAGACATTTCTGTGTATCAGCAATTCTGAGATACTTTGCAGGTGAATTTCCGAGGAAAATATCCTTAAACTGGTTCATTCCGGCATTGGTGAACATGAGTGTCGGATCATTCTTGATGACCATTGGCGCAGAAGGGACAATGGCGTGCTCATGAGAGGCGAAAAAATCAAGAAATGTCTGACGAATTTGTTTTGAATTCATAAAAAAAATGTGTTAAAAAACCTTTAAAATCGTAATCTAATTTGATAATTGGATCTTAAAAAGAATTATTTTCATAGATTTGCAATCAAACATACAAGACAGATTTTATTAAAACGATGCAAAATTAGATTATTTCGGTAATTTTGATCGTAATGAAATGAAATAAAAGAAAGAACATATGGGTAAAACCAATTACAGATTCAATCCTGACACACTAAGTTTTGATAAAATAGAACGAAATATCAAAACGCTTATCAGGCGGGTGCTGGGATATTTGTCAACGGGTCTGGTCTCAGGGGTAATGTTTTTCCTTATTTTTCTCCAGTTTTTCGATCCTCCCGAAACAAAAAGGTTAAAGCGGCAAAACGAGCAGTTGTTATCCCAATATACACTGATGAATAAGGACTTCGAGAAAATTTCGAAAGTACTCGAAGATATTCAGAATCGTGATGATAATATTTACAGGGTTATTTTTGAAGCAGAACCTATCCCCTCAACAGTCCGAATGGCAGGCTTTGGTGGTGCCAACCGTTATTCAAAGCTCGAAGAACTGGATAATTCGGAACTGATCATCAGCACTACACGTAAACTCGATATTCTCTCCAAACAGGTTTTTGTGCAGGCCAAATCATACGATGAAGTGGCTAAAATGGCCTTGAACAAAGAGAAAATGATTGCGAGCATGCCATCAATTATGCCCGTTTCCAATAAGGACCTCAAGCGAACAGCCTCTGGTTGGGGGATGCGGATACATCCGATTTATAAAATCCCGCGTTTTCATTATGGCATGGATTTTTCGGCCACCGTTGGTACTGATGTTTTTGCAACAGGAATCGGAGTCGTAAAATCGGCCACACGCGAGTCAGGGTATGGAAACACTGTGGTGATTGATCACGGATATGGCTATGAAACCTTTTATGCACATTTAAGCAAAATAAAAGTGACCATCGGTCAGAAGGTAAACCGTGGCGATGTGATCGGATTTGTGGGAAGCACAGGAACATCGACGGCCCCCCACCTGCATTACGAAGTGAGCAAAAATGGACAAAAAGTCAATCCTCAGAGTTATTACTTCCAGGATCTTACCCCTGATGAATATGAGCGGATGATTGCAATTTCGTCAAATATGGGACAAAGTTTCGACTAACATCTAAATACTATGGCATTCAGGGAACCGAAAGCAGAGAAACATTATTACTCCATCGGCGAAGTGGCTGTGCAGTTTGGGCTTGCACCTTCGACATTACGTTTCTGGGAAAAAGAGTTTGATACCATCAAACCATTCAAAAATAAAAAAGGTGATCGGTTTTATACCCGGGAAGACATTGATCATCTGGCCCTTATCAATCATCTGGTCAAGGAACGTGGCATGACCCTCAAGGGTGCCAGAACAAAAATCAAGGAAAACAGGACGGAGTCCGAAAAAACCTTTGAAATCGTTCAAAAATTACAGCACATCAAAAGTTACCTGCTCGAAATAAAGGAAGAGTTGTAACCCATCAGCCCTTGATTCAAATTTTGCCTATCCATTCATTAACCCTATTCAATAATTTAATTGACCATGATTATCAGGGAAATCATCAGTTATCTTGAATCTGTTGCCCCGCCTTCCTACCAGGAATCATACGATAACGCCGGACTGATTATAGGTGATCCTGAAGCAACGGTTACCTCAGCTCTTATCACTCTTGATATTACCGAAGCGGTAATTGACGAAGCCATTGAAATTGGCTGCGAACTCATTATTGCTCACCATCCACTGCTTTTTAAAGGAGTAAAGAAGCTAAACGGCAATTCTTTTGTTGAACGGTGTGTGATCAAGGCGATTAAAAATGACATCGCCATATTTGCCTCACACACCAATCTCGACAGCATTATGGGGGGTGTTAATTCCAAAATCTGCGAAAAAATAGGATTAACCAATGTGACTATCCTGGCCCCGGCAAAAGAACAACTGCTCAAGCTGGTCACTTTTATTCCGGAAAATCATATCGACCAGGTTCGTGAGGCAGTATTCGGAGCCGGAGCCGGCGAAATCGGCAATTACGATAAATGCAGTTTCAGCACCCTCGGTTCGGGCACCTTCCGGGGCGGAGAAGAGGCAAATCCTTATATAGGTGAAAAGGGTGAATTCCACTTCGAAAAAGAGGTCCGTTTCGAAACGATACTCCAGAAACATTCCAAAAATAAAGTAATCGATGCCTTACTTAATGCCCACCCTTACGAGGAGGTGGCATATGATCTTTATCCGCTCGAAAATTCGTTACCCCGGGTAGGTGCCGGAATGATCGGCGAACTTCCGGGTGCAGTCAACGAAATTGACTTTCTTGAACAACTTCTCGGTATTTTTTCATGCAAAATATTACGACACACCTATTTACTGGGAAAACCGGTGAAGAAAGTAGCCGTTTGCGGCGGCTCAGGAAGTTTCCTGCTTTCGGCAGCTATTGCATCAGGTGCCGACATCTTTGTGACATCCGATGTGAAATATCATGATTTCTTCGATGCCGAAGAAAAAATCATTATTGCCGATGTCGGACATTACGAAAGTGAACAATTTACGAAGGAGCTTTTTTATGAAATACTTATAAAAAAATTCCCTAACTTTGCACTCCGTTTATCGGAGGTGAAAACCAATCCGGTATTGTATCTTTGTCAGAGGTAACAAAAATTGTAAATTTCAGTATATGCCAGCAAATAATAATAAGTCAGCCGAAGGAAAGGAAGTTTCTGTCCAGGAGAAACTCAAAATGCTCTATGAACTTCAGACCGTTGCATCAGAGATAGATAAGATCAACACTTTGCGCGGGGAACTTCCCCTTGAAGTCCAGGACCTGGAAGACGAAATCGTTGGATTAAAGACACGTCTTACCAATTACAGCGATGAAATAAAGAGTCTCAATTTAGCCATCGGGAATAAAAAAACTGAAATAAAAGATTCGAAGACCAAGATCGAAAAATATAAGGAACAACAGGAAAACGTTCGAAATAACCGCGAATTCGATTCTTTATCGAAAGAAATTGAATTTCAGACACTCGAAATTGAACTTTCCGAAAAGAAGATCCGTGAATTTACCATCGAGATCAAAAGTAAAACCGAATCTGTTGAGTCTGCAGAAAAATTGCTCAAAGAACGTGAGGAAGATCTCGTAAGAAAAAGAAAAGAGTTACAGGAGATTACCGCAGAAACTGCTGTTGAGGAAGAAAAACTCAAAAGCAAGGTGACCAAGATCGAAAGTATGATTGAGGAAAGGCTTGTAATGGCTTTTAACCGTATCCGGAAAAACGCGCGCAACGGTCTCTCTGTTGTAACTGTACAGCGTGATGCCTGCGGCGGATGTTTCAATAAAATTCCACCACAGCGTCAACTGGATATTGCCTCAAGGAAGAAAATTATTGTCTGCGAATATTGCGGACGAATTCTTGTCGACAAGGACATTGCCACACCAATTGAAGAGATTGAATCTCCGGTATAAGGAAGTTTGATCATCGTCATCATAAATAGTTAAACCCGGTTCGTCATCTGACGAACCGGGTTTTTTCTTTTATCCATCCGATTTAAGCATTAACATTCGTTTATATCCGATTTAAACGAATGCACACGTTTATAATTCGCTTTATTCCAGGAAATTGAATTAACTTCAGTCAATACATTTCTTATTTATTAATTTTAAAACAAAAATTATGAATGCTCTAAGAAACAGTGTAAGGCTGATCGGTTACCTGGGTGACAATCCCAAAATGAGAAGGTTGGACGGGGATAAATCAGTAGCCAATTTTTCAGTGGCCACCAATGAAACCTATCGTGATCACAACGGCAATAAGATGTCAGAGACCACCTGGCATAAACTGGTTGCCTGGGGCAAGCAGGCTGAAGTGGCCGAAAAATACCTGAAAAAAGGTTCCGAAATAGCGGTCGAGGGAAAACTAACTAATCACTCTTATGAAGACAGAAACGGAGAGACTCATTTTGTTTCCGAGATTATTGTCAATTCAATGCTGATTCTCGATAAAAAAGCAGAGAACTAACCTTTTGGTCATTAGGATTTAGGATTTAGGATTTAGGATTTGGATTTAGGATTTAGGATTTAGGATTTGGATTTAAGATTTAGGATTTAAGATTTAGGATTTGGATTTAGGATTTGAATCATAAATCTAAAATCATAAATCATAAATTGTTTGGGGATTTGGGATTGTTTAGAGATTCAGAAGTGACCGGGTGACTGTTGTTAAAAATTGAGCAAAGTCAGTCCGAGCAAAGTGACCGGGTGACTGCACTTATAGATTGAGCAAAATCAGCTCGTGGCAAGTGACCGGGTGACTGCGTTTATAAATTGGGCAAAGTCAAAGGGCATTTGTTCGTTATTTGAAAAGTCACCCGGTCACTCAACGTCTGGGGGCGTTTGTTCGTTATTTTAGAAGTCACCCGGTCACTCCATTTTTCATCCTCTCATCCTCTCATCTTCTTATTTTCTCACTTCTCCGCTCTTTCGTTTTTCGAATCTTGCGGCGCATTACAGGTTCGATTTTCAATAAAGATTGCAGTTGCGCCGCATTTTTATTGATCGTCGTTACCCCCGGGTGGCACGATTCCGAATAATGTTAGAGCTATTAATAAATAAGAGAATCCGGAATCGCTTACCCGGGGCTACAAATATTTAATCCCTCCGGAATTGCTTCGATAATAGAATAAAGAGCATGAATTTTAAAACCTTGAGTTATTTTCCTGAAAAACAGGACTCATCGTGACTTTACTTTGTGTAACATTTTGAAAATTAATTCTGTATATCCAATATGGAAGCATTAGCTTATTAGCATATTGGCACATTAGCACTGCACATTTTCCTGTCGCCCAATCTCCCCTTCGCCTCTTCGCCCTTTCGCCCCATGCCCCATGCCTAATCTCCCCTTCCCCTATTGATTAGCACCGTTCGAAAATCGCGGTAGTTGCAATCTATTTTGATCTGAAAATGTTTGAAAGTATTTTTTTTATTGTTTTCTTTGAGCCTTTTAAACAAGTAACCATTTTTGCAAATAATTGATTTCTAAGTTTTTATTGCAAATCATCAGACTGATTATGCCGATTCATTTGATATTTAATCACATACGCCTAGGTAATGTCACAAATTCACCAGGAAAGCTACTGCTGATTCAGGAAAAATACAACATAAATAACCCCCACTATAAATTATGAAAAAAACAAAGTTTTGTCTACACCTGGTATTCATCGTTTTTTGTCTTGGATTGATTTTTACCGGAACAGAAGCAAAGAGCCAGAATAAAGCCCTTTATTTTAACGGAAGGTCATCGGTCGACCTGGGTGAAACTGCACCAGCTGCCGGGAATAGCTTTACCCTGGAAGCATGGATTCTGCCGCAGCATACTGATAATTCATGGCACGGGATTCTGGGTGACCGGTCCGCGGCTAACGATCAACGCAGTCCCCGCTTGTATGTCTATGAACGCACTTCGCTGGAATATGGCTTTTCGGATGGTTCCTGGAACCCCAGAATTGCAAAACAGGTGCTGATTGAAAATGTCTGGAATCACGTTGCAACAACCTTTGATGGAACCTGGTACCGGTTATATGTAAACGGAAAAGAGGTCGACAGTTCAAAGAGGATGGCCGGCCGGAAACCTGCTCCTACCCCAATCCGTTTCATTGGGACCAGTGATGTGTCGTATAAAGGACGGATTGATGAAGTCAGGATTTGGAATACTGCGCGAAATGCAGACCAGATTCTTCAGAATATGAAGAAGTCACTCAGCGGAAATGAAGAAGGACTTCAGGGTTACTGGAATTTTGACGATAACACCAACGACCTCACAAAAAACAAGAATACTGGCACACTAAATAATGCCAGGTATGTCGATTCCGAAATATTTGCGACAAATATTCCCCTTTCGACGATTGTTTCGGTAGACATTATGGCTGTACAGAATATCAGTGCCGCGATAAATGTTAAAACAGAGAAAGCAAGTTCAGTTGCCTGGGCTGTTTACCTTGCAGGCATTCCGCAACCTACGCCTGATGATCTCCGAACCGGTAAAGGAGCTGTTTCATTTGGCACAGCAATCGTTAAAGATGATGGTCTGGCTGAATTTTCGGCCTCCAAAATGAGAACTGCGGCTACCTATAAAGTCTACGTAGCGGCATTAAATGTAGCAGGTAATATTTCAAAAGTAAAGGCCTCGTCTGAAATTAAAACACAGGGTGCCGAACCATGGGAAAACGAAAAAGTATTCAACATCAACAAGGAAGAACCGCATGCAACCTTTATCCCCTTCACCGACAAAACGGCGGCCCAACAAAATGACTGGACTAAATCCCCATACTACAAATGCTTAAACGGCAACTGGAAATACAATTATGTTGAAAAACCTGCTGATCGACCTTTGGATTTCATGAAGCCCGAATTTGATGTCAGCAGCTGGAAAGAGATAAAGGTGCCATACACCACTGAACGACAAGGATATGGATACCCAATCTATGTAAACACAAGTTATGATTTCATGGGATTAATGGGGAAGATGGCACCGCCAGAGGTTCCGCATAGTTTCAATCCCGTAAGTTCATACCGTACAAATTTCACGATTCCCGAAAACTGGAAGGATCGCCAGACAAATATCGTTTTTGGTGGTGTCCGATCGAATATCTATGTTTGGGTAAATGGTCATTTTGTTGGTTACAGCGAGGATGCAAAACTTCCGGCTGAGTTCAACATTACCAAATATCTTAAAAAGGGTGAAAATGTGCTGGCCTGCCAGGTTTACCGCTGGTCCGACGGGGCTTACCTCGAATGCCAGGATATGTGGCGCGTAAGTGGTTTTGAACGCGATGTATACCTCACCTCAGCACCCGATATTCAAATCCGTGATTTCTGGGCAAGACCTGAGTTGGATGACAAATATACCGATGCTACATTCAAACTGGATGTTGAGCTGAGTAACCTCTCGGGCAAAAGTGCCGGAAAGCATTCTGTTACCGTTGAACTCATGGATGGCAGCAAAAAAATTGCCGAAGCAACAAAAGTGGTGGAAATCGCCAGCAACAAAAAGATTCCAGTTTACCTGGAAACAGCCGTAAAAAGTCCAAAGAAATGGACTGCCGAAACCCCCGCTCTTTATTCTATGCTGATTACGCTCAAAGATGCCGGCGGGCGGGTAATTGAAGTAACCACCCACAAAATAGGTTTCCGCACGGTGGAGGTCAAAGGGGGCCAGCTACTCGTTAACGGGCGTGCAATTTATATCAAGGGGACAAACCGTCATGAACATGATATGGTAAGCGGGCACTACGTTCCCAGAGAGGTCATGCTCCAGGATATACGAATGTTTAAGGAATTCAACATTAATACTGTACGCACCAGTCATTATCCCAATGATCCGTATTGGTACGAACTCTGCGATCAGTACGGCATTTATGTCATCGACGAAGCAAATATTGAATCGCACGGTATGGGATATGGTGAAGAAAGCCTGGCTAAAGATACAGCCTGGGGACCAATGCATATGGAAAGAACAGTCCGGATGGTTGAACGCGATAAAAACCATGCATCGGTGATCATCTGGTCTTTGGGGAACGAAGCGGGTGACGGGGTCAATTTTGAAAAAACTTCAGAATGGATTCACAGCCGCGATAAATCCCGCCCGGTTCATTATGAAAGAGCTGGTGAAGCTGCGCATACTGACATTATCTGCCCGATGTACCCTGGGATAGATTACCTGAGCAGATGGGCTCAGAAGACACACGACCGGCCACTGATTATGTGCGAATACGTGCATGCAATGGGAAATAGCGTTGGCGGAGTTAAGGACTATTGGGATGTTATTTACAGTAATCCGCAATTACAGGGAGGTTCAGTATGGGATTGGGTAGACCAGGGATTCCTCGAAAAGGATAAAAATGGTGTTGAATATTATACCTATGGCGGTGACTACGGACCGGAAAAAGTTCCAAGTGACGGCAGTTTCCTTTGCGATGGATTGGTACGGCCTGATCGCACCCCGCAACCACACCTGTGGGAAATCAAAAAAGTCTACCAGTATTTTAAAGTGATACCTGTTGATATCAAATCGGGGAAAGTCAAAATTCATAACCTTTACGACTTTACTAATCTTAAGGAATATACAGTGAAATGGTACCTGACCAACGGAATTACAAACCTGGCTCAGGGCGATTTATCACCCCTGAATATTGAACCAAGGACCATAAAGGAGGTAAATTTCACCATTCCGGCATTCACAGTTAAGCCCGGTGAGGAATACTTTATCAATTTTGAAGTAACCACTAAAACACCAACTGATCTGCTGCCTAAAGATTTTGAGGTTGCCTGGGAACAACTGCAAATTCCTGTTGTGCCAGCCGAACGGAAAGAATTTGATCTGTCCGGATCGCCTGTTCTTAAAACAACAGAAACCGGCGATCTGATTACTTCTGAAAACCCCGAATTTAAACTTTCATTCAGTAAAAAATCCGGTTCTATTGCGACATATAGTTACAAAGGAAAGACGTTGATTCAAAGAGGACCGGTATCGAATTTCTTCCGTCCGCCAACCGAAAATGATTATCGTGATGATGCAAGGAACTGGAAAAAAATCGGCCTCGACAAACTCACCGACAAAGTGGAACAAGTAGCATGGAAAAAGCTGGGTGATAAATCCATTCAAATTGATTGCGAAATATCAAAACTTAACCCGGCTGGCGAAAAGTTAATCGCTACCACTTACACTTATACGGTTTACAGTAACGGCGAAATTCATATCAATTCACATTTTCTTCCCGGCAGTGAGGTGAAAGTGATGGCAAAAGCCGGTTTGCAGATGCAGATGCCCCTCAATTTCGAAAATATAAAATATTTCGGTTTAGGTCCGGTTGAAACTTATCCCGACCGGCGCGCGTGCGGTAAAGTCGGACTATACGAATCGAAAGTAAAGGATATGTATTTTTACTATGTGGTCCCCGGTGAAAGCGGAAACCGCAGTGATGTTCGTTACGCCACTTTAACAGATAATACGGGCACCGGATTATACATTGAAAGTTCGCAACCATTTAATTTCAGCACATACGAGTACGAGGATGCTGCCATTGTAAAGGCCAGGCACATCAATGAGCTTCAAAAAGCCAGCTTCATCACCGTAAACATGGATTATGCTCAAAATGGCCTCGGAACAGCCACCTGCGGACCAGGTGTGCTCGACAAGTACAAGGTTCATGGCGAGCCGGTCGATTATACAATAATTTTGAAGCCGATCGCAGACAAGTCAGTTAAATCCGAAAATCTGCGTAATACGAAGATGCCGACAATAAACTAAACATTGCATAAATCAAACGCCCTCTGTTTTTCGAAACGGGGGGCGTTTTTTCAATAAAGTTATTCCGGAGCAGAAAATAGTCAGGACTTGTTATTACTACTTAATCGCCAAATTACATAAATAATATTACAACTCTTAAAATTAAGCAATTGGCAAATATTTATGATTCAAATTTTAAGCAAAGGATTTCAATGTTGAAGAAACTATTGCGGATTTCTTAAATAACAACGACCCTGTAATTAACAAGGCTATTGAATACTTATCACAAAGTATAAAATAAGTAACTGCCAGTTCGCTGATATGCACCAGTCCATCCTGCTTTACTCCCACATCGACGAAGACCCCAAAACGGGTGATTTTCGTAACGATTCCGGGGAGTATCAACCAATATGTAAGTCGTTTATAGAAGAAAGATATTGACCAGCAATGAATTGATTTTTCCTTTAGAAATTTTTATATTTGCTAAAAAATACAAAATGAAAACAGCAGTATCCTATCAAGTTCAATTGAATTTTAATCAGATAATGCAAATTGTTAAACAACTACCTGTTAAAGAAAAAATTAAACTTTCGAGAGAATTAGAGAAAGACGCCATAAATTCAAAATTATCAAGACTGCTAAAGTCATTCAAAACCAATTTATTAACAGAAGAGACGATTATTCGGGAATGTGAGATGGTCAGAGAAAAACTCTACCTGAAATCACATGGAAAATAAAAATTATTGTAGCTACTCCGCCAGCTTCATCGAAAAGGCAATTCTTTTCCGTGGAACATCCACCTCAAGTACCTTTACCTTCACATGCTAATGCAGCTTGACAATTTCGGCCGGATCGCTCAGGGTAACGGTTGGTGTTTTATTACAGCGAAGCATAATATTTTAAGTTAGGCATTAATCTTCCGTTGTGGTGCTGCCTTCGTACTTTGGATTTGTTTCTTATCGCTCAACATTTTTTGAGTTTTTATAAATTCAATTATAAGTTTCTCCTCTTCCTTCGTCACGGGGTCTTGTCGGCCAATAATGTCTACATCAAGTTCTGCCAATTTACGCTTCATTTTGGGAAATATTTTTTTCCTGGTTACTGTTTTGAGGTCAGTAATTGAAATAATTGTAATATCAGTGGCAAAGTTGTCGCCTGTAACCACATTTTCAATTGAGTTGGTATGTTTGTCAACCTTAAAATCAAGTCCTATTAGCACTCGCTTTTTCACTATCCAAAAATACTAAATAAGCATCAAATATCTTCATTAGTCTGGTATCAAAGCCTTCAAACCATAGAGCGGAATACCGAATATTGTTGGAATACAAATTTGAAAATTTTGTACATTTGTAAAAAATAATGCTATGGAACTGAAGTTAAATTTAGACTTAAGTCAGATTGTCGGATTGATCAAAGAATTACCATACAATGAAAAATTGATAATTAAACATCAATTAGATAATGACTTAACTACCAGAGTTGATAATTCCAGCTTAACTTTGAAACAATTATTATTATCCGGACCAGTAATAACAAACGAAGGATATAATAATTACAAGGATTTAAGAAAGCAATTCAACAAATGGACAAAGAAATTATCTGTATAGACACCTCTCTATTCATCGATTATTTTCGAAAACAACATAAAGACCGAACTTTACTTACCAAGCTGTCAGAAGAATATGATTTTTCAATTTCTGTCATAACAAAACTTGAAATTGGAGTCGGGATAGGTAGGGATCAAATGGAGTTTTGGAATGAAGTTTTTGAAAAATTAACGATTTTACCTCTGACTGAAATAGAGATTGATAAAGCTTGTGAAATAATTCAAACTCTTAGGAAAAACAACAAAATAATTGGGTTACAGGACATACTAATAGCTTCAACCGCAATTGTAAATAACTTAAAACTCGCAACTTTGAATCTGAAAGATTTCGAACGAATTCAAGAGTTAAATATCCTATCCACCAAATAATTAGGCACTACTCCGCCTGCTTCATCGAAAAAGCAATTCTTTTCCGGGGTATATCCACCTCAAGTACCTTTACCTTCACATGCTGATGCAGTTTGACGACTTCGGCCGGATCACTCACGTAACGGTTGGCCAGTTCACTGATATGCACTAAACCGTCCTGCTTTACTCCCACATCGACGAAGACACCAAAACGGGTAATATTTGTAACAATACCCGGAAGTACCATGCCAATGTGCAGGTCCTTCATCGAGAAAATACCATCGGCAAATTCGAATACTTTTATCCCCGAACGCGGGTCAAGTCCGGGCTTGGCCAGTTCCGCAAGGATATCATTCAAGGTAGGAAGTCCAACTTCTTCATCAATGTATTTTTCTGAAACAACTTCCGATCGCAGTTTTTCCATGCCAATCAGTTCCTCTACTTTGCACTTCCTGTCTGCTGCAATTTTACTCACCAACGAATACCTTTCAGGATGGACAGCCGAGTTATCGAGCGGATTGATACCACCTGGAATTCTTAGAAATCCGGCACATTGTTCGAACGCTTTGGGGCCCATCCGGGGAACTTTCTTCAGTTCGGTCCGCGAAGTAAAGGGGCCATTCTCCTTTCGGTACCCGACAATATTTTGTGCCAGTAACGGCCCAAGACCCGAAACAAAGTTCAGCAGATGACTGCTCGCGGTATTTACATTAACTCCAACAAGGTTCACACATGATTCCACAACCGTATCGAGCCCTTTCTGCAACAATTTCTGATCGACATCGTGCTGGTATTGTCCCACACCGATAGACTGCGCTTCGATCTTAACGAGTTCAGCCAGAGGATCCATCAGCCGACGACCGATTGAGACAGCGCCACGCACCGTGACATCGTACTGTGGAAATTCTTCGCGGGCCACTTTCGAGGCCGAATAGATCGAGGCACCATCCTCACTGACGACAAAAACCTGCAACGTCCTGTCAAAGTTGATTTTTTTGATAAAAGCCTCTGTCTCGCGACTGGCAGTACCATCGCCAATAGCGATCGCATCAATTTTGTACATACTCACGAGCGACGAAACCTTACGCATCGACTGGCTCACCTCTGATTGCGGCTGATGAGGATAAATTGTTTCGTTATGCACCAGGTTTCCCTGGGCATCGAGACAGACTAATTTACAACCTGACTTATAACCCGGGTCAAGTGCCAGCACACGCTTTTGTCCAAGGGGTGCCGCAAGAAGCAGTTGCCGGAGGTTTTCGGCAAATACCCTGATTGCCTCCGCATCGGCCTGAACTTTCGAAGAACCGGCAAACTCCGTTTCAATAGCAGGCGCAAGTAATCTCTTGTAGCTGTCTTTCACAGCCAGAGACATCTGCATACCACATTCGTTCCGGCTTTTTATTAATTGGCGTTCAAGCAAGCCAATAGTCTTTTCCTCGTCAGGAGAAATACCTAATTTTAAAAAACCTTCTTTCTCACCACGGCGCATGGCCAGCAAACGGTGTGAAGGACAACGTTTAAGCGGCTCGGTATAATCGAAATAATCACGGTATTTAATCCCTTCCTCCTCTTTCCCTTTCGCGACATGCGAAGTGATTACCGCTTCACGTGCAAACTGGTTACGGACTATATTTCGTGCGTTTTGATCCTCATTTATCCATTCGGCAATAATATCTCTGGCACCCGCAAGAGCCTCGTCAACATCGGGTACCGAATCGGTCAAAAAATTAAACGCCTTGTTCACCGGATCGGTCTCATACTGTTTCATGATGATCCGGGCAAGCGGTTCAAGTCCCTTTTCGCGGGCCATTGTGGCACGCGTACGACGTTTTGGTTTATAGGGCAGGTATATATCCTCGAGCAGGTTCAGATCGTAACACTGATCAATTTTGGATTGAAGTTCGGGTGTTAGCAAATCCTGCTCGGTGATTGTTTTGAGTATAGTTACTTTGCGTTTGTCGAGTTCATCAAGCTGTTCTTTCACTTCCTTAATATTCCCGATGGCTACCTCATCGAGACTGCCTGTCATCTCTTTCCGGTATCGCGAAATAAATGGAACAGTAGACCCTTCGTCGAGTAAGGTAATTGTATTGACTATTTGCCTGATACTGATGCCGAGCCGTTCGGCAATGATCTGATTGTTTTTCTGAACTGTCATAGATGCAAATTTAATAAGAATCGGATAAAATCGGTTATTCCCAAAAAAGAGACCCAACTTTTACCCACTTATTATTGTCCCTGTTACGTCCTTTTTTTCTGTATATTGCCTCATATAACAAGTTGACAACAAAAAATTTTAGCCTGATATTTAAAATATATGGTTAAGATTGTAATAAATCTGCCCTATCTGTTACTTTAATACAAACGACTAAAATCATGGCAACACTGAAGGAGGAATTTCTTGAAATTTTATCAAAATACCAGGGCATTCTCCACAAGGTCAATATGATCTATTTCCGGAATAAAACCGACCGGGAAGATAATTTTCAGGAGATCACCTACCAGTTATGGAAATCGTTTCCCCAACTGCAAAACAAAAGCAGTATCGGGTCCTGGATCTATGCAGTTTCAATAAATACCTCAATTTCGAAATTAAAGAATGGATCACGAATTGAGTATCGGGCAAAGTTGCCCGAACCAGCCGACAGGTTTGACATTATTGAAGAACTATCTGTAAATGAAAAATTAAGGATGCTTCTGGACGCAATTTATAACTTAAACGATATTGACAAATCGATCATGTTGTTATATCTCGAAGAAAGAAGTTACGAGGAAATCTCCGAAATTCTGGGTATCTCGAAGTCAAACGTGGGTGTACGATTAACGCGCGCGAAAGAATTATTAAAACACAATTTAAATAATTTGAATCATGGCAACTGACGAATTACAAAACACCTGGAAAAATATTAATGCTGAAATCATTCAGAAATCCAGGGAGGAATTAAATTTGTTGCTGAATTCGGCAACGAGGCAAACCATTAATAAATTTTTGCTTATCCTTAGTATCGGAATTCTGTCAGGTCTTGGACTCATACTATTTCTGATCATCACCTCGTTAAACAGACAAGATGATTTGGCTTATCTGATTAATAACATAACCCTGGGAATTATTACGACCATCTCACTTATTTCAGGGTTGATGTCCTGGTATAAATTACAAAATAACAAGTATAATCAGCCTCTAAAACTTTGGTTAGAAGTAAGAATCAACCATTTATCCAAATTGTTAACGGGGAAATTTAACAATTTTTATATCCTTATTATTCCAATAATATACGTCCTGACAATACTATCAATACATGTTTATTTTGAGAATAAGCCATACATTGAAGTACTTAAAACAGAAGAATCAATATTCGGTCTGATTGCCGGAACTATAATTGGCCTTTCAGTCTCCTTCTTTTCAGCATACAAGATTCGCAGGTATGAATTAAAAAATCTTGAATTCCTGAAAAAGTTGTACGACAGGCTTTGATAAAAAGGTAATCAATTGGCTCTTTAGCAGTTTGTGCAGGCAATACGCCATTTGAGCCGCTGGCAGCTTACGCAAGTAAAATATTGCCCTGCCAAGATGGAAGGTTTGAAAATATTAAATCAATATATACATCCATTCGTTTCGTTATAGATCCAAAAAAGTGTATGTTTGATCGCATAAATTGTCAGCAGAATGGATCAGCGGATTAAGAACATCATTGTAGTTTTGGCAATAGTACTCTTCGGATTTATGGTGTACTATTTCAGCTATGTCGTCACCTATATTCTTATCGCGGCGGTACTGGCTTTGGTTGGACGCCCGATTGTACGGAAATTCCAGCAGATCAGGCACCGAAGGTATTACATTGGGAAAACGGCTGCTGCCTTCCTCACCCTGCTTTCGCTCTGGCTGATACTTATCAGTTTCTTAGGAATTCTGATTCCGTTGGTCGTATCGGAAGTTAACCTGCTTTCAAACATTAACGTCCCGGAGGTGATCGCCTATCTTGACAATGCGCTGAATCAGCTGGAAATCAATTTTCCTCAGTTTACCCCGAACATCCCCGGAGATGGGAATCTTCAGACTTACCTTGAAAAGCAACTTATGGGATTTCTGAATGTAGGTGAAGTGAGTCGTCTGTTCGGATCAGTAGCTGCAGTGCTCGGCAATGTTTTTATGGCAATCTTCTCTGTTTCGTTTATCCTGTTCTTTTTTCTTAAAGAGGAGGGGCTCTTCGGAAACTGGATTCTCGTCCTGGCTCCTGTAAAATATGAATCGCGTGTTTCGAGGGTGATGGATAATGTCGGGAATCTGCTTAAAAGATACTTAACCGGAATGTTACTTCAGGTCATCGGTGTTATGGTACTGTCGATCATCGGATTTTCAATAGCAGGTTTGGGATTTGGCCAGGCCGTGGTTGTGGGTGTTTTTGCCGGAATACTGAATGTCATTCCTTATATAGGGCCATGGATTGGTGGATTGTTCGGCCTGGTTGTTGCGGTGGCTAACAATCTCAATTCCAGTTTTACAGAGGTGACACTACCGCTGATGTTCTGGGTACTTGTCGTCGTTTTGATCGTTCAGTTTATAGACAATATGATCTTTCAGACGGTCATCTACTCGAACAGCGTCAGGGCTCATCCACTCGAGGTATTCCTGGTGATTCTGATGGCGGGTGGTTTAGGTGGAATTCCCGGAATGATCCTGGCTATCCCTGTTTATACAGTTATCAGAGTGATTGCAGGTGAGTTCCTTTCGGAGTTCAAAATTGTTCAGCAATTATCGCCAAGGGAAGAAGAAGCAGTAATAAGGGAAGAATATATTCCTCCTCCTTATTGAAAGATATATCAGGAAATCACTGCATTGATCGCAAGCAAAAGAAAGACGGCAAATGCATAGGAGTTAATCAGTATAAAGGCATTTCGCACCCTCTTTGAATTCTCTTTTTGAAAGAGAAAACGATAGAACTGGCTGATAAAAAAGAGGTTAACTATAAGGACCAGGACTATCAGCAGGGGTTGGAGCCTGAATCCGAAAAGGGGAAACAGCATAAGGAAAAGGGAAGTGATCAGGCCCCACAAAAAAATGACCAATTTCATTTGATGTTCGTTAAGAATTCCCGTAATAGATCTGAATCCGGCTAATTCGTATTCCTTCCCGTACTGAATCATCAGTAACCAGAAATGGGGGATCTGCCAGAGAAAGACAAAGATAGACAAGAAGAGGGCGTTGGGATGAAAAACATTAAATCCGGCAGATGTCCAGCCGATTAACGGGGGTACGGCTCCTACCACTCCACCCGGAATTATCGCGAGCCAGGTGCGTGTTTTTAAGGGTGTATATACCAGGTTGTAAAATCCAACATTCATAAGTCCAAGTATCATTGGCAGCCACCCATTTATGCTCAAAAGTACGGTGCCGCAAATGATCAGCAATCCGGCAAGTATCGAGGCATGGCTTCGTGAAACCATTCCTTGCGGGATAGGTCTGTGGCAAGTCCTTTGCATCAGTGCATCCCGTTTGCATTCCTGAACCTGGTTTAAAACAGTAGTGCCGGAGGACAACAGAAAAACACCGCCTAACATAAAAAAAAGTGATTCTCCGGTTGATGTACCGGTTAAAAAATAGCCTGTCGCTGCCGAAAAGGTCACCAGCAGTGACAGCCGGATCCTGGTCAGCCTGACAAAAATGGCAAAGAGGTGATTTATGTTTTTACTTCTCACTTGCAGTTCTGAAATAGTCAATGATTTTATCAATATCCTCAGAAGAAATGACATTTTGGTACGATTGCATCAATCCTTTGTTAAATCCTTTAACGATTTCGGCATTAGGATCCACAATCGATCTTTTTAAATAATCATCATTGGCAACAATCTGTTTTTCTCCCTGGTCTGTGATAACTGTGTTGGTGGAACCATAGAGACCTGTGAATGTAGGGCCTACGCCCTTTGTGTCATTTAGTGAGTGACAAGTCAGGCAGCCATTGGCTTTTATAATTGCAAGACCGGGATGATCGGGCAAATTTCCTGTTGCCTTTAAATCAGCCAGCCATTTTTTAAATTCAAGACTATCGACTACCCTTACTTTTGCCAACATGGCCGAATGCGCCAAACCGCAGTATTCGGTACATAAAATATCAAATTCACCTTTTACGATTGGCTTGAACCACATGAAATTATCGTATCCTTTAATTACATCTTCCTTTACCCTGAAAGCAGGAATAAACAAACTATGATTGACATCTTCCGAAATAAGATTTAACTTTATATTCTTTTGATGCGGAACAACCAGGTCATTTGATTTTTTTCCGTTTCCGTAGTCGAATTCCCAGGCCCACATTCTGCCAATGGCATTTATCTCCATCGCATCGGGAGGCACCTCGCGCATAGGTTTAAATCCTACCCATCCTACATAAAACATAACCAGCACAATGATCAATGGGATTACAGTCCAGACAACTTCCAATGTATTATTGCCTGTAAACTGCTGTGGATTTTTCACCTTTTTCCGGGAAAAATGAACCAGCATATAGATCATAAATGCCACTATTGCGACGGTAAACAGTAAGGAAACTGCTATGATAAAAATAAATGCATCATCAACACCCTGCGCTAAATTTGAAGCTCCGTAAAAATATGTTTCCATAATTTGGGAAAATTACCTGAAATAATAATCAGAAAAAGTCACTACAATCACTGCCGCGAACAGCAGGAACACACCTCCTGCCATCAGGCGCAGCATAATACTCTCGTACTTGAGATGCATAAAATAGGTCATAACAATGGTCACCTTGACTGAGGCAATTAATAGAGCAAGCGCAACAGTAAAAGCGCCAAGATGTATATTAACTGCCAGGACAGATAAAGTGGTCAATATCAGCAGGCCCAATAACACTGTCCAATTCAGCGAATAACTCGTAATATGATTATCGTGATTTTCCATACGGCTTTTTTTTTTTGATTATACTGAAGGTTAAGTGATCAGGTACAATAACGGAAACAGGAATATCCAAATCAAGTCGACCAGGTGCCAATAGAGTGCACCATTTTCGTGCAGGAGGAAATGTTCCCGGTTTATTGTACCCGATTTTAACTTGAATAATACAATGGACAGAATAACGCCCCCGATAATGACATGCAAAACGTGCAATCCCGTCATCATGTAATACAGGCTGTAGAATATGATTTGGCCATGAGGCAGTGTCTTCATCACCTCGGTACCCGGATAAAGCTGAAGACTAATTTCATGTCCCCATTCGAAGTATTTATTGACGACAAATATACCGGCCAGCAACAATGTAGAAAACACAAGTCCCATAGCCAGGCCCGCCTGATTTCTCTGAATGGCAGTAAGCGACATAGCCACGGTCATACTGCTTACAAGCAATACCACTGTATTGATTGTTCCGATCATGGTATTGAGTTCGAGAGCTGCAAGATGGAAATCGGAGGAATATTTCGAGCGCATTACCGCATACACGATAAAGAGCCCTCCAAACAGGTAGAGTTCCGTGAAAAGGAATAACCACATTCCCATTTTCCCTGTGTCGCGATCAATATACTCACTGTGCACGGTTGTTGACATTTCGCAGTTTTTTATTTGGTATAAGGATGTTCAAAAACATAAGGATCACGTGTAATTACGGGTATCTCATCGAAATTTTCATGGGGAGGCGGAGAAGGAATCTGCCACTCAAGGGTAACACCATGCCAGGGATTCGCAGAGGCTATTGCTCCACGCCGGCTATGATAGATCAGGTTAGAGAAAATCAGTATTAAACCCGTAATAAGAATAAATGCCCCGATCGATGAGATCAGGTGCCCGGTTGCGAATTTAGGGTCGAAATCATAATACCGGCGTGGCATTCCCTGCATTCCCATAATAAACATCGGAAAATAGAGCAGGTTAAAGCCGACAAATGCAAAACCCCATGCAATATTGGCCCAGGTTTCATTATACATCCGGCCATAAATCTTTGGGAACCAATAATGAATGCCTGCAAAAAAACCAAATCCCATTCCTCCGAAAATGATATAATGAAAATGAGCCACTATAAAGTCGGTATGGTGAACCTGGACATTCGCGGCCAAAGCACCTTGCAGCAAGCCCGAAAATCCGCCGATTGTAAACAGAAATATAAAAGAAACAGCATACAGCAGCGGGGTTCTCAGGTCAATGGAGCCTCCATACATTGTTGAAAGCCAGTTAAATACTTTAATGGCACTAGGAATTGCCACAATAAAGGTAAGCAGTGAAAAGGCCAGTCTCGATTCATAACTCATCCCGGAGGTAAACATATGATGTCCCCATACAAAATAGCCCACAAGTGCAATAGCAAGGCTTGAAAATGCGATGGCTGTATAACCAAACACCGGCTTCTGACTAAAGGTCGGGAATATTTCGGTAACCACACCCATAGCCGGTAAGATCATCACATAAACTGCCGGGTGGGAATAGGTCCAGAAAAGGTGCTGGTATAAAAGCGGATCGCCCCCTAACGCGGGATCGAAAAACCCGATATGAAAGGTGCGTTCTGCAATTACCATGATTAAGGTAATTCCGATAATGGGTGTTGCCAGTAATTGAATCCAGGCGGTGGCATATAATGACCACGCGAAAAGGGGCATCTTAAAATAGGTCATCCCGGGAGCCCGCATACGGTGAATAGTGACAATGAAATTCAATCCGGTAAGGATAGAGGAAAATCCCAGGACCACAGCCGCTGTCAGCGCAATGGTCATATTTGACTCTGCACTTGAACTGTATGGCACATAAAAAGTCCAGCCCGCATCGGGTGAATGCCCATAGGCAAATTGCGAATAAAGTCCAAGGAACGCTCCCGTAATATAAATATACCACGAAAAGAGGTTAAGTTTTGGAAATGCAACATCTTTGGCACCGATCATAATGGGAAGAAAAAAATTACCAAACACGACCGCCATTCCAGGTATTACAATTACAAAAATCATAATGATTCCATGAATTGTAAAAAGTGCGTTATAAGTCTGGGCCGTCATAATGGTCTGGCCAGGTGCAATTTTTTCAATCTTCATTAAAAGTCCCAATATTGCTGCCGTTGAAAAAAAGACAAGAAAAGAATAGAGATAAAGCAACCCTATCCGCTTATGATCAGTGGATGTCAGCCACGACCAGAGGCCGGTCTGATGATTAAGGTAGTTTAGGGGAGTACTGGTTTGATCGTTCATGTTGTAATAGATTTAGATGATTTTCTCCTGGCCGAAATTAAAAGGTAGATCCCAAAAAATAGCCCGACAATAAGAATAAAGGCGCCAATTACCCGAGTGAATTGTAACGTGTAGGATTTGCTTTCGACGTCGTAGGAAAAGCAGTAATCGAGTAATTTGGTTCGAGCGGGTCGTGCCAGTCCCTGTTGAGCCTCAACAATTGCCATTTTCAAATCAAATGGCAGAAAAGTAAGACCATACAGGTAACGGGTTATCTTTCCCTCAGGGCTAAGCATAATAAGTGCTGCAGGATGCACAAAATCAACTCCGGTTGGTTTATACCGGTAACCGACTGCCTCTGTGATTTTTTGTATATTTCCCAGGTCACCTGTCAGGTAAACCCAGCTACCCCGATCCTTCTCCTGAATTTTCTGGACAAAATTGACTTTTTTTTGACGGGCTTTTTCGGGAGTATCCGTGGTATTAAAGCTGATGGTTATGATGTCGTAATCTTTTCCCAGGGTTGCATCCATTTTACTGACTACATCGGCAATTCCATCCAGAAAAGGGCTGCAAAGTCCGGGACAATCGAAATAAACGAACGAAAGAATCGTCGGTTTATTGATTAAACTACCCAGCGTTACGGTATCGTTTTTTTCATTGTAAAATTCCAGATCAAGCGGTATGGTCTGATCCAGTTTTTCTATAATTCCAATTTCCAGCTCGGGGTCAACCGGTAATTGTGCCGCGGCACTGATTGCCAATCCGGCGAAGAGCAATATTACCAATTGTTTCATTTTTGCAGATTTTAAATATTTGTAAATCTTTTAATCCTGTCCTTTAAAACGTTAATTGTTCTTACTATATCCAACGTAAAAGTTCATTTCAACTTGCATGGCCAACTGCTTCTCCTTCATATACCATTCCTGCAATCATCAGTGATCCGCCCATTAAGGAGGTGTCTTTTAATAACTCAATCAAGGCAAATTGCCAGTTGTCAGGATCAAACAAGCCAGGAATATGGATGGTTACAATAAAGATAAACAACATAATTGCAAGAAGAATTGTAGATACCTTAACATACTTATTAAAGATAATGCTTATGCTTGCCATGATCAGGAAAATTCCGGTCAGGATGATTGTATAGGGTCCAAGCGGAATAAATGAAGAGACAGATCCAATGTAAAAATTGAGAAACAGAAAATGGTTTAATCCGAATATCGCAAACGGAACACCATAAAGAATTCTCCCGATCAATGACAAATTTTTCATACAACTTTGATTTATTAGTTATTATCAGATACCTCAAACTTTGTGATCATGTTCCCGGCTGGTTCCTGCCTTATAAATGTTCCTGATTTGCAGTAAAACATAGATGATGAATCCCCATACAAGAATAACGGAGAAAAAATAACTGAATAGCAACCAGACAGGCGCCTTCCAAACGACATTCCACATCGACCGGGGCTCATTCAACGGTGGACGGTAAGTTGGAACACCAATTGCAAGTACAGTATCTGTTTTTGTTTCTCCGAAAGCTGCTTCATCCGACAGTTGTGCTACAAGCTGAACCATTCCTGCCGAATCACCGGGCAGATTAGCCGGAAGATTAAACAGCGCTTTTCCCTGGGAGTCTGTATTCC
Organism: uncultured Bacteroidales bacterium; assembly: GCA_942493325.1. Lineage (GTDB taxonomy): Bacteria > Bacteroidota > Bacteroidia > Bacteroidales > Prolixibacteraceae > JAAFHB01. The sequence goes on along the minus strand of OW818689.1, from coordinate 5,077,834 downwards.
GGGCCTCGTCAATAACCAGGTTTCCAAAATACCTTTTGGCAAACAATTTTATTTCTGCACCTCCGATGGGCTGTACAACATTATCTTTTTTTCCGGAGATTAATGCTTGAACCTGGTTCTTATCTTTGAGCCAGGTAATCAGTATTTTCACGTTTTCAGCGGCCAGTGCTTTGCCCGACTCAGGGGCAATTTTCTGAACATATTGCTCGTTAAAACTACGGAAAAAGGAAACGATATTCCAGATATCTCTGGTGGAGAGGATATTCCTGAATGAAGGCATCTGCCCATGACCCGTAAATATTTTAAAGAAAATCGCGCCATCTGTATTAGCCTGCAATTTGGCAGAAGCAGGATCTGACGGAGGAGGAACAAGATTAATTACATTGTTTTTTCCAGGATCCCCGTGACATGACTTGCAGTTAACATTATACAAAATCGCTCCCGCCTGTTTGGTTGAGTCAGAAAAGGCAAACGGGCTTAACCGGGCATCATTTTCAACCGGAACTACCCATTGCTGTGCTGTCAATCTCCAGGAGACCAGTACGATCAATAATATTGAAAAGTATTTTTTCTTCATAGATTCAATATTACAGGTTATTCTTTAGTATGATCAGTTACTTCATTATGCTGCTCTTCAGCCAACTCCCAGATTGAAATGACCGGAAATAATTTCACCAGTATGGTAATGATGATTACAACGAGCAGTACCGATCCCATAGTAATGGCTGATTCAATTAATGTTGGCTGGTAAACTACCCATTCATCGGGCACGTATTGCATGGGAAGGTAAGGATTAAGCTGAACAGGAACAACTATGATATACCGTTTAAACCACGCGGCAACAAGCATTACGATTGCGATGCCAAACAACGGGACCGGCTTCCTGAAAAACCGGAAAAGTAACAGGATGATCGGAAGTAAAAGCCCCAGAATCTGAACACTCCAGAACATTAAAGCATATTTGCCCACAAAAAGATCATGCAGATGCAGCGCATCCAGTGCTTCCAGTTTATACCCGGGAACCAGGTACTCGTTTATATTAAAATAGAGATAAACAATTGATACAAGAAACAGGAGCCTTCCCATCTTATCAAAATGAAAAGAAGTCAGGTACTTATCCAGCCTGTAATTATTCCGGACAAAGTACATCACGATAATAACAGCCGCCGAACCAGCCACAAAAGCACCGGAAAGAAAATAGGGGCCAAAAATTGTACTGTCCCACCCGGGACGGGGATTAACGGCCAGGAGCCAGGAGGTGACGGTATGAATGGCAAATGCGGTCGGAATGACCAGTATTAAAAGTATCCTGATCAGTTTAAGGAGTAGTTGAAATTGCTTTGGTGTGTGGCGCCAGTTGAAGGAAAGGAATTCAAAAGTCGACTGAAGCCAACGGGGAGTATGTCCGATGCGCCCCTTACTGATGGCCAGATCAGGTATTAGCGGAAGCAAATACAATAAAATACTGATAACAAGATAAGTCACCACAACTGTGACGTCCCATACAATAGGTGATTGTATCCGGGCAAATATAACCACATACAATAAGCGCTCGGGACGTCCCATATCGGAAACGATTACCAGTCCTGCCACGGCCGCAAATGCGACGGCAATAATCTCGGCTATCCTTGCAATAGGCTTTACCCACGTATATCCTATCAATCCGAGAACCGAACTGATTAACATCCCAATCAGACTTGTGGCTACAAAAAATACAAAATTGGCAATGTACATCCCCCAGCTTACATAATCACGCAGGCCGGTAACGATTAAACCTTTCTGGAACTGGATATAATAGGCATAAAAACATGCCAGAAGTGCAATAATTAAAAAACCCATCCATGCGAGAAATCCTTTTGAGATTCCAACTGGCCTTAAAATATCAGTTGCGATCGAATCGAGTTTTTTATCGTTTAAAAAACCGGTGTTAACTTCTGTTGCCATAGTTTTTTGCTGTTATCCTGATATTCAACATTGCTATATTCTATGCCATGCAATTTTTAAAAAAGACGATTTATAACCTGTCCTGTCAATAATTCAGGCAGGATTTCCGGGATAAATGGGATCAACCCTCCCCGTCTCCTTATCTCTTAACTCCTTAAACTCAAACAGCCTGTTTTTGGGAGGAAGATAATATACACGTGGTTTGGTTCCCAGGGCAGGCAATAAACGATATCCGCCATTCACACGAAGCAATTCACTTAGCCTGACAGTTTCCTTGGTAGTTCCGTTTGTGACGGCATCCTGATTTTCGTCGCCAAAGTAGTAAACACTGTTGGGGCACGCTGAAACACAGTATGGCAGAAGACCAAGACGAAGCCGGTCTGAGCTCATAAGACATTTGGTGACCGTCCCTTTTCGCTGTGGAATATTAAGTTCCACATCATATGGTTTCCCCATATCACTCTCTGACATCACCGGCTCCTCCCAATGAAATATCCGGGCAGAATACGGACATGCAGCAATACAGAAACGACATCCGATGCAACGTACATTGTCAATTAAGACCGGCCCGTCAGGTCTTTTAAATGTTGCATTTACGGGACATACAGATACACAGGGGGGATTATCGCAATGCTGACATGGCTTAGGCATGTAATAAGGAGCAGTTTGCGGTGTTTCCTGCATTATCAAAGTATTGATATGATATTCGTAGGGCCGCAGATGATGAGCGGACTGACAGGCTGTAATGCATTTTCGTGCATTGGCGCATTTGGCAAGATCGATCACCCAAACCCACCGGTGACCTGCCAATCCTTCGCGTCCCTGTTTTTGCAACTTCATCTGATCGACCATAACATTTTTGATCTGGTCGCGGGGCACCTCTACAAGCTTGTTGTCGGCTGTAAGAACCTTAACCATGTCATGATTAGGTTTCGATACCTCATATTTATACCCTGAATAAATTGCAGCCGCACCGGCCAGAGCAGAACCGCCGATTAATCCGAACTTTTTAAAGAATGCCCGTCGTGAAGTTTTGTTATCCTCATCTTCGCCGAAAGGGTTAAGATTTGAATTTTCGTTGCCGTCACTCATAATAATAGGTTTAAGCCTGTAATGATGGTTTCAGTAGGACTGCTTAAAGCTTTGAACCAAGACTATCCAATGGAATTAACTTTATCGCTGCAACATGATATCCTGAAGCTGTAACTTTCTCACGAAACATTGAAGTGTCTGCAATTCCAGGGAGAAATTCCACGTAAGCCTTACCATTTTTAAAATCAGCTTTAACCTGCTTCACTCCGTTAACGGTCTTTATACCTGCCTGAATGGTCTGTTCACATCCTGTACAGGTCATACCAAGAATGGTTAATTCTGCGGCAACGGTTGTCACGTTTGCTTCGGCAGCCGGTTTAAGTTCAGCTGTACTTTTTTTTGTACCGGGGTTATTACATGCGAAGGTGAAAAACAAGCAAATGATCATCAGATATCTCATAGTGTAAAATATTAGCTAATCAAACTTATAGGATCTTACTGATTTACTGAAAAATGCGATAAAAAATCAGCGATAAATTTTGTTAATCGATTACGGTGTGAACGATTACCCTAAAATTACTATTAAATTTTAAATTTCACAGCAAAAATTTTTTATCTTTATAAAAGTCAGGTATTGCGAATAATGAATACGTATAAATACGATCATATGATTGATATTCAGCATCTTTTATCATAAACAAATATTTGGTTCCTAATTATTGAAAATAATCTCATTCAAAGTATTTTCAAAGTAATTTCTAATTAAGGTTATTGAACAAATCGCAATTCAAAATGTTCCTCATCAAATGGAAGTCTTTTCTCCTAAAAGAGGTTAATTTTACTGACTTTTATCAATAAATCGATATGAGTATACTGGCTTACAATTTGTTTAAAGCATTATTATGAGAAAGATAATACGTTTTTATATTGATGGATTCAGAAGTATGACTTTAGGTCGTACTCTTTGGGCCATCATCCTGATCAAACTGTTCATCCTCTTTTTTGTACTTAAGCTTTTCTTTTTCCCAAATTACCTGAAAAAGAACTTTAGTACAGACAAAGAACGTAGCGAGCATGTGATCGAAAATCTCACTAAAACAAAATAATTCTCCTATGAACGAAATTGTTGATCCTTCTCTGGTTGACTGGTCCAGAGCCCAGTTTGCCCTTACAGCACTGTACCACTGGCTATTTGTTCCCCTTACGCTTGGAATCACTTTTATCCTCGCCTTTATGGAGACCATTTATTACAGGACCGGGAATCCTGAATGGAAAAAAATCACCCGATTCTGGATGAAAGTCTTTGGAATTAACTTCGCCATTGGAGTTGCCACCGGTATAATCCTGGAGTTTGAATTCGGAACGAACTGGGCATACTACTCATGGTTTGTAGGTGATATTTTCGGAGCCCCCCTTGCCATCGAAGGGATCATGGCATTTTTTCTTGAGTCGACCTTTATCGCCGTAATGTTTTTTGGCTGGGATAAGGTGAGTAAAAAATTCCACCTGATTTCGACCTGGATGACCGCCATTGGCGCAAGCTTATCAGCATTGTGGATTCTGGTAGCCAATGCATGGATGCAATACCCTGTAGGAATGCAGTTTAATCCAGACACCGCGCGAAATGAGATGGTCAATTTCTGGGAAGTTTTCCTTTCTCCGTTAGCAGTTAATAAATTCCTTCATACGATCACTTCAGGCTTTGTTCTGGCAGGAGTTTTCATCATTGGGGTTTCGGCCTGGTTTCTGCTGAAAAAAAGGGAAGTGCTATTCGCGAAGAAAAGCATTCTTGTGGCAGCCATATTTGGTTTTTTAAGTTCCCTGTTCCTGATCACAACCGGAGATGGTTCTGCCAAACAAGTGGCAATCAGACAGCCGATGAAACTGGCTGCCATGGAAGGACATTATGAAGGTAAAAATGGGGTCGGACTTGTCGCATTCGGGATATTCTCGCCTGTAAAAACAGATCCCGGGAACAATAAACTTCCCGAATTTTTATTCAAAATCGAAATCCCAAATGCCCTGTCATATATGATCCACCTCGATGTCAATGCCTTTGTGCCCGGCGTGAAAGATCTGCTCAACGGCAACGAAAAAGAGGGAATTCTCCCGGCTGCAGATAAGATTGCGAGGGGTAAAATGGCGATCGAAACACTTCGCAACTATAAAAATGCCATCTCCGAAGGACGCAATGATGAAGCGTTACAACTGAGAGAGAAATTCATGTCAAAGGATTTTCAGGATAATTATTTCAAATATTTCGGATATGGATTTTTAAAAAATGCCAACGATATGATTCCCGGCATCCCACTTGTCTTTTATAGTTTTCATATCATGGTGATTTTGGGAAGCTGGTTTTTAATCTTTTTTATTCTTTCAATCTATTTTGTTACAAAAGACAAACTTACTTCACAACGACTGTTTCTTAAAATTGCCATTCTCACAATTCCATTGGCCTATATTGCACAAATGGCCGGATGGATTGTTGCCGAGGTAGGACGTCAACCCTGGGTAGTACAGGATTTACTTCCGACAGTAGCGGCTGTTACCAACATTACTGCCGGTTCTGTAATTGTAACATTCTGGCTTTTCGCATTAGTATTTACACTATTACTGATTGCAGAGGTTAAAATTATGACCACGCAAATTAAAAAAGGACCTAACGACGGAGGACATTGATTATGTTTGAACAATTAAGCCATTTAACCCTCCAGCAATACTGGTGGGCAATTATATCACTTTTAGGTGCGTTACTGGTTTTCCTGCTATTTGTTCAGGGCGGACAGTCATTGATTTACGAGATGAGCAAAACCAGGAATGAACGGACAATGATACTGAATACCCTGGGGCGTAAATGGGAATTTACGTTTACAACCCTTGTCACTTTCGGCGGTGCTTTTTTTGCTTCCTTCCCGTTATTCTATTCAACCAGTTTTGGCGGTGCTTACTGGGCCTGGATGGCCTTGCTGTTTTGCTTTATTATACAAGCTGTATCTTACGAATACAGAAGCAAACCCAACAATTTTCTTGGATCAAAGACCTTCGAAGCTTTCCTGTTTGCCAACGGTTTATTGGCACCTATTTTAATTGGGGTTGTTGTAGGGACATTCTTCAACGGATCAGAATTTTTGGTTAGCGACATGAATGCCTCAACATGGCAGCATCCCGCAAGAGGACTCGAAGCAGTACTAAATATCAACAATGTTGTACTCGGACTGGCGCTCTTTTTTCTTGCACGGATACAAGCGCTACTGTACTTTATGAATTCAATCGAAAATGACGTTTTGTTTGCCCGTTCCAAAAAACAGCTGGTTTATAACACCATCCCATTTTTGGTCTTCTTTCTGTACTTTGTAATCAGCCTTGTTTTGAAAGATGGCTATGCATACAATCCGGAAACTATGGTTGTTTCGCTGGAACCTTTTAAGTATTTCAATAATCTGATTCAAATGCCCGTAGTGCTAATACTTTTCCTCATTGGTGTTTTGACAGTTTTATGGGGAATTATCTCCTCATTGATAAAAGATCGGACCAATGGAATCTGGTGGACAGGTGGAGGAACTATCCTGGTTGTTTTTTCACTTTTACTAATTGCCGGTTACAATAACACCTGTTATTACCCTTCAAATTTCGATTATCAATCTTCACTGAATATTGTAAACAGCTCATCATCAAAATATACCCTTTTGACAATGGGCTATGTTTCGTTGGCAGTCCCGTTTATTGTCGCCTACATCTGGTATGCGTGGAGAGCAATTAATGTAAAGAAAATTACCGAAAGTGAGATAGAAGGTAAAACTGATACTCATATTTATTAATCTATAAACAGAATAAACTATGGACTATTTCATTCAGACACTTTGGCTACTTAGCTGGCCATTACTGATTTACATTAGCTATCTTACAATCCGGTGGGCGGTGGAGCGATTCGAAAAAAGAGAACTCGAAAAACCACCCATTGATGAATTTTAAAAATCTGAACAGTCAGTGCCTCATCATCGGATGGACATTATCGACGGCGTTTTCGTCATACGGTGTTCAACTGCAGTCTGCCGGCAAATCCGCAAAACCAAATATCATTTATATTCTGGCTGACGACCTTGGCTACGGAGAACTGGGCTGTTATGGTCAGAAACTGATCGAAACCCCCAATATCGACCGCCTCGCAGCAAACGGTATCCGGTTTACACAGCATTACTCCGGTGCACCGGTTTGTGCACCATCACGCTGTGTGCTGTTAACCGGCAAGCATATGGGACATTCTTACATTCGTGGTAATGACGAATGGGCGGAACGCGGTAAAGTATGGGATTACAAGGCAATGCTTGCCGATTCGACCCTGGAGGGACAGCGTCCTCTTCCGGAAAACGAAATCACCATTGCCCAACTGCTCAAAACAGCCGGCTACCAGACCGGTATTATCGGCAAATGGGGACTTGGTGCACCTCATACCAACAGCATTCCTAATAAAAAGGGATTCGATTTTTTCTACGGTTACAACTGCCAGCGCCAGGCACATACGTATTATCCGGTTCATCTGTATAAAAATGAACACAGGGTATATCTTGACAATGACACGGTAGCTCCGAATACATTATTGGCAAAAGGTGCTGATCCGTATGATTCAGGGAGTTATACGAAATACACCCTGAAAGAATACGCTGGCGACCTGATGTTTAAAGAGTTAACAGGCTTTATAAACGGAAATAAAAACAAACCGTTTTTCATGTATTGGGCCACTCCGATACCTCATGCACCTCTCCAGGCTCCGCAGCGCTGGGTCGATTATTATGTGAAAAAATTCGGGGACGAAAAACCTTATCCAGGAGACAAGGGGTATTTCCCGCACCGTTATCCGCATGCAGCTTACGCGGCAATGGTTTCATACCTCGATGAACAAGTTGGCTTTTTAGTTCAGCAGTTAAAAGATCTGGGTATTTACGACAACACCCTCATCATTTTTACTTCAGATAATGGTCCAACTTACAACGGTGGGACAGACTCGCCGTGGTTTAACAGTGCGGGACCGTTCAAAAGCGAATATGGCCGGGGAAAAGGATTTACCCTTGAAGGAGGCTTCCGGGTTCCGATGATTGCAAGCTGGCCGGATAAGATTAAGAAAGCGTCGGAGAATGATCTGATTTTTGCCTTCTGGGATGTCGTGCCCACTTTATGCGAAATTGCAGGAGTTCCTGTACCCGAATACGCCGATGGGATTAGTTTTCTGCCAACATTATCAGGCAAAAAGCAGAAGAAACACGAGTATTTATACTGGGAGTATCCCGAATACGGGGGACAACAGGCCGTGAGATCAGGTGCATGGAAAGGTATCCGCAAAGACATCTCTAAAAACAACCTGAAAATTGAACTATATAACCTTGAACAGGACATCCGGGAATTGAACGATATATCGGACCAGCATCCGGACATCGTGAAGGAGATGGAACAGATTATGATCAAAGAACACGTTACTGCAACAAACGACAGGTTCAAAATGAAACAACTGGGGGATAAGTAATAAGGAACGAAGTCACCCGTTGTCCTACATTTCTGCAAAATTTTAACTGGTAATTACCAGGATATTTAATGAGCTTGAGGCTGACCAAATGGTTAGCCTCATTTTTTTTATACAAATCGCCGGCCCACACCTTATTCAGACCGATTCTTGCCGATAAAACCATCTCAAACATATTGTATTTTGACGGTTAAATGTTTAGCTTGCGATCCTTAAAACAGTAACAGACCTTAGTACATTGGGAAGTGTGTAACAAAGCGCAAAAAGCCTTTAAACCAGCAAATACATTTCATTATATATTTATATTAAACAATTATGAAAAAGAGTGAGAGGGAAAGTTTAAGCAGGCGTAAATTCCTGGGATATTCTGCACTTGGCTTAACCGGATTAACCATACTTCCAAGCTGGACAACGGCTACCGGTGAGCATATAGCTCCGAGCGACAGGGTAGTTTTAGGATTTATTGGAGTTGGAAGACAAGGTTGTTCCGATTTTAACAGTTTTTCCAAATGTCCCGGAGTCCAGGTGGTTGCCTGCTGTGATGTTGAACAGATAAAACGCGAACGATTCAAAAAGCGGGTCGAGGCATGGCAAAAATCAAGTAAGATGGCTTCGCGTTGTGATATGTATGAATTTTATGAAGAGCTGCTCGAACGTAAGGATATTGATGCGGTTTCAATTGCAACACCCGACCATTGGCATGCTCTCACTGCCATTCATGCCTGCCAGTCGGGGAAAGATGTTTACGTTCAGAAACCATTGGCCTATACTATCCGCGAAGGTCTCGAGATGGTAAAGGCTGTCCGTGGTAACGACCGCGTATTGCAGATCGGCAGTCAGCAGCGTTCCTCAAAGGAATTTCAGCAGGCCATCGCCCTGGTACGAAGCGGGGCCATTGGCCATATCGAAACGATCTTTGCCAAGGTGGGCAATCCGCCAACACCACTGAATCTGCCTGAACAGCCCGTTCCGGCAACACTAAACTGGAATCAATGGATGGGTCCGCTAAACGATCCAAAGATCCATTACCATCCCGATTTGTGCCCTCCTGTCACACTCGATCCGGAACAAAATGAAAAAATATGGGGTGCATGGCGCTGGTACAGCGAAACCGGCAACGGGTATACTGCCGACTGGGGCGCACACATGTTCGATATTGCACAGGCGGCCATTGGAATGGATGGATCGGGTCCCTGCGAATTCATCCCCAAAGGCTATAAGAACGCACAATATCTTACCATGAAATACCAAAACGGTATCGTGATGACCGAACAACCCTTTCGTGATCAGGGTGGAAATGGAATTAAATTCAATGGTACAAAAGGATGGTTGAAAGTCGCACGCGGTTTTATTGAGTGTTCCGACCCTTCACTCCTTCCCAGGGAAGAGAAAAAAGTCGGCGAAGGTCAGTATGAGGTAAGCTCTCCGCACATGCAGAATTTTGTTGATTCAGTGCGATCTCGCAAAAATCCTATCGCCCCGGTCGAAGTGGGATGCAGTACCAATACGCTCTGCTGTCTCGCCAATATCGCAACCGAATTGCAGCGCCCGGTTAAATGGGATCCCGCTACACTGAGCTTTATTGATGATAAAGAAGCTGCCAGTCACCGGCTATTTCATTACCAGTACAGAAGACCTTATTCATTATAAGAACATAATTAATTTATACCCCAAATGAAAAAATCAGCAGCACCCCGGTTCCGGCTTTCCGGAATCAAGGCAATTATCGTCATCGTTATTGCCGCATTTAGTTTTCAAACTTCTGCCATCGCAGCCGGTAACCAAAATTCCAGGTTCGGTGGTGCCCAGGTAGGGGCAATCACCTACAGTTACAGGAGTATGCCTGATCAGTCACTCCCCGCAATTCTGAATTATATTGTCCAGTCGGGCTTAAGTTCAGTGGAGTTGATGGGTGGAGCAGTGGAACAATATGCAGGAATTCCTCAGGTAAAAGATGCCCAGGCCCTCCGCGAATGGCGAAAAAATGTTTCCATGGACAAATTCAAGGATATCCGTAAAATGTTTAAAGCCAAAGGGGTAAAAATCGATATTTTGAAACTGGGTGAAAGTAAGTGGTCTGATGAAGAAATCGATTATGCCTTTAATGTATGTAAAACTTTGGGTGCCCGTGGAATCACCATGGAGATTTCTGAAGAGTCGGCCAAGCGTATGAGCCCTTTTGCGGACAAACACAACCTCTATGTAATTTTCCACAATCATGGTCAGCCCGGAGATCCGAATTTCAGCTTTGATAAAGTCCTGGCTCACGGACCTAAACTAATGCTTAATTTTGATGCCGGTCATTATTTCGGCGCCACAGGTCTCGATCCCAATTTATTGATTGAGCGACTTCACAATCGCATCGCGAGCATTCACATCAAGGATAAAACAGGCCCCAAAGCTGCTGAGCCGAATAAAAATCAGCAATTTGGAAAAGGAGAAACCCCGGTCGTTGAAATTCTTAAGTTAATCCAAAAAAATAATTGGCCCATCACCTGCGATATTGAGCTGGAGTATACCATTCCTGCCGGTTCGGATGCTGTAACAGAGGTTAAAAAATGTGTTGACTATTGCCGCACTGCACTTGTACAAAAAAAATAAAATTACTACCGGTGACTCCGTTAATCTGACGATGTACGGAATCACCGGTATTTTTTTTCAGCACGGCCATCTGAAAAATCACAACTAAGCGCTATGAAATTAACAAAGGCATTGATTTACCTGCTAATTTTTGTTCTAAATTCCAGCCTTACTTTTGGTATCTCAAAAGAGAGTCTGAAAAAAGATGAAATTTCCGCTCTTAAAGTACGGGGAAACCTGCCTAATTTTTTTGCCCGATCGCTAAAGGGAGATTCAATTAAGGTAGCTTACCTGGGCGGCAGTATAACCGCTCAGAACGGGTGGAGAGTTTTATCGCTGGAATGGCTCAGACAACATTATCCGAAATCGGTGTTTTCCGAAATCAACGCGGCAATCGGCGGTACAGGTTCAGATTTTGGGGTGTTCCGGTTGCATGACCATGTCATGAAATTCAATCCCGATCTTGTTTTTGTTGAATTTGCAGTGAATGACGCCAACGCCCCGGAAGAGCGAATTATCCGTTCAATGGAAGGTATTGTCCGGCAATTATGGGAACACAATTCAAAAACAGATATTTGTTTTGTCTATACGATCATGGAATCGTTTCTCGAAGCCGCGCAAAAAGGACAATTGCCAAAATCGGCAATCACCATGGAAAAAGTTGCCGATCAATACAATATTCCAACCATTAATTTTGGATTTGAAGTAGGGAAAATGATTGACAATAAACTGCTGATATTTAAAAATCCATCCAAAGAATCGGACGGGGTAAAAGTCTTCAGTCCGGATGGTGTCCATCCCTATCCGGAAACAGGTCATATGATTTATCAGCAGGTATTGAAACATTCGTTCGAAGTGATGGCCTCAACCCCAGGGTTCCGTCCAAAAAAGCACAAACTACCTGAACCTCTTGCCCCGGATTATTTTTCAAATACACAGATGATCGGACTTAAGGATGTAACCTTAAGCAAAGGGTGGGAAATCCTGAAAATTAAGGATCAGCCGCAATTAGCCGGTTTTGGCAAGTACCTCAGCGAATTCGGGAAAGCAGGTCGATCGGGTGAAACACTCACCATCCGTTTCAAGGGAACTGCCGTCGGTGCGTATGATGTAATGGGTCCCGATGCCGGAAAAGTAATTGTAAAAATTGACGGATCGGTCCGGGATACCATCTCAAGGTTTGATTCCTATTGTACCTACCGGAGAATGAATTATTTCCTGATTGATCATCTTGAAAACAAGGAACACACCGTAGTATTCAGCGTACTTGCCGAACCATTCGACAAAGCGGCGATCTTGCAAAAAAGAGGAGGAGTGATGAAAAATCCTGATGACTATAAGGACAATAACTTGTATGTGGGTAAAATCCTGATCGACGGCCGTTTAATCCATTAAAACATTATCATGATTCGTTCACCTAAACATTTCTTTCACATTGCACTGATGCTGGCTTTGCTGCTGGTATTTAATTCAGGATATGCACAAAGCGGTCGTGCGGCCGCCGGTAAAACAGACACGCTGCGCCTGTTCCTGATCGGGAACAGCTTTTCGCAGAATGCTGCACGTTTCCTGCCTCAGCTTGCAGAAGAAGGGGGCCATCCGCTGGTGATTGGCCGTGCTGAAATCGGAGGCTGCACGCTTCAGAAACATTGGTATGAAAGTTATTCCGGTAGGCGATGCATTCTACCAGGTCAGTTCAGACCGCAAACACGCGTTCCGGAAAGACCCCAAATTCGATTACGCCAATCCTCTCTTCCCTGCCCTGCCTGTCCAGACAAACTCCCTGCATCAGGGATACTCATGGGATAAGAATAAAAAGATTGCTTTCGATACCCACCATGCCAATGATGCCGGATGTTACCTCGGCGGACTCGTTTGGTACGCCTTTTTGTTTGGGGAATCACCCGAACGACTGAAATTTGTTCCTAAAACGGTTTCCCCTGATTTCGCTGCCTACCTGAAAAAAGTGGCAAAAAGAACAGTTAAGTTATAAGGGATTTTTCTTTGATCTTTTAAAGCTAAAAACTCAGTTTTTACAGCTGATGTCAAAACTGCCCGGTTTTCGACCGAAATTACAAACGCTTATCCTAAAGATGCACAGGTAAATAGCTGGGTGCGCAGTTACACTTTGAACAGGGGCAAAAAAATTTTCATCAGCGACAAATTTCAATTGAGCAGTTTAAGTGAAATTCCTACCAGTTCAAACCTGATTACCTGATGTAAGGTTTCTGAACTTAAACCCGGACTTCTGAAATTTAAAGGTGATGGATTCAAATAAAATATGAGCCATAATCCAAAAGTTGTAAAACCCGGCATTGAATATATTGAAGTAAAAGACAACTCATTAAAGAGATATTGGCCCGAGGGAGTTACCCGGGTGGTTCCTGAATATATCAACCCCGGACTAAAGGAAGGACAGCAAGTCACTTTTTCACCGTCAAGATAAACAACACTTCAGAATAATTATTTAAAAAATATTCCCTAAAAAGCAACAAGCCTGTAACAAAAAAGCCCGGTCCGTCAGTTGACGGACGGGGCTTTTTTGTTTTTTACATCTTTTCTATTCTTCTAATATCCAAAAATATATCCGATTGTAAAAGATTATATCCGGCTATTTCCGGTAGTAACCGAATGTATTCGATTACTATCCGACTGACACCCGATGCTGAATCTAACTTTGTTTCTGAAAATACGTTCAATGTTGATCTAATTCCTGAACCATTTCGAACAGCTTGTGAAACCGAAATATATACCGGCACTACAATTCTTTGCTTAACTGATGATTTTCGCGGCCTGATTAAAATTTATGAAAAAACTAATAAGATAAACTATTATGGAAATAAACCCTTACTTTTCGGAAAATGCAAGGCATGATGCCGAGTTAATAACTGCTGCCCGTGCGGGTGTCGAAAACGCATTTGCCAGATTAATGAAACGCTATAAGGATGCCATATATTTTATGCTGCTGAAAATGGTCAATAATAAAACAGATGCAGAAGATCTCACCATTGAGGCATTCGGAAAAGCATTTATCAATATTCATCAATATGAACCCCGGTATGCATTCAGCACCTGGCTGTTCAGTATTGCCTCCAACAATGCCATTGATCATCTGCGTAAAAAAAGGATTGCCATTGTTCCGCTGGAACCATTAATGGAGAACGAAGTAAACATCGGAATCGAATACAATGCAAATATACAGAACGACGACGATAATCCTGAAGAAGCGTTTATACGCAAACAGAATGCGCTGCTTTTACGCACGGCAATTTCTACATTAAAACCCCGTTACAAGACATTGATTGAAATGCGATACCTAAAGGAATATTCCTACTCAGAAATTTCGGAGAAACTAAACCTGCCCCTGGGAACGGTAAAAGTACAGTTATTCCGTTCACGCGAAATATTATTTGATTTACTCAAAAATAATGAAATTGGCTGGAACAGGCAGAATTTAAAACAATTTATTAACTGACAGTTGATAATAACTTCAAGCTTGTTTTGCCTCCAGACCGAGTTCCTTCCCTTTTGCCAGCATATACCTGAAAGCCTCGTCGTAATTATTGTGGATTTCACCTTCGAGAATGGCTTCCTTAATGGCCGATTTGATGATTCCTATTTCGCGACAGGGCTCAAGCGAGAAAGTCTCCATAATGATTTCGCCCGTGATGGGGGGCTGGAAATTCCGAAGTGCGTCACGTTCTTCAATATCCTTTAACTTTTCGCGTACCAGTTGAAAATTTGAGAGAAACCGGCTTACCTTCTCGGGATTTTTTGAGGTAATATCGGCCTCGCAAAGTGTCATAAGATCATCAATATCGTTCCCCGCATCGAAAAGTAAACGACGGACAGCCGAATCGGTTACCTCCTCCTCCGACAGAACAATGGGACGCATATGAAGCGAAACCATCTTTTGAACGTATTTGAGTTTTTCATTCAGTGGAAGCTTCAACCGGTCGAAAACGGCTGGCAACATTTTTTCTCCCACAAAGTTATGACCGTGGAACGTCCAACCCATGCGGGGATCAAACCGTTTGGTTACCGGCTTGGCTATATCGTGCAGCAGTGCAGCCCATCGCAACCAAAGGTTATCTGTATTTTTTGAAATCCTGTCAAGAACCTCGAGTGTATGATAAAAATTATCCTTATGCCCTATCCCGTTTCGTGTTTCACGTCCCTTAAGCTTCTGAACTTCCGGCAGAATAATTGCCAGTAACCCGGTCTTCTCAAGCAGTTTAAACCCGATCGAAGGGGTTTGGGTCATTATAATCTTATTAATTTCGTCTGAAATCCGCTCTTTCGACACGATTTCAATCCGTTTACACTGACTCGTTACCCCTGCAAGTGTTTTGTCTTCGATGATAAAATTGAGCTGTGTTGCAAACCGGATGGCTCTCAACATTCGTAACGGATCATCCGAAAAAGTGATCTCGGGAGCCAGCGGAGTTCTGATGATCCTGTTTTTCAGATCCCCGATTCCGTCAAAGGGATCGAGCAATTCACCAAATCTGTTTTCATTCAGACATATGGCCATCGCATTGATCGTGAAATCGCGCCGCATCTGATCATCCTCCAGCGTACCGTTCTCTACGATGGGTTTGCGACTCTCGTGACGGTAAGACTCCCGCCTCGCTCCCACAAACTCAAAATCGATGTCACTGAACCTGAACATCGCGGTACCAAAATTTTTAAAAACATTCACTTTCAATCCCGGACGTAATGCTGCCGCAACTTTTGTCGCCAGGTCAATACCACTGCCTACAGTAACCACATCAACATCGAATACCTCGCGTTTGCGTCCAAGAAGAATATCGCGTACAAATCCTCCAACGACATATGTTTCCATCCCTTCGATATCCGATACAATGCCTATCTGCCTGAAAACCGGATGTGTGATATGTTCCTTTAAATTGTGCCTTTCTGGCATCGTTGAAATAGATTTGATTTATATATTGTCAAAGGTGACAAAGTTAAGATATATCAGCTTGATCACAATTTATCGACCACATTCTCAAGCCTCATCCCCCTTGAACCTTTCAGAAGAAATAAAACCCCCTTCGGATTCAGGTGCTCTATGTAATTAATCAACAATGTAATATCATTAAATACCTTGAATTCTGAAGGTACCTGACATCCGGAAAATTCCTTTCCGGTTAGAAGCACCATATCGAGTTTCATTGTTCTGAGTTTATCTGCAATTTTCTGATGCTCAGCATGCGCGGCCTCTCCGAGTTCAAACATATCTCCCAGGATTACCCCTTTAACCGGGGCATCGAATGTTTTAAAATTTTCAAGTGCGGCCTCCATGCTCGACGGATTGGCATTGTACGCATCCATCAGAATCTGATTACCGGCGGTCCGGATAAACTGAGAGCGGTTATTCGAAGGTTTGTATTCCTCGATTGCCTCACGGATATCAAGGGGATCTACACCAAAATAATTGCCGATACAAACCGCAGCAAGTGCATTTCCGATATTGTATCCTCCTGCAAGGTTGGTTTTAATATAAAGCCACCCTTTGGGAAACCTGGCCTGGAAAACCATCGTTGGAGACGACTGAAGTAATTCACCTTCAATGCCTCTACCCTCCCGTGTCGTTTTATAATCTATTGTTTCCACCTCTCCCGCCATCTCTTTTAAATGCTCATCGGAGGTATTCAGGAACACCTTGCCCTTTTTGTGCTGTAAAAAATGGTAGAGCTCTGCTTTGGCTTTCTTTACTCCTTCGAAGGAGCCAAATCCTTCAAGATGAGCTTTCCCTACATTGGTAATCAGTCCAAAGTCAGGTAGTGCAATATCACATAATAAGGCAATTTCGCCTGCATGATTGGCCCCCATTTCAACGATACCGAACTCTGTAAGCGAGCTCATTGATAATAAGGTAAGAGGAACACCGATATGGTTATTCAGATTTCCTCTGGTGTAGTCGACCCTGAATTTTTTCGACATTACAGCCGTAACCAGCTCTTTTGTTGTTGTTTTCCCATTTGTCCCTGTAATGGCGATTATGGGGACACCTAGCTCAATTCTGTGATGGCGGGCTAAAGCCTGAAGTGTTGATAACACATCGTCAACCAGAATGCAACGATCATCAATGTTATATTCCGCCTCATCGATTACCGAAAAAGCAGCGCCTTGCCCGAGCGCACTAATGGCGTAGCTGTTTCCATTAAAATTATCGCCTTTCAACGCAAAAAAAATGGCATCCTTTTCAATCCGGCGACTGTCGGTTGATATTTTGGGATAACGTAAAAAAAGGTCGTATAATTCCTTAATTGACATGGCCGTGATAATAATAAAAAACCTCATTTTGTGGATGAGGTTTTTTTATAGTTGGATTGATATTACTTACCTGGTATTGGAATCTCCAAGATGGGTCATAGCGCAACGGAAACCCAGGTCATTGGTTGCTTTACGTTCATCAAGATACCTGCGGGTTCCGGGACCAAGCCAATAAGTACGATCTCTCCAGCTTCCGCCTTTGAATACGCGACTATGATCCGAAATCCGTGACATCGATGTACCTGCGCCTGAAGCGTACATCTGATCTGTAGTAATGGAGAGAGAATCTTCTTTCCACTCCTCATTAGTATCAGTAATTATTGACTGATAATCACCATCCTTAAAGTTTGTAAAATTGGCAACTGTATCTTTTACCAGTTCTCCGTATTGGTTTTTTATCATCTTACCATCAGCATCGTGACGATAGTTCGTATAAACATTACCCCTCAGCGGCTGGAATTCGTTAACTTCCATATAGGAATTTGTCCGGTAGACATCCTGAACCCACTCATTGACATTACCTGCCATACAGTAAAGTCCATAATCGTTGGGTATGAATGATTTTACCGGTGCGGCAATCTCATAACCATCATTAAGGGCTCCGGCTACTCCCATGTAGTCACCTCGTCCCCTGACGTTATTCGACATCATAACGCCTCTTATTTTCTTTTCACTGCTCCTGATCTGATTCCCGTTCCAGGGATAAATCCGACGTTCAAGCACTACCTCTTCATCTGTATTGCCGATTAGTCCGAGTGCTGCATATTCCCATTCTGCCTCCGTGGGAAGTCTGTATCGCGGTAAAACAATGCCATCCGACATATTTACCCGGCGTGTTCCGCCATCTTTTCCCAGGTTCTGGATTGGTTTCTTACCTTCAACCCCGTCATAAAGGCCATTGAGGTAGCTATCCGAAGTAAAGACTTTATCGTTTGTCTGGGCCAGATCGGGTGCCAGTTTTTGCTGATCAATAAGAATCCCCTCATTAGCCCTGTCGGTTCTCCATCTGCAGTATTTATCTGCCTGAACCCAACTTACGCCTACAACCGGATACTCTGAATAAGCTGCATGCCGAAGATAATTCTCGAGGTACGGCTCATTATACGACATTTCACTACGCCACACTAGTGTATCAGGCAATGCCGCCTTATAAATGCCGCGGTCGGTCGGATAAACGCGTTGCAACCAGTGAAGGTATTCCCGCCAATCGACATTACGTACTTCAGTTTGGTCCATGTAAAAAGAAGCAACAGTCACCCTTCGTGGAATATTATTGGTTTCAAACATAACGTCCTGTTCAACACGGCCCATCGCAAAAGTACCACCCTGAATATACATTAATCCCGGTCCGGAATTCTGGGAATATCCGGACCGATATTCGAATCCCCCGTTATCGGCATCGTTATAAGCCCAGCCTGTTGTCGAGGAGGCACTTTTTTTCTTCCCCTTGATCAGATTACAGGAGGATATAATTAATAAACTTAAAACCAGATAGAATAAAACTTTGAGCTTCATATTGCGATATCGTTTAGATTCACTTCGTCTTCAGAGGTACAAATATAATTATAAATCAAATCTTTTAAGCCGTGCATGTGCTGGCTTTAAGAAAATCATTTGATCAGGTACGAATTTGCCACAAATATATTGGAAATATTGAAAATACAAGGTCTAATTTTTTGTTAAAGTGAAGATAAATTTACTCTTTGATGTAAAAAAATCGAAAATATATCATATTCTGACTTATCGTATCCCGTTTTTTTAAATTTCATATTCAAAATTCGTTACTTTGAGGGGTAACTCAGATTCAAAATTCGAATAAGCGAGATGAGAAAATGAGAAGATGGGAAAATGAGAAAATGAGATTTACAGACCTTTTTAATTCTTTGTACCTTTACATGCAGGGACAAGGAGCAGGGGGCTAAAGTCAATTAAATAAAAAAATAATATGAATTACCGCATTGGATTAGGTTATGACGTACATCGTTTGGCTGAAGGTGAAACTCTTTGGCTGGGAGGAATCCTGATTCCCCACACCAAAGGGCTGGTTGCCCACTCCGACGGAGATGTCCTGCTTCATGCAATATGTGATGCACTCCTGGGGGCTGCCAAACTTCGTGATATCGGGTTTCATTTCCCCGACACTTTGTCCGAATTCAAAAATATCGACAGTAAAATATTACTTGCCAGAACTTACCGGCTTGTCACAGATAAGGGTTTCCGGCTGGTGAATCTTGATGTCACCATTTCAGCACAACGCCCCAGGCTTAAAGAATATATTCCACTGATGGAGTCAGCTATCGCACGGGTAATGAATGTCGATGAAGAGGCGATAAATATTAAAGCTACCACGACTGAGGAACTTGGTTTTGAAGGGCGCGAAGAGGGAATTTCGGCACAGGCTGTGGTGTTAATTGAAAAAACAACAAATTAAATATACCCAGATTCACCGTATTATTGAAAATACAAAACCCGCTGCAGAAGTGTAGCGGGTTTTGTATTTTCAGGCAGGTGACACTACTTAAGAGATGACCAACGGATTTTTTATCTTCTCCTCCAAAAGAGCGATCTTAAATACATCACTGACATTCTCAACAAAATGAAATGTCAAACCCTTGACGTATACTTCTTTGATCTCATCTATATCGTTTTTATTGTCCTTACTCAGGATGATATCCTTAATTCCGGCACGTTTTGCAGCAAGAATTTTTTCCTTGATTCCCCCCACCGGCAGAACTTTACCTCGCAGGGTGATCTCGCCTGTCATAGCCAGATTTTTTTTAATCTTGCGCTGTGTAAATGCAGAAGCAAGTGCAGTTGCCATTGTAATTCCTGCCGATGGACCATCTTTGGGAATGGCTCCTTCGGGAACATGCATATGCACATCCCATTTTTCGAAGACTTCAGGTTTAAGTCCCAGCAAACTACAATGTGCTTTCAAATATTCCAGGGCGATTGCGGCTGATTCCTTCATCACTTCGCCAAGATTACCAGTAATTGTAAATTTACTCCTACCCTGGCTCAAACTGGTCTCTATATAAAGGATCTCACCACCCGAAGATGTCCAGGCAAGACCGGTAACCACCCCTGCATATTCGTTTCCTTCGTAGCTATCTTTAGTGTACTTCGGAAAACCAAGATATTCGCTGATCTCTTTAGTACCAATTTTCTTCGAATACTCCTCGTCAAAGGCAATCTTCCGGGCCATCCTTCGGATCACTTTAGCGATTTGTTTATCCATCTGTCGCACACCTGACTCTCTTGTGTAATCTTCAATAAGGCGGACTAATGCTTCCTTTGTAAATTTTATACCCGCTTTCGATAAGCCATGATTTTCGAGCTGACGATTTACGAGGTGATGTTTGGCAATCTCAACTTTTTCTTCGAGCAGATAACCGCTTACATCGATCAACTCCAATCTGTCGCGCAAAGCCGGATGAATTGTACTCAAGGTATTGGCAGTGGCTATAAACATGACACGCGAAAGATCGAAATCAATATCGAGGTAATTATCATGAAACTCACTATTTTGCTCAGGATCAAGCACCTCCAGTAATGCCGAAGCGGGATCGCCATGAAAATCACTCGAGACTTTATCAATTTCATCCAGGATAAACACCGGATTCGATGTCCCGGCTTTCTTTAAATTCTGAATAATTCTTCCCGGCATGGCTCCGATATAGGTTTTACGGTGACCCCGGATTTCCGATTCATCATGAAGACCACCCAGGCTCATCCGGACAAATTTTCGTCCAAGTGCCCGTGCAACTGATTTACCCAACGATGTTTTCCCAACTCCCGGAGGACCGTAAAGGCACAGAATAGGTGCCTTCATATCACCTTTTAATTTTAATACGGCCAGGTGTTCAAGTATCCGGTCTTTTACTTTTTCGAGACCATAATGATCCTGGTCAAGAATTTTTTCTGCATTGCGCAGGTCAAAATTATCTTTTGAATAGATATTCCAGGGAAGGTCAAGAAATGTTTCGAGGTAGCCTACCTGAACAGAATACTCACCTGCCGCAGGATTCATCCGGCTGAGTTTTGAAAGCTCCTTATCAAATACACCCTGGATACTGGTTCCCCATTTTTTATCTTTACTTCTATTTTTAAGCTCCCCAATCTCCTGTTCCGAGGGATTCCCCCCCAGTTCATCCTGTATTGTTTTAATCTGCTGGTGCAAAAGATATTCGCGTTGCTGCTGATCCATAACAACTTTCACCTTTTTCTGGATATCCTTCTTGAGATCGATCAGTTGTACTTCGCGAACCAGAAAGGTGAGCAGCAAAGTACTTCGGGCGCGGAGATCATCCAGCTCGAGCAGCTCCTGCTTTTCCAAAGCATTGAGTTCTGTATTGTTACAAATAAAATTGATCAGAAAGGTAGCATTCTCGATGTTTTTAACGGCAAATTGGGCCTCAGGTGGAATGCTTCCTGAAGATTTTACAATTTTCAGGGCAAGATCTTTTAACGTCTCGATCAACGCGTTAAACTCATGCATTTTGGCATCAGGTAATATGTCGTTAAGCACATTAACAGTTCCACGCATGTAGGGCTCCATCTCTGCTATTCCGCTCACCTTGAAACGTCGTTTCCCCTGGATAATCACAGAGGTAGAGCCATCGGGCATCTCAAGAATTTTCAGTATCTCGGCCATTGTTCCGACCGTATACAGATCCTCGGATATCGGATCCTCTATTTGGGGATTTATTTGGGCGATGGTACCGATCAGCTTATTCCCTGAATAGGCTTCACGGATCAATGTCAGCGATTTCTGTCTTCCGACAGTTATCGGCATAACAACACCCGGGAAAAGAACAGTATTGCGAAGCGGCAGGATTGGCAGAATTCCGGGAACTTCAACAGCATTGAGTTCTGCATCATCACCATCGACCAGGATCGGAATAAAATCGTTTTGCTCTTCCAACTCGCTTGAATATAAGAAGTTATTTTTATTTTTTTTATTTTTTTTATTTTCCATGTGTCTTTTTATGGAATGACAATATGCCTCCGATCTCACCTATATATGAGATTAGATACTGTACAATTCATGTGCCAAAAACGATTACACTCTTTCCCATACAAAAAATGGCATTCTGTCAGCCGTAACCATACCCGGATAAAACAACAAAAAACCCCGTATTGTTCAAATACGGGGTTTTCAACCTGTTTAAAGGATTTATTGTTTGCGTTTATCCATATGCTTGGAGTAGCGTGTGAGGAACTTATCAACACGTCCCGCAGTATCGACAAGCTTCATTTTACCTGTATAAAACGGATGGGAAGTATTTGAAATTTCCACCTTTATTAGTGGATACTCAACGCCATCAATCTCAATCGTTTCTTTTGATGCAGCTGATGACCTGGTAAGAAAGGTATGCTCGTTCGACATATCTTTAAATGCTACCAGCCGATAACTTTCCGGATGTATTCCCTTTTTCATGTGAATTATATTTATTTTTTTTATTTGCCTCAATAAAATCGTCTGAATGACCTTCGCTTGCAAGAACTCATTACGCTATTTCCTGAGTGCTTTTATAACCTGTTCCAAAACTCTTGCCTAATGGGTTGCAAAGATAAGCATACTTCAATAATGTGCAATAGCATTTTTTAAAGATTTTGAAAATTTTTATTTGATCAGATTCCGGCGCTCTGCCTTTTCTTAACTTTGTCTGACAAAGCCTCTGTCATCAGCATCGGGGCACGCTCAAACGGGACAGAACGATCGAAAAGATACCGCATTGTGTAATGTGTCTTCGCATGAACGCCACCAACAGATTGATAAATCGCCATCATTTTGGGATTGAAATCACCCACCCACGACAGTTCGACCTCATTAATCCACAATTTTCGCTTCATTACCTTATCCATGTGCCAGAAAACTGCGGACTCAAGTCCCGTTCCCTGGAATTTAGGGACCACTCCCATAATTAATATCCGCGACCGCGTGATTGTCCTGATTTTTTTATACCAGGCAAACTTCAGCAGACTCCACCAATTTATCTTACCATTCAACTTCTTCAAAATCTGGTTCCAGTCAGGGATCATTCCGAAAAGAAGAACCGGCTCATCATTATAATAGGCAAACCAGATAAACTCTTCCTCAGCAATGAACTTCGCAATTTTCATCATCCCGCGGATATCATCAAGATCAACAGACCTGTGATTATCGTGTCGTGCCCAGGCTTGTTCATAAATCTTTACAAAATCCTGGATGTATTTTTCAATATTATCAAACCTAACATGCTCAAACCTGAAATTGGGCTTTTTGGCGACCCATTCGGCAATTTTCCAGAATCGTTCGGGAAAGGGTTCCCTGAGATTGAGGTGATAACTGTATTGCTCAAAATATACTTTAAAACCGTAATTTTCGAACAGTTGCAGATAATAAGGCTTGTTATAAGGCATGCCGAAACCCTGCGGCATAAATCCCTCAACAAGCAATCCCCAGTTAACCAGGTTCTCACCAAAATTAACCGGACCATCCATCGCTTCCATGCCGTGGGCTGTCAGCCAGTTTTTGGCAGTGTCGAACAATAGATTTGCAGCCGCCTGATCATTGATGCATTCAAAATAGCCACAACCACCCGTTGGCTGAGTAAACGTATAGGCCCTGTTCTCGTTAAAAAATGCGCCAATCCTCCCTATTGCTTTTCCATCGTCATTTATTAAAACCCAGCGAATTCCGTCGCCATGTTTATAAAACGCATTTTTCGCAGGATCAAAGGCTGCATCCTCCAGCGCTTCCAAAGGCGGCACCCAATTCTGATCGTCTTTATAGATTTCACGGGTAACTTTATGAAAAGCTTTCGTTGTGCTATTATCTTTTACTTCAATAACTTCCATAGAAAATAAACAGGTCTGATTTGGGAGGTGAAATTAGTTATTTTAAATGTGTGTTCAAAAAAAATCAGTAAAAGAAGTTTACAACCTTATTATTCAGTTATTTAATCACCTGCCGCCTTATCACGATTTGCCGGGCATCATCACAGTCGAGTTGATTAAGGATATGTTCCGCACTTTCCCGGGCTGTTTGCGAATCAATTGTTTTGAGAATATTTGCATGACGGATCGCAACCTGGTTTAAATTCAGATTACGCATGCCAATCTGAATATACACCCTCGAAAAAACAACCGCCAGTTGAGGATCTTTTGAGAGTGGAGGCATCAGTTCAAAAAAAGGATCGAAAGCTTCGTCGGGAGTGTCCCGGTCAGTAAGGGCTAATCGTCCGATCATTAATAAACCTACAATCTTAACCAGTAATTTTTTGCCCAGACAATATTCGAAAGCCTTTTGCCAGGCCATTGCGGTTTTGGAAAATAAATTCATAGCAGCCTGTTCTGCAATTTCTATTGTCGGGAAATTCTTTACCCAGAAATCCATCTGATTTTCAGTTACTTTATCGGGATCTTCAATAAGGGTTGCCAAAATCATTGACTCGCGCCACTGCTTATTCCATAACTTCAATGCCACCAGGTGATTTTTCTGGTATTCTGAAGCCAGTTGCCGAAGCAACGGAATTGAAACACCAAAGTTTACTTTATAGTCGAGACCCCTTTTTTGCATGGAATTAACCACCTCTGCATTTTGTAAAGGTTTTATCTTTGATAAGATCTCCTGGAATATCCGATCAGCCTCGGGATTGTCGAGTAAATAATCCATCTGTTTATTAAAAATTAATACCGGGAAACAAAGTTAACAATACCGCTGTAACCACCCTTCTTTTTTGCGGATATGAGCGTTGGCAGGAGTCAATTAGTTGCATCATCCAGATTTACAGCCAATTAACAACCAGCGCATTTTTTTCATGTATCAGTGGCATGAATCAGAAAACATTCTCTATATTTGCAACCGCTAAATGGTGGATGTAGCTCAGCTGGTTAGAGCGCCGGATTGTGGTTCCGGAGGTCGTGGGTTCAAGCCCCATCTTCCACCCTTATTAAGAGATCAATCGAAAGTTGACCTCTTTTTTTATGTAATTTTAATGTGCAGTCCGATTATCAACGCCTGATAATCAGCGATAATGCATCATCTGCAGTATAAACCGGCCGTTCGCAGGTTTTATCCTGACATACATAAATTACCGTTTTATCTGCGATTAACCGATGCCTGAGAAGTGGCAAATTCTCATTTACTCCTCCGGCAAAAACCGCATCCGGTAAATATTTTTCCTGAATCCGGAGGTTAACAGGCAGCGCATCTTCACCCAGGATAGCCACTTCAAATACCGGATAAACCAGTTTTCCCAAAAGCATAGCCCAGTTTGAATAATAAATGCCATGACTGCCAATTTCACTCCTTATTTTGAGAATCATTTTCCCGGCTGTGAGCGAATACCCTGAATTTTCAAACAAAATCCCCAGTTTATGCAACACATGCGCAAATACAGAATTCGATGCCGGTATCACATTGTCCAATAGCTCGTGTTTGCGGGCAACCAGTTGTTTTGCCAGGTCAGACGTGTAGAAAAACAGGTGGTTTCCGGTATCGGCAAAATGCGTAAGCACATAGTCAGCTAAAAGTTGACTCAGTTGTAACCAGTGCAGATCGAATGTCACTTGGTAAAGGCTGATGTACGCGTCGGCAAGGAGTGCATAATCGTCCAGGAAGCCTTGGGTGGTTACCTTTTGATCCCTGTAAACACGAAACAGCAATCCACTCTCCTGCAACATATTTGTCTCCAGGAAGCGGGCTGTCCTTAGTGCCCCTTCAAGATATTGTTCTTTGCCCAGCGCCTTATAGGCATTCACGTAACCCGATATCATCAGTGCGTTCCAGGAAGTAAGAATTTTATCATCGGTTGCGGGCCGGATGCGTTGGTTGCGATGTTCGAGTAACGTCCGGTTGGCTTTTCTCAAAATCACGTTTAATTCAGTTTCTGAAATTCCGTATTCTCCGGCGAAGACAGATTTATCAACGGTATAAAACAGAATATTTTTACCGGGCTCCCAGTTTCCTTCATTGGTGATCCGGTAAAAACGGCACACAATATCAGCGGTGGCAGCGTCCAAAACCGATTCAATTTCCTTTTTTGGCCAGACATAGAATTTACCTTCCTCATGTTCACTGTCCGCATCTATTGACGCGTAAAATCCTCCCTGTCCATCCAGCAATTCCCGCGCTGCAAATGCGATGGTTTGTTCCACGATTTCAGCATACAATGGCTTATTGGTAAGTTGAAAGGCATGTGCATACAGAGTGATCAACTGGGCGTTGTCGTAAAGCATTTTCTCGAAATGGGGCACTTTCCAGTACTGATCTGTTGAATAGCGCGCGATACCGCCGCCAATCTGATCGTAAATACCCCCTTTGGCCATCGCATCGAGTGTAACAGTTACCGCATCGAGCGCCTGTTGTTCCCCGGTAAGGTAATGGTATTGAAGAAGCAATTCCAGGCTGTTGGGCATCATAAATTTGGGAGCACCCTTGTAGCCGCCGTGTTCGAAATCAATTGAACTGATCTGATTCCTGAAAGTTGTGTGGTATTCGTCGGGTGTTAAGGGCTTTGGATCGGATATTTCTGGAACAGGATTTAACCGGATTCCTTCGGTAAGAACTTTTGCGGAATGCAAAACCCTGTCGTATTGTGTCTCAAACAGGTGGTTTAATTGTTTTACGACATCCAGCCACTGATCAGGTGGGAAGTAGGTGCCGGCATAAAAGGGCCTGCCGTCAGGGAGGGCAAAGGCGTTAAGCGGCCATCCGCCACGCCCTGTTAACAGCTGTGCAGCCTCCATATAAATATGATCGATGTCGGGTCGCTCTTCGCGGTCCACTTTTATACAAACAAAGTGTTCATTCATAAACCTGGCAATACCTTCATCCGAAAAAGATTCATGAGCCATGACATGGCACCAGTGACACGCGGCATACCCGATACTGATTATCAGTGGTTTGTTTTCTTTCTGTGCTTTTGATAAAGCCTCTTCGCCCCATTCGTACCAGTCGACAGGATTGCCGGCATGTTGCCGGAGATAGGGACTGCTTGCCTGTGATAATCTGTTCTGTATATTCATGGTTAAAGAACAATTCAGAACCGGAATGGTTTGAAGCTATCGCCGCCGGAAATTTTGGTTCATTGACGAATTGTGCGGGGAAATCTGCAAACTGCTTTAATTGGGTTATGCATTAAGCAGCTGGCTTTTGGCAACTGGCATGATAGTGCAAAATAATTGACTCCTATAATTTAAAGTTAACATAGCTTCTATTTTTTTGTAAGCGAATCTGCCAGCAGCCAGCCACTAAATGCCAGCAGCAATCATTAAAAAATCCAATTGCACTTATTATAAAATAGTCCTTCGATTTATTTTTGGTTGGTAAGTCAAGAGTATGTATTGAATCGTGACCTCTCGATTTCAATAGGTTGGATAAAGAAATTGGCAACTGAGCATCGACAATAAACTTCATGATGCATGTCTATAAATGCTTTTTATTCGGGTTAATTTATCCGCATAATCAATACAAGCAAGAAAATCCGCTTTCTCAAGATCAGGATAATCAGTCAACAACTCATCTACAGACATTCCTGATGCCATTAATTCAAGCATATTGTCAACTGGATAACGAAGTCCGCGAGTAGTTGGTTTTCCGTGACATACATCCGGATCAATGGTTATTCTTTGTGATATTTCCTGTGAAATTACTACACAAATTAGTGATAACAAACACAAATATATAAAGAAAATTAACAACATGTTTGTTCAGGTTGTAAAACTTGAAAGACTTATAACCAGTTTCTGACTGGTTGGTAAGGGCTTTTAAATGACGATGAACATACGAACGGCTCATTCCCATCTCCCGGGCGAGTTCGGTAACCCCAAACTGATCGTTGGTAAGATTGTCTTCCGTAATTTTAGTCAGACGGTTTAAAAAAGGGTTCTCATCAATGGAATGAGTATTCATATTTTTAAATCACAAATAAAAATACAAAATATTTCTATCCTTTTTGGTGCTTGCAACAAGCTTTTTTCTGTTTTTCAACAGTTTAACAATTCGATTTAGCTATCAATTGCAGTTGGCTGTGGCCATAAAAGGTTCCGGATCAAGAATAAATCTTCCGACTTGACTGTTGTATTGTTATTTATTTGAATGACTCATGTCCATTTATCATCACCCACTATTTGTTTTTCCTGACAAAAACCCCGGTGAACATAGAATTTATATCAAAAATATCACCCGTTTTAAACACGGCTTTGGCATGAAAGTAGCCGGACATTGTAGCGGCATTTATTGACAATGGAATAACCACCCGTTGTTTCCACTGCAAATCCATTGAGGAAGCTGACTGGTAAAAACTTTTTAGGTACGAATGGATTGAATCGCGGCTTGGGAAGAATACGCCGTTTTCGGCAAACATCAGATCAGAGGAATTGTCCCCACAATTCGATTGCCTTATCGGCATCCTTACTACTTTGTGCTTTTGCCCAGTTGGTCGTTAGTTCCATGATTTCTTTTGTCACAGAATCTTTCATTTCAGGAGAGAGGTCATCGGAATAGTTACCTGAATTAAATGTAGTTTGTTCGTTTTTTTGGCAAACAAGCAGTATTCAAAATAACTAATACAATGAGTAAGTGAATAAATTTTTTCATGGTCAATTTTTTTTATATTATTAATAATACATATCAATCAAAATATCACAATACAATTTTCTGACTTTTTCGATCACTTTATGAAATTTCCGGAAATCCGGTGCAGCTTTCATAATCAGTTGATTTTAAAACCATAACGATGAACTCATTTTGGAATTTTCATGAAGTAATAACGATCAATATCCCGATAAGGAGTCTTTAAAAATTTAATTACCGCAGCATTTATCAACTCCGAATATTCAACAGGGACAACATGTGAAGCGCCAGGAACAACAAAAAGCTGGGCTTTGGGAAGGTTGGTGAATAACGCAACCGTATGATTAATATTAATTAAATCGTGATCTCCTGCAACAATCAAGAAAGGAACGTTGATTGTATGTAATTGGTCAGGAGTAAAATTTGGATATTTTTCCATTAACTCCGCAAGCTTCTTTTGAATGATGACTTTTCTGGTTGTATCGGGAGAGAGCCTATCAAAGGAGATAAAATATCGTTTAATCATAGCTGAAGATCTAATAATTAAAGGATCATCCGGCAACATAATTACACTGTCTGGCGGGGCTAAAAAATTTTCGTGAGTGAAGTTTGCGCCGAAAGTAACAACTTTAAGTACTTTTTCAGGATGTGAAAAAGCTAATTCCAAACCGATATTGCCACCATCGCTCCACCCTACAACATGAACCTTCCCAAGCTTTAATTTATCAATGAGATCAGAAACATCTGAAGCCATTAAAGCATAGGTAATTTCCTTTTCCGAATCTGTAGTCCGCCCTTGTGCCCTGCTGTCTATTGCAATCACCTTGAAATGTTTTGAAAGCTCAGGGATTTGGTAAATGAAGCTCTCGATTGAACCACTATTACCATGTAATAAAAGCAATGGTTCACCTTCTCCATAAATCTCGTAATAAAGCTTAATGTCATTGATGTCCAAGTACTTTCCTACGAGAGGATTTGATCCATAGTCACTCTGGTTTTTTGTAGGAGTATCAGATACAGGCTTATTGTTTGTCCCGCATGAAATGCAGACTATAAGCATAACAAGAAAATTAAATTTTGTTTTCATTTAATCGATTTTTAGTTAATAGAAAAATAAAATAGTTGTTTCCAGTTTTTTGTAGAAGTTACGACAATAAAGAATACCAGTCAAATAAATCTAACTCACCACATTTTAATTAATAGCTATATCTAAAGCTGGATGATGCGGCTTGTTTTGTTCAAAAATCTGCCTCAAGCACCACTTTCCAAGTACTATCCATTTGTTTTCGCCAGATTGTTGCATAGTTACCAATTTGTTCCTGCTTGTTTTCTGAGGAACCAACTGATATAACTTTATAAGTTCCATGAGTATATCCCATGTCCCCGGAGATACTCACATCAATTCGTTCGGGAGTCCAGGTTAAAGTGAAAGCATTATTTTCATATATCCTTTGATAAAATGAACGAACCGCATCCCTGCCTTTCAGCGGAGGCATATTGCAAAAATACCACACCACATTTTCATCCAGAAGAGACGTAAATCCTTCAAAATCAGATGCAGATTGACACCATAATCGGTCAGCTTCTTTTAGGGATTGAAGAGCTTCCGTTCTTTTGTCCTGCTCTGTACTCGAACTGGACTTCACAGCATACTTTGGGGCACAGGAAGTTATCACTGAGAATATACAGATAACTCCAAAAACAATCATTGTGGTAAAACTTAATGTTTTCATTTTATGATTTAATAGGAATTAAGTAAAAAGATGCGCTAATTCTTATCTACCTTCTGTACGACAGGGAAACCAGAATCATGGCTGTAGATTATTTTCCATTGACCACCTACCTTTTTAAAGATTAATGTATAGGCATGTGGGTCATTCGTAATTCTATCCCCTTTCATCGTTGTTTCATTATTGGCAAATAGACCATTTAGGTTATTGTTAGCTTTAATCTTATCTGGGGATTTCAAAATTGTTTCATCCTTTGAATCTATAGAACAGATGACCATGTCATTTGTCAGAAATATGAATTTCTGATTAATCATTGTCCACTTAGTAGAGATAACAGAATTGAAGAAATCGGGTTGGACTTTCTTGGTGGTTTGATAATCCCATCTTGAACCATCAGCATTTAACATTGCCCAGTCAGGTGAATTGATGTAGTAATCAAGCCAACTTGAATCCAGCCGTTGGAGTCTGACTGAAATGCTGTCAAGAACAACCAAAATTTCTTTCTCGATTTGGGTTTTTTGCTGCTGGGTTAACTGTTTGGTTTGCAGATAAGTGCACCCGCAAAGCATGAAAAGTAGAAGAGTCGCTAAGTAAATATTTGCTTTCATTTAATTGATTTTTAGTTAATTGTTAGAATTAAAATACTTGTATCCAGATTATTGATTCGTGTTACTACAAGGAAGAACGCAAGTCAAATTAATCTGTATATTGTGTCTTGTCATTCTATTTTCCGTAAATAAATTTAACTGCAGTTGAAAATGCTGCAGGTAATACACTTGTGTGAGATTCATCCTGAAAAATCTGATTATGAAATTTTATGTTTCTACTGATCTTATTTGCTAAGATGCCATTGAACTCCTTCCAATTAGTAATACTAACTCCTTCTTTTCCACCAACATAAGTGTATACTGTTTTTACACTATCTGACATGATATCAACTTTTCTTGATAAGCGTTGTGTAATCTCCTTGTTGTCCCACCAATATGATGGACTACCTAATATATAGCGGTTAAAAAGTTGAGGTTGCTCAATGAGGATATGGCTGCCTAATAAACCTCCGAAAGAATGTCCAAAAAAACATCTGTCGTTAGTGTCAATCCTGTAATTATTTTCAATATAGGGGAATAATTCCTTTTTAATAAAGGCAATGAATTTATCAGCAGAACCAGATGGATTATATCCTTCAACGTGGGTCGGAAGCATATCTCCGAAACGTTTTCGAGCATACTCTAAAAGATTTGAATATGGATAGTCAATGCCGATTATAATCACTTCCGGGACTTCATGAAATATAGTCATATAGTCAAATGTGGTTTGAGCAATTCCCATAGTATAGGATGCATCAGTAAGAACCATTACAGGATACTGTAAATTTGTATCAGCGTATGTTAATGGCAAATAAATACTGATCTTGTATGCTGAGTTCGTTTCTTTCGATGTCAGATATCGTTCATCTACGGCGCCTAAAAAATTCTTCAATTTATATCCTTGCACCATCAATGCAATTTTGTCCTCCTGCGCATACAGTTGGAAAACAATACTAAATATCGCAAACAGAAAAACGATCTTTAATGGTTTCATTTGATTGGCTTTTAGTTAATTGATAAAACTAAAATAACTGTAAATCAATTATAATGTAGGACTTACGATTACTATGAGTTTTAACACATCACTTCTTCTCACGAGTATATGTATATGTTCCAACTAACTTATTATTAGTAAAATAAGTAAGTATAAACAAGTCTGGAGATTTTACTACACATCTAAATTTAATAGTAGCATTTTCGGGATTTGAAATATCTTTTTGTGGGACTCCTTCAGCAGTTGTTTTCGATGTAGCCCACCATATATTGATTATAAGGTTGGGTGAAGATTTATAAAGATTTACTTCAACAAGTTTATCATTTACTTCATCATACCCAAAAAGCATTTTACCTGAATCGAAAATCTTCCCTTTAGTACTCAGAGTCCAATCACGCTCACTCCCTTTTCCAAATGGCCTAACATTAAAATTCAGGATAGTGTCCTTACCATACTCAGCCTTCCAAGAGCCCCAAAAATTTTTCATAAACTCAACCTGGTCAAGTTTCGTTTGCGTCGTTTGTCCTTGTATCCCATTAGAACATAATAACAGGGTTACAGAAATCAATGTGGTTAAATAAAATGTTTTCATGTGATTGAGTATTAATTTATGTATAAACTTAAAATAACTGCAACTAATTTATAATATAGTACTTACGAGTGTATATATAGGAAATCTATGGCTTGAATAAAGTCCTCATTCCATTATTAAGGACGGTTGGAGGAACTGAAGAATGTGTCTCTCCTTCAAATATTCGTGTAACAAGTGTCAGTCCCTTATAATTGTGTGTTTGAATATTTTGACTCAATTCATTTAAATTATTTATAAATTCATTATTACGCCAATTTTCTAAAGAACCAATACTCAAATAAACTATTTTATTTAGTTCCTTATGATTACTGAAATACTCTGCTTCCAGTTTTAATAAGCTTTTATTATTCCAATGCACTGGGGGAGAACTAATAATATAGCCTTTGAACAATTCAGGTTGTTTAAACAGAATATATGCAGCGAATAATCCGCCAAACGAATGACCAAAAATTGCAACTGAATCTTGATTTATTCTATAGTTTTTATTGATTACAGGAAATAATTCATATTGAATAAACTTTAAAAAATTGTCCGCTTCCCCTGCGTTCGGATATTGTTTAGCCCGTATAGTATCTTTGGTTGGTGCTAAATCTCTTGCTCTTTTTTGCAACAAAACATCCATTCCTTGTCCATAGCCTATGCCAATAACAATAATGTCCTTGATATTATTAGTTATTCTCATCCATCCTTCTAATGCAATTTCTTTTGCCATTCCAAACAAGACATCACCATCCGTAACATATAATATAGGATAAGATTTTTGAGAGGAAGAATAGCCACTTGGTAAGCCTACCTGAATGATGTAGTTTTCACCTGCAACATATTTTGATGTAATCGAAAATTGCTCAGTGTTATCAAGACAGTCTTGTTTGAGTTGGGTCTGCGTAGTTTGTGCCTGTATTCCAATTGTACAGAGTACAAAGAATACTACAATCATTGTGGTAAAACAAAGTGTTTTCATTATTTTGTGATTTAGTGAGTGATTTTAAAATATGTTTATTTTTCACCGACTTTCTCTTTAAGATATGTGCCAGAAAAGTGATGATAGAAAAGTTTCCATTTACCTTCAATTTTCTCGAAGGCCCAGGTATAGTGGGACGGATCAACAATCATCTTCCCTCCTGATTTAAATATGCATTCGTTCCTGCCATCAGCGGTGATTACTACTGTTTCCTTATTTATAGAAATGAAGTTGAAACTATAAGATGTCCATTTGTAGGAGGTAGAGGAACTGTAGAAATTAACATATTCTTTTTTAAGCTCTTGAAAATCTATCTTGTTCCCATCTAATCCAAAAGCCACAAAATTAGGAGAATAGTACTGTAAGGCTCCCTCCACATCCATTCTTTCTAATCTTGCCATGATACTGTCGAATGTCACCGTAACTTCTTTCTTGATTTGCTCCTTTTGCTGTGGTGTTAATTGGTCATTTTTTTGCGAGGTACATCCAAAAATGTAAAACAGCAAAGGTGCAATCATTGTGGTAAAACAAAGTTTTTTCATGATTTTTATTTTTTTATTTGTTGATGATTAATATTTCAGGGGCAGCAAAAGAAGGATTCCATCTCGTGTGAAAGATGAAATCCTTTTCCCCTGAAATTACTCCAGCGCCTTATTCAATTTTCCGATATCCTCATTTTTAGGAGTTAAACACCAGCTTATAAAATCAAGTTTCCAGCCATCTGCAGTTAATACCGCGCGACAAACCATTCGCCATGGTATTTTTGGAGTATAAGGATTTGCAACATGTTGTTCCATTACAATTGCAGAATTCCCATCTGAGTCCATGCGAATTTCGCGCTTTTCAACTGTAAAAGGATTATGGAAAGCAGTGTCAGCAAACGCACGTATCCATGCATCCGAAATTGTCTTTTTATCCATTAACTCTGTTGGGTCGGTTCCACAAAACAAGCCATCATCTGCCAGCATTGCAGTAAGGGTGGTAGCATCCTTTGAATTCCATGCTATCAAATGTTTTTCCATCAAGTCATTTACGGCAGCTTTTGCGACTGCTTTATCAACCGGCCGGGTTTTGGGTTGGCAAGCTGTAATTATCAGTACTGCTACAATAATTAAGTAATAAACTTGTTTCATGATTAAATTTTTAAATTGTTAGTAATGTGAATTTTATCAATTTAAATATTTCAATACAATTTTCGTTTTATTTGATCACCTTCTTTATTTTACCTGTAAGTTAAATTTCCAAAAATCCAGCGTAGTTTTTATAATCTGCCGGGTTGTGTCATTGTTGTTATAAAGGTCAAAAGCATGTAATCCATTTGAGTAATTGATTAAAGTGATTGGTAAATTCTGATCCAAAGCTTTTGCATAGAAATTTTT
Organism: uncultured Bacteroidales bacterium; assembly: GCA_942493325.1. Taxonomy (GTDB): domain Bacteria; phylum Bacteroidota; class Bacteroidia; order Bacteroidales; family Prolixibacteraceae; genus JAAFHB01. The sequence goes on along the minus strand of OW818689.1, from coordinate 5,042,675 downwards.
AAAGGCCTGGTTCAGATAAGGTACATTGTCCAAGCCGGCCCTGACAAACAAGATGGGCACCTTATTATTCCATTCTTTTGGATCAGTCAACCTCTGAGTTTTGAATCCCATTTTTAGCGAAAGCGTATCAATTTGCGATAAGTATTCAAAATCCTGTGTCAAAATCATACCATAATAGATTGCCAGGCACTTAAAAATACTATTTGAAGAATTAAGAATATGGGTGATTGCAGTTGGAGTGTGCGCAGAACAAACAAAAGCCCCCATTCTGTCCATGCCGATCATCAATTTATCCTCATTCGATTGAAGATATTTTTCAAGTGAAAAGATATCATTTTCAGGATCAACAGTTTCATACACAATTGCCGCCATACCAGAAGCTGCAATGATCTTACACCACGATACAAGCCAACTGAAGTCTTTAAATTTACTTCCTATTAACTTTTTTCCGGCTTCATCGGTATAGCCCAATACAACAACTATAGCCGGAATTTTCCTTTTGAAGTCAAAATTGGGTGGATAATAAATGTCCATTTTCATCGTCGAATCCGAACTATTGAGGTAAGGGAGATCTTTCTTAACAATCACCTTGTCCATCCCGGGTAATTCAAAAAAGACAGCCTGTTCTTTGGGTTTGTTTTGCGATTCCGCAATCTTATGGATACAAATCATATGTAAAAACAACCAAAGAACGAGCAGAATTTTAATTGCTTTCATTTTCAAACTTTTTAAATAACCAGATAGAAAAGTTAATGAAAATTTCTGTTTTCCAATCCAATATCATTTCTCTATTTTTCAAAAACTGACGTCCATTTGTTGACTTTAACTGGGTTATTGTCTACATAAATTGTTTGAATTGCAGTATTTGCATTTGTAAATTCGAATACTATTTTAACTGCCGCTTTATCATGAGCCACCTTGTCGTTATATCTGGTGAATACACATTTGTTCTTTGAAGTGAACCAGGCAGCATAAAGCTCAACATCAGATGCATTGGTAACCTCCGCATCTATAATTGTTTTAAGATTTTTGTCATATCCCATGATGGCTTTTGACTCCATAAAGGTTTTTCCGTTTGTCACAAATTTGCTGGTGCATACAACAGAGGTCCCAAATAATTTTCCTTCGAATATTTGAAGGGTATCGGGTGCAACTTCAGCCTGAAACTTGCCAACAAACTGTTTTAGCAACTCAGATTGATTAAGATCAGTTGGAATATTTTGTGCCTGCATGCTGTTAAGAAACATCCCCATCAACAAAACCAGGAAAATAAGTTGTGTTTTCATTTTGATCATTTTAGTGTTTCATGTTAAAGAGGTCATAAATAAACCGGCTGCAACTTCCGTTGCAAGTACTTAACGATCACATTTGTAATTAGGGTGGAGAATGATCGATCGAAACAAAGAAGCTCTTTCCTGAAAGGGTAAGGCCATCAAGGGTGATTGAGAATCCGAATCCGATGAAATTTATTTTCATGGAAACAAGTTTTGATGCTCACTTATCTGTTGATTGAAAAAACAGGATCACTCTTTGTCTGCAAGTACTTTCCAGGAGCCGTCAGCTTGTTTTTTCCAAACCAGCAAGTTTATTCCTCCCATTTTCACCTTATCACCAGACTTAGGAGCTATATTTATATCATATGTTAAAATTGTGAAACCAAGGTCACCGGCTTTTGCTACCTGTATATCATGAATCTTTACGCAGGTCAAAAACATGCACCTGACACGCTTATTTTAAAATCTTAAATAAATATACAAAATATTTCTATCCCTTTTGGTGCTTGCAACAAGCTTTTTTCTGTTTTTCAACACTTTAACAATTGAACATTGCAACTAATGCAGACGTTAATTAGCTGTAAAACAACTGCAGGTCCAATATAGTATTTAGTCTTATTTCACTACTTTTATTTTGATTTTCAACGAGGACCTATTCACCAACTGATTGACCAAAAAAAATGAAAAAAAATTGGATTCTTCTAAGCGCAGCCTTTGTATTCTCCTGTACTTCAACAAATAAAAATACGGGCGAAGCGATTATTCACTATAAAAAAATCGAAAAACACATTGCAGAACTTTCGTCCGACAGGTATCTTGGTCGTATGCCCATGTCGTCAACAGAAAATATAACGGTTGAGTATATTGCAGGTCAGATGAAGGAAATCGGTTTGGAACCGGCAAATAACGGAAGTTACTTCCAGGAGGTTCCCCTGCTCGCGATAAACCAGAAAATATCGGATACACTCACTTTCGATACGCCGAAGGGTCAGCTAAATTTTCTGAAAATGGTTGATTATGTGACGTTTTCACGCCGGGTGGAAAAAGAACAAACACTTGATCAATCGGAACTTGTATTTGCAGGTTTTGGCATCACTGCTCCCGAATATAGTCGTGATGATTTCCAGGGAATGGATTTGAAAGACAAGACTATTCTGGTTTTTGTGAATGACCCAGGATACGGAACCTCGGATAATTATTTCAAAGGCAATACGATGACTTATTATGGTCGCTGGACGTATAAATTTGAAGAGGCGGCACGTCGTGGAGCAAAAGGATGCCTGATTATTCATGAAACAGGTCCGGCGGGATACCCCTGGCAGGTTGTCCGCAATAATGGAGAAACGACTCAATTGTATCTGAAACCGGATAATAATTACCTTGATCGATGCGCCTTCGAAGGTTGGATCACACAAACGGCTGCGGAGCAATTATTCGCTTCTTGCGGAATGAGTTTTAATCAGGCCAAAAAGATGGCTGTGTTGAAGGATTTTAAACCGGTTGCTTTGCCGGTAAAGGTATCTGGCCGGATGCAAAGCAGTTTCGAAAATAATACTTCGAAGAATGTTTGCGGATTGATTCGCGGCAGTATCCATCCCGATGAAGTGGTGGTTTATACAGCACATTGGGATCACCTGGGAGTAGGAATCCCTGTTAATAACGACAGTATTTACAACGGGGCGACTGACAATGCCAGTGCTGTGGCGTGGATGCTCGAAATTGCACGAGGGTTTAAAAATGGCCCGGCACCCAAGCGGTCTGTTTTATTTTTGTCGGTTACCGGTGAAGAGTCGGGTTTATTGGGCTCGTCCTATTATGCCGAACATCCATTTTTCCCCATGGCAAAAACAGTGGCGTGCATCAATACCGATGTGATGTTGTTCCTTGGAAAATTTAAAGATGTTACTCTTACAGGAATCGGACAGTCGGAACTGGATGGTTGGGTACGTACCGAAGCGGAAAAACAGGGAAGATACATAGCGCCTGATCCGAATCCCGAAAATGGGATGTTTTTCAGATCCGATCATTTTCCTTTCGTAAAAAAAGGGGTACCTGCCATTTATGCCAAAGGGTATAGTGATGCCATGAAAACCGGAAAGGAGGAAACCCTGAAAATCCTGGATCACTACTGGAAAGTAGTTTATCACAGCCCGTTCGACGAATATCATCCGGCAACTGACGATTTAAGCGGAATCGTCGAAGATGCCAGACTCCTCTTCCTTGTTGGAACAAACCTGGCGAATTCCGAAGCCTGGCCGGTATGGAATGCCGATTCTGAATTTAAAACTGTAAAGGAGATTTCGCGAAAATAAAATCAAGTGATCGAATTATTCCGCCACTTCAACAGTTATTATTTTTTGAACAATCTCCTTAAATTCTTTATTCCAGGGTTGAGATTCATAAAAAGTAATCGTAACTGTACCTGTCTGAAGCGATTTAATTTCGAAAATTGCCTCCATCGGATCACCGGCCAAAATCGTGTCCGATTTGGTGATCGTGGGCTCAAGCCGGTTCACTTCAACAATTGAATCGGTATCCATTTTACAGAATAATTGTAAACCTAATGCACCTCTGCTGATAAGTTCAACTTTAACGGTTTCCGAAGGTTTCATTTTTATTGTTTCAATTTCCTGACTCATAGCCTGTCTGATTTTTCCTGCCATCAAATTTTTAAATACAATGAATGCAGGATGATTTATAAAAAAGATGCAACATACATCCCCGAAGCGTTCACTACATTCACAAATAACGAAAAAAAATTGGATTTGTTACAGTTTTTGCCTTGAAAAGGTTTTGTGTCCAACAACAAATTTCATATTATTTACTCCCAATTCCACTTAATTCCTATTCCGCAATTAGGATTTTATATTTATTGTACAGGAAGGAAATGATTAAAAGCAATACCCCAAGGGAAACGAAAACAATGGTTTTTGCAACAGTATCGAGATGCGAGATATCATAGAAAAAGAGCTTAATGAGGGTTACTGTAAAGAGTAAAATAGCGCCTACACGAAGATGTTTTTTCCGCTGCCAGATTCCCACTCCAATCAGTATCAAAGCATATACACCCCACAAAATACTCAATCCCAGTTTATCGGATTCTGAGAATTTCATAATGTCGAGCCAGGTAATGAGCTCGCTGCTCGCAATCCACAATACCGAAATATAAAGTAATAAATCAAATGCGATATTAAAATTTATAGGATATCGCGTTAAAAAATCCTGCCTGATAGAATCGTATATTGATATAAACATTAGTCCGATCAGGGCAAATGACACGTATCTTATCCCGATGGAGTAAAAATGTCCCCCAACACCCGAATCGACCAGCCTGATATAGCTTTCCCTTAACTCACTCAGGTGATACAATCCAACGGTAAGAAATGCAAGTATCGCATAAGTGCCTAAACCTATATTGATAAAGCCTAACTCATCACTCCTGAGTTTCCTGTTATTAATAAATGATGCAATGGAGAAAAACAACAATGAATAGTTAATGATCCAGATTATTTTAAACATCATTAAGTCTTCATTTCCCCTATCAGAATTTCTTTGCAGACTTTCCGGATTAACCGAATGCGTGGAGTCAATATACAACTGGTTCCACCAGGTTGAAATTTCCACTCTGAAGGAATAGTAAAGTGCGATAAATAGAATAGCGGGAACAGAAAATGAAACCAGGGAATTAATTGAATTTTGAGCAAACCTGGCCGGACTATATTTTTTATTGCTGTTCAGGTAATTAATGAAACCAAAAGATCCAATGAAAAACAGAGATGTCAGAAAATTGATATTTAAAAACAGGGCAATCCTGGTATCAGGCAGTTCAGGGTTGTAACTGGTATAGATCGTTAACCAATCGTGAATAATGCTGAAAAAAGCCAGAAACATGAGCGGATAGGATAATTTTTCGTAATCAGGAACACCTTTCGTCCTGCCGATCCAAAATAACAACGCAGCTTCAAGCGTCCACAACAAGGTTACCCAATTCCCGTCCCATTGAACCGGTATGGCAATTGTAATAAAGATCAAAACCAGCCCCGCAATCAGGTAAAACAGGTTTCGGTCAACGAGCATCTGCCTGTAAATTACAATACTTATCACAAAATGTATAACAGCATTACCGAAAGTGAATAATCCCAGTAAATTTTCTCCTGCCTGGTGTGATTCAAAAACAGCATAACCAATGAAATAGAAAATAAATGAGTTCGCAAGTAACAACAGGATATCGTCCGTATCGAACTTCTCATTTTTGCGAAGTTTATAGGCAAGAAATACTATATAAAAAGTTAAGAAGAAGATTGAAAGGAAAATAAGCGAGAGACCAAAATGCTCACTCTGCTGGTAATTGTTATTGAACCACGAAAAAAAGATGAGCCAGGTGACTATAAATGAAGAATAATACAATGATTTCCAATACTTCAGGAAGGCTATCATCAGGACACCAATATTGATTATGGCCATGTAACTAAACAATATCTCAACCCTGCCGGAATCTTCACTCAATAAGAATGGAACAGCATAAGCACCAACCAATCCGATATGCGCAATAACGACATTGTTAAATCTGATTGCTGCCACAACTGTAAATGCTGTGAAAATTACCATCAGACCAAAAGCAACCGACTGGGGGAACAGGTCATAAAAACTATATCCCGCATAGGTTATGAAATACATAATGGCCATTGCTCCGCTTACAAGAACGGCACTATAGTTTTCGTAATTCTGTTTCAATTTTATTCCGACCCCCAACAATCCCAACCCCATGAGGTAGCCGAGAATAATACGTGTGAGTGGACTGATCAGCTGGTGTTCGATGGAATACTTTGCCCCTATCGCCACACCAATTACGGTAATGGCAATACCGATTTTATTAATCAGATTCTCACCGATGAATTTTTCAAGGTCAGATTTAACATTCGGAGGCCTTTGTTTTGATGGGGATGAAACCCCCGTGACTACCGCAGACCTGGGCGCAATGTATCGTTGACCGATGGGTGTTATCACTTCTTTGTCTGCTTCTTTTCCACCCGGCACTAACGGTTGATCAGCTTCTGTTTCCCTGTTTTCCACAACCTGTGTTGTACGCTGCGGCTTTCTCAGGAGATTGATCTCTTTACGCAACTGATCAATCTCAACCGAAAAATCAACCTGTCTTTTCAACAGCGTTTCAAGCTTTTCGTTCAAATGGCGAATTCCATCATTATTTGCTGTCATTTAAGATCGTTTTTTTGCAATGTGTGTTGGTGAACTTTAGCTTTCCGGAAAATTTCATTGTGCAGGATACCTGTATTGGCTGTTATTAATCAGTTAAATACAAGTTCGGTCAGGAATCAAAACTATTTAACAAATTTATTAATAAAAAATCAATTCTGAACATTTTTTCCTTTTCTTATTGTTACCCACAAAATCCACTTCCCTCCTGTTATCATTCCGGTATACGCCTTGAAGAAGCATACCGATGGTTCTATGCGTAATTAATCCTACTTTTGCAGTTCAAAATTTTTATATGAGGCAAAAGAAAGGACTGGTTTATCTCGCGGTAATTTTCGCAATGGTTTTTTGGGCATTTTCTTTTGTCTGGGTGAAAGAGGTTTACGTTTCTTATGGTCCGCTTACGACCGTTTTTTTCCGGCTCGTCATCGCCACAATCCTGATGTTGATCTATGGGCGGATTATCGGAAAATTGATGAAAATTGAAAAGAAAGATTACCGGACTTTTCTGTTACTCGCATTTTTTGAACCTTTCCTTTATTTTATGGGCGAAAGCTTTGGATTGCTTTATGTTTCAAGCACCATGGGTGCTATCATCATTGCAACAATCCCTTTGTTTTCTCCAATGGCAGCTTCACGTTTTCAAAGTGAAAAATTGCCGTTACGAAGCCTAATCGGGATTTTGCTTTCGTTTTTTGGGGTGGGCATTGTAGTTTTTGACGATGCGCATAATTTTATGGCCTCTCCACTTGGAATTGGTCTCTTATTTCTGGCTGTATTTTCGGCCATCAGTTATACGGTTGTTTTAAAGGACCTTTCAACGAAGTACAACATCACAACCATTATCACTTATCAGAACTTTATCGGCATCTTTTTCTTTCTGCCGCTATGGCTGATTTTTGAAAGCAGGACTTTGTTAAATACGCCTTTTAATCCGGATGCATTCATAGCCATCGTAAAACTTGCCGTATTTGCTTCGTGCATCGCCTTTATCCTTTTTACCTACAGTGTTAAAAACCTGGGGATCAATGGCGCCAATATATTCATCAATATCATCCCGGTTTTGACGGCAATTTTCGCCTGGTATATCCTGGATGAACCCCTAGCCTTCAGAAAAGTTGTGGGAATAGTCGTCGTGATAGCTGGTCTGTTTATCGCACAGGTCAGAATGAGAAAATTCATCGCCCGATTAGTTTCCATTCAACAGCATGGAGGGAGGTAAATATTAAATCATTTATGGAGACAGATAAAGACAACGTAAAAGCGCTCGCACAGCAGAACCAGGAAGAAACCAATGTTTTTTTCACAAAACTCAAACGGAAAAAGCCCAAACAACTCGATGATATTATCCACCGTCTTCATAACAAGGTATCGGACCAGTTCGATTGTCTGACCTGTGGTAATTGCTGTAAATCAATCAGTCCCTCCATCACAGGTAAAGATATCGAACGGATTGCCCATCGCCTTAAAATGAAGGATGTTGATTTTATTGCCCGCTACCTGCACATAGATGAGGATCAGTGTTATGTTTTCAATGAAACGCCATGCCCTTTTCTGATGCCAGACAACTATTGCCTGATCTATGAGTTCAGGCCAAAGGCTTGCCGGGAATATCCGCACACCGACCGGCGCCGGTTCTATCAGCTACTGGATCTCACGATGCTTAACCGGGAGCTCTGCCCTATTGTTTACGAAGTAGTTGAAAAACTAAAGCGCGAAAATCTTTAACAATCTTCTTAAACGTTATCTTTGTTTCGATTATTCATTTCTGAAATGCCTGAGAATATCAATAAAATCATCATAGCCATCGATGGACACTCCTCGTGTGGAAAGAGTACAGTAGCCAAGGATTTAGCCAGAAAACTGAATTACATCTTTATCGATTCGGGTGCCATGTACCGGGCCGTTACGCTTTTTTGCCTTCGCCACAAACTGATTGAAAACGGGAAAGTTAATATTAACAAACTCGTTGCCAGTCTTGACAAGATTAAGGTTTCGTTCAGGTTTAATCCTGAGACCCAACATAACGACATCTGGTTAAACGGAGAGAATGTCGAAAATGAAATCCGGCTGCTTACGGTATCTCAGTATGTTAGTCCCGTAGCGGCAATTGCTGAAGTACGCCACCTGCTTGTTGCTCTTCAGCAGGAGATGGGGAAATCGAAAGGAATCGTGATGGATGGTCGCGATATCGGAACGGTCGTCTTTCCCGAAGCCGAACTGAAAATATTTATGACCGCCCAGCCAGATGTAAGGGCCAGGCGACGGTATGACGAACTTACCGCAAAGGGTGAATCGGTTAGTTACGAAGAAATCAAAGCCAATATCATTGAACGCGACCGGTACGATGAAACCCGGGAAGAGAGTCCGTTACGCAAGGCAGACGATGCTGTCATCCTGGACAATAGCTTTATGACCCGTGAAGAACAGCTCAGCTGGATACTGAGTCATATTGAAGGAAAGTGATTTAGGATTTGGGATTTAGGATTTAGGATTTAGGATTTAAGAAGTATGATTTAATGATTATAGAGATCGATAAAAATTCGGGATTTTGTTTTGGGGTGGTTGAAGCGATCCGCAAAGTGGAGGAAACCCTTCAGGTACAGGATGTGCTATATTGCCTGGGTGATATTGTACACAGCGATGCAGAAGTGGAACGACTTACAAAAAAAGGATTAATCACGATCGACCATGAACATTATTTTACCATGAAAGATGTCACGGTGCTCCTACGTGCCCATGGTGAACCGCCATCGACCTACGAATACGCACGGCAAAATAATATACGGCTTATTGATGCGACCTGTCCGGTGGTTCTTAAACTGCAGCAGCGTATACGTTCAGGGCATGAAACGGATAATAATACCCAATTCGTTATTTTTGGCAAGAAAGGCCATGCCGAGGTAAACGGACTTGTAGGTCAGACAAACGGGGAGGCGATAGTGATAGAAAATACGGACGAGATCGATAAGATTGACTTTACACGCCCGATCGAACTTTATTCGCAGACAACCAAAGATCTTGAAGGTTTTAATCTGCTGGCCGAGGAGTTAAAACAAAGGGCGATCGATATACCGGTAAATATTCACGATACAGTATGCCGGCAAGTCGCCAACCGTATTCCTGCTATCAGGGAGTTTTCTGCACGGTTCGGGTTAATTATTTTTGTAAGTGGTCTGAAAAGTTCGAATGGAAAAATGTTGTACAATATCTGTAAATCAGTAAATCCCAACAGCAAATTTATCTCATCAATACAGGAAATTGATAAACAATGGATTCAGGATGTTGAATCGGTGGGAATCTGTGGTGCGACCTCAACCCCAAAAAATCTGCTCGAGGATGTAGCTTCGGCTTTGCATCAGATGGCATTCGAAAAGTTTAAGTAAATTTAACCACAAATTTCCAGGGAACTTCTTTTTCACGCTAAATTTGCATTCTTAAAAATATAGTAAAATGGGCAAAGCAAACAGGATTTCAATGCCGGATGATTATAATGACAATCCGATCAGGAAGATTGGGGTTTTAACTTCCGGGGGCGATGCACCCGGCATGAATGCCGCAGTACGTGCTGTAACCCGTACGGCTATTTTTTATGGCCGTGAGGTTGTGGGAATTTTACATGGATATAAGGGTTTGATCGAAAATAATTTTAAGCCTCTCGCTTCGGGTGATGTCAGTAATATCATCCAGCTTGGAGGAACCATTCTAAAAACGGCCCGCAGCAAGGAATTTTTCGACAAGGAAGGCCGCGAAAAGGCCAACCAGAATCTGCGTGATGCAGGTATCGATGCACTAATCGTGATCGGTGGCGATGGTACTTTTACGGGTGCCCGAATCTTTGCCCAGGAATTTGGATTTCCGATTGTCGGAGTACCCGGAACGATCGACAACGATTTGTTTGGAACCGATTTTACGATCGGATACGACACGGCGCTGAATACAATTATTGAAGCCGTTGATAAGATACGCGATACCGCAACCTCACATGAACGTCTCTTCTTTATTGAAGTGATGGGCCGCGATGCCGGCTTTCTCGCCCTGAACGGAGGAATTGCGTCAGGCGCAGAAGCGGTACTCATTCCGGAAACCGATACCGACCTTAAAACGCTTGAAAACTTCATCAAAACGGGTTACCGGAAAAGTAAAAACTCTTCCATTGTCCTTGTTGCCGAAGGTGAAAAAGCAGGTGGAGCTTTCCATATCGCCAAACAGGTTGAAAAAGATTATCCGCAATATGATGTCAGGGTTACAGTGCTTGGACACATTCAGCGTGGCGGAACTCCAACTGCCACCGACCGGATACTGGCCAGTCGCCTGGGTGTCGCCGCAGTTGAAACATTACTCGACGATCAGCAAAGTGTAATGGTTGGAATCGAAAACGACGAAATAGCTTTAGTCCCATTTAATAAAGCCATAAAATACGACAAGGAACTGAATCCGAAATTACTCGATTCAATCCGTATCTTGTCTTCGTAGGCATCAGGAGGCAGGCTACTGCGACAGGGCGATGGGGCGACGGGGAGACGGGGCAAATAAAAAATGTCATTAGCAGGGCAGGACGAGTCAGGTGAAAGTGACCGGGTGACTTTTTAAGGAAAGAAAAGAAGCCCATTAGTTTTGCTCAATTTTGAATCGCAGTCACCCGGTCACTTCTGAATCTCAAGGTGAGTGACCGGGTGACTTATTAAATAAAGAAATGTGGTTTGTTAGTTTTGCTCAATTATGAATAGCAGTCACCCGGTCACTTATAATTAGCTGTATTTTTATATATTGCGGTGAAATATAATACGTTTCACACCTTTATCCTATCATTCATTTTTTAAATAATTATATGAATCCGGTAATTTTAGAAGATGTAGTGATCATTTTTGCCTTGTCGACTTTTGTAAATTTCCTGTTTACAAAGATCAAAGTACCTACGCTTGTGGGTTATTTACTAACCGGTATCGTTGCCGGACCATTCCTGCTGGGGATTATAAGCGCACCCCACGAGATTGATCTCATGGCCGAACTGGGGGTGGTCATTCTAATGTTCACCATTGGAATGGAATTCAGCCTCAAACATCTTCTGAAAATCCGGAGAATTGTCTTTTTGGGCGGATTTATCCAGCTTTCCCTCACAGCGCTGGTCACCATGGTACTCGCAAGGTCTTATGACATGGAATGGACAAGCGCTCTGTTTATCGGATTTCTAACTGCCTTGAGCAGTACTGCCGTAGTTTTAAAAATTCTGCAGGACCGATCCGAAGTTACTTCAAATTATGGAAGAACAGTGGTGGGTATACTTATCTTTCAGGATATCGTGCTGGTACCCATGTTACTGTTTACACCGTTTTTAAGTGGCAATACTGCCAATATCGGATCCGATCTTATCGCTTTAGGCATTAAGGCCGCACTGATAATTGCGTTCGTATATGCCGGTAACAGATGGTTTATGCCCAAGATATTGCATTGGATAGCAATGACCAGGAACCAGGAACTTTTCCTGATGTGTGTTCTTTTGATCTGCTTATCGGTAGCTCTTCTTACCTCTACCCTTGGAATTACCCTGGCATTCGGAGCCTTCCTTGCCGGACTGATGATCTCTGAGTCAGAGTACAGCGATAATGCCTTCAGTAATCTGATCCCCTTCCGGGATACTTTTACTAGTTTCTTCTTTGTCTCTATAGGGATGTTGCTCGATCTCAGTTTTGTTTACGAGAATATAGGTATGGTTTTCGCAACTGTTCTTCTTGTCATTGGTATAAAATTCATCATAGCCGGGTTTACTGCTTTCTTAATGGGACACACTTTGCGTGGAACTGTTATGGTCGGCCTCGCACTTGCACAGGTGGGTGAATTCTCCTTTATCCTTGCAAAAATGGGGGAGAGTTACAGGATACTGAATGACTATTATTACCAGCTTTTTCTTGCTGTAGCCATTATTACCATGTCCGTTTCACCCTTACTGGTACTGATAGGAAACCGGTTATCCAGGTTACTGTTAAGACTACCTCTTCCCGGTTATCTTGTCAATGGTCTCTTTCCGCTACAGCAGATCGATGTCCCTGAACTCAGTAACCACCTTGTACTGATTGGAAAGGATTCGCGTGCAATAAACCTTTCGGTGATGGCAAAATACAACAATATCCCTTACATCTCCATTGTTTTTGATCCGGCAATTGTGCGCAAAAGGCAGGAAAAAGGGGAAACAATTATTTACGGAGATGCTATAAATGAGCCGATTTTATTAAAGGCACATGTCGATACGGCTAAGATCATCCTGATCTCGGTTGGAGATCTGATTACCGCTATGGCAATCACCGATAAGGTGCGGCATTTAAATAAACATGCCTACATCCTGGTAAGAACCAAACATGTCGAAGATATCGAAGAACTTTACAGGTTGGGCGCCAGCCAGGTCATTCCGGAGGAGTTTGAAACGGCAATCGACCTTTTTGAAAGAGTGCTTACCAATTTCCTGCTGCCTCAAAACGAAATCAACGACACCATAGCCCGTATCAGGGATGATCATTACGGAATTTTTTACGAGAAAAAGGATACCGAAAAATTCAATATTCTTAAAGAGATTCCAAATATCGAAATTACAGCATTAAGGGTCAGTGAAGGGTCAGTCCTCACGGGAAAATCGCTCTCAGAATCAAAATTGCGCAATACTTATGGGATTACGCTGGTTGCCCTCAAACGCAACGACAACCTTATTGATCACCCCTCGTCAGGCACCCGTCTTATGACCGGTGATATCGCCTATATCCTGGGTAAACCGGAACAAATAGCCCTTGCCACAAATCTCTTCACCAACAAGGTAACTAAAGTGTTATGAAACTGGTCATATTAATGATAAAATATTTCCCGATTCAATTTTGTTGCGTAATTTCGCATCCAATTGTGCGACTAATTGTTGTATCAAAAATTATTAAAAGAAAAATAAGATGAAAAGAACAGGAATAATCGTTGTGATCGTAATTGTTGTGCTGCTTTTTTTAGGTTTCCAGTGGGGCGTATCGACAGGGAACAAGATGGTGGAAATGGATGAAAGTGTGGCCTCAGCGTGGTCGCAGGTTGAAAATGTCTATCAGCGCCGGACAGACCTGATTCCCAATCTTGTTAATACAGTGAAAGGGTATGCCGACTTCGAAAAAGAGACTTTAACCGCAGTTATTGAGGCGCGTGCCAAAGCGACCCAGGTTACAGTGGACCCTACAAAACTTTCACCCGAATCGATGCAGCAGTTCCAGGAAGCTCAGGGCGGTTTATCTTCAGCATTGGGACGACTGATGGTAGTGGTTGAAAAATACCCTGAACTAAAAGCCAACGAAGGATTCTTAAATCTTCAGGCTCAGCTCGAAGGGACCGAAAACAGGATTACTGTTGAGCGGCAGAAGTTCAACGAAGTAGCCAGGGGTTACAATACCTATATCCGGAAGTTTCCGCAAAGTATTATTGCCTCAATGCGTAACTTTGAGAAAAAACCTTATTTCGAAGCAGAAAAAGGAGCCGATAAAGCACCCACAGTTACTTTCTAACTCCAGGTGATTATGAATGCCAAAGAATTTCTCGGAAAAGAGAATGAAAAATTAATCATGGAGGCCATCGCACGGGCGGAAGGTAATACCAGCGGCGAGATACGTGTTCATCTCGAAGACAAGTGCAGCGAAGATGTCCTCGACAGGGCTGCATGGCTTTTCACAAAGCTTAAGATGCACGAAACGAAAGACCGAAACGGCGTACTGATCTACCTTTCGGTCAACGACCATAAATTTGCAATCATTGGCGATGCGGGGATCAATAAAGTCGTTCCCGAAGATTTCTGGAACGAAATTAAAGAGTTGATGCTCGCGCGTTTTAAAGCAGGCGAGTTTACCAACGGATTGATCAAAGGAATTGAATTGTCGGGACAGCAGTTGAAACAGTATTTCCCGACTCAGGCTGATGATGTCAATGAATTATCGGACGAAATTTCATACGGAGAATAATGAACTACACAATAAAAAAGATACATCGCGCACTGTTTTTGCTTTTGTTTGCGCTGCTTTCAGCTTTCGTTACAACTGCACAGGATTTGCCGGAACGACCGGATCCCCCGCGCATGGTGAACGACTTTGCCGGGCTTCTTTCGCCTGAACAACAAGCTGCGCTCGAAAATAAACTGGTCGGTTATAACCAGAAAAGCTCAACCCAGATTGCCATTGTGACCGTTAAAAGTCTCAACGGCTATGATAAAGCTGACTATGCGGTGAAGCTTTCCGAAAAGTGGGGAATTGGTCAGAAAGGAAAAAACAACGGAATACTGATCCTGGTAAAGCCCAAATTAGCGAATGAAAAAGGTGAAGTTTATGTTGCTGTTGGCTATGGGCTTGAAGGGGTAGTCCCCGATGCTGTAGCCAGTCAGTCGCTGATCAGGGGAGAGTTGCTTCCTGCATTTAGGCAGAACGACTACTATACAGGTCTTGACCGAAGTACTGATGTGCTGATCGGACTAACATCAGGCGAATTTACTGCCGAACAATACGTCAACGCGACCGGCAAAGGAAAATCGGGAGGTATTGGAGGGGCTGTCTTCATCATGATTATCCTGGCCATTGTTTTCCTTTTAAGAAGCGGTGGCAGACGTTCTCATGGGATCGGTTCCACCCGGGGTATGCTGGGAGGTTTATTACTTGGTAGTATGCTCGGCGGACATCACAGGGGTTCCTGGGGTGGATTCTCAGGGGGCAGTGGTTTTGGCGGAGGTTCATCCGGTGGCGGCTTCGGTGGTTTTGGCGGCGGCAGCTTCGGCGGCGGCGGTGCCGGCGGATCGTGGTAACAATTATTAAAGCTGTTAAATGAAAAAAATCGCCACCAAAAAGTCTGAAATCAACTTTTTGGTGGCGATCATATTTAAAGCAGGCGATCGATCAGGCAGGTTTGAGAACCATCTTCTCGTAAGCAGTTCTTATACTAATTGTAATAAATCCCAAGACCATGCCAATTGCACAGTAAATCAGAATAGTAACTACGGATGAGGTCATTGAGGCAGCCGGGTATATTTGTCCAAAAGCAAAGATCAATGCTGATGAAACAAAAAACGCAGGGACGAAATCAATCAGTGAATGTGCCCTTTCCATTGACACCATCGGTATAACCATCACCAATACAGCCAGCGGAACAGCCCAGAATCCGGCAGATCCAAATATACCGGCCAGTTTAATAATGATAATGGCAAATAAAACGCCCAATACATAACCCAGAAAAGTACGGGCTCCCCCTTTAACAGTACAACCGGCTAAAAAATACATGGCCCATGCCTGGAAAGTCACCCAGCCAAATCCCTTGTTGTCCGCGATTGGCATATGAGGGCTGAGCAATTGATCAAGCACGATAAATCCTGCAGCCAGGATTGCAATAAACACAGGAATGACAATAAACTTTTTAAAATCCATAAGTTTGAAGATTTAATAGTGAGTAAAGAAAATTGATGCTAGTATGAAAGCAAAAATACAAAAAAGTTTGTGTTAACCTAGAAAAGAGGAAAATACATGTTCAAAAAGAAAAAAGTGAAGAAGTGAAGAAGTGAAGGCTTGACTTTTCATGTCCTGAACAGTCAAGCCTTCACTTTTATTGAACAGTCAAGCCTTCACATAGGATGAACGGACCAGCTATTTCAATAAATTATCGCCTACCGTTGCCGAAATTAGATTTAATAAAAACTGTACGGCAAGAGGATCGTAAGCAGGAGAATCGGGTTTATTTCGCGGCAGAGTTGAAGACTCGTCAATCCGTCCATCTGTTAATAACTGACAAAGGTAAACTTTCCCTTTTCCGGTCTCAGGTATTAGTTCCACAACGGGAAACCGGTACGGGTTATTTCCTGTGGTAACCATTGCATTTATCTTTATCCCTTTCCCGTCGAACCGGAGGTCTGTGGCGGGTACTGTCACGCCATAACTACCATTCCAGTTCTTTATGTCATTGGTCTTAAAACCGAAGATAAGTTCCTTATAATCTGATTTAAGCACAAAGCTTTGCTCAGGTGTAGCGGCTTGCAGAAAACTAACAGTAATATTAAACGGTAAAGCCATTTTCGGAGGATTACCCTCATTGCTATAACCGGCGGGTCCGAAATCAAGAAAGATAACCGACATCTCGCGGTTAAGAGCGCGTTCAACTAACTGGATGATTTCACGATCGCCCGTTGCATAAAGATTACGACTTCTCTTTCCCAGCAGCAGCACCTGTCCCCACGAAATGGTCGGGGCCTTGATATCCCAGTTTTTAAGGAATCCATTTAATACCTCTTCGTTATCG
This sequence comes from uncultured Bacteroidales bacterium, assembly GCA_942493325.1. Taxonomy (GTDB): domain Bacteria; phylum Bacteroidota; class Bacteroidia; order Bacteroidales; family Prolixibacteraceae; genus JAAFHB01. The sequence goes on along the minus strand of OW818689.1, from coordinate 5,025,900 downwards.
GGCGTATGGACAAGGATTTGTTTCAATCGGGATGATTTCGTTGGTTTGGCTACGATAAACGGGAAGGAAGGTACCTTTTCACCATTCCCCCCTGTCGAATCAGGAGTTGTCAGTGTAAAGGTGCCGGTAAATCGGGGAATTGGAACGATTAACGGAACCGTGAAACTGCCATCCGGAAGAAGTTCAAGATTAATCACTGTATTCCAGGCCTTTATTCCGGCACTGTCGAGCACCATTAACTCCTGGCTGATCTTTATAGCATCCGGGGATGTGTTTTTAAAGACCACCCTCATCCTCATTGTGGCTCCGGGTAAATAGTTGTGATAACTTTCACCAAAAGTCACCTGGTATTTTTTATCGCTTTCAGGATTATTTTGGCCGGTTGCCCGGCCATTGATCCCGATAACCAGGATGAAAAATGTACAAATCAAAAAAAACCTCAATAATAATGACCGACCGGACATGATACGTATTTGTTCTTATTAATAATTCGGATCGCCGTAAGTAAACGTTACAAAAGCGATCGTTTTTCCATCGGGGCTCCACGATGGTACATTCATGGTACCTTGTCCGCCATAGATATATGCAAGCACCCTCGCTTCAGGTGAATTAGTCGGCTGAACCTGGAGCAAAACACGTTTATTGTGAGGATGTGAATTGGCAGGCACATCAGCGGGATACGAGATATAGACCATCTTTTTCCCATCGGGTGAAATGTGGGCAAACCAGTCGTTATACGAGCCGAAACTAACCTGTTCCTGGTTTGAGCCATCGGGCGCCATGCGCCAGATTTTCATCATTCCGGAACGTACCGAGTTAAAATAAATTTTTTTGCCATCGGGTGAATACTCCGGACCATCATCCAACCCTTTGGATTTTGTCAGTTGAAACTCTTCACCACCCGTTGACCGGATTCCCCATACATCGTAGTCACCATTCCGTTCGGCACAATAAACCAGTGTCTTACCATCGGGTGACCATCCATGCCAATACGAGGGGACGTATTTTGTAATTGCTTTTGGAATACCACCTTCAACCGGTACGGTATAAACCATCGATCCTGAACGGCCATCAGCAAGTTTTGTTGAACTTGAAATGGCGAGCATCTTCCCGTCAAAGGAAATGCCATGATCGTTATTGTTGCTCACTACATCACCTGTATTAATTTTCGCGGGAGTTTTTGTATCCAGGGGAAATTTATAAAGCAATCCTCCTGAATTATAGATCAGGAATTTACCGTCTTTCGACCAGTTGGGCGCTTCGATGTGATCTTGTGTGGCATAGATCACTTTGCGATGGCCTGTCTCCACATCCATCAGCTCAAGCCGGCTTGCTGACGGCTTCTGGTAACCATCCACCTTTTCGGCTGCAGGGACATCGATCCTGAAATTATGAAACTCTGCCTTCTCAATAACAGCAATATCGTGTGAACAAACAAACAATCCGGCATAAACCGGTTTTCCGAAAGCTATAAATAACCGGCCTGTTTCGGTGAACGGCTTCCCCGATTTTGCCGCACGCATAATAACAGTATCGCCCTTACGCTCGAGCTGAATCACATCGGGAGCAGTCATTTCGGCCTTGATCTCCAGGGTTTCATCATTCGCCTTTGGCCTGTACTGCAGCGAAGTAAGACCGTCACCATGAATGGCTGCATCCGCATAACGCGAACCGGAAGAAAGATCTTCCCTGATCATCAAACCCATTTTACGGTGCAGCACAACTCCTGCCCCTTCGAATTTACAAAAGGTGGTCATGATAAAATCGCCGGTGATCTTCACCGAAGCAAAATGAAATTCATCCGCTTTGGCCCACATATTCAGTCCGCTGCCGCTCAGTGTATAAACCTGCCGGAATTCATCAAATTTGGTTGACCCTTTTAATCTGGGATTACCGATATCGGCTGCACCGGTAAAAGCACCATGATTCTGTGCAATAGATGCAGCGGAATTCATCAACATCATCACCATAAAGAAGGCCGTAAACGTTAATAAGCGTACCATAGGAGGATTTTTTTATAAATATTTGTTAGCGTTAAGTTGATTATCAATCAATCTATCAGTAGAATCTAATCACTGGCTTAAACATTAATATCCGAAAATTAATTGATACCAATGTGATGCCAATGTGTGAATAATTTTCGGGAAAATCAAGATTAAACCTTTTCCATTTTTTATCAGATTGAAGGAACACTTCCTTAGAGGTCATCAACCGGCAATTCCGGTGTATTCAATATCATTTGATAAAATGACAGATCGAGCCACTTCCCAAATTTGTATCCGGCCTGTTTGATGGTGCCACAAAATACAAATCCTTCCTTTTTATGTAGCTTAATACTTTCGACATTTGAAGCATCAATCCCTCCAACCAGGACATGGTAATCCTGCTCTTGCGCACTTTTTACAATTTCTCTGAGTAATGTAGTTCCTACACCTTTACCCCGTTTATCCGACCTGACATAAACCGAGTGTTCGACTGAATACTTGTAGGCCGGGCGGCTTCGAAAAATTCCGTAGGACGCAAAACCTAAAAGAACCATGTCCTCATCAAAGACCCCTATAACCGGGTACTTTCCTTTTTGTTTATCAGCATACCAACTGATCATATCCTCCATTTTCCGGGGTTTGTAATCATACAAAGCCGTGGAGTTCAATATGGCGTCATTAAAAATTTCCAGGATCTCAGGTAATTGCTCTTCGGAACAAGGATTGATTTTATAGTTCATTTGTGGTGCTGATTAAATCTGCAGCTAAGTTACAATGTTCCGTTTACGTGCATATATTAAATATTCCTTTAATAATAATTCCCAATTCACCTCTTTTCCATGACCGGGCAGAAAAAATTCACATCCCGTTTTTAAGAGCTTTCCCCAACTGGTTATCATCCCTGTTGTATCATCTGCAAAGGGTGTAAAAACTGAATTCCGGTAAACTCCCATCATTTCATCTCCTACGATGGCAATTTCATCATCAACAATCACACTGATTGAGCCGGGTGAATGACCGTTGGTTATTAAAAACTTAAGTTTAAACCCCTTTTGAAACCAGTCAAATTCAGAGTCAATCACCAGATCGGGGGTAAATGGTTCATAACCGAAAAGCCTTTTACCAATCAGCCGTCCCAAAGAAGATACAATATTAGTAACGACAAATGTTCCTTTGGGTAACGGAGTATAGCCATGCTGAACAAATTTTGCTTCATCCAGGCTCATCAAAATCTTACAATGACTATCACTTTTGATTCTGTGGGCATTCTGACAATGATCGTAATGCGTATGCGTCAGAACCAGTAAATTGATTTTACTGTTCGGCAATTTAAGCGAATCTATATTTTGCCGCATCAGGTTAAAAGCCGATTTTACTCCTGTATCGACCAATATGTTGATATTCTCTTTTGAAATCAAATAAGCATTGCTCCTCCCGTTTAAAACCAGGAATATCCGGTAACCATTTTTTGTAGTCCAGGTCTTCATTTTGACTTATCTCCTATTCAAAAGAACCCGTAAATTAACAAAAAAAATCCAATTTACCGTAAAAAAGACAGCCGGCATCAGGTAATTTCTACCAGACGACCGGCTGCCGGATATAGGTGATATTCTACCCTGTAATTATCTTGTCTTTCCGTAAACCGGACCATACGTGTTGCAGGCACGATAGTCTGAACCCTCTTTATCCATACCGAAGGCATTCCACACAGCAGGACGGAAAACTTTCTCATCAGGAACATTGTGCATACACACCGGGATCCGGAGCATGGCAGCCAATGAGATCAGGTCGGCACCGATATGCCCGTAGCTGATTGCACCATGATTGGCGCCCCAGTTAGCCATCACATTGTAGACATCGGCAAACGCCCCTGTACCCGTTAACCGCGGAGCAAACCATGTTGTCGGCCAGGTAGGATTAGTGCGGACATCAAGTACTGCATGTACTTCCTGGGGCAACTGAATTGTCCATCCTTCTGCAATCTGGAGGACCGGACCGATTCCCTTTACCAGGTTTACGCGCGACATTGTAACCGGCATCTCACCTTCGGTATTGAAATGTGATGAATAACCGCCTCCACGGAAATAACCAAGATCGGCTGCAGGCCAGTCGGTTGCATCGAGACATGCCTGTGCTTCAGCATCTGTGATTTCCCAGTATGGTTTCATGGCCGGATGACCATCCTTCTGCTGCCGGGCCGTCGCATCAAGGGTCGTGGAGCCAGAGTTAATGAGGTGAATAATTCCTTCCGACGCCTTACCTGAAAGCTTCTTCCCTGTTACACGTTCAACCGCATCGGGACTCCAGTAGGTGCGGACATCCGAAAATATTTGTGAAGTATTGGTCAGCAAATGTCCAAACAACATGGCGACTCCATTCAACGAATCGTTCTCCGTTGCCACAACAAATGCTTCGCGCATTCCATTCCAGTCGAACGAAGAGTTGAGTATGGCTTCCATAAAGTCGCCATTTGGAAGATGATCTGTCCATTGCCGCTGTCCCTGGAATCCTCCGGCAATGGCATTATGTCCCAGTGCTTCTTCACCGAAACCCATTTCTGCCAGGCGCGGATTACCTATCATCAGGTCGCGTGCAATGAGGGTCATTTTAACAACCATCTCCCACTCCCATGATTTGCGTTCGGGTGAAAGCCGGTCTTCCGGTTTATTGGGATCTTCTCCCTCTTTGCAGTTTTTCTTTACCCATGCCAGCGCTTTTTCAAATTCCGTTTTATCATAAATTCCCCGTTCAGCACGACGAACGAGTTCTGTCATATCAACCACTTCGGTGCGCATTCCCAGGTAGTCAAGCAAAAACTCCTGATCGACATACGATCCGGCAATTCCCATCGACATTCCACCAATCGAAAGATAGGATTTATTTCTCATCTGTGCCACGGCAAGACCTGCCTTCGCAAACTGGAGCAATTTCTCCGTAACATCTTCCGGAATAGAGGTATCACCCGAATCCTGTACATCGTGTCCATAGATACCAAATGCAGGCAGTCCCTTTTGTGCATATCCTGCAAGTGCAGCTGCCAGGTAAACAGCTCCGGGGCGTTCAGTTCCGTTAAAGCCCCATACCGCCTTGGGAATCAGCGGATCAGTATCCATCACCTCTGTACCGTAGCACCAGCATGGTGTTACCGTGAGCGACACCCCTACACCGGCCCGCGAAAATTGATCGGCACACATCGCCGCCTCTGCCACACCCCCGATTGTCCGGTCAGCTATGACACATTCCACCTTTTCACCACCCGGGAATCGCAGGTTATCTGTAAGAAGCTTAGCAGCAGCTTTGGCCATATTCATTGTCTGGACCTCAAGTGATTCTCTGACACCCTGAAGACGACCGTCAATCACGGGACGGATGCCGATTTTAGGCAATTCACCAATTAATCTGTTCATCTTAATTAATTTAAATTTGAATTCACGATTTTTTTCCAACATCAAACTTATCGAAAGCACCTTTGGTTTTCAATGGATAAAACAACCTATTTTGTGTATAATTCAAACATCACGAAAGGTAACACAAATAAATATAATCCTATCTTTGGTTTCTCAAAAATCAACTTATGCAACTGCCACGAATTAATATTGCCCTCCATTACCAGATCCTCATCGCACTGATTGCCGGGGTGTTTTTTGGATATCTTGCGCCCGGAAGTGTTATTTATACAAACTGGATCGGAGAACTGTTCCTTCGGGCATTAAATATGATTGTGGTTCCGCTGATACTGCTTTCAATTACAACAGGAGTTGCAAGTGTTGGAAGCGGTGGTAACCTGGGGCGTCTTGGATTAAAGACCATGGGATATTATATCTTCTCAACTTTAATAGCCATCCTTACGGGTTTCTTCCTGGTAAACCTGATCAAGCCCGGTGTTGGCGCCGAACTGGGTTTTAAAATGCCCGTAGAGAACCTCTCTGCGATTTCTGATGATTTTGGCACAACATTAATTAAAATAGTCCCTTCAAATATCTTCGAGGCGCTGTCACAGGGACAAATGCTTTCGATTATTTTCTTTGCGATCCTTGTTGGTTATTTTATCACCAAAATCAATGATAAACCCCAGCAATTGCTTGTAGAAGTAATGAATGCCGCGCTGGATGTGATCATGAAAATCACCCTTTTTATCATACGCTTTACACCAATCGGAGTTTTCAGCATTGGCGCCAAAGTTATTGCGCAACAAATACAGATGGGAAACCAGGTCAGTGAAGTTTTTAGCAGGCTGGGACTCTATTTTATCACTGTGCTGATTGGGTTGCTGATTCACGGGTTATTCACACTCCCCCTGACCGTAAAACTAATGGGGCGTGCCGATCCGATCAAACACTTTAAGAACATGACTATCCCGTTGCTGACTGCATTTTCCACCTCCTCCTCCAATGCAACCCTTCCGCTTACCATGGAAGCCGTTGAATTTAACGACGGGGTTTCGAATAAAATTGCAAGTTTTACCTTACCCTTGGGGGCCACGGTAAATATGAATGGTACTGCCCTTTACGAATGTGTTGCCGTGATGTTTATCGCGCAGGCCTATGGAGTTGATCTCACCTTCGGACAGCAACTGATCGTGATCTTCACCGCACTGCTTGCCGCAATCGGTTCAGCCGGGATTCCCATGGCAGGCCTCGTAATGATGACTGTTGTTCTTAAGGCTGTTGGTCTTCCGCTGGAAGGAATCGGATTAATCCTGGCTGTTGACCGCGTTCTCGATATGTTCCGTACAACAATCAATGTTTATGGCGATACGTGCTGTGCCGTGATCATTGCGAAATCGGAAGGTGAACAGCTTAAAGTTTAGTTTAGTTTTAACAAGATTGGCAGCTGGCAACTGGCTGCTTCTTTCTGGCTAATACATGCAAATCATTAAATAGTAGTCACTATCAAAAATTTAAAAATACCTATATGATTGAATATGAGTCAGATTATATTATAACTGCCTAAACAAAAACTGACATCTCCTGGTAGTATAAAAATGCCAGTATCCAGTTGCCAACAGCTAGCTGCCTAAAACATATAGTACCCAAAAACCGCATCATAAAAATTTTCGTCAGACATCAAAATATCCTTCTAAAATTGTAGCTTTGTTGTACTCATTACCTAAAACAAATTATTATGATCTGGATTATTCTGATTGTTATTGTTCTGATTGTCTTCTGGCTGATTGGCGTCTACAACAGTCTGGTCCGGCTGCGCAATACGCGCCAAAATGCATTCGCAGATATTGATGTTCAGCTCAGGCAACGGCACGACCTGATTCCTCAACTCGTCGAAACGGTGAAAGGATATGCCACTCACGAAAGGGAGTTACTCATGAGGGTTACCGAAGCAAGAACAGCGGCGATGAATGCCACTACCATTGATGATAAAATCAGGACCGAAACACAACTTTCTGCTGCATTACAGGGTTTAAAAGTGTCGGTCGAGGCTTATCCCGATCTGAAAGCCAATCAAAATTTCCTGCAACTCCAGGAAGAGTTAAGCGATATCGAAAACAAACTGGCCGCAGCCCGCAGGTATTTCAATGCTGCCACCACGGAATACAACACAGGAATTGAAACTTTCCCGGCGAATCTTATTGCCAGTAATTTCGGATTCCGCCGCGAAACGATGTTCGATCTTGGCACAGAGCGCACAGCCATGGAAGAACCGCCCAAAATCAGTTTTTCTTAATGACTTACGTCGGCATTCAGACACAGATCAGGAGAAATAATTTCAACAGTTTTCTCCTGATCATTGCATTTCCGCTCGTATTGCTGGGGATGGTTTATGCCTTTCTGTTCTTCACTGCACAACATCGTGACCCGCAACTGGTTAACGACTCATTTATCAGTACTGCGCCATTTGTGCTTATCGGCACAACAATCTGGTTTTTGATTGCCTGGTCTTTCCATAACTCAATGATAAGGATGGCCACAGGGTCGAAACCACTGGCACGCATGGAGAATAAAAGGGTTTATAACCTTGTCGAAAATCTATGCATTTCGAAAGGGATGAAGATTCCGCAGATTTATATTATTGAAGACGATTCGCTGAATGCATTCGCGAGCGGCATCAACGAACGGACCTTTTCCGTATCGCTTTCGCGCGGAATCATTGAAAAACTCGATGACGATGAACTCGAAGGGGTGATCGCTCATGAATTATCCCATATCCGCAACCGCGATGTCAGGCTAATGATCATCTCCATAATTTTTGTCGGCATCTTTGCCTTTATCGCTGAAATGGCCTTCCGGAGTCTCCGGTATGGTGCATTTTCAAGAAACAGGAATAAAAACAACGGACCGGTGATTTTAATCGCGATTGTAATTTCTGCCGTCTGCTATCTCATTGCGATACTGCTTCGGTTCGGAATTTCGAGGTCACGCGAATACATGGCCGATGCGGGAGCTTCGGAAATGACCCGTAAACCTTATGCGCTTGCGAATGCCCTTCGAAAAATTGACCAGGACCCGCTTATCGAGGCGGTTCAACGCCGCGATGTTGCACAGCTCTTTATCGATAATCCTCAACCTCAGGATAAGAAGTTTTCGCTGGGCAACTTTTTTTCCACCCATCCCCCGATCGAAAAACGTATTGAATTGCTTGATCAGTTTGCGTAACTCCCTACCCCTCGTTTGCAACGAGGGGTAAATGGCTTATCGTTTATAACGATATTAATTCTGGATTCCAATTTCAAAACGAGTTGCAAACTCATGACAACTAACCCCTCATTGCAAACGAGGGGTAGACGAAAATAATTGAAAATGACACCGAATACAAATAGCGCAATAACCAATGAGTACTCCCATTATTCTTGTAATCATTCTTACATTTTTGATTAACCTAATCACTACACTTTCCTATTCGGTAAGGATCGTTGGGATTAGGACGGGCAGGATTGCCGTATCATTTGCATTATTTAATATTTTAGTATTGATTTCCAGAACAGCCAATGGGTTTCAGGCACCGTTGCTTGCGAGTTCGATTGAAAAAAATATCAATTCAGGAATCGGTGGTAATTTATTTGATTTTCAACTGATCATATTTTCCTGCACGATCGCCACAATTGTCGGAGGATTACTAATTCCCACCTTTCAACGGATTTTATCGGTTGCAGTAAATCGGTTTAGTGTGTACAAATCTGTTCCCAGAACATTGTTTCACGGTTTTACCAAAGGAGGAATCTCCTATATCAAGGAGAGCTTTGTTCTTCCAGATAAACGGAATATTACTCAACTTGATTTTAAACATGACTTTCCCTGGAAGGTTTTTTTGATGAATGTCATCGCCGTTGCCATCATTACGGTTGGTGTGATTTCATCGCTTTATGCAGGTTATCTTAATCCCGATTTAAGAACAACTTCCAGCACATTATCATCTGTAATTAATGGATTTGCAACAATTTTACTGTTCGTTTTTATTGATCCCTATTTGTCGATCATGACTGATGAAGTTGTTATGGGCAAATGCAAGGAATCAATGTTCCGTAAGTATATTGTATATATGGTTATTGCCAGAATTATTGGCACTTTGGTTGCACAAATAATATTCCTCCCTTCCGCAAAACTGATTGCCTATTTTTCGGATATGTTGTAGCATTGAAACAAAAATTGTTTGATTAGAATCAGAACCAAAAATTGAAATTTTTACCGGCCAACAAAACTTGATATTTTAAAAAGCCATGATAATAATCAACCCTCCCCCTCGTTTGCAACGAGGGGTAAATGGTTTATCGTTTGTAACGATATTAATTCAGGATATCAATTTTCAACATGAGTTGCAAACTCAAAACAACTAACCCCTCGTTGCAAACGAGGGGTAGACGTGTAACAATATTAATTTATCCCAATGACTAATAACCAACTAAGAAAACTTTTTGCTAACTTAGAATTGTTAAAATCGAATACTGCTTCTCTTATGAACAGGGGGATTCAAATGAACAGGGATAGACACTTTCACGGTGGTTAAGTTGTCACGATATTAAAATACTAATCAATGTCATCCGAGAACTATTTAATTGGGGATCAAAATGCAGTTTACTTTCTGACCTTTACAATTGTTGATTGGGTAGATGTATTTACAAGAAATTGTTACCGAATGATAATAGTCGATTCACTCAACTATTGTATTGAAAGTAAAGGTCTGATAATTTATTCATGGTGTCTGATGTCAAACCATCTTCATTTAGTGGCAAAAGCAAATGATAGTTTTCGTTTGAGTGATATAATTCGCGATTTTAAGAAATTTACCGCAAAGAAAATAATTGATGCAATTAATGAAGTGCCTGAAAGTCGCAAAGAATGGTTACTCTACCGTTTTTCTTACGCAGGTAAATTTGACCACAGAATAAAGAACTATAAGGTCTGGCAAGACACAAGTCATCCAATATTACTGAACACCAATTATTTATTTGAACAGAGGACCAACTACATCCACCAAAATCCCGTTAGAGCATTAATTGTTAAGAATGCAGAAGATTATATCTTCAGTTCTGCATGTGATTATGCAGGAACGGTTGGAATGGTAAAAATTGAGAAGGACATTTAAAACACCTACCCCTCGTTTGCAACGAGCGGTAAATTGTTTATCGTTTTTAACGATTTTAACTCTCATGACCCAACGAGGGGTAAATGGTTTATCGTTTATAACGATTTAAACTCATGACCCAAATTGAAAATGAGGCGGAGATATCAATTTTCAACAAGAGTTGCAAACTCAGGACAACTAACCCCTCGTTGCAAACGAGGGGTAGCCCCATTATCTTTTACACTTATTGAATAAATCCCACAGCACAATCCCAGCGCTTACAGCGATGTTGAAGGAATGTTTGGTGCCGAATTGCGGAATCTCTATGGTGTGATCACAGAGATTTACAACGTTTTGCTGAACTCCTTTAACCTCATTTCCAAAGATTAATGCGAGTTTTTCTTTTGGCTTTGGGTAAAAATCCTGTAACGGAATGCTCCTTTCAACCTGCTCGATGGCAACTAATGTAAATCCCTGCTTTTTAAGATGCGCAACGGCTTCCTCTGTAGTTTTGAAATATTCCCAGTCGACTGTATTTTCTGCGCCCAGGGCAGTTTTATGAATTTCTTTATCGGGAGGAATTGCCGTAATCCCGCACAGACAGATCTTGCTCACAAGCATGGCATCTGATGTACGGAAAACCGAACCCACATTGTTACTGCTCCTTACCTGGTCGAGGACTACTACAAAAGGCATTTTATCCGCTTCCTTAAAATCAGTAACCGAAAGCCGGGGAAGTTCTTCGTTTAAAAGTTTACGCATGATCGTATTCAGGGTATTAATTCCAATATTTTTAAAGATAACTACTTTAAGGGATTAATGAATGGAAACTCTCCTATGTTAGTAACTTGTCCCCATTATTAACTGTATGCCCGCAGGTATAAATACTACCAATCCACCTTTTGCCGGCAAACAGGCATTGTCATACAGCGTGCACCGCCCCCGCCCCTGGCCAGTTCTGATCCCGGGATCGTGATTACAGCTTTCTGATAGTTGTCGGGGTTTACCCTTTCTTCGATAACATCAATGGCGCTGATGATCTCGAAACCATGATTGCTCATCTCTTCGAGAGTATAATCATTACGCTCATAGCCAATCACTTTACCGGGAGCATAAGCGAGAAAATTTGCGCCACTATGCCATTGTTCACGCTCCATGATCCATGGATCCTGTTTCCCTCCGCAAAATACGGGGTCAAGATTAAACCCTATTCCATTCAACGCTGTCAACACATTTTTCGGCTGTGTAATTGCTGTAACCTTACCATTATCAATGGTGATATGTATGGTATGAAATTTATTGCCTTTGAGTATCAACGGATCATAAACCATACAGGCATCTTTATCCAGGAAAGTAAATGTCATATCCAGGTGGATAAACGACTCAGGACTGTCGGGGAGTTCCTGTACAATAATATGTTTCACCCCGGTCTTTTTTGCCTTGATCATTTCGATCAGGTAGTCAATCCCCTGGGTTGATGTCCGGGTCCCGGTTCCAACCACCAGAACATCTTCACGGCCAATCAGCACATCACCCCCTTCGATCGTTGCATTCGGAAACTGTCCCAAATTCCCGTCCGGCGTTCCCGGATTCAACGTATTAACACCGAAAGCAGGATGGTACTTAAAGATTGTTTCCATAATCAACGACTCGCGCTCACGTACTTTACTTGCCATTTTACCAATGAGTACCTCATCCCAAAGTGTCATGGAAGCATCACGCGTAAAGAGAAAGTTATGCAATGGACGCATTGAGTACCGTTCCTTGCTCAGAAAGCGGGTCAGATTATCGCGTTTGAGCACAACTCCCTCGATCAGTTGACAGGAAAGCAGTCCGGAAGGGGTATTTAATAAAAAATCAATTTCACCGGTTGCATCCTCCTGTGCACAAATTTTACGGACAAGGTTCTCCTTTACATGTTCATCGGATATTGTTTCCCTGAGTAAATCCCTGACTTCAAAAGTTCGGGTCACTTTATCAAGGACACCTTTGAGCTGTATATATTCTTTTGTTGCTACCGAAAGGTTTAAGATATCGCTGTAAAGCGCCCGCTCAGCATTCTCAGGAGTCATATTTTCGACTTCATGACCCGGAGTATGCAAAATAACAGCTTCGAGCAAACCAATTTCGGAGGAAACACCCACATTAATTTTATTCGTCTTCACACTTGGATCATTTAGGTTTATTGAAATAACACACAAAGATATTGATTTAAAAACCGGGCGGCTGTAAAGTTTGAAATTTAATAATGCGGGAAATTTGTACTCTTTACCGTTCGTTTACTACTTTTGCAGTTGAATAGGAGGAGTTCATGATGATTAAATGGTTTTACTTTGTTGTGATTTTGTTGATACCACTGGCGGGATTCGGACAGATAAAAGACCTGCCTCCCTACCGGTACGACAGTCGCATTTTAATTTTGGGACCCGACTCCCTGCCTCATATCATGCTGTCCGACATTCCTGTCTTTCCCCAAAAGATGTCGCGCAGGGAACTCAGGCAGTACAATGCCCTGGAGCTAAAAGTCAAAAAAGTATATCCAATAGCGAAACTGGCTGCAGTAAAAATCGGGGAATACAATCAGGTTTATCTGAGTTTTAAGAAAGATCGTGATCGCAAGGAATATGTCAAAAAAATTGAGAAGGAACTTTTTGACCAGTATGAGGCCGAAATCCGCTCAATGACAGTCTCCCAGGGGCGCATATTAATAAAACTCATCGACCGCGAAACCGGAAAGTCATCGTTCGAAATCATCAAGGAGTTTAAGGGAGGATTCAGCGCATTTTTCTGGCAGAGTGTTGCCCGAATCTTTGGGCATAACCTCAAATCGGAATACGATGCCACCAACGAAGACCGCATGATCGAATATATCGTATGGCAGATTGAAAACGGAATGATCTGAGATCGCTTTTATGCTTTTACGGCCCAACGCAACTTAGCGGAACGGGCACGGGGATTAGTAAAACATTCCCGGGCCGAGGGACGGATTGGGTCAGAGGCAACTTCACTGAAAATACCTTCGCGAAAAAAGTGCTGGAAATACTTTTTCACACGACGGTCTTCTCCCGAATGAAAGGAAAGAATTGCTACCCTTCCGCCACGGACAAGCGCTTCAGGGAGTTTTTCGAGGAATTGCTCCAATGCACCAAATTCATCATTCACCTCGATCCGCAAGGCCTGGAAACAACGCTGGCATGATTTACGGATCTCCTCCCGGGGAGGTTTCTTAGGATGAGATTCCAGGGCTTCAGTAATGATATTCTGCAACTGTGTCGTTGTGGAGATAACCTTTCCTTCGGATAACTTTGTCACAATAGCTTCCGCGATGGGCTGATAAAAGGGCTCGTCGGCATTTACGGCCAACAGCTCTTCCAATTCATCACGGGAAATAGTTTTTAAAAGAGCGGAGGCAGGTTGTCCACTTTTAGGATTCAGCCTTAAGTCTAACGGACCTTCCACCTTAAATGAAAATCCTCTTTCCGGATTATCGATCTGCATCGAAGAAACTCCCAAATCAGCAAGGACAAAATCGAGCGGGCCCGTCTCCGAAATCAGCCGATCGATATCCGAAAAATTCATTTTTTTAATCTCCAAAACATCAGGTCCGTAACCCAACGTTGCAAGTCGTTCCCTGGTCCGGGGCAATTCCAAAGGATCCACATCAATTGCATAGAGCCGACCACCCGGATGAAGGCATTTAAGCAGTTCCAGACTATGTCCGCCATAACCCAATGTGGCATCCAGGCCTATTTGTCCGGGAACGACTTTGAGAATGTCCAGTATTTCGTTCACACAGATCGAAAGATGCATCCCTGCAGGGGTTCGTCCCTGGTCGATGACCTTTGCAATATCTTCCGCAAAAAGGTCAGGTTGTTGTTCCTTGTACTTTTCTTTAAATAATTTGGGGTGTGTCCCTTTATATCGCTGACGACGGATATGTCCCGGCTCCTGATTTTCCATAACTGTAAAACTAGCAAATTTAAAATCCGAATCCAATATGCAATCCTATACTAATATGATAATCTTCAGCATCATAAGCAAATTCAATCAGCGGCCCAATGTGAAAATCATTAATTGCAAATTCATATAAAGTTTCGACGTGCAGCGCGAAATTCACACCCGACCCGGCATGATCTTCAAAGGCTATACCGGGAGACAAATTAAAGCTCAGATTATCTATGGGCTGGTAGCTTCCAACAAAATTAAATGTGTTGTGCTTATGCTCATCGAAAATCCGCTCGTATCCTATCCCCAGGGCAAATTTGGATTCCGATAATTTATGCAGATAATGCATATGAAGTCCGTAAGCAAATACCTCTTCCTTAAAAAAATAAACCGGAGAATTTGCAATTCCGATCTCATTTTTATGATGTTCGTGATGATTTTCTGAATGATCATCAATTTTAATTTCCTGCGCATTCGCAGCAACTATCAGGGTCATCACTAACAATGACATCAGGCATGTTCGTTTCATTTTCAGCAACTTAAATATTCAAATTTTTCCTGTATTCAGACAGGTACCAATAAATAACAAACTTATTCAGTATATTAATTTATCAATCGGCATTTTTTCAGCAGATTGATAAGCCCTTATTAACAAAACATTTTTTTGAAACATCCGAAATCCGGGTTTCTATAAGATTGCAATCATACCCCATCAAAAAATCCGCCTTTAGCGGATCTTTGTGGTTTTTCTCTGTCCAGAATGAGTCAACTTCTATAAAAGGAAATTCCTCCAGCCTGCATTTTGTAAAATTAAGACTGATTAAACGGTCTGAACAACTACAAGGTTATTCTGCCCGGTTTCGATGGCAGCCAGATTGAGCGGGATCAATTTGTGATGACGTTCAGGCAACGATTTCTCGAGTCCTTTTTTTACGTTTTCGAGTTTGATTACCGGTTTGGCCTTCAGAAAAGCCCCCAGTACAATCATATTAAAAGTAAGCGGATTACCCATTTCAACGGCAAGCCGTGATCCTTCAACCCTTAAAATGTTGATGTCTTTCCGTGATGGATGTTTCACTATCCCGTTAGGATCATAAATCAGCGTACCTCCTGCTTTTACACGTGATTCGAATTTAGTCATCGATTGCTGGTTGAGAATGATGGCTGTGTCAAATTCGTTGAGAATGGGTGAACTGATTCTTTCGTCACTTAGAATAACGGTAACATTGGCTGTACCGCCGCGCATTTCCGGTCCATAGGAGGGGAACCAGGCAACTTCCTGATCCTGCATAACACCTGAGTAAGCAAGAATTTTTCCCATCGACAGAACACCTTGTCCGCCAAATCCTGCAATTATGATTTCTTCCGTCATTTTTTTCAGTTTGTATAAAATAGAATTAACCTTTGATACGGAATAAATCCGCATCAGCCCGGGAACTGTCCTTGATATCTCCAAGCGGATACTGGGGGAACATATTCTCTTCCATCCATTTATTCGAATCCACAGGACTAAGTTTCCAACCGGAACTGCAGGTAGAAACCACCTCAACGAATGCTGTTCCTTTTTTCATGGCCTGGATTTCAAATGCTTTACGGATCGCTTTTTTCGTTTTGCGAACCGCTGCCGGATTTTGAACGCTTTGGCGTGTCACAAAAGCTGCACCGGGTAATTGGGCCAATAATTCGGTAATCTTCAGCGGATAACCATTTAAATCAACGTTTCTGCCGTAAGGAGTGGTTGCTGTCACCTGCCCGATAAGTGTTGTCGGCGCCATCTGACCACCCGTCATTCCGTAGATCGCATTATTGATAAAGATCATCACGATATTTTCGCCGCGGTTTACGGCGTGAAAAGTTTCGGCCGTACCAATTGCGGCAAGGTCGCCGTCACCCTGGTAGGAGAAAACATATTTTTCGGGCATTACCCTTTTAATTCCTGTTGCGACTGCCGGAGCACGACCATGAGCCGCTTCCTGCCAGTCGATGTCAATATATTTATAGGCAAAGACCGAACAACCTACAGGTGAGACACCTATCGTCTGGTCCTGGATTCCCATTTCATCAATCACCTCTGCAATCAACCGGTGAACAACTCCGTGGCTGCACCCGGGACAATAATGCATGATATCGTCGTTCAAAAGCGGCGACTTTGCATAAACCAGGTTTTCCGGTTTAATGATTTCGTTGATTTTTTGAGTTACTACAGGCATAATTATCCTCTTATAAGTTTTTGTTCAAGTGCTTCCTCCACCTCGCCCGGATTGGGTACAATACCTCCCATGCGTCCGAAATATTTCACCTTTGTTTTTCCGTTGGCGGCCAGACGTATATCATGAACCATCTGTCCGGCATTAAATTCAACCGACAGAAAACCCTTCACTTTTGTGGCGTACTCCGCGATGATTTCGTCCGGGAAAGGAAAAAGTGTGATCGGACGGAGTAAACCCACCTTGACCCCTTTTTTGCGGGCAACCTGCACTGTCTTCTGACAAATACGGGCAGCCGATCCAAAAGCGACCATTATATATTCGGCATCCTCACATTCAATAGCCTCATAACGAACCTCTTCGGCTTTCATCCTTGTATACTTTTCCTGGAGCCGGAGGTTATTCCCTTCCATAATGATGGAATCCATCTCTAAAGAGGTGATTACATTCTTTTTACGATTTGCGGGTTTTCCTGCCGTTGCCCATGATCCTGACATTTCCACGATTTGCTCATTGGTCCAGCGGGGCCGCTGATCAATCAGTTCAACTTTTTCCATCAGCTGACCGATAACCCCGTCAGCAAGAATCATGACCGGATTACGGTATTTAAACGCGAGTTCAAATCCCAGCACCACGAAGTCGTGCATTTCCTGAACGGAGGCAGGAGCCAAAACAAGCAAGGAATAGTCACCATGACCGCCCCCTTTTGTTGCCTGGTTATAATCGGCCTGCGAGGGCTGTATCGTTCCCAGACCGGGCCCCCCACGCTGAACATTCACGATTACGCAAGGCAATTCGGAACCGGCCATGTACGAGATACCTTCGGCCATAAGGCTGATGCCCGGACTCGAGGAAGAAGTCATTACACGCTTTCCGCAACCTGCCGCACCATATACCATATGAATGGAGGCAATCTCACTTTCAGCCTGTAAAACAACCATACCGGTATCTTCCCACGGACGTTGTGCCATAAGGGTCTCCATAACTTCGGACTGCGGGGTAATCGGGTATCCAAAATAGGCATCACAACCACACCGGATTGCCGCTTCGGCAATTACCTCGTTCCCTTTCATTAATCTTAACTCACCCATATTCAGGATATTCTAATATTTTTATGATTCGATTTTTGCCCTGTAAACGGTGATACAACTATCGGGGCAAACTGCGGAACAATTCGTGCAACCAGTGCAGTTGTCGGGATTTTCCATATAAGAATAGTGATAACCCTTGCTGTTTACATTGCGGTTAAGTTCCAGTGTCTGCGTCGGACAGGCTACAACACAAAGGTTACACCCCTTACATACTTCGATGTCAACAACGACTGCTCCTCTGACTTTTGCCATTTTTATCCGGTATTTTATTTAATTATTTACATTTCTGATCGGGAATGCAAACGTACTCATAGCTATTCAGATTTTACAGGAAAATCAGAATAAAATTGCTGAAGCCTCGCTTCCAGATCGCCGAACTGGTCGCGCTTTACATGTGAGACGCAAGCCCGCAGTCCTTCTTTTGTACTCCCCGTGTTACCCAGCGAAATAGCGCTGATTCCGTAGAAAAGCAATTTGTGTAATAATTCAGGACCTGTCATTCCCGGGTAGGCGATGGTAAAATAGAAGCCATCACCCACAGGTTGGTCAAGATCAGTATTATAAACAATGGTAAATCCATTGTCGGTAAATAGTTTCTTCATGATTTTAGCCTTCTCGCCATACTCTTTCACCTCCTGTACGAAGTTAAATTTTCCATCACTGGCACTTTTAAACATGGCTGCCAGGGCAAATTGTGCAGAGTGCGAAGTCCCCGATGTCATTGAATACAAAACCCGATGAACGACCGCATTACCAAAACCATACACTTTTAAACGTTCTTCAAGATATGGAAAATGCCGGTGGTATAAAGCATCGGCGATCACCATCACCCCGATCCGCTGTCCGGCGTATGAAAAGACCTTTGAACTCGAGATCATCAGGATATAATTCCCCGTATATCGGGCAACGGTGGCCTGGTAGGGAGGCACTCCCGGCTGCGAAAGATCCTTACGGAAATCCATTCCAAAATAGGCAAGATCCTCAATTATAAAAACATCGTATTGATTTGCAAGTTCCCCAATAATCTGAAGTTCCTCTTCGTCAAAACAGATCCATGCGGGATTGTTAGGATTGGAATAGACAATACAATTAATATTTCCATTGAAGAGATAGGATTCCAGCTTGGCGCGTAATTTCGCGCCACGGTGATCGAATACATCAAAAGTTTCGTATTTCTGTCCCATCACCAGCAACTGTTGTTTCTGTACCGGGAAACCAGGATCGATGAACAGTACCGTATCACGCTCCTTCCGGCAACTTCCCGCAGCCAGAAATGCCGCATAAGTTCCCTGCATGGAACCTACCGTGGGTACGCAGCCTTCGGGTTTTACATCAATATCCATGAAAAGTTTTACAAAACGGGATGTTTCGTCTTTCAACGGTTGAATCCCGTCGATTCGGGGATATGCGGCAGCTACATTGTTGCGCAATGCTTCAATCTCAGCTTCGACACCTATCTTCGAAGGTGGCAGACCAGGAATTCCCATCTCCATGCGTATGTAGCGGTCACCCGTGACGGCTTCGATACTGCTGACGAGTTGAACAATTTCTCTGATCGAAGCATTACCGATATCGGGAACATTGAGTTCTTTTATTTTACCTTCTACAACTTCCCGGTTAACAGGTGGATTTTTTTGGCTGTACTGGTTCAAAACTCCTGATTTAATTGTTTGACCCAGTTATTCAGGCGCTCATCCGTCAATTCGGTTTCGAAATCTTCATCAATGGGTAATCCCAGGAATAAACCACCTTCGAGGGCTTCAGAGTCCTGGAACATGTAACCTTCAGGACTTACTTTCCCCACCAGCTGTCCGCCGTTATTCACCACGAGTTTAGCCAGAATTCCCATTGAATTGACAAAATGATAGGCGTAGGTAATGTGATCACCCAATCCAAAAATGGCTACTTTTTTTCCCGTAAAATCGAATGATGTAACGGTTGGCATAAACCGGGCCCAGTCGACGTTCGAAAATTTCTGATCCCAGGTATCACGGCCTATTGTCGATATACCGAAGATAATGGTGTCGTAACGGGCCAGGTCATCGGCAGTTGCGTCATTCACCAGGATCAAATCTGGTTGTTGATTTTCCATTTTTGCTGCCAGTAATTTGGCAACACGGTGTACAGCCCCGTTTTCTGGTCCGAAAAAAATACCTGTTTTACTCATAACTGACTATTTATTGGTTATGTATTGAAACTTCACCCCTGATATATTCTCCCAGTATTGCAAGACTGGAGACATTTTTCAAAACCATGTGTATGGCTTTTTCGTAATTTTCGATCGAGTCCCATTCGACGTCGACATGAAATGAGTATTCATTGGGTTTCCCGATTATGGGCAGTGACTGGATCTTAGTCAGGTTAATTTCATGTTCGGCAAAAGTATTGAGCACTTTAGCCAATGCACCATGAAAATGGCCTACTTCAAAACAGATAGAGGCTTTATTTGCCTGTTCGGTAGGAATGGCATGTTTGGCCAGGATCAGGAATCTGGTGTAATTTTTCTTGTTCGACTCTACCCCCCTTTCGAGGATTTCGAGTCCATACAGCTCTGCCGATCGCAGGTTGCTGATTGCGCCTGCATAGGTTATTTTCTCTTTGGCAATCAGTTTGGCCACAGCCGCATTATCCCCAAGCTCCTTGGTTTCGACATTGGGAAAATATTTCTCAAGGTATTCGGCACACTGAAGGAAAGAGACCGGGTGCGAATAGATCTCACGGATATCTTTCTTATGCACACCAGGAAGAGCCATCAGGTTCATCTGGATATGGATGTAGATTTCGCCTATAATCCTTAAATGGTAATCGCGTATTAATGAATAATTCTGGAGAATACTTCCTGCAATTGAATTTTCGATCGCCATCACCGCATAGTCGACTTTATCTGCATCAACAAGTTCACAAATACTACGAAACGACTTGCACTCGACGATTTCAATCTCGTCGGTGAAATACTGACGGGCCGCATCTTCATGAAACGAACCTTTTATACCTTGAATTGATACTTTTTTCACTTATAAACTTATTTAAACTGATCTGATTTATTTTCGACGCAAGGTAAAAAAAATCCCGGAAATACCGGGTGTTACTGATTTGTAAAATGAATAAAGGAGGTTATCTTGCATCAATCCAATATTTGACCAAATTTTATCATTAATTGATGCCTCTGTCCAGATTATTTTGACCATTTATCGATCATTAATTTAACATCCTCATTAGAAATTACTTTGCCTGCCTCTGATTGCTGATATCCTTCTTCTACTTTCTCTATAAAAATCAATTGTTCTATTAATTCATCAATTGTAAATGAGTCTGGTAGCATTTTAATCGTATTATTTAACTGATCCTTTGTAAGCATCTTTTCTGATTTTATGTGAGTCCATATAATTCAATATCAAAGTAAATAATAAAAAAATCAATTGCCTAACCATTCTTCAACATCTTTGTCAGCTTGTTCACTATTTAAAAATTGACCATTCCTAAACTGCTGTTGGGCTTCTTCTACAGCATCTTTCTGGTCGTCGGAAAGTATATAAATATTACTGTCAAGATTTATCATACTCACATTCAGATATGAAAAAGTTCAGAAAATAAACAGTGAAAGCCTGACTTTTTCATGACACGAAAAAGTCAGGCTTTCACTAGTCACTCTTTTGTTTCGATAATCAGATTTTGTATAACTCACTTGCTTTCACAAGCTCCATTTTGTGTTCCTGCAGCACATTGATGCACTGTTCGAGCTGATCAGGTTTCAGGACAACATTGGCGGAATCACCCATCGAATAGGCATAAAGGTATTCAATCGAAATTTTGTTATCGGATAAAATCTGCAGCGCTTTAGCTAGCGCTCCCGGTTCGTTTGGACAATTAAGACAAACAACATCGGTCAGGTTTACGGAAAACTGGTTTTCGCGCAACACCTTACAGGCAAGCTCCGGATCAGAAACGATAAGCCGCAAAATTCCAAATTCGGAGGTATCGGCTACAGAGAAAGCAGACATATTGATTCCGGCGTTTCCAAGGATTTGTGAAACTTCGTTCAATCGTCCCGATTTATTCTCGAGAAATATTGACAACTGTTTGATCAGCATATTGTTGAAATTTTAAATATTATTTATAAATGCCACGAAGTCACCAGACCACCAAGTTACACAATGCATAGAATATCTGAAATATTCTTAGTAAATCTTTGTGTCTTAATCCTAAATCTTCCGGTTGTCGATCACTCTTACTGCTTTGCCGGCCGTCCGTTCAATTGTTTTGGGCTCAACCAGTTTCACGTTCACCGAAATACCCAGAACACTCTCGAGGTTACGCCCGATCTTTAGACGCAGTTCCTGGAGTTTTTTGATTTCATCCGAGAAAAACTGCTCCTGGACTTCAACCATCACCGACATCATATCGAGGGTTCCCTCGCGATCGACCTGTATCAGGTAGTGCGGTTCAACTTCACTCATATTCAGAAGAACCGTTTCAACCTGCGATGGAAAAACATTCACACCCCTGATTATCAGCATATCGTCGCTTCTTCCCTTGCATTTTTCCATGCGCACCAGTGTCCGCCCGCAGGCACACTTATCATAAATAAGCCGGGTAAGATCACGTGTACGGTATCTGATCAGCGGAATCCCTTCCTTGGTAATTGTTGTGAAAACAAGCTCCCCGACTTCACCCGGTGCCAGAGGCTGCAATGTTTCGGGATCGATGATCTCGGGCAGAAAATGATCCTCGTTAATGTGCATGCCACACTGATGTTCACACTCGCATGAAACACCCGGTCCGACAATTTCGCTCAGGCCGTAAATATCAATCGCTTTGATGCCCAGCTTGGTTTCGATCTCCTTGCGCATTGCTTCAGACCACGGTTCTGCCCCGAATATCCCGACTCTTAACTTCAGGTTTTTGACATCAACCTTCATTTCCTTAATCACTTCGGCGATATTGAGCGCGTATGAAGGGGTACAGCAAAGAACCGAACTGCCAAAATCCTCCATTAACTGAATTTGTTTATGCGTATTTCCTCCGGATATGGGAATAACGGATGCACCCAGATTTTCTGTCCCGTAATGCAAGCCAAGACCTCCTGTGAACAGGCCGTAACCATAAGCAATCTGTACAATATCATTGCGATGGACACCGGCCATGCACAACGAACGACTAACGACCTCTGCCCACATCTGGATATCCTTTCGGGTATAACCAACCACTGTTGGCTTACCTGTAGTTCCGGACGAGGCATGCAACCGCACGATTTCAGACATAGGCACTGTAAACAGTCCAAACGGGTAATTATCGCGCAGATCGTATTTTATCGTAAACGGAAGTTTCGTCAGATCGTCGATGCTCTGAATGTCATTTGCAGTAAGCCCCACCTCCTGCATTTTCTTCCGGTAGTATGGGACATTGTGATAAATGCGTCGTACCGTTTCACTCAACCTTTCGGATTGGATTATCCGCATCTCCTCACGGCTTGCACATTCTATTTTTTCGTTCCAGATCATAACTTGTTCGTTATATTATCATTTATGCTCAATTAATCTTTTTTGCTCATAATCACTCCCAATGAAAGGATCACTCCCAGGGCTATTCCCAGTAAAGCTGCAAACAACACCTGGAAACCGACGGGCAAAAGGAAAGTAATGGTGTGTGCCGGAATCCAGAAGAAAGGGATGGTCTTTTTAAAAATAAAACTCCATTGCACTTTCCAGTCGAGATTTGCCATAATTTCACCCATTTTAACGGGCCTCAGAAGGCCGGCCACAGTGCCGCCATTTTTCACAATATGGGTATCGGTGATTTTATGAAGTGTCATCATCACAGGAGCATAGATCAGGTTCAGTGTGATACTGATTGTGAAGGCCGTCAAAAGCCGCAATCCGGTCATCGGACCAGCAAGCGATTCAGCAGCACCTTCAAAACCAAGGGTTTTAAGAAATACGGGGGCACCCGATGCAAATATTTTAAAAGCCATCACGATGGTTATTCCCAGAAAACCCCATACAATGGCACGCGGCAATAATCCGAATCCAGCTTTATTGTAAATTCCTTCCCTCAATCTTAATCCTATCAACTCTCCCATCGTTGCCAAAACTGCAAATTTAAGAAATCCGACGAAAAACGGATGTGATGCGTTCAGTGTCTTATAACCGGAGTAAATATCTTCGGAAACGAAAAACGGGATAAACAGAAGCGTAATAAATATCAAAAAATAAAGATCACTTTTTTTCATGCGTTTGCATTTTTATAAAGTTTGGAAAAAAATAGTTCAGCAGATTATTTACGCTTAAGATAGCCCATATACAAGCTTATTTGGAATAATATCGAGGCCAACGTTTTCAAGCCTGGTTCTTGCCTCCGGGATATCCTGGATATCTATCACAAAGAAAGCACTTTCACCATCATTTACAACCCTGCCATAAGCATTTGTAAAATTGACTCCTGCCTTTATAATGTCCTGAAGAAGAGCGTCAAGACCGCCCGGTTTATCGGCCATTCTAATCACCACAATTTCGCGCAGTGCGGCTGACATCCCATTGTCGTTCAACAACTGATGAGCCATTTCAGGATTCGAGACCACCAGGTTCAATATACCCCAGCCGTTAGCTGTATGGTTGAGATGCAAGGAACGGATATTAATCTCTGCCTGTTTTAGTATAGCCGTCACCTTTTCGAGATGCCCGAGTTTATTTTCAAGAAAAATTGATACCTGGTAAGTCATAGTTAGTAATTATTTGAGCGTTTGAACGTCTGCTTTAATACTATCTGAAATCAAAATAATGTAAAACTTCATTTCTTTCTGTGATCAATAACCCGCACTGCTTTACCTTCCGATTTGGGAATCGACCCCGGTTCAACCAGCCTTACAAGCGGCCGGATCAGCACTTCGTCGCGAATAAGGTGGGTGATGTGTTTCTGTAGTTTGTCGAGAAATGCAAGATCGCCGTTGAACCACCCTTTTTTCACTTCCACTTCAACAATCATCTCATCGACATCATCCATGGTTTCAAGAAGAATCCGGTAATCATCTCCAACTTCCGACAATTTCATTAATACGCCCTCGACCTGCATCGGGAAGATATTACACCCTTTCATGATAAACATATCATCAGAACGACCTGCGATACGGTCTAACCTGCGGTGAGTCCGGCCGCATTTGCATTCACCCGGAAGGAAGCGCGTGAGGTCCCGTGTACGGTAGCGGATCACGGGCATTGCCTGGCGATCAAGCGTGGTCATTACCAGTTCGCCGATCTCCCCGTCAGGAACAGGCATCAGTGTTTTTGGGTCGATTATCTCAACCACATAGGCATCTTCCCAGATATGCAATCCATTTTGCTCGGTACATTCGAATGCGACCCCCGGGCCATTCATCTCGGAAAGACCGAATGAGTTATAGGCTTTAACACCGAACATCTCTTCGATCCGCTGACGGTGCTCTTCCGTATGCGGCTCAGCGCCAATAACAAGCGTGTGAAGTTTTGTATCTTTCCGTGGATCGAGACCCTCTTCTTTGAAGACATCGAACAAACGTCCCAGGTAACTGGGTATTGCATGAGCTACAGTGGTTCCGTAATCGCGCATGAGTTTAATCTGCCGAAGACTGTTTCCGGCACCGGCAGGAATACTCAGGCAACCCAATCGCTCGACGCCATACTGAAAACCGAGGCCCCCGGTAAAAAGTCCGTAACCACTCATATTTTGAAATACATCGGTATCGCGAACACCGGCCGCATAAAGCGAGCGTGCCATCAGGTTCGCCCAACTGCCGAGATCGTGCCGGTTGTGATAAACAACTGTCGGATTGCCGGTTGTTCCGCTGGAACTGTGCAATCTAACCACATCACGCTTGTCGGTGGAAAGAAATCCCCATGGAAAATCATTCCTCAAATCTTCCTTGGTCGTAAAAGGCAATTCACGGATCTGATCTGTAGATTTCATCCCCGATTTAAGCATTTTACCGATCTCCGGAACTCGTCCGTAATAGGCAGAACCTGAGGCCTGACGCAATGACTTCATTAATCGTTCAACCTGAAGTTTCTCCAGGCTTTTCCGTTCAAGAATTTCCAATTCTTTTTCCCAATACATATATTGAAAAATTAAAAATAATAAGTCATAATCAATCTCATCCCGTTATTTGTTACGGTATGGGTATCGGCATATAAACCATCGTTAAGATTCAGCTGACCCACACCATAACCGGCAGTTGTCCTTTCATATTCGGCCGTAATCAGAAATTTTGGCACACTGTAAGATATAGAGGGACTTACGCGGTACATCGTCATAATGTTTGTTCCCAAACCCCACACATCGGCTTTTCCACCCTTATCGGCGAGGGGCTCGCTACTGCCCATATTTTCAATATAACCCAATAAAAGTCCCGGTTTCCACGTATTACCATAGGTGATATTCAACAATGTGGAGTGACTGCTGTAATTGGTATAGGTCTCCTTACCCGTTTGCGGATTGAAGGAAGCCACTCCATAACCCCCAATCATAGTAAGATGAGCCATATTCTGGCCATAATATTCCTTGAGCAGTAACATTAATTTCCCCGGAGCATATTTTCCGTAAGCTACCAATGACGTGCTGTTCAGATATTCGTCTGCCACATATACCTTACTATCGCTTCCTGTTGTTGTAACACGGGGTTTAATCCGGTCGAAGTCAATTCCGGCACCTATGGTTATGGCCTTCTCCTTATATTCAAGGTTTAATACTGTTTCAGGAATGACGGCATCCCTTTTATACATATTTGATGAACCGATCGGACCGACTGATACGTATTGCTGTTGATATAATGCTGTTGCTGAAAGAGTTAAACCTCCTGTTTTATAGTCTAGTCTAACCTGAGGACTCCGGTTGAACGGTTGAAACGGCGTCCCTGTATTAAGTGCCCCTATTCTTGGGAATGCATCTCCGCTGAAGAAAGGATGCCAGGTCTGTCCAACGAGCAAAGAAGTTTTTGTCCAGCTGAAAAGTGTATAGGCCTTCCGGAGCCTGACCAGAAAAATCTCAGGTTTCCCCGCGAAATCGACTTCAATGCAACCGGTGGTTTTTGCACCAAAAATTACCGGGCCGTTAATATTAACGCCGCCCCTGGTAACCACCGACACAAAATTTGCGGTCATCTGATCATTAATGTCCTTCCCATTGGCATCTGTGCCAATATAATTTGGAAATAAATAAAAAACATCCTGGAAAGCATTGACACCTTTGTAGGTATCGAGATAAAAATCACTTCGTACAAATCCGTAAAAAGACAATGGATTTTCTTTTTTTGCCTCCTGTGAGATCGTCCATAGCGGAAGAAGGAGCAAAAGCGCCAACAATCGTAACATAAATAATTTGTTTGTCAGCCAGTTAAGCTGAAATCATAAACACCTGTATTTGAAATACTTACAGCTCAAGAATGCATCCATGAGCGAATTGGGGGCAAAAGTAAAAAAAATAAATAAAACACGATGTTTAAATGAGCAAACAAAACAAAAAGAGTCTGTTTTTTTATGAATCGATAGTGAATTTGCTTAAATAATGTTTGTGTGAATTCAATGCGACTTGCCGCTGGCGGCTTGCAGTTGGCAAAAAACTCAAGCTAAACTTGCCTGTTCACTTCGACATCATTTTATTTTCAGAGGAGTATTTTTATTTGATGAATAGCCAGTAGCCAGAAACCAGTTGCCAGAACAAACCAAACAGAAATGTTGAATATCTTTCTAAATTAGATTTCATTTACAACGAAAATGATCACATTTTCTTTACAATTTTGGAACTGATTACCCTGAATCGTTCAATTTCATCCGATGGAATAGCATCGAGTAACCGGGCTTCGCATTCGTTGCGGACTTTATCAATCTTCGTGCGTATCTCTTTCCCTTTATCGGTCAGACACAGTGTTATTGCCCTCCGGTCAGTGGCATCGGTATTGCGGTCGAGATAACCGTTTACCACGAGTTTATCAACCACCCGGCTTACACGTGAGGCCGAAAGACCCATATTTTTAGCGAGTTCCGGGCTGTTTAATCCCTTACAGGTATCCAATGCTGAAAAGAAAAGTAATTCGGACTGCGAAATATTCAGGTCGTCCATCAGAGACTGATCGACTCTTGCACATTTCTTCTTCATTTCATAAATCATGCTCAATATTCCGGATGACGCTTCCATCTGCCCTAATTTTTTTGCAAAACTACTAATTTGACAACTATTTTCAATCACATTTTTTGCTAATAGCAATTTTTTTTACTGAAAACTTTTTTTATTCCAAACAATTTAATATTTTTGCATCACAATTATTGCTATTAGCATATGATTAGAGTTAAACATTAAAATTTAAAATAGTATGGCACTTGAACATTTAACAACGGAAACATTCAAAGAGAAGGTATTCAACTTTGAACTGAACAAAGAGTGGAAATTTGAAGGAAATGTACCGGTAATTATCGACTTTTATGCCAATTGGTGTGGCCCGTGTAAAATGGTTGCTCCAATTCTTGAAGAACTACAACGCGAATATGGTGATAAACTGACAATTTTCAAGGTAAACACCGAAGAACAGCAGGAACTGGCATCAATATTCGGTATACAAAGTATCCCCTCCATCCTGTTTGTTCCGCTCGAAGGACAGCCACAAATGGCAATGGGCGCTTTACCAAAAGACACTTTCAAAAGTGCAATCAGCGACGTGCTGAAGGTTTCGATCAATTAATATACAAAATATGAAGCATGACATAAGTATTTCCTGGAAAGAAGGAATGGCATTTGAGGCAACGGTGAACGGTCACAAAATTATGCTGGATGCCGGAGAACAGCATGGCGGCCGTAATCTGGGACCGAGGCCTAAGGCTTTTATGCTGGTCGCGTTAGCCGGGTGTACAGCCATGGATGTTGTTTCAATTCTCACTAAAATGAAGGTAGTGCCTGACGATTTCGATGTCAGAGTCGATGGAGAGTTATCGGAAGAGCAACCGGTTCATTACACAAGTATGCACATCATCTATGAATTCTGGGGTAAGGACCTTCCCCTTGAAAAACTCGAAAAAGCGATCAATCTTTCACAGGAAAAGTACTGTGGCGTATCGGCTGTTTACCGCAAAACAATGCCCATAACCCATGAGATTGTTTTGCACGATACTAAATAAAATTGACAACAACTTAATGAAGGCCTGACTTGTTCATCATCCGGACAAAACAGGCCTTTGTTTTGTTTAATTCCCGGTAAAACAGAATTACTGTTTAAATACCTTTTCCATCACGTACCCGAATCCTACTCCTGCAGAGTAACAAATCAAATCGCTCCACAGAAATCCGAAACCAAGTATTACCCCACCTAAAGGATTGGCGCGCACGGCATCAATCCAGGGGGCATGATATAACTGGCTTATTTCGATGCCAAACGAAAACAGTAATGCGGCAATTGTTACCCAACGGGAGCTTTTCTTATGAAAAAAGAAACCAAATAACAGAAATACCATGACTGCCCATAGCGCATCGCCCAGGTATAATTGAATCCACATAGGCATAATATCAGGAAAATGCCGGGAAACCAGTCCTGCAGCTATTGTAATGAACACTAAAAATAAATACAGGATACGGTTACGGTTCACTTCTTGGTTGTATCAACGATTTGCCCATATAATCAGTTACACTATAGGCAGGCTCTCTTCTATTCAGCCAGTTTATTGATTAATCGGGCAGTTTCGATTACGGTTCCGAATTCGTTATGCAAACTTGCCAATGCCGTTCCATGAATGATTTCAGCAGAATAGTGTTGTCCGTCAGCACCTGTTTTGTCAAAAGTTGCCGTTGCATCAGATACAATAAAAGTGTCATATCCATAGTTTCCGGCCATCCTCGCTGTGGTTGAAATACACTGATCGGTTGTCAATCCTGCAATTACAAGTTTTTTTATACCTGAATTGTCAAGTTGTTGTTTTAGATCGGTCCCGATAAATGCACTGTTTACATTCTTTTTAATTATCTGCTCTCCTTCACCAGGCTTCACAATCTCCTGAAAATCGTTACCGGCATTTCCCTCGGCAAGTCTTGAATCCGGATTGGTTGAACAATGTTTGATATGAAAAACCGGCAACCTGTTTTGTCTCCAGAAATCTAACAGCTTACCTGCATTCGTTTCGGCATCCGGATTATTCCGGTGGCCACCCCAATAACTGATATCTTCAAATCCTTTTTGAATATCAACAAGAAGTAAAGCCGGTTTATCCTGTATTCTCATATCTGCTGTATTTTTCAAATGGTTACTTTTGAATCATCTTCATAACTTCTTCAACAAGTAGATCCTTATTTTCAAAATCTTTCTTTGTGGTTAATATTTCAACGTCTGGTGCAACACCATTTCCTTCTATTAATTTTCCATCAAGTGTATAGGCCTGCCACGAAGGGAGGTAAACTGTCACCCCATTTGACAATTTATGAGGCAATGGATTACCGGAACTTCCATAAGTTTTCATGCCAATTACTTTTGCATTGGGAACCTATTTCATCATTAAAATAAACGATTCGTTACTACTAATTACAGAAGGACCCGACAAAACATAAATATTTAGCCTTGCATGGCTCATCACAGGGATAATTAATGATCAGGGTTGAACCTGCTTTTCGAATTTAATCTTTAGGGGAGAAATTGCACAGTCCGGTGAGTTTATGGCAGGATAGTATTCCCCCTAAAAATGAAAGTAATAACCTTTCTCATAATTATTCACCCTGGATGTAAATTTTACTTTTTCCCGGTTGTTACAGGATTTGTTTGAGTTGCAGGAGCTTTAAGAGTTGCAGGAGCTTTGGTTGTTACCGTTTTTTTAGTTGAAACAGTTGAAGGAGTTTTATGCGTTGCGGAAGTCTTTTTAGCAACAGCAGTTTTACGAACCACGGGTTTGCGAACCACTGGTTTAGGCGCGCCGAAAGCCTGGGATATTGCATTCTCGGCTAGAGGCTCCATAACATAATAACCCGCCTCGTTTGGATGAACGCCATCTTGTGAATATTCTGCTTTTAGACCGTTACGCTCGTCAACCAATGCTGAAAAAAAATCGATATAAATCGCTTCGCTTTTCAAAGCATATGCTTTAATGAGCTTATTCAGTTCAATGATCTTCTGCGCCGGTTCAAGACCCGGCTTCCATGGAAAATCATAAACAGGAAGAACCGAACAAAGTATTACTTTAATATTATTGGCTTTTGCTAATTGTGCCATCGAAATAATATTGTCTTCGATCATTTCCAACGTTGATGGACCGGTATTCCCGGCAATATCATTGGTTCCGGCTAAAATGACAACTACTTTTGGTTTAAGGTTGATCACATCGGCCCGGAACCTAAGCAGCATTTGAGGCGTGGTTTGCCCGCTTATACCACGGTTAAAATAAAATTTGCCGCCAAAAAACTCCGGATGGATATTGAACCATCCTTCAGTAATAGAGTTACCCATAAAAACAACGCGCTTTTCGTTCGGTGTTATATCGACAACATTTGCATTTTCCTTTTTATAATGATTTAAACCGGCCCAATCCTGGGCTATTGAAATTGGAACAAAAACTACTGAGAACAGAACTATTAGAAGTGAGGTCTTTAATCTTTTCATTTAAATTGCGTATTGTTTTATAATGGTGGCGAAGTTCCTTTAAATCCGTTATTTAGCAATGAATATGATGCATTTTACGCGACACTTAAAGGTACAGTAAGGTTTCGGTCAGGCAATAGTTGTACTGATTAAAAATTCTCCAAAAGATTCACTCGGTTACACTCCATGCAAAAGATAGGTGAATATAAAAAAGTATTACCGATCCTTCAGGCAAAATCAGTTACACCATTATGGTGATCATTCAACAGGTTGATGTATGCCTGCCGGGTAGACTCAGGCAGAAAGGCTGATTGAAATGAATTTCGGGCAACTGTGTAAATCTGGTCCTTACTGAGCTTTAATGCCCTGGCGACCGCGATATAATTTTCATTCACATACCCCCCAAAATAGGCAGGGTCATCGGAGTTGATCGTCACCATTAATCCTTTGAGCAGCATTTCAAGGACGGGGTGATCCTCCATACGGTCTATAACCTTGAGTCTAAGATTTGAAAGCGGACACAGCGTAAGTGGAATCGCTCTCTCCCTGAGCATAGTCACCAGTAAATCATCTGCGAGACAACTATTTCCATGATCGATCCGCGTGACTTTCAGCAGTTCAATAGAATTTCTGATATTTTCAGCCGATCCTTCTTCCCCGGCATGGGCCACTGTCAGAAATCCATACTCGCGTGCCATCAGAAAAACGCGTTCAAATTTTTCGGGTGGATTTCCTCTTTCGGATGAATCAAGACCTACAGCCGTGATAAATTCGCGGTACGGAAGCGCCTCTTCGAGAATAGCCAGTGCTGACGACTCATCGAGATGACGTAAAAAACTCATGATTAAACACGAGGTGATCCCCCACTTTTCACGCGCATCATTTAAGGCGGCACGAATACCGTCGATAACAGTTTTAAAAGGAACACCATTTGCATGGTGAGTCTGGGGATCAAAAAAAATCTCGGTATGCAATACACGGTCATTATAAGCGCGCTCGAGGTACGCCCATGTAAGATCGTAGAAATCCTCCTCTTTCCGCAAAACCCCGGCCCCTTCATAATAGATATCCAGAAAATCCTGGAGATTAGTGAACCGATAAGCCCTGCGCAATTCCTCCACAGATCCGTACTTCAGCTGAATCCGGTTCCGTCGGGCAATACTAAACATCATCTCCGGCTCGAAACTTCCTTCAATATGCAGGTGAAGCTCCGCCTTCGGTAATCGCTCAATATATTTAATGAGATTATCCATTTAATAATTTGATGCCTTTACTTCGAAATAGGACTGCGGGTGGAGGCAGGCGGGGCAATTCAGCGGTGCTTTTTTGCCCTGGTGCAGGTATCCGCAATTGCGGCATTTCCAGACAACGTCACCATCTTTTTCAAAAACCCGACCTTCATTCAGGTTGGTATAAAGCGTTTTGTAACGGTCTTCATGCGCCTTCTCAACTTTGGAAATCAGTTTAAATGCCACCGCAATCTCCTTGAACCCCTCTTGCTCAGCTATTTTAGCAAATTCAGGATACAGCGATGTCCACTCCTCATTTTCACCTTCAGCAGCTGCCTTAAGGTTTTCGAGGGTTGTCCCTATAATACCGGCCGGGAAAGTCGCGGTAATTTCAACGGGGCCCCCTTCAAGAAATTTAAAAAAACGTTTGGCATGCTCGCGCTCATTCATTGAGCTTTCCTCGAAAATGGCCGCAATTTGTTCAAGTCCTTCTTTCTTCGCCTGTTTGGCAAAATAATCGTAGCGCATACGTGCCTGCGATTCACCGGCAAAAGCTTTGAGCAGATTTTGCTCAGTCTGAGATCCTTTAATACTGTTCATCGTGTAGATTTAAGGTTAAAACCAAGTTATATTTAATAAACTTTCCGCTATCTCGGAATTGATTATCAGAACATTTCAACTGACTCCCCGTGTGACCGGAGATAAAAAGCCAAAAGTAATAAATTTAGATTTTACGACGAAATTAATTTACCGGCTCACTGCGCCATCTCCCTTTTGGAGTAAGGCATATTTAAGGGAAGGTGAAGCGATAAACGGACCTAACCCGGCCTCCGGCCAAAGTTTGTCAATCCGCGAGATGGTATCGGCAGATGCGACAACAGGATTGGGCCAATCGCGTTTAAATGCGTCAATTTCAGCTGATTTACGGGTGCCGTCAAGTACGAAATGAGCCAGCTCTCCGTCATTTAACGGGGATATAATGCGGCAATCGCGTACCGGATCAATATTTCCTGAAACATACCAGCACACCGCCTCCCGATCGGATATATCCAGTTCCGGATCAACAAAAACGATGAATTTCACACTCCTAACTTCATTTATCAAAAACAGGTCATCAATAATACGATTCAACGATTGCGTATCTTTTTTGACTATCCCTAAAATGATGGCTGAGATTCCATTACCCACCAGTGTAAGATTACTGGAAACCACTCCCGGAATCCCGGAAATCTGTTCTTTACAATTTTCTAAATTAATGTCACTCGTATTGAATTGATCCGGTCCGTCCTGCTCTTCATCAAATTTCACGGTCACATCGATTCCCAGCTTCGAACCATACGAAAAGCGTGAGGATGAATGATCGAGGACATCCATCGGTCCACGGGAAAAATAAATATCCTTCAGCGGATTGACCGCTTTTGAAACGAACTGTGCAAAAGCCTCATAATCCTTTATATCGGCCCGCTGATCGGCTACAATCAGAATTTTATTAAACATCATCTGACCGGCTCCCCACATGGCATTCATCACTTTTGAACCCTGTCCGGCATAAGACTTTTCAATTTTGGCTATCGTGAGATTATGTGCCACTCCAGAAGGAGGTAATTCCATATCGACCAATTCGGGAATCATGGTCATTTTCATGGGTGCCAGAAAAATCCGTTCGGTTGCCCTTCCGATCCATGCATCCTCCTGGGGAGGTATACCAACCACTGTTGCCTGATAGACTGCGTCTTTACGGTAAGTAATGCAGGTTACATGAAATTTAGGGTACCAGTCGGCAAGTGAGTAAAAGCCTGTATGGTCTCCAAAAGGGCCTTCGTAAATCAGCTCCTCCTGCGGATCGACATACCCTTCGATAATAATGTCGGCATCGGTGGGAACTTCCAGATCATTGGTCAGGCATTTCACCAGCTCAACTTTCTTTTTGCGTAAAAATCCCGCTAAAAGGTATTCATCAATATTATCGGGAAGCGGAGCAGTTGCAGCATAGGTATAGGCGGGATCACCACCTATGACAACAGACACAGGCATTTTCGTTCCTGTCTTCCTGTAACCCTCTAAATGGCGTGCGCCGGTCTTATGTTTGTGCCAGTGCATCCCCGTAAGGTCGGCTCCAAAAACCTGCATCCGGTACATTCCGACATTCCGAACTCCTGTTTCAGGATCACGGGTAACCACACACGGCAGGGTAATAAACCGGCCTCCGTCGGCAGGCCAGCACTTAAGAACGGGCAATTTGAATAAATCGGGTTCCTGCATCACGACTTCCTGGCACTTTCCACGACCCGAAACTTTTTTTGGCATCCATGAAGCCATGTGCGATAAAAGCGGGAGAAATTTTAATTTATCCAGTAAGCTATTCCGGGGCCGGGCCAGATTTTTAAATAGAGATTCAATTTCGGAGCCAATGCTCTCAAGATTATCACATCCCAACGCGAGTGCAATTCTCTTTTCTGAGCCAAAAGCATTTATAAGAACCGGAAATCCGGTACCATTATTTTCAAATAAGAGTGCTTTTCCCCCACCTTTACTTTTTGAAATCCTGTCTGCAATCTCAGCGATTTCCAATTCAGGATTTACCGGAACTGAAATCCGGAGTAATTCCCCTTTACTTTCGAGCAGCTCAATAAATTCTCTTAAACCCTGAAAAGCCATTTTGTTAAATTAGAGTAATAAAAATAGGGGATTTTTAAGATCCCCTATCAATATATAAAAAGAATTGTGTCGATAATAGCAACTGGCAACTGGCTGCTGGCAACTGGCTGCTGGCAACTGGCTGCTGGCAACTGGCTGCTGGCAACTGGCTGCTGGCAACTGGCTGTTGGTAATTGGCAGCTGGCAGCTGGCAGCTGGCAAATGGTAACTGGCAGCTGGCAAATGGTAACTGGCAGCTGGCAGTCCGTGCTATAAAAACATAAACAGAAATTAAATCCCCGCTTTTTGTTTAAACCACTCAAGAGTTTCGGATGAAGGCCTTTCAAGGGGAAGGTTATACATCCTGTCCCAAACCAGCTGTGCCAAAACACCCAATGCCCGGCTTACCCCAAACATTACGGTGTAGAAGAAGTATTCCGAGATTCCGTAATGGTGTAAAAGAGCTCCCGAAAATGCATCAACATTTGGCCATGGGTTCTTAACCTTTCCAAGTGATTTCAAAATCGGAGGAACAATTTCGTACAGCATGTTCACAATATTGACCAGGTGGTCGTCTTTTACGTATTTCTCTGCAAATATCTGCTGTGCTGTAAACCGGGGATCGGTTACACGCAAAACTGCGTGTCCATATCCGGGGATTACCTTCCCTTCAGAGATAGTTTTCCGTACATAAGCTTCAATTTTATCTCTGACAGTCTTCTCATCACTATCATTACCTATCACCTTGAGCATTTCAGATATCCAGTACATGACTTCCTGGTTGGCGTATCCGTGAAGAGGTCCGGCCAGACCAAGCATACCGGCGGCATACGAATAATAAGGATTACTCAGGGCAGAGCCCACAAGATGCGTGGCATGCGCCGACACATTTCCCCCTTCGTGATCGGCATGAATACACATATACATCCGGAACAACCGGTAAATCTCCTCACTATCATAACCCATCATATGGGCGAAGTTAGCTGCCCAATCGAGGTTACGATCCGGTTCAATAAAACTGCCGTCCTTGAAACTGCGACGATAGATATATGCAGCTATTACCGGAAGACGGGCTATAAGGTTCATGACATCCTCATAAGTGGTATCCCAGTAATCGTTTTTGTTTACTCCGGCCCGGTGTGCTTTCTGAAAGATAGAATCGGTAGCCATTGAAATGATCCCGGTACTGAACTGGGTCATCGGCTTGCTCGTAATGGGCATTGCATCAAGCACTTTCATTACATGATAAGGCACGTGGCTCCTGTTATACCATTCCTGACTTAAAAATTGGGCATCCGCAATGGTAGGCATCTCATCGAGCAGCATGAGGTAAAAAAGACCTTCGGGTAAAGGTTCTCCTTCGGGCTTGATTTTAGGAAGCTTTTCCTGCAGATCCGGGATGGAGTGTCCACGGTACCTGATTCCGTGTTCAGGGTCGAGTTTCGAGGTAACGGTCAGTAAGCTGGTCATTCCTTTCATACCCGTAAGTATCTGGTCAATATTGACCTTCTCGACTTCAACTTCACCGAATTCACTGATTAGCCGTTTTACAACAGCGCGCTCCTTGATCCCCTTTTCCAGTAACTTTTGCTTAATATAGTCCATGTGATTGCCTAATAGTTTGTTCAAATATATGTATTATTTAAATATAATAGTCTATCCAATAAACGAACAGCATTATTTTAACAAAAAGTCGCGCAAAATAGTTGTCCGGGAGGCGAAAAAGGGCAAAAAAAAGGGCAACCGAAGTCGCCCTTTTTAAAATATTTCAATGAAATCTTGTTATTCAGCCTTCTCTTCAGCAGGTGCTTCGGTGACTTTCGCTTCGGCTTTTGGTGCAGTTCCTTTTTTAGGGGCACCTTCGGCTACAGCTGAATCACTTTTTTTCCGTGACCTGCGTTTTTTGCCAACCTCTTTCTTGGCGGTTGATAACATATTCTCGTTATAGTCGACCAACTCGATTATACACATTTCTGCATTATCACCCAGACGGTTTCCCGTTTTCAGAATCCGGGTATAACCACCCGGACGATCACCTATTTTAAGTACGATATCGCGGAAAAGCTCCGTGACAACCGTTTTGCTTTGCAGCAGGCTGAACACTTCGCGGCGATTATGGGTGGTATCACTTTTCGCACGGGTAATGAGCGGCTCAACATACACGCGCAATGCTTTGGCTTTGGCTAACGTGGTGGTGATCCTTTTATGAATGAGAAGCGAATTTGCCATATTGGAAAGCATTGCTCCCCGATGTGAACTCGTTCTGCCTAAATGGTTGAAACTTTTTTTATGTCTCATTTCGATTATTCCTTGTCTAATTTATACTTACTGATGTCCATCCCGAAACTCAAACCTAGGTTAACCAATAAATCGTCAAGTTCTGTCAAAGATTTTTTTCCGAAGTTGCGGAATTTCAACAAGTCGTTGCGATTGTAAGTCACCAATTCACCGAGTGTGTCAACATCAGCTGCTTTAAGGCAATTTAATGCCCTGACAGACAGATCAAGATCGATCAACCGGTTTTTAAGTAGTTGCCGCATATGGAGAATTTCCTCATCAAATTCTTCGTTGGCAAATTTCTCATCTGAGTCGAGCGTAATTTTCTCGTCGGAGAAAAGCATAAAATGGTAAATCAAAATTTTAGCTGCTTCCTTCAAGGCATCTTTAGGATAGATAGATCCGTCAGTTGTGATTTCGATCAACAGTTTTTCGTAGTCGGTTTTTTGTTCGACACGATAGTTCTCGATATCATACTTAACATTCTTGATCGGTGTAAAGATCGAATCAATCGGAATTACTCCGAATTCTTCTTCCGAAGGTTTATTTTCGACACCTGGAACATATCCACGACCCTTTTCGATTGAAAGTTCGATCTGAAGTTTGACTTCAGGTTCCATATTGCAGATCAACAACTCCGGATTAAGGACCCTGAACCCGGTGATGAAATTATTAATATCGCCAGCTTTAAATTTATCCTGACCAAAAATAGTCACAGACACTTTTTCACTGTCGAAGTCATCCACAACCTTTTTGAAACGAATCTGTTTCAGGTTAAGGATCATCTCGGTTACATCCTCAATAACACCGGGGATTGTAGAGAATTCATGCTCTACCCCTTCGATTTTGATTGTTGTGATTGCGTACCCTTCCAAAGATGATAACAAAATTCTGCGAAGTGCATTACCGATAGTAATACCGTATCCAGGCTCAAGCGGACGGAACTCGAATTTGCCGATCTTATTGTCCGACTCAATCATTATCACCTTATCCGGCTTCTGGAAAGCTAAAATTGCCATAAACCTTAAAATTATTTTATTTCGAATACAATTCGACGATTAATTGTTCCTTAATATTTTCCGGAATTTCTTCACGGTTCGGAACATTGAGAAATTTGCCAGATTTGGCTTCGCTATCCCATTCGAGCCAAGGATACTTGTTGTGACGTTGTGTGGCGAGGCAATCGGTTATCGCGATAAGCGATTTGGATTTTTCCCGAACACTGACAACTTCTCCAGGGCGAAGTGTGTATGAAGGTATATTAACTACCGAACCATTAATAACAATGTGTTTGTGCGAAACCAGCTGACGGGCCGCGGCACGTGTAGGTGCAATACCAAGACGGAACACAATATTATCGAGGCGGCTTTCGAGCAGCTGCAGAAGTACAGTACCCGTTACCCCTTTATGCGAGTGTGCTTTTTCGAAAAGATTGCGGAACTGACGTTCCAGCACCCCGTACATGTATTTTGCTTTTTGTTTCTCTTTCAGCTGAGTGCCGTATTCTGAAACTTTTTTCCGGCGTTTGCTGTTTCCATGCATTCCCGGAGGATAGTTCTTGTGCTCAAAAGCTTTATCGGGGCCATAAATTGCCTCCCCGAATTTTCGTGAAATTTTGGATTTTGGACCAATATATCTTGCCATGTGATTTTACGTTTAAAGTACCTATTAATTATACACGACGACGTTTAGGAGGACGACATCCGTTATGTGGCAAAGGAGTAACATCGACGATTTCAGTTACCTGAATTCCGACATTGGCCATTGCACGAATAGCAGATTCGCGGCCGTTTCCCGGTCCCTTGACGTATACCTTTACCTTACGTAATCCAAGGTCAAAAGCTGTTTTGGCGCACTCCTCCGATGCGGTTTGTGCTGCATACGGGGTATTTTTCTTTGATCCTCTAAATCCCTTTTTTCCAGCCGACGACCACGAAATAACTTCACCATTGTTGTTGGTCATCGAAATGATGATATTATTAAAAGAAGAAGAGACATGAGCCTGTCCGACAGGTTCGATGTTTACAACTCTTTTCTTTGAAACTCCAGTCTTTTTTGCCATTTCTACTTAAAATTATTTAGTGGCTTTTTTCTTATTAGCAACTGTTTTCTTCCTTCCCTTACGGGTTCTGGCATTGTTTTTTGTACTCTGCCCACGAACTGGTAATCCGATACGGTGACGAATACCACGGTAGCACCCGATATCCATTAATCGCTTAATAGAGATCTGGTACTCAGAACGTAATTCGCCTTCAACCTTGTAACTTTCCGTAATAACTTTACGAATAGCGCCTAACTGCTCATCGTTCCAGTCACTAACCTTGATATTTTTATCAACGCCAGCTTTTTCCAGAATAATTTGTGAGCGGCTACGGCCTACCCCATAAATATAAGTCAAGGCAATCTCGCCTCTCTTGTTATTCGGTATATCTACGCCAACTATACGAGCCATATTCTTATACGAATTAAAAAATCTTTACAAAATTAACATATTATCCCTGACGTTGTTTAAACTTCGGGTTTTTTTTGTTTATAACGTAGAGACGGCCTTTACGGCTGACAATTTTGCAATCTGCGCTACGTTTCTTAATAGATGCCCTTACTTTCATTTTCCTGCGTTTTAATTTTTGTATCTGAAAGATATCCTCCCTTTGCTCAAGTCGTAAGGAGACATTTCAACCTTTACCTTGTCGCCAGGCAGAATCTTGATATAGTGCATGCGCATCTTGCCCGAGATATGGGCCGTGATGACATGACCATTCTGCAATTCCACCCTGAACATTGCATTCGACAATGCTTCAATAATGGTTCCGTCCTGTTCTATAAATGCTTGTTTTGACATAGAAACTAATTACTTCTCCAGAATTTATGTAATTTGTTGAAAGACCTTTAAACTTTCACATTCTGCTCAACGAGCGATTTCAAAAACGTCCACAAAATTAATGAGATATCTGGTATTAAAAAATACCCCGGTCATAAATGTTCACTAACAGCAGCCCTGGTAAAACCGGGCTGAGGGTTTCGTTTTGCCGCGCTTGTTGCCAGCAGATAAATGGCAAACAATCGTAACGGAACAATTTCACGCCAACCCGATCATCCCGTTTGCGGAATGGGAGGCCGGCAGAAATATAGATCATACGGTAACCATGATTCTCAGGAATCTTTCACAGAACGCACCAGTGTAATTCGTATTGAATTAAAACTGATTATATATTGCTTTTCAGCTGACTTGCGATTTTAAATACGCATTTTTGAAAATGTGATTCCCGTTTTCAGGGGAGCCACAATTTAACCACCAGTACGTCCTTTGATCCGTCCTGATTTCAGCAAACCGTCGTAGTGACGCATCAACAAATGACTTTCGATTTGTTGTAATGTGTCGAGGATAACCCCTACGAGGATAAGCAGTGATGTTCCGCCGAAGAAATGTGCAAACTCCTGGGTTACCCCCAGCTGCATTGCAAAGGCCGGAAGAATGGTGATCAATCCCAGGAATATCGAACCGGGTAAAGTAATTCTCGACATTACTGTGTCAAGATACTCAGCCGTTTTCTTTCCGGGTTTGATACCGGGGATAAATCCGCCGTTCTTTTTCATATCGTCCGACATCTGATTCGGATTCACCGTAATGGCAGTGTAGAAATAAGTAAACACGATAACCATCAGGAACATGATAAAATTATACCAGAAACCGGTATAATCTGAAAATGAGGTCATCATGTTTGAAAGTGTTTCAGAGGAGAACAAACCGGCAAGGCTTACAGGAACAAACATAATTGCCTGGGCAAAAATGATGGGCATTACCCCGGCTGCATTAACCTTTAAAGGGATGTACTGACGAACACCACCATACTGACGGTTTCCGACAATTCGTTTGGCATATTGAACAGGAACTTTTCGTGTTCCCTGAACCAACAGAATGGTTGCAGCAATTACGAATAGGAAGATAATCATCTCGATAATGATCATGATGAAACCTTTTCCCTGCTCAGCAAGCCTGCTTCCGAATTCCTGGACCAGAGAGTGTGGAAGTCGTGCAATAATACCGATCATAATGATCATAGAGATTCCGTTTCCGATACCTTTGTCAGTGATTCGTTCCCCGAGCCACATGATAAACATGGAACCGGCTGCCATAACGATTGTTGAGGTAACATTAAAGGAGAAACTACCCATTACAAAAGCGGATTCGGGAAGCTGGAACCGCAGGTTGGCCAGATATGCCCAACCCTGAAAAACCAGGATAATCACCGTAAGATAACGTGTCATCTGGTTAATTTTGCGTCGGCCCGACTCGCCCTCTTTTTGCAACCGCTGAATGTAAGGAACAGCAAAACCTAAAAGTTGGATAACAATCGAGGCGCTGATGTAAGGCATAATTCCAAGGGCAAAAATTGATGCGTTGGAAAATGCTCCACCAGAGAACATATTTAACAATCCAAGAATCCCGTCAGAACTCTGGCTTCTTAAAGCTTCGAAATTTGCGGGATCAGGATCAATCCCGGGAAGGATGACAAAAGAGCCGAAGCGGTAAACCGCGAGCAGCAAAAGTGTCAGTCCGAGCCGTGATCTTAAATCCTCAATCTTATAGATGTTCGTAAGAGTCTCGATTAGTTTTTTCATCCGGATTAAAGTATTTCAGTAGTTCCTTCCAGTTTCTCAATGGCCTCTTTGGCACTCTTTGAGAAAGCGTGTGCTTTCACGTCAAGTTTCAATGTCAGTTCCCCTTTACCAAGGATTTTAACCTTATCGTTTTTACCGGCAAAACCAGCATCGAGCAGTGACTGAAAGTCAATGACAGTGAGGTTGTTTTCTTCGGCAAGCGACTGTAAGGAGCTAATATTGACACCTTTAAACTCAACTCTGTTAACATTTTTAAAACCGAATTTTGGTACGGTACGCTGCAGCGGCATCTGACCTCCCTGGAAACCACGTTTTGATTTGTAACCCGAACGGGATTTAGCTCCCTTGTGTCCGCGGGTTGAAGTCCCGCCGTGACCAGAACCTTGTCCACGTCCGATACGTTTTTCCTTTTTGGTGGAACCTTCTGCAGGTTTTAAGTTATGCAATTCCATATCTAAAGAATATTATTCGTTAACTTCTTCAACCCTCAAAAGGTGTTGTAGTTTTCTTACCATTCCTAACACTTCGGGGACAGACTCATGTTCAACCGGACGGTTCAACTTGCCAAGCCCGAGCGCTTTCATTATTTTTTTCTGAGCCTTAGTCGCACCTATCGAACTCTTAAACTGTGTAATACGAATTTTTGCCATTTTTTTATAGATTATCCGTTAAACACTTTGTCCAGAGCCACGCCACGATGTTCAGCCACAGTATATGCATCACGTAATTCGAGTAATGCATGAAAAGTAGCCTTCACCAGGTTGTGAGGGTTAGACGATCCTTTTGATTTGGCCAGAATGTCGTGTATTCCAACACTTTCGAGCACGGCGCGCATAGCACCCCCTGCCTTAACTCCTGTTCCCGAAGAAGCAGGTTTAAGTAAAACGTTGGCTCCGCCAAATTTGGCTTCCTGCATGTGAGGGATAGTACCATGAATGACAGGCACTTTCACGAGGTTTTTCTTTGCAGCATCCACGCCTTTGGCGATGGCGGCTGTTACTTCGCTGGCTTTACCAAGACCCCAGCCTACAATTCCGTCTTCGTTGCCCACAACGACGATAGCTGAAAAGCTGAATGTTCTACCTCCTTTGGTGACTTTTGTGACCCGGTTAATTGCTACTAACCGGTCTTTAAGCTCGAGATCGCTGGTTTTAACTTTTTTAATATTTTTCGCCATAATGCTTAGAATTTTAAACCTCCTTCACGTGCCGCTTCAGCAACTGCCTTCACACGTCCATGATATAAATAACCGCCACGGTCAAATTTGACAACATTGATACCTGCAGCAAGTGCTTTTTCAGCAGCAAGCTTACCTACAAGGACCGCTTTTTCGGTCTTTGTACCGGCAACAGCAGCAATATCTTTATTCAATGAAGAAACTGACAAAATGGTTTTTCCCGCTACATCGTCAACAAACTGAACTGATATCTGAGTGTTGCTGCGAAATACGCTCAAGCGGGGAACCTCGTTAGTACCGGAAACTACTTTTCTGATTCGTT
Organism: uncultured Bacteroidales bacterium; assembly: GCA_942493325.1. Taxonomy (GTDB): domain Bacteria; phylum Bacteroidota; class Bacteroidia; order Bacteroidales; family Prolixibacteraceae; genus JAAFHB01. The sequence continues at coordinate 4,982,317 of OW818689.1, read as the reverse complement.
TACGGATTCTTTCTCTTCTTTCTAATTTTGTGAGAGCCATAACTTATAAAGTCAATTATTTTTTAGAAGCCGTTTTACCAGCCTTACGACGAAGCTTTTCGCCAACAAATTTAACACCTTTTCCTTTGTAAGGCTCCGGAGAACGGAAGGATCTGATTTTTGCCGCAACGTGTCCGATCAATTGCTTGTCAACACTGTTTAGGGTAATAATCGGATTACTTCGTTTGTCGGTAACAGCTACGACTTTTACTTCTGGCGGGATCTGAAGATAAGTATGGTGAGAAAATCCCAATACCAGGTCCAGAATCTGGTTCTGTGCATCGGCACGGTAACCAACCCCAACGAGTTCAAGTTTTAATTCATAACCTTTAGATACTCCAACAACCATGTTGTGAAGGAGTGAACGGTACAAACCATGCATGGCACGGTGACGTTTCTGTTCAGTAGGTCGTTTAACCACAATCTGAGTTGCTTCTACGGCAACCTCAAGATCGGCATCAACCTTTTGTGTAAGTGTTCCCAGCGGGCCTTTAACGGTAACGAGGTTTTCCTTGCTCACGTTTATTGTAACTCCGGCAGGGATTTCAATCGGTAGTTTTCCTATCCTTGACATTGTAATTCCTCCTTAATTAATAAACAAAACATAAAACTTCACCACCAACATTCAACTCTTTTGCTTCCTTATCGGTGATCACACCTTTGGAAGTAGAGATGATAGCCACACCAAGGCCGTTCAATACACGCGGAACGTGATCGGTATCGCAGTATTTGCGGAGACCGGGTTTTGAAGCGCGTTTCAGCGATTTGATCGCTGATGTACCATCGGCAGGATGATATTTCAGGGCTATTTTAATTGTACCCTGATAATTAACCTCTTCGTCGAATTTATAATTGAGAATATACCCTTTTTCCTTCAGAATTTTGGTAATCTCTTTTTTAATGTTCGACGCAGGTATTTCCACGACTTTATGCTTAGCCTTAATGGCGTTGCGCAGCCGGGTGAGATAATCTGCAATAGGATCTGTCATCTTTGCAATAAATTTAAAACGATTACCAACTAGCTTTTTTAATTCCGGGAATTAATCCGGCAGAAGCCATTTCGCGGAACTGAATACGCGAAACACCAAACTGGCGCATATATCCTTTAGGACGACCTGTCAGCTTGCAGCGATTGTGCATGCGGCTTGCAGCCGAATTGCGGGGCAATTGGCTTAATCCGATGTAATCTCCTTCAGCTTTAAGACGGGCTCTTTTCTCAGCATACCTTTCAACAAGCTTTGCGCGTTTAACTTCGCGGGCTTTTAATGATTCTTTAGCCATATCAATTAATTCTTTTTAGCGTTTTTGAAAGGTAATCCAAATTTCTTCAGCAGCGCATAGCCTTCTTCGTCGGTACCGGCTGTGGTAACGAAAGTGATATTGTAACCATTCATTTTGGTCACTTTGTCAAGCACGATTTCGGGAAAAATTATCTGCTCAGTAACACCGAGGGTATAATTTCCGCGTCCGTCGAACTTATCACTGATACCTTTAAAGTCGCGGATACGGGGCAGCGCAATACTGACAAGCCGTTCAAGAAACTCGTACATCTTATCACTACGCAGGGTTACCCGAACGCCGATTGGCATTTTTTTACGCAGTTTAAAATTTGCGATATCTTTCTTCGACAGTGTCGTAACCGCTTTCTGTCCGGTTATGGTTGTGAGCTCTTCGACAGCCACTTCCATAATTTTCTTATCAGCAATAGCAGCACCAACACCCTGGTTGATGATAATTTTCTCGAGATGAGGTACCTGCATTACGGATTTGTATCCGAATTCGGTCTGCATTACAGGAACGATCTCATCGCGGTATTTCTGCTTTAATGTAGGAATATAACCCATTACTTAATCTCCTCCCCTGATTTTTTTGAATAGCGAACTAATTTATCATTTTTATCAAGGCGGCGACCAATGCGGGTTGGTTTACCTGTTTTAGGATCTTTCAACATCAAGTTGGAAACATGAATTGTTGCTTCCTGTTTGACAATACCACCCTGAGGACTCTTAGCGTTGGGTTTGGTGTGTTTTGACACCATGTTCACCCCTTCCACAATAGCGCGTTCGCTTTCGCGTACAACCTCAAGAACTTTACCTTCCTGTCCTTTCGAGTTGCCGGCAATCACAACTACCGTGTCTCCTTTTTTTATGTGTAACTTTTTCTGCATGGTCTGAATGTGTTAAAGTACTTCAGGAGCTAATGAAACGATTTTCATAAAATTGTCGCGCAACTCTCTGGCAACAGGCCCGAAAATACGGGTACCCCGCATTTCACCTGTAGCGTTAAGCAATACAACGGCATTATCATCAAATCGTATATATGATCCGTCAGCACGGCGGACTTCTTTGGAAGTGCGCACGACAACTGCTTTCGAAACAGTACCTTTCTTCATATCGCTTCCAGGCAGGGCATTTTTAACAGTCACGACAATTTTGTCTCCAACAGTGGCATAACGCTTGCGGGTCCCTCCTAAAACACGGATGACCAGGGCTTCTTTAGCGCCGCTGTTATCTGCAACTGTACAACGTGATTCTTGCTGTATCATGGCTACTTCGCTCTTTCTAAAATTTTAACTAATCTCCATCCTTTCTGCTTCGACAGCGGACGGGTTTCCATTATTAACACGGTATCGCCAATGTTGCAGTCATTTTTGTCGTCATGGGCATAGAATTTGGTAGTCCGGTTTACGAATTTTCCGTAAATCGGGTGTTTTTCCTTTCCTTTTTCTGCCACAACAATGGTTTTTTCCATTTTGTTACTTACAACAACCCCGACACGCTCTTTCCGAAGATTCCTAGTTTCCATAGTCATAATTAATTTTCAAGTTGACGTTTACGTAATTCGGTATTCAGACGAGCGACGTCTTTACGGGTAAACCGTATTCTCATCGGATTCTCCAAAGGATTGACGCTATGGTTTAAACGCATACGTATCAATTCCTCGTTTGTAATGGCGATCTTCTCGATGATTTCAGCAGTTGTTAACTCTTTGATCTCAGAATTTTTCATTATTCAATAATTGAAGATTCAACAAAATCGCGTCTAACAACAAATCTGGTAGTCACAGGCAGTTTTTGAGCTGCCAGACGTAATGCTTCTTTCGCGAGCGTGAAAGGGACGCCTTCCACCTCTATTATTATGCGCCCTGGTGTAACAGTGGCAACAAATCCTTCAGGAGCACCTTTCCCTTTACCCATACGAACCTCTGCAGGTTTTTTCGTAATTGGTTTATCAGGAAATATACGGATCCAAATCTGCCCCTGACGCTGCATATGCCGCGTTACCGCGACCCTGGCTGCCTCTATCTGGCGGCCGGTTATCCATGCTGTTTCCAGGCATTTTATTCCAAAAGAACCAAATGATAACTGATTACCGCGTTGTGCGTTTCCTTTCAGTTTGCCCTTTTGTACTCTTCTAAATTTTACTTTTTTTGGCTGTAACATCTTGTTTTGCTTTGTCGATGGTTACTTTTTACGTTTTTTAAACCCACCTTTACCATGTTCCGGTGCAGGACGGTTCGGTCCACGTTGTTGCTGTACAGATTGTCCGACATTAGGCGAAAGGTCACGTTTGCCGTAAATTTCGCCACGGCATATCCAAACTTTAACACCGATCAAACCCGTTTTAGTCAACGCTTCGGCAAGTGCATAGTCGATATCGGCTCTCAGGGTGTGCAGAGGTGTTCTTCCGTCCTTGTACATTTCGGAACGGGCCATTTCGGCGCCATTCAATCGTCCGGAAACCTGAACTTTAATCCCTTCAGCACCCATTCTCATCGTAGAGGCAATGGACATCTTTGTAGCACGGCGATAGGCAATCTTGCCTTCCACCTGACGTGCGATATTACTGGCAACGATTTGAGCATCAAGTTCAGGACGTTTAATTTCAAAGATATTGATCTGAACTTCCTTCTTTGTGATTTTCTTGAGCTCTTCTTTCAGCTTGTCAACTTCCTGACCACCTTTACCAATAATAATACCAGGCCTTGAAGTGTGAACAGTGATGGTAATAAGCTTAAGAGTGCGCTCAATGATTATCCTCGAAATGCTGGCTTTTGAAAGCCGTGCATTCAGATAACCCCTGATTTTATGGTCTTCGACCAGTTTATCACCATAATCATTACCTCCGAACCAGTTGGAATCCCATCCTCTGATGATTCCAAGCCTATTTGAAATCGGATTTACTTTTTGTCCCATACTATTATTTCGTATTTTCTTCTACAACATTTTTACTTGCCAAACGAATAGTTACGTGATTCGAACGTTTCCTAATCCGGTGTCCGCGACCCTGCGGGGCCGGACGGAGCCGTTTAAGCATGCGAGCCGAATCTACGAAAACTTCCTGCACGTATAGGTTGCTTTCTTCAAGTCTAACCCCTTCGTTTTTAGCCTGCCAGTTGGCAATAGCCGAGAGAAGGAGTTTCTCTACTCTGCGAGAAGCCTCTTTCGAGGAAAACTTCAGCACGTCAATTGCACGATTTACCGCCATTCCACGAATCATCTCGGTAACAAGGCGCATTTTACGCGGCGAAGTTGGGCATTCGCGCAGAACAGCCTGAAATCTCTCGTTCTTTGCTTTTGTAAGCAATTCAGCGCTTTTCTTTTTTCTAGAACCCATCTTGGTACTTTTTACTACTATTATACATTTCCGCGTTCATGGCTTACCTTTTCTTATTACCACCATGTCCCCTGAAGGTGCGGGTAGGAGCAAATTCCCCCAGTTTATGGCCAACCATATTCTCTGTCACATACACCGGAATAAACTTATTCCCGTTATGAACAGCGATAGTATGACCTACAAAATCAGGCGAAATCATCGAATGTCTTGCCCATGTTTTTACGACCGACTTTTTGTCTGCTTCATTGAGAACCAGAACTTTCTTCTCTAACTTAAAGTCGATAAAAGGGCCTTTTTTTAGCGAACGACTCATAATCTACTTTTCATTTAAATTTAGTGATTACTTTTTCCTACGTTCAATGATATACCTGCTTGAAGCTTTCTTCTTCGAACGGGTTTTGAAACCCTTCGCAAGTAATCCTTTACGTGAACGTGGGTGACCACCGGAAGCACGTCCTTCTCCACCACCCATTGGGTGATCGACAGGGTTCATAACGACTCCGCGGACACGAGGACGACGTCCCTGCCAACGGCTTCTACCGGCTTTACCTGATCTTTCAAGGCCATGGTCCGAGTTTCCGACGGTACCTACCGTTGCACGGCATGTAACAAGTACCATACGGGATTCGCCAGAGGGGAGTTTAATGATGGCGTATCGTCCTTCACGCGAGGTGAGCTGTGCATATGTACCGGCTGACCGGGCCATAATGCCTCCCTGTCCGGGATGCAGCTCAATATTGTGAACGATAGTACCAAGAGGTATTTTGGCTAAAGGGAGTGCATTACCGATTTCGGGAGCAACGGCCTCACCTGAGAGAACGGTCTGTCCAACCTGAAGACCGTTCGGTGCAAGCATGTAACGTTTTTCCCCATCGGCATATACCAATAGTGCGATACGAGCGGTACGATTTGGATCGTACTGAATCGAATCCACCAATGCAGGAACACCGTCTTTCTCTCTCTTGAAATCGATTACACGGTATTTCCTCTTATGCCCTCCACCTATATACCTCATTGTCATTTTACCGGCGCTATTGCGACCTCCGGTACTCTTCATGGGCCTTAACAATGATTTTTCAGGTGTGTTGCCAGTTGTAACGGTCTCAAAGGTACCAGCGATCTTGTGCCTTTGTCCCGGAGTTACTGGATTTAACTTTCTAACTGCCATCTCTTACTTTAGATATTGCTGTAAAAATCAATATTTTCTCCTTCGGTTAACGTCACAATTGCTTTTTTATAAGCATTGGTCCGTCCGGTTATAACCCCGCCTTTGGTAAAGCGTGATTTTAATTTCCCGGCATACACCATTGTATTAACGGTGGTAACCTTAACGCCATAGATCTCTTCCACGGCCTTTTTGATCTCGTGCTTGTTAGCCTTCTTATCTACCCTGAAACCGTACCGGTTATATTTCTCCGATAATTGGTTCATTTTCTCGGTTACGATCGGGCGAATCAAAATTTCAACCATTGTCTTACGCGTTAAATCTTAAATAATTCCTCTACTTTACTCACAGAACTTTCAACCAAAATAATTTTCTGGGCTCGCATAATCTTGTATGTGCTTAATTCTGAAGCTATTACAATCTCAACGTTCTGTAAATTTCTGGAGGACAAATATATATTTTTATTTGCTTCCGGTAGCACTATTAATGATTTTTTATCACTAATCTTCAGATTATTCTGAATTGCCGCAAATTCTTTCGTTTTTGGGGCTTCAAAAGAAAAATCTTCCAGAACCATAATTCCATTTGCCTGTGCCTTGTAGGTCAGCGCTGATTTGCGTGCAAGTTCTTTGAGCTTTTTGTTCAGTTTGAAACTGTAATCTCTTGGCTGAGGCCCGAAAATACGGCCACCACCACGAATAGTTCCTGATTTTCTGCTCCCTGCACGTGCTCCGCCGGTACCTTTCTGACGTTTGATTTTGCGGGTTGACCCTGCAATTTCGCCACGATCCTTAGCTTTGTGGGTACCCTGACGCTGATTTGCCAGGTACTGTTTCACGTCGAGGTAAATCGCGTGATCATTAGGTTCTACCGCATAGATTTCTGTGTTGAGCTCTACGTTTCTTCCGGTTTCCTGCCCTGCTGTGTTAAAGACTGTTATTTCCATTACGTCAAGAGGATTAAGTATGAACCATTAGCTCCAGGTACGGAACCTTTAACAATCACAAGATTATTCTCAGGGATAACTTTCAGAACTTCGATATTCTGAACCGTGATTTTTGCACCACCCATACGACCTGCCATACGCATTCCCTTGAATACGCGTGAAGGATACGATGACGCACCAACCGATCCCGGAGCACGCAGCCTATTGTGCTGACCGTGTGTGCTTTCGCCTACACCACCAAAACCGTGGCGACGAACAACACCCTGAAATCCCTTACCTTTTGAAATCCCCGTGATATCAATAAAACTGGCGGGTTCGAACAGATCAACTGTAACAACATCTCCAAGCTTTACCTCAGCGCCGAAACCGCTGAACTCAACAATCTTCTTCTTCGGTGTAGTACCGGCCATTTTAAAATGACCGATCTCAGGCTTTGTCGCATGCTTTTCTTTCTTTTCCTGAAAGCCTAGCTGAACCGCTTCGTAACCATCTTTCTCAAGGGTACGAATCTGCGATACAGTACATGGACCTGCCTCAATCACAGTGCATGGGATGTTTCTCCCCTCAACACTGAATACGGAAGTCATTCCGATTTTCTTTCCAATTAATCCTGGCATTTTTTACTGATTAAGCAGTTTTTAATTAAACTTTAATTTCTACCTCGACACCACTTGGCAATTCAAGTTTCATTAGGGCATCGATCGTTTTAGCTGTGGAACTGTAAATGTCGATCAACCGTTTGTAGGAAGATAATTCGAATTGTTCCCTCGATTTTTTGTTTACAAAGGTTGCCCTCAAAACTGTAAAGATTCTCCGGTGCGTAGGAAGCGGAATTGGACCGCTTACAATGGCTCCCGTAGATTTTACGGTTTTTACAATCTTCTCGGCCGATTTATCAACCAGGTTGTGATCGTACGATTTCAGTTTGATTCTGATTCTCTGACTCATGATAAGAACGTATTATTGTGGTTGTTTTATAACAAATCTGTTCTTCCCTTAACACCTTCAAGTACTGCCAGGGCAATATTTTTAGGTACTTCGGCATAATGTGAAAACTCCATTGATGAAGTTGCGCGACCGGAGGATAATGTACGCAATGTTGTTACATATCCAAACTGCTCGGCAAGCGGAACTTTTGCTTTAAGCACACGTGCTCCGAACTTGGAATCCATGCTTTCGACATGACCCCGGCGACGGTTAAGATCCGAAACGATATCACCCATATAATCATCGGGAGTTACCACTTCAACCTTCATAATCGGTTCGAGCAAAATTGGCCTAGCCTTTGGAGCTGCAGTTCTGAACGCCTGTTTCGCACAAAGCTCAAATGAGAGCGCGTCGGAGTCAACCGGATGGAAAGACCCGTCGATCAGTGTGACCTTCAGATTTTCAATCTTAAACCCGGCAAGCGGACCATTGTTAAGCGATTCTTTGAAACCTTTCTCAACAGCAGGAATAAATTCACGCGGAATAGTTCCCCCCTTGATCATATCGACAAACTGTAAACCTGTTACTCCTTCGTCAACCGGACCAACTTTAACGCTGATATCGGCAAATTTACCACGACCCCCGGTTTGTTTCTTAAACACCTCGCGAAGTTCAATTTCCCTGGTAATCGCCTCTTTGTAAGCAACCTGGGGAGCACCCTGGTTACATTCAACCTTAAATTCACGTTTCAGACGATCGACGATAATTTCAAGGTGAAGTTCACCCATTCCACGGATAACCGTTTGTCCGCTGTCTTCATCGGTCCTTACCTGGAAGGTTGGATCCTCTTCGGCCAGCTTGATCAACCCGTTGGTCAGTTTATCGATGTCGTTTTGAGTTTTAGGCTCAATGGCAATACCGATTACCGGTTCCGGGAAAGTCATCGATTCAAGAATGATCGGATGATCGAGACTGCAAAGTGTATCTCCCGTGCGGATATCCTTGAAACCAACAGCGGCACAAATGTCGCCGGCTTCGATTAAGTCACGGGGTTGTTGTTTATTGGCATGCATCTGGAATAAGCGTGAGATACGCTCTTTTTTCCCTGTACGCATGTTCAGTACATATGAACCTGCATCAATTTTACCTGAATATACGCGTATAAAACACAAACGGCCTACAAACGGATCGGTGGCAATCTTAAATGCAAGAGCTGCAAGCGGCTGATCGACAGAAGGTTTGCGTTCCACAACCTCATCTGTGTCAGGGTCTTTTCCCTGAATCGATCCAATATCAAGCGGATTTGGCAAAAAGGCACAAACCGCATCGAGCAAAGTCTGAACCCCTTTATTTTTGAATGCCGAACCACACAGCATCGGAATAATTACCCCTGAAATTGTAGCAGCACGAATTACAGCAATAAGCTCGTCGACTGTGATGCTTGAAGCGTCCGCAAAGAATTTTTCCATGAGAACTTCATCCTGCTCAGCGACTGACTCAACCATTTTATCACGCCATTCCTGTGCAAGTTCCAGCATATCTGCAGGAATTTCCTCAGTATCATAATCAGCACCCATTGACTCATTGTGCCAATAGATCGCTTTCATGCGGATAAGATCGATAATTCCTTTAAAATTCTCTTCAGCACCAATAGGTAACTGAACCGGAACAGGATTTGCGCCAAGCTTTTCCTTAATGTCGTTATAAACACTAAAAAAATCAGCACCAGCGCGGTCCATTTTATTAATGAATGCAATTTTTGGTACACCGTATTTTTCAGCCTGGCGCCAAACGGTTTCAGACTGAGCTTCTACACCACCTACGGCGCAAAATGTAGCGACAGCACCATCAAGAACACGTAACGATCGTTCAACCTCAACGGTGAAATCGACGTGCCCCGGGGTGTCAATTATATTAATCTGATGGAGAATATCATTGTACTTCCACTCTGTGAACGTAGCGGCAGAGGTAATTGTGATTCCGCGCTCCTGTTCCTGAGCCATCCAGTCCATGGTTGCAGCACCATCGTGTACCTCACCAATACGGTGAGTTTTGCCGGTATAAAACAATATCCTTTCGGAAGTAGTTGTTTTACCAGCATCGATGTGAGCCATAATACCAATGTTCCTGGTATTTGTAAGATCCCTTTTAGCCATTATATTTTTTGATCCAGATATCTACTATTTATTCTTATTCAATTAAAAACGGAAATGAGCAAACGCACGGTTTGCTTCCGCCATTCTGTGTGTATCTTCTTTCTTTTTGAATGCTCCACCTTCTTCGTTGAAAGCAGCAACTGTTTCAGCAGCAAGCTTTTCAGCCATTGAGTGGCCTGAGCGTTTGGTAGCAAACTGGATTAAATTGTGCATCGAAATAGCCACTTTACGTTCCGGACGAATTTCCATTGGAACCTGAAAGTTAGCACCTCCAACACGTCTGCTCTTTACTTCAACCATCGGGGTGATGTTTTGTAATCCCTTTTTCCAGACATCAAGCGGAGAAACTTCACTGTCTTTCATCTTTTTTTCAACGATGTCAAGTGCATCGTAAAAGATCTTGAAAGCAATCGTTTTCTTTCCGTCTACCATGAGGCTGTTAACGAATCTCGTCACCAGCACATCTTTAAATTTAGGATCGGGTAGAATGATCCTTTTCTTTGGTTTTGTTTTTCTCATCTTAGTTACACATTGTTTGTGTTATTCGAATCGGCTGTTGTTCAGTCTTCAGTTTAAATAGCCTGCTCAGGGCAGACCCTTACTCAACCAAACCTCCAAACAAATAACTAATTTCTAACTTCTTACTTCTTCTTTTTTGCAGCTGCTACAACCTGTCCTGGTTTCGGGCGTTTTGTACCGTATTTCGATCTGCGTTGTTTACGGCCTTCTACTCCGGCTGTATCCAATGCTCCACGAATAAGGTGATAACGTACACCCGGAAGATCTTTCACACGACCTCCGCGAACAAGCACAATAGAGTGCTCCTGAAGGTTGTGACCTTCACCGGGAATGTAAGCATTTACTTCCTTCTGGTTGGTCAGCCTTACACGGGCGACCTTTCTCATTGCCGAATTCGGCTTTTTAGGCGTCGTGGTATAAACACGAACACAAACGCCCCTTCGCTGTGGACAAGAGTTGAGCGCCGGAGATTTACTCTTATCAACCAGACTCGTTCTTCCCTTACGTACTAACTGTTGAATAGTAGGCATAAACGTTTTTAAATTTGAATTATAATATACACACAAAAATGAACTCAATATCCATTCCATTTGAACAAAAGCTCTGCGCGATCAGAGATACCAACCGCGCAAATCTTTCCCAAAATGGACTGCAAAAGTACACAATTCCTCTAGAAAACAATCAATCGCGCAAAAAAAAAGTATTTTTAATCAAAACAGAGTTATTAACAGACCAAACAGAAAATACAATTTGTGAAATTTTCTTGATTTTACCGGCCGTTTCCTGCCCTGATGCGTAGCTCACTTAAAATAACTGATTCTTCCGGAGATGGAAATATATATTTAAAAACATATTCCGATCCTCCCTTTTTCGACTCACTCCATCCTATATTTCAGGTGATAGTTTGCTAATCAGCTCACTGCGAATCGGGGAGCCGAAAGTAAAATAATATTTAAATAAAGATCAATTCCGGCGTTATGTTGGTACCTGTCAAAAAATTTCTATTTTTGAGGAACATGAGAAATAATATTTGAGTGGAGATCCATCTGACGGATCTCTTTTGTACCTGTGTTGATGAATTAATTTGATTTCCGAACGTATAGTTTACAATAGTTTACTAAGTTTTTATCTAAATTTTATCACATGAAAGTATATCAAACTAAAGAGATCCGGAACATTACCGTAATTGGTAATTCCGGCGCCGGGAAAACCACCCTTGTCGAGTCGATGCTCTTCGAGGGTGGTGTAATAAATCGCAGAGGCGATGTAAAATCCAGGAGCACAGCATCGGACTACAATCTTGTTGAACAGGAATATGGCAATTCAGTTCATGCCACTGTTCTGTATACCGAATTCGACGGTTGCAAGATTAACATCATCGACACCCCGGGGATGGATGATTTTGTGGGAGGAGTAATTCCTGCACTGAGTGTCGCCGCCACGGGACTATTGGTTTTTAATGCGGTTAACGGGGTCGAGGTAGGTACTGAGATCGCCAACCGGAATGCCGAAAAATTCCACAAACCGCTTATTTTCGTGATCAACCACCTTGATCACGAAAACAGTAACTGGGAAAATACGATTGACATGGCCAAAACAACATTTGGTAACAAGTTGGCCATCGTACAATATCCCCTTAATCCCGGACTCACTTACAATAAAGTGATTGATGTTCTGAAAATGAAAATGCTTCAATGGGGACCTAACGGAGGTGCACCCGAAGAACTCGATATCCCTGCCGGCGAACTTGCCCACGCTGAAGAAGTCCATAATCAACTGGTCGAAATGGCGGCTGAAAATGACGAAGAGCTGATGGAACTGTTCTTCGAGCAGGGCAACCTCAATGAAGACGAAATGCGTAAAGGAATTAAGCTCGGAATGCTGAGCAGAAGCCTATACCCTGTGTTCTGTACATGCGCGGCACGCGACATGGGAATACGCAGGCTCATGGAGTTTATATGCAATGTTGCCCCCAATCCGGGTGAACTTGCACCTGTTGAGACCATCGATGGGAAATTTATTAAAATGGATGTCAATGGTCCTACTTCTATTTTTGTTTTTAAAACTTCCATTGAACAGCATGTCGGCGAGGTAACTTATTTTAAGGTGATCTCCGGTGTTCTGAAAGAAGGCATGGATTTAATCAATACCACTAAAAATTCGAAAGAAAGAATATCCCAGATATATGCCACCGCCGGAAAAACCAGGGTAAAAGTCCCCGAGATGGTAGCCGGAGACATTGGGGCGACTGTAAAACTAAAAGAGGTAAAACACAATCATACACTTTGCGACAAAGATGCAGACATTAGTTATCCGCCTTTAAAATACCCTGCTCCACGCTATACTACCGCCATCAAGGCAGTAAACGAGGCTGACGAGGAAAAAATGGGCGAATATCTGCATAAACTGGCCGAGGAGGATCCTACCTATGTAATTGAATATTCGAAAGAGTTAAAACAAATTCTGCTCCATGGTCAGGGCGAATACCACATCAACACGCTAAAATGGTATTTTGACAATGTATTTAAAATCAACATACAGTTTCTGAAACCCAAAATCCCCTACCGGGAAACGATCACCAAAATTGCTCCGGGCGATTATCGTCACCGCAAACAGAGCGGAGGTTCCGGACAGTTTGGAGAAGTACATTTGTTGATTGAACCTTATGAAGAAGGGATGCCTGTCCCCGAAATGTATAAAATTGACGGCAAGGAGATGAAAATAAGCTTGCGCGGAACGGATGTAACCGAGTTGCCGTGGGGTGGAAAGTTGGTTTTCTGCAATTGTATTGTGGGCGGATCAATTGATGCCCGGTTCCTTCCGGCTATTCTGAAAGGGATCATGGAAAAAATGGAAGAAGGACCGCTTACGGGTTCGTATGCCCGCGACATCAGGGTATGTGTGTATGACGGGAAAATGCACCCTGTTGACTCCAACGAAATTTCATTCAGACTGGCTGGTCGTAACGCTTTTAGTCAGGCGTTTAAAAATGCCGGGCCGAAAATTCTTGAACCCATCTACGATGTTGAAGTATTGGTTCCCTCCGACCGGCTAGGTGATGTGATGGGCGACCTCCAGGGACGTCGGGCACTGATCATGGGGATGAGTTCAGAAAAAGGTTTCGAGAAGATCCTGGCAAAAGTCCCACTCAAAGAGATGGACAAATACGCGACTTCACTCAGTTCTATCACCCAGGGACGGGCTATGTTTAAACTGAAATTCGCGAGCTACGAAAAAGTTCCTTCCGAAATTCAGGAAGAATTACTTAAAGCATACGAAGCTGAACACGCAGAAGAATAACACCACTATTAAATCACCTGATAAAGGGCTGCTTCTGTTTTCAGGGGCAGCTTTTTTTGTGCAGGGACGATTCTGCAGTTGATTCGATGCAACTGGCGACAGAATATGATTATTTCAGAACATGTTTTTATCAGAATATAGATCTGTTTTTGAATGACTCCCCCTTTGCCAAAAGGGGGAACACAAGGGGGATTTTTTCAATCAAACAATTAATATTATCCTTGTCAAAAAATCACTTAAGTGCAGAAAAAAGCAACAGAAAATTTTGCTAAAAAATTAAATATCAAATTACTAACTAAAATCCCCCCTGGCCCCCCTTTAAAAAGGGGGATTTATGCAGGGAAATACATTGCACCGAAGAAATTTTAATAAGGTGATAGATTCTGAATTTGATTACTTTTAGATCATCATTAATTGCTCAAAAATTATGAAGATAAAATTTATAGGAGCTGCGCGCGAAGTAACGGGCAGTAAATCGCTGATCACCCTTGATAACGGGAAAAAAATTCTTCTCGACTGCGGGATGTTCCAGGGGAAAGGTCAGGAGACCGATGCGATGAACCGTGATTTGGGATTCGAGCCCCGCGAGTTGGATCACATCATTTTAAGTCATGCCCATATCGATCATTCGGGATTGATCCCCTATGTCTATAAACTCGGATTCAGAGGTTCTGTTGTCTGCACCAATGCAACGCGCGACCTTTGTGCGATTATGCTGGCCGATAGTGGTCATATCCAGGAGAGTGATACTCAGATGCATAATAAAAAGAGAGCCCGCCAGGGATTGGAACCGGTTGAACCAATTTACAAAAAAGAAGATGCGGTAAATTGCATGGAGCTTTTTATCGGTACAGCTCAAAACCGGAAATTTTACCTTAACGACTCCGTGAAAGTCAGGTTTACAACAACAGGCCATGTGCTGGGTGCAGGGGCAGCACTGATCGAAATCACCGAAAACGGGAAAGTCACCAAAATTGCCTATACAGGCGATATTGGCCGACCCTCGGGCCGGATACTCAAAGCGCCTGAACCATTTGCCCAGTGCGACTACCTGATTACCGAGGCTACCTATGGAAACCGGTTGCATCCTCAGTTGCAGGACGCTGAAAAAGAACTGCTGCGTGTTGTTACAGAAACTTTCAACAGGGGTGGGAAGCTTATCATTCCATCGTTTGCCATTGGCCGGACACAGGAGTTGGTTTATTCCCTGAATAACTTCTTTAATGAGGGGCTCTTACCCAAAGTTCAGATTTACGTCGACAGTCCACTGGCTATTAATGCCACTGATATTTTCAGGTTGCATCCCGAATGTTTCAACAATGATGTACTTGATGTTATTCAATTCGATAGTGACGCATTCGGGTTTAATACATTGCATTATGTAAAAACGTCCGATGAATCGAAGAAATTAAATTTCATCAAAAAGCCTTGTGTGATTATTTCTGCCTCCGGGATGATGGAAGCCGGGCGGATTAAACATCATTTGGCAAACAATATATCGAATCCTGCAAATACTATACTGGCAGTGGGCTATTGTGCTCCCAGGACACTTGGGGCCAAAATCCTTCGTGGTGAAGAAGTAGTTTCCATTTTCGGAACCCACTATAAAGTAAATGCCAACATTGAACGTATTGAAGCCTTCAGCGGACATGGCGACTACAACGAAATGCTGGACTACCTCAGTTGCCAGGATAAGTCACAGATTAAGAAAACCTTCCTGGTACATGGCGATTACGATGCTCAATTGTTCTACAGAGATCGCATGAAGGAAGCAGGGTTTGGCGCTATCGAAATTCCGGAAGCGGGAAATGAGTTTGTGCTGGATTAGGTATTTAATTGATCTATAAGACCTGACAGGTTTTGGAAACCTGTCAGGTCTTTATCATAAACAATGGGATTTATTCAATTCTTTCCCAAATTTCTTCGATACTTAGTTTGTTATCCATACCTGCAACCGAAAGCAGACCCGACAGATACATTTTATTCTGATCAACCCTAACCCTATAGGCCTGTTTAACACCCACGTAGGGGATCATTCCAGGTAATCCGAATTCCAGTGTTTCAGTATATTCAGTACCATCAAAGACATAGGTTCCTCCTGCGGAATTATTAATTACCTTATCACTTGGTAATGAACCCAGATAAATCGGTTTGGTGTAATTAATTTTATTAGCAAGGCTGATAATCAAATATTCTTTTACTTTAACTCCAATTTTATGTTATCTTAAAGAGCATAAAAAAGAGAAAAAGTCCCCTCTTTTTATTTTGTTATTTCTTGTTCAAAGCTTCGAATTTGTCCATCATTTTGAGCCTGTAATAAAGATTCTTTAACTGCTCAAGAATGAAACTATCTTTTGGGTTGGTTTCCACCGCTTTTTCAAGATAAGGAACTGCGATCTTGAACTGATCGTCTGATTTATTTTTTTCAATTTCGTAGTGAGCCTGGTCACTTGTAGGAACAGCATTCGCAACATCAAATTGTTTGACGCCCCGGTTAAAATAGATGACCCCAATATTATAATAAGCATCTGCAAAATCGGGTTTTACTTCTAACGCTTTCTTATATACTTCAATCGCATCATCCTGACGACCAAGTTTATCGAGCGCTGTCCCTTTTGCAAGGTAGAACGAAGCGTTTGTTTTCTCTTTTTCAATCGCTTTGTCAAGAATACTTATTGCCTCCCCGGGTTGATCCGACATCATGTAATAGTTGATCAATTCAACGCTAATGCTTTGCTCTTCAGGATATTCTGCAACAGCCTGTCTCATGATTTCCACAGACTTAACGGTATCCCCCAGTTGCTTATATGCATTGATAATCTGAGCATAGGAGGGGCCACCATTATAGCCGTATCTGGCACATTCGGTGAAGTACTTGATTGCCTTCTGGTATTGTTTCGCACTCATAGCTGCAAGTCCTGTGTTGTACATGATGGCCGTATCAAGAACAGCATCACTCTTGAAAATGGACGCTTTATCCAGGGCCAGTTTTTTCTCAAAATAGTCGGTTGCTTTAGCATATTCATTCGCTGTATATGCCTCAACTGCTGCGTTGATCATTGTATTCGAAAACGTTAAAAGTTTGATTTTTAATCCAGGATTATCACCTTTTTCATCAAGCTCGATCGCTTTCATATACGATTTGTATGCCTCTTCAACAGGATTCTCAACGAGTTTTTTAAAATTTGTGTCTTTTGTCAGAAATATCGTTTCAAGGATCTCGCCCCGCGCCTGCCATGCACCGGACCAATTAACTGTCTTTTCTGCTTTTACATTGGCAGGGTCTACCGTTTCATTAATTGTTTCCCAGGCTTTATCAAGCTTTCCTGCATCTTTGAAAGCTATCGCACTCGTTACTTTTCCCTTTTGTGCAAACAACATAGTGCCTGCAGTTAATAGCAATGTTGCTAAAAATAATTTCTTCATGTTTAAAAATGTTTGGGTTTGATTAGGCTAAAGCTCTGCTTTATAAAGTTTAACTCTACCAAACGTTAAAATGAAAATTTTTTACTTTTTATTTATATAAAGCCTTGTTCCTTGGAATGGGTCATTTTCAATACTTTAATTCGCTTTTTTTAACCGCGATTGCAAATCTCGGGACCCCAAACTTCTCATTTTACTGAAGTTTAAATTCAATAGGCATCGTATAGGTGACATCAACTGCCTCACCATGTTGTTGACCTGGTTTCCATTCAGGCAATGAGTTAACCACCCTGATCGCTTCGGCATCCAATGCAGGATCGATGCCCCAGGCAATTTTTGCATTTTCGACTTTCCCATTGCTGTTCACAACGAAAGTCACGAACACTTTTCCCTGGACACCAGCCTTTTGAGCTACCACGGGATATTTGACCGATTGGGCAATGAACTTTCTTAAGGCCAAGGCACCCCCCGGGAATTCGGGCATCTGTTCGACCACTACAAAAACATCCTTATTCTTTTTCTTTTTCTGAGGATCGGTATTTTGAACCACATTACTTTCAACCTGAGGATCATTTGGGTGAAGAGTAAATGTAACCGGGAGAGTATAAGAAACATCAACTGCTTCGCCCTTCTGTTTACCGGGCTTCCAGTCGGGCAATGCGTTAACCACCCTGACAGCTTCCTCATCAAGTGACGGATGAATGCCCCGGATTACTTTTGCCTTTTCAACTTTTCCCGCACTATTGATCACAAAATTCACAAACACTTTTCCCTGAATCTTTGCCTTTTCGGCATCTGCCGGAAAGTTAACGTGTTCAGCGATGTATTTGCGCAAAGCAGCTTCCCCTCCGGGAAATTCGGGCATTTCTTCCACTACCATGAAAACATTCCCAATTTTTTGTTCTGTAGCAAAACCTCCTTTTTTCTTTGAAACAATCAGTATCAAGCCATTTTTTGCTTTCTCACCGTATAAAGCGGTTGCTGACCCGTTCTTTAAAACGCTGATTGACTCGATATCATTTGGATTTATCGCGTCCATCTTTGTTTTGTCAATAATTACACCATCCAGCACATATAATGGTGGTTGATTAGAATTAACCGATCTGAACCTGATATTATTTAGCGTCGAATCTGGCGTAACTAAACCTAAAAATGGCACTTTTGAATAAATCTCAATTACGCCATTATTCCCTTTTTCACCATACTTAACGGTGGCATCTGCATCCTTTAAAACGTTAATTGATTTTATATTATCAGGTTTAATCGCATCCATATTAGCCTTGTCGATAATGATACCATCCAGGAAAATTAATGGAGTCCGTTGTGCCCGTTTGGAATCAACCACCGTCTGGACGGTTTTCGTTTTAGCAATCCCGTAACCAACTACAACCACGCCATCAAGTCCCACACTTTGCTTAGCCATCTCAATCACCATGGGCTTTTCAAAATCGGGTTTTGCTTTTTGAGTAGTGTAACCAACAAATGAAAATACAAGTTCTCCGTTATTCGGAATATCCTTCAAACTGAACTCACCGTTTTTATCTGTGACCGCACCCTTTGTTGTCCCCTGAATGATCACCGAAGTTCCTGGTAACGGTTGTCCATCAGTGTTGACGACTTTTCCACTGGCAATCTTAACTTTTTCATTTTTAACAACTTTTTCCGGTTTATCTGCCGGAAAAACCGACGGTGCATTTAGCACGTTCATAGCTTCAGCTATTGTCGTGATCTTTTCAGTGGAAGGGTCCTGTCCCGAAAGATTAGTTAATGAACCTGAAACAGAAGAAATATACACAGGTTCTGCGAAAGCATAGAAAACCAATGCCACTAAAGGCAAAACCAACAGCATTTTAAGTTTTCTGAATGGGGAATCTATTTTCTTTTTCATCATTTTAAATCTTTTCTTGTTAAGTGAATAACTAAACGAATTAGCGAGGCTGATGACAGGAGCGCCAAGCAGTTGGTTCAGAAGCGTTGCCTGGTAAATTGCGGGGTTCGAAGTACGCTGCAACGCCCTTTCGTCAGCCAGGTATTCGTGATTCTGACGGATAAGGCGCGCATAAATCCACACAAACGGATTGAACCATTGCAACATACAAAGCATTTCGACAAGCAGCAAATCGAACCAGTGCCGCTGTTGAATATGTTCACTTTCATGATTCACAATCTCTTTCGTTTCAATATCAGTTATTGAAGGATTGACAAAAACAAAAGAGAAAAATGAAAACGAGGCAGCATATTCCGATGTACGCACCAGTTTTACAGGACCAGTAGTCTCATAACCGGTTTTGCGCAATTTGCGGATGACCATCCCGGTTTGCCAGAAAAGCCTGAACGCAAAACAGGCGATCCCTGCAAGGTAAAACCACCAGTAAACCGGAATGGCAATTGTTGAAGGGGCTATTGTCTGAGCCGACATCTCTAAAATACCAATTTCAACAGAAGGTGGTGATAAAGGTAAAATTACCGGGTAATGCCAGGTATAAAAAGGGAAAACAACCGACACAACAATTCCCGAGAGCAGGTAAATCCTGTTAAGCCCGAAATACCGCTCATTGCGTAAGATTAAAAGAAACACGAGCGTAAAACCTGTCAGCCATACGGCTGATTTTAAAAGGTAGAGTCCGGTTGATTCCATGCTATTCGTTTTTTTTGCGTTTCGCTAATTCCTTTTTTGTGTCCTCAAGCAGCTGTTCAAGATCTTTGATCGAAAGGTCTTTTTCGCGGGCAAAGTACGATGCCATCGCAGGGAATGAATTATTGAAGTAATCGTTCAGCAAACCAAACAGTTGCTTTCCCGAATACTCCTTTTTCATCACGAGCGGATAATAGACAAATACTTTACCATAATCCTTGTGCCCGACAAATCCCTTCTTCTCCAAAATCCTGATTACAGTCGATACCGTATTGCGGGCAGGTTTGGGATCACTGAACTTGTCGCGGACGTCCTTGACCAGCCCCTCCCCCATTTCCCATAAAATCTGCATCACCTGTTCTTCTGCTTTTGTTAATTGCATTGCCGTAATTTTTAGTGTCAATCCTTCATCACAAATATACGACTATATTTATAGTTGTGTATTAACCTACAAAAATTTTTAACTATTTTCATAGTCACTTTATTGATCTAACTCATAATGGTTTATGCAATTCATAAAACTATTTTTAATTTTATGAATCAAAATAGGTCAATAAAAATCCTAATATTTATAGGATCCGATTCTTTTAAAACGCGTATTAAAAGTATTAAATAAATTTGGTTAAACTTAACCGCCGGATTTGTCAAACAAAATTCAGATAGAAAATCAACTTACAATGAAAAAAGGCCTGTTTATATCACTGCTCACTGTGCTATTTTTATTCACACGGGCTCAGGTAAAAAAACCTGCAGACTATGTTAATCCTTTTATCGGTGCCAGTACAAACATTGAAAAAGCAGGTGCAGCACACGGTCTGGGCAAAACTTTTCCCGGGGCAACCACACCGTTTGGAATGGTACAGGTTAGCCCCAACACCATAACCGGAGGTGATAACGGACCCGGCTACAGCTATGAACATTCAACCATCGAAGGTTTTGCGTTTACACAAATGAGTGGTATCGGCTGGTATGGCGATCTGGGTAATTTTTTGGTAATGCCCACTACCGGAGTGCTTAAAACTTCATCCGGTAGAATTGCATTTCCCGATGAGGGCTACCGGTCGCGGTATTCGAAAGTGGACGAAATTGCCACAGCAGGTTATTATGCCGCCACACTTACTGATTATCAGATCAGGGCCGAAGCCACAGCCGCACCCCACAGCGGCATTTTATGTTTTACTTTCCCTGAAAACAATCAGTCGCGGATCCAGGTCGATTTGGCCCGCCGGGTGGGAGGAACATCGACCGAACAATATGTTAAGGTAGTGGATGATCACACGATCCAGGGATGGATGAAATGCACACCCGAAGGTGGTGGCTGGGGTAACGGTGCCGGAAAGCCCAATTATACCGTCTATTTTTATACCCGGGTCAGTAAACCGCTGAAGAATTTCGGCGTTTGGAGTGCATCCATCCCCGACGACTGGAACCGTAAACGTGAAGATGTTTTAAGCGACCGATACCGTGAACTCGTTTCAAAAGCAAAGGTAGAGGAAGGTTGTCGTGAAAAACAGGGGAAACACCTTGGCTTCTATGCTGAATTTAAGACCACCAGGGATGAAAAAGTGTACCTTAAATCAGGCATCTCTTTTGTGAGTATGGAAGGTGCCAGAAACAACCTCCTTTCGGAGATACCCGGTTTTGATTTTAACCTGGTAAAAGAAAATGCCGCCGGTTTGTGGAACGATGCCCTGCACAAAATAACCGTTGAGGGGTCAAGCGAGGAAGACAAAACAATTTTTTACACCGCGCTTTACCATACCATGATTGATCCCCGCTGCTTCACCGATGTGGATGGCAGCTATATGGGAGGTGATGGTAAAATCCATCAGACCGACAAATTTATAAAAAGGACGATTTTCAGCGGATGGGATGTTTTCAGAAGCCAGTTCCCGTTACAAACCATAATCAATCCCGACGTGGTAAGCGACATGATCAATTCGCTGATTGAGCTTGCCGGGGAGAGCGGAAACAATTACCTTGAAAGGTGGGAATTTTTAAATGCATACAGTGGCTGCATGATCGGCAACCCGGCAGTTTCGGTGATGGTGGATGCCTATAATAAAGGGATCCGTACTTTTGATATTGAAAAGGGTTATCGCTACGCTAAAAATACCTGTGAAAAATTTGGCAATGGCGAAAAGGGGCATTCCAATTCAATATCCTCCACTTTGGAACATGCCTATTTTGAATGGTGCCTGTCGGTTTTTGCCGATAGTCTGCGGAAAAAGGAGGATGCTGCAACCTATTTAAACCGGTCGAAAAGCTACCGGAATATTTTTGATCCTTCTGTACAATGGTTTCGGCCACGCCGAACCGACGGATCGTGGGAACAATGGCCCAAAGACGGTCGTCTGACGCAGAATTACGGATGTGTGGAAAGTAATCCTTACCAGCAGGGATGGTTTGTGCCTCATGATATTGAGGGACTGAGTTATTTGCTTGGGGGCAAAGAAAAAGCGCTGGCTGACCTGACCAGTCTTTTCAACAATGTTCCTGAAAATATGATGTGGAACGATTATTATAATCATGCCAATGAACCGGTACATCATATTCCGTTCCTTTTCAACCGGCTGGGAGCACCCTGGCAAACCCAGTTCCGGAGCCGCCAGATTTGCAAAAAAGCTTACCACAACTCGGTAGAGGGTTTGGTTGGGAATGAAGATGTGGGACAGATGTCGGCATGGTATGTTCTGGCAGCCAGTGGCCTGCACCCTGTCTGCCCGGGTGATAACCGTTACGAAATTACGAGTCCTGTGTTCGAAAAAATTGTATTTAAGTGTGATCCAAAGTACAGTAAAGGAAAAACATTTGCGATTATTGCGAAAAACAATTCTGCCACTAATATCTACATCCAATCAGCAAAACTCAACGGTAAAGCTTATCACAATTGCTGGATTGATCACCGGGATATTGCAGATGGCGGAACACTGGAATTGCAGATGGGCAATAAACCCAATAAACTATGGGGGATAGCGGAAAAATAGATAAGATTGAATTTAATTTCTGATTTTTACCTGGAAAGCTGCTTTTTCAAAACTCTCATTAATCTTCATACTGATCAGGATCAGGTGCTAACACAGGGTGTTTATCATACTTTTCCTCCACCCAGTAATAAATTATGGGCAACACCAGCAAAGTCAGTAAGGTGGATGTGATCAGTCCTCCGATTACCACGGTAGCCAGCGGGCGTTGAACTTCAGAGCCGGGTCCCGAGTTAAAAGCCATCGGGATAAATCCCAGGCTCGCGACCAGTGCGGTCATTAAAACAGGACGAAGCCGGTCGGCAGCCCCGTCAATAATGGTTTTACGCAGCGGCCCTCCCTCCTTTCGCATCTCATTGATATGGTCGAGCAATACAATTCCGTTCAGAACGGCAACTCCAAATAAGGCCACGAATCCAATACTCGCGGATACAGAAAGGTACATGCCCCGGATCCAAAGCAGAAATATACCACCCGAAAGCGCAAAGGGAAGATTCAGAAGTATAATTACCGCAAAACGCATTTTTCCAAAATTGAGATAAAGCAGGCCAATGATGATGAAAAGCGATAAAGGAACAACCAACAGCAGATGATTCATGGCCCGTTTCTGATTTTCGAATGTGCCGCCATACTCCAGGAAATATCCCGCAGGAACTTTTGCTTTTTGGTCAATGGCAGCCTGTAACTGCGCAACGTAGGTTCCCATATCGATTTTCCTGATATTTATTCCAACGATCAGCCGTCGCCAGCCATTTTCGCGCTGAATTTCCCGCGGACCTTCCTGCGCGACGATATTGCTTACCCGCTTGATCGGGATAAACTCGCCGTTCGGGAGGGGCACGGGGATATCCTGGATTTGTTGTAACCGTGAACGAAATTCAGCGGGATACCTTACCTGTATATCGAACCGTCGCTGACCTTCATACAACTGGCCAGCCACCTGTCCGCCAATTCCGGCTTCGATAACCGCTTGTACATCATCAACATTTAATCCAAATGAGGCTACTGCTTCCCGATCAATTTCAATGGTCAGGTAGGGTTGCCCGACAGGCTGTTCAACAAAAAAATTGGCAGTTCCTTTCATCTCAGAAACAATTGCTGAAATATTCCGGCCGATCTGATTCAACTGATCAAGGTCTTCACCATAAATTTTAACAGCCAGGTCCGATTTTACACCACTGGTCAGCTCATCCACGCGCATGGCGATCGGTTGAGTGAAATTGTAGGCCAAACCCGGTTCTGTTTTAAGGAACGGCTCAATTTGGGCAATTATATCTTCTTTGGTAATTCCTTTGCGCCACTCATCTCCTGGTTTCAATACCACCCAGACATCTGTCTGGTGAACACCCATCCAGTCGTTGGCAAGGTCGGAGCGACCTGTCTTTGGAACTACCGTTTTAATTTCAGGAATATTCTGAACCAGTTTACCTCCAAGCCAGTTGGCATTATCCATCGATTCTTTTAAAGTCACCGAGGGCATTCTCACCTGCTCGACCAGGATGGAGCCTTCGTCAAGCTCGGGAAGGAATTCGGTTCCGAGCCTGCTCATCACTACCATGGAGAGTCCAAAGATCAGCACTGCTGAAACTGTGACAAACATCCTGCGGTCGAGGTGCTCTTCCAGGCCGCGGAGATACCTCGGTTTAATCCAGTCGATCAGGTAATTCCGGCGGACTTTTACCCCTTTGCGGAAGATTATTGACGAGATTGCCGGAACAAATAACAAGGCCAGCAGCAATGAACCCAGCACTGCGGCAGCTACGGTAATTGCCATCGGGCGATATAAAATACCTTCCATTCCGCTGAATGTCATGATCGGCACATAGACCATCAAAATAATCAACACACCGAAAAAAATCGGACGGACCACCTGACGGGCAGCCATAATAATCAGATCATCGGGGTTTTGATCCTTGTTTTTTTGCAGCCGGTGAACAATGTTTTCGATCATCACCACAGATCCATCGACCACCATTCCAAAGTCTATGGCACCCAGGCTCATCAGGTTGGCAGCCAGTCCGAACTCACGCATGCCGATAAAAGCAAACAGCATCGAAAGCGGAATTACCATGGCCACGATCAAGGCGCCCGAAATTTCACCCAGTAACAGCAAAAGCACGACAATAACAAGCATTCCACCTTCTACAAGATTGGTCGAAATGGTGGCCGTAGTCCTGTCGATCAGATCCGACTGATCGTAAAACTTCTCAATCTGAACCCCCTCAGGCAACGTTTTATTGATTTCAACAATCTTTTTCCGTATATCAGAAATTACTTCGCGGCCATTTCCCCCGCGAAGCATCATCACGATTCCACTCACAATTTCACCATTTCCATCCTGTGTAACACCTCCCTGGCGAATTTGAGTACCCAAAACCACATCGGCAATATCCTTAATAAAAACCGGTTTGTTGTTTATATTCCGCACAATAATATTACGGATGTCGTCAGCCTTGTTGATTTGACCATACCCGCGGATGATGTATTGCTCACGGTTATGTTCGAGGAAATTGCCGCCCGATACACTGTTATTTTTGGCGATCGCATCCGTTATTTCACGAATTCCGATGCCATAAGTGCGTATCTTTTCAGGGGCTATAATAACCTCGTACTGTTTGACAAACCCACCGAACGAGTTGATTTCCGTCACCCCTTTAACCACCTTAAGCTGGGGAGCGATCAGCCAGTCCTGAATTTCGCGCAACTCGGTAAGTGATTTGTTTTCACCCCGTACAGCATACTGGAAAATCTCACCAAGGGCCGTGGAAATCGGGCCCAGCTGGGGAGCCGAAACATCAGTTGGCAAATCCGATGAAATCGACTGGAGCCGCTGACTCACCATTTGCCGGGCAAAGAAAATATCGGTTCCTTCTTCAAATTCGACCGTGACCGCCGAGAGGGCAAATTGTGATGTCGACCGAACCTGCTTCACGTCCGGCAATCCGTTCATTGCGGTTTCAATCGGGTAACTGACCAGTTTTTCCACATCGAATGGCGAGTATCTTCCGGCCTTGGTGATTACCAGAACCTGGACAGGCGTAACATCTGGCAATGAATTGATAGGCAACCTGATAAGCGAATAATAACCGGCAACAGCCATCATAAGGACCAGCGAAAGAGCTACAAACTTCTGCCTCACACTGAAAGTAATGATTTGAT
This sequence comes from uncultured Bacteroidales bacterium, assembly GCA_942493325.1. GTDB lineage: Bacteria > Bacteroidota > Bacteroidia > Bacteroidales > Prolixibacteraceae > JAAFHB01. Next base: position 4,956,448 of record OW818689.1, on the reverse strand, counting down.
TGAGCATGATCTTTCGTTTGAGTTATTGATTTATTCTTCCGCAATTTTATCGAAGCGAGAGAGCGCCTTCAGGCTGAATATTGAGGAAACCGCCAGTTGTTCATTTTTCGACAGGCCCTCCTGAACTACAGCATATTTACCGTCAAATTCCTGGACCTTAATTAATCGTTTTTCAAAGATTGAATCGCTCACCCGCACGAATACAACCGGATCATTTCCTTCGTAGGTCAAAGCCTCCATCGGGATAGTAATTACTTCATTCCGCGAAGAAGTACTGATTGATAAACGGAGGTTCTCTCCGGGTTTTGGCCAGTTGCCGACACTTGCCAGCAACACATTTACCACCACGGAGCGGTTGCTTTCGTCGAGCCCCGGATTAACAGAGGTTACCACGGCCTCTAATTCGAAGGGATCATTGAGTCGCCGGGAAATTTTCACCGAATCTCCTGATCCGATAAAACGCGCATCTTCGGGTGAAACATAACCCCTCACAAGAACGTGACTAATGTCAAGAACACGGGCGAGCATCTGAAGGGCATTTACAGATTGGCCAAGCTCAACCGATCGCTGATCCATTATTCCACTGATGGGAGCATGAATTTTAAGGGTAGGATCAATGCTTTCAGCGTTCCTGAATGCATTGATTTCCTGATCCGGAACGCCTATGGCTTTCAATTTCGAAACAGCAGCGATCACAGATGTTTTGGCACGTTGAAAATCGGAGCGTGCACGATCAAGTTCACTCCTGGAACTTATTGTTTGTTCGACGAGTTGCTCAAGCCGCTGGAAGCGGGATGTCTGAAAAGTCTCTTCAGAAACTGCCTGCAGGTATTCTGAGACCATATTGCCAAAATCGAGACTCTGAATCCGAAACAGTTCCTGGCCTGCTTTTACCGGCTCACCTTCCTGAACAATAATTTTACTGATACGGCCATCAATCGGAGTGCTGATAATGCTGATATGGTTCGGGGCAGGAAACACAACCCCCGGAACCGCGATGTTATAGTTACGAAAACTGCTGGCCACTGGTATTGTTTGAACTTTCAGTCCGGACATTTCCTGGTTTGTAAGCTTTACGAGGTTTTCCGGTTTTATGCCTGAAACGGATGGCGGCATTTCAGCCGTGGACTCTTCCTTTTGAACAGTCTTATTTCCTCCTCCGCACGAATAAAGGAGGATCAGTACTAAAAGCAGCAGATAAATGGAGACGTGGTCATGGTTGTTGCTGAATTTTTTCATGGAGATCGTAATTTAATTACAACGTATTAATATACAAGATCTTTATTGAAAAACTTTTCAAGTTCGACAAGCTGTATATAAAAATCCCGTAAGGCTGAAAGGTAACGCTCCTGACTATTAAGAAAGATTTGCTGGGCATTGATCAGGTTCAGTAAATCGACCTCTCCGAGGCGGTAAGCGGTTAATGTTAATGACTGCAGTTTTTCGGCTTTGCTCCGGATAGTTTCATCATATCTTTTAACGGTCGATCGGCTTACCTCGTAACTATGCCAGGCATATTCGATTTGCTTTTTCACATCGAGCCTGATTTCCTGCTGTTTCCACCGGATTTCGTCCTGGCGGGCCAAAGTTGTGTTGATTCGTCCTCTGTGCTCGAGCGGATACCAGATGGGGAAGATCAACCCGACCTCAAATCCGTTAAAATTATAACCCGTTCCGTAATCCTGCTTATAAAGACTGAATTTCAAATCGGGCAGCATATTGCTCCTGGCTTCCTTAAGAAAATAGTTTGCCGCCGAAAACTCCTTTTCAGCCGATTTGAATGCAGGCTGATCGGTCAGAAGGTCGAGCGCCTGGATCTGAGAAATATCCACATCGACACTTCTGAGCGTGTCCATAAACCCGATGGTATATTTTTGGTTTTCAGGAGCAAGACCCATAAGATTAAATAGGCCGTACCGCGCCATGTGAAGTTGTCTCCGCGCATCATCGATATCATTGTTCGCATCAGCCACCTGCAATTCGGCTTTGGTAAGGTCCATTCCATTACCCATGCCGGTTTCGAACCGGGTATACACTGCATTGTATATTTCAGTCGCCAGCTTCATTTGCTCATTGCGCAGCTTTTGAAGGTTAAGCGAATAAAGAACATCGACATAGCATGATTTTACCCCGGCTTTAACTTGCCGTTCTTCGGCCTGAATAGTGAATTCGAGCGCTTTCACCTCCTCTCTGAGGGCTTTAAAACGGTAGGAAGTTGTGAGCGGGAAATCAACTGACTGCGAAAGGCTGATCCGTTGTTCCTGAAACGGGTCGGCCCCTTTGCTGCCGATTCCCTCTTTCAGATAGCTGATTTCGGGTGCCATAATACCGGTCTGCAACCGCCATTCCTCATTTTTCCGGTTGAGTTGAGATCGTAACTGATTTATATGGGCATTCTTTTGAATTGCCTGATCAACCGCATCACTTATGGTGATTAATTGCGATTTAGAAGAACTCCAACAACTCACAAGAATACTTAGCAAAGTGATTTTCAATAAATTGCCCATAAGGTTTAGTCTATTAAATTTGCTCCTGAAAAATTAGTAAAAATTTATTTAAATAACAGTTATTCGGTTTATTTTAATGAAACCACGCTAAAAAATTTTCTGCCTGGTTTTTATTTCGAATGGAATTATATGTATATGTTTCTCTGAGCAATGCCTCTGCTAATCTGTCATTGAACTTTCATGCAGGGGCATGCCATAAATTTCAAAGACCTAATCAAACAAAGGATATTAACCGGATAGAATAACAGAATATATTTAATTTGAGTTTCCCTGCCAAAAGACCGCAGGTCCTGTTACTTTTGTCACATATCATACAAATAGATCTCATGCAAAAGATAAAGATAGTTACGATTATAGTTTTTATATTCACGTTGAATTCCTGTGCCGAACTCACCCAGGTTGCCAAAACCATAGCCAATCAAAACCTGCCGCTTACAAACGCTGAAATCATCGGGGGGCTGAAAGATGCTTTGCTTGTTGGTACCGACAGTTCAGTAACTCACCTTTCTGCCGTCGACGGATACCTGAAGGATCTGGCCATTAAAATCTTACTTCCACCGGAAGCTAAAACGATAACCGATCATATTTCGAAGCTTCCCGGTGGTGCAAAACTTGTGGATGATGTTATTCTTCGGATAAACAGGGCCGCCGAAGATGCAGCCAGGGGGGCAAAACCCATTTTTGTAAATAGTATCCGTCAAATGACTTTTGCCGATGGATTGCAGATCCTCAGGGGACCCGATAATGCCGCCACTCAGTATTTCATGCAGAAAACCAATCAGCAGCTCATGGAACTATACCGTCCTAAAATCAGGGAATCTCTGAATAAAAATCTTGTAGCCGGGGTCTCAACGCAACAATCGTGGAATGAACTTACCAATCGTTGGAACCAGCTCGCAGGATCCACAATCGGCAAAATCACCGGGCTAAAAACGGTGGATGTAAAACTCGAAGATTACCTGTTGCAGGAGGCGTTAAAAGGGATGTTTCATAAAATTGAAGAGCGGGAAAAAGATATCCGTAACAATGCCAGCGCGCGGGTTACATCGCTGTTAAAAAGAGTTTTCGGGAGTCAGAAGCCGGTTTAGAAGCCATTTCACCAGATCCAATGGGTGACATTTATGCACGAATCAGGGAGCATTATAATTTTCACCTGATTCAGTCAACTGTACCCTCAATAATCAAACAATTATGGTTAATTTTCCCGCCGTAAACTTTAACCAATATTTATGAAAAGACTGATACTCATTTTATCTTTCGTTATCTTAACCGCAACGACTAATTTCGGGCAACGGAAGATTGTTAACCTGCCGGATATTCCGGGATATGTAACAATGAAGTGCGATTTTCATTTACACACAGTTTTTTCGGATGGGAATGTATGGCCAACTGTGAGAATCGATGAGGCATTACGAGATGGGCTTGATGCAATTGCAATTACCGATCATCTTGAATACACTCCGAAGAAGGACTTTATCCCGGTTGATTTCAATGCGGCCTGGAAAATCGGGGAAGGATATGCAAAAGAAAGAAACCTCATCCTTGTGCAAGGTACGGAAATCACACGAAAAATGTCTCCCGGACACTTTAATGCACTTTTTATCAGCGATGCCTCACTGATTGCAAAAGACTCTGTATGGGATTCTTTTGAAGCTGCTATAAAACAAGGTGCATTCCTTCAGTGGAACCATCCGGGATGGAAATCACAGCAACCTGACGGTATTCCACGGATGTACGATATGCATAAAAAACTCATCAAAAATGGATGGCTACATGGAATTGAATTTTTTAACAGCAAAGAATATTATCCGCTTGTTTTTACATTCTGCATGCAAAATAACATTGCGCTGTTGGGTAACAGTGATGCGCATGGGCTAATTAGTGAAACCTATACAAAACCTGAAATTACACACAGGCCGATGACGCTTGTCTTCGCAAAAGAGAAAAGCTACAATGCCCTTAAAGAGGCAATGTTCGGTGGGCGTACCATGGTGTATTTTAAAGACATGCTAGTTGGAAAAGAGGAATACGCCAGACCTTTTTTTTATCAGTGTATAACTGTGGGAAAGCCTTATTTTCAGAACGATAAAAGCCTCTTTATTGAAATAACCAATAATTCTGATATTCCATTCTATCTTGTTAACGGGGTTCAAAATGCTCCGGAATCGGTTACCCTTGTAGCCAATTCCGTAACAAAGGTGGTCTTAAGCAAAAAAATTATAACGCCACTGGTATATGATGTAAAGAACGTGCTTACGGGAGAAAAAGAAGTGTTAAAGGTGGAACTGAAATATTAAAAACCGATTCTTACTTCATAAAGTGTATTTATCGGAACTGACACCGATATTCAGAGGGCGACTTTCCGATAATACTTTTAAACTGACGGTTAAAATTTGAGAGATTGTTGAATCCGGCTTCATCACCAATACGCGCAACAGTCTGATTTCCATGCCTTAGAAATTTACAGGCATAGCTAATCCGTAACTCATTTACGAATTGAGCAAAAGTCTTTCCCGTTTTTTGTCTGAAATAACGGCAAAATGCAGTAGAATTCATCCCTGCCACGGATGCCGCTTCATTAAGGGTTATCCGCCGGTTATAATTCCTGGTTGTGAACTTATAAATCTTTGACATGCGAGGTTCACCCAAATCATCCAAAGCATTGGTATATCCAGGGGTTGCAAGGCTCTGCGACTCGGAACGACCCAAATAATCAATTAGTTTTACAAACAACAGGTGCCGGTCCATTCCTCCTGACCGGAGCATCTCATGAAGTATCTTCCCCGCCTTTCTAGCCGGATCGGCCGAAAAAGTCAACCCGGAAGAGGAAGTGTTCAGTAATCTTTTTACCGCTCCGAATTCGGGCCGCTGCAATTGAGACTGAGGAAAATAACATGGAGGAAACTGCACTACTATCGCATTGACCTTCAGTTCAGGATCACCGCTGTAAAACAATTGATCATTCATATAGAAATGAGGCAGTTTACTCCCGTAAACCGATAAATCACCGGGCGCGAACTCCAAAACTGAATCGCCAACGAATTTTTTACCGAAGCTTTTGATAATAAATACAATTTCGTATTCGTTGTGAAAATGCCATGGAACAGTGAAATGGGGAAAATCATCGTATTTAATTAAAAATGAGTTATCGGCAGGATAATTGATTACTTCCTCGAATATTTTCATAAACCTTATTTATTGCTGTGAGTTATAATAAGCCATTTCCGGATTAAAACATTCGGAATAAGAATAAAAATTGGTCTGATATCGCTGGTCTGCAAATATAGTATTACTCTTGGCAAATAAATGATGCGGGTAAGGTTTGATTAAAATCTATTTTTGGACAACCTTTGAAATAAACTTATGAATAAAAAACAGTGGGAGTCAATTTTAGCAGTCGTTGAGGGAAAACAAGTGACTGGAAAAGAGATAGGTTTTATTATCGACAGCCCCTGGTTGCCAGGATGGACCGGCATTCCGACACTGGACTATTACACGTCGGACGAAACATGGCTGGACGCTAATTTTAAAGCAATTAACGCATTTCCCGAAGTTACTTTTCTGCCGGGATTCTGGTCGGAATACGGAATGTGCACGGAACCCTCGGCTTTCGGAGCAAGGTCGGTCTGGTATAATGAGAATCTTCCCCATGCCGAAAAAGTGATTCATAGTTCAGATGACATTGTAAATTTACCTCAGCCCAATGTAAAGTGCGATGGATTATTGCCTTTTATGATCAACCGGTTAAAAAATCTCGAGCCCAGGATAAATGAATCGGGACACATTATAAAATTTGCCGTTTCGCGCGGGCCGCTCAATATTGCCACATTTTTAATGGGGACCACCGAGTTTATGATGCTACTTGCCATGGAACCCGAAAAGGCACATGAACTCCTTGAAAAAATCAACCGTTTCATTTGCGAATGGTTACAATATCAAAAGGAATGCTTCCCATCAATCGAAGGGATTCTTTTACTGGATGATATCGTGGGATTCGTCGGAGAAGAGGATTGCCGCGAATTTGTAGTCCCTTATCTCAAAAAGGCTTATGCTGCGATCCCGTCGAAAATCCGGTTTTTTCATAACGATGCATTCGGATTGATCTGCGCTCCTTTTCTGTCCGAAATGGGAATCAACCTGTTCAATTTTGCATTCGATCATCCGATCAACCAGATTCGTGAGTTAGCCGGTCCCGATGTGGCGCTTATCGGCAACCTGGCGCCCCGCGATATCCTTTCCGCTGCCACACCCGAAGTAGTCTATGCCGAGACTCTGCATATGATGCATGATGTGACGGATCGCCAGCGGATTATCTGGTCGTGTGGCGGAGGTGTTCCTCAGAATGTATCGACCGAAAATATAAACGCTTTCATATCAGCTGTGAAAGATTTTTCATAATCGGATTTAAACTTTGATTTTCAATTGGTACATTTACCGCGATAACTAAACAATCACATTCATCACATGAGAATTAATCAGGTAATTTTATTTTCAATTTTACTGATCTGTTTCCGGGTATCGGCCCAGGAACCAGAAGTAGCCCGATTCGCTGTTGAAGCAGCAAAAGTGAGCAGAAACAATGTTCCGGTCAGTGTTTCTTTGGATGGAATAGATTATAATACAGATAAGGGAGCATTACGTCTTTTCGAAATAAAAGGTAAAACAAGGACAGAAGTTTCCTGTCAGCTCGAAGCGGGCAATACGCCCCGCCTGTGGTGGATTCCTGAAGGAGAAACTCCGGCGAATCTGGTCCGGCGATTTATCCTTGTCAAAGATTCAACCTATGTGGCCAATAAAGCGATTACAACAACGCTGGATGCAAAGGCATTAACGATCAGTCAGCAGAAACAGAAGGTTTTACAATACAATGTGGCTGAAATGTCCCCGCCAGGAAATGTTAGTGCCCTGTACAGACGCAGTGCATTTATCCATCCGCTCTGGTCGCCATCTGGAAATGTTTTAACCCGGATCAACGCCCCTGACCATTGGCATCATTACGGGATCTGGAATCCCTGGACCAAAACGCAATTTGAAGGACACAGTACCGACTTCTGGAATCTTTACGAAGGTCAGGGTACCGTCCGTTTTGGAGGATTCAATTCGATCATCAGCGGATCGGTTTTCGGTGGCTTTAAAGCGCGCCAGGAACATGTCGATTTTCAGTGTAAAGGCGGAGACAAGGTAGCCATGAATGAAGTACTGGACGTCAGGGTATGGAATATTGGCTCCTACGGCGATGTCAAGGTCTCTTTATGGGATTTCACCTCCACACTGAGTTGCGCTTCCGCCTCGCCGATCACCCTCGAAGCTTACCGGTACGGCGGAGGAATCGGCTACCGCGCAACGGATGAATGGAATGCCAAAAACAGCTGGGTGATGACTTCCGAAGGGAAAGCCCGCAAGGATGCCGACGGCACAAGAGCCCGCTGGTGTGATGTGGGTGGTGCGTTTGCAAAAGGAGGGACATCGGGAATCCTGTTCATGTCGCACCCTGCCAACCGCGAATTCCCTGAACCAATGCGTGTATGGCCGGAAAATATGAATGGCGATGGTGACCTGTTTTTTGAATTTTGTCCGATCCGCGACAAAAGCTGGGAGTTGAAACCCGGAAATGAGTATGTATTGAAATACAGAATGCTGGTTTACGATGGCAAAATTGACCCTAAAACCGCCGAACGTATCTGGAACGATTTTTCAAATCCTCCGGTGGTAAGCGTGGAGAGGTAAATAGTAGTGACCGGGTGACTGTTCATGACCTGGACAGTCACCCGGTCACTAATCAATCAAGGGGGATTTAAAAAAAATATTATTATAAAACTAACAATCAAATAATTGATCAAATGGAAAGAAGAGATTTTTTGAAAAATTCGTCAGCCGTAATGGCCGGAACAATTATTCTCCCTACAATTGTTCCATCGACAGTCTTTAGGAAGAATGCCCCAAGTAACAAAATTAATGTTGCCCAGATCGGTTTTGGTCGCATCGCGATGACGCACGACCTGGCTGAAACCCTGCGGTACGACGAGGCACGTATCATTGCTGTTGCCGACCTGGATTCGAAGCGTGTCCAACTTGGGAAAAAGTTTATCGAAGATTATTACACAAAAAAGACAGGAAGCAAAGATGCGGTAAATGTCAAAACTTACGGTGATTACCGTGAGATGTTGCTTAATAAGGATATTGATGCGGTGATGATCTCAACCCCTGACCACTGGCATACACAACCCGCCATTGAAGCCGCTCTTGCCGGAAAGGATGTTTATCTGCAAAAACCAACTTCCCTAACCATTGCCGAAGGCAGAATGCTTGTTGATGTCGTCAAACGTAAAGGAACAATCCTGCAGGTTGGCACTCAGCAACGCTCAATGCCGCAATTCAGAATAGCCGCTGAATTGGTTCGGAACGGCCGTATCGGAAAACTTCATACGGTAAAAATTGGATTGCCCGGTGATCCTGCAGGTCCTGAAGCTCCGGAAATGCCTGTTCCAAAAAATTTAAATTACGAAATGTGGTTAGGATCGACCCCAGAAGTTTATTATACCGAAATGCGGGTTCATCCGCAAAACAGTATGACTGACCGCCCCGGATGGTTACGCAGCGAACAGTTTGGAGCGGGCATGATCACTGGTTGGGGACAGCACCATTACGATTCGGCAGCATGGGGCATGGATACAGAATTAACCGGACCGATAGCGATCAATTCAATGGCTCAATTCCCAAAATCAGGATTATGGGACGTTCATGGGGAGTTTATAGCTGTTGCAGAATATGAGAACGGCATAACAATGCTCACAAGTGGCGGTTATCCAAATGGTATCAGGTATGAAGGGAGTGAAGGCTGGATCTTCGTTACGCGCGGTAATTATACTGCATCGGCAAGTGATCCCGTTTCAAAAAACAGAAGCAGCAAAGCACTTGATGCGAGTGATCCAAAAATCCTGACTTCAATTATCAAGGAGAACGAAATTCATTTATATAAAATTGATAATCAGCACGGGAATTGGCTCGAATGTATCAAATCACGCAAAGCCCCCATCTCGCCCGTCGAGATCGGTCACCGGGCATGCTCAATTTGTCTGATCACACATATTTCAATGAAACTGGGACGCAAACTACAATGGGATCCCAAGACAGAAATGTTTGTCAAAGACGAGGAAGCCAACAAGTTGCTTTCACGCTCACAGCGGTTCCCTTACGGAACAAGCTACATAAAAATGTAACAAGATTCACCCTTTCGTCACATAGAACACATCCGATTATTACAACTAATGTGTGCTATGTCCCGCACATGCGGGATGGGTTCAATTATGCAATTTTATTTAAGATAAAGTATTGAATATGAAATTTATAAAATTATCAGTAATCGTCTTTGTTGTATTGGTTGGGTTTTCGTCCATTGGTACTGCAAAGATTTCTGCCGTCAAAGTCGGATCCAAAATTAATGTCACTATCAATGGGAAATATTTCACAAGTTATATTTTCTCATCCGATGAAAAATACCCGTTTTTTTATCCGGTAAACGGACCTCTCTCCGGAGGATCGGTCACATCGATGCGCAACGGAGAATATCCACACCACAGCTCTCTGTTTTTTGGATGCGACATGGTCAATGGCGGAAATTACTGGCAGGAAGGACTCGAAAGAGGCCGGATTATCTCTGTCAATGCCGAAATTCTTAAGGAAGGGGGCGATACGGTGATTATTTCTGATGAGTGCATCTGGAGTCGTCCGGGAGCTGTCTCACCGGTAAAAGATACCCGCCGGATTATCATCACTGCTCCGTCGGCTACCGTCCACCAGATAGACGTTGACATAACGATGGAAATGCTGATAGATGTACGTATCCGCAAAACCAACCATTCGTTGTTCAGCGCCCGCATGGCTGCCGATCTTTCGGTGAAAAACGGGGGGACGATGATCAATGCAGAAGGTGCTTCCGGGGAACTGGCCACTTTTGGAAAACCTTCACCCTGGATCGATTTTTACGGGAAACGCGGGAATATGACCGAAGGATTGGCAATACTGCAGCATCCGTCAAATCCCTGGTATCCATCACCATGGTTCACACGCGATTATGGATTTATATCCCCAACACCAATGTACTGGCCCGAAAACGGTACGGAAACCGCGATGAAAAAAGGTGAAACGTTGAAATTACGGTACCGGGTTCTTGTACATGGAGGTAGTTCAGTTGAGGCTAAGATCAAGGAATTGTTCGATAATTACAAAAAGCACGACTAAAGATCAGATCCTGTTTTCAGATCGGGTAAGCTGTTGCTCATGCTGAGTGACTAACAGTTTATTCGATTTTTTTAAGGAAGGTACAGGTGTATGACAAAAAAATTACTGCTCACAAAAGACCCGATCTCTTTGAACTTAATCTTAACAATGATCAATCTTCACTTTTTCGAAAAACCCCGATTATTATAAATGCAAAACCAAGAATTATAAAAACAAATCCTGTCAGAAACCGCCCCAATGGCAGAAAATGAAATCCAAAAAAATCGGGCATCGTCATTATGGTGCTCAATATCAATATTAAAACACCCAGTCCTATCAGGCTTAATCCAGCTTTAATAAAGTTAAATGGTTTCTCATAGGATTGGTATTCCCTGATTTTCTCTTTTGTCGGATGTTCAATTTTTTCGGGTTTGTTATTCTGACAATTCCAACAGGCTTCAAAATTCATTTCGATCGTCTGACCACATTTGGGACATTTCCAAAAATCATGGGTATTCACCTGAATCTCTTCTTCTTCAATATCCTCGAATTTAACACTATTCTCAGTGTCAAATAATTGATCATACTGCTCTGCAGAGATTAAATCCCGATCAAGAGATACTGATAAAATCGCGTTGTACACATCTTTTTCCAGGCCTGAAGGATCTTCTATAGCACTTAAGAGCTCATCATCAGTATATTTCACTACAAATTTCAGGTATAGGTTTTCATTTTTCATCAGGCAATTTGTTTTTAGTTGGTCATGAAGAATCCTTTATAAATCAGGAATATGCCGGATATGATAAGACCATAAAATATAAGTGAATAACCGCCAATGGGATGGATCCAGGTTCCTACGGTTAAAAATACGCCAATTACAATCATAAAAATGCCGGAATTAATCTGTCCTGAGCCCTTTTTAATTTTTATCCGGGCTTTAGCTTCTTCTTTCCTGGTGTACGCATAAAAACCCTTTTCAACCTGGCTTAATAATTGCTCCTTTTCACGAGATGAAATTGTTCCCCGCTTTTCAGCTGTTTTGATAGCGGCTTCAACTGATGCCGGCTGGTAGCTTGTATATTTTGTAATGATCTCAGCGATATCTTTATCTGAACTGTGTTCCAGTTGTTTCAGGTGAAAATTAACATCCGTCTCTCTTGCTTTTCGTTCACTGATAATTAATTCTTCGGTTTTTTTTTCATCGGGTTCTTCAGTTTCAATTGCCTGTGAATCTGAATTTCCGTACTTATTTTTTGGAGGCAGAGCATTTCGCTCAATTAAAATATCTTCCAAAATATCGTTTACTTCATCTGCATATTTTTCGGATCTCATCATTTCCATCAGACGATCAGTTGAATAGTCAACATAATCTTCATAAATTTTGGTCTGCCGCAGATTGTAAACTTTGCCCATAGTTTTAATTTCTCAGGTTAGCATGAAGGCTAAAGCGATGACAATCAGGAGAATCAGGATGTAAAATCCAAGTCCACAAAAAAACCACTGCCATATTTCGCTGTACTGTCTGTCGTATCCCTCTGCTTTTAGTTCATCTGCAATAATCAGGTTGAGGAGTCCGGGAAGCAACAGAGTCAATATCTTCCAGTGAACCTGCAATGGTGCATTTGCCTTTTCGGCCTTCAATTGCTTCCTGGACTTGATTTCGTTTTCAATTGGCTGGATTTTTTCGCCTGCTAAGTTTCTCTTTTCCACCTCTGCCTCAGCAGCAGCCACAGCTTCCGGCTCATACTCATTTCGCAGTTTACAAACAATTTCATGCAGTTCGGCATACGATCGCTTAGCCATTACTTCAGCAAACTTGTTCTCTGTCATATTCCAGGATTGTTAACCAGTTCATATAAATCACCACTTTTGTTCCATGATTTCTTTTCGCTTAACCACAAACTCTTCTTCGCTGATTAATCTTTCTTTTCTGAGGTTTTCCAGTTTTCTGAGTTTATCGTCAAATGATACGCCAACTTCCCTCGTACCGAAAGTTTCGGGTATAACAATTTCTTCGGCAATGCTTGCGCCAGGATTCTTATCGTAATGAATCAGATTATAAACGAATATTCCCCCTATAACCAATAAAATGAAGAACCAAAATCCCAGGAATGTCTGACCAATTTCCGAACCCGATTCTCCCGATAGCAGCGAGAAAAAGAAAATTCCGAACACCATAAATGCCACGACAACAATAATCCCAACCACCAGGCTGGACTTTGTCGGTTTGATATATGCTCTTTGTCGCATGTTTTTTGAATTAAGAAAGTTAATATAGTATTATACTGATGATATATGAAACGACCTATTTTATTCATTCTCACTTTGCCCCATTTCTCTTCAATAGCTCAGCCATTTCCCTGAAATTTTTAGCTTCAGCAAGTTGCAGCGGTGTACGACCATCTTTATCCGTGGCATTTAATTCGGCTCCTTTAGCCATTAATAGCTGAGCCACTTCCATTCTGCCTTCGGAAGCGGCAGAGTGAAGAGGGGTCATCTGATTGTAGCAATGGACATTGAGGTTTGCTCCTTTGGCGATTAACATTTCAACCATTTTAATCCGTTCCGTGTTGAAAAGCGGGTAGGCAATCATAGCAACAGCCACAAAAAGTGGCGTGATGCCATTATTGTTCCCGGCATTTATGTTTGCACCTTTATCAATTAACAGCTCCGCTACTTTCTGATCACTTACATTAGCAGCAAGGTGAAGCGGTGTGTTACCATCATTATCTTTGACGTTTATGTCAGCCCCTTTTGCGATTAATTGTTGAACCAAATCCAATTTGCCATTTATGACAGGTTCGTAAAGCGTTGTATAGCCCTTATTATCTTTGACGTTTATGTCAGCGCCTTTTGCAATTAATTGTTCAATCAAATCCTTTTTGCCATCCATTGCGGCATAGAAAAGCGATGATCGTCCTGATTCATCCCTGATGTTTACACCCGTTTCGTTTTTCTGTGCGCCTTTGGCAATCAGTAAGTCAACTACGTCATTGTGGTTTCCGATCTCAGCAACCTGAAGCGGGGTTTGGCCAATTATACTTTTGGCGTTTATATTGGCACCTTTGGCAATTAATAAACCAACTACTTCAATATAGCCACCGGATGCGGCTGAATGCAGGGGAGTATAACCATCGCTATTCGTGATGTCAAAATCCGCTCCTTTGGAGAGCAGCAATTCAACCAGGTCTTTCTTCCCACTACCGGAAACCGAGTGAAACGCTGTATTACCAGACTGATTTTTGGCGTTTATATCAGCGCCTAAAGCAATTAACAACTCAACCTTTTCTTTATTTTCACTTTCCACGGCACTCATAAGTAGCGTTTTGCCGTATTTATCCCTGGCATTGATGTCTGCCCCTTTGGCGATCAGCAACCCAGCCACTTCCTTATGTCCATTATTTAACGCTGCAATTAGCGGAGTATTGTCATAATTGTCTTTAGCATTTATATCTGCGCCATTGGCAATTAGTAACCTGGTTAAAACTGCGTCACCATCTCGGGAGACGATAACAAGTGGTGTGCCCGCACCCAAAAAATCGTCTTTCACGTTAATATCTGCCCCCATTGAAATAAACAATTCGACCATTTCCTTATTGTGATAATAGATGGCGGTGAGAAGTGGTGTACAGCTGCGGGAATCCTTTGCGTTTATGTCTGCCCCTTCAGCAATCAGTAGTCTGACAATGTCCGCGTTTTTTAAAGATTGTGCCCTAAAATGGAGCGGCGTAATACCGTTTTTACCACGGGCATTGACATCCGCTCCGTTGGCAATCAGTAGCCTGACCATTTCAATTTTATCAGTAAAGCAATGCATTGGCGTAAATCCATTTTCGTTGGCGGCGTTTACGTAAGCACCTTCGGAAATAAGTCGGGAGACCTCTTCCATTCTGCCATAACTAGCAGCCAAATAAAGCGGTGTTAGGCCATCCTTATCCCGGATAACTGACTGATCAGCCCTGTATTCGAGCTTGTTTACAAGACTCTTTACCGATTCCGCATCGGTGGCGCCCGGAGATAGTCTGAGGTATGTTTTCAGGCTTATAGATGCAGCACCGAATTTTTCAGCTTTTTCCTGGACCAATCCAAGGTTGTAGAAAACGTCGGGCCAGTTGGGTGCAAGCGTTGCAGCTTGCCTGAATTCTTTGATGGCTGATTCATAATCTGCCGGCGATTTTGCCAGCTCGACAGCAACTATGCCGCGGTCGAAATACCGTTTTGCTTCATCCGGAATCGCCTGCCCCCATGTAGTACTAACCAGGAGGAAAAACAACGAAGAAAATATTAACAATTTGCTTTTCATTGTTTTATCATTATTAGGGAATTGGTAGTCTTTTTACCTTTCATATAATCAAATCGATGGTCGTTATGTGGAGTGTCGAGAATTACCTGGTTAATGATCCCTTCAAACCTTCCCGGAGCCACCATTTTAACAATCACCTCCCACTCCTTTGGAAAACTATCGTACATCCTGTATTTGAAACTCATATTTGTCCCATCAAAGAAAACCTTATTGATTTCCAATCCGTTTGCAGTTAAATCTTTGAATTCTATTTTCTCTCCGTTTTGAGTCAGAAAGACGCCAAAGTAAAATCCTTCTGATTCGGTCTCTTTGAATCGCCAGGTTCCAAGGACGGACTGTAACTTTTCTTTCTCTTTGAGCTGTTTTTCATTTTTGTACTCTGTTCTGACAATGATTGACTTTACTTCGGCTGCATCCGGGGCATTGGGAGTTAACTTAAGGTATTGTTTTAGACTGATTACCGCCCCGCCATAATTTTCAGCCTTCTCCTGGACCAATCCGAGGTTGTAGAAAACATCGGGCCAATCGGGTGCGAGCGTTGCAGCCTGACTGAACTCTTTAATGGCCGATTCATAATCTGCCGCCGATTTTGCCAGCTCGACAGCAATCATACCACGATCGAAGTACCGTTTTGCCTCGTCGGAAACAGTTTGCCCGAAGGATGATTCGATTCCGAATAACAGGATCAGGATTGCCGAATAAAAACCTTTTTTTCTATCCATTTTTCAATTTCTATTATATGTGGTTCACACTGTGCTCAAGATTAATCTGCACTGGATTATTAATTTCATCAGGATTGTCTAAAATTTTCCGCTATTTATCTGCTTCTTTATTCAGTTGATTGGCTTCTATTTCAAGCTGCCTGGCCATTTCGGTTAATTCATTGTCCTTTTTTTTTCTTTCTGCCTCTGCTTTTTCTGTTGAATCATAAGTCTTTAATGCTAATGACTGCGAATTGCCTGAGACTTTAAGCGGCAAAGATGTTGATGATGATGTGGTTGTCCCGGTTTTATAAACCGGCGTACTGGTTGAGGCCACCCCCTTGAGGCTGTTTTTGAGGTCATTTAATCCTGATTCAAATGCTTGCTTCTTTTCAATATCTGCCCGTGCTTTGTCTGCAGCCTGCTGCCTTTCGATGTCTGCCTGCGAAGTAGATGGTTCTGAATAGGTGCTTGCCGATGTCCCGTCCGAACCGGAACCATTGCTGCTTTCGGAAGAGGGAGACGACTGCTGTTTAAAGGAATAAGGTGGTGTTTTTGAACAATCGCACCAGACATCATAAGCAACTCCATCCTTGTATTCAGTCCAGGGACCGGAACCGCAAGGCATAAATTTCCCACCACTTGTATAGCATCCCGCAGCCTGTTGACCGTATGATTGGATGGTTAATATCACGAAAAACAAAGCTACTATTCCAGTCCTGAAGGTTGAATTTTTATTCATCGGATTAGTTTAATAATTATATGCTTTTACCTTTGGAACATCCTGTAAAGGGGTAACAATAAAACAATTGCCCTTTACAAAATCGGACGGACTAAAATCAATTTCCCAATATTTCTTTAATTTATCATCTGATTTTGGAATATATGCTCCTATCTGCATTAAAACCCATCGGCTCGATTCTGAACATACCATATCAGAGCCTGCAATGCCGTATTTTGTATCTGTTATTTTGTTGTTCTTTTGTAACTGTTCGTAAGTCATTTTCGATTGATCATCTGCGAGCTTTCTGGCTACATCGTAAAGTTTATCGTATTGTTCCTTTTTTATTGGCTGTGCCAGTTGTGCAACATCTGCCCCACGGTTTCCATACAAAAACAGATACTCATCTTCAGATATAATCCTGGGTCCCTTACCCGGAACATTATCGAGGAACATTTTCTTGCCATTAATTTCCTTAAGATAAATAAGCGAATGCGAGGCTTTCGAATTCATTGATTTTGAGGCCAACTGGTCTCCCGCATTGATGGCAAAACCAAATAATTTATCAGTGAAATTCGACATTTCTGTTTCACTGTCCGATCCCCTGTCAATTAACAGGACATCGCCGGTTTGTAAATTAGCAAATGTTTTAACCAACGGGGGAGGTGGAACATTGACTTTCAACGATTTTTCCAAATTATCGCAATCGGGGTTATTGACTTCGAGTCTTTTTAGAATTGCTTCATCTTTCGATTTTATCCACTCATCAGTCTTGTTCTCAAATTCAAATCTTTCCAGTTTTAATTCGGCATCGGCAGGGGATGATTTAACAGATTCGAGCATTGCTTGGAGCTTTATTAAATACGCATTGATGGCGATTAAGCTTGTGACATTCTTTTGCTTTGCTTCGGTTGATTTTTGAAGGGCACTTCGGGCCATACCTTCTGCCACCGTATTCCCCGATTGCTGGGCAAGACCAATAATCCGCTCCGATTTGGCAATTATTACATCACAGCTTTGTATCTTTTCCTTTAACTTTTCGATCTCAAAATTGGTCTTTTCAACGTTTGTTTCCAGATTGGAAACTACATCTATAAACCATGTTTTACTTTTATTATCAGGCTGTTGACCGTATGATACCATAGAAATAAAGAGGACAATAAAACAGATAACATATTTCATCATTTCTCTGCCTTGTAGGTGTTTTCCTCGCATAATCGTATATTATTTGAACCGTTGACTCTACTCCAAAAAATCAAAAAATGATCATGTTATCCATTATTGCATTGACAATTACCCATTTATTCTCTTTCTTTAGCATCAGAACATAATAGCTTGTCACCGCAGAGTGGTTCAACGTAATTCGGAAAAAAGCGGTATCCTTTACATCGTTAAACCCGATACGCGAAACAGAAACATATTCACCTGTTACATGTGAAGGAACTTCGGACAGGCCTGCCGAGAACAGCTTGTCTCTTTGCTCTTTTGTGAAAATAGTTAAGTCGGCAACTTTCATCCTGTCAGTGACAAGATATTCTGTTGTATTCTTCTTTTGACAATCCAGGAGCGGTATGTTAACTGATCTACCAAAGAATTTTTTTAGCGACAACAATTCTTCCTGTTTGATCTTTTTTACAAGGTCGGTTGTCCCAAATACCTTCCGGGCCTGAACTGCATGTTCAAAAAACTGTGGAAGTTCAATGGCTGGCAGTTTTCCGGTGCCGAAAAAGTCGGTATAAACAGCATATTCAAGACTATCAATCTCTTTCAATCCTTTATCAAATTGAAAAGTTGCTTCACGGCGAAAAAGCGAAAATGCTTCTTGCGGAAAGGAAGCGAAACCAACAAATACGGATAGCCAGATATACGGTATCCTGATTAAGCCAATTTTAAGATTGTCCTGCATCGTTCAATTTTTAAAGTCCGCTAACAGACATTTCTTTTGGATAGGTAACACTGAATTTAAGCGGAACGCTTTTCTTTGCTCCGGGTGCCAGGGTAATTTTCCACGTAATTTTTCCCTCTTCATCAATAGTCGCATCTCCTCCCTTTGGCACTTCCATCTCAACTTTGATTTTTTCATTTCTTGATAACGGGAACTGGTCATTCAGGTCAATTGTAATCTCCTTGCTTTTCCCATTGGTTATTTCAATCGCGTATTCAAAGTATTCCGTTGTCTCTTTTTTTAAGACTCCCGCATAATCGGTATATTTCTTTTGAAGTTTGCGCTCTATTTTGATCCCTTCATCAACACCTAATGAAAGTTCCATCTCACCTTCAGGGAGAACCGCCTCATTGACAGAAGCAGTTCCTACCAATTTCTGATCCAAAAAAACACTTACAGGTCCCGATAGCATCGGAAATGAAAAAGGGTTTTTCATTGAAGCTTTAAGTAAGGCATTTTGGACCAATTTTGGAATCGTAAACCAGGTGAATTTCGCATCCGCATTGGATTTTGAAACCGAAACCCGGTGCGGCTGCCCGTCTGAGACGATATCCACCTTTCGGGGGAGTACGAAACTAAAAGAGGTATTCTCTTCCCGGACTTCGGTATCCTTTAAAATATTTTCAGCCTGCGGGACAGGAGCCTCCTCCATTCTGAGTGCGGTCAGTTCCTCTAATGCACCAGCAGATTTTGATTTATATAGCTTTGGAGCATAGACATCCAGATACCAGGCATTAAGTTCAGGCACATTTCCGTAAACAAAAGGTTTGGCAGTTGAAATTTCTACGTTTGCATCGTTCCAGTCTTCGCCCGTCGACTGCCACATGGAGGCATAATAGTTAAAGTCAATTTTTGAAGTATTAAAATCAGCCCTTGCTTCATATTGCGATGACCAGCCGGCTGCTCTCGAAATATAGGAATAGCCAAGCTTCACCAAAGGTTTATCAACGGATGACATCAAGTGGATAATGATATTTTTTGCCTTATTCTTACCCAATTTCAAGGTTGCAAGTTCATTTTCAAGTGCAGACTTTTCTTCATTCAGCTTTTTAACTTTTATTTGAATGGTTGTCATCCGTTCAAAGTTTGTAGCCAGCGATTTTTCGAGGAATTTTGCATGCGCATCCATTTCAACTGTGGTAACCTTTTGGGTTTGAGGGAAAGGATCGACCTTTTTGAGAAAATCATTTGCACTGCTGATAACGGTGATTTGGGATGTCGCTTCATTGATCTGATTGAACACGTTGTTCAATTCCGATTGAAGTTTCTGCATTTTAGGTTGCTCGGTTTCTTTCAAAAAAGTCTCTTCAACAGTCACTTCAGAGATCGCCATGTCCGGTTGCCCCATTAAATTGACCTGGACAGACTGATCGACCAGGTTTGGTGTAATACCTGATATCCGGATAATATTTTCACCTTTTTTCACTGAAATAGCAGCATCTTTTGTGATCATTGCTTTATCAGTAAACACGATGATTTTTTGAAGTTTTGATGCAGGTTCTATTTCAGTTTTCTGTGCCATCGCTACAGGAGAACAGGCTAACGCAATGAGGATAAAAGTCCACCACACGAATACAGGAAATTTTTTCATGATTGTTTCGGTATAAATATTAGGAATGATTATTGAATATTTGCAATAAATTTGTTGACAATGAATTTATTCCGGATGACAAAAGGTTTATTCGGATTGATACCTGCCTCTTTAAACGAATAAGAAAACCAGGCAGTACTTCCCATCGCTTTGCAGTCATCCTTCCTGGTTCTGATAACTGTAAGGGTATCACTTTTCATTTCGAAAGCAAAATCACTTTTCTTTGTACACCCCGTACTAACTACCTGGATAGTAACTTCTCCCTTCTCATCATCCAAAGATATTCCGAGAAGTTTCTCAGGGTTTCCGCCAATGGCAAGGTGGCAAAAGGCAAGTAAAAACAAGGCTGCCCATAAAAAAGTCTTAAATTTTATCATAATTTCAGTTTATTTTATCTTTTGTTTGCGTCCGATAATGAAATACAAAATTGACCCGATTACTGGGATTAAAAGAACTACCAGGAGCCAAATAAAGATTAATGACTTTTCATAATAGTTAGTTTAGACGCTTTTTTAAATGCGACTTTCATTTCATTGAAAATAAGTAAATAATAAAAAAGTAGAAACCATTTAGCAGAATGAAGGTTGTTGAGGTCGATTTTGGACGTAACAAATTTATTGATAAAATCCGGTTTGTAAATAGTATCCCGATTTTTTTTGACTGTTGTTCAGCAGTTATTGGGCTAATTGAATTTACTAAAGTTCATTTTAAAACTGAATGGTTTCCACCAAAATACGAACATCCGGTTATTGGCAATATAAAATTTAGTCTTAATTTAGCGGAATCTTCTTTCACCGGGTCCGGCTATCAGGCCATACCACGAAATCATGGGGAAGATTATGGGTGATTCAAAATAAATATCTGAAAAATAAATATTTATAAACAGAAATCTGAAATGAGAAGATTATTTTTTCCAGTTATGGCACTTGCATTAACAGTGGCTTTCAGTTCGTGTGGCGGAGGTAGTAAAACCGCTAAAAAGGAAGAGGTTAAACCTGCAGCGTTTACAGGGGCAAAAGGAGAAGTCAGGATAATGACACTTGATCCCGGACATTTTCATGCAGCTTTGGTTCAAAAAAATATGTACGACCAGGTAAGTCCCGAAGTCTATGTATATGCACCCGAAGGAAACGATTTAAAGGAACACCTCATGCGTATCGAAGGCTACAATTCAAGGGCTGAATCACCGACAGCATGGGCGGAAAATGTATATACGGGCAATGATTACCTGGAAAAAATGCTGTCCGAAAAACCCGGCAATGTTGTAGTCATTTCAGGCAACAACCGGATTAAAACCGACTATATCAAAAAATCGGTTGAAGCAGGCCTTAACGTATTGGCCGACAAACCGATGGTAATTACTGCCGATCAGTTTCCAGTACTCGAAGAGGCTTTCAGGATAGCTGAGCAGAATGGTGTATTACTTTATGACATTATGACGGAGCGTTTTTCAGTAACAACTGAACTACAGCGTGGGCTCTCGATGATTCCGGATATTTTCGGGAGACTGGATTCCGGATCGGCCGAAAGACCTGCAGTTGAGAAAATCAGCGTTCATCACTTCTACAAGGATGTCTCGGGCAAACCCCTGGTGCGTCCGGCATGGTTTTTCGATGTCGAACAGCAGGGAGAAGGGATTGTTGATGTGACCACTCATCTTGTTGACCTCGTGCAATGGGGTTGTTTTCCCGATCAGATTGTACAAAAAAATGAGGTCTCTATGATTACGGCCAGACGTTGGCCTACGGTTTTATCAAAAGATGAATTTAAAGGAGTTACTCAGTTGGATCAATATCCCGACTATCTTACCAAAGATGTAAAGGAAGATAAGCTAAATGTGTTTGCGAATGGCGAATTTATTTACAAAATCAAAGGCGCTGTTGCAAAAATATCTGTGGTATGGAATTACAAGGCACCCGAAGGTACAGGTGATACGCATTATTCAATTATGCGTGGAACTGTTTCAAATCTTGAAATCCGACAGGGTGTTGAAGAGAAATACGATCCGACTTTGTACATTATTGCAAATAAAGGAACCGATTTAAAAGCATTCGCTGCAAATCTTGACACAGCTGTGAAGAATCTTCCGCAGACAGGTCTTGCAATTGAAACTGTAAATAACACGACATGGAAAGTCGTCATCCCGGCAGCACTCAAAATCGGACATGAAGCTCATTTTGCCCAGGTTACTTCACGGTATCTTGAATATCTGAAAAATGGAAAACTCCCTGACTGGGAAGTTCCGAATATGATTACCAAATATTACACCACAACCCTGGCATTGAAATTTGCCAAAGAGACAAAATAATATCTTCGGCTGGGAAAGAAAACCCCGAAGGTTTTAAAACCTTCGGGGTTTTTTATGGCCGCTATTTCAAAAAAAATTATTTTTTTTGAAATTTATTTTTCATGTTCTATGTCTTGATTATTTGTGATTTACAAATTTTACAAACATTTTTGTTTAATTTTTTTGCAAAATAGTTAAAC
Source organism: uncultured Bacteroidales bacterium (assembly GCA_942493325.1). Taxonomy (GTDB): domain Bacteria; phylum Bacteroidota; class Bacteroidia; order Bacteroidales; family Prolixibacteraceae; genus JAAFHB01. The sequence goes on along the minus strand of OW818689.1, from coordinate 4,933,973 downwards.
ATTTTTAATTGTCTTTCGTTTAAATGTTATGAAAGTTGAAAAGTAATAACAATTAAAATTTTTAGCCATGAAAAATTCTTTCAAATTATTCAGTTTAGTATCCATGATGGTACTTTCACTATCTCTCACGGGTTGTGAGAATGACGATTCGGTTATTCAAAACAAAACAATAACAGATGTTGCGGCATCGAATCCAAATTTTTCAACCCTGGTTCTGGCCCTGCAAAGAGCCGGATTGGATGATGACCTGGCAAATCCTTCAGCCAGTTTTACCGTTTTTGCACCTACCAATGCAGCATTTGCAGCTCTGCTTACGGAATTGGGTGTTGCTACATTAAATGACATTCCTGTTGAAACACTTACCAAGGTGTTGCTCTATCATGTAAAATCCGAAAAATCAACAGCGTCCCAGATTACAACCGGATATTATTCTACTTTGGCTTCAGGACCTTCAAACGGATCGCATCTTTCGATGTATATTGATATGACATCTGTAAAAATCAATGATCGTGCTTCAATCACTCAAACCGATGTGATGGCTGATAATGGTGTCATACATGTAATCGACAAAGTCCTGTTACCACCTACAGTGGTAGGTCTCGCGCAACAAAACAGCATGTTTAGTACGCTGGTTCTCGCGGTAATTAAGGCCGATCTGGCAACAACTTTATCCGGAACAGGTCCTTACACGGTATTTGCACCAACGAATGAAGCCTTTTCGGCGCTGTTCACTACATTGGGAGTTAGTGGCATAGATGCACTAAGTAAGCAAGCACTGACACCCATTCTACTGGCACATGTTGTAAGTGGTAATGTTTTGTCGGGAAATTTAACTTCAGGTACTGTTCCTTCTTTGAATACAGCCAGTCCGCTCAATATTGCAGTGAGCGGTGGAGGTGTTACAATAAACGGATCCATAAATGTATTAAAAGCTGATGTTCAGGGGAGTAACGGCGTTGTACATGTAATCAATAAAGTTATTGTACCATAAATTTTTATAATTATTGGGTGAAAATTCCCCGGGTTGGTTGTGTTTATGGTTTGGATCAGACAATCAGGATCGAAGCCCGGGCACAATTCCCGGGGAATTTCTATTGGGAGGCCATTACTAATTTTTAAGATAAAGGTGGAATTTGTGTGCTAAAAAACTAATTTAGTACACATTAAAATACGGGTACCAAACTGTCGACTGATGAAACTGTTTATGCAGGAATACCCGAAAAACCATAGTTTTAACTCAATAAAAGCGGATCACAAATGTCAACCTATTCTATAAAGGATCTGGAGAAATTGTCAGGGATCAAAGCGCATACCATCCGGATCTGGGAAAATCGATATCATCTGATTGAACCACAACGGACAAAGACGAATATCCGCTTTTATTCAGATGATGATCTTGTTAAACTGATGAATATATCATTGCTGAATCAGCATGGACATAAGATATCAAAGCTTGCGAAACTGGATGACAATCAACTCAGGGAGTTCATTTTGAAATTAAACCACGATGCACCTTCCCTGAGTACTCAAACAGAAAATCTGGTGATGGCTATGCTTGAACTGGATGAGAGCCGTTTTAGTGAGGTCTTTGAAAAATCGGTTGCACTCATTGGATTTGAACCAACCATTGAGCAACTGATGTTCCCCTTTCTTGAACGCATCGGTTTCTTGTGGCTGGCAGGAACGGTAAATCCTGCGCAGGAGCACTTTATTACTAATCTGATTCGCCAAAAACTTATCGTTGCCATTGACCGTGAAAAAGTTAAAACTGAAGGATCACGTCCGCGGATATTATTTTATCTTCCCGAAGGAGAACTTCACGAAATTGGATTACTCTACTGCAATTATCTTGCGCGGAAAGCCGAATTTGAAGTATTGTACCTCGGATCTTCGGTTCCGTTCCGCGATATAATCCGTGTTAATGATATCCGTCCTGTTCAACTCATTTTTACTTCGTTTGTGATTTCTACCGGTGAAGGTGCACTTGCAGAAAAAATCGTTAAACTGAAAAAAACATTTCCTGACAAAACAATATTGGTAAGCGGATTGCAAATCATGCAGGAACAGCCGGGACTACCCAAGAATTTTAAAAAAATCGGATCTTCCAACGATTTTAAAAAAGCATTATCCGCTTTTCTGAGGAACGGAAAATTAATAAATTAGCCACGCCGTACTGACCGGGTGATTATTATCCTTCAACTTCTTTTAAGTTGTCCACAGATTTATTGAAATACTTTAGTTCAGGTAATCGCTGATAAATTTAATCCGGCGCTGATTAACCGTGGTTTCCCATTTCGCTTGCAGATAATTTGAAGGTGCGTGGTGCTGCCGGTAGGGTACTGCAAAAATAATCTTTTTACCTTTTGACAAGTTGACTGCAGCATATACAGATGTTGAAGGACAGGTCATATCAATTAATCCGATTTCGGTAAAAACGGTAGCCTTCGAACCTTTTAAAAGGTGGGCTGTATCGAAATAAGGAAGTGTGGCCATCAAATTATCCATATCACCGCCACGTTCGAAGGGTTGCGGCCATCCGCCCCTGCGACCTGCAAGCGTACCGCCCCAGTCGCACATGGCCGGTACTGTAGCGACTACGGCACTAACTCTTTTGTCAAGACCCGCAGCCGCCAATGCCTGTCCCCCACCCTGACTCTCGCCAATCACCAGGATACGCTTCCCATCCCATTCAGGCTGACTGGCCAGAAAATCGAGCGTTCTGATCAGCCTCAGGTACATACCCCTGAAATAAAAGTCGCTCCTGGATTCCATTCCCCAGTAAGGATAATCTTTTAATTCCCCATTTTCGAGATTGATGTAATACTCCTCCGACTGGCCGTTAAGCATGCCATGGGCATTTAAATCGAAACACAATGCGCCTTGTCCCATTTTGGCATAACGAACAGCATTGCCTGGTTCCGATCGACACCAGGATCCTTTCACACCCGCTGCATGCACAATCAGCACGATCGGTAAGGATTTGACTTTTGCCGATTCAGGTCTGGCGAAATATCCCCTCACAGGTTTAGGTCCCGCACAATTGATCTCCAATTCTTTACAACTAAATGCCGGGCCGCCGTCTTTTAGTGCAATAGTTTTCACATTCAATGGCAATGTTCTCAGCGCTTTTTTCTCTGCCGCCCAGAACTGATCAAAATCCTTCGGTCGTTTAGTGCCTGGTTTAAATTTTTCCGGCTCAACGACCAATCCGATACTTGCGGATTCGGCTTTCGTGCCGGCCTCAAAAATTACGGACGAAGGTTCATTCAGAGTTTCTTCAAAAATCAAGAGTGTATCACCCAGGAATCCCAACTTTTGCTCAGAAATGTTTTTGCTGTAATTTCTCCGTATTTTGACGACTACCGAATCCGTACCGCTTTCTTTTAAAAACAAGGTCACCCGTATTTTTTCACCTTTCCTATAAATTCCCGTTTCGTTGTTTTGTTTCAGAATAACATTCTGTCCGCTGGAAATCTTGCAAAAGAAGACGGATAAGAAGGTGAGCAACAAAAAAAAAAAATTAATTTTCATAATTTAATAGTATTTCAATTTGAATATTTTAAACGGGCCAATGGTATTCATTGAGATCAATAACCCATTTCCGGGGAGTCGCAAAAATAAATTACAATTTAAACCAGTCGCAGATCAGCTCTGTTTTATCAGCAGGTTCTCTGAAATGACGGAATTCGTTGGTTTTAGGGTTGTAGGTATATTCCTTTCCCCAAAGAAGGTGATTTTTCTGAACCTGTTTTATTGCATCGAGAATAAAATAAAGTTCCTCATTTGTCATTGTCGGATGGAGCGAAAGACGAATCCATCCTGGTTTCTGAGAAAGATCGCCAAAACTGATCTTTTTGGTGATCTGATCAGACAGATCGTGGCTCACATCAAGTAAAAAGTGCCCGTAGGTACCTGCACAGGCACACCCGCCCCGCACCTGGACCCCGAACTGATCGTTCAGTAGCTTAACGGCCAGGTTAAAATGAAGGTTATTGATATAAAACGATATAATCCCCAACCTGTGACGTATATTACCGGCCAGTATATGCACACCGTCAATCCTCTCCATTTCTGCAAAAGCGATCCGTACCAGCTCTTCTTCCCGTTTTTCGATATTTTCAACTCCCATGTTATTTTTCAACTCAATACACAGGGCAGTGCGGATTGTTTGCAAAAAACCCGGAGTTCCCCCATCTTCGCGTGCCTCTATATCGTCGACATATTTAAATTCGCCCCACGGGTTGGTCCAGTCGACTGTTCCGCCACCCGGATTGTCAGGAACCGAGCTATTGTAAATCGCGGAATTAAAAACCAGAACCCCTGAACTTCCGGGTCCACCCAAAAATTTATGAGGTGAAAAGAAAATTGCATCCAGCGCCTCCATTGGATTTTCGGGATGCATATTGATTGACACATACGGTGCGGAAGCCGCGAAATCGACAAAACACAGTCCACCGCTTTGGTGCATAATTGCAGCCAGTTGATGATATGGAGTGGCAATGCCTGTAACATTCGAACAGGCGGTAAATGAGCCGATTTTCATTTTCCGGTCTTTGTATTTTTCCAATTCCATTTTTAATTGACCGGGGTCAACCAGCAGATCCTTATCCGGGTATAATTGCACCACATCGGCAATGGTCTCGAGCCATGAGGTATGGTTCGAATGATGCTCCATGTGGGTAATAAATACTACCGGACGCTCTTCAGGTGGCAGGAGATTAGCCCTGTCAATTTTATGCATGGCTCTGAAACCCAATATACGCTGAAATTTATTGATTACTGTGGTCATTCCCGATCCGGCTGTTATGATTACATCATCCGGACCGGCATTCACATGTTCTTTAATCTTTCTTTGAGCGAGGTGGTAGGCTTTGGTCATAAAAGTACCCGTTTCGCAGGTTTCGGTATGGGTATTTCCAACGAATGGTCCGAACTGATTTGTAATTTTCTCCTCGATAGGCCGGTACAGACGGCCGCTTGCAATCCAATCAGCATAAATGATCTTTTTTACTCCATAAGGGGATTGAAAAGTCTGGTCAATCCCGATAATGGCTTCCCTGTATTTTTTAAAATATGCTTCCATAAGTTTATCCGATAGCTCAAGATTTCAGGTTGTTTTAATTACCCTAATTATGGGGCAATTTTAATAAGAATTATCGATAGTATGCATGATAAATATCCCGATGTGGCCTTCTCTTTAAAATATTCATCCGGCGTTGGGTGAAAACATATTTTGAAAAACTTTGTATCTTTATTAAAATATCGCGAATAAATATGTGTGGCAGATATATTCTAATACAGACGGCCGAGGTGCTGGAACGACGTTTTGAAGTAAGAGTACCGGATACGATCAAACTTATTCCCTCCTATAACATTGCTCCGGGAAAATTTGCACCCGTAATTACGGATAATCATCCAAATATTATCCAACTGTTCAGGTTTGGAATGACTCCTTCGTGGATGACAAAGCCCAGTCTCTTAATTAATGCCCGGGCAGAAGGAGATCATAATCCCGACAACGATCCGAATTTTAACGGAGCAAAAGGGATAATTACAAAACCGGCATTCCGAAAAGCGATCAGGAGTCAACGATGCCTGATTCCAGCCGATGCATTTCTGGAGGGTCCGGAAAAAGAAAAATTAAGTAAACCATTTCTTTTTTATCTTCGCGATAAGGTCCGTCCTTTTGCCTTTGCAGGGATCTGGGATAGCTGGAAGAACCCGGTATCGGGAGAAATGGTCAACTCTTTTGCCATTATCACCACCGTAGCCAATGATCTGATCCGGATGATCAACCACCGCCGGTCACCTGTAATTCTTAGCCGGAGCGACGAAAAAAAATGGTTGTCAAACACCCTCCCGCTATCGGATGTGACGCGTCTGCTGGTTCCCTATCCGGCAGAATTAATGAACGCCTACCCAATTGCGCCTACGATCAAAAACCCGCTTGCTGATGATCCGGGTCTGATTCATCCCGTCGGGCAACTTTTAATGCCAGAAACTTATATGACCAGCAAGAAAGAAGTTCGGATTACCGGAATGGGCAGTAACAAACAATTCGGGTTCGATGAACAGAATCCCCTGGGAGATTGAGAGAAAGGGAGATGGGGAGAAGTTGAGAAAGGGCGACGTGGCGAAGCGAAAAGGAGAAATGAGAAAATGAGAGAATTTGCCATTATGCCACTTACCAACAAAACCTTATTTCCTTTAAGGTCCTTCTAAATGTCACGCAATGTCCGCCAGGAACGCAAAGGAAAATCGATTGACTTAACCTCAGTAGCCAGATGATCTTCCCCGCAACCTTACCTTATTACCTTATTTAAAGTTCTATAAATTGATAAAGATACAGATATACTGATATTTATACATGTTTTTATCAATAGCAACACCTAAACTTATTATGAATCCTCGTAATCCCGGAGGGATTTAATATTTGTAGCCCCGGGTAAGCGTTCCGGATTCTTAATTAATTAATAGCTCTGACATTATTCGGAATCGCGCCACCCGGGGTTAAGATGATCACAAAAAAAGCGGCGCAACTACCCCCATAATTGGAAATCGAACCTACCATGCGCCGCAAATTGCAATTCCGAACAGACATATAAAAGAAGAGGCAAATGGGCGATGGTGAGAAGTTGAGAAAGGGAGATGGGGCGAAAGGAAATTATGCTAAGTGAAAATGAGAAAATGAGAGATGTAGGGACCGGGTGACTTCTAAAATAACGAACGGAAGGCCGCAGACTTTTAGTGACCGGGTGACTTCTAAAATAACGATCAAATGCTTTTTGATTTTGCTCAATCTATAAGGGCAGTCACCCGGTCACTTGCCATGTGCTGACTTTGCTCAATTTATAAATGCAGTCACCCGGTCACTTTTGAATCTGCAGGCCATATGGCACAAAATGAGGGATTACTGAATACGAATCAAATCTTCTCTCCTTCCTTCAAAACAACCGATCATTCCCGGAGAATTATTGTTCATGAAGCAATAACCATCTTTTGCGATCAAGTCCCCCTGCATACCCGGTAAGTTTCCCGTTATGCCCGATTATCCGGTGACAAGGTATAATGATTGGTAAAGGATTCCTTCCGTTCGCCATCCCCACTGCCCTGCCTGAATTCTCAGATTTCAGTTCCCGGGCTATATCGGCATAGCTTTTTGTCAAACCATACTTAACTTGTGCGATCTGCCTCCAAACCAGTCGTTGAAATTCGGTGCCTTCCGGATCAAGGGGCAGATCGAACTGTTTCAGGTTACCCGAGAAATAGGCCTCAAGCTGTCGCTGTGCTTCAGGCAGCACATCAGGAACAAATGAATCGCACGGAGCATATACAGCTTCAAACGATATCGATTTTAGTGATCGTTCATCCGAGCTGAGTTTTAATGTTCCGATCGGACTTTCCATCGTTATTGAATAGGTCGCCATCAATTCATTGAATTATATAATAACAGGACGTAAACCGACATCATAAAAACTTAAAAAAGCTCTCCGGGCAATCCGAAGAGCTTTTTTAGCATATTGCCAATCAAAGAATTACAATTCCTTTATTTTTATATTTCTGAAAGCAACTTCATTGCCATGATCCTGCAAAAGGATATAACCATCTTCAACTTCACCGAAGCCTGCTGCTTTATTGAATTTACTTTTGGCAATTGCATCTTTAAATGCAGGCGAGCCCTTTGTAATTTCAAGTACTTTTACACCATTCAGAAAATGGGTAACCTTATTCCCGTTTACCTCAATTCGTGCACGGTTCCACTGACCAACACCGTTCACTCTTTTTACAGGTTGTGCAGGATCAAAGACTCTGGAATCGGCTTTAACCAGATCGTAAAGCGACCCGAGTGTACGATTCCCGTCAATTCCCGCTTTGGCATCAGGATGTTTTGCATCATCAAGAACCTGGTATTCAAATCCAACTGTATTTCCTTTGCCAGGCTCACTCTGGATAAAATATTTAATCCCGCTGTTTGCTCCTTCTGTAATTTTGAAATCAGCCTCCAGTACAAAGTTTTTATATTTTTTTGTCGTTACGATATCGCCGCCACCTTTATTATTCCCCCGGTTAGGGATCAGCATACCTTCCTCGATGGTCCACCCTTTTTGCGGGAATGTGGCAGAACCTGCACCGCGCCAGCCATTCGTGGTTTTTCCATCCCACAGCAATTTCCAGCCATTCGCTTTTTCATTGTCGGTAAGTGTGTTAGTCAGATAGCTTACCTCAACAACGCTTTTATCCATTTTTTTGCGGTGGGCTTCAGGTTTTTTCGTCATTATCCTGATATTTCTCCAGCTGATTGTTTTGCCGGCGTTTTTCTCTTCCTTACCGATGGAATGAACCTGCAGTGCAATAAATCCGGCCGGGGTCATATCATCGACAAGATTTGCACAAGGTACTCCGTTCAGCCAGGTGCGAATTGAATTACCGACTGCTTCAACACGGTATTTATTCCATTGTCCACTCTTGTAACTCTTTTTTGCAGCCTGATTATATTCTATCGGGTATAGCCATCCTCTGCGGGCTTCGTCATATATCCCGGCTGACCAACCTCTGGGTGAATCGTCACACTCGATCTGGTATCCGTGAACACGTCCGTTGTTATATTCCTTTTTACTTTCAGACCTGATCTGTACCCCGGAGTTAAGTCCTTTATCCATTTTCATCTCATATTCAAGAATAAAATCGCCAAAGGTCCTGGTTGTGGCCAGGAAAGTATTTGGCGAGTTTACCTTGCTTGTACCAACAATTTCGCCATTGACAATGGTATATTCAGCTGTTCCGTTCAGTCTTTCCCAACCCGTAAGATCCTTACCGTTAAAAAGACTTTCCCATTTGCCACCCGCTGCAAAGGAGCCCAGTGAAATAACAATCAAAATTACAAACGCACTTATTCTTTTCATCTTGTTTAAGAATTAAATTCAATATATGTTTAAAAAATGTTCTGTAAATCCGTCATTCGTGGGAGGGATGTCTCAATTAACTGGTCATTCTCCCGGCAGGCTCCTACTCAATGGGAGTAGCAAAACCGCGACTAAGTTAGATTATTTTTCAGTTATTCCGTTTCCGCCAACGGTTTTTTTTAAATCCTCAGAATCAAACCGTTCGGTCCGGCAATTTAGTTTCGGGTAAATTACAGCTGACGGTTTCCTGTTAAAAAGCGTGAAGCCAATTAAATTTTTTTGAGTTCGAAGTTAAATGACAATTTTTCCCCTTTTTTTGTTGCCGATGTATATTTTTTATCCCCATATCTCAAGGTTAGCGGATAGCCTGCAGTGGATACAACTTTCAGACTGATCAGCTTCCCTGCTTTCCATTCAAAATCAAGATCAAATCCACCCCTGGCTCTTACCCCACGAATGTGCCCGTCAGGAACGTCCGAAGGTAGTGCCGGTAAAATATCGATCGCATTCAAATGACTCTGCATCAGCATTTCGACGATACCTGAAGCACCCCCGAAATTACCATCAATCTGAAAAGGAGGGTGTGCATCGAAAAGATTAGGATAGGAACCGCCACCCGTCATTTTCGTACCCGTCTGGCCCGAAGGCCGCAGCAGCATCTGTACCATATTCCAGGCATGATTACCGTCGCGAAAACGTGCCCAGAAATTGATTTTCCAGGCCAGGCTCCAGCCTGTGCCCTCATCACCACGTGCAATTAACGACTTTTTTGCTGCCTCCATCAGATCGGGAGTATCCTGCCAGTTAATTTCCTTCCCGGGATGTATACCCCATAAATGGGAAACATGCCTGTGTTTGTTTGACGGATCATCAACATCGGCAACCCATTCCTGCAACTGCCCAAATTTCCCAATCTGATAAGGGGCAATTTTGGGTAAGATCACATTCAGTGAGTCGGCAAATGAGCGATCCTTTTTCAGAATGGCGGATGCTTCAATGCATATTTTGAAAAGACTTTTGATGATCTGGTGATCCATGGTCGGTCCTGAAACCAATCCCCCGTTTTCGGGAGAATTTGAAGGACACGAAACGAGCCAGCCAGTCCCGGGATCGGCTACGAGATAATCAGCATAAAACCGGGCGGCCCCTTTAAGAATCGGCCAGGCACGCTGTGCAAGAAAGGCAGTGTCACGGTTATATAAAAAATGCTCCCAGAAATGTTGGGCAAGCCAGCCACTGCCCGAAACCCACATGCCATGATTCGAATTATTGATCGGTGCTGCGCCACGCCACAAATCGGTATTGTGATGCAATACCCATCCGCCGGCATTATAATGAACCTGCGCTACTTTCCGGCCCGATGGAACAACCTCCTCGAGCATGCGGAACAATGCATCGTGACACTCGCTGATATTCAGAGGCTCAACAGCCCAGTAATTCATTTCCGTATTGATGTTCACAGTATATTTACTGTCCCACGAAGGGTTGAGTTTATCATTCCAGATTCCCTGGAGATTGGCAGGGTACGTTCCCGGGCGACTGCTTGAAAGCATCAGGTAGCGTCCGTATTGCACATAAAGGGCAGCGAGGGAATTATCCATTTTTTCCGGTATTGCTTTTATCCGCTGATCTGTCGGTAGCTGATCGGATGCTGACCGGCCCAATTCAATTTCGAACCGGTTAAAATAGGTCTGGTAATCCCTGATATGGTTTTGCTTCACCGTATCGAATTTCTTATTGCCAATAGCTGACAGGTATTTATTACACAGAAGTTCAGGATTGCCCGAGACATCTTTGGGGTGGACAAAACTGGTTGCCGCAACAAGAAATATTACCGCCTCGTCAGCCTTTTCGATATGCAAACGGTTGCCCGAAACGGTTACTTTTCCCCCTTTTATATTCAGCTTAAGCCGGGCATTGCCGGTAAGTACTCCATCTTTAACTTTTACGTGGAGATCAATTGTACCGTCATTATTTGCGGTTGAAACAAATCCCTCATGCAGTGAGGTGAGTGAAAGATCAACTGTTACAGATTGTTTCTTGTCAGCCTTTAAACTGACGGCGATAGTCTGATCCGGAACACTTGAAAGATACTCGCGTGTATAATTTATGGCACCCGATTTATACCTGGTACGGATAAGAGCTGTTGAAAGGTCGAGTTCACGCCGGTAGTCTGTAACTTCACCCGGGTGTTGAAACTTAATCCACAGGTCGCCAAACGGCTGATACTTGCGCTGTCCAAGTGGCACACTCATAAACTTTTCCATGGCCAGTGCTTCAGCCTCCTTTTGCTTGCCCTGCCAGATCAGTTCCCTGATTTGTCCAAGATATTGTGATGCGCCTTCGTGGGAATAATCATGGGGAGCACCCGTCCATAATGTCTCTTCATTAAACTGAATGTGTTCCTCCTCTATTCCACCGAAAATCATTGCACCCAGCCGTCCGTTGCCAATGGGCAGCGCCTCTTCCCATTTTGCTGCAGGTTGACTGTACCAGAGTTTCAATTCTCCGGAAACGGATTTCGGAATGGAATAACCTGAATTGGAAACGGCTAACAATATCATGCCAATTGCTAAAACATAATTTCTCATAGGATTAAATTTATGGTTAACATCATTAATTTCAACAAAAATAACAAAAATGGGTTCTCCGGCATCAAAACCAGAGAACCCATCACAAAATATGTATAAAGCGTTTTTTACAAATCGTTTTCCCCTGCAACATATCCGAAATTGGCGAGGATACCACCATCTACAAAAAGCAAATGGCCATTTACATAGCTACTCGCAGCTGAGGCAAGAAATACTGCCGCACCACCAAGATCCTCTGCTTCTCCCCAACGACCTGCGGGAGTACGCATCATTACAAGGTTATTGAAAGGATGTCCGTTAACACGGATCGCTTCAGTCTGAGAAGTCGCAATATAACCAGGACCAATAGCATTTGCCTGAATATTGTATTTTGCCCATTCACAACACATATTGGAAGTAAGAAGTTTAAGTCCTCCTTTTGCGGATGCGTAGGCGGATACTGAATTTCTGCCGTAAACGCTCATCATCGAACACATATTGATAATTTTTCCGCCACCACGACTGATCATTGAGGGAACAACCCGTTTCGCAACAATAAAGGGTGCAACAAGATCTATATCGATCACCTGGCGGAAATCTTCAACAGGCATATCTAAAATCAGCATTCGTTTGATAATTCCTGCATTATTGACCAGAATATCAATCGGACCCACACTTGATTCAATAATCCCGATACCTTTATCGACATCCTCTTCCTTTGTCACATCAAAAACAACTGTAAATACATCGATTCCATCACGTGCATAAGCTTTTTTACATGCAGCGAGGCGATCCTCAAAAATATCGTTTACACATATTTTGGCGCCGGCTGAAGCCAAAGCCCTGGCAATAGCCATTCCTATACCATGGGTACCTCCTGTTACAAGGGCAACCTTTCCGGTCAAGTCAAACATTTTCATTGGTATCTTTTTAAAAATTATTAATAAGGACTATTTCATACGTATATACTTAGTTTTTTAATCCCGCATGTGCGGGATATGGAATTCGCACCGATAGATCGGGGCTCATTTCAACTGATCAGGTGTGACGACATCCATATCGCCATAATTGAGGTTCTCACCTGCCATTCCCCAGATGAACGTGTAATTGCTGGTTCCGGCAGCCGAATGTATTGACCAGGTAGGTGACAATACCGCCTGTTCATTTCGCATCCAGATATGTCGGGTCTCCTTCGGGTCACCCATAAAATGGCAGATACCTTGTTTAGGGGGAACATTAAAATAGAAATAAGCTTCCATACGCCTGCTGTGTGTATGAACAGGCATTGTATTCCAGACACTCCCAGGTTTCAGCTCGGTCATCCCCATCTGTAACTGACAGGTCTGTACCACCGAGTTAACTAAAAGCTTATTGATTTTCCGGGCGTTTGATTCTTCCATTGTTCCCAATTCAACCACTTCAGCATCCTGAAGAGTCACCTTTTTAGTGGGATATTCTTTATGGGCAGGCGCTGAATTGATATAAAAACGGGCAGGAAGATCCGGGCTATCTGATGTAAAGACAACTGATTTACTTCCCCTGCCGACATATAACGCTTCCTTGAAGTCAAGTTCGTAAATGGTTCCGTCAATAGTTACTTTACCGCTGCCGCCAACATTGATGATGCCCAATTCTCTTCTTTCACAAAAATAATTTGCCTTTAATGGATCAATTGGTTCGAGCGTTAAATTTCCTTTTGCAGGAACTGCACCGCCAACAATATAACGGTCATATTGGGAATATGTAAGGCAAATCTGATCTTCAGCCATTACATTTTCGATCAGAAATTCTTTACGCAACCTTTCGGTATCATATTTCTTTGCATCCTCGGGATGCACAGCATAACGCTCTTCAAAAACAGTGCTCATAGTATTTAATTAAATAGATTGGTTGTTTGACAGAAATTTTAAACTTAAGTGCGGATACATCTGCAACTTAAAAAATCAAATTATAAACAAATATATAGAAAAAACTCGCCTTTGCCCTGAATTTGTGAGTCTCTTAAAGCGAGATGGCAAAATAAATGAATTAAAATGAATTTGCAATCGATTGCACACGATAAATATGTTCACTCTTAAGTCAAAAAAATTTCACACATTTGTAAATTAAAATTCCGTTTCACATGATCCTTGACTCCGCGTAACCGGACATAACTTCCATGAACATTTGTGCTTCATTAAGCCACAGTATTAAAGGATGGTTTGTGAGATTAATACTAACAGAAAAAAAATCATCAAATGCGTAATCATCCTGAAATTACGATCCATCATCTGGCGTACGTGCTGAAAATATCGGCATCAACTGTATCACGTGCCTTGAGTGGCAACAGGAGGATAAGCGATAAGACACGACAGTTGGTTCAGCAAAAAGCAGCAGAGATGGGCTATCGTCCAAATGTACTTGCAGCCAATCTGAGAAGTAAAAAGACTTGCACAATTGGTGTTGTGGTTCCCCGGATTGACCGTTTTTTTTTCGCTTCGGCTATCAGTGGCATTGAGGATTATGCAGGAAATAATGGCTTTAATGTAATCATCACGCAGTCAAGTGACATACTTGCAAAAGAGATTAAATGTGTCCAGACACTTTTCAACAATCGTGTTGATGGAATAATAATGTCAATTTCAATGCAAACTAATGAAGATAAGCACTTAAAACTGTTTTCCGAAAAAAATATACCAATACTCTTTTTCGACCGTTATTGCCCAACCATCGATTGCGACCGGATAGTAGTGGATGACTTTGATTCCGGTCATAAAATTACATGCCAGCTTATTGAAAGGGGTTGCAAGCGGATTGCTCATATTGCGGGACCGGAATTACTTAATATTTACAGTGACAGAAAAGACGGATACCTCAGAGCACTTCAGGAGGCCGGATTACCCCTTTTGGACGGTTACCTTGAGTTTACAAGTCTGACAAAGGAAGAAGGGAAACAAGCATTCGCCCGAATGATGTCGCTCAGTAATCCTCCGGACGGTGTTTTTTGCGGAAACGATACCACCGCGTTGGGGGCGCTTGAATATTGCCAGCAAAACGGACTTAGAGTTCCGCAGGATGTAGCCCTGACGGGATATAGCGATGAACCATTTAGTGCAGTAGTGACTCCGTCGCTGTCAACCGTCAGGCAGCCCGGCTATCAAATGGGAGTGATGGCGGCTCAAAAAATTATTCACCGGATCGAAAACAGTGATCATATTATTCCTTTCGAACAAATCACACTTCCTACACAGTTAATCATCAGAGAATCATCGAAATGAAAATACTTTACATTAAAAACTAATGAATCAGCTAATTGTATGTTGCTTTCAGGATAAATAATTAACTTCGCAGTTCATTTTTTAAAATTATGGAAAACAATATAATCAATTATAACTGGTATGCCATTCGGGTCAAATCACGGTCTGAAAAAAAAGTTTATTCCGATTTGATTGAACAGAATATTGAATCCTACCTGCCACTGCAGCGAAAACTGAGACAATGGAGCGACCGTAAAAAGTGGGTCGAAATGCCCCTGATATCAGGTTATGTTTTCGTTTTCATCAGCCGGAAAGAGTATGAAACCGTACTGAGAACCTATAATGTTGTTTGCTACGTCTTCTTTGAAGGGAAGGCTGCAATTATCAGGGAAAAAGACATTGACCTGCTGAAACGAATGCTTGGACAAGTAGAAGTTGAACTGGAAATTACGCTCGAACAATTAAAGCCTGGACAAATAGTCGAAATTATTTCAGGCCCGCTCTGTGGGGTCATTGGAGAATTGATTGACTTCAAAGGTAAGAATAAAGTTGCATTAAGAATTCCCCCGCTTGGGTACACCGTCCTTGTTGAAGCACCAGGAAAGAGCCTGAAACCTTTTTATCCCGGCAAGGAGTTAATTTGAATATTATTAATTTTCATATGTCTTTATGACAATCGTATATAGGCTATCATTACTGGCGATGGGACTTCGGCTACACTTTCTTATTTTAGCATAATTTTCGGCAATAGTAACCTGATATATACGGCATTTTTATCTTAGTCATTGGAAAAAAGCATTTGAGCGAAATAATTACGTGTTAAACCATTATGAAATTATTGTCATTTTTAATTAAAATGGTAGTACGGAAAATTGACGTTTACGTTTAAAATACGTATTTTTGCGAATTATTAAAAAATGAAATATCAGGAGCATTTATTGTTCCTGGTGGATTATTTATCAGAATAAATGCCGTAGTAAGTCATCGTTATGTGACTGAGAGGGCGAAGCTGTTTGAGAATATTATTCACATGGCTTAAAAAAATGCAGGAGTTCCAAAAAAAATGCATCTTTGCTTGCAACCATTTGCCGGTAAAACCGTTAAGTGAATATATCATGTAAAATTACCTAAAATTACAACTTATTCAGCATGCAAAACCTCATCTATATAACAATAAGTTTCGTTTCCGCGCTCTGTATCTCGCTTTATGCCGTACCAATAGTCATCAGGGTAGCTCATTCGCTCAAACTTTTAGACAATCCCAATGAACGCTCATCCGCCCACTACCCGATTCCCACTTTAGGGGGAATCTCCATTTTTCTCGGTTTTATTTTTGCATCCACCTTGGGGACAAGTGCCTTCGAAGTGCCTGAGCTGATTTACATCTTTACGGCAATAACCCTTATGTTCTTTGTGGGCCTGAAAGACGATATTCTTACCCTCTCGCCATGGAAAAAACTTACTACTCAATTAATTGCAGCAGCTTTTATTATCTTTCTGGCAGATATCCGGTTTACTAATCTTCACGGATTTTTAGGAATTGGGGAGATTGGTATTATTCCCGGGGTCATTTTAACCTTTTTTGTAATAATAGTTGTTATTAATGCATTCAATCTGATGGATGGCATTGATGGCCTGGCCGCCGGATTAAGCATGCTTGCAGCAATTGTTTTCGGGAGCTGGTTTTTCATCAGCGGACACATTGAATACGCCATACTCTCCATTTCTCTTGTTGGTGCAGTTGCAGGTTTTTTCTATTTTAATGTTTACGGAAAAGAGAATAAGATATTCATGGGAGATACCGGATCACTGGTACTGGGAACCATCATGTCAGTCATCGTGATTCGTTTTAATGAGTTTAACACCGATCAGACGCAACCTTTTGCATTAGCGTCAGCACCAGCTGTTTCTTTCGGAATCCTGATTTACCCCTTGGCTGATACACTCAGGGTATTCGTAATAAGAGCATTGCAATTTAAATCACCCTTTACTGCGGACAAAAATCACCTTCATCACAGACTTCTTACATTGGGTTATTCTCATAAAAAAGCTACTTATACCATAATTGTTATAAATATGCTTTTTATTGCCCCCATAATTTTACTGCATCATCTTGGGGTTTTCTGGTTAATGGTTTTTATTACCTTTGTTGGCGGCACTCTTTTTATGATACCTGCCTATTTTATCCAGCAAAGAAACCTGATCAGGAAAAATGATCCTCACCAACAGCTTTTGATTCCCAGAGTTGCATTGGAACTCTTTAAAAACAGAAGATACGCTTACAAAATGATGTCGCAACGCAGATCCGCATCCCGGGGAGTTAAAGCCAAAACTTTACTTCAGAAACTTAATCTATGGTAAAGGTTTTAAAATTGTCATTGATTTTAATTCATCGGGTTAATTATATTCCGGATTTCCACTGCAAACCGGTATAAGCATCAGTTTATACCGGTTTGCCATTAAATAACAGTCATCAATTCTGTTTAACAAGTAAACCAGTTAATGAATTTTTCAATACATGATATGAGATTATCCTATTTTCTTTTCCTGCTCATTCTTATATTTTTAACCACAGAACAAAAAGCGGTTTGCCAGATTCCGGCCGATCCCTCCTCTGTAGATGTCAATAACCTAAGTGATGCCCAGATTCAGCGAATCATGCAGGAGATTCAGTCGCGAGGGCTTTCTCAGGATCAGGCCATTGCCCTTGCCAAAGCCCAGGGAGCCTCCCAGACACAGATCGATCAGCTGATGACCCGGATTCAGCAACAACAGAGCGGCCCTACCGGACAGGTGTCTGAAATCTCATCAACTATACAGCCAGCAGCCACTGCTGTCAGGGGGACTTATTCCACGCCAAAAGCACCCGTTCAGCTCTCCGAAAAGGCAAAAAAAATATTCGGCGTTCAGCTCTTTAATTCCGATAACCTCACGTTCGAACCCGCGGTCAATATTCCTGTTCCTCAAAATTATATCCTCGGGGTGGGCGACCAGTTGTCGATCAATGTGTGGGGCGCCTCGCAAACAAAGTACCAGCTCACCATTGATAAAAGCGGCACGATCATCATTCCCGATGTCGGGCCTGTCAACCTGGCAGGACTTCCGTTCGAGAAAGGGCAAGCCCTGATTAAAAACAGGCTGATGGCCATCTACAGCGGAATGGCAGGTGCATATCCAAATACGTGGGCCGAGGTAAATCTCGGGGGTATCCGTTCAATAAAGATCACCGTAATCGGTGAGATCAATGCCCCGGGAACCTATACCCTACCTGCAACGGCCTCCGCATTCAATGCCCTTTACCTTTCAGGTGGTCCCAGCGAAAACGGATCGTTCCGCGAAATTAAACTGATCCGCGACGGGGTAACAATCAAAACTATAGACGTCTACGACTTTCTGATTAATGCCGATCCCACTGCCAACGTTCAATTGCGTGAACAGGACATCCTCTTTGTGCCCACCTACACTACACGGGTGGAGATCGAAGGGGAGATCAAAAGAAAAGGAATCTTCGAAATTAAAAATAGTGAAACGATCAGTGACCTGGTCCGTTTTGCTGGCGGTTTCGGCGACCGCGCTTATTCACAATCGCTCACAGTATTCCGCTTTAATGACAGAGAACGAGAGGTGCGCAATGTCACCACAACCGGTTTCTCCTCATTTAAACTACAAAACGGCGATGTGGTCAGGGCTGACACCATTCTGAACCGATTCAGCAACAGGGTAATGATTAAAGGGGCGGTTAATCATCCCGGAAATTATGAACTCATTCCCGGCATGAAGCTCTCTGACCTGGTCAGAAAAGCGGACGGATTGCGGGAGGATGCGTTTATGAACAGGGGTCTGATCAGCCGGTTAAAGGAGGATAACTCACCCGAAAATATCTCTTTCGATATCAAAGAAGTGATGCAGGGCAACAACGACATTCTGCTGCGACGCGAAGACAAGGTTACCATCAGTTCCATCACTGATTTGCGTGAAGAAAGAACTGTCAGGATTGAGGGCGAAGTACTCAGACCCGATACATTTGGATATGAAGATAACCTGACCCTGGGTGACCTGGTGTTTAACGCGGGAGGATTCCGCGAGGAAGCTGACCTCTCGGTGGTGGAGGTCACCCGGAAATTAAGCTATGAACAGGCATCCACTGTAACCGACCAGATGAATGAAATTTTCAGGTTTGCCCTCACCCGCGACCTCAAACTCTCGCCTACCGATGCTGCCTTTAAACTCCGGCCATTCGACGAGGTATTTGTCCGCAGGGCTCCCGGATACCGCGACCAGGGAACATTTTTCATTACCGGGGAAGTGACTTACATGGGAACTTATACGATCTCCGATAAAAATGAAAGGATCTCCGACGCCATTAAACGGGCAGGGGGATTGATTCCAGGGGCTTACATACAGGGGGCGACACTCACCCGGACCCATAAATTGTCGCCGGCCGAGCTCGAAAAGAAAAAACAGCTGATGATAATGGACACTACATTAACAGACACCCTTTTAACCGATATCCGGTCGTATCCTGTCGGAATCGATCTGGACAAAATTATTGCCAGTCCTCACACCAGCATCGACCTGCTGCTGCAACCGGGTGATGTGATCAATATTCCGCGCGAATTGCAGACTGTCAAAGTCTCGGGAAATGTGATGAACCCGCTGGCTCTGACTTACAAAAAAAAGTTATCGTGGAAAAGTTATATTGACCTGGCCGGGGGATACGATGACCTTGCACGCAAATCAAGAGCATTCGTGATCTATCCGAACGGCACCACGGAATCAACAAGGGGATTTATTTTTCGTAAAAGTCCAAGAATAACCCCCGGGGCTGAGATTATTGTCCCGAAAAAAGCGGAAAAAAGACATACGGACGACACCATGAAGTGGATCTCTATCGCTTCCGGATTTAGCTCTCTGTCAATAGCAATCATCACGCTGGTGAACCTGTCGAAGTAGATTAATTATGGAACAAAAACCTTTGCCGGAAACAGAGATTGATTTTATCAACCTCGCAAGAACCTTCTGGGAAGGAAGAATCGTGATTGTTAAACTCATTCTGCTTGGTATTATTGTTGGTTTCTTCGTAGCCATCCTGACTCCAAATCAATTCACTGCTTCCTCAACAATGGTACCTCAGATCTCGGATCCAAAGTCCAAATTAGCAGGTCTTTCAGGAGGTTTGTCGGGACTTTCAGGATTAGCCGCGATGGCAGGTGTGAATCTAAGTACAACAACAGGATCTGATTTATCACCCAAAACCTATTCAAGTATTATTTCGAGTGTTCCCTTTCAACTTGAGCTGATGAAAACGCCGCTCAATTTCGAAAAACTGGACAGTCAGGTTACCCTGTATGATTACTACACCAAAATAAAATTTGGAAACCCTTTTGTAAAGTACACCGTAGGTCTACCTTCATTAATTATCAAGGCGATCAAGGGAGAGAAGAAAACAAAATTTAATACTTCAAAAGAAAACCCCTTATACCTGCTCACAGAAAAGCAGATCGAGGTGCAAAAAATTATTGAAAAGCAGGTTGGAATATTTGTTAACGACAAGGATGCCCAGGTTTCACTTAGTTGCTCATTGCCTGAGGCCTATGCTGCTGCTCAGCTCACTCAAAATGCCCAGCAACTGCTTCAACGCTATATCACCGAATTTAAGATCGAAAAAGCAAAGATCGATCAGGAATTCATTCAGCAACGATATGATGAAGCGAAAAAAAATTACCAGTCTGCCCAGCAAGAACTTGCCTCATTTCGTGATCGCAACAAGTTCATGTCAACAGCGGTTGCAAAATCGGAAGAGGAGCGCCTCTATGGGGAATATACACTGGTAACCGGGGTCTATTCTGAACTGGCAAAAAAACTTGAGCAAGCCAAAATTACAGTTAAAGAGGAAACACCGGTATTTACCATTATAAAACCGGTATCAGTTCCAATTGAAAAATCAACCCCAAACAGACCGCTAATTCTGGCTATCTCAGCGTTTATTGGACTGATAGCCGGTACAGTACTTGTATTAGGAAAAGACTTTATGATACAAACAAGGAACAGATGGAGAAGTCAGAATAAATAGTTGCTCAATCTGTTTAAAGGATTATAGGATGAACCATTTAAAAAGACCGCATAATTTTTTACCCCTACTTTTAAGTAATAGAACCAAGTGGATTTTGTTTTAAAGAAGAATTTCTCCTATTTATTTCTACTTCAAAATGTTAACTATATTATTCCCCTTCTGCTCCTTCCCTATTTGACGCGAACACTTGGAGCTGATAATTTTGGTAGAATTTCCTTTGCTCAGGCATTCGTAACCTATTTTATAATGCTGACCGATTTTGGATTCAACACCTCTTCAACACAGGAAGTTGTCAGGGTACGAGATGACAGAAAAGCATTAAGTAAAGTATTTTGGTCGACCACTTTTACAAAATTATTCTTTGCAATCTTAAGTTTCTTCATATTTGCCCTTCTGATCCTCGCCATTCCAAAACTTCAGCAGTTAAACATCTTATTGCTTATTGCATTCTCAGGGGTAATATCCACGATTCTCTTTCCAGTATGGTTGTTCCAGGGTCTTGAAAAAATGTCATATATCACCTGGCTAAATGTTCTTCCCCGGATTCTTGTTCTAATTTGCACTTTTATTTTCGTAAAGCAAAAGTCAGATTATGCGATGGCACTTTCAATACAAGCCATTGGGTCTCTGTTGGCAGCAATTGCCTGTTCAATCCTTATTTTCAAACAAAAAACTGTCAGTTTTTATCTTCCAAAATTAGCTGATATACAATCAACTATAACAGAAAGCTGGCATATATTTGCATCAAGTGTGGCAACAAATATATATACAACAACCAATACGGTGGTTTTGGGTTTCTTATCCAGTGATGCCACAGTAGGAATATTTTCTGCCTCCGAAAAAATTATACGTGCTGTTATTTCAATTTTCTCATCAATATCCCAGGTCACTTTCCCGCGAATAAATACCTACTATAAGCAATCCAAGGAGCTGGCTCTTCAATTCGGAAGCAAAGTCTTCAGGTATGCAGCTGCTGCCACCTTCGTTATTGGGCTCTTATTGCTGATGTTTGCGCCATTCATTGTTAAGGTCCTCTTTGGAATCTCGCAATATGCGGAGACCGTTATTATACTAAGAATCAGCAGTTTCATCCCCTTCTTTGCTATCTGCAACAATATACTCGCAATCAACCTTTTCATTACTTTCGGATTAAAACGTTACCTGGTTAAGATCATTGGAGCGGGTGGAGTATTCAGTTTACTTCTAATAGTACCAGCCGTCCTACATTATCAGGCCAGGGGGGTTGCAGTAGTGGCTACTCTTACTGAAGTAATTATAGCGATCCTGTTGCTTATTGTAATCAGAAAACATCAGATTAAATTACAACTTATTTAATGGTTCTTCTACTTACGGGAGCTATCGATATCAAAGAATTGTTTATTCCATCAACAACCATTATTGATACTAATGATCGTCTTTCGCAGTACCTCAAGAGTATTGACTACGCAATAACGCATTATGAATCGATACCAGAGATCGTTTTCTGTGAAAACACCAATTTTACTTATGATTACACATCACTGAAGGAGAAAGCAATTAATAAAGGAAAAAAACTCGAAGTAATTTCATTCAGCGGAGATTACATCAGTATTAAACAAAAAGGAAAGGGCTTTGGCGAAGGGGAGATCATCCAATATGCACTCAACAACAGTAAATTACTTGAGAAATGTGATGCATTCATTAAACTCACAGGTCGCCTTATTGTAACAAACATGGACAGAATTGTGGCCACGACCACAACTGACTGCAGTTTTATTTACCATCCCAAAATGATCTATCAAATGCCGGTAGATCATATAGAAACATTTCTCTACAAAGCAGATAAAAAATTTTATATCCAGCATCTGATTGACGCGCACCAAGAGGTTGACGAATCCAGGTTCCGTTATCTTGAGCATATTTTCTATGAACGATTATCAAACTTTAACCTTCGGTCATTTAATCTCCACCCTAATATTTCAGGATTATCAGGGACATCAGGGAATCCCTATGAATCGGGAATAAAAGCAACTATTTTTGAGAAAATGAGCTGTTTTATTGGAATTCATAATTTAAAAAAGACAAATTCAGAAAGAATCCTGACCCAAATATTCTCGTACTTACTGAAAATTAGAAGTAAGTTTAAATAATGTCAGCAAATCAGAATTTTAACCAAAATACATGGATTGTAATCTGCCATTGATCAGTGCCATTACTGTTGTATTCAATGGGGCAAAAACAATTGAGCAGACCATTCAAAGCGTGATCGGGCAACCCTATCAGCACAAGGAATATATTATCATTGATGGTGGAAGTACAGACGGAACGGTTGAAATCATAAAAAAATACGAATCGCACCTGTCTTATTGGATCAGCGAGCCTGACAAAGGCATTTATGATGCAATGAACAAGGGAATTGACCAGGCAAAAGGAGAACTAATCGGGATAATCAACTCCGGTGACTGGTACGAAGAAAACATCTTTAATACAATAGCAAAAAACTACCTTGCCACAGGATCGCAACAGGTCATCCATGGTTTAATCCGAAATTTTCTGGATGAAGAATTCTATTCGATAGTGGGTAATTCAATACGAAGACTCCGTTACGATATGATTCAGCATCCGACCTGTTTTATTCCTTTAAAGCTTTATAAGACTTACGGGACTTATGATTTAAAATACAAATATTCGGCCGATTACGATTTGATATTAAGATATGTGGACCAGGGAATTAAATTTTGTTTTATCGAAAAACCTATCGTAAATTTCAGACTTGGTGGCATTTCATCAACTCCACGAGCCGAAAGGGAGATGTACAAAGTAAGGGTTAAACATCATATAATTTCAAAAACTGAAGGATTTTTAAGAATCACTTTGGTAACGCTCCAAAGTTTTATAAAGAAATTTTTAAAGTGATTAATGTGATTACAAAATTCAAATGAGGATAAAATGATCAGATCCGGTTACGTGGGATTTTGGATTTTTGTAAGTATGATGATCGTTTTTTTTGTTTTACCCGATCCCGAAGGGCTTCAAAAACCGTTCAGAATCCTGATCGGATTATCATTTATAATCATTTATTTTGCCCTGTTAATTAAGAAGGAGATCGATCGCAAGACGCTGTGGCTGGTTCTGACAGGTGGTTTTTTTGTAGTTTTAATGTTTTTACGTGGCACACTTCAGACCTCGTTCATTAACGCATACCTTTGCTTGTTTGGCTTGCTATGTATGCCATACCTGTTTTTCAGTCTGACACCAATTCGAAAGAGCAATCTTATTTATATTCATGTTCTCGCCATCGTTTCAATACTAATTCAGTTTCTCATATTCTCATCTGCCGACGGAAGGCCAAAACTCGCATACGAGATCAACTTATCTGCAGCTTATCTTTTTCTTTTTTTTCTCTGTTCCGACGTCCTTAAGAGCAAACACGGAAAATTGCTGGTCATTGCACTATCGTTATTTACACTGAGCAGGCTGCTTATTTTCAGCATTATATTGTTTTACCTGGTACGATTTACAAAAAAATATTTTCAGTCGTGGATACAGAAACAGAATGTAACCCGTTTGGCAATTGCCAGTTACATTTTTGTTACTTTCTTCTCGTTATGGTATGTCGCAAATATAAAATCGCAAATTGCGTACGACACCAGTATCAGCAGGCTTGCGAACTTAAATGATGGATCCAATGAATTACGTTTTGTCGCCAATACACTGGTAATAGGAACCATTTATGCTGCCCCTTTGGATAGCAAGGTATTATTTGGATTCGGACCAGTCGAAAATTTTATCACTGCAACCAAAGGATCATTGATAATGCCACATAACGAATTGTTCGACGCTATCGTTCAGTTCGGAATTATCACGGTAATTTTCTTTTCTTTTATTTCGTTACCTGTTTTTAATAAAGTAACCTCCTATACCAACATAGAATACTTGATTCCGGTTCTTTTTTATACGCTGATTCTATGGGTCAGGTTTCTTCTGGTGCCAAGTTTTGAAATGCTGTTTATCTTGTTTTTACTATTTATGGTCCACGACAGAGATGAGAAAACTCAGAAAACAATGATCAACATTTAATTTTTTAAGTTTAGATATTCAGAATATAAATATTTAGGATTAATCGATAATAGATTTTCGGGCTATGCACATCACTTTCCTGGTTCATGACATCCATTTCGGAGGAGGCGGTGAAAGAGTCACGGCAAATATCGCGAATCATTTTGCGGCAAAAGGTGATCAGGTTTCAATTGTTTCTGTGTCAACACCAAAACAGGGAAATATTTTTCAAATCGACAATCGGGTTAACATTGACTATCTTAATATTGATCAGAAAAGCGGGTTAAACATTATCCGAAAAATTGAGTCCGTTATAGCAGTGAGAAGCTATTTCAGGAAATTGAAAGACCGGACTTTTCTGCTCGGGATCGGGACCTATCCAACCTTGCTGGTCGCGTTACTTCCATATAATGACCAGGTAGTAAAAATCGGATGTCAGCATGGCTCTTATGCCTCAGTTAAAAATGTATGGCATCTCATGCGGCGGCTCTTCTTCCGAAGATTAACCGGGGTGGTTTCACTCACCAACTACGATGTTACAAAGCTTCGGAGTCTTAATAAGAATATATATGTTATCCCAAACAGCGTTTCGTTTTTTCCGGCTCAGCCAGCTGAACTTCAGAATAAAACGATTCTTTCTATTGGAAGAATCGATCGGCCCAAAGGGTATGATCTTTTACTTGAAGTCTTCAGCCGTTTTTGTATTGTCAACAAAGACTGGAAGCTCCGGATTATTGGAAATGGCCCGCTCAGAGATATTATCAGTAGT
Source organism: uncultured Bacteroidales bacterium (assembly GCA_942493325.1). Lineage (GTDB taxonomy): Bacteria > Bacteroidota > Bacteroidia > Bacteroidales > Prolixibacteraceae > JAAFHB01. Next base: position 4,908,384 of record OW818689.1, on the reverse strand, counting down.
TTTATCAGCGTGAAAAATCTCACTGACAGAGTTGTCATACTCCCTTCGACCCGTAATATTGAGCAGGAATACCTTGATGCCTCCGTGTATCTGATGACTTCGCGAACTGAAGGACTTCCAATGGTACTGCTTGAAGCTCAGGCTTGCGGATTGCCAGTCATTTCCTTCAATTGTGAAACTGGTCCTGCAGATATCATCACCAATGGTGAAGACGGATATTTGATAGAGAATTACAATATTGACGAAATGGTGACGAAGTTGATCGAATTGTGTGCAGACCTTCCTAAAAGAAAAGAACTTGGAATGAATGCCCGCAATAATGTGAGAAAATTCCTTCCCGTGCAGGTTTTTCAAAAATGGGAAACACTTTTTAATCAACTCCAATGATCCCAAAGATCATTCATTATTGCTGGCTCAGCGGTGACCCTTATCCTGAACTGATTGACAAATGCATTCATTCATGGAAAATACATCTCCCCGATTATCAATTCGTTCTGTGGGATCGAAAAAAAGCTGATACTATCAGCAGTGAATGGTTAAGTCAAGCCATTGCCACAAAAAAATATGCATTTGCTGCCGACTTCATCCGGATTTATGCCATCTCGCTATATGGTGGAGTCTATCTGGATGCCGATGTGGAACTGATTGCCACGCTGGACCCGTTTATGAATCACGACTTTTTCATAGGATTCGAACACAATAATGACCTTGAACCTGCAATTTTTGGAGCAGTTGCGGGTCATCCCTTTCTCGCTAATCTTATAAATTATTATCAGAACAGATCCTTTTTAAAAAATAACGGAACCTTGGATACCAGGCCATTACCGACAATCTTTAATGAAATTGCTGAAAGTCAGTTCGGATTCAAACCAAATGGGAAAAAGCAATTTATAAATAATGAAAATATTGCCATATATCCTGGTGACTACTTTTCTCCAAAAAATATTTATTTTAAAAAAATAAAACGGACTTCCAATACCGTTGCTATACACCATTTCGATGGAAGTTGGGTGAACAAAAACGGCAAATATCATTTGAAACAGATCCTTCACAAGTTGTTATACGCGGTAAGCGGAAAATCGTTTCATTCACAATTGATCCAACTCATCAGAAGAATCAGCGTATGAACTTTTCGGTCCTTATTTCTGTCTATGATAAAGAAAAGCCGGAATACCTGAAAACGGCATTGGAAAGTATTTGGAACACACAAACATTACGTCCATCGGAGATTGTCCTCGTTAAAGACGGAGTCCTGACACCTGAACTTGATGAAGTGATTGAGCAATTCAGTTCAATTGCACCCGTAAAAATCTGCACACTGAACAGGAACCTTGGTTTGGGGCATGCACTGGCAAAAGGATTAAACTTTTGTACATACGAGCTGGTTGCCCGTATGGATAGTGACGATATATCCTGTCCCGATCGATTTCAAAAACAGATCAGTCTTATGACGGCCCATCCGGAACTGGATATTTCGGGAACAAATATTGCAGAATTTCACAATCAGGGGGATAAAATCTGTTCTTATCGCCGGTTGCCTTCACAATTCACGGAAATAAAAAGTTTTGCAAAGAAGCGAAACCCGTTAAACCATATGACCGTTCTTTTTAAGAAGTCTGCTGTGGTTGGTGCAGGAAATTATCACCCTTTTTTTGGTTACGAAGATTACTATCTTTGGATCCGAATGTTGCGTAATGGCTGTGTAATTGCGAATATTCCGGAAGATCTGGTTTTTGCCAGAGTTGGGAACAAAATGTTCGACAGAAGACATGGATTTCGTTTTTTCAGACAAGAATTAAAACTTCAGAAGAAGTTGCTGCGGATGGAGTTTTTGAACCAATGGGAGTATATTCGAAATATATTCCTTCGTGCCGTTCCCCGGTTATTTCCACTCTGGGGATTAAAATTAGTTTATAAATTTCTTCATAAATGAGACAAATTGCCTTAGTAGGTGCAAGCGGATTTATCGGAACCAGACTGATCGACCTTTTAGGAAAAGATAACTGTTACAATATTGACAAAAATCCAAGTGAGAAATACAACGATATTACCACGATTCAGGATATCAGGGAAAAGAATCTGGAGCATGTACTCGCAATCAATACAGATACTGTAGTTCTGCTGGCGGCTGAGCACCGTGATGATGTTTCTCCGATTTCCCTTTATTATGAGGTGAATGTGAATGGTACCCGTCACGTACTGGATGCGATGGATAAACAGGGTATAAGAAACATTATTTTTATCAGCTCAGTAGCCGTGTATGGGCTTAATAAGAAAAATCCGGATGAACAGTTTCCTCCCGATCCTTTTAGTCACTATGGTAAAAGCAAATGGCAGGCTGAAAATGTCCTTCGTGAGTGGCAGCATAAAGATCCTCCCAATAAATCACTCACAATCATTCGTTCGACAGTGGCTTTTGGTGAAAATAACCAGGGAAATGTTCATAACCTGTTGCGTCAGATTGCCTCGGGAAACTTTTTAATGATTGGTCGGGGAGAAAACAGAAAGTCAATGGCTTACGTCGGAAATGTTGCCGCATTTATTAAATTTTGCATTGAGACAATAAAACCAGGTTTTCGCGTGCTCAATTACATCGACAAACCTGATCTGACCATGAATGAACTTGTTCTGCAGGCTGAGGAGAGCCTCAACAGAAAGCTTCCCTCATTTCGGCTTCCCTATTGGCTCGGAATGTTAGGCGGTTTAGGTTTTGACCTGCTTACATGGATTACCGGGAAAAAATTCACCATCAGTAGTATCAGAATTAAAAAATTCTGTGCCACCACCCAATTTGATGCTACTTTAGCGCATAGTTCAGGATTTGTAGCACCTTACACACTGGGCGAAGGATTAGACCGGACGCTAAAAAGCGAGTTTAGTTGAAAGGCAGAATTCAATATTACCCCTGTAATAAGTTTAAAAAAGCGATAGTCTGCAAACTCTTGCCCCGGTTTTACGTTTTGGGCGACAACTCCCATTGGAAAATACATGAAAAAACTATTCAAAAAAATTATCCCTTTTCGACTTTGGAACGCGTTGCGAAACAGGTATTATAATTCAAAGGAACTCTATTCTAAATATATATTACACGACTACTCCCAAGCCGGAGAGACAGTGGCTATTCGGGATTTGCTTCAAAAAAGAAAGGGAGAAAAGGGTTTTTTTATCGAAATTGGAGCCAACGATGGAGTCACCGTCTCAGCTACGTTTGGATTAATGATGAATGGCTGGTCCGGTCTCTCGGTTGAAGCCAACCCTTCTGTTTTTGAACGATTGCAAAAAAATCTGAAAAAATTTCCAAAAGTAAAAACTGTCTGTGTGGCTGTAGCACCTGAAAAGGGTACAATTAAATTGTATTATGGTAATAATGATTCCCAGGGCTTACTTTCAACAATCAGCACCGAGAGTTCCGTCTGGTTTGAAAAACACAGATCTTTAGATTTTATTGATGTTACCGCAATTCCGCTAACCGAATTACTTGAAGAACAAGAGGTTCCATTATGCCCTGACTTATTGGTAATCGACACAGAGGGTATGGATTATGAGATTCTTCTTACACTGAACTTTCAAAAGTACCGGCCAAAACTCATTGTTACAGAGGACTATCAACCAAAAAATGCCATGAAGTTCCGTATGTTAGAGCAGGCAGGCTACACATTTACAAGGCAGGTAGGTTGCAACACCTTTTGGCTGAGTACGCAATAACATTAGATTTTAAACCATACCATACTCCCATATTAACATATACCCATAATGAAATTCTTTAAATGGCTGATGATCAACATTGTGCTACTGGCACAATTATATATCTCCGATGAGGTTACTGCACAATCATTGCCGGTTGGCACTCCGGTTTTGGAAGATGCCTATCGGAGGGCTCAGCTTCTGGGACAGATAGATTCTACCATTTCCTTTATGTCCAGACCCTTTTATCCGGAGGCATCCCTAAAACTGGAAAACGGGTTCGACCCGGACATGAAGCTGGGAAGGGGGATAGATAGTAAATTCACCGGAGCATATCGCTTTTTGGGGAAATGGGGCACAGTCGAACTATTACCGGTTACCTGGCAACAGCAATTTAATACGCATCACCCTTATAGCCTGAATGATGGTGAAATGATTCCTGCACGCGGCTATCAATCGATGTTTAGCGCCGGGGTGTATGCAAAATTGGGCCCATTAAGCATTCAGTTACGACCAGAATATGTCTATGCCGGGAACAGAAATTTTGATGGTTACTCTGAAAAACAATCCGATGTAAGCTGGGCCGCATATTACAATTTTCTCAACAGAATAGACCTTCCTGAGCGTTTCGGAGAGAAGGCATATAAAAGGTTGTTTTGGGGGCAGAGCAGCATACGGCTCACTGTTGGGCCAGTTTCATTGGGCCTGTCAAACGAAAACCTCTGGTGGGGTCCCGGAATGCGTAATTCGCTGTTAATGAGCAATACTTCAGGCGGGTTTCTCCATTATACACTAAATACGGTCAAACCAATTCGGACAAAAATCGGCACATTCGAGGCACAGATTATTGCAGGAAGGCTTGATGGTTCAGGATTCCTTCCACCGGATACGAACCGTACATGGTATAACTCGTCCGTAAAATTATATATTCCCAAAAGAAACGATTGGCGCTACCTGAACGGAATGATTATCAGCTATAGTCCGAAGTGGGTACCCGGACTTTTTATCGGATTAACCCGCAGTTTTATGATATACCACGAGGACATGGGTAATTTTCCCGTAATTTCACCCTCTAACAAAAAAAATCCCAACGGTGGAAACGAAATTGCCCAAGGGGGTGACCAGCTTCTTTCGTCGTTTATCCGATGGGTATTGCCTAAAGAACATGCAGAAATTTATTTTGAATACGGGCGTGAAGATCATTCCTATAATTTCAGGGATTTTATTCTGGAACCCGACTATGCGAGGGCTTATATTTTTGGATTCAGGAAGTTATTTCCGCTTACTGCACATCCGGATCAATGTCTACAACTCAGTCTTGAAGTCACACAACTCGAACAAAACCGCACCAACACCCAACGTGAGAGTATCTACTTCTATACCCACACAGATATTAGGCATGGTTACACGAACAGGGGGCAATACCTGGGGTCAGGAATCGGAATCGGCAGTAACATGCAGTCGGTCAGCATCAGTTGGATTAAATCATTAAAAATGATTGGGTTACAATTCGAACGTTACGTACACAATAACGATCACCACTACATTCAAATAAAAGATATCAGGGCAAACTGGGTAGATATCGGAGCCGCATTACTCGGCGAGTGGGACTACAAAAATCTTCTTTTCACCGCCAAAACCGAGTTGGTAAGATCTATGAATTATCAGCACCTGTATAATCCGGAGCCAGGCAATACAGCCTTTTGGGCACCAGGCCAGGACATTTATAATTTCCAGGTGCAACTTGGAGTAACTTACAGGTTTTAAAAAATAATATTTTTTGATCGAACAGAGTAATGATTTGTAAAATCTCTGTTTATATGATTAGTCTATCTTCGATATCATCTTTTTGCAAATCTGAAACATCAGAACAATTAATTCTGAATCCATTATCCGTGAAGATCATTTCCCAACGTAAGATAATATTACTCATAACCCTTTGTTTTGTAGCATTTCTGCTGAATGGACAATCGATTCCTGTTGGAATGCCCGGAATCGAAGACTATTACAGAAGAGCTCAGTTGCTGGGACAGGTTGATTCATCCATCTCGTTTACCTCAAGACCCTTCTTTCCGGTTGAAGCGCTAAAATTAAAAAACAGCTTCGATCCCTCACAAACTTTGGATCATGAACGGAAAACGAAATTTGACGGAACTTACAGCATTTTGAGCAAGAAAGTTCTCATACAACTCTTGCCCTTAACATGGCAGCAACAGTACAACTCCCACCATCCTTATAGTCTTAACGATGGTGCGATGATCCCGGCCAGAAGTTATCAAACAATGATGAGCGGCGGATTCTATGCCAAAGCCGGACCTTTAAGTTTCCAGTTTCGGCCCGAAATAGTCCTTGCTGAAAATAAACCATTCAAAACATTTCAGGAAGATAAGTCAGATCAGGCAATTGCAGCCTACTATAGCTTCAAGAATATAATTGACCTACCGGAATATTCCAAGGATGAGCCCTATAAAAGGATATTTTGGGGGCAAAGCAGTATTCGCATGACATACAGATCGTTATCGGCAGGTATATCTTCTGAAAATCTGTGGTGGGGACCCGGAACCCGAAACTCACTTTTAATGACCAACAGCTCCGGTGGGTTTAACCATTTTACACTTAATACGGTTAGGCCATTTCGAACTCCAATCGGTTCTTTCGAAGGACAAATAGTAGGTGGCCGCCTTGATCCGTCTGGTTTCTTTGCGGCTGATACCAGCCTCGTGATAAACGAAGTAAAACAATACCTTGCCAAACGCAACGACTGGAGATACTTCAACGGGATGGTTGTGACTTATCAACCCAGGTGGATTCCCGGTCTCTTCGTAGGTATGACCCGAAGTTTTATTGCCTATCACGAAGATATTGGCAAGCACCTTATCGACTACCTCCCCATTTTTTCCGCTCTTGATAAAAAAAGAAATTATGGAGAGGGAGAAAGCGCAGTGGCAGGGGACCAACGCGCTTCTGTATTTATCCGCTGGCTTCTCGTCAATGATCATGCAGAACTTTATTTTGAATACGGACGCGAGGACCATGCATTTGATTTACGGGATCTTATCATTCAACCCGACTACTCACGTGCTTATGTAGTTGGATTTAAAAAGCTATTTCCATTAAATAAATTCAAAGGCTATTACCTCCAGGTAAATATCGAATTGACACAGTTGGAGGTTAATATGACGAACATCGAACGAGCAGGCCAATATGTTTGGTATGCACACAGAGCCGGAATATATCACGGTTATACAAACAACGGGCAAATGTTGGGAGCGGGTATTGGTCCTGGCAGCAATTTGCAGACAGCTGCCATCACGTGGGGGAAAGGATTAAAGAATCTGGGTATTCAGGTTGAGCGCTATGTTCACAACAATGATTTATTTTATCTTGCAATTAAAGACATTCGGGCTCATTGGGTTGATATTAATGTAGCTGCATTAGGTGAATGGGACTATGGAAATCTACTTTTCTCGGCCAAACTCGAATTAATCCGCTCGTTGAATTATCAATATAATTACCGACCCATTCCTGCTGATCCTTCCCATTATTGGGTGCCGGGATATGATACGTATAATTTTCAGGCAAATATCGGGGTGAGTTACCGGTTTTAATTTAAAAGTTGAAAATATAGTAAACACAAAAATGCCACCCTACTGAAAGCGGTGGAAGAACTCCTACGAATCATAGATACTTTCCAAAAATTATTCGCTAAAAAAATTCGTAATTCATAATTCGTAATTCGTAATTCATAATTCTCTATGTCCCCTGAAAATACAAAAACCGCGACTCCTGTTGCCGACGACGAAATCGACCTGATAGACCTTGCAAAAACCTTTTGGTCAGGCAGGCGTATCATTATTCAATCAATCGTGATCTGCGGTATACTTGGTTTCCTGATCGCGATCTTCACATCAAAAGAGTTTGTAGCCACCACCATTATGGTACCCTCGGGAAGTGACGGGGCTTCAAAACTCGGAGGATTAGGGGGATTGGCGGCTATGGCGGGAATTAATCTTGGTTCCGCTACAGGCAGCGAACTCTCACCAACTGTGTATCCGCAAATCATATCGAGTCTTCCTTACCAGCTCGAGTTGATGAAAACACCACTTAACTTTAAAGAGCTCAATCAATCCGTCACTTTTTTTGATTACTATGCTGAGATCAAAAAGCCAAATCCTTTCGTTAAGTATACACTTGGTCTTCCCGGAGTTATTCTAAAAGCCATAAAAGGGGAAGAGCAGGATAAAACAGTAGCGAGCGCTGAAACAAAACCATTCGAGCTATCTATTAAACAACGTGATGTCCGATTGATTCTTTCCGAATTAATTTCACTTGATGTAAATCCGAAAGAGGGGATATTAACCCTCTCGACCAGAATGCCTGAAGCCCGCGCCGCAGCCCAATTGGGTCAACATGCGCAGGAGTTGTTACAGCAATACATTATCGAATTTAAAATCAAAAAAGCGAAAGCCAACCTCGATTTTATCCAGCAACGGTTTGATGAAACGGCCCAGAAATTCGAGGTTGCACAAAAACGACTGGCATCTTTTCGTGACCGCAATAAAAATGTCTCTTTAGCCACTGCAAAAACAGAAGAAGAACGACTCATAAGTGAATATAATCTGGTCTATGGAACCTATTCAGAATTGGCCAAACAGCTCGAACAGGCTAAAATACAGGTTAAGCAGGATACACCCGTTTTCACAATCATAGAACCCATCTCCGTTCCAACAAAAAGATCCAAACCCAACCGGCCGATGATCCTATTTATCTGGCTTTTCCTTGGAGGTGTCATCGGCACTGGCATTGTTTTTGGCAGGGGATATTACCGTACGATTAAACAACAGTGGAACGAGAAGTAAGCGAAGAGGCGATCCCGAATCACGTCGTTCTCGGGAGGCGACGGGGCGTGCGGGCGAACAGGAGAACAGGCGAACAGGACGAGTCACATGGGGAGTCACAGTCAAAATGCGGCTAGTATGCCAACGTGATATTGTAGGCAGTGGAATCCGTTTTTAACTGTAATTCGTCTTAATCATTAAATTCATTTTTAGCAACTCCTTTCCTAGATTGAATTCCCCGATTCTCGGGGCAGGCAGTGTTAATTCGTCTTAATTCGTGAAATTCCTTTTAACTGAAATTTGTCTAAATTCGTGTAATTCGTTCTTCACTGAAATCCGCATTTAAAAAATTGGTATCTTTAAATATTGATTCTGAACCAATGAATAGTCCTGAAATTAAAGCATTTATACATCAGCACAGCCATCTTTTCTGGTACACGCCGGAAGACAAAAAAGAGGATATAAGCCAGGAATTTCTTGTTGAAACCATTTTAAACTATGGGGATATAAATGCGACAGTTCAATTATTCCATTTAATGGGTATAAAAGAAGTTGCAAAAATTTTCTTCAATTCCATAGCCCTCAGTAATCGCCGAAAAGGAAATTATCAGGAACTGACTATTAACTATTTTACGCTTGTTTTCAGAAAATATGCACACTGAAATATTTTTAAAGACCAATTTTCAGAGAAATTATTCCGTCAGCAGCTGGCATTCCATAAAGATATCGACTATTGTAAAATATTGAGTAAATTTGTTTGGAATAGTAATTTAAGGTATGAACGCTCAACAACGTCATAAAGTATTGCAGTCGGTTATGTGGGATTATGATATATCTACCAGCGATATGGATAAACTACTCGAAGGGAAAATTGACAAGGCTGGTCATTATACCCGCGAAAAGTTGTTTACTAAAATGCTCGCTGGCTTGCCATGGTATACAATTATACAACTTTGGCCCATTGAGAATATAAAGGAAATGTTAACCGATGAGGTAATCGGAGCATTATGGCCAAAATCAGTACAGAAACAGTACCAATATGTTAGAAAAAGATTACACGAAACTTTACCAAACTCAAGATAAAATCCTCCTGGCTTTGAAACCGGTTCTATCTACTTTTTATTTAACCGGAGGTACCGCTTTAGGAAGATTTTATCTCAACCATCGTTTCAGTGAAGATTTAGATTTTTTTTTAAACAATAGCGACGCTTTCCATTCATCTGTAAAAAATATTGAAAAAGTACTCCACGACAAATTTTCGGTTTTGAAACAACAGAGCCTTATCTATGATGATTTTGTACGTTTTTATATTGAAGATGAAGGTAGGGTACTTAAGATTGAATTTGTAAACGATATTGCTTACAGGTGCGGAGTTTCTAAGAAATATGAGTTCGGTTTTATTGATACACCTCTCAATATACTGACAAATAAGCTCACCGCCATTGTCGGAAGAGACGAACCTAAAGATGTTTTCGATATTTATGCACTATCGAAACATTACAAGTTTAACTGGTTAGAAGTATTTAACGAAGCAAAGAACAAAGCAGTAATTAACGAAATAGATGTAGAACAGCGCATATCGAGCTTTCCGGCCATCCTTTTTCAATCCGTTGACTGGCATATTCTGCCAATAGATATCGAATCTTTTAATAAGGATATTAAAACAATTGCCAATGATTTTTTCTTAGGCTCCGATAATTCGTTAGGAACCAATAATCCAGCTATAGAAGATGCAGAAGTTATAAAGCCACAATTAAACTTTTAAAATAATGATATCACTTGTGATATCAAAAACCGGGAAAAGAGGCGGAACTCAAAAACTCCCTTATGCATTTACAGAACAGTATCTTGCAATGTTAAGCGGGATATTAAACCCAGTTAGAGCGATTCGTTAGATCCGTGTAATCCGGTTTAATCCGTGTCATCCTTTTTAACTGAAATTCGTCTAAATTCGTGTTATCCATTTTTCGCAACACCTTTCCTTGATTGAATTCGTGTTAATTCGCTTAAATTCGTGAAATTCGTATTATGAAGATACTTGTCACCGGCACAGCCGGATTTATTGGTTTTCACCTTGCCAAAGCGCTGCTTGAAAGGGGTGACGAAGTGATCGGGATAGATAATATCAGTGATTACTATGATGTTGAACTTAAATATTCCCGTCTGGCAGAGACAGGTATTGCAAAAGAAGATATAGTCTGGAACAAACTCGTTCAAAGTTCAAAATACCCGACATACCGGTTTGTGCAGATGGATCTTACCGAAAGGAATCACCTCGAACAACTTTTTGCAGAACAGAAATTTGATAAGGTGATCAACCTGGCAGCACAGGCAGGCGTTCGATATTCACTTGAAAACCCACAGGCGTATATTGATGCCAATATCACGGGATTTATAAATATTCTTGAATGTTGCAGATACCATAAGATCAAACACCTCGTTTATGCCAGTTCTTCGAGTGTTTACGGGAATAACAGTAAAATGCCCTTAAGTACTTCCGACAGTGTCGATCATCCGATCAGTCTGTACGCGGCAACAAAAAAGAGCAACGAATTGATGGCGCATACTTATAGCCACCTGTTCGCAATTCCGACAACCGGACTGCGGTTTTTTACCGTTTACGGGCCCTATGGCCGACCAGATATGGCGTTGTTCCTGTTCACAAAAGCAATACTCGCGGGAGAGCCTATCCAGGTATTTAACAACGGGGAGATGAAACGTGACTTTACATACGTCTCCGACATTGTAGGTGGCATCACAAGGGTGCTCGATCATCTGCCTTTACCCGATTCAACAAATCTTAAAGATCCGTCTGTCAGCAAAACAGCCCCTTATAAAATTTACAATATCGGCAACTCCTCGCCTGTCCGATTGATGGATTTTATTGAAGCAATAGAAACAAAACTAGGTATAGCAGCCAAAAAGGAGCTGCTCCCAATGCAGCCCGGTGATGTTCCGATGACCTGGGCCGATACAGCCGATCTGCAGGCCAACCTGGATTACCACCCCGACACACCCATTAAGGAGGGGATTAGCAGATTTATTGATTGGTACAGGAGCTTTTACAAACTGTAAAGTTCATCCAAGTGTGATTTAATTTTATAAGTTTTAAAGCAGTGTAATGCATTTCAAAACCGGCAAATTTCAATAAAACAAAAATATGTCCTGATGCCGAATTAGATGAAATTACAAGCTGCAAAGCAAAGCTTTTGGCTATGTTTTTTTATTATCTATCAATATTTCTTTTTTAAATCTTTTAACTTTATTAGCGACCAATTATTTATGAAAATATAATGCAGGATAATTCTTCAAGTACCAAGCGTATAGCCAAAAATACAACCTTGCTGTATATCAGAATGATGGTTGTTATGATTATCAACCTGTATACTGTACGTCTTGTATTGAATGCTCTGGGTGCTGAAGATTATGGCATAAACAATGTTGTTGCAGGCGTGATTACTATGCTTATGAGTGTCAGCAGTGTACTCTCAACTGCTACATTAAGGTATTATTCATACTCTATTGGAGAAAACAAATTAGAACGACTTCGGAATATATTCTCGACCAGTCTCAACATATATGCACTTTTATCTTTTATAGTAATTATTTTGGGGGAAACAGTTGGTTTATGGTTTGTTAATACTCAGTTAGTAATACCAGCTGAAAGAATGAACGCTGCAAACTGGATATATCAGTTCTCAATATTTTCTTTCATTACTACTATCATACAGGTTCCATATTCTACTGCAACCATTGCTCACGAAGATATGGGTATCTTTGCCTTAATAAGTACCGCTGAGTGTGTGTTAAAATTGATATCTGTACTTTTGATTTTCATTATTCCACTGGATAGGTTAATCATTTATGGAGCAACTCTTTTCGTAATATCTACATTGGTTCTGATATCCTATATAATGGTCGGCTATAGTAAATATGCTGAATGTCGCTATCAAAAGCCAACGGAAAAAACGCTATACAAAGAATTGCTTTCTTTTTCAGGATGGTCTTTATTTGGTTCAGTCGCCGGAGTTGGAATGTTTCAAGTTAATACCATATTGGTCAACATTTTTTTTGGACCTTTGGTCAATGCTGCAAGGGCGATATCCCTTCAGTTTAATTTGGCTGTGAGTTCATTTAGCGGTAGCTTTCTAATGGCAATTAGAACACCGATGATAAAATCTTATGCCGATGAGTCGTATTTATATCTGAATAAGATTTTCAACTTGAGCAACAAGTTTATATACTACTGCTTGTTGATGGTTTGTCTTCCTCTTATATTTGAGATGAACACAGTTCTGATTTTATGGCTGAAAACAACAGACCCTCAAACAGTGTTATTTTCCAGGCTTATTTTGGTGTATGCTTTGATAATGTCGTTGAATAACCCCATATCTATCATTATTCAGGCCACAGGTCACGTCAAGGAATACCACGTTCTAGTTGAAATCTTCACTCTTTTATGTGTCCCTGCAACATATATTCTATTTAAATTGGGATATCCGGCTTATTCTACCATCATTGTGATGATAATTGCCGCTGTTGCATCTCATGTCGTGAGATTAATCTGCCTTAAAAAGTATTATAAACCATTCAGCTATTCTGAATATATAAAGTCATTTCTTCTTCCGGCTTTCGCCATAACACTTGTTGCGTCTTTGTTTGTTTTTCTAATACATAGAAGTATTATCAATACATCATTGCGCATGTTTGCAGTCGGTTTTTTTTCTGTCGTATGTGTGGCAGCATTTGTGTTATTGATTGGTTTGTCCAAAACCGAAAAAGACGATTTGAAACAATTAATTACCAGCCGGAAACGAAAATAGGAGAATTATCACTATGGAACCACTGATGAGTAATATATACCTTGTTCTCTACGTTACCGCTTGGATATTGACCATTATAGTATACCAAAAAAAAAGACAACATTTCGATGCAGGAAGTGTAATTCTCTTTTCGTACCTTCTATATTCCATCGTGTCATTGATCCTATATAATAACCCTAATAGCACTTTTGGCACTTTTAATCGTCTTAGCATATTCCCATTTATTTACCTGTATTTGATGATTATGTTGGCAACTTCGCCTATCCTGAAATATGATGATAATAAAATAGAAGAAATTCAAAAGCCAAATACTGCGTTATTAAATACTATCTGCATTATTTTCATTGTAGCCTCGTTAGCGCATTTGCCAACGATTATTTCAGATTTTGTTAGCGGTTTAATAAAATTGTTGATTAACTCCTCCGGGGGTCAGGAATTATACAATGAGGCGATGTCAAACAGTTATAGCGCTGGCGATGGCAAGATTTCAAATTTAGCTGCTATTATCTCTGGTGCATTTTTCAACATAGGGACTCTTCTGTTTTTCTATTATCTGACGCTGAAGAAACATAGTATACTAATTTTAATCGGGTTATTTTTATCTAATATAGTCAGCATATTAACATATATCTCGCTAGGTCAAAGAGGGGTAATCATTGAAATACTGCTTTCTATGATTATAACTTATTTCGCGCTTAGAAAGTTTATCCCGGCAAAAATTAATAAAAGAATCAAAATTATTGGTATTTCTCTGTTAATTGCAATAGCAGTACCATTAATTGCTTTAACCAATAGCCGTTTTGGAAAAGTAGAGGGCAGTTCTCAAGCGTCATTATATTATTATGTAGGTCAGGGAAACTTGAATTTTAACAATTACGGATTAGATGACGGAGGCATCAGATACGGGGACAGAACATTTCCTCTATTTAAACGTATGTTGGGATTTGACAATGTTCCTCATAATTTTTGGGAAAGAAGACAAAAGTATCCGAAATTGAAGATAAATGATGAAGTGTTCATTACTTTTGTGGGTGATTTTACTTTGGATTTTGGTCCTTTTGTAGCCCCTTTAATTTTTCTCCTTTTTACATTATTTATTCTCAACAAAACCAGAATTCGGAATGGCAAAATCCTATTTCATCAACTAATCCTTGTTCATTTTGTGATGTGTGTTTGTATGATTGGAGGGATGAAATTGTTCTCATTTTCTGATGTTGGAGGCAATTTACAACTAATAGTATACTTTGTTGCTTTTATTTGTTTCAGATTGGATTATGACATTCGTATGCGACGAAAAAAAATGAATAGGGTATAGTTTGTATGTAATCTATTTCAGAATTTTATCAATATTATCTTAATACAGCTTTTGGAGCTACTACAATGAATAAACTGACAGATTACCCTTTATTTACGGTTATTATTCCGCAAAAAGACAGGGCTGAGTATTTGATTCACACCATGAGAACTTGCATGATACAAGATTATCCAAATTTCGAGATAATAGTTTCTGACGATTGGAGCGAAGACAATTCTGTTGAGGTCGTCCGTGAGTTAATGAAAAAGGATTCCCGAATCAAATTGTTTGCACACGACCATCATTTGGGAATGAGAGATAATTTTGAATTTGCGCTTAATCAGGTCCGACCTGGATATGTTTTGGCCCTGGGAGGAGATGACGGACTCGTTCCGGGATGTATATGGCGGATGTTTGAGATTCTTTCTTCAACAAAGAGGGAATTATTGACCTGGACTCCTGCAGGCTTTAATTATTCCGATTATGAAGGAGGCAGGAATATATTTTATGTTAAAAGAAAGAGGAATTGTGGCATAAAATTTCTTAATTCAGAGATATTTTTGAATAATTTAGCGCAGACCTTTCTATATCAGACAGATGAATGTCCGATGCTTTTCATGAAGGGGGTTGCTTCGACGGCACTTGTTGATAGGGTAAAATCAAGGACAAAAGACCATAGCTTTTACTATTGTCCTACTCCGGATGGATTCTCTGGTGTTGTTTTGGCGGGAGAAGTTGAAGATTACGCCTTTACCTATGAGCCGCTATCGGTAGGGGGAAGCACCAATAAATCTCAAGGAAGGAACTATAATAGGACTGACGAGAAATCCAGAAAAGAAGCTCAACAATTCTTTAATGATAACATCAGAAGAATGATGCATGCTGAACTAGCCTCTCAGCAATACTCACCTTTGGTAACTCTGATGACAGCAGATTATTTGTTGACAGCTCAAGATTTACCAGGGTGGCCTGGTAAGTTTGCACCAATATCCTTTGAAGCACTAATACGTGCTTCATTTAAGTTGATTGAAAGGGGTGCATTTGAAAATGAGGTTTTAGTTAGAGAATTGAATATTCTCAAGGAGATTGCCAAACAGCACAATTTATTGGATTTGTTTAATCAGTTGTTGGCGACAACAAAGAGAAAAGTCGTAACAATGGAAGATGTTTATGGGTTTGTTATTACACATTCGATAAGATTTGAAGGGACAGAATTAGGGATTAATAACATTTTCGATGCTTCTCTCGCTACGAATTTCGTTTATAATTTTTACAATAAAATTTCATTTAAAGAGATCATTACCTTTATCAGAAATACTTTTAGAATACTTATTAGAAGCAAGAAATATAAGGTAGAGCATCTTCCAAATATCAATTAATTATTAATTCGCGATATGTCATTATTTAAAGACAAAATCCTGTTGATAACAGGTGGGACAGGTTCATTCGGGAATGCGGTGTTAAACCGCTTTCTGGATACTGATATTGGTGAAATCCGTATTTTTTCTCGTGACGAAAAGAAGCAGGACGACATGCGACACGAGTTTCAGGCTAAGATGCCGGAGGTTGCTGAAAAGATTAAATTCTATATCGGTGATGTTAGGGATTTGGCAAGTGTGAAGAATGCTATGCACGGTGTGGATTACATTTTTCATGCTGCTGCTTTGAAACAGGTGCCTTCTTGCGAATTCTTTCCTATAGAAGCAGTGAAAACCAATGTTTTAGGCACAGATAATGTACTTACAGCCGCCATTGAGGAAGCTGTCAAAACTGTAATTTGCCTCTCTACTGACAAAGCAGCTTATCCGGTCAATGCTATGGGCACATCCAAAGCAATGATGGAAAAAGTTATAGTGGCGAAATCGCGTACCGTAAATCCCGATAAGACGAAGATTTGCTGTACTCGTTATGGAAATGTAATGTGTTCCCGCGGCTCTGTGATTCCTCTCTGGATCGATCAAATTAGAAATGGACATTCTATCTCTTTAACCGAACCTTCAATGACTCGTTTCATTATGTCTCTTGACGAAGCCATTGACCTTGTTATCTTCGCGTTTGAGAATGGAACAAATGGAGATATCCTTGTACAAAAGGCTCCGGCATGTACAATTCAGACTCAAGCAGAGGCTGTTTGTGACCTTTTTGGAGATAGTAAAGAAAATATCAAGGTCATCGGTATCCGTCATGGCGAAAAAATGTATGAGACCCTTTTGACTAACGAGGAATGTGCTCATGCTATCGATATGGGTAACTTCTTCAGAGTTCCTTGTGATACACGTGGATTGAATTACAATAAGTACTTTATCCAAGGAGACACTAAACGCAATCTGTTATCAGAGTTTAACAGTAACAACACGAAAATTTTAGATATTGAGCAGGTAAAAGTTAAATTACTTTCACTTGAATACATCCGAGAAGAACTAAAAAAAAATTAGGAAAAGTAATATGAAGTTTTTTGTATTAGGCTGCAATGGTATGGCAGGTCATACCATCTCATTGTATTTGAAAGAGCAGGGACACATAGTATTTGGTTTTGACAGATCAAAATCACAATATATTGACAGTGTTGCCGGAGAGGCACATGATACTGAATTTTTGAGAAAGCATATTGCTGAAAGTAAATATGATACTGTGATTAACTGCATCGGTATCCTCAATCAGTTTGCTGAGAAGAATAAGGCTTTGGCTTCATTCTTGAATTCCTATTTTCCTCACTTTTTAGCAGAAGCTACTGCCGGGACCGAAACACAGGTGATTCATATGAGCACTGACTGTGTGTTCTCCGGCAAACGTGGCGAATACACCGAAGATGATTTTCGTGATGGTGAAACATTCTATGATAGGTCAAAGGCGCTTGGAGAACTTGAGGATGATAAGAATATAACATTACGAAACTCTATTGTAGGTCCTGATATCAATTCCAGGGGCATTGGACTTCTTAACTGGTTTATGCATCAAAGTGGTGAAATCAATGGTTACACTAAGGCAATGTGGACAGGACAGACGACTCTCCAGCTTGCAAAAACTATGGAAACAGCTGCTAAGGAAAAAGCGCATGGGTTGTATAACACTGTTCCAGATCGTTCTATTTCAAAGTACGATTTGCTTGGACTCTTCAATCATTACCTTAGAGGTGATTCTTTGAAGATTACTCCGGTTGAAGGCGTTAATGCCGACAAATCGCTTAAGCGCACCAGATATGAGTTCAGCTATTTAATACCCGACTACGAAACTATGGTAGCTGAACTGGCTGAGTGGATAAAGAAACATAAGGAAATGTATCCTCATTATAATCTTCATAATTGAGCAATATGAAGAAACTGAAACTGATGACAATTGTAGGGACTCGCCCTGAAATCATCAAGATGTCGGCCATTATCAAAAAGTGTGACAAATACTTTAATCACATCCTCGTACATACAGGTCAGAATTATGACTATACACTGAACGAAGTCTTCTTTAAAGATCTGGACTTACGTGAACCGGCCTACTACCTTGGAGTAGTAGGTGAGAACCTTGGACAAACGATGGGTAATGTGATTGCCAAGTCATACGAGTTGATGATGGAGGTTAAACCTGATGCTATCATTGTATTAGGTGATACCAATTCCTGTTTGTGTGTAATCTCAGCTAAACGTCTAAAGATTCCGGTATTCCATATGGAAGCTGGTAATCGTTGTAAAGATGAGAATTTACCAGAAGAAGTAATCCGCCGCATTGTGGATGTTACAAGTGATATTAACCTTTGTTATTCCGAGCACGCTCGTCGGTATATCCTTGATTCGGGTAATAAACCAGAATATACCTATGTAGTCGGTTCACCTATGGCAGAAGTGCTGAAAGGATGTTTACAGCAAATTAATGAAAGTAAAGTGTTGGAAGAGCTTGGACTGGAAGCAGGCAAATATATTCTACTTTCAGCTCATCGGGAAGAAAATATTGATATCGAATCCAACTTCTTCTCGCTAATGAATGCTATAAATATGATGGCAGTGACATACAATATGACAATTCTCTATAGCTGTCACCCTCGTTCCAAAAAAAATATCGAGAAAAGAGGATTCAAATTTGACAAGCGTGTTATTCAACATCAACCCCTTGGATTTTTCGATTATAACAAACTTCAGCAGAATGCTTTCTGTGTAGTTTCTGATAGTGGAACACTACCTGAGGAAAGTGCTTTCTTTCGCTTCCCAGCTATATCTATAAGAACATCTACCGAGCGTCCGGAAGCAATGGACAAAGGTGTATTCATAATCGGTTCCATTACATCAGATCAGCTCCTTCAGGCAGTTGATATGGCTGTTGAGATGCATAAAAATGGAGATAATGCTTGTGATGTTCCAGCTTATTTAGATGAAAGTGTTTCAACTAAAGTAGTTAAGCTTATTCAGAGCTATACAGGTATCGTTAACAAGATGATTTGGAGGAAATTGTAATTGTTGTCACGGCTTGCGATTAATTCTAAATCGCCTACGCGAAAGAACAAATGATAGTGCAGGAGGAGGATACGCTGTTGATAAGATTCAAGACGCACTAAGCGGTCGAGAAGTACATTTACTGTCACCATTACGATATTATTTATCTGAAAGAATTTATCAGGAATGAGGGATTTGTAATACAGTATTTTCCATTTTCTCAAGCATACTGGCAGAACGATTGACCTTCAAGACTTAATCGAATATAATGCGCAGATTATTGCCAGGTTATATGGCAAATTCGCGATATCATTATTTCAGATAGTGTTCCCTGTCAATTTTGATTGCTGTATTTTTGAGGCAGCAATTTGAGAAAACGCTCCAGGCCTTTGATAGTGTTGTGTAAAAAACCCAGGAAGTAATCTGTCCCGGGAGATAAAAACCGAGGAAAATGAGGCCAATGAAACCTTACTCGCTAAATTACAAACGTTTATGAATATTCCCGAACTAAATGATATTAATTTATAATTATAATTCACCATGCATTTAATGAAAAATAATATTTGCTGTATTTTTAATCTTGCTGCACATTACAATGCCCCTATCTTTCGATTAATGGATAGTGAACTTAAATGTGATTTTTATTCAGGTGATCGATTAGTCTTACCAATAAAATCAATGGATTACAAGGAGTTAAGCGGGTTCAAACAAATACTACATAATAAATTTTTAATTTACAATTTTTATTGGCAGAAAGGTGCGGTCAACTTGGCATTTAAGTCTTATAGAACATATATAATTACAGGAGAACCGTATTGTTTATCAACCTGGATAATCTTAGTTTTAGCAAAGGTTATGCGGAAAAATACCATTTTATGGACCCATGGCTGGTATGGTAACGAGACATTTATAAAACAAGTTATAAAAAAAATGTTTTTTAAACTTTCATTCAAAGTTTTATTGTATGGCAATTATGCTAAAAATTTAATGATTAAAGAAGGCATTAAACCCGAAAAATTAATAACAATTTACAATTCATTAGATTATGACAAACAACTTGAAGTAAGAAAGACATTATGCCAAACGAATATTTACCAGGACCATTTTTTAAATAAATTTCCCACACTTATTTATGTGGGACGACTACAAAAGAATAAGAAGTTGGAACTATTAATTAGTGCTATCAATTTACTAAATAAAAAAGAAATATTCTGTAATCTTATAATCATTGGTAAGGAAGTTGAAAACACAAATATTCAAGAAATTGCAGAGAAATATGGGATAAATAAATTCGTTTGGTTTTATGGACCATGCTATGAGGAAGACAAATTAGGCGAATTAATTTACAATTCTGATTTATGTGTAGTACCGGGGGATATCGGCCTTACAATCATGCATAGTTTTGTATACGGAACACCAGTTATTACACATAATAATTTCCCAAAGCATGGTCCGGAATTTGAGGCTATAAAAGAAGGAATAACAGGAGACTTCTTTGAAGAAAATTCAATAGATGATCTCTGTCTTAAAATTTCTAAATGGATAAAGCTTCCATCCGATAAAAGAGATCATATACGACTTAGATGCCATGACATTATCAACGAAACGTACAATCCCCATGCTCAAATTGAAACATTAAAGAAAGTAATGCTTGAATCAATGTAAATAATAAAAATTATAACGATTTATCTAACTATCTTTATTATTTTAATACAGCACATTCGATGAAAATATCAGATCATACTTAAATAAACTTTGAGCCCTTCTCAAATGCTTCTTGATTTTATTGAGCGAAAAGAGTTAAAAAATATTCCAGTTTGTAAGCCCATAGTTAGTAATAACTTCCAGTCCAGTGTATTTATTCATTCTGTCAATATTTGTCAATTACATATTATAAATGCTGAATTGCATGATTTAAAGGTTTTAAATATATTTTCGCTTTGACAATGCCCCTTTAATTGCAATTGAACCTCAACTTATTTGAGAATGAAACAATGTTATGAAGTTCATTTACGTTTTCTCGTTTTGGACATCCGAAACCGATCAATAACATTGCTGACCATTGATGTAAACAATTCTGTGATATGACTCATATCAATTGATATATAAAAAGTTAAATAACAAGAAAGTTTTTACAAGATGCTTATTGGGGGACAACAAATAAACGAAAGCATATTGCTAAAATTTGATAAAACCAATTTTTCATAAAAAAAACCAATTAAATGACTATAACAATAAATGTTTAAATAACAATTTATTGTCAAAGTATTAGAAGCCAAAGTATAAAAGCACAAATAAACTGTTGCCAGATGGAGTGACAAAATGATTTAATTTAATAACAATATAAATATGGAATTAGAAAAAATAAATTTCAAGGACCAACAATTGGCAATTATTGTTTATGACAATTTCGATCTGCCTGGGATTCACTTTTTTACGGGTAATGAACTATCCCAGCAACTTGCCTTTATGAATCATCCTAAAGGCAAAATGATTGATCCACATGTTCATAATCCGGTAAAAAGAGAAGTGCAATTTACTCAGGAAGTACTCTTTATAAAATCCGGTAAGTTACGTGTTGATTTTTATACAGATACTCAAATATACCTTGAAAGTAGAATATTATCAAAGGGAGATGTTATTTTGCTGATGACCGGTGGTCATGGCTTTGAGGTCCTCGAAGATTTGCAGATGTTTGAAGTTAAACAAGGGCCATATGCCGGAGACCTGGATAAAACTAGATTTAAATCAATAAAAAAATTGTAATATGAATGTACCAGTGAATGAACCGTTATTAAATGGCAACGAAAAGAAATATCTATCAGAATGTATTGATACAGGATGGATATCATCAGAAGGCCCATTTGTGAAACAACTTGAAAACAATTTAGCAACTTATTTTGGGAGAAAGCACGGAATCGCCGTAACAAATGGAACTGTTGCTATTGACATTGCAATTGATGCCCTAGAACTAAACGAGGGTGATGAGATCATAATGCCAACTTTTACCATCATATCCTGTTTATCTGGTCTGCTCAGGAAGAGATGCATCCCTGTTTTCATTGATCAACAGGCCGACACCTGGAATATGGATGTAACTCAAATTGAAAAAAAAATCACATCCAAAACGAAGGCCATTATGATTGTTCATATTTATGGTTTACCAGTAGATATGAATCCTGTTCTTCAAATCGCCGAAAAATATCATCTTAAAATAATCGAAGATGCTGCAGAGATGCATGGTCAGGATTATTATGGGAAAAAATGTGGCAGTTTCGGAGATATTTCAACAGTAAGCTTTTATCCGAATAAGCACATTACTACTGGAGAAGGAGGGATGATATTTACTGATGACGATAATCTTGCAGAACGATGCAGATCCTTACGTAATTTATGTTTTATTCCAGAACAAAGATTCATTCATTACGAATTAGGTTATAATGCAAGGATGAGTAATTTGCAAGCTGCAGTAGGAGTCGCTCAGTTTGAGCGAATTGATGAATTTATAGTCAAGAAAAGACTTATTGGTGAATTATACCAGTCAAAATTAAAAGATATATTATCAATTGAACTTCCCGTCCCAGTAACCGAATATGCTAAAAACATATATTGGGTTTTTGGCATTGTCATTAAAGATGATCATGCTTTGGACGCACAGAAAGCAATGAAAGAGTTAGCCAAAATGGGAATTGGAACGCGTCCATTTTTTTGGAGTTTACACGAACAACCAATTTTACAAAAGTTAGGGTATAAAACAAATGAATCTTTTCCAATTAGCGAACGTCTTTCAAGGAGGGGTTTCTATCTGCCAAGTGGATTAGCAATTAATGAGCAACAAATTGATTTTGTAGTACAAAAAGTAAAAAATATTTTTAATTAGTTTTATAAATGAATCAATTTAAAGAATACTCAAAATATTACGATTTATTATATAAGGATAAAGATTACCAAAAGGAAGCAACATATATTGATGATCTGATAAGAAAATTTGATAAAAAGGGTAGTAACCTGCTCGATATTGGATGTGGCACAGGTAAACATGCAAATTTGCTCGTTGATAAAGGTTATAAAGTTCATGGCATCGATATAAGCGAATCTATGGTAGAAGTTGCAAAAAAAAATTACGGCGAAAAAGTATCTTTTACCCTTGGTGATATTAGAAGCTTTAATCTGAACAAAACCTTTGATGTGATCACTTCCCTCTTTCATGTCATGTCATACCAAGTTCATAACGATGATTTAAATGCATCTTTCCAATCAGTAAATAAACACTTAAAACCAGGAGGTTATTTCATTTTTGATTGTTGGTATGGTCCAGGCGTAATGACTGAGCCGCCAAGCATAAAAGTTAAAAGGATGAATGATGATCAAATTGAGATAATTCGGATAGCAGAACCTGAAACCCATTGGAATGAATCAATTATAGATGTAAATTTTCACATTTTAATTAATAATCTTAAAACCAATCTTCTTTCTCAAATTCATGAAAAGCATCAGATGCGTTTCCTTTTCAAAAATGAGATAGAATTATTTGCTCAAAGACATAAATTCAAGTTAGTCGGATTTTACTCATGGTTAACTTTTAATGAACCAACAAAAAATGATTGGTATTCAGTTTTTATATTAAAAAAATGAAAAAAATTGCACTTTATATTGATGTCGATTTTCAAGGTAGCGGTGTTTCGCAATATAATAAAGCGCTTCTAAATGCATTAATTGCTTTGTCTTCAAAGAATCGCTCAATAACTGTAATATATACGCGCAAATGCTGGGAAAATCATGTGAATAGATTTCCGCAAATAAAATCTGTATTTCTCAAAAACAATAAATTGTTAAATCAATTATATCAGCTGTTTATCTCAATTGGATTGCATTTTATAGCTAAAAAAATTGCCCAAAATCTTGACTCGAGAGTAGCTTTCATAGAAAATAATATTTTCGATTTTATCATATTCCCATCGGGTGATACTATAGCATGCCTAGTGAATTCAAATGTAATTTGCACGATACATGACCTTATGCATAGATATGAAAGGCGCTTTAAAGAATCAGGAAATTATTTAATATATCACTATAGAGAAAACTATTACAAAAATCTTTTATTATCAGCTACTATAGTTTTAGTTGATTCAAACCTTGGAAAAAAGCAGGTTATAGATTCATATACTCAAATTACTGCAAAAATCTTTTCTTTACCTTATATAGCACCTGATTACATTTATTCTCAGAATATTTCTCCACCAAATGAATCAAGGCAAGCAATATACAATCGAAGATATCTCTTTTATCCTGCAGTATTTTGGTCTCATAAAAATCATATTAACTTGATTTTAGCAATAAAAATATTAAAAGAAAGAGGTCAAGAAATTGATTTATTACTTGGTGGCAAGAAACAATTTGAATATCGTAAGCTTTTAAAACTTGTCATAGAAGAAAATCTTGAAGAAAACATAAAATTTTTGGGATATGTTTCAGATAAAGATGTTATCGATTTGTATAAAAATGCTTTTGCAATGGTAATGCCTACATTTTATGGCCCTACGAATATTCCTCCAATAGAAGCTATATTACTAAATTGCCCGCCAATCGTTTCTAACAACTATGGCATGCCAGAACAATTTGAAGACGCTGCAATTTATTTCAATCCCTATAGTCCATTACAGATTGCAGATGCAATAGAATCATTACTGGGTAATAATGATCTAAGAAATTGCTTACTAAAAAATGGAGAAAAAATCAAAGAGAAATTCTCCCAAAATCGATTTGAAGCTGATTTAAAAAACATTTTAGAATACTTAGATCAAAACTGAATAATATGAAAATAGCATTAATAACAGGTATTACAGGACAAGATGGTTCATATTTGGCCGAATTTCTTCTTGAAAAAGGTTATGAAGTTCATGGAATAGTTCGTCGCTCTTCCCAATTCAATCGCACAAGGATTGAGCATTTATATATTGAGGAAATGATCAAAGACATGAAATTGAAAAATAAGCTTACTCTTCACTATGGGGATATGACTGATTCAAGTTCTTTAGTTCGTATCATACAAAAAGTTAAGCCGGTTGAAATCTATAATCTGGCAGCACAGTCACATGTTCAAATATCATTTGACATACCAGAGTATACCGCAGAAACCGATGCGATAGGTACACTACGAATTTTAGAAGCTGTAAGAATTCTAGAAATGGAATCTAAAGTTCGAATTTATCAAGCATCTACATCCGAACTTTATGGCTTAGTACAAGAAACACCACAAAAAGAAACAACCCCTTTCTACCCTCGCTCACCTTACGGTATTTCGAAGCAATTTGGTTTTTGGATTACTAAAAACTATAGGGAAGCATATGGTATGTTTGCTGTCAATGGAATACTGTTTAACCATGAGAGTGAGAGACGTGGTGAAAATTTCGTTACTAGAAAAATAACTCTTGCAGCTGCACGAATCGCGACAGGAAAGCAAAATAAATTATACCTTGGAAACTTAAATGCTTTACGGGATTGGGGGTACGCTAAAGACTATGTAGAATGTATGTGGCTAATGCTCCAACATTCTTCTCCTGAAGATTTCGTAATAGCCACTGGTGAAATGCATTCTGTGCGAGAATTCTGCACACTTGCTTTTAAGGAAGCAGGTATTGATATCCAATGGGAAGGATCAGGTATAAATGAAAAAGGTTTATGCAAAAAATCAGGAAGTATAGTAATTGAGATTGATCCACTCTACTTTCGACCTACTGAAGTGGAACTTCTTTGTGGAGATCCATCAAAAGCGAAAAATTTATTAGGTTGGAATCCCAATAAAACCTCATTCAAAGATTTGATAATAAAAATGGTTCGATCAGATGCTGAATACATTAAGTTAGTCCAAAAGATATAAAATCAAATTATCATCGAATCTATTTCTTTTAAATTCAATGAACCTATTTCTTGACAATATAATATTTGCACTACAAAAATCTGGTGGCATTTCAGTACTTTGGTATGAACTTCTTCAACGGATATTAAACGATCCGGAACTTAACCCCCTGTTTTTGGAAGCCCCTAATAATAATTTTTTCAGAGCAAACCTAACAATTAACGAAGATAAGGTTATTAATAATCCATATTCAAACTATCCGATCAGTATACAAAGATTCTTGAATCCTAATCATTTAAAAGTGAAAGGGATATTTCACTCAAGCTATTACCGAATAGTAAATAATCCAAACGTAGTTAAGATAACTACTTTACACGATTTCACATACGAACATTTCCGAAAGGGAATTGCCAAAGTAATCCATCACTACCAAAAAGAAATAGCAATTTTAAACTCAAAACGGATAATTTGTGTATCTCAAAGTACAAAAGAGGATCTCTTAAAGTTTTATCCTAAAATCGATACAAACCATATAAGAGTTATATATAATGGGGTAAATAATATTTATCAACATCTCTCAGATAAAAACGAAGTAAGTCTCAAAAAATTAATTGATTTCTCCTCCAAAGAATTTGCACTTTTTGTAGGTGGCAGAAAAAATGAATATAAAAACTTTAAAACTGCCGTCAAAGCATGTCACATCGCAAATGTACCCCTGGTTTTAGTTGGCGGAGGTTCTTTAAGCCATGGTGAGAATTCATATTTAATTGAGAACCTTGGTCTAAATCGATATAAGTTACTTCAAGAAATCAAAAATGATCAATTAAATCTGATTTACAATCACTCATTATGTTTATTGTATCCCTCTATCTCCGAAGGCTTTGGAATTCCAATCATTGAAGCTCAAAGAGCCGGATGCCCTGTTATAAGTACAAATTATTCTTCCATCCCTGAAGTGGCTGGGGAAGGAGCTATACTTTTAAATGAAGTAACGGTCCACCAAATTGCAGATATGCTTAACCTGATAAAAAATGATTCAACAATTGTAGCTAACCTCAGAAAAGAAGGATTTAAAAATTCGGAACGTTTTTCCTGGGATAAATGCTACCAACAGACAAAACTTGTCTATCAAGAAGTTCATGAAGAATATTTAAGTTAATGAAAATCACCCTTATAACAGCTACATACAACAGCTTCCCTTCAATTGTGGAAGCAATTGGCAGTGTATCGGACCAAGTCGGAGTTGAACTAGAATACCTTGTTATTGACGGGGGAAGTAAGGATCAAACATTGGAAGTTGTCAATACCTCAAAAATGGTAACCAGAATAGTTTCAGAACCCGACAAAGGAATCTATGATGCATTGAACAAAGGTCTCCGAATGGCCACCGGTGATATTATTGGTTTTCTGCACTCTGATGATCTATTGGCTTCGCCTGATACTTTAAGAAATATCCTAACTGCCTTCAACTCAGACACGATGGATAAACAACAAACGGTAGATGGTGTATATGGGAATTTGGTTTATGTTAGCAAGAAAGATACGAAAAAAGTCATCCGATTTTGGAAAAGTCAGCCATTTAAAACTATATCGCTTCGATTTGGCTGGATGCCCGCCCACCCTGCCGTTTTTATGCGTCGTGCTGTTTATGAGAAACATGGGTTGTTCGACTTGCAGTTTCGAATTTCGGCAGATTATGACCTTATGTTGCGCATTTTTAAAGATAAAAGTCTCAATTTTGTTTATTTGCCTGAAATAATTACCAAAATGCGTATAGGAGGTGTAAGCAACAGAAGCATAAAGAACATAATCCAAAAATCAAAAGAAGACTACCGGGCTATTTGTAAAAACAAAATCCCATATCCTTTATGGGTATTATTTGTAAAAAACATTTCGAAAATTCCGCAGTTTTTCAGGAAACATTAAATACATCTCCTTATCTGATAGAATGAAGGGACATAGCCCCATATAATAAGTGGTGGCATTAAAACTATTGGAGAATTGAATATTTGAATTAAACCCCCAAAAGTTACTCGAATAAAAGAAGGCCGTTACTACTTTTTTAGACATCCTTTTATTTTTCAAACACCCTTTAAAGTAAGCATTTCCCCTGTCCTTGTCAGTAGAAACGCTTACCAGCGTAAAAGCCACTATCCGTTTCACTTTCTGTTCTTGAAAATTAGAAAAAGGTTTTCATTTCACACCTCAAGTGAGAATCAGTGAAGGTGGATGGTACTTTTCGTCTCCCTGAATTATCATCAATACTACTGGATTTTTGCAGCCCTTATAAAAATCATGTCGTATAAACCGGTGAGGAAACATCAGGAGAGTAATCATGAGATATGGCCCTTTCGGAACTTTAACCATTTCCATTTTCACATCACAGAATTTATACCTTGCCGAATTAATATCCGTCAGCGTTCAGATAAACACGCACTATAATCTGACGGATCAAATTGGCACCTTCACTTTTATACTTTTTTATTTTAACCTATTTATAAATGACGCAAAAAACCGCACTTATCACCGGTGTTACCGGACAGGATGGCGCTTACCTGAGTGAGTACCTGCTTAAAAAAGGGTATATTGTTCATGGCATCAAACGCCGCTCCTCGATGTTTAACACCGAACGAATCGATCATATCTACCAGGATCCGCACGTGGAGAACCGCAACTTTATGCTTCACTACGGCGATATGACCGACTCCATGAACATTACCCGAATCGTCCAGGAGACACAGCCGGATGAGATTTATAACCTGGCCGCAATGAGTCACGTAAAAGTCTCGTTCGACACACCCGAATATACAGCCAATGCCGACGGAATAGGTACATTACGGTTGCTTGAAGCGGTGCGTCTGCTTGGCATGACCAATAAGACGCGCATTTACCAGGCGTCAACCTCTGAGTTGTATGGAATGGTTCAGCAGGTACCTCAATCTGAAAAGACCCCTTTCTATCCGCGATCACCCTATGCCGTGGCCAAGATGTATGCCTACTGGATAACAGTAAATTACCGTGAAGCATACGGGCTGCATGCCAGCAATGGCATCCTTTTTAATCATGAAAGTCCCATCAGGGGCGAAACCTTTGTGACACGTAAGATTACACGGGCCATCAGCAAGATAGCATTGGGAATGCAGGAGCGGCTTTTCCTGGGTAACCTCTCGTCAAAACGTGACTGGGGTCATGCAAAAGATTATATCAAGGCGATGCACCTGATGCTGCAGCAGGAGGTAGCCGATGACTATGTGATCGCCACCGGAATCACAACCACAATCCGTGATTTTATTAAGATGGCAGTCGCAGAAATCGGACTTGACTTAACATTTACAGGTGAAGGTGCCGACGAGAAAGGTTACCTGACCGGGATTGATGAAAAACGTTTCTGTGCCATCGTGGGGGAACAATATCTTGCAGGGATCAAATCACGCCTCTCTCTCTCATCTTCTCACCTTCTCTCCCTCTCTCCCTCCCAGGTAATCGGTGTTGACCCGGCCTACTTCCGCCCTACAGAGGTTGACCTGCTGATCGGCGACCCGACAAAAGCGAATGCCGTACTCGGCTGGAAACCGCAGTACGATCTTAAAGGATTGGTTGAAGATATGATGCAATCGGATGTTAAACTGATGAAAAAAGATGCCTGGCTAAGGGAAGGCGGTTACAGAACGCTGAATTACTTCGAGTAAAAATTACACGGATTAGAGCGGATTACACGGATGGCTTTACAATTTGAACAGGAAACTTTTAAGATAATTGAGGCTTGTATGCAGGTTCATAAACAATTAGGTTGTGGTTTTTTAGAGTCTGTATACCAGGAAGCTTTGGAAAAAGAGTTTATAAAACAGAATATTTGGATAAATCCTTTGTTGCAGATTTTGTCTGTTACGAGGCGATCCTTCTTGAAAACAAGGCTGCAACCTTTTTGCACAAAAGCAATTCAGATCAAGTAATCAATTACCTTAAAGCAACAAGCCTTACAGTCGGTCTGCTGGTAAATTTTGGGGAATCAAGTCTGAAGTGGA
Source organism: uncultured Bacteroidales bacterium (assembly GCA_942493325.1). Lineage (GTDB taxonomy): Bacteria > Bacteroidota > Bacteroidia > Bacteroidales > Prolixibacteraceae > JAAFHB01. Next base: position 4,878,443 of record OW818689.1, on the reverse strand, counting down.
AACGCTTCATCAATACGCCACCCAAATCCGCGTAATCCGCTCTAATCAGTGAAATCCTCTCTAAGAATCAAAAAATGGAAAAAACCTCTAAAGTATACATCGCCGGCCATCGTGGTCTTGTAGGATCCGCTTTATGGAAAAACCTGCTGGCGAAAGGATACACCAATCTGATCGGGCGATCATCCGACGAATTAAACCTGATTGATACCCTGGCCGTAAATGCTTTTTTTGAAAAGGAGAAGCCGGAATATGTTATCCTGGCCGCTGCAAAAGTCGGGGGGATTGTAGCGAACAGCACCTACCGCGGAGAATTCATTTACGAAAATCTGATGATTCAGAATAATGTGATTCATGCGGCCTGGATGAACAAGGTAACCAAATTGCTGTTCCTGGGTAGCACCTGCATTTATCCGCGCGATGCACCTCAACCAATGCCCGAAGATTGCCTGTTAACCGGTCCGTTGGAATATACCAATGAACCTTATGCCATTGCCAAAATCGCCGGAATCAAGATGTGCGAAAGCTATAACCTGCAATACGGTACAAACTTTATTTCGGTAATGCCTACCAATCTTTACGGGCCGAATGACAACTTTGACCTTGAAAAATCCCATGTACTTCCGGCTATGCTTCGGAAAATGTACCTGGGAAAATGCCTGGAGGAGAACAACTTCGATGCAATACGGGAAGATTTGAACAAAAGACCGATCGAAGAGGCGAATGGGCGACTCGGCGACCCGGCGAATGGGAGAATGGGAGAAGATGAGATTTTGAAAATATTAGACAAATACGGTATCACCCTCTCACCTTCTCCCTCCCATCCTCTCACCATCTCACCATCTCATCTTCAAAAAGTTTCCGTAGAAATCTGGGGAAGCGGTTCACCCAAGCGTGAATTTCTCTGGAGCGAAGAAATGGCCGATGCCTGTGTCTACCTTATGGAGCACACTGACTTCGAGGATCTCAATCCGTGTAATCAGTCGGAATCCGTGCAATCTGTTCCTGGTCCGTGTAATACGCCACAATCCACGCCATCCGCGTTTCGTGAAATTCGTAATACGCATATCAACATCGGTACCGGGAAAGAGATCTCTATCCGTGACCTTGCTTACCTGATCAGGGAAAAGGTAGGATTCAAAGGAGACCTGGTATTCAACACTTCCAAACCTGACGGCACGATGCGCAAACTGACCGATCCCTCCAAACTCCATAACCTGGGATGGCATCATCAGATTGAAATAGAAGAAGGTATTGAGAAGGTTTATGATTGGTATTTATCCAGTTGATTTCAAGGATTGTAACTGATTTCACGAATCCAGATTTCATCAAATTCATATTTCACGGATTGTAATAGATAGAAAGATGGCATTACTTTTTGAAAACGAGACGCACCGTATAATTGGGGATTGCATGGAAGTACATAAACAACTAGGATGTGGTTTTTTGGAATCGGTCTATCAGGAGGCTTTGGAAAAAGAGTTTCTAAAGCTGAATATCCCTTATTCCAGGCACAAACGCTTGCACATCCTTTTTGATGAAAAACCTTTGAATAAATCCTTTGTTGCAGATTTTGTTTGTTACGATGCGATCCTTCTTGAAAACAAGGCTGCAACCTTTTTGCATAAAAGCAATTCAGATCAAGTAATCAATTACCTTAAAGCAACAAACCTGAAAGTCGGTTTACTGGTAAATTTTGGAGATTCAAGTTTGAAGTGGAAACGCTTCATCAATACGCCATCCAAATCTGTGTAATCCGCTATAATCCGTGTAATAATTTTTCGAGTAATCCATTTAAAATCCGTCTAATCTATGAATAAAAAAGTCTTTGTATCCGGCTGTTACGATATGCTCCATTCGGGGCATGTCGCATTTTTTGAAGAGGCAGCATCATTAGGCGACCTCTATGTTGGACTAGGGTCTGACCTAACAATCAATAAGTTAAAAGGCAGAAAAACAATCAATACCGATCGTGAACGCTTGTATATGGTGAAAGCGCTTCGTATGGTTAAGGATGCCTGGATCAACAGCGGATCAGGAGTAATGGATTTTGAAAAGGAAATCCTTGACCTGAAACCGGATATTTTCTTCGTGAATGAGGATGGCTTTACTCCTGATAAACAGGAACTCTGTAATCGGCTTGGCATAACGCTGCAGGTAAGTAAGCGAATTCCCCACCAGGGACTCCCGACACGTTCGACAACTGCGCTGCGTAAAGAGTGCCGTATTCCTTTCCGGCTTGACCTGGCAGGAGGATGGCTCGATCAGCCTTTTGTGTCGAAATATTTTCCCGGTCCGGTGATCACCATCTCGGTTGAACCTGAATATGAATTTAACGACCGGTCAGGTATGTCGAGCAGCACCCGGGCTAAAGCAATAGATTTGTGGCAAACGGACATCCCGGAAGGTGATAAGGAAAAACTGGCAAGAACATTATTCTGTGTCGAAAATCCTCCCGGAACAACTTACATCAGTGGTTCGCAGGATTCTATCGGGATTGTTTACCCGGGTGTCAATAAACTGCATTACCCTCAGGGAAACTACTGGCCAAACCAAATCATATCGGTTACCGACGAAGATACACTGACCTGGATCGAAAAACACCTGTGGCTGATCAACCTCTCGCCACGCCAGAACGATTATAATGTATTATCTGACACCGTTATAAATACAGAGGGGGCGCAGCGGCTTGCCGAGGCAACCGAAGAGGTATGGAATGCTATTGCATGCCAGAATTTAAAATCATTCGGCAATGGTATCAAAAAATCATTTGAAGCACAGGTTGCCATGTTTCCGCATATGGTTAATCCTCATATCCTGGACCAGATCAGCTATTACGAACCATTTGCCCTGGGATGGAAGATATCCGGTGCAGGTGGCGGCGGGTATCTTGTACTTGTCTCCGACCAACCCATTAAAAATGGAATCCAGCTTAAAATAAGAAGATGACCTAAGATACGGATGAGTAACTTGTCCTGAATAAGGATTACTAAATAGAGTCTGTCTGTAATAGATAAAATATATGAATATCAGGCACATATCTTAGGTTTATCCAAATCTTCTTTGTATCTTGTTATCGAATTAAAGATAGCTTTTATAATGAAAATATTTAACGACCTGGTGTTGAAATTTGAAAAATCTGATTGGGCCAAGAATCCCGAGTTTGGTGTGATCGACACTATTCTTGAACTTCATCCTGAAATTTACGGCATTTTCAAATTCGATATAGCTGGCAATGAAGAGGTTAACAATTTTGGACGTGGTGATACACCCACTGTTGAACAGATTGTCAGGGCTGCGATTTATAAAGAGTTAAAAGGTTATGACTATCGGGAACTTGAATATGCACAAAGCGATTCACGGATTTGTGCTACATTTATTAAGCTTGATGAGCGCAAACCATTTTGTTTTCAGACATTCCAGAAGTTCATTTCCAGAATAAGTGAAGATACCCTTCACAAAGTATTGGTTGAGCTGATTAAAATTGCCATTGACGAAGGCTATGAAGATATAAGCAAAATCAGACAGGACAGCACAGTTGTCAAAAGCAATATTCATTACCCGACCAATAATTCACTCGTTTGGGACTGTATTCATGAAAGCCACCGTCTGCTGAGCCACCTCAAAGAAGAGGTCGGTGTACTTTCGTTTATCGATTATACCAAATCTGCCAAAACCACCTATTTCAAGATAAACGTCACCAAGTCAAAAGATAAGCAAGCCGATCTCTTTAATAAACAGTTAGTTACATTCACAAAGGCGATCAATCAGGTTTCCAATATTATAAAAAAAAAGTTCGACAGCCTCGGCCTTAAAGCATACATTTTTATCACAGAACTTGAAGAACTGCTGCCATTGATGGAAAAGGTTTACAGCATGACTTATCGGAAACAGATTCAGGACGAGTCAGTACCGAACGACCAAAAATTGTTCTCGATATACGAACTACACGCTGACATTATTGTCAAGGGTGGACGCGAAGTACAATTCGGTCACAAGGTAAATCTGGCCACAGGAAAAAGCAACCTGATCATTGATTGTGTTATACCTGCGGGGAATCCAGCTGATATTACTTTATTCAACCCTACCATTGACAGGGTGATAGATAACTACGGGATAACTCCCAGAGATTCATCTGCTGATGGCGGATATGCCAGTCAGGGAAGCTTAGATCATTGCAAATCAAAAGGTATAGTAAATAATGTATTCAATAAAGAAACAAAAAGCCTTAAAAATGTTTCCACCAGCCTCAATAAGGAAACACGTTTGAAGAAATGGCGAAGCGGTATTGAAGCCGCTATTACAAACCTCAAACGGGGCTTCGACTTGAGGATTTGTAACTGGAAAGGATTTAAACATTTCAAAGCAAAGGTGATGTGGAGTGTCTGGGTTATAACTTCAGGGTACTCACTAACATGACATTGTCCCGAATAGCGGGACTTGCCTGAAAAGATTAATTGAGAGATTAGCAATTTTTATCACAACACTTTAGTTTGAACGCCCTTAAGCTTGTTATTATGTTAGTTAGATTGATTGGTTGAAAATACTGGAGCATATTTTTCAAAGAAAAACACGAAAAGCAAAAGTTTGAACGCAAATCATCATCAAATCGTCGGGAAAATAAAATGCGTAGGACCAAAAAATCAAAATAAGGTGACTTTACAGACAGACTCTAAATAATCATCAGTAATTGCGTTGATTCCTGTACGGATTCGTCATTCAGTTTTTTATACAGCACTACATTCAACATTTTTTTGTAGCTTTGTTTAAATTCACAGAATTGATGAAAAGACTTTTAACCATCATCCTGGTATTCTTCTCACTGATCCTCTCTTCATTAGCACAGGAGCAGCAGGTAGTGGTGCCGTATACGCTTGCAGATCGTGACAGAGCTATCCGTACGGAAGCACGACTGGAAACGATGGAAGCCAAAATTGAAGGATTGGATAAACGAATAGATGATGTTCATTTACAAATTAATCGTCTTGAAGATAAATTTGACAGCTATTTTATGTGGGGATTTGGATTGGTACTAATGTCAATCTTTGGGTTGATCGGTTTTATCATTTACGACCGCCGCACTACTCTCGCGCCTGTGGAGAATAAAACGGAAAGAATCTTACATGCTTTAAAAGAAGTCGCTGAAAATGATCCTTTACTTAGAGAAGCCCTAAAAAAAACTTCTCTTTGGTAAACAGGATGAATTCAATTCATCACTAAACACATTCATGAAATAAATGATTTCACTGCTCTTCTCCATACCTCAATGGCTACGCGTAACGTTAAGCCTTGTTTATCTCTCTGTCATTGCATTTCTTTCACTGCTTCCACCCGATGACTTTCCTGAATTGCCCTTGTTCCCGGGAGCGGATAAAATTATCCATACCTGTCTTTACCTTGGCCTTGCATGGCTTGTTTGCTGGTCGATGCATGCGGAATTTAAACGCATCTGGTATTTCCTGATTGTTCTTTTTACTGTCAGCTGGGGATTTATCATGGAGCTTTCTCAATTGATGATGCACATGGGCCGCTCGTTCGATTTATTCGATATTATCGGAAATTCGATTGGCGCTTTGATTGGTGTTTTAATTTACAGTATTATGGCTCAGCTTAAACGAAATATCGATTTCAGGAAACAACAGGCTGGCTGAACAAATTTAAATGTTACATAGGGAAACAGTTGACGAATCAACACTGGAGCTTTTAATTCAATTACAAAAAAGAGATTATTTAAATTACCATCCTATATCTTGCAAAAGTCAAAAAATTAATTGATCCATAAATTTATGAAAGGAATTATACTTGCCGGAGGTTCCGGTACTCGTCTTTACCCTATTACGAAAGGGGTTTCCAAACAGTTATTGCCGGTGTATGATAAACCGATGGTTTATTACCCGCTGTCGACTTTGATGCTTTCGGGAATTAAGGATATTCTGCTGATCTCAACCCCGGAGGATATCCTAATGTATGAACGGTTACTGGGAAACGGGCAGGACTGGGGAATTAATATCAGCTATAAAATACAGCCATCTCCTGACGGTCTTGCCCAGGCCTTTATTCTCGGCGAGGAGTTTATCGGAACGGATGATGTGTGCCTCGTACTTGGTGACAATATTTTCTATGGATACGGTTTCTCGGGAATGCTCCACGAATCGGCCGATATTGTACGTAAAGAAAAGAAAGCGGTGATTTTCGGATATGTTGTTTCTGATCCTGAACGTTACGGTGTGGCAGAAATGGATTCAAACGGAAATGTGATTTCCATTGAGGAAAAGCCTATAGCCCCAAAATCGAACTACGCGGTTGTCGGACTTTATTTTTATCCCAATTCTGTGATAGGTATTGCCAAAAACATCAAACCCTCACCACGTGGCGAACTGGAAATAACAACTGTAAACCAGGAATATATGAACCTAAAACAGTTGAAACTATCAACCATGGGACGTGGTTTTGCATGGCTTGATACAGGAACGCACACTTCGCTGATACAGGCATCAAACTTTATCGAAACCATCGAGACGCGCCAGGGTTTAAAAGTTGCCTGTCCCGAAGAGATTGCTTACCGCAACGGTTGGATTACGAAATCACAGTTGATTACCCTGGCTCAACCAATGAACAAAAATCAGTACGGTCATTACCTGCTCCGGCTGGCGGCAGAATAAGCACATCAGATTATAGAAATTCAGAATACGTTAAATTGAATTAATGAAAGTTATATCAACCCAAATTCCTGAAGTTTTGATTTTTGAGCCCGACGTATTTGGCGATCACAGGGGCTATTTCTTTGAATCATTTCGGGCAGATATTTTTGAAAAGCACGTTGGAGTCCATCAGTTTGTCCAGGACAATCAGTCTAAATCGGGGTTTGGTGTATTGCGGGGGCTCCATTTCCAACGACCTCCATTTACCCAGGCCAAGCTTGTTCAATGTCTGCAGGGTGAAGTGCTGGATATCGCTGTTGATATCAGGATTGGTTCCCCGACTTACGGAAAATATGTACCTGTGCGTCTGTCGGAGGAGAACCATCGTCAGTTATATATCCCACGTGGATTTGCACATGGTTTTGCAGTACTTAGCGAAACCGCAGTGTTCTCCTATAAATGTGATAATTATTACAATCCTGATGCTGATGGCGGTCTTGCATGGAATGATCCGGAAATCAATATAGACTGGATTCTGTCAGCCGATGAGATTAAACTGTCGGATAAGGATAAAAATCATCCGTCATTGCGGCAAATCCGCTATTTTGATTATGAAAACTTCAGATAAGTCATTTCGTAAATTAACTTTCTGAAAGTTCATGTTCCTCAATGAATATTCAAATCAATGATTCTCTTACGGCATTTTTACAATATTCAGGATAACCGGTCTACAGCCGGTTATTCTTTTTCTAAATAGAGTCTGTCTGTAATAGATAAAATATATGAATATCAGGCACATATCTTAGGTTTATCCAAATCTTCTTTGTATCTTGTTATCGAATTAAAGATAGCTTTTATAATGAAAATATTTAACGACCTGGTGTTGAAATTTGAAAAATCTGATTGGGCCAAGAATCCCGAGTTTGGTGTGATCGACACTATTCTTGAACTTCATCCTGAAATTTACGGCATTTTCAAATTCGATATAGCTGGCAATGAAGAGGTTAACAATTTTGGACGTGGTGATACACCCACTGTTGAACAGATTGTCAGGGCTGCGATTTATAAAGAGTTAAAAGGTTATGACTATCGGGAACTTGAATATGCACAAAGCGATTCACGGATTTGTGCTACATTTATTAAGCTTGATGAGCGCAAACCATTTTGTTTTCAGACATTCCAGAAGTTCATTTCCAGAATAAGTGAAGATACCCTTCACAAAGTATTGGTTGAGCTGATTAAAATTGCCATTGACGAAGGCTATGAAGATATAAGCAAAATCAGACAGGACAGCACAGTTGTCAAAAGCAATATTCATTACCCGACCAATAATTCACTCGTTTGGGACTGTATTCATGAAAGCCACCGTCTGCTGAGCCACCTCAAAGAAGAGGTCGGTGTACTTTCGTTTATCGATTATACCAAATCTGCCAAAACCACCTATTTCAAGATAAACGTCACCAAGTCAAAAGATAAGCAAGCCGATCTCTTTAATAAACAGTTAGTTACATTCACAAAGGCGATCAATCAGGTTTCCAATATTATAAAAAAAAAGTTCGACAGCCTCGGCCTTAAAGCATACATTTTTATCACAGAACTTGAAGAACTGCTGCCATTGATGGAAAAGGTTTACAGCATGACTTATCGGAAACAGATTCAGGACGAGTCAGTACCGAACGACCAAAAATTGTTCTCGATATACGAACTACACGCTGACATTATTGTCAAGGGTGGACGCGAAGTACAATTCGGTCACAAGGTAAATCTGGCCACAGGAAAAAGCAACCTGATCATTGATTGTGTTATACCTGCGGGGAATCCAGCTGATATTACTTTATTCAACCCTACCATTGACAGGGTGATAGATAACTACGGGATAACTCCCAGAGATTCATCTGCTGATGGCGGATATGCCAGTCAGGGAAGCTTAGATCATTGCAAATCAAAAGGTATAGTAAATATTGTATTCAATAAAGGAACAAAAAGCCTTAAAAATGTTGCCACCAGCCTCAATATGGAAACACGTTTGAAGAAATGGCGAAGCGGTATTGAAGCCGCTATTTCAAACCTCAAACGGGGCTTCGACTTGAGGATTTGTAACTGGAAAGGATTTAAACATTTCAAAGCAAAGGTGATGTGGAGTGTCCTGGGTTATAACTTCAGGGTACTCACTAACATGACATTGTCCCGAATAGCGGGACTTGCCTGAAAAGATTAATTGAGAGATTAGCAATTTTTATCACAACACTTTAGTTTGAACGCCCTTAAGCTTGTTATTATGTTAGTTAGATTGATTGGTTGAAAATACTGGAGCATATTTTTCAAAGAAAAACACGAAAAGCAAAAGTTTGAACGCAAATCATCATCAAATCGTCGGGAAAATAAAATGCGTAGGACCAAAAAATCAAAATAAGGTGACTTTACAGACAGACTCTAAATAGGGTCTGATGAAAGAATTGTGAGTTTCAAAAATGAAAGTTCACAATACACACGCATGATATTTCCGGGGTTGTAATTTACGGCATCATGTTTTTAATCCCAGAGGGATTATATGTTTATAGAAAATGGAGTAAACAATTGAAGATTCGACTCCGGCCGGAGTCGAATCCCTTAACTTCCAATCTTTTTCTATAAACATGTGACCTCTCCGAGGTCATTTAGATGTAAATTTGAGTTTTTCAGCAGACAAAATAATACCCGTATTATAATCACGGTATTCAATATTTTTTTATGCTGTCCCCTCTCCTATCTCATGTTTTTTTCCAGTAAGTTTGTAACTTTCAAAAAAAATCCGTTTATGACCGATACAGTTCATCCGTTTCAAAAATACATGAAAATCTTCTGGAGCATCTTTGCAATAGGCATACTCCTGATTATCATTCTATTTACATTGGTAGCAAATGGTAAGCTGGGTTTTATGCCAACTTTGACTGAACTTGAAAATATTGAATCATCCCTTGCTTCGGAGGTTTATTCAAGCGATAGCGTGGTGATGCGTAAATTTTTCTACAAAGAAAACAGAACCTATGTTCCCTATGAACAGATCAGTCAAAATGTAATTACAGCATTAATTGCCACCGAAGATGTTCGTTTCTACAAACATTCAGGAATTGATATCAAAGGATTATTCAGGGTTGTCAAAGGAATCATGACAGGTGATCAAAGTTCAGGTGGCGGAAGTACAATCAGTCAGCAGCTGGCCAAGATGTTGTTTCCCCGTGAGGTGATGGACACTAAAATAGATCTGGCATTCCGGAAATTCAGGGAGTGGATTATCGCGGTAAAGCTTGAACGTAATTTCACCAAGGAAGAGATCCTGACCATGTACCTCAACAAGTTTGATTTTCTAAATCTGGCTGTAGGTATAAAATCGGCTTCACAGATATATTTCGGAGTTACCCCCGATAAACTCACCCTTGAGCAGGCAGCAATGTTGATCGGGATGGCAAAAAATCCATCCTTGTACAATCCGCTGCGTCGTCAGGATATGGTAAAACAACGCAGAAATGTGGTTCTTAACCAGGTTCGTAAATACGGAGCAATCACGAAAACGGAGTATGATGCCCTTAAAATTAAAGACCTGCAACTGAACTATCACAAAGAAGACTTTAAATCGAGTCCCGGCACCTACTTTACGGAATACCTTCGCACTATTTTAATGGCTAACAAGCCTGATCGTGAGAAATATGCTGCATGGCAGAGCCAGGAGTTTCATGAAGATTCGCTGGAATGGGAAACCAATCCTCTGTACGGATGGTGCAATAAAAATACAAAAACCGACGGTACGCCCTATAACATCCACTCTGATGGATTAAAGATCTATTCTACAATTGACATGAGGATGCAGACTTATGCAGAATATGCGGTTAAACAACATCTCAGTGTAGAAATTCAACCTGTATTTAACCAGCGGATCAAGATTTTACGGAACCCACCCTTCCCCAATTCCATGTCGGATGAAGAGGCCGCTAAACTGCTTAATTTATCGGTCCGACAAAGTGAACGGTATCGGCAGCTTCGAAGTCAGGGCCTGTCGCAGGATGAAATCACGGCTGAGTTCAGAAAACCTGCTGAAATGACTGTTTTTAGCTGGCGCGGGGAGATTGATACCACGATGACTCCGATCGACTCGGTGAAATATACGCTCGGAATTCTAAGATCAGCGATGATGACCATGGAGACAAAAACCGGTCATGTGAAAGCCTGGGTCGGCGGGCCCAACTATAAATATTTCATGTACGACATGGTGAAATTAGGAAAAAGGCAGGTCGGATCGACTGTAAAACCTTTCCTTTATACACTGGCCATGCAGAACGGATATTCGCCGTGCACCCTGGTTCCCAATGCCGAACAGACTTTTTATCTCCCCGATGGTCGTTCCTGGACTGCTAAAAATTCGGGGCATACCGATTACGACGGAAGAATGGTCACACTAAAATGGGGCCTTGCCAATTCTGTCAATCAGGTGTCAGGATGGATCATGAAACAGTTTAATCCGCAATCGATGGCCAGTATGATGCGCAAACTAGGAATCAGCAGTCCTATCGATGCCGTGCCGTCTATGTTTCTCGGAACAATGGATGTAAGTATCTATGAAATGGTTGGCGCCTATGCCACCTATGCCAATCATGGTGTATACACAAAACCAATATTTGTTACACGGATTGAGGATAAAAACGGCAATATCCTTTCCCGTTTCTCACCTGACCAGCACGATGCCATCGATCCTAATACAGCTTTTCTGATGCTCAACCTGATGGAAGGGGTGGTAAATGAAGGCACAAGTCAGCGCCTTCGCAGGGCCGGGCTGATTTATGGCGGATTAACTGCGGATATTGCCGGTAAAACAGGAACAACTCAGAATCAGTCAGACGGTTGGTTTATGGGAATAACTCCCGAATTGGTCACAGGTGTCTGGACTGGCGGGGATCTACGAGCCATTCACTTCGAAGGCCTTTCCATGGGCCAGGGTGCCAACATGGCCTTGCCCGTTTATGGTTATTTCATGAATAAACTTTACCGCGATCCTGCTTTGAAGTTTTCGCAGCAAACCCGTTTTGAAGCACCGGAAGGTATTAATATGGATCTCGATTGCTCAAAAGTAATGAAGGAAGATAAGGATGCTCCTGTAAATGAGAGCGATTTCTTTTGATTCAGAAGTGACCGGTGATTACAATTCAAAATTGAGCAAAGTCAGCTCATGGCAAGTGACCGGTTGACTTCACTTATAGATTGAGCAAAATCAAAAAGCATTTGATCGTTATTTTAGAAGTCACCCGGTCACTCAGAGTCAAGAGGCGTTTGATCCGCTATTTTGGAAGTCATCCGTTCACTTCTCATCTACATTTCTCATCTTCTCATTTTCACTTAGCATAATTTCCTGTCGCCCCATCGCCATTTCTCAATTCACCCCTTCAATTTCGCCCCCACGCCCTGACTCGCTGACTAATTTGACTCGCCTCCTCGCCCCGTATCCCATTCGCCTTGCTCGCCAAGTCGCCTTGTCGCCTTTTTAAACCGGCTCTTTCCATTCGCCATATTCCATCATCAGTTTCTTGAGTTCTTCGACGGCGTTCTCACTGGCAACATGGCGTTTAATCAATTTTTGACCTTTATACAGATTGATTTTTCCTTTCCCCGATCCAACAAATCCATAATCGACGTCACCCATTTCACCCGGGCCGTTCACAACGCAACCCATAATGCCGATTTTAAGGTTCTTCAGGTGGTTAAAATTCTGTTTTATCTCAACTAACGTATCCCGAAGATCGAAAAGGGTACGGCCACACCCCGGACAGGAAATAAACTCTGTTTTAGTTACGCGCATCCGGCTGGCCTGCAAAATACCAAAAGAAAGATTTTTCAATTCATTGTAGCCGATAGTCCCTTCGTTGGACAGCAGAATTCCGTCACCATATCCATCGATGAATAATCCACCCAGGTCGGTTGAAGCCTTAATCAGCAGATTCTCGTAATTATTTTCTTTGTATGACCGGTGCAAAATCACTGGATTTTTGCAAATATGCGCATCAAGTTCCATGAAAAAGGCGCGCATTTCCGCGTAACAATTAATGTTATCGCTCTCCATAATTAGCACTACCTTCCGTTCTCTTTTAAGCTTCTCGATGATTTCGGGATTTTCCTCCTTAAAAACATCGTACTTCTTTTTATTAACCCTTACAAAGCGCATCTGTCCCATGTAATTGTCGTTAAACAGATAATCTTCGAGCGACAGGATCGGGTATGTCTTACTATGGCGATCAAGAATCCGTCTGCCATCATAAAAGTATTCGGGTTCTGTGCCTGAATTTAAGGAACGGATTTCTTCCCGGGTATATTTATTAAGACTTCCTATGACGACCACGGGTTTCTTTGCGCCGATATCACCCACAAGCCGGCTCGAACGCCGTTCATATTCAAACGGATTAGTCTGTGCAACTAAAGGGGCTTTTATGGCACCATGATTCTCCCTGCCTTTAAATACATCAACCAGCTTTCGGGCAAAGGGTATCTCAGCGGCCGGATCCTCTGTGAGGGAGATACGAATTGTATCCCCGATCCCATCGGCCAGCAATGCCCCTGAACCGACAGCCGATTTTATTCTTCCATCCTCACCTTCACCGGCTTCAGTAACACCGATATGAAAAGGATAATTCATATCCTCAAGCCGCATCCTGTAATTCATTAACCTGACGGTATAAACCATCGTGCGGGTATTGCTCGATTTTATTGAGATAACAATGTTGTGATAATCCTGCTTTTTACAGATTCTGAGGAATTCCATTACTGACTCCACAATGCCTGCCGGAGTGTCGCCGTAACGGCTCATTATCCGGTCGGACAGTGAACCCTGGTTGGCCCCGATACGAAGTGCAGTTCCCCGCTCCCTGCATTCTTTAATAAATGGTACAAATCGCTCTTCGAGCCTGTTGAGCTCTTCGCGATATTCCTCGTTGGTATAATTAACTTTCTCAAAAGTAGCCCGTTTATCATAGAAGTTCCCGGGATTGATCCGTACCTTACGGACATATTTGATAGCTATTTCTGCAGCCGCAGGATTAAAATGAACATCTGCAACGAGTGGATTAAAGTAACCCCTGCGATCGAGCTCAGCCCTGATATTTTTCAGATTTTCAGCCTCCCTGATCCCCTGGACTGTAACCCTGACAAAGTCAGCACCCGCATCTAATATGCGTATTATTTGATTTACCGTCGCTTCTGTATCCTTTGTGTCGGTGTCGGTCATCGACTGAAGTCGGATGGGATACAACCCCCCCAGGGTAACCATACCAATTTTAACTATTTCAGTATCTTGTCTTTTGAATCGTAAAAGGGAATCAATGTAATTGAAATTCTGGTTCTTCATTCCTATTTTCTGTTATAGCCGAAAGCCACGACAAAATTAGATTTTATTTTGAATATTCCCGACCGTCAGCCATTTCTAAGATTGCAGGAGATGAAACTATTACTGAAATGAATTAAAAATCAGCATCCCGGAATTCTTCGAAAGTGTTCATTGAGCATGTTTTAATCATAAAAATCCGCAAGACCACTCTGATGAATGATTTTGCGGTTTTCTGTTTAAAAATCCGTAAGCGGGCGATAATTCAAATTAGCCCATCAGCGTAATTGTACCTTTCATACTTTTCTGTCTATTTCCTTTTCGAGAAATTTACAATCAGAAAATAGATTAAAAAGCCCAGCGAAATGGAAACCAGCTCGATGCCAAAAGGCAACAAACTATTATGCATGTATTCACCATTGTTACCACCCGGACTTAACTGGTCAATGAAGATAAACCCAATTCCCGCGAAAAAAGCAACCAACCCCCATTTCAGCGAAGGGTATTTGTTAACCTCCCTGCTTTCAACGATTGCAGATGCCACTTTCTGGTCTAATATTCCCGCATTTTCAAAGTGCCCTGCACTGATAATCTTCCGTTTCAATAAAAAATCGGTGAAATTTTTCAGAATCTGGTAAATCGCAAAAAAAACAACAGCGGCCATTAATACTTCGTTCATATTTTCTAGTTTTAAGTGTTTGTATAATGTGACAACAAGGTTTCTCAAAATGTTGCAGCGAGTGCATTTATTTTCCGTATAAATTGTTTATCCCGGATGCAACATTTGATCTTCATTCGCTGTCAAACTTCCCGTATGGATGATATTGAATTAGTAAACCAGGTTTTAAGAGGAAATATGAAAGCATTCACGTTTCTGGTAAACCGTTACCAGAAACTCGTGGTTCATATTACCGGCCGGTTAATTCAGCGCAACAATGAACTGGAGGATGTTTGCCAGGAAGTATTTCTCAAGGTCTACCAGAATCTGGCGAAATACCGCAACGAATGTAAGTTATCAACCTGGATTGCCACCATCGCCTATAATTCAAGTATCAATTATTTAAGGAAGTTTAAAAAGGTTGATGAGGTTAATCTGGATGACTCTTCCGCATTACCTAACCTGTCAGACTTCACTTCTGCCAATTATGAGCAGGTCGATCTGCACAGGTTTATCAGGGAACAGGTTGATCGGTTACCGGTTCACTATCGCACGGTGCTGACCTTATTTTACCTGGAGGAATTTTCGTACCAGGAAATTGAACAGATTACCGGTATGCCCGAAGGCACCGTCAAGAATTATCTGTTCAGGGCCAAAGCACTTCTGAAGGAAAAACTACAATTTGTGTTTGATGACAACAGTTTAAAATCAGTAAAGGAGATTTCTCATGAAAAATGATGAGCTGGATAATATTTTAGAAAAATCGCTGAGAGTAGAACCAGGATTCCAATTATCCCCAGGTTTTGCGCAGATGGTTACGGCTTCGGTTATGCGAACGGATCAGTTGAGAAACGATATTCGCGAATACATATACCTGACTTCAGTAATAATATCACTGCTTTCGGTAGCGGCGGGCTTATATTATTATCTCGATCGTGCACTAATGACGCAATTTTTTACTTTTATTTCAGAAAATGTGTTCCCGGTAATTCTGGCGGTCTTTCTGTTGAATTTTATTTTATTTGCTGATAAGGTTCTCCTTCCGTTTCTTTTCAGTCGCTGGAACAGAATACAGGCGGATGATAATTCGCTTTAACCATAGTGCGAGAGGGCATGGGGCAGGGAGCATGGGGCATGGGGCAGGGAGCAGGGGCACCCGGTCATTACAGTTGAATTTTTTAAACTAAATTTGCTGAAAAATAGCTGGAATGTCGGTACAAGTTGAATCTGTCACAAAACTATACGGAAGTCAGAAAGCACTGGATAGTGTCTCTTTCACGGTAAATTCGGGTGAGATTGTCGGGATACTGGGACCCAATGGGGCCGGAAAATCTACGATGATGAAAATTATCACCGGTTTTCTGCATCCGGATGAAGGCACTGCCCGGATTAACGGGGCTTTGGTAGAAGGGAATAATCTCGAAATACGAAGGCAAATCGGGTATCTGCCCGAAAATAATCCACTTTACACCGACCTTTATGTCACAGAATATTTAGCTTATGTAGCGGGAATTTACAAGCTTAAACAGGTCAGGTCGCATGTGAATGAAATAATCGGTATTACCGGACTCGAGCGCGAAAAACATAAAAAAATAGGGGCACTTTCAAAAGGATACCGGCAGCGTGTCGGTATTGCCCAGGCGCTTATCCACGATCCGTCGGTCCTGATTCTTGACGAGCCAACTTCGGGTCTTGACCCTTCACAGATTGTCGAAATACGCCAGTTGATCCGCAGCCTCAGTGCCCATAAAACCGTGATGCTCTCCACCCATATTATGCAGGAAGTTGAAGCTTTGTGCGACAGGATAATGATTATCAGCCGCGGTAAAATTGTTGCAACAGATACCCCTTCAAATATTAAAGCCCTTGCAACCAGCCGCGGACAAAAGGTGCTGGTCGAATTTGCAGAACAAATAAATCCGGACAAATTACTTGGGATAGAAGGGATAACAGCAATTCAGCCGGTATCAGAGAAAATCTGGCTCGTGCAGGGTAATGACTCAGATATAAGGCCCCTGATTTTCAGGTTCGCAGTCGCTGATAATCTTACCATTCTTACCCTGAACAGACAGGACTCTACCCTGGAAAATGTCTTTCTCGAAATCACCCGATAAATCAGCGCTAAAAAAAATTGAACCTCATTGAGTATTTCAATTAAAAGAAATTATCTTTGCCCCGTTATTTGTGGATAAATTTGATTGATTGCAACCACGGAAAAAAATGCTAAAACAAAATTTTCGGATTCTTTCCCATCAATCAACTATCCCTGTAATTCAATAATTATTAATCGATCCGCCTTTGCGGACCTTAAACTATTTATATTATGGGATATCTTTTTACCTCAGAATCGGTGTCAGAAGGGCACCCGGACAAAGTCGCCGACCAGATTTCGGATGCAGTGCTGGATGAATTTCTTGCCTACGACCCCGACTCGAAAGTTGCATGTGAAACACTGGTCACTACCGGCCAGGTTGTTATGGCAGGCGAGATCAAATCAGAAACTTACATTGATGTACGCGAAGTAGCCCGCAGGGTGATCAACCGGATCGGTTACACCAAGGCTGAATACCAGTTTGATGGTGATTCCTGTGGTGTTTTAACCGCATTGCACGAACAATCGCCCGACATTAACCGTGGCGTTGAAAAGACCGATCGTGAAAATCAGGGTGCCGGTGACCAGGGGATGATGTTTGGTTATGCCACGTCTGAGACTGAAAACTACATGCCTTTGTCGCTCGACTTATCACATTTACTATTACTTGAATTGGCCGCCATCCGTCGCGAACTTAAGGTGATGACTTACCTGCGCCCGGATTCAAAATCGCAGGTCACGATCGAGTATGACGTTAATAATAAACCGGTTAAAGTTCATACAATTGTTGTTTCAACCCAGCATGATGAATTTATTTTGCCCGAAAACGCCACCCCGGAAGCCCAGGCCAAAGCCGATCAGGATATGTGTGATAAAATCAAGGAGGATGTTCAGAACTACCTGATCCCTTCCATTCTTGCCAAACTGCCTGAACAGATTCAGCAATTATTCAAACCGGGATATATTCTCTATGTCAACCCTACCGGGAAATTTGTGATTGGTGGTCCTCACGGCGATACCGGTCTCACCGGACGGAAAATTATCGTCGATACCTATGGCGGTAAAGGAGCCCACGGAGGTGGAGCATTCTCGGGTAAAGATCCATCAAAAGTAGACCGATCGGCTGCCTATGCTGCCAGGCATATCGCCAAAAATCTGGTTGCAGCAGGAATTGCAGATGAAATTTTGGTTCAGCTTGCTTACGCGATAGGGGTTGCACAACCCGTGAATATTTATGTGAATACCTATGGCACAGCCAAAATAAATCTGCTTGATGCCGGGATCGCAGAGAAAATCACCGCTTTATTCGATCTGCGTCCTTATGCAATTGAAACACGGCTGAAACTTCGTAATCCAATTTATGAAGAAACGGCAGCCTATGGTCATATGGGACGTACTCCGGTTACGATCACCAAAAAGTACTCTTCGCCCTATTTTGGCGATCGTGTAAAAGAAGTGGAATTGTTTACCTGGGAGAAACTCGACTATGTCGATAAAATCAAGACTGCCTTTGGCGTATAAATTCGTCTGAATAATAAAATATCTGGCCGGGTAAACCTTTTAATCAAGGATTTACCCGGCTTTTTATTTAACCTATTTTACTTCGGACGATGGATTGGATTTCTTCGCAACGTTGTTTTGTCTGGATTTCGAGGGTTTCAGCTTGGGATAAAATATTTAGTATCGCCTCTTTATCATTAAATCCCGATGAATTGACCAGGACATTAAGATATGCACCCGACACTGCAGCGGCAGCACATAAAGCTCCTACCCCTGCGTCAGTTACAGAATTGGGATTGCCCGTTTGAGCCATCGCTTCGATTACTTCCATCGAATCGTACGATAATTGCATTACCCTGAATGGAACATCGATTGCATACCTGGTAGCTGCCTGAACGGCCTTTTTGCGGGTTGCCATCTCATCCGGATTTTCCTTTGGCAATTTTAAAGCCTCCATGATCTGGTTAAAAGCTTCGGTATCTTTATCTACCAGTTGCAGCAATTCTTCATAGATTACCTTTCCTTTTTCGGCCCAATCCGAAAATTCCATCCATCGGTTATCCCAGCCCCGTTTGTGGGAAGTGAGATTTGCCACCATTGATCCTAAAGCTACGCCAATTGCACCCACATAGGCTGCAACTGAACCGCCGCCCGGGGCCGGTGAATCGGAGGCCACCTCGTGCGCAAATGCAGACAATGAATAATCAACCAATTGATTATCTGTATTTTTAAGAAGATATTCAATGATTCGCTTTTCTGGATCAAATGGAGCGAGTTCATCGAGGCCTAATGATTTCACCGCTATTTTTATGATTTCGCGGTCGGGAATTCCGACAGAACGGTGTTGCTTCCGGAGGAAATACTTGCCGGCATCAAGCATTGCCTGCAGAGGAATCATCCCGATTAACTCCGAACCAGTAACCCTGATCCCACGGTCGCGTGCCCTTTCACACACTTCCTCAAAAGCCTCGTGAACTGACGTGACTGTAATATCTGTGAGATTCATTGAAATTTGAGCAATTCCATATTCCTTTATAAACCAGCCGATAGCCCTTACTTTTTTCAATGTTCCGGGAATCCTGACAGGTTCACCCTTTTCATCCGTAATAATTTTTCCTGTCAGCGGATCACCTTCTCTTTGTAAACGGCCTGCTTCGCGAACATCAAAGGCAATTGCATTGGCCAGCCTAACCGAAGTGGTATTCAGATTTACATTGTAGGCGATCAGAAAATTCCTGGCCCCGATAGCCGTTGCTCCCGATTTGGCATTAAATGCCGCGGGACCAAAATCGGGCATCCATTCTGCAGTCTGCATTTTTTCCGCCAGTCCTTCGTATTCCCCTGACCGACAATTTGCCAGGCTCCTTCTCTTCTCTTCATAGGCAGCATATTCATAACAATATACCGGTATATTCAATTCATTGCCCACGCGTTTTGCAAGAAGCCGGGCGTATTCAACCGTCTCTTCCATCGTAATATCCGAAACCGGCACCAATGGGCAGACATCTGTTGCTCCAAAGCGGGGATGTTCTCCTTTGTGATAACGCATATCAATAAGCTCCGAAGCACGCTCAATCGCCCTGAAAGCAGCCTCAACAACGAGTTCCGGTACCCCGACAAACGTAACTACTGTCCGGTTGGTGGCATGCCCCGGATCGACATTCAGCAGCCTGATCCCCTTAACACTTTCGATGACATCGGTAATCTGTTTTATAATGGAAAGATCACGTCCTTCCGAAAAGTTGGGAACGCACTCAATTAGTTGTTTCATTAATAACTGTTTTTAATTGTACATCCTAAATTAAAGCTGCTGGCTACTGGCTGCTGGCTGCTCGCTACTGGCTGTTCGCTACTGGCATCGCTCTCCATTAACCTTCTCATTTTCCGAACTTCCCATTGTCCCTTCGCCCAATCGATCTTTCTCATGTTTCAATATTATTGAATGACTTACTCCATTTATCTTCTCACATTTCTCATCTTCTCCCCCTCGCTCTCAACATCACCCCCTCTCAAGTTCACTCCCTCACCCTTTCTCCTCTTTTCCACACCAATGAAGGTTTTAAACTTCCCTGGTTATAAAGAATTTCACGGTAATCGGAAGCAGGAAAACCGGCAAAATCGGCAAGGAATCCTTGATTTAGCTTGCCCCGGTCGGTCAATCCGAGTGCGCTTGCTGCCCTGAATGTTATACCTGCCAAAGTCTCTGCCATGGTCATTTTCTCAAAAATTCCCAATACTGCAGCCTGCATCAATAAATCGCCCATCGGTGCCGAACCGGGATTCCAGTCGGAACCGATGGCCAGGGAACATCCTGCATCCAATAATTTCCGGGCCGGTGCAAAACCGCAGCCTAATCCCAGTGAAGCACCCGGAAGTACAACAGGAACAACATTTGATGCCGCCAAAAAACCAATCTCACGATCATTAATCACCTCAAGGTGATCAACTGAACCTACCCCAAGCTCACAGGCCAGCGAAACGCCGCCGGGGGTAAACTGTTCGCCGTGAATGACCAGTTCAAAACCCATACTTTTTGCCCTGGTCAGATATTTCCGCGCATCATTAACTGAAAATGCCCCATTGTCAATATAAATATCAACCCGGTGCGATAATCCTCGTTTATTAACATCCGGCAGCAAATCCTTTATCACACTCCCGAGGTAATCCGATGAAGAGCCCTTAAAGTCTGCAGGTGTGATATGAGCTGCCAGGCATGTCGGGATCAGGTCAGCCGGCAGATTTTGGTTTGCCCTTCCAATCACTTCGAGCAGTTTAATTTCCCCTTCCGTATTTAAACAGTAACCACTCTTCACTTCAATGGTTGTCACACCGCGATGAAGATGAGCTAGTGCACGCTCTGTGAGCAAAGCTTCGAGCCGTGAGGCTGACGCAGCCCTTGTTTTCGTTACAGTATCGCCAATACCGCCGCCACTTTGGGAAATTTCGAGGTAACTCTTCCCGGCTAACCGGAGGGAATAATCATTGGCCCGGCTTCCTGCCCAGCAAATGTGAGTGTGCGGATCGATCATCCCGGGGATTGCAACCAGCGTCGTTTCTACCCGCTCAATTATAGTATTTTGCCCCATGAATTCAACACAAAGCTGATCAAAATTCCCCGTTTTCACAATTTTTCCTTCCCGGATTGCAACACCTCCGTTTGGAATGATTTTGAGCCGGTTGTCATCAATACATCCTTTCAACGGAATATTGTCCATTGTTAAAAGCTGAACAAAGGGGCCGATTATCCTGGTTTCTAACATGATTTCGCTGCGCTCATCTGAAATTGAGATTAAAGGTCGTCATATTTTCGGTGGCTTTTGTATAACCCGCATCGTTATGCCGGAATATTCCCATGGCGGGATCGTTATACAATACCCTACGAATGCACGCCTCTGCCCTTTCGGTCCCATCGGCGAGAACCACCATCCCCGCATGCTGCGAAAATCCCATTCCGACTCCGCCTCCATGATGGAATGAAACCCACGTTGCGCCGCCACCGGTATTAGCCATCAGGTTGAGCAGCGGCCAGTCTGAAACAGCGTCACTGCCATCCATCATTTTTTCAGTCTCCCTGTTGGGAGAAGCAACCGAACCACAGTCGAGATGATCGCGTCCGATCACAATCGGAGCTTTTACTTTGCCTTCTTTCACAAGATTATTAAACAAAATGCCAGCCTTTTCGCGCTCACCCATACCCAGCCAGCAAATACGCGCCGGCAGACCTTGGAATTCAACACGATCACCCGCCTTTTTAAGCCAGTTTATCATATGCAGATTTTGAGGGAAAGCTTCGGTCAGTGCACGGTCGGTAATCCGGATATCTTCCGGGTCACCCGATAAGGCCACCCATCGGAATGGTCCTTTCCCTTCACAAAAAAGTGGACGGATAAACTCAGGAATAAATCCATCGAAGCTGAACGCATTTTTTTCACCGCCCTGTAACGCCATCTCGCGCAGATTATTGCCGTAATCAAACACAATACTACCCCGCCGCTTCATTTCGAGCATAAAACCGACATGCCTGGCCATACTCAGCATCGACAATGATTTATATTTTCCGGGATCAGATTTCCGAAGTGCACGGGCTTCCTCAAGCGTCAGATCATTAGGTACATATCCGTGCAAAGGATCGTGGGCAGAAGTTTGATCGGTAACAATATCGGGAATAATTCCATCGTCAAGCAACTGCTTAAGTGTGTCACCGATATCGGCCACAAGTCCGACCGATATTGCTTCACCTTTTTCCTTCGCATTCAAAACCAACGCCTTGGCTTCGCTGTACGAATAAGAAATATGATCGATGTATCCCGACTGAACTCTTTTTTTAATTCGTTCAGGATCAACATCTACCCCAAGAAAAGTGGCGTCAGCCAAAGTCGCCGCCAACGGCTGAGCCCCTCCCATTCCGCCAAGTCCACCCGAAACAAGCAACTTGTGCTTCAGATCACCCTTAAAATATTTCTCCCCGCAGGCTTCAAATGTCTCATAAGTTCCCTGCAGGATCCCTTGCGAGCCAATATATATCCAGCTTCCGGCCGTCATCTGGCCGTACATCATTAGCCCCTCACTTTTCAATTTTTCGAAATGGTCCCAGGTGGCCCATACCGGAACAAGGTTGCTGTTTGCAATAAATACTCTCGGAGCCTCAGGATGCGTTCGCACAATTCCGACCGCTTTACCCGATTGGATTAACAGACTATGCTCTTCATCCAGTTCCAGCAGGCATTTTATTATCTGCAACAATGCTTCAGGATTCCGCGCGGCCTGACCGGTACCGCCATAAACAACAAGTTCTTCGGGGTTTTCTGCAACCTGCCGATCGAGATTGTTGAGTAACATTCTTAACGGTGCCTCAGTCTGCCATGATTTCGCGTGCAGTATATTTCCCGTCGGAGCCTTATAGTGGGGATGAGTTGCGTATTTCTCAATAAATTCCGAATAATTCATCACGATCGTTTTTAAGATTGATTTTCAATTTCTTAGCTATATCTCCCGAAACTGTTATCAACGTTTTGTTTTTCACATGTTCAATTGCTTTATTCATTTCGTCCGACATGATATGATCCGATTCAGCAAATGGAATGGTCTGCCGGAAAAAGCGATGACATTCATCGATGATTCCTCCCGACCGGAGCGGTTTTCTAAAGTCGAATCCCTGCGCAGCACAGAAAAGCTCAATTCCCAGGATTTTTTCGAGATTATCAATCACCATCAATGCTTTACGGGCGCTTATCGATCCCATACTAACGTGATCTTCCTGGCCCATAGACGTGGGAATACTATCAGCACTTGCCGGGAAACAGAAACTTTTATTTTCGCTGACCAACGCCGCTGTTGTATATTGCGGAATCATAAAACCGGAGTTCAGACCCGTTTCGCGCATCAGGAGTTTTGGCAATCCCTCTATTGTGTCGTTAAGCGAGAGGTAAATACGCCTGTCAGAAATATTTCCAAGCTCGGCTGCTGCAACTGCAGCGTAATCAAGCGCCATGGCCAAAGGCTGACCATGGAAACTTCCACCGCTGATTGAACGCCCATCTTCCAGAATTATGGGATTATCAGTAACCGAATTTAACTCGATGTGCAACAGCTCCTTCAGATGCAACCATGCATTACGCGAGGCACCGTGCACCTGGGGAATACATCGCAATGAGTAGGGATCCTGCAGCCGCGAACAATTTTTATGTGATTGCACAATTTCCGACTCGCCGATGAGCATCCGCATACGTTCGGCCACATAAATGATCCCCGGGTATGGCCGTAAGGCATGCAGTTCCGGTGAAAAAGTTTTGACCGATCCCAGCATCGCCTCAAGGTTCATGGCTGCAATAAGATCGGCGTTGTCGAGGCAGTTCTGTAATCTTTCGACCACTTTAATGGCATGTGCTGCAATAAATTGAGTGCCATTGATCAGGGCAAGACCTTCTTTGGCGCCAAGTTCTATCGGAGCCATCCCGAACTTTTTCAATAGTTCACCCATCTCCACAACCTTGCCTTTGTAATAAACTTTTCCATACCCTGCCAACGGGAGAAAAAGATGAGCGAGGGGTGCCAGGTCGCCCGAAGCCCCGACTGAACCCTGTGAAGGAACTACAGGTATGATATCCTGGTTGATATGCCATAATATCCGCTCAAGCGTTTCAATTGCAATACCTGAAAATCCCATGGCCAGGGTATGTACTTTGAGAATCATCATCAGCCTGGCAAGCTCACGGTCGATTGGATGACCAACACCTACACTGTGACTTTTTAATAAATTGAGCTGCAACTTTTTGGTATCACTCTCTGATATTATTGTTGTGCAAAGCGGCCCGAAACCGGTATTAATCCCGTAAACTGTTTCATGACTCGCGACAATCCCATCAACAATATCCCGGCTCTTTGTAATCCGCTCGGCAGCAGAAGGGCTGATGGAGCCAGTGATCTTCCCCGCCGCGAGTTTCAAAGCTAAACCGGTCGTTAGTGTATCCTCGCCAAAATTAAAACCTTTTGATATTTTGGAATTCATTTGTTTTATACTTTTTGGTAACCTGCAAATCCGAAAAATGTCCTTTGGTGCAAGGGTTAATTCAGGCTATAATCGTACGAATTATTCAGTTATAAACAAATGACAAAAGCCGGTATTACCCGGCTTAAAAATATATTACAGCAGATAAATCTTTGTGCATCTTACTTGGGACGTAGTGGATTTCATCAATAAAATAGCATTCAAAAGTTACAAATCCCCCCAGCGTGTTGCTGCGGAACGTTAACCTGATTTTGTTTAGAAAAGTCCATGCAGCTGGGCATCGATGCGATCGATTACCTTGCTGATATCTTCTTTGTTTTCGGCGAAATTAAGTTCATCAATATTAATAACCAGCATTTTGCCAAGGCGGTACCGGGTTGCCCACGCTTCGTACCGTTGGTTAAGTTGTTTGAGATAATCAAGGCGGATGGTTTCTTCATAATCCCTTCCTCGTTTTTGAATCTGCTGAACCAGCGTCGGAATTGAAGCCCTCAGGTAAATGATCAGGTCGGGAGCCTGAATTAATTTTCCCATAAGGTCAAATAATGAGTGATAGGTTTCGAAATCACGCGTACTCATCAGTCCCATTTCATGCAGGTTGGGGGCGAATATTTCAGCATCTTCGTAGATCGTCCGATCCTGAATAACTGTTTTTCCCGAATGGCGGAAATCGATGATCTGGCTAAACCGGTTGTTGAGGAAATAAACCTGCAGATTAAAAGACCAGCGTTGCATATCGTGGTAGAAGTCATTCAGATAAGGGTTTCCATCAACTTCCTCGTAATGGGCATCCCATCCGTAATGTTTTGATAGAATTTCGGTCAGGGTAGTTTTCCCGGCACCAATATTACCGGCAATCGCGATGTGCATTGCTGCAGCTTCTTTTTTCACGTTTAAATTTTTGTACGTTATTACTATTCAATCCTGATTACAGTATACACCTTTGATTTTCAATCCGGACCTATCCGGCAATACCTTTGTTTCTATTGAGTAATTCATGAATCACAAGCAAGCCGTCGAGATATTCCCTGTTGTTCGACAACCGGGGCACTTTATTCTGACCACCCAATTTCCCGCGTTCGCGCATCCATTGTATAAAAGTTCCATCTGCAACCGCCAGGACATGTGGCCGCTCGAGTGTTGCATTTTTATGCCTTTTGGCTTCATAATCAGAGTTTAGGTCCTGCAATTTAAGATCAAGAACTGTGACAAATTTCTCTAAATCGTCAGGTTTGGTATCAAATTCTATCAGCCATTGATGAGCTCCCTTTGCCTGACTTTCACTCATAAAAATCGGACCCGCAGTATAATCAAGGATGATTGCCCCTGTTGCTTTGCACGCTTCATTGATGGCACGTTCAGCATTATCCATAATGACCTCCTCACCAAAGGCATTGATAAAATGTTTTGTCCGTCCTGTAATCCTTAGTTTGTAAGGATTTTTGGAAGTAAATTTCACCGTATCCCCGATCATATAGCGCCATAATCCTCCATTTGTCGAGATTACCATGGCATAATTGACTCCCGGCTCCACTTCCCATAATGGAATTGATTCAGGATGTTCATCCTCCACATTGGCTGCAGCAATAAACTCGTAAAAAACTCCGTAGTCGAGCATCAGGAGCATATCTGCACTATCTGGATTATCCTGGATGGCAAAGAACCCCTCCGAGGCATTGTAAGTTTCCATATAATTCATCTTTTCGGAAGGAATTATACGCTTATATTGTTCACGATAAGGATCAAAGGAGATTCCACCGTGCATAAAAAGTTCAAGATTAGGCCAAATTTCAAGAATACTCGATTTACCGGTGTATTCAAGAATGTAACGCAGCAGGACAAGAAACCATGAAGGAACTCCTGCAAGAGAAGTAACATTCTCATTAATAGCCATCTTCGTTATCTGCATAATTTTCTCTTCAAACTCAGGTATCAATGCGATTTCGGTCGGCGGGGTGCGATGAAAATCGGTCCAGAATGGTAAGTTTTCGATCATTATTGCCGAAAGATCGCCATAATAGGCCTTGTTGCTAAGGTTGGTCATTTGGTGACTACCTCCCAAAGTCAGGCTTTTTCCCGAAAGCAATGACGCATCGGGGTGATTCCGGTAATAGATGGCAAGCACATCTTTTCCACCCCGGAAATGACAATCATCAAGCGACTCCTTTGAAACGGGTATAAATTTACTTTTTGCATTGGTGGTGCCGGATGACTTTGCGAACCATTTGACCGATCCCGGCCAGAGTACATTTTTTTCTCCCTGGATCATCCTGTTGATTAGTGGTTCAATGGTTTCATACCGGCTGATTGGCACTCTATCCTTATAGCATTCCCATGATTTGGTGTCAGCATACTCGTATTTTTCGCCCCATTCCGTACCCCTTGCAGTATTTAGCAGATTAAAGAGTACCTCCTCCTGAATCTCCCTGGCATGTTCCCGATATAAATCAATTTCATAGATACGCTTATAATTGATCCAGTTAATAATCGAATTGACAATGGCCATACTCTTAATAATTTGTATTATTTGGATTAAATTTAGTAATTTTCCGCAACTTAACGGAGTTTCAAGGTATTTTAATAATTTTATTGCGACAAATTTAAAACTTTATCCGGATGAAACATCCATGATCTGACGCTCGTTTAAAAGAGATTATGATTTTTGGATTTTCCATAAGGCCATTAAAAACAAATATTTTCTGAATGAATGTGGTAGATATCATTTTGATAGTTCTTATTGTAGGAGCTGCAATAAATGGCTTTGTTAAAGGTTTTTTTGTGGAATTGGCATCCATTATTTCATTAATCCTGGGAATTTGGGCAGCCGTCGAATTTTCAGATCTGGTACAGCATTGGCTGTCTAAGTACCTGACATGGAGCAACGATTCTATGCGCCTGGCTGCATTTATCCTGATTTTTGTGTTCGTTGTTATCCTGGTCCACCTGATTGCCACGCTGACCGAAAAATTTGTTCAGGCGATCGCATTAGGCATCTTCAGCAGGTTTGCCGGAGCAATATTTGGCGCTTTGAAGGCCGCTTTTATCCTAAGTATCTTAATGATCATTATTGCTGCTATCGAGGATTTTACGGTAACAATTATTCCTGATAAAGCAAAAACAGAATCGAGGTTTTATGGCCCGATTAAAAATATGGCTCCCAATATTCTCCCTTTCCTGAGAGATAAAAAGGAGTCTGAACCAACACCACCGGCAACGACTGTGACTACATAATATCGGTCGGAAGCAGCATTCTTGTGATTGAATGTATTAAACAACTTCTTAACTTCCGGTTCATTATTTAATAAGGACCCTGCTGCTTTTCTTCACCTTTTCAGAAAAATCGTTCCAGAATTGCTGATGAAACTTCAGGCTGTTCGAACGGGCCAGAAGTTCGTTGGGAGAAAATGCCTTCCCCGGGATAGTTGTAAAGCTCGTTTCCGGCTTATACAGTGAAGCCGGTTCGGGGTGAAACTGAACACCAACTATATTCTTAAATTCGGAATGTTGCAGCCCCTCGATGATTTTTCTGTCCATGGAAGTGGCAATCACCTTGAGATTAACACCCTTACGTCCGACGGCCTGATGGTGATAGCTGTACACCTGTGGAAAGGTGGCGCCTGAACCAGTTGCAAGTTCGTGAAGATAACCCGATTTTGCAATACGGATTGAGTGAAAGTTACCACCGAATAAATCAGAAAGCGGGTATAAAGGGGCTAAATAACTTCGGTGCAGCTTGTCACCCGGTTGTGCCGAAACCGATTCCAGGTTATTTTTATGATAGATCTCCTGAGGTATATCCTGGATCAGCGTCCCCCCCGCGGCCACATTCATGGTTTGCATACCCAGACAAAATCCCCTTACAATAAAATCAGGTCTATCGGCTAAAAAAGGTTTAAAGGCTGGGTTCCGGCTTCCGCCGATCAAATGGAAAAACAAGGAAGTCTCAAAATAATGACGGTTGGGATCAGTAACCTCTGTCAGAAGGCGCTGTTTTTCAAGGTAAACCGCAGCCGGAATATCAGGGCCTCCAAAAAAGAGTATTGCATCCGATTCTTCGAATAATTTCCGAAACTCAGCAGTACAACTATTTTCGCGGCAAATATCCTCCGGTTTAATTTTACCTTCAATTTTTCGAAGCTTGTAATTAAACACGTGATGTTCGGCAAGATACTTCTCCGACGCAGAATAATTATAAGCTTCATCCGCCGAATAAACACCTACCAGCTCCACACCGGGAATATCAATAATTTTATTATCTACCATCCAGATCATATTTTCGATGTTACTTACTGTTGGATGAAGTAAGATTAGCCGGTGCTGTGCCTGTCCCAGGAAGAAGGTTATGCAGAAAATGACTGACAGCAATAATGATTTGGCCTGAAACCGGGAGTTTTTCATAGGATTATTAATTAAAGCTGAAAAATAACAAATTTAAATCATATTAGCCGGAAGTTGTATCTTTGCCCATTATTTCCATATTTAACAACATACTGCAACATACAAGTTTTG
Organism: uncultured Bacteroidales bacterium; assembly: GCA_942493325.1. GTDB lineage: Bacteria > Bacteroidota > Bacteroidia > Bacteroidales > Prolixibacteraceae > JAAFHB01. Next base: position 4,849,196 of record OW818689.1, on the reverse strand, counting down.
TGTGTGGTCGATCGCTGGTATGAATATGACTATAAACTTGAATTATAATTATTTAACTACAATATACAATGAATTTTGTTGAAGAATTGCAGTGGAGAGGCATGATCCATGATATGATGCCCGGATTGGAAGAACAGTTGAAAAAAGAGGTTACCTCGGCTTATGTGGGAATTGACCCGACTGCCGACTCACTGCATATCGGCCACCTTGTGGGCGTAATGATGCTTAAACACTTCCAGCTGGCAGGACATAAACCTATTGTTCTGGTTGGTGGTGCCACGGGGATGATTGGCGATCCTTCGGGCAAATCACAGGAACGTAATCTTTTGGATGAAAGCACTCTGCGACATAACCAGGAGTGTCTTAAAGGTCAGATTTCAAGGTTTCTCGACTTCGATTCAAAAGAAGCGAATGTCGCCGAGATGGTCAACAATTACGACTGGATGAAAGATTTTACCTTCCTCGATTTTATCCGTGATATTGGCAAGCACATTACGGTCAATTATATGATGGCAAAAGATTCTGTAAAAAAACGCCTCGATCCCGATAGCGGGGCAGCCGGAATGTCCTTCACAGAATTCACTTATCAGCTTGTACAGGGAACCGACTTTCTGCACCTTTATGAAACGAAAAACTGCAAATTACAGATGGGTGGTTCCGATCAGTGGGGAAATATTACCACGGGAACTGAGCTGATCCGCAGGAAAGCGGGTGGCGAAGCATTTGCACTTACTTGCCCCCTGATTAAAAAAGCTGACGGCACAAAATTCGGGAAGACAGAATCGGGCAACGTCTGGCTCGATCCCGCACGAACATCACCTTATCAATTCTACCAGTTCTGGTTAAACACTTCGGATGCTGATGCTGAAAAATACATCAAAATTTTCACTATACTTTCAAATGAAACAATAGAACAGCTTATTAATGAGCATCAGGAAGCGCCTCATTTGCGTCAGCTCCAGAAAGTTCTCGCAAAAGAAGTGACCTGCATGGTTCACTCCGAAGCTGATTATCTGCTGGCAGTGGAGGCGTCGGAGATTCTTTTCGGAAAGGGAACCGAAGAAACCTTGCGAAAACTTGATGAAACGACTTTTTTATCTGTCTTCGAAGGGGTGCCACAATTTGAAATAGCCAAATCCGATCTTGAGCAAGGTGTGAATATTGTCGATTTGCTGGCCGAAAAGACTTCGGTTTTCCCGTCAAAAGGTGAAGCGCGCCGTACAATTGCAGGTGGCGGGGTCGCTGTAAATAAAGTAAAGGTTGAAGGTGCAGACGATCTGGTTAGTCAGGCGCAATTAATCGGTGGCAAATACCTGCTGGTACAAAAAGGGAAGAAGAATTATTTTCTCGTAATCGCGCAATAAAGTCTTGTCTGGTTGATCTTTATTTCCATGCGTTCAAAAACATCCGGGTTTAATTTTTAATCAATATCAATTCATTACATTTGTCAATTAACAACGCTAATTAACAATCGAAATTTCATGAAAAATTTATCACGCAGATCGTTTATGAAGTCGGCCTCAATAGCTACAGGGGTACTGTTCATTCCAAATTATTTAAGAAGCGCACCAGGTGACCGGTTAAACATCGCAGTTATCGGTGTTGGTGGTCGCGGACAAGCCAGTTGGACGCAGGTTCCACAGGCAAGCATCGTAGCCATGTGCGATGTTGATGACAGGCAATCGGCCAATGGCTTCGAAGCATGCCCTAATGCCAAAAGATATAAAGACTTCAGGAAGATGTTCGACGAAATGGCGAAGGATATTGATGCTGTGATCATTGCGACACCCGATCATACTCACTTTCCTGCAGCAATGGCAGCAATTGAACTTGGCAAGCATGTATTTGTTGAGAAACCTTTGGCACACAATATCTGGCAGTTGCGGACCCTGAAAAATGCAGCAAAGCATTATGGCGTTGTTTCACAAATGGGTAACCAGGGACATACTACCAATGGAATCAGGCTGGTAAAAGAATGGTACGAAGCCGGCATTCTTGGACAGGTGAAAGAGGTGATTGCGTGGCAGGGCAAAATAAATTTTAAGGAAGACGGTTACTTTGAAAAGCCAGCAACCTTTCCACCACAAGCCGATTCAGTACCTGCGGGGTTGGATTGGGACCTGTGGCAGGGACCAGTTACTTCGCGTCCTTTTAATAACCTCTATGCACCCCGCACCTGGAGAGGCTTTTTCGATTATGGGAATGGTAAATTGGGCGACTGGGCATGTCACACATTAGATGCTCCATTCTGGGCCCTGGATCTTGGCATGCCCCATACCGTAAAAGGGACGATCCCAAATCCAGTTCCGGATCATAGTTTTGTGGCTGAAGAATCGCTTGTAACCTGGGAATTTGGTGCACGTGGGAAAAAAGCACCAGTGACAATGAAATGGTATGAAGGGATGCAAAAACCGGCAATCAGACCTGAATGGGGAATTGATAAATTGCCCGGTACCGGAATGATTATGATTGGAGATAAAAAAACACTTATTACAGGTGGCAGGCCAAACGATGCGCGATTACTCGTTCCAAAGGAAGAGTGGGAAGAATTCCTGAAAAATCCTCCGGCAAAAACTATCCCAAGGGTTCAGGAAGAAAAGCCTGTCCAGGAATGGATTGCCGCAATTAAAAACCATACGCTGCCCGGATCTAATTTTGACTATTCAGCCAACTTAACAGAAATGATCCAGGTTGGTGTTTTGGCACAAAGATTCGGAGGAACAATCAAATATGATGCAAAAAACATAAAAGCAACCGGTCGCCCCGAACTTGATGTATACATTAAAGAACCTGTACGTAAGGGTTGGGAATATGGGAAGAATCTATAAATAACATCCCTATGAAATTGGAGTTTGCCCATGGGCAGGCTCCATTTTTTTTTAAAAAAGCCGATAAAGGAAGAAGCAAAAGCTGCCGTTAAGGAAAAATCTGAGATAACCGAAGAATTATTCTCAACACGTTAAAATGCAGCAGAATAAAATATAAAACCAGGAACTAATGAACCGAATCTTTCTCCTCTTTACTTGCTTATTTATTTTGACAAATGTCAATGGGCAACAATTTAATGCACCGGCCAATCCTCGTGTGACGTATAATTTTAATTCCGAATGGAAATTAAAAATCGGGGATGTTGCAAATGCTGCAACTGTCGGTTTCGACGATTCATCCTGGCAACCCATAACACTTCCTCATGCATTTAACGAAGATGAGGCTTTTCGGGTTCATATTGAGCAACACACCGACACGGTGGTTTGGTACAGAAAACATTTCCGGTTACCCGATGCTGATAGCGGTAAAAAAGTGTTTATTGAATTCGAAGGAGCCCGTTTTGCTGACGAAGTGTATGTGAACGGTAAATTTGTGGGTTTGCACGAAAACGGCGTAATGGCATTTGGATTCGATATTTCTTCAACGATTAATTACAAGGCAGATAATATAATTTCTGTTCGGGTTGACAATAGCTGGAACTATCACGAAAAGGCAACAAAAAGCCCGTTTCAGTGGAATAATAAAAATTTCAACGCAAATTATGGCGGTTTACCCAAGAATGTAATGCTGCATGTAACCGGCCTTGTTTATCAAACATTACCGCTGTATTCCAATCTGAAAACAACCGGAACCTATATTTATGCTTCGGACTTTGATATTAAAAAGAGAGAAGCAATCGTTCACGCTGAGGCGGAAGTCAAAAATGAAACCTCTGTACCTCAGAAAGTAACGTTTGAAGTTGTAATTGCAGACCTGGATGGAAAAGAGACTGCGCGCTTTTCGGGGAATGAAATTACGGTAAAGTCCAGTGAAACCGCCGTTGTATCAGCATCTTCCATCGTAAAAAACATACACTTCTGGAGTTGGGGATACGGCTATTTGTATAATGTTTACACGGTTTTAAAAATAGGGGGTAAAAATGTGGATCTTGTGAAGATCCGTACCGGATTCCGCAAAACAGCATTTAAAAACGGAATGGTGTTCCTGAACGACCGGGCAATTCAGATAAAAGGATATGCTCAGCGTACGAGCAACGAATGGCCGGCTGTAGGTATGTCGGTCCCTCCCTGGCTGAGTGATTACAGCAACAGACTGATGGTAGATGGCAATGCGAATATGGTTCGCTGGATGCACGTTACTCCATGGAAACAAGATGTTGAATCGTGTGACCGAGTTGGACTCATGCAAATGTTTCCGGCAGGCGATGCTGAAGGTGATGTAACAGGCCGCCGCTGGGAACAACGTGTTGAATTAATGCGCGATGCTATTATTTATAACCGTAACAGTCCCAGTGTTGTTTTGTACGAAAGCGGGAATCATGGTGTAAGTGAGGAGCATATGGCCGAAATGAAATCTGTTCGTGACAAATACGATCCTTATGGCGGACGAGCAAGCGGGGCACGCGAAATGCTTGACAGTAAAATAGCTGAATACGGGGGCGAAATGCTCTATATCGATAAAAGCGCCGGTAAACCGTTGATTGCTACCGAATATTGCCGCGACGAGGCATTGCGTAAATACTGGGACGAGTTCACACCGCCTTTTCATAAAAACGGAGCGGGACCTCAGTACAGAAATGCAGATGCATCAGAATATAACCGGAATCAGAATACTTTTGCCATAGAAGATATTATTCGCTGGAACGATTATTTCATTCAACGTCCGGGAACGGGAGAAAGAGTAAGTGGCGGAGGATTGAATATAGTGTTCTCCGATACAAATACACACTGCAGAGGAGAGGAAAACTACCGCCGAAGTGGTGAAGTGGATGCTATGCGCATAGCCAAAGATGCCTATTATGCTCATCAGGTAATGTGGAATGGCTGGGTTGATGTTGAAAATTATCACACCTTCATTATTGGACATTGGAATTATGAAAAGGGCGTCGTGAAGGATGTGCTGGTGGTTTCACCCTCAGACAAGGTAGAACTTTTTATGAATGGAAAATCACAGGGTTATGGTGCGAAAAGCTATAGTTTCCTTCATACCTTCAAAAATGTAAACTATGAAGCCGGAGAACTCAAGGCAGTAAGTCTGGACACTAAAGGGAAAGTGCAGAGTCAGGATCAAAAAGTGACTGCCGGCTCTCCCATAGCTCTCAAGCTGACATTAATTAATCGCCCAAATCCAATAAAGGCAGATGGCTCAGATATGGTTTTGGTTCAGGTCGAAGCTGTTGATGCAAAAGGACAGCGTTGTCCGAATGTACATCCGATTGTGAATTTTGAACTTACTGGGCCTGCCGAATGGCGCGGAGGCATTGGGCAGGGCAAGGACAATTATATTCTTTCGAAAACCCTCCCTGCAGAATGCGGTGTGAATCGGGCGTTAATCCGTACCACCACCCGAAGCGGGAAAGTAATGATTTCAGCCACTTCCGAAGGACTGAAGAGTGATTCCATTTCTTTCGTAACAGTAGCGTTTAAAACCGCGAATGGCCTGAGCACCGTGTTGCCGTCCGAAGGCTTACCTTCAAATCTTTCGCGGGGCGAAACACCTTCAACGCCATCCTTCAGGGCAGTTCGTAAAACTGTCAATATTGTCTCCGCTGAATCAGGAGCGAATTCCGCGGATGCGGGAAAAAGTTTCGATGATAATGAAAAGACTGAGTGGACCAATGATGGTAAGATATCAACCGGGTGGATAACCTGTCAGTTGGCCCAAACTGCAGAAATATCAGAGGTATGCATAAAACTGGCCGGCTGGAGAACCCGCAGCTATCCGGTTGAGATTTTAGTCGATAATAAAATTATCTGGAAAGGTGAAACCGCCCAAAGTTTAGGTTATCTTACTATTCCGGTAAAACCTGCCAAAGGAAAGTCTCTGACGATTCGACTTACAGGTTCAGGAACTGAAAAAGATGCCTTTCAGAATATGATTGAAGTGAACGGAACCAAAGAACTGGATGGATTTAAAGATCCGAAAAATTTAAATACCAAAGGACAGCTTCGTATCGTGGAAGTGGAAGTTTATGAGAAAAATTAATTTATAACCGAAGAGAGGAAATTAACGATCATCAAAGTCAGTTTTGACAGTTGAAGTCTTCACCCGTGAATAAACACTATCATTTATGAGGGAAAGCAAACTTTTTTTTATTTTTTGGTTATTACTACTTCCTGCATCTTTTTACTTTATTTCATGCAAGACAGTTGCATTTAACAAAAAGGATCTTAATTCTTTTAATAAAACTGTAATATGGAATACCGGGGAAGAAAATATGGCAGCTTATCGTATACCTGGAATTGTAGTTTCAGCCAGGGGTACGGTATTGGCTTTTGCAGAAGCTCGTCCGGAATTTGGTGATGAAGACCCTAAATCAATTGTTCTAAAACGGAGTGAAGACGGAGGAAAGACCTGGCTGGGGAATATTTATATTGAGAAATGCGATGGTAGCTTTTGGTCTCAGTATCCTGATAAAATTGACCCAAATGATGTCACGGATAAAAAAGAGGTCTGGACCAATATTGCCCCGTTAGTTGATTATCACACAGGAAGAATTTTCTTTTTTTATTCCTTGAGTGAAGGAAAAATCGGAAAGCAAAATCTCCAGCGATATACAAGGGTATATTATAAATACAGCAACGATGATGGAATGACCTGGTCTGACAGGACTGAAATTACAGCAGTAATCAATTCAAATAAAGATGGCTCCCCGAATAAGGATACAAGTGGTAACTGGATTACCGATATAAACAGATTCCCCTGTGATTACCTTGGAAGGGCATTTCATATGCCTGGTCCGGGGCATGGGCTGCAACTTTCGGGTGGCAGGTTATTATTACAGGTATGGAACAGAACTGCGCTGGGCGCAATTGGCTCCGGGACCATTCCTGTTTCGGAGAGAAAATACGGAATTTGCACGTTGTATAGTGATGATCATGGAGAAACCTGGAAATATGGTTCTGCTTTTGGTCATGATGGTCAAAACATGAATGAGTCAAGGATGGTTGAATTGGAAAACGGGGATATTTATCTGAATGCCCGGTATGTTAATAATGCATCTGACGAAAAGAATAATTACCGATATACCGCTATTAGTCATGATAAAGGAAATAGCTGGACCGATATCAGGATTGACAAAAACTTTCCCCTTTCAAATCCCTGCGATGCCGGGTTGATAGGTTTTAAGGATAACAGGGGAAATAAAAACCTGATGTTCTACAGTAAAAATGAATCTAAAGAGGGCAGAAAGAATCTGATTGTGCGATTGAGTTATGATGAAGGGAAAAGCTGGCCTATTTCGAAAATGGTAGATGAAGGTACTGCATGGTATAGTGATTTAGCGGTACTTCCTGATAAAACACTGCTCCTTATTTATGAAACAGGCAAAAAAAGTCCGGTTTACTGCGCCAGGTTCGACCTTGGATGGGTTAAAAACCACCAGACAATTATACAAAAGTAGGGAATAATTGATCTCATATAAAACAAGTTGAGCTAAATAAAAATTCACTGCATCAGCTGTTTGGCCGCATAAGAAAGCTAACGCTCTATATTATATTAAATATTTCTGCGATACAACAAATTTACTTCATTTGTTTTTAACACTGCTGGTTGAAAAATATGATCATTTTTAGCAAGTTTACCGCCGCAGCATGCAATTTCCGCAGCATGTTTACTTCGGATGTAGCGGGGACTTGATTTATTCATCGGGTAGTGTTTTAATGGAAATTTTTGAGTTAATATCTGGAATTTTTACATATATTTGTCACAGACTTTAGGGGTGCCTTTACAGGCTGAGATAATACCCTGCGAACCTGATGCAGATAATGCTGCCGAAGGGAAAAGTAGAAACTGATATCCCTTTTCTGCCATTCCTGAAGTTATTATTAAATACTTTAAAGGAATGGAAATCACTTTCAACAATCAAACCCGTCAAATTGAAGCGAAATCTTCTATTCAAATTGCTTTAAACAATTGGATTGGCGACAAGCAAAAAGGCATTGCCGTTGCTGTCAACGAAACCGTTGTTCCCAAAGCGCAATGGGATAATTATGAACTACAGCACAACGATAATGTGTTAGTCATAAAAGCTACGCAGGGCGGTTAATGACATTTGCTGCATCAGGCTTAAGAATTATCCCTGTCGCTTTAGGGATATGATGCATATGGATTCAATCAATGTCGCAATCATCAAAATCATTTCACCTAAAAAATAGTTGTATGAAAAATACTGGTAAAGCTTCCGGGCAGGAAACCATTTCGTGTAAACCATTCCCGGCTTCGAAAAAAATATATATAGATGGTGTGTTGCATCCCATTAAAGTGGCTATGCGTGAAATAACGCTTTCGCCAACCCAATTGTCGGATGGTAAATCAGAAGAGAATCCATCGGTGATTGTCTATGATACAAGCGGCCCTTACACGGATGAACAGGCAACGATTGATATTAAAAAAGGTTTGCCCCGTTTGCGTGAGCAATGGATAATCGATAGAGATGATGTAGACAAGTTGGATAAAGTTTCATCTTTCTATGGCAGGCAACGCAAAGAAGATGTCTCATTGGATCAGCTTAGGTTTGAACATATACAAAAACCGCTACGCGCAAAAAATGGCGGCAATGTAACGCAGCTGCATTACGCAAAAAAAGGGATGGTTACGCCTGAAATGGAATACATTGCTATCAGGGAGAATCAGCACATTGATGAGTTGAAACTCAAGCTGAGCGGGAAGAATGATTTATTAACGCAGCAACATGCAGGTAACAGCTTCGGCGCTAATACGCCCAAAGGCAGCATAACGCCCGAATTCGTAAGAGAGGAAGTGGCGGCAGGTCGTGCAATTATTCCGGCCAACATCAATCACCCTGAATCAGAACCCATGATTATTGGAAGAAATTTCCTGGTGAAAATAAATGCAAATATTGGTAACAGTGCAGTGAGCAGCAGCATTGAAGAGGAAGTTGAAAAAGCAGTATGGGCCTGCCGTTGGGGCGCCGATAATATCATGGATTTATCTACCGGGGCAAATATTCATGAAACCCGTGAATGGATTATTCGCAATTCTCCCGTCCCGGTTGGGACGGTTCCCATTTACCAGGCATTGGAAAAAGTAAATGGCAGGCCTGAAGAGCTTACCTGGGAAATTTTTCGGGACACATTGATTGAACAGGCAGAACAGGGTGTTGATTATTTTACGATTCATGCGGGTTTGTTGTTGCGATATATTCCAATGACCGCAAAACGCATGACAGGCATCGTTTCGCGTGGCGGTTCCATCATGGCCAAATGGTGCCTGGCACATCACAAAGAGAATTTTCTCTATACCCATTTTGAAGAAATATGTGAAATCATGAAGCAATATGATGTCGCTTTTTCTCTGGGAGATGGATTGCGACCAGGAAGTATTTATGATGCCAATGATGAAGCACAGTTTGCCGAATTAAAAACACATGGTGAACTCAACCGCATCGCATGGAAACATGATGTGCAGGTGATGAATGAAGGTCCGGGCCACGTGCCCATGCACATGATTAAAGAAAACATGGAAAGGCAACTGGAGTATTGCAAGGAGGCTCCGTTTTATACTTTAGGTCCATTGACAATGGACATTGCACCCGGCTACGACCATATTACATCGGCCATCGGCGGTGCAATGATTGGCTGGTATGGAACTGCAATGCTTTGTTACGTAACACCCAAAGAACATCTGGGATTGCCCGATAAAAAAGATGTGAAAGTTGGAGTCATTACTTACAAGATTGCGGCACATGCTGCCGACCTTGCGAAAGGCCATCCCGGCGCACAATACCGGGATAATGCATTGAGCAAAGCAAGGTTTGAATTCAGGTGGGAAGACCAGTTCAATCTTTCGCTTGATCCCGATACAGCACATGAATTTCACGATGCAACCTTGCCAGCAGATGGCGCTAAAGTTGCCCACTTCTGTTCAATGTGCGGTCCAAAATTTTGTTCGATGCAGATAACACACGAAATAAGAGATTTTGCAGAAAAGAGTATGCAGGAAAAATCAGAAGAGTTCATAGAATGTGGAAATGAAATCTATCAGTAAATGTTAGTCGTCATTTCTAATCCAACGGCGATAGCCGACGAAGCCTCCATCATCAATGCCTTATTTGATGAAGGAATGCAAATATTGCATCTGAGAAAACCAGGTATTGCAGCTGATGAAATGAGTGCATTAATAGAACAAATTAAACAGCCCTACCGTCATCAGATTGCCTTGCATCAAAATCATGAATTGGCGGATGATTTTAGAATACATCGTTTGCATTTTACAGAAGTCAGGAGAAAAGAGATGATCGGGGAAAAACTGGTGCAACTGAAGGGGGCAAAGAATACACTTTCTACTTCTATTCATCAAACAGAGGAGTATCAGAATCTGTCGCCTTGTTTTGACTATACTTTTTTCGGACCGGTATTTAACAGTATTTCCAAGCAGGGATACACATCAGCAACATCGGATGATTTCATTTTTCCCGTTCTGTTCCCTCACCCCAAATTAATTGCCATTGGTGGTATTGATGCAACAAATATTCAAAAAGCATTGGACATGCAATTCGGTGGTGTAGCCGTGTTAGGAACAATCTGGCAAAAGCCTGGTGAAAGTATTCAACAATTTAAAGCATTGAAAAAAGCATGGAAGCAAACAGGCCGATCGTAATGAGCATAGCCGGTTTCGATCCCAGTGGCGGCGCAGGAATACTGGCAGATATCAAAACATTTGAACAGCATAACGTGTATGGCTTGGCCATTAACACCGCACTAACACTACAAACGGAGAATGATTTTATTTCCATCAGATGGGAGGCAGAAGAGGATATTTTAAAGGCCTTGGAAACGATGCTGGCCCATTATGATGTGAAGACCGTAAAAATTGGGATTGTTGAAAACATCTCCACACTGAACAAGATTGTTTCGTTTATTCATCAAAAAAATAATGAGATAAAAATCATCATCGACACGGTATTAAAATCAACCAGTGGCTTTGATTTCCGGAATGAGAAAACGAATGAAAAACAGCTGTTTGAAACCTTGTCCCAATCATTTTTAATTACCCCCAATTACAATGAAGCATTGCAATTAATGGCTGCAGATAATTCAAAAGATGCCGCACAAAAGCTGGCAACCTATTGTAATGTTTTATTAAAGGGCGGACACAATAGAGAAGAGGTTGGCGTTGATTATTTATACTCCAAAAACGAAATCACAAGGTTAGTCCCTTCTGCAAAAGCAAACGCCACAAAACATGGTTCCGGATGTGTGTTGTCGGCTGCCATCACAGCAAATCTTGCACTGGGTTTTGATTTGGTTACCTCTTGTACCGATGCAAAGAAATACATCGAACAATTTCTGGTAAGTAACAATACATTATTAGGATACCACCATGTTTAGTAAACTTCAATACATATCACAAGGATCGACTGCAACGGAACAGTTGTACAACATTCAACAGGCCCTTGGTGCAGGCTGCATCTGGATACAATTACGCTATAAAAATGCAACAACTGATGAAGTGATGGCAGTGGTAGCGCAAGTGAAAAGGCTTTGTACCGATCATATGGCAACGTTTATCATTAACGACCATCCGCATGTTGCCAGGGCTATGGATGCAGATGGTGTGCATTTGGGTTTAACAGATATGACGATTATTAAAGCCCGGCAAATAGTTGGCAGTAATAAAATAATCGGAGGAACCGCCAACACTCTGGAAGATGTCTTGCAACGGGTGGAAGAGGGTTGCAATTATGTTGGACTGGGACCGTTGCGTTTTACAACAACGAAAGAAAGGCTGAGTCCGGTATTGGGTTTGAAAGGGTATGAAAAAATTATTGAGGCGCTTAAACATCGACACATCACTACTCCTGTTTATGCCATTGGAGGTATTGTTTTGGAAGACATTCAAGCCATCATGCAAACAGGAGTGCATGGAGTGGCAGTGTCGGGGATCATCACAAATTATCCGGATAAAAAATTATTAATACAACAATTCAATACATTTTTATATGAAACAGTTAACCATATCAGGTAAAGTATTTCAATCGCGTCTGTTTCTGGGAACAGGCAAATTTGGTTCTTCTTTACTGATGGAACAGGCAGTATTGGCATCGGAATCCGAGTTAATAACAGTAGCATTAAAACGTGTGGATACCGAAACAGATACCGATGCTTTGTTGTCTCATTTACAACATCCGCACATTAGTTTATTACCCAACACATCCGGCGCCCGGACTGCAAAAGAAGCAGTTTTAGCAGCGTTACTGGCAAGGGAAGCATTGGAAACAAACTGGGTGAAATTGGAAATTCACCCCGATCCCAAATATTTAATGCCCGACCCGATTGAAACATTAAAGGCCACGGAAGAATTGGCAAAGCTTGGATTTATCGTGTTGCCCTACATTCATGCCGATCCTGTTCTGTGCAAACGATTGGAAGATGCAGGTACTGCAGCAGTAATGCCCCTGGGATCGCCAATCGGAAGCAATAAAGGGTTGAAAACCTTCGATTTTTTAGAAATCATCATCCGGCAAAGTAATGTACCGGTAATTATTGATGCGGGTATTGGCTCGCCTTCTGATGCAGCCCTGGCCATGGAAATGGGTGCCGATGCCGTTTTGGTAAACACAGCCATCGCCATTGCAGGAAATCCTGCACAAATGGCCATTGCCTTCAAATTGGCAGTTCAGGCGGGCCGTATGGCTTTTGAAAGCAAGCTGACCAATAAAGTAAATCATGCAATTGCCTCAAGTCCCTTAACTCAATTTTTAAATGAGACAGTTTAAAGACACTTTCGATAAATATCAGTGGGATGAGGTGAAGGCATCCATCCAGGCAAAAACCTCAAAAGATGTGGAAGCTGCACTGGCAGCAACGCACCGGACGCCGGAGGATTTTAAAGCATTGATTTCACCCGCAGCATCACCTTATTTGGAACAGATGGCTCAGCTCAGTCATCAACTTACCCAAAAACGTTTTGGCAAAACTATTCAACTATTTGCCCCAATTTATTTAAGCAATAAATGCAATAATATCTGTACGTATTGTGGCTTTAGTGCAGATCACAAAATAAAACGGATCACATTAACAGCCAGTGAAATTCTGCAGGAAATCAAGGTCATCAAACAATATGGCTATAATCATATTTTATTGGTTACAGGCGAATCAGGGTTTGCCGTGCATGTTGATTATTTTCTTGAAGCCATTGATATTATCAGACCACACTTCGCCAATATCTCCCTCGAAGTACAACCTTTATCACAGGAGGAATACACACAATTACAACATGCCGGCATATATTCCGTTTTGGTGTACCAGGAAACCTACAACAAAGAAAAATACAAGGATTATCACCTCAAAGGAAAAAAAGCTGATTTTTATAATCGCCTTGATACTCCTGACAGGATTGGACGTGCAGGTATGCACAAAATTGGATTAGGTGTTTTATTAGGATTAGAAGATTGGCGTACTGATTCATTTTTTTGTGCATTGCATTTAAATTATTTGCAAAAGACCTATTGGCGGACAAAATACTCAATAGCATTTCCTCGTATTCGCCCGGCAGAAGGTGTTGATATTTCCAATTACCATATCAATGATAAAGAACTGGTGCAATTATTATGTGCGTACCGCTTATTAAATGAAGATTTGGAAATATCAATCTCAACAAGAGAATCAGAAGTATTCAGAAACCATTTAATCAAGCTGGGCACTACATCCATGAGTGCCGGTTCTAAAACAAATCCCGGTGGTTACAGTGTGAATGAGGAATCGTTAGAGCAATTTGAAATAAACGATGCACGTACACCTGAACAGGTTGCAGCTGCTATTACGGCCAATGGTTACGAACCGGTTTGGAAGGATTGGGAAACAATATTTTAACAATGGAAAATCTTACGACAGAAGAAATAAACCGTTACAGCCGTCAGTTAATGTTGGACGAGGTTGGCGTTGAAGGACAAATCAAAATTAAGAAGGCAAAAGTTTTAGTAGTTGGTGCCGGTGGTTTGGGCTGCCCGGTACTGCAATACTTAGGTGCGGCAGGCGTTGGAACTATTGGTATTATTGACTTTGATACAGTAGAGATCCATAACCTCCACCGGCAGATATTATATATTGCCGATGATATTGGTAAATCCAAGGCGCAAACAGCAGCACAAAAAATAATTGCAGCTAATCCATATGTATCCTGCATTGTTTTCAATGACGCATTGCAAGCATCTAATGCAGAAAAAATCATCTCACAGTTTGATATTATTGTAGCCGGGCCAGATAATTTTTCGACCCGGTACCTTGTGAATGATGTTTGTGTGCGATTGAACAAGCCCCTGGTGTATGGAAGTATTTTAAATTTTGAAGGACAGTTGGCCGTATTTAATCATAATGGGAGCAAAAACCTGAGAGATATTTATCCCGAACCACCCAATCCGGAAGATGTGCCGAAAGGAAGTGAAATAGGGGTTATGGGTTATGTCCCAGGTATCATCGGTGTGTATATGGCAAGTGCCACTATTCAAATTATATTGGACAAATACGATAACAATAACTTACTTCTTTTTGACTTTAAACAGTTTACTATTTTAAAACTGAAAATATAAGGGAGGTTCTAAAAATTCGTTTTTTTAATTTTTTTCAGTCAAATTCTACTGACCAAACCGCGTTTAAATCCATTAACCAAATATGTAAATTATGGAATCATTTTTAGCTATGGCGATTGGAATTATTGTTTTTGCAATGTTGATTTATTCCCATGAAGGAATTAAAAAAGACCAAAAAGACGATGAGGAGAAAAATATTTGATAATCAAAGGAATTAAAACATATGTCAAATATTAAATACAAAAAAAGCCATCCAGGACAGCTTTTTTAAGCTCCCGGTTAGGAGGTGATTCGGGAACTCTGCTTGCAGAATCGACATTACCCATAGCTCTAATTATGGGAAGTATCATCTGGAATTAAAAAGGTGTTTAAGTCGTTGTGAATACCTTGCAATAATAAAGATCAGGACACCTGCAATAAAGTCAAATCCAACGCAAATAAACATCGAAATAGCCACCATTCGCCTACCCGCACCAGATTCGCCTAAATATGCGAATGCACCATCGCTCATGGTGAGTCCAAATATGATTAGCACTATTCCCACAGCAACTATCAGATCTTTGCTAATTCGCCCCCCTCGCTGACGGACAATACTTGAATATATCAGTCCAACAGCTAGGAGCATGTGTATAAGAACAATTGCCCAAAAAACAGATACAGTTTTGTCAGGTGTTGCCCAAAAGGGTTTGTCCGGCTGAAGAAGTGGTATTACGATCATAACCAGAATGAAAACCACCCCGATTACAAGCCAGGTGCCAACATAAAGGATTCGATTCAAAACAGCCTCTTTAATCATATCAAATTCTACCTTTCTTAATTTTGGTTACTACACTATAGATCAATATTCGCGATCATGTCATCATAAAATATCACAAAACATAATTAAAGAATGGGTTACAGCAACTAAAAGGGAGAAAAAAACGAGAAATAGTGATGACTTATCTGATCCGGAGAATCAAATAAAAGCAATGCAGGGATACCTGTAGCCCTGGAGAAATGATTGTCTAATTTCTTCGCTTCTTCAACCAATTTATCGGCCTCTGCCTGATTTCCTACAAACATTTCTGTACCGGCCATTATCCCTTTCGCATATGCTTTTAAAGGTATGATCGGTTCCGGAGATGTTTTTAAATATCTTTCAATATAAGCTTTTGCCAGGGGTAATTCCGTTTTAGCCAGATCTTTATGTTGCATCACAACCATTATGTGATACCTGGCCAGATCGAGTATAAGAATATTTTTGGAAGGATCTGATTTGATTGCTTCGTCAAAATATTTTTCAGCATTCTTTGGATCCTCCTTGTACAAATATGCTTTACCAACTTCCGTTAGCAGGTCTGGATTTTTCTTCTCCTTTTCCAGTCTATCCATCCAAAATTTCACGAGGTTCGAATTCTGAGGTAACAATGCAGCTTTGGCTTTTGATCCATAAAAGTCACTCATAGTTGCCAGCTTATCCGCATATTCAATTGCTTTTAAGCTATCTCCGCCCATCTCTTTTGGCAACATACCATAAATCTCAACCAGATAAAGAGAGGCTTCATGATAATCAGGTTTCATTAAAAGAACTTTTTTAAGTTGGGTGCATGTTTCATCAATTCTTTTCCTGACCTCCGCATTTCCGGTTTGCATAGCCATAAAGGCATTTATAAAACTGGCGATGGCCTTATAGTAAGCATAAGTTATGTTACTGGGATCGTAAACCACAGCCTTGTTGATGGATGTCAGAATATCGTCAGTTTTTACCTCTGCCCCCCCGATTAAAAGGTAATGCTTTAGCCTGGCCATTTCATAATGTGCCATCGCGTTGGTTGAATCTTTTGATAAGATACTTTCCAAAAGCTTCCTGGAATCGTCCACTTTACCCCTGATACGTAATTCAAAGGCACTAAGGACTTCCTTGTCAGGATTATTAACAGCAAAAGATGAGGCAATAAGAATCCCGACAAAAAGCAACATCAAAAAAACCTGCTTTTTCATACTTTTAATGTTTTAAATTTGCAAAAAACAGAAAACATTCGTAGTAATAATCAACTTATTATAAGTTCATATAAAGTTACGAATATCCGGATTAGTATAAATGATGTTCGGGAATAATCTTGTTGGAAAACTGATAAATCTTAGAGCTTAAAAATGACAGATGAGAATTTAAAGGACCAGATCGTTCTATTCAAATCTCTTTTTAAAGGAAGAGATGATGTTTTTGCTGTTAGATGGGAAAAAGGCGGTAAAAGCGGATACATGCCTGCATATCAATATGATCCTTATCTATATCGTATGCATCGGATGAAAGGAGGTACTTTTCAAAGTTTTAATGATAAAAATTACTTACCCTATTCTGATGAACAAATTGCAAAGCATCTTCGGGGAGATCAACTGATAGGAATTTACCCGTTATTGAAGGATAACACCTCGTGGTTTATTGCTGCTGATTTTGACGACGCCGGATGGGAGAATGAATGTAAGGTTTTTGTAAATTCATGCAATAAAATAAATATTCCGGCCTATCTTGAACGCTCCCGGTCAGGGAAGGGTGGGCATGCCTGGATATTTTTCGATCAACCTTATCCGGCGGTGAAAAGCAGAAAGATTGTCATCTCACTTCTCGTGAAATTGGGAATATTTTCCGTTTTCGATAAAAGCTCAAGTTTCGACAGACTTTTCCCAAACCAGGATACACTATCCGGAAAAGGCTTTGGGAATCTTATTGCTTTGCCGTTTTACAAACCAACCTGGGAACAGGGAAATAGCTGCTTCGTGGATATAGAAACCTTGCTACCGATTGGCGATCAATGGGAATTTCTTAAAAACATAAAAAGGATTTCAGAACAAGACCTTGATAAGTTGTATAACCAAATTGAAATATCTACAACTAAAGTCCCAGCTCAAGCACAAAGTGAACAAAATTTATCAGGCAAGTTATTCATCAGGCTTAATAATACTGTTCAAATCAGCCGGATGCATCTCCCAATATCGCTTATTTCATTTCTGAAGGATGAATTCAATTTTTTGAATACGGAATACGTTGTTAAAAAGAAAATGGGGAAGAATACCTGGGGAACAGCACAATATTTTAAGTGTGTCGAAGAAACTGCTTCAGATGTAATTATTCCGGAGGCTCGATTGGAAAATTACTTAGGTTTTGCAGGGAGAACAAAATAGAATTCGAATTTAAGGACGAACGACAAAAGTTAGACCTCGTCCCATTTACATGCGATATTCTGTTAAGGGATTACCAGAAGCCGGCTCTTGAAGCAGCCGGAAGAAAAGATATTGGGGTTATTGTTGCTCCTCCGGGAACAGGAAAAACTGTGATTGCCCTTAAGATAATAGCTGAGAAACAGCAACCTACCTTGATTGTTGTGCATCGCAAACAGTTGGCTGACCAGTGGATAGAGAGAATAAAAACTTTCCTTGGAATTCCTAAAAATGAAATAGGACGGATCGGACAAGGCAAATGTAAACCGGGGAAGAAAATAACAATTGCATTGATTCAAAGCCTGCCGAAAGAACTTGAAAAGCCAGATAATCCTTTGCGAAAAGCATTTGGAACAATCATTGTTGATGAGTGTCATCATGTTCCTGCCGAAACATTTAGGAGGACAATCAGCCAGCTTTGTACCTACTATTTATATGGTTTTACAGCTACACCTTTCAGAAAGTACAACGATGGGAAATTGATCTTTTTTCACTTAGGGGAAGTTATTTCCGAATTAAGAACAAACGAAGTTTCCACTTATAAAAGAGCTTTTGTGAATATTCGAAATACTGAACTTGATGTACCATTTAACTCCAAAACAGATCGGTTCGAAACCTTGTCGAATGTGCTGATTCATGATTCTGCGAGAAACAAGCTAATTATCAATGATCTGATTTTGGAGCTAAACGCAGGAAAAAAGGTTATCATACTCACAGAACGGAAGGAACATATCGAGACAATTAATCAGTACCTCAAACAAAAATTTGACACGGTCACCTTGAGCGGCGAAGATTCTGAAAGCTCCAGAAATATGAAATGGAAAATTCTGAAAGAAGGGAGCTACCAGGTATTAATTACAACAGGACAATATTTTGGTGAGGGTACTGATTTGCAGCAGGCGGAATGTCTGTTTCTGGTTTATCCTTTTTCATTTGAAGGAAAACTAATTCAATATATTGGAAGGGTTCAACGGTCCGAAGTATCTCCAACAATTTATGATTATAGGGATTATAAAATTGATTATCTAAACAAGTTATTCCTTAAAAGAAATACCTATTACCGGAGATTGGAAAAACAAGCGACCCTGTTTGATGAGCAACAAACTGAAAATACAGCGGCAGAAAGGAATTTCATATATGAACAACAGGTAAAATTTCCGTTGGAGCAAATTGAATTCAGATATGGTTCATTTGCATTTCGCTTTGTCATTAAGGAAATCAACAAGGAGCTTGAATTTGAAATTGAAAACAATGATATTAGGCCTGAATTTGAGGTTTTGAAACCCTATTTCTCGAAGATCCTTAGTCTTAAGCAGGTTAAGATTGATCTTTTTGCCGAATTCATAAATGAAAAGCTCATCTCGCAAATAGCTCATTCATCTGATTTAGAGAAATTTAATCGTGAAATTATTGACAGCGTAAAATTTAAATTCGTAACAAAAACATTTTTTGGGAAAGTGCCGATTACAAAATTTCAAAAGAACTTGCTTGATATAACACAACTTCAAACAGGTGAAAATGGTAATATCGAATTATTTGATTCAGAGGAAGAATTTCTCGGGAACATTTTAAAAAATAAAAGTTTCCGTCACTATCGGCAGATTAGATATCTTGCTAATAATCATACGAATAGCATACTAAAGGTTCGATTTGTATTAAGCCCTTTTTCATTTGTTTTTCTATTGTCCGGATCAGAACAATTCCATATTGTAATGGAAACACTTGACACAGAAGAAGCCACCTATATTTGGCATATTCACAAAGACATAGCATTACTGCGAAATAAATTGAAGGAAATAGACCTTAATATCAATATTATAAGAAACGAGGGTCGACAGGTTTTTTTAGAAAGCCAACCACAAAATTTCACACGTATTGTACATGACTATTCAGACGAACGAAAAGGATTTATAGTTTGGAAAGATTTGGTTGAAGAAATATTGGTGTAAGTTTTCAAATGCAGGGAAGGCATATAACATTAAGTCTTTTTGGTGATGCTGTTCGTTGTAACTGGCAAATAACAATGCTTAACTTTTCGTAACCATATGAAAGGAAATCAAAAACAACAATAAGGATAGCATCCTTGGTCCGACGTCTCCCACAAAGAGTCGTTTTTATTTTTCAGTCACTCACTTTTATTTTCCCGTCACCACATCATTGATAAATGTTAAAGACACTTATTTTGAGTTAAGATTTTGCTTGATGTTGTAAGTAATTGTTTTTCAATACATATTGATTTATTCACCCAAATATTTATCTATCAACTTATAAATTCCTTTCTCGCCAGGCCTTGCCGTCTCTTTAATCTGCGTTCCATTTTTTCTAAATATAACATAATGGGGCACAAACTTAATATTCATTTTCTCCAATTGACGGGATGTGTACCTGTTCTCAACGAAATAGCTTTCCGAATCAAGAAGGTAATTATTACTGGCTTTTGACCATTTTGCTTTGTTTGGTTCAAATGAAATAAATACCTGTACAAAATCTTTCCCCTTGTATTCGTTCATTAGTTTTCTGGAAAATTCAAATTCTTTAATACACGGGGGACAACCACTGTTCCAAAAATCAATATAAATTACTTTTCCGTTGTGCTTCCCGAGTAATTGGTTAAATGTCAAATGTTCTGAATCATTAGTAACCAATTGTAAATCATTAACTTCTTTACTATTTGAGATTGAATATTTTTCTTTTACAAAGTTTATTAATGCAGTATCCTTCACCTCGTTTTTAAATTTACCGAAGGCTTCTTCAGCTTCATCTATTGTGTTGTATTCGAATATCCCATGAATAGTCCGGAATTTGAATAACTTAATAACCTGAGGGCTTAAAAAATTACATCCTGAAATTGAATCATAAAGGGATAAATAGTCTGGATGACTTCCACCCGCATCAGCAATTCTATTTATGAAAAGGGTTGTTTCTATACGTCCTACTTTCTTACTCAAATTGAAATAGAACATGTTTATAACATCATTATAAAATCCAAAATACATTAAATTATCATTCCCGGGGTCTAAAATATTTCCGTAATCAATCTGCCCCAATTCTTTATCGTAACTTAAAGGAAGATTGAAGTCTTCTTTTGTCAAATTTTGCACCTTGAGTTTATTTGTATTTCTGCCAAGGGAAGATTTCAAATGGGCTGTTTTATATTGATAAATTGATTGCGTTTTATAGAAATTGTAAATTGTATCTGATATTAATTGATTCTGCTTCAGGGAATCTAAATAATGATTTTCATTATTAAATTCAAGCAAATACTTTTTTAATGAGATTTCCGTTGAAACATTTAAATTATATTTCATAAAAAAGAATGACTGAATCTTTATAAATGTTGGATAATCATTTGGATACAAAGCTTCTTTTTTGAACAAATCAAAATTCACCTCATTCACTTTTGTTTTTCTGTTCAGTACGGAGACGATCGGTTTTTTATCGCTATAAGTGAATAAAACGGTGTCGCCATTCCGGAAAATATAGGAAAGTTTGTCAAAACCATTATACGAATGTCTGAATTCAAACCATTTCCTGTTGGTTTTTACTCTCAAAGTATCATTTTGAAGAGTATCAGGAACAAAGTGTCGGGAAATGAAGTTGTCATCAATGTAATCTATGGCTGCTTGAGTTTTTACGTAACCACCATTGTCGGGATACACTCTCCAGGGAGAAGGTGTGGACATAAAAATCAATGTGATTTGACTAATCTCTTTACTCCCAGTCGGCTGTTTAACATGAGTTTGGCAGGAAATCAAGTTGCAACACAGAATTACAAAAACATAATTAAAAGTTTTTAAACGCATAAATAAATTAAAGCTCTTTTCCGGAGATTTTATTATTGTCCTAATACTTGTGTAAGATTCCATAATTAAGAGTTAGGCTTGAGGATATAAATGTAGAAAAAATCTTTCTTGAAAGTTGTGAGATTAAAAGAAGGTTTAAGAATAAGGGATAGTTGAAAATACAAAGTGGTATTGTGAGGCCAGAATTTCCCGTTTTAGCCTGTTGCGCGGTTGCGCGCTCAATTGTATTCGCAATGCGGACATAATTGGATTATTCCTGTTCATTGCTCATCCTCCTTAGTACTTCGTTCTGGATTTCTTTTTTCAATTCATCGAGCAGTTGAGTTTCGGTCGGTAAATAGAGCTTATACTGACTTGCCATGATTGAGCGATTATCATGTGGAAGCGAAAGTTTAACCATTTCGTTATTCTTACTGGCGCACAGCAAAATGCCAATGGTTGGATTCTCTTCGGGGAGCTTTTCATGGCGGTCGTAATGGTTTACATACATCTGCAATTGTCCCAGGTCCTTGTGAGTGATTTTCTTGGTTTTGATATCGATAACCACAAAACACCGCAACAAACGATTGTAAAAAATCAGGTCGGCGAAATACTCATCATCTTCAATTAAAAAGCGTTTTTGTCGCGCCACAAAACAATATCCATTTCCCAATTCAAGCATAAACTGCTGTAAATGTTTGATCAAGGCCGACTCCAGATCCTTTTCGTAGTATTGTGGCTTTCGTTCGAGACCTAAGAATTCCAATATCATCGGGTCTTTCACAATTTCGTGTGGCAGTTCGGGCAATCTCTCGCGGCGAGCCACGGCCATTACCGAATCCTTGTCGTTACTTATCAACAAGCGTTCAAACAATCCCGAACTTATTTGCCTTTCCAATTCCCGACCCGTCCAGCTATTCTTTACGGCTTCAAGCTCGTAATACTCTCTTTTACTGCTCTCTTCAATTTGAATTAACATTCTGTATTGTGTCCAGTTTAATTGCGAACGCAGTGCGTTCGCAATTGGGAACGTGCGGTAAAACTGCCTTGATTGTTCAAGTGTACGTACCGAAAACCCGCTTCCATATTCCGGTTCAAGCTCTTTGGCTAAATTCCGGATTAGATAAGCGCCATAATCTGCCCGCTCCTTACCCTGCTGCTCTTCGTTAAAAATACGCTCTCCAACTTTCCAGTACATCTGCACCCGATAAAACTCTACACTCCTAACTGCTTGTACCTTGGCTTGTCCAATGATTGTTTTAATATCCTGAATAAACAAACCCGAAATGATTTGGTTGTTTTTACTCATTGATCTTTCCTCCCAACTCTTTATTGAAATTGCGTAAAATATTGGTTGCCCATTGTCTGAATTGGGTAGCTCTTTCGGAATTTACACGGTATCCAACAGAGATAATGGCATAGAGCTTGTAATTGTAAAATTGTGTGTTGTAGTTTTTGCCATCGACGGCAGTTATTCGCCCTCCAACTGCTTTTGAATTTCTGTTTCCAAAGCTTTTGATTCCATATGTATTTAGCAGTAAATTTTGAATTTGTACCCGGGTTGTTATGTTCCCAAAGTCTTTTTTGTACATCGGGTGTTTGTCCGATGTAGAATTTACCGGCCAAGGGTGAAAAAAGGATATAGATGTAAAACATAGGATAAATATACAAAAAAAGCCATCCCGATCATGATCGGAACAGCTTTTTAAGCTCCTCAGGTAGGACTTGAACCTACGACCTACGGATTAACAGTCCGCCGCTCTAACCAACTGAGCTACTAAGGAATAATATTTTCAAAATGTTAAGAACAAATCTTCAAATTCCTTCAGATAAACCAGTCTGCTGTCAGACCTCTCCAACCCCAAACTTTCGGGAAGCTACTAAGGAATACACCCGGTTTAGCTTTATTGTTTATTTTCTCTAAGGCGTTGCAAAAATAGTAAGATTTTCAATAATCTGAAATATATTTGTAAAATTATCAGAAAATAATCTGCGCAATGAGTAAACTAAAAATACTGGGAATCGGAAATGCCCTTGTTGATATAATGGTCTTGTCAGAAGATGACCAGATTATCAATAACTTAAATTTACCTAAAGGTGGTATGACACTGGTCAACGGTGAGCTTTCATCATTAATTCAACATGAAATCTCCCACCTGAAAATTAAGATCGCCACAGGAGGATCGGTCGCCAATGCCATTAATGGGATCGCCGGATTGGGTGTGGAGTGCGGATTTGTGGGTGCAATCGGTCACGATGAACTTGGCATGCTGTTCAAAAACGAAATGCTCAATCGCGGAATAGATGTCGTTCTCAAAGAACTGGACCTTCCGACAGGTCGTGCAGTCGGATTTGTAAGCCCGGACGGAGAGCGCACTTTTGCAACTTACCTGGGCGCTGCCGTTGAAATGGGACCCGATGACATTACTGCTGATCTGTTTACAGGATACGACCTCTTTTTTATAGAAGGATACCTTGTATTCAACCATGCCCTGATTATGGCTGCCGCCTCTGCGGCCAAATCGGCCGGATTGACTATTGCTCTCGACCTTGCGAGCTACAATGTGGTTGAGGCCAACCAGGAAATTCTCAATGAACTGGTTGATAATTATATTGATATCGTATTTGCAAACGAGGAGGAAGCTAAATCCTTTACCGGCATGGCGCCCGAAGATGCGCTCGAAAATCTGGCCGGCAGATGTGATATCGCCGTGGTTAAAGTTGGTAAAGAGGGCGCTTTTGTCCGGCAGGGAAACCAGAAATGGCATATTCCTGCTACCGAATCAACAGTAATTGATACAACTGGTGCCGGCGACTATTTTGCAGCCGGATTTCTGTCCGGACTGGCGTTGGGATGCGATCTTGGCAAATGCGGAATAATCGGTTCGATAATGGCCGGCGAAGTTATAAAAGTTGTTGGAGCTGAGCTGGAAGACAGCCGTTGGGAAGAAATTCAAAAACAGACAGAACTGCTGTTGCCAACATCACCCGTATCTTTTGAATAAATTTTCTATGCATTAGCTGACTGACCCGGGAATCAGGAATACTTTAGATAAACATAGATAAGAAAATCCGTGAAAATCAGTTAAATCAGTGTCATCTGTGTTCATTTAACGGTGACAGATGAACACTGATAAAAATAGAACACCGACGGCACGACTTATTCCGGGAATCGGGAAATACTACAGATAAGCACAGATAAGAAAAGGAGGTCAATATGATCTCCTTTTGATTTTTGTAAACTTCCCGGAGTACTCCTGCCGGATGATCATGATCAGATTTCTGCATCACCTCCTACCCTGTTTATGGTATATAGAATGACCCAAAACAGGTATTGTACATCTGCAGGGATTGGAACAATATTGCAGTGCGTTATTCCGTGATTCGGATAAAGTCACAATATCTGAAACGGTATATGCAATTCAATATTGAAGTCAATTGACAAATCCAATTATGAACAACCATTTTGGCACACCGCTTACGTCAGAACAATTTGAGACATTC
Source organism: uncultured Bacteroidales bacterium (assembly GCA_942493325.1). Taxonomy (GTDB): domain Bacteria; phylum Bacteroidota; class Bacteroidia; order Bacteroidales; family Prolixibacteraceae; genus JAAFHB01. Next base: position 4,824,173 of record OW818689.1, on the reverse strand, counting down.
AGATTACTTACCACCTCACTCAACGAAGTGCAATTGGCCTGGATTTCAGGTTACCTGTCGGCATTAACAGCACAAAATAAGGTACAGGCCCTTCCTGATATAAAAAATGAATCGGTCATTATCAATGGAAATAATCCAATTACGATTCTTTATGGTTCACGGACCGGAAATGGCGAAGGATTGGCCAGGAAAGCACGAAAACTGGCCACTGATTTTGGCCTGGCAGCCACATTAAAGAACATGGATGACTATAAACCCAGGGATTTACAGTCTGAAAAGAATTTGCTGGTGATTGTTTCCACGCACGGTGAAGGGGAACCGCCTTTTACCGCAAAGGAGCTACACGAATTCATCTTCGGCAAACGGGTTTCCAGGCTCGAAAACTTAAACTTTGCAGTTTTGGGTCTGGGCGATTCATCGTACTTCCAATTTTGCCAGACCGGAAAGGATTTCGATAGTCAGCTTGAAAAGCTGGGAGCAAAAAGGGTGACTGAAATGGTTGGTTGTGATGTTGATTTTCAGGAGACCGCCTTTAATTGGTTAAATTCAACATTTGCTGTTTTCAAAGGTTCAGCAGGGATCAATGGCTCATCGGCAGTCAATGGCTCATCCTATTCCGTTGAAAATGTTGAAACTTCAACGATACAGAACTATACAAAGAAAAATCCGTTCCAGGCTGAAATGCTCGAGAAGATCAATCTCCACGGACGTGGTTCAGAACGGAAAACCCTGCACATTGAACTCGATGCCAACCTCCCATTCGAACCCGGAGATTCGGCGGGCATTATGCCTGTGAATACATCGGATCTCGTTAACGAAGTGCTTTCAGTCACAGGTCTTCTTCATGACGAAAAAGTGGAAATAAAAGGTTCTGAAATCTCAATCTTTGAAGCCCTTAAACGCGATTTTGAACTGTCGAAATTAACGACGGATGTAGTCAAACGGTACCTCGAATTCGCACCAAACGAACAGCTGACTTCGATATTACAATCGCAGGTGCAGCTACAGGATTACCTTGACGGGAAGGATATCATCGATCTCTTCCACGATTTCCCGGTGAAACTGTTGGCACAGGACCTGATAAAGATTCTGAGGCCACTGCAACCCCGGCTATATTCCATTTCTTCGAGCCCCAAAGCAAATCCCGGAGAACTGCACCTGGCCGTTGGAGTGGTGGAATACCAGAAAAGGGGACGGATTCGTCGCGGAACATGTTCCAATTATCTGTCCGAATTTAAAGGCAGCGAAAACAAAATAGCTGTTTTTATCGAAAAAAATCCCAATTTCCGGTTGCCCGAAAACGACGAAACGCCCATCATCATGGTTGGTGCGGGAACCGGGATTGCCCCCTACCGCGCATTTGTTCAGCATCGTGAACAGGCTGCAAAACAAGGCAAAAGCTGGCTTGTATTTGGGAACCGCAATTTTGAAACCGAATTCCTGTACCAAACCGAATGGCAAAAATTTCTAAAATCGGGGGCGTTATCCAAAATGGATGTAGCTTTCTCTCGTGATACCGACAAACGGGTTTATGTACAGCATAAATTACAGGAAAACGGTGCTGAAATCTATCGCTGGCTCGAAGATGGAGCCCACTTTTACATCTGTGGCGATATGAAAAAGATGGCTGCTGATGTTCAGAACACACTCGTATCGATTGTCGAAAAACAGGGTGTAATGAGCAAGGACAATGCCCTGAAGTATGTAAATAAAATGCAGAAAGAAAAGCGGTTACAGCTTGATGTTTACTGATTTCAAAACCAAAAAAATGGAAAACAATAACAAAATATCAGGCCCTCCAGGTGCCGTAGAGATTATCAAGGAAAACAGCAACTACCTGAGGGGAACCATCACTGAAAGCCTTAACAATCCGCTCACGGGGGCTTTGCAGGAACAGGACCAGGTGCTGATCAAATTTCACGGGACCTATCAGCAGCAGGATCGCGATCTTGACGACGAACGTAAACGTCAGAAACTGGAGCCCCTTTACAGTTTCCTAATCCGCGTGCGTATTCCAGCCGGAATCACTACTCCGGCTCAGTGGCTGGCATTGGACGAACTGGCAGACAAATATGGGGACAAAACTTTGAAAATCACTACGCGTCAGACTTTTCAGTTTCATGGTGTATTAAAACGGAATCTGAAAACCACGATGCAGAAAATCAATCAAACCCTGCTTACGACGATTGCAGCATGTGGCGATGTGAACAGAAATGTGATGACCTCTGCCAATCCTTTCGAATCGCCCCTGCACGCCGAAGTGACCGAAGATGCAAAACGTATTTCAGCTCATCTCATCCCTTCAACAGCCGCCTATCATGAAATCTGGCTCGACGGGAAACTCATTGAAGGAGGCGAAAAGGAGGAAGAACCACTTTACGAAAAAACATATCTGCCCCGTAAATTCAAAATTGCTATTGCAATTCCACCTCGAAATGACTCCGATGTGTTGTCGAACGACCTTGGTTTTATAGCTATTATCGAAAACGGACAACTCTCCGGGTATAATCTTACTGTGGGAGGCGGTATGGCTTACACGTTTGGGATGGATACCACATATCCCCGAGTGGCCGATGTGGTGGGATTTATTCCGAAGGAGAAAATTGTAACAGCGTCCGAAGCGGTGCTGGTGTTTCAACGCGACCATGGTAATCGTTCCGATCGCAAAAATGCGCGGTTAAAATATACAATCGACCGTTTGGGCCTGGACTATTTCCGCTCCGAATTGAAACGGACCCACAGCATTGAGCCCGAAGAGGCCAGACCTTATGAATTCACAACACTGGGTGACGAATATGGGTGGGTGCAGGGTGCTGATGGGTTCTGGCATTACACTGTTTTTGTGGAAGGTGGTAAGCTGGTCGACCGTACCAGCTATCCTGCTAAAACGGCTCTTCGCGAAGTGGCAAAAATCCATACGGGAAGTTTTATCCTTACCGGGAATCAAAATGTAGTGATCGCCCGGGTTCCGGCACAGCTCAAGCCAAAAATAGAAATTATCCTGAAAAGGAATAATTTACTGGATGCCAAAAGCCTGTCGCAACTACGCAAAAATTCAATTGCCTGCGCAGCATTACCGTTGTGCGCACTTGCCTTTGCAGAAGCTGAACGCTATTTACCCTCGCTGGTCGATAAAATTGATGTGGTGCTCGAAGCGAACAGTTTGCTCAATGAACCCATCACAATCCGCATGACAGGCTGTCCGAATGGTTGCGGCCGGCCGTTTTTAGCTGAAATTGGATTGGTTGGAAGGGCTCCCGGCAGGTACAATCTTTATCTGGGCGCCAGCTTCGTGGGCGATCGCCTCAATAAGCTCTACAAGGAAATGTTGTCGGAAGAGGATATTATTGCCGAACTATCACCTATCCTTGAAGATTATGCCAAAGTCAGGGATCAAAATGAACGTTTTGGAGATTTTGTCATCCGCCGGGGATATGTGAAAGCAACTACCGAAGGAAAGAAATTTCACGAATAATAACCGGAAGCCTCATGAGCCGAAAGTTCACAAACAAGATGATGCGTCAGATGACATATCAAAAAATACATGAATATGAATCGTGAAGATCTGCAATTTCTGCCCATTTCGTTAAATGTGACCAATAAGAAAATTCTGCTCATCGGAGGTGGAAAGGTGGCCACCCATAAGGGAAGCATCATGGCGCGGTTTGTGACAAACGTAACGGTTATTTCTCCCGATTTCACCGATGAAATCAGGCAGTTACCTTTCACTTTTATTGAAAAGGAGTATGAGAAAAATGACCTTGAAGGTTTCTTTTTGGTCTACGTTTGCACGGGTAATCACGACCTGAACAGCCGGATAAAAACTGATGCCGAAGATCTTGGTATTCTGACCAGTGTATGCGATGCGCCCATGTTATGCGATTTTGTGTCACCTGCTATCCATAAGCAGGGGCATGTTACGATTTCGGTGGGCTCCAACGCCCGGAATGTTTATCAGTCAGTTGCAATACGCGACCAGATCACGCAACTCATAAACGATGGTCTTTTAAAGATCGGTTAAGCACATTTCTAAACTTTCGAAATTCTAAAGCTTAACCACTCTACCATAAACAGGGTAGATCAATTTACCCATAACAAGGGATTTCGTAAACCAGTTGCATAGCCGTAATTTACACTAACAAAATATCTAAAAACAGATGTCCGACACGTTGAAAATAATTACCGGAAAGAGCACACTTGCATTAATGCAGGTGACCGTGGTGTTGGACCGCTTTCCCGATCTGAAATACGAGTTGATCGCACTGCCGTTAAATGGTTACCATCACGAAGAAAACCTGGTAATGGGCAAAAAATCAGTAGCCATTTTTCCGGATAAATACGATCAGGCGTTGTTACAAGGTAAAGCTGATCTGATTCTCCGGCTGGTGGCAGATTTGTCTTATCCGTTAGATTCCAGGCTTTCGGTCATCGCATTGGTAAATACCGGAATTCAGAATGGCCCGGCAATAAATTTTATAAAGCCCGGGATCAATGAGGTTCCGCCTGCGGGAGATGAGCAATTGGCAATTGTTGCACTTGCAGGCAGGCCCGAACTAAAATCGATTTTTGCAAAACACGACATTCGGAATCAGTTTGGGAATATAACCCTTGTTGGATTTGGCCCTGGCAATCCCGACCTGCTTACTCTGGGCGGAGACAGGGCGCTCTCACTGGCAGATATCATCTTCCATGATGATCTTCTGGATAAAGATTACCTTAATAAATACAAGGCGGAGAAGGTATATGTTGGTAAACGGAAGGGATTTCACTGTGTTGAGCAGAATGAGATAAACCAATTAATTCTCGAGGCTGCAAAAGCAGGAAAACAAGTAGTCCGCCTTAAAGGTGGAGATCCGATGATTTTTGCCCACGGAGGTGAAGAGATCGAATTTCTGGAACGTAATTTAATTGAAGTTGAAATTATCCCCGGTGTATCATCCGGAATTGCGGTAGCTTCATTGCTCAGGGTGCCACTCACCCACAGGGGAATCTCCTCTTCAATCGCCTTTATATCTGGGCATTCCGAAAATGTACACCTACCCGATGCCGATACGCTGGTTATTTACATGGGCGGCTCAAACATTCGCATTATTGCCCGGAACGCAATTGAACAGGGCCGAAATCCTGAAATCCCGGTAATGATGGTTTACAATCTTTCGATGCCTGATCAGCAGACATTTTTCTTCACATTGGAGGAACTCACATTAACCGAACTTAAATTTCCAACTCCGATCATCATTGTGATTGGAGAGGTGGTCTCCTTTCGGAATAAGTCAATAAGTATAGCTGATTTACAAACTGTTGCACAAATAATTTGAAAAACATGGAATACCGGGAATTAACTCATCTTAAGGAACTGGAATCTGAATCCATCTTCATTTGATAAAAAATCGAAATCATGTCAAAACAAATACATACTTCAGCATATAAATCCGTTCTCTCATCCCCTGTTTTAACAGAAGGAGATGCAACTCTTTCGGGCTATCTTGATATGGAACTGCTCCGTTTCAGCACCGCCGGCAGTGTCGACGATGGGAAAAGCACACTTATCGGAAGGTTACTGTACGACAGCACATCAATTTTTGAAGATCAGATGCAATCGGTTAAGGATGCCAGCAGCCGATTGGGAGGCGATGAAATAAACCTTGCACTACTTACCGACGGGCTTCGTGCCGAACGGGAACAGGGAATTACAATTGATGTCGCTTACCGCTATTTTGCCACACCAAAGCGCAAGTTCATCATCGCCGACACTCCGGGGCATATTGAGTATACCCGGAATATGGTGACCGGTGCATCAACTTCAGATGTGGCTATTGTCCTGATCGACGCCCGTAATGGGATTGTAGAACAAACCAAACGCCATGCCTATATTGCCTCCTTACTTCAAATTCCAAATGTAATTCTGGCAATAAATAAGATGGATCTGGTTAATTTTTCCGAAGAGGTGTACAACACGATTAAAAATGAATTTGAAAAGATTGCAGCGATTTTAAAATTTAAGAACATCGATTTTATCCCCATTTCAGCCAGAGATGGAGACAATGTAGTCGACGCTTCCGTAAATACACCCTGGTATAACGGCGTAACTTTGCTTCAGTTGCTTGAATCAATACCGGTGCATAACACCGATCACGAACTTCCGGCACGTTTCCCGGTTCAGTACGTCATCAATCCGGATAACGGAAAACACAGCGATTACAAGGGCTATGCGGGCCGGATTGCGGGTGGGGTATTCAGGGTTGGAGATACCATTCTTGCCTTGCCACAAAACCGGCTCTCCACCATTAAAGCAATTGACGAAGGTCCTGTTCATTTAAGTAAAGCATTCACCCCACAATCGGTCGCAATCCGTCTCGAGGGTAACATTGAAATAAATCGTGGAGATCTGCTCGTTAAGCTTAATGAGAAATATCCAAAATTCAGCTCCCTCATTTCGTTACACGTTTGCTGGTTCAATGTGCGGCCCCTAACCGTGGGTGCCAGATACATTGTACGCCATACAACCAACGAAACGGTTGCAAGCATCGAGGACATCCGCTACAAGATAAACATCAATACATTCGAAAAGAGCAGGGACGACAAGACCATACACATGAACGACATTGCGCTCATCACCATAAAAACCCAAAAACCATTGAAATACGACGATTACAACGAAAACCGGACGACCGGGAGTCTTATTTTAATCGATGAAAACACATTTGAAACCGTGGGCGCTGGTATGATTTTTACTGATCAGGAAGTCTATTCGTACAATATTTAGCATCCGTGACTAAATCAGAGTAATGCTGATTCAAAAAAATAAATAATTGTTTTACTTTGATAAACAGTAGATTGTCCCGTTTGTACTCGTCAGAAACAGGGATGAATTTAGTATACATGGTGTGGTAAAAATACCGCCAAGTTCACATTCCACTTCAAGAAAATGTTCATTCGATTTTATAATTGAATAGATTCTGCAAACCCATTATTTACCGACCAGCCTGGACAAATTTTCATTATAGCGGGGACCAGTGTCGGGGTAACGATTCACTAATGATTCTATTTCGTTCCTGTCTGCCTCTGTCAGATTTATATCTGCAGCACCTGCATTTTCTTCAAGGTATTTTCTTCGTTTTGTTCCGGGGATAGGTATGATATTTTCACCCCGGGCTAACACCCATGCCAGGGCAAGTTGCGCAGGTGTACAATTCTTGGCTGAAGCCAGATCAGAAAACGCAACTGCCAGTTTTTGGTTATTCTCCCAGTATTGATCCGAAAAACGCGGGAGTCCTTTTCTGAAATCATCATCACCAAGCTGTTCTTTGTCAACAGTATTGGTAATTAATCCCCTGGAGAGTGGGCTAAACGGAACAAATGTAATTTTCAGTTCTTCACAGAGCGGGAGAATTACCTTTTCGACATCTCTTGTAAGCAGTGAATACTCGCTCTGCAGCGCGGATATGGGATGCACTGCATGGGCTCTTCGGATTGATTCTGCCGAAGCTTCTGACAAACCAAGGTAACGCACTTTTCCCTCCTTCACCAGATTGCTCATGGCTCCAACCGTTTCTTCGACCGGTACATCGGGATCGATACGGTGCGCGTAGTAAAGATCGATTGTTTCTATTTTCAATCTTTTTAAACTGGCCTCGACGGCAGTTTTCATATAGGAGGGTGATGCATCCAAACGTAGTGGATTACCGGGAACAAGGCTAAATCCGAATTTTGTAGCAATGAAGATTTTATCTCGTTCGGGTACTAAAACCCGGGATATAAGTTTTTCATTTTCACCTGAGCCATAAAAATCGGCGGTATCCCAGAAATTAATACCTAATTCCAGCGCCTTCCTTAACGTTGCAATTGACTCATTGTCATTTTTTTCACCATAAGCATGACTCATGCCCATGCAACCTAAACCGATTGCGGATAATTGTATATCGGTATTTCCCAGATTCCTGTATTTCATAGGTTGAAAATTTAAATGTTTTTGATAAATAAAATTCCGGACGTGTAGCCATGATCCGGAATTCAAATTTACTAAATATGAATCAATTAAAAATGATTACTGTTTATCATCCTTAAAGGACCTCATAATATCAGGTTCTACTAAATTATTTTTAATTATTTTTATTGATTATATCATCTACTTTTATGAAACGGATTATCAGCAGGTTATTTTTCACCGCGGTCTTCATCTTTATCGTGAATGGTAATTGTTTTTCGCAACCGCGAAATTATTTCCGGATAAAAATTGTGGATGAGCAGACCGGCCGGGGAGTTCCATTGGTGGAACTTAAAACGACCAATAATTTAAGTTATTATACCGATAATAATGGGATTGTTGCGTTTTACGAGCCGGGCCTGATGAACCAGGAGGTATACTTTCATATTAAAAGTCACGGTTACGAATACCCGGGCGATGGATTTGGATATCATGGAAAATCACTAAAGATACTACCCGGCGACAGTGCATTGATCAAAATAAAGCGGGTAAATATCGCCGAACGGCTCTACCGTGTCACGGGGGAAGGTCTGTATAACGATAGTCAGCTTACTGGGTTTCCGGTCCCTTTAAAACAGCCACTGCTTAATGGTAAAGTATTTGGTCAGGATACTTTTATCGAAACGCTATACAATGGGAAAATTTACTGGTTCTGGGGCGACACCGATCAGCCTTCCTATCCGCTTGGCAATTTTGCAACTTCAGGCGCCACCTCCGAACTTCCGGGCAAAGGTGGACTTGATCCCAATAGTGGCATTGACCTGACTTATTTTGTCGATAAATCGGGATTCAGTAAAAAAATGTGTCCGGTTCCGGGACCCGGACCTGTCTGGATACACTGGCTGGCAACATTAAAAGATTCCTCTGGCACTCAAAGGTTGATTGGTTCATATACGCGGATTAAAACATTAGGTGAAGCCTATGAAAGAGGCCTCGCAGTTTTCAACGATACGGATGAAATATTTAAACCCTTTGTTCAGTTTGAACTCAACTCTCCTTTTTTTTCCGGAAGGACAATCTTACAGGACAATTGTTAACGGAAATGAATACATCAATTTCGACTTTGGCACGCCTTTCCCCCTCAGGGTCCGTGCTGATTGGGAGCATGTTAAAAATTTATCCACTTACGAAGCTTATACCTGTCTGAAAGAAGGGGGCCGGTACGATACGGCATCGATAGAATTAGACCGTACAAAAGACGGAAAACTCATTTACACATGGAAAACCAATACCGAACCGCTTAATGCAGAAAGGGAAAAATTTTTATTAAAGAGTGGAAAATTGCAACCCGGTGAGACCTGGTTTAACTTCTGTGATTTTCAGACCGGAGATCACATTCTTTCAAAGACAGGCTCGGTCGTCTGGAATGAATACCGCCGAAAGTGGGTGATGGTGTTTCAACAGGTGTTCGGTACCTCCATTTTGGGTGAAGTCTGGTTTGCAGAAGGAGATACTCCGACGGGTCCGTGGGTTTATGCACGGAAAATCGTTACACACGACAACTATTCCTTTTATAATGTGGGACAGCATCCTCTTTTCGACCAGGACAATGGCCGGCTGATCTATTTTGAGGGTACCTATACCCATACTTTTACCAATAATCCGGTTCCCACCCCCCGTTACAACTACAACCAGGTGATGTACAGACTTGATCTGAATGATTCACGCCTGTTCCTGCCCTCCCCCGTTTACCGCACAGAAGATAAAAAACGAGAATCCAGGTATATGATGAGCGACATGATCGGGGCAATGAATTACGGGAGTCGTATCCGGGAAATACCTTTTTTTGCACTGCCTCCTGATCGCATTTCTGAGGGAACGATCCCTGTTTTTGAAGTCAGGCACAAAGGAAAAGGAAGGCTTCAGGTAACTCCTTCGGATGATATGGCGCAACCTTTGTTTTACGGACTTCCTGACGCTGCATTAACCGAAATAACGCAGACTGTCCCTATACATAAGCAAGTTTCGTCACCGGTTATCGTCCCGCTGTATGAATATAAAAACCAGGAGGGGTATTATTCATATTCTGTCGAAAGTAATGTGGAAGGATTGCTGCGATCCGAAAAACCGGTATGCGGGGTATGGAAAAATCCATCATCCCTTCTTACCCTCGATTTTGATGCCAAACCCGTTCCCATAATTAAACAGACCAAAGCAAAATAGTTTTAGTCGGTAAGGATTGGGTGTTTTAATCTGACAGGCTGACTCCATGAATCTTTACCATCATAAACCGAGGTAATAATATGGGTTATTTTATTGTCCTGAATTAACAACTGAGGCCTTTCACGTCTGATGCAATGTATTACTGAGTCATTTTCCAATCCGATAGTATGGTTGTACACAATTAGGGGCGCGTATTTTTTCCAGTCGTCTGTTCCATTTGCTGAATAAAGATGAACTCCCCATCGTTCATGACCACTTACGCCACCGACATTATCCTCACAAATCATGTGATATTGCTTGTTTGCCTTGAAAAGATAAAAATCTTCCAACCTGCAGTCAGGCCAAACATTCTCATTTACAATTTTATAGGGGCCTTTATACGTGGCTGCTTCAGCAATTAACACGCGTAATTGTGCATTTCGGAACATTAATTTCACCTTTCCATGTTCATTAAGAAAGGCCGGATTGTTCGATTCTGTTTCAATGATGGGTTTATCGCATCTATCCCACGGTCCGTTAATTGAAATTGAAGTGGCATAACCTATTCTCCGAAGTAAAGATTTGGATTGTTCCTGGTATGTTGTAAAATCGCTGCCGATGTAAAACAGCACAAATTCATCTCCGATCTTGTGAATAGTGGGATTATGAGCCATGTTCGCGTCCCAGAATACACTATCTCTTTCACCGATTACAACTTCTTTATAATCGAATGGTCCTAAAGGTGATTTTGAAGTCGCCCTTACAATTTCGGAATGATCCCTGTAACCCTCCGGGAATTGACTGAATTTTGGCCAGCGTGCTGCAAACAGATGATAAACCGAATCTACTTTTATCATTGAACCACACCAAACCCAATATCCCTCCATTTTAAATCCGCTTTTAACAGGAGTCTTATCAAATTCAAAACTAATAGATTGAGCATGAGTAAAATTCCCGGACAACAGTAGTGTAATAACAATTAACAACCGATATATTTTTTCCTTCATGAAATAATTTTTGTCTTCGTTTTTCGGGGGTAGCTGGTCTTTTAACAAGGGTAAAAATACCTAAAATTTCCGTTCATATTGGTTCTGTTGTTAAGCCAAACTCACACAAAACATTCGCATGATGCCAAAGGTAAACAGGGAGTTCGTTTTAATATAAAAATAATATCTTTGGTCGCAAAGAATTGAAGACGCAATCAGGAACTGATCTCTTAAAACTTTTGGATTATCGACATTTGAGAATTTAATTTTCTTCATTCTGAGATTGCCCTGGACATGCCGGAAACAGATGGTTCGGACGGTCGATTATTCCGATACTTATGATTACTCTGAAAAATTGAGTATATCTGAGGAAGTTGTATGAATAATCTTTAATAATTTGACAAATTTATTATTTTGGTGAATCCAAAAAATTAAACGAAAGTGGAGCAATTCAAAATTTTCATTGTAGAGGACGATCCCTGGTATGCCGACATTCTGGAATACCACCTTTCTCTCAATCCTGAATTTGAAGTGGAGAAATTCGGCACCGGCAAGGACTGCCTGAGTAATCTTCATAAAAGACCTTCATTAATCACCGTTGACTTTTCGCTGCCCGATATGACAGGAAAAGAACTGTTGAGTAAAATTAATAAACATTCACCAGGCACAGTAGTAATTATTATCTCCGGACAGGAAGACATTACGACTGCTGTGGAACTTTTAAAGGAAGGTGCATTCGATTACATCGTAAAAAATGAAGAAACCCGAAACAGGTTATGGAATTCAATACGTTTATTCCGCGAAAATCTACAGTTACGGGCAGAAAATGAACAACTCAGAATAGAAGTTGGTAAAAAATACAACTTCTCCAATATCATCATCGGAACCAGCAAAGGAATCCGTGAGACGTTCAGCCTGATGGAAAAGGCAGCCGGTTCACAGATCACCGTTTCTGTTACCGGTGAAACAGGAACCGGGAAGGAACTCGTTGCCAAGGCGATCCATTATCATTCTGACAGAAAGGCCAACCCTTTTATCGCCGTAAATGTGGGTGCCATTCCAAAAGATTTAATAGAAAGTGAACTGTTTGGATACGAGAAAGGTGCCTTTACCGGCGCTGTAACAAGAAAATCCGGCGTATTCGAGGATGCCCGGAAGGGAACCCTTTTCCTTGATGAGATCGCGGAAATGGACCTGAATATGCAAACCAAATTTTTAAGAGTACTCCAGGAACGGGAAGTTAAACGGCTGGGAGGAAACCAGGAAATAAAGATCGACGTCAGGGTTATTACGGCAACTCATAAAAACCTGGCTGAAGAGGTAAAAAAAGGAAATTTCCGGGCGGACTTATTTTATCGCTTAATGGGGCTTCCGGTCCATCTTGTGCCACTAAGAGAACGAGGAAATGATATAATATTAATTGCCAGGCATTTTGCTGACACATTCAGCAAAGAGTACAAACAGGAGAAAGCCGATTTTACAGAAAATGCAATTAATAAATTATTGAAGTATTCCTATCCCGGGAATGTCAGGGAGCTCAAGGCCGTGATTGAGCTGGCAATGATCCTGAGCGACGATAAAACAATTGATGCAAAACATATCAATTTCAATCCTGTTGAAACCAATGAAGAACTCAGTTCAGAACAATTAACCCTTGAAGAACACATTTTGAGAATCGTGAAAAACAACCTGTTGAAGTACAACAGCAATCCGACCATTGTCGCAAAGAAACTGGGCATCAGCCGGGCTACTGTTTACAGGTATATTAAGGAAATGGAACTGTGAAATAACAGGTTAAAAAAAGAGTGTTTCTAAAATACTTTTCTCAATTTTCATTAAATTAGTAATCCTTTGTAACATGAGTGCAATACTCATGAAACAAAGGATCACAGCAATAAGAAAGTCTGAAACTCGCAATCGCATTCTTTCTTACGCACTTTACTCTACCTAATCGCAAAACTCTTTAAATATCTTTCGTCTTAAATGACCATGTCGGACTGAAGGCGATTTTACTTCCTTCGTATTTTGCCACCACGTACCAGAAATAGGTAGTGCCCAGCTTGAGTCCGCTGGTGGTTACTTCCTGGAACAGGACATCGTCACCAAGCAGTTTCTGAACCGTGGAGTTGGACTCGAACATGTAAATGCTGTACGTGAGCGTGGTGCTCGCCTTTTTTCCATCCACCTTCCACTTGAGCGTGGGCGACAGTGTCTGGTCGACTGCACCGTTGCCGGGCACCGGATCGTAAAGCGTAATATTCCCGATGTCGTTCTCATCCTTGTAGATCAGAAAATCAAGACTCGTGCTCTCGTCACCGTAAATGGCAACGGTAAGCGAATTGCCCAGGTAATCCTTCTTCTTCACGTTTATCGCAACATCTCCCTCGATCACCTTCTGTATCGTAAATTTCCCGTTTTCGTCCGACAGCAGCGCAACACTCGCGGGTGAGGTGGTCACCAGCGCTCCCGCGACCGGCAGGTACGTATCCCCGTCGAGTACCGTACCGTTGATAGTCCCGTAACTCAGGATATCGAGCTTGTTTTCCTCGCACGAGGTCAGGGCTGCCATAAAAAACAGGCAAATGATAATTACTATTTTTTCCATGACAATCATATATTATAGTTGTACTGTTTTTTGCTTTATTTTAATCAGGTAAATCTTCATCCCCAGCGATACGCCCCAGCCCAGGTCATTGAACTGCCCCGCTTTGGTTCCGTCGAAGCGGTCGTTCAGGTAATAAGTGCATCCCGAGGAGAGCGACAGTCCGACGGTACGATTGACCATGTACTCCAGGCCAAACGCGCCGTTCACCGTGGGCAGGAACGGATCGCCCGAGAGTCCCGCCTCTAGGATGTTGTAATCGAACCCGCCGCCAAGGGCCAGGTAGGGGGAGAATTTCTCCAGCGGCAAAAACATGTAGCGCAGCGATAGAGCTCCTGTATACGAGTAGTCATCGACCTTTTTGTGCACCATCAGCCCGCGGTAACCCGCCTCGGCATCAAGGTAAAAATGACGGCTCAGCGCCCTTCCAAGCAAAACAGAGGATTTTGCGCGTAATTCACCTTTAGAAAAATCACCTGAGTATGAACTCGTGCCTGCACTGGCACCCAGGACAATCTTACCCCGGTTATTCTGATCCAGTTTACGCCCAAGGGGGTCGGCATCGTAATTTTCGCGCTTCTCGGCAAAGTAATTGGTAAACGCCAACGATGTGGTGTCGGCGGGGTTCTTAAGTCCCCAGAGTTTTTCCTTCACCCCTTCGACAATCAGGCTTTCGACCGCCTTCTCGATGGCCTCGGTAACGCAGATCTCCGATGGCTCGTTATAGGTAAAGCCGGTCTCGGCCTCGAGCAGTCTTTTGGCTTTTACATACCTGAAAAGCCCCACCGACACTTCCTGCGAAAGGATCGACTTGGTGGTGTAAACGGTCTTTAAAACCTTGCCGTTGGCGGTCGATATGGCCCTGATGTAAATGCTCACGCGGTCTTCGCGGTACTGACCCGAGATGTCGGCTCCGAAATAACGCACCCCGGCCCCGCCCGTGAGGATATTGGATTCGTAGGAGATGATGCCCCCCTCGAGGATAACGCCTGCAAACAACAGCGGCGGCAACAGCGACTCGGTGTTGGGATCGACGCCCTCGTACTGCGCCCGGCTGGCCCTGATCACCTTTCGCTCGTTGAGCAGGTTGGCCATATTTTCGCGCTCGATCGGGATAAACCACCCCGATTCCTCGAGTGCCCTGATCAGTATCGTCGTGGCCCCCTGCGTGACGGCCGTTGACCAGCTCGCTCCAGTTTCCGAGGGTTTGTACTGCCCCGTCTGGTCGCGGAACTTATACACCGCGGTAACAATTTTTTCCTGCGGTTTGGGGAGTTCCAGCAGTACCTTCTTGGCCGGTGTTTCCGGCCCCAGGATGGCCCTGCGGGATTGCATGGGCTGATGCATATACGGTCCGCAGGCTGCCACCAGGACCGTAACGATCAGTACACAAAGAATCCTTAACAGAATGGTTTTCTGTAACATAGGTTGAAATATGTAGGGTAAATGGGTTTAAAAATAGGGCACCGACACGGTGGTCTGGCTCCCGCTCTTGTTGTCAAGAATAGTGATATTGAGTCCGTTGGCCTGGTCGCCGACCTCGATCTGGTAATCGCCCAGTACGTAGGTTCCCGCGCTGAGCGCATCTTCGCCAAACTGCCGCGAGACGATCTGCCGTGAGAGCTGGCTCAGGATCTGCCGGTTCAGGCTCTCGGAGAAATCCTTCAGCGGGTCGGTGCTGTAACGGCTGTAGGGATCGGCCGTGGTTTCCTTGATGTCGTTCTGCGCCTGGGCCGAACTCATCAGCCAGCTGTAATTGTAGGGATTGCCGCCAAAGGCCGGATTCTTGGGGGTGTAAACCAGGTCCTGCGCGTATGATTTTCCTGCCACGAAAAATAATACAATAAATAGTGTACTAAAAATGATCCTCATTGTGTATAGTTTTAAAAAGTGGTTAAACTTCGCTTTTGATGTTTCATGTTCCGCCGGTACTTGCCTTACCCGCGGCGCATAAAACGTACTGCTTAATAAATACCCGATCCTGCCATATCGTCGCCGTTAAGTTGTTTCATGATCTCCTCGTAATTGGCCAGGTAACTCTGGGTAGTGGCGATCGCATCCGCCGAAAGCGACTCAACGATGTCCTGTCGCGGCTGTAACACCGACTGATACACGGGGTTATCGTTAATTAAAACAATAATCAGTGTGGAGGTCAGGCGGAATGGTTTCTCCGAAACGGTGATCGAGTAATTCTTTGCCGCCGCGGGGGCCAGCCAGCCATTGTAAAACAGGTCGTAAAAATCCTTCCCCGTTTTGGTTTTCGTATCATCAACCAGCAGCCCGTCGATCTCGATCTCGAAATCCTTGTCCTGGGGCTTTTTGGTTTGCTCAATGATCTGCTCCATCGCTTTTTTGAGTGCGGCGGGAAGCGGCTTCGTTTTTACCGAATCCTTCGGAATTACCTGCGGACTCATTAAAAAAGACGAGAGGAACATACCTGCAATTAAAAACATAACGTTCTTTCAGTGTGTGTGAATTAATTTTTCGGAAATGAAAAATAGGACTGATCGATCACCACCTTCATATCTTTTCCCTTCTGGTCGATTTCGATGCCGCCCACCGAGTTGACAAATTCATTGTTCAGCTGCAGACTAAGGTTGGTGCCCGACTGGGTAAATTTATTCCCGCTGGGTTTTGATTTCGAATCCTCGCTGGCATCCAGGGTAAGGTTCTCGCCGATCTGGATAACGGTATCGAACAAAACCTTGTCGGAGGTATTGGCTTGTGAGTATCCCGTGACAAGGTTATTTTTACCGGTCTGCAGCACCGCGAGGTAATTGTTCGTGCCGGTCTGTCCAGCGGAAATCGTGTTGTCACTTCCCATTTGTATCGCCATGACCCCGTTATTGGCGCCATTTTGGGTGATGGTCAGTTTATTACGCTCGCCCTCAACAAGGTAATCGGTTGTTGTATGCAGGTGACCGTAGGCATACGCGTTGCCATTGCCGTTACCAAGGCCAAGCCCGTAATGGTTTCCCGGTTCACGGCCGGTAAGTGTCGAGGCCATGTATCCGAGCTGGAAGCCGAGCAGAAGGTTGCCGCTGCCGATCTGTCCCACGGTTAACTCGTTCTCATTACCGGTCTGAACCGTGTATGAAAGGTTGCCAAATGTTTCTGAAGCACCACTCTGTTGGCTGATACCGGCCTTATTGTGGTTACCTGTCTGCTGAATAAATGCCGAATTGCCAATACCCTGGTTCAGGGTCTGGAAATCCAGTATATTTTCGATGCCCGTGGTGCTGATCTGCTGGATCGTTTCATTGGTCTGCGGCCCGGGATCGTTCATAATTTCCTGTGCGAGACAGGGTGAGAAAACAGTCAAGAGGAAAATCAAATAGAGGAGAATGTTTTTCATAACTTTTTTAAATTACCCCGACCCATAAAGGGCCGGGGATTTAACCATCACATAAAGGAATCAGGGGCAAGCCCAAAACAACTATTCAGATGGTGGCAGGATATCTTAGTTTTGAACAACGCTTGCTTTGTTAGCCATACCTGTCTGCATTACATCGACGATAGCTCCCGCAGAAGTTGAATTCAGGTGAAGAAGGTTTCCGTCGCCAAATTGAGTAACATCCAGATCAGCGCCTCCAAATGATGCAGATCCGTTAACCATTGGGGAACCTCCGAAAACATCATCAAATACTGCAACTTTGTTTTCAAGTCCTGTCTGAGCAAGGTCGGCACTTCCGCCACCTGTTTTGACAAGTTTGATAAGGTTTTTATCACCAACCTGTGAAAGTACAGATGTACCACCGCCTGCCTGAGCAAATTCAACTACGTTACCAACTGTGGTTGAAGCTGAATTATTCTGAAGGACACTAACCTGACCATCGGCCTCAACAGACAGACTGTTATTGTTCCCGATCTGATCCACATCAAGGGTAGAAGAACTGTTAAACTTAGCCCATGACGCATCAAATCCTGAAACAGTTGATAAACCTTTAACAGTATTCCATGCTCCGCTCTGGTAAACGCTTGCAGCACCAGCACCTGCCTGGTAAAGTTTAACTTTATTGCTGCTCCCGAATTCCTGTGTTGCTACTGCGGAATTACCATTAGCAAACTGGAACAGTTCAACAGAATTATCAACTAAAATCGGACTTGCAGAACCATTTTGACTTACTGTTGCTGAATTCCAATCACCATTCTGGGTTACAATAGAGGTGAAATGGCGTCCGTTTCCTGTATGTAATGCATAATTTGAGTTTCCCCACTGATAAGACTCACCCGTATTCCCTGCGCCATATCCATAACCAACGAAATTCTGAAGTGAAGTATTGTCATCCCCAATCTGTCTGATTAACATTCCGTTACGTGCATAACCATTATTGGCACCAGCAAGTATCTGGGTGGCAGTATTTGAATTTCCCAACTGATAAATGGTTCCGTCAGCATTCGTACCACTTCCGGTTTGTGTAGCAGAATTTAAATTACCAATCTGTTCAGCCTTAAAATATTCAGTATAACCGCTGGAGATATTCTGGTTCAAAAGATTGGAATTTCCAGTCTGAATACCGATTACAGTCAAACCACTGTTTGATTGCGGAGCATTTGTTGCCTGATTCGAAGTATTCGAATTACCCACCTGGTCCAGTTTAACGCTGCTTAAAATTTTGTCACCACTTCCGGTTTCATTCTGGACAATTGTTCCGGCATTGCCGGCACCATTCTGAAGCACAGTAGCAGTCTGTACCGGAATACTTACACCTCCTGTAGCTGCTCCCGTCTCAACCTGTGTAATGACGATTGAGTTAGTTCCCGTTTGCGAAACAGTAGCTTTTTGTGCCATTCCGTCATCGGTGGATTGACCAACTATAGCAGAGTTAGTACCCGATTGTCCGATTATTGCATTCTGATTCCCACCTGACTGGGTCAGCGTTGCGGAGTTCTGGGCCATTACAAAGCCCGCGGCAAAAATTGCCGTAAAAACCAAACTTAACTTTTTCATGATTTTTGTATTTAATAATTAATTTTGAATTATAGTTGAAATATTATTTATTCCACTTTGCAGAACATCTGCCGCAGCACCATTGGTTTGCTGAAGATTCAGCACATTACCATCGCCGATCTGCACAAGATCAAGCGTACTTCCGTCAAATGAAGTTGCCATCGCATCAATTCCCAATCCCTTCAATTTATTGCCATTTCCCTGCTGAAGAATTTCAGCTTCTGCTCCATCGGTCTGTTTTAAGTTTACTACATTACTATTTCCCAATTCCTGAGTTACTGAAGCCAGATTCGAAGAACCTAACTGGATAAGATTAGCGGAATTTAAATCGCCTGATTGGGCAATAACTCCTTCATTGGCTGAACCATACTGATAAATAGCTGCACTGT
This sequence comes from uncultured Bacteroidales bacterium, assembly GCA_942493325.1. Taxonomy (GTDB): domain Bacteria; phylum Bacteroidota; class Bacteroidia; order Bacteroidales; family Prolixibacteraceae; genus JAAFHB01. The sequence continues at coordinate 4,805,116 of OW818689.1, read as the reverse complement.
TGTCATTACCATTCTGGACTGCACTTCCTTCGTTATCCTGGCCATACTGCTGAATTCCATAACCATACAAATCAGGGGTATATCCCGGTAATGCAGGACTAAAACTTGTTCCGTCAGCCAGGGCAACAACATTACCTAGTCCCGTCTGCGAAATAGATGCACTGTTATTATCCATATTGGCATAACCAATCCAGCCCTGAGAAGTGGTACCTGCATTATTGCTACCGATTTGTGAAATCGAAGAAGAGTTATTTGAGGAATTGGCGGAAGCATAAGCGACGTTCCCTGCACCAACCGTCTGGCTCGAAACCGCACTGTTGTTATTTCCCCACAACCAATGGCCTGACTGGTTAGAAACACCCGATTGCAAAACAGATACCTCATTAAGATTGCCAAGCGAATAACCCCATGCGGTATTATTGGTACCGGCCTGAGAAATTACAATCTCATTATCATCACCCGAGGCAGGTGGCGTTCCCGGATACCTTTGAGAGGTTCCTTGTTCAAAAAAGGCTTTATTTGCTGAACCAACCTGTGTAACCGATGCGTTATTATCATTTCCGGTTTGCGAACTGGAAGTCACGGTTGAATTCATATCCGCAACACGTCCAACAAGATTGGCAGAACCCGACTGATTTACAGAAACCTGGTTATCATTCCCGGCTTGCTGAGTATCCGAAATATTTTGTGCCATCGCAAGGCTTATCGAAAAAAATGCGATTAAAAATAAACTGGTTTTTTTCATACTATTTTCTATTTAAAGTGTTGATTAAAAATTAAATTGTTGATTAAAAATGACAGAACTTTTATCCTGTATATTATCTGTTTTGTTGTGAGATATTTATTGTGTTGTTTTTCCCGTTCTGCAAAATATTAACGGTCGACTTTTTATTATCCTGATTGACTGATACCGAATTTCCTTCTCCGGTCACACTGATCGTATTTGGCTTTTCAGCTTTGCTTTTGGAAGCTTCTATGGATTTATTGTTAATTTTAACCGTGTTTGTCTCCCCGTTTATCAGGATGGCATATTGAGCCGTATCTGCAACGAATGTTCCTGATACAGATTTTACACCTGTTTTGCAACCGGCAGAATCAATGCGGGTACGGTCATCGCCTCCCCTACTGTCGAATGTCAGGGAAAAACTCAGGAAAAGAATACCGGCAATTGTTTTTTTCATCAGGTTGTTATTTGAGTATTTCATAATTAAAAAGTAATAAAGTTTCAGGACGTTCATTTCAATAATTTTAATTGTGAAATTTCTAATGTTTGTGATCCTCTTTTCTATTCCTGTGCCAAACTTTTGATACAACTTAATTTCAGACCATTAAAAAATGACACAAAAAAAAGACTGTTAAAATTTGAGACAAAAAATCTCAAATTTTAACAGTCCTGATCGGCAGACTTTATATTTGTGCTACCGGATTTATTCCGACAGTATTCCGAATTCGTTATAGATTCACGAGTTCGTTACGTAATTCGTTACACAATGATGGAAATGAGTTCCGGAAATACTTTATTAAAAATTCAATCTTAATATTACCCTTATTTTCCGGGGTATACTTATTAATCTGCCTGATATTATTTATAAAGTTTTTTGAAGCAAGTAATTCAACGCTGGACTTGATTTTATGAGATGCATGTTGCATTAAGGAAAAATCCCTGATCTCATACGCATCGAGTACCTCCTGGTAATAGGCCGGGGTAATTTCCAAAAACCTGGCAATCATTGCCTTCAACTGCATTGGATCATTCCCGACCGCCTGCTTCAGTCTGGCCGTGTCGCTTAATTTCCTAAATCCGGGCATACTGCTAACCTTTTCCGCAGGTTCACCACCATTTACCGGTCCACCAATCTGCAGAATTTTCACCATCTTGGCATACAGGTAATCCGGCTTAAAAGGTTTTAGGGCATAGTCATTCATTCCGGCTGCCAATATTTTTTGGATCGTTTCATCGTTAATTTTGGCGGTAACGGCGATAATCGGAATTTCTGATCCCATCTCATTACGTATAATCTCTGTTGCTGAATAACCATCCATTACAGGCATCTCAATATCCATTAATATGAGATCGAATGATTTGTCCTGCAACAGCTCGATTGCATCTTTCCCGTTTTCAGCCATCTCAGAATCAATTGACGACTTCCTGAGGAAATTTTGGATAAGGAACTGATTAAACTTATCGTCTTCAACCACCAGGATCCGCTTCCCAAGCAATAATTCTTTCTCCTTACCCGAAATTCTTTTTTGTTTTACCACGAAGTAAGGACATTTTGCCCCTGCATGTAGTTCTATATCATGGCAATGTGATTCTTCGGTTTTTTTTTGGCTGGTATTATCCCTGACCAGGCTAATTATTTCATTCTCATTTAATTTTGAATATTTCGCGGTGAAATATTTTAATTCACCACCCGAGAAAAATTCATATTCGTGTTCAAACTGTCCGTTACTTAGGGTTTGATCAATTGCAAAAAGAATTTTACCAGACAATTTTTCATCAAAAAAATCGCCCGTATTTTTTCCGATAATTCCATCGGAAGGGATAATTGAATTGGAATTCTCCTCAGGATGATACCACAGGATTTTACCATTCCTATCGAAATGAAAAAGCGTACCTGGAATAAGGTTCAACAGCGTCTCTAACTTTTGAAAACCTTCCGTGAATTCAACGTGTGCATTTTTCATTTAATAAATATCAGGTTTTTCGAATACCAGGTTCTTAACATTAATTTTTTTCCTCAGCGAATTTCAAACCGGATTTTTAGGCAGGCAGATATACAGCTTGAAGTTCTCCTATTGTTGTACGTGATTTAGTTCCGGAAGATTCATAATGGCATCTGCTCCATCAAAAGAGTATACGCAACTGAATAAGTCATTGAGTCAATCAAACACAGATTACTCAAAATCAATCATCATCCTCATCTTTAGTCTCCGGTGTAAAAAATGCCGCATGAACCGGAGCAGGACAAATGCTGCTTAATCCTTTTATTGCAGCCCAGATCACCTCATTGAATTGAGCATCAGGGACTCTGTCTTCCACACTGAAGTCGAATTCTTCACTCAACCTCGAGAATTTACTCTCGTCCATGTTTTTAAGGTTTAAATCTACAAGATTGGGAACCGACCGGAAAGGAGGATGGGTTGCCGTTGCGTTAAAGCATCTCCACAATGGTTCAGCGGCAGCGTCATATTGAGTCATAGGTGGTAATCCAAGAATCAGCTCGATGGTCCGGAGAACTGAACTGGTTGAATACATGGTATGGTCTGCAAAACCCTGCTTTACAAATCCCCCAACCACATAAGTGGTTGAACGGTGTGCATCCACATGATCAGGCCCGTTCTGAGCATCATCTTCAACAATAAAAACAACACTTTCCTTCCAGATCGGAGAACGACTCAGGTATTCAACGAAAAGACCGCAGGCCAGGTCATTGTCGGCTACATGAGCCTTTGGCGTAGGACTGCCGATTCTTAATCCTTCGGTATGGTCATTACCAAACCGTATGGTATTCAATCGTGGCACATTATCTTCAGCCAGGAACAGCTCAAAATCTTTTTTCCAGGTATGAAACCGAACAGTGTCCCGGACAGACATGTCCCATCCGATATACTCTTTACAGAAATGATCGGTTAACGCCGGTATATTGGCGGTTTTTTCATCCGAGATAAACTCTCCGTAACTCCGGTAACTCACCCCAAATTTTTTGCAGTAGTCCCATAAAAATCCGTTTTTGTTATTCGCTATTTCACGTTGCCCTTCACCGGGATAGGAACCTCCTCTGCCACCGTAACTTGTTGGCCAGTTTTTTTCGAGATAATCAGTTGCATAGGCCCCCATGGTCCAGTTGTGGCCGTCGGCACTTACCTCACCATCCACATAGAAATTGTCCAGCAGGACAAACTGTCTTGCCAGATTATGCAGGTTTGGCGTAACCTTTTCACCAAAAAGCACAAGGCTTGTATCGCCGTTTCCTTCAGGAATATCACCCAGCACCTGGTCGTAAGTTCTGTTTTCCTTGATAATATAAAATACATATTTGATTGGCGAAAAATCGCCTACCCTTGAGGGAATGGGATTTCCTTTCTCCCCGGTGCTGTACATCTCCCGATCTTTAGAGTAGGGGGTGTTCTTGTAAACCGTCTGTGAATAAATACCCAGTTGAATATCATCCGGTTTAGGGATGGCCTGGAGCGTTCCGGTAAAAAGACCGCCGATGTACTGTACTTTTTTATTTTTTAAATCTGCATGTCGTTCAACGAGCTCTTTTTTACTGACCGGACTTGGCCCGTAGGGATTTGATTTGGAACTCAATCCCTTGCCATTGGTAACAAAAAGTGTATTATTTATAACCCGGACACATGTCGGATACCATCCGGTAGGAATAAATCCTTTGCTTTTACTTTTTCCCGGATTACTCACATCGAAAACAGCAAGACAATTGTTGTCAGCATTCGCGATATAAATCGTTTTTTCATCCCCACTCAATGCCAGACTATTGGTAGTGGATCCTGATGGTGAACCCGGGTAAAGAGCCGCGTTCAAAATTTCTATCTCCCTGTTTTGCTCGGTTGAAATTACTGAGACCGAATTATCATTGGCATTACTTACAAACAGATATTTGCCATTTTTGGTGATGCACATATCGTTCGGGTTATCGCCGACCGGAATCGATCCGGTAACTTTTTGAGATCCGGTGTCGAACAACACAATTTTATTACATCCCCAGCAAGTGAGGTAGAGCGTTTTGTTATCATCCGAAAGCAAACAGGTGTAACCTTCACCCCCTAAAGGGATTTGATTTTTAACTTTTTTTGCTTTCAGGTCATATACATACAAAGAATTATTTTCTTTGGTCACCGTATACAGTAATTGTTGCTTATCGTCCACTGCAATACCTGCAACAGAAATCTTCTGAGGCCATGGTTTACCGATCACCAGCGTGTCGAAGGGAACCAGTTTATTGTTTTTAATCTGAAACCGCATGATCCAGTTATCGTTTCCACCTGAAGCATACAAATATTTTTCATCTTTTGAAAAGGTAAGACCCAACCATCCTTTTTTAATGATCACCGAATCAAGTATCTGCATCTTTTCGGGATCAATCAGATGGAT